>NZ_AEWF01000020.1 GCF_000190415.1 Candidatus Odyssella thessalonicensis L13
TTCCTCATTTTAATTGCTGCGAGTTAAGGGAAGTCCCCAGATCTCTGCGGATAGGAAGTAAATTTGGGAAATCCGCTGAAATCTGGGGTTTATTGTAACGCCGTTATCGTAGGAAAAGTTGCCGGCATTACAAAGGGCTCTAAATCTTTAAAAAAGGCAGCCATAGTAGCGCCTTATAAGCTTTCTTACCCACTCATCATCGCCTCTCTGACGACAGAACTTTAATATCGAGAACTGTCCCCTGCACTTGCCCCATAACTAATTCAACTCTCTCGCCTTTCAAACTTTCCCAAGAAAGGCGAAGGTCATCTTCCTCCTGGGATAACCAGGCCCCCTCTATCCCATCATAGAAAAAATTAGGCGTTACCGATAAAATCTTAGCAACCTCATACAGACGGCTGACCGCCATACGATTGCTGCCTTTCTCATACTTAGACAGCTGCTGACTCGTTATCTTCAGCAGACTCGCCAATTGCTTCTGTTTTAGGTTTAAAGATTCACGGCGCTCTTTAACTCTCTTCCCAATATGGATATCTATGTAATGGGGGGTCTTATCAATCATATAAAAATTATCCTTATGATTATCTATTGCAAAACATGACCTCAGATCACCGGGCCTGATCTAACTACGGTCGTCTGGTTACCGATTGGCCTCAGCTAAATCGCCTGCTTTGGAGGAGGAAACTTGATGAGTTTTCCCAGCTTTTCAGGGGCAAGAGAAGCCATCAAAGGTGATCCTAAATCAAGCCGATTTGAGGAAGGCCAAGACTTTAAATACTGCCTAATCAAAGGCTCTACCCTTTGTTCCCGCCATATCGTCTGACGCAAGTGAGCCAATATAGCCTCAGTTTCTGTTTTAAAATATTGATAATAGCTATCCCAGGTAGGCAACTCTAATAATGTACGCTTTCCTAAAACTGTCATCTGAGAGGATACGCTACTGAAAAAGTCTCCAAACAAATTAAGATGCTCAGCTTGCTCTCGCGTCAACAGCAGACTCACTTTAGGGCTATTGATAAGCTCCGCACACTGATAAATGACTTCAAGCGCTTGGACGACAAGTTCCACTAAAGCTGCATCGTAAAGAGGCGGGCATCTATTCTCAAGAGGCTCATCTGTCTTCAAATCGAAAGTGTTGATCTGTAAGTAACCGCTGATGAAATTTACTCCCAGCCTTAATGAAAACTGCGTTTGTTTCTGCTCAAGGAGCAGTGTCGAGTGTGACAAATTGATCTGATATGCAAGCTTATAAGAGAAGAGGAGCTTTGACTCTGGCCAAGAGGCTACATACTCTTGTAAGGTTTTAAGGGTTGTCTGGCGATTAATACAATTCATAGCTGAGCCTTTCTAAATACCTATGCAAGTTGCCCTGGAACATAATTTCTAAAATGGATAACCTTACCCCTCTCAGGAGATTGATCCTTTTCTGCCTGTCGGCGGGCAGATAGCCAATCCCTATTATTTTCATATCCTGCTAACTGTTGTGCGCTTGTTCCATCCTCAAAGCGCCATAGAGCAATATAAAAACTCGAAGAGTTACAAGCTTTTTGCCTAATTGACATCATTTCTCCCTCTTATCACCTTCATAAGCATCAACTATTTCCAATTTGGAATATGTTTAAAGGGATAATAGATATTAATTTTATGAATATCAAGGTTAAGGGCAGATATTGTTAAGGAAAATAGCTAAAAAGTTTCCTCTCTCAGGAAAGTTTTTCCTAAGCGGAACAAATATGTAGTTTCTTGTTAAAATCGGCAACCGCTTGTAAAGCAGTGATTGACAGGGTACATTTATTTTAGACCGCAAGACAGAAGAGCCCCTATTATGGATAGAGATAAACTCTTAGCTTTCTATTACACAGTAACCCTGGGCTCGACCTCTAAGGCTGCTAATAAGCTGGGAGTCCAGCCCCCGGCGATATCTAAATTACTTAAGGGTCTAGAAAGAGAAGTGGGGCATCAACTTCTATCCAAGAAGGGGCGAAACCTGGCCTTAAACGACAAAGGTAAGATCTTCTTCGAAACTGCCCAGAATATCTTAGAGCAATATGACCTGTCCTTAGAGAAGATGGCTAAGCTCACAGCTGGAATAGAAGAGAAATTTATAATAGATATCCATCCCCTTATAAAAAACCCCGGGTTTATTAAAGAGATCGCCCCTTTTCTCAAGGACCACCCTGAGGTTTCTTTCACCTTTAAGACTTTATCCCCCTGCCCTAATTTTAAAGGAGAGGAGATAGGTATTGCCATCCATGACGCCGCTACCTCCTCTTTAGAAGAAGAGCGACAGGTAAGTAAACACTTAGCGACCTTTAGTCGCTATCTTTATGCAAGTCAGGATTACCTTAAAAAGAGAGGGATGCCTGAGAATATCCAAGATTTCACCTCTCATACTCTGATCTATTCAGAGCAGGAGCGGAACGCCTCTTATAATAAGAGCATAGGGTCGCTTAGAGGAAGGCGTGCCCTTATCTTTGATTGCCCTAGCGATGCCCTTCAAGCAATCGAGAATGGACTGGGAATTGGGTGCTTACCTTCACCTATCGCACAAGCCTGCCAGCAGCCCCTTATCCCTATCCTTCCGGAACAATGGGTTCAAT
>NZ_AEWF01000019.1 GCF_000190415.1 Candidatus Odyssella thessalonicensis L13
GGGGTTTTTTGCCCATAGCCGCGAAATTTTTGACGACCTAGCTGAGATCTGCGCTATGCCTTGCTTTTCTGGTAAAAATTGATTTTTGAAGAGCTTAAGAGATTTTGGATAAGTTGTTGTAGATCTATGTTTTTTCTTTTGGGTAAAACTCATATCTTCCCACAAGATTGATATGCTGCCAGGCTACAGGAGATAAACGTTTTATCAAATCACAACTTTCCTCATCACCTCTTCTTTCATAGTACTCATAAATACGAGATAAGATGGATGCATTATAAAAAATAATGCAATTAGCAATCAGTCTGGTGCATTGGTTATGAATTTCTAATTCTATTTCGTTTCTGCCTGGGATTTTGTTGCCAGAAACCTTTCGTATTGCAGCCATTAGTTGGTGATAGGCCTCCCCTCTGTTTAAGGAGCGATGAACCTGTGAACGCATGTCAGGCAAATCAATATAAGACAGCATATATAGGCTCATAATAATTCTATCAAATTCGATTAGAGCCTTCAGGGTAGGGTTAAGACGTTTATAAGAAGATAGTTTTCGAATGATAGTGGCTTGGGTTGTCTTTTTTAGAGCAAGAGAGGCAACAATTCTTAGCACATTATTCCACTCTTTAATAATGAGATTCTCATTAATCTTATAGCTCGGTTTGATGAGCAGATCTTTGTATTCCTCAGGGTTTTGAAAGCTTACCAGGGTTTCTTGAGCTTTTTGATGCAAGCTCGTAAATCGGGGCATAAACTGATAGCCAAATAGATATAACAGAGCAAAATTTACCCGATTGATACTATGCATATCACCAGAAATAGCTGTAGGCTTAATATCACTACTGTTATTATAAACGATATCCAATAAGTGGTGGCTTTCATGTTCATTTGCTCCAATAATCTTACTATTAATGGGAACATGATTGGCAACCAAGCTATAGCTTGAGATACCTTTTCCGAAGCCAAAATATTTTTTAGAGTACCGTGATATGAACGTTTGGTATTTCGTTTCGATTTTTTGTCCATCTACGCTGGCAAGAATGCCGTAGTCTGTGAGGCTATAAAATTTAAAAATTGGCAGTTTAGCAATTTCATTCACAAGAATATCATTTGCTTCTTTTAATGTAAAAACACGGAAATAGGTACTGTGGATGGCATCCAGAGAAGTCACATTTATATCCGAAATTCCAGCCATTTTTCTGGTACTAATACCTGTACCTTCTGCGACAATGGCTGCCACTAAAGCATTTAAATCTATAGTCTTTTTAGCTTGACGCGGCAAAAGTGGTGTAAAAGCTTTATAAAAAATAGAGTTTTCTGCTGCAAACCGGACAACTTCGCTCAGGTTAGTATTGGGTATATTTTCATAGAAAGGATTGTTAACAACATCATCTTGCTTCTTATAAGGAAGTCGCCAAGAGATGCTGTTTTGCTTAGACTCACGAAGCTTAATATGTTTGTTGTTGCCATTTTTGATATTGTCGTTTATTTCCTTATATCGTTGGGATAAGAGCCCATTTAGCTCCTTCAGCATGACCTTAACAGGTTGTTGAAATATTGGCAGATTAAGCTGCTGAAGAATCTGCTCCCAGCTATTAATCCAATCAGGATAAGGAATAAGATCTTCTTCTATAGAACGATGCTTTGTACTTAGCGATACAAAAGCCTGCCCTGCTTCCAGCTGTCGTTGTAATTGAAGGTAAAGCATGAACTCATAAAGATGACTATCTATTGTTTTCCTTTTAGAGTGCTTATTTTTACTGCTTCCTGTTTTTGTTGTAATATAAGATAGAAGGCCTTTTGGGATAAATTGGGTGGGGATGGTTTCATAGGAGTAATCCGTAAATGATGCCTTGCTGTTAAGATGGGTCTTCATAAATTCCATGCCAGCTTTAATTGGATTGACTGGAGTACTCTCAAACTGGATAGCTTTAAATATAGGCCGTAAGTTTAAGATGAAGGATTTACCCTGGGTTTGAAGATATTTCCAGATCAAGCGAGTCTTTCTGCTATTTGCTTTAAGCAGCTCTTTAACAAACAGATCTATTTCTTCTTTGGGTACAATTTTAAAAGCAGCAGGTCGAAGATCTTTATCGGTTAAATGCTGATTTATATATAGTCGAGCCAATTCCCCTGCCTTAAGAAGGGTTTTATTTTTTTGATCTTCCTCCCTATCCATTTTCTCGCTGGCATGCTGTTCAGCATCATTGTAAAATTTACGTGTGCGATAAATAAAAAAAGTAACTAAGTGGTCATTAACTTTTAAGAAGCGGTCATGCGCAAAGCAAAGTAAATACAACCATGATAGGCTTGGTTTCATTCGCTTAAGCTTGTAGGGAGTATAATAAGCTGCAAAGCTAGCGAAATGTTCCATATTTTTAGGAGAAAGATTTAATTCTGGTAAGATATGGCGTGTGCGCAGGCAGATGTCTATCAAGTCTTGTTGTTTGGAAAGCTCTTTTCGCATTTCAGTAGTGCTAAAATTTTTTGGATCTTTCTTTAGCAAAGTCAGACGATAAAAAGTATCATCTTCCTCAAGTAGCCTATCTAAAAATGGCTGGGTCTCTTTATCCAAGAGCTCCGATATTTTATTAACCAATTTTTGCTGCTCTTCTTGCAAAGCTTTTGATATCAGGATCTGGGTTGTTGTATATCCTGGCTTAATAAGCCGTTTTTCATGACAAAATTTCAGTAACCCTTCAAAAATAAAAAGGGGAGAAGCGTGAAGTTTAGTAAGGCTAATTGCGTGATCGTATAGTTGGAGGTGATCCTTTGATTTCACTTGGGCATAATTATATAAAGCTAAAACTCTCTTCTTGTTTGTATAATGCTGATAATTGCTAAGCTGTTTTTTAGGGAACTTTGTTTCTGGAAAATAATGATTGATGATATACCACACATCATGACGAACTTCCTGAAATGTAAAATTAAAGAAATCGCCCTTCGCTTTAAAATATCCCAACTGCAAAATAAAATTAATTCTTGCTGCTGCACTGGCAAGTTCATCCACAATTTTT
>NZ_AEWF01000018.1 GCF_000190415.1 Candidatus Odyssella thessalonicensis L13
TTCCGTTAGCTAATGCTATTTTCTTTTCTATAGATTTCACAACATTTCTCTCTTATTTTATAGATAGCAACCGTATAGGTATAAAATAATTATGGAACGGTTTTTTAAAGACTGTCTAGGGAAACACTTTAAAAGTGATTCAAATAAGGGTGATCTATTTTATCCTTACCCTGTTAGTCCAGGTTTGAAGCCGGTTAGCTATCCGAATCTCTTAGAAAACGTTGGGTATAAAATAACTTGTCCTATCGTCTTTGATAGGATTCAGCGTTTTATTAGAAAAAGATATAAGGTTCGATTTGTTTTGTCTTTGTTAGTTTTAATTCTATGGCTGGGAGCTGGTAGTATAGGGGGACTGATGACTACCACAACGGGGCTCCTAATTATCGGAATTAGTACATTATGCTTTTGTGGTTTTAGAATTTGGTATTTCTTTAAGATAAAATCTTTAATTCTCAAAGGAATCGGTCTCTCTAAAAAATCAACCTTTAAAGAAAGGTTGACTAAGCTACCTTACCTTTATTTTTCTTTTCTCTCACGGCTAACAATTAGCACAGTCGTTTTCATGTATTATGTAAGTCCAAATATTAGTGATGATGAAAAAATGGGGTGTTTTTTTATGCTCGGTGCTCTGTTCTACTTTATTAGGCGATATTATATGTTATATTGGGGGCTAAAATCTGATCAATCTTACGAGAAAACGGGGAAATTGTAAACTTCCTAATCCTTACCTTCCCATTATGCTGTACAGTTTTCCGGAGCAATTGTTAATCTATACATTTTGCATCGTCTTCCACTTTCTTTAAGATGTTTTCTCTATCGTCAGCTAATCTGCCCAAATTATCCCGCTATGCAATCTCAATTCGCCCTATTGCCTAATCTGCAACGGAATCGTTACAACTGTAATGTCCGAAATGATATAATTGATAAGCTTGAGAAGCATAGGGACCGGAGCCCTTATATCCAATACGTCCGCCCATTTCGGCATAAGCAATATTCAGGGCCTCATCTTCAATTGCTTTTCTGATCTCCTCTGCGCTCTTGCTTGGCGCTTCGTGTTCAGCTTCTTTCCATTGAGAACCATAACCAATATCGTTTAAATCAATACAATAGCTGGAACCTATCAATAATATTATTATTGTTAAGTTTCCCATTACCTTGCTCCAATCTTACAGAAAACAGATATCTGATAATTTAGTATTGTACAAAATCTACTACATTAAAAGAGGATAACTTTGGTGAAGAAATTAAAATAGATAGACAACGTTCTTTCTCTAAGGGTGATCGTCTCCTCTTTATGAAAAACGGTAATGGCCTTAACGTCTGAAATGGAATGGTTGGAACTATTGAGGAAATTAGTCAATCAAAGTTAAAGGTAAGACTCGATGCTAAAGTTGGAGAAGAAGCAAAGACGGTTTCTTTTGCCCCAAAATTGTACCCATTCTTTGAGGGACTGTTGCATTTAGAAAATGAGATAATAGTTATCTCATTTTCTAAATGCAACAGTCCCGGTAGACATATATTGGCCCAAGAAATATACTTTAAAGGTGGTTTAGAATTTTTACTAAGACATCTTTTTTTACTTAACCTAAAGGGAGATTATCTATGTCGCTATCTAAGATATATTTTAGCTTACTTTGTATGCTAGGGTCGGCAGTTGCTATGGAGAACTATACAGGCGATATAACCCGGAGGAAAGGGGATACGAATACTCTTCGCGTTGCTTCATTTAACATTAGCGCTGACTTTTTTGATAAAAAGGAACCTGAATTTCAATATCATAAGTGGAGTCACCGACGCTCGGCTGTATTACAAACTATTAACGAGATTAATCCAGATATTTTAGGAGTCCAGGAACTTTCCCCAATCCAAGCTTTAGAACTATCCCAGATTTCTGGCTACACCTCATTTTTTCTGTCCCAAACGCCCTCTAATATTGAAGTAGGAATTATTGTTGAAGGGGCAGAAGTGAAAGAATGGATTGGCAAGAATATTGGAACTCCTACCGTTGGTATTCTCTATAAAACTGAGAAATTTAAATTAGAAGATAAAGGGCGATTCTGGTTAAAAGAAGATCCGGATGCATTACCTATCCATAGAGATAGGTCCCAGACAGATAAAGGATTTGGCAACATGAATACGTATCGGGGGCCGCTCTGGGTTCACCTAATTCATTTACCTACGAAGAAATCAGTCTATATTTATAATTCCCATTATCCGTTGAGTGGAAACCATGACACCCGTCTAAATTGTGCTAGAATAGAACGGCAGAAAATTGAAGAAATATCTCAAAACAATTTTTGGGTATCAATGGGTGACCGTAATATTATCCCTGTAACCGATGAATCCACAGAATCCGATATACACGCTTTAGCCCCCCTTCTTGAAGACGCTTACAACGCGGTAAACCCTAAAGGGTGCCATGGGGGTCCGGCTGCAACTTTTGTAGGATTTAATTATGACACCTATAAAAACCCTATTGAAGAGGGATGCTTGAAACAACCCAAGGTGTTAGATGTAATAGTCAGTAACAAACCATCCTTACGCTCGCAGCATGTACTGACCCAATTCAGTCCTGAAACAGGAGAAGTGGAATTAAACCCAGCGAGCCTCACAGAAAATCGTACCTTTGCTTCTGACCATTTAATGGTAGTGGCAGATTACGCTCCTTTCGAAGAATAAAGGGACTGTTGCATTTAGAGCTAATGAAAGATAATAGCATTTATCAAAGCTCGTGAAGATAAGTTTTTACAATGAAGAGCGATTTCTGGAAGCGCCGCTTTAGCGGCTTAATTATTTTGCAATGTATGCGCTGGTACTTACGTTATCCTCTGAGCTATCGCCAATTATCAGAAATGATCAGTGAAAGGGGGATAAAGGATGACCATACTACCATTTACCGTTGTATTCAGCATTACGCTCCCGAATTTGAGAAAAGGATCCGTTGGTATGCTCGACCTTTAGCTAGCCTTTAAGAGTGGATGAGACTTATATTAAAGTCAAAGGCCAATGGAAGTATCTCTATCGAGCAGTCGATAAATAGGGGCGGACTGTTGATTTCATGCTGGCTCATAGCCGCGATCTAGCAGCTGCTAAGCGCTTCTTTAAGAAAATACTGAAACAGTGTAAACAGATGCCGTCCTCTATTACCACAGATAAGCATTGTTCTTATCACACAGCTATCGAAGAATTAAAAAG
>NZ_AEWF01000017.1 GCF_000190415.1 Candidatus Odyssella thessalonicensis L13
TTTAAATACTCTGCCATGTGCTTGGTAGCGTTTGAATGCACCCAAAAACTATTTCCTCCTACTGAGATAGTGAATGTTGCTGGTATTGATGTCCCTGTTAAATTTTTTGCGGTAGGGGTAATGTGATCATAGACTGTCCCTCTATTAGCTGTGAAATTAGCTTGCCTACCTATAGGTGCGGAACACTCACCGACCTTACCTTTATTCTTAGGCTCCATCTTACCTGTCAGGATATCACGGCCCATTGAACGGTCGCTTGCGGAAGCACCACTGCCAGCGCTTGTCCCTGAACTGGTACCAACACTGGTAGGATTATGTCCTCCCCCTTTACCTGAAGACATGCGAGGAGCGTTACTCATAGTTCCAGCAGCAGCTCGGGCGCCCGTATTACTATTAGCCACCGCTTGCAGATCTTGGAAGAAGCTATTGCTATTGGCGGCTTGCGGAATCTGATAACCCTGTAGGTTACGATTGGCCGCTTGCAGCCATTCAAAGTTAGAGGTGCGCTGAGAATAATTACCACGGGCGAGATCCAACGCACTTAAAGAGCGACTGGTCCCTCGCCCAACATCAAAGACCGTTCCTTTCAGACGACCAAGGCGAGCCCCATAATGACGTGCGTTCTGGGCAGCAGATTTTGCCACCTTTTTTACTAAACCAACCCCTCCGCCTACTGTCAGCAGATCATCCACCGCATACCGCGCCACTCGGGCGTTAACCTGATTAGTTAAACCAGTATGATAGAGGGTTGCTTCTAGGGCGAGACCGGGCACACTGCTCAAAGTTCCTGTTCCCTGAAGAACACTTTGGCCAAAGACCAAGTCCCCATAGCTGTCTTCAAAAACCTCCATCTGTCGACAATGAGCTAAATGCTCCACTGTCATCGGTGTCGACCCATTCCAAACTTGCTGGATGCGAGTATTTACGTAGGCTTCATAGCCTTGGGCGATTATTGAACTACATTCGCCAGAGTCTTAGGTTTTAGTATTTTAAGAGGGTAGCTTTTCTGGAATGATAACTAACTAATTTCGCCATTAGAAACAACAAGCATTAATTCATTCAACTTGTTGACAATTTCATCTTTGCTGCGAGAAGAAAATTTAACTAATGGACGTTCCCAATATTGGTCATCTGTTCTAATCATGATTATGTTGAAGAGTCCGTCAGGCTGATTACCTGGTCCCCATCCTAAGTCTAATGCAATTCCTGCTTTAGGATGTACGGCATATAATAGATCATCCTCAAATAGTACCCACATGCTAACTAGTCTAGACTCATTCTTAAAAAAATTACTTATATATAAGTCCTGAGGGATGTCAGGAGGGGAATAATCATAAAAATTATTCCACCTTATTTCCCACCCCTCAGAATAATTCAAATGCTGCAGCCTTATATTATTAAAATTGACTATCTGTTCATCTCCAATTTTTACTGTCATTGGGTACCTTACCTAAAAGCATTTTCAAAAGCTCTAAATCCATAGGGTGATCATGAAACTCTTCCCCTGAAGTAAGCTCAGCCCTTATCCATTGAGTGGGTTTACCATTGTTATATTCTCCTAGTTTAGAGGATTACCTAATTTCACCATTAGAGACTGCCAAGATCAACTCATTCAGTTTCTCGACAATTTCATCTTTATTAGGCGAAGTAACTTCTAAAACTGGTGTTTTCCAGTTTTCATCCTTAAGCAATCTTAAAACGAAATTTCCTGCGGGACTGTTTTCTGGAGACCAACCTAGGTCTACCGAGTAAGGTATATTTTTATGCTTTATATAGAGCATATCCTCTTTAAATAATTCCCATAGTGGCTCTGCTTCATTGTAGAAAGGGGGGCTCATATCATAGAAAACATTCCATTCAACAATCCATCCAGCAGGAATTGATAATCTTTCTAGTCTTAAATCCATCTTTTTATCCTTTTCTTAACTCGCTAGGAATTAGATTTTCAGCTCTCGGATGCCCGTGGTAAATGGGATCTGCGTGCTTTGTTATTTCTACTCGCACCCAATTAGTAGGTTTTCCATTAGAATATCCTACTGGCTCTGTATGTCTATAGTAAACATAATCACTACCCCCGGGTTGAGAAATGAATTTTCCTTTCTTTAAAGCCTCCCGTTCTAGTACAGGTACATTAATGTGAGGTAAGTACTGTGAAGGCGCATTCAATCCAGAAGAGAAATCTTTTGCTTCTCGATCTGTAGTAGCTTGTTTATGCTTCTTATAATCCGCCGGCTTTGCATTTTTGATACGTTGCTGCCAATTATGCTGATCGGTTCTTTCATTTTTGCGAGTATAATAGCCATCATGCGCGACCCGGTCATGGTTCTCACTAATATTGGGGATAGTTGATGGGTTAGAGTTAGCAGATGACCTTGGTCCTCCCTCTCTTTCCTTACCTTTTCTTTCTTCTTTACCGTCTAGGGTGCGACCTAGCTTGCTTTTAGGGCCATTCACCCTCTTGTCACTTGTAGGGTTACCACTTCCAAAGCTTGTAGCAGCACTCGTGCTTGTCGAAGAATCAGTTGATGTAGAACCGGCCCCGACTCTTGTAGAGGTACTGCTTCCACTCGAACCTGAGGACATACTCGGTACATTAGTGCTTCTATTTATCCACTGTTCACCAGACATGCGCTCGGGCATGCCAAACTTTGTGCCTGCAGTTCTAGCCCCCAAGTCTGAGAAAGCTGATCTATGAGTATTACCGCCATTCGCAACAGCTCTCATATCCTCATACAGACGATTAGCATTAGCGGACCGTTGCGTGCCCGCGGGAGCACGATTCTGGTTGGCGGGGTTATATAACGGGATGCCAGGTCTCAGGTGGCCACTTGCTGCTGCCTGCTGATGCGGCGTTCGCATCCACGAAGCTCGGCCACGCCCAAACTTACCCCCGCCAACAAAGCCAGACATAACTCCAGTGCAATTTGCGGCCCAATCCCCAAAGAGCTGATTGTAGGCATCCAAACGACTATCATCTATAGAGCGTCCATGCCATAGATCCTGCAACAATGCTTTGCTTTCGCGGTAAACCTTTGGCGCATCCTTATAAGCTCGTCGTATCTGTGAACGATCCCGATGAGCATGCATAGGAGTTGTTCCCTCAACTTCCCCTATAGCCGTGCTAGCATAATAGAGAAATTTTTTAAAAATGCTGTCACTGTTTAAGGCATCGTCGCGCACCGCTTGGTCAACAGATTCTACGATCTCCATTTCATAAAGCTGCCGCTGTTCCGTAAAAGATTTTGACTTCTTCAAGGGTGGCCGAGAATTCTGCTCAAAAACTTCCGTGAACGGATCTTCCGTGGCAGCAGAAAGGTGCGTGGCGAGGCCTTCATACACTTGAGTGGTGTTGAACGTCATGGCATTGATGGCGGCTTCTTGGGCGGCATGGATGTCGCCGCCTACTGCTTTGGCTGTGAGGACT
>NZ_AEWF01000016.1 GCF_000190415.1 Candidatus Odyssella thessalonicensis L13
GGGGTTTCTTGCCCATTGCCGCGAAAATTTTGACTATCTAGCTGAGATCCGCACTACACTTTACTTTTCTTATAAAAAATTGATTTCTATGAGGAAAGATAGTCCCTATCTAATCTTACGTAGAAATAGGAGTATATTTGACTTAATGTAAGTAGTTTATTAATGCATAAAAGGGGTGATTAGTATTTTGCAGAGTTTCTCTTTTAAAATAAGAATCACTCTTAAATAAGACAAATACTGCCTCGTTAACTGAAAGATCCCCTTCTTTTTAGAAGGGGATGATGTAGGGGTTAGTATTTTCCTTTTGCACCTGGTTCTCTGCCCTCATGGTTAATAGAGTGTTGGTGCTCTTCTTTACCTTTTTGTTCAGAGGTCTTTTTTTCGTCGGATACCTGCTTTTCTTTTTGGGAATCATGTGAATTATCAGCATGTGCATATAGCGGTGAGAGAGATAGTACAAGTCCAAAAGCAATTGTTTTGATGGCGCGATTCATTTTAAGCTCCCTTGAAAGATATTTTGTATAATACAGTTTTACTTTACCGTAGTATTATTAAGTTTGTATTAACACTCAAGCCTTAAAGGGATAGAAGAGGTATCTGGAAGATAGTATCTTTCATGATCAATCCTCTAATGCTTTAGTAATTTTTGCTTCTCCCAGCTTCCAAAAAATAACAGGCGTAAGGAGGGTATCTAATAAAGTTGAGGAGATAAGTCCCCCAAAAATAACAATAGCCACAGGATGGAGAATTTCTTTGCCTGGAGCCTGTCCATTAAGTAGGAGGGGGACAAGGGCAAGGGCGGCTACCAAAGCTGTCATTAGCACTGGCGTTAACCGCTCTAAAGACCCCCGGATAACCATTTCTTTTGTAAAGCTCTCTCCTTCATGTTTAATAAGATGAATATAATGAGATATCTTCAAAATTCCATTCCTCGAGGCGATTCCAGTTAAGGTAATGAACCCAACTAGACTGGCAACGGTTAAGTCAAGACCACTAAGCCATAAGGCTGCAACGCTACCAATAAGAGCCATAGGGATATTAGCCATAATTACCAAAGCCAAATAAGAGGATTTGAAATGGCTGTAAAGGACCAGGTATATAAGGATTAAAGAGAATATCCCTAAAATCATAATCAGCTGATTGGCTTCTTGTTGGCTTTTAAACTGACCTTCTAGGGCAATGTGGTATCCTGTAGGTAGTGATAATTTTTTTATATTATTCTGGATATCGGATACCACTGAGTTTAAGTCGCGGCCACTTACATTAGCCATGACGACGAGTCGTCTTTGTTGATTTTCACGGTTAATCATATTGGGGCCTTCTGTCTTATCTATAATGGCCACCCTGTTGATAGGAATAAGCCCTTTATTACCTTCGATAAGGACGTGAGAGAGAAGATCAGGACGATTACGCCACTTCTCACTGAGCCTTAAAACAAGATCAACAGGTCTTTCTCCTTCTCTAACCTTTGTAATAGTTTTTCCATTCAATAGGGTTTCAAGAGAGGTGATAAGGTCATTGGTATTGACGCCATAAAGCAAGGATTTAACTCGATCGGGGCGAATTTGGATTTGAGGTATGTTGACTTGCTGCTCAATTTGTAAATCAGCAAGGCCAGAAATTCCTGAGAGTTCACTTTTAAGTTCTTCGGCTTTCTGGCGTAAAATCTTTAAATCATTCCCAAATATTTTTAAGACAATTTCTGCCCTGACGCCTGACATCATATGGTCAAGACGATGAGAGATAGGCTGGCCAATATTTAAAATTACACCGGGGATGCCAGATAGTCTTTCTCTGACTTCAGAAATAATAAGGCTTCTTTCTCGACCCTCATTTTTCAAGAGCACTTCTAAATCAGAGTTATTGACGCCTTCTGCATGTTCATCTTGTTCAGCTCGTCCGGTTCTTCGTGCCACAGAGATGACTTCTGGAATCTCTTTTAAGCTCACTTCTGCGAGAGTGCCTATTTTATTGGACTCACTTAGAGAGGCTCCTGGAGGCAGACGAAGATTAATGGTAAGTGTTCCTTCATTAAAGGGAGGCAAGAATCCTTTGCCTAAGAAAGGAATGCTTATCAAGGCAACAATAAATGCTAAGAGGGTGGGAAAGAAAATCTTCTGTGGGTGGCTTAAAGACCAATTCAATAGCTTTGTATCCCAAACCTTGAGATGTCTTACTAACCAAGAGTCATGATGTTCAACAGCCTTGGCGTTAGGAAGGAGATAATAGCAAAGAGCTGGCGTCAATGTTAAAGACACGAATAAAGAAGCCCCAATTGAGACCATATAAGCAATTCCCAGAGGGGCAAACAAACGCCCTTCAACACCATCCAATGCAAGAAGAGGGATAAAAACAAGAATAACAATTAAAGTCGCATAGACGATAGAATTGCGGATCTCTTTAGAGGCTTCAAAGATCACGTCCAAAGCTGGCTTGGGAGTAGCGAGATGTTTATTTTCTCGCAAGCGTCTAAATATATTTTCGACATCAACAATTGCATCATCCACTAATTCTCCAATGGCGATTGCAAGTCCTCCTAAGGTCATGGTGTTAATAGACATATTAAACCATTTAAAGATAACCATTGTAATGATAATCGACAAAGGAATTGCACTTAAACTAATCAGGGTAGTCCGAGTGTTGGCAAGAAATATAATTAAGATAATAGTGACGAGGATAAACCCGTCTCTTAACGCTTCTTCAACGTTTCCAATAGATTTTTCGATAAAGTCTGCCTGCCTGAAAATTTGAGGGTGAAGCTTGACAGAACTTGGAAGGGTTTTTTCTAGGTCTTTAACCACAGTCTCAATTGTCTCTGTCAGGCTTAATGTATTTGCAGAAGGTTGTTTTTGAATGGCTAAAATGACAGCAGGTTTTCCATCAATACTCGAATCACCTCTTTTAACCGCAGGGCCCAATTTAATATCTGCAAGATTTTCTAAGGCAATTGGTGTTCCATCAATAACTTTTACCAATGTTTTCTTCAATTCAGAAAGTTCAGTTGTCAATCCAATATGACGTATGAGCCACTCTTGTGAATTATGTTCTAGAAAGCCGCCTGTTGTATTTTTTGCAAAATCTTTTAGGCTGGATTCAATTTCGCTGATTGGTAACTTATATCCATGGAGAAGAGTCGGCTCGATAAGAACTTGATATTGTTTAACCTCTCCCCCAATTGTCGTGATTTGAGCTATGCCAGGGATACTGAGTAAACGCGGACGAATCGTCCATTCGGCAAGAGTTCGTAATTGCATTGGTGTCCTCTCAGCTTTTTCGGCAGAGATACCCAATAACATGATTTCGCCCATAATGGAGGTAATAGGAGTCATAATCGGGACTGCATTAGCGGGAAGTTCATTGGTTATGGTTGCTAATCGTTCTGAGACAAGTTGACGTTGACGATAAACATCACTATTCCAATCAAATTCAAGGAAAATAATTGATAAACCAATTCCAGAGACTGTCCTCATTCTTACAAGACCTGGAACCCCAGAGAGAGAACGTTCTAAGGGAATAGTGACTTGAGTTTCGACTTCTTCAGGAGCCAATCCTGCTGATTCCGTCATAATCGTGACCATGGGGCGATTTAGATCCGGTAAAACGTCAACGGGTAAATGTTTGGCGGTTATAATACCGTAAGCTACTAAGAGGGATGCAGCACAGATAACAAAGAGTCTATATTTTAAAGAGAAATGAATAATCTTATCAAACATGATATTCTTTTCCTCTACTTTGCTTGACTGAGAAGGTAAGCGCCTTCAATCACAACTCTTTCGCCAGGCAACAACCCTTCCTCAATTTCGACCATATCAGCAAGCTGACGCCGGATACGAATCTTTCTTGGCTCGAAGGTTTCTGGATTCGTATGGACAAAAATCCAAGTTCCTACGGCATCTTCAGCGATAGCTTTTTGCGGGATCACTAATGTTGGTTTTGTTTCTTTCAATTCGCCAACGACCTCTACAGTCATATCCAGTTTAATATCCGAATCAATTGTATCTGGCTTCAATTGAATATGGATAGCTTGATCTTCACGATCGACTTTCGGGCTTATCCCCAAAATCTTAACATTAATTGTTTTCAAGGGTTTTAAAGGGGAAAAAATGTACCCTCCATTAATCTGATTAGCAATGTCAGGATCAAACACCAAAGCTTCTACAAGAAGCTTGTTTGGGTCAACAACTTCAGCAATTGTTTTATCAGATGTAACAATTTCTCCTGGTCTTACATGGAGATCGGAGATGAATCCATCTATAGGACTTCTCAAAAGTTCAGGTTTGAAAGTTCCGTTTGTAATTTCATCCTTCTGCTTGAGCGCTCTTTCTAATTCTGATTGGGCGTTTTCAAGATCTTTTTTAGCAGCAAATTGCCCGAGCTTTTCTAAACGTCCCACTTCTTTACGGCGTTGAGTGATCTCGCTTTCTGCTTTATAAAGGGCATTTTTCTGATCTGTTGACTCTACAGTGGTAAGAGTTGGAGCGACCGCTAAAATAACTTGACCAGCTTTGACAGCTTGCCCTGGGAGGGGTAAAGGATAATCGGGGTGGTTAATAACACGTGCTGTTTGTGTGGCTTGAAGTCGCGCATAGCCTGCAGGATCACTTATCACTGTGCCCACCAAACGAATTGTGCCTTTAATAGGTTTTTCAGAAGCTTTTTCAGTCACAATGCCCAGATGAAATTGGAGTTCTTTGGGAACAATTATGCCTCCTGAAGAAGCAGCGATAACGTGTTGGTCTTTATCTTCGTCATGAGGAGCGTGCTTTTTGGAGTCCTCTTTTTCGCTACTATGGTCTTGATCTCCGTGTCCTATGGCATGAGGCATGGTGAAGAAAAGAAAGACGCTAACAGAAAAAAGCGCTTTTAGGCGTGAGATAATTTCCTTTCGAGCTACAAATCCCACCCCCCCTAAAACCAGGAGAACTGTACCGAGTTTAAAAATCCAACTCCAAAAAGAATAAGGAGAAGGCGGCATTGAAATGTTCTCAAAGGTAAACTTCTCCTTAAGTTCTTCTTTTTGAATATCAAGGGTTAGTAATTGTTGAGAATCTAATGGAATTTCTGCCTGATAAATTCCTTTTTTGTCAGTCTTTTCTGCCTTTATGGTAGTTGAGTTTAAGCTCAATATTATTTCTGCCTCGCTGATAGGACGGTTAGAATCAGGATCGCTAAGATAGATCGTCGTATTAGGAGTCTTCTTAGATGCCATTGCAACGACAATTTCAAAAGTCTCCCCCGTTTTTTGCAAACGTAACCCATTTGGTTTTTGGGTAGTCTGCTCTTTTGGTTCAGAAGCATGAGGCTCGCCTGTATGCGCAGTGACAAGAGGAGGGTTTACACTTAAACATATAAGAAAAAAGCTATATGTAAGAATCTTGTTAAACATCTCAATTACCAGCCAAGTATTATGCTTCCTTGTAAAAGCTTAACAGAGAAAAAGTTAACTTTTCTTAAAATTTATTTTGTTAGATAAAAATTAATAATCAATATTAATATATAAAAGGCATCAATCTTGAGAAAGGAATATAGGATGATAAAACTGTTTAAGTACACAGCCGTTAGTTTATTACTGGGAAGCGCACTGGTTAGTGCCCATACAGGACATAATCATTCTGAGATGGCTGCAAAAAAAACAGAGGAACATCAGCATCCCAAAGCTGAAAAACAAGCCACCATTAAAATCTCTTTATTAAAGCAGGAAGATCAGGTAAGTAAAAAGCTTACCCAAATTAAATTGACAAAAATTACAGATGATCAACCCGTTACCCTAAATGACCTCAAGGAAGCCCATACGCAAAAGGTGCATCTGTTGATTGTGGATGACTCGCTTACCGATTATCATCATATTCATCCTAAAGCTACCAAGGAACCAGGAGTTTATCAATTTGAGTGGACCCCAAAAGCTAAAGGAAGCTATAAGCTTTGGGCCGATTTAGTTCCTGTAGCAACTAATGAGCAACAGTATGTCACTTCTGATTTGATTAAAGGGGAAAAAGGCGCCCCAATTGATAAAAACGTATCATTGCAAAGCACGGTTGAGGGCTATACTTTCAAGTTATCATTTGACCAAGATAAGCTTGTAGCGGGTAAACCTGTTATGGGCAAGATTATTGTTACTGATGCAAAAGGTGACTCAGTCAAAACGCTAGAACCTATTATGGCTGCGTATGCTCATATTGTAGGGTTTAGTGAAGGTCTGCAATCAGTTGTCCATATTCACCCCATGGGAGATGAGCCAACAAAAGAGACGGATCGTGGCGGACCTGAATTAGAATTTCACTTGGAACCTTCTGCTCCAGGATTTATTAAACTGTTTGCTCAAGTTAAACTAAATGGAAAAGAACTATTTGTCCCTTTTGGAATTAATATAGAATCTAACTAAGAGATAGATAAACACTCTAGCGACATGCTTGGATTGAATCTAAGCATGTTTTTTTATAACCTATTGACTATACCCCACCCTGGTATATATTATACCCATATAGGGTATATAAAAGGATTAACCTAAAATGGATAAAGATTGTCACCAACATCCCAGTCATAAACAAGACTTACCACGTTTAAATCGTATTTCCGGGCAAATTGAAGGTATTAAACGCATGATCGAAGAGAATCGATATTGCGGTGATATTCTTATTCAACTACGAGCAGCTCGAGCGGCTCTGCGGAATATTGAGCTGCAAATCTTAGACCGACACCTATCAACATGTGTCACTGACGCATTTCTAGGGGACAATTTGGAAGCAAAAAAGCAGAAAGTTGATGAAATTAGAGAATTGATTAAAAGATTTGATTAAGGAGGACTTAATTATGGAAAATCATTCTGAAAACAATTGTTGTTCAAGTGGCCAGCCTTCGCAAAAGGAAAGTTATTATATGGCATTGAAAGATATTCAAACAGGGCTCGTATACACCTGTCCCATGCATCCTGAAATTCAACAATTAGGTCCAGGAAGCTGCCCTAAGTGCGGGATGGCCTTAGAACCTTCAGACGCTTTCGCCTCCAACGACGAGCAGCATGAACTTAAAGATATGAGTAAAAGATTCTGGTTCACTGCGATTCTATCAATTCCGCTATTACTGATCAATATGGGAATGCATTTTTCTCCTGTTGGATGGCTGCAACACTTAGCAACCAGTCCTTACTTTAACTGGTTTCAAGCATTACTTGCTACGCCTGTTGTTTTGTGGGGTGGATGGCCATTTTGGCAAAAGGCGTGGGCATCTATTAAAAGTGGTTACCTTAATATGTTCACCTTAATTGGATTAGGAGTTGGGGTTGCTTATTTGTACAGTTTGACAGTATTAGTAGTCCCTTATTTTACTTCCTATTTACTGATGTCTGATGCCGCGGCGGTTTACTTTGAACCGGCTGCTGTTATTACGACACTTGTACTATTAGGTCAAGTATTAGAACTACGAGCCCGTTCACAAACGAGCCAAGCTGTTCAGCAGTTATTAGAGTTAACCCCACCTACTGCAAGAATCATTATGCCAGATGGGACTGAACAAGAAATTGAATTATCACATATCAAAGTAGGTCACTTATTGCGAATCAGACCCGGTGATAAAATTCCAGTAGATGCGGCCGTTGTTGAAGGAACCAGCACCATCAACCAAGCTATGAT
The DNA here is from genome assembly GCF_000190415.1 of Candidatus Odyssella thessalonicensis L13. Lineage (GTDB taxonomy): Bacteria > Pseudomonadota > Alphaproteobacteria > Paracaedibacterales > Paracaedibacteraceae > Paracaedibacter > Paracaedibacter thessalonicensis. The sequence continues at coordinate 7,629 of NZ_AEWF01000016.1, forward strand.
TACTGGCGAGTCCATACCTGTTGAAAAGAGCGTTAGTGATAAAGTTATGGCAGGAACATTAAATATGAACGGCAGTTTAATTATACGAGCTGAGCGGGTAGGGCATGAAACGGTATTAGCTCAAGTTGTGGCAATGGTCACAAAGGCTCAACGCACTAAAGCCCCTATCCAACGATTAGCGGATAAAGTGTCGGGCTATTTTGTACCAATAGTCATTGGTATCTCGTTGGTGACGGCTGTTATATGGTACATTTGGGGTCCTGAACCGAAAATGGCATATGCCCTGGTAGCTAGTATAGCAGTGCTGATTATTGCTTGTCCTTGTGCTCTTGGTTTAGCAACCCCTATGTCAATTATGGTTGGAACGGGTCGGGGAGCACGGGAAGGGATTCTAATTAAGGACGCTACAGCATTAGAAACTCTGGCCAAAATAGATACACTTGTGATTGATAAAACTGGAACTTTAACAGTAGGAAAGCCTCAAGTGGCACGAATCATAAATGTTTCAGCTCAAGATCCAGAGACAATTCTTTTATACGCGGCCACGCTCGAAAAAGGTAGTGAGCATCCACTGGCAGCTGCCATTGTGGAAGATGCACAGAAAAAGGGACTAACGCTAAAAGAAATTCAAGAATTTATGTCAATCACAGGAAGAGGCGTACAAGGCAAAATAGATAATGCATTTGTTGCTGTCGGTAATGAGGCTTTCATGTACTCACTGGGTATCAACTTACCAGAAGCTACAAATATAGATCAGTATCGTAAGGCTGGTCAGGGAGTTGTTTTTGTTTCTATTAACTATGAATTTTGTGGATTAATCATTGTGTCAGACGTCATTAAAGAGTCCACAAAACCAGTCATAAAAAAACTTCAAGAGCAGGGAGTGGAAGTCATAATGCTCACAGGAGATAACGAAATCACAGCTAAAGCAATCGCACAGGAATTGGGTATTTCTAAGATTAAGGCTGATGTATTACCAACAGAAAAATATGACTATGTTCGTCTGCTTCAAGATCAGGGTAAAATAGTTGCCATGGTCGGAGATGGAGTGAATGATGCACCCGCATTGGCTCAAGCTAACATTGGTGTTGCGATGGGAACAGGTGCGGATATAGCCATAGAAAGTGCAGGGCTAACTTTAATGTCAGGTAATCTTGACGGGATCACCAAGGCGCATCAATTAAGCTTAGTGACCTTACGCAATATTAAACAAAATCTTTTCTTGGCCTTTGGATATAATGCTCTAGCTATCCCTATTGCTGCCGGTTTATTATATCCCATGTTTGGTATGCTTTTAAGCCCAGTTATAGCTAGCGTTGCTATGGCATTAAGTTCTGTTTCCGTTATATTAAATGCCGCTCGGTTAACCAAGGTAAAGATTTAGGCCACATTCTCTTACCCGCATCAGTATCTTGTTAAGCGCGGGTAAAACGTTTCCCATGTGTTACTTTGTAGAGAAAAAATTAGATTATACTATCAAGTTACATATAATGAAAAACATTTTATATCTTCTGTGCAGGCACCCACCTATAGAGTGTAGGAATTGAAACTCCTAGGTTGTTTGCAACCTCTTTTGGTGGAATACCGTTAGCCAATAATTTTTTGGCAGATTCTATTTTACTGAGGGTCATTTGTCGTTTGCGGCCTCCAACCCTGCCTCTCTGTCTTGCCGCATCAAGACCTGCTCGGGTTCTCTCAGCGATAAGATCCCGTTCCATCTGCGCCATGCTTGCTAGAATATGAAAGAAGAACCGTCCCATGGGGGTACTGGTATCAATATGATCCGTAAGACTTTTAAAATGAACTTTTTTCTTTTCTAACTCTGAAACGAAGTCAATTAAACCTTTAACGCTACGACCCAATCGGTCAAGCTTCCAGACAATAAAGGTATCTCCCTCACGCAGTTGATCTAGAGCATTTTGCAATCCAGGGCGGTCTGCCTTTAGGCCACTGAGCTGGTCTTCATATATTTTTTTACACTCTGCTTTTTTTAGAGCCGTTATTTGAAGATCCAGATTTTGATCTGAGGTAGAAATGCGTGCATAGCCGATATGCATTTTCTATTTTCCCATCCACTTGTGTACAAGGCGCTTCTTCAAAGATAAGCGCTCTTGAGGGCTGTTGCCTCGCCTATTAGCAATTTTTTCAGAAAGTTTTAATTGCTCAACTAAAGCAAAATAGTATTTCCCATCTTTGCCCATAGACCAGGGGTTACTAACCTCCTCTGGGAGCGTGGTAAAATGGTTATCCAAATCATTGTCCTTTAATGCAGCCAGCTTAAGTCTTTCCTTCAAGCGCCACTTTTTGTGCCAAATAAATTTATCAAATCGTTCACTTTGGCACGTTGTCCATCCCACAATTGTGGTTTTTTTATAACTGCGACTCATAAAGAAGATATCCATATTCTCAAATCTCATTGAGAGATTAACAAAACGAGAAATCTATTTCAAGAAAGGTTTTCGAGAATCTAGACACTTAGGCTAACCATCACCATATAAGAAGGTATCAACCTTTATTAAAAACGAGCATTTTTGAGAATAATAATATGACGAATAGCAAGCGCTTAACTATTTTAACTTCAGAAGAAATTACTCACTTATATGGCATTCCCTCATTTAACGATAATGAACGCGCTGATTTCTTTTACCTTAAATCTGTTGAAAGGAAAATAGTGGATGAACTTGCCAGTGTTGCTGTGAGGATTAATTTTATTTTGCAGTTGGGATATTTTAAAGCGAGGGGGTATTTCTTTGATTTTACATTTCTGGAAGTCCGTCATGATGCATGGTATATCATCAATCGTTATTTTCCAGAAACGAAGTTCCCTAAAAAACAGCTTAGTAATTATCAGCATTATACAAACAAGAAGAGAATTTTAGCTTTATATAATTATGCTCAAGCGAAATCAAAGGATCACCTCCAACTATATGATCACGCTATTAGCCTTACTAAACTTCATGTCTCTCCTCTTTTTATTTTTGAAGGGTTACTAAAATTTTGTCATGAAAAACGGCTTGTTAAGCCAGGCTACACAACAATCCAAACTCTAATATCAAAAGCTTTGCAAGAAGAGCAACAAAAATTGGTTAATAAAATATCTGAACTCCTGGATAAAGAGACTCAGACATTTTTAGATAGGCTACTTGAGGAAGATGATACTTTTTATCGTTTAACTCTGCTGAAGAAAGATCCAAAAAATTTTAGCACTACTGAAATGCGGAAAGAGCTCTCCAAACAACAAGATTTGATAGACATATGCCTGCGTACACGTCATATCTTACCAGAATTAAATCTCTCTCCTAAAAATATGGAACACTATGCAAACTTCGCAGCTTATTATACTCCCTACAAGCTTAAACGAATGAAACCAAGTCTATCACGGTTATATTTGCTTTGCTTCGCGCACGACCGCTTCCTAAAAGTTAATGACCACTTAGTTACTTTTTTTATTTATCGCACGCGTAAATTTTACAATGATGCCGAACTGCTTGCCAGAGAGCAAATGGACAAGGAGGAAAATCAAAAAAATAAAACTCTTCTCAAAGCAGGGGAATTGGCTCGGTTATATATAGATCAGTATTTAACCGATAAAGATCTTCGACCTGCTGCTTTTAAAATTGTACCTAAAGAAGAAATAGACCAGTTCGTTAAAGAGCTACTAAAAGCAAACAGCAGAAAGACTCGCTTAATCTGGAAATATATTCAAGCCCAGTCTAAATCCTTCATTTTAAACTTACGGCCTATATTTAAAGCTATTCAGTTTGAGAGCACCCCAGCCAATCCAATTGAAGATGGAATAGAATTTATGAGGACACATCTTGAAAGCAAACCATCATTTATGGGTTATTCCTATGAAACCATCCCCACTCAGTTTATCCCAAAAGCCCTTTTAACTTACATCACGATAAGAGGCGGCAAAAATAAGCACTCTAAAAGGAAGACAATAGATGGTCATCCTTATGAGTTTATGCTTTACCTTCAATTACAACGGCAACTTGAAGCAGGACAGGTTTTTGTACCGCTAAGTACAAAGCATCGCTCTATTGAAGAAGATCTTATTCCTTATTCTGATTGGGCCAATACCTGGGAACAGGTTCTTCAGCAGCTTAATCTACCAATATTGCAACAACCTATTAAGGTCATGCTGAAGGAGTTAAATGGACTCTTATCCCAAAGATATAAGGAAATAAACGACAATATAAAAAATGGCCACAACAAACATATTAAGCTTCGTGAGTCTAAACAAAATAGCATCTCCTGGAGACTTCCTTACAAGAAGCAAGACGAAGCGGTTAACAATCCTCTCTATGAAAGTATATCCAATGCTAGCCTGAGTGAGGTCGTGCGGTTTGCGATAGAAAACACCAATTTTTATAAGGCTTTTACCCCACTCTTTCCTCACCAGGCTAAAAAGCCTATAGATTTAAATGCCTTAGTAGCTGGCATTATTGCAGAAGGTACAGGTATTGGCTCCAGAAAAATGGCTGGAATTTCGGATATAACCATGTCTTCCATGGATGCCATCCACAGTACCTATTTCCGTGTTTTTACATTAAAAGAAGCAAATGATATTCTAGTGAATGAAATTGCTAAGCTATCAATTTTTAAATTTTATAGCCTTACAGACTATGGCATTCTTGCCAGCGTCGATGGGCAAAAAGTCGAAACGAAATACCAAACATTCATATCTCGACACTCTAAAAAATATTTTGGTTTCGGAAAAGGTATCTCAAGCTATAGCCTTGTTGCCAATCATTTACCCATTAATAGTAAGATTATTGGCGCAAATGAACATGAAAGCCATCACTTGCTAGATATCGTTTATAATAACAGTAGTGATATTAAGCCTGCAGCTATTTCTGGTGATATGCATAGCATCAATCGGGTAAATTTTGCTCTGTTATATCTATTTGGCTATCAGTTTATGCCGCGATTTACAAGTTTGCATCAAAAAGCCCAAGAGAGCTTGGTAAGTTTTCAAAATCCAGATGAATACAAAGATTTGTTCATCAAACCGAGCTATAAGATTAATGAGAATCTTATTATTAAAGAATGGAATAATGCTTTAAGAATTGTTGCCTCTCTTGCTCTGAAAAAAACAACCCAGGCTACTATTATCCGAAAACTATCTTCCTATAAACGTCTTAACCCTACTCTGAAGGCTCTAATTGAATTTGATAAAATCATTATGAGTCTATATATGCTGTCTTATATTGATTTGCCTGACATGCGCTCACAGGTTCATCGTTCCTTAAATAGAGGAGAGGCCTATCACCAACTAATGGCTGCAATACGAAAAGTTTCTGGCAATAAAATCCCAGGCAGAAACGAAATAGAATTAGAAATTCATAACCAATGCACTAGGCTGGTTGCTAATTGTATTATTTTTTATAATGCATCCATCTTATCCTGCCTTTATGAGTACTATGAAAGAATAGGTGATAAAGAAAGTTGTGACTTGATAAAGCGTTTATCTCCAGTAGCCTGGCAGCATATCAATTTTGTTGGGAGATATGAATTTTACCCAAAAGAAAAAACATTGATCTACAACAACTTATTCAAGATCTCTTAAGCTCTCCAAAAATCAACTTTGACCATAAAAACAAGGTGTAGGGTGGATCTCAGCTAGGCCGTCAAAATTTTCGCGGCTTTGGGTAAAAAACCCCA
>NZ_AEWF01000015.1 GCF_000190415.1 Candidatus Odyssella thessalonicensis L13
CTTTCAGGCCTTTCAGACACAAACCGTCCATTTTTCCGAGGAAGGAGGTTTTTGAACGCACTCGCTTAATATGACATGTTGGGATGGCAAACTTATCACACAAAAAATATCGCTATTTGAAGAAATTTTATGGATAAGAAACTGACGAAATGCTTCTTTTGTTTGGTACAAATTAACAGCTTGTCTACTGAATGAAACCCGAGATTATAGTTTAGGAAACCAGGGATGTGGGCTGAGCCCAATGGGCTGGACAGAAGAGTCTTGGAAGTAAATAGGGTTACGCAACCTTCAAAAAGTATCAAGCACAGCGCTATCGACATGATTAGAGTTGCTGAGAGAGACTAACGCATGGTATATTTCTTTAGCCACGATCAATGAATCGTTCTTAGCGAACAATCTTCAAGAAACTTATGTAGAAACATAATGATGAAAACTAACCATTTTAAATTTGATAAACTTATTCGAGATAGGTCTCCACAATTTTTGCAAGATTCAGGAATAAACGTCTTTCATCGTGTCATGGGCCAAGACGAATTCATAAGACAATTAAAGCAGAAACTTCTTGAGGAGGTTCAAGAGGTTCATACAGCACTTTCGCCTGAAGAAATGTTGGAAGAGCTTGCTGATTTGTTAGAAGTCATCTATGCACTTACAACTTGCCAAGGGTTTTCATTAGCAGACCTTGAAGCCCAGCGTTTACAAAAAAAGGAAGCTAGAGGAGGGTTTGAAGGCAGACTGTATATTGCTGCAGTGGAAATTCCCGAAAATCACCCGTATTTAAGCTATTATCGTGCTAATCCTGAAAAGTATCCCGAACTTAACCAAGGATAGATCGGGGTAGTTAGACTTACCTTAAATCAGAGTATTTTTAATCAAGAAAATTCACAGATTCCTGAGATTTCCTCTTATCAATGTATTCTTTAAGAGAAGCATATTTACCATAATTAATATGAGTTTGAATAATTTTGCGAAGAGGAACGCCTAAATCATAGAGATGAAGAATTTTATCTTTATCGATATCATACATAGAAGATTGAAGGGTTCCCTTTGGTTTTCCAAGCTTTATGCCTTTTGCTTTCCTGGCTTTTAATCCTTCTTTGGTGCGTTCTGAGATAAAATCCCTCTCAAGTTCGGCTACCATAGAAAAGACAGTAATTAAAACTTTGTTAGTAAGATTATTTGTATTGTGAGGGTTAATGTCCAAGCCTTGTTTAATCAAAATCAATCTAGCTTGTTTTTCTTGAACAATAGATTCAATTGTATTGAGCGTTTCCTTGAGTGATCTTCCTAAACGAGAAAGCTCTGAGGAAATGATAATATCCATCGGTTGGAGTTTGTTGAGTAATTCATCAATTTTACGTGCCTGTGTTGATTGCCTGGATGACCCTTCAACCTCTATCCACTCATCTATCATGAGCTTATGATCTATGCCATAGCGGCTGATTAAATTTTTCTGACTTTCCAGATTCTGGTCCTGGGTGCTGACGCGGGCGTAGCCATAAATCATATAAAACTCATATTTTTTAGGATGTTTGGTCTTAAGGTTATTTCTATATATAATACCAGTAAATATAGAATGGCATAATATGACCCTTAATGATAGCTAAAATAGTTAACAAAAATGGTCGTTATCACCTTATAAGGGAGGCATTATTTTATGACAAAGAGCGAAAGACTTTCCGTTTTATCATCTCTGGAAGAATTCGCTTTTTACGGGTTTCCAGATTTTGATAAAGAGCAACGGGCAACATTTTTCGATTTTACGGAAAAAGAGCTGGAGATCATTTCAAGCCGGCCTTCTTTTCATGCTCAGGTTTATTGCGCGGCACAGATTGGCTATTTCAAAGCCAAGAAGCTTTTCTTTCGATTTTCATTGGATAAGATACCTGAAGATGACCTCCAATTCATTCTTTTGAGCTACTTTGATAACAAAGCTTTATCTTTATTTACGGTGACAAAGCATGAATATTATCTGCAGCGCAAAGCAGTCAGTGATTTGTTTGGTTATCAGCTCTGGTCCCGCGAGTTTTTGCCAGAATTAGATAATCGGATTAAGTTAAGTGCGCGGCGTGACACAGCACCAAATTTTATAACCCATGAAATTTTGGATTTCTTACAAAACCAAAAGATTATCCGGCCTGGATATTCTACGTTACAGAAAATCGTTAGCCGGACTATGGCAGAAGAAAGAACACGACTCAAATGCCTTTTAAGAAGCCATCTTACAGAGCTCCATAAAGGAAGCCTAAAGCAACTCATCCAATCAGAAAGGACGCTATCAGAGCTGGCAGCGCTTAAACAAGATGCGAAGAGTTTCGGGGCAGCGCTGATGGGGTTGGAACGCAAAAAACATGATATTCTGAACCCATTATACAAGATTGCTCAGCAAGTTTTACCACATCTCGATATCTCGCAGCAGAATATCGATTACTATGCGAGCCTGGCTCACCATTATACGATCTATGATTTGGGACGGTTTGAGGAGGAACAAACTTATCTTTACCTCTTGTGCTATGTTTTTAAACGTTATCGGCAGATCAATGATAATCTGGTTGATGGCTTTGCTTTCTGGTTAAGAAATCTTGAAAACGAAGTTAAGGAAAAAGCAAGGAACCGTCTTATTGAAAATGTTGAACACTCTGATCAAAAGGTCGGGCGCCTTCTTCTTATGTACGTTGATGATAATTTGAGTGACACACTTACCCTAGGAGCAGCACGTCAACAAGCCTTCGAAATTCTTCCTAAAGACACGATCCGGTCCATTGGGGAAAAGATGGTGAAAAAACCCCAACGCAGACAAGAACTCCAATGGAAAGAACGAGAAAAAATGGCATCTCGATATAAACGCCACCTACGACTGTTATTTATGCATATTGATTTTGAAAGCCGTATCCCCGACAACCCCCTAATCAAGGCGATTAGCTGGATGAAAGAAGTATTTACAAGGAAGCAATCTCTATCACAACAACGTTTTGAGGCATTTCCTCTTAATTCCATTTCTTCCAGACTTAAGCCCTATTTAGTGTCATCTAATAAATGCGGCTCCCCAATTATTCAGATAGAACGTTATGAGATCCTTGTGTACCGCCAAATTATAAAGCAAATGGAAACAGGGGCTCTCTATATTAATGATAGCGTTCAACATCGTCCTTTTGCGGATGAGCTTGTCTGTGTGACACAAAAATCCACTATCCTGGAAACTCTGGATATTCCTTGGTTGAAATCCCCCTACGAAGATCAAATTAACTCGCTTTTTAGCGAACTAGAGACGCTTTGGCAGCAATTCAACCATAGGCTGAAAAAGGACCAATTAAAGCATCTTAAATATGACCCTCTCAAAAAAGAGATCATATGGACGAGTCCAAAATTTATCAATGATGACAGGGAGGATGACCCGCAAGGCTTTTATGATAAACTGCCTATCATTGAAATTAGTGATATCTTACGATTTGCGAATAGCCAAACTGGATTCTTGTCTGCTTTTACTCCCCTCCAACCTCTCTATAATAAACGAAAGCCAGACGAAGAAGAACTGATTGCTGCCTTGCTGTCCCAAGCCACAGGGGTAGGGATACACAAAATGGCACAAACAAGCGATATTTCATACGATGTTCTCAATACAACCTATCAGCAGTATATACGCCTAGCAACGGTAGAGAAATCTCATGATTTAATTGCCAATGAGATCAATCAGTTAAGTATCTTCCCGCATTATACTTTTGATCTTGATGATATCCTTTATGGAAGTACGGACGGTCAAAAATTCGAGGCCATAACTCCCACAATTAAAGCACGGCGCTCACGCAAATATTTCGGCAAAGGCAGGGGCGTTGTTGCTTACACATTATTATCCAACCATGTTCCAATACAGACGAAACTCATTGGGGCGCACGAACATGAAAGCCATTTCGTATTTGATATTTGGTATGGCAATACCTCTACCATTAAGCCAACAGTTATTACAGGGGACATGCATAGTATTAATAAAGCCAACTTTGCTCTCTTGCATTGGTTTGGTGGCGAGCTGAGACCCAGGTTCACTAACCTTAAAAAAGAGCTGGATAATATTCATGGGTCGAAAGAAACGTCATCTTATCAAAAATTTTTGATCAAACCAGCTAGCCAGTTAGACCGGCAGCTCATTCTCGATGAAAAAGATAATATCGACAGAGTGATTGCGACATTAGCCTTAAAAGAAATGAACCAGAGTACCCTTGTGCGAAAGCTTTGTTCCCTGTCTCCCCATAATAATACACGTAAAGCCATCTTTGAATTTAACAAGCTCATTCGCAGTATCTATACATTAAAATGTATCCTAAATCCAAAGATCTTATCCGATGTTCACCGTTCACAAAACCGACTTGAATCCTATCATACGTTGCGAGCTGTCATTGCAAAGGCTGGGGGAAGAAAAGCTTTGATAGGACGAAGTGATATTGACATCGAGGTTAGCAATCAATGTGGCCGCCTTATTGCTGGAGCCATTATTTATTATAATGCCTCAATTCATTCTTGCTTCCTTGATGCTGATCCCCATAACCAGAAAAAACTGAAAATCCTTAAGAAAACATCACCTGTTGCCTGGCGGCATATTCACTTCACAGGAAAATTCACCTTCTATACCGACAAAAATCCAATTAACCTTCGTCATCTTATTGAATATATTGTGTTATAGTTCCTTGTGTTTCCTCCAAAATAATCAATCTTTTTATAGTCTCGGAAAAAAGGACGGTTTGTGACTGCAATGCCTTTCAACAGATTCAAGAGAAAAGAAAGCCGCACGTTCATCATCGTCAAATGAGGGGATGCCATATAAGTCAGTAATTTCTTCTGAAGTTAAAATGGTTAAGCGCTTGTTATTCGTCATATTGTTATTCTCAAAAATGTCCGTTTTTAATAAAGGGCGATGCCTTCTTATATGGTGACAGGAAGTCTAGGTGTCTAGATTCTCGAAAACCTTTCTTGAAATAGATTTCTCGTTTTGTTAGTCTCTCAATGAGTTTTGAGAATATGGATACTTTCTTATGAGTCGCAGTTATAAAAAAAACCCAATTAGGGGATGCACAACATGCCATAGTGAACAGTTCGATAAATTCATTTGGCATAAAAGATGGCGCTTGAAGGAACGACTTAAGCTGGCTGCATTAAAGGTTAATGATTTAGATAACCATTCTACCACACTCCCAGAGGAAGTTAGTAACATCTGGTCTATGGGCAAAGATGGAAAATACTATTTTCCTTTAGTTGAACAATTAGAGATTTCTGAACAAATTGCCAATAAGCGAGGCAATAATTCCCAAGAGCGTGCATCTTTGAAGAAGCGCCTTTTGCGCAAATGGATGGGAAAATAGAAAAATGTATATCGGCTATGCGCGCGTTTCTACTCAAGATCAAAACCTGGATCTTCAAATAGCGGCTCTAAAAGAAGCAGAGTGCAAGAAAATATATGAAGATCAACTCAGTGGCCTAAGAGCGGATCGCCCTGGATTACAAAATGCTCTGGATCAATTACGTGAAGGAGATACGTTTGTTGTTTGGAAGCTTGATCGATTGGGGCGTAGCGTTAAAGGTTTAATCGACTTTGTTTCAGTATTGGAAGAGAAAAAAGTTCATTTTAAAAGCCTTACGGATCATATTGATACCAGTACCCCCATGGGACGATTCTTCTTTCATATTATGGCAAGTATGGCTCAGATGGAACGGGACCTTATTGCTGAGAGAACCCGAGCAGGCCTGGATGCGGCAAGGCAGAGAGGCAAGGTTGGGGGCCGCAAACGGCAAATGACCCCCAGTAAAATTGAATCTGCCAAAAAATTATTGGCCAATGGCATCCCACCAAAAGAAGTCGCAAACAACCTGGGAGTTTCAATTCCCACACTCTATAGATGGGTACCTGCACAAAAGACTTAAAGCACCTTCCTTAGTATGTAATTTAACAGCACAACCTAATTTCTTCTCACAAAGCAACACATGGGGAAGATCTCAGGTCCGCTCTTGGGATTTCTGCGACTCCTGAGACAATATTCAAAAAGAGTAATGCCTAAATCTTTATTTTAGCTAACCGAACTGCATTTAATATGACTGAAACAGAACTTAAAGCCATAGCAACACTAGCTATAAGAGGGCTTAAAAGCATGCCAAACATGGGGTATAATAGACCGGCAGCGATAGGAATAGCTAAAGCATTATATCCGAAGGCCAAAAAGAGATTTTGTTTAATATTACGCATGGTTGCTAAGCTTAATTGATGCGCTTTGGTAATCCCTTGAAGATTACCTGACATTAGAGTTAGTCCTGCACTTTCTATGGCTATATCCGCACCTGTTCCCATCGCAATACCGATGTTAGCTTGAGCTAATGCTGGAGCATCATTTACCCCATCTCCGACCATGGCAACTATTTTTCCCTGGTTTTGTAGCTGGCGAACATATTCGTATTTTTCTGTTGGTAAGACGTCAGCTTTAATCTTTGTAATTCCCAATTCCTTAGCAATTGCTTTAGCAGTGATTTCGTTGTCTCCTGTTAGCATCACCACTTCTACTCCTTGTTGTCGGAGTTTTTGTAGAGCTGGTTTTGTGGATTCTTTAATTATATCTGCGACAATGATCAATCCACAAAGAGCATAATTAATTGAGACAAACACAACTCCTTGGCCAGCCTCGCGATACTGATTTGTATTGGTAACAGCTGTAGGCAGTTCAATCTCCAGCGACTGCATAAAAGCCTCATTGCCCACAGCAATAAATACGTTATCTATTTTTCCTTGCACGCCTCTCCCAGGGATTGACATAAATTCTTGGATTTCTTTTAGTCTTAATCCTTTTCGCTGTGCCTCTTCAACAATGGCAGCTGCAAGTGGATGCTCGCTACCTTTTTCGAGAGTGGCTGCATATGAAAGGAGTGTATCTGTATCTTGATTAGATAGATTGATAATTTGAATAACTTGAGGCTTTCCTACTGTTAAAGTTCCAGTTTTATCAATTACAAGTGTATCTATTTTGGCTAAAACTTCTAAAGCTGTGGCATCTTTGATCAAAATCCCTTCACGCGCTCCCCGGCCTGTTCCAACCATAATTGACATAGGTGTGGCTAAACCAAGAGCACAAGGGCAAGCAATAATCAGAACAGCTATGCTTGTTACTAGGGAATATGCCACTTTTGGCTCAGGCCCCAAAATATACCAGGCAAGAGCAGTCAGCAAAGAGATACCAATGACGATCGGCACAAAATAAGCGGATACTTTATCAGCCAACCGTTGGATAGGGGCTTTGGTGCGCTGCGCTTTTGAGACCATTGCCACAATTTGGGCTAATACCGTTTCATGCCCCACCCGCTCAGCTCGTATGATTAAGCTGCCGTTCATATTTAACGTTCCCGCCATAACTTTATCGTTGATAGTCTTTTCGGCAGGGATTGACTCGCCGGTAATCATGGCTTGATTAAGAGTACTATTCCCTTCAACAACGACTCCATCTACCGGGATTTTATCGCCGGGTCTGATTCGCATTAATTGGCCCACTTCGACATGAGATAAATCGATCTCCTTTTCATTTCCATCTTCCATGATGATTCTTGCGGTAGGCGGGGTTAGCTCTAATAGCTGCTGTACTGCTTGGCTCGTTTGTGAGCGTGCTCGAAGTTCTAATACTTGGCCTAAAAGCACGAGCGTAGTGATAACAGCAGCCGGTTCAAAGTAAACCGCTATCGCTGCATGAGATGTAAATAAATGAGGAGCAAAGTAGGATAATGCCAATGCTACCAAACTATAAAAATAAGCAACCCCAACCCCTAACCCAATGAGGGTAAACATATTAAGATGGCCACTTTTTACTGATGCCCACGCCTTTTGCCAAAATGGCCATCCTCCCCATAAAACAACAGGACTGGCAAGGAATAGCTGAAACCAATTAAAGAAAGAGCTACTTACCAATTGCTGTAACAAGGCAATTGGAAAAAAGTGTGCCCCCATGTTAAGCAGCAACAACGGAGTTGATAAAACAGCTGCCACCCAAAATCTTTTTGATGTATCCTTGAACTCATTTTGATCTTCATCGATTGTAAAAGCATTCATAGCTTCTAATGCCATTCCGCAAATTGGACAGCTTCCCGGGCCAAATTGCTGAACTTCAGGGTGCATTGGGCATGTATACAAATGTTCAGTTTGAGTATCTATATGTGGAGTATGAGCGCTGCTGCTTTGGGAAGATAACGTACTTGAGCAGCAAGCTTTTCCAGAATGTTGTTGTATGTCTGAATGCTGATTCATAGTTCTTCTCCCCTTTAATCGAATCGTTTAATGAGTTCTCTAATTTCATCGACTTTCTGTTTTTGCGCATCTGGATCGCCAGCCAGAAATGCTTCAGTAACGCACATTGATAGGTGTCTGTCTAAGATTTGTAATTCAACATTGCGGATAGCAGCCCGCGCGGCTCTTAGCTGAGTGAGAATATCAGGACAATACCTGCCTTCCTCAATCATTCGCTTAATTCCTTCAATTTGCCCACCGATCCGGTTGAGGCGGGGTAACTCTTGCTTATGTGAAGGATGCTGATGACACTCTTTTTTCATTTTTCAATTAACTCTTTCATATACCCTATATAGGTATAATATATACCCCTATAGGGTATAGTCAATAGCTTATAAAAAACATGCTTAAGTTGAGAATTTAAGCATGTCTTTATAGAAATATAATTTTTTTTGTTATTTGGATTCTATATTGAGACCAAACGGCACAAATAATTCCTTGCCATTTAGCTTAACTTGGGCAAAGAGTTTAACAAATCCAGGAGAACTTGGTTCTAGATGAAAATCTAGTTCTGGCCCACCTCGATCTGTATCTTTTGTCGGTTCTGTTCCCATAGGATGCACATGAATAACTGATTTAAGACCTTCGCTAAATCCGACTATATGAGCATAGGCAGCCATAATAGGCTCAAGTGTTTTTACAGGTTCGCCTTTCGCATCAGTTACTGTGATTTTGCCCATTGCTGCATTGCCGGTAACTAGCTTATCTTTGTCAAAGGAAAGCTTAAAAGTATACCCATCTATCGTACTTTGCATCGAGGTCTTTTTATCAACAATTGCCTTAGCTTTGTTATCTTTAATCAGATCAAAAGCAACATACTGCTGCTCATTCGTATCAACAGGAACTAAATCAGCCCATAGCTTATAATTTCCTTTAGCTTTTGGTGTCCACTCAAATTGATAAACACCTGCTTCCTTGGTGGCTTCAGGGTGAATATGATGATAATCCGTTAGCGAATCATCCACAATTAACAGGTGTACCTTTTGAGTATGCGCTTCTTTTAAATCATTCAGGGTAATAGGTTGATCGTCTTTAATTTTTGAAAGCTTAATCTGGACGAGCTTTTTATCACTCACATCTTCCTGCTTTACCAAAGAGATTTTAATTGTTGCTTGCCCTTGAGTTGCAAGGTGTTGATGCTTTTCTGTTTGTGAATAGGCAGTGTCAGTATGATCATGCCCTGTATGAGCACTCACGATTGAGCTTCCTAACAATAAGCTAAAGGCAGTATAGCTAAATAATTTTACCATCATCACTCTCTGTCATAAAAATTGAGGTCTTTATACTTCTAAGTATTTATTATTAACTTTTGACTAACAAAATAAATTTTAGGAGAAGTTAACACTTTTTCTGATAAGCTTTTTGACAAGGATGTATGTGATTAACTGGTAATGAGTATGTTAAGCAAAATTATTATGCATAGCTTTTTTCTTCTCTCTTTGGTTTTGAAGCCCCCTCCTAATGTCATTTTGCTGCACATGGTCTTTTGTTAATTATTCAGAAGACGATCAAAATAACGCGTAATGCTATCTTAACAAATGAATCTTATACTAATTAAAGAGTTTTTGATTATTAAAACGGCCCACTCTAACATTAAGGGATTGTTATGAAGGATTGTGATTCAAACAATTGCACAAGTGACCAAATTGAACCACCAGACTTAATCTCAGAAGCTACCCAGGCCACACATCAGCATACAGTTTTATCCATTACTAAGATGGACTGCCCCGCTGAAGAAAGCCTAATTCGTACTAAATTCGCCGGCATATCTGGAATCTCTGCACTCAACTTTAACTTAGTGCAGCGCACATTGAGCATCAGCCACGATCCAAATGCTCTTCCTAATATAATTAAGTCATTGGAATCGCTAGGCTTCGAGGTGGTAGTGCGTGATGCAGCACCTTTGAATAACAGCCAGCCACCATTCTATATGAAATGGTGGCCTCTCGTTATATCGGGTTTGGCTGCTGTATTAGCAGAAATAGTGTTTTGGTGCATTGGGGGTAACCATTGGAGCGTAATTGCACTTTCGCTTATCGCCCTCTCCACCAGCGGCCTGTCAACCTATAAAAAGGGTTGGATAGCTATCAAGAACTACAATTTGAACATGAATGCGTTAATGTCGATTGCAGTTACGGGGGCCATGCTCATCGGTCATTGGCCTGAGGCCGCCATGGTAATGTTCTTATTTACATTAGCAGAATTGATCGAAGCCAAATCGCTTGACCGAGCTCGCAACGCGATTCGCAGCCTGATAGATCTCACACCCAAGAGTGCTACCGTCCAGCAAAAAGATGGTAATTGGGTTGATATGGAAATTAAAGATATTCCAATCCATAGCCGTATCCGGGTTAAACCGGGCCAACGCATTGCACTTGATGGTAAAATCATTCAAGGGCGCTCCTCAATTAATCAGGCACCCATCACTGGAGAGAGCCTACCGGTTGAAAAGGCGGAAGGAGATTTAGTATTCGCCGGTACTATCAACGAGTCTGGATCATTTGAATATCGCGTCACTACAGGTGTCAATGATTCCACCTTGGCACGTATCATTCAAGCAGTGGAAGAGGCTCAGAATAACCGCGCCCCTACTCAGCGCTTTGTTGATCAATTTGCCCATCTATATACCCCCATTGTATTTATAATGGCATTGTTGGTGGCAATTCTACCTCCCTTAATTTTCAATGCTGCATGGATGGTTTGGATCTACAAAGCGTTAGTCTTGCTTGTCATTGCTTGTCCTTGTGCTTTGGTTATCTCTACGCCCGTTAGTATCGTGAGTGGCCTTACTGCTGCTGCGCGGCATGGTATTTTAATCAAGGGGGGAGTGTATTTAGAAGAAGGGAGAAAGCTTAAATGGTTAGCGCTTGATAAGACTGGCACAATTACGCACGGTAAACCAACCCAAACTGACTTTATCGCTTGGCACAAAGCTGACCTATTTACTTCTCAGATGTACGCTGCAAGCTTAGCAGCAATTTCTGACCATCCCGTATCCAAAGCCATAGCATTCGCTGCACAAACTAAAGAGATAAAAACTAGGGAGGTAAGTAATTTTGCTGCGTTGCCTGGCCGAGGAATACAAGGGCGTATTAACGGCAATACTTACTACTTAGGGAATCACCGGATGGTCGAAGAACTAGGGTTATGTTCCAAGGAATTAGAATCTCGTCTCTTTGGCTATGAAGCTCAGGGTAAAACGGTGGTAATGTTAGTCGGTAATAAGGGTGTGCAAGCATTATTTGCAGTTGCTGATACAGTCAAGGATAGTAGCCGGCTTGCAATTGCTGAGCTCCACAAGATGGGAGTGAAAGCGACCATATTGACAGGTGACAATCCTCATACCGCCGAAGCAATTGCTAAGCAGGTTGGTATTGATAATGCTCATGGCAATCTCTTGCCGGAAGATAAGAAGAATAAAGTGGAACAGATGTCCCTCACAGGCAAGGTTGGCATGGTCGGTGACGGTATTAACGATGCACCAGCCCTAGCCAGTGCTAATATAGGCTTTGCAATGGGAGCGGCAGGCACTGATACGGCAATCGAAACTGCTGATGTCACATTAATGGATGATGATTTGCGCAAACTTCCTTTATTTATACGACTTTCTCAAGCAACTGCCAGAGTATTAATACAAAATATCTCTTTGGCACTTGGTATTAAGGCTTTGTTCTTAATACTTACCTTTACTGGCCATGCCACTATGTGGATGGCTGTTTTTGCGGACATGGGAGCCAGCTTATTTGTGATGGCTAATGGGCTAAGGTTGCTGCGTGAGTAGCTAAGGCATTTTTCTTATATATTTTACTAAATATTTAGTAATATATAAGATATTGATAAGAAAGATAGAGGCTAATTTGAGGGAGATATTATGAAAATTAACCGAAAGGTAGGCGCACTATCCTTAATGCTTCTTGCAGGAGGATGCTTTCTGTTATACAAGCTCACTCCAAGCCCTCAAGACAATCCTTCCTCCCACCAAGAAAAGAGTGATAACGAAAGCCATGAAGAGAAAATGCTTATCACTCTTGATGAGCAAAAAATGAGCAAGATTGATATTAAGACTCTTAAACTAACAGCTTCCCATCATCAAAAAAGAATTACTTTCCCCGGTCAAGTCTCTTTAAATGAAAATACTGTTATTCACGTTGTTGCTTCTGTTCCAGGGGTCGTTACAAAAGTTTATAAGAATCTTGGGGAAGATGTTAAAGCTGGAGAGACCCTTGCTGTTATTGAAAGTCGTGAGATGGCTGAAGCAAAATCTGCCTATCTTTCTGTCTACAAAGATTTAATTTTAAAGAAAGATCTTTTAGAGAGGGAAGAAAAATTATGGAAGATGAAAGTCAAGGCAGAAACCGAGTTTCTCAAAACCCGCAATATTTATGAAACTACTAAAATTGATTTAGAACAAAAAAAGCAAAAACTCTTAGCTCTTAGCATGAAGGAAGCAGAAATTGAAAATCTTCCCTCCCAAGATACGCCTTTAAATCTTTATACTATAGAAGCCCCCATCAACGGCAAGATACTAGAACGCCATACTTCCTTAGGGGAAATTATTAATAGTGACCGTCAACTTTTTGTCGTTGCTAACCTTGATAAAGTATGGGTTAATATTTCTATTTCTGCACAGGATTTACCAACCATACAAAAGGGGCAAAAAGTTGATCTCTATGCAAGCAACAATAAGGTCCCTACCTCTGCCACCCTAATGTATGTTAGCCCCGTCATTAATGAGGAAAGCCGCACTGGTCGTGCGATTGTAGAAGTGGATAATACTCAAGGTACCTGGCATCCAGGGGATTTTGTCTCTGCTCAAGTTATTTTAGATGAAAAGTCTCCCTTTTTAAGTGTCCCCAGCGAAGCAATACAAAAGATACAAGGCAATTCTTATGTGTTTCTCAAGTCAGGAAATACTCAGTTTGAAGCCAAAAAAATCGTTATCTCTGGAACAGAGAATGAGCAATTCATTCAAATCAAAGAAGGGCTTAAAGAAGGAGATGAAATCGCTATTACTAACACCTTTTTATTAAAAGCAGAGCTTGGCAAAAGTGAAGCTGAACATTCCCATTAAAAGATAGGCTCCTTAAATGCTTGAAAGAATTGTTAACTTTGCTACCGAAAAACGATACCTTGTCGTCTTTCTAACATTTATTGTTGTGGGCTTAGGAGCGCTTTCTTTAAAGCATCTTCCTATTGATGCTGTCCCTGATATTACAAACAATCAAGTCCAGATCAATACTCTTGTTTCGGGGTTTTCCCCCTTTGAAATTGAGAAGCAAGTTACCTTCCCTATTGAGACGGCGCTAGCTGGAATTCCAGGATTAGTATCAACCCGCTCTTTATCTAGGAATGGTTTTTCTCAGGTTACCGTTATTTTTGAGGATTCAGTAGATATTTATTTTGCCAGGCAGCAAGTAAACGAAAAACTCATAGAGGCTAAAGAAAATCTTCCCTCTGGCGCTGAACCTAAAATGGGAGCAATCTCTACTGGCCTTGGCGAAATCTATATGTGGACACTGCGTTATGCAGAGGGTTCTTCAGAAAAAACCGAGGATGGTAAACCAGGTTTTCAATCAAACGGCACATATCTTACCCCTGAAGGCCACATTTTAAAGACAGAAGTTGAAAAGCTTGGCTATCTACGCACTGTCCAAGATTGGATTATTAAACCACAACTTAAAACAGTCCCTGGTATAGCTGGCGTTGATTCTATTGGGGGTTATGTTAAGCAATATCATGTCCAGCCTGACCCAAATAAGCTTATTGCCTTGGGCCTTACGTTTGAAGATGTTACACAAGTGCTGGAGAAGAATAATACTAGCCTTGGGGCTGGATATATAGAAAAAAACGGGGAAGCGCTAACTGTTAGAGCCGATGGGCGCATAGAAAATAGCCAACAACTAGAAAACACGGTTATTACTTCTAAGAATGGAACCCCTGTTTATATTAAGGACATAGCAAGTGTCGCTATTGGTAAAGAACTACGCACGGGCAGTGGAAGCGAAAATGGTGCAGAAGCTGTTGTCGGCACAGCTCTGATGCTGATTGGGGCTAATAGCCGTGATGTCGCTGCGGCCGTAGATCAAAAATTTATTGAAATTGTAAAAACTTTACCTCCAGGAATTATCGCCCAAACAGTTTTAAACCGAACAAAGCTTGTCGAAGCAACGATAACCACCGTTAGTAAAAACCTAACTGAAGGAGCCTTGCTCGTCATTGTTATCCTTTTCTTAATGTTAAAAAACTTTCGGGCTGCTCTTATTACTGCCTCAGTTATTCCCATCACCATGCTCATGACATGTATGGGGATGTTATCCACGAAAACCAGCGCGAACTTAATGAGCCTAGGTGCCTTAGACTTTGGTTTGTTGGTGGATGGAACAGTTATTATTATTGAAAATTATCTGAGAAGAATTGGGGAGAAATCCCAGGAGATCAAGAGACCTTTAGACTTAATGGAACGATTAAAGGAAGTTGTAGAATCGACTAAGGAAATGAGCCGCCCTACCTTGTTTGGTCAAAGCATTCTTGTTCTTGTCTACCTTCCCTTATTAACCTTTACGGGTGTTGAGGGAAAAATGTTTAAGCCAATGGCAGTGACAGTTATTATGGCTCTTATTTCGGCTTTCATTCTATCGATTACTTTTATTCCAGCAATGGCAGCTTTATTTATAAAAGGTAGCGCTCATGAAGAGCATGGTAGATACTTTAAGAGAGTTGAAGCCTTTTATCAAAGGTGGCTGGTCTATGGACTCCATCATCCTAAACGTATTCTTGTAGGGGCTATAGGTGGGTTTCTTTTATCTATTCTTGCTTTCTTTCAACTAGGTCAGGAATTTATCCCCACTCTTGATGAGAAGGATCTAGCTCTTCATGCGATGGCCAGATTCAAAACTACCCAAACAAGAACTTATTCAAAGAATGGAAGCTGCGGTCCAAAATGTTATCGGCCATAATTATGAATTTACCCAGCCCATACAAATGCGCTTTAACGAGCTTATTGCCGGCGTAAGAAGTGACGTTGCTGTTAAAATTAATGGTGATGATTTCGACGTTATGAATAATTATGCAAATCAAATTGCAGGTATTCTTAGAACTGTTCCTGGTGCTGCCGATGTGAAAGTTGAACAAACTACTGGCTTGCCAATGTTAGATTTTAAATTAAACCGCGATAAAATGGCTCGTTTGGGTCTTAATGTGAGTGATGTTTTAAATGTCATTAGTATTGCAATTGGGGGACGAGAGGCAGGAGTAGTATTTGAGGGAGACCGACGTTTTGATATTATTGTTAAGTTGCCAGAACACTATAGGCAGAATTTAGAAATTATTCAGAATTTGCCGATCTTTTTCTCTAAACCTCTTCTCAAAATAGATCTAATTTCCAATAAGTCAGAAGAAAAAATTGTCTCCATTCCTTTAAAAGAAGTTGCAGAACTTGTTATTGCCGATGGACCCAACCAGATAAGTCGCGAAAATGGTAAGCGGCGGATTGTTGTGCAAGCCAATGTGAGAGGGACTGATATGGCTTCTTTTGTTAGCAATGCTCAATCTAAAATTGATCAAACGGTTAAGCTACCTTCAGGCTACTGGCTTGAATGGGGAGGTCAATTTAAGAACTTGGTTGAAGCTAAAGAAAGACTTAGTTGGGTAGTGCCTATATGCTTCTTCATGATCTTTATGTTATTGTTTGCTGCTCTAAATTCAGTTAGAGGAGCTCTGTTCATCTTTACAGCTATTCCTTTAGCCTTTACCGGAGGTATCTTAAGCCTTTGGCTTCGTGGGATTCCTTTTTCCATCTCAGCAGCTGTTGGGTTTATCGCTCTTTCTGGGATTGCTGTGTTAAATGGTCTGGTTATGGTGACAACAATTGATCAGCACTTGCAAAAAGAAAAATTGGAGGATGCTATTATTGGTGGCGCCTTAACACGTCTACGTCCTGTATTGATGACTGCTTTGGTCGCATCCTTAGGCTTTATCCCTATGGCGATTTCAACAGGAACAGGAGCAGAAGTTCAAAAACCTCTGGCAACTGTTGTGATCGGGGGTCTAATAACTTCTACACTTTTAACGCTACTGGTTATTCCGACTCTTTATAAGATTTTTTCTCCTAAGAAAATTTCTTAGCGCGATTTTTTGATCGGAAGTAGGCAGTATCCCAGGTAAGGAGGTGCTCCATCTCGTAATAGTTCTTATTTTGGAAGAGAGGGCTTATGTCTTCAGCTTTGTTTGGTACCGTCGTTACCCAATTACTTTTTGAAATTGAGAGAAAAGGATTGTTAAAACTCTAGAGATCTAGTCCCTATTTCTTAACCCATTTCTCAATAATCCTTAAGGCTATAAACTCCCTCCAACCATAGAAGCAGGCAAATTAACCATAAGAAGGAAACTAACTGCCCTTTGTGATGGTAGTTGCATTTCTATAATTACCTTACCAGAATGGCCCGAATGCTCCCATTCTTACGGCTCTACTGGAGAAAACTGTACAAAGCATCTTAAGATACCTCTTCTACACATAATTTAACAGCATAAGTTAAGTCGAAAAACGCCTTTTATGTTTCATATAATTAGATAACGGTTACCTTTACTCATAAAAATCAATTTTTATGAGTAAAGCAAGTCGTAGCGCGGATCTCAGCTAGGTCGCCAAAATTTTCGCGGCTATGGGCAAAAAACCCC
>NZ_AEWF01000014.1 GCF_000190415.1 Candidatus Odyssella thessalonicensis L13
TAGGAAAGCACCCAACTGTTTCTCTGTAAGGCGTAAGTTAATTTTTATTCTCATCCTCGAGCTGAGAGGCATGATTTACTAAATTAACTTAATGTATTCTTTGAGCCAAGGAGGGCTGAGCTTATGGTCGAATATTTCATCACGGCTTAGCCACATATAATCTTCGACCTCCTGAGGATTAGGATTAATAGAAAGGGAAGTATGGTTGATTACGCAGTGAAAGATTGTATCTAGATAATGCCGCCCAGAGATACTGAAATAACTTGAAGTCACATATTCTAAGGAATCAATGAGAATGAGACCGAGCTCTTCTTCAACTTCTCTTCTGACTGCTGCCTGTAGAATTGCAAAAGGCTTCTGCTGATCAAGATAATCTACTTTACCGCCCGGAAAAGAGAGTAAACCACCTGCGTAAGAATTGGACGGCCGAACAATTAGCAGGAACTTTTGATCCTTCTCTATGGCACATTCAACCAGAGGGATATAAATTGGGTGCACAGAGAAAAGAAAAGAGAGCCGCTCTTGGACAATAGCTTGTAATCTCTCAAGTTTATCTATAAGCTGGTCCATTAAAGGAAGCAAGTCATTTCCTTGCCGCAGAGATTGACGACAGCTCCTGATCAAATCTGGTAATAAAGGCTCATAATTATTAAAGTATTCATTATAAGCAGCAATATCAATTTCTTCTTTTAATTGACCAGTATGAAGAAAGAGAGCATTTCTAATAAAATGTTTTGCGCGCTTTGTGATATGGGCTAAAAATTCGTGGCAGTGTTCCTGCTCTTTAGGATTAAGCTTAATACGCCGCTGTCTTAAATCATGAATAAGATAGCTCATATTAGCCACTGTATCTAATTTAAAATCATGAGAAGATAGAGCATTCCTTTGAAGTATAAGATTCCCTAAAAGTGA
The DNA here is from genome assembly GCF_000190415.1 of Candidatus Odyssella thessalonicensis L13. Taxonomy (GTDB): domain Bacteria; phylum Pseudomonadota; class Alphaproteobacteria; order Paracaedibacterales; family Paracaedibacteraceae; genus Paracaedibacter; species Paracaedibacter thessalonicensis. The sequence continues at coordinate 913 of NZ_AEWF01000014.1, forward strand.
TTTAGATGTAGACGGTAGCGAATAAGAGTAGGTAAGGGGCTTAATGCCGTGGTGATGATAGTTAGATATATACTCTTTCTGGCTGACTACAGTAATAGACAGCTTATAGGGAAAATCCTCCTTTATTTTATTGTATACCCCTGAGACCTTCTTTAAAACATTGGCTGATACTTCTTTAACAATAACACTCAGGTCTAAATCAGATAGGTGATCAAATTGGGATTCCTCAGTTGCTCCTGTGCCACGGACAAGAAGATCTACAATTCCTGGTATAAATTTCCCTTCTGACTTAAAAACTTCTACAGCCTTAGAAAACATTCTCTTTTCATTCATTTCTTTATTATCCTTAGCTTAATTAGACTTTATAAACTCGTAGACGCTATCAGGGATATTTATATATTCTTCCTGGATTAGGCTGTACAATGAAGATCTTTTACCGGGGAGACGAAAATCAACATTTTGCGCCGTAATAAAATTATCTAATTCAATCATTTGATGGAGGAATAAATCATAATTGGTGAATTTGTTAACATCAAGTACAATAAAAAAGTCCCCTTTATTTGGCTTCTCATTCATATAGCGTGTTCCTGTTACTTTAGGGTTTATTACCCCTCCAATAAGACTTCCACATAAAATGCTAATTAAGAGACTTAAAAGACAGCCTTTAATATCTCCATCTATTGTTAATAGTCCTCCCTTTAGAGCTTCCTCAGGAGAAGTCGTTAAGAGTCCTTCTTGAGTAACAGCCCAGCCCTCAGGCAATTTTTTAGCAGAATGAAGGTATTCATAAATTTTCCCCCTTGAAACCTTGGAAGTTGAAAAGTCCGCTGTTATCGGGAATGCAGTATTAGGAATGGAGTAGGAAATAGGGTTTGTACCGAAAGTCTTTACTTTCCCTCCTTTAATCACTACCGCAGGGGAGGATGTCGACATAACAATTCCAATACACCCCTCTTTAGAGGCAAGTTCACTATAATACCCCAGAATTCCTAAGTGGGAAGCATTAATCACTCCAACGGCCCCAACCCCTTGCTGTTTAGCCTTACGGATGGCGTATTCCATCGCTTTTTTGCCACTCCATTGACCTATGCCATAATTGGCGTCAAAGACAGCAATTGCAGGCCAATCCATAGTAATGTCAATGTTTGCGTTTGGATTAATAGTACTATTATTTATACCTTCCTCAATTTGAAAAATGCGGGCCACACCATGAGAATGATACCCTTTCTTATCTCCAGCAATTAATACCTCAGCTGTAATGGCGGCTGTCTCCTCTTTTAAGCCTAAGGAGAGGAGGGTATCAATAAGAAATTCTTCAAGAACCTTAATATGTATTCTTGTGGTTAGGGGAGGCTTTTCTAATACGTTTTCCAAGTTACAATATCTCCCTCCTCTATCCCAAGCATTAAGGCTGAGTTTTTGGCTCTCACACACCCAAGCTCAGCAAGTCCATAAAGGGAGCTCCCCTTAAAGAGAACCCATGAACCATCTTTTTCCTGCTTCATCTTTGTTGTATAATGACCATCGACTTTATGAACGCCATTCACAAAGAAGGCTAATTTATCTCCACATTTCAAACTCTCAGAAAGAGAGGATTTTATCTTTATGAGCCCAAAGTTATCGATATGGACAGCAGTATTCTCGGGAATAACAGAAGAATTGAGAAAAGAAGCTTCTCTTAAAAATCCTAACTCCTTCCACTCAAATCCAGCCAATATTTTCGCTGCAGTAGGGACTTGCACATATTTTCCACCAAAGGAAAGGCCATTTACATCACGATTGATATGATTCTCGTAAATTTCCTTTACCTCATACTCTTCTATAAGCCAATTAAAGTAGCCGGAGTTATTGCCAACGAATGTTAACCCAGAAGCTGTTTTTCCAAAAATCCTTTCTGGATTAAAATTTACTCCATTCACGATGACTAAAAATAGAGCATCTTTGTGATCTACACATTCCGCCATTAATCTTATACAGAAGGCAGCATTCACAACTGAAAAGTTTTTTACCTCCACCATGGGAGCAATCTCATAATCTGTAACAGAAAGCTTTTTTAAGTAAAATTTAAGAGACTGATAAATTTCATTGAAAGCAATATCAATGCAATCCGTAAAGATAATAATATTTTTCAATATAAGCTCCCCCCTGAAAATTTAATTATTTTTCTCAATAAGAAGCCCTCTTTCTTTATAGAGGGCTAAGATAGGGGCAGACCACATAGCAAAACGATCAAGGCGAAAGGAAAAAGTTTCTTCATTATCCATCTCTCTATACAATAGTTCCCCCTCACACTCAAGGCATCTCAAGTTCAGAGTATCAAAAGAACGCTTATCAAATGATTTGTGACACGTGTCACATTCTATACGATTTCGTGCACGCTCCATAAGAATAGAACGGCCTACATTCAAAAATATGACTTCTAAATTGTTTTCTAAATGGAATATGCTAATGAGGTGATCTATAAATTGCACCTGCTTTAAATCCCTAGGAAAGCCATCAAAGATAAATTTTGAATTGTTATCCTTTCTTAATAAGGGAACTACTAATTCTTCTACTAATGCAATGATAACAGAGGTTGGAATCTCCGCCTTACCTGAAGTAATACTTTGAGCGTATTCAACCGCTTTAGGATGATTTTCTTTAAGCATTTCCCTTAATATCTGACTAGGATAAATATGGTGATACCCTAAGGGCTTTAAATTATTCGCTAATGTTGATTTTCCAGAGCACGGAGGACCTATCAGCACGATCAGCTGCTTATGATCAGTACTATAAGCTGTAGTTCCAAAGCTTACGATCAATATCCAGAAGAAAGTTAAGAGTGTACGCATAAAGTTTCTTTAATACAGTCAATTAAGTGATTTTTAAGTTTTATCTCCACGATAAAATTTTTATCATATGGGGCAAAGTTCTTACCCCAATTATGATCTATAAATTCTTTCCCTAGAAAACGTCTGGGTGTTTGATAACGAGGAATAATATGAATATGCAAGTCGGGAAACACATTACTTAAAGCTGCATAATTAAATTTATCGGGTTGAAAAAGTAGCTTCAAAGAAGACTTAACTACTCGAGAAATATGAAAAAATTCTTCTGCTTCAGCATCAGATATATCGAGGAAATCTCTTCTTTTAGCGTTGTTTGCTAACAGATATACCCGGCCCAAATAATACTGAGACTCATGCAAGTATAGTGTCCAAAAATTATATTTGTGAATGATCAGATGATCATATGACTCTGTTAGAGAGCACGAGCCATTATTCATTCCTACTGTCATAACTAAGCTGCTCTCTGTGCTTTTAAAAAGTCTATATCTTTAGCATATGAATAATAAATATGTTCTGCTTCTTCTAACTCAGACACGTTTTGCAGCCTGAAAATTTCTTCTAGTGGGGCTATCATATTGTCCGCAGCGATCGGAGTTTTATGGGCAAAAATAGAGGCTGCCACTTTCTTCATCCCTTCAATGCTGGCTCTCAACATATGGTTTGCCCATAACACTAGGCTTATGTTTGCCTCCTCAAAGGCTGATATTGGAGTTTTATCATAAGTGGTGGGAACGATAACAACGGGGCACAAATTATTCCACTGCCTTGTAAAGGAAATAATTTCGTCGGCAGTTTTCTTCTTAGAGTGTATAAGAACAGCATCCGCCCCTGCTTGGTGGTACATGTAACAACGATCAAGGGCTTCATTTATATCATTACCAGTAATCAAAGCTTCTGTACGGGCCACAACACAAAAATGAGGGTCGATTTGTGTGTCTTTAACAGCTTTTATTTTACTGGCAAACTCTCCGGCAGAGATAAGAGCCTGACCTTCACTTGCAATAAAAGAATTTTTCTTAGGATATTCTTTATCTTCTAGACAAACACCTGCTATCTGACGTTGCTCCAGCTTTTTTACTAATCTTCTTACATTATTAAAATTTCCAAACCCTGAATCTCCGTCAAACAAGATAGGAATAGATGTATGGTCGCTCATAAATTCGAGAATATCTAAAGTTTGAGTCCAACTTGCTTCATTACAGTCCCTCAGGCCTAAGCTTGCAGAACTAGTAAGCCCACTTGCCCAAATTCCTGAAAATCCTGCTTCTTCAACAATGCGGGCACTTAAAGCATTATGCGCTTCTAGAAAAAACTCTAATCGGCCAGATTGAAGAATGTTTTTAATTGAGTTTGACTTTGGCATATTTGTCTTTTATTGAAAAATTTAAATTAACGTAATTGTTTGGTAGCAAATTTGTATGAATGGCGTCAAAGTTAATTTTACCTAACAATTTTCTTTGGTACAGACCACAAAAACTTGCTCCTATTGAAGATATGGGAATATAGTGATCTAAAATTACTCTCGCTCAGGCACTCGCAGAAAGTTAGGCGTAGAAATTAGAAAGTGTATTAGAAAATTGCATCTAGTCGTGTAAGTTTTTTGTTAATAAATCCCTTTAAGGCTTATCAATATTCTTATCACTGATCCATCTTCCATCTCTTTCTAAGATTAAAAACTGCTTCTTTGCACGCTTGTAATTTAATTCTTGCTGCTTTTGATAAGCGGCAGTATATTCTATGCCAATAAACTCGATTCCTTCTTTTAGCGCAAATTCTTGTAACTGTTTTATATATTTCAGCTTATCATCAAGATAAATAATCTTTTTAGGCTTAAGTTTCGCGTACGTCAGAAAAGCTTGTAATGCTGCTCTCTTTGACATATGACAAGTACAAAGAATTCCTTTAATAAAGGTTGGTGAATTATCGGTAGCAAATAAGCGAGATTTTATATGTTTCTCTTTTAATCCCCCTCGGAGATCAGCAGAGGAAAAAGCTTTAAAGGAAAGATTTGGCCAGGAAGCTTCAAAATCATAACCTATTGATCTCAGTTCCTCTTGACGCCAGTTTTCCATGGATCTAATATGACCAAAAGATCCCACCGGAGCATTTGTTAACGCGAGTACCTTGATTCCTTTCTGCTGTAAGTTTTTAATTGTGACAACGATTTGTAAGTCCACAGGTTGCACCTGTCGCTGGCTTAGAATAATGCTATACAACTTTCTCGCTTCTGTTTTACCCACACGAGCCTCCATTGATGCTTCTATTTCTTCTAACTGTTTCTTGAAAGGCCTTTGCAGTATCTGATCGGAAGGCATTAACAAAACGTCATCAACGTCAAAGATAACCAATGTATCTTGGCCCGCATAGTTTAGAATACTTTTTATTTCTTTAAAGTTTTTTGCTTGTCTTATTCCCGCATAAGACAGATGTTGGCTAATTGAGAAAATTAAAAGGACAATAATTAACCCAGTCTTATACATAATTGACCCCCATTTTTTATATGTATTCTTAATTGCTTGTAGAGTGAGTTAACAATCTAAAGCCTTCAGATAATCCTAGCACCACTTCTTATGTAAATTGCTACTAATAACTACCTTAAATGTTACTAAAGTAATCTGAACTCATTAAAAAATATCATTATGAGGCCCGCTTGAGTAATTGGCAAAGAATATTGTTCCTAATGCAGCTTGGCTCCTTTAAGGATACCAATAAATTTAAGGTATTGAAAGTTATGACCAATGAGAGAGACCTTATCTAAAGAGCAGTAATATTTTGGATAAATAAAGAGAACAGTAGTTGTACTTTTTAATTGTAATTAATTGTAAAAAAATTATAACTACCCCTGTAATCTATCCTTGTAATAGATGAGCATCAGCAGAAAAGGAGCTTATTTTAATAAGACCGCGATTAGAAAGGTCTCGGAATAAATTTAGCACTTGAGGCGAAAAGGCCTCAATACATTCCTGAACAATTTCTTCTTCAGATAAATCTAGTCGCTGCTGCGCTCTTTGCCAACAAAAGTTAAAAATATCTAAGCACATAGCATCAGAAAGTTTCCCATAATCCTCTGAAAAGGGAAGACCTTGCTTGACTGCATTACGTATCCCTCTATACGAGAACCAAACTTTCTCCATAAAATCAGCACGTGTTTTCTCAAGTATAGATCCTATTTTACGTATGCGATCAATATATATATTGAGACTTGGATAAGTATAATAAGTTCGATCATTCTCCTTTAAAGAGATTGGGAAATCCTTTTTAGCTGATTTATAAGCTGGTGTATTAGGAATTAAAAGAAGTTCTGTAAAAAATTTATTCATCTGAATATTACCCACGGTTTTAAGAAAGGCCACATTTGCATCAATGTCCTCTATATCAGTCCATGGTGTAAACATAATAAAACCATAAGTTCCATCAATACCCAGCTCATTAAGAATCCTTAAGGAGTCAATATTTTCTTGTACAGTCGTACGCTTATTCATTTTATCTAATATTTTTTGGCTACCCGATTCTATACCGATATAAATGCGGTAAACTCCTGCTTCCTTAAGCTGTTTGAGAACGTCATAACTTTTACAAACAGCAACAGCACGCCCTTCAAGGTGAAATCTTATCCCGGATAACTCCTGTTTGGCTAGATTAGCAAATTCAATTGTTCTCTCATGGTTTACAGGACCTATAAAATCAGAATCTATAAATCTAAACGTCTTCAGATCTGGGTTCTGCTTCCTTAGAGAATGAATCTCATCTACAATACTTCTAGCAGAGCGAGGGCGCCAAGCAGAACCTGTGAATCCTGCAAAAGGTCTTATTGCACAAAATGTGCAGAATGAATAACAGCCCCGACTTCCTTCTAAAAATACTTCGTCTTCTGAGCTCATCTTTATGGCCAAGTATCTTCTAGGCCAAGGGATTCTATCTAAATTTTCTTCCAAAGGGGGTCGGGGTGTTTTTATTAATGTTTGTGACTCTGAGTCCCAGTATGCGATCCCCTGAACCTCTTGCTTGGGTGCATTATTTTCAAAAGCCTTAATAAGTTGATAGAAGATTTCTTCTCCCTCACCCATGACAAGCGCATCAGCTTGGGGAATAATTTCATAGCTCTTCTCGGGCTGCAATGTAGGAAAGTATCCTCCTAAAACAATCTTTGTGCCTTGTCTGTAAGATAAGTAGATGTCTAGAAATTGGCTGCACCACTCTGCACCTTCACGCGTCCAAATAGAGAAACCTATTATATCAAATTTATCTTCTAAGAGAAGCTTAACAGCGTCTGCGGGCGTAAGATACTTCAATCTGGCATCACAAACATATATCTCAGTATAATCATGCTTTTCTAAATAAGACCACAGGTAGCATAAACCTAAATTTTCTGTAACAAATTTTGATGATCTGTAAGATCCTCTATCATTAGGACTTATAAGAGCAATTCTTGTTTTGTGTTTTTGCATCTCTGAGCTCCCTTAAATTGCTTATGCACACTCAGTTTGTGATAAATACTTCTTTTCTGTGGGCCTCTAAAAAGAAATTATTATCAATTGACTTCAATAAAAATCTATGCCGCCTAGATTTTCTCCTGCTGTTTATCGATCTCTATTTTTCTTTTCAAGGACTAATGGTAGCAGCAAGACCAAACAAGTGGATCGTAATAACTAAACCGTTTTTTACGTATGCCTAATATTTTAAAAATATAAATATTATAAGTTGCTTATATGGGAATTTTGTGCATTTAAAGACCACTGCATAAAAGAGTCAGGATAAAGAAATATAATAGATTATGAGGCTTTTTTTAAATCAAAAGAGATTTGATATGGGATTTAAAGGAATGGGAGATTTCTATAAAGCCATTTTTGCTCTAACTTGCTGAAAAAAGGTGGAAATAAGTATAGGAATCATAAATTCTGCCTCGTTTAAGGTCTTTAGAAGATTATAGGCAATTACTTTGGCTGCCTTTTGAGCATAGATTTATCGTTAGGTATATGGGAGGACCGTCCTAGATTGATTTTCCTTTTCAAAGTGCCAAAACCCTACTCGGCGCGATACCTTATCTTACAAATGAGGCGAATAAATAACTTTTATCAATGCGTCAAGAGATCATTCTTATTGTCCTTTTCCAGGATGCAATTATTAATTCTCTTGGCTTTTAATAAGCCTTTGTTTTCTTGAGAGGGATAGGCCTTATCTCCATTAGAGATTAGGAAGAAGCTACTTAACTTAGTAAAGCATATCAAAGCCTAACTATTATACGTAGAGACATATAGAAGCATCCATAAAGAGTTATCATATTTCCACATTAAAATCTAATTAACACCTAGAAAAGGGAGAGTTACCCCCCCTATAAAAAATATTCAAAATTTAAGTTATCTTACTGAGATCTTTCATAAATTTGGATATAAGAACATATCTCACTACAAGGAATAGTAAGGACTTCTTTATCGGAGGTAATATATCCTCTGGAAAATAACCATTTACCCAGTTCCATAAGCTTATCACGGACATGCCATTGTCCGCGCAATCGTATATGATGAAAGTTATTCCTCTGAATTTTTTGTATAACGCTTAGCCTTATCCAACGCTGTAATTCTGGATAATCTGTAAAAAATTCAGTATCATTAATATTCTTTAGGATTAATAGATTAGAAGTTTCCTGCTCTATAGATTGGGAGATAATGCGTTTAAATGCTAATTCTATAGGAGGTTCTTCAACCCAATTCTCTGACTTAGTAATTTTATAGTTGCGCGAAAATTTCTCTATTCCGTCATAGAGATAGGGATGCTGCTCCCTTATTATCTTAAGAGATATTTCTGTATACATTCCCAAAATAGTATCAATTTTTAACCTTAACCTCTTTGCCTCCTCTATTAAGAGATTATCTTCCTGTTGCATCTGATGCTGAATGTGAGTTGCATACTCATCAAAGAATATCTGAGGGGTTTTAAGGTTGCTGGCCATACTATAAGTAGAGATTTGCACATGTGCAGGCCATAGAATTCCTAATAATTTATAGGCAAACAATTCAGTAAATACTTCTTGGAAACTTTGCCAACAACTAGTAGTTAATTGAAAATTTTGACATACTTCCATATAGCTCCTGAGCATATGCTCTTGATTCTCATAAAATGCCTCTGCCTGACCAAGCGTCATATCCTTACAAAGATTAAATTGGCTTCTTTGGTCGCTCCACCATTCATCATAAATCTGTCCCTTTTTATGATCACCCATTACTTTCTGTTTAGTATTTAAAGATATGGTAGGCTCAACACCTGTATCATTGAGAACCTTATTTCTTAGAGTGTACGCTTTTAAAGTGAGGTCAAGTAAAGCACCAGAAAGCTCTGTACCTGGATTTAGCACATAAAGCCGCTGATCACCCTCAGAACGTATAAGTAATTTCCTTCTTTCTAATTCTGGAATAATCTCAGTGTCAGTTCTCGTTATTTCGGGCTTAACGCTATTAAATTGTTCTTCTATCTCTCGGAGAGAAACTTCTTTTAGAGGAATTCTCCCTAGATATACAGTTTTACGAAAACCATCAAGAGTTACGCTTCTTCCATCGTAAGGCTTTAAAATCTCTACTACATTAGGAACGCCTACTAAACAAGGTAATGAGTGCTCTCGACAGATAAGCATTGGATGGGCCGTGGGATTTCCTTCTTCAGTAATAATGCCACTAAATTGTGTGAGGTACTGTGTCCATTGATTCTCTGTTTTAAAAGAAACAACTATATCTTCTTTCTCAATTTTTATCTTTCCTGTCTCTAGATCTTTAAAGTCTTCAATAATTTTTATATTACCCTGTATTGCTCCTCTTACTGCATGCTTCCCGTAAGCTAATGGTTGCAAGGGTTTCACAGGATTAATGTCGAGAACTTTATTCTGCATTAAACTGGTAACAGGCCGTACCTGGAGAAACTTAATGTTGCCTTCATCATCGATTGCAATCTCCGTATCAATAGGCTGTGTTGTAATAGAGTTATATGCCTCTTTTACAAGTAACAATTGTTGAGCAATCCTTTTTACGATTTGATCATTAACACAATACCCCGTATTCAGGACCTCAGTTAATTCTAAGCCACTACTATCCCTTCTGGGCTTATAGGCAAAGCCTTTCTTGCCTTTCACTTTCTTCAATATTGCTAATGTTGAGGCATCAATTAGAAAGGAATCCCCAGAAATATCCCCACCAACAATCCCCTCTAATCCATGTTGAAGCATAATATGGATACCAGGATACCCTGTAGTAATGTCGACGCTGAAAGCTGTACCTGAAATCGATGCAGGTACCATTTCTTGGATAATTACACCCATAGCCACCTCATCAAAGTTAATATTTTTATAAAAATAGTACTGAATAGCTCGCTCATTAAAAACCGAAGCCCAGCATTGCTTTATCGATACAAGTACATCGTCGTAGTTCTGCTGGTTAAGAAAGGAATCATATAACCCTGCAAAAGATCCATTAGGTAAATCTTCAGTTGTAGCTGAACTTCTAACAACAACAGCGTTTTTGCCATTATGAGATATTTTATTATATACTGCTAAAAGGGCACCTTCAAAGCTCGGCGGTAGGGACATATTTAGTATGTTGTTCCTAATAATGCTTGCCTTACTGTACAATTCTATTAATATCTTAGCCTTTTCGCCCTCTTCTATTTTACCTGATCCTTTTCTAAAAAGCTCTATGTATTCTAAAATTACATTTTTAACATCGAGTTGTTCATTTTTTAATACTTCTTGAAAAAGATTAGTGGGAAGGTAGCACCAATGTGGAACAGTGATATCTTTTACACTGCTCAAGAATCTTAGATTCTCTGCCTTTCCTCCTAGATTTTCTACACTAATTCCTTGAATAAATGACTCTGTTCTAGTGTCATAGATAATAGTTTCGGCAGCCCTAGGCTTTTCAAGAGCACTGATCGCACAAAGCAGTAAGACTGATTTAAAAAAAGCATATTTTTTTAGCATACAATTTCCTCTCCTGTATTATCCATTTCACACATATCAATTGCTAACATATGGCATCGACGAGAAAATTAGAGAATAGTAAACCTGTCAGTTTTTTTAAATGCTAAAACAGCTTTAAGAAGTGTTTTAAAGGTAATCAGTATTGTGAGTCCTATTATAAAAATTAGCTAGCTATCTATTTCCTCTAAAGGAGGGGGAATAACAGATGACAGACTTTATGCAGCAGCACAATTAAGGGCATATCATTCTTAGCTGCGTAAGATAGTAAGAGCGACATCAGCTAACGGAGCCGCAATAATTTGGTGCACATAGGCAGCAGGCGGCACCATTATAAGATAAGATGGCTAAGATAAAATACTTGCGCTTATAATATCTCTATATAGAGATGAGAAACACTTAGTTGTTCATCCTTCTTTCAAGAATCTGTAAAAACTGGTTCTAGAAACTTTTAAAGTTGTACAGTTCTCAGCAATACTTAGCGTTTTATCTTGATGTAACTTCTTAGCGCTAATAATGCGAGGGTCATTAGGGTTTAAAGGTGGACGCCCCACTTTCCGCCCCCTTGCTCGTGCAGCATTGAGTCCAGCTCGGATTCGTTCTTGAATTAGACATCGTTCAAACTGAGTCTTAGTAAAAAAATAATGAATGGAGAAGTTTATTTTAAGAAATGAGAGGCTTGCTGCAAAAGCAATACTGTAGACTCGATAGAAATAATTTACTAAGATCTTAGTTTATCCTCTTTTTTGCTCTAATAACTTTTGAGCATCGCGGCGAAGATCTCCTTGAGGACCTACGTGACGATAAAGGGTTTGGCGGGTAATGCCAAGCTCTTCGCAGAGTTCAGCTATATTTGTTTCAGGCTTGCCCATGGCCGCTTGAGCTAGACGCAGTTTAGCAACTGTCATTTTGTGTTTCCTGCCTCCCTTGCGGCCCCGTGCACGAGCTGCTGTTAAGCCGGCTTTTGTTCGTTCCGAAATCAGTTCGCGCTCATACTCAGCTAATCCGGCAAAAATACCAAAGATAAGGCGGCCTGCCGAAGTTGTGGTGTCGATATTTGCCCCTTGGCCGGTCAAGACCTTAAGGCCAATATTACGCGTTTGGAGATCATGGACAATATTAATAAGGTGTTGCAAATTCCTTCCTAGCCGGTCTAATTTCCAAATAACAAGTGTATCTCCTTCTCGAAGAGATTTTAGGCAGGCTGTTAAGCCGGGCCGTTCGTCCAGCTTACCACTGGCGTAATCTTCATAAAGGGAATTTTCTTCCACTCCAGCATTTAACAGTGCATCTTTTTGCAAGTCTAAGACCTGTGACCCATCTGCTTTAGAAACCCGCATATAGCCAATCAGCATAAAACCCACCTGTTCCATATAAGCTTTTAAATATTTATTCCTATCTTATTCTGGCTTTTCTTGCTGAAGCTGTTGCTTAACTTTTTCTAGAATTTCCTTATTCTCAAAAACCCACTTCTCAGAAAAAGGGATCTCCGTATAAGGTGTTAAGGTCAATTGTCCATTTTCTCCTTTTCTTACACGGTAGCTACTGACTCCTTGAGATAGTTCTCCTAAGCTTACTCTCCCTTTTGAATCTGGACGCAGAACAATTTCTTCCATCTCTATATCCTTCTCTTTATGTCTTTACATAATCTTATAAAACACAAAACCCTTCTAAGCAATATAGCAAACTATTTAAGATAAGATAAGGAGCAAAAAGATAATAAATAATTTAATGAGATTTCCCACTTGTTTGGTTAAAAACCCTTGTCACACAAACGAACGATTATGTGACAACTCACTAACCTCTCTTAAGCATAACAAATTTTGTCACTTAATAAGTAATATAATCTATGTATTGCAAATGGCATAGATGAAATTAAGTTACTCGAAAGTGAAAGGTATACCGAGTCCTGAAAAGAGGGAATTAATCTCCCTAATAGAATCTGGATCCTTCCGGCCAAAAAGACAAAAGAAATATAGCTGCCGTGCTGATTCTCTATTGGCTCTAGCATCTGCAACTGCAAGCTCGAGTGCTTCCATAACAGAGGGCCAAGGCGATTGATCTTTTGATTTGGCTGGTGGCGTGAGGCTCGACCGTAAATCACCTTCATATAGGGGCTCTGGACTAAATAGTTTGGTATCTTGGGCTCTAGGATGGATTTCCTTTTCCCGCATCATGTCAAGAGCTGTAGCCACTCCTTCTAATAATCTTATCTGTATATCAAGTGATAAATATTCATAAGGTCTCCAACTATGAAGCCCGCCACGGATTGGGTAACCGCATTTCTCCCAAATGCTTTTAATGGTAGAGGAATGGGTTGGATAAGCACAGAGAGGTAAGCTGAGTTCATTTAATACAGAACGTAACAACCTAAACCAAACACCAGCATGAACTACGCGGTTTGGCAGATTAACTTCGCCCATCATCAAAGCTTGCCAAGTAAGCTTATCCATATTAAGAGCAGTATTTGACAGAGGACTTATTATTGCTTTTTCTTCATGCCACGAGACATAGTAACTGGGGTAAATAGTACAGACCTGCAACCGACATCCATGAAGAGGACAGCTAAGCATTAACGGTAATTTCCAAGCTAACCGAATGAAGGGCGTTTGATGGGAGCGAAGACATTCTAAGCATGCCCTTAGAACTGGTTTGCCGCTTAACCATGGATACCAATCAATTACTTGCGATGATCCCCGAAACTTAACGGGTAACAATACAGAATATTGAAAAACGTAAGTCTCGAAAAAGTTGCTTTCTGGAGATAGGTGATCAACGATAAAAGGAACCCAACTTTTAAAAGTCATCCTATAAACTTGCTCAAAGCTTAGAGTGCTTCGTTGAGCTATACTCTTCAGCAATGCTATAGGGGGGTTAAAATTGAGATCCCAGGCAGATATTTCATACCCTAACTCATATTGCATCAGTTCCCCAAGGAGCAAATCGTATTGAGAAGCAACTCGTTCCAACCAAGAAGAAAGAGCTTCCCCTTCCATCGGCTGGGGATGAAGAGGCCAACATTTATGTCTCATTCATAAATCTCTTTCAAAAACCCTCCTTCTTTCAGTCGGCCCTTCATACTCAGCCATTGCGAGTGTTCTCACATTAATCTCTTCTTCCCCCGATTCAACAGCTGCTATTGCTGCCGATGTCAGGAGCCTAGCCAATTCGCCAATTGTTCCTTCACTTCGAGTAAGTAAATAGCGGGCCATATCTGGCGAAGAAATTAGGGAACGACGCTGTAAAGGGAAAGCGGCTGCGAAACTTGCAAGAAGAGAACAAAGATCCTCTCCGACTTGCCATAGGGGAAGAACCATTGGTTCAAAACGGTTCTCTAATTGATCATCTGACCTGATGGCCAGATAAGCATTATGGGTGCCCAATAGATTTTCCATTATTGGTAGGACCTACAATGAGCAGATTTGGCATACGTTGCTTCTTTGGCCAAGCAAGCAAAGCTTCTAAGCGATCTAATGCATCTAAGGCTCGAGGATAACCAATCCAGCGTTCTGAACGAATTCTTAAAACGCGTTCACTACTTGGTAGATAGGCAATCTTTTGAGCTGACGGCGTTAAATGGGACAAATCCAAAAGAGGAAATTCTTCATCCATAGTTACCACTCCTCAATCTGCTCAAAGGGCAGAGCCGACTGATTCTCAACAGAGGAATCTTCTAATAGAGGACAAGAAAGAGGGCTTAACCTTTTATTTGCTAGATGAGCAAGACGTTGAGATTCTCTTCTAGCCTTACGGGTTAATAAAGTTAAAGCAGCGTGCTGTTCTGAGTTATAACCCCCTTTCTGATGAGGATTAGAAAATGTCGTTCCAGGAAGCTCGTGGATGCGGTGCATAGCAGTCCCGATAACTCGCTCGACAATCCCCCCATAATGGGGCTGACCTGGAGGGCGATAATGGAGATGAATGCCATGTTGTGCACATCCTCGTTGCAATGCTTCACTTTTGAATTCAGAAGCATTGTCCATATACAAGGATTTTGGCTTCCCACTCATCGGCCAAGAAAAATCAAGGCCCATTCGCTCCAACCAAGGGTGTTTATCACAAACAATATGGGATAGACATAATCCAACAGAGGTCGCTGAGGGTGCTTCGAGTGTTATAACCATACCAACTATACAGCGACTATAAACATCAATCGCTATTGTTAAGTAAGGGCGTCCAATAGGCTGACGGTTAACCTCATCCACTATAACGAGATCAACCACTGTATGGTCAATTTGGACTTGGTCAAGAGGAGCATTAACCTTGGGAGATTTTCCTCCTACCGGCTGCAATTTCCTTTCGGCGCTCAGGCCTTCACGCTTACGCGCTACCATAAGCGGATCAATCCGACTTATTCGTGAACAAATTGCGTTAAGAGAAGGCTCTTTTAATCCTAGCTCCCGACAACAGGATCCAATCTCTCTCCAAATAGAAACTTTAGAGATTTTCTGTCGACTAAGATAGGTTTTACGCAGAATATCTTGAATAACTTTTTCAGTGGCCTCAGAGAGACGTTTTTTACCCTTTCCTCCAGTAGGAGGTCTAACGGCCATGTCAGTGACTAGCCCTTCACCTTGGCGACGACGCTGAATGAGCTTATAAATCTGCCTCCTCGACAAACCCAGTTTCTGAGCAGCTTCCTCTGCAGCAAGTTTACCAATAACAAGTTGTTTTGAAAGAGGAGTTATTATTTGGTGGCGTAAGTTGGCTTGCTCCCATGCCTCTGTAGAAAGGGTTAAGGCTCCTCTTTCTTTTATTGGCAATGCCTTCTCCATTCACGCCCTACGGCCGTATCAGATAATAATTTAGAAGTAGAGTCAAATTGTGAACTTGTCTAAGAGAATTATCTCTTATAATTAAAGCATTGGAAATTTAATGCAGTGATAAAAGAAGCCTGTATATACCTGAAGATTTGCATGTGAACTCTTCTTTTGAAATCTGTGAAGTCCTCTTGTGAATTTGACACTTACTTATCTTAGTTATCATAGTACCTTAAATTCATAAAAACACTATATTTATAAGAATTTATGAAAAAGGAAACATTAGGACGATTAATTAGGTATGCTCGTGTCAGCATCACCGAGCAAGATTTAAGTTTGCAATTAGACGCTCTTAAAAAGGCTGGCTGTAAAAAGGAGCTCATTTTTATGGATAAAGCGCCGGGCACCAAAACTGACCGGCCAGGTTTGGAGAAATGCTTAACAATATTGGAGCCGGGTGATACGTTGCTGGTTTGGCCTCTCGATCGGTTGGGCCGGTCCATGTCGCATCTCGTCAATTTAGTCCAATCTTTATTTGAACGTAAGATTGGATTCCGATCTTTATGTGATGGAGCTATTGATACAACGACGGCTTCAGGTGAACTAATATTCAATATTTTCTCGGCCATGGCTCAGTTTGAGCGCCGTCTTATTCAAGAACGAACCCGCGCCGGTCTTAATGCGGCTCGTGCAAGGGTGAGGAAAGGGGACCGTCCCCCTTTAAATCCAAATGACCCACGTATTATTAGTGCTAAGAAATTACATCAAGATAAAACGCTAAGCATCAACGAGATCTGCAGCACCCTAAAAGTTTCTAGAGCTAGTTTTTACAGATTTTTAAAAGAAAAATGAAAATCTACGCGTTTTTAGCTTTATAGAGAGCTATTATAAGGGAACAGATAACTTACTTAGCTCTCTTCTTTATTAATGGTACTAACTGACGTCCAGCTACACCATTTCATTAAGA
>NZ_AEWF01000013.1 GCF_000190415.1 Candidatus Odyssella thessalonicensis L13
GTTTAGTATGTTTGACGAGTTACAGTAATGCTACTTCTATTCTGCCCCAAAAGATAATAGCTGCCCTAGAAGGAAAAAAGTAGATGAAAAAGGGATTAGTATTAAAAGTACAAGCGTCCAAGAGCTGATAGCCACATATAAGGAAGAAGCTAGAGAAGGAAGTATTCAGGCTCTATTTCAATTGGGTACCCTCTATAAGGAGGGTAAAGAGGTTGCACAAGACTATAAAGAGGCAGCTAAGTGGATGAGGATGGCTGCTGAACAAGGTCATACTCAATCACAATGCTATCTAGGTCTTTTTTATGATGAGGGTTTAGGTGTACCGCAAGATTATAAAGAAGCTTTTAAATGGTATAAAATGGCCGCTGATCAAGGTAATGCGGATGCAAAATTTTATTTAGGTTTCCTTTATGATGATGGCTTAGGTGTGCCGCAAGACTATACTGAGGCTATGAAATGGTACCTATTAGCGGCTGAACAGAACCATGCTCAAGCACAATATAATATAGGGGTTCTATATAATGATGGCCGAGGAGTTGAGAAAGATTATAAAGAGGCTGTAAAATGGTTCAGATTGGCAGCGGAGCAAGGGCATGTAGATGCTCAACAAAATCTCAAATTATTAATGGAGGAGGGGAATCACTCCTCTAGGAGTTTTAAACTCAGGAAGAGTAAAAAAGTTAGATTACGTTAATCTAAACTATTATATGAGGTTAAAGTAAGAGATTCTATCTTAAGAATCTTATTTTAGAAGCTTACTCTTCTGATTCTTCTGGCGAGCATTGTAGCGCTCTTTAAGTTGTTTGAGCTTTTCTAAAGCATGAGCTTTGTCAGTTTCCGCAATTTCTTCCACGGGCTCCCCTTGGAGATTATGGCGATGTGTTTCGGCCACCAAAGACTTAAGATATTTATGCCACCTTGTATAAAAAGATAAAGTGTAACGGATCAATATTCGGGCAAAAGGTAACTCTTGGGCAAAAATATCCTTTTCGATACGTTTTTTAAGAGGTTTGGGAGTGTCCTTGCTAAAGCAATTTGGGTAAGTCTCTTGCAGCCATCTTAATGCCGTCTGGATGTTTTTAGTGCGCTCTTTTCGAGCCTGAAGCTGTTGCTGCCGCTGTTCCTTTTTTTGCTTTGCCTCTTTAGTTACCTCTTTAGGGAGAGGCAGAGCTTTAGGAAAAATTGGCCTTTGTCCTGTCTCAAAATAGGTTCTCAATTGTTCCAATTTATTTTGAGCTTGCTGCGTTTGTGCTGGATTAAGGGTAAGCGGTGTTCGGGTCATGGCAGTCCTGATGCAGAATCTTTAGAAGGCTTAATTCTTAAGGTAAGTTGCTTTGGTACTTATTTTGTGAGCTTAAGGAATTTTAGGGCAATTGAGAAGAAAGATTTTTTGTACTCAATCCTGGGTATGGAAAATGCTTATGGTAGCTTAACTATTTATATCGCACTGGAACGGGGTAATACAGTCATCTATGATTAGTTGTCCTTATAACTTAAGCTCAATTAACTAAAAATTAGCATGACTTATAAGAATTGATTACTGTACAAAATTCATATCATAATAGAGATCATAGATATTCTTAAGGGTATTAATTATGTTCACTCAACCTGAAGACGACTTTAGTCACATTGTCAGCACTTCAACTTTGAAGCTAGGGGGCAACCTAGAAGAAGTCATCATTCCTCGGAATTCTAAGATTTTCTTAGCTCTTTTTTCAAGTCGTGTTCAAGCTGGATTTGTTTCTCCAGCGGACGATTATCTCGAAAAAACTTTGGACCTTAATGAATATCTGATTGACCATCCTGCAGCCAGCTTTTTTGTGCGCGTCTCAGGACATTCGATGATCGGGGCTGGCATTCATGATAATGACCTTCTAATTGTGGACCGATCTTTGAAAGCAAAGCATGGTAGTATTATTATCGCTGCAATTAATGGTGAGCTCACAGTTAAACGTTTAAAAATTCAAAATGGCCACTATATCTTAGCACCTGAAAATTCTGATTACCCTGCTCTTGAAATCACAGAAGAAATGGAATTTATAGTCTGGGGCGTGGTCACGACCGTCGTACATCAGCTGAATAAATAATTTGCTTTATGAGAGCCTGATGCGATGTTTGCTTTAATTGATGGGAATAATTTCTACGTTTCGTGTGAGCGGTTGTTTCGCCCTGATTTACTCACTAGACCTGTTGTCGTTTTATCTAATAATGATGGCTGCCTGATTTCTAGGTCTAACGAGATTAAAGCCTTAGGTGTTCCCATGGCAGCACCTCTGTTCCAGGTGCAAGATTTGCTGGTTAAGCATAATACACAAATATTTTCTTCCAATTTTGCGCTTTACGGGGATATTTCTGCGCGGTTTATGGAGATCTTGGCATCTCTTGCTCCTCGTGTTGAAGTCTATTCGATTGATGAAGCTTTTATGGATTTCAGTGGTATAAGTGACCCTGCTACATTAGCTCAGCAAATACGTCAGCAAGTAGCAGATTGGATCGGCATCCCTACGTGTATCGGAATTGGTCCAACCAAGACCTTAGCTAAGGTTGCTAATCACTTAGCCAAAAAGAATTCAGCATACCACGGTGTTTGTATACTTGATGATCTCTATCAAATTGATCAGGTTCTTCGAACATTTGCCATTGAGGACATCTGGGGAGTAGGACAACGTATAGAAGCCCGGCTCAAAGCCTTAGGCATCAATACGGCTTATGAACTTAAGCGGCTCAATCCGAAATGGATGCGTCAGAACTTTACTGTTGTGGGTGAGCGGCTTGTGTACGAATTAAATGGCATCTCTTGTCTTAGTCTTGAACCGGAAGCCCAAGCCCGGCAGTCCATTCAAGTTTCGCGGAGCTTCTCTAGATCCTTAACCCGATTTGAGGAGATTAGAGAAGCTGTGGCTTCCTATGCAACTCGGCTTGCTGAGAAATTAAGGTTACATCGTTTGAAAACCAATACCCTCGTCGTCTCAGTCTGTGCTAATCGCTTTCAGGTCAGGAATCGTCAGTATTACAATAGCATTCTGATTAATCTACCAACCGCTCTCAATGATGATGCTGGATTGATTCAAGCAGCGGTGCAAGGGTTAGAAGCCATCTTTAGGGCCGGCTTTGACTATCAAAAAGCGGGTATTATGGCTCTGGATTTGATGCCTATCACTCTGGCCCAACTTACTCTCTTCGATCCCCCAGAGGGAAGAAATGCTAAAGCACAAGAGATTAGCCGGGCTCTGGATAAAATTAATCAAAGGTATGGACGAGGAACTGTTCATATGGCTGCTTGCGGGCCAAAGTTGAGCTGGAAGGATAGGAAGAGTAGAAAGTCACCGGCCTATACCACCTCATGGCATCAACTGCCCAAAGTCTATGCTAAATGAGGCGAGGGAGGAATTTCTGGATTGCTTAATTCTTGGGCAAAGAGGTAATCTTCAATTAGAACGTGCCCGTTAGAGGTAGATCCTTTCTAATAAGATGAAGGTTATCCCCAGAAATTGTGGATAACTAAGCGTCCTATATTCATGAGCATTCCTCACAAGTTTCAGAGCGAGATCAAAAATAATCACTGGTATTGTATTCTTTCCAAGTAAGCGACATGGGAATAAATTATATCAGAGTTCGATATGTTATAATACTCACTTGGTGTTATAAGATCCTCTTTATGGGGTTTGAATTCTTTACCTGGTTCTGTCCCTCGCAAGCTAAAAGTGTGCTCAGTATATGATCGGCCATAATTCGTAACCGCATGAGTTGTATATTTGGTGTCTTTAGAGTTTTCTCGAAGATAATAAGTACATCCATTAGTAAAGGGCCTATAGGCATAAAATAAGGTATGAAAAGGTAACTCATGGCCCTGATAACTATAGTGTCTGCGAGCTCTATTGCACAGATCCGCTTTTAAGCCATGACCGGTATAAATCTTCTTATATATTTTATTATTACAATCATTACAGGCATCATAAGATGAGAAAAAACGAGTCCCCAGACCTAATATCTCGTAGTTGTCAATATGGCCATTCTTCGTAAGCAGCTTGAAAAAGAGATCTGGATTAGTTGTTAAAGAGTAGAGCGCTAGAAGATCCCCATGATATGTAATATCATTATCGTTTACTTGGAAATTAGAACGAGTATAGGTGATAAAATTATCTCTTTCTAAAGATTCAATAATCCGTGGGTGGGGAACACCGCTAGCAAAGTCAATAACAGCTAAACCCTTTCCTGATTTTCCATCTCTAGTAACTTCAAATTTATATTTTTTCTTGTCTGCTATTCCATCTAAGATCTCACAGAAAATAGGTGATTCATAAGTTTCAATTTCAGAGTAATCGTTTCTTACAATACAGAAAATATTGCAGGCAAGATGATTTATTTTATATTGGCCTAACGCCGCTTGTTGGCTCCAAATCTTGCTGATAAAAGGGAGCTTATTTAAAGGATTTTCTTCATAATAGCTTCGATTATGTAATGTATGGCCCTGCCAGGCAAGCGTGGTATTCCGGTGAAAGTAGATACTAGTAGGCTTATAAGAGCTATTGAGGCCTACCTTCCTGTGGCGCAGAAGAGTGTATCTTCCCTCCCAGAGTGGACTTGCCCCTCTTTCTAGTTCTAATAATTCTTCATCATCAAATAATGTTCCCTGAAATAGGGTGGGGTCTATAAGAGGAATGTCTCCCCATACTTCAAGGAATAATGAACTAGGAGCATGATCTATCTGTGAATCTACGAGTGAAGAAGATAGAGGTGGAAATGGTATTTCTCTTAAATCTCGATCAACCTTCTGAACAATGTTAAGATTTCTAAAGGCAATAGTAAGGCCGTTTCTAAGCTCATCTTCTTCTGAAGACCGAAATTCTTGCACAATATCGAATCGTGCCGCTTCACGCTCTAATTTAGTTAAAATATGGTTGACCATTGAGATCTTTTCTTTAATGTTTAAAGAAGGCATTTCCTCTAATAATTTCTTACTTTCATGATATATTAGCTTTAACCCTTCCTCATCCTCTCCTTCCTGTCTAAATACGCCTATAGAAGAATCTCTTATATCCGTTGCTCTTGTCATGGTTTTTAAGACTAATTGACCAACTTTTTTAGACACGTTTGAGAAATTACCATATTTATCCTCTTCTCCGGCAGATCCAGCTAGATCTTCCAGTAAAAGCTCTATAGTTCCTGATAACTTCATTGGTAATGAATTTATCACTCTTTCTACCTCAGTCTTTTCCATACTTAATAGAGGACATAAATAAAGACTTACACTGAAAAAAGTGATTGCTTTTATCGAATAGGACCTGAAGAAGATAAATAAGATAAGCTTTACAGGAAGCAATGGTAGCGAATAAATTAAAGAGCTCTTTTTAGCACTTTTGGTAAGATTTATAATTGTGAGCACCATTTTAATACCTAAGATTAAAAAACTAGCAAACAATTAGCATTAATCTTTAATCCTCTCAACTAAAAAATAGAAAACTTGTAAAATGATTTAAGTATTTAACCAGAGAAATTATTACTTAGATCATGCTGAACAAAAATAGAATCATGCCCAGTTATAGATTGTAGGCAATTGAGCCCGACAAAGGGACCCAGCGTTGGTCCAAAATTAAGCAAGCGCTTGATCTCTTAGGCGGATGGTCCTTGATCATTATGGGCGCATAGGTCGATCCAAGGTTATGAGTTTTGACAGCCTTGAAGAAAAGGACAAGTTCTTACAGAAGACTCTCAGGAAACGCCTTACCTTAGAGCGGCGCATTGGCTGTAACTACGCGCTTGTCGACCAAGATCGCATCAGACCGCTGTCTTTTGAGTGGTTTTGATAAAGTTTTTCTGGCTTCCCAATTCTTTAGATAGCGCTGCGCTAATTCTTGATTCTTAATAATGAGTAGATTCTCCGCATTCCGGCTATGGGCTGACGCTGTCCAATTATAAGACCCTGTAACTAACGTATCTGCATCTATAATGATAACTTTATTATGAGCAATTCCGCTTGGGTTATCGATATAGACAGAGATATTGTGCTGTGAGACCAAAGGTGCTTTTGAGTGTTTGTCAGTCTTATTGGATTTATCGAGGATCAATTGGACATCTACTCCTCTTTTCTTTGCCTCAATTAAGGCTTCAGCTATTTTGGGATCGGTAAAGCCATAGCCTTGTAAACGGATAGAATGACGGGCCATTTTTAAGGTCGTCAGAAGCGTTTGCTGACAAAGAGGGTTCGGGGAGAAGCATACCGCTAACTCTTGGGATCTTTCTTGGATAAGTGTTGGCAGTTCATAATGAGCTGCATAAAAATAAGCAGCATTATACCCCACTCCTAAAGAAAGGGAAATGGCAGAGATTAATGTTACCAAGGAGAACTGATTCTTGGTCGAGTGTTTTGAGGACTTTTTTCTTCTCATTTACAAGGCGCTAAAATGAACAATTGAGGTATTTTTAAAATACCACTTAACTGATTTAACTCTATAAGGAAATTACTACTTTAAGAAAAATACTCTTCCTAAGTGATCTTCTATACATATTCTTATCTCAACCATTATATGGGGAACTCAGAGTCTGAGATACAAGCCAAGAACTTACCCGGGCTACCCTTAATGGCTTTCTTTATAACGTCTCTTGTTATTATAGTGTGGATAGTAAATTTTGAGGAATATGGATAAATGCTAGAAACTGCTTACAAAGAAGATATGAAAAGATAGCCACAATTATTTTAGAAAGAGGCTGCAGAAAACTGCAAAGTGTATTCTAGGGGGGAGAAAGGAGAAATGATACTTCCTTTGCATTATAGTATACATAAAAAGCCTCAATATATTTCAAAGATGAGCCCTCTGCGATTAGTAAATTAGCTCAGCTGCTTTAACTCTTGCCGGTTCCTCTAAAATAGATAAAACTTTCTCTGCACAATATATCCTTCCCCATTTACTCTCGTTAATATTCCTCAAAATGCCAATGGCTTCAAGCCTATAAATAGCTTTTTGTACTGTCGTATAATTTACTCCCAGGTCTTGAGCAACTTTGCTTATTAAAATGTAAGGATTCCTCACGCTCAATTAATAATAAAGGGATCAGTAAGCTTCCAACTTGCCGGTTACTTCCTAAGGATGGCGATAGAGCTACAAATTGAAAGTGGCTTAGAGCACACTGGATTAAAGGCGGTAGCATCTTGTCTTGAAAGACCCATCGAAGTTTTTCTAAATCCGCCTTCAAGCTTTCCTGTTGTGAGAATACAAGGTTGGTTCTAGGGAAGGAAGTTTCAGAGGAGTGAATTACTTTTAACTTAGTTCTCAAATCTTTTGGATGATTTTGATAAGAATTAATATCATGTTCTAAGATTTGCTGGACATTTTGAAGAAGGGGCAGCGATAAAGGCTCATTTTTCAAGTGCTCTATTCCATAATTGAGGGCCTTGTCATAATTCTCGACTTGCTTTAATTCCCTAGGATAAAGGCCAACATAGGCTCCTGCCTCATTCAAACATATTTCTCGAATTGTGGCACGAGACCCTTCTATTCTATTAGAGAACACGGCTTCCCGAAGCCTGAGAGATGGGAGAAAGAGGTGAAGATCAAGTAATTTGCTATTAACGTTTGCTAGCTTGCCGAGGAGGTAATCCGCTCGTGATAGAATGCTCACGAGGGCAGTACTCCATTCGAAGGCAGACGTTAAATAGTTTTGCGCCAAAGCAGGGCTATCCCTTAATGTTTTGTCAATTCTTATAGCAGATGACAGTTGTTTATTCACTTTGATTTCCTTAATAAAACTTAACAAAAAAATGACATGAGAGGCCTATTCATGGACAAATACCGCTTTGACCCGTTTTGACCGGGAAACATAGCAGCCCTGAATAAGATTCTTTATCAGCAGGAAGCCCAATACCTCTAATGTCCCCCTCTTTTCAGTTGGGTTAAAAGATAATACGATGATAATCCTAATGCAAAATAGGAACCCAATTTAATAGGGTGCGTATACTTTTTAAGGATTTATTTCCCCTGCTTCTAAACGAAGTACTATCCTTGTTGCCCTATAATTTCGCTTTGCTGCTGCCATCCTATAATATTTGAGTGCTTCTGCAAGGTCACGAGGCACACCATGGCCATATATATAGCAATGCCCAAGCTCACAATAAGCGTCACTATCTCCTTGTTCAGCAGCACGCCTGTACCATTTTACTGCTTCGTGATGATCTCGTGTGACCCCTTGACCTTCATAAAAGCAGATACCTACATTATATTGAGACTCAGAATGCCCCTGCTCAGCAGCGCGCATATACCATTTAAATGCTTTCCGTAAATTTTTGGTGACCCCTTGGCCTACATCATAATAGTGTCCAAGGTCATGTTGACATGCTATATTGCCTTGCTTGGCCGCTAACTTGCACCATTTTACTGCTTCTTTATAGTTTCGTTCCACACCGGTACCTTCATGGTAGCAAGTTGAGAGGTTCAGTTGTGCCCCTTCATGACCTTTTTCCGCCGCAAGTCTGTACAATTTTACTGCTTCCTTATAATTTTGTTTTATCCCTACCCCAAGGTCATAACACACTCCTAACCAGAATTGTGCCTCTACGCTCCCTTGTTTAGCAGCACATTTGTACCACTTTACGGCCTGATCAGCATCACGTGGCATTAAAATGTTCTGATAATACCAGTCACCCAATGAGGATTGCGCATTCATGAGACCACGTTCAGCATTACCTTTTAACCATTCTAATGCCTCTCCAAGATCTAGATTCCTCCCCCCATCTTTCTGATACAGGGCCAATAAATTGCCATAAGCAGACTTATCATTTTGATCTGCAGCGCGCCGATACCATTTTTCTGCCTTTTTAATATTCTGGGCTACTCCTTGACCTTGCTCATAGCAAACGCCCATATTAAATTGGGCCGAAGCAATCCCTTGTAGGGCGGCACGTTTATACCATTTGGCAGCTTCAGTGTAGTCTTGCTTTACTCCTTTTCCTAGATAATATAAATTAGCAAAATTGTACTGTCCCCATTTCTCCCCGTGCTCTGCTGCAAGCTTATAATATTTAACCGCTACATTTAAATCTTGGAACGCTCCTTCTTCTGAATAATAATTTCCAAGCTTTACAAATGCTGGGGCGCATCCATTATTAGCGGCGCTTTTAAACCAATTTATTGCTTCTAAATGATTAACTTCGCCTCCTTGCCCTTCTTTATACATGATTCCCAACCAGAATTGTGCCTCCGCATCGCCACTTACAGCAGCCAATTGATACCACTTTCTTGCTTCAGAATAATCTCTAGCAATGAATTTTCCTTGATAATAAAAAGATGCCAGCATTGTTTGGGCTTGAGTATCCCCTTGCTCTGCTGCCAGAGAACACCATTTTATCATTTTTGTTGATGAGGCTATGCTTGCTAAGCTATCTCTATATAAAATTGCAAGATTTCGTTGCGCTGGCGCAAATCCCTGTTTAGCAGCCGCACGCAGCCATTTCTTTGCTTGCATCAGATCTAATGGAACACCCTCGCCCTTAACATAGCAATAGCCTAGATTGGATTGAGCCTCTAAGCAATTATTCTCAGCAGCAAGACTAAAAAATTCAACGGCTTGAGTATGCAATTTTTCCTTAACCGATAGGGAGGAGATATTAGAAGCCTTCAAATGAAGACCGATGTTATTCAGTACCTCAGCAGAGTAGTTTTGCATTAAGCCATTCTTTAAAAGATAAGTGGTGTCCTTTTCTATAAGCCTCTCAATTAACTTTCCTATTAAATTTACGTCCTGCGTAAATTGCGCAGAATTCATGGTGGATACTTCCCCAGGTATAAAGAAACCCAATGAATGTAGTATTAAACCCAGCTCCAATTCAAGCTCATCTTTATGGCTGATATCCTTTTCTAATAAAGTTACAAGAGAGTTTTTCCAAGTGCTATCCTCTGCCGCATTATTATGCAATAAGAGGGAATTTAGTAGAAAGGCATGAGGCAATCTTTTCTGTTCGCAAAACTGATGAAGCTCTCTAATTTTCTCTAAAATCTTCTTAGATTGTACGTTAGGAATTTTCTCCTCTTCATGAAAAGTAGAAGGTATTATAGGGGAGATACCACTAAGGAATAATATCTCATCTACTAGATTACTTAATATTTTATTTTCATATAAGCATCCCTCTTGGTAATCTTTAAGAAGGTTTAGAAAATTTGTTCTAAATAAATAAGTGGTTTGCCATGGATTCGGGGAATCGGAGATTAAAGGTCTGTTTTCTTTTATAGTTTGGCGATAAAATTCTTCTGTAATAGCTTGGCTATCTGTAGCAACCATAGAAAAGTTTAGAATATCCCGCTTATCCTGCAAAAAGGATAAGATATGTATTTTAAGCTCTATTGGAAGCCTTTCCCAGTCGCTTTCTAGATTTTCAACAGAGCCATTAAGGTTACTTCCTGCCATATTCAAGGTTGTAGAGTTGATCTCATATATTTTATTATCTTCAAATCCTTCTATTGCATTTACTAAATTTAAAGGAGTTAGAGAGGCACAGAGATAAAAGATTCTTTTAAAGTTTTTTGCTAATTTATACATATTAATTTCCTATTACTTTCTTATAAAGGGTTTCAATAGAGGCCTTTTCACTAATTTAGCATTTCTATACAAAGTACAAGAGAAGTGGAAATCTTCTGAGTTAAAAGACTTCCCATATCTCCTTAATTTAACTTCCTTATTCATCAGCTATATGAGCGGGGTTTTTTAGAGCTCTTTCGAACTGGATAAAGTTCTGGGTTGTAATTTGATTCAGAGCCTCTTTTAAGTGGCGTCCATTCTCTGCCGCCCACTGCTTAGCATTTTGATGCAGATCGTTAGTCGCTGAAGGAAGCTGGTAAGCTGCACTGACATTAAATCTGAAAAGCGGCTTATCGAACGGGTTATCGGCTTTAACAAGATTTTTTAGCTTAGTGCTGGCAGGATATAGACTTAAGTAAATTGTCCCACGCATGACGGTCATCTTAGGGTTGAATCTATAAACGTAACTGGTAAATAATACGCCGTCCTTGGTAGAGGTTTGAACGATTTGCGCTGGGTCTTGGCCTGCTTTTAGAACTTTAAGAGGGTCTGCATGCAGCCAACCAGTTTGCTGGAAGCTTGTAGTCAATTTGGCCATGACTTTTTCTTGTAATCCATAACTAGCAAACTCTTTTTGTAGGTCTTCCATGGCGCCTTCAGCTCGGTCTTGACGATAAGCCATGACAGCACAATCCATTAAACCAAATAGTAAACCTCCGCCGGTATAAGTCGCAATATTTGAGCTTTCAATATCAGCGATCATCTTAATTTGGCCTTCTTCTAAATAAGGTTGAGTGCTACTGATTTGATGCTTAACTTGATCGGGCAGGGCTACAAACTGGGGGGTTGTTGAGCACCCAGACATAATAAAAACGCTGACAAGAATCGGAAATAAGGTTTGAGTTTTCATAATAAAGTCTCCTTTTATGCTTTAGGGGTACAGGTGATTTTAAATTTCTGAAGGGTATCTTGGTTTTCTTGCGTGAAAGGGATCACGATCGGATAGCCTTCTTTATTGGATGAGTCAATACGGAAAGATACTCGGGTGGCCAGAATAATCTTATCCATTAGTTCTTGGGATAAGAGAAAAGTCATGCTTCTGCGAGTGACTTCTATAACGCGCCCGAGCATCAGACTTCTTCCTGAAGGCAGAGCAACATTATACTGCTTAATTTCTTCTAAAGGATCTTTTAGGGAATGAATAACCTCTAAAGGATAATCATTGCCATCAATCCTCAGGATGAGGGATTCCGACGGATTAAGCGTATAATCCCGTTTGCCCGCCTTGACTGTTTTTAGGATACCTTTAACCTTTAAAGGATTTCCCGGCTCCATTTTGAGGGTAAGAGCTGCATCATCAGCATTTCTCTCAGGTCTAATTCGATGAATCTTAGCGCTACAACGGTCTTGTCCTAAAAGAAAATCCTTCTCTGTCTTGATCTCTGATGAAGGGGTACAGCCACATAAGAGAACGCATGAGATTAAAGAAAGTTGTCTGATAGGAAAAGATGAGTTCAATATACCTCTCCTTGTATTGTATAAATATTGAGTCATTTCAATTTCTTCTGGATTTTAGGGGGATTAATAGGTTTAATTTAAAACTTGTTCCTATTTTCGCTTGAAAAATAGCGCTGACTAAATTGCTCAAACTGTGGACTAATGGTGAAGCCTGTTTCTGCTTCTATATCGTGCAGAATTGACCTAAGACCATTAATGAAGTCAGCTTGTGATAATTTGCTATCTCTAATTTGCTTTACAAGATTATCTACTTTACAAGTAATAGATTTCTTTTGAAGGCCTTTATTGTTTAAAGCTTTTATTAAGATTAGAACTAATTCACTGTCATCAGTGGTTAGTTCTCCTGAGTTAGCCATTTCGAAAGCCTTCCACACAACTCCTTGTAAATAAGCAGGATTAATTATTTCTGAGTGATTGAATTTAGAACTTTCAGGCAATAGCCTCTTAGAGGTGTTGAAGTTGTAATTGTGGGGTGTACATGCACAAAGAATTGCTAATAGGAAACTTAGATAAACAGCTTTCATTGAATTAATTCCTTTTTTGGCATAAAAAATTTCGCCCTTAAAGAAGTGCTGCTTCTTTAAAGTCGATTTGCTATATGGTCTAGATTGTTGATCCTTAAGGATCAGATTTATAGGGTAAGCTTTCAAGGAGGCTCATGAATAGGGCCTCCTCATAATAATTTATTATGCAGCCTCTGCTGCAGAGTTTACCCTTTTAGTCACAGCATCAAGATGACGATTTCGCCTCATCTCTACCGATTCATCCTGCTGTACCTTCTTTGGAGAAGAATTACCCCAGAAGTAGTTATAAGCAGTCTTGCTGAGAGACCAGGAAGTGGTTGCAGCAGATTTGCCCACCGATAAAGATAGTTCACCAGTTTTTAGTATCGCCTCAGCTCCATATTTGGCGATATAGCCCCCGGTTGCTGTAAGGGCCATCTTTGCAGCTGTTGATTGAGAAGCCATCATGCCCAGTTTTGTTGCTGCAGCAATACCGGTGATCCCGCTTATACCCATCATATTTAAAGCATAGGAAGCTCCATAATAGGTTCCCCATAAAAGAGCGGCAGGACCATACATATAGGTAACAGCCAAGCCCGCCCCAACAGTGCCAAACTTAATAGCGGAGATTATCCCACTTGTCACTGAAGACTCTTCCTCAACATGGTTGGCTGTAGGCAGTTCTTGCATCGTCACTGTTGTATTGTCCACCTTTGATAAGGCAGGCGTCTCATTGACAACAGTAAATCCCTGCACTCTGGCATCTTGGGAATATTCCTGCGTGCCTTGTTTTTCAAGAATTGATTGAATGTGCTCAATAAATAGCGGATTCGTCAATATTGAACCCTCATCGCTAAGAGAGTGCCATTGCTTCAATAGAAATTGGCTAGAGTTTTGAGTTAGCTCTCTAAAATAATTGAGCTGAGCTTCTTTCAAATAGGTGCTAAGAATCTCTTTCGCTTTAGGATCCTTTTTATACAAATAAAAGTTGATAAGCCCTTTATTAAAAGCATTTACTGCTGCCTTATGATCTAGATCTGTAGTCAGGTAAATCTTCTGGATGTCTGGATCAGTTATTTTACGGCAAACTTCTAAACCACTGTTCTCTGCTATTTGATCACTAATTATGACACAGGAAACGGCTTCAAATCGCTGGGGATTATAGATCTCCTCATGAAGATAAATTATATTATTGCAATCTAATCCCTCTTCATAACTGCTTAAAATTCTCTCGAAAAGTAATTCAGATTTCTCACTCTTATTTAAATAGTTAAGAGCTGAGTCTATACTAGTAAAGTATGAAATCTGAGAGTGATCATTAAGCAGACTCGCAACTGACGCTGGATCCTCAACGATACAAACAGTCTTAGTAGGGAAGAAGCAGAGAGGAAAGTATGTCATTGGCTTTCCTTGTCAATTTTTACGCTCTCAATTGTTCCTTGAATGCCAGAAACTTTCATCTGAATCTTCTGCCCCCGTAAGTTTTCAGAAGACAACCATAATGAATCCTCGTCCATTGAAAGAAAAATCTTGTCAAATCCATCAAAAAAGTAGTTAGGAGTAACTGAGAGTATTTTGCAGAGGCAGTAAAGACGACTAACAGAAATACTATCTGCACTGCGCTCATACTTAGAAATCTGTTGGGGTGTAATTCCTAAAATCTCTGCTATTTGATATTGCTTAATGTTTAGTTCTCGCCGCCTCTCTTTCAATCTTTGTGCAATATGCACCCCTATAGAAAATGAATTGATGTCCGTCATCGAAATATACCTTGCTAGAATTTTCAAAAAGCATCTTACTGGTTGGAAGCAACTTAAGCTTTCAACCGTCAAAATAGATAAAAAATATAATGATAAAAAGTTGTTAAAGAGGCAAAACTCGAGGAAAAAGTATTATGTTCCCCCTTCTCTCGGCTACCTTATCTGTAATTGTATCCTGAGGAATTTTTAGTAAACTTATATCTGAGCGACAAGAATGCTGAAGATATCTTTTTAAAATATTATAATCTCTCTGCATAACCCATAGCTGTTTATAGAGATCAGCTTTAATATTATTGATCTGCGTGTAAAGATTACCTAAATGATGCCCGCAGATAGAAAGGGTAAAAATATCACGCTTTCCTTTTAAGGTTAACTGAGAATAAGCAGAAGTAAATAAAGTATCAAAATCCCAGATATGAGCAGCATCCTCCGTGGTAAGCATCAGCCTTACTTCCTCTTTATCTAATTGTTGAGCGCTATATATACTAATTAAGAGCCCCTGAAGAACAATTTCAATAAGAGCAGCATCATATAAAGGTGGACAGATTCGTCTCATTTGAGGGTTTTCTAGAAGAGTAAAACTATCTATCTGTATCTCTTCTGCGCCAGCATGAATAGTCATAGACAATTTGATCTGTGTTTGTTTTTGCTTTAAAATTAATTGGGGACCAGAAGTGGTGTGGGAAAATATAAGCTCATATGAGAAAATTAAGTCTCTCAATAGCCATCTGCTGACATAATCTTTTAAGCTCGCAGCAAATTCTTTACCGGTACTAACTTTCATATTAATTCCCTCACTAAGCAATAATGATAACAATAGGATTTATAAGTTTTTTGTTGAGAGCCTTAACTCTAAACAAATACTTTCTTCCTAACTTTGTACTAATCGCTGTGATAAAGCTTAAATCTGAATTAGTCCAACAAAAAGTTGATGCTTTAACTATGAATTTTTTTTGTAATTAGATTTATTTACTTGAAATAAAGCGGTTTTATTAGATTTAGGCTAATGTAGGCCGTAAAATGAGGGGCAAAAATTACATAATAATATATGCCATAAAAAATATGGGGGGTCAAATTTTATTATGTAATTAGATAAATCAAAAAATTTATTAATGCTCTAGATTAAAGATATTTAGAGAATTAATAGACTTGAAATCAGTTAGTTTTTACACCTTATAGATAAAATTAGACTATATAAATAGTCCCTAATCTGATTAACCGTAATAAGCGGGTAAAATTTTACTCTTTTCCTATTTCATAGAGATTGCTTAATAAAGTCAAGTCTAGTATTTAATGCTTGCTTAAGATGAAAAGGTTAAGCGCATATCAATACAAGCTCTCTATGAAATTATTTTAGAGCCAAGATAGCATATTAGTAAGCGTTTACTGTTTAGATCGTTGACATTCCTTGAAAAAGTATATATTTAAGAATCGTATGATTGATAAACCTAAAAATATCAACTTTAAGTTGAGCAAATATTATAATCAATAAAAGGAGACACACAATGCATGAGATCCATTTAGAAAATTTAGAGGCTTCACCAGCATTTGCTGTTGCTATACTTAAAAAATAAGAATTCTACAAATTATTAATGTGCACCTAGTAAGGTTGTATTAGTAGAATATACAACGAATTTGTTTTAATCTTCTATCTTATATATATTTTCCTGTTAAATAAGAATAGGTGCACAGACTATTATCTTAGTAGTTAACTGTTTAATAATTTCTAATCTCTTGACCTGATCTTATTTAATGATAAGAATTTGATATTATTACTTTGTACAGTTTGAAAGATGCTGTAGTAATTGTTTAATTACTCTGGACTTTTTACGTTCCTCATGAAATATAAAATACATCGGCGCTATAGGCTTTGGTATATCTGTTAAAATTTCAACAAGTTGAGTTTCCACAATACTTGTCAAATCAGGTGCCTCTATAATTCCATAGCCATTGAGAGCGCATTGCATCATCCCGTGCAGAGAGTCAATTTGTATATAAGGCTTTCTAGGTTTTTCGTGAGCTCCCTTACCTAAGGTCAAAATGGAGTTTCCATACTGTGTATAGTATCTTTCCTTATATATTACTATGCGATGGTTATCTAAATCTTTTGGTTTTTGCGGTACTCCAAACTCATGCAAGTAATCGGGATGGGCAAAAAAGCAAACCTTTAGAGTGAAAAGCAGTTCTTGGATCAAGTGAGGTTGATGAGGTATAAAAGATCGAATGGCCACATCATAATCGCTGATATCGTGTATTTCTTCTCCTAGAGGAAAGATTTGTAATGTTAAATTGGGATATAGTTTTAAAAATTCTTTTAGGTTTGGTATTAACCAATCGGTAGCAATATAAGGTAAAGCGGATATTTTGATATTTCCGTGAATCTCTTCTCCTTCAAAGAAATGTTTCTCAATATTATCTGTGACAAGTACAATTTTTTCAGCAAAGACATACAAGCGTTCGCCCTGAGCTGTAAGGCGCATTCCTTTTACTCTCTCAAAGAGTTTTGTTTTCATACGTTGCTCTAGGGTAATAATAGCTCTACTTACGGCAGACTGTGTCATATTAAGTCTTTCAGCAGCTTTGCTTGTATTACCTTCTCGGGCAACCTCATAGAAAACTTTGAGTCTCCAGATATCTAAGGGCTTCATTCCAATCTAGTAGCCTTAAAAATATTTCAGGGTTTATTATAATAGCAAACTGTTAAATTTTTTATTAATTCTTTTCCAAAAACATTATGTTTACCTTATAAATAAATCGTTTGTAAGAGCTCCGATAATTAAGCTTTGCTGATTTGTGATTGTATCTGAATAGGAGAGAGCGAATCCTTCTTTAGTATTGATAGATAGGAACTTTAATCTGTACTTCAAGCAAAAAAATGAAATTTTCAAACAGAGATTTAATGTTCGCCTTTTAGAAAAGTAAGATAGAAGATCATTAAAGGAGAAAATGAGCGCTTTGTAGGATAAAGCCTCACAATTAACAATAATAAATGGTTTCTTCCCTGCTTATCACAGGGAAGAATCTGCTGAGAAATTTACTTTAAGATTTAGAGCACATATTCTTATAAGCTTCTGAGTACTTTAAAAGTGGACAGTGTGTGTTAATTACGAGACGCAAAGCTAGAAAGTCGTTTTGAGGACACTCAAAGGCCCCTAATTTTT
The DNA here is from genome assembly GCF_000190415.1 of Candidatus Odyssella thessalonicensis L13. Taxonomy (GTDB): domain Bacteria; phylum Pseudomonadota; class Alphaproteobacteria; order Paracaedibacterales; family Paracaedibacteraceae; genus Paracaedibacter; species Paracaedibacter thessalonicensis. Next base: position 17,452 of record NZ_AEWF01000013.1, read on the forward strand.
TGGAGTCCGAACAAAGAACCGGAATGAGAACCACTAATCCAAATAAAAACAAGATAGCACAATTAAACTTTGTCATAATCTCTCCTCTACTATTTTGATAATATAGTTATAACTTTAAACTCATCGCCCAGAAAGAAAAAATTTGAGAAAAATTGATCTATTTATTTTTTGCTTATTATTACTGTTACTTGTTTAAAAATTCTTGTGCTTTTAGTTGCCATACATTCAAGACACCCTCTTCACTTCTTGCCGTCTGCTTAACTTCAAGAAAAGCTCCCAATAAACTTAATGCCAGAGATTGCATCGCCGGATCTTTTTGTAGGTCGCTTCCTGGTACAATTCCGAGCGTTTCAAACAGCCCCGCTTTCTCAATTAATCCGCCCAGTTGAATTAAAGTTCGGGTGCGTGCTTTACGAAATCCATAGGAGGCCATGCCCGTTTGATTTTTCATTCGATATACCTTCTGCCGGAGCTTTATCTCTTCTCGGTTTAAGCGTTTTAATTTCTCGAAAAGAATACAACTTTTATGCCCCGGGAAACGTGGTCGATAGCTTGAGCCAGTCCTCCTTTGATTTCCCTGAATGATTCCATCCTTGTTGAATCAGAGTTAAGGCTAAGGATGGTGAAAAGTCATCACCTAAAATCTTCTGGGTTTCTTGATAGAAGTTCTCTGCGATTTTGCTTTGTAATTTTTGCTGCTCAGCTTGGAGCTCTTGAAGCTTTTTGGACAGATTATCTATTTTCTTCATAATGATCCTATTCAGTAGTAGTTAAGGAATTTCTCCCTTAACAATTCCAATATGTCGCTTATAAGAATAGCGTATCAAATGGTTAACATTTTCTGCAAGTCCGAAGCAATAAAAAATTGCAAGGCGCGCTTACACGTTGCATAATAGCAACAGACGCTTCGTTGCAAGCAACGTCGATTTAACTGGGTAAAAATGGCAATTTATCATGGACATCTCAAAGTCTTAAGTCGATCCGACCGGAGTACGGTGGGAGCGCTCGCCTATCGCAGTGGAACGAGTCTCAATGATGAGCGTACGGGCGAAATCTTTAATTACCGTAATAAGGCTGTCGAGCATGTCGAATTCTTAACCCCAGAAAACGCACCTCAGTGGGCCAAAGATCTCAAATTATTAATTGAAACAGATCGAGAAAAAGGGGTCCAAAAGCTCTCAACCATCGCTGAGGCGGAAGAAAAAAGAGTTGATTCACGCGTCTATAAGGAGTTTGAATTTTCTCTTCCCGCTGAGCTTACCACTGAGCAAAATATCGCCTTAATTCGAGAGTTTATTCAGGACCAATTTTGTCAACGGGGGATAGCTGTTCTAGCCAATTTCCATGATGATTGTGAGCCGGAATCAGGTCAGAAAAAACCTCATTGTCATGCTGTTTTATTGACGCGGGAACTTGCCGAAATGGGGCTATCGAAAGATAAAAATCGTGACTGGGATAAGAAGGAACTTTTATTAGAATGGCGTGAACAATTAGCTGCTTATACGAATTTTCATCTTCAGCTCCATGGCCATCAAGTGCGCATTGATCACCGGTCTTATGCGGAGCGCGGCATCGATATTGAACCTCAACCCAAACTCAGTCGTAGTGTCCAAGAAATGGAAAAGCGGCACGAGAAAAGTCACCGTTCCGTAAAGACGGATAAGGCTCAAGATTATCAGCATATTAAGCTCAAGAATTTGTATCGACTTATGAGGCGCCCAGAGTTGGTTTTTGATATTCTTCATAAGTCGCAATCCACCTTTATGTGGGGCGATATCCAACGGATTTTAGCTCGCTACATTGACGACCCAGAAGTCTTTCAAGTCTGCCAGGCTTACCTTAAGAATTCTTCAGAATTAAAGCTGCTGCGGGAGACCGAGCAAGGACATGTTTTTACCACGCAGACAATGCTTAAAAAAGAGCTCAGCTTGGTTCATAACGCTCAAGAGCTCAGTCAAGAAAAAGGATTTAAAGTCACGAAGCAAAGCCATCAAGAATTTGTTGCCATTTACGACAAAAAATATGAGAAACGTGGAGGCTTGTCGTCGGATCAGAAACAAGCTTTAGCTCATATCCTTGACGATAAGAAATTGGTGGCTATGGTGGGCTATGCCGGGACCGGCAAGACCTCCATTCTCCAGTGTGCTCAAGATATTTGGCAAGCCAACGGATATAAGGTTTATGGCTTCGCTCCTACTGGAAAGGCCGCCCAAAATCTGCAAACAGATGGCATTAAGTCGATGACTGTTCATAAGTTCTTGCGTCAATATCAGCAAGGTCGCAGCCAGTTTAATGCAAAATCAGTTCTCATCCTCGATGAAGCAGGGATGATCGATGTGAATCGCTTTGAAGAGGTGCTCAGTGCGGTCCAAAAGCTGGGGGTTAAACTGGTTACTGTCGGAGATGGGCGTCAGCTTCAGCCGATTGAAGCGGGAGCTGCTTTCCGCCTTGTGACCCAAGAAACCGGCGTAGCCACATTAAAGACGGTTATCCGTCAAGAAGTGGTGTGGATGAAAGAGGCCACGCGTCATTTTGGTCAAGGTAATGCAGCTATGGCTCTTAGCCAGTATGTGAACCAAGGCTGCATTAAATTGGTCCAAGATCCTCTGCCAGATCTCTCTGCTCTCGTTAAGCAACAGAATTACGCCGGTCTGGTCGACGCTTTTAATCTCGCAGTCCGGTCTCAGAAATTAGCGGGCTGGACATTAAGAAGTGATATTGACTTGACAGAGGCGGAGCGAACAACTGGGAAGCAAAAGATTGATCTCTGGAAAACTGTCGAAAAGCAGGCGGCCCAAAGCATTGCCGCGAACCTAGATGCTTGCCGAGAGCATATCCTAGCTTATCAAACAGACCCGAGTCGTCTGGCTGAAAACGTGGTTGATCCCTCGAATAGGCATCAGCGGCAATTAAAGGCTAAAGAGATGGCCCGCAACTGGCAGTTTAAACTTCACGATAGTCGCAACTATGAGTTTAAGTGTAATCCGCGTCACGGAGCCATGACAGCTCTGATTCAAGACTGGCATCAAGGAATTCAAGCAGAACCAGATAAGAGTCATATCATTATGGCGTATACGCTCAAAGAGACCGAAATGCTCAATGAGCAAGCTCGCAAGTTGCGCCTCCAAGATGGTGCACTTGGAAAAGAGAGCTTTTCTCATAGGATTACCCGCCTTGATGAGGATGATTTTGGGGATGAAACGCGAACAGTGCGACAACGAGCTTTTGCGCGAGGGGATCGTCTGTTATTTATGAAGAATGACCAGGGTCTGGAGGTCCGTAATGGAATGCTCGGCACCATTGAGAAGATCAATGCTCGCACCATCACAGTTCGCTTAGATGGCAAGGAAGAGAAAACCGTTTCCTTTGCTTCGAAACTTTATCCTTACTTTGATCTGGGCTGGGCCATTAATATCAATAAGCAGCAAGGTGCCACCAACCATAAGAGCTATATCTTAGCCTCAAACCATTTCAACAGTAATCTCTCCTATGTCGCTTTAACTCGCCACACGGAAGAAGCGCGCGTTTATGCAAGCTCTCAAGAATTCTGGACTGACTCAGTGTTAGTCAAACAGATGGCAAAAAGCCAGGAGAAGCTCTCTTCGCTGGATTACATTGATCCTGAGCAGGCTCTAAAGCTAGCCCGCCAAGAAAACTCCATTATCACAGAAGCTCTCGGCCGAGTGAGTCAACAGCTCAAAGCGATCCACTACACAGCTAAGCGAGGACTGACGCGTTGGTTAGGCAAGGAACCGCGCTTTGATCAGATCTTAGAGATTGCACCCACATTGAGCGAAGCTCAACGGCAGCCTCTCCTTCCCAAGGAAAAAGCTGTAAGTTCGCTAGAAGACCCTCTTCTTGCCAAGCCTTCCTATGAAAAGAGGATCGAAGCTCTCTATCAAGCTCAAGCTGACCAACACATGAGAGCAACCACCGGCCGTAGCCTCAGGGATTATGAGACGGCTATGAGTCAATTTATGGACTCTTATAAGGCAACACCGCATTTGGCCAAACCCTCGCTCGACTTATCTCCCCCTGCTCACCCCCAAGATCAGACGTATGAGCAACGGATGGCACAGTTATTGCAGAAGTTTGAGCCAAACCACCACAGTATCGACTCTTTATCCTTAGAAGATAAAGTGGCTCAGTTTACTCAGAAATATCAGGACTATCAGCAAGCAGTTCAAGAAGGTCGACTCTCTTCTGAAGATAAAGAGGCCTTTATCAAACAAACTGCTGAGTTTGCCAAAGATCCAAGCGTTATGACTTCTTTAACACTCTCAGATCCAGAGCTTAAGCAGGATATTGATCGCTTATTAGATTTTAAAGAACAGCAACAAACGCCAACTATTAAGAGAGATTACGATCTCAGTCGATAAGGAGAAAAAATGACATCAGTCGCGGAAAAGACCCCCTCAGAGCAGCTTCAAGATCTCACAAATACCTTGTATTTGATTAACGGGCTCCATACCAAGATTGCTCAAGAAATAAAACTGATGGCCACAACGGCCAGCCAGATGACAGTCGCCACGAGCGGTTTTCAGGAATGCTTAGGAATATTAGAAGCTGAGACCCATCAGTTGATCCCGACGCTCCAAAATGAGAGCCGAACCATGGCGCAGAAGATTGGTCAAGAAGCAGGTCAACATTTTGTCAAGACGTCTACTGAGCACGTTGAAAAGATCTTAAGCAGATTACAAACGAAGACAACTGCCATTGAGCACAATCTCGAGGAGTGCCATAAAAAAATTAATTTCTTTTCAAGGACAACCCTAATTCTGGTCCTCGTTTCTACTTTAATTGGCGGTCTACTCGGCGGTGGACTCGTGCATTATCTGTTTCCTCCTTTAGATGCAAAGACAGCCGCACAGATACGATATGGTGAATCCCTCCTCAATAATTGGATGAAGTTAGATAAAAAGGACCGTGATAAGTTGGTTATCCTTTTGCCTTCAAGTCCTAATAAATAGAAGTGAGAGACCGGATAACTCCTAGTCGGGTTATCTGGTCGGGGTTTTTTGCCCCTCATCGCAATATTATCTGAGCCCTTCTTGAAAGCCTTGCTATCCTTTTACACTCCACCTGAACTTTGTTTAATTAGAACTCCCCTTCAAATAAAATTTGAAGTATTTTCCTAATGTTATTAGATAATTACTAAATCTTTTTGCCATAAATTTAATCATGAAGAGAAAAAAATACTATTTTTGAACATTGCCAATTTTCTAAAAAGTTTCTAAAACCTCATTCAAATACATTTGTGCTTGGTTGCTAGCCTCTGTGATTGTGTGTCATGGAGGCTTTGTTGTGAGGTCGGTTTATGTTTAGTTTTCGTAAAATTGTTAATGTTTTGGTCTTGGTCGCTTATATCAAGATGACGCTGGTGTCCTCTTTTGCCATGGATGCTGGACTCCCGGCAACAGCGGCCAAGATTAAAATTCAAGTTGATCAGAAATTTAATGAAAATAGCCAGTTAACCGCTCTCGAATTAAGGGTCCTTCAGAAGACTTCAGATACCCCCTCTCAAGAGTACACAGAAGTCCAGAGTGATACGGTAGACTTTCCCACCTTCAAAGGGTCCTCCAACGTCGCCCCCGGGTTTGATGGAGCCCAATTAATTGAGTGGACAATCCCCCACCTTGGAAAAATTCAAGTGGGAGTTGATGGTCGTCTTATTCTTGATAGCGTCAGCTTTCTATTAAAAAATGAGATCCTGAAAATTAAAACTCCGGGGATCGTTTTTCTCAAAGATTGTGTGATTCCAAGATTATCTCTGGCCAGTCATGGGTCCGTGATAATGGGAAACAACGAATTATATAATGTTACGGCGAAGCATGACGCCAGTGCCGGCATGATAACAGCTGGCCACTCCTCTAATCCCTTTTATAATTTCAACTTAAAGCGGGGAAGTTTCCAAAATATTGGGACCCTTGAATTTAAAACGCGTCATGGGTGGAATCTCCACGGTAATGCTTTTATTAATTATAACACTCTCCTGATCGAAAAAGGAGCTGACTTAGACATTAGTAACCCTGTTCTCTTTCTCAATCTTAATAAAATCAGCGGCAATGAGTTAATTATCTCTACCTCGATTTGTCCCCTCTCTCCCACGCCTACGCCAGGTCGGATTATTCTTAATAAACCCTATAGATTCCTCCAGGATCAAGATTTCTTGGCCACTTGGACCTCAATTAATACACTCGCTAAAGAGTTAAAGGTGACGGGCCTCTTCAAAGAAACGCTCGATTTAAGAGAGTTGGTGTTGGTGCCCAATTCAATTGTCAATATGGGACAGATCGACCTCCAAGAGGCAATGCTAAGCTCTAATGTCTTCCTAAACCATAACAATGCTTCTTTTGAGCTTCACCAAACTGGAGGTCTTTTTATTGAGAAGCTTAAAAACGAAGGTTCTCTCGTTCTCAACGATGTCCAGGGTGACTTGACAAGTAAGATCCAAAACCTTAACAACAAAGGTCGCTTTGAGGCTCATACCAATCTCAAAATAGGCAAACTTCAAACCCAGAGTTCCAGTCAACTAACCTTTTATGGAGATCGAGAGGTTGAGATTGCGTCTCCTTTTGATCTTTATGGGAACCTGGAGGGGAGGAATGGTCTTAATCTTACAGGGACAGGACAGAACTACGGGGCAATTTCTTTAAACCAAGCAGCGGGCTCTTCAACTTCTCCACTTTTGTTTAACTATAAAGGAGGGATCTTAGAGAATCACGGTCTCATTTCCAGTCTAATGGCTATGCTCATTTCCGGAAAGGGAGAGATTCACAATTATAAAAAAATAGAGTCTCCGTTCTTGACCATTAATCTGCCGATCATTAAAAACCATAAGCTTATTAATGGAGAACAGATCCTTCTTAAAGCAAAAGAGCTCGATAATTCCCAAGGCGATATCCATGCGGCAGATAAAGCTGAGATTCTTGTCAACAGCGTGACCAATGTCCACGGAAAGGTCCATGCGGCTAATACCGTCCTACTTAAAACAGCTCATTTGGATAACCAGGGTGGCAGCATCAGCGGCATGGAGAGTACAACCCTGCATTTACAAACCCCTCAGTTTATCAACACAAACGGAGAGATTGGAGCTAAAGGACAAACGACCCTTAACTTTCAGGAATATACTTCTATCAAGGCGCTGGGAACGATCAAGGGGACGGATGTTATCTTTAGGGACCACTCTAAAAGCCAACATTTAACTTTGACCAATGGCACTGTTGCGGCAGAAAAAGGGATCGCTGTCATTGGAAGCAAATTTCATAGCCATGAAGTGGCTTTCCAAACACCGTGGTTAGGGTTGCATGTACTCTCCTTTAACTTAAGTCCTCAAGCTCATTGTCAGCGGACAGGATGGTGGTGTAGCACCGGTCAAGATCTCGACTTTTTACATGAGTACCGAACGACAGGCACCCTCGAAATCTGGTGGTCCGGGATTAAGCTGCATGGGAAGGCTATGGCAGCAATGGAGCAACGGTTTGGCGATAAAACCAAGCCTTTACCTCAACCCGAACAAACTATCCGGTTTCAAGCGACCGTTCAAGCAGATAAAGGACTGAAAATCTATGTCCCTCAAGCCACTGTACACTTCTCTACCCCTGCCGATCATAAGATGACTGAAGTGTTGCTGAAAGATGGCCTTTTAGATTTATTGATTAGTAAATTAGACATAGAGAGCGCCGTTGTCCAAGCCCTTAACATTAAAAGTTGGGCGCCCCATGGTCACTTTATTGGACGATTGGTTGAAGATCCGACTCATAAGGTATTTGCCTCATTCCATCATTCGTCAGGCTCCCATAACCTGGGCCGCGATATTAATAATGTCGCCTGTAACTTTCTAGGCAAAGAAATTACTGGTGTTTATGACGGTCGCCACCTTCTGACTCTGCCCAAGGCCTGGGGCAATGGCACGTCTGTCAATGTTAAGGAAACAACAAGTTTTAAAGGCCATATGGAACAGCGGGGAAATTTAGAAACCCAAACCCTTGAGATTGAGTCGGACCAGGACTCAATTTGTGAAGCCTCTGAGACAAAAGTCGAAGGCGACTGTACTTTAACAGGCTCGGGCAACCTTCTCATTCAACGATATGCCGGAACCGTTAACTTCCGTTACCATGCATACTGGGGGTGCCGGAATAATGGCAATCCATTAACTTATAATTTTGTATTAAGCAAACCCAGTCTCTTTAGAGTCCAGGGTGCATTCTCTGCCCCCGATGGGGCCAGTGTCAGTGTTAAGGCCAGCAACCTCTTTTATCAGAAGACTTTGGCGAGCATCAACTTACACGACGTGGATATGGTCTCCTCTCTTTACTCCAAATTTGTCGACATGACCTCGGCGGAAGGTGAAACCTATCGCCAAGCCCTCATCTACAATGAGCAACTCGCAGTCACTCTCCTATTGGCCGGCGGTTCTGCGCGCAATGCTTTTACTCATAATAACTGTCTCTTACACGCCTTATCCTTTCATGGGAAAACGGATCGATTTAAAGGGTCTCAGGCAGTTTATAAATCCAATCTCAGTGAGGCCACAGGGATTGTGCTCTCTGGCACAAACACAACCATAGAAGGAAATGTCGCCTCACCATTTATGCTGATCTTTGTCGGAAATGGTAAATTAGCCTTAGGCAGTCCTAATCCGTATTACATCGAGCCCAAAAATCCCATTCGCGATCTGATCGCCAAAGGATTCAATTTTCATACCACCTATATTGCCCCCGACTTGCGGGAAATTATTGAGAAAGCGACAAAACCGCAAATTCTCTTTAAAATGCAGGAACGGTTCTGGTTTGATTCGGACAAGGCAGAACAATTTTACCGAGACATATTCGACCACGTGGTGATTCTCACCCCCGAAGGCATCAAAAAACCGGACGGCCATACAATTTTCTCGATCTCCCCTAAAATGGTTGTCGATCGAGTCCGTGAAGAATGCCAAGAGGTATTGATGCGCGGTTATATTTATGACCGTCAGCCTATTGATGAAGACTTCGCCAAGCAACTTCATCGCAATGCGAGTGAGTACTTAATGACCTCAGGCCTTGACCCAGTGCAACTCTCTGTGGCATTGACGACTCAGAACTCTAAGATTATTGCCCTTCCTGATAAACCGCTCATCTATTATACGCTCTCTGGTAATGAAGAGGGTCTCGAGCAGCTCAATCCTAAAATCTTTTTCCCCTTAGCGCTTCTGGAAGAAGCTAGAGCGCAGCGAGGCGGCAAGATCCGCACTAACGTGTTAGGGATCTTCCCGGAGCGTATGTCTGCCATAGAGGTGATTGAGTATTTTCAAGACCAACCTCAACTTCAGCAAGCTGTGCTCAACATCTTTGAAGAAAACCCAGAGATTGTTCAGCAGATTAATTCTCGTGCTTTAACCTGGCATCAAACCGCAAAAGATACAGAAAAGCAAGTCGCTGTCAAAGAGGGCTCTTCCTCTGTGACCCGCCAAGAAAGTGAAGACGAGGCCAGTTCTGTTACAGTTTATAGTACCATCAGAACCAAGTTATTAGCCTTTCTGAGTGATTCCAGGATCACAATTCATGGAGATATTGAAGCTGAAAATGCATTCCTAGCCTCCCTCTATGAGCATGTGGTACTTCAATCGCTTAAAACGCGCGTTTATACAGGGCCGGAGAGTTTTATTGAATCCATATCCTCCCAAGCTCGGATCCATGTCAAAGAGATTCTCAAAATATACGGGGGGCAGAATGTTATTATGGTTAGTGCCCAGACCCATTCTGGGGTGTTGACCCACATCAAAGCATTAGCTGATATTATTGATGTGCCGCTTGAAGTGTTGACTCAGTACGTTGAAAATCCTCGCAAAAAAGGTAAAGAAGCGCGCATCCAGACCAATACCTCCACCGCGCTGGGGTCCCAGCATACTTCAGGTGGACAGGTGATCGAAGAGGCGGGAAATAATATTGCCCTTCAAGCAACCTATGTGGAAGCGCCAAGAATTGATCTGGTGGCTGTAAAAAATGTGGAGCTGCATGATGCGCACAATACTTTTTCTCGTCAAGTCAAATCCACCGAAAAAGGCTACCTCAAAAAGAAAAAAACTCATCAAGGGGTAGAAGGCACGGCAACGTCAGTAGGCGTCCACCTCAAAGGTGAAAAGATTAACATTACAGCTCTGACGGGCAAGATCACCGCCACCCACCCCACCTTTGAGGCGATAGAGACGAATCTAACAGCTTTACAAGGGATGGTTGAGATTCTCTTGGGCGTAAATCAATATTTCTCGCAATCCTCTAAGAGCAGTAGCAGTCTCGCTTGGAACCGTATGCGAATGCGCAGTCAGGAGGACACGACCTATGCTCAGCCGACTTTCACCGGGACGGTGAATATTCACTCTCAACAAACCGTAGTTCAACAAGTGGAGGGCCAAGCTAACGAGTTTTTCCAACACATTAAACAGCATGGAGGCGCGCTTGAGATAAAGTTTCTGAAGGAGCTACATCGAAGTGAACATAAAATGGTTCAAGGGCCGGGCAAAGGATTAATCTCCTTAATTGCTTTAGCCATGTCGATCTTAACAGCTGGCGCGGGAACCTTAATTGCCAGCGGCATTACAAGTCTTGCGGGCAACGCCACTGCCATTGCTATGCTTGATGTCGCTGTGACTAGTGTGGCCACCCAACTGGCCACCGGCACCTTGCAAAATAATGGCAACCCCTTAAAAGGGGCCAAAACTCTTCTTAATAAAGATTATCTGAAGAATTTTGCGGTTTCTGTCGCGACAGCGGGCGCCACCGCTCAGCTTGGCAGCCATTTTAACATCAAGAAGCCAGAGGCAAGCTTTGTTAAAACCGCCACCAATCCCGAATTATTGAAGGGCCATTTTCAATACAACCTTTTACAGCAAAGCGTAGGAGCGGGCGTCAAATCTACCTTAGGCGGCCAAAGCTTGCGACGCAACTTAGTCGAAGGCGCCAAGACCACTGTCATTGACACAGCTGCCGCTTATGGCGCTAACAAAGCTGGCCAATGGTATGCCCAAAATGAACTTGGCTATGTAGGTCACAAAGCCATGCATTTCGGGATCGGATTTGGTCTCGGCTATGCCAGCAGCACGGGAGACCGCTTGCGTGACGGTCTTACCGCCGGTGGGGGCGCCGTGGTCGCTGAAACAACGGCTGAGGCTTTAGGAAAAGCTCCTGGCCAAGGCGGTGGCGATAATTCTTCTGATGACGCCAAACGCCTACGCCATGCAGCCAGCTGGGGCCGCTTTGCCGCCGCCACGGCTGCTTTTGCTGCCGGTCTGAATGTCGATGCCGCTATTCAAGGCGCCACCAATGCGGTGGAGAATAATACATTAATCTTTTTAAACACTCGTCTTCTTCTAGAACAAATGAGTGAGCTGGATCCAGGCTTAGCTCGTGAACTTGCCTTAAGTGCTGAAGACGAGGAAGCTTTAGAGTATAAGTATAAAGAGTACGAGAAAGAGATCCAACACCTTGAAAAGCTGTTAGCCAAGCAAGAACTTTTAGAGAAGGCAAGGTATCAAGCTAATCAAGCTGGCGAGCTGATGGTCAATCAGCAAGTGCTAGGCCTGATGATGCATAATGCGGTGACAGGGGACTTAGACACGGTTGATCGCTTGGTGCAAAAGTCCATTGACAAAGCAAGTTCCTTTATTCGTTATTTTGAAGAAAAAAGCCAGTTCTTAATTGGTCTTGGCTGTAAATTAGATGATTATGCGCATCGCCATCCTGCTTCCGCGTGGATGGTTGATCAAGCAAAGCAGAAGTTAACAAAGACTATTGGCTATAGCCAGCAGCTTGTCCAGGAGAGTGCGCCTTTATTACGGACGGCCAGCTATTCGGCTTTCATCACGAAAGGAATGATGTACGGGTTTAGCACGGGAGCACCTGCAGGCGGTATTGGAGCTATTCCTGGAGCGGCTCTGGGAGGGCTTGGGGGCTTGGCTGCAGCTAGGATGGGAGAGTTACTCTATGACTACGCCCACGGCCAAGGTGATGAGTTCAATGATTATGCTCAACAGATTGCCCGTGATGACTTCGAGTTATTGCAAAACCGCCGTGTCGCTAAAGCGATGAGTGGAACCACCCTGTTAGCGCTCGATCTCCTCAATGTGGGACGAGGTAAGGCCAAAGCATCCAGCTTAGGTGGAGCCGCAAGCAAGAAATATGCCCGCAAGCCAACAAGCTCAGCCTCTGCAAGCTCAAGATCTATAGCTGAAGCAAGCCAGTCACAAATTGCTGTCGAAAGATTGGTGTCCCAAACCACTAAGTCTTCCTCAACTCCGCAAGCAAAAGTAAAGACACGCGGGAAAGGAGAGAGGCAGCTTACGGAGAAGGGCAGGCATACGCCTGTATCCTTAACAGTAGAAGAGCTTCATAAAGTCCAAGAATGTACTCAAGCACGCAATAAATACTTAAAAAAATGGCGAGAGGCAGATTTATCGGATCTTCCGCAGGAGACTCGACGGTTAATTAGTAAAACAGAAGAAGCCGTAAGAAAACATTTATCGCCCGACGACGTAGCTGGAGTTCTAAAAGAAGATCGTGGTATAGTGATTATGACGCCTGATAGAAAGATAGGGGAGCTGAAGCCAGCAGATCACATAAAGGAGCTTAATGAGGCGAGTGCTGGGATAAAGAACCGTATTGAAATATTAAGAGAAGCAAGAAGTCGTTTGTTTCAATCTCCGGGGACGGAAAAAGCAAGGAAGATACTCGAGGAAAGTATTAAGGACACAAGTAAACTATTAGATATATATACAAAAAATATAGGTAAGCCAGATGGTGGATGAGAAAGATGTTGATTATATAATGACTTTTGAAGAGATCAAACAGATCTTTGAGGAAGCTAAGAAAACACCCAGAAATGACGAAGGATACCTACCCGAGAAACTAGAAATCAAAGTAGGTAGAGCAATTGCCGATGCTGGACGAGAGGGATATTATCAATTCACTGACGATATTTGGGCTTATTTGAATTATCCTTGGGATCATCTCCAAGAAGAAGCTATCCAATCGTTAGGGTTCTCGCATAAAATTTATGATCCTAACTTTAGAGAGGAAGCTTACAAGATTTGGCATGATGAAACTAGAGCTGATGATACTAGACGTATCGCCTTTGTAATCTGGTTTGGGTACTATAGAAACACTAAGGATTCCTCTGTATTAGAAGACCTCTACAAAGTCTTATCTCAATCTTCCAACTACTTGATGAGAGCGCGAGCATACTATGGAATTATAGAAGTATGTGATATTCCGTTCAAATATAATGAAAAGCTTAAAATATTAAATCTGGGTGATAAAAAATCACACGAGTATATTAATGAGCAGGTAGATTGGGATAGAATCCATCAGTTGATGCGCCAGTATGCACCGAATGTTGAGCTGGTCGATCCTAAAACCCTTAATATTCCGAATCCTTAATCCTCTAGTAGCTAAGTTAAGGCCTAACTTGGGCCTTAAACTACTAGGAGATATTACTCTTTAATCAGCGCTGAGATAGGTAAGCCGAATGGTGGATAAGGAAGATTTTGATTATATTTTAAGTGCTGATGAAATTAATCAAATATTTAATCAAGCGAAAAGAACTCTGAAAAATAACGAAGGATACTTGCCTGAAGAGATGGAAAGTAAAGTTGGTGATGCAATTGCCGATCACTTTGTTGCCAAAATACCTATGAACTGATAAATAGGAGATAGGCTGCAATAGATTTGGTGGTCTAAATTTATGAAGAAGCAGAATAGCAAATTTTCAAACAAAAAGATTTCTTATAAAGTAACAAACTGGCGTGAGTATAATAAGGCTTTGAAGCAAAGAGGATCTTTAACCGTTTGGTTAAGTGAAGATCTTGACGAAAGCTGGTTAGCTCCTTCAACAGAAGAACGAAAACGGGGACGGCCTTTAGTTTACTCTCAGACTTGTATTAATCTCCTCCTAACTTTTCGTCATTTATTCAAGTTAGCTTTAAGGCAAGTGATAGGTTTGATTGAATCGTTATTTACTCTTTCAGGAAAGATATTGCCTGTACCAGAATTCAGCCGTTTATCAAAAAGAGCAGCCCAAGCCTTATCTTGTCTTCGTTTACCTTCTTTAAATGAACCGACTCATTTAGTTATTGATTCAACAGGCTTGAAAGTATTTGGTGAAAAAGAATGGTTAGAAACGAAACATGGCAAGCAATACAACCGCAAGGTTTGGCGTAAGTTGCACATTGGTGTGGAAGAAGGAGGGGACATTACTGCTCGAGTTTTGACGGACCATCATACAGATGATAGAGCTTGTGTGCCTTCTTTGATAGATCAAAGCAATGCTTCTTATATGACAGATTGTCTAGCAGATGGGGGCTATGATAGTCATCAAATTTATGAATTTTTAGAAGGTCAAGCTATCAAACCGTTTATTCCGCCACCAAGCCAAGCTGTCGTGCGTTCTAAAACAAATCCATCTACGAGAGATCAAACCGTAAAATACATTAAAGAAAAAGGCTATTGGGCTTGGTATTACAAGAATAACTTTGGCCGCAGAAACAAAGTTGAAAATACCTTTTACCGTTTAAAAACGATCTTTGGGCGTAAATTATCTTCAAGAATTTTACCAAATCAAGATGCTGAATCTCATTTAGTTTGTTGTATGCTCAATAAAATGACAAGTCTGGGTATGCCTAAATCTGTTAAAGCTTGTTAAAAATAATTTGGTTAGGATATTTCTGACATCTTAATCCATTTAAGCAACAATGCCATGACC
>NZ_AEWF01000012.1 GCF_000190415.1 Candidatus Odyssella thessalonicensis L13
GTCGGTGGAGTGCATTTGAGCAGATCGATATTTACCCTCTTTCATGTAGGCAATGTTTCTTTAAACGGTCGCTTGTTGATAACCCTCTTTTTATGGCTTCTAGAGGAAAAGTAACTCTTATTTAAGTACACTGATAACCATATCAGTACTAAGTTTATAGACAGACCCCATAATAATATATGTATTAGTGACTATTTTTTCTCTATGCTTCTAGTGTAAAAATCTACATGAGCATTTACGGTATTATGGGAAAAGCATCCTAGGAGAAGTTCTTGTTGTTGAAAGCAATTTGGTTTTAAAGGCTTTAAAATATAACATATGCCCCTAAAGCCCAACCTTAACTGAATTTTGCAGCATTCAATTTGATCAACGATTTAAGTAAGAAGGTTAAGATTACATCTCTTCTCTTATCTCAGGAATACTTCCTAATAATAAGCGTTGATCATAGAGATTATTGGTATCCAACTTATATTTTTTACCTACATGAATCAAAGCCTCTAGAGCAGAGATTTCAAATATTTCTTCCAGGAGCTTAACATCGTGACGATCTGCCCATTCTAAAATAGACATATCGAGCTCAATTTTTAAGGGTAAGTCGCCATATTTAGGATGAATTTTCCCATATTTGGGGGGGATAATAGAGTTTTTAATACCATATTGAAACATTAGCCCCACCCATTTAAAAGGAGGTAAAGGATTAATGTTAAACCAATCTTTGATAAGAATTGGCTCTATTTTATTACGTACCGATAGTAGAGCACTATATGAATTTCTTAATCTTCCTGCTACTAGGGCTACTGCTGAGAAAGATAGTCTCCGATTATTATCCATAGTTACCTATCTACCTTGTTGCCTGGTAAGGCATCTTCACCAAAGATTCTTTTAAATCTTTTAATAAGCGTTGCTTCATAAGCTAAAGCTTCCTCTTTAGAATTAAAGGTTTTTCTTATCTCTGTTTCATAGATATCATCTGGATTTTCTCTGTTGAGTTTTCGAGCTTGTTGTTCAGCTCTCTTTGAAGCACCATCCTTCATGCGGGTTCCTTGAGCGCTTTGCCCTATTTTATAGGTCTTTCCATTCTTTTTAATACGATAGATATGCGTTGTTCCTATATACTCTTTCTTATTTTTATGGATTTTAGGTGTAGTGAGAGAAGGCTTATTCTTGTTAAGTACAGCTTGGCAAACTTTAGGGGGAGCAGTTGGAGCAAATGGAGAAGATTTAATTGATTTTTTATCTAAAGGAGACCTATCCAAGACAATCTTCATTACGAAGTCTAAAGCTTGAACAGTACTTTCTGCGTTTTGGTGTGATACGTGTAAATTGTTTTCCACAAATTTTACAAGTCCCTCTTCTATCCTCACTTTCTCGCTCGTAAAAGTCTCTTTCAGAGCACATGCACAAAACCTGACTTCTCCTCCTAGGAGATCGTGTAGGCTATCAAGGAAAAAAGGCGCAAGGCTTGGGTGTTTTCTAGTAAAATTTTTAAATTTCTCATGTCCTTCAATAAAGGCATCAATGCATGGTTCAAGGGTTTTGGCTAGCCCTTCTTTGCTTAAAGATGCTTCTGATAGAATAAGAGGATATGTCTGTTTCTTGTAACTAAAGATGCGTCTGATTGCTTCTAACTTTTCAGATATATTTGAAAGGTTGCTAAAGACTTTTACTTCATGTGCAGCATTTAGGAGGCTTTCGGGGGCATTAAGAGGAAAGACATCTGGAGCTTCATCGATAGGCATAAAAAAAATATCAGCATAACTGTTTAGCCTACTTCCTCCACGATCTTGAAATTCAAATGATTTATAGGTTTGACTCACCAGATAGGTATCAGCCTTATATACCAAATTAAATACAGCGCAGCCTTCAAGTATTCGCGAGGCAACAGGAGTACCCCATTTAGGAAATGCTGCAGGAGAAAAGGTTACATGCACGTCTTTATCGTCTCCTATGTCTCCAGCATTTTGTCGTGCACTGCTAAATGGTGAAACTCCTCTATTAACCCAATCCGTATGGCTAAACAAGAGTATCTGTGTAGAGTGGGGAAATACTCTCGAGATATGAGATTTACTATTTTTGAATATTTGGAACCTTTCCCTAGTAATATGCTGTATGTATCCTGAGGGAACAAACTTAACGGTATAATAAACTTGCTCACATGAAGATAATGATTGGCCAGCAATAAATCGGCCTCCGTAAGAGTAGGCACTGCAACCGCATCCATTTTCCGAATTTACATATCCCACAATTTGTTGCGGATGCTGAGTTTTTGATGAACTTGAACTGTGATTATTACCGTCGGGTTTTTGGTAACTAAATTTATGATGATAAAAAATATTATCGCGAGGGAGCTTTATATCGTAACTATCGAAGCTTGTCCCTGTTCTTATTTGGTTATCTGTTAAGGAAAATATGCCATCATATATAAGTGCAATAGAACTGACCTGAGATGAGATATCTTTCTCTGCATATAGTTGAGTGGGCTCGAGGAGAATATCATACTTCTTAATACTTTCTTGCTCTTCTTCAAATCCTTCCGTAAAAGTAAGAGAATGGCAAGCTTGGACATAGAGATTATGACTTTCACTTATATAAGAGGGCTCAATCTTAGTGCGAAGCTTAATTACGCTTGGGAGCTCAAATTCTAGATAACTATCTTCCTCCTCATTTAAGCCGTCCATAGACACCGCTAAGCCTGAAAAATTTATAAACATAAAGCACAGAGTTAAAATAAACTTTAAAAAGGTAGCACGGCCAGGATATTTCATATTCAAGTCTCTATAATTAATGTTTGTTCTCTTATGTCACTATAAAATGCTTAATCAAAGGGAATCTGGAACGCCCAATCTTTTATTGATTGCCGTCAAGCCTATAGTTTGGTTTTTCTGTTTGTAAGCTTGGCCCAGATGCTCAGTAGCTCTATTACGGATTGTCTCGTCTGTTAAAACATCTAAAGCTTGGCAGATAGTCTGAGAAAGCTTTTCTGTCACCAAGATAGAATTACCATCATTAAAAAATAATATGAAACTGCTTAGTATTTTGTCTATTAGCTCATTCCGACTCTGTTCTGCAGGGATTAATTGGCAAACCTTTAATGCTAAAATATAGAACTTGTCAATCCTTCTTTTCCTATAATAATCTTGAGCTTGCTCCTTACTATATAAGTGTTGCTCGATTATAAGGATGGCTGCTGCAATGGGAGACCTTTGTGAGGTAGATACAATCTTCTTAAGCAGATTTTTATGAAAATAACAGCTAATTAGAGTTTTAACTGCTTCCTCTTTTAAGATAGGGGAGGATATGCTTTCCAGAGCTTCTAATATGGTTGAATGTAATTGAGGAGATTCTGAAACACTATGGCTTTTCAGGAATTCTGTATAATTACTTAAAAGCTTTGTTATCTGCAGATCCTTTTTATGATTATCGTTTATTTGTTCACAGGATTCGAAAGCTTTGGTGTACCAGTTATCAAATCCCTCCCTATGAATAGAGTCAGAGTTTTTACCGGTATACATTCGTGCTTCACTGCTGGCAATGTGATATAAATCTGATCCTAGGTAAAGAAAAGATTGTGCTCTCTCTATGCATTTCTGGCGAATAAAAGCATGCATCATGTTCAGAGATAATTTGTCATCCTTATTAATATTTGATAGCTTTCTGAAAGCTTCATCAACTTTTCTTACAAGTGTTTGGGGTTCCTCAAGCTTGTATGTGCTGCTCAATAACATTTTTGAATAGGATTGTAGGACCGTGGCTCTCATATGACATTGTAATTGGGGATCTTGAAGCGTGTCGCATATTTCTAAGGCGCGCTCGAAAGCAGCTAAGCTTTTGCCTTCTACCTCCCCCAGGTAAGACAAGCAAAAATCACATAAAGCTATCTTTATTTCATCATTAATCTTATCTGCGCTCGCAAATTCGTAAGAAATCCCTTGGAAATATTTCGTATATAAAGACTTTAATTTTTGAAGGATCTGGTCATATCCTTTCTGATCCGATTGTAAGCTCATTGCGGTCCCATTAAACCACCAGAACATAGAAGGGATAGCCTTAGATCTGTAGGATTCATAAAGCTCTTCAACTAATTCAGTATAGGTTAATAAGGTTTGATATTTGTAATATTCACGCTCTTTTTGCTCATCCATTAAGCAAGTAGTTGCATGGTAGAGAAATCTTGCTTTCCAACAAAGTGGATGTACTCTATCGGCGCATTCCTTCAGATGCGCCGCAACTAACAGAGACAATGATACACGTAAATTTGTATCATTTATTTGCTTAAGCATCACTTTAGCTTCAGCAAGAGGGTGAGAATTAAGAGATAGTGATGTAAGGAGATCATTTGAATATTTGCTATAAGAAACGGAATTACTTTGTTTAATTAAAAAGTTAAAAGCTTCCTTATAGGCTCGCTGCATTAACTCCTTCCATTCAAAGTGTTCAGCAATATAAGCTGCCCAGCATAAAGCATTAGACTTATAAGTCAAATCAGCAGTATTATCTGCTGAGGTAAGAAAATATTCTACAAGGTCAGCAGCCATTTCTTGTGACTTGTCTAAGTCAATTTTATCTTTAAATGCATCAAAGGCTTTAATTAAAGACTTCCCTTTCCAAAAAGCATCCTTTTCATTAATAGCATTATTGAGCCACATTCTCGCGTTTTCAGGAAGATCCCCTATGAGAAGGCTTGCTAGCAGGTCTATTTCTGTTCCTTCGTTAAGCCCATTCTCTTCAGAATCGAAAGAATCTGTGGATGGGATATCGCCAGTCTTCGTGGCATCTTCAGTAGATACGGAAACATTATTGATTTTAGCGAGATTTAATAAGTGATTTCTTTCTTGTTCTAAAAGATCATTGATATAACTTTTATCTTTTGATTCAGTATCGAGATGAGATTTTAGTTGATCTATAAACCCTATAAAAGAAGTAATAATGATTTCTTTAGTGTTTCCTAATTCTTTACGGTGCTCTTTAGCTATTTCTTTTTGCTCTCGTACGTCTTTTAATAGAGATTGTTGTAATTCCTCAAGAATATCATTGGTACTGCGACGCCTAGCTTCTCTGCGAGAGTCATTAATTCCTGCATCACTGTGATCTTTAATATTGAAATGCTCGGCTAATCTTGGTTCACCTGGTTCCATAGCATACAGAGCTGTAGAAGATGACAAGGTTATAATGCAACTAAAAAAAAAGTCTCGCATAATAAGTGTACCTCATTAAAAAAAGTATCAGGAAAATACCACTGAGAAATCACTTTGGCAAGCGAAATATTGGGAATATAAAGAAGATCAAAGTATTAGTTTTAATCCTGAAATTGACCATCTTTATTCATTTTCTCAGGAGATTTTCCGTTTTAAATGTAGTTAGTGTTTTTAAACATAGAGTATTGAATACTATCAATCCCTTCTAACTAACAGGTATGGAATAAAGTACTATTTATTTAACTTTATCCTTTTAAGATTACGTGATTTTATTTTTACCTCATAAAAGGTTACCACTCCAGTCATAGGAAGAATAATAGCTGCTCCTAATAGGGTGAAAGTAGAAGGAAATTCTTGAAAGAATATAAATCCAAAAAAACTGGCAAGAACTGGTTCAAAGTATCGGTAAGGGGCTAAAGCTGAGGCTTCCATATATTGAAAGGATTTTAAAATACAGTAGCTCATTAAATTAGACGCTAGTCCGGAAATAAAGAGAAGGAGAAGTTGCCGTAAAGTAGGAGGCTGCCATATATAATAGCTTGGAATTGCACTCAATAGAGTCACAATTAGAGCGGAAGAGAATAAAATTGAAATAAAGCATTCTTTAATGATAAATCTCTTATTTATGGTGTCGAGGACGGCAAATATGAGCGATGAAATTAGAATGGTAACAGACACCCAAGAGAAAGTCTGTATCGAAGGGATAACAATAATAGTGATGCCCAAAAACCCTATAATAGTAGCTAACCATCGTAACCGACATACCTGCTCTTTTAAAAAGAAGTAAGCAAGCGGAAGGGTAAAAAGAGGCAACGTAAAACCTAGGATGGATGCTACTGAGAGCGGAACTCTTTGAATACCATAACACCATAAGGTGATCCCGCAGAAAAGTAAAACCCCTCTAATTAAATGAATCTTAAAATTAAAGATCTTAAGAGATAGCAGGCAAGGCAGCAGAGACAAAGCGGCGAACAAAAATCTTAAGAAGATAGTTTCGAGCGTTGGTAACGACTGCCCCATAGCTTTCATTATAACGTCATTGCAATTACTTACTATTAAGCTTAATAAAAACCAGAATATTCCATTAAGGGCTGACATCCTCTCTGTCATCAGTAATCTTCTCCAATCAGAATGATCCTGCAAGTTTATTCCTTTGCAGATCTAAAGGGTTAAATGTTTTCAAGTATTTTATCTCTCGTGTTGTATATAAAAAAGATAACAGTAGAGTTTATGAAATATATAGATTAGTACATTTATTTATAGCGCACAAATATTGCTCGAGATAATAACTTTATATTTTACTAATACTTAAAAGGTGTCAATCTATTGCGGGGAAATAAAATGCTCATGATTAATTATTAAGAGCTATAAGGATTTGAAAGATATAAATTAATAGTAATCATGAGTTCTAAAAAGTAGTTATAAAAGCCGTAATCTTATAGTCAGATATAATTTTATAATAAGGTTAGTAATAACCTTGCTTATTGTTCCCAATATAATTTAGAGTGAGCGAAAAAGGTCCTTAATATTGAAAAATAGATAGTGTTTATTTTATAGCGAGATTACTATGACCCTGATGCGAACCATATACGATAATAGTTTAATGAGGATATTTGAGAATCAAGTTGCCAACAAGCTTGAAAACTTTATCTCTTATAAAGTTATTGAAAGAATAACAGCTCAGGGAAAAATCTATGACTTACGTGAGATCAAATGGGATCCCATCCAGAATAAAAAATCTGAGAAGCTTCTTATTTCTCGAGCCAACCTTCAAGATTGCCTTAATAACATTAAGTAGTAGCCATAATAAAAACTATATAATTAGTTCACAATTTTTATATTTTTATTATTAAATATAGTTGAAAGGGCAAATTTTGGCCTAAAAGCGTATTGAATACTTTTTTATGCTACCTATATCAAAAGTGGCAATAAAAGGAGTTCACTATGCTTGTACATTTATCCCCTCTTTCATTTAAATCTAATCTTGAGTTAGTAGAAGGTTACCAAAGAGCTAGAAAAGCAATTTTCTATGATCGCCTAAACTGGAAAGTCAATTTGATAGAGGACCGCGAAGTCGACGAATTTGATAATAATGGGCATACCCATTTCTTGCTCTCAATCTATAACGATAAAGTTATTGGAGGCGTACGTATGGCTTCCTCTCTATCTCCTAACTTAACCTATGATGTTTTCACAAAGTACTTTGGTGAGCTGCCCATTCAAAGGGATCGCTATTTGCTGGAGACGAGTCGATTTGGGTTAGAAGTCACTCCTCAAATGACTTCCCAAGTACTAAGAGATCAAACGATTGAATTGTTTATAGGAGTACTCAAGTTTGGTCTTCAAGAAGGATATAAGCAAATTATCACAGTGATAGATGTTAGGATGGAGAGAACCTTAAGATTAGCTGGTTGGCCTGTTGAAAGGATTACAGAGGTAGTTCAAATCGGTGATACTCGTACCATTGTTGGTATTCTGCCAATTAATATTGATATCCTTTATCATTTAGAAGAGAAGAAAGCCAGCAATGAGACCAATATGACGGTTAATCATTCCTAAAAAAGAGTGATATAACCTCTTGGATTTTAGGAGGGCTATTAGAAGATATTGCTTCCTGTTGTTCTGAATAAAAAGTATCCATTTATCCTCGGCATTTAACCTTATCATTATTAAGGAGTGATAAAAGAGGATACCAACTTGAATTCTTAAGGTTGCTTGTTGCTCTTGATATGCTTTCCATAAGGAGAATGTTTCTCTCCGCTCCCTTTGATATGAAAGAGAACCTTAGTTGTAACTGACATTAAGGTTCTCCCACTCTATTTAACGAAGCCATCTTTGTGCTTAATCTTAATACTTCCCTAACATTACGATAGCTAAGTAACTAGATCTGTCTTGAGAAGCCTTTAAGAGGAAACTGATTACAACTACCCCTGGAATTTATTAGCGTATAATTTCTGTATTGATAGGCGAGAATACAATAATATTGTAATCAATAAGAATCCATATTTATGGTTTCAGAAAAATTTATCGCATTACTGTAAGCCACATTATTCAACATAAGCATTTTCTGAAATCTGTGACTGATATATTGAGATTGCTGTTTTAAGGCTTTATAGCTTTGCAATAACATAATTCTTTCTCTTCCCTGATGAGGTCTGAGAGGGGTGGGAGGCTCATATGAGATTATATAAGTACCTAGATTATGTAGCAAATAAGCAATTTGATATATCATGTCTTCTTGTAAGATAAGAGTATTATCGAATGTAAGTGTAAAAATACCGTAGATGTTTATTCCCATGCCTATTGGAACTGAAATACCATTTTCTATCCCGTAATTGCTTGATTGCTTGAGTAATTTCTTAAGATCAGTTGAATTTAGATGCGGTAGCTTTGCTTCATATCTCCCCCAAGTATAAGGGCCAAGAGTGTGACAGCCATGTAATAAGACTGGATCATAATCCAATATCTCTCTATCAAAATACTCATACTGCCACTCTGTAGGATAATTAGTAAATATTTCTTTATCAGTCAATTTACAATTAAGTAATTGCAGCCCCATATCTACTTCGTAATGTTCAGGATCGTAATAGATATCTTTTTCTATTTTAAGGTAAAGAGTAAAATATTGATAAGGGATGCCATATAAGATGCTCTTTATTAGCTCCTGTGAAGGATAAATAGGCACTTCCGAATTTTTTTTGTTTGGATTGTGTTTATACTTCATTTTTTTATTCCTTTCAGCCTTGTTCTTGGGAGAATAAACTTTATAAGAATAATCTATTATCCTGACTCAGATTTTATTTAGCTTTCTATTACTGACTACCAGTGTAATTCATATCAAGAAAGCGAGACACATTTTAGGACACCCTTCTTTCAGAAAGCGTATAGAATCTATTCGAATCTAATTTTAGTACCGAGCCTATAGTTTGAGTTAGGTAACGAATTAATGATAATCTTTTCATTTTTCTCACTAACCAATAAATAGTTAACTGTACCATCTTGTTTTTTCTCGATATCTATAATTGAGTAGGTAGAAAGCTTATTTTGGCAGCCTGAAAGGATAAGAGTGAAAAGGAGAAGAGATAGGATATTCAGCATTTGTATATAGGGCCTTCATTTACCGCTCTTGACAAGATAGGAGTAACCTCAAAACGGTATTATTATTTTTAATCTAACCAAGATAAATACTAAAAAATTACCGAATAATCCAGATAAATTTTTATAAGGCTAAACAGTTTTCAACTGATAAAAATATCAGCGTTATTACAAGATATTCAGAGTTGAGAATGAAAGTGTTATTTGAGAGGGTCGCCTTTAAATTAAGTCAAGTATATGGGTATTTAAAAGGGGTGTAGAAATAAGATTTTACAATGAACAGTGATTCTTGGAGGGTCGCTTTAGCGATTTAATCTTAATCATATTCAAACATGTCTCTGAGCAGCGTCGCTTCAATGATTTTAATAGTCAGAAAGCAATCCATTTAAGCCTTTCCTTTACTTATAAATTAAATTGCTGTCTTGAAGATCCTTGATTAATCTTCGCCTTAATTCTAGTAAATCTGATAAAAGCCCCGACTTAACCCGATCTTAAGAATATACGTTCATACTTTAGGGACTTGGCTGGATAAAAAAAGGGCTTCTTTATGATAAAAAGCGACCCATCTCGCTATGCATTGGGTATTATTCTATCCATCTTATCCTATCTACCTCTCAGTTGGGCTACCGATAATTCGAGTCAAAGCTCACAGGACTCTAATCAATCGGAGCTTATCAGTACTTATTACTCTTCTGAGCTTGCTTACCAACTTAAAACTCCTGCTTTATCGACCGAAGGAAAAAGTCAAACTCCTTATCCTGGATTTATCTTGAAAGAGAAAATCGAGAATGTGTCTGTTGAGTCGTGTGTGAGTTTAGGAGGTTCTTGTACCCAGAAAGTGGCTGAGATTATCAAACGGGCAGATGAGTATGTCGTCTCTTTTATGTATCGCTATAATTCCCCTGCCATCACTGATGCACTCGCGGATGTCCACCTTACTGCTGCTCAGACGCCCGTTCTTGTCTTTCTTGATTACAAGCAATTTTATGAGGCTCGAGATACCTATTTAGGGTACAACAATTATCTGGTCGAAAATGTTCCTACTTCCTTAGTTAAGATTGGCTCTAAGAGTTTCCATCATAAGATTGTTATTGCAAAGAGATATAATGAAGAGGCGACAGTTATTGTTGGCTCGGCTAATGCAACCTATGAATCAGATAACATCCATTCAGAAGATCTTACAATTATCCGCAGTAACAAGCTGGCTGCTATCTATCTTAAGGAATTCTATAAAATGATGAACTCGCAGGGCGTAGAAACTTATGATATCAATCGTAAGGAGGTTGGTTTAGCCAATCTTAAGACTCTTAAGCGTTTGACAGAGCAAACTGAAAACTCGCAAGAGGATGACGTACAGATGGCCGAGAGAGATATACCCTCTTTTATTGGAACCATCACCGCTTTAGCTATTTCTTCCGGAACTTCTTCAGAGGGGGGCAACAAAGCTTGCTTAAACATCTTCCAGAATATCTTAAAAGCTAAGAATGATCTCCTCATTTTTTTTGAAAATTACTTCACTATGAGCACAGAGGATGCCCCTGAATTAGAAAATAGTACGCCTAAATTAATAGTCCTAGATCATGATTCTAATAACGCCAAATATCTTTACCATAGTCTCAAAGAGCCCTCGAATCACCGGTTCCTCTTTCAGCTTCATACTGGAGGGAAATTCCATCATAAATTGGTCATCCAGTACCCTACCCAGGGAGAGCCCATCCTTTATACTGGCTCTTTTCATCCGTCCGTTAATGCTATCAAGAGTAACTCCGAGAATATGATTGGTATCCAAAGTAGAGGCTTGGCAGATCGATATTTATCCTCTATTTTATGGCAGTCAGGATTAGGCAATGTGCCTGAAATCTGGTCCTTTTTAAGAAATTTCCCTGAAGAGTTGGGCTTTAAACAGAATGAGAGTAGTCTTGCTCAAATTATTGATAAGTTAAAAAATAGAGCCTTTCAAAATATTCAGAGGTTTTGGATGAATACGTTACCTGTCTTAGAATATTTCAAGATGCGCTCTTTTTCTTATGATGGTGAGTTTCTTGAAGATGAAATAGATTTATTTGAGGATGAGATCACTACCCATATTGACTCTTTTAAACGAGGCAGCATTAGTGAGGCTCAGATTGAGGAGCTTGCTTATCTTGCCGAGTCCTTAAGGAGAATGGTTTATATGCCAATTTGGGCTTCACAAGCCCGGTATAATGCTAACTATTTAATTGATAATTTTAACATTCCTATAGATTACTTTAAATGGCCTTTCCATCCTCTCTCTTCTAAAGATAATTCGTTGAGAAAGTATTTTAAAAAGTCTCCCTACATTCAAGACTCGCAAGACTCACCTTCTGACGATCTGTCTTTTCTTGACCTTCAAATGCGGACAAGTAATTCGGTAATTATTGATTTAAATGAAGAGAGTATGAAAACGATTTACCAACAGCTTGAAGAAAAAAGAGATCCCAGCAGCCTATTTTTTGCCACTAAGTATCATGCTTTTCTGTGGGATTATTATTTGAAAGAGTTTGGCATTTATTATGACCAGACAAATCTGTTACTTCAATTAGGGGATTTCATTAAAAGCGCTGAAGAAGCTTTGAAAGTTTCCTTGGAAGACGCTAATCAATTAAGAGAAGCGCGAGATAAACTGAGAGGATTAAAAAGGATATATGAAATCTTAGATACTGCCAGCAACTATGAAGGTAACTTTGAGAAGCTAGCAGAGCTGTATCTGACCTTAAGTGATATTACGGCTTCCTCGGAAGAAGAGCTGGAGAAGCAAGGGGCTTTTTATAAGCGTAAAATTGAAGAGAGCATGCCGAATAGCTCAAAGAAGGAGAACATTAATATCAATAAAAAGAGAAGATTGAGCGCTGAGGATGAGGATCAAAAAGAGCGCCGTACTAAAAAAGAGAAACGTACTCAACCCTTAAGCCTAAGCCGATTGGTGAGGCGATTAAAAGAAAACAAGATCCCTTACACCGATATGCACAAAGTCTGTGGGGTAAGCCGGCATTATTTCAATAAATATATGGTAGATGATCAGCAAGAAGAAGCCCAGAAATGCTCACAACTTCTTCTAGAGAAGTACAAGAAGATACTCTGAGTCTTTGCTTTATTCTGAAGAAGCTTTGCATAGTATGGAATATGGAAACAAATTTCTCCTCTTCTTCTTCTCACTGGCAAAGAGTTAATTCAAAGCTGACTAATTTAAAGGCTTCATTGTAAAACTAGAGTATACCGTACACTGATACACCCTACCCTCTTCTGATTATGTCAGAATAGGGTTACCTTTCTCTATTTATTTGTATATGAAATCTAAAATCTAAGTTCTTATATTTATGCTTCGCCTTCTCAGATAGTTTAAGTAGACTGTGAGATAGAATACAACTTTCTAAAAAATGTTTAAAAAAGGAGAACTTTCTATGAAAGCTTTATTACCTCATTTCAAATATCACCCTGATCCGCTAAAAACAGGAAATGCTATCCAGAAACCTTTCCAGTGTATATGTTGTTATTTGTTGAAAGAATATGCATATGTAGGTCCTGTTTATTCTATAAAAGATATTCCTGAAGAATCAATCTGTTTGGATTGTATAGCAAATGGGACAGCAGCTGAAAAATTTGATGCAACATTTGTAGATTTACCTGAGAATGAAAATGTATGCCTCACTGATGAAGAAAAAGACAATTTTTTAAAAAGAACACCAGGTTATATTAGCTGGCAAGGGCAAGTTTGGTTAGCACATTGTGGAAATATATGTGAATTTCATGGAGACTTTGAACAGAAGGAGCTTTTAGAAAAATTTGAGGAATTAAAAAATTATGCTAAAGAGTATCTTCGATGCTCTGATGACATATTAAATGAGATCATTAAATATTACGATCCTTCTAGTAATAATAACCCAGCTTTTTATAAGTTTATATGCCAAGAATGTAGAACAACGTTGCTTTATAGTGATTTTACATGATTGGCTTTCATACCTAAGGTGAGAGGTGTGGCTTTATTTTACTTATTTATCATAAATTAGCATAAGATGTTAATGAACCAGATCGATCCTATCTCTTGATAGGAGAAAAACAGAAAATTTAATCTAGTAATGTTAAGGAAAAATTATTCAGCACATTACACTTTTATACTGTAATAAAAACGATCGCTTATTTGTTGCTATCGGTTCTGCCAACGGACACTATTCTGGTACTTTCCTTAGGTATCTATAAACCGTACTCTTACTCAAACGGAACTTTCGCATTAAAGAGGATATGGTTTCTCCAGCCTCTCTTGCGTGTTTTAATTCTTCGACATCTTTAGGTGTAAGTACATATTTCCTGCCAAACTTCACTCCCTTTTCTAAAGCTTTACTAATTCCATCAGCTTGGCGCTCTGCGCGGATCTCTGTTTCAAATTGAGCAATTGCACCGAGCATGTTGAATAGAAGCCGGCCAGTGGCATCATTTGTATTTATATTTTGGTCAATAACTTGCAGCGCTACATTTTTTCGTTGGAGTTCATCTGCAATGTTACAGAGATCCAATGTAGATCTTGCAAGGCGATCTAGTTTTGTGATCACAAGGGTATCCCCTTCTCTCACATACTCAAGACATCTTTTTAATTCAGGTCTGTCTGATGTAGTGCCACTTTTCTTCTCTTCAAAAATCTTTGGGCAATGTTTTAGCTTATCTCGTTGAATATCGAGAGACTGACCTTGTGAGCTGACTCGTGCATAACCAACATAGACTGTCATGTATCATAATTTCTTAGAGTTTGTAATAAATATATTATGGCACATATTATGATACATATTCAAGAGATAGTCTCACAAACTATACTTTATGGTATTGCATTAATATGTTATTAGTGTTACTGTTATTACTAGTTTATCCAGTAATACTAGTAATAATGATAACTTTTTTTTATACAAGTAAGCATATATTACTCTTATTACTTGTATGATCTTGTAATATTTTTTCTTTTAATAAAGGATGTTTGCATTAATGTTTATATTGAATAGTAAACTCTTTAAGGGTCCTTAAGATCAAGTCATTATAGTGTTATTAGTATTATAGGGTAACCATAGTAATAAAATTATACGTTACATATGAGTAACCAATAATACTCGTATTACTTTATTATTGCTCTTACCAGGTAACTTTTGTTATTTTAATAATAGACGTTTGCACAAATGCTTATACTGAAGAGTAGATTCATTATAGACTCTTAACATTATAACATAATAATGTTATTGATATTACCATGTAATACTAGTAATAACATTATACGATGTATATAAAAATTTAATGCAATCCATATTATTTTATTACTACTATTATTAGGTAATAACTATTTTGTAATAAAATATTTATTCTAATGCTTATATGGAAGATAAGCTTATTATACCTTTCTTGCTCCTATTCTACAAAGTTAACATTCTCATAATATATATTATTAGTAATACGGGTAATAGCAGTAATTCTTGATTTCTAAGCCATAAATGTTATTGATATTACCATGTAATACCTAAATTTGATAATCAGATAACTTTTTAAAATATTAGCATATAGTTAATAGTATAATGTTTACTATATTAACATCTCATCCTTATGAGATATAAATAAATTAATCTGTATTATTAAAAAGACTAATAATTAAATAATAATAACCTATAATTTAACTTACTTATTTATGAATATCTTATATTTTACTTCTCAATGTTTATGAATAAAGGTAATGTTATGCATCGTATATGCTAAAAATTACTTTAAACCAGCAGGACAATTTTAAGGAAAAAGTTATGTATCTCAACCCCAATCTATTTTTTCTAATTAAAGATGGTCAATTTGTAGTTTGGGACTATCTTCATCATACACAATTTACTTTAGAACCTGATTATATGGAGCGGTTACGACTTTGGGGAGAGGGAAAAATTGAGAGCTTATCTACAATTGATAGAGAGTTAGAAGAAGCAAAGCTAATTGCAAAGGAGCCATTCATTCAACAGGAATGAGGATGGGATGACCTTTCTAAAATTTTTCATATTGGTACAAGAGACATTGCAGAACATTTGATCGGCTTGAGCCGAGAAGAATGGATTGAAAAGTACTTGGCGTATTGTAATTCAATTGCAACTCATCCCCCAGCTTTTCATATTCAAAAGGAAGTAGGAGTTAGAGTCCCTCTACCTAACCCTGATCTTTCTTTACTGGATCAAGAAAAATTTTATTCAGTTGTTAAAAGACGGAAAACCAACCGTTATTTTAAGGGAGAGGAGATTTCTTTAGAAGTCCTAAGTGCACTTTTATTTGTGAGCTTAGGACCGCTTCACGAGAAATGGTCTGATTTAGAAGAAAACGGTTTACAAATATTGGGACGACGCAAGTCTTTTCCTTCTGCAGGTGGCCTCCATCCAGAGGAAGCTTATTTAATTGCACTTCGTGTTAATGGGTTAACGCCCGGAATTTATCATTATGATTCAGTTGCTCATCATTTAACTTTGATAGAAGAAAAATTCGTAGAAGAAGAATTGATTCCTCTCCTATATGGTCAGTATTTTGCTGAAGGTCTAGCTGCAGGAATATTTCTAACCTCACGTTTTGAAAAGGCTTGGTGGAAGTATCCTCATTCACGCGGTTACCGGATGGCGTTAATTGATATCGGCCGCGCATCCCAATCAGTGGTATTAACGGCAACAGCTTTGGGGTTAGACACATGGATGACAGGAGCTTTTAGTGACTCACAAGTGGAAAAATTTCTATCACTAAACTGCAATACTGAACAACCAATCTTCTTTGTAGGCTTTGGCCAAGGTAACTATAGCACCATAGAACCGCAAATGCTCTCTCAGCTGTCCATATAACAGTTTTCTTTTAAAATTATAAATTGCCTTTGCATTTCAATTGTCAAAACATACAGTTAAAAAATAGGTTATATTTAGATCATTTTGAGAGAGTGTATTAATAGGAGCGGGATGTTTTGTTTTCATTGAGCAATATTATGTTTAAAACTCGTAATAAAGGAAATAGAATCCATAATAATTCTTTATCATATAGCCCAAATGAGTAACTTGTATGCTTATGGGTTTAAAATTGCCCCCTTATAATGTGTATCAGTATTAAATTTTCAAGTTGCTTCTCTTATTACCTAAGCGGAAGGATAAAATGAATTTTAGTTATAAATTAACATTAATAATCATAGTTAATCCATAATACCAGTAATACCAGAAACCCTTAATTACCCCTATTATCGTATTTACTTTATTACTGAATAATATGGTGTTCTCTACTCTAACCTATAGGAATTAGGCACATATTTCTATGAAAACTAAATTTAGTGCATCCTTTTGAAAGATATTTGAACAACAGGTTATTCGTATTATTTAATAATAAAGTAATTGTGTTAATTCAAGTAACCCTATATTACGATATGCCATTGTTACTAGTATTATTATGTTTCTCAATATAACTAATAAGCATGATACTCTCAGCCCTAAGATATATGTTGATCAACTTAAGTATGCTGATAAGTAAATCTATTAGTATTTATAACATGCTATTAATAAAAGGATTTATTACCTTTGTACTTGGAGTAGCCCCCTAAAAACCGGACAGTAGAGTATAGCTCCTAAGATATAGGAATATGACTAGGAGTAAGGTAGAACAAATCGAGGTCATAACCTCAAGTGAAAGACGGCGCCGGTGGAGTGCATTTGAGAAGAAAACTATCGTAGAAGAAACTTATGAAATGGGCAAAAGTGTTTCTTATGTAGCGCGTAAGCATGGTTTGAGCCCCTCTCAGCTTTTCTTATGGCGGCGTAAAATGGAAGAAGGAGCGGTAATCCTCCCAACACTAAAAGGAGTTAAAAGTAGAATTGTTGAAAGCTGCATGCAGCAGCTTTTGCCTAGGCGTTATCCCGCCTAAGGCCATATTAGGCCTTTCGTTGTTATAATGCCATAACCACGTTGTTGCTTTTTCTTGAACCTGATCAATACTGTCAAATATTTCCTGGTTAAGCCAATCATACCTGACGGTTCTATTAAACCTTTCAATATAAGCATTTTGCTGAGGGTTTCCAGGCTGGATATAGGCCAAAGTTATTCCATGCTTGGATGCCCATTTCTGCAGTTTGTGGCTAATATACTCAGGGCCATTATCACATCTTAACATCTGAGGCTTGCCTCGCCATTCAATGATTTGATCCAACGACCTTATCACCCGTTCACAAGGTAAGGATAAATCAACCTCTATACCTAACCCTTCTCGGTTATAGTCATCAATGACATTGAATAGACGATAACGACGTTGATCACCAAGCTGATCATGCATGAAATTCATTGACCATACTTCATTAATCACTTTAGGGACTTCAAGTTTCTTGGGTTGATCATGAACCAATCGTTTCTTAGGTTTGATCCTTAAATTCAGCTCCAGTTCTTTATAAATGCGGTAGACCCGCTTATGATTCCACTTAAACTCTTTCACATTGCGTAAGTATAAAAAGCACAGACCGAAGCCCCAATTGCGCCATGTGCTCGTTATTTTAACAAGCCACTCAGCAATGAAGGCATTCTCGTCACTAGGCAAGGGCTGATAGCGAAAGCAAGTTTCACTGATCTGGAATATCTCGCAGGCCAGGCGAATGCTAATATTATAGTCTGCTATGCTTTGTTTGGCCATCTCACAGCGTTGAGATGGCTTTAGAACTTTTTTCTTAACGCCTCCTGGATGATTTCTGATTTTAATTGGGCTTCAGCATACATCTTTTTTAAGCGTTGATTTTCAGCCTCTAATTCTTTCAGACGGCAAATCATAGAAGTATCCATACCACCATATTTTGCTCGCCATTTATAGAACGTTGCCTGGCTCATCCTATGCTCACGGCATAAGTTAGGCACAGGTATCCCAGCCTCAGCCTGTTTCAAAATTTCCATAATTTGGCTATCACTGTGTCGGCTTTGTTTCATTGTAAAATCTCCTCTTTCTTTATATGAGATTTTCTACTTTAAAACTCTGCTTTTTTTAGGGGGGATTACCAGCTGAGCTCAGCCCAAGGAGTAATAGAGCAGCTTTCACGATGGTTTGAGCATTATAATAACCATGCCCCTCACAAGGGCTTAAAAATGCTTGCGCCAAGAGAATACAGACAAGCTCTCTTGGTTGCATAAGTGATATGGTAGTAACAAACGGAGCTGTAATTTTTGTCCGCTCTTATCGGGGAGCACTCCAATAAAGGCTATTGATGTTTAGTGTTATCAAAAAGCATTAGCAACCATAAATGAGATAGATCTATGTTTTTTGTAAATAATTAGAGTTATAAGAGATTGCAATATTCCTTTAAAAACAACAAACGTAATATTATATTACTTGTAACATTTTGTTACTTTAGTTATTGATGTTACAACGTTTTACTGGTAACATGAATAATAAGAGAAAAGTAAATAACATTAGTTACCTTTTCTAAATGTCTTATTTTCAAGAGGAGGCCTTATGGCAAAGGTTTTTGCTGTTAGCAATCATAAAGGGGGTGTAGGGAAAACAACCTCTACAGTTAATATTGGAGCAGCCCTAGCTCTAGAGGGTTCTAATGTATTATTGATTGACTTAGATCCCCAATCAAACTTAACTCAAAGCTTAGGAGTAAAAAACATAGAGACTTCTATCTATGACAACCTTCGAGGTGAAAAAGATATTAAAACTATTGAGATTAAAAAGAATCTGTGGATATTACCTTCATCGTTAGATTTATCTGCTGCTGAAATAGAGCTGAGCTCTGAGCCAGGTAGAGAGTATATTTTGAATGATATCCTTACGGGCTTAAAGGATAAATTTGATTACATCTTGATAGATTGCCCTCCATCGCTAGGATTACTAACTATAAATGCGCTAACAGCTTCTGATTACGTTATTATTCCATTGCAAGCTGAATTCTTACCATTAAAAGGCTTAGCAAAATTAACTGAGGTAATTGAAAAAATAAAAAAAAGACTAAACCCAAAGTTAGAAATAGGAGGCGTTTTTCTAACACAGTATGATCCACGTAAGGTCTTAAATAGAGATATTGCGGACACTGTAAGAGATTTCTTTGGAAAAAAGCTTTTGGAAACTACAATTTCTAGCAACGTCGCTTTAGCAGAAGCTCCTAGTCAGGGGAAAGATATATTCTTATATAATCGTAATTGCAAAGGGGCAACAGATTACAAGGATTTATGTAATGAACTGTTGAGAAAGGTGGTTGCATAAATGGTGAAAAAGAATTTTAAAACAGGATTTGATGGCCTTTTAGGGGACACGAGCTCAAACATTCCTGAAACTAAAAAGGATTTGATTTCTATAGATGAAGTGAGAGCAACATTTATTGTAAGAACCGATCAACTTGAACAAATTAAAGCTATTTCTTATTGGGACCGTAAAAAGATAAAAGAGGTTTTAGCAGAGGCTCTGGAATTTTATATTGATAATTATAAGAAAAAAAATGGCGAAATAAAAACCCCTAAGTAATTACAATGTAATCAATTTATTTAGCATAAGTAAGATTAAAGCTAACCAAAAGATACTAAGCTTACTGTTTTTCATGCAGGAGCTTTATGAGGTTAGCTTTAATGTGTACCTAGCTCGCGTAATTAATATTTTTCCTTCATTGCCTGTTAACATTAAAGCCTACCAGCGTAATATTTTATTGCTAATATTATTAACTTTAATGATAATGGCCTCCAACTAGTGTCCATGAAAATTAAGCAATTTCTAAACTGGCAAAGACTTAAAAAAAATACTAGGTATTACCCTGTATAGTTAAGGTATTGACATAGCCGCAAATTAATAATAAGTTTTATATATAAGACGGGGAGTTAGGTCAAAATACGCAAACTTCTCTAGTAAATTTAAATTTTGCAGGCTAAACAATGGCTTTAAAAGAAGATGAACAGGTTGTCACACTCAAGATTAAAAAAGCTATACTTGAGATTTTGGATGCTGAACGTAGTAAGTATAGTGCCCCAAGGAGTTCCTGGATTCTTCAGGCAATTGTGGAAAAATTAGAAAGGATGGGCTATGAAATTAAATAGTTTATAGCAAAATACCTTTGGATTCCGGCCAAAGGTATTCTACAAGTTTGTGTTCACGAAACACGCTAATATACAATTATTACATTATCATTCCTACGGGGTAATGTCAATTCATTCGTGTGTTTCGTGTAAATCTTAACGATTTATTTCTGAGGTTTACGCGATGTATATCATATTGTCGTGTCAGCATCTGATTTCTCGGGAGAGAACAGATGAACGCATCTAGATCATCTCAACTCCCATTAGGAATTCAGCCGCAGCTAGTTCGTCATTTTGGGGCAAATGCCGCAGCTTTCATAGCTCGACTTGATTTTTGGATTAAAAAAAATAAATTTGGAGTTATGCATAACGGGTTAAGATGGATCTTTAATACTGCAAAAGAGTGGAGCGAGCAAATTGGTGTCTCTGAGCGCCAAATACGACGGATTGTTTTAGCTCTTAAAGAAGCAGGTGTTATTTCGATTGATAAGTTAGCAGAATATAAATCTAATCGGACTAACTATTATACTCTCAACTATAATCGCCTTAATGAATTATTCCTTTTGACTAACCCGAAAGAGGTTTCTGTTAAGGCCGCATCTTTAGGTCAAAATGTCCTAATGGTTAATTCAGAAATAACAAACAAAGATTCTAATAAATCTGATAAGAGGATAAGAGAGCATGCTGATACAAAGTCCCATACTCTCACCTTTCAAGCATTAGATGTTGAAGAAAAAAAATCTGATAAAAAAGGCCAAAATACACCAACTCAGAATATGCTAACCTTTTGGAATGATACTTTTCCCAATAATCAAATCGATATGAATCGTATTCTAGCACCCTTACTTATGGCCGCTCTGAAAGCAAAATTTAATTCAGATATACGTTTATGGCAGCATTATTGTAAGACAATCGAATCTAGCTCTTATTTAACAAGTAATGGGTTCAATTTATCCATTTATTGGGCATTAAAATATGTAACTATAGACCGGATTAAAGCAGGAGAATTCGGTGTCAAATCCATCTCGATACCTGGGGAGAAGGAATTACTTGAAAAAAGTTTTATTGACGAGATTCAACAGCTATCTGAGCCAGATAAATGCAAAGAAATCCGCCTGAAGCTTCTGAAAGTTTACGGAGTACATGCTTACAAAAGTTGGTTTAAGGCTTTAAATTTCTTCTTTGATGGTGAAACGGTAAAGTATACTGCTCCCAACCTTTTCCATAGAGATTTTGTGGTACGTGAGTATGGAGATGTATTAAAGTATAATTATGCTTGAAAATATGTACGATAAGATTTGCCCTACTTATTAATATTGAAAGCTGGTTGTTCAATTACACAACAATTTTCAGCTATACCATTTATTAGTTCTTATTAAAGCGGGGGAGTAAATACATAAATCCTAGATACATTCTCAAAAAGTTATTTACAGTAAACATTTTTGATAGTAGTTTCAGCTTATAAATGTATTTTCGCGTAAACCTTAATAAGTTAAGGATTTATGCGATGTTTTATATAAAAGATTACCAGATTTCTTTTGATGGGGAAGAATGATGGCTATTTCCAAACTTTCCCCTTCACCCAATTCTATAATAACAGAACCTCATCTTGTTCGTCTCTTAGGAATGACGACGGCTGCTCTCTTGTGTTCAATTCATTACTGGTTGCAAAGAGAGAAAGGAGGGGTTGTCCATGAAAACGTTAAATATGTTTACAACACCGCCACAGAATGGGGTAAACAGCTCGGAGTTTCTTCAAGACAAATCGAGCGGGCAGTTGCTAATTTAAAAAAGCTTGGATTAATAAGAGTTGAGAAGCTTGCGCGACACAAATCAATTCGAACCAATCATTACGCTATAAACTATGATATTTTAAAAGCTATCGTTGAAAAGAATTCTCCCAATATGTCGGAATCATTCCGACAATATGACGGAATGATTAATACAGAGAATACAGACACTAAGAAAAATAATAAATCATTGACATCAGAGAATGCTAGCTCTGAATTAGTTTTAGATAATATAGTAACTCTTCCCAAAGAGGGCCACCATATAGATGACCATAAATTAATCGTCGGTGGCTCTTATACAGATAAAACTCAACTTGAAGATAGGGGGAGTGTTTCTATAAGCTCATCAGTTTCTTCCAGAAGTCCAGAAAGTTATGATAAGGATTCTTATTCTGAGCACTCTCTTAAAGTTGACAATAATAAGTGCGAAATTCCTCAAAAAGTCAAAAAAACTCTAGTGCAAGAAATGCTAAATATTTGGAAAAATTCTTTTCCAGAAGATCCTGTAAAACTAAACCGTGAAATAGCTAAACAGTTACACGCTGCTTTCAATATAAAGTTTAATAAGGATATGAGTTTATGGAGACATTATTGCTTAACAATTGCTTCTAGCCCTTTCTTAACCAGCAAAAATTTCTTTTTAACTCTAAATTGGGGTATTAAATTTAAAACAATTAATCGTATTAAGGACGGCGATTTAGGGGTAAAAAAAATCCCGATACCAGGCATGACAGAGAAGCTGGAAACTACTATACGTGAGGAAATAAGTAAAATAAACGAGTCAGAAGAATGTAAAAGGATGAGAATATTTTTATTAAGGCGTTATGGTGCCCCTGCATATAATGCCTGGCTGAGAAAAACTCACCTTTTTGAAAAAGATAATAATATCTTATATAAAGCAGCCTCAGCTTATGCTCAGGATTTTATTGAGAACCATTTTGGTCGTTTAATTAAACCTTGCAGACAGGAAAAACAAATGTTTGAGACTCAGATAAAGGATCAGCTTGCTCAAGAAGCATTGCTAGCAGAAATATCTACCTTAGATGAACCAGAAAAATGCCTTCAGACCAGAAGGATGCTGCTCAGCTTATTGGGTAAGCAAAACTATAAAGTTTATATTCATAAATTAAATTTTTTCTTAATAAATGGAGAAGTACAATATACATCTAAGGATGAGAATTTGCTTAATCAGGCTAGATTGATTCTCCTGCAAAAGAGAATTTCAGCGTAATAAATTCGTGGGGAAAAAATATATAATAGAATTTATTATTATAACTTTGTATGATATGGGTAACTATTATAACATGTTAACCTAAAGCTAGGTTAGGTTATGTAAAAGATTTAACTACAATTATCCATATCTTTCTTATATAAAAGCAGAATGATACCATGGAATTGAGAAATTGAAGAAACAATACAGAGAGATGATGCAACAAAAAAAAGATAGCTTTATAGAACAACCCTTATCTAGTTTTGCAGCTCGCCTCAAATATGCAAGAGAACGAGTCCTAAGGTTACCAAGAAGACATTTTGAAGAAAAATACTCTTTCTCGGCTGCTACCTTAAAAGCTTGGGAAAATGGGCAGATACAGCCTACGAGAAATAGTATAGATAGATGTATCGAAATATATAAGAGAGAAGGTCTGTTTCTAGATGAGCATTGGCTGCTTACAGGAGAGGGAAAACCCCCTAGAGATTCTCTACAGCTAATGCAGCTATTTTCTAATCCTACTGAAATAGAAGACGGTGAAGGATTAGATGAAGAACTATGCATACTCAAAGATGTAGAAAGCTTTAAAAGGAATAACGTTAATTCTGTGACTCTTATGGTTTCTAATGATGATATGCATCCATATTATAAATCAGGGGACTATGTTGGTGGTAAACTTAAGAATGGTGATAAGCTATCATTGTTCATGAATAAAGATTGCATTGTTTATTTAAAAAATGGCGAATGTTTCTTCCGCAGAGTTATAGCGGGAGAAAGAGGTAAGATTAATCTAAGCTGCTTAAACCCTCTGTGTTCTTCCAATGATCCTGTATTATATGATGTTATCATTGATAAAGCAGCACCTGTTATATTTCACCGTTGGAAAGACATATCTTAAGATTAACCTACTATAAATTCAGCGATACCATGATTTCGCTACTTAGGATATTCGATAGATCGTCTTTTAATACCTGAAGGTCCTTATTATATTTTATCGTGAACTCTATAGGGTTAAACTTTGAGTAATTGCTCCCTAGCGTTATTAGAGTATTGGACTCAGGTGTTCGCTCGATTAAAATAACTCCGTTTTTAGCACATTTCTTCCTTCGTCGGTGCATAATATAGGCTCCTTGAGAATCTATGTGATCTATGAAGTCAAAACAAATGTAAGATCGTTCTGTATTTAAAACAGATCGTCTTAACGGATCAAATGCGGCATATTGATTATCTTCAAACTCATTATTCCAATCTATATTGGACATTATAGAAGTACTCTTTCTAGTCTTCTTATTCTGAATTCCGATAGCAATGTAATCAATATAGGGAATAATTAATGATTGAGTGTACCTAGTAAATGTATCTGAAACTTCACTATCTATAATTTTCGTGTACACGGACATCTATAAACTCTTTTTTACAAAATGAGGTAGCTATTATACCTATCCCTGCTATGCCAGTGATAAACAATGCAGGTAGTAAACAATCAAAGCTGTTGAATAACTCTTGGCATATTATAGGTGTTAGCCCTCCAAAGATACCAAAGCCCACATTAAATGACACAGAAAGTACTGATGAACGAGTGTTACCCGGCAAAAGCTTTACCAATATACCAGGAGTAGTTGCAGCACTCAATGTAGTTAGTAATGCAAGTGATAAAATTGAAATTTCTAGGTAAACAGGGTAATTATAAATAATATAAATTAAAGGCATAGTAAGCAAGAAAAAGAGCCAGCTAGAAAAATTTGCTACTCTTAATCCCCCGACCCTGTCGGCTATAAGTCCTATAAGGGGAATAATACATAATCTTATAGCAAGTGAAAAAGCATTATCTCCTAATATTTTAGATGAAGAATATCCTAGCGAAGAATTTAAGTTATTAGGTAGAAAGACAAAAATAAAATAAAATGAGCTGGCAGGAAGAATAATAATTCCTAAGGCCTTAAGATAATCTTTTTTTTGATAAATGAGAGAATGCTTTAATGGGTTACTATTCCTCATAGGCAAGGAATTATATTCAGCAGTTTCAGGCAATCTTCTTCTCATTAATATTGTGAGAAATCCTATAAAAACGGAAGAAGAGAAAGCAATTCTCCATCCATAATCTGTTAAAAATATATCTGAGAAATGGTTAAAACAAAATACTGAAACCAGAGAGGCAAGTAAAATTCCTGAGCTACCGGCGCATGATGCTAGGCTTCCTAAAAAGAATAAATTTTTTTAGAACCGCTTTCACATAAATAGATAATATTATTTGAATGCTCTCCGCCAATAGCTATCCCTTGAATAAACCTTAACAATATTAGTACCAAGGGAGAAATCAGGCCTACTTTTTCATAGGATGGAAGTAAAGAGATGCAGAATGTTGGAAGTGTAATAAGGATGGGAGTTATTTTAAGGCTAACTGATCTACCAAACTTATCACTAACATAGCCGAAGATAATCGCACCAAAAGGACGGGCAAGAAAACCAACGGCTAATACGGAAAAGGCTTTGAGTAGTCCAATTTCATTAGAAGAGGAGGGAAAGAAAACCTTAGAGGTAACAGGTATAAAGAAACTGTAAAGCGAAAAGTCATACCATTCACCGATACTTCCGACAGCAGAGGCTATTTTATTTTTTATATTGTTTTTCATCACAGTCATTATATTTTTTATCACAATTGTTACTTTTAAACACTTCTTTTGCTAAAGAGAGTGCAGTTAGAGCGGCTGGAAACCCTGCGTAGGGTATAATATGCGTTATTAAATCGATTATTTCTTCTTGAGAAATGCCAATATTTAGGGCTGCCTTTATATGATACGATAACTGGGGTTGCGCATATCCTAGAGTTGCTAAACAAGAAACGGTTATCATTTGCTTAGTTTTTAAATCTAGTCCATCGCGAGCATAAATTTCTCCAAAGACAAACTCTACAATATTTCGAGCAAGGTCAGGAGCGACTTCTCCATGAGCCTCTATTATTGTCTGAGCCCCTTTTCCTGTGAGCCTTTCCAAAACTTCTGACCCTAATTCAAACTTTGACTGCATAAAACATTCCTCTAATTAATTATATCCTAAAATGGATATATATTGTTGACAAATATCCATAAAAGGATATTATTAAACCATGATGTCTGTTTTTAGATATTTATATCTTTCTTTAGATATATCCATAAAGATATTACCACTTTGTTGGATTAAAGAAAGTATTACTTAAAAGATTTTGAAACGCGAAAATACATTTATGCAAGTCCAGAAACTCTCCATTTACAGATATCCAAGTCAGCTATCAAATTCACAAGCAATTGGTACAAACCTTAATTTGCTATTTAAAGGGGGGTGTTCACAGACCATTACTTACAGATTTTCACAAAGAGAACTACATATCGCCGTCCATATATCTCAGAAGGTATTTATGCATGAATATTAAGGAACACCGAATTTATCAGTACCTCTCAGAACCTTTTCGGTTTATGGGGTTCACCATCGATGAATTATTGATCTTAATTGTTTGCATGATGGGAGCCATTCTTGCTCAATCCTTTTTCTATAAAGGAGCCTTCATTTTAGGGAGTACCGTTGGAGTCTTTACAATTAAGCGCTTCAAGAAGATGGCTTCGGGGTTTTCTCTAAATTCATTCTTACATTGGAAATTCGGCATCCGGCTAAATCTGCCGCGCAATTGGCCTGAGTCTTGGAAAAGGTTTTGGTTGCCATGAAATTTACCTTTAATCAGCAAACGCTTCAAAATGTTCTTAAGCAACGAGACTTAGTTTTGTGGTCCTGTTTGGGCCTTGTAATTATAAACGGATTGCTAGTCTCTAAGATCCTTCATCAAGAAGAGCATTGGGTGATCTTTCCGCAAGAGAATGTGGATCACCGGATTGAACTGACCAGCAGTAAATATTCTGATGAGTACTTTGTCGACTGGGCCACGGGTGTTCTCAACATTATCTTGTGCGTTAACCCCGGAAGCATTGATTGGAAGATTCAGCAGATTCTTAAGATTACTACAGAGAGATATGGCACCCTTAAGGAGACCTTACAAGCGGAGGCAAAGCTGATCAAAAAAGACCAAATCAGCACCGTTTTTTATCCTAAAAAATTCACTGTAAACCAATCACAACAGTCGATCGATGTGACGGGACAGCATATTGCCTATTTTGGCAAAGACCTCAATCCGGTCAGTACAGAAAAAACCTATCGGTTGACATGGGTGGCGAGCCGCTATGGCGTCATCCTTCTTAAAGATCTTCAGGAGTTAAAAAATGTATAAAATCGCTTTATCTGCACTCTGTTTCTTTAGCCATCAGGCCAGTTTTGCTCAAACCGCCCTTAATCCAGGAGAAGTGCTCAATTTTCAAATTGCTCGGGATGGCATTACTCGGATTTCTCTGCAAAACGATAGCATTGAGGACATTTATGTTTATCCCAGCGACTATCAAGACAATATTGAGCACCATAAAAGTGGCCATGTCTTTGTCGTCGCTGAGGGCATGGACAGCCCCTTGTACGTAACCCTGATTACGAAGAAGGGCATTGCTCAAGATTTGAAGGTGACGGCAACGAAGAAGAAAGCAGAACCGATTGTCATTCGGTGTGACGATGAAGCCGCTCAAGCTCAAACGGACGTGGAGCAAACCACGACTCTTATTGAGAAGTTTATCCAGGGGATTGTGCCGACGGGCTACTATTTGATTGAGGCTCCTGAGGCTAGTCGCAGTCGCGGCGCTTTAAGCTGTGTTGTTGACAAAGCCTATCAAAAAGCCC
The DNA here is from genome assembly GCF_000190415.1 of Candidatus Odyssella thessalonicensis L13. Lineage (GTDB taxonomy): Bacteria > Pseudomonadota > Alphaproteobacteria > Paracaedibacterales > Paracaedibacteraceae > Paracaedibacter > Paracaedibacter thessalonicensis. Next base: position 28,071 of record NZ_AEWF01000012.1, read on the forward strand.
CTTACCGGGTAATGATCTATACCGTCAAAAATGAAACGGACGAGCCCATTACCTTGGATAATCGGTTGTTATGGGAGGAGGGGGATTTAGCGATTGCTTTTGATCAACCTGAGCTCCGGCCTCATCATACAGCCAAAATGTATGTCATTCAAAAAATCTAGGAGGAAATCGATGTTTAAAGTACCTGTTCAGGGTGAAGATAAATCTTATCTTAAATTAGGCTTAGCCGTGCTTGGCTTTTTAGTCTTAACTCAAGGCTTATGCTACGCCGGTTTTGAAAAAGAAATGGAGACTTATACGAAAACCCTTCTCGGGAATCCTTTCCATTATGCCTGTGCAGTATTATTCGGCTATACCTCATTACCGCTTATTAAACAGAATGAATGGGGCGGCGTGTGCGGCCGAGCCGGGCTGTGTATCTTAGCAGATGTTATTTTAAATCAGATCTTTGGTGGAGAATTGACTAAATGGATTTCCGGGGCTACATCCTAGAGTGCTTACAGAAGGTGCAACGGTTGCTAGGAAAGCCGGAAGACGCTTCTCTAATCTCACCGCAAGCAATTCGGCAAAAACAACTGCTAATGCTGGCCAGCACTGCTTTTGTCGGGGGAGGGCTCGTGTATGCTTTTGTCTCCTGGCGTTCAGAGTCTAGCGCTGACCTAGAAGCCGTTCAAAAACCGGTGGTGACGACTCCACAAAAACTGGCAACGCCGCTAGAAGCCATTGACCAACGTGAGCTCTGGGTTAACCGGGTGGAGAAGAAAGCGCACGATATTTATGAGGAAGCAGAAAAAGTTAGAAAGGAAAACGAACTTTTAGAAAAAAGAGTCGATGTTTTAGAGGACCTGTGGAAACACCAAAGCCTAGCCGGAGGTAATCTTCAAGAGAAGAGCGAACCAAAAGAAAGCCAAGACCCCATCCGTTATTCCCAAGACGCAAGTTCTTCTGCGGCAGAAGCCGGTGGACTCGCAGCGAAATCGGAGTATTCCCATGCCACAATGCCGGGGGCGACTAATCCGAGCAATAACCCGCCGCGCCGGCGAACCGGTGCTAAAATAGCTCGCCTTAGCAAAGTCCACGGGTCTTCGGGGACCCTGAAAACCGTGGATACTTATGTGCCAGCAACCACGACCTGCAAAGCGGTGATGACCAGCGGCGTCGTCGTTCAAGCGGGCGCCGAATCTGAGAACAAACCTGAGCCGGTGACCTTACGCCTCGTCGATGATGGCACGCTGCCGCGGGGGTTTACCAGCCGGGTTAAGAATGCGGAGATTAATGCCGCCTGCTATGGAAACATTTCGAGCGAGCGGGTGAAATGCCGTTTGGTGACAATGACTTGGGTTGAACCCAATGGTGTGATTGTCGAAAAGAATGTTGAAGGCTGGATTTATGGCGAAGATGGCCGCAATGGCCTCAGAGGGACGGTGGTGGATCGCTCCAGTGAAGTGGCAAGAGAGGCCTATTTTGCAGGTGTCCTTTCTGGGTTTTCTAATTTTTTTAAATTTGAATCAACCTCCAGTGTTTATCCGGTGAGCCCCTTTGGGGTCACCAATGCCCTTAATGCCCCACAAGCGCTGCAAGGGGCTGCGGCTTCCGGTGCTGGCAATGCCTTAGAAAAACTAGCGGATACTTCCATCCGGCGCTTAGAGCAGATGCAACCGGTCATTGTCACCAATGCCGGACGACTGGTGGATGTCCGGTTCAAAACTGGCTTTAGCTTGGATGCTGAACCCGACAGCGAGATGAAGGTTATGGGAAAATCCCCTAAAGAAGAAGGAGAGTCTTAAATGACGTATCAGAGCTTAATATTGTGTTTAGTGCTAACCGGCTGTTCCAGTTATTCCAGTAACTTTGATTGCCCTTATGGGGAAGGGGTCGGGTGTGCCTCAGTTTCTAAGGTTAATAAGATGTTGGATCACAATTTGATTGAGACGGAGGATCGCAGTCTTCCCTCTAAGCCTAAGCAACGGCAAATCCATATTTATTATGGACCTCAAAAAATGGACAAAATTATTACCCTTAAAGACCCGATTGAGATCTAAGTGAAAGGACCACCCAACCGATGATTAATCAAATTGAGATTAATAAGTACTTACAGTATATGGCTGACATGCCGCGGTTGCATCAATTACTTCCCTATGAAAGCTATGATCCGGTTACAGAGTTGTTTTATAATGAAGAGTCGACCGGGTTTGTGCTGATTAGTCATCCTGTGGTGGGTGCCAGTTTAGATGATCAAGGGCGCTTGGCGCAATTTTTCAAGCAGGAGCGGAATCTCCCGGAAGGATCGTCCCTGCAATTCTTATTGTTTGCCAGTCCAGCCATTGCTCCGCATCTCAATTTCTGGCAATTCGCTCGTAAAGGAGAGGTGTTCCAAAAGCTGGCTCAGAGCCGTCGGGGCTTTCTGGAAGCAAAAGCTTATCAGGATGAAGCAGGGCTATTAATCCGTGATTATCGCCTTCTCATTTCTTATACGGTACCGGGTCACCATAAGGATTTTGACTCTCAACAAAAACTGATGATGATCCGTGAAGAATTGGAAGCAATTTTATCGCAAGTTGGCATCCAGGCTCTGCGGGTGGATGCTCAGACGCTGATAACGGAAGTGGGCACCCTTCTCAATCTGAAAGACTCGACCCACCCTTATTATGCTCAATGGAATGAGTTTGACTCACTTTCAAAGCAGATCATTGATCTCGATAAGAATTTTATTAAGCAGGCGGATGGGGTTTATCTCAATGATGGGCAAACGGTATGCCGCAGCTACATTCCGCACATCTCCCCTAAATATTGGTCTCTCGGGAGCATGGACCTCTTCTTAGGAAATATCTTTGAGAAGAAACAACAGATTTCTTGTCCTTTTTTGATTCACTATGGCTTGTTCGTGGAGTACGATCAGGCGGTCTCTAAGAGTAGAGTGCTTGCTAAGCGTGAGTCTCTGGAAAAATCCTTGGTGGGCGGCATGTCTAAATTTACGCCCAATCTTAAAGATCAATATGAAGAAATTGTTGAGCTTAGCGATCAGGTCAATCAAGGAGAACGATTTATTCTCTCGACCCTCAATTTCACTTTGTTCAGCCCTGTAGACGAGATTGCTCGTAACGAGCAAGCTTTAGCAACCATCTGGCAAAGTAACGGCTGGAGCTTTCAGCCCACCCGCTACGACCATGATGCGCTCCTGCTCTCCTCGCTGCCGATGATGTGGACGCTGGGTGAGAAAAGTTCGGGTTTAAAAAAGCAAGGCTATGGCTTTGGAACCGCGCTCGCCACTTATAAAAAAGCCAAGCGAACGATTACCAAAGAGTCTCAAAATATGCTCCCTCTGATTGGGGAGTGGAAGGGACAAAGCACGCCGGGCATGCCGCTCGTGGGGCCGCGTGGACAGTTATTCTTCTGGAATCCCTTTTGTAAACTGTTGTTGCCCGGTGGCGGCAATGTTCAACTCGATCATGATAGCAATATGTCTTGTGCGGGGCAGCCCGGCTCCGGTAAATCAGTATGCTTAAATGAGATTATGGCGACCATTCTAGGAGTGGGCGGCCGCGCTTTTGTCCTGGACATGGGGCGCAGTTTTAAAAAGACGTGTCAGTTCCTTGAAGGCCAGCATCTCGAATTCGATATCCGTTACCCGCAAAGCCTGAACCCGTTTACCAGCATCCCTACCGATGATCCGAAAGATATGGAGGCGATGCTCGGGTGTGTAGTCCCCTTATTTCAAGTGATGGCCGCTCCCAAACAGGGAACAACAGATCTAGAGAACTCTTATCTTGATCAAGCGGTTCGCTGGTCTTGGGAAAAATATGGTCCCCATAGCTCTGTGGATACGGTGCGTGAGTATTTGAATAGCCGTGAGGAAATTACGGCTAAGAATTTAGCTCAGGTCCTTTTCCCCTTTTCCTCTCAAGGATCTTATGGTCACTTCTTCAATGGACCGGCCACTGTCAATTTGAAAAACCGCCTGGTCGTGATCGAAACGGATGATCTGCGCAATTTTCCAAGTTTAATGGCGGTGATTGTGCAATTACTTATTATCCAGATCAATCAAGAGATGGCAAAGGGGGACCGGGTTACCCCATTCGTAATTGTGATTGATGAGGCTTGGATGCTGCTCAGCGGTAAAAGTACTGCCCAGTTTATCTCTGCGGCCAGCCGCACCTCGCGTAAATACCGTGGCAGCATTATCACCGCCACTCAACAATTAACGGACTACTTTAAAGAAGAAGCACCGGGCGCCACTGAAGCTTTTAACTGTTCAGCCTGGAAATGCATCCTTAATCAAAAAGATGATGTGATTACGGCGATGAAGCATCATCCGCAGCTGCAAGAATTTGTCGATACGGAGTATAAAGAAGCGCTGTTAAGATCGATCCGCTCGCGCCCCCCTTATTATTCTGAAATGGTGATCTTTGGGCCGGGCATTAAGGGAGTAGTCGGGCGGTTGCGTTTAGATGCGTTTAGTCGACTTCTGTTCTCCACCAATCCTGAAGAGTTCCAGATGATTGAATCTTATCTGACGCAGGGGTCAACCATCAGTGAGGCGATTGAAATGGTGATGAGTTATCAATCAAAACGACCCTTAGCAAGCGCCCGAGGATATGGATATGCAGCTTAACCATTTGCTCATCGGGTGCTTAAGTATAGTTCTTACGAGCGTTGCTAAGGATCTGGGCATTATTTCGACCGTCTTAGAGATCAAAGAGCGGAGTCTCTTGGAAGTCATTCAAGAAAGGCTGTCGACGCTCCAGCAAGACGGCTCTTTGCACCAGCATCAACAGGAGATCCAGAAGCGAGCAGTTGCTTCAATCGAGCGACCCCAAGCAGTCCCCGGTCTAGGGCAAGTGACGACCCCCTATGTTAAGCGGTATGACCCATCCATTACCGTTCAGGAAGACCTTAAAGACCATAAAGGGCGGATTTTTGCACGAAAAGGAGAGACTTATAATCCTCTCAAAGACACCCCGTTTGGGCAGCCGTTACTGTTCATTGATGGCGATGATGAGCGTCAAATTGGCCTGGCTTTAACGCATCCCGGCAAGACGGTTCTGGTAAAAGGGGCACCCTTAAAATTGGCGCGACAGTACCAGAAACCCTTCTATTTTGACCAAGGTGGGCGCCTAGTTCATAAGCTGGGAATCACCGAAGTACCCGCTCGGGTCAGCCAGAAAGACCAAGAATTAGTGATCGAATTTATTGGGTTAGGCAATAAGGAAGCTTCTCAATGATTTATGGAACTCTCGTGCCTCTGTTAAAAAGAATAAGTTGGAGCCTGGTGATCAGTTTGGGGCTCTCCGTCTCATTGCAGGCCAAATGTGTGGGCCGGTTTCTGAATCCGGTTACCGACATCTGTTGGAAATGTATCTTTCCCCTTACGGTTGGCGGGGTCGAAATCATTAAGGGCAAGCCCAGTCCGAAAGGTCCAAAACGACCCATCTGTTACTGTCAAAGCAAAGTTGTCCGAACCCAAGTGCCGGGTATTCCGATTGGCTTTTGGGAACCGGTGCGGTTGGTCGATGTGACGCGTACCCCTTACTGTCTCGTTAATATGGGCGGCAAGCAAATCGCCGATACCGGGGTGGTCGGACGTGGCGATGTGGCGGAGGACGCGGATGATGGGACCCATCATAGTTTTTACCATGTGCATTGGTATGTCTATCCGATCATTTATTGGCTGGAAGTCCTGACCGATTTTATTTGCCTTGATAACTTGGCGATTGATCTCGCCTATTTAACCGAATTAGACCCCTTATGGAATGATGATGAAAAGTCGATCATTTTAAACCCTGAAGCTAGCCTGTTTGGCAATCTAGCCGCGCAAACGGCCTGTGTCGCGGATTGTGTGGCAGCAACCGCTAAGATTCCGCTGGATGCTTTATTCTGGTGCAATGGCTGCCAGGGTAGCCTGTATCCGTTCACCGGTACCATTACCGAGCATATGGGCGGCGTCCAAGCCAGTCTGTTGATTACCGGACGGTTTATGGCCAAGTTGCATCGCGAAGGCTTACTGTGGGGGACCTTAGGGATCCGGGGACTGTGTGAAAAGTATCCCATGCCAATTATTAAAAAAAGCCAATACCGCCTTCAGATGATTTATCCCATTGCGACCAGCCGAGACTGTTATCCTTTTGGCCATTCTGAAGCGCTATGGCAAGCCGACAGAGAATTTCCTTACAAGGGCTCTGATTTTGGTTATCTGATTTGGCGCAAACGCGATTGCTGCCTGCGGCCCATTTAAGGAACTAACTATGAAAAAACTTCTCTTCCCTCTTTTAATCTTAAGTGCTTCCGCGACACCAACTCTCGACCAGAGCGTAAAGGCTTTAATTGCTCAAGCAGAAGAAGACCTGAAAAAAGCAGAAATGATGTATCGTCTCAAAAAGGAGACCATAGAGCTTTATTTAGAGAATCAAATTGAGAAGAAAGTAAAGCCTGAAAAAGCTTGCTTCTCGTCGCTGAGCTCCTCAAAAGCCGAGCGGGGTGATCCATCAGCGGGTCAGCTCCTGATCTTTGTTTCTTCAAGCTTATCGGCTGCGTCTTTGAAACGTTTAGCTGCAGATGCGGCCAAGATCGGAGCGCAGCTAATCTTTCGCGGGCTGATTAATGATTCTTTTAAAGACACCCACCTTTATTTTGCCGAGCTGGGTATCCAAGCTCAAATTGACCCCCTTAAGTTCGAGGAGCATCAAGTTCAGATGGTCCCCACCTTTATCTTGACCACGTCTCAAGCTGCCGATCGTTTGCAAGGGCACGTGTCAGTGGCGGAAGCCTTAACCCAGTTTAAAGATCTCGGTGAGTTGCGAACTTTAGCTGCCCAGTTCTTAAAAGAGTTAGGAGATCAATTTTGACCCTTAAACTATCGCTCATTTTATCTTTGTTGACCTCAAGTTCTTCTTATGCAGAGGGGCCAGATTTTGCTGAGGCGGCCACGTCTTTTGCCGCAACGATCCAAAATTATGTTCCGAGCTCAACCGACGGAATCCCCGGCTATGTGGGGCCTAATGTGCCTGAAGCCCAATATAATGAAAAAACGATGGAGTCGGCAAAATACCAAGCAGCAGCTCAAAGTCCAGCGTATCAAATGATCCGCGACTCTATTGATCAACGGCCGCCTTATGACGTGGACGTCATTAATGATCCGATTTTTAAACAGGCCAATGAAATCCTCTCGAAAGCGGAGGATAAAGACGCCTCCCAAAGTCAGTCTGAGCCGATGAAAACGACGATTCATAAATGTAGTCGAGGCCGCAGCCGCTATGAAGCACAATGTAGACGGCTGCGGGTGCCGCAACAGATCGACACGCGGCAAGAAGAGAAAACCATCACCGTTAATCTCAGCGGTCTTGCGGTGTACAAAAGCGGCCACATGCGCTCGCTGGTCAGCGGTCAGGCGCGTTCTCAGCTCTCACCGGCTCATCCTAAGGTCATTGCTGCCTTCAAGGCTGTTTTTAACGGCGTGGATGGGATGTCCGGTCAAAAGATTGATCTCAATTTAGACGCCATTACGTCGGTTACTTTTAAGCGCGCTCATGGTGGCCACATTCACTATTTTTATGAAAAGTCGCGCCGCTCGAGCAGTGAGTTGATAGGAGAGCGGTATATGGAATTCCAAGTCATCACCAAAGTGGAGGTCCCCGTATTTAAGCTGGTTTGGCAAGAGGATTGTAAAACTCTTGAAAGTTTAATTGATCAAGGCGAGTGCGAATTGGTGAGCACGCGCTGTCTGAATGGCCCAGCCACTCGAGTGATTGACGGGGTTCCCGTGAGTTCTGAGTGCTGGGAAGAAGAGCTGATCTATCGTTGTCACGGCAAATCAGAGAACACCTGTACATCTCTTCTCGAAAAAGGCTGTGTTCAAGTGAGCTCAATTTGCAAAACCCAGGAGGGAGACCAATGCCTTGAGTGGGAACAGACCTATGAGTGTTATGAGGGCAAGCTCGGGCGTCTCAACTTCCAGTTACCCAAGGATAAGCCGTTCTGCTTGGATGGCGATTGTGTGAATCAATCTTGGGCACCTAATCAGGATATGGCCGACTCCTTATCCAAGCTCGCCATTTTTAGAGATATGCATAAAACTATGGACCCCAATACCCAGAAGATCTTTAAAGGAGACGCCTATCAGTGTTCTCGCAAGCCAGCCAGTTATAAAAATTGCTGTGTCCAAAAAGGCTGGGGCATGAAAATCGGTTTAGCCCAGTGTAGTGAAACAGAGAAGAAGCTGGCGGAACAACGTCAAGCTAATAAATGCATTGCTGTGGGCACCTATTGCGCCAGAAAGGAATTCGGTCTCTGTACGGAGAAAAGAACCAGCTTTTGCTGTTATCCGACCAAGCTAGCTCGTATTATTCAGCAGCAAGGCCGGGTGCAACTGGGACTGAGCTTTGGCTCGCCCCGTTGCCCAACCTGTGATCAGTTAACGCTGTCTGACTTTATGCGCATTGATTTCAGTAAGATCAATTTTTCGGAGCTTTTTGAGGACATTCTCAACAAAACCAATCTGCCCAACCCACAACCGGTGGCCCAAGGCATCCAGCGCTCTCTTCAAGATGGATCTCGCCTGGTGACGGATAAGCACAAGCAAATAACGCAAGGACGCGCCAATGACAGTTTTTAGATCTCTCCTAATTCTTGCTGCCTGTTCCCTTACCACGGCCTATGCAGATGCGTGGAAAGAAGCCGGCATCAACGGATGGCTCTGGTATAAGGTTCAGCCGAAACGCAAGGGACCGCCTAAACTTGAAAAACCTGTGACGGGACCCCAAGCCCCTAAAGAGTTGACTTATCGGGAGCGCTTAAAAAAAGAACAAGAAGAGTTTGAAGAAATTCAAGCTAAAGCGGTGGTCGAGCCGACCCTGGAGAATGTGCAAGCCATGCAGCGAGCGCAGAATAATTTGGTGGATCAAGCGGCTGTTTTTCAGAAGCTCTGGATGCTCGCCTCTTTATTAAATGCTCAAAATTATCATGAGGCGGCTCAACCTTATCCGATCCACCGCAAGCTTTATCAAGAAAAGGAAGAAAAAAAGCTCACGCAGCAGATTCGTCAGTTGGCTCGCAATTTTGGCATTTTCTTTATCTTTAAAAAAGAATGTCCCTTCTGCCATGAATTTGCGCCAATTGTGCGGGAATTTATTGACACCTATGGATTCGAATATAAGGCCATCTCCCCGGATGGCAGTCCGCTGCCGCAATTTACCGATGCCGTGGCTGATAATGGAACTATGGCGGTGATCAATCCCGAAGGCATTTATCCCGCTCTGTTTCTGGTCAACCCGCAAACGCGGGAAGTGGTGCCATTATCGCGTGGGCTGGTTAATAGCGATGAACTGCGCAGCAACATGAAATTGATTATTGAATCTTTAGGAAGGCTCCGTGATGGCGAATAAAAAAATCCTTATTTCTCTAACATTAAAACTCGCAATTTCCTCGGCCTCTGCTTCGCCGCTTAACAAGTTCTTTGAGAGTCTGGGCGGATCCGTTAATCAATCGACGCCCGGAGCCTTTCATGATCAGTCGGCCGGTTATTATACAGGGGGCGGCTATGTCATGCGTCAACGCAATACTGTATTTAAACCGATTCATGTCAGCCTGCCAAAAATTGGACTCGGCTGTAATAATTTGGATATGTATTTTGGCTCCATCTCTTTCTTCAAAGGAGAGGAATTGATTGAAGTTGGCCGCCAGATCTTAACCAATATACCGATTTACGCCTTTCAGTTGCTTATGAAAATGAAAGCGCCCCAGATCGAGAATATGATGGCGCAGCTCCAGAAAAAGATTCAAGACATGAATGGGGTGATGTTGAACTCCTGTCAAGCGTCAATGCAAATTGTGGGAGGCATGTGGCCCAAAGGAACGGCGGCGAGTGAGAAAATCTGTATGGACTCCAAAAATACTGACAACTTTGGTTGGTATGCGGCCCGAAAGCACTGTGCGGATGAGACCAAGGTCGCTACGCAAGTGGATATCGCCCAGAGTCGTTATAAGGATCTGTTAACAGGCGAATATAACCTGGTCTGGCATGTGCTGAAGAAAATGCCGGAATATCAGAACAATCATGAGTTGGCTTCTTTCGTGATGTCCATTACCGGGACCTTAATCTCCAAAAATGAAGGGGGCCGCTATCGCCTAAAGACCATTGAACCGCGCGCCGATCAGAAAGAGTTTATTGGCGCTTACCTCAAAGGTGGATCGACTTCACAGTTGGTATGTGATGAGACTCAGAAATGTTTGGCCCCTTTAATTAGGAGTGTGGTGATTCAGGATGATGCCCGCTCACCACAAGCGACCATGAAATCAAAGGTGATCTATAAAATCAATGAGCTGCGTCAGAAGTATATTGAGAAAGGCAAACCCACCGACGAAGAGATTGGGTTTTTGAACGATTCGGTAAATTTGCCGATCTATAAATACATTCAAGTTAGCGTGGCGGCCGGCACCTCCTTCTTAATGGATGATGCGGCTGAGTATATTGCGGCCACCTTACTGCTTACTCAGTTTGACCGGGTCATCAGTGAAGTGATCCAAGCGGTGGATGATTTGCAAAAAGTCCAGCTTGAAGATGCGGCTATTTCTCATTTCAAAGAGAATCTGCAACAAGCGCGTTTGCGGGTACAAGCCTTGCTGATTGGCGCTAATAATGGCTCGCTATATTACTTCAATAAAGCCATTCAATCGGTTGAACGCTCAGTTAAAGCTCGCAATACTTAAGGGAGAGGGACATGGAAGAGTACGTTATTTACACTTATGGCGGCGGCGAAATCCTCTGGCAAGTGCTAAACGCCATAGCGCTTCTCTTTAAAAGTGACAGTTCCTACTTCACGATTGTGGGGCAATTAACGGCCGCGATGGGCCTTGCTTATGCCGCTTTAGTGGCGCTGGGCAGAAACTCAATCCCGTTTTTCTTTAAAGACTGGTTGGCACCCACCGTTGTGTTAATGGGGTTGTTCTTTGGCCTCAAATCCTCGGTTCATATTATTGATAAAGTGGACCCCACTTTCGAATATTCAAAGGTCGATAATGTCCCGGCTGGCATTGCTGCCGTGGCCTCGTTAACTTCCCGCATTGGCGATTATCTCGCCGAAACCCTAGAGACAAAACTGAGCAACAATGAGGCGCAGCGCTTTACCAAGGTGGGGCCAATGTTTGGGGCGCGCCTCATCCATGAAGCCTCTAAAGTTACCATTAAAGACCCGATTATGCGGGCCAACATCAAAGACTTTGTCTATCAATGCTTTGAGGTTCCTTATATTGATTCCAATATTGACCCGGGGCGCCGGGCCGCCGAGACGACGACCGATATTTTAGGATTTATTGCATCCAACCCTCATCCGATGTTGGGGATTTATTGGCGAGAAGCGACAGGGTCCTCAAAATTCATGAGCTGTGAGGCCTGTGCGGCAAAAATACGTGAAGTGATCGCGGTTGAAGTCAACACGGGTCTTTCTGCTTTAGCCTCTAGTTTATTCCATACGAAAGTGGATGACGAACGCACCACAGTCCACTTAAAGAAGTATGCTGACAGTGGTTGGAATCTCTTAGCTAAGGGCTCTTCCAACATTGCCAATGTGATCCAACAAGAATTGATGATCAACAGCTATCATGCCGCCTCTCGCAATAAGAAGGACGAGCTTGACCTGGGAAAGTACGATGCGGCGCTTATCCATTTAGAAGCTGAACGTGGACAAGCCGTTCAAGATGTGACGTCCTTGGTGAAATCTTCGCTATCGCTAGTGCAATTACCGAATTTGCATACGATTATTCTGGCTTTAGCGTTGATTTTCTTTACGGTGATCGCGCCCTTAACGTTCCTCCCGAAAGGACTGAGTTATATTGTCACCTGGATTAAAGTGATGATCTGGATTACCACGTGGCCGGTCTTGTTTACGGTAATCAATTGTTTAGGCCATATGTTTGCCGCCAAAGCTTTAAACTCCAGTTTAATGGGCCTCAGTAGTGGTCTCACGCTTCAAACTCAAAGTGGGTTGGCGACCGCCGCTTATAGTGCCTACTGCTTCGTCATGGGCTTACAGTACACGGTTTCTTTCTTGTCCTGGACTCTGATTTCTCGGGCCGGGGGGCATGCCTTCTCACAGCTCTCTTCTTCTTTTAGTCAAATTGGCGAGTCCTTTGCCAGCAAAGCCGGCAATGAAATTGTGGATGGCAATGTGACGTTTGATGCGCAAACGCTTCATCATCGCTCGTTGGGTAATGAACAAATTGCGCAACAACAGCTCGGCACAGCCGTCAATTATGGCTCGCGCTTTGATGATGGTAAACTGGCGACCATTCATGGGGCTGGCGGCTCGATTGTCGCGCAAGAGCATCAGCATAGTTTTTCAACCAATCTGAGTCAGAACGACAGCTCTAGCCAGATGGCTGCTTGGCAAAGCCAAGAGATGCAAAGTGCGGCCCATCAAGAAGGGGTTAATCTGCAAAAGTCTGTGAGCTTGGGAACTCAAGAACTGGCCAGCTTTGCGAAAAGTGTGGCCGAGAATAAAGGGGTTCAGGAGAGCTTTGGTACCGCAGAATCGGCGAATCTGCAAAAGCAAATGCAGCATTTAGCTGCGTTGTCAGATAGGTTTGCTGCAGAAAACGGCCTCAGTAAGCAGGTTGCTTTTGATGCAATGATGAGCGCCAGCCTAAATGGGGGGCTGGGCAAGATGTTTGGGTTAAGTGCTAATGCCGGCTTTAAAGCAGGAGCCGTAGATAATGAACTGGTTTCAAAAGCTCGAAATAGTGAGACGAGCAAACAATTTAGTGAAGGGCTTCAACAAGCGGTCAATTATGCGCTCGATAATAAAGCCTCGATCGGGAAAGCTTTTAACACCCAATCTTTGGATCAAGCTCAAGCTCATTTTAGTGAAGCTAAGGTTCATAGTGAAAGCATGTCCGCTCATTTGTCGAGGTCACAATCTTTAAGTGAAATGGCGAGCCGCAGTCGTCAAAGCGGGATCAGCTCTGCGTCGAATAATAATGATAGCATGGTGGAGCGAGTTGCTGAACAATTTGGAGGGGATCGTCTAGCGGCTACCCAATACTTGGCTTATCATCCTGAAGCCGCCCAACAGGAGAGTAGCAGCCTCATCACCAGTACGGCCCAGCCGCCGTCAAGTAGCCAAAGCGAGCAACAAGAACTTTATAAGGCTCATGCTGCCAATCAAGAAAAGATTGGCTTAGCGCCTACCCATAATCCGGATTTAGATACTAAGCGAGCCAGCCATAACTTTGCACAGCAAGAAAAAGATCTCGATACTCAGATCACTGAGAAGCGAGATGCAACAAAAACTGAGCTCGGCAGGGCACAAGGGCAAACTTGGAAAAGTAAGTCGCAGATGGCGGCGCATCATACATTTGCTGATCAAACCTATGAGCGAGAAAAAGACAAAAGCTTAGTCGGAAAATCTATGGAAAAAGCGGCTACTAATATCGGTGAGTCGACCACCATAAAAACTATTGGTAATAAAGTTCAACGCTTGATCGGCTCTGATAAAGGTAAAAAGAGATAATGGAAATAAATTTACTTAAGCCTGTAGTTCATAGACACAGGGTTGTAATATCCAATCGGATTACTTGGATCACAAAGATCGGAAAGAGAATCCCTCTGGAGGTTATGCAAGGAAAGCTCCCGAGTCTCATCCAGAACAAAAGTTATATAAGGACTCTTGATGAGTCTAAAGCAGAGCAAGGGTCCCCAAAAAAGAGTCATCAAGATAGCGTAATTAATAAACAGATCAGTCAGCAGAATCTGAGATTCTGTAAACGAATCAAAGGCTGCCCACACAAAGGCAATCGCCAGAAGAATGCGTTTGGCGTACAGCATGATCCTTACATATTGATCAATCTGATCTCGGGTCATTTGCTTCCACTCCAGAAAAGCTTCAGTGACTTGGGTCGATTCTTTATAGCCACTATACGAGAAAAACCACCAATCCCAAAATACACTGGCCAAAGGATAGAGGGCCAAACCGTAAGTCCCTTCTTGCATCACCAGAGCTGCGCCCAAAGCGCAGAGAAGAGATCGATTAAAAACCTTTTGACCATACAACTGGATCTTATCAAGTTGACGAGCTTTATAGTCTGCAAATGTCTTGAGGCCCATAATTCATATTCCTTCCACTTTCAGGATAGCAAGAAATTCTTAATAAGGCACTCAGTTAACACCTTATTTCTCATAATTTCCCCGGTAGTGCCCAATAAAACCAGTAAGAACCGTACAGTCTTGATCCTTAATATGACCAATCAAACGATACACCCCATAACGCCAAAACTCATACAAGTTACCGCGCAAGGGTTTTCCATTAAAACGAGAATTGCCCCACAAGATTATGCGCTTGACCAAATAATCATAGAGTTTTTTTTGAACAGATTTATCCCGTATGTGCAAATCCTTAAGGGCTTACTCATTGAACTCAAGAATCCATTGAGTCCAACTCTTTGGAAAGACGGACACCTAACATTCTCTGCCTCCATGCTTCTAATTTATTATATAGGGGTTTTACGATGCTCTATAAGGATTAACCATGATTTACAATTGACTCTTTCTGGAGGGAAACCGCTTCATGCAAGATTATCGTGACTATTATCGCTTTCTCAACCGAGAGTTGTCTTCAAGGATTAGCGATCTAGCTTTTGAGCTTCTCGGCGAGCCAACATTCAAAAAGCCAACAGAATGGCGCTATGGGCAAAAGGGAAGCTTATCCATTACTATAGGCGGCCCTCATCAAGGGCGCTTTTATGATTTTGAGAGTGAAACTCATGGCAGTGCGCTTGACTTAATTAGTCGCATTAAAGCAATTTATGGCAGAGACTTATGTCACTGGGCACGGGATTGGCTTTGCATAAGGCATACACCTGAATGGTCGCTCGTATTGCCTGTGCCGCCCGGCGCCTTGAAGCCTGATTTTGATCGACCCCCTTTAAGTTTTCTGGTATCAAGCCGAAAAGTTAAAGCTATGCATCCTTATCGCTCCCTTTCCGGCGACCTTTTAGGGTATGTGGTCCGCTTAGAAGATACTCAGGGCAATAAGATTACCCCCACGTTAACTTATCATCGCTCTCAAGAGGGCCAAGAAAGCTGGCGGTGGAAAGGCTTTAGCGAAAGACGAACTCCTTATGGATTAGAAAAATTAAAAGAGACTTCGCAGACCATTCTTATTGTGAAGGGCGAAAAGACTGCAGAGGCCGCTCAGGCACTGTTGCCGCAGTTCCATGTTGGGGGGGCTAAAGCAGTTTTAAAGACAGATTGGACCGCTTTAAAAGGACGATCTGTAATTTTATGGCCGGATTATGATCGCCCTGGGTTTGAGGCTATGTGTCATCTTCAAAAACATCTGTTGAGTCTTGGAGTGCAAAGCCTCAGTAGAGTGCGTCTGCCTAAGACAACACCCCCTAAGTGGGACCTAGCAGATCCATTGCCGTCTGCATGGATTGCAGAATACCTGGCGGTGTCTCTCGATCCCCCTACGAGCTTATCGCCGCAGATTGTCCCTTCTCTTATTCCTCTTTCTTCATCGGAGATTCCTCAATGAGCTTAATTAAGAAATTTACGCAAGGCGGCCAAGTCACCCTGCATAATATCCGCATGCTCCGGCAAGTGCTCTCGGTCACTCTTATGGCATGCTTGATTCTAGGGGTGAGCTTCTTTGTCTTTAAAATGGCTCATGATCATCATCCTTATCAGCGCCATATTCTTAAGGCTTATCTAGAGGCAAACTTGAAAACACATCTCCCTTTAGGCAAACCAGAGCTAGCCACCCAAACCTTTATTACTCCTGAGGGTTACCACCAAAAGGTTAAGTCTGCAGATTTATTGCGTCATCCGTGGATGCAACGTCAGGTCAAAATTCTAAAACAGTTAGTCCTTCAAAGCTTAGTCCAAACTTTGGCTGTGATGCTGGGGGCTTTTTTGCTTTTCATGGGATTTTGGGTATGGCGCGGGCGTTCCACAAACGAGAAAGAGATCTTATCAGGAACCCAAGTGGTGGAAGCGTCCGATCTCAAAAGAATGATCAAAAAGAAGAAGGAAGCCTCCGACTTGACCTTAGCGAATGTGCCGTTGATTCGCAATAAAGAGCTTCAGCATATTTTGATTGTCGGCACCACCGGTTCCGGTAAATCCAATTGTATCCATGAACTTCTGCAACAGATTCGCACCAAAAACCAGCGCGCCGTTATTGTCGATGTGACTGGCAATTTTATTGAGAAATACTACCGACCGGGGATTGATAAAATTCTCAACCCTCTGGATGCCCGCTCCGAAAACTGGACCATCTGGGCAGATTGTACCGCCTCTTACCATTATGAAGCCTTGGCTGCGGCTTTTCTACCGGCCAAGCAAGAGGATGACTTTTGGATTAACTCAGCCCGCACTCTCTTTGTGACCACCGCTCAACGTCTTCAAGAACGCGGTGAAGCGAGTATCCGTAGCTTTTTAAGTAAGTCAATCCTTACTCCTTTAAACAGAGTCATCAGCTTTTATGAAGGCTCTCAAGCAGCGGCTTTTATGAATACGGAAGGCGAAAAAATGAGTATAAGCATTCGAGCCACTCTGGCAGCGAATGTTAAATGCTTAGAATGGCTTAAAGAGACTCAAGAGCCGTTTTCAATTCGTCAGTGGATTGAGGATGAAAGTAACAAAGGCGGCTGGCTATTCCTAGCATCCGTACCGGAGATGCGAGAAGCCATGAAACCGTTGCTAACTGCGTGGACCAGCATTGCCACCAAATCGCTTATGAGTCTGCCGTGCTCAGATGAGCGACGTCTCTGGTTTATCATTGACGAGCTGCCGGCCTTAAAGAAGCTTCCGGATTTTCATACTATGCTGGCTGAAGCACGTAAATATGGCGGTTGTGTGGTTGTGGGGACGCAAGATATGTCGCTTCTCGATGATGTTTATGGCTATAATTTGGTGAAATCGTTTGCAAACTTATGCAGTACTAAAGTCGTTTTCCGAGTGGCAGGGGCCGATGTGGCTGAACGAGTGTCGAAATGGCTAGGATCGCAAGAAGTTTCCGAGTCTATTGAGAACATCTCTTATGGTGCCCACCAGATGCGAGACGGGGTCTCTCTTAATGATCACCGCCGTGAGAAGGCGGCCATTAATGCTGATAAGCTTATGAAACTTCCTGATTTACACGGATACCTGAAATTACCTGGGAATTATCCCGTGGCACAAGTGCAGTTCAAATACCATCAGCTAAGAGCAGTTGCAGAACCTTTGGTTTCCTTAGAGGACGATTAAATTTCACCCAAAAATATGAAACATAAAGGGTGGCTTGATAAGCAAATGTTAGTGCAATAAAAAGGAGGGGGTAAAAAGAGGGAAGAGAGGAAGATAAAAGCCCTTCTTGCTTTTCCTTATCCATTGCGGAAGAGTATTGGCTAGAGCTATAGATTAGCAAGGAAATTACTAGCTTTCTTAGATTAGAAAATAACAGTTCTCTCTCCATCTAAATGTTTGAAAACTTGTGACCCTAAAACAATAACTAAGAATCTCTTTCTTCATATAGAGAGCTGCTTTATAGATTGACAGAGTATTTATACCTCCCTCATCACTAATATATTGAAATAATGCTTATGATCCTGGTATACCAATCAAAAAATAAGAAATATTAAATCTGGAACCTATAAAAATGATGCGTATTTTATTAAGATTTACAGCAACTTTATTCTTTCTAAATTCTATTGCTATTAAGGCAATGGACTCCCCCCTTTCAGAGGATACAGTTAATGCTCAAATAGATAACCATGAAATGGTTTATCAGGAAGCTCTACAATTCAGAGATAATAAGGTTCAGGGATTCTCTGTAACCCAGTCTGAAGAGGAAGCAAGCGCAAGATTTCTAAAATTAGCAAGATTAGGGCATGCAAAAGCTATGCATAATTATGCAGTGATCCTTTGCAAAAAAGGCAAATACCAAGGAGCCTACAATTGGTTCCTCAAGGCAGCCGCGTTAGGGTTAGAACCATCACGCCGCAACTGTGAACGTTTAAAAGAGCAAGGTAAAATTGAACTCACAGAAGAACAGATCGGTTGGAATGATCTCCCTCCTGAATTACAATTAAGGATCTTATCCTTTCTAACCGTAGGCTCTTCCTCTTTAAATGCTCTTTGCCAGTTCTCTGCAGCAAGCAAAGAAAGTATGATATTAACCGAGGACACATTTCAGCAATTAGTTAAGGATGACCATCCGCTTTTTTCCTCTCATTTCACTCCTTGGAAAGTAACGTATTTATTTAGACAAATTATGTTCAAGTATCTAAGAGCGGATAAGAACCCTAAACCTATTGATATGAGTGCGCCCAACAGTATAGCAAGGCTCCAAAAATTCTATCATTTCTGTAACAACAGAAAACTCCCTCATACTTTGTTATTATGTTATATATTTCCGTATCAAACCTTTCCTGAGAAAAAACCATTTATAGAGTTTGTTGACACCCTTATGGATGGGGTTGAAGCAAAGGATATATATTCTTTAGAACTCTCCTTTGTATTACAATCTTTAGACACTGGGATTGCCTATTCTGCTGATAACGTTCACTATCTTAAGAATTTTTATGTTAATGCAAAGGAATTAGCTACAACTATTAAGGAATTGATTAAAAAAGATCAGTTCTTTTTCATATACCAAACACTCGTCCAATATTGTTCAGCGGCTTTAATTGAACAAGTAAGTTGTCATCTATGTGGATTAGGTAAACAATCTTCTCCTTCTTCAAAAGTAACCCAGCAAATGGCTTTCAAATTATTTAGTTATGGAGCAGGCCTTAATAGAGGCTTTTCTCAGAATAAGCTTGGGCTTTGCTACAGTGATGGGATAGGAACACAGATAGATTTAAAACAAGCCGTTTATTGGATTACAAAGGCTACTGAGCAAGGAAATCTAGAGGCCTACTGCAATCTAGGCTCCTTTTATGCAAATGGTGAGGGGGTAGCTAGAGATCATGTAAAATCGTTAAGCTTAAATAAGATTGCAGCAAAAGCAGGTATTACAATAGCTCAATATAATCTAGGAGTTAATTATTCTAAAGGCCAAGGGATAGATATTAGTTACCCTAAAGCCATCAAATGGCTAACAAGGGCAGCAGAAGCAGGTCATGGTCCAGCACAACTTAGGTTGGGGCTCTACTATGAGAAAGGTAAAGGTGT
The DNA here is from genome assembly GCF_000190415.1 of Candidatus Odyssella thessalonicensis L13. Classification (GTDB taxonomy): domain Bacteria; phylum Pseudomonadota; class Alphaproteobacteria; order Paracaedibacterales; family Paracaedibacteraceae; genus Paracaedibacter; species Paracaedibacter thessalonicensis. The sequence goes on from NZ_AEWF01000012.1 coordinate 47,212, forward strand.
ACCGCAGGATAAAGATCAGGCTCGTTGGTGGCTTAAACAAGCTGCTAAACAAAAGGAGGAGGATGCCGAATGTTGTTTAGGGGAATTTTATGAAACGGTTGGAGAACAGTATAAAGCTGTCAAATGGTATACAAGAGCCGCCGCTCATGGAGATACCACTGCTAAGCTTTACTTGGGGATGCGTTATATTCAGGGAAATGGGGTAGAAAAAAACCCTTCTCAAGGAATGGCATTACTGAGGGAAGCGGCGGACCACGATGATATGGACGCTCAATATAACCTTGGTGTCTGTTATATTTCAGGTGAATTTATTCCTCATAATTATTCTGAAGCAATAAAATGGTTTAGGTTGGCTGCAAATAAGGGGCATTATGAGTCGCAGTATAATTTAAATGCCCTACTCTCAATTTTTCCAACTTCGCAGTAAGCATTTTTTATAAAGGCTCAATGACAAGCTATCCCTCCTTTAAAGAGGGATTTACTATATCTGAATTGCAGTAGTTCCCTTTGAGTTAGTTTGATAAGATTCATTGTGTAGTGGTATCACAGTCGGATAGTAGCTTTTCGGAACAGAGTATTATAAGGTGAAGTCAATAAGGATTAATTATATTACACCAATGAATATTGAGAAATTAAGACAACTGGTAGAAATAGGTGAATCCGAATCTCTCGAGTTTAAAAAGACTACATCCCAATTGAAACCAGCTTTAGAAACTTTATGTGCTTTTTTAAATAATAAAGGGGGCACAGTTTTATTGGGTGTCAGCGATAAGGGAAAAATCGTTGGTCAGGATGTTACAGATAGCACTCGCCAAGAAATAGCCAAGGAGATAAACAGACTAGAGCCACCTTACGAGGTTACGGTAGAGTATATTCCTATACTGGAAGGAAAAGAGGTTATTGCGCTCCATGTAGAGAAGGGACTATATCCTCCTTATTGCTATGATGGCAGAGCTTTCATGCGCACCCAATCAACTACTTCTAGGATGCCTCAGCATTATTACGAGCAACTTTTAGTCAGGCGAGGCCAACTTAATTATGCTTGGGATGAAGCTAGTGCAGCTGGATATTCTCTTGATGACCTTGATTATGAGGAGATCCGGCGTACAATACGTTTAGGAATTGAGGAAAACAGGCTGCCTGAAGCTGCTTTGACCGATACCATACCTGATGTATTAAAGCGCTTAAAATTGATCTCAGATGATCACCTTACTAATGCGTGTGTTCTCCTCTATGCTAAGGATGTATTGCCGAATTATCCGCAGTTTCATATCCAAATGGCTCGATTTAAGGGGCTAGATAGGCTTGGTGAGTTTTTAGATAATCAGAGCTTTTATGGGAACGCTTTTAATATATTGGCCGAAGCCAATAATTTTATCCGACGGCATTTACCCATAGCAAGCCATTATCAGGAGAACTCTTTCGAACGTGTAGATGTCCCAGCTTTACCTCCTCTTGCTATTCGAGAAGCCATTATTAATGCTCTTTGCCATACTGATTATTCCAATAGAAATAGTTCCATTTACCTTGCCCTATATGACGATCGGTTAGAATTATGGAATTATGGTGGATTGCCTAAAGGTATAACAATTGAATCTTTGAAAACAATCCATGAATCTCAACCTCGTAATCGGCTTGTTGCAACACAATTTTATAACCGAGGACTCATCGAGAAATGGGGGACTGGCACTCTCAAAATGTATAACTTATGTAACACTCAAGGCCTCCCTTTGCCGGAATTTAAGGAATACTCTGGAGGATTGAGCGTTACTCTTCGGTTTGCGGAGAATGCTACTATTAGAGCTGAGAAAATTCCTGATACCCAGCAACTTACTGATAGACAACACAGCATTGTAAATATTTTACGTTCTGAAGGTAATTTAAACATTAGAGAACTAATGGAAAAATTACCCTTTGATACTTCTGAAAGAACCATGCGAAGAGAATTATCTTATTTAGAAAAGGTAGGGGTTTTAGGGGCAAAAGGCCGTACCAGTTCAAAAGCCTGGTTTTTTAAGAAATCCTAGCAGGGAAACTCCGGCCAAACTCCGGCCAAACTCCGGCCAAACTCCGGCCAAACTTCTAAGTCAGGTACCTTCGTATAACTGAACAGTAGTCTAGTAGGTGTAGAGGTTATATCCGTATTCATATAACAAAAGGAGTTAAAAACCACAGCTCCTTATTTTTTTTCTAAGATATCAGGTCGTTTTCCTGTGCAACGACGCAAAGCTTGCCCTATCGCTTCACCTATTTTGGATTCATCTGCATAAAGGTAATTAAGATATCATATGATGTAGATTTCTGCAATTGGAGCCTATTCTAGTTTCTTTTCTACTTCCTCAAAGATATCAGGGGAATTAATAAGCTTTCTTAGCTTCTTCAAATATCTGTTTGATCTCCTCAAAAGTCATTACATAGTCAAAGTCTTCCTCATCCACCATTGGGCTTACCTATCTCAACGCTTTTTAAAGAATAATATATCCTAGTAGTTAAGGCTCCCATTTAGGCCTTAACTTAGCTACTAGAGAATTAAGGGTTCGGAATACTAAGGGTTCTAGGATCGACAAGCTCAACATTCGACGCATATTGACGCATCAACTGGTGAATTCCATACCAATCGGTTCCGTTGCAAATTGGGAAACAAGTTGGTTTAAGGCTGTAAGGTAAGATGATTTGGACGCAATTTAGGCGTATACGTTAAAAAGTCGATTGAAAAATCGAACCTGATCCTGGAAGCTTTTTGTCAAATAAATTGTTTGTTCTTTGATCATCATGGCCATAGCTTCAATTCCCTTGAGTGTTCGGTTAGCCGTCTTAAAAAATTGGAATCCTAGCATGGGCCGGGTACGGCGTTTGATACGCCGATGATCCTGTTCGATGATATTGTTGAGATATTTGATTTGCCTATGCTTGACGCGTTCATCCAGACGCCCTTCTTTTTTTAATTCTTCGATAGTTGTATGATAAGAAGAATGCTTATCAGTGGTAATAGACGAAGGTCTATGTTTACATTGCTTCAGCATTTTCTTAAAGAATCGCTTAGCTGCGGCCAGATCGCGAGTATGAGCCAGCATGAAATCAACAGTGCGCCCATATTTATCGACTGCTCGATAGAGATATTTCCATTGGCCTTTGACTTTAATATAAGTTTCATCCACCCTCAAAGACCAAGCTGAAGGGCGAGCATACCAACGTATCCTTTTCTCAAATTCGGGAGCGTAATGCTGAATCCAGCGGTAAATGGTTGTATGGTCAACCTTTATCCCTCTTTCACTAACCATTTCTGCTAATTGGCGATAGCTGAGGGGATAACGTAAGTACCAGCGTAAGCATTGCAAGATAACTTCGGGAAGAAAATGGCGATATCTGAACTCTTTAGGTTTCATTACAGGGACCATCTATTTAAATAGTTTATCCTTAACCTAACAACTTCTCAAAAATTTGCAACGGAACCCTTTAAGACTAATCCAATATTTCAGTTAGAAGCCAAAGCCTCAACCAAATATATCGTTACTACGCAGGAATATAGTAGGCAAGGGCGTATTGTCTAGCGTAAATTCGGATAAGCTTAATGATCCATTTTGGTATCGTACTGTATAAGATTTTAAGTCAAGATTTTTAGGAAAATTATGAAGCTTATAGTGAATTAAAAAGCTTTTATTAGTATAAAATATATTTTCGACATGGGTTTTAAGTGAGGCGTAAGCCGGGTCCTCCAAGAAGCCTAATATTGTTTTCAGATAAAAACCTCTTCCTTTTTCATAGATGTCATTAAGAATAGAAATCTTTGACTGGATCTCCAAGATCTCCAAGCTCGCGTCCATAGAAGTACTCATCAAGAGATCATGATACTCTCTGTATAAATTAATACTATGAAGAATTAAATCGAATGCTCTTTCATGAACTTTACAAAAATTTATAACATGATCGTTAATTATGGCGTCGTGTCGATCTTCTAAACGCAGTTCCTTTAATTGATAGGTATCTCTTTCGTAAGGTACATCTCTAAACGATTCTACTGTTCGTGAAAGTGTACTTGCATCAGCTAGATTTATTTTCTGAAGAAATTTTAAATTCTCTTTATTGCTTTCGTGAAGCTTGGTAAAAATATCTGCTTCCGTAGGTAGAGCAAATTTTGCAATCTCTTCAGCATAAATATTATAAAATCTCAACTGCTCAATAATCTTTTCAAATAAAGCTCCTTGTTCAGAAAAGTCAGTGCTAACGAAATAGTTTTTTACGGCAGAAAAAACTTGGTCTACATTTATATTAAACTCTTGGGTAGCTTTTTTGCAGATTTTAGAACCTTTCGAGTTATCAGGGAAACCAACTTTATGGGTTATGGAATGAGTTGGTGTAGCGACTGCTGCTCCACTTTGTAAGACTTGGTTCACTGTGAAGGGGCCAATAGGCGGGTTGAAACCTTGCGCATAAGCCATTTGCCAGGGTCCTAATAAGCTAATTGTAAAAGGCATCAGCTTAGCTGCCATGAATCGGGGCTGGAGTGGTAAAAATGCACTCACGAAAGTTGCATAGTGTAGCACAGAACTTGACATATTGAAGGTCCAGCTTGAAGGGGTAGTATATTCCTCCGTATGAGCACTAGGAGTCTGTATCGTGGTTAGTGAAGAATTTCTCAAACCATCAACAATACCGCCACTTAATGCTAATCCGCCCAGGAATAAAGCTTTTAGTTTTTGCTGAGTATCGGCACCTAATTCTTGCTCTTCTATTTTTTCAATTATTTTTCGCACCCTAGGTGAAGCGAAATGTGGAGGCTCGTTATATAAATATGTCCCTGTTTGTTTATAAGTGTTTTTTGCGCGGCTTTTCTTAACCTCTCTCATAGCTTGGCCACGCTCTGGGTAATATATATCGAGGCCCCCTTCCTCCTGAGGGAGCTCAATTGCCCAGAATTCCTTATCTTTCCAATATTCTATCCGGTAAACGGAGTCATAATAGACTTCTCCTAGTAAATGCTCATTGGGATCTAAATAACGCTGCTGTTTATAGTAAATCTTAGAATGTTTGTCCTTATCCAACCGTTCTGCTGAAAGAGTAAGAAGTTCATTGGGTTGCATGTAATATTGGCGGAAACGAAAAGGGCCTCTTTCCCACTCTAAGTAAGCGTCACCTCTTTTATAACTTTGCAGGGTGTGATAGAATTCGGGCGTTTCTACAAAGTACGATAAATCTTCATCTTCACGCCAAGAAGGTAAAAAGCTTTCAAATTCTAGGAAGTTAGCTCGCTCAATATAGCGCCTTAAACTAAAGGGTAGAGGGCAGTAAGTCTGGATAAATGGAGAAGAGGTAGGAAGGCTCCAAGAAAGATGGGAGTTCGGATTCTCTATAGTAATAGAGGCAGGGTTTAACCTAAAGGTTATCTTCTCATCAGCTATATTCTCCAGGCACATTCCTGAGAAAGCTGAAGAAATGGAGAGTAAAAAAGCATTCAAGCGGAAAGAGTTAAAGGAGGACGATTTATTCATATCAACAATTCACCTTATTTTATACTTAGTGTGGATTATTAATAATGCTAAAAAGAATTATTGTAAATATTATTCTTGCTTTTAGCGCTACTAGTCTTTAAAGGCAACAAAGTATAAAGAATTAGTGAAAGTTTGAGCGTGCGCTCTATCACAGTATCCTTTGAGATATGTAAATTACTCTCCTAGACTTGGCAAATGGCTTATTAATCCAGTAGCTTCCTTACAATTATATTGAGAATATCGGTGCCGTCAAGTTGATGGAGATCCAAGATACCAAACTATTTAGTCCAGAGCCCCTATATGAAGGTGATTTACGGTCGAGCCTCACGCCACCAGCCAAGTCAAAAGATCAATCGCCTTGGCCCTCTGTTATGGAAGCACTCGAACTTGCAGTTGCAGATGCTAGAGTCAATAGAGAATCAGCACGGCAGCTATATTTCTTTTGTCTTTTTGGCCGGAAGGATCCAGATTCTATTAGGGAGATTAATTCCCTCTTTTCAGAACTCGGTATACCTTTCACTTTTGAGTAACTTAATTTCATCTATGCCATTTGCAATACATAGATTATATTACTGATTAAGTGACAGGGTTTGTTATGCTTAAGAGAGGTTAGGAGGG
>NZ_AEWF01000011.1 GCF_000190415.1 Candidatus Odyssella thessalonicensis L13
CTAAAAGCCATTACATGGTTAATTTGATCAAAGCATGACTTTATATCGGCCTCCAAAACCCAGTATGCACCCCTCTTTTTTGCTAAGGTTACGAAGCATTGTTCTATAGCATCAGCGGTACTACGACCTTTTCTGAAGCCATAAGAGTTTTGATCCGCAGTGGTCTCTGCAACAGGGTCAAGAGCTAGAAGGTGAAGTGCCTGCATAGCTCTATCTCGCATTATTGGGATCCCGAGTGGCCTCTTCTTGCCATTGCTTTTCTCAATATAAACGCGTTTTAAAGGTAAAGGTTTGTACCCTCTATGCTTTAGTTCGTTTATGGCAGCTGCTTTTCTTTCTGAAGTGGACCAGAGTTGTCGATCGACACCTGAGGTTCTCCTTCCTTCATTCTCTGTGACTCGTTTAATGGCAAGGATCTTACCGTAAAATGAGCGTGTAAGAAGATGTTGTAAGGCTTTTACCTTGTTCCATCTTCCTGCTTGTATTGCCTTCACAATACGCGCTTGGAGCTGCTGCACAGCCTTCTCAGCGGAAGACCAATTAAGTGCCTTCCAGTCGATTAGGTTGCGGGAGACTGCACCAGTATCCATATTTGTTACTGTCATCTGCTTTGTTTCCTAAAACAGTTAGCCAAGTTTCTTGTGTTCAAAAGCTAGATGGAAGTGGGCCCACTTTCGTGTGAGGCATTAACCTCTATCTTTACGATTACAGTAAAGCATTTGCTTTCTCCATCTTCCTTTACCCGCATCTCTATCAGCTAACCTTGCGGTACACCTTCCATATTGGAGAAATACGGGCTTACCGTGTTCCATTTATCCGACCATTGAATGGGTTAGGTTCTCTCTTTCCATCGGTGGTCTTTATGCCCATGAACAGGGAAATTTCAACCCTACTGCCGACCACGTTACCTTTTGGTTCAAGCTTATCAGCACCTTTAGCTTGTTCTTGCATAACGATGTTTATTAAGAGTTCACATATGTTAACCGTACCATTCGACCCTAGCTCCTTGCCGCCTTGGTGCTGGCAGCGCCTTCTTACCCTCACAAGTTCGAAGGAAGTCTTTCGACCTTGGACTACATTGTCAGAGGGCTTTATACAATTTGTTACCTCATTGCATTACCTCCTAGGGTACAGCTGATGGGACAGCTGGTTCTTCTGCAAAGCAGTGAACATTCGCATAAATAGCTTTGCACGTCGCACAAAGTTGTTGCAATCGAGGAGCCCTATCATTTTTAAACGTGTCCATCTCTTTAAAAGATCCTCTTAGATAAACTGATGGACAACAGACGTAACCACGCCCCATACGGTGAAGTCCATTTCCGGAGTAATAACGATATTCTTATAAGCTGGATTCTCAGGCGCAAGAACACATTTATCGGGATAAATCTTGAGTCTTTTAACGGTCAGTTCTCCATTTAAGACAGCAATTACTATACTATTATGTTTTGCCTTTAAAGACCGATCGACAACCAGAATATCATCATTATGGATACCTGCTCCTATCATAGAGTCTCCTGAAACTCGGACAAAGAAGGTAGCCGCGGGATGGGAGATTAAATGTTCATTGAGATCCAAGGATTTTTCCGCATAATCATCCGCCGGAGATGGAAACCCAGCTTGGACTCGACTGGAAAAAAGCGTTAAGTACACCTTAGAGTTTCTCGGAGTAATAATGCTGTCTAAGCTTGAGTCAAACTTTAGCAACCCAATGCTTGGTAGATAATGGATGCTATCTTGGATCTGAACATTCATAAGGCAAACCCTCAATGGTGAACAATAATCCTTATTATGCGACCATTTCCTATTAACAATCAATTCTTATAAGTAAATCAAATTTTTACTTAATTTCTCTTAGAAGCCCTCCAACAAACCGGCTTCATGTAGAAGGGTGCAATAGAGTTAAGAACGCAATTTAAAATTTTTATTTCTTTCAATTTTACGTTGCTCATTTATAAGTGTAGTAATTGAGGTGTAATTTATCCCTTTAGGCATATTGAGCAGAGTTAATACGGACAATAAACTATGAGCCTATATGATGAGGGATAAGAAAGCCTATCTATCATTTTTACTCCTAGGAGGACCTTATAATGAAGAAAATTACCCATACTTTCTCTATACTTAGTACAAGCATAATTGGCCTTGCTCTTTCCGCAACCCTTGTTACAGCTAACGATTATTTAAGTAGGGCAGATGCTCAAAGATATCAGATAGCCCAAGAGACTGAAAAAAGCAGTGAAGAAAATGAAAGATATTATGAAGGGTTAAACAATAAAAATTCCCAACTACTAATGCAGATTTATAAAAAAGCAGCCCTAATTGCGAAAAGAGACGCTAAGGGTGAAGACTATTATTATTCACCACCGTTTGGTAGAACAGAAAAGGAACATCCCGATTTAAAAGAATATAAGGAATTTAAAGATGACCTTAAAAAGGACTCAGGCAAAAGTCAAGACTTTGATAAGCTCGTCAAATATGTAGAGGATAATTTCGATTGCCTTTATAAGTTATATGAAGAGAAGAATTTCGCTAAGCTAGCATCCTTTAGGACAACAACAGTTTCTTTTGGAGAGCCATATGTGCCTGGAGGAAATGGGCGCTATCGAATTAATATAATTAGCTTATCATCAACGCAACAGTAAGACCTGATTTGTTAGAAGAGGCGCAGCGAGGCGTCTCTTATCACTAAAACACATAGTTCTAAAAACGTGATTGGGCAGCAAGATAGCGAGCCTAATAGAATACTCAAATATTTAAGAATTGCTTCCTTTTATCTTTGACGGCGATATATAAAGCTTGTATTTTGAAGCACAATAAATATTACCACATTAGCTTTTGAAGACTTAGATCAAATGAATAAAGAAGCCGCTTTTCTACTTACAGAAGATTATGCAACCTTTCTGCTAGAGAGTACTCCTAAAAACTTATCATTATCAGTGTTTATCGAGGCTTCCCCTGAACTTGTCTCTAAATTACCTGACAGAACAATCTGTAAATATCTGTTGGTCAATCTACCTTCACGAGCACTTTTGAATCCTAGAGCCTAACGGACCTTTACAGCTTTGTTGATTGTCAACAAAGATACTTTATAGCAATATCGATCCCCGTAAAAAGTAACAAATATTCAGATATTGAAGAAGAAATCAGACAACTGTCTGAAGATCTCATAGGCCACTATCCTTATTTACAACGAGTAGCTATTGGACAAATATCAAGCTTATTTGAGGGCTTGCTTGAAGGATCTAAAGAATCCTTTTTGAGAAATATTGAATCTGTTCTCGAAGAGGAATTCAATTTGATTAAAAAGCCTTCGCTTCAGAGAAATAAAAGACATGACTGTATGATTAAATATAATTGGTTTATGATGAGCCCTTTCTTGGAAGCCTATGATCTTTTCATCCCTCTCCCAAACCACACTTTATTCTGGAGAGCTTTTGAAATTCAGAAGAATGGAAACTTAGATTATAATCCGGTGGAGCACTATATAAAAGAACGAAGGGGAGAAGAGGCGGTTAAAGAAGATTTCGACTTTCCATTTGTCGCGTATGGTCGAAGCCGCTTTGAGTTCTCCCCTCTCTCTGAGCAGCTTCAGTAGATTAATTAAGAAAAGTGGCAAGCAATTCAAAATGGAAGTTCTTCTCCCTCCATGGTCTGCTTTTAAAAGATATGAGATAAATAAGTGTTTACTTATTCTCGGCTTCTTAGAAAGCTATTCTTAACCTTCTATATCTTGCTAGGTTTGTTTTTTCAAAGAATTAAGCTTGGCTACTTCTTCTCACAAGGCAAGGTCAGGTTTTGATAAATTGATATTTAACTTGATTCTTCTCGCCTTTATTCTTAAGAATTTCTTCTTGGAGGCCAAAGAGAAGATCTCGGCTTGCTGTCGCTGTAGAAATATCGGGATGGAGTTGTAGATAGTCTTTCCGGGAAAACCAGTTTTCCTTAATGCGAGCTTGGGCAAATTGAAGGCGCGTCCGGTGATCCTGAGGAAGACGAGCAGCAGTTTGAGAATAGTCTTTCAGTGCCGCATATATGACCTTTAAGGAGAACTCAATAAAAGGCGTAGATTCTCCCAGGTTGTCACTTTCACCTAAAACACTATAGTATTCTTCTTGGTTCTGTTTTATTAAAACTTCTACTGGGATAAATTCAAATAGAGCATCTTCCTTCATAAGAAGTAGTTGCTGCCAGAATCGTCCCATCCTTCCATTCCCATCTGAAAAAGGATGAATGAACTCGAATTCATAATGGAAAATACAGGCTTTGATCAGCCAAGAGATATCAGAAGAGTGGGCAAGAAAGTTAAATAACTCTTCCATAAGAATGGGCACTCTTTTTGCAGGCGGGGCAATATGGCTGACTTCGTTTCCTTTTAGAATACCGACTCCCCCAGTCCGCCATTTCCCATTCTCCTCAATCAGACCAGCCATCAGAATAGCGTGAGCTTTCAACATATCCTCAACTTTAAGAGGATTAAAGCGATGAAGGTCCTCATAGAGAATAAATGCATTCTGGACCTCTAAGATATCTTTGGACGGCCCTATAACGCGCCTGCCTTCCAGGAGGGCTGTTACCTGATTAAGAGAGAGGGTATTCCCTTCAATTGCTAAAGAGGCCTGAATACTTTTAATGTTATTTGATCGTCTTAAAGTAAGAGGAGTATCCGCTAGTTTACGACCTATGATCAGCCCTAATTCTCGACTAATATCTTGAGAGAGCTTTAAAATTAGAGGGGTGATTTTAAAAGGAGGAATATATTTCATAATTATGATAGTATCATATGATACTATCATTTGCCAAATTATTTAGAATTAGATTATCTGGCTCTGATCACTGAGCACCCTACTTTAGATAGCAGCGGAGCAATTTTGCCTTAATCATAAAGAGAGGGATTATATTCTGTGTCGTTTTAACAGAAAATATTTATGAGAGTACGCTTTCTATCCAATACATAGTTCTCTATAATTTATAAAAATTGTCTAAAGTATTAGACTTAGCAGCCTAAAATTGTTATACATGAATCCATATTATAATAGACTAAGGAGAACCCATGAGGGAATCATTGATTTCTAAAGTAGTGATGACGAGCGTTATAATTATAGGCATTGGTACCCTATTTAATGAACTTGCTCTACCCCCTTTATATTCCATGTATACAGCTGAACCCTTAAAAAGCTCAAGCAATAACAGCCTTAACTCTACTGAGAGTAAGATTGTAATTACTGAAAAAACAATCCATGATCTAGCTTGCTTTCAAATGGGTCTATCTCTTAAGACTCATTCTCCTCTAATGCTGAAATCTGCGAGTTATAAGAAATTATGCGGAGAGCATTAATCCTTACTTAGCTATATTTATAATCTAGTCTCTTTAAGAAAGAACTGTTTCTTTCTTAAAGATCCTTGTTTCCTATAAATAAGGTAATGCTTATGCACCTACCGTCTTCAAAAATTTATATAAATAAGATTTAGAAGCTCTTAGCGTATTGCAAGCTGTATTCTTGCTAAGACCTCTGTTTTGAGTGATTGCTTGGTAGCTGTACTGTGCATGGCATTTAATAAAACCTAATCTTTTCTTCCTCTTGCCTGAGCAGATTAAAGATACTTTAGGGTTTATTCTTGAGGAAAACATAGAGTTTTTCAAAAGCCACTTACTTGATAGATAAGTTCTTCTTTGCCTATGCTAAACCTTGGGCGCTCAACCTCTAACTTTGGCTAATACTTCCTCATAACAGAGATTTAATCTCAAAGATGCTTGCTGACTAATACTTATATAAAATAATTCTAAAAACAGGTAAGTAATATTGCTTGCGTCTATGTATAATTCTTATGTATATAAATAAGTAATAACCCTTTAAAGGTTATCACGGGGAGATGAAACCTCCTGACTGACCTCAGGAAACCAAGCAACAATACTATCTCATCTCCTCAATTTTCTTTCATCTTCTCTATCTCATATGTTTCTGCTAGATCCCTAAATGAAACTAAGCTCTATGATAGGTGCGCTTTATTGAAGATCTCCAGCTTTGTAAGTTGGTTGAAAGAACTTTGATGGGTTCCGGATGATCTTCCAGAAGACTATTATACATGAGCTCAAAATTACAATTTTATGCATTAATACCTCAGTAGCGGTATTAAACACAGAGATTCCATAATACGTTTCAGCAATCTGAGGTAAGAATCCTATAATGCTTATGTGAATAAGAGGAAAAAAGAGGGCTTTATAAGTAGCGATGAAACTAACTACATATAAAACTGCTATCAACCCTATTACAACGGCCAAGCAAAATACCAGAAATTTGAGAAAGCCTGGTATAATTAAGGATGCTAATGTTATCCAAAATAGCATCCTATAAATTCTTAGCTTTCCATATTGCTCTTCAAGCCATTGAATATACACTAGCTGCTTCTTTGTCATTCTTACTGCTTCTTCTGGGTGTTAATGTTTATATTTTATTGCCTAGTCTATTTTCTTCACAGTTTATTTGTGGCTCTGTTTTTCCTCGTTAAGATGGCGATAGTCAGCATAGTCCCGAGCGTATTTTAAGGGCGAGGGTTCTCCTTTAGGCCAAGCGATAAAATCTTTGGAGCCATCATAGATCAAACAGCCTGCTATTTCTTTATCCGATTCCTTAATTATGATGGGCCTTCCACCGCCTGTATAAATGAAATATAAATAAGTGTTAAATTGATGCGGCGCGGCTAAAAATATGAAAGCAGAAATTACGAAGCTGATTCCATAGGAGTTGTTCTTCGTGTGCTTATGTGAGAGTAAATAATGCCGAGTCACCATTACCAACGCAAAAATTATCGGTATTGCACTTAGGCTTAAGAGTAATGATTTATGATTTAGCAGCCGAATTGGATAGTGAGGCTTTAAATTGAAGGATCCATACGCATCTATAGCTAAGCTCCAGAAGATCAGTGTTATGAGGCTAACATCAAAATATAGCCTGTAAGCTTTATAACTGTTATTACTCGAGAAATACCTCGCACCTATGCCTATTACTGGAAAGTTAAGGAATACAGATAGAGCTAATAAGAAGCCGAACCTACTTAAATCAGTAAGCGTTGCCAAAGGAGGAAAGGCTACGACATATAAGGTACCAAGTAGAGGTAGTATGCCCGAGGCCTGATATAAATCGTGAAGTGTTGTCCTATCCCTGTCTTCAACTTCTAGGGATGAGATGGCATAACGAGAGTTAAGCGGATGATTAAGACCTGTTTGCATTCTCTCAAGCGATTTTGCACAGAGAAAATAGAGTAGCCATAGTTTTAAGAAAGGCAAAGGAATGCAAAAGAAAAGGGTTAAAGGAGAGAATTCTTTTATAGATATCTGGTAAACATAACAGTAAGTGACTAATCCGATAATTAGTCCTATAGCAGCAACAAAGACTCCTATATGGGCATGAAAATAGGTGGATGCTTTATCAGTAAGTTTATCACATTTTGTACTAATCATCATAATTTGTTTTCCATACTTAAAAGATTAGATGACATTTTCCCAATCATAACGGGGTAGGATATCGCGAGCTTTGACTCGGCCTTGTGTTGCTTTTTCAATTCTTAAGCAATTGATAGGGTCAGGAAAACCTAATCCTTTAAGCCATCTATATATATTAGCAGGTCTGATTCCTAACACTTTAGCTAGTTTCCAAGCAGATCCCATAATATCCACTGCCCTCTGAACCTCTTCCTTGTTATATTCTTGTGAATGGGTGCTTTTTTCCACCAATTGCTCTTCACCTTATGAGTTCACTTATATCTTGTATATCACATCTATGTGTATCGTAGCTATATATATATAGCAGCAATATATACAGTAGCTGTATATACATAGTAGCTGTATATAAGCAGTTGCAATATATACAGCTACTGTATATAGTTCTCATATAAAATTATGGATATAGGAATCGCATCCTATATATAAACTAACGGAGGGTAATAAAAATGATGGAGAATCTTCAGCTGGACTTTTTATGGGAAAGGTCAGCGCCCCTAGCTGAACCAGAAACAATTGCAATGATCGGCTTCGCGGCTGCGATTATTGCTGTGATAATTAGCGTTATAACACAGACTTCAGGTTTCTTTAGATTCACGGCATGTACCATTGTTCCCCTTATGTTTTACTGGGGGGGAGAATCAAAAGCTGCAATAATTATGGCATTTTTTATGATTGCCATTATGATGTCAGCGCTAAACGGAAGCTTAGGTAATATATTATACGCAATGTTCACCAGCATTCCTTTAAAACAAGATTTCTCACCTCAAAAAAGTGTATCACAATTAAGAAGAGCTAATGGGAACTTAACAACAAAAGAGCTCATCATGCTTATTGAAAGATCCCGTCCTTTCTTTGAGAGCTATTTCAACAACCTGAATAATAAAATTACTAAACCCATAAGAGAGATTATAGCTGAAAAAGAGGTTAGGAGAATACTCGGCCCCCTTAGTAGTTATCTTTGTAACAATGATGGCTATGATGTTGATTCAGAGTTAAGAGAGCTGGCTGTTAAAATACAGTATGAGCTATGCATATATGCAGAAGAGCATCAGGCTGAAATTGAAGACCATTTCAGAAAAATAGATCAAGGCCTTATTAAGCCCTTTTCATACTATAGAGCTTTTAAAGATGATTTACCCCTCGCAAGAGACTATCTTGCTAAACAGATTTATTTTAAAAGCTCCAAGGCTTCCTTGAAAAGAGACGAGAACCTAACCTAATTTAATAGGGAGTACCGTTAATCGGTAAACTAAAGGAGATCTCTTAGCACAGCATAATTGATTCTCCTCATCCCCCTCTTCCTTCTCGTATTCTCCGATCCGGTCATTCTTATTGATGAATATTTTGTTGAAAAGAATTATTTCCTAAAATTCATACATCGAGCTCATTATTAAAGCTGATAAACCAGCGACGCTTTATGTCAGTATAATAAGATTCTACCCTCTATAATATTGGTGTTACGTTTTAGAATTGTATCTTAATCCTACTCTCTAAGGGGTTTTACCCCTCGCGCCACCAAGGGGTGTCCCCATCCTTCCTCCATGGTTATTGCGTGCAGGATGGGTGATCCCCCTCCCCTTGTTCTTGCTACCCCCATCCTTCGCCAGGAAGTCACCAAGGTTAGAGAGAGGTCTCTAACCTTTCTCTGCTAATTAAAGAAATTAATTGGCAAATTACTAACCTTAAAAGAGAGGAATAAAATGCAAAATAATAAGATAAGCCGATCCTATGTGACTTTATACAGAACTCTATCTAGGGTTCTCGAGAACAAAAGTGGGTTCCTGTACTTTGTCAGCGATCTCGCGCAAACACTTCTTCACAACTTTGATGAAGCCAAGCCCATTTATTATTCTCTGACACGTATAGAGCCAACTGAGGAAAGCATAAAGATCTCAGATAACAGTCTTACGGTAACTGATGAGTTTGGGCAGGAGCATCCGCTTGATTTAAATGTTACTATTCACAATAGAAAGGGGCTTTTAACAAGGATTCATAACTTTGAAGAACCTAATATACTTCAAGTGTTAGGGTTTTACCATCAAAGCCAACGAAACGTTCATGTCTACCTTTCTTTCTTCAAAGGAGGAGAGGAAAGAGTTTACAAGCTTGAAGCGTGGACAGATCGGATAGCTTATTATCAAGAACATCAAGCCTAATACAGTAGTTATATATAGTTCCTATATGAATTTATCCATATAGGAACCGTATCTTAATATATAGGTTGACGGAGGATAATGAAAATGATGGAGAATCTTCAGCTAGACTTTGTATGGGAAAAGTTAGCGCTCCTGGATGAAATAGAAATAATTTTGATTATAGGAGGAGTAGCAATGGTTTTCAGTGCGGTTCCTAGGATTGCTAGAATAAGTGTCATTGCTTTCTTTTGTGCAATATTGGTTTATCTGTTTCTCTCTTATATGAGGTCGGAAGGATCCAATATAACACCTCTTTTGGGAATATTGATGATTGGTGCTCATCTAAAATTACTGTGCTATACCCCAGAACCAATTAATATGGACTTAGCGAAAAAAGAACTCTTTATGCACTTCGAATGCTACCGTTCTTTCATTGAGGGCTATTTTAAAAATCTTAATGAAGGGAGGAGTAAACCCTTAAGTGAGATTGCGGATATAAATGAAGTTAGAAGAATAATCGGTATCCCTTGTAAAGGCTACCTTAATGCCGATGATTACGACACTGATCAAGAATTTAGAGAAACAGTTATGAAAGCGCAGTATGAAATGTGTTTGTATGCAGAAGAGAACCAAGCTGAAATAGAGCATCATTTTAGAAGAATTGATCAAGGAGTTATCAAGCCGTTTTCCTCCGGCCGAGTTTTCCAAGATGATCTACAGCATGCTATGGATTACATTCTATCAAGAGTTTATAAAAGGTGCGGTTTAAACGGTTAACTTTGGTCAAAGAAAAGTAAGGCTCGCCTTCTCATCAGCATTTTTTATAGGACACTTTTATTCTAAATAGTTAAACTTTTGGAAAGAGGTAATCTTCTTATAGATAAGTGCATTTTTATAAATTTATATAAGTGTCACATATGTGACACTTTAAGTGTTCTTATTATGGCGTCTGGTTTAAAAGTTTGTCTCTCTAAGGAGATCTTATTTACCTTAAGAGGATGTTTAGATTAAATCTTCTTCAGGTGCTCATGCTACATAGTTGTTAAAAACAGATATCTCAATATTTTCTAAAGATTATAAAAATAATAAAGAGTTTTAAAACTTGTTTTTTGAAAATCGCAAATATTGGATTATAAGCTTCCTTTTAGTTAAGGCTCTCTTTTCGAAATAGGTGGCTCTCTTTACTCTTGCTCTTCTGTCACCTTATCTGCTTTTTCTTTATTACTATTTTTTTAGATGAAACCTCTTCCGGAGAACGATTAAAGAACGATATTAAAATGTCAAAGATTAACTCTAATAATGGTGACACTTGCAACTCCTTATGTTCTTTTTAGAGTAATTCACAAGCAATATTAGCGCCAGTATTAATCTCCTTTTCCTCTTCACTTCGAAATTTTAGTGGAGCTTTAGAGGCTTCATTTAAGAAGGCTTGAGCTTTTAATTTCCACAGCTCAAGTGAAGCTTCACCCTTTTGAAGATCACGTTTAATTTCAATAAAGGCTCCGAGCAATCCCAAAGCAATTTCTTGCATCTGCGGATCCTTTTGGAGATCGCTCCCAGGGATAAGACCCACCGCCTCAAACAGGCCGGCTTTTTCAATAAGCCCCCCTAATTGGATGAGAGTTCGAGTCCGAGCCTGACGGAACCCGTACCCCGCTATTCCTGAGCGATTTTTCATCTGATAAATCTTTTGTTTTAGTTTAAGAGATTGACGCTGATATGTATGCCATTTAAGTTCTAAAACTTTAGTCGGCAGAGTTTGGAAAGGAATTCGATAGCTTAAGCCAGTCCTCCTTAGTTTTACCGGAGTAATGCCATGCTTGCTGAATCAGGGTTAACGCTAAGGACGGAGAAAAGTCTTCGCCAAGAATCTTCTGCGATTCATGATAAAGGTGTTCTGCGATCTTCAGTTGTAATTTTTGTTGTTCGGCTTGCAAGTCTTGAAGCTTTTTAGATAAGGTATCTATTTTTTTCATTTATATCCTCGGTTAAGTTAGTTGATCTCAATGCTAAGTGAAGAATGCCAGTAGTTTACCGTTTCTTGAAGTGATTCTATGATCTGAAAAATTTTGGTATGAGGCTTTTCACTACATTTAAGTTTGATCGTTGTTTTTTGAACAGAGGGGTGCCCAAACTTCTCTTTAAATTCGTCATCATTAATGTAGCAAAGATAGGTGTTAACTTTATGTGCTATTCGCTGAATTATGTAGTGGGAACCATCTAAATACCCAACCGATACAATGAAGAGATGAGTATTTCCATCTTTAGCTGTTGTTATCACATCAATTCGGTTAACGAGCTCGCTTGGAATAGGATGCCCATCCCCGTTAATCTCCTCAGGAGGAATGATGTTTTCTTGTAAGGATTCCTCTTTTTTAAAAAGCCATTCTTTAATTTTTTTTATCCAAGTCATCCTGATCTCTTAGATCTTATGTGTTGCCAATTTTTAGAGTTTTCTGTAAAGAGGTGACCCCCTTTACTATCCCTCCGCTCTTTGAAAGTGTGAGGGTTAATCATGAATAATGGATAACATTTTCTATAAGTCCGCAGCAATAAAAAATTGCAAGGCGCGCTTATACATTGCATAATAGCAATGTCGCTGTGACGCAAGCGTCAATGCTTTGTAGGTAAGATGAATGGCCATTTATCACGCTCATATTAAAACTCTGGGACGCTCTGATCGTAACACGGTCGGAGCGCTGGCTTATCGCAGCGGCACACGGCTTCAAGAAGAGCGAACTGGTGAGCTTTTTAATTACCGCAACAAAGCAGTTGAGCATGTCGAATTGTTGATTCCTGAGAACGCTCCCCAATGGGCCCAGGATCTTAAAGCCCTCATTGCCCAGGACCGCGAAAAAGGCGTTCAAAAGTTATCCGATCTTGCAGAATCTGCTGAAAAAAGAATTGATGCTCAAGTCTATAAAGATTTCGAATTTGCTCTTCCCGCTGAGCTCACCTCAGAGCAAAATATTGCCTTATTGCGGGAGTTTATTCAGGACCAGTTTTGTAAACGCGGCATCACAGTTCTGACTAATTTTCATAATGATTATGACAAAAATTCAGGTCAGAATAAGCCCCATTGTCATGCGGTTCTTTTAACACGCGAGCTCACTGAGAAAGGGTTATCTGAAGAAAAAAATCGTACCTGGAATCAAACGACATTGCTAGAAGAATGGCGGGAGCAATTAGCCGCTTATACAAACTTCCATTTACACCTTCACGGTCATCAAGCGCGCATTGATCATCGCTCTTATGAAGAGCGCGGCATTGATATTGAAGCCCAACCCAAACTCTCTCGCAGCGTCCAAGAAATGGAGGGCCGTCTTAAGGATATTTCTTCACTTTCCATGAGCCAACCGCAGACGGATAAAGCTCAAGAATTCAATCATATTAAGCTTAAAAATATGTACCGGATCATGAAGCAATCGGACCTGGTTTTTAAGATTGTTCACAAGTCGCAAGCAACATTTATGTGGGGCGATGTCCAAAAAGTTCTGGCCCGTTATCTGGATGATCCAGAAGTCTTTCAAGCTTATGAAGCACAGCTGCGTAATTCGCCAGAACTTAAGCTCTTAAGAGAGACACAAGAAGGTCATGTATATACCACAAAGACCATGCTCAAAAAGGAGCTCAATTTAGTAGAGCGCGCTCATCAATTAAGCCAAGCTCCGGGCTTTCAAGTGACCTCAAGCAGTGTTGAGAAGCACCTTCAAGCTTATAACGAAAAGTATGCCGCTAACGGGGGCTTAACAGTCGATCAGAAAGAGGCGTTGACTCATATTGTTGACAACAAAAAGCTAGTGGCCGTGGTGGGATATGCCGGCACCGGCAAGTCGTCCATTCTGACATGTGCGCAAGAAATCTGGAAGGATAATGGCTACAAGGTTTATGGATTAGCACCGACTGGGAAAGCTGCTCAGAATTTACAAACTGAAGGCATTAAATCGATGACGCTGCATCGGTTTTTGCAGCACTACCATCAAGGCCGCAGCCAGTTCAATCAAAAGTCGGTTCTGATCCTAGATGAAGCAGGTATGGTCGATATCTCCCGCTTTGAAGAGCTCTTAGGAGCCGTTCAGAAGTTGGGGGTCAAGCTCGTCACGGTGGGCGATGGACGCCAGCTTCAGCCAATTGAAGCAGGCGCTGCCTTCCGTTTAGTGACCCGAGAAACGGGCGTGGCCAAGCTCGAAACGATTATCCGTCAAAATGAGACCTGGATGAAGGAGGCAACGCAGCACTTTGGCCGTGGTGAAACTGAAGCGGCCTTGCAGAAGTATCACGACCACGACCGCGTAAAGATTATTGATGAGCCTTTGCCCTCTATTCAACGCTTGGCAGACACCAAGAATTATGTGGGTCTTGTAGAGGCCTTTAATACGGCGGTTCGTTCTCAAAAGCTGGTCGGCTGGACCTTCCGCAGTGGCCTTGAGCTCAATGGGGTGGAAAAGGAAAGAGGAAACAATCAGCTAGAGCAGTGGAAACAATTGGAAGCTGAAGCGGCCCAAGCCATCACTCAGCATATTGATGCTTGCCGTCCAGCTCTTCAGATCTTAAAGACGGATCCCTACCGGCTTGCGGCGCATCTGGTTAGTGAAACAGACTCGCAATTGAAAAAGCTCCAAGTCCAGCGCCTCGTGCAGCAATGGGGCCTCGACGGCCAAAGGAGAGACGGTGAAGCCTTTATCTGTCAGCCAAAGCAAGAGACTCAAGCGGCCCTGATGCGCGATTGGCATGCCTCCATTCAAGCGGAGCCTCACAAGTCCCATGTGTTAATGGCTTTTACCTTAAAAGAGACGGAAGCTTTAAATGAGCAAGCGCGACTGTTACGTATTCAAGATGGCACGGTCGACAAACAAAGCTTTACCCATACGATTATGCGTCTTGAAGAAAATGATTTCGGCGACCAAAGCAAACTTCAAAAGCAACGTGCTTTTTCTAAAGGCGATCGCCTTTTGTTTATGAAGAATGATCAAGGTTTAGGGGTGCGCAATGGTATGCTTGGCACCATTGAAGAGATTAATGCGACCAAATTAAAAGTTCGCTTAGATGGTAAAGACGGCAAACAAGGCGAACTCGTTTCTTTTGCCTCTAAGGTGTATCCTTACTTTGATTTAGGCTGGGCCATTAACATCAACAAGCAGCAAGGGGCGACTAACGATAAAAGCTTTATTCTAGCCTCGAACCATTTCCACAGCAATATCTCGTATGTGGCGTTAACACGTCATCGTGAAAACGCCTATATTTATGGGAGTGCTCAAGAGTTTTGGACAGAAGGAGTCTTAATCAAGCAACTCTCAAAGCAGCAAGAGAAACTCTCTTCGCTCGATTATATTGATACCGATCAAGCACTAAAACTGGTGAGAGAAGAGAGCTCAATTATTCGAGAAGCTTTGGAGAAAGTCACCAATACCCTCAAAGCCATCCATTATACGGCCAAACGTAGCCTTAACCATTGGCTACATAAGGATCCCCAGTTTGAGACGCTTCTGATAGAGACCGCTTTACCTGAAGCTCAGCGTGCTAAGACTCTTAACCAAGACAAGGCTCTCACTTTAGACTCCACTCCTCCTCGACTAGAGATAAGCCTTCCTACTGCAGAGGCTCCCAAGTCATGGAAAGAAATGTTGGTCGATCTAGAAAAACAGGATATGGAAAAACGTATCTTCCAAGCCACCGGGAGAACGTTGCAAGAGTATCAGCAAGCGAAAGCTCAATTCTTCCAATCTTCCTCTGCTCCATCCTTGCCGCAAACCCCTCAAGCGTCTTGGAAGGAGATGTTAGCCAAAATGCAGAAGCAACATAACGCCAATTCTCCTTCTCGGATGAGCGCAGCTAAAGCAACGCCAGACCAAGCATCGGTCTCTTCTTACCGGCCTCAGTTTGAGAAAGATGTCCTGGCTTTCCGAGAGGCTTATCACTCTTATAAAGAAGCCGAAGCTCAAGGTAAAACCACCCTAGCCGATAAACAAGCGCTCGCTCAGCAAGCAGTGGCTCTTGCAAAAGATGACAATGCTATGTTTTATATGCGCGGTTGGTACCCCGACTTGCATCAAAATGTTCAAGCTCTCGCAAAAGATTATGAGAAACAACAAATCCAACAACAAAACCGCAGTTTAGGTCGCGACTTAAGCCGCTAATAATAAGGAGATATTTTTATGGAAACTTCACAGTCTGTTACTGAACCTATTAAAGAGTTGACCAGTACCCTGTTTATCATGAATGGAATTGCTGAACAGCTCGAAAAAGAACGAGACGTCATCGTCTCATCAGCGAGCCAAATCTCAACCTGTACTAAGCAATTTGAAAAGGCCATTCAGAATCTAACTGAGTTGTCGCCTAAGTTAACCAACGATCTTGAAAGGGTGATCATAACGATCTCGAAAGCGGTGGCCGAGAATACAGCAAGCGAGATCAATCGTTTCTTACTTGAAAAGACGGCAGATCAAATGAGTGCCGAGTTAGAAAGAGTGCAACGGCAATCCTTTGATGTTAATCATCAGCTGGCGCGAGGCTTAGACAGAATCAAATTCTTAAACAGAGGCTTTGTAGCGGCGGTTTTAGGAGCCGTATTTCTGGGGGGACTTTTCGCTGGTGGACTTGTCCATTATCTCTTTCCACCGATCGATGCCACGATGAGTACCAAACTTCAATATGGTGAGTATTTTTCTCAAGCTTGGCCAAAACTGTCAGAAAAAGAACAGGAGCAGTTTATGGCAAAAGTGAAAGCTGCGACAAAAAATCCTAAGTCAATCCTTTAGAATATAAGAGTAGAAAAAGATTATGACCCGAACCCCTCTTACCTTAAGCCTTAATCCTCTTCAAAAAGCAAAAGCTCAAGAAAAGCTAACTCAGCTCAAGCTCTCCTTTGAGACAGGCTTGACTCACCAAGAGTTAGCCCCAACTTTTAAAAAGAAGCGCCCCCAAAGTTCTCAAGGGAAACCAGCCTCCCGACAAAAGCAAACGCAAACTCAATCAGTTCCGGATCAGGACAAGAATGCCATTCAAGCTCGACGTGAGCGATTAGGAAAGATCTTCCAATCCCTTGACTGGCTTATGGCCACATATCCAAACTGCTTTGACAAAGAGAACCCAAAACCTTTAAAGCTGCGTATTGAAAAGGATATCTTTAATAATTTACCCGAAGAGCTTCCCTTTGCACGCCATCATATCCGTAAAGCTTTGGCGATTTATACTAAGCGACGTAAATATCAAAAAGCTTTAGTTGAAAATCCCCACCGCTATGATCTCTCAGGCAATGTGGTGGAGGAAGTTTCTGAGGAACATAAAGAGCGGGCTCTACAGCGGCAATTGGTAAGCATACAAAAGTTAAAGCTAAAAAAAGGAAAACTGCCTAAATTAAAAGTTGATATACTTATTTTATCTATATAATATGTAAGTAAATTAAACGTAGCGATGTCATATTTTCATGCATATTGGACGCAATAAATTATTAACTAGAATTAAAGAAGAGTTTGAGATTCATCAGATTTGTGCCCTTCTAGGGCCAAGACAATGTGGGAAGACTACTCTTGCCAAAGAGCTTGCCCACCATTTTCCTACTTCTGTTCATTTTTTTGATTGTGAAAATCCTCTTCATTTAGCACGACTGGATTCTCCTTTGATAACCTTTCAAAACCTCGAAGGTCTTATTGTTATTGATGAAGTACAACGGCGGCCCGACCTTTTTCCTATTCTACGTGTGCTGGTAGATGAAGATAAAACTAAACAATTTCTCATTACAGGAAGTGCCTCCCGAGATTTAATTCATCAGTCCTCTGAAACACTTGCTGGCAGAATAGGTTATCATCAAATAACACCTTTTTCCTTGGATGAGGTGGGGGAGTGGAATAAACTATGGCTAAGAGGAGGGTTTCCTAAATCTTATTTAGCATCTTCCACTAAATTAAGCATAAGATGGAGGGACGAGTATATCCTAACCTTTTTAGAAAGAGATTTAGCCGCATTAGGATTTAACATAACTCCCTATTTAATTGGAAAGCTTTGGCGCATGTTAGCCCATGTGCATGGTCAAACTCTCAATTATCATGATCTCTCTCGCTCCTTAGACATAGACCAAAGAACAATCAAGAAGTATCTTCAAATATTAGAAGGTGCCTTTATGATTACCTTGCTTAAACCATGGCACTCTAATCTGTCGAAGCGAGAAGTGAGAGCACCAAAAATCTACATTCGAGACACTGGATTATTACATCGTCTTCTCCTACTAGCAGATGATAATATAGAGAACCACCCAAGGCTTGGAGCATCCTATGAAGGATTTGCTATTGAGCAGCTTTTAAGAAGATTTAATGCTTACCAAGATAGTTATTTCTGGGCAACGCATAATGGCGCTGAGCTTGATCTTCTTATTAATCATGAAAACAAGAAACTTGGATTTGAGATCAAATTCACAGATTCTCCTAAAATTACTAAATCTATGCATCTTGCCCTTGAAGGACTTCAACTCGACCATCTATTCATTATTATTCCCCAAAAAGAATATTTCCCGCTTAGCAATAAAGTAACCTGTGTAGGAATTGAGAACATTTTCTCTACCGAGTTCAGCTGCCATCCCTCTATAAATAGTTAAAAAGATATTTGGAGATTAAAGATGATTAAATTTACTGATTTAGATGATCTCAAGAAAGAGTGGCTGAAAGAGCCTGAGTTCGTCAGAGCTTACCAAGACCTAGAGGTCGAGTTTGAAATTGCCTTAGAGCTGATCAAAGCTAGGAGACAAGCGGGCCTCACTCAAGAGGAAATTGCTTTGAGGATGGGAACCACTTAATCGGTGATCGCTAGGCTGGAATCAGGTAAAGCTGTTCTAGCTTATCTTTAGTCCTTTTAAGAGATACAGATAAAATAAATTGATTATCAATTCTTGATTGCTAAAACGGTTAAACTCAAGCTAGAACTAGAAGAAGCAATTAAGCGTTAATAACGCTTAATTGACCAAACTATTTTCTTATTGGCTTTTTTTAGTACTTTGGGTCCATCCATATAAAGGAAGTTAAAGTTCCACAGAAATGCATTAATGATTGATAGTATCTCTGATACGCATGATTGTTTGTCGACTTGTTTTAAAGTTTCTTGCAATAGGTGCAACAGTTTTGCCTTCTTGTAAGTGCTGTATAGTTTGCTTTATTTGTAATTCTGTGAGAATTCTCGGTCGCCCGAGAGTTTTGCCCTTTGATTTGGCTCTAGCAAGGCCGGCTTACGTGCGTTCAATTATCAGATCTCGCTCGAATTGAGCAACCGCATTAATTACTCCCATAGTCTTTTTTCTGCTGAACTGGTTAGATCAACTCCTCGCCCTATTTTTCGATCTATAGAAAATGGTTTGTCGGACCGCGGCAGGTACAAAAGATTGTTAAACACGTGGCCAATCGAGCTAACCTAAGTCAAACTGCCCCGCCGCATTGTGCTCCGCCATACATTTGCCACGTTGGCTCTCCAGAAAGGTGTTTCTCTCGCGGCCGTCCAGAACGCCTTAGGCCATGACCGTTTAACGACGACGGCTATTTATCTGAATTTGACTGACGAACATGTGGTCGAAGAATTTGATCGGAAATGGTAAGGGCAGCTTTCTCTAATAAGGTAGGAGGCAAAATTCTCAAGCAAGCTCAATATTAGGATTGAACCTTAATAAAAATGATGGTATCTATAAGTAAATATTTTAAATTTTTAAGTAAATTAGATAATAAAATCTGTTGCTCAAAATATAGCCTATCATATTTTATTGCATTATTTTGAAGATTTCTTCAAAAATTCAAAAAATCCATGTTTTTGACTCTTGTAAATTTATTAATAAAAGATTAAAACCTCTCTCAGCTAGTTATGTGCTTGGTTGGAAGCCACTGTGATTCGTCATCATAGAAGCTCTGTTGTGAGGTGGGGTTATGTTCAGTTTTCGTAAAATTGTTAATGTTCTGCTTTTGGTCGCTTATCTCAAGATGACGCTGGTGTCCTCCTTTGCTATGGATGTCAGCTCACTGCCGGCCGATAAGGTTCAATACAAGCTCAAGGTTGAGCGGCAGCTCAATGAGGCCGGAGCTTTGGAATACATCCAACTTTCCTTGCAGCACAAGGATCTGCAAACGGGCGAAAAGAAAACAATTCGCTGTGATCGCATTAGTGACCCTGAAACCGTGCCTGCCGAAGATATTGATTGGACAACCGAAAATAAGCGCGAGACCGGATATAAGTGGCGCTATATAAAAAAATTTGGTCAGGTGCGCGTTGGCCTCAATGGTCAGATCTTTTTACAAAATATCAATCAATCTGATGCTGATACCATCTTTAAGGTTAAAGGTCCGCATCTGATCACATTGCGTAACTGTCAGATCTCACACCTCCACACTCAAGCCCTAAGTACGATCTTTATTGGCACCACTACCCTCGACACGTTACACGTTCAAGCTACCCAAGAACAAGGGGGTGTCTATTTATATGCTCACAAATCAATTCCGAATGCCCAAGTGCAGATTAAAAATATGCACCTGAAGGGGGATAACTTTGTCAACCATAGCCACTTAATTGCAACTGGCAAGGGAACATGGGATCTTGGCGGTGGCGACTTTATTAACAGTGGTACTTTAACTTCCCAAGGGGCACCGCAGACCATCACAAGTGTTCGGTTGTTCGATAATGTGGGGCAGATCGGCGGTGAGGGTATTTCTTTGCGGACCCAAAAACATGTTAATGAGAGTCAAGGAGAGATCAAGCTTAACAAATACGCTGTCACCGCCCAGGAGCTATTCATCAATCATGGCAAAATTCACACCCTCCGGGAAGGACTATATAAGTGGAAGGGGGAGGCCATTAATGGTGGACAGATCATCAGTGATAGCAGCTATGCTTTTAGCTCTCTCGAGGACACAAGCTCACCGATTCTCATCAATAATGGCGTAATGCGTGCTCAACAGGGTGACTTTAAGCACATTAAATTGGCCAACTATGGCGAGATTGATCAGCAGAAAAGTGTATTGACTCGCATCGCTTTAGTCAACTCAGGCCAGTGTAAGCTCGGCTGGATGGACCAGAAAAGTGATTGTCGTATTACTGAACTTGTCAACCGCGGTCAAATGAGCGGTACAGGCTTTCTTACCATCGACAAGGGGCAAAATCACGGCGAGTTAAACCTTTCTGGTGTCCGTCTTACCCTGGGTGCTGGTGGCGAACTTATTAACACCGCGCAGGTTTGGATGTCTATTCTTCTAGGAGAGGGTAAATTTATTAATAGGGGAACTTTTCGTGCCACCCCCTTGAAGGGGATGGCTGCTTTATATCTTCGCAGCTTTGATAACAGAGGCGGCAAGATTGTTGGTCAGCAATTGCAACTGCAAGAAACGCTTGAGGCTTTCATTTGTGATGCTGCTTCAAGTCTTGATTTGGCCAGCTTGATTATTTATAGCGCCGTCTCTCCTCAGACTTCCCCTCTTCACTTTGCAGGGACAATTCAATGTTCACAGGGGCTCAAAATTTATGAACGTAAAGTCAGTGTTGATGGCTCCATAATCACTCCCCACTTCGGAAGTGAAGGAGGAGAAATTAGCTTCACTGCAAACGGTCGCTTGCAAACACCAGCTACAAAGCTAATTAATAGCAAGCTGTTAAATCAAGGAACGGTTGACTTAGGCAAGGTATCTTTCACCAACGCTCAGCTTGATAACAGCGGTGTTTTGGCCTTTAAATCGGCATTATTAAAGTCAACTCAGCTCAGTTTGATAGCGTTGGTAATTTATGGGTTAAGAAGCTATTAGAGGTAAAAGAAGGGGATCTTAACGCGGCAAATTTGGGGCAATTTACTGTTGGCGTTGATAATCAGAATTTAGGTCAGGTGAATGCTGACAATGGTGCTGTTAACATTGAAGCTGCCGACACAGTGGACTTGAGGTATGGTTCAGTTCAGTCGACCAAACAGACACTGTTAAAATCCTTGACGAAGGATGTTATGTTGGGAGCTCGTTTGGGCGTGATGACCGAGCAGAGCTATAAGCCTACCGGAAAGTGTCTCAATAATCCTTTTTATGAAAAATCCCATCTCAATGGCACTTGTGTCAGTGCTGCAGATCACTTGAGAATTGAGGCTCCTTTAGGAAATATTTTGGTGGAGTATGGCCAACTGCAAGCTGGCCGGGGATTAACGCTGCTCGCCAGAGATCGCATCTATAATTTGTCAGGGGCCCTGTCTGTTATCGGCGATCTTGTCTTACAAGCCAAAACTTATCATCAGACCCGCATCGACTTAAGGGCCTTTCCTGGAACGTCCTCCAATCCTAACTATCAATTCTTATGCTACTATCTTGAGCAAGCTGATCCATCGACAATAAATGTTATAGGAAGCCTTTATAGTTACACCGAAACTTTTACCAATGAATATGGTAATGTGCTGATCAGCCAAAACCTTTATCATCATAACGACCTTCAAAATGTGGAAAATCTGCCTCAAAGCATTAAAAATATCAGTCGTACGACCTTTTATGATGTTCTAGAATTTGGTACCCAGACATGGTATAGGGAAAGAGGAGTAACCCCGCCCAGTATTGGTACGCTCAAAGTAGGCGAAGAGATTCACATTAAAATCGGCTCTGCTGAAATGAGCGGAAGTATGAGCGCGCCCACCCTCAATCTGTATGCTCAAACAGCTGCTTTCAGTAATCCGCTCGGAAGTCGTTCGACGCCTCAGACCACGGAAAGAGTGACCATTAATCTGAATGAGTTTATTGAGGGCCTCCGTCAAGACCCAAGCCACCATCTATTGCGTATTGGGGCGTCGGGTGTTCCTGCTTTGGACGGTACCTTAGTGCAAGGAGAACAACCTGAAGGAATGATTATCAATCCTCTGAGGGATGTCAATGTTGAGTTCTATCTCTATCAACTGTTTAGCCAGATTACGGGGCGCGCCTATCTGAAACAAGGCAACACCATCACCTCGGGCTTTGCCTTAGTCGATCAGTTGAAAAGCACCCACACTTATAGCTCGAAAAAATGCACGACCTATGAGTATGACCTAGTTAACTATGGCAACCGTTTTAGCACTGGCAAGCATGTCAATTCTGTTTGGGCGACCAAGCTCCCGTCAGAGCAACAAGGCCAAAGCCATATGACCACGAAGGTGGGCGGCCATACCTTTATTCGTGGCGGAACACAGCTCATTGATGGAGAGGCGCCGCGCGAGACCGCCGGAAGTACGACCATTGTGCCAGCTATTGATATTCACCAGCGCATTGAGCAGAAAAGGAAAAAGAGAAAACTTCTTAGCCGGCTTGTTCCGTTCAGAGAAGGACGCAGGAAGAAGACCGTTAGGAATGAGTCAGGTTATACCCAGCTGCAGCGCCACCGCCAAGATGCGCGCGGCCTTATCCGCGAGAAAGCGAAAGCCGACGTCAGCTTGCACGCTGTGGATTACACAGCCGGCGCCAACATTGAGGTTGAAAGTGAAACCGGTCAAATTAAGGTACCGGCTGTCATCTCTGAGTCTTGGAACCAGACCCAGAAACGTTCCAAAGATGACCATTGGCAATCACGATCGTCGACGTGGGAGCATGATCAGGAAGCCAATGTCAGCCGCTTTAGCCCGGGCCCTGGCAGTAAGGTTATCCTCAAGGCCCCTAAAGGCATTGTCGCGCCTCGAGT
Source organism: Candidatus Odyssella thessalonicensis L13 (assembly GCF_000190415.1). GTDB lineage: Bacteria > Pseudomonadota > Alphaproteobacteria > Paracaedibacterales > Paracaedibacteraceae > Paracaedibacter > Paracaedibacter thessalonicensis. The sequence continues at coordinate 23,272 of NZ_AEWF01000011.1, forward strand.
TCAAGAAGAGCATAAACGAGTGAAGGGTGAGAACGAGCGCACCGAGGTTTACTCTAAGAAGTTTACTGGTCCCGGCTATGAATGGCTGGAGGAGCTGAAGCTGCGCGATGATGTCATCTGGGAAGATGTGATTGAAAAGCATCACAGCGGCCGGGTTGCGGCTCAAGGGATGACCACGGCAGCCAAGATTGCGGCGGTGATCGTGATTACGATTTTGACTTGGGGGACTGCAACCCCGGCTGTGACCGGTGCTGGAGCCGCGAGCGGAGCTGCCGCCGGAGCTGCTGCAGGCGGAGCCGCGGCTGGAGCAAGTGCTGGAGCGGCCACAGTTGGAGCAGCCAGTGCTACCGCAACCACAGCCGGCGTTGCCGCTGGAGCGAGTGCGACTGCAGCTGCGAGCAGTTTCAGTGTCGCTGCCAATGCGGCGATGTCAGCTGCGCTCGCGGCTGTTAAAACTGCTACCATTCAACACTTTGCCATAGGAATGGTCGACCAGCGTGGCCGTCTAGATCGGGTGGCGGAAAGCTATGCCACCCCACAGAATTTTAAATCTATGGCCGTCGATGCTATTTCTGCCGGCCTCACTCAAGGGATGAGCAATTATTTCAAAATTGAACCTACCCAGATGAATGGCTTTATGGAACAGTTCAAAGGGAATGGTATTAAGTTTGCCGCTAACTTTGCGGCTCAAACAGCTGTTCATGGCAAAGCCGATGAAGCTCTTAAAAATGCGGCCATTAGCTTTGGGGTTGATACTGTCTTTGGCAGCATGACCAATGACACGGGAGAGCGCCGCAGCGGCCAGATTGGTGTTAATGATACTTTTATGCAAAAAGTACTCCACAAGGTAGAGCATTTTCTGATCGGAGGCCTGCGCGAAGGCACCAGTGCTGCCTTGCATGGTAAGAAAGGCCATGAGTTGTCTGAGGCTGCGCTCGGTGGTGCCATTGGCGCGGCTACGGCTGAAATTTTAGCTGAATCCCTCTTACCGGCCGCCTCTCGTCGGATAGCCAAGCAGCTGGAAGCAGAAGGCCTGAGTCCGGATAGCCAAGCTTATAAGGAACGGTATAGTGTTCTCAAAAATCAGCAAATGGAGAAGATCAAAGCTTATGGTCAGCTCGCCGCTGTCGGTGCTGCCAATACTCTGGGCCTCGATGTCCTAGCCGCCCAATCCGCCGCCCTTAAGGCGATGGAGAATAATACAGGGCGGGTCTTTGGTGCTTTCAGTATAATCTCTGAGACTGCTATTGATGATTTTTCCCAGCAGGAACACCAAGCGAAAGCGGCGGATGAAACCTGTGTTCGTAGCGAAGCTGAGCTAGAAGCCATTTTAGATCAGTGGGAGAGCTTAAGAGAAGAGGGGCAGGCCCTGCAAAAAGGACAGTATCGTCTCGGTAATGGGGATACAGCCTCGACAGCTGAGGATGTCTCGGGACTCTTTTTCGATGCTGCCACCCGTGACCAGCGCATTGCCAATATTCAAGCCCGCAAGGCTATGGAGGACAAGACCCGTCGGCTCCTGGTCGAGCATCACACGGCCCACACGACATTCGAGCAGCTAGCGCAGCAACCGCACTTAATAGTCAAACCCACGGAGCGACGCTTTGATATCATTGAGCGGGCCAAGCAGGCCTTGGCGAGCCACACCGCCCCTGATCTGGCACAGGTTTCTGGCTATGCAGCCTCAAGTTCAAGCTCATCGACCCCTTCGGTGATGATGGCCAGTCTTGCCGCAACCGCAACGACCGCAGGCCAGATAATGCAAGGAGCTATGCCGCGCTTTGCCGCCGCAACTGCCGGTGGCGCCCCCGCAATCTTCGAGGTAGCGGCAGCTGGGTTCGGTAAAGTTCCTTTGAATCCTAATACAGCGCTAATGACAGCAGCTGCGCTAGGTACAGCGTATGGAGCCTATAAAGGTTTTGAGTGGTATCAAGACCGGGAACGAGCTAAAGAAAACCAAGCCGCTGCCGAACGTGAAGATTTGAAGCAAGCTTATGAATCCTCCCGTTCCCAACAAGGTCAAGCTTGGTTGCAGCACCATACTTACCACTTAGCAGCCGCCGACACAGCCATTCCCGGCGTCTATAATCCGAGCACCGATAAAGGGAAAGAGAGAGTCTCTGACAGCAGCATCAGCCACTGCGAGACTACCGATCCTGCCCAAGGCTGGGTCGACCCTGGCTTCACCACCGAACTCTCCAAAGTGAAAATTCTGTCGACACCTATGCCGGAGCCAGCAAGACCAGATATTGAAGGCTTTGACCAGGCACCCTCAAGTATCGATATTACTCTGGAAGGCTTTAATATCTATGATGGGCCGCAGATACAGATATTGACTAATGAAAGAAAAAGCGATAAGCCTACAATTAAAGGACGCATTAAGGCTGCAGGGTTACCGACTCAAGGAAAGATAAGGTACATTCCACCAAAAAATTATACTCCCACACTTCCATTACCTAAGGGTAAGCAGGGATATATAGATCGCTTTAAAAATGAGTGGAAAGCAGGCCCTTCTCGAACTCAAGGAGAAAACATAGAGTGGGATGTACAGTTATCCCGTACAGGCGAGAGCCAATTAGGTTGGGCAACACGTGATGGAACTCATCTAAATGTATCCAAAAAGGGTAGAATTACTCATAAATAAAATTGGGGAGAAGAATGTTGAGAAGTAGATTTGATTTTTATGAGGTAGTTAGAGTTCGTTCAAATCTTCCAGAATATGTGCGAATCGATAATCTTTTGGGAACGGTATTAGGGATGTCCCAGGATTCCGAAGGGAGATGGGCTTATGCTTTAGAAATTGAAGATAGTGACGAGGCATGGATGGTATGGGAGGAATGTCTAATAAGCTGTAACGAGTTTAAAAATCGTGAAGATTTTTATAGTAATAGCTCCCTAAAAGTAGTTGTAGACCCTAAGACAGGTGAAGGCCAATTAAAAAGATAGGCCTTAGTTAATCACTATATACAAGTTAAATAAAAGAAAAGATATATAGCGCCTAAATATAATCTAGAAACTAATAATTTCAGAACAAGAGTTCTTTTAATAGAGATTATAAAAGGGTAAAGTTTTATTCTACTCCTACCGGGATTCCAAGGTTAGTGGTTTCTCTAGTGCGGGGCAAGAACTTCCTTTTACTCCAGCCGTAATTACTCGCGGCTGAGAAAAAAGAGTGCTACTTTAATGGACCCTATGATGAAATAACCCATAAGTAGGAAAATTAAATTGAAAACACTATTGAGAATTTTTTTTGAGCCAAATAAAACTTCTGAGTTGCAGGATACAGCTTACCAGATTACTAAAGAAGTAGCTAACGTATGTCCTAATATAAAACAAGAGCTTTTGCGCGCATGTTGGAAGATTCAGGGTTCATATGAGCTACTTTTAACCTGCGGGTGTCCCGTTTCCGAATGTGCTATTAAGATTAAGGAGAATATATTTCCCAAAACTGTTAAAGAGTATGCCTCTGAATATATTTGAGACCATCCCAAAGTTGGGGGTCATGCCGCTAAAGGTTGAGGAATATTATGGGCATCATCCATTTTTGGGTACCATTGTTTAAAGGATTTTATTAAGTCACCATTTAGGGTCTTCGAACGGACTTGAAGCAGTAGATGAGCTCCTTTCTGTGTCCATCTCATTTGTTGGCTTTTAGCCATCCTCTTGCTAATCAGCTCATTGACTGCTGATTCAGCGCAAGCTGAGGAGACTGATTCACCGTAACGATAACGTTCCCCATAATTGGGAATGAAGTGACTATTTGATTGAATATACTGATAAAACTCACTGACAACCCGCCAAAGCTTATATTTTTTGTGTGCTTTATTTTCGGAATATAAGTCTAAATCCATTATTAAAGATTCCAAGATATCCAAGGACTGATAGATATTCCCATGCCAAAGAAACCACTTTGTCCTTAATAGCTGTTTTTCAAAGTTCGCATAGTCTTTGCCCATAGCTCCCTTTGAAATTTGTTTTATAACAGTCATCCGCATGGTCACATGAAACCAATCTAAAATATGCTCTGATCGAGGACTTAGATAAAGAGGTAGACCTCGCACTGTATCGCCACCATCAGTTAGGAAAGTAATATCTTGATTCAATTGTAATCCTTGTTTTTCAAGCATTTCATACAACCGACGTTTTGGCTTTTGATCATAATTAACAACATAACCAAACCTTCTTGGTTGATGACCTTCTTGCAAGCTTTTACCAACAATAACCTCAAACCACCCAGCCTTACGGTTATTTCCTTTCCTTGCATGTACGTACCCTCCATCAAGGCTAACGGTAATAGGGGTATCTGGCCGGGGCAGTTGATTCCAATCCCGCTGGCATCCCTTAATGAACATAGCTTTTTCTTCGCCTAATTCTTGTTCTAAGCGGTTGGCTACTTTGGAGGTAATGCGGTATACCGAAGAAGGATAAATTTCCACAGGGAATACCTCTTTTAGAAGCTTAGCAGCCAATCCATACGACATCAATGACGCCCATTTTGACTCCAAATAACTTAGTTCAGGTGACACGTGTTCTGTTAAGAGCTGAACCAAAGGGCTAAAGGTTGAGGATTGCTGAGATTGGCATCGGCAAGAAAAAAGCCTCGGGCTTCTTAGACAAATCTTACCAAAAAGAGTCCTATAAACTAAAGGATGGTACCCCTTAATAGAGAGGGTTGAACCGCAACATAGGCAAAAACGGTTATGAGAAACAAAGTCTGTTATTTGATGACCTATCATCTTTTTCTGAATTTCAGAGGTAATCGTCTTAGCCTCTTGTAGAGTTAATCCTAAAGTTTCAGCTGTTAATTCTTCTCTCTCAATGCAGGCTATAACTTCTGTTGAGCTTTGGTCTTCACTATCAATGATAAATTGGATTTTAATCTTCATCTTGAATCTCCTCCAGTGTTAATTGATTATTGCTTGGGTTGTTGAAATAACGCTGTAGTTGTCGATTAATTTTTTTACGGTCAAATTTGTGGCGGCTTGCCCAGTATTGAAGATTTTCCAAGGTTTCTTTAAAAGAAGCAGGATCTCTTTCAGCTTCATACTCTTCTAATGCCTCTAAGATTTCTTCTTCAATTCTCCAGACAGAATAATAGTCTATCAATTCCATGAAAGCCTTAGGGCCCCCGCAGTCTTCAGGAGGGCTAACGTAATTGCCAGCAATGCAAAGTGGATATGTTTTTTTAGAATCAAGTAATAGCTTCTTTTCAAGGCGAATTTCATGTTCCCAAGGAGCGAAGAAATTATATTTATAGATAAATTTTTCGTTAACTCGAAATTGGAAATGTTGTAAATAAACTTCTCTGGCTTTATCAGGGAAAATGATTCCTCCGTCATAAGAAAGACCATATTGTTTTCCCCAAATATCAAATTGATGAAGATGTGTATCGCTCCACCCCATAGTAATTTGGATAGCATAATGAAGATCTGCAAGGCTACTATTGCTCTTCACTAGAATTCGTCTCCAAATCATAGGGCTAATCCCTTTAAGAAAAAATTTAAACTGATAAACCTCTATAGGGGACTGTGGGGTCATTGATGAGAGTTCCTTTTTAAGTTCGCAAAAATTGTAACTTTTGCAATAACAGGATGGAGTTAGGAAAGTACTGATCCTTTCTCATTGCAAAAACCATATGCAGAAGTAAAATATTTTGCTATATGTTTTGCAAAGAAAATTTCTCCTAGAGGGCTTTATGAAAATTGGATATGCACGGGTTTCTACTGACGACCAAGATTTAACCTTTCAGCTCCAGGTGTTAAAGGAAGCAGGGTGTAAAAAAATTTACCAGGAAAAAGTTTCAGGAGCTCATATGAAAAGACCTGAGCTAGAAAAAATGCTGGAGCAATTACGGGAAAATGACACTATTATTGTATGGCGCTTGGATCGATTAGCTCGCTCTACAAGAAATCTACTTGAAATAACTGACAAACTCCATCACGTAGGGGCTCATTTTCGCTCACTGTGTGAACCATGGGCTGATACAACATCTCATGCCGGTCGTATGGTGATGACGGTATTTACAGGCATTGCTGAATTTGAAAGGGAATTAATTAAAGAGCGGACGAGTACTGGTCGCTCTTTAGCGAAAAAAAGAGGTGTTAAGTTCGGGCGTCCCTCTAAGCTCAACTCAGAACAAAAGAGCCTGATGAAACGTCTACTCTCGGAAGGTGAGTCCATTAAGAGTATAGCTAAAACTTTGAATACCCACCCATCAACTATATATCGAAACCTGGAAACTTAACAAAATCAATGTGACCCCCAACTTTGGGATGGTCTCCTATCTACCAAGCTGTAGAAGCGGAGGGATTTACCGTTGTCAATAAAACTCCTGCCTTATCAAAGACAGAAAATATAACAGTATCCGTGCAAGAGCTGCCTTCAGCCAATCAAGCTGTAGAAACACCCTCAGCTTCAAGCGGCATAATTTCCGCGATTAAATTTGGCGCTGTCGGGGCAGGCTTGGCTGTGACCTATATGTATGGTCCTGCTGCCCTTTTATGGGGAACCTACTATGGAGCCTCTTATGCCTTAAATATGATGGGCATAAGTGGGATCACGGGTATTGCTGCCGCCACAAAACTGGGCATGATGGCCTCTCAATCTCCTGCAGCGCAACTGGCTTTAACAGCAACAGGGGGCTATATTGCTCAGTACGGAGCAGAAGCCGTGCTTAAGGCTGGTGAACTGTCTTTATCTATGAGTAAATATGTGGCAAGCAAGTCGTGGTCTTTTGGCCAAACAGCCTACACTTACTTATGGGGGAGTTCTTCAGTAAAAAGTGCTGTACCTGAAGAGGCAGTTGAGGCTAAGCGTAATCGTCATCTCAGTGCGATAGCTAAACGCTTGAGCCCAGCCGCAGCTGCTGCATAATGATTAAATTCCAGAGAAGTTCACTTTAGAACTTCTTTGGAAACACATTTGCAAGAGTAATCAATAAAGATCACTACTTTCACTATTTATAACAAGCCTATCTTAATGAATTGAAATTGAGAGCTATTGCTGAGGTTAAAAGGCCTCAATTAAGGTGAAATTTATATTTTCAGGACGAGATAATATAAGAAAACAGATGGTTGCAAGGCTGGACTACCAAAATCTGCTCAAGATTGAACCTAATAATCAGACCAAGAAAATTGAGGAGATGAAATAGTGTTGTTGCTTGGTTTCCTGAGGTCAGTCAGGAGGTTTCATCTCCCCGTGATAACCTTATAATAAAGTCATCCTTTACACATATATCTAAGTTATATTGATAAGACAAGAAATACTCAGTATATGAGCAATTATTTCCGTCAGCATTTTATGTATAAAATTACTAAAATTCAATAAAACCATCAATTATATTCTAAACCTCACTCTTTTACCCTACCCTCTAAGTGTGTTCTCATTATCTCTCTCACGTTCCTTTCCTATAAATCCCAGGAGTTTTTTTAGGAAAGCAAAAATACGTTTAATCAAATTAACAAGTAACCGTCCTCTCACTTTAAAAGAAGACATTTTGGAATCGCTCAGTGTATCAATTTTTTTTTGGTGCTCTGTATCATTTTATTTCTGGTGGTGACAACCGGCATCGACCCAGCCTTGAACAGGATCGGTCGTCTCGCAGTGGCTGGTGCTGCTGCCGGAAACTCTTTCCTTTGCTTTATCGGTGCCGGGATTATAGACGCCGGGAATGGCTGTGTCGGCGGCTGCTAAATTATAGGTATGGCGCTGCAACCAAGCTTGACCTTGCGGGGAACGAGATGATTCATAAGCTTGCTTAAGATCTTCACATTCGGCAGCAGCTTGCCTTTCTTTGGCTCGTTCACGGTCTTGATACCATTCATCCGCTTCTTGAGCAAATACTTTGCTCCTCCTCTCTTAGACTGAAGAGCTAGAACTTAAAATTGAATTTGCATAGATAAATGCATAACTAAGCACTAATATTATATTAGTTTGCTTTTGCCTTTATGAAATAAGTTATGGTACTACCTCAAGATGTGCCCAAAGCACCTCAGAAGTAATAAATGCTTCTTCTGGGTGTATATTCTTATCCCAAATATATTCAGAGGCATACTCTTTAACAGTTTTGGGAAATATATTTTCCTTAATCTTAATAGCACATTCTGAAACGGGACACCCACAGGTTAAAAGTAGCTCAAATGAACCCTGAATCTTCCAATAGGGGCGTAAAAACTCTTGCTTTATATTAGGGCATACGTTAGCTACTTCCTTAGTAATCTGGGAAGCTGTATCCTGCAACTCAGAAGTTTTATTTGGCTCAAAAAAAATTCTCAATAGTGTTTTCAATTTAGTTTTCCTACTTATGGGTTATTTCACCATCCAGAGATACATTAACATGGCTTCCATCTCTTGAAGCCCAACCTATTTTATTTTTACCTTGGCGAGATAACTGAACATCCCATTCAAATTCTTGTCCTTGAGTCCTTGAGGGACCTTTTGTCCACTCATTACCAAAGCGATCCAAATAACCATAGTTATTACCTCTCTTTAAAGTAGTACTAGGATTATATTCTTTCGGAGGAATAAAGCGTATTTTTCCCTGGGTAGGCAACTGAGCTTCTTTTAATCTAGATTTTATGGAGTGTTTTTGATCCCTTGTCAATATCTGTATCTGCGGACCATCATAAATCTCGAAGCCTGGTAGGGTGGTATCGATGCCCAGAGATGCTGGATCGAAGCCTTCGATGTCTGGTCTTGCAGGTTCCGGCATGGGCGTCGACAGTATTTGCACCTTTGCGGGCTCAGTGGTGAAACCGGCATCGACCCAGCCTTGAACAGGATCGGTGGTCTCGCAGTGGCTGGTGCTGCTGCCGGAAACTCTTTCCTTTCCTTTATCCGTGCTGGGATTATAGACGCCGGGAATGGCTGTGTCCGCGGCTGCTAAATTATAGGTATGGCGCTGCAACCAAGCTTGACCTTGCTGGGAACGGGAGGATTCATAAGCTTGCTTAAAATCTTCACGTTCAGCGGCGGCTTGACTTTCTCTAGCCTGTTCCCGGTCTTGATACCATTCATAACCTTTATAGGCTCCATACGTTAGACCTAGTGCAACTGCTACCCTTAGCGCTGTACTAGGATTCAAAGGAACTTTACCGAACCCCGCTGCCGCTAGCTCAAACATTGCGGGGGCTCCGCCGGCGGTTGCGGCGGCAAAGCGCGGCATAGGTCCTTGCATTATATGGCCTGCCGTCGTTGCGGTTGCGGCAAGACTGGCCATCATCACCGAGGGGCCGGTTGAGCTTGAACTAGAGGCTGCATAGCCAGAAACTTGCGCTAGATCAGGGGCGGTGTGGCTCGCCAACGCTTGCTTAGCCCGCTCAATGATATCAAAGCGTCGCTCAGTGGGTTTAACCATTAAATAAGGTTGCTGCGCTAGCTGCTGGAAGGTCGTGTGAGCCGTATAATGCTCGACCAGGAGCTGACGGGTCTTGTCGCTCATGACATTGCGGGCTTTAATATTGGCGATGCGCTGGTCACGGGTAGCAGCATCAAAAAAGAGTCCCGAGACATCTTCAGCTGTTGAGGCTGTATCTCCCGTACCAGGACGATACTGTCCTTTTTGCAAGAGCTGATTCTCTTCTCTTAAATCATCCCACTGGTCTAAGATGGCTTCCAGCTCAGCTTCGCTGCGAACACAGGTTTCATCAGCCGCTTTTGCTTGATCTTCCTGCTGAGAAAAATCATCAATAGCAGTATCAGAGATTATACTGAAAGCACCAAAGACCCGCCCTGTATTATTCTCCATCGCCTTAAGGGCGGCAGATTGGGCGGCTTCGACATTAAGACCCAGAGTATTGGCAGCACCAACAGCTGCGAGCTGACCATAAGCTTTGATCTTCTCCATTTGCTGGTCTTTGAGAATACTATACCGTTCCTTATAAGCTTGGCTATCCGGGGTCAGACCTTCTGCTTCCAGCTGGCTTTCAGCCGTAGCCGCGCCAATGGCACCACCGAGCGCAGCCTCAGACAACTCATGGCCTTTCTTACCATGCAAGGCAGCACTGGTGCCTTCGCGCAGGCCTCCGATCAGAAAATGCTCTACCTTGTGGAGGACTTTTTGCATAAAAGTATCATTAACACCAATCTGGCCGCTGCGGCGCTCTCCCGTGTCATTGGTCATGCTGCCAAAGACAGTATCAACCCCAAAGCTAATGGCCGCATTTTTAAGAGCTTCATCGGCTTTGCCATGAACAGCTGTTTGAGCGGCAAAGTTAGCGGCAAACTTAAGGCCATTACCTTTGACCTGCTCCATAAAGCCATTCATCTGGGTAGTTTCAATCTTAAAATATTGGCTCATCCCTTGGGTAAGGCCGGCGGAAATAGCATCGACCGCCATAGACCTAAAATTCTGTGGGGTGGCATAGCTTTCTATCACCCGATCCATACGGCCACGTTGGCCGACAGCACCAATAGCAAAGTGTTGAATGGTGGCAGTTTTGATAGCCTCAAAAGCAGCTGACATCGCCGCATTAGCCGCAACAGTGAAACTGCTTGCAGCCGCTCCCGCCCCAGCGGCAGCACCCGCGGTCGTCGCCGTCACACTGGCCGCTCCAACCGTGGCAGCCCCTGCACTTGCACCAGCCGCGGCTCCGCCTGCTGCAGCTCCGGCAGCCGCCCCTCCGGCGGCAGCTCCGCTCGCCGTTCCAGCACCGGTCACAGCCGGGGTGCCAGTCCCCCAGGTCAAAATCGTAATCACGATCACCGCCGCAATCTTGGCTGCCGTGGTCATCCCTTGAGCCGCAACCCGGCCGCTGTGATGCTTTTCAATCACATCTTCCCAGATGACATCATCGCGCAACTTCAGCTCCTCGAGCCATTCATAGCCAGGACCAGTAAACTTCTTAGAGTAAACCTCGGTGCGCTCGTTCTCACCCTTCACATGTTTATGCTCTTCTTGAACCCGAGGCGCGACAATGCCTTTAGGGGCCTTGAGGATAACCTTACTGCCGGTGCCCGGGCTAAAGCGGCTGACATTGGCTTCCTGATCATGCTCCCACGTCGACGATCGCGATTGCCAATGGTCATCTTTGGAACGTTTTTGGGTCTGGTTCCAAGACTCAGAAATGACAGCCGGTACCTTAATTTGACCGGTTTCACTTTCAACCTCAATGTTGGCGCCAGCTGTGTAATCTACAGCGTGCAAGCTGACGTCAGCCTTCGCTTTCTCGCGGATAAGGCCGCGCGCATCTTGGCGGTGGCGCTGCAGCTGGGTATAGCCTGACTCATTCCTAACGGTCTTCTTCTTGCGTCCTTCTCTGAACGGAACAAGCCGACCAAGAAACTTCCTCTTTTTGCTTTTCTGCTCAATGCGCTGGTGAATATCAATAGCTGGAACGATGAGCGTACTTCCGGCTGTCTCGCGCGGCGACTCCCCATCAATGAGCTGCGTTCCACCGCGAATAAAGGTATGGCCGCCCACCTTCGTGATCATATGGTTTTGGCCTTGTTGCTCTGACGGGAGCTTGGCCGCCCAAACAGAATTAACATGCTTGCCAGTGCTAAAACGGTTGCCATAGTTAACTAGGTCGTACTCATAGGTCGTGCATTTTTTCGAGCTATAAGTGTGGGTATTTTTCAACTGCTCGACTAAGGCAAAGCCGGAGGTGATAGTGTTGCCTTGTTTCAGATAGGCGCGCCCCGTGATCTCGCTAAACAGTTGATAAAGATAGAACTCAACATTGACATCAGTTAAAGGATTGATAATCGTTCCTTCAGGCTTTTCTCCTTGCACTAAGGTACTGTCCAAAGAAGGAGCACCCGAGGCCCCAATACGCAATAGATGATGGCTTGGGTCTTGACGGATGTCCTCAATAAACTCATTTAGGTTAACGGTTACCCTTTCTGTCGTCTGGGAAGGGGAACGACTTGCGACAGGATTACTAAAAGCAGCCGCTTGAGCATAAAGATTGATGATGGGCGCGCTCATACTACCACTCATTTCAGCAGAGCCAATTTTAATATGAATTTTTTCGCCTACTTTGAGCTTAGCAATACTGGGTGGGGTTGCGCCCTTCTCCGTATACCATCGGCCAGTGCCTACTTCCTTGACATCATAAAGGGTCGCACGACTGATATTTTTAATGCTTTGAGGCAGATTTTCCACATCTTGGAGGGCATTGTGATGATAGAAGTTCTGGCTAATCAGCACACTACCATATTCATTAGTGAAAGTTTCAGTTTCGCTATAAAGGTTTCCTATAACATTTATCGTAGATGGATCAGCTTGTTCAAGATAGTAGCATAAGTGTTGATAATTAGGATTGGAGGACGTTCCCTGAAAGGCCCTTAAGTCGATGCGGGTCTGATGATAAGTTTTGGCTTGTAAGACAAGATCGCCGATAACAGACAGGGCCCCTGACAAATTATAGATGCGATCTCTGGCGATCAACATTAATCCCCGGCCGGCTTGCAGTTGTCCATACTCTAGCAGGATGTTTCCTAAAGGTGCTTCAATTCTCAAGTGATCCGCAGCACTGACACAAGTGCCATTGAGATGGGATTTTTCATAAAAAGGATTATTGAGCCTCTTTCCGGTAGGCTTATAGCTCTGCTCGGTCATCACGCCCAAGCGAGCTCCCAACATAACATCTTTCGTCAAGGATTTTAACAGTGTCTGTTTGGTCGACTGAACTGAACCATACCTCAAGTCCACTGTGCCTTCAGCTTCAATGTTAACAGCACCATTGTCAGCATTCACCTGACCTAAATTCTGATTATCAACGCCAACAGTAAATTGCCCCAAATTTGCCGCGTTAAGATCCCCCTCTTTTACCTCCAATAGCTTCTTAATCCATAGATGACCCACGTTCTCAAACCGAGCTGAGTTGACTTTAATAGTGGATTCAAACGTCAAAGCATTGCTGTTAACAAGCTGAGCGTTGGTGAAAGATACCTTTCCTAAGTCAACCGTTCCTTGATTTAACAGCTTGCTATTAATTAGCTTTGTAGCTGGTGTTTGCAAGCGGCCGTTTGCAGTGAAGCTAATTTCTCCTCCCTCACTCCAGAAGTGGGGAGTGATTATGGAGCCATCAACACTGACTTTACGTTCATAAATTTTGAGCCCCTGTGAACATTGAATTGTTCCCGCTAAGTGAAGAAGGGAAGTCTGAGGAGAAGCGGCACTATAAATAATCAAGCTGGCCAAATCAAGACTTGAATCAGCATCACAAATGAAAGCCTCAAGTGTTTCTTTCAGCTGCAATTGCTTGCCCACAATCTTGCCGCCTCTGTTATCAAAGCTGTGGATGTATAAAGCAGTAATCCCCTTTGTCTGAGCGGTGTGAAAGGTCCCCCTATTAATAAATTTGCCCTCTCCTAGAAGAGTGGACAGCCAAACCTGCGCGGTGTTAATGAGTTCACCACCAGCACCCAGGGTAAGACGGAGACCAGAAAGGTTTAACTCGCCGTAATTTTGTCCCTTGTCAATGCTAAGAAAGCCTGTACCGCTCATTTGACCGCGGTTGACAAGTTCAGTAATACGGCAATCACTTTTCTGGTCCATCCAGCCGAGCTTACACTGGCCTGAGTTGACTAAAGCGATGCGAGTCAATACACTTTTCTGCTGATCCATCTCGCCATAGTTGGCGAGTTTAATGTATCTAAACTCACCCTGTTGAGCACGCATCACGCCATTATTGATGAGAATCGGTGAGCTCGCCTCTTCTAGGGAGCTAAAAGCATAGCTGTTATCACTGATGATTTGGCCACCATTAATAGCCTCTCCCTTCCACTTATAGAGTCCTTGCTGGAGGGTGTGAATCTTGCCATCATTGATGAATAGCTCCTGGGCGGTGACAGCGTATTTGTTAAGATTGATCTCTCCTTGACTTTCATTGACATGTTTTTGGGTCTGCAAAGAAATACTTTCACCGCCGATCTGCCCCACATTATCGAACAACCGAACACTTGTGATGGTCTGCGGTGCCCCTTGGGAAGTTAAAGTACCACTGTTAATAAAGTCGCCGCCGCCGAGATCCCATGTTCCCTTGCCGGTTGCAATTAAGTGACTGTGGTTAACAAAGTTATCCCCCTTCAAGTGCATATTTTTAATCTGCACTTGGGCACTGGGAGTTGATTTGTGAGCATATAAATAGACACCACCTTGTTCCTGGGTGGCTTTAGCGTGTAACGTGTCAATGTTAGTGGCGCCAATAAAGATCGTACTTAGGGCTTGAGTGTGGAGGTGCGAAATCTGACAGTTGCGCAATGTGATCAGATGCGGACCTTTAACCTTAAAGATGACATTGGTATCGAGCTGATTGATATTTTGTAAGAAGATCTGACCATCGAGGCCAACGCGCACTTGACCGAATTTTTTTATATAGCGCCACTTATATCCGGTCTCGCGCTTATTTTCGGTTGTCCAATCAATATCTTCGGCAGGCACGGTTTCAGGGTCATCAATGCGATCACAGCGAAGCGTTTTCTTTTCACCCGTTTGCAGATCCTTGTGCTGCAAGGAAAGTTGGATGTATTCCAAAGCTCCGGCCTCATTGAGCTGCCGGTCAACCTTGAGCTTATACTGAACCTTACCAGGCGGCAGAGATCCCACGTCCACCGCAAACGAAGACACCAGCGTCATTTTGACATAAGCAACCAAGACCAAAACATTAACAATTTTACGAAAACTGAACATAAACCGACCTCACAACAAAGCCTCCATGACGACGAATCATAGAGGCTGGCAACCGAGCACAAATGTATTTCATGGAGGTTTTAACGTTTTGTTAAGAAATTTACAAGAGTCAAAAACAAGGATTTTTTGCCCTTTAGAAGAAAACTTCAAAATAATGCAATAAAATAGAAGGGGCTATATTTTATATAACAGTTTTTATTATATAATTTACTTAAAAATTTAAAATATTAACTTATAAATACCACTGTCTTTATTAAGATTCAATCCTAATATTAAGACCGCTTAAGAATTTTGCCTCCTACCCCCTAACAAGAGAACTGCTGTTACCATTTTCGGTCAAATTCCTCGACCACATGTTCATCTGTTAGATTTAAGTAAATAGCGGTTGTCGTTAAACGGTCATGGCCTAAAGCTTTCTGAACAGCCGCTAAGGAGATACCTTTTTGAAGAGCCAGTGTGGCAAATGTATGGCGGAGCACATGCGGCGTGACAGTTTGAGTGAGTTTCGCTCGATTGGCCACATGTTTAACAATCTTCTGCACCTGCCGCGGCCCGACAAACCATTTATCATGGATCGAAAAATAGGGCTCCAATAAGGCTTGGACACGCCGTGACATGGGGACGACTCTCTTTTTGGATTGCTTCCCATAAGGTCCTCCTTTACCAGCAATGCGAATTGATTTCTGTTGCCAGAGAATATTTTGAGGCGTTAAGCTGCAAAGTTCAGACACGCGCAGGCCCGTATCAAGGAGGGTCCAGATGATCAATTTCTCTTGAGGCGTTTGACAAGCATGAGAAAGGTGATCAGCTTCCTCAGCTCGTAAAGGCTCTCTGACATATTGGTAGGCCATGAATTATCATCCCCTTGAAAAGTTCGCAATCAGAAAAAGAATACGATTATAGTTCGCATTTTATGTAACTCATTGTTAGTCCGAAACCTTATGCAATGCAAGACCTAAGAGGAATATCGGAGATCTATGTTAGAGGATTAAATTGTACCTAGTTCGCCTTTATATGCGGATCGCGAACTATAATTAGGTTGCTTTTGGCTTGTAAAGCATTGAAGGCTAATGCTTGCCTTTTTTGAGCCATTTTAATGCTTTACCGTCAATGTATATGTCTTGATATTTCTCTCCTAGATAATCTTTCGAAGGTATAAGGGTTTCTGTGTTATCTTTAACATAATATAAATGTAAGGCGTCGAGAGGTAAGTGCTCCCACTCTTCTTGAGGAATTTGTATTAAAGGCTCATATTGATTACATCCTAATAAGTTTGTCTGCTTATATGGCTTTCCCCATAAAGTAACCTCTCCATCGAGGGCGCTTTGTCTAAGCTTCGCCATAAAAGAAAGGAGATCAAGGTTTTCAGGATCCCACCCTTTTTTTGAAACACCGTCCATAAAATCCTTGATGGGCATTCTTTTTAGGGGTTTTGGGTCATCTTTTAACCAGCTCCGTATCTTTTCTAGTACAAGTGTAGACACAACATTATTAATAATTTCTTCTCCAAGTCCAGAAAGGTCATGCATAAAAAGTATCCTTCATAAGTTAGCTTATATTTTGCATCCTAAGTCAAATTTTAAATCCATGTCAAATTTTTCTATAATTTTATTTTTATTGGGTGATAAAATATGTCTTAATTTACTGTATTTTACTATAGGGCACGAATAGTGCTTAAGAAAACGCAATGTTGATCAGTTTTTACTCTCTCAGCAAATTCAGGAAATAGGGAAAAAACTTCATATTTCTCAACGAGAGACAGGGCGACTTTTAGGGAGAGGCAAGCGCTCTTTTCAGCGCTATGAATTAGGCGAAGTGATGATTATTACAAGGGACAAAGAAGAGTGGCATGTATGTATGCCACCCTTCTACTCTCCTCAATTCTTCTTAATAGATCTATTGTCCTACCTGATGGTTATTTCTTCTTTTTATCCTTTCATGTAGAATGTCGGCGATTATTTCATTATCCAGGCATTTAGGGAAACAATTGTGTACCATTCTGAGTTGAAGTGTTGCCTTAAGAGAATCTTTATAAGCCCCTGCAAGAATCTTTACATGTTCTTGAAACCCTGGAAGATCAACCAACTGCGCATATTTACCATTCACATAATTACGCATATCTTTTTCTGCGTACTTTATAATTTCGCTAAAGAAATTATCCTTTAACCTTTTATTGATTATCATTTCTTTGAAGTGCCCGAGCATAGCCTCGTCCCCTTTTAAAGCAATCTTTAAATCAAGCTCTGCTTTTTCCAGAAGTGTTTTATTCACAAGGGTAGGACATCCTTTATACTCATAAAATAGGGCTAATTCATGTAGATCACCCGATCGATCTGCCGCCTCACTATCTCCATGGCTTTCCGAAACTTTTATTGATTCCAATATATCCGTTTCATAAAGCCACCCTTTATCTTCTTCATTTAAGGCGCTGATTTCACCTTTTGGTCCAGCTTTTTCTAAAATCCTTCTAGAGATTTCCCGATTTTCTTCAGGTCCTTTTAATTGGGAACCAATATCGTCTAAGCTAAATACTGCACCTGAGTTCATGACCATACCAACTAAACCTATTATTAGTGTCTTATATTCCATTACCTAATTTCCTAACTTGTAATTTTATTGTTCTTTCGAGGGTCCATTTCCAGCCATCAAGAATAGGAGCGTATCTGGACCCTCTATATTAAGCTCTTCACTATAACCAGTGGTAGGTCTTTTAATCTTGAAAGGATGAATCGCAGAGTATAATAAAACTTTTCCTAAAGGGATATCCTCTTTAATTCCTAATCCTTCCAGTAAGCTTTTATTTAAAAAGTCTTTATGTTCCAAAGCCTCAAATAGAAGCGGCCTACAATGGTTACAACAATCATTACGAGAGACAATATTAAGTATAGATAACTCCGGGATAACGTCCTTAGGTAGTTTAATACTATACATTATTTCACTGAAAGTAGGAGATAAGGTTTCCCCAATAGCTTTTAGTGCAGGATGCCCCATTATATAGAGTAATATAGGTTCTTCACTATGAAGCCAAAACTGGAATGCGTGCTCATTACTATGCATCAAAGATTCTTTTTCTGTTTGTAAAAATTTGTCGCTTAGAAGATCTTTAGAGGAAGCTTTAACAAAAAAGGGCGCCAATTTTTCTCGGATAGGTTTATAGTTTTCTTTCCATAAACTTTCCCAGCCAAAGTAGCTGCTAATTGAAACGCATGGATCTCGGGTAATGTGCGATATGTTCTTTTGAAGTCTTAATGCTTTTCTTTTTGCATTCATATCGGAATAGCCACTAAGAAATAATATAGGGATTGAAGCACTTGAAACTTCGTAGCAGTCTCCTATCTTATACACCAAATCAATTCTTGCCCGTATATAATTGGTTGTATCATCCGAACCTACTAGAGTTACAATTTCATTTATTTGTTTCCCCATAGCTAAGTGCCAATCTTTAATTTCCTTGGAAAGCAATATACCTTTATAAGAAAGTCTAAAGGTTTCTATGCCTCTCTTTTCATCACCTACCCAGGTCCCAATATCAGCTGATTGTTCAATGAGAGTTTCTTGAGGGGAAGTTATTGGGCTTTTCGGCTCCTCTTCCTCTGAAGCTTCTCTTTCTTCCTCACTTTCAATTCTTGGTCTTTTCGTAAGGATAGGTTCTTCTGGTTTCTTAGCTTGGCTATCTGATGGTACTACCGTTTGCTCGTGAGGCCGTTTGGAAGCAGAAGTTTCCTGTTCAGCATTTTCATTGCTTAGACTAAGACTTATTGAGAGGATAAACAGAGATAAGGCGGTTAGGCATTTATGGAGATACTTTTTAAGCATTTTAAACCTATATAATAAGAAGCCCTGCAAAGCAGACCTCCTTTTTATAAGTATGCCTTTATAATTTTCAAGAGATTAAAAGATAATTTTTTGCCCGTAGCATAAATTATAACTTTTAATAAGGGGTATGTGTTTATCATTTTGAACAAATGCTCGAACTGTTCAGGAATATAAATTCACTTAGATCGCCAGGAATTTCTTGGTTTTCAAATAAGAGAGAGTTAGATAAAGAGGATTAAGTGTCTTTTATCTGAGAAGATGAGACGGCAGGGTCTCAGTTCGTAGTTATCCACTGCGAAGCTCTTTTAACTACAAGTTTAATTAGTAAATACAAGATATGTCCTTTACCCCGCTGAACTTCCAACTTTAAGAACTTGCGTCGTCTAAATATGCGTAAGCATTGTTTCTCTCATGGCTCTCCTATTCAAAGAGAGTATTTTTTCGTTCCTCCTATGTTGAGAAAAGCCTACATGACCTATTGCTTAGTAGCTAGGTTCTTACGCAGATCTCTATTTGGACACCAAGCCATTTCTGCAAATCTGGTAAATACTTACTGATAATCCAGTCTCTCTTAAACTGATTCGCCGCTTTGATAACAAGAAGCTTGGAAGCCAACTCAATTTCTATTTCTCTAAACCAAGCTGTATAAGTTGCTGCCCCTGCCCTTTTAAGAATTAAAGTCCGGATATCTTTAACCCTACAATCTTCAGTAGAAAGCTTGATTGAATTTAAAGCATCATTGGATAAATCCAGGTTTGGCTCCAAGTCTTTAATTCCTAGCTGCTTCTCGAAAATTTTTTGAATAAAGCTAAACCTAAGAGCGCTATCTAAGGCGATCTTAAAACCGTTTCTAAATTTTCCCATAAGAAAATCACTAGAAGCAATTTTCAAGCAGTATTCTTTCCACTTCTGAAGATTGTTATCAAATTTAAACTTCAGAGCAGCGATTAGATGCTGGCATCGCTCTCGAGTAGGTTGAGCTTCAACTTGTGGAGTTATAATTTCATTCCATATAGCCACCATTTCAAGGGCAGTTGGTTTTATCGCGGGGTTTTCTTTAAGATTATCTTTTCCTAATTCATCAGAATTATTTTGAT
Source organism: Candidatus Odyssella thessalonicensis L13 (assembly GCF_000190415.1). Lineage (GTDB taxonomy): Bacteria > Pseudomonadota > Alphaproteobacteria > Paracaedibacterales > Paracaedibacteraceae > Paracaedibacter > Paracaedibacter thessalonicensis. The sequence continues at coordinate 42,820 of NZ_AEWF01000011.1, forward strand.
TTATTAAAATATCTTTATTTGTTTTCTTATCTATATACATTGGCTCATTTTGAGCTGATGATGGAGTCAAAATGAGCCTACCCTCTTTAATTTCTTCCGCGATGGATGATGGTACTTCAGGAATTGTTAAGGATGAAACAGGGGGAAAAAACTCTTCTATTCGATCATAATTAATCGTATACCAATTTGTGCGATTGCTCTTATAAGAAGAGAGTTTATCAACAGATAAAATACCCAATCTTTTTAGGTTACTCACTGCTCTTTTAACTGTGCTTAAGGATAATACTTTTAGATCTGCTGCCCAACTTTCGTAGGTATTAGCTATCCATTTCTTTCCCTCAAAAGATTTACCTTCAACTTTTGGATTGTTGATCCAAAAATGGATTTGTTGCAATAAAAGAGCTGAAGATTTACCGACCGCTTTTATTAGCTCGGGTTGCATTAGAAGACATTTATCCCCTATTAACAATGCTTTGGATTTAGACATGTGCATTTCCTTTATTAATATCTGCACATGCTCAAAATTAACAACACCTTGACATTAGAATATTGATATTCTAACATTGTTTTAGGAAGAAGAGCTGTTATTGAAGCTCATGTGCATAAAAACCCTCGTCTGCTAACGAGGGTTTTCCCATTTAAAACCAATTCCCTAAGTTAACGTTTAATTAATCATTATATAAATTTTTTACAAAGGTCAAGGCTAATTATTTTAGATTGATATCTATATGATATCATTTTTATACTAAATATATATATTTTATATATCAATATGGCTTAAGATTGATATTTGTAAGATACTATAATGATATCAGATTGATAGCTACAAACATTTTTCTAAGATGCGAACAATTAAGAAAATTTACTCAGTATTAGCTCACCCTTATGTCTATAATAGAAGCTATCCAAAAAAATAGCTTAATGCAGTTTAGAAAAAATAGGGGACAATAGCATTTCTGAGTAAAGCAAGGTAGCTTATTGAAGATTGATAAGAATAACAGAGGTGCCACTTTTATTTTCTACAGTAATCCTCTTATATGAGAAGGGTTGTCCTCAATCCGCTAAAAAATGAATGCTATATTCATCTACATAAAAAATTGGCCAATTAATAAAAAGAGATGTCTGGAAACCGATCACTTAATTTCCTTCCATAAGAATTGATTGTTTTCATGCGCAATTTTTCTGTCTTTACTTGCTAATATTGAGATGGTCCAAGCGTTTTATCCTAGGAATAATCCTCGCATTTTAAGGGGAGTATAATTGTTTATTTTCATACAAAGCAAAAATATTGCAAAACAATATTAATTTAACATCTTTAGTATATCTAAAATATATAATTCTGATATGTTTTTGATATCAAAATGGTTTTTCTTAGGAGGGTGATTAGAAAAAAGCAAAAATTTTCAGTATATAAAGTTATATATGAAGCTCTACTGGCTGTATAAACATTGCTTCCACTAGGAAATAAAACATCTTTTAATGAAATAGTTCAAATGATAACGTTGTGATATAAATTTGATATCACAAAGAGGTAAAAATGATAATACTGATAGGCGGAGAAAAAGGTGGCCCTGGAAAAACTACTATAGCAACTAATATTGCGGCAATACGCACTAGTATTGTTGGAGATGTACTATTAGTAGATACAGATAAACAACCAACTTCAAGTTATTGGTGCTCATTAAGAGAGGATAAAGGTATAGCCCCCAGAGTTTCTAGCATACAAAAGTATGATAAGGCTGTAAGAACAGAGATAGTGGAGCTTAGTAAGAAATATTCTGATATCATTATTGATGCAGGCGGTAGGGATTCTCCCGAACTCAGAGGAGCTTTGTTAGTTTGTGATAAAGCAATATTTCCTTTGCGCCCTTCTCAATTTGATTTATGGACCCTTGGAAGGCTAAATACTCTAGTAGAAACAGCGAAAGAAATTAATGAAAAGTTACAAGCATATGTAGTTATAAACCAGTCTTCCCCAAACCCAGCAGTGAAAGAAGCAGAAGAAATGAAGGGGTTCCTTACAGAGTTTGAAAACATAAAGGCTTTAAACTCTGTCATATGTGAAAGGATAGCTTTTAGACGTGCTGCTTTAAATGGCATGGCAGTAACAGAGTATAAGCCAGAAGATATAAAAGCTAACGAAGAAATTATGGGATTATATAAGGAGATCTATGAATGAGTAACAATTCATTTAATAAACCCCCCCTTTCTCCATCAGAGAAAGAAAAGAAGGCTGAAGCATTTATCGGATTTCTTGATACATCACCTATGCCCGTAAAAAGGCAAAGTTCTGAGCGCGTACTTGAAAAGGAAAAAACTAAATCCTTTGTTTTAAGAGTCCCTGAGTCCTTATATATGGATCTAAAAGAGATAGCTGCTTTAACAAGTATATCTATAAATTCTATCTGTCTAGAATTGCTACGTCCTTCTATTAAAAAGAAGCTGAAAGAGTTAAAAGATATAGAGTAATTGCATATATATATCATCATGATATAATCATGATATTAAAAAATTATCAATATAATATTAAATTGATGCTTTGCTGATATAAAGTAGTGTTGAAATTCTCATTTAGTTGTGGTTAACCATACTTAAAATATTAGCTAAACTTTAAAGCGCCTGCTAGTACGGCCACTAAAGCAAGCACTTTCTAGCCACTCAGCGGTAAGACCGTAGTAGGAGACCATCCCAAAGTTGGGGGTCACATTGATTTTGTTAAGTTTTCAGGTTTCGATATATAGTTGATGGGTGGGTTTTAGCTATACTCTTAATGGACTCACCTTCCGAGAGTAGACGTTTCATCAGGCTCTTTTGTTCTGAGTTGAGCTTAGAGGGACGCCCGAACTTAACACCTCTTTTTTTGGTTCTGATGGTATGGGACCAAATAGATACCACCATCCCTCATGGCACACAGGTGTTTAGATTATCTGCCGCCCTGTCAGAATTTAAACGTGAGATTATTATAGAATGTACCAATGCGGGACTGGTTGCTGCTAGGGCTCGAGGAAGGTTGGAGTCTCATAATACCTTAAAGGGTAAAATCAATATAATATATTTAGTTTAAGTAAAATTCCTTATTTACCCAACTATTACTCTCCTCTACAGCCTCTAATCCCTGTAAGTTACAGTGGCGCATTTGTATTAACTTTTCTACCGTAGGTAAATGCCTTTCTTTCCAAATAACCTTTGTAAGATTATTTGCATTTGTATGAATAGTAATATCGCTTACTCTGGAAGCAATTAAAAAAGGATTGTGGCCGCACGAGATTTTTCCTGTATATCTAATTGTACCTCCCTTTCCATCAGACAGGCGGCAATATTCCGCTGGATATATGGGTTTTCCATTTTTCGCGTATTGTAACATCTCTATAGTAGAGTAGTTTTCAATACTATAAACTTTCTCCATAAGGTCTTTTACATAACTAGCAGACTTGCGCCAATTGAGAAAAGCTACTATTTTTTTCTGCGGCCTAGCATGCTCACCCAGCCATTCGTTAACTATAATCCATGCACCTTTCAAGGTAATCATAAAATATTTCCTTTGTAGTGGTATATCTTCGAAAGTACTATATTCTACTTCCTCGAGTATCTCAAATACTGATACAGTGTCTCTCTGCTAATCTGAAACTCTTTAGCGACGTGACTTTTTTGGGGTATCAGCCCCATTCGTATAAAATGAATGATACGGTTTGAGATTAAACGAGAGTATGGCTCTGATAATATTAGGGTAGAAGCTATCTAATTTGGGCCCCTTATCCGTTCCCATTTATCTGCCTCTTTTTGGCGCTATATTATGAGAAGGTAATCATCTGATAGTAAAATATACGGTTCCGGAAAAGATCCAGACTCTAGACCGTATCATTTTACACGAATGGGGCTGATACCCCTAGTAGAGCATTTTCTCTGACATCATTTATATATAAATATTGCAGAATATAAGATAAAGAGGTCCCTCTATAAAGAGAAGAATTACAGTTTTCAGCCTAATTAAAGATCAAAACCCTAACTTTTCACCTTAATAATTCTAGAACCTCAATTGATATTACCCTAAACCAATATATATAAAGTTATGCCACGAACAGCTCTCATCTATTTAAAGATTGGGATAACAGAGTTATCCTTTACTCTTGTCCTATCTAATAGATAGGGGTTGATTTCTTTGTCGAAGATCTCACTTTTGCCATAAACTGCTCTTTGTCTTTTTCTGTCAATGTTGACCAAGCGTGATGGAAATACTCCCCATATTGTATTTTTTCAGCCAAAACTGCATTTATAGGAGGAAAGAAATAATGCACTAAACCGCCTCCAATAACGCCTCCCGCTAGAGTGGCCAAGATAATAAAGAGAATGTATAACTTTGAAAACCAAGACAATCTTCTCACAATTGTATCCATATGGTTATTAACCCGATGACCTTGCTGTTCAATTCTGTTGATCGCTTTCTCTAATTCATCCCTTGACTTTTCAAGAACTAAACGAACAGTTTCTTCAGCAGCTTGTTTAGCCATAAGCTGCGAGGACTCATGTATATTCGCTTTTAATTGCTGAGCGACTCGAGGAGAAAGTCCCTCAAATTCTTTGACGGCACCAATAAACTGGCGCGTACAGACAGACATTTGACTTGTGGAGGTGATGATGGCATCTCGTTCTTTTTCAAGTTCTTTAGTTAGACCTCTAATAACAAAAAGGGCACTAGTAAGTTCTTTAATCGGATCAGTTGATGCGGAGCTCTGGTTCATTATTATTTCCTGCTTTAACGACTTAAACTATTATCTTTGATGAGTGTTTTTTGTTGATCGTGTTCTTTGGTTAAGTTTTGAATTTCAAGCCTCAGTTCTGGGTTTCTAACGCTAAGATACCACATTGTTGTCTCGTTCTTGGAGATAATTGAAGCTTGTTCTTGTAAAGAACTCAACTCTTGGGTAGAAGCTGTTCCTTCTCTTTCACTCTGTTTGTAAGCTTGGTAAGATTCTTTAAATAAATCAATATCTTTCTCAGATTGAGAGCGATAATCCACTTTTCCTGAATCAGATTGTGCTGCGATTTCTTTAGAAAGTCCCGAGGAGGAAGACTCAGGATGTAAAAGCTGGTTTAGAACTTCCTGCCAAGATGCTTGAGGGGTTTGAGGTAGGGACGGGCGGGAGACAGCCTGGAAGAATTGATCTTTCGCTTGCTGATATTCTTGCAACGTTTTCCCGGTGGCTTGGAAGATACGCTTTTCCATATCCTGTTTCTCTAAATCGGCCAACATTTCCTTCCATGACTTGGGAGCCTCTGGGGTAGGAAGACTTATTTCTGAGTGAGGAGAGGGAGGGGCGTCTAAAGTAAGGCCCTTGTCTTGGTTAAGAGTCTTTGCACGCTGAGCCTCAGATGGATCAGTCTCCACTAGAATCGCCTCAAACTGGGGATCCTTATGCAACCAATGATTGAGGCTGCGTTTGGCCGTATAATGGATGGCTTTCAGGGTATTGGTGACTTTCTCCAAAGCTTCTCGAATAATTGAGCTCTCTTCTCGAATCAGCTTTAAAGCTTGATTGGTATCAATATAATCGAGCGAAGAGAGTTTCTCTTGCTGCTTTGAGAGTTGCTTGATTAAGATTCCTTCTGTCCAAAACTCTTGCGCACTCCCATAAATGTAGGCGTCTTCACGGTGACGTGTTAACGCCACATACGAGAGATTGCTGTGGAAATGGTTCGAGGCTAGAATAAAGCTTTTATCGTTGGTCGCCCCTTGCTGCTTATTGATATTAATAGCCCAGCCTAAATCAAAGTACGGATAAAGCTTAGAAGCAAAAGAAACGAGTTCGCCTTGTTTGCCGTCTTTACCATCTAAGCGGACTTTTAATTTGGTTGGATTAATCTCTTCAATGGTGCCGAGCATACCATTGCGCACCCCTAAGCCTTGATCATTCTTCATAAACAAAAGGCGATCACCTTTAGAAAAAGCACGTTGCTTTTGAAGTTTGCTTTGGTCGCCGAAATCATTCTCTTCCAGGCGCATAATCGTATGGGTAAAGCTTTGTTTATCGACCGCGCCATCTTGGATGCGCAATAGCCGAGCTTGCTCATTTAAAGCTTCAGTCTCCTTTAAAGTAAAAGCCATTAAGACATGGGATTTATGAGGCTCCGCTTGAATGGAGGCATGCCAATCCCGCATCAGGGTCGCTTGAGTGGCGTGCTTTGGCTGACAGATAAAGGCTTCACCGTCTCTCCTTGGGCCGTCGAGGCCCCATTGCTGGACAAGGCGCTGGACTTGATACTTTTGCAATGGTGGGTCTGTTTCAGTAACGAGAGGCGCCGCAAGTCGGTAGGGATCCGTCTTTAAGATCTGTAGAGCCGGACGGCAATCATCGATGTTTTGAGCTATGGCTTGAGCTGCTTCAACTTCAAGCCTTTTCCACTGCTCTAAGTGACCGTTTCCTCTTTCCTTTTCAACCGCATTGAGCTCAAGGCCACTGCGGAAGGTCCAGCCGACCAGCTTTTGAGAACGAACCGCTGTATTAAAGGCCTCTACAAGACCCACATAATTCTTTGCCTCTGCCAAGCGTTGAATAGAGGGCAAAGGCTCATCAACAATCTTTACGCGGTCCTGGTCGTGATACTTCTGCAAGGCCGCTTCAGTTTCACCACGGCCAAAATGCTGCGTAGCCTCTTTCATCCAGGCCTGGTTTTGACGGATGATGGTCTCAAGCTTAGCAACCCCCGTTTCTCGGGTTACTAAACGGAAAGCCGCACCGGCCTCGATCGGTTGCAGCTGGCGTCCATCACCCACTGTGACGAGCTTGACCCCCAATTTCTGGACGGCTCCTAAGAGCTCTTCAAAGCGGGAGATATCAACCATGCCTGCTTCATCTAAGATTAGAACGGACTTTTCATTAAACTGGCTGCGGCCTTGATGGTATTGCTGCAAAAACCGATGTACGGTCATCGACTTGATGCCTTCATTTTGTAAATTCTGAGCAGCTTTTCCTGTCGGTGCTAATCCATAAACCTTGTAGCCATTATCCTTCCAGATTTCTTGCGCACAGGTCAGAATGGACGACTTGCCGGTGCCGGCATACCCCACCACAGCCACCAGCTTTTTATCGTCAACAATGTGGGCCAACGCCTCTTTCTGGTCGACTGTTAAGCCCCCTTTAGCGGCATACTTTTCGTTATAAGCTTGGAGGTGCTTCTCAACACTGCTTGGAGTCACTTGAAAGCCAGGATCCTGGCTTAATTGGTGAGCGCGCTCGATTAAATTGAGCTCCTTTTTGAGCATGGTTTTCGTGGTATACACATGACCTTCTTGTGTCTCTCTTAAGAGCTTGAGTTCTGGCGAATTGCGCAGCTGGACTTCATAAGCTTGGAAGACTTCCGGATCATCCAGATAACGGGCCAGAACTTTTTGGACATCGCCCCACATGAAGGTCGATTGCGACTTATGAACGATCTTAAAAACCAGGTCCGGTTGCTTCATGATCCGGTACATATTCTTAAGCTTAATAAAGTTAAACTCTTGAGCTTTATCCGTCTGCGGTTGGCTCATGGAAAGTGAAGAAATATCCTTAAGACGGCCCTCCATTTCTTGGACGCTGCGAGAAAGTTTGGGTTGCGCTTCAATATCAATGCCGCGCTCTTCATACGAGCGATGATCAATGCGCGCTTGATGACCGTGAAGTTGCAAATGGAAGTTCGTATAAGCTGCTAATTGCTCCCGCCATTCTTCTAGCAATGTCGTTTGATTCCAGGTACGATTTTTTTCTTTTGATAACCCTTTCTCAGTAAGCTCACGTGTTAAAAGAACCGCATGACAATGGGGCTTATTCTGACCTGAATTTTTGTCATAATCATTATGAAAATTAGTCAGAACTGTAATGCCCCGTTTACAAAACTGATCCTGAATAAACTCCCGAAATAAGGCAATATTTTGCTCTGAGGTAAGCTCAGCGGGAAGAGCAAATTCGAAATCTTTATAGACCTGAGCATCAATTCTTTTTTCTGCAAATTCTGCAAGATTGGATAACTTTTGAACGCCTTTTTCACGGTCCTGGGCAATGAGCGTTTTAAGATCTTGGGCCCATTGGGGGGCGTTCTCAGGAATCATCAATTCAACATGATCAACTGCTTTGTTGCGGTAATTAAAAAGCTCACCGGTTCGCTCTTCTTGAAGCCGGGTTCCGCTTCGATAAGCGAGCGCTCCGACCGTGTTACGATCCGAGCGTCCCAGAGTTTTAATGTGAGCGTGATAAATGGCCATTAACCTTACCTACAAAGCATTGACGCTTGCGTCACAGCGACATTGCCATTATGCAATGTATAAGCGCGCCTTGCAATTTTTTATTGCTGCGGACTTATAGAAAATGTTATCCATTTTATAACCATGCTCTATTGATTAGGACTCATTAGAGGGATTGTTAAGGGAGAATCTCTTAACACCAATGCAATAAGGAATACCAATGAAAAAGATGGATCATCTCTCGAAAAAGCTCCAAGACTTACAAGCTGAACAACAGAAGCTGCAAAGAAAGATTGCAGACCATCTTTATCAAGAAACGCGGAAGATTTTAGGCGAGGACTTTTCGCCGTCACTCGCTTTAGCGTTGGTTCATCAAGGATGGAATCATTCAGAAAAATCGAAGGAGGATTGGCTTAAGCTATCGACCTCCTTTCCAGAGTCTACCGCTTAAAGTTTTAAAACTCAAATGGTATACATATCAGCGCCACTCCATCACACTTAAACAGAAAATTTATCAGATGAAAAATCGCTCTGGGTTAGCAGGATATGGGTTCCGACAAGCTCGCACTCGGACCCTCATCCAATTAGGCGGGCTTATGGAGAAAGCAGGCTTGTTTGAGACCTTAGGTATTATTCCGGGCAGCGATCTTCAAAAGGATCCGCAGATGCAAGAAATTGCCTTGGGATTGCTCGGAGCTTTTATTGGAATGAAAAGCGAGCTCCAAAAGAAAGAAGTTTCCCTGGAGCTATGGAAATTGAAGGCTCAATCCTTTTTAAATGAGGAGAGATAGCAGCAAAAATCTGATCAAGGAAATGGTTGATCGTTACACCATTTTAGCTTAGAAAGTCCTCCGGAATGCGCCAACTGAGATGAGCTAATCGATTTCTATTTCTCTATCTTTAAAGGAAAAGGAGTACTTAAATTATCTGTTTTTATATTAATAATCTATAATTAATATAAAAATATTTTTTAGTAATTTATTGAGTAAGGTAAATTTTTAAAGGAAAGGAAAGAAACAGGCACTCATTTTAAGGTAAACAGATTCTTTCTCACAAATCCAAAACCATACGCTAATAACTTAAAACCTTAAGTGCCACACGTGTGACACTTAGATAGAAATTTAACAAATGACTTTATATTTCGCTAAAAAATCTTTCCCGAATCAACGTGATGCCCTGTCTGCTCACGAGGAAGCTATTATAAAAGGAGATCAAGATTTAAAGGAGGCCCTCCGAAGTGAATTTGTTACGAAGCTTTTAGGGATCAAAGAAGACTATTGGCTCTTATGCGATTGTAACGAGCGCAAGCCTATCATTATTATCTGTAAAAAAAGCTCAGGGGTGGTCTATTTAAGGAGCCGTACAAAAACAGATCACACATCTCCGTGCCTCTTTGCACATTCGGGTCTAGAAATCAGTGAAGTTAATTCTTCAATATTTCTTCCTAAGCGACGGGTTAAGACTTTTTCTTTATATACTCAAAACGAGGTTCTCTCTGTTCCTGATGGAGAAGAGGAGACAAGAGGGCCGTCGACCTTACAAAATGTTAACCGCTTAGGGCAGATCCTTTATACACTGATCGATGATGGCGGTCTTAATGTTTTCCTTCTTGATCAAGAGCCGATCTCTTGGCGTCAACGTCTAAAAGATCAAACTGAGAAATTGATTAAAGCCTTACAGAAGAAAACCATTGCTCAGAAGATTCCTCTTGCTGATTATTTTCATTTTGTTTTAACAGAGAAATCCCTAGATTTTGCTTATGAAAAGCTTAAAGACCCCAGGCGCGTGCTTAATCACAGCTGGCCGCCGCGGTTAAAACCATTCGTGCTATTTATGACGGTCTCCCCTCGACTCACAACTCATGAGTTTTTCACAAGAACTCAAGAACCCATTAAAGTCGATTCAGAGATCCGCCTTCCTTCTAAATGGATAAACAGAGAAAAGAGTAGTCCTTATTTAGTTCTAGCCGCTCTCACTCTAGACCCTCATAATGTGCCATATTTTAGAGATGCATTTGCTCTACCGATTCTCTCAGACACCCAATGGATTCCCTTGGAAAGCTCTTATGAGCGCTCCATTTTAAAAATGATCTTAGGAGCGGTGCGAACAGTAGGGGCAGACCAATTTAAAATTGAAAAGCCTCTTTTCTGCTACTCTACTGACGCTGGCCATCCCTATCGCCCTGATTTCATCATCTATAGCAAAAGTGATAAGAAATTATTTATTGAGGTCTTAGGGAGCTCAGATAGCCTTTATCTGTACCATAAACAGTTAATGGAAAGAGTCGCCCGCGATAACTGCGATGTGTATTTATCCGTAAAAGCCTATGATCTCCAAACAGAATATGACTCTTTTAAGGAGCGGCTTCTAAATGCTTTAGTAGAAATATCTTTTTAAATTCTTTCTATAAATTAAAATTTTAAAAATAAAAAAATAATATTTATAGCTATCCAGGAAATAGTGTAGATTAACGCCATTAACTTAAATATAAGGTAATCATGGATGCAGATTATTGAAATTGATCCCCGGACCTGTACCCGTTGGAAATTTGCTGACCGCTCTGGATTTGAGTTTGGAGATATTTTTGCTCTCGCTCAAGATATCCTTAAATATGGCCAGATAGAACCTGTCATCGTCAGGAAATCTTCCCAAGAGGGATATAACTATGAAGTTATTGCCGGAAGTCGGCGGTGGAAGGCTTGTCTTGAAGCAGGTATCCCATTAAACGGAATTGTTCAGGATTTAACTGATGAACAAGCAGCTATGGTTCAAATTAAAGAGAATCAGCATCTTCCTCTCTGCGATTATTCAAAAGGCATCTATTATGCCAAGCTTTTAAAAGAGAATAAGATAACCCATACCCAATTAGCAGAGTCGATCGGCTGCTCCCGAGCTAAACTTGATAATTATCTAGCGTTTGATAAGGTTCCTTCAAGTATTTGGGAAGCTGTGGGCAATCTAACCCGCGTTTCTTCCCGATGCGCCTCGACCATTTATAGCTTAGCCAAGAAAGGGCCCGACTATACTAACGCATTAATTGAAATTGCAGAAGACATTAGAAAAGGGGCTGGCAGCAAAACGATAGAAAAGAAAGTCTGTCAGATCCTGATGAGCTTAGAGGATAGGAGTGAACCTCAAGACAGAATTTGCTTACCTTCAGGATTTCCGATTGCAAAATGGACAAGAAGAGGAATTGAATTTGAAAAAGAGATCCCTTTAAACCAAGCAGAGATCACTCAAATCCTTATCAGCTATTTCCAAAACTTGATGACGCAGGAGTGAGAAGTTATCCACAGTTCTGGGGATAACTCGTCTATTTATTAATAATTTGTTAACCTATCAAGGGCAAAAAATAAGCGTGTTCACCTCTTTGCTTAATTTTTAAGCTCTATTAAGATGAAAGATTCAAAGTATATTTTTTGTTAATAATTTTATGGCACACTAACTGCGACTAGCTAGATTCCAAGGGATAATCAAATGAATTCATTACTCTGCTGTTATTTTCCAACAAAAGTTATTTTTGTAGACGATAACTCAAGTATTTTAAAAAGCTTAGCACTCATTATCGATCATAATTTAGCTACCTACGAGTTTTTTGATAATCCTTATCAAGCGTTAGAATTTGTCAACAATTGCCAAGCTATTGATTTTTTGCCTTCAGCATTTCCTTTGCGAGAGCAAAAAAATGATGAAATTTATAAAGCAATCTTTTCTTCCCAGCGCTATGAGGAAGTATCAACAGTTATTGTTGACTATGAAATGCCCGGCATGAAAGGCTTAGAGTTTTGTGAAAAGATAGAGAATCCTTATATTCGAAAAATATTATATACGGGGGCTGCTGATGAAAAAATCGCAATAGAAGCTTTCAATACTGGTCTTATTGATGGTTATATCCGTAAACAGGATGAAAATGAGAAGCAGGCAGCTATTCTCAATAGATTTATTGCTCAAAGTCAGCTGAGATATTTTAAGGCAATCACCGACATCTCACTCGAAGTTTTAATTAAAAAGGATATTGTGTATGAGGATCATAGAGAGTCTCCTCTTTACGATCCAAGCTTCATAAAATATTTTAATGAGTTGATAGAGAAAAATAATATTACTGAATATTATCTCAATCAAAACACTGGTGGATTCGTGTTTCTAACCACTCAAGGTAAAGTCAGCGCCCTTTACACCTTGAATGATGAATTTTTTGATGATGTGCAATCAGGCTACATTGTAACACTTGAACAAGAAATCGCTAAAAATAAAGAGCTAACTTCATTAGTTAAGGAATTGGATCAAGAGCGCAAGACTATCTGCCTCCCCTTTCATGGCAATAATAAGCACCCAGGCGTCAATAAGTGGAAAGAGTATGCTTATCCTATTCATGTTGTACAAGGAAAAAAGGTCTATTATGTAGCCTATGTTCCAGAAGTAAATTATATTAATTCTTCAGAAGTTTTCTCTTTTCAAAGATACCAAAGGAAAAGATAGAAGATAAGGATGTCAATCCCCCCTCTTCAATTAATCTGACCGGTTCCTGAAATAGGCGGGCTTCTCATTTCTAGAAATCTATTCGAAGGCCTTCTACTTGACCAAGGGGAAACTTAAGATAAAGTGTGTAAACTCCCCTTCAATCGACTCACACGTAATATCTCCTCCAGATCTCTGCATGACCATTTTACAAAAAGCAAGCCCAACACCTGTACCATGATCTGTACGGCTGTAGAATTGATCAAAAATATGGGGAAGAATATTCGGAGGAATACCTTTACCCGTATCTTTAAAGTGGAGCTTATTAAACTTTTCACCTTTCTCGGTCCAAATTAAAATCTTACCTTTTCCGGCAGCTTTTAGATAATGAAGTGAGTTTTTTAGCAGATTAAAAAAGACATGCTTGAGCAAGTGAGCATTCGTCTCAACTTCAAAATTGTTAACATTTTCAAGTGAAATTAATTCTTCTTCTGCATCAGTTAAAGAGTAGGCTTTAAGAGCAGCTTCTACACAGTCTAAAATATTACATCTCTCAAGAACAATTTTTGAGGGAGCATCTTGAAGGTTCAAGAGAAGAGTATCAATAACAGTAAAAGCGCTTCTGGCCACTCTTTCTAGTTCAATAGGTACTAATTTAAGCGGCTCTAAAACCTTATCATTAACATAAGGTAGGCTTTCTTCCTTTTCTTGCATAGTTTGTTGGGTCTCTATAAGAGTGGGCAGATAATTTTTTAACCCAGTCGCCATATTAGCAACAGCCGCTAAAGGAGTTCGCATCTCGTGAGCTATTGCGGCTGCTTGCATCCTGAGAGATTGCTGCTTTTCTTTTTGAATAATTTCTTTACGGCGAGCAAATATTGCAGCGATAATCACTGCCCAAAGATAATTAGCAAAAGCTCCACCCAAATACTCCATATCTAAATGGGTTGGCCCTTCAATCAGGTAATGAATAAATGCTCCGAGCGAAACTCCTATCAATAAAGAAAAAAGGAATGTCACCCAATTTGTTATCAAGACTAACCAAACTAATCCAATAGTAATATTGGTTAGCCATGAAATAGAATCCATATTTTCCAGGAACATATAGGTCCCAAAGAAAGGAAGGCAATAAAGGACGGTTAAGTGCCAAAATAACGGTATAAACTTCTTAAGTCTGCTCGGCCATATTTCTATTAAGGAGATGCAAAGACACAGTATAAAGGCAATACCTCTAAGAAGAAAAGACCCATAGTTCCCCTTACTTAGGTATTGAGGAAGAAGATAAAAAAGAGGAAAATTGACAACCCCAAATAAGCCAAAGATTTTGATAACATTTAGAGATATTTGTGAATCAGGCAGAAAGAAAGCCTTATATAGTGCTAGGAGCGGCTTCATCTTTTCCCTCATCCTTATATACTCTTAATATATTTAATATATTATTTAAGGCATATCTCTATTAACAAATAGCTAAATCTTTCTTGCAGAAGATATAAAAGCCCATGTAACTCAAGCTATGTATAGACCGCTTACTTACAGAACTGATAAATTTCTTTTAAGATGATCCCCTTTAAAGTAATCCCTAAAATACTCTAGAGTTTCTTCCAGATTATCCGAGAACTCAAACATCATAATCATATCAGGGCTCAATCCGAAATCTGTTTCTAGTCTATCATAGATATAATTAACTCTTTTATGAATAAGATCTCGTAATACTTCATCCCACCCTGCTTTAGGAAGTTTTACTGACCTTTCGTAAGCTCCGCTCATATAATGGCGAACAGCTTCCTCTATGCTTTCTTCCTTTGTAAAACTTCTGATAAGGGGACGTTCTGGGGCAAATACATTACTTAATTCATGAGGTAACCCTAGAATTTTTCTTGCTAGGGCTTCCCCTAAGAAAGGAGACTGATGAAAACCATCCCTATAAGTTCCCGTCAAAAGCCAAAGACCTTCTATAGAGGTCTTACCTATTAGAGGAAAAGTATCAATAGTTGCCGGACGGTTTCCTACATGGAAAGTCTTTACGTCGGACTTGTGTAAATTCTGGTTTATCTGTTCTAGAGCACATTCCAGAAGAAAATGAGTAAACCCCATCTTGTGGCGTGTTTTTGGCTCTGTGTAAACATTATTTGTGGCCCCAATATAGAGATTTTTCCCTTGAGGCATAACATGCAGTCCGCAAGCTCCAGAACGATTAGGAGTGCGAATAACATGCTCAACAATATTAGAAGGATCTTGGTTAACAACTACAGCACACCCCATACCACTCAATAAACGGGGAATTCTTCTTGAAAGTTGAGGAATTGTATCGATTAATTTCTGACTGTAACTGCCCATAGCTACAACATAGTCTTTTGCTGTAATAACTTCTCCTTTATCAAGGTTCACAGAGATAATAGATGTACCTTTAAAGTTAAAAGACTCTGCACTCGCATTAATAAATGAAATTTTATGGTGTTTACTCGCTATTTCTCTCAGAGCTCTTATTAATTTTCCTGAATCTATACTTCCTTCATTAGGTAAATATAAAGATCTCAAAGGCCGACAATCTTCTAATGGAACCAAGCCCGGTATATCTTCGGGCATTACTTCTTCATAGCATTCTTTATATTCATTGAGAGCTTTAAGGATCGCATAAAAATTCTCTGAGTCTAGTATACCAGACTTCGAATTTAAAATAAGGAAAGTTCCTTCTTGGTAAGTAAGCTGACTATCAGGTTCAAGATAAGTATTTATCATCTCAATCCAACTCCTCCATTTTTTTGACGCCTGAAGAGAGAGATTAAATTTTTCTTGTCCAGCATATGATTTTAACGAGGTAGACGTTATTTCTGCAAAAGCATTTAGCATAGCTCCCGCAGCAATACTTGCTCCACCTTCTCTACTTTCAGGCCCAATAACTCCTATTTTCAATGAAGGGTCTAAAGCAGCCAATGAAAGAGCAGTAGAAAGCCCTAGTACGCCATTTCCAATAATAACGATATCATATACCATCTTACTTTACTTCTTATGATTAATTTAGTTTTTATCTAACCAGTTGGCGGATAGAAGTCACCAGCTTCTTCTTATGACATCCTATTCTAGTCTTATATAAGGATAGATAATCAAAGATTCAACACTTATGGTTGAAAATATCTACCTATGGTTGACAAAAACAGAGGAAAAAAGGTTATGCTTTTGAATCAAATTTAAGAGGTCTAAAAAGCTATTTTATTCTTCCATTTAAACTATGATTAGAAAGTGCTCGCAAATAATCATACAGCTCTCGAACAATAGTGCTGTTTTCTAAAGCCTGAGGATAGGTATAAAAGATATCTAAAGATTGGCTGAGCTGGTCATGCAGTACAGGGATAAGGGAATGAGAGCTTAGCTCGGCCACATTAACGAGAAGAGGGCCAATTCCTAAACCATCTTCAACGGCATGAGCTATGCTGAGAGGACACTCACTAATAAAGCGGTGCTGATTCTTGAGAGACCGCAATCTACAGGTGTAAGGAAATATACTATCTTGATTAAAAGAGACTAATGTATGCTCTTCAAGATCGTCAATACTCTGGGGTGAGCCTCTTTTATCAATATAGCTTTGGCTTGCATAAAGCCTAAAATCGTAAGTGGTTAAGTATAGCCCCATAAGCCTTTCTTCTTCTAGGGAGCGAGAGGAAATATTACGGATGTCAATATCTGCTTCTCCGGCTTGAAAGTCCGGAACATTCTTTAAGGTTTTAATGGTAAATGATACGTCGGGGTGAGCTTCAAGGAACGGAGTAATTGCCTTAGTAAACCAATAGCTGCTTATACACGGATGAATTGCGAGGGTAAACTCGACTTTCGTCTGGTCAGAATATCTAGCCAACCTTTGTAAGGAAAGCTCATATTGCTTTAGAATAATCTGGGTGGTTTCAAAGAAAACTTTGCCCTTATCATTTAAGGCAAGTTTTCGGCCCTTCTTAACTAGCAGACGATGCCCCACCCCTTTTTCTAGACTCTTGAGTAATTTAGAGATCGCCGGAGGCTGAACCCCGAGCTTATCAGCCGCATTAGAGATCGACCCCAGAGTAACTGTATAATAGAAAGCTAAGAGTTTATCTCTATCCATAATCGCTGGTCTTCATTCCTGCCCCCTTAAATAACTCTACCTTTTCAACCATTGGTTTACAAGCAATCGCCAACATTAAAGATAGCCGTTACTTTTATTCCGTTTAGGAAAAAATAGGAGAATTTTTATAGCTATTTTTCTTAACATTTTCTGCCCGTAAGCTTGATATCCATAAAATTAATATCTATTATCCCCTTAGTACATATTCCTAATTGGAAACTATTGTTAGGGTTAAATTGATAGATAGAGAAGAAATGATGTCAATTAAGGGTAAAACGAGTAATTATGCAGACCTTTATATTGCCCAGAAATTACGGCAACGGCGCCTTGAGCTCGGGTTAAGCCAACGTAAATTAGCGGCTTGCTTAGGAATCAGCGCGCAACAGTTATCAAAGTATGAGAATAACCTTGATCGGCTTCCTGCAGGCAGACTGGTTGAATTGAAGCATCACTTACAGGTCCCTGTGAATTTCTTTTATGAGGAAGATAACGGGGCCTTGCCTAACGGAAAAGGGATAGTGATGGCCTGCTCGACCAACAAAGACAGAGTTATCCTCAAAGTGTCTTTAGAAGAGGGAACAATCTCTCAAATTGAAGTAGTTTAAAAGGCGTTATCACCTAAAATGCATTAATTTATCTATTTCCAGAAACCCTAAGGACTAAGATCTGAAGGGAGTCTGGCCTAGGTGTTTAGAAAGGTTCAGCTATGAATGGTATTAATCGGAAAACAATTCTTAAAACCTTAGAAGGATATGTGACCTCCTGGCCAAAGCAAAAGCTCGTATTCTCTTACACTCTTGCTTATCGGGTTAATTTATCAGATTCCGTATTAGTCCTTGAGCAGATCCAAACAAGACTTGCCTTAACTCTATCTGTGCGCTTCATCAACGGCTACTTACAAATCAATAGCTTTGATCTAAAGACAGATAACCAGCTGGAGGCTAGCTGCCAAACTCTTTACGATGTTGCTTTAATTGAACTTGTCATCCAAGCCCTTGATGTCATTTATTATTGTGCTGAGCTGAGCAATAGCCCTGAGGCAACCTTGCTATTATCAAAAGAGGAAGCGGAGCACCTTTCTGGCTTTAAAGATTTCTTCAGCACTGTTTCTTCCCAAATGACGCCTACCGGAAAGCGTATAGTTTTAGAATTGCCTACTTGGGATAATTATTATCAATACTTTAAGTCTGAAACAGGCATTATATTGACGCAGATGTATCAAAAAATGTGGCGTGACCAAAAGACAGAGCCCTTGATTAAACAGTATCTGAAAGATTGGCCCTCGTTAACTCCTCTCGATTTAGAATCACCTTTAATAACTTCGCTTCAGTCGGAAAAGTTGGGAAACTTGATCAAACTTCCCCTCGTGTCAAAACAGGCTATTTAACCCCATGATAATAGACATTACGACAACATCCGTGGAAAGCGGACCATTAGATACTCATAAGGATCATTTTTTATATGTTTGTTAAAACTCCTCATTACATTGATATCCATATTGGAAAAAAGATCAAAGAGCGACGTGAAGCTTTAAACTTTAAGCAGAAGCAATTAGCAGAACGCCTCAATATAACGAGCCAACAGCTTTCAAAATATGAGCTGGGACTGGATCGGATGCCCGTTAGCCATTTATATAGCCTTGCTAAAATCTTAGCGGTAACTCCTAATTTCTTTTTTGATGGAATAGAAGGAGTGTCCTTAGCCTTGGAAGAAGATAGCATTCGGCTTTCTTGGGAAAGCTTAAAAGGAGAGAGAATTGAATTGGTTATGGGCCAACTGCAAGGAACAGTTCTCGATATTAAGGTTATACCGGAGGAGAATAACGGATGAGATAGAGCTTTCTCCGTTTTTATTCTTTTAACTATGTATTCAAGAGTGATCCTCTTGTTTTTCAAATTTTGAGCCCTTTGTAATGTCGGCCTACTTTTATAAATAGCCGCTTTACAACCGAGCCCTTGTCTCTCAGATGGGAATTCGACCGCCTTATCTGAGAGACTCGGGAGTTCTTCACCTAACACAAAGAAAGGACGTAAAATGAAGAGACTCATCGTGAGCTTATTACTAGCTACACCCTTCAGTCAAGGCCAAGCCCTTGATACCCCTCCAGCATGGAAAGGATCCAACGTTTGGTCTCTAGAAAGACTCAAGCGAGAGAATCCTATCT
>NZ_AEWF01000010.1 GCF_000190415.1 Candidatus Odyssella thessalonicensis L13
AGAAGGGCGTCTGGACGAACGCGTCAAGCATAGGCAAGTTAAATACCTCAACAACATCCTCGAACAAGACCATCGACGCATCAAACGCCGTACTCGCCCCATGTTAGGATTTCAATCATTTAAGACGGCTAACCGAACCCTCAAGGGAATTGAAGCTATGGTCATGATGCTCAAAGAGCAAACAGTTTATTTGACAAAAAGCTTCCAAGATCAGGTTCGGTTTTTCAATCGTCTTTTCAATGTTTACGCCTAAATTCTGTCCAAATTATCCCGCTCTGCAATCTCAGCTCGGCCTATTTCCAGATTTGCAACGGAAACCAAAAAAGAGGCCTCTCTTTTAAGGATAAGTGGCATATTGACGAAATGAGAGTCGTCATTAAAGGAGAAATCTTTTGGCTTTGGCGTCTGATTGATAGCCAGGGGGAAGAGATCGAAATCCTTCTTCAGAAAAGAAGAAATGCCAAATCTGCTATCCGTTTTTTAAAGAAGGCCCTAAAAATGGTGGGCTGTGTGCCTCGGCTCATGGTAACAGACAAACTGGGAAGCTATAAGAAAGCACACAAGATTGTATGCAGCTCTGCCGAATACCGCAGCCATAAGCGGCCTTGTATGTATTGTCCAACGGTTTGAAAAGGTAGAAAAATAGAGGGCGTCCGTTATCCAGGCTTTACCGTATCTTCTACGTAGGTACCACCCTTACGCATATATTTTCCAAGCCAACAGTAAGCCTTCTCTTCTATGGTCATATATGTTAAGTCGTTGCCTTACAAGATCCCCTAAGATTACCCAGGCAAACAGTGAGACTTGTTAGACTTTCAATAAAGAGACTAAAATGAAAAAAAATATATCTTTAACTGTATTACTTTTCTTATCCTTATATTTCTTAACCTTTAACGCCATTGGGAATGATATAAATCCTGAAAATCAGCCAGGATATGTCTATCACCGCCCTATCATTAAAGGTGATTTAAGTAATTTCCAGGACGAGAAAGTAATTATTTTATATCGCGGCGTAAATTGCTTAGAAAGCAAATTCACTCCAATTCAAAGGCAAAATTTTCTTGCCGAAAATCATGTTAACCAGGGGATGTTTGCTTCAGCGGCTTATGAATTATCCGGTTTAGATTATAATGTTCACGATGATCCGGATCTGATTGAGCACGCTCAGGCAGTTGCGGAGGATATTAACGTTCTCAACTTTAAAGCCCCTTACACAGTTAATGGCTGGCAATTTCCATCGAAAAGATTTGCTCTTCAGCAGCTTTATTCTAATAATTGTCTGGGATTTTACAAGCAACTTACGGATCCGGCGCCAGCGTATGCTCCCATATTTGATACCTTCGGCTTTACAAAGAATCCCATCCTTTCTTTTTCAGACAGAATAAAACATCCAGGCAAATATGGTTATGGAATAAAGAACTTTGGCCTCGATACTCCCCTTTCAGCTGAATATGATATAAACGGGAAGCCTAAACATCCTGTACTAGGCAAACTTTATGGGGTGATTTTGGATGAAGCTGCCGTGGAAGAATTACAACCGCTTAATGTTGCTAAAGCCCATCATTCAAATTACCTAACCCTGAATACCCATTATCGCAATGATATTCTAAGTGAACGCGAAATTGCGATTGCAGGTTATATTCCAGGGGAATATGTAGTCTTTGAAATGCCCCTTCAAGTGCCCTCTTTTCATCATGCTACTTGTCCGTCCTATTATGTTCAGAAATATGGGCTTTCCCAGGTGCGCTATCGAAACTATCGTCGTTTCTTCACTTCCCCTAATGCAACTCTAGAGGCTCGAAAAATGAAAGAGACTAAGTTAATTAGCGAGCTCATTCAAGCGGCCAACCAAGACAACAATTTACGGTATATGAATTGTCTTGATCCTTTTATTCCCAACCTTTTCGCTAATGAGTTCGGACGGTTAAATATTAATATCGGTCAGCTCAAGCTGGACTATACAATAGAGTAACAGAAGCTAAAAAACGAGGATGGCACAGAGAGTTTGTAAGGTCTGCTTTCAAATTTTTGTGCTTCCATAACAAATCTATTAAGGATATCTTTTTAACTGAATCTTATGTCCATTATGAAGTAAAAGGTAGGCTCTCTTAGCGGTTCCGTTGCAAGTTTTTGAGGAGTTAGTAATTTAGGGAAAAGCAGTTCTATAAATGAGCTAAATGATGAAGCCCAAAGAGTTTAGATATCGCCATTTTCTTCCCGACGTTATCTTGCAATGTGTGCGTTAATAAGCCTCTCATTTATATATCCAATAAAATTTTGCAAAAATTATATCGTTATAAGTATATAAGAAAACGGGTTTTAATAACAGGCTAATTAGCAGCTGTAAAATTAAAATAGAAAAGCGAGCTGTCAAATTTAGAGGGAGAATTTAATGTTCACTAAGTTATAACTTAGTAGACGTAAAACAATATCTGTTTTAAACTGTCTATAAAATCGTCTTTTTGCACGTTAGGAGACAGAGTGTCTATGAATCGATTTAAGCGACAAATTTCATGAGGCTTTTTGGGTATGCGCGTGTGTCAACGAGTCAGCAGTCTTTAGATATTCAAGTTAAGGCTCTTAAAGAGGCTGGGGTAAGAAAAGACCGCATATTTACCGATAAAGCTTCTGGCAAGGAATTAGACAGAGCAGGATTGAATTTGCTTAAGCTTAAAGTGGAGGAGGGAGATGTCCTCCTGGTAAAGAAGCTCGATAGGCTTGGACGCGATACCTCCGATATGGTCAACCTTGTCAAAGAATTTGATCGTATGGGGGTAAAGATCCGCTTTCTCGATGACGGTATTAGCACAGAAGGGCCCATGGGTAAAATGGTGGTTACCATTTTAACGGCTGTGGCCGAGGCTGAGCGGCATCGTATTCTCGAACGAACGAATGAAGGCCGTCTAGAGGCTAAGTTAAAAGGGATAAAATTTGGTCGCAAGAGAACAATTGATAGAGATAAAGTAAAGTCTTTCCGTTCCGCCGGCATGGGTGCAACCGAGATAGCAAAACAAGCTGGTATTGGAAGATCAACTGTATACAAGCTTCTTAAAGAGATGGATAGGCGATGAATCATATTAACACCGACCCACAAAATCAAATGCTGATATATCAGTCTGAAGATGGCAGTTTTCAAACCGAGGTGCGTCTCGAATCAGACTCTGTCTGGCTGAGTCAGAAGCAAATGTCAGAATTGTTTGGAACCTCCACGGACAATATAGGGTTACACCTTAAAAATATCTATACTGAAGGAGAGTTGTCGGAAGATGGAACTACCGAGGCTTTCTCGGTAGTTCAATTAGAGGGTAAAAGAAAGATTAAAAGACATGTCAAGCATTACAATCTAGATGCCATTATTTCTGTAGGCTATCGAGTGAATTCCAAACAAGGAACGCAATTTAGGATTTGGGCTAATAAAGTACTCAAGGGATATCTGTTAGAGGGATATGCTTTAAATGAGTCTCGATTAAGACAACAAATTGAAAAAATAGTTCTGCTGAAAGAAACGTTAGCTATTTTTCAAAGGGCACAGCAAGAGTCCTTAGCTAACACCGAAGCACAAGGCCTTTTATCACTCTTAACAGAGTATACTCATAGCTTTGTTTTATTGAACCAATACGATACAGGAAATTTACCAAGAGAGGGGTTATCTAGAAATGTATCTGCTGCAATTGATGAGGAGGAAGCAATATTAGCTGTTAAAAACCTCAAAGAAAAGCTCATGGCGCAAAATGAGGCGACACCTTTATTTGGACAGACTAAAGATGATAGCTTTAAAGGTATTTTGGGTAATATTATTCAGAGTTTTGATGGCAAATATCTGTATCCTAGCATAGAAGAGCAGGCGGCACATTTACTGTATTTTATTGTAAAAAATCATCCTTTCACTGATGGAAATAAGCGTATTGGTGCATTTATGTTCATATGGTTTCTACAAAGGAATATGCACCATTTGAAAAAGAGTGGGGAGCCGAAGATAAATGATAATGCATTGGTTGCAATTACACTCCTGGTTGCGCAGAGCCAACCAGTCGAAAAAGACATCATGATTGATTTGATAGTAAATTTAATTAAAGAGCAGTCGAGCCCTTAATGAAGTGTGAAGTTTCAAGAGAAACGCTACACTTCAGCTATCTTTACGTGCATTAGTTTATCTCTATAAAAGCATCATTATTAATATAGAATTTTATTGCTCGTATATAATCGTTCTCAGATGTCAACACCGGTTTAAAAATGATACAGATGAGAAGAGATCACCGATTTAAAAATGATACAAGAGAGATCATTTTTTAAATGGAAGTATATGGTGTTCCATTACCATATAATGAAAAGTTTAGAATATTGGATTTAGATGAGAAGAATTACCATGAATATATTCATGAGCATACAGATTGGGAGAGAATCCATCAGTTGATGCACCTTACACGGACCTCAGATTAAGGCAGGGCCGAAACTATCTGTTTACTCCCAGGCAGACATCGAAATTAACGATGTCCAGCATGTGTCCGAGCATCAAGCTGAGCTTACTACTAAAAAGCGCGGCTTTGGGGGAACCAAAAAACAGCCCATCAGCTTTCCTCCTCAACTACCGTTTCTCAAGGCGCCCAGTTGGAAGCCGAGCAAGTTGAAATGGCATCGGTTAATAGCAATGTTAAGTTGGTCAATCCAACGATTAACGGCACCAAAGCTTCCGTAACGGCGCCGCAAGGAATCGTTAGGTTTAATGCGGGTGTCAATCACACGCTGCTCGCGTCCAGCACCACCAAGAAAAGTCCGATGTGGCAATCTGCAAAACAGCATAAAGAAGAACATAAAACTTATGCCTATCCTTCACTGAATTGTCCTGTTGAAGTAACTTCTCAAGAAACCATTGCTCAGGTGGTTAACGGAAAACCTGCCCTGTATCTTGATCAGATCACCTTAAATGGGGGGAAGTTAACTCAAGAAGCTCTGCAGGAGATTCATGAAGTTCACATTAAAAAGGTTAAGGGGCCTGGTCAAGCCTTAGGGGCTCTAATCGCTTTGGCCATGACAATCCTGACCTATGGTGCCGGAGCGGGCTTTGCTGCAGGGGGCTTTGCGGGATCGATAGGTTTTGCGAAAGGCACGGCCCTGTGCGCTATGGTTAATGCCGGTGCCGCCTCTTTGTCGACGCAGCTGGTCAATGGGATGTTGAGCCACAGCGGCAACCTAGGTAAAGCCATCCAGGGTGTAAACACCAAGGCGCTCCTAATATCTGTTGCCAGCGCTGGCATCACCCATGGCTTGAGTACTGAATTCAATATTGCTAAGCCTGATATGCTGACAATTGACTCATTGAGCAATTCTGAGATCTTCATGCAGCATTTACAGTATAATTTGATGCAGTCGGGAGTCTCGGCCACCTTATCCATGGTTGTTAACGGCGAAGCCCCCAAGGACGCCTTAGTCAATGGCTTGAAGAGTGTGGTGGCTAATACGGTTGGTGGATTTATGGCCAACCAGATTGGCAGCTTATATAATGATGGGAGCTTGGATTATGTCACCCATAAACTTATGCACAGCTTAGTGGGTGGGTTAATGGGTGCCATTATTTGCGATAAGCCTGAACGCGGAGCTCTCGCAGGAGCGATTGGGGCTTTTGCTGCAGAAGTCGTGGCCGAAGCGGTAGCCGGAGATACCCAATCTCTCACGGATCGCATTGCTAGGAAAGCCCGGGCCGAAGGACGGATCCTCAGCGAAGAAGAGTTTACCAAGCAATTCCAGGCAGGCTTAATGGAGTCCGCTCAGTGGGGCAAGCTGGGCGCTGCTTTGGCAACCTTGATCGCTCATCAAGATGTCAATGTCGGCATCCAAACCGGCGCCAATGCTGTTGAAAATAACTTCCTCATCTTTGCTTACTATGCAGCCGTTACCGCCGGTATCCTCTATTCAGGGTACAAGATTGCAGAAGTCCTTGACAAAGAAGGACCCGAAGCTGCTTTAAAACAGTTGGGAATTGAAATAGTTACCAATGTTGTTGGGGGCGCTGCCTTTCGGGTTGGGGCACCGGTGGTTTTCCGCTTTGCTGGCAAAGTGTATACGAGCGTGAAAGAGGTAGTCAACGCTGCTTTGAGTTACACACCGGGGTTAAAAACTGCCCTTGGAAGTACGCTTGAACGGTTGATTGTGGCCGCGGAGAAAATGATTAGCAGTTATGCTGAGAAATATGCCGCTTCTGCGGTCGGTAAGAAAGTTGCAGAAATTGAAAGCAAGCTTATTCAAACTGAAGCTAAAGTTGTAAATGAAGTAAGAGAAGTCGGGCAAAAGGTTAACCAGAAATTTGTTGAAGTCAGAAAGACTTATCAATTAAATAGATTCCTTAATCAAAATTGGCAAAAAAAATTCGGTATTAAAGATACTTGGAATAAATATGCTGTATTGTTTCAAGAACAAGCACTACACCATATAAGCGCTACTTTGTATATAGAGATTATGCTCTAAAATGAGTGCACCATAAATAAGATTAGACAGAACTATGATACACAACTCAATGCCTTTTTCTATGATAGCTAATCGTGAATATAGTAATGACAGATTGGGTGATAATATTTTCAAGAATATTGTGCAACAGCTCCCTGTTCCCGTAATTATCTTTGATAATGATCTCCGCTTTATGGTAGCAAGTGACCGCTTCTTCGAAGAATCACCTTTAAAAAAGGAAAATGTGAAAATAGGCGACCATTGGTACAAGCTTATTCCTGATATGCCTCTAAAATGGAGAATGATACATCAGAAATGCTTAAAGGGAGAAGATTTAAAATGTGATGAAGATCCTTTTCCCCGAGAAGATGGAAGTACAGAATGGTGGAAATGGCGAATAAAGCCCTGGTTTCAACGAGCCGGCGATATAGGAGGGATAATTTTATATGTTGAGAATATTACTGAGAAAAAGAAGACAGAGAATGGGCTTTTAAAGAATATCCGTTCTCTAGAGAAGTCTAATAATAATCTCTCAAAGTTTGCTCATATATGTGCTCACGATCTCCACCAGTCACTTAGGACTATTTCTCTTTATACTCAAATTATGCAAACAGATCATAGTATAGGTTTAAATCCCGCGTTAAATAAATATATGAATCGTATTATTGATGCCGTTGATCAAATGCGAAACTTTATTCGCAGCATGCTTGACCTTTCCCATTCGAAAGATAAAAAGCTTTTACTGACGAATGTCTGTATGAACGAAGTTGTTCAGAGAGTGGTGATAGCTCTCAAGAAAGAAATCGAGTATAAACAAGCAGTAATTAAGTATAATAATCTACCCTCAGTTCGAGCCAACAAATACCTTATAACTCAATTGATGCAGAATTTGATTTTTAACTCCCTTAAATATAGTGGCGAATCCATTCCGACAATTGAAATAAACGCAGAGGATAAAGGAAAGCTTCTCCTATTCTCTGTACAGGATAATGGCATAGGCATTGAAAAGAAGCACTTAAAGAAAATCTTTTATGAACGCAAACGCATTAATCCTACCCAACAACAAGGCTCAGGTCTTGGACTTAGTCATTGTAATAAGATTATAAAGGAACATGGGGGAAAGATATGGGCAACTTCGACTATCAATGAGGGAACAACCATTTTCTTTATTATCCCTAAAGCAGCAATAGAAGTATCTTACCCAAGTGATAGTTCTCTCTAGAGAGAGCTAAATCATGTTCTAAATATTTACAAAAATATAATTGTAACTATTAAGTTGATGACAGTTAATAGGGAACACAGTAGATAAGACATAATTAAAGGCTGATCTTTTAAGCGAATTGCATAAAAAAGCCAGCTTAAAGAACAGAATAATGCCACCCCTAAACCAGGCACAGATATATCGCCCGAACTTTGAGTTTGTAGAGTTTTAAGTATTTGTAATAAGCTGGGGAAT
Organism: Candidatus Odyssella thessalonicensis L13; assembly: GCF_000190415.1. Lineage (GTDB taxonomy): Bacteria > Pseudomonadota > Alphaproteobacteria > Paracaedibacterales > Paracaedibacteraceae > Paracaedibacter > Paracaedibacter thessalonicensis. The sequence continues at coordinate 7,898 of NZ_AEWF01000010.1, forward strand.
TGGGCAAGTATTGCAATAATCTTCATATATCTAAACATAAAGGTATACTTTGCTTGATTGCTATCAGAGGTAGAAGTGCTATTTGAGATCTTTTGTCTTGAACTACTCATATTTCCTAGGTGTTACTTATTATATATTACAGAAAATTATACATCCTTTGTAGCTAAGGGGCGATACAGCTTAATTAATTAAAAGCCTGTCCAAGCTCTTTGCTGATTACTATTCTAGTAAAAAGTTCTCGCGGAAGGAGAAGATTTTGAATTAATGTTTGCTACTTTCTCTAATTGCTCCTGAGCCCAAACGCATAAACGTGCAATTGGATAAGATTCTAATCTTGCTACTCCTATAGGATTACCCGTATGTTCACAATAACCATATGTACCATTTGTGATACTAGCAAGTGCAGCATCGATTTGTCTTAAAAGCATTTTCTTGTGCTCTATACAAGCTACTTGAGGGTAATTTATCTCTTTATTAGAGCAGTTATCTAAGGGGTCATTTTCCCGAGTAGTTACATCAGCCAAACTGTCGACTGATGATTGTTCAGATTTTATAAGGCTATTTTTCCATCCGACTAACTTGCTATAAAAGTAGGCCATCATTTCATTTGACATATAGGAGTCATCTAACTCTGGTCTATATCCTTTTAAATTAATAGCTTCTTTAGAGAAAGATTTTTCCATAGGTATATCCTCTTAAAATAAATTTAGTTCAGAATAAATTTTAAGCATATAAATTGTGGCTTAAAGGCCATCTCAATAGCTTGAAATTGTAAACTTAATTAAGAAATAAATTGCGTCCTAGGGGTATGTTAAAATATATAAATTTTTCATCATTTTTCTTCCTAAGCTAGTGTTCTTTGCATAGCAGCTGTGCGAGAATCATCACACGTTCAAAGATGCATTATTCAATCACATAAGAGTATGAATTTTTATCTTTCAGAAGCTTCTCTTCTCTAAGAGAAGAATATTTGCTTAATTTATATTGCTATACTGTATAGTCTTGTCGAGATATTTATAGGGTACACAATTCAAATAATCAGGCTTGATTCTAAGTTCAAACGGCTTCTACAGAACTATTATTTTTGAGGAATCTTATAATAAATAGATATAAGGTTACCTAAAGTTAAGGATCAAATCTATAAACAGCGCATAATCTATATTTCTACCCGCACGGCAAGACAAAAATTTCTTAAAATTTGCTTCTATTCCTGAACACCATACGCACAATCTTAATCTTCCCGAGCTCTCCTTAAGCCTTAATCTTCTTGCAAAGTGTAGTAAGCTAGATACGCTGCATCCTTATGGAGATATTATATGGGATACCTAGGGATATGACTTCCCCTTAAAGGAGAACAGAGTATTAAAGCTCTTAGTTCTTAAGAGTGAGAGGTTAAGCAGGCGACCGAATTTAAGGTTCTTATTAGAAAGCTATCTGATAGGGTATGCCTGCTCCCTGTTCATATTTCTAGATAAACTTGTCTTAGTGGCTCATTTAAAGCATACACGGCCGTTCTTTTGGAAATCTTTCTCTGCTCTACAATCTTCTTATTAGTTAGGTGCATCTCCGAGTAGTTTTTAAAGCATTCATAGACAATAGAAGCTGCTGGTGAAAGTTTCTAAATATTAATGAGGCACTCATAGTAGATATCAACATTTTCTAAGGCTTCGCTAATAATCTTAATCATATTGTTTAGAAAGTATTGAACTCTGTAATGCATGGGGTCTGAGTCCTACACTCTCTCAGAGTACTTATTTAAGATAATTCTTAATGGTTCTCAATATGCTGGTTAATAGCTATAAGAGGCATAACAAATTTAATAGCTTCCTGATTTGATTGTAAAAGAGCGAGCGCAAAAAGCTCTCTTCCTAGCCTGCCATTTCCGTCTTGAAAAGGATGTATGAATAAGAAATGGAAAACAAATTCGCTTGCAACTGCAATAGTTCAGGGGTCTTTTTTTATGGCGTGATTATATCAACTTATTAAGTCTATCATTGCAGCTTGCGTAATGAGGCCTCTTTCAGCAATAACCTTTGACCATAATCTATCACTCTCAATGCGCCTTCTTGGAATATTATAGCTTCTTGATGGAGATTTTATGGATCCATAATTAATACCTATCAGGGATAATTTTTAAGGGATTTAGCTTGCTGATCCTTACTTATCTTCCCTAACACTTCCCGAAAACTTACTCTTAATAAATTATTTTCAATACTTCGCTTGGGGCAACCTTGGCTTTCTATTGCTAAATGGACAAGAAGAGGTGCTGAATATAAGATCGAAAATTTATCCACAATTCTGGGGATAACTCAGCAATTTATTAATAGTTTGTTAACCTATAAGCGGCACAAAATAAACTTGTTCACCACTTTGCCTAGTTTTTAGGCTTATCAAAGATTGAAAATTTAGAATATATTTATTATTAACTATTCTATAGCAACATAGCTCTAAATGTGCTCATCCAAGGACCACTAATGATAAATCAATTATTCTGCTGTTATTTTCCCACAAAAGTTGTTTTTGTGGATGATAATAAAAGTTTCTTAAAAAGTATGCGTCCTCTTCTGGATGATAATATTGCTAGTTATGATTTTTTCGATAATCCATATAACGCTTTAGACTTTATCAATGGAATCCAAGGTATTGATTTCTTGCCCTCGGCTTTCCCTGCTCGCCCCCACATAGATGAGGAACTTTATAAAGCTATCTATAGCTCTCGGCGTTATGAAGAAGTATCCACCGTCATTGTGGACTATGAAATGCCTGGCATAAAAGGATTAGAATTCTGCGAAAAGCTTGCAAACCCTTATATTCGTAAAATCTTGTATACTGGAGTTGCTGATGAAACTATGGCGATTGAAGCCTTTAATAACGGCATTATTGATGGTTACATCCGTAAAAAGGGTCCTGATCAAGATGTTCTGGTACGAGAATTTGTTATTATGAGTCAGCTAAAATACTTTAAGGCGCTCTCCGATGTGTCGATTGAAGTGTTGCTCAAGAAAGATATTGTATATGACAACCATCGAGATGCTCCTTTTTATGATCCCATGTTTATTAAGTATTTTAATGAGCTCATAAAGAAGAATAATATTAGTGAATATTATTTTAATGATTATATTGGTGGATTTGTATTTCTGACATCTCAGGGTAAGACTAGTGCTCTTTACACATTAGGAAGTGAAATCTTTGATGACGTGCAGTCAGAATTTATTATAACTCTTAAAAAAGAAGATGCTAAGAATAAACGGTTAGCTTTATTAGTTAAGGAATTGGAGCAGGAGCGTAAAACGATTTGTTTGCCATTTCAGGGTAATAACCAGCACCCAGATGCTAGAAATTGGGAAGAATATGCTTATCCTTTGGATATTGTGCAAGGAAAAAACACGTATTATGTAGCGTACGTGCCAGAAGTTAACTATATTAACTCTCCCGATATTTTTTCTTTCGAAAGATACCACCGCGATAGATAAAAGCGATTACTTTCAGCATAAATCTATGCAATTTAGATAATTTTTATGGATGGATTGATTGGCCCCCTTTCTTATTACTGGACGAGGTCACCTCACTGAGTACAATCACGACCACTTATTCTTTTATTAAGGGGAAACTTAGAATAAAGTAGGTAAATTTATTCTCATATAGTACACCAGCTGTAAACCTACCAAACTTAATGCAAGAGCGATCAGCGCAAAAGCCAATAGTATCCCTAGAGATATCCAAGGGCCAGGCATTATTCGCTTGGCTGCTAGTGTCATAATCCTCCGGGGTGGTTCAAGTGATATACTTATTCAACTGGCATCCTTTCAACATCAAAATAAGTTAACAATTACGCTTCACGAAATAGAACCTATGGAGCGCACCATTTTTATTCTTAGCTGGATCAGTTCCCTTTTCCTGCAGTGGCGCACACAGATGGAACTTCATCATACTCTTAAATGAGTTCTAAACTGGAACCCTAGAGGTGAGATCACTAATCGCATATCAGAGAGCCAGCATTTACGAATGATGCATTTCAACTTGCTTGCTGCCATCATCATCTATTGGAATACTAAACATCTAGGTCGTATCACTCATGCTATGGAACAGAATGAAATAATCATACCGTCAGAGAAACTGGCACATCTCTGGCCTCTTGAATGTTAGCATATCATCATTATAGTGTGCTATAAGATGGTGATCATTTATCCTTAACATAATTCCCTGTACTTTCCTGCAAACTAGCCCTTTTTGGGGGTTTCCATAAAAATATCACCATATTATTAGCGGCTTAAGTCGCGACTTAAACTGCGGGTTTGTTGTTGGATTTGTTGTTTCTCATGGTCTTTTGCGAGAGCTTGCACATCTTGATGTAAGTCGGGGTACCAACCCCGCATATAAAACATAGCATTGTCATCTTTTGCAAGAGCCACTGCTTGCTTAGCGAGCGCTTGTTTATCCCCGAGGGTGGTTTTACCTTGAGCTTCGGCTTCTTTGTAAGAGTGATAAGCCTCTCGGAAAGCAAGGACATCTTTCTCAAACTGAGGCCGGTAAGAAGAGACCGGTGCTTGGTCTGGCGTTGCCTTAGCCGCGCTCATCCGAGAAGGAGAAGTTACGTTATGTTGCTTCTGCATTTTGGCTAACATCTCTTTCCAAGACGCTTTAGGGGCTTGCGGCAAGGATGGAGCAGAGGAAGAGCGGAAGAATTGAGCTTTCGCTTGCTGATACTCTTGCAAAGTTCTCCCGGTGGCTTGGAAGATACGTTTTTCCATATCCTGTTTCTCTAGATCAGCCAACATTTCCTTCCATGACTTAGGAGCCTCTGCGGTAGGAAGATTTATTTCTGGTTGAGGAGGAGTGGAGTCTAAGGAGACAGCCTTGTCCTGATTAAGGGCCTTTGCACGCTGAGCCTCAGATGGAGCAGTCTCCACTAGAATCGCCTCAAACGGGGGATCCTTGTGCAACCAATGGTTGAGGCTGCGTTTGGCCGTATAATGAATGGCTTTCAGGGTATTGGTGACTTTCTCCAAAGCTTCCCGGATAATCGAGCTCTCTTCTTTGACCAGCTTTAAAGCCTGATCAGTATCGATATAGTCGAGTGAAGATAGCTTTTCTTGCTGTTTTGAGAGCTGTTTAACTAAGACCCCTTCTGTCCAAAACTCTTGAGAACTGCCATAAATATAGGCGTCTTCACGGTGACGTGTTAAGGCCACATACGAGAGATTGCTGTGGAAATGGTTAGAGGCCAGGATAAAGCTTTTATCATTAGTCGCCCCTTGCTGCTTGTTGATATTAATGGCCCAGCCTAAGTCAAAGTAAGGATAAAGCTTAGAGGCAAAAGAAACGAGTTCGCCCTGTTTCCCGTCTTTACCATCTAAGCGGACTTTTAATTTGGTCGCATTAATCTCTTCAATGGTGCCGAGCATACCATTGCGAACGCCTAAGCCTTGATCATTCTTCATAAACAGAAGGCGATCGCCTTTAGAAAAAGCACGTTGCTTTTGAAGTTTACTTTGGTCGCCGAAATCATTCTCTTCCAGGCGCATAATCGTATGAGTAAAGCTTTGCTTGTCGACCGCTCCATCTTGGATACGCAGCAGACGAGCTTGCTCATTTAAGGCTTCCGTCTCTTTCAAGGTAAAAGCCATTAAGACATGGGATTTATGAGGCTCCGCTTGAATGGAGGCATGCCAATCCCGCATCAAGGCCGCTTGAGTCGCTTGCTTGGGCTGACAGATAAAGGCTTCACCGTCTCTCCTTTGGTTGTCGAGGCCCCATTGCTGCACGAGGCGCTGGAGTTGATAATTTTGCAACGGTGGGGCTGTTTCAGGAATGAGATGCGCCGCAAGACGATAAGGATCCGTCTTTAAGATCTGTAGAGCGGGGCGGCAAGCATCAATATTCTGAGTGATAGCTTGGGCCGCTTCAGCTTCAAGCTGTTTCCACTGTTCTAGCTGACCGTTTCCGCGCTCCTTTTCAGCAGCATTGAGCTCAAGGCCACTGCGGAAGCTCCAGCCGACCAGCTTTTGCGAGCGAACAGCCGTATTAAAGGTCTCTACAAGGCCTACATAATTCTTTGCGCCTGACAAGCTCTGAATAGAGGGTAAAGGTTCATCAACAATCTTTATCCGCCCCTGGTCGTGATACTTCTGCAAGGCCGCTTCAGTTTCACCGCGGCCAAAGTGCTGCGTAGCCTCTTTCATCCCCGCGCGAAGCCCATCCGAGCTTACTCTGACCCTGCTTTGACAATTGAATATCCCATTCAAAAGATTGACCCTGAGTTCTAGAGGACCCCTGAACCCACTCATTTCCGAATCTGTCTATATAACCCTTATTGTCTCCTCTCGTTAATGGCATAGATGGGTTATAGTTCTTCCTTGGTATAAAGCGGATCTTTCCTTTAATGGGTAACTTAGCTTCTTTTAACCTAGATTTTATCGAATGTTTTTGATCTCTTGTCAATATCTGTATCTGCGGCCCATCATAAATCTCGAAGCCTTCAAGAGTAATATTGATGCTGGAGGGTGCCTGGTCAAAGCCTTCGATACCTGGTCTTGCAGGCTCTGGAATAGGAGTCGACAGTATTTGCACCTTTGTGGGCTCGGTGGTGAAACCTTCATCAACCCAGCCTTCGACGGGATCGGTGGTTTCGCAGTGGCTGGTGCTGCTGCCAGAAACTCTTTCCTTTCCTTTATCCGTGCTGGGATTATAGACGCCGGGAATGGCTGTGTCCGCGGCTGCTAAATTATAGGTATGGCGCTGCAGCCAAGCTTGACCTTGTCTGGAAAGTCCATTTGGTAGAAGAGAGTTGATAACCTTACCTTAACTTGACAGTAAACTCATAACTGATAAACAGGTAACTATGACTTGACTGTCTAATCAAGTTTAAACTTTTACATCTAAAACTTAAGCCGGAACTGTCAAGATATAGGTTGCTTTTTTAATTGAAGGTAATTAATACCTAAGAAGTTATCTATATCATCTAAAGCTGATCCTGCTTGGCCACTTAAATCGATATCATTTCCTAAATAGGAATCAATAACACATTGCAAAGTGAAAGGATCAACAAGTCGATCATATACTCTTGCTATATGCCCGACAGCTGTCATAGTTAGCCCTTTAATATCTGGATCATCCGAGGTGATATACTTTCTACATACCCTATCCGCCAAATCAAAATCTATTTCATTAAAGGAGGCCACTAAAATACAGTCCAATATATCTTGCTTTGACACGCTTAATTTATCTTCTAGGATCATAGAGATAAGCTCTTTTGCTTCCTCATCGTTTGTTATTGATGAAAATATACTTTGTTTAGTCATTTTGGGAGATTATCTTTCCTTTTTTTGTTACCTTACCAGCTTTTATGAGAGCATTCTTCATTTTCTGATCTAATCCACGCTTTTCATCACTGCTATCCCAGGTTCTCACATGACCATGCCAAGTACCATCATTAGTATTATTGAATACCACAAATTCTCCAGTTTGAGAATCAACAGCAACTCGCCTTCTAGGATTAGCGGGATCATATACAATTGATTGCTCAAGAGTAGCTTGGGGATGAGAGGGGGCTCGTGACTTGTATCCCTGAGAGTTAGAATGATGATAAGGAGCCCCTTTATAAATTAGATCCTCATTTGTCAATATCTGTATCTGCGGACCATCATAAACATCAAAGCCTCCAAGAGTAATACCGATGCTTGATGGTGCCGGATCGAAGCCTTCGATGTCTGGTCTTGCGGGCTCCGGCATAGGTGTTGAGAGGACGTTAACTTCACCCTGATGGGTGTCAAATCCTTGGTCGACCCAGCCTTCGACAGGATCGGTAGTCTCGCAGTGGCTGATGCTGCTACCGGAAACTCTTTCCTTTCCTTTATCCGTGCTGGGATTATAGACACCTGGAATGGCTGTGTCGGCGGCGGCTAAGTTATATGTATGGCGCTGCAGCCAAGCTTGACCTTGCTGGAAATGAGATGATTCATAGGCTTGCTTAAGATCTTCGCGTTCGGCAGCGGCTTGACTTTCTTTGGCCCGTTCACGGTCTTGATACCATTCAAAACCTTTATAGACTCCATACACTGTACCTAATGCAGCTGCTGTCATTAGCGCTGTATTAGGATTCAAAGGAACTTTACCGAACCCAGCTGCTGCTACCTCAAAGATCGCGGGGGCTCCGCCAGCCGTGGCGGCGGCTAAGCGTGGCATAGCTCCTTGCATTATCTGGCCTGCGGCCGTTGCGGTGGCGGCCAGACTGGCCATCATCACCGAAGGGGTGGATGAGCTTGAACTGGAGGCTGCATAGCCAGAAACCTGTGCCAGATCAGGGACGGTGTGGCTCGCCAAGGCCTGCTTGGCCCGCTCAATGATATCAAATTATCCCTAAGCAGTTAATGAGTATTTTAGGCAGAACCTCTAACTGCCTTTAATACTCTTTAATCTTCGTCTTTTTCCCAAGTTATAGGATTAAGTCCAAATCTTTGTGCAGCTATTTCTTGAGCAGCTTTTAAAGAAGCTGGTTTTAAATATTTCTGCACCCCTCTAGTGGGATTAACTTTATCTAGGAAAGGCTCAATAAAACTTACTTTTGCCACACATCTTACTTCAAAATTCTCATGTTGAACTAATTCTTCAATTAATTCGAATGCTTTCTTGAGACTTGATCGGCTTAAGCTATCTTTCTTCTCAAGAATGCTTAAAATGTAATCACATAAAACTTGCTCATAAATACTATGAGCACTATACTGATAATCTTCACAAGCCTCAGCAATAATCTCTTTGTACTTTGAAAAATCTAATAGCTCTGGGAAACTTTCAAACAGAGCCTCATTGCAATATGTAGAATAATCATATTTTGCCATCTTATTTTCCTTTAGCCATTTCTATTGCTTCTCTTAAATCTCTTACCAAGCGTTCTGCTGCTTGACGATCTAAGCGGGAAATTTTTTCATTTCCGTCTTGTAGAATTCTCTGTATCCTTCTTAAGCGTCCCTCGCATTTCTCTAAATGAGTTCTTTCCATATTTTGAACTATTTCTCTTCGCAATGCTCCAGCTGATCCTCCAGGATACATGTCCTTATCACGATACAATTCATTTGCAGTATCTTGAAGCTTTTTATTTTCAAAGTTCGGTCTATTGGGAACCCAATCTTTATCCTTAGCTTGGTCATTATGCCATCTGTCTTTATTATTCTTTTTCCATTTATCGCCTTCATGATCGTCCGGTTCCCAATCTGGTGGAAGAGAAGAAGAGCTGGAAGAACGCTGATTTATACTAGAACTAGATCTTGTACTCCCCGTATTGCTAGCTTGTTTAATGAAGATATCGGGATTATGAGCAGACGCAGATCTCTCTAAAGCGGCAGCATTTTCTATAAATTCAGAACCGATTAATTTCTCTTTACCCTTGTCGGTGCTAGGATTGTAGACGCCCGCAACGGCTGTGTCGGCAGCTGCTAAGGTGTAGGTATGGCGCTGCAACCAAGCTTGACCTTGCTGGGAACGAGATGATTCATAAGCTTGCTTAAGATCTTCATGCTCGGCAGCGGTTTGGCTTTCTTTAGCTCGTTCACAGTCTTGATACCATTCATAACCTTTATAGGCTCCATACGTTAAAGCTGTGGCAGCTGCTCCTATCATCAGTGTATTAGGGTGCAAGGGAACTTTACCGAACCCAGCTGCCGCTAGCTCAAACATTGCGGGGGCTCCGCCGGCAGTTGCGGCGGCAAAGCGCGGCATAGCTCCTTGCATTATCTGGCCTGCGGTCGTTGCGGTGGCGGCCAGACTGGCCATCATCACCGAAGGGGTCGATGAGCTTGAACTGGAGGCTGCATAGCCAGAAACCTGAGCCAGATCAGGGGCGGTGTGGCTCGCCAAGGCCTGCTTGGCCCGCTCAATGATATCAAAGCGTCGCTCCGTGGGTTTGACTATTAAGTGCGGTTGCTGCGCTAGCTGCTCGAAGGTCGTGTGGGCCGTATGATGCTCGACCAGGAGCTGACGGGTCTTGTCCTCCATAGCCTTGCGGGCTTGAATATTGGCAATGCGCTGGTCACGGGTAGCAGCATCAAAAAAGAGTCCCGAGAGATCCTCAGCGGTCGAGGCTGTATCCCCATTACCGAGACGATACTGTCCTTTCTGCAGGGCCTGCCCCTCTTCTCTTAAATCCTCCCACTGGTCTAGGGTGGCTTCCAGCTCAGCTTCGCTACGAACACAGGTTTCATCCGCCGCTTTCGCTTGCTGCTCCTGCTGGGAGAAATCATCAATAGCAGTAGCAGAGAGCATACTGAGCGCAGTAAAGACCTGGTTACAGTTATTCTCCTTTACTCCTTAACGATTATTCTTGTTTAAGGGCAACCTATCTGGTCCAAATACTTTACGATGAATCCGGATATAGCTAGCTTCATTTAATCTAGCAGATCTGTTATTATCATGAGTTAGAGGTAAATCAAATTAGATGTCTTGAGTTATCACTGATAAAAACCCGCTGTAAATGAAGTTTACGGCCAGGGAGCAGGCGTATATCCTAGGATTGCTTCCGGTGTTAACGGTATCTTCTGCTCCCAGATCTCACAGTCTTCGATGGTTAATGGAATCTCCCCAAGTTTAGAGCGAATCTTCTCCACTGGTTCTGTTGGCAGCTTATACTTCCGCAGTACATGTAAAACAGCTTCACAGGCAGCAATAAGATAGATTTCCTTTAATAGCTCAGGATTATTCTTGTCCGCCCAGTCTAAAATTAAAGTGTCGAGCTCTACGTATATTGTAAGATCTTTATATTTTGAATGTATGCGGTCATACTGTGGAATAAGTTCAGTTTTAATGCCATATCTGTAAAAAAGATAAATAACGGCAAATTTCTGATCCTTAAAATATCTATTATCATACATATAATGAAAGATAGGCTTAAGCTCTGTTATCCTTTGCGGTCCTTTTCTTACAAAGCGCCCTACAACCATAGCCACAGCTCCCCCAATACTTATTCCACTCGGTGGGATGACAGATTGAATCATTTTTACTCCTTAACGATTATTCTTGTTTAAGGGTAAGCTATCTGGTCCAAATACTTTACGATGAATCCGGATATAGTTAGCTTCACTTAACCTAGCAGCCATTTTAGTATCAAACTCCTTAATGATTTCAGTATAATACTCTTGACCTGGATGTTGTCGCTTTAATTTTTTTGCCTGAGCTTCTGCCCTGATTGATTGGCCTAAACTATTCTTCCCCATTGCACTTTCACCATACTTTAGGATCTTACCAGATGCATCACGAATTACATAGACGTGAGTTTGCCCGACATAACTCAGAGAGTTTCTATGGATCGCGGTTTTTCGAGAAATACTTGCCAGATCTAAAGCTTCAAAAGTACTGGTGGCTGCAGTAGAGTCTACCATTCCTGCCCACCTAGCCACTTTGCTAGCACCTCCTACTTTCATAGCCTTTGCCGCGGTGCCTGGCGTGACCATCTCAGCAGCTAACATTATATAGTCAGCCGTTTCTTGAGCAAACGTAGCATTTCCAGTGAGATCCCGTAGCCCTCGCCGGATGCTCGTGTTTGCGGACTGAGAAGCTTGACCCATCAGTTCTCCTGCTTTTGAAAGATTTCCTCCGCTGACAAAGTCCGCAGCCTTTGCCATATATCCGAAAGTATTTAACCAATCGGCACCATGAGCTTTTAGAAAGGTCTCTATATTCCTTTCACCGTTTCTAAAACGAGCCTTCCCTTCGTAAAGAGTATCACGCGTGTCAACCATCATACGTCTAAACTTCTCAAAGCTTGCCTTTTGGTCTCTGGGTGGGCTGTTTCCTTGGGAAGAACAGGAGCGAAGCTCGCGTGTCCGACTCCGGCCGCGCGGTTCTTCTTCAGCAATGCGCCACATCAAATCCTGAAAGTTAACCTTATCCGCAATCTGCGTATCAATGTTCTCTGTTATGAATGAGCCGGTCGCCTCAATATCCTCGTAATCCTTCTCATCTACTGCTTTTTCTTTACCTTTAGAACGGCTTTTGGAGGCCCTTGCAGAGGAGCGCTGATCTGATAAAGCTTTTTCCTCTTCTCCTAATTGATCCTTAAACATGGTGGCAAATAGGTCATCAGGGTCGTTACTCTGCAGAATTCCTTCAAACACTTGGCTGCTGTTATACCTCAAGGCCATTTCCGCAGCATTTACTGCTTCCTGGATATCAAACCCTAACCCTTGGGCTGTCATCACAGCTGTCATTTGGGAGAAGAGCTTGATTTGTTTGTAATATATTTAAATTGGATAACTGATCCAATCCCGATACTTGTAGCTCATGCATATGATCCATATGTGCCTTGTCTATCAGTTTCTTAACTCTCTTATAAAGTTCAGGATCAGGTGCCCCATGTCATGTTATTTCAAGTAAAGACAAGATGAGTATTAAATGTGGCTTTCTCAAAGAGAAGCCTAGACATATCCGCAATTGTTGACGCCCATATTGGCGAAAAGGTTCGTATTGGACTAAATTAGTTGATGGTCTTTTAATTCGTTTAACCAGTCTTCACCTGCAAATTCATGGGCATGTACACCAAAAAGATAATCACATATAAAATCAGTAAAATTATCAGCCACTGTATGAAATTCGCCCCCATCAGTATCTATGGATAAAATTTCTCCATCTTTGTTCTCTGCATATAGAAACCCCGCAGGATCAGAACCAATAATTACTAAACCTTTATTGTTATAATCAAATTGGTTTTCTAGAAGATTAGAGAGAGGAGGCTCTACATTACCGCAGCCAAATAAGCGTATGATATCTAAATTAATACCATTCCAATACTTTAAAAATTGTTGATATTCTAAAGATAAAGAATGAGGTAGTGTTTTATTTGTTAACTTTATTTCTTCCTCAGTGGCTCCGTTATTAGGTAGAAAGTATATCCCTTTAATTAAAATTCCTGAATTAACTACTTTATTTATTTTCCTGAAAATTTTATCCATTTGCATAGTTAATTTTCCTTAACATTTATTTTAGTAACACGCGTTTCCTTACCTTTTGGTAACTATGGGGTAATTTGTCTTCCTAGCTGCAGATCAATAATAGGATCCGTATCACATCCTCTTAGCTTTACTAAAGCATTCTTACGAGCTTGAGGATTATTCTTGTAGATCTCATTTACCCTCTGAACTAGCTCTCCTCCATATTGTCGTGCCATGGAGATTTAATAAATCTCCTATAGATAACCTTATATTATATTGTCTGTGAATTTTTCGTATTTAAGGTTAGGCCCATCCTTGTTTAACCAAGAAATCATAGAATTCATTGTCTTCCGTAAATGAAAATTCTGGATATCTTTTTCCTAAAACACACTCATCTATAAAAGTTTCAAATGAGTTTGATACTAAGCATGGTTCTTGCTCCTCATAAATTTCAGAATCAAACATGACTATTGCACCATCTTTATTAATACAGTAAACATTTGACCCACTATCTTCCCCTATCGGACAATACTGCAGCTCTAAGAAATCCAAATTATGTGACTCTTTCCACAAATTGAGAATACTAAACAAGCTAGGGAATATAGATGAGGAAGAACCATAAAGAGTTATCCAATCCAATCCGATTCCATCATTAGAGCGTAAAAATTCTAAATATGAGAGAGGTAGCGGCAAGAAATTCTGTGTTAATTCTTCAAGAAAATATTCTGAACATCCACCTTCTGATAAAAGAATTTGGGCTTCTACCTCATCTGATAAATCTAGATATATTAATTTTAAGTAATTAATCTTTTCCATAAAACTCACTTTTTGACCTCCTTAATAATAATATTGCTAATAGGAGTATTATTCGGCAGTTTCCTTAGTTGTTGCCATAATTGATAGCCCAGTAATTGGTTAACATTCGCATCCAGTAAACATAAATTTGAAGCATGATCTAAGCCTTTCACTTGCAGATCATGCATATGGTCAGCTTGTTTATTTGCTATTTTTTCCTTAATCTTATTATATTTTTGAGGATCCGAAACCTTCCATTGCTTCTCAGCTTGCTTTTTTATACGAGCTCGATAAGCAGCTGTCACTCGAGGATTTCGTTGAACAGGATTTGAAGCCTTAAAAAGTTTGCCACGTTCTGCTAAATCTTGCAAGGCTTTCACCTTTCTATTAAAATCTCGTAAATTCATCCCTTCCTTAAATTCTAGGGTGAGAGTAACTCCTTTTGGTTTTGCTAAATCTAGCCCCTCCAGAGTTCTGCTGGCTTTTGTTGCTCTGTTGGAACTCTTGGCCATCTCGGCCAATTTCTCAACCTTACCCACTATCCCTACTTTGCCCAGTGGGTTGATAATCGCTCCAACCACCATTCCTGCCCCCCTAATTAGGGTTTCAACACCTTTACCGGTATCTTGAGCGGTCGCTTTCTTAAACCCTAAATCCCGCATTTGCCGGGCTACGCCTTTTCCAATTTTATGCCCGCCATATTTTACCCCCTTATCCATGAGGTGGTCTAAACCATTGAAGAATCCATGAGAACTTAAAGCACAATACTCTTCCACCCACTCCTTTCTTAAGTTTGCTTGGTCGGCTTGTGAAAGACTGCTAAATTGAATCCCCCCTCTTTCTTGCTCAAATTGGGCAATTCGAGAGTGTTCAAAGTCAGCGTAAGGAGCATCATAAGGGGCTTGGTGCTCGGCCATCTTATGCAAGCGAGCTTTCGTCCTACGGCCAAAGTTAAGCAATTTCTTCCCATACGCAGTTTTATCTAAGGCCTCTAGTCCTTGGTTTACCTTCTTCTTTTGACCTTGAAGAAACTGGTTGAGCGGCGTATCTTTTTCATCCCCATCGCTAAAATACCCCGGGTCATCAAGGTTTGCGTCCTCAACAGCCTCTTCTTCTAATTGAGCCTCGACCATGGCGGCAAATAGGTCCTCAGGGTCGTTACTCTGCAGAACTCCTTCAAACACTTGGCTGCTATTATACATCAATGCCATTTCTGAGGCATTTACCGCTTCCTGGATATCAAACCCTAGCCCTTGAGTCACCATGACAGCTGTCATTTGCGAGAAGAGCTTGATTTGTTTAAAGGCTTCATCCTTAAGCTCTTTTTGCATTTGGATATACGCCTCACTGCCCTCCTCTAATCCTGACTCTTTCAGCTTTTGCTCAATTCTCGGCGCATAGACCAGCATCAACAATTCACTCATGCTCTCGGCCGCCACAGCCCCACTCATCGCCCCCATGACGGAGTCCCGCAATTCTTTACCCTTAAGATGATTGGCTTTCCCCACTGCTGCCGCTTTGGCCGCTGCGACTGCTGCATGCATAGCTTTATGAGCAATAAAGTTCAGAATTTGATTTTGATTATCCGTCAACGTCCCCTTGCGCCAGCCGCCAATCTTGCTCAGGCCCTGTTCGGTCGCTGTATTAGCTACCCAGTTAATGCCTGCTTTTTTCAGATCCCAGTCTTTATCAATCAGACCATCGGCCATAAAATCCACTAAAGTGGGGGCTAAATTATTGACCAACCTTTGGCTAAATTCCTCAAGGCAGCTACTGGCTTGGATGCCTTGAGACCCACTCGTGCTCCCATCTCCCAAAATGCTATAGCGGATCAGGTTCTTATAGAACTGTTTCATCCCTTGCTTGTTAAAGGTGTCTTTGGCAGCCCGATCCAGGTGACCGCGTTGGTTAACCGCATTCACAACAAAGGAGGCGGCAAAGGTCTTGAGTGCCACACCTAGAAGTCCCCCCAGACCCGGAATAAAATAATTCGCAATCAAGGAGACCACAATCTTTGCAGCTTTGCTCATCTCTTGATGGGCAAAACGGCCGGAGTCGTGGCGTTCATCCACCCAGACTCGGGTGACATCATCGCGTTCATCGAGAAGTTTGAGCCATTCATAGCCGGGCTTATTGCTGTAATCTTTGAGGCGTTTCCACTCGCGCGGACGACCCTTATCAACATCACCGTCGGCGCGTGAATGCTTCTCGGTGACCATTTCAACAACAATTCCTTCTGGAGTTCGGAACTCCACGCCACCCCCTTCAGGGAAGTGGAATTGGCAGGGCAGCCGCTCCTCATCATACTCAAAGGTTTTTGACTGGCATTTCCAAATCGCATCTTTGGATTCTTTGCTTACCTCTACAAAGTTGACATTGAGGGCTGTTAAAAGGCGGATCAGACTTTGCTTACTCTCGACAATGGTCTTAATGGCGTGAACAGTGGTGCCAACGGACGTGGTGGGCCCTTCACTGCCCAAGTAAACCGTTTCAAGATAGCCTGTTCCGGTGTTAGGGCGAACTTCCGAAACTTGGGCTTGCTGATTGTAATGCCTTGTACGTATTTTACGTTTACGGCCCGTAACTCTCTTTACTCCTTTTTTCTTTTTCTTCTGATTGGTAACCTCGTCCTGCCAGTCGTAGACTTCATGCACCGTTAAAGAGAGACGACCTCTTAAATAGGCGGCTTTGCCTGGGTAAATCTTTACTCCTTGATCCAAGGCATGCCCTTCGGATTGAATTTCAATTGTGCCCGCTTTCGACGGCCGGTCTAAGAAAGCGATAAACTCTTGAGCCTCGGCCTCAGGCAATAATATGTTATAGTGGTTCAAGCCTGCATCACTATCTAGAGCCGATTGTGACGCATTCTCTAAGGGCAATTTTAATGCCCATCCGCCCTTTGTTCCGGCTAAGGTGTGAAGCAGGGTGACTGGCTCGCCGTCAAAGTCATCTTCATGATCTATCTGGAACAGGCCGTCAGCGGTTTTCTTAATCACCCGCAATTTCTTATTCAGTAAGCGAGCCAGTAGGTTGAAGACCGACGTGCTAACTTTATAGCGTCCTAACGTGGCATCCTTTTGATCATCCAAGACTTCAAGCATCTTATTAGGCTGACCAAATGGCTGGGGCGCATAGAGCTGAATATACAATTTATAGATATCCGGTTGGCGGGCAAAAGCTTGGAGATCCGCATCAAAGGATAAATAGGCCTGAGCTTGACGGATAAAGTCCGGATAAGCGTCTTGGAAGCCTAAACTTAGAATATGATGATAGGTCTCACGCCAAGTATCATCTTTTGGGCGACCGAGTTCTTCATTGATGCGCGTACCCACTTCCTGCTCTAGCTTTTTGCGTAACTCGCTTTGTTGTTTTAATGCTTGAAAATCGTTGCGATTGCGGAAGGCCGCACTCTGATCCAATCTTCCTTGAAGGAAAGCCTCAACAATTTCTGGAGCTACAATTGCCCGAGCCGCTGCATCATTTTTGCGACTTAACAGTAACTCCACCGCTTTGGCCCGGCTAATATCAAGACAATTGAAGCCACACTCATTATTGTCACCGGAAACAGCGACCTCATAATAACGGCACACCTGGGCTGTGTCGCGGTCAGGGCATAACAGCGGCATTCCCAGGACAACGGCAGGAGAATCGGGCGAGACCTCAGCTTCGGGATCTAAGCGCGTATTCTCAGCAATAAATCTAGCATGGGTGCACCGATCTACCTTTTTCTCGCCTTTCTTGATGGGAATAACAGATTGGGCAAAGAGCGGAACAGCCCCTAAACGGCGATTACCGCCATTGTTCATAGTCACCGATTTGCCGTACAGCCGTATCGCTAAAGCCGTCACATCTTCTTCAACTTGAATGAAGAGGTCACTGAACTGGCTACCCAGAGTGGTTTGGCGTTGACCACGTTGGTAATAGCCTTGGTGCGTATAAATGGTCTCAATTAAAGTGTAGGCATCCAGCTCTTGAGCTTGGATCAGCGTCGGTCCGCGCTCACTGGTCACCGTGCTTGAGGCTGCTGTCAGCTTTCCTTTGACAGCGACATGAGCTGTCTTGCCGGCATGAGCCGTACTATCAGTCAGGGTCACCGCGGCTTGCGCTTGTAAGGTTACATCGCCTTGAGGGGCCGTTGTGTCTAACCCTGCTAAGGTTGACTCTTGACGCAAGGTTTTTTGAATAGAGCCGCTTTCATTAAGTTCTTGGGCCCTGACCGTACCAATGCCAGGGATGTGGGCGGCTCGGGTTTCCTGCTGGCCAAAATTGAGATTCATTTTAGCCTCAGCATCAGTCACAGCGATCACCCCCCCTTCCATGGTTTGCCGCTCGATTGTCAAATCCATGGTTCGGCTTTGTACAGAGCCTGAATGCTGAGTACGATCCGCTTGCGTGGTTTGCGGCACATAAGCGTAGGATTCTAAAGACAGTCGGCCCTGGCGATTAACCGCTTGGTAGAAGATGAGAAAGGTATTAACGGTTTCAAGAAACTGCGGCGTGAGCTTAATGCCTAACGATCCCAACTGGGCTCCGGCCTGAGCACCCGCTTGATAAAGAGCAGCACCACTATTGCCTTGATTATCATAAATGCGACCGGTCATCTGCTGCGAAAGGCTCATCGTCGCCAAGGTCTCCAAGGTCGGATCCAGGTGAAAGGGAAGATTGAGCGGGATATTTAAGGTTAGCTGACCGGTCTGAGGGTCAAGATAAGCGACATTGGCCGGGCGATTAATGCCACCTGCCTGCCCCGTTCCGAGTGTGAGGTGACCTTGGGGGTGGTGATGAATTAACGAGGTTCCTGGCGCTAAACCTTCAGCCACCGTTGTTAGAGAGGTGGGTTGGCTCTGGGCCCGTTGAAAAGCGCCAGTAAGGGCGCGCAGATGAGCGGACGACAAATTTGCCGTTATCTGCTGGGCTGTGACCGAGCCCCCATTCACAGTAAGCTCGCCAGCCATATTTACAGATAAATTTTCGCCTAAAGCGAGATTACCGCCTGAAGTGCCTCGTTGAGAGTAGACGTACTTATGCCAGGTCGTATCGAAGGCCGTATTATAGTGCTCATAAGCCGACAGAGTTAAGACAGTGCGGGCCCGTTCTAAATCGGTAATATGTTCTCCTTGCCACCTTAAAGCCCCTGAGATTAAGGCATCAACCCCGAGAAATTGGACAGAAGGACACTGGAGATTTAAATTTCCCAGTAGGAAGAGCTTAGGAACATGGGTGACCTGAGTCACCGCGTTGAAATTGCTGTAATTTCCATAGCGTCCGCTATCTACCTCTAAGGCTTGGTTGGGGGTGCGATGATAAGTTAAAGTCTGAGCTCTAAACGAGCTATCGCCAAACAGGAAGAAATTAACGTCGAGAAAATCTAGGTTAGGAGCCCTACTTTTCAACCCTTGGGGAGCCAGGAAAGAGCAGAAAGCAGCCTGAACACCTTGGTGCGCTTTTAGTTTGATATGGGCCGTTTGAGAAGTAAATTGGCTGCCATTACTTAAGTAAAAGCCCCACCATTTATGAAACGAATTACTAGGATGAGACGAGTTGGAATTGAATCCGGCTCCTAAATGGAGATACGGATTACTTTGGACGCGGCTGGCAACTTCCGCAGCTGGCACAAAGATCTTGTCCCCTAATTCAATTCTCCCTTGCAACGATTCTAATCTAATCTTCTGGTGAGCCTGAATGGAGCCATACTTACCATCAATGATATTGTTAACACGAAGATCGACTCTCCCCTGATCAGCTTGGAGTTTTCCCATCTGGTCATTGCTTGCACCGAGGTAGACTCCGAGGGTATTGTGAACTAAGATATGGCCTTGGTGTGCCCGTAAAAGGCGTAAAATAGAAAGATTGCGGACATTACTGAAGGTGACCCTTTGGGTTAAGATCTCATTTAAAAAAACGATATCTGTATAAAGGGGATATCCTAAAAAGTTGAGCTCCCCTAACCTGGACAGATCATAATTGCCTTGGATCACATTTTTTAAAGCGATTCGGTTCTCATTTACTAAGAGAGCAATATTCCACTGCGTAAGAGCGGCAATCTGATGGGTGCTTGCTAAGTGATCTAAATAGAGATCATTTAGCGGCAAGCGCGAAAGCTCCAGGGCCTCTGCCTCAACTTGACCCGTTAAGAAATACGAAGGTGCAGAGAGCTGAGGGTCGGAAAACGACAGCAAAGAATCTGGATAAAGGAACTTATTGAGAGAGCGATAGGAGTAATCATACATCAGTTTGCCGTGCGCCTTAAACACGCCTGTATTGTCAAGGATCCGAACGAGGGCCCGGCCATTAATCTCTCGCGCCGGTAAATCTAAGGTTTGGCTCAATTCCAAGCGGCCAAGATTATCGATCCAGGACGTCAGTGCCAAGGAGTCTATATCTAGAGCCTGCACGCGCGCTACGCCGCTATTGTTTAAGACGCCTGCCGGTAAGAAAAGTAAGCCCACGTCAAGCTCGGCCCCTTGCCTATTGATCACCTGAGCCCCTCTGTTGAGGGTAAGAGTCTCCGCCTCAAACTGACCCTGATTATCTAGGGTCCGGCCTAAGGAGGTTACGGTCTGGCTTTCCCAGACACCGAGATTGCGAATCGGAGTAGGAGACGGGACGCGACAGGCTTTGAGAAGAATATCCAGGGCTGAGATTTTGCCCTGAGCTTCGTTGGTAAATTCGACGACCTTGTCCCCGATCACCACCTGCTGGCCTTGGATCTCGGCCTGCTTTTCAGCCGTGCCGCCATTTATCAGCCGCTGTATATTGATAACGAATTTTTTATTCTCAGGAGTTATCAGCGTGCCGCGGTTTTCAAGCAGCCCAGTGCCTGAAATTGCTGCTCTGGGTTTCCGCCCCTGCTGCGGGGGCTGAGGACTAAAACTAAGGACTCCATCATTTTGCAGCTTTTGGCCATCAATAATTAAGGTATGCAAGGTAAGGTGGCGTTTGTTGATAAAGATTGATTGGGCTCCAATATCTACATGTCCTAAATGGGCCGCTTGACCATCAAAAATAAACTCTCCGCCTTGCTGGAAAAACTGCTCACACCGCATCACCCCGGTGTGAACGACTGCCCCTCCTCGGACAACCATAGCTTCGCACTGCACCACCCCGCGTAAAACTAAGAGTGCCGCAGAGGACTGAGTGGACGGCGTGAAAAAGTGGGTTACGAGGATCTGGCTTTTATCTGCCATGGTGAAGTGACGCAGATCCTTGCCCAATACCAACTGGCGAGCTTGAATGGTGGCGCCGTTTTCTCCGCGATCCCGCATCTCAAAGCGCTGGATATCAATTTGAGTCACCCCATTGGTTTTCTCTTTATGGAGATGGCCCTCATGAATAAAAGCTCCGTTTCCTTGAAGACGAGAGACCCACATATTAGCCTGATTGGTAAATTGACCTAGAAGGGTCAAAGTTAGCGCAGATAAATCGAGGTCCCCTGTATTTTGTCCCTGATCAATCGTTAAGGTTCCCGATGCTGTGAGAGAGCCGGCATTCGTCAGGGAGACTAGTGACGAATGAGCCAAAAGCTGTCGCAGCTGACACTGTCCTTGATTTTCTAGATTCACCGCGTGAATGAGACTGCGTTGATGAGTGAGACTACCATGATTGATCAGACTGAGATGATGGAGATTGCCCTGCTCCGCTTGCATCTGCCCTCGATTAACAAGCTGAGCTGAGGTATCGGCCGTTCTGCCTTTTATCTCATATTCGCTGTCACTGCTGAGGGTTCCATCGTTCGCGAAGTAGCCGCCAAAAGTATAAGTGCCCTTTTTTCGGGTGTGCAGCGTGGCGGAGATCGCATTGGCAATATTACCCGTCACGGCTAGGGTTGCCGTGTCTAAGTTAGAAGATCCTAAATTGACATAGTCTTGAGCTTGTACAGAAAGATGGCCGCCGTCAATGGTGCCACGGTTGGTAACCACGCTTGCATTAACAATAGAGCTGGGTCCCTCAGTTCCGTCAACGGTGAAATGCTTTAAGTTATTAAATTTATTCCCCTGGAGATCCCAGTGTCCGCCCGCCTGGAGGTGCAGACGTGCATGATTATCTAACCGACCCCGCTTTAAAAGTAAATTTCTTAAGGAGCTACCTTCCGCTCCCTGAATCACTAAGCCACTATCTGTATCGGTCTTAGCTTTAAAGTTCGTTAGCTGATTTCCTCCCAACAGCACACCGCCGTGGCCGCTAATGTGAAGGTTATGAATATGACAATTCGCAAGAATAATGAGGCTCTCTGTTTTAATCTTAATAATGGTATCGGTATTGTCATACCTTAGACCGTCTAACAGAACATTCCCGCTGGAATCGATCTTAATCTCGCCCAAGCCGGCGATAGTCCAGCTGAACCAGCCGATCTCCTGATCACTCAGCCAAGTCGGTTGCACGTAGTGAGGGAAGGCAAGACTGGTAAAGTCGATTTGAGTTGTTTCTTTCTCTTTAATAATACCGGTGTTACGATCCTGCGTTATCTGCCGCACATTTAATGCTGTTACTTCCCCCTGCTCATTGACACCCCGGTCAACCGATAATTTGAGGACAGTATTAGCTCTCTGGAACTCCGCGTCCACTGCAAAGGAGGACACTAAGATCATTCTCACATAAGCGACCAAGACCAAAACATTAACAATTTTACGAAAACTGAACATAAACCGACCTCACAACAAAGCCTCCATGACGACGAATCATAGAGGCTGGCAACCGAGCACAAATGTATTTGAAAGAGGTTTTAATCTTTTGTTAAGAAAATTACAAGAGGCAAAAATGGTGATTTTTTGCCCTTTCGAAGAAAACTTTAAAATAATGCAATAAAATATGAGGGGCTATATTTTAGATAACAGTTTTTATTATACAATTTACTTAAAAGTTGATTTTGTTTTATTTATAAGTATCACTCTTTTTATTATGACTCAATCTTAACCTTAAGTTCGATTTAGAATTTTGCCTTTTCTTCGATAAAAGCATAGCTAGGGTTACCATTTCCGCTCAAATTCCTCGACCACATGCTCATCTGTCAGATTCAGGTAAATGGCGGTTGTGGTTAAACGGTCATGGCCTAGAGCTTTTTGGACGGCGGCTAAGGAGATACCTTTTTGGAGAGCCAACGTGGCAAATGTATGGCGGAGTACATGCGGCGTGACAGTTTGGGTCAGTTTCGCTCGATTCGCCACATGTTTAACAATCTTCTGCACCTGGCGCGGCCCCACAAACCATTTGTCATGGATCGAAAAATAGGGCTCCAATAAGGCTTGGACGCGCCGTGACATAGGAACGACTCTCTTTTTGGATTGCTTCCCATAAGGCCCTCCTTTACCAGCAATGCGAATTGATTTCTGTTGCCAGAGGATATTTTGCGGCGTTAAGCTGCAAAGCTCCGAGACGCGCAGGCCCGTATCAAGGAGTGTCCAGATGATCAATTTTTCTTGAGGCGTTTGACAAGCATGAGAGAGGCGATCAGCTTCTTCGGCCCGTAAAGGATCCCTGACATATTGATAGGCCATGAATTATCATTTCCTTGAAAAGTTCGCGCTTTAAAAAAACTTGCGACTATAGTTCGTATTTTATGTAATTCATCCTTAGCCTGAAACCTTGAGCAATGCAAGAACTGAGAGGATTATCATGGATCTAAAGTAGAGGATTGATCTGTGCCTAGTTCGCCTTTATGTGCGGAAGGCGAACTATGATTAAACAGAATTACCTCTTCTGAGCTTTCAGTGGCTGAGAAGAAGTTTCAAAAAGTTATAAGAAAGTCTGAAGTTTTGGTTTTATAGAAAGCTCTCTATTTGATATCTCGTATAGCTTTTAATATAGACGCGAATAGGGTTCAGTTCCTTTATTCAGGACTTCCAGATATTCACTATAAACAAATATTTTATGGCGCTCTTTTCCTGTTACTTCTTTCACGATTCCCATACCTTCCAAAGAAGTTAGAGAGCGTATTACTGTTGGAAGGGAAAGATTACATGCTTGCTTAATGGCAGTTGTCGTCGTAATTGGATGTTGTTGTAGATAAGAATAAATCATCAAGATAGTAGCCGTAGATTTGTGTGATTCTTCGATAGTTGCTCTATCTTTGTTAAAAATCTTGATAATTGCTTGAGCGGTAGCCGTTGCTTGATTTGCAGTTTCAATGACACCTTTCAAGAAAAATACGATCCAATCTTCCCACTCTCCCGTTTCACGGACTCTTTGCAGATGCTCATAGTAAGCTGTGCGATTAACTTTAAAATAAAGACTCAAATAGAGAAGTGGTTGCTGCAGGATTCCTTCATGACAGAGAATAAAAGTAATTAGTAGCCGCCCGAGTCGCCCATTACCATCTAAGAATGGATGAATAGTTTCGAATTGGACATGCGCTAGTGCGGCTTTGACAAGGGCTGGTAAATTAATGGGCTCATCGTGGAGAAAACGCTCAAATTGCCCTAAGGTATCCATAAGATATTCTGGAGGTGGTGGAACAAACAACGCATTACCTGGCCGCGATCCACCGATCCAATTCTGTGAGGTCCTAAATTCTCCAGGGAGTTTGGTACTTCCTCTTCCATGTGCCATAAGTTTTTGATGAATCTCCCGGATAAGACGCAAAGATAAAGGGAATTCTTTTAGTCTCTCTAATCCATAATTCATTGCCGCGACATAACAAGACACCTCAGTAACATCATCAATTGGGACGCCAGGAATTTCCTGGTTTTCAAATAAGAGAAGGTCAGATAGAGAAGATTGAGTACCTTCTATTTGAGAAGATAAGACTGCTTCTTTACGGACATACATGTAAAGAAAAAGAGAGGGGTTGGGTAGAATCATACTCATGCCGTCTAAACGTCCAAGCGATGTAGCAGCCTGATCCAACAATGAATAAAACTTATTGATTTCTAGCGGAGGTGTAGGAGGAAGAGGTTGAGGTAGATAAGCATTGTAAGTTTCTCCGCCAAGAGAACACTTAATGTATTTACCAATTCGATCTTTTTTGTTCATAACAGAAATAAGTAACGTAATATTGGATTTGTGTTACTAGCTATAAAATAACTAACATCCATGAAACATACAATGAAATAAGTAACATTTTTGTGTAAATGTTATATTTAAATTATACCTGAAGGTAAAAATGGCCTCTAAAAGCTTTAAAAAGGCTTACAAGAAAGATCCTGAGAAAATAGAAAGCTTATATACTTTATAGTCTGAGTTCTTAGCTATTTACTGCCAAGCTTTTCCAGCTATCAGTTACAATAGTTAATAATTAGTAAATACAAGGGATATCCTATAAAGCGCTAAAACTATCAATTGCAAAGGTGACCTCGTCTAAATATGCGTAAGACTTGTTTCCTTCGTGCCTGCCCTGCTCAGTGGTTAGGTCTTTAGCAGATCTCTACTTGAAAACCAAGCCATTTTTGGATATCTGGCAAATACTTACTGATAATCCAATCTCTTTTAAACTGATTCGGGGCCTTGAGCACAAGAAGCTTAGAAGCTAATTCAATCTCTAACTCTTTAAACCAAGCTATATAAGTTGCTGCTCCTACAATTTTAAGAATTCGCGCTCGAATATCTCTAACTCTAGCATCCTCTGTAGCAAGCTCGATTGCATTTAAAGCATCTTTAGATAAATTTGGGAGGGGCCTAAGCTCTTTAACTCCTAGTTGTTTTTCAAAAATTTTCTGAATAAAGCCAAATTTAAGAGCACTATCTAAAGCAATCTTAAAACCATTTCTAAGCTTCCCCATAAGAAAATCACTAGAGGCAATTTGTAAGCAATATTCTTTCCATTTTTGAAGACTATTGTGAAATTTATATTTTAGAGCAGCGACGAGCTGTTGACAGCGCTGTCGAGTAGGTAGTGCTTTGACTTCTGGCGCAATAATTTCATTCCATATTGCGACCATTTCAAGAGCAGCTGGTTTTTCACCAGTATTTTTTTCAAAATTATTTTCTTCTGATTGTTTGGAACTATTTTGATTTATTAAAATATCTTGTTTTGTTTTCTTATCAATATAGATTGGCTCATTTTGAGCTGATGATGGAGTCAAAATGACCTTACTTTCTTTAGTTTCTTCCGAGATGGATAATGGTGCACTACGGCTTGTTAAGGATGAAACAGAAGGAAAAAACTTTTCTATTCGATCATAATTAATCGTATACCAATTTGTGCGATTGCTCTTATAAGAAGAGAGTTTACCAACAGATAAAATACCTAATCTTTTTAGGTTACTCACTGCTCTTTTAATTGTGCTTAAGGACAATACTTTTAAATCTGCAGCCCAACTTTCATAAGTATTAGCTATCCACTTCTTTCCCTCAAAAGATTTACCTTCAACTTTTGGATTGTTGATCCAAAAATGGATCTGTTGTAATAGAAGAGCGGATGATTTTCCAACTGCTTTTATTAGCTCGGGTTGCATTAGAAGACATTTATCCCCTATTAACAATGCTTTGGATTTAGACATGTGCATTTCCTTTTTTAAAATTTGCACATGTTCAACAATAACAACAACTTGACATTGTAGAATAAAATCTTTAATATCAAATTAGAAATGTAGCTATTATAGAAGCTCATGTGCACAAAAAAACCTTCTGTTCCCGCAGAAGGTTTTTGTTACTTTTCCACCATTAAAAGCATTATCTTTCTCAATTCTGTTACTGAGTCCTTTAATTCTTTAATGTCATTATGTAAATCAGCGTGAATATTTAGGTTCTTCAACTTGTCCCCTATAGCCTCCTTGATAAACTGTGTACGAGTCATATTTCTCTTTTCGCACTCCTTTTCTATTTGGATAAGAGTTTCTAAAGAGAGCGCCATATTAACTCTTCCCGAAGTTGTACTCAAGCTTTTGCCCCTTTTCACCTTGTTGGTTAAGTAGATCTTAATCACGGAATAAAGTGATTGTCAATAGGTGTGTAGAATTGTGTCAAAGCGTGTTAATAAAATTGGCTAATAATTTTTCTTGTCTCTCGATAATGTGAAAACAAGATAGCATGATATCAAAAAATCGAGTTAACAAGTTATTTTTATATCAATATAAAACGAAAGCTAGATATCTAGATAAACACATTTCTTGCTTTCGGAATAACACTATATTACGTTAACTAAAAATCGTGTTATCATGCTGAGTTTGAGAGTTTCATATAATTAAGCTTTAGCTATTCTAGCACTATATACCGAAAAAAATATATCACGCTATATAGCAAACGGGCTTTCAGGATATATAGATAGCGCGATATCATGTTTTTAGCTTTTTTATGGCAAAGGTACCATTTAAAGCAAAGCATTGTATATGAAAATTTATAAATCACGATATCAAGAAATAATTATATACAGATGTAGAATAAACACGATAAATAAAATTTTGGATATCAAGAAATCAAAATATCCATATTTATAATTTTCACGATAAAGCTAGGAAAGGTAGAGCACATAAGTTTGGTAAAGGAATCACGATATATAGAAATAAAGAAATATATATTTATCTATGACACTATTAAGGGATTTATTGTTATCACTATATCATTTTGACTGCTTATCCCTATAACCGGCTAACTAAGGAAGCATTATCACTTAAGAATAACTAATTTAATGTATGGAATAAAAAGATGGAGAGAGGCAGCGGCGACTATACCATCTAATTCTGCTAAAATGTCTCGTTAGATGCTTTCTCATTGCTACATCTTCATTAGAGAGAGTCAGCTGAAGAAGATAAATAAATCCAGATATAAAGAAAACATGAAATATATATATCTAGAGAAAAATTTATATAGAAAACTAGCTAACTAGTAATCTTGTTTTCAGTTTTATCTTTTAGGAGTTAAAGACAGCCGCATGCATAGCATAAAATGCCACAGGGCTATCCCTTTATAAGAGTAAAAACATATGGAAGAGTTTAAAGGAACATTAATTATTCATAATAATTTACCTATATAAAGAAGCTCTCCATATTTTCCATAAAAGTGGATATATATATTAAGTATTATAGATAATAAGAAATACAAGTTTAAATAAAAATTTTTAAAAATTATAATATAATTATGAAAAACTACGAAGTATTATTATTTAGTATTATGATGTGTACAACACAATATTAAAATATTACACTAGGGAATTTGACCACCTAAATAATATTTAAAAAGATTATATTGTCCTTTTTATAGTTTAATTAAATAGGCCTTATCAGTATGAATGTTTATTTTTTTAAAAAGAGAAAAATTAACACCATATATAAAAACGTCTATATATCTGTAAACTTAATTCTCATAGAGAGGCAGAAAGATTATATTAACTTAGAGATAGCAATTGGTAACCCATACATAAAGAAGGTATGTGTCGAATTAACTATCTATGCACATCCTGTGTCATATGTTATGTATAGCATTATAGGATATAAATATGGATAACTAATGAAAGTATTAACCATTGCAAATCGAAAGGGTGGAGCTGGAAAGTCAACTTGTGCTGCCCATTTAGCTGTTGAAGCAGTAAAATTAGGGATCAAAACTATACTTATAGATATGGATCCTCAGAAAACTTTGGAAGGTTGGTGGCAGAAAAGAAGCGAAGAGAATCCCTATTTAATTGAAGCAAGCGCACCTGATCTTGAAAATGTAATAGAGAAACTTCGAAATAATAACTTTGATCTTTGTATTATTGATACCCCAGGAGATGCAAGCATCAACGCTCTCTCCGGTATGAAAGTTGCAGATTTAATAGTAATACCTTCTAAACCAACGGCTCCAGATTTAACAGCTATTGGAAGAACGATTAGTATGGTGGAGGAAAGTAAAATTAGTTACGTGTTTGTAATTACTCAAGGTATTATAAGAGCAAAAGCGACTCTTCAAGCAGCTTCAGTGTTATCACAATTTGGAGCCGTAGCTCCGGCGGTCATCTCGAACAGAACCTCGTATGCGACGGCAATGGGAATAGGAAGCTCAGCAGTAGAAACGGATAAGCAAGCAGCGGAAGAAATTAGCCAGGTATGGGAGTTTATAAAGTCTAGGCTGTTTGAATCTCCTAAATCTAGCAAGAAAAAATTAACAGCGTAGGAGAAAAAATGTCTAAACCGAAATTCTCGCTGACCTCAGATCTAGTAAAAGTGGAACCTGAGCCAACTGTCGAGCCTAGTGACAAGCAGTTGCATCCTTCTAAAAAGGCAAAGAGCACCCACAATGTGCAGAAAGATTTTATTAGCTTGAAAATCCCTGCAGATCTTAAAAAGAAATTTCAAATATGGTGTTTAATGAATGATAAAAATATGACAGAAGGGTTAGAGGAAGCGCTAAAGCTCTTAATTGCAAAATAAGATATTTATTAGCTAGGAGGGGTTGTTATCTCTTGCGGAATAGTTGAAAGGAGTAGAAAGAATAAGTATAGGCTTTTTAAAGCTCATCAGTGTTACTCAAGAATTTTTAAAAAACTAATTAATCGCTTGGGAGAAATGGGAGAGGATTAGGAATGTTGCTGTGATATAGCAGAGTAAGTGGGAAGGGGTAATAACTGCAAAGAAAAGCAATAATTGTTACTAAACTTCGCAAACCTATGAGTAAACCTTAAGCTACTAAAATCCGCCAAGAGAATCTATCTTGTAATCGTCTTTCCAGCCAATTAAACTGCAAGCCTCCTTTTTTACGCGAACACATCTAAGCGATTGGTTGGCTTTAGAAAATTATTTCTCTTGCCTGTATCAATCTGAGCTAGGTCATCCACCTTTGCCGATTTCCCTCATGGTAGCACTGATCATGCTCCAACATATGCAGGCTTAGATATATAGATCGCTCATGAATGAGTTAAGAATCCTTATTATTAGTATTTAATGGCTATGACCACTTTCGATATAAGCTTCTAATTGATCGAGTAATCGTTCACGTAGTGAATCCCCGTTTATGAGCAAAGTAAAGAAAATTCTTCAAATATTACTTAAAGGAAAAAGATGTTTAGGCTAATCAAGCCTATGTCTAAATAATAGACGGTGTTTTATTTATCTATTTCTATGCAGTTTGTCAAAGAAGTAATATTTTCATTTACATAGCAATAATTTTACTTCTCGAATAGGAGGAAAATGAGTAGTGGCTAAAAGCAAGTGTTTTACGGCAATATTTTTAGACTTATCATTTAAATAATTGATTAGGTAGCTGAAGCTAGTATTTCGCCGTAAAACTAATACATGCCCTTTAGCGAATAAGGTTAATCTCGATATCAGTCAGCCCTAAATCAGCCCATACTTGATCTGCTGTATAGACAGGGAGTTTCATTTTTATTCCTAGGGCCATACAGGCCCTATCGCCTAAGGAAAGGCCTTTATGTGTGATTTGCTTCTCTAAGCTAGCTGCCATTAAAGCTTGCGAGGCATCAAAGGGAATAAGATGAGATATTAAAGGAAAAATAATTTCTTCACACTCCGGGAGGCTCATTTGAGAATCAAGAAGAACACTGGCAACTTCAGAAACATTAAGACTTGACATAACAATATGACCAAGCAATTCTTCCACTATTGTCGCTCCTTGCTCATTTTTAAGGAGAGCAAGGTCCTACGAACAACGGGAAATCCATATAACGTAAGTACCAGCGTAAGCATTGCAAGATAACTTCTGGAAGGAAATGGCGATATCTGAACTCTTTAGGTTTCATTGCAGTGACCATTTATTAGATAATTTACCCTTAACCTAACAACTTCCCAAGAATTTGCAACGGAACCTAGTCCTGCGATTACAATAACATTAGAGGCTACAGGCTTATTACATGATGAAGGTTGTTTAAGTAAAGGTCTGAAATTACTGTCAGAGGCCGCAGTCGCCTTAGATAGCTGTGCTCATGAGCATCCCCATCTGACAAAGTTTGCTTTAACTTCGTTAGAGCTAGCCATGGGGGGCGTCACCGGATATATTGGGTCCAAGGTTGCCGACGGGCTTGGGGTGACAGCTGTTGTCGATACGCATGTCAAACAAGCTGAATCTTGGATAAGCAACCAGCTCCAACAGACTACAGGAATGGGTGAGCAGAAATCTGATATGCTCGCTTCGGCTGGAACATTTGGGTTGATGTTTGGTGTTGGGGCCATGGTGGGCAGCACCAAGGATAAGCTGCTTGAAAAAGCCGGCCAGGTTGCTGAGAAAGTTAAGTTTTATTTTACTTATACGAAATATAAACCTAAGACTGGCCAAACTTACAGCGGTAGGGGTAGTGGAGTAGGGGATCCAAATAATCCATATGATGTGCAGCGCGCACTTGAAAGAAGAGACGCTAGGCACCATAAAAATGCTGAGGGATATGGCAGGGCAAAGTTAGATAAAGTTTCTACAAACCCTGATTCTATTAGAGGTCGAGAACAAATTCAAATGGATAGTTTTGGTGGAGCACAATCGACAGGTGGAACGTCTGGGAATAGCATAAACGGAATTAGAAAAAACCATCCTAAAAAAGATATATTTATGCAAGCAGGGAGTACCTTAGAATAATGGCTAGTAATAAAAAAAGAGTAGCTTTGAAAAAAGGAATAGTTTTCCAAGTCCCTTTAAGTGATGGAAGTTTTGGATATGGACAAATTGTGGAAAAGGCACGAAAGAATTTCTTTAATTTTAGAAATAATGGAGAAATACCCAACTTGAACACATTGGTAAACTTACCTGTTTTATTTCAGATCTCTGTATATGATTATATTTTTAAGGAAGGAATTTGGCCAATAATAGGAAAAGCTGACGTTAATGAGCAGAATATTGACTTTGTTAAAGGTCATTTTACATATGATAAGGATAAAGGATGTTATCTTCTGTGGGAGCAAAACGGTAAGAGAATAGTGGAACCAGATCAGCTAAAAGACTGCGAATATGTCTCAGTGTGGGATTACCAGTCAGCACAGCAAAGACTTTTAGATGCATTAGATAGAAGGCCAAACTATTGGGTGGAGCAGGATAAAAATATGCATAACCCAGATTTTCTAGATATTGTAAATTTTTACAAACTGTATGGCTATGAATTTAAATTACCTGATTCTTTTAAAGATTAGCCATACTTATCTATAATCAGAGGCTGCGCTCGGCGGCGCCATTGGCACGGCTACGGCTGAACGCTTATAAGGAACGGTATAGTGTTCTCAAAAACCACCAAATGGAGAAGATCAAGGCTTATGGTCAGCTCGCCGCTGTCGGTGCGGCCAATACTCTGGGTCTTAATGTCGAAGCCGCCCAATCGGCCGCCCTTAAAGCGATGGAGAATAATACAGGGCAGGTCTTTGGTGCTTTCAGTATAATCTCTGAGACTGCTATTGATGATTTTTCCCAGCAGGAACACCAAGCGAAAGCGGCGGATGAAACCTGTGTTCGTAGCGAAGCTGAGCTGGAAGCCACCCTAGACCAGTGGGATAATTTAAGAGAAGAGGGGCAGGCCCTGCAAAAAGGACAGTATCGTCTCGGTAATGGGGATACAGCCTCGACAGCTGAGGATGTCTCGGGACTCTTTTTTGATGCTGCTACCCGTGATCAGCGGATCGCCAATATTAAAGCCCGCAAGGTTATGGAGGACAAGACCCGGCAGCTCCTGGTCGAGCATCACACGGCCCACACGACATTCGAGCAGCTAGCGCACCGCACTTAATAGTCAAACCCACGGAGCGACGCTTTGATATCATTGAGCGGGCTAAGCAGGCCTTGGCGAGCCACACCGTCCCTGATCTGGCACAGGTTTCTAGCTATGCCAGCGCTAGTTCAAGCTCAACCGGCCCCTCGGTGATGATGGCCAGTCTTGCCGCAACCGCAACGACCGCAGGCCAGATAATGCAAGGAGCTATGCCACGCTTAGCCGCCGGCGGCGCCCCCGCGATCTTTGAGGTAGCAGCAGCTGGGTTCGGTAAAGTTCCTGTGAATCCTTATACAGCGCTAATGACAGCAGCTGCATTAGGTACAACGTATGGAGCCTATAAAGGTTATGAATGGTATCAAGACCGTGAACGAGCTAAAGAAAACCAAGCCGTTGCCGAACGCGAAGATCTTAAGCAAGCTTATGAATCCTCCCGTTCCCAACAAGGTCAAGCTTGGTTGCAGCGCCATACCTATAATTTAGCAGCCGCCGACACAGCCGTTCCGGGCGTCTATAATCCCAGCACGGATAAAGGAAAGGAAAGAGTTTCCGGCAGCAGCACCAGCCACTGCGAGACCACCGATCCCGTCGAAGGCTGGGTTGATGAAGGTTTCACCACCGAGCCCACAAAGGTGCAAATACTGTCGACTCCTATTCCAGAGTCTGCAAGACCAGGTATCGAAGGCTTTGACCAGGCACCCTCCAGCATCAATATTACTCTTGAAGGCTTCGAGATTTATGATGGGCCGCAGATACAGATATTGACAAATGCTGCTAGCTCTTCAGAAGAATTTAGAGGAGGTGCGTATGGTCAGCTGCCATGTATTCCGGGGTGGCATCGTCACCATATGCCAGCTGACAGCGTGAATGGGATACCCTCTACCTATGCTGGGCCTGCTATACAAATGGAAATGCAGGACCATCGTTTAACATCTAGCTTTGGAAACTCTTCTGCTGCACAGGAATATAGGAAAGAAATAGATAAATTAATCAGCCAAGATAAGCAAAGAGAAGCCATGGCTAAAGAGATATGGGATGTAAAAGCATCTTCTGGTTCTAAGTATAACAAGCCTATGCAGGATATGTTAGAGTATGCTAAAAAGATTGGATATCTTGATAAGAAGTAGGAGCATAAAGTGACCACTATACTTGATAAACTATTATTATACTCTCCTAGAGAAACAGAAGAGCAAGTTAATAATTTTGTAGATATTGTAGAGAATTTACAAGGAAAAGTTGATTGTGTTGTAGCCCATGCATTAATGAAAACTTTTTCTCAAGCGCCCGATTACGGTACTCAAGAATCAGTTATGAGCACTCTTGCATCTGGAGACCCAAGTGTAGTAACAAAAGCCATATTAGAGGAAATACCGAGATTAGTAAAAGAGGCTCCTCGATGGGCAGACACTTTAATGATAAATCAGTACCTTTTTAATAAAGAGCAGGTATTAAGTATATTGAAGGATTGTCCAATGCCTATAAAAAATGCGGTGCTAAAAGCCATAAATAAGCCAGAGGTACTTAGCTTTGAGCCTAAAATAAAAGAGCTGATTGAGTATATAAATGATTCTAAAGAATAAACAATTTGACTACTTGCGCTGGATGGGCATTGTAGGAATCTCTTAAGATGGATTTAAAGGATCAATTTCTATAAGGCAAATCCCAATAAAGTTCAGCAATAAGATTAATTTACAACTGAGACCCGTATAGGTGAATATTTTATGAATTTTACCCGTAGTTCTATGATTGCAAATAAACCAGGATGGAAAAATTTTTGTTATACTTATTATAGGAATAAAGTTAAAAATTGTATGATCCTTTTAAAGCGTGTAGACTCCACGTTAGGACGCGGCTCACTTAAAATAAGGTTATTTTCGAATGATGAGCCCATACTTTTTGATAGTAGTAATATACTCAAGAGATTAAACTTATATTGAGGTATCTAATGATTGATAATATTGACAAATACGTTGCCAAAAAATTAAAGTATTATAGGTTAAAATTTGATTGGCCACTCAAGAAGTTAGCCGATGATCTAGACGTTTCATTACAACAAATGCATCGCTATGAGCAGGGAACAAATAAGATCTCAGCTGGCTTACTTTATAGATTATCGAAGATATTTAAGATAGATTTAGCATGTTTCTTTGATAATGTAGATGAATCTTCATTAGATACAAAACAGGATCCTTATAGAGTGCTTTTGATAGAAGACAATCCAGATGATGAATACTTCTTTAGAAAATGCATATCAGAATATGATGAACAGTTAGACATTTATGTTTTAAGAGATGGAGCAGAAGTCCTCAATTATTTTAGAGAGCTTCAAGATACTTCGGTTCGTCTGTTCTCTCAGCCCGATATAATTTTCATGGACCTAAATATTCCGTCTGCAAATGGCTTTGAGCTTTTAAATGACCTCAAGAAGCGCCCAGTTTTAAATGGGGTACCAATTATTGTTCTGACTAGTAGTGTTAATGAAGAAGATGCTGTTAAATCTTATCTTTTACATGCAAATGGATTTATACGTAAGTCATTTACTTTTAAAGAATATAGCGAACAGCTCAACATTGCGCTGAATTATTGGATAAAAGCTGCGGGCCTTCCCCATCACGAACAGATAAAAGAACAAGCATAACATAAAATAAACCAACAGAGGTGAAATACCTCCTCTGTTGGTTTAGGTCTAATTTTTTCCTCGAGATTTTAAATAAACAAGGGCAAGAGCCATTCCTAAGGCAGTCCCTATAACCTTTCCTGTTTTTCCTTTCAGTATAAGGGGGAGGGATAACTGCTTTACTGTTTTTTCCATTATAGTCAATAAATCTTGTGCGGATGATCTTGAAGAAGAGGCCTTATGATAAAGTAATAATCCTCCTATTATTAAAATGATCACGCTTATCAATAAGGCACTCCCACCTTCTCCCAGGAGAGGGACGAATAATTTATAGGAAGCATAGACAGCTAAGCTAGCTCCCTGGATTATCAATATCCCTCCCAAAACCTTTTTCCATAAGAATCTAATGCTATATGCTGGCTTGTCCATGCTTCTTAAAATAAAGGCTATTAAAGGAGGCAAGATACTCATTTTATAAGCCGCCCTAGAAGAAATCCAATACCTAAGCTTATTGCTACAGAAGGTAAAGGATTATCTTTAACCCTCTCAGATAAATCCTTAGCTAGCTGTTGTGAGTAATCGACTGCTTCCTCCTTTTTTTCTTTTAGAGTGTGAAGAGTATCTTCTATTAAACCTTCTGATTTATTCAGTATTTCGGTTATATAATCTTCAATATATTCTTTGGTTTCGCCATACTTACTTTGGATTAGGCCTACAAGCTTGTCCTTTTCTCCGTTAATACTTGAAAACTCTTGATCCGTAATTTTTCCCCATCTTTTCTGGATGGAACCTTTAAGTTCATTTATGTTTCCTTTAATAATATTATTATTCATTTAATTACTCCTTTCTGTTTTATTTTTAAATAATATAATATTTAGGGAGGAAGAATTAGGTTAACTATTAACAATTTTTCCTTTGATGCTTAATCAGAAGAGATTATAGCCTCAAACCAAGCCTTATGGCGGCGCTCATCCTGTAACGCCTCTTGAAGAGCATTATCTGTATCAGTCCATCTACCTTCAAAAAGGTTTAAGCGTTCATAGGCAGTGTTAGTATCAATTTCATTAGAATGCATTGCGTGAAGAATCGCTTTATCCCCGACTAAGCCCGCAACAATAACTTTACCTTTGGCTAGAAAGCTTTTAGTAGAGTCGGGACCTTGGGGGGCCTCTTTATTATGCTGCATTAGAATGCTTGAGAATTTCTTTATATGCCGTTTATGGTCTTCTAAGAATTCTCTAATTCTTTCTTTATAGTTTGAGTTTTCTAAACGAGCTAAAGCAGCCTCGTAGGCCTCTACTGCATCATATTCGAGCTCAATTAAATCATACAAGGCATCCGTAAAATTTGATTCTAATCCCACTTGAGTTACCATAGAGTTTTTTCCTTTCATATTAGTTAGATAGTTTAAATTCAATGGAGTCAAAAGATATACGTTTCCAAATAATGTTTACTGTTTTCACAATAATTTTATCATCTTATTGTGCTGCTTCAGACGGATCTAAAATTTAGATAGATTCCTTTTCTTTACTCGAAGAAAGAGTTATAAGTGCACACCGTTCTAATTTCAGCAGCTCTTAAATATTCTGAAAATAGGCCCTGTAACGCTCTTTTCACAAGCTAGTAGATAATTTAGCTTTACTCAGCATCTTGATCTATATTAGAGAGCCATGAAAAAATAGATAAAAAAGACTGTATACCCATTTCGCTTCTATATTTGCTTCTTTTATAAGTTAGCTAATGGTTACTCCTTTAAAGTCGGGGACCTATATAAGATACGTTTTCTATTCGAGCCCTTCTGTTTTGGTTACAGTATATAGTGTGAACAACCCTGAGATCCCTACTAAACAATAAACTATTTTTTCCAATAAACGGTAAGGCGAAAAAAGGTAGTGGACTAAGTTAAAATCAAAAAAGCCTACTAATCCCCAATTAAGAGCAGCCACGATTAAAATAATTCTATTAATGATAACTAATGGATAGTATTTCTGATTCATAATAGCTTCTCCTTAAAATCTAATAACTTGTAATGCCTAGCAGCCAAAAAAGTAAGCACCCTATCTGATTCTTCTTAAAAGTAAGCTATAGAGCTATGATAATATAGAATATATCCAGTGCTCTATAGACAATGAATTTATACTGCTTGGGAAAACTATTCTAATATTAAAGCTTTGCTAAACGCTTGCTTAAAAAACTGTCTCTGTCTTCCCTTGCAAACTTATACGTAATTTAGTTCAATTTTTCCAAGGCCCTACTTATCATGTATCCTCATATTTTTTGGACTCCTAAATAATATCATGTCTTTATTATTACTATGATTAATCCCTAAGACCTACGTAATAAGGGGAGTAGTTTTTACGTTCGGTGCTTACTGCTGAGAATAGTCTGTAGAAGAACATAGCTTCTCTGTTTTGTTAGCTTAAAGTTTTCCCCTTAAATATACTTGTTTAGGAACACCCGGATTTATGTATTCTATCAATATATTCCATGTCAAACTAATTATAAGGTGCCTTCTAGGAATTTATACAAGCCGGATAAAATTAGTGTCTCCTAAGAGCATCATTTTAAGGGATTAACCATATAGTTGCTTAACCTAACAGTTAGCATCACCTTCTTTCTTTTTTTCTTTAAGCGCTTAACCTTTCTTCAGGAAGTAATGGCTTTCTCAAATTATTTAATAGCATGTCACGAGTAATAGTCTTATCAACTCGTATAACAATTCCTACGCCCCCATTATTTATTTCTTCCTCAAGAATTTTTGCTTTTTCATTAGGAAATCCCCACCCCACTAGAGCACCAATTAGACCCCCCGTAGTACTACCAGCTCCAGCGCCTGCTAAGCCTGCAGCTAATGGTCCACTGATAGTTAAGCCTAGAGCTGGGAAGACTAAAGTGGTGCCTATCGCAGCTAGGGCTGCGGCAATACCCCCTATTGCTCCTCCAGCTACTGCACCAATTCCTAATCCCTCCATAGATTTACTTCCCATGTTATAGGAGCTTTCCTCAGAGGAATTAGAGAAATATTTTCCATGTACAGCCTCAGACATAATCAAATTAATTTTCTCCTTGTCATAGCCTATGTCAAGTAAGCGCCTATAAACATTTTCA
This sequence comes from Candidatus Odyssella thessalonicensis L13, assembly GCF_000190415.1. GTDB lineage: Bacteria > Pseudomonadota > Alphaproteobacteria > Paracaedibacterales > Paracaedibacteraceae > Paracaedibacter > Paracaedibacter thessalonicensis. The sequence goes on from NZ_AEWF01000010.1 coordinate 45,885, forward strand.
GCCTCTATGGGCGCCTTAAATATGGCAGTAATAATATCATTGTCTTCTAGAATAATTATATTTTCTTTATCCATTATTTAATTCCTTTAAAAAAGTATATGACTTTAACATAATAATTTAAGGCAAGGTATAAAGAGTACGATAAATCAGTAATGATTTTCTCGATCACTAAGAACATAACTGAGACTTACATCTAAATTTTTTAGTAAAAGCCGGAAAAGGTTAAACTGTTTATTGTCCAAGCTTGCTGACAGATACTATATCCATCTTATACAAATTGTGCTCAAGAATAACTTCTAGTTATGAGTCAACACTTCTGATGGCCTCTCGGGTAATCTGGCGACGCCTCCCTGAGCAGGAAAAGATAACTTTCTTGAAGGGATAACTTTTATCTCTTCAGCAGAAACTGTGAGAGGTGAAGATATCTCTGTGCCCCTGCAATCTGTTCCAAAAAGATTATTTGAGAATTCAACTCTATAGCATTTACCTGTTTCTAAATTATAGCAGGTCCCTATTGGTGTTAAAGAGTTTGTTTCTCCCGTGATTGAGAAATATTTATAATTACCTAGTTGCTCTACAGATACTTTGAATTCAGTTTCAACCCCTATAGTTTCGTCTAGAGCTCCAGGGATAGTTAAGACTATCCAACCAGCTTTATTATGATCATCAATTTGTTGGTATGACAATTTTGGAAGCTCAGGCTTTATCAAAAGGTTTAGGTTCTTACGGTTTCTATTCTTAATAAGAAGATAAATCTCTTTTGAAGAAGGGGATGAAATATTACTTTTAACGGGTAGCTCCCCTTGTGCATTACAATAACGAGGGATCAGTAATATATATACGCTTGCTAAAACTAATTTATGCATGGACAGTAAATTTTAGGTTTTTAGATATTTAATTATAATAGGAGGGAAAATTAAACAGGCTTCAGGTTAAAAGTTGTGGATGATTTACATTCCTAAAACTTACCTATTTATATTAGTTTTAAATATGTTGTTATGCTGAGTGTTATAATTAACTTTAAGGGCTTGTATGCATAATTCTTAGGAGGGAAATTAATAGTGTTATCAGTGTTGCGATTAACTGCTGCAAATCAAAACAACCCAACTGCGAGCATTAGCCAAAGAATGAGTTCAGCACACGAGCATCCCAAAAACTCTATAAAAGAGGGAGAGAGAGCTACTTATGAGCGTAGCATTATACAAAAGAAGATACCCACAAATCCTCTACAAGATATACCTGAATCACCTCTCATTCCAGAGCTTCCTGTTCATCCTTCTCCTGAAAGATCACCTCTACAAAAAGAAAGATCTGATTCCCCTTTGATTCCACTTGATCCTAAAGTGTAGTCTTTTTGTCACTTATAAATTTTTGACTAAAATTCTTTATAAAGATTGTTACGGCCTATAATTTATATGGGAGCAATAATAAGTTTCTACTGCCTCCCAATCAAACAATTTTAATCCCTACAGAATTAGGAGTTAACCTACCGAGTTTGAAGGAGCTATTTTATCAGTATTTTAAAATTGTCCTCAGTTTTCTCAATAAGTTATATCAGTATGCCGTTTATAACTTGCAACTCCCTTGAAACTAATGACTATTAGTCCTATAACAGTAGCAGCTATTAACTTAATAGGTCTCCTATCTATATCCTTTAACCTAATCAATTTTTTTAATTTGTCTAGAAGCAAGATTAGCCTTAAAGGGGTCATCTGAACTTGGTACTATTGCAGAAGTTTTATTCGCGCAGCATCTAAAAGATAAGGTGTATCCTAGCTGCCGCCCTCATTAGTCCTCTGCTAGTAAGTGAAAAATAATTTATACATACTCTTATTCAGCTTGCCGCCTCCTATAAATCAGGAAAAGAGTTTAACTTTGATCCTGAAAGTAAAATAGAGGATTTATTAAGGAAAGAACTGCATAACGCTAAACTGTTTTTTAGATATAAATACGCCTATTTAGGCGTAAATACACTGCTCTTGTTTTACAAGGAGTAAGATGCAGGAAAATCTTTCTCAAAAGTTCTTTGATGCCTTATTTCCCACAGAGCATGTTACCTTTATTATTGTTAAACTTCTGTTTCTTGTTCGATTTTCCCTTCTCTAGTATTAGTGTTTTAATCCGTATAAATAATGTCAGCCTGAGTTTATTAATAAATTTACTTTTGTAATGTATAAATATTGCTCAAAATTATTTTGTCTTTACGTTAAATATTATCTGTTGAGATTAAGAGTCGAATTTTTATATGTTTTCTAAATTGTTTTAGTCGACAATTTCACTGGTATTGGGGGCAAGTAATATACCGGGGCCATTATTTAAGCTCAAGAATCTAATCCAGCTTCTAAGTATTTAATAAATGGTCACAAGAATATATATCTTAATGCAATATTATAACTATTTATATAAAAAGTGATCTTGTGCAACGGCATAGTAATGAGGTATACCTACTATAAATAAATGTTTTCTAATTGGTTTACGTATCAATTTAAGAGATAATTAAATATGAAAAACAGCATCAATCTTAAAGTGCCTCTTGATGGTCACTTTCCTCAGGAAGGCGCCGTTTTAGCGCTCTTTGCTCCTTATACTTATGCCTTATCTCAATTAATGGCGGAGAAAGAAGGCAGCAGCAATGCTGAAGCTTACAGTAAAGAATATGTATTGTCTTTTATAGAAAAAGTGAAAGTTAATGTAGGATTCCTTAATATCGATGGAACAGTCGAGGCTCTTAGCCCCTCCTTTGAAAGATCATTAAGGTTAACCTATGGGATAACGGACGTTGCTGGAAAAAATATTAGAGAACTAGTTTACGATTTTCCTCAAGAAATGGAAGCTGCTTTAGAAAAAAGTCTAGCGGGAAGTTCAGTCCGGATCTCAAAGGTCCTGGTACAGGTTAGTGCTTCCCAGGCTACATGGATCACTTGGGAATCCTTTCCTTGGTTTGGAGCAGAAGGTAAGATTACAGGAATCTTCTTTTTTTGCAAAGATATTTCTAGGGAAATAGAGTTAGAGTTAGATCTTTCAAGGTTATGTTCACGTACAGAATTATTGACAAGGTTTTCTCTAATTTTCTCTCATGATCTTATACAGCCTCTGCGTCAAATCTCCACTTATGTGTCCCTTCTGGAATTAGAATTAGAAGATACCCTAAAAGAGAAGCCTAGTGTTAATGATACTTTACATGCTTTAAACAGATGCATATCAAAGGCCAAAGAAATTTGTGAAGGAATAGTCTTATATTGTAAGAATGGCGATCTTACAGTAAATAGAGAGCCAGTAACGTTAAGAGAAGTTATGGAAATGACAATTGAATTTTGTGCTGAGAGGCCAGAAATTGTCATAAAGAATTTTACACCTCAGGACTTAATTTTGGATGTAAATAAGGCTTGCATCTTGCAGCTTTTTCAGAATCTGCTAGATAATGCGATAAAGCATTCAACAAGTACGCCTATAGAGATCACTTTCTCAGGAAAATACTTAGTAGATGATTACTATGAATTTAGCCTTCATAATAATGGATGGTGCGGCGCTACCTTGAAGCAGAATAATGTATTTAATGCCTTCTATTCAAATTATGCAGATGGAGCAGGTTTAGGTTTAATGATCTGTAGGAAGATAGTAGAAGCATATGGCGGAAAAATCAATTTTATATCTACCCCCGAAGAAGGGACAAGAATCAACTTTTCCTTGCCAGTATTTAATGGAGCTAAATTACCGCCTGAGAAAACGGTATGAGTTAGATTTTCTTTTTTTGCGGAACCATTTAATTTAGTAAATCTTCTCTCAAAAATTAACATTATACCCAAAATGTGTTGGACTGCCGAAATTTATTTGAGAAAATAGGCATAGATAGAATGGAAAATTATTGACGTATTCAAAATATAATCTATTCTAGAAAATATGTATTTTATTCTCTTTTGAATATATGGAATCTTGGTTCTAAATTGGCCATAGGAGGTTTCTTATGGAGTTGCTTTCAGATATACAGGTCATCTATGTCGAGGACGATGAGGTAGATCGCCATATCTTCAAGCTAGTTTTAAATAAAATTTCAGTAAACTCTCATGTAAAGTTTCTTGAGAACGGTGAGGAGTTTCTAGACTTTTATTATAGGCGGAATTCTTATCGTAACAGAGAACCGTTCCAGGGGAAGGTTATCATTTTCTTAGACATTAATATGCCTCGTTTGAATGGCTTAGATGTATTAAAAAGGCTCTCCGAATCCCAAAGCAAAGTTTTAGAGGAATCATTTCCGCCTATTATTATGTTTTCGGCTTCTAAGAGGGAGGTGGATATATCTGAAAGCAGGCGTCTAGGAGCAACGGACTACGTGGTTAAGCCTTTTTCTTATCAAGAAATGCAATCCTCCTTGAAAGCTCTTTTTTGTAGATATTTGCAAAGCGGAAAACTGAAAGAAACATCTCTATAAACTCCAACGCTAAGTAAGAATGATTAGTGTCGCCGTAGTAGAAAATACTTAGCTACAATAATTATAGAACATTACACTATTTTCCTCAGAGTTTAATGCAACCTAATACAGAAGTAAGAATTAAACTATTTTATTAACATAGCTTTTAGAAGATTCTAGCTAACTGTCCCAGGAGAGGAATCATCTGTGAACCGTAAATTTAATAGAGGTTAATAAGGAAAAGAGATTTAACCTATAAATTGCTTACCAGAGTAGGGTAAAAGGAATTCTTAGGTAGCTAAGGATAAAAGCCCCCCTCGCTCCCAGAACCATCTTAAACTGATCTCCACGCTCACCTTTAAGATAATTATTCTTCCTTTCTGTAAGAACAGTGTGCAGTTTTGAAGCATGGCATTTTTTAGTACTTAATTGATACTTAGTAATAAACCCCCTAAGAATGATATGAAGTATTTATTTGGCTATGAGGGTATTTTAGTTTTATCCTCTATCTCCAAGAGATACGGATATACCCCTTTTCTCCCTCACTTTTTAGTGGTGCGCCTATAATAGTTATCCTCATAGAGAATATTAAGAAAGAGAAGTTCAATGGATGGTGCCTTACAAGAAAAGCAGTAAGAACAGATTCGAGGTCAATAAGATTGGGAAGATGGAATAAGCACTAAGAGACAACGCCTCCTTGCTTGGCTACAATCGACTGAGAAAATACTGATCAGACCTAATAAGTAGAAAGCTCGAGCTTTGGCTGTTTGAATAGGTTTTAAACGTTTCCTCTATCTTTTATTAGTAAGAATTATAATATGGTAATGCCTATCCTGATTTCAGGATAGGCTGTTCTAAAACAAATTTATGTCTGCTCTATTTTAAGTTTATGATTTCAGATTTGCAGGAGGTTCCCATTTTGTCATTAGTAAAAGTTACCCTATAATCTTTATCAATCTTAAGGTTGTCGCAGGTTCCTCCTGCTGTAAAAGGATTAGTATCTCCCTTTATAGAGAAGCTTAATTTTCCATTCATATGTTCACGGTCTACACGGAATGTAGAGTCACGGTTTTCTGAAACTTTCATTTTAATAACAGCATCAGAATCCTCATCAGCTGTTACTTTTATTTTAATTGGCTTCTGATTTTCATTTGTTACATGGATAATACTTGCGAAGGCAGGGGTGGCTAAAATTAATGAACCAATTATGAAGGGTCTAATATTCAACATAGTTATTTCTCCTTTTATTGAATCAATACTCATTAAAGACTTATTATGCACCTAACCATACATACCTCTTATTTGAGGCTGCAATAGCTAGGACAAGCAAGCTTATTACCCTGGATAAAAGCTTATGGTGAGATACATAGGATTTTTTTACCCAATATCTATTCTTTAGAAGATACTTCCTTAATCAGATAGAATAAAAGGATAAAAATAACTTATAATTAACCCCAAAAATTAAATGTGCATATAAGAAATATCATTCTTTAACTTTATAAGGAGCAAATAAATCTTCTGAGAATATTTTAGGAGTTACTAAGAATTAGAAAGATAGGAGTAAGGGATGTGCTTATAGGGGGAAAGGACGTAAGAAATTAAGAAATAATGAGCATCTATAATCATAAAAGAGATAGGAAATAGGCCTATTATATCTTTAAAACTTCCAGGAGTTTTCTAATTTAAAAAAACTAGCTTAAAAGAATAATTTTCTACTCTAAGGGTAAGAGTTAGTTCTCCCCCTTAAATCGTAGAAGGAGAAGAATAAGGTATCATGGCTGTTTTTATAGCCTGCTTTTTTAGCTTTAAAGCTGTTCTACATTTTAAGAACCGTGATTTTTCAGAACTCTTCAAAAGTATCATCGAACCTACCTCCACTGCGTCTTAAAGATTAACCATATAAATAACTTACTTTATAAGTTTATATTACTCCAATGTGAAAGGTGGTTGCAGTTTCTCCCATTGAAGGACAGTTTTAACTTTTATAAATAAGATATTAAAGAAATATAAATTCTCTTATGATGACAATAGTATTTTTAAAGTAAGAAGTTTTATTTTATAAAACTTCTTACTTTAATAGTGATGGGGACAAATACCTTTTTATGGGCGACAGTGAGAATTAAAAAGGTTGTTTTGTATTCACTTCCTAATATCTATATTAAAAAATTTTTTCTTTGCCATAATAAACTGAACCCATACTTGGCTAGATAATTTTAAAATATATGTCTTCTATCTTATGTCTCTTCCAGAAGATACTATTTTAGCCTCCACGGAAAATGAGGTACTTTTCTACTTAACAGCAACTTTTCAATAATTTAACCGTGCTCTTAAGCGTTAGTGGAGTTAAGATAATCTTCTGGAAACATATACTCCATTTTTGAGGAGGTTCTATTGATTATTGAAAATACTTCTTATGAATTTAATACAGAAGAGGAACTTTCTAAATCAGTTTAAAGCAGGAAGAATTCTTTTAGATAAGACTGTTATCCGGTTTATGCAAAAAAGTATTAATTAATAGGGAAACATTTTGGGCGGTAACGACGCATCATGAAGCATGGCTTTCATCTGATCTCCCACCGTTTTGACAAAGTAACGTTGTCGAATTTTTTCAGGTACTGCGGTAAACTTTTTATCTTTTATATTTTGAATTGTCTTAATTAAATTCTTTGCTATGGCATCTGAGTTATTAGGAGAAGCTACCATAAATCCCATCTCTTCTATTAACCTTTGAGAGGCCCCAGGTGGGGTGATACCCAAAATAGGCTTATTAGCGCCAATATAATCAATCAACTTACTAGGAAGGAAGGGACTAATCTCTGCAGGGGCATCAATGATTAATAGTAAATCAGATGTTTGCATCAATGCTAAGGAGTCTAGATAAGAAATGGGGGGTAAGGTGAGTACAGTTTCTTCTAATCCGTAATGCCGAATTTTATTATTGACATCAGTTGTTGCGGCCCCTACAAACTCTATCTGAATATTTTGTAGTTGAGACTTTGGGAAATGCTGCAATGCTTTTAATAAACAGTCTGGTTGGCGAGCCCCATAAAAATTACCAATATATCGGATTTTAAAAAAGATCCTTCTTTCTTTTCCTTTTTTTGAGAGTGATATAAATTTTCATCAAATATATGGGGCAGATATAAGGCTTTCGAATGTATTTCTGAAGCATATTTTCTCATTACTAACTCAATGGTTTCTGGGGAAGTAAAGATGAGCCTGTCCGCATTCTTGAAAACAGCATTTTGATAACAAGTGTTAGCAAACTCTACCCAGCGGGTATAATCATTAAATAGGTTGTCAATCCAGGGGTCACTAAAATGTGCCAGCCATTTTAAGTGAGGATATTTCTCTTTAAGCTTTAATCCTGCAATATGAGTCGACATTGGCTGTCCAAAAGTGACAATAATATCTGCAGCGGCTTCTTCGATAATTCTTTTTGTCTTACTATAAAGATCACGGTGCCAAAGATATTGAAAGTCGGGTAATACCGCTTTTTTTATTCTATCCCCCTTGGATTTCTCTATAAAATTAGTCAAGAGGGACTTAGGAGCATAGTTCACATTGTCTAAGGGAGTAAATTTCAATAAAGATTGATCACCAGCCTTCTCGGGGTATGAAGTGATAACCCTTAAAGAAAAATGATGCCGCAGATACTGCACTAGATGGCTAATCTGAATGGAACGGGGACATTTTTGAGGTGGGTAATAATAGGTTAAAAATAAAACCTTTATCTTTTCCATCTTTGCATCCACTTAGCCAGAATAATCAGATTCCATACTTTGTGATCAGCGTTTATTTGGCCTCTCTTAAGGTTATGCAGGAGGCGTAATAGCTCCTCTGTTTTAATATATGGCTTGAGAGAAGACCCTTCCAAGGTTTCCTTTGCGAACTCAAAAAGGTCTTCCTTAACCCATTTATAGGCGGGAACCGGAAATCCTTGTTTAGGACGCTTAATAATTTCTTGAGGAATTCTCTTTTCTGCAAAAGATCGCAATATGCGCTTTGTAGTAAAACCTTTGTAAAATGACCCTACTTTCCATTCTAGTGGTAACCTGGCAGCCCATTCTACTAATTTATGATCAAGAAAAGGTACCCGTAACTCTAGGGAGGTTGCCATACTCATTTTATCTGCTTTCATTAAAAGGTCTTCCACAAGCCACCCATGGCAATACGCAGATTGGAGCTGATCAATGGGTTCTGGTGAAACATTACTATTATATAGCTCTCGCAGATAAGCTTTAGTGGATTTTCTAGCCGTATGAGTGCAAAGCTCTTTTTTTTCTTCCTCAGAGAATATATCAGTAATATGAGTTGCTTGAGACTTTAAGAAATTTTGGTAACCAGAGACAGCTAAAGTTTTCATACTTTCGAAAGGAAGAAACTTCAGAACTGAGCTAGGCAGATAGCTCATGACTTCCAAATAGTGCAACTTCTGCGCAAGTTGATCTAAGTTATATCCAGCTAGAATCTCATCTGCCCCCTCACCAGAAAGCACCACTTTCACATGCTCAGACGCTAATTTGGAAACATAATATAAAGGAATGGATGCCAGATCAGCAATAGGCTCATCCGAATACCACACAAATTCTTCTATAAAGTCGACAAATTGTTCTTGAGAAATAATAATTTCATGATGAGTTGAACCGATATGTTCTGCTACCTTCTTAGCATAATTGAGCTCACTAAATTCTCCACCATCCTCAAAACCAATTGAGAAAGTATGGAAATTTTTATGGCCAAGTTCAACAGCCGCAGCAGCCACACAGCTTGAATCAAGCCCTCCACTGAGGAGAATTCCAACAGGTACATCCGAGGCCAATAATCGCTTTTCTACAGCTTCCAAGAACAGGTTTTCAAATTCTGCCTCATAATTTCTGGTCCGCTGGAGTCTTTCTGAACAAAAATCCACAGACCAATATTTTTGAATTATAAAATTCTTATCCTTTAAATCATATACAAGATAATGTCCAGGTTCTAACTTATTGATGTTGCGCCAGATGGTTTCGGGCGCTGGAACATAACGTAATGTTAAATAATGCCAAATAGATTGATCATCAATCTCCGGTATCTGAGCTAGGGCCTCATGGATAGACTTAATCTCACTTCCGAAAACAAAGTTATCTGTGTGGTGGTAATAGTAAAGAGGTTTAACGCCTAAGCGATCGCGGACTAGATAAACTTTTTCAATACGGGGGTCATAGAGACAGATAGCAAACATCCCTTCTAATTCTTGGATAGCCTCTATCCCTTTCCTCAAATAAAGGCGGAGAATGACCTCCGTATCTGAATGGGTATGAAATACTATACCCTCTTGTTCTAATGAAGCTCTCAAATGTCTAAAGTTATAAATCTCACCATTGAATACGATACCGACCCCTGATTTATCCCATATCGGTTGGTCGCCTCCGGTGAGATCAATTATACTTAGGCGTTGCATACCGAAGGCGAATCCATCACGTACCCAAAACCCATTAGAATCGGGGCCTCGATGCTCAATAACACGAAGCATTTTCTTGATCAAGGCTTCACCTGAAAGTTGATCAAAGTTCCCAATAATACCTGCTATGCCACACATTATTTAGACATCCTTTGTCCCATTGAACCATAAGCTCCATCCCCAGCGGCGAGCCAGAGATTTAATAATAGGTTTAGGTATATAAGAACTTATACCTGGAAGCATGAGTCTTAAAACACAATCCAAATCTGTTCCTAAAACTTTAACGCTCGCATCTTGGCTAAATGGATATAGTAAATTAAGCCCTTCTTTCTGGGTTACTGGCCATGTATGAGGGTTTCCTTCTTCTCTATGTCCATCTCCATAACGGCTATTTAACTCTAAAGGAGATAAGAATTTTGCCTCTCGATGTAGAAAACCTTCCGTATAATCCGTCATATACCATTGATAGAGGCTCTCGCGACTATAAAGCATAATTCCGAAACCGCCTCCTGGCTTTAAGACGCGGAAAAGTTCCTTAATAGACAGCTCTAGATTAGGGGAATGATGTAAAACTCCCCAAGACCAAACATAATCGAATTGATTATCGTCAAAAGGTAGGTAATTAGCATCTTCTAATCTTATATCTGCTGTTAAGCCATGGAGCTCAAAGCGCTTTTTCGATTGCTCAATTGAGGTGGGATTTAGGTCAACCCCAGTACACTCAGCCCCATTTCTCGCCCAGTTCATTAACATTGTGCCCAGACCACACCCGATTTCTAAAACTTTTTTCTCTCTATAGTGATCATAGGGAAAGAGCCGATCGAAAGGTTTTTTATCATGAAGAGGTTGGTTCCAACTATAGAACTCCTTGTCAATGCGGTCAAAGAATTCACGCGTTCCTATTTCAAATGTGCCATCTTTATAGCTTGCTTGACCGTGGGTCTCTCCATAAGTCATGGGGTTCTGCGCCCACCACTCCTGTATGTCTTTTTTTGAATGATCAGCCATTATAAACGCCCTCTTATTTTATCTTTAATCGTTAGAACAGTGCCATAAATTAGCAGGAAAGGAGCAAAAATTATCTCTGGCAGGAAAGTTATCTCCAAGAATCTTCTTACACGGAGCTGAATAAGTTCTTTTCCATCTAACTGAAAAAATCTTTTTCGGCCGTTTAATACTTTAACATTATTAAACCTTCTTCGCAGTGCGCGCTCTAAGGGGCTCCATCCTAAGCCAATTGCATCGGGATAAAGTAGTACCAGTTGCCCGTTCTCAGTTGACATAGTGGTATCAATTATTTGAGCGTCGGGAACCTTCTCCTGAAGGATATTTAGCATATATTCTCTCGAGCGAGGATTCGATCTAAGACAGACAACATTGTATAGCTTGTAGGGCATCCACCAAGGCTTCTGCTTAAAGAAGGAGTCATCGAATATGGCGTAAGTTTTCATCAGTCATCTCTAAGAATTGTGTATAGTTAACATTTTTAGCAATTTTTGCTATAGCTTGCATGGCTTGGAAAAAATCAGGCTGATCATGGATATGGCTAGGATCTCCATAAATATTGATTAGAATAGGATGGTCAGAGGCAAATGCAGCAAGTTTGTGCGATGCCTCCTTATATTCTCCTGGAGTTTTAACACGATCGGGTGCAGCAAAATAAGCCCAGGTATCCATAATATTGAAAGGCTCCCCAAACATCCCTGTAACTGGGATTTCTGTAATATGGTTGCTCTTATAAGCAGATCCATATTGATAACCTTTAATAGGAATAGTGGAGGTTGAGAATTGATAATCCAGCTCCTTAAGAACGCGATACAAAAATTCTAAATGCTGAGTTTTTTGAAAAGTTCCAAAATGGGGTGTACGCCACCCTTTTGCTGTTATTCCTAATACATCCTGGAGAGCTTGATGACCCAGAAAAATATCTTCCTTTAATATATTAAAAGACTGTTGGTCATAAAAAAAGCAGCTGGCATGCCGATTATGTACAGTATCAAAATAGGTATGCTCTCTGCCCCCATGATTGATAAATTCAGCGCCGGTTTGATAAATTTTCTGATAAACTTTCTCACCTTTCCTCAGAAGTTCACCTGGAACTGCGTATACAGGCGTAATCCCCATCTCCTGAAGTTTTGAGTGGACGCCCAGGGCTACTTCAATATCTTCTTCAGTATCACAGTCAAAAGAGAGAATAAAATGTGACTCATATAATATCTTTTTGCTTTTTCTTGCATATTCCCGCCAAATAAGATTGGGATGAATGCGATGAAGAGTCTTTAAAAGGAAATAATCTAACATACCTAACTACATTATTGATTTAATAATATTTTTAACTCTCTCAGCTGTTTTACCATCCCATAAGGGTGGAATAGACCCCATTTTAGGGTGAACAATCATTTCTAAGAGATTTTCGATAGAAACAAGCTGATTCGATCCCATGGTAACTGTAATAGGGCGCTCTGTCGTTTCTCTTAAAGTAAAGCATGGAATTCTCAAATATGTGGTTTCTTCCTGTATTCCTCCTGAATCAGAGACAACATAAGAGGCATGCGATACAAGGCTTAAGAAATCAATATACCCTAGAGGTTCAACCATTTTTATATTTGAAGGAAGGGGGTGAAGTTGTTCAAGAATCTTTCTTGTACGAGGATGAACGGGAAAAATAAATGAAGAGTCTATTTGCCCAATTGTTTCCATTATTAGTCTTAATCTTTCAGTAAAGTCAACGTTGCTAGGACGATGTAATGTCAATACAGCATAATCTTTGGGGCTTAAATTAAGTTGTTGGTAAGCTTGGCGAGATTCAATCCGTTCTTGCATCATGCAATAAGTATCGATCATAATGTTTCCCACTAACTTTATTTTCTCAGCCCTTACCCCCTCTGTTAGGAGATTTTCATTAGCATCCTGCGAAGGAGTCCAATAATAGTCGCTGATAGAGTCGGTCACTATACGGTTGATCTCTTCAGGCATAGTGCGATCAAAGCTTCTTAAGCCCGCTTCAAGATGAGCAACCTTTAAATGGATTTTCTTAGCTGCAATAGAGCAAGCTAAAGTAGCATTTACATCGCCCACAACTACGACCAAATCTGGTCTGCTCCTTTCTACACAAAGTTTTTCGTAAGCAATCATAGTTTGAGCGGTTTGCTCCCCATGGCTGCCGCTTCCAACGCCTAAATAATGATGGGAAGAGGGTAGACCCAGATCATCAAAGAAAGCTTGTGACATCTGATAATCGTAATGCTGTCCTGTATGAATAATCTCAGGAATACACCAATTCTCATTCTTAAGAGCATGATAAAGGGGGGCAATCTTCATAAAATTAGGACGCGCAGCGCAAATAAGATGAATAACTTTCATTGAGGAAGGTATCTCTTATATATTTCTATATGTTGAGCTTCAGTCTTTTCAGGTGCCCATACTTTCCAGGCAAAATCATATGCTCTTTGTGCTAAACTAATTCGTAAACTCTTGTTTGCCCTAAGTTCATCAATTCCCCTTGCGTATCCTTCAGGGGTATTAGGTACCCTCAAACAAAGCGAGTCGTTTAATTCAGGCACTTGCTCATGAGAGTTTATATTAAGTAATACAGGAAGTTTTACTAGAAATGCCTCTATTACTGTTTTAGAAATACCAATGCAATCAATATTACCTGCAAAGCAATCATAATTCTTTAAATTGCGACATAGATCAACGTGGGGTATACTAGATATAAATTTTATTCGATCCTCCACTTTTAATTCATGCGCTAATTTTTTGAGGAAACTATTAAGCACACCATCACCTATTATATCAAGTGAGACATTTTCCAGTTTAGCAACAGCCTTAATCAAATGTTCAGGGTTTTTATTGGGAATTTGTTGCCCAATACAGACAAGCTTAAAATGTTCATCGTAATCAAAAGAGAGCTTAATGTTGGCTTTGCTAACTGCTACTGTATTATATAAGATCTCGTAGTTGTTAACTTGGAGCTCTTGAAGGAAGCTGATAATACCTTGGTATACAGGCATTACTAGATCAGCGTAATGCAAATTATTTGCTAATTTTATAGAAAATCTCTTTATAATATTATTTTTTAAGCTTAATTTCTCTTTATGCGCATCTAGATACGGATGAGTGTGGATGCTGGCAAGTAGAGGGATTTTCTTTCTATTTCTTACATAAGCGGCAATAAGTAAATTTAAATGCATGCCATAACATCTCATAACAGATGGATAAATCTTCTCTATCTTTCTTAAGGCATCTTCCAACCATTCTCTCATTAAAAATGGTTGCCATCCGAGAGTCTTCTTAAAGAAGCCACTCGGCTCGGGATGATTGTAGAGGAATAATCTGGCATCCCCTACCATAGGTTGTACAAACTTTGGATCAGGCTTATCATCATTGGTCATCATAATATGGACCTCTTCGAAAAGATTGCCTGGATTATAATAACGTGGAACTACTTCTCCCTTATTAATTAATATTGATAGACGATCAGGAATGATCACTAGAAGCTTTCTTATCATACTATTTTCTCTGATGCTTCATAAATCTTTTTAACTTTAATAATTATGGTAGGAGAGACAAAAGGAAAAGCCTTTAAGAAAAGCTTTTCGAGAAAGCCTTTTCCTTCCTCACAATATTTATGGGTCACGTATTCGAAACCGTTTACCTTCAATAAGGTATACAAAGTTGAAGGGGTCCAGCAGTAAATATGTCTATTCCATTCATGTTCTTGAAAATAAATTGAATCTGATAAGGGCAAACTCTTTTTACGGTACTTTCTAACAAGCTCATATTTAAAAGCCTGCCACATATCCCTCCAATAATAAGCCGTAGGGGTGGATAATATTAACTCTCCTCCAATTTTTAGGACACGATTAATTTCTTTAACAGCATTAGCGGCGCCCTCGAGATGTTCTATGACTTCTTGGAAGGTAACAATATCTACACTTGAATCTTCAAGTTCTAATTGGTAAGCATTTAATCTTTTGAAGAGACCAGAAAGTTTAGGATGAACCAAACGCGCAATGTCTAAATGTTCTTCAAGATAATCCCCAGCTATAATAGTAGAATTTGGAAATTGATCTCTCAATCTCTTTGCGAAGTTCCCATAGAGGCATCCTAACTCAATGATAATCTTATCATCTTTCGGGTTCTCCATCATTGACAAGGCTACCTCTTCTCTTTTGCTGATAAAGTCGGTAGAAAGCAGCTCTTTTACCTCTTCAGCTCTATATTTCTGCCCATCAATGAGGTAAGTTTTATGTGTCATTTTATCGCTTTGTTCCGCATACAATTGCCCAATTACCTAATATTTCCTGTCTTAAAAGGCTGTAAATTTTTCTAAATCCTAGAGGCTGTCGATTGGTCGCTATTAAATTTTCAACGTTGCTAAATCCATTATTCTGGACAAGTTTTTTTAATCCCCATTGTGTCCAGCAAGGATATCTTTCATGCCCCTCTTTAAGCTGTAATTCTTTTTGAGTTTTTCTGTTGTAATCAAATATTATCAGTTTTCCTCCCTGTTTTAATACTCGCTTCGCCTCTTTAAGACATGCCCCAGGATTATCAAAAAGATAGAAAGCTGACTTTATTATTACAATATCCATAGAATTGTCTTCAATGAGTAATTGGTCTGCAGGACAGACAATATCTACATCTCTAAGCAAATTGTCATTATAAGCAGAATCAGTAATATCTGTCCCTATATAATCTTCAGCAAAGACCTTTCTCAAGAATGCTGGACCGCAGCCAATCTCTAGAATCTTTCTTCCATGCTCCCAATAATCTTGAATAATACTTATTACAAATTCTGGTGCTTTATACACGGATAACATCTCCCTTAATGGCATTCAAGACATCTTGCGGCCTATAAAGCTTCAAAGTAAGAGTCAGAAACAAGTATATGATGCAGCCAAAGCCAACTAACAAAAATAATGATAATATACCAGTATTATGAATAAAATATGTTTTCACGAAAAATGTCATCAAATACATAATAATAGAAGCAATGATAATTTTTGATATAGTCCTCTTATCGAGAGTTACTAAATTTTCTTTTAAAGCATAAATAGAGCTCATTAGAAGTTGCAACCCAAAAGAAAGTGTCGTTGCAATTGCTGCTCCCATATAAGAGAACTTTGGTATAAATACAAAATTTAGTACGATATTTGCAGCACAGGCTAATACTGTAAAAATTGTGCTTAGCAAGGGCTTATTTCTTAAACTAAGAATAAGTTCGAAATAGGAAGAAAGCATAAAAAGTAAATAGCCAAGCAATATAATTGGTATAACCAGATAGCCTGAAGCAAACTCGTTTGTAGAAAGGATCATCAATAATTGATCTCCCACTAAAACTAATCCTAAAATAGATGGAAATATAAGCCAACAAATGAGTTTAATTGACTGGTTGAATAAAGTATCAAGTTCCCGAATATTATTCAAATTATATAATTCTGCAGCTTTTGTAGGAAATAGGCTCCAAATAGGATTGACTATAACTTGTATAAGAGTATAGCCAATTGTAAAACATATGGAATATATGCCTATATCCGAGAGAGTGTGATATTGAGCAAGAAATACTCTGTCGACACTATTCAGAACCCATACAGCATAGCCGGAAGGGAGAAAATGAAGGCCAAAACGGAAATAAGGCTTAAACCATTCCCAAGAAGGTATGGTAAAAATCTTAGATCTGGCCATATAAATAATGTAGCTAAGAATTAAAGCACTATCAACAACAAGGCTCCATAATACCAGCTCATAAATTCCATACTTCATAATAAGAATCCAAATTAAGCAGCCCATTTGAGCTAAGTTCTGGGTAATTGTTATGGTGATTAAAGACCAAGCGTTATTCTGAATGCGAAACCAATTACGTATTCCTGTTAAAAGAGAAGTTGTTACAATGTTTAACCCTGCTAAGATGACAAAGTTGGGATAAATGCCATCATTCCCAAAAAAAAGCTCTGAGAGTTGATTTTCCAAAATCCCGACACAACTAAAAATCACGATCCCGCTAAATAATCCATATAAAAACCACCCTGTAAAATCTTTTCTTTGTTGTTCTATGGGCTTTCCTGGCAAGAAACGTGCTAAAGAGTTGTCCATTCCACAGAAAACCAGAGGAGATAAAAGTGAAACAATAACCATCACTTGTGACCAAATGCCATAGTTTACAGTTCCTAGATATTTAGTAATAAATGGCATCATAATAAGAGCCTTGATCTTTAAAAACAGCTCAGCAAATGCCATAATTCCTGCATTTTTCCAAAAACTAGCCACGAATTCTCCGAATAATCTTTGAAATTAACTTCTGCGTAAAGGGCCGCATGTCAATAATATAGGAAGAAACGTCATATACTTTCCCTCCCCATTTCTCCTTAAATCTTTTAATATTCTTCTCCTTTTCTGAAACAGGGTTAGGGTTGAAGCCTGCTAAGTCAAAGTATGAATCACCTAAGTTTTTGTGGTGCCTTATTATCTCCCAATGTAAAATATCTTGCACAGGTATTCTCCTTGCAAAGGCTAAGGGAGTTAAAGCAGATGTAATTTCTGTAGCGATTCCATTATAATGATAGCTACCTAGGAATCCCAATATTTCTCCTGAGTTATCTTTTGCGATCCAATAATTATAGTAATTATTACTTTCGAGCTCCCATACAGTTTTATAGAATTCTTTTTCTCTTATTTGCCTGTTAGTTGCTTTAAGATAGGGTATCAAAAACTGTGAAAAGTAAATCTCAAAACTTTCACATCTTTGGACCTCTACACCTAAAGATATCGCTTTTTTTATGCCCTTGCGTGCGGAATGCTCAAAATTCTTAAAGATAGCATCCTCGGACTCTCTCAAATCTATTATAAAGGTTTTCCATTCTTGTTGGATAAATCCTAATTTTAGGAGCCTTTTCTCGAACTCGGGTTGCCAGGGACGTAGAGGAAAAAGGGATCTCAAATTAACTTGATGAATTCTATCAGTCTTGGCTTGTGAAATGAGCTCGATAAGAAAACTTTCAAATTCTTCTGGGGTCGTATCTTCATAAAGAATGGGACCACCAAAAGAGGTCCAAGAAGCACAGTGGTTATCTATACCAAATAAGCAGGAAATATTACAATTTTTTACGGTCTTAGGGAGCAATCCATGATAATAACTGTTAAGCTCAGCCCAGAATAGTGTTTGAGTAAAAGGGATCATATTAATTCTTGCTTTGCTAAATCTTTCTGTGGCCATTCTATATCAGCAGCTAAGCATATCCTTAAAATAAACTCTGAAAAGTCAGCTGTATGGACATCATGATACCTGCGTACCCACCTCTCAGCTCGGTTTCCTAAATTCTGAAGCTTTTCACGATCGGTCCATTCCAGAATTGCTTGATAGATTTCGTTCTCTGTTTGGCAATTAATTATTGGCGGTGCTTCGTCGTATACTAAAGGCCAACAATCTTTATCTATATAGAGCATGACAGGTTTAGCTTGTGCCATGGCTTCATAAGTTATGCCGCCAGCAAAACCTACGTCAAATTGGTCTACTATAATATCTGAAGTCTCTATTAAATATTTTAGTTCGCCCTGAGTAAGTTGCGGTAGAAATTCAAAATATTCATCAACTCCTAAAGAGTGGATTAGTTTCTTCGCGATATGTCTATCTGGACCTCTATCTAAAATGCGGCATCTAATATTCATTCCTTGGCTAACTGCTTTAGCAAAGGCATTTATAAATTTATTATTACCTTTTGTGGAGTTGCGATGAGGGGTATTATCTGTTACACCCCAGTCAAGGTTTGATGCATGCAGAAATGTTAAGGCCCCTGAATGTGTGGGCTTAACACTTTTAATGTGGTACTCTCCTAACAAATAATAAGGGCACCGCATCATACTAAAATTTGATATCCCTAACTGCTGTAAAGTTTTGATAGCTTCTGGATAAGGACTGATATAATTATGATCAGTTTGCTTAATGAACGTTCTATAACGCCACCCTCTAAAGCTTTTCTCTCGTGCAAGTTCTGTTATGTCAGAGCCTGTTGTTAAATTAATAATTTTCGGCCTGCAAGGTAATTTATAATAGAGATCCCACCAAGGGCTGATGAAGTTTATTGCTGCGCCAGAAATACTTATTATTAGATCAGCGTTCATTACCTCTTTTAAAAAGTCAAGCGAGGAATCAACATAAATAATATTATCCTCACATAAACCTTTAACGGAACCTGCAAAATGATTAAAGCTATCAATTTTATTTGCTGTAGAGCGCAGAATGATAGGATTAAGGCCGTATCGTATTAGAAGCTCGGATAGAGCAACATCATTATTGCATAAGGGACCACAGACAATAATCTTCTTCATAACTTAAAAATTTCTAGAAAACGGTTAAAGTATAAAAGGGACCATAGAAGAAGCCTCCTATTCCTTTTCTCTGCGAAATGCTCCTCTATCAAACTTTTTGTATATCGATAATCTAGATAATCCCAAATTTTCGCATTGGGAGTTAACAAGTCACTTCTTATTAGTTCAATGCTTTTGCCCTTAAACCACGAGGCATCAGGAGCGGAAAACCCTTGTTTTGCAGGAATCTGAAAATTAGGGGGTAACTTCTTAGCCATAAGGTGCCTAAGAACTATTTTACCATTTTTAGTTTGTTGGTAAAATAAGCTTTTCTTTAGGCCTGGCACATTCTCGTTAATTTTGAACTCCGTTCCTGTATCTTGGTGGAGCTTTAAAGAGATATGCATGTTCTCTGCTAAGGATAAAATCTCATTATCTAAAAACGGTGCCCTTGTTTCCAATCCAAACGCCATACTAATTTTATCTTCTACACACAAAAGCCCATGTAAGAATGTTTTAGTTTCAAACTCAAGGGAATAATTTACATTATTGGAAGGATCATAGGGGGTATGAATACAGGAATCAATAAGGTCGCTAAAAACTGTCTTTGCACGCATTCTATAGGACTGCATTTCTGGTTCAGGAAAGCACCCTTTAAGCTCTTCATCATTTAACAAGCGTTGCCAATATGAAAAGTAGCTTTTCTTATACTCTGAAGCCGTTAACTCTCTATCTGCATGATAATACCGCCATGGGTAGCCTGCGAAAAGCTCATCTCCCCCCACCCCCGACAAAACAACTTTTCCAAATTTGCTGGCTAATTTGGCAGCATAATAATTAGGGTAACACTGTCCAATCCTTGGTTCTTCTATGTGATATATCAAGTGATCAAGACATCTCTCCATATCACCAGATTTTAGAACCATTTCATATTGCTCTGAATTTATAAGGGATGAGACTTTTTCAGCGTTAGCTCTCTCGTCAAATCCTAATTCTATGCCTGAAGCTTGGCTTAAATCAAAGCCAATAGTAAAACTATTTAATATTCTATGTTTTGATGCATAAAGTCCAATGAGACCCGAATCAATACCCCCACTGAGATAAATATTTACATCCACATCTGCATTAATCTGTCTTTTAACCGCTTTATCTAAAGCAGCATCAATATCTTCTATATGAATATCAGAATTTTCTCCATTGAAATGGAGATTATGATATCTATACTTAGAAACTCCTTCAGAATGGACTTGAATGTATTCACCAGGAGAAACAATTTCAATTCCTTTAAACGGTGTCTCAGTAGAGAAAAAGTTCTGAAATGAAAAATATTCAGGGATAACTGATTTATTTATTTCTGCTTTTACTATAGGAAGAATACCTTTAATCTCTGAAGAAAAAACAAACATTTCTTCATCGCGGTAATAATATATAGGCTTAACCCCAAATCTATCCCTTACCAGCGTTAATGTCCTCTCTTTTTTATCGTAAATAGCGAAAGCAAAGTGGCCATTTAGATTTTTAATACCTTCTGAACCAAATTCTTCATAGTAATTAAGAAGTACCTCTGTATCTGATTGGCTTTTAAATCTATAGCCTCGACTTTTAAGCTCTTCCCTTAATTCAGCATAATTATATATTTCACCATTATATACAATAACATATCTTCCATGAAAAGATACCATTGGCTGAGCAGCAAGATCAGATAGATCTAATATAGCTAACCTTTTATGGCCAAGGCCGCAACTCTCTTCAACGAAAGTTCCCTCTCCATCAGGACCTCTATGCGAGATAGGATCAATGATCTTTTTTATAGTTTCAACGCTAGGAGACTTTTTAGAAAAAAAATAGATACCCGAGATTCCACACATTTTATGACTTTTTCAAATTATTGCTGTTTTTTGGTAAACATAATATATCTCCACTCCATTCTGAATTTTTAAGTATTTCTTCAGAAAGTGGCCTCAATACGTCGTAAAGATCACTAACAACTTCATAGAAGATGTAACCTTCCATAAAATCAAGGCACTCTTTTAAAGTCATCCTTGCTCTTGAAAGCCAAACAGGATCGTACTCAAATAAAATAATAGGCTTAAATGTTTCGATAGAACGTACTCCTCCCTGAATAGCTCTACCATCAAACCCTTCAATATCAATCTTTATGAAGTCTATTCTCTTAATCTTTTGTTGCTTTACGAATTCATCTATAGTGGTAATTTCTACCTGATGCTCAACAAATTCAACACCTTCCATATATTCTTCTTTGGGTTTTGCCAGCGAAGATAAACCACTGAGATTATTGGCACCTACTCCGCTTAGTGAGCCGGTACCAAATAAGGGCGAGTATAAAGTACCTTTAGAAGTTTTATTACTTATGGCCTTTGAAATAACAGATATATTAGAAATATTGTTAAGGAGAATATTTCTTCTCAATTTATTTAATGCTATCTCATTAATTTCGAAGGAATAGACATGCCCATCTTTTCCAACCATTCTAGACAAAGGAATGGAGGTTAAGCCTTGATTCGCACCAATGTCAAATACAATGCTATCCTTTTGAATATATAATTCAAAAAGCTGGAGCAAATGATCTGCGTAAGCACCATACATGTATACATTCCATCCCATCCATTCAGTAGTATCTATATCATAGAGACCGTATTTTCCTCTTCTTATACCCTTATATAAAACTTCCTTTTTTTTAAAAGAGTAGAGTCTATCAGCGAGGTAATTTAGGTTTTTAGAATAGTATCCTTTATTAAAGGGGGGCTTTGGCAAAAACTTCCTTATTACCTTTTTCAAAATATTCATTTCAATAACTCTGAGATTTGAGAATTAATATATTCCTGGCTTCTTTTATCAACATATCCACTCATTGGCAAACTCATGACCTTCTCAGCCAAAGCTTCACATACCGGTAGAGCCCCCCCAGTGGCGGTAGGATAATGTTTATAAGCAGTCTGCTGATGAAGCGGCTTTACATAGTAAACCATAGTAGGAATATTCACTTCTTTTAGCTCAGCCATGAGTTTAGCACGATCTTTATGCTTTGGAAGGCGTATTGTATACTGTGCCCAAGCAGACGTAGCGCCGTCTAGAACATATGGAACTTGAACTATTTCTTTTAATGCTTCATTGTAATGATTAGCTGTTCTCTGGCGGGCAAGCAATTCATCTGGAAAAACCTTCAATTTTTCTAATAATATTGCGGCTTGTATTGTATCAAGGCGTCCATTCATTCCAATTCTGATATTGTCGTATTTGTCTGAACCTTGGCCATGAACGCGCAAAGATTTCATAATTTGAGCAAGATTGTCGTCATTGGTAAAGATTGCTCCGCCATCACCATAACATCCTAAGGGCTTAGCAGGAAAGAAGCTAGTAGTAGAGATATGACCAATATTGCCAACTTTGCGCCCCCTATAGGAGGCCCCAAAGCTCTGCGCACCATCAGCCATGATCCACAGTCTATGCTCTTCAGCAATAGATTGAATGACATCATAATCTGCTGGTTGACCAAATAGGTCAACCGGAATAATTCCTACTGGATTCAACCCTAATTCTTTAGCTCTATGAATTCCTTGCTCTAAGCTCTGCGGATCCATATTATAAGTGTTCTCTAAGGAATCAATAAAGATAGGAGTTGCTCCCACCCAAGCCACCACCTCTGCAGTAGCAGCGAAGGTAAAGCTTGGAAGAAATATTGCATCGCCTGGTCCTACATTCTGAGCCATTAACCCAAGGCCCAGCGCATCAGTTCCATTTGCGCAAGAAATAGCATGTTTTACGCCACAAAAGCTTGCAAGTTCTTTTTCGAGCTCATAAACTTCTGGCCCCATGATGAAAACACCATGATCTAAGACCCGTTTTATAGCAGCATCAATTTCCGGGCGAATTCGTTCTAATTGGCTTTTCAGATCAATGAACTGTATACTTTCTTTATAATTTTTCTGTTGTTTTAATGGTTCTATCATCTGCTTCTACCTCAACTAAATTACTCTCAATAATTTGATAGCGACGCCCTTCGCGCGGGCAAATCAAATCTTCCCCTAACTTTTCGCCTGCATGACTGACCCAACCTATCTGCTTTGCAGGATTACCTACCATTACTGCATGAGGCTTTACGTCCTTTGTGATAACAGCGCCTGCACCAATTAAGCTATAGGCCCCCAGTTTGTTACCACATACGATAGTGGCATTAGCTCCAATTGTCACTCCACTTTCAACATAGGTTGGTCGGAATTCATCTTTCCGCTCCACTTCAGCTCTGGGATTATGAACATTAGTAAAAACGCAAGATGGTCCACAAAAAACACCGTCTCCTAGGATCACACCTTTATAAAGGCTAACATTATTCTGGATTTTACACCGGTTACCAACAGTAACATCGGGACCTATCATCACGTTTTGGCCGATAACACAATCTTCTCCAATTTGTGTGCCTTTAATAATGTGAGAAAAATGCCAGATCTTTGTGCCTTGACCTATGGTACATCCACTATCAACGATCGCTGTCTCATGAGCGAAATATGGAAGGACTTCGCTACTTAAGGTGATGCTTGTATGAGAGTGGAGAGATTGCTGAGCAGCATCTAATACTTGCAAAACTCGAAGGCCTTCTTCAGCGTCAGTACGGGGTCTAAGATTGCTTGTAATAGAATCTATAAAATGCTGACATTCAACTCTCAAAGGTTCCGAGATTTCCAAGGGGACATACACTACATCCGCTTTTTCTGGTTGAGGCAAACCATCTACCCACATGACTTGATGGGGAAACAGTTTTAGCTTTTCTCCCCATGGTAGACCATCATCAAAAACAGCCATTCCCCGATCTCCTACCACCACAAGTTTCTGTTCCTTATAAGGGTGAAGCCAAGATACAAAGATATGCGCTTGGATACCATTCCTAAAAGACATATGGGTTGTGGTTACGTCTTGAATACGAGGATTAAGATGGCAAGCTCCTGTCGCATAAACCTTTTCAGGAAGGTCTCCTGCTAAACCTAGAATCATGGAAACATCATGAGGTGCAAAACTCCAAAGAATATTCTCTTCATTACGAAATTTGCCCAAGTTTAAGCGATTAGAGTAAATGTACTGAAGACGCCCGAGAGTTCCCTTGGCAATCAATTTTCTCAACTCTAGGAAGGCAGGATGATACTGCAATAAATGCCCGACCATAACCTTGCGATCGACCTGAATAGCTAGTTGGCAGAGCTTTTTTGCTTCTTCAATCTTTAAAGAAAGAGGCTTTTCCACAAAAACATGTTTCCCTGCCTGAAGAGCTTTCCAGGTTAGGTCAAAATGCTGCGCCGCGGGTGCAGCAATAACTACCCCATCACAGTCACTTTTTAAAATCTGCTCTAGACTTTGGGAAGGGACATGATATGTCTGAGACATTTTCTCTGCAAGTTTGGGAGTTGCATCACATATTGCCTGTAAAGCTCCCAGTTCTGCAAAGTTGCGAACTAAGTTTTTACCCCAATAGCCGCATCCAATTACTGAAATTTTGATTTTACTCATTTTTTTCTACCATAGCTACCGCAGTCCGGGTGAAAATTTCACCAAGATTACAGGAAAGATTGCATTCCGCTTTTAAAGCGCTCTTATACTTTAAAAACTCATAATTACGCTGCTTCAACAGCGTAGATGGGAAAAGATGCTTTCATTTCTCTTCCCAAGAAGTTCAGTAACAGCTGAACACGACTCTTATCATCCAAAGCTTCATAAAAGGCAACGTGATCCTTAAATATCCCCTCAAGAATGCGGATCCTTTCCCCTCTAATAAAAGAGATAAGGCTAGAGGCTGGCACTACCGCTTCGCTAAGTTCTTGTGCCCTTAATTCTTTTATCACACAAAGGGGCACCGAGGCTGGATTCGTACTATCACTCATGAGCAAATGAGAGATACCTCTTGTACCATTTATACTACGCCATTGGCTAGATTTTAAATCTATTCCTATAAAAATATAGCGCGGAAAAAGAGGAGCTAACACTTCTTCAACTTTACGAGCATGACGACGCGTTTTTTTAAATTGAGGCAGGTATACCTTATAACCTTGCTCTAAGAGATGCTGTTGAGCTAGTCGCTCTTTGAACGGTTGCGTATAAGCAACACACCAGGTAACTTCTGGCTCCCTCATGGTATCACCTTTGAAATATGAAGTAGCCTAAGTGTCAGTAGTTGATGATAGTCAACCTTGTTCTTAATAATTTCATAAGTTCTCTGAGGATTTGCAACATCGGTAATTAAAATTGCATCATATTTTTTTAGATCAGCGGTGTTATTAGTAATTTCTACCTGAATACCTGTTCCAAGTGCTACAAGCTTGGCAATATCGGCTAAGTCACCCTCTCCCACAAGCCCAATATAGTGCCATCCTTGAATATGGCAGAGTTTGAAAGCTTCCTCACACTGTGACCTTGCATCTCTAAAAAATGCCATTGATCGCGCCAAATAGTCTTTAACCATATGACTTTTCTCTCTAAAACCATCTGGCGTTAGAAAATAGGTGATTCTGCGGGGCGAGATCTGAGAAACACGTACCCACCCTTTATTAACGCAACGCTTTAAATACTGATTCATTAATCCTAGCGCAATTCCAAGCTCGCTCGCCAAACCTCTTTGAGTAAAGGAGGGATTGCGCTCAATTTCACTCAAAAGGTGCACCATTACTTTCTGCTCAGTGTGTTGACGAGTATCTTGAAAAGCAGCCATGGTTGCTTAAAACTCCAGAGATTTAAAAGGCATCAACCTTGTTCACGAACAGAACTTAAAACAATCTTAAAATATAGTCAAGCGTCTTCCACAAAATCCTCCCCCCTTTTATACTCAATACATGCTTAGGTTTTTGATCAGGACAGAGGATATAAAAAGTGAGGTACCTAAAAAACGGCTTAGTATTGTATTTCCTTACTTTGTGAAGCCAAGGTGGGCTCTGAGAGTGGTACTCCCTTCTCTTCTTCAACTTAAAGAAGGCAGACTTATTTAAAAAGGTAACTACACTTTGTTATCATTAAGAGCTCTTCGATAAATTTATTTTCTTACTTTGCAATTAAAGAATTTGAGCTTAAGCCACTTTAATGAATAGCCTAAGCACTTAAAATATAAATTACCCTCTGCTGAGAGAACAAAAGTCAGATTATTCTGCTTCCCCCTTTTCTCCCGCATTGTTGGAACAATTGTAAATTATGGCCAAATTTTTATGCCCAATTTCTCTTGCTATAGTTAGTAGCCATGGTAATTTCAAGCGGGACATGATTTATCAATGATTAAACAGGTAGGATAATAAGGAGGTATTTAATAGTGAGAAAAATTTTAAGAATTTTAGCATTACCTTTATTAGGGCTATGCATGTTTTCACCCTTATCATCAGCAAACGATTATCTCTCTGAAATGCCCCCGGAGATGATGTGTCGTATAAGTGCAGAATTATATTTACAAGATATTTGTAGTTTAGAGCTTGTTTGCCATAAACTTGCCTCTATTTTACAAGAATCTTATCAGTATAAAGCCATTTTAAGAGATTATACCCCTGCGAATCCGCTCGATTCCCCCCCTCTCTTAACGTCAAAAAAAGCATTTCTTTATTATAAAGAACATAGTTCTGAATTTCGCTATCACTTAGGTACATTATGGAAATTCTATTTTCCAGCTAGCCCGGCTCTAGATTTTGGCTTAACTTATTATTGGGGCAGCCACTTAAGTTCTAATGACTTAAGGAAAATTAGAGCGACTTACCTATCTAAGCATATTGGGGAGGTGTTTGAGCGTCTAAAAGAAAGTCATCCCCATAATCCTATCTCGTCTGAAGTCGAGAAAGAAGCATTGTCAGCCATGTCAAAATCTCCAGTGATAACGTTAAAGGAAATCAGAGAACGCATTGAGAGGGCAACCATGATGCGTCGCGGAGAAGGATTGCCTAATCCAGACTATATTACGGCACGAGAGGAATATACAGCTATAAGTGCCTTAAAACTAAATTTAGAACCCGAAGCGGAAGCAGAAGTATATTGGCAATTAGCAGAGATGGATCGCCGGGGTGAAGGCATTAATGCTCCTGATTGGGGAGCTGCTCGGCTCGGATACTTAAGGATATTGCGATCGCCTGGGGCTGATTCAGGAAAGAAAGTGCTTGCTTTAACAACGCTGGCTGAAATGGATTATCAGGGGCATGGTCTTTGCCGTCCTGATTATACTGCGGCCCGAGATAAGGCTTTGACAGCTCTGGCGATTCCTAACGCTTTACCAGAGGAAGTAGTAAAAGAAGCCAGAGAGCTATTAGCTAAACTGGATCAACATCAAACAAGGATCAGAGATGTAGAAGATTTATATACTAAAGACCGAGAGCATTATATCTGGGTTATCAATTCTTCGAGTGCGTTACCCGAGGCCAAGATTATGGCTCAATTTAAATTAGCTGAAATGGATTATTATGGGCAGGGTATTGAAGCGCCCGATTATGCTGCAGCCCGTCAAGGATACAGGTGTGTGATAGCTTTACCTTTTGTTGGTGGAAATTTACAAAAGATAAACGCCCAGTTCAAATTAGCTAAGATGGATTATTATGGGGAGGGTATTGAAATGCCAGACTATCTATCTGCTAGAGAGGGCTGTACTATCATGCTTAATTCATCATTTGATTTACCTGAAGAAAAAATAATGGCTCAGTTTCTTTTAGCTGAAATGGATTACCATGGGGACAAGATTGGAGCACCCAATTATACGGATGCATATGCTAGTTATAAAGACGTAATTAATTCATCTCATACTCCTGATTTAATAAGAGTTTGTGCGCAATTGAAGCTTGCTCAAATGTATCATTATGGACAAGGTATTCCTCGCCCAAATTACGCTGAAGCTTGTGACATATATAGAGCTGTTATTAATTCTTCCCAAGCAAGTGCCCCAATACGGGAGACAGCTCGAAAAGAATTAGTATTGGCCGATATTTTAAGGATTAGAAAGAATTAGTTGGGCATCAATTAGAATGGAATAGTATGGCCTGAGTCACTGAGGAGGATCTCTCAGTTTAAAGCTGCCCTTAAGCATAAGAGATAACGAAGATACTCTGGTCATATAGAACTTTTCTAGACTGCCTCGCTCGATTACCTACGTAGTCTACACAGTTATGCAAAGGGATTATTTTGATCCTCTGAAGGAATTTAATTTTGTCGAATTGTTTTCTATAAGTGATTTAAAGGATAATCCGAGGTCCCCAAACCATGAGCCTTTCAAATAGGCTGCAACAGAATTGGATTGGTTTGAGGTAAAGTAATTGCCAAAACTGATGATTTCAGCGATTGCATTTAATCTAGAGAGCCATTTTAATAGCCTAAATTACGCAGAATTTTGCAATGTTTAAAAGACAAGAGATATAGCCATGGCCATCAGACTCCTTGAATCACCAGATACACAACAATTAGAGGCGTATTTATCTCCTCATAAATCAGAATGCATGTTTATTTGTAGCAACCTTAAGGCAGCTGGGGTCGAATACCAAGGTGCCGATTTTCAAGGTGAGTATTTCGGACATTTTAGTGATTCTTTAGAACAGTTGGATGGTGTTATTGTTCACTATTGGAATGGCAATGTTATGATGCATGCATCAGACCAAACAATCCTAGAGCAGCTTGTTATACACCTGAGAAACAAGACAAAGCGTCCTATAGCAGGCGTTCTGGGGCCGAATGTCCAAGCAGAGTATGTGATCGAAAAGCTAGGGTTATCCCATGCAAACTTCAGTATTAACCGTAATGAAGGATTATACGGAATTGATCTAGATACATTGAATGACCTGGATATCCCAAATAATCTCGACATTGTTAGCACAAAAGAGGTTTCGAAAGATTTATTGATAAAATGGATGAAAAGCTATGATATTGAGGCGTTAGGCGCATCGAATGATGGTGATCTTGAAAAGCAGGTTGAAGAACATTGGAACAGGCGCCTTCAAAAGAATGATAGCTGGGTTTTGTTATCAGATGGGACCCCTGTATCTCTTAGTGCCTTCAATGCGCGGCTTACAGACATGGTGCAAGTTGGGCCTGTTTGGACGCCACCAGAGCATCGCAATAAAGGCTTTGCCAGGTTATTGCTAAAGTATACGTTAACCCAAGAAAAAAGAAATGGAACGAGAAAGGCCATATTGTTTACAGATAATCCAGCAGCAATAAAGGCTTACCAAGCTATAGGTTTTGCAAAGATTGGCGATTATCGTTTAGCGTTATTGGAGAAACCAATAAATTTACAAGAAAAGATTAAAAACATAGAAGTTGTCCCTTATGACTCCCATTGGCCTCATATTTTTGAAATAGAGGCTGCGCTTATCAGCCAAGCTTTGGGTGATAATTGTTTGGAGGTTCACCATATTGGGTCAACATCAGTACCTGGTCTTAGCGCTAAGCCTAAAATTGACATCATTGCTGTGGTGAAAAGTGGAAATGCGTCTATAGAGTCTCTAGAAAAGGCAGGTTTTACCTATAAAGGTGAGTGGAATATCCCCTTTCAATTTGGCTTTACAAAACGTGGGGAACACAAAGTCAATTTGCATGTTTTTGAAGGGAACCACCCTGAAATTGATTTGAATTTGATGTTCAGAGATTATTTGAGATCCCACCCCCAAGTCCGTGATGACTATGCTCACCTGAAGCAAGATCTTTTAAAAGATCAATCATCCTTTATGAGAGAGAACCCTCGTTTTGCAAATTACACACTCCGCAAAGGTGATTTTATTAGAAGCGTTTTGAAAGAAGCTAATTTTAATCGGATGCGTATTCTCAAATGCAGCGATAATACGGAATGGACTGCCGCGAAGCATTTCCGTGATACATATTTCTTTGGTCCATACAGCATTGAAGATCCCTACACATGGACTTTTCATCATCCTGAACATGCCCATTTAGCTTTATACCAAGGAGCAGAGATTATTGGTTATGCCCATATTCAATTTTGGCCTGAGGCTAGAGCAGCCATAAGGATTATAGCCGTTGATGAGAATAAGCGGGGTCAAAATATGGGAAGTCAATTTTTGGCTTTAACCGAAAAATGGTTGAAGAATTTGGGTATCAAAAGCATTCATGCCGAATCAAGGGCAACGAGTTTAGGGTTTTATCGCAAAAATGGCTATATCTATATGCCATTTAATGACCCAGAGTCCCATGAACATGACCCCAATGATATTCCAGTAGGTAAAGTATTGTGATTGCTCTTGAAATGATCTAGTCCGACCTGCTGAAGAGCCATGCCATAAGATCACAGCTGGCTT
>NZ_AEWF01000009.1 GCF_000190415.1 Candidatus Odyssella thessalonicensis L13
CCTTCTTTCCACCTAAATTATAATCCCCAAAAACTTCTAGTCCTAACATCATAGAATTTTGGAAAATATGGTCGTATCCAACGGATAAACCTAAGTTTGCTCGAACGAGGTGATTCCCTCCTTTTGAGTAGATGGCATCGCGTACTCCCTCATGTAAATTTAAATCAATATTTGAATAGCTAGAGCCTAAATCAGCCCCTACATAGAACCCTTGTAACCCTTTCGCGTTAGCTGATCCTAAGGCTAAACATAAAGTGAAAATTGATTTGTTAAGTTTATTCATAATAGTCCTCTTATAAGTTAGTTTTATTGTTTAGTTCTGGTTTTTCCTTATGATTTAACTTTCTTATTGGCTAGTCACCATATGGTTATTCCCTTCTGAGTGATAAAGATGATATGTAATCCCATCTGTCCTCATCGGTGGAGGTTGCCGTCAGCGTAATAGGAGGCTGTAAACCTGGAGCTTGAGCTTGGTGGAGACGTTCAGCTTCCTCCTGTCGTTGACGCTCGTCTTCCTCGGCAGCGCGTCGAGCATCTTCCTCTGCTTTGCGTTGGCGTTCCTGTGCCTCGGCAGCTTGCCGATCTTCCTCTGCTTTACGTAGACGTTCCTCTTCCTCAGCAGCCTGTCGATCTTCCTCTACTTTGCGTTGGCGTTCCTGTGCCACAGCAGCTTGCCGATCTTCCTCTGCTTTACGTAGACGTTCCTCTTCCTCAGCAGCCTGTCGATCTTCCTCTACTTTGCGTTGGCGTTCCTGTGTCTCCGCTGCCTGTCGATCTTCTTCTAGGTTGAATGCCCCTTCAACTTCTTCAGCAGTTCTCTGAGGTTCTTCTTGCGTCTGCATAACAGCATCTTCTTGGAAAAGAGGAGGCTCTAAAGTATTTTTTTCAGGAGAAGGGATGTGATCGGCTACCTCTTCTTCTGAGCTAGAGGTCGTTTCTACCTCTTGGGCCTCTTCTCCTAATAATTTTGGGGCTACAGCTCTAGGAACGCTTGTATGTCCCTTCTTCTTACGGCGCTTCTTATGCTTTTTAGGTGTTGTTGACACCGCCGGCACTGCTTGAAGCTTCTCTGGATGATTAATTCCTATCCACTCTTCGTCCTCTGATTTAGGAGTTAGGGTGAATACAAAATTTAATGCAGGAATTCCTTTTTCTAAAGCATTACGAGCATGGGAAGCTTTAGCGTCAGGATTCTCTTTTTCATTCATGAGGTTGTATTGTTTAAGATACTCTTCACCTGCTAACTCAGGTAAGGAATACTCCAATCGGAAGTGATTCGCTTGCCAGTTATGGTGAAGCGGCAAAGGATTCTCTTTATAAAATCCCTGCTCACGAATAGTGTTAACATATTCCCTTAGTGCAGGACTTAAGGATAAGACTTGAGAGAAGCTCAATTCTCTTAAATGATCAACGATATGGATAATATCCTGACCTTTATTCCTTCTCTCTTCTAATCCCTGAATAATATCATTAACGTTTGATCCTACTTCATCTAGTTTCCATTCCTCTCCATTATTGAATTTTTGGAAAACACCGAGGCCTTTCGGCTGTGGAACTTCACTTTTGCCAAATAGCGTCTGAAGTAATTGAGTCTCATTTTCGAGGGGGCATTTAGGCATTGGCTTTTCCATAGCCAGCCCCACAGTCGTTAAGGAGACACAAAGGAAGGCAATTTCCTTAAATCTATTTAATAATTTATTCATATACACTCCTCGTCGTTTTATGGAAAAGTATTCTTATAGTAATACTCTTCATCAGGGTTAATATTTCTAACGGAAGATAGATACTGCTTTTGAGAACCCTTAAATTGAAAGGATATACAAATTCTTTCTTCCTTTTAGAAGGTGTTATAAAGATCTCTATGTAGGTTGCTAATTTAATTGTTTTCTCTTTTTCCTCCTATGCTTTCTCGTTTTTTAAATGTCTGCTCTAATTATGTGAAATTGATGTTAGAGCAAGGCAATCTTAACGGAGTGATCCAACTTTTGCTTGTTGATACTCCTATTTAAGCTCGGGTTTAATAGATGCTTCAGCATGAACTAATAAAGTTCCTGGATTAGAGGGAGCTTCCATAACGCCCAATGAAACTCCAAAGCAACAAGTACCAAACAATAATGAAGTAAAGAATTTCCTCATCACATAAGGCCCTTAGTTATTTTTATCTGTTGAATGATCACAGATAATGGGCTCAGAGTTATGCCGTGTAATCATGAATTTCTTGGATTTTTGCAAAATCCATCCTAGAAGAGGCAAACTGATAAGGAGTTCAAAGCTAACACCTAGGAGCATGGTAACCCCATATCTCATCAGCCAAATTGTTGGTTCTCCTAGCTCATTCAGATCAAAGAGTCCTGTATAATAGTTGATAAGGATGGTAAGTATTGCAGGAATGTTAGTAATAACGAAATATAGGCTCCAGCTTAGTCTCTGCTTCTGCGAGTGAATGGAGAAGCATGGATAGGACTTAATTAAAGCTTGATAAAGATATCGTTTGTCAAAGATAAGAAATAGAATAATTCCGGCTAGATATACAAACGAATATATTATACTGAATAGAATTATACTTTTTGCTCTATTAGGATCGACAACTGCCTGTGCATTATTAGGATCTAATAAATGAAGATCTTTAAAATAGTCTTGCAGCAATAGCTCGCTAAGCCCAAAAATTATGAGTGAAATAATGGGAAGGTAGATTCTTTTGCGCCACCATTGAGCGTAGATTAACAAAAGATCTTTGTAGTTTAATTTGTTCTGCATAATTGGCTCACTTTTATCTGATAAGAGATCTCGACGTTCATTCGCTTAACTGCTTGGTTCAGAATTTCTCTGCATAAAAAGGTGCACCATGACCTACTTCTGGCACCCAAGGCTCTATTCATTAGTAAGTTGGTCATCGTAGAGGACTCTTTTAATAATAATTGTCTTCATTAGAGAAACTCTCTTACGAGAGTTTCTAAGAGGCCTGTTAGGCAGCCGCAGCTGCTTTATTTAAACGACTCTTAACAGCATCAAGATGACGATTACGCCTTATCTCCACAGGTTCATCCTGATGTACTTTCTTTGGAGAAGAATTACCCCAGAAATAGTTATAAGCAGTCTTGCTGAGAGACCATGAAGTAGTTGCAGCATATTTGCCTACTGACAAAGATAGTTCACCAGTTTTAAGGACGGCTTTAGCTCCGTATTCAGCAATACAGCCACCGGCTTCCATTAAAGTCTTTTGAGCGAGTGGAGATTCAGATACCATAATGCCAAACTTTGTGGCAGCAGCAATACCCGTTACTCCACTGATTCCTATCACATTAAGTGCATAGGAGGCACCGTAATAAGCTCCCCATAACAGAGCAGCTGGACCATACATATAGCTCACTGCCAAGCCAGCACCTAGCGCTCCTAACTTGATGGCTGATGAAATACTATTGGTAGTGGCGGAGGTCTCTTCCACTTGGTTGGCTGAATGCAGTTCTTGTATTGTCGCTGTTGTATTGTCCAACTTTGATAAGGCAGGAGTTTCATTGACAACAGTAAATCCCTGCACTTTGGCATCTTGGTATTTAGGATTCTCCTGCTCGAGCCTTTTTAGAGACCAAACGTTGGATCCTTTCCAAGCTGTATGAGTATCAAGGGCGTAGCCTTGACTGAGAGGTGAAGCTAGTAATAAGCTCAAGATGAGTTTCTTCATTTTACTTCCTTTCTGTTAAGTGAAGAACTCCCGAGTCTCTCAGATACGGCGGTCGAATTCCCATCTGAGAGACAAGGGCTAGGTTGTAATGCGGCTGTCTTGATGCATAAGGTGAGACAGGCACTACGAAAGGCTCTAAATTATGAAAAACTGGATGATATAGAGACGGAATGCAGAATAGGGAAGGCAGATTATCTACATTTATCTTTTTTCTTAGAGAAGGCTCTAATTGTAATGTTTCTTCTATATCTTGCATATGGCGTGCAAGAATCTCATCTGTAAAAGCTAAGATAGCATTAATTTTGCCTTCCCCATCTATGGACAGGAAACTGCCAATAATATCAAGAAGGTAGTATTCTTGTGTGCATTGCTTCTCAAGAATTGATTCAATGTGCTCAATAAATAGCGGATTCGTCAATATTGAACCCTCATCACTAAGAGAGTGCCATTGCTTTAATAGAAATTGGCTAGAGTTTTGAGTTAGCTCTCTAAAATAATTGAGCTGGGCTTCTTTCAAATAGGTGCTAAGAATCTCTTTCGCTTTAGGATCCTTTTTATACAAATAAAAGTTGATAAGCCCTTCATTAAAAGCATTTACTGCTGCCTTATGATCTAGATCTGTAGTCAGGTAAATCTTCTGGATGTCTGGATCAGTTATTTTACGGCAAACTTCTAAACCACTGCTCTTTGCTATTTGATCACTAATTATGACACAGGAAACGGCTTCAAATCGTTGGGGATTATAGATCTCCTCATGAAGATAAATTATATTATTGCAATCTAATCCCTCTTCATAACTGCTTAAAATTCTCTCGAAGAGCATTTCAGATTTCTCACTCTTATTTAAATAGTTAAGAGCTGATTCTATACTAGTGAAGTATGAAATCTGAGAGTGATCATTAAGCAGACTTGTAACTGACGCTGGATCCTCAACGATACAAACAGTTTTAGTGGGGAAGAAGCACAGAGGAAAGTATGTCATTTGTTTTCCTTAAGAAGCTTAATCTCTTCAATCTTTCCATATAGATCACTAACCTTTATTTGAATTTTCTCCCCCAGAAGGGGATCGAAGGACACCCATAACGAATCATGCTCAATATGAAGAGAGGTTTCTTCGAAGCCTTGATAAAAGTAATTGGGTGTCACAGAGAGAGTCTTGCATATCTGATATAATCGGCTAACAGAAATACCCTCAGCTTTACGCTCATATTTAGAAATTTGTTGAGGCGAAATGCCTAGCCTTCTTGCTAGATAAGTTTGTTTCATTTTGAGCGCTTTACGCCTCTCTTTGAGTCGTTTAGCTATATAGGTTTCTATAGTAATTAATTTATTGACCATCATTTATGTAGTGCCTGCATTAACTGTAAGGTGAAAAAATCTTTCCAAATGAAATTTAGCCTCTCAATAGATTGCTCGTATTTCCTTTTAGATGCGAACCTTAGAAATTGAAAACTTTTGGAAAATAAACGACGTTCTCCTTCTTGGAAGGAATAAAAGTTTCTTTCTGAAGTGTTTTAGGGTTCCTTGCAAGGGAAACAGTAAAACGGTTAGGATTTTGCAAGTAAATTCTGAGTAAATTAGAAGATTTTTGTTCTGCCCAAAGGACCTGCCAAAGCTTAATTTTCATATCATTTATATAATTGAATAGAATTTCAGAGTATGGCTCCCAGGTGGGTAAGATTAACGTCTGACGTTTTCCATCAACGGTCATGCAATAGGATGTTGTACTAAATATGTCGCTCAACGTTGAGAAATGCTTAGCTTCGTCTTCTGAAAGTCTGAAGCAGACATCGTTCTTATTTAGCTGCTGAGCACAGAAGATTATGACTGTTAAACTTTGAAGCATTAATTCAATTAAGGCAGCATCAAAGAGAGGTTGGCAAGTGTCCTCCAATTCTGGAGATTCTTCAACATTAAATGAACTAATAATTAAAGAACCAATAGAATCATGAAGTTTTATTGTAATGCGATAGTCAGTCTGATTCTGATGAAGAATGATTTGAGGACCTAATGGAGAAGCTGAGCATGTAATCTTATAAGAAAAGATTAAATTATTCTGCTTCCATTTAGCTACCAAGCTTTTTAAAGCCTCTACCATATTGAGTCTATTCAAAAACATTATGTCTACCTTATGAATAAGTTATGCCTGAAAGCTTTGATAATTAAGATTTCATACTTTTCCAAATGGTATTTATACTTATTCATTATGAAATTTTTTCATACTATAGTCCTAAAAACATAGGAAATAAGCCTTTCTAATAAATTTTCTCTGAAGAATAGTAAAATTCTAGCCAAAAATAACTTAGTATAAAACGCCATGGAATATTTTTTATTGTAATATTTATTATGTAATACTATTTTTTTATTATAATTTTATATAAATTCTAACTATAAAGTGAAATAAATCAATACATTCTCCTTCCTTATTTAAAGATATCTATTGACTTTAGGAAGCAGAAAAAGGTAAGAACTTATTCGTATAATTATAGAGGTTGATAATCAACCTACAGTTTAAAAAATAAGGAGAATAATTGTGAAAAAAGTCAATCTAGAGAATACTCAAACTATACCTCATCTGTGTATTACAATAGCGAAATAAATTCATCCCAGACTATTTAGATTTCTTTAAAAGATATCTATATAATAAGTTAATCTTTTTAGAATTTTGTCTATGCTTTAAGAACGTAAAGTATAAAGGTATTACTTCTCCTTTTAGCTGGGGTAATACCTCTACAAGTTCGGAATCAGTTATAATTGGATAATCGGGTAATTCAACAATTCCATATCCTTTAAGAGCAGCATTAAACATTCCTTGTAAAGAATTTATAACGAAGTATGATTCCCTTGGAATTTCAGATCTATTTCCTACATTCAAGACCCAATTTGTACTTCCATATGGACTATAGTAGTTGTCTTTAAACGTGATTAGTTTATGCCTATCCAAGTCTTCTGGGTTCTCTGGTACACCATTTTTTTTTAAGTAAGAATGGCTTGCAAATAATTTTATGCGTGCATCTAGAAGTGGCATTTGCATTAAGTGAGGCTGATGAGGAATATAAGTACATATAGCTACATCTGTTTCATTAATATTAATGTTCTCATTTGTGGTGTAAATTCTAGGCTTTATTCCAGGGTATTTACTTAGAAACTCATCAAGATTAGGTGTAAGCCATTCAGAACCTACAAATGGAGTCGTAATAATTTTAATCTCACCTTCTACTTCATCTTCTTTTTCATAAAATATTCTCCCAAAACTATTTGCCTGTTGTAACATTTTCTCAGCGAAAGCATATAGTCTTTCTCCTTGGGGGGTCATCCGCACGCCGCTGGGTACACGTTTAAAGAGCTCTGTGTCCATTTGTTCTTCTAAAGCAGTAATTGCTTTACTTAAAGCGGATTGAGATAAATTAAGATTGTTAGCAGCGCGCGTTATATTACCCTCGCGCCCTACTTCGTATATCAAAATTAATTTTCCTAAGGGTATACTTTTCATGAATGAACCCCATACCGCTGCAATAAGTTATAGTAATTATAAGAAAGATTATTTAAAGCCAAGTTAAATATAATCACATTGCATATTGTGCTTGGGCTTTATCGCTAAGAAACAGAGAATAAAATATTTTTAAGGGATACTAACCATCTTTGAGCCAATACTATTTAGGAATTCAAAGAATTAAAGATAAGCTCAAATCATAACTTTCTATTCTTAATAGTTATCCGATTGCCCCATATCTTCTATCGGTTCTAATAATCATAGGGAACAAGCTGCTTAAGAATTCTTCATGGTGAGTCGAGGCACACATTTTTATAGAACCTTGAATGCATTAAACTAGAAAAGCTCGTCTTAACTTTAAAATGAGGGGCGGAAGAATTATATTGGTATGATTTATTAGCCCTATCTTTGTTGAAGGTAACAAATACGCTTAATTTAGGAAGCCATAATTAAAAAATTTCATAATATCTCCATGACAGTTTAAAAGTTATTAGTGAGCACGTTATTTGTAGAAAGTTGACATTCAGTAGAAAAATTTATATTTAGATATCGTGAAATTAATAAACCTTAAAAAATTAAGTTTTAGGAGAACAAAATTATAATGAATAAAAAGGAGACACATTATGAATGGTACTAATTTAGAGAATTTGGATGCTTTGCCTGCTGTTATAGAAGCTATAATTAAAAATAGGGATCTTTTAGATTAATAATGTGCCTATTAAAAAGGTATTTGAAAAAGATGTGAGAAAAAAATTACTAAATTAATCCCCTCTTACGCCATATTTAAAAGATAAATATTGACTTTAAAAAGGGTACAAAGTATGAACTTACGTGTATAGTTATCACAGTTGATATTCAACCTACAGTTTAAAAAATAAGGAGAACAATTATGAATAAGGTTAAGCTTGAAAATCACCATGCAATTCCAACACTATGTATGGTTATAATACCTAAATAAGCGTTATACTTCCGCAGCTAGTAATATTATTTCTCTTTTTTTCTTAAATACTCATATAGTGACTGTATTTTCTTTGATGTTGCTCGTGACTGCGGATATGTATAGTATATTTTTATTTCAGGACCTATAAGCTTAGGTAGAACTTCTACTAAACCTAACTTTTTTACAATTGAATAATCAGGAAACTCAATAATACCATATCCTTGTAGAGCGCAATTTAATAGTCCATGTAATGATTCTATTTCAAAAAATGATTCGCGTGGCGAGGTTCCAGGTTTATTCCCAACGTTAAGTAGCCAATTAGTACTACCATAAACGGTGTAATGGTTTCCCTTATAAGTGATAAGCCTATGCGCATTAAGATCCTCACTTGTCTCAGGAGTTCCGTGTTTTTCTAGATATCTCGGACTTGCATATAGGCGTGTATAAGCTGTGAATAGAGGCTTCTGAATAAGATGAGGCTGATGAGGTATAAAGGTGCATATGGCCACATCTGCTTCAGAAGGATGAATATCTTCTGACTTTATTAAGATTTTTATATGCACTTGTGGATTTTTCAGAATATAGCCCTCTAAGCAAGAGGTTAACCATTGTGAACCAAGGTACGAGGTCGTAACAATTTTTAGGTCACCCAGTAATTCGTCCTCTCTATCAAAGAATCTTCTCTCATATGCGCTATGCTCTTCAATCACTTTTCGGGCATAAATAAATAATCTTTCTCCATCAGGGGTGAGACGCATTCCACCAGGGATTCTATCAAAAATTTTAGTTTGCATCTGCTCTTCTAATGCAGAAATTGCTTTACTTAGGGCTGATTGTGATAAGTTAAGCTTATTTGCAGCTCGGGTTATACTTTTTTCGCGTCCAAGCTCATATATAAGTTTTAATTTTCCTAAAGGTATACGTTCCATAAATTAGCTCCATAGTGCTGCAATAAGTTATAATTATTATAAAAAAGATCACTGAAAGTCCAGTTAAGTATAATTATACTGCCTATTGTGCTTTGAATTTATTCCTAAAAAGTGGAGAATAAAAGGTTCTCAAAAGATAGAAATTCTCTTTGTGCCAATATTATTTAAGATTTTAAAAAATTAAGGATAGCTCAATTCATACGATTCTACTCTTTATAGTTATCTTATTGTCCGATAACTTCATTCGATAACAGCGAAGATTAAGTCAAGATCTCTACCTTACTTATATGATGAACAATTCTTTTATACTCTTAGAAAGCGCAAGCGCTTTGTAGGAATCCTTACTAGTATTGATAGATAGAAACTCTGACCTGTACTGCAAACAAGAGAATAAGATACTCTAACCGAAATTATTGTTTGCTTTTTGAAAATGTAAGATAAAAGATCTTTAAAAGATAAAATGAGCGCTTCTTAAAATAAAGCTTCACAGTTAATAATAAATGGTTTTTTCCCTGCTTATCACAGGGAAGAATTTTCTGAGCAATTTACTTTAAGATTTAGAGCACATATTCTTATAAGCCTCTGAGTACTTTAACTCTGGAAGGTATGAGTCAATTAGAAGACGTAAAGCGAAAAAGTTGTTTTGACGACAATCAACGGCTTCTACTTTTTTGGCGTCTGAAGAAAGCACTGGAATGAGAACCACTAATCCAAATAAAAACAAGGTGGCCCAATTAAACTTCGTCATAATCTCTCCTCTACTATTGTGATAATATAGTTATAACTTTAAACTCATCGCCCAGAAAGAAAAAATTTGATAAGAATTGATTCATTTATCTATGCCTATGAGGAAGGGGCTATCCCTTAGCTTACTGCAAATCTTAGAAGATCTGCATAATTACCCTGATCAGCTTCTCTAAGGCAGCGAATATATTCCTGGCGTGTTTCAGAGGCTTGTACGAGGCTGATTCTTCCCCAAGACAATCTTTTATTTTTAAGACTGTATAAGATAGTATCGCCCATCAGCCGAGATAGCCTGCCATTGCCGTTAGGATACGGATGGATGGCGACAAGGCGATGATGAAAACGGACAGCAATTTCTTCAGCTTCATATGTTTGGTTGTCTACCCAAAATTGTGCATCATCGCATAACATCTTAAGACAGGAAGTAATCTCATAAGGTTTTACGCCGATATTTGTTTGATGTTTACGAAAGCTCCCCGCCCACTTCCATGTTTGGTCAAACATTTTCTTATGGATTCTATTAATGAACTCAATGGTTAAAATGTTCCTTCTTTTACGTGAAAATAAGTATCTTTCAGCAACAAGAATATTGGCTTGCTCCCATTCATTTAGTTGGTGCTGGGTTCTTATATGGTTTGGGATGAGCTTGTCAGCATCATCTTCATTAAAAGGGGTAGCCCCTTCCTCGTAGGTAAAGATCATTCATCAGTTTCCCAAAGATAGGAAATATTCTTCCTCGTCTTAATTTCATAGCGGAGTTGATTAACTAGCTCTTCCAGTTGATCGAGAAGAGCCTCAGTTGTAGGTTTCTGGTTTTCTAATCCCATTGTATGACTAGTTTTGTCTAGCATAGCTTGGGCTTTAATTCTGATCTGTTTCTCAATTTTTTCTTCCAGCGGTTGATTCGGAATAATAAAATAGACGACTTGGCAATCCAGGACCGCCGCTATGTTCTCAAGATTTTTTAAGGTTATCGTTCCCTTAGCTTCTGATTTTTCTAGCTTGCTTATTGATTGAGGAGTAAGGCCCGCTCTAGAGGCAAGCTGCTTTGCAGATACTCCTAATGCTTCACGGATAGCTTTAAGCCACCCCCCACGTGGGACTTTTATTGAAATCAGATTTCTTACTATCCCCAAGTCTTTATCCAGGTGTTTTCTATTCAAGCCATGCATATCAGTTTTCCTCTAAACAGCCTCAAAACACAACTCATGAGTTGATCAAGCTTTGAGTTATATCAACTTATAAGTTAACATATGTTTCAAAAAAATCAACTTATAAGTTGATATATTTCTAGATCAGATGGAGATCTGATTTTGGCGTAGAGCTTGTTGAGATAGAAGGAGACTATGGTGAGCCCTTCTTTCTTGAGTGTCTAAATCTTGCGTTTTCTGGATATGCTGCACGGTCTGTTGAGCAGTATCGAACTGCGTCAACCCTTGAGTAATTAGCTTCGACGTCACCTCGACTGAAGCTTCAGGAGAAGATTTGCCTAACTTCTCGGCGGCCTTCTCTATTTCTTTAAGTTGAGGTTCTACTTGATCAACTTTGGTAGCAATCACTTGGTCCAGTTTTGTCTTAAGCTCCGGGCAAAGATTAGCGAAGATTGTTATGTCTTGGGCTAGCCCTTGCCGCACCCCTTCGGGGAGGAGGGGATAGCTCGCTTTAAGATCAGCACTTGTGGCTTCGACGACCGACCTAAAAGCGGCTTTAAACTCTTGCATTTGAGGGGGTGAATAAGGCGTCTCCATCGCTAAAGAGTCACTCTTTTTCAAAGCCAAAGCTTCTATGGCAGCGGTGGTCGATGTCTGATCGAATGACCTTAAGTCAGTGCTAGCAGCGGCGATCCGAAGCTCATGACTGCGGGTCTCTTGATAGACGAGCTGCTTTAAGAGATGAGCTTGGGACTCTTCTTTGATAGGGAGCCCAACCTGCTGGCATAAACGGTCAATGGCTAGATAAGTTCTTAAGCTCTCCTCTTTAATACGCTGAGACGATAGCGGCTGAGCCGGCGGGTTGGCCTGAATTAAGGCGTCGATCTTAGGTGCAAGGGCTTGCTTCACCTGTTGTTTTGCCTGCGAGGCAATTAGGGTCTCGGTCACGAGCTTTTGCGCTGTTTCTGGAGTCAAGCTCTCCGGATACCTGTCCGCGAGATCCCATTTTTGAGGCAGCGTCTTTGGAAGTCGGACAATGGCAATACTGTTAGCCCCTCTCTCTTGACACAGCTTCTCAACTTTATGAGCAGCGGTAAAGCCCGCTTGATCATTGTCCGGCCAAACGACGACATCTCGCCCTTGGATCGGACTCCAATCGGCGCGAGAGACGGCTTGCGACCCTCCGAGCCACGTAATTACAGCATAGTGCGGAAATTGCTTTTTAGCGGCTTCCGCAGTTTTTTCCCCTTCGACAATTAACACAGGAGCGGTCGGCTTTTGTGCTAATTGATCGAGGCCATAGAGCGGTGACTCTTTGCCAAAGCCTTGCCATTTCCAATAACATTGATCGGTTTTGAGATCTTTGACATATACCAATGGTGGGGTTTTCTTGTCCCCTGTTTTCAGATTCTCAATACGCACCACATACCCTAAGAGATGACCGTCCGCATCTCTATAAGCATAGCGCCCGGTTTCTTGGCTATCTCTCAATTGATAATTGAGGAACTTATTGTTGGCAATATCTACGGCTTCTTGAGGGGCCGGGAAGATCGGAATATAACGCTTGTCTTCCACCGCTTTTTCGGCCGTGGCTTTATAAGCTTGATAGTCGCTCCAAACCCTTTCTCGGCTGGTCCCTCCTACCCAGTCTTGCGCCCAATTGACCGCCTCTTTATAAGTTCCCCCGAGACGGTCCTGGATTAATTTAAGCGGTCCGCCAAAACTCCCCTGTTCAAAGTCGGCATAAAGGCCCTGCTTCGATCCAGCAATGTGAACTGATTTTGAGCCCTTGCGGCCAAAGCGAATTTGAGTGGCCGTCTTGCTATGAATGGCTTCACCCGCAAACAATTCTTGTGCCAGAGCGCCGATGTCATGTTTAAGCAGCCCTTCTAATTCAGAGACCGAATAACTCCGATTGCCCCGAGAAAACTCTTTAAAAGAAAGAGGGGCTTGCGCAGCGGCTTGTTCATAGTCTACGCGCGCTTGAGTCAACGTTTGGACTTGGTGGTCCAATGGAGGCTTAGAGGCTGCGTCACAGCGCTGCTGTGCTGCTTTTAAAATGGAGTGATTATGGGCTTCCTGTTGCCCCCGGATCCTCTCCTCTTGCGCCGTGATTTTCTGGTAAGCCTCAAAGTTGGTGGTGGCCAAATTCTGAACAACTTCATGCCCTAACGCTCTAAACTCTTTTGGTTGAATTTTGCTTTGATGCAGGAGTCCGTAAAGCGGCTTGGAGCTCTTCTTATAGAGATCCGATAAGTCGGTTTGGTGCTGCTTCTCCAGCCCTCTCAAGGCTCTGTCCAGCGTATCCTTTTCACAGCGATCAATAAACAGATAGCTCCTTGCCCGGTCTTCTAAAGAAAGATCTTTATTGAGGACTGTCTGGACAGCTATTCTCAGCTCATGACGATGTGCTTGGGTGTGCAGCTGTTCCTCTTTTAAACGGAAAGGCTTTGTAAACACCGAGAGATCGTCTTTATCAGCTATTACTAACCGGTAAGCTAAGGCATCCAATTTATCTCGCTCTTGAGCATATGTTGACCAACTCGGCTGATTGTAAAGGCTTACCTGTTTATAGGGAGTTTCTCCTCGCTCTTGCGAAATCTCCGCAAAAGCTTGGCCACAGACTCGACGCTGCGTCGTATAGGCCACGACCGTGTCCCCTAAAGCGACTTGAGACTCTGTCAGCTGCTGACCCTTAAAATCGATTTGATGGAGGGTCGCCGCCTGATACAGCTCTTTATGATTAATCTGATGGGTTTGAAGCATCCGATACGTGGGAGAGCCGGCGCCACTCAGGACCTTTACCTCTTCTTTTAATTCATGATCCAGAGCCAACCAATCGACCAGCTGAGAAGCCGGATGCGCTTTTTCAAGCAGGGTAGAGGCATTTTTAAATTGATGACAGAGATGCTGAAGCTCACCTAAATGCTGATGCCCTTTCAGCTTGTGCGGATCAATCTGAAACAGCGTACACAGCGACTGGGTTGTCTCAGCGTCATAAGGGGTGAGTTGATGGGCCAAAGAATAAACCACCTGGGTGGTCTGTTGCCACTTTTCGTAAGCTGGCGCCTG
The DNA here is from genome assembly GCF_000190415.1 of Candidatus Odyssella thessalonicensis L13. GTDB lineage: Bacteria > Pseudomonadota > Alphaproteobacteria > Paracaedibacterales > Paracaedibacteraceae > Paracaedibacter > Paracaedibacter thessalonicensis. The sequence goes on from NZ_AEWF01000009.1 coordinate 14,012, forward strand.
AGAGAAGACAGCAGAGGGGGCCTGAGGGGGTTCCTGTCCTTTGACCCAGCTATGACAAGCCGTTGCCAACTTCCCGGCCTCTCGGCAAGCGATCTTATAAGCCGCCAACAGCTGAGCTTGCTGCCGTTCTTCTGGATGGGTTAAAGTCCTTGCTAATTGGAAGCGGTTATAATCTTGAGCGGCCTGAGAAAGCTCTCCCAGGTCCATGCCTTGATCCCTTAAATAGCTATGAGTCAGTTTCGGTAAGCTTTGCTGTTTCTCATTAAGATGGCTGTCAACCAGCACTATAGCAGCGTGGCCTTTTTGATCGAACTCGGTTGTGGTCCAGAATTGCGGTTGCGTGATCTCAAAGGAAGCCCTTTGATAAGTCCTTAAGGCCACGTCGAGTTCGATCTTCGCTTGCTCAAACTCTTGCCGGTATAAGGCGTGGATAGCTTGCTTTTCAATGACACCAAAGCCATATCCTAAGGCTGATCCCAGTTCCCGCATAAACGGCTTATGGATCGCTTTCCTCAAATGAATCTCTAAGGCCAAAGCATCGCGCTGCTCCTTTAAGGCTTCATAAGCTTGATAGTGGGGATGGGCTTGCGCTAAAGCGCCAACGCCGGCTGTCTTAATCTCTTCCCATAAGCTGCGGCCTTCTTGAGCGAGGCTTACATAAGCTGTTAACCGCTCTTTGGCCAGCTTTTCTTCCTGGCTTAGCGGCCGTTCTTTCAAGCCACAGGTGATTTCAATTTGTTGACGTGTCAGTTTGGCTTGAGCGGCATACAAGGCATGCTGATCAAAGTTAGCTAGAATGGCTTGCCCAAAAGTAGCTCGCTCGGACGCTAAGATGTTGAGACGCTCTTTGACTTCGGCATTGCCGTAAATATCTTCATGCGCTATGAGCTCTGCCATTTCTAGGGTAATGAGGCGGTAAGATTCGACATTGGCAAAATAGCCGCGATTGGCATCTTTAATGGTATAATCTAACGCCATATCTTTATAAGAAGCTCGTCCCAAGACTTGCTGCAACTTGGCAAAGGAGTCAAAGTCACTTTGGGAATAATATAGCCGGGTGTCATAGCGGTGACGCGTTAAGGCCACATAAACAGCGGATGAATCCATATAAGGGGAGGCTAAGACCAACGTCCAATCTACGGTTTGCCCTTGCGACTTATGGGTCGTTACCGCATAGCCATGCGCTACACTCCCCGGCTTGAGGCAAGCGGAGTCTATCTGAGCGATCAGCGTGTCTGAGAGCTTAACTGTCAACCGGTGGTAAGAAGTGGGGCCTTCCTCCCCCTCTTTATTGAGTTTCTCGATCGCTTGAACGGTGCCGCGGCTGCCATTGCGAATAAAGTGATCGGAGGTTACGTCAACGGGCTTGCCGCCTGAGGTATCCCAAAAGGTGACGCCGTCATTGGTGCGATGATTCTTGAGAAAGACCACCCGATCCCCGAGTGCCAAGGACAGGCCCAAAACGTGCTCCTCTTGGGTAGGCAACAGTCCGACAGACTTGAGGTTTTGACGAATAGCTCGATTTAAGCCTGCACAACTTTCATTACTGTAGGCCAACACTAAACCATTGTGGGAAGAGGTCTGCAGGCGCTGCACATAGTCTTGGGCCATTTGACCATAAACCGCTTGATGACTGGCCTCTTTCGTGGCGGCTTGAGCTACCGCAGTTAAATGGCCCGCATTTTCATACAAGGCTAAGCCTTGATGAATATTCTGATTGGAGAACTCTAAGGCGGCTTCCTTCATGAGAGGCAGCTTTTGGCGATTGATCTCCTTTAATTCAAATCGCGCTTCTGGTTTAATATGGTCTTCCATATAACGGTGAATATCGCCGGCTTCAATGGCGCTAAATTGACGGCCATCACCGACAATGACCAACTTGGCCCCTTTAGCCGCCACCCGCTCAAGGATTTTCTGCCAGTCGCGCGTCCCAATCATACTGGCTTCATCCACAATGAAGACAGATTTAGAAGTCAGATCATACTTCGACTCAAAGTAGAGCGTCTTCTGCGCCTTGTCGCGGTCTTCAGCGGTCCAAGCTTGGCGTTGTTCCCCTTTGGCTGACAGAACACTGTGAGCGTAATCCAGCTTTTCCCAACGATTGAGATAAAACCGCACGGTTTCAGCAAAACAACCCGTATCATCGCCCAGATTCTTGGCCGCCGCGGCGGATAGCGCGGACCCTACCACGCTATAGCCATGCTTTTCATAAAGAGTTTTAAGAACGCGCATCGAGGTGGTTTTTCCTGCTCCAGCCCGGCCCACCAAAACACTGACCTGATCCGGACGGCATATACCATAGATGGCGGCTTCTTGTTCGGCATTAAGCCGCGCTTCTGGATTCTGCGACTCTTTTCGCAGCTGGACATTCACCCGTTCAATTTCTTTAGCAATCTTTTTCGCAGAGATGTCTTTACCCCAGCTGTTGTCTTTGAGCTTCTCAAAGGTCTCAACCGCTTGCGATTCGATGGAGTGATAGTCTTGTGAGGTAAAGCGGACTTCGGTGGAGACATCTTCGCCCAATAGGACGAGCTGATCTTTCAGAGCATGAAAAACAGTACTCACCGCTTGCTCATTGCCGGGAAAAAAGTCCTCTATCTTTTTGAGCAATTGCGGCATGGTAAAGGTCGCATGGGTCTTGGTCATATAATCAAAAATAATTGAAGGATTAGCCAGAATCCGTTCCTGGTTTTCTTCACGGATCCGGTGATTTTCTTGACTTAAAAAAGACAATTCCCCTTGGTGCATCAAGCGCTGGGCATACCATCCTTCATGCACCGTTGGCAGCAAATCAATCCCAAGATCCATATAACTGGACGCCGTAACACGCTGCTCATAACCATGTCGTTCAAGATGCTGGTTCGTTAAGTCGGCCCATAAATGGCGATGATTTTTAAGCCCCGCTCTCGTACACAAGTCTCGATTTTTGGTCTTCGAGATTTCTCCGTTTTCATCCAAAGTGCGATGCGAGACCATGATATGCGCATGAGGATTCCCTTCTTCATCATGCAGGCCATAGGTCACATAATGCCCGTTGCTAACAAAGGCACGATAGACAAATTGTTTAACAAGCTCTTGGCTTTGGTCGAGCGTCAATTCCCGCGGCAAGGCCGCAATAATATTCATGGAAATGCGAGCACTATTTTTATGATTTTCGAGCGCTTTAGCATTTTTAAAATAGCTCTCTGCCCAGGCATCTTCGAAAGCTTCTAACGCATTCCATCCTTCTAAAGTTTTAAAGGCAGCGGGTGCATTTTTCGGAGCTGACACGCCCCACGAATGAATAGCTTCCTGATCGCGTCGATAAAATACTGTCTCTTGATTGCGGGCATCAAGAAGCCTCTCCCCGGTAATATAAGCAGCCGATTGAACCGTACTGCGACCGGTCGAGCGAGAGACGTGCGACACTCGAAAATGCATGATAGCCATAACACTTATTGTAACGCTGTAGGCTTGCTTGCACAAGGGTGCGTAAGTGCGCACTCCAATTTTCTTGTCGTGACATCGGATTTAATGCCTAATTTTCTTTTTACTCATTCTTAACCCATAACAGTTCTCTTTTTTTCTTGCATTACTGACTTAGGCTCCGCCAAAATACACTTAAGTTATGCATAAAAAGGAAACCGATGATGTCAAAATCGAGCGCTCATAAATATCAAACCCTGCTCTCGCAAAAAGAACAAATTGAAGCGGAGATCAAAGCTTATGAAAGTAAACTGGGGGAAGATCTGATTGCTTTAATCCGACAGAAAGGCGGCTTCAAAATCGACTACCATCGCTTGTGTGGAGCTCTGGTTGAAGCGCTTCACTCCATTCCTAATTCATCTGATAAACATGCCACGTGGGAAGCTGATGGAAAGAAATATCTGCGAGCTTTAGAACGTGCTGTGTGATAGTCAGATTAATCAAACTGGCGACATTTTTTTTCTCTAAGGTTCCTCTTTCATGTCTTCGTCTCTTCCTCCCCGCATTACCTATGAAGCGCTGCAAAAAAAATTACAGCAGCTTGAAGTGCAAAAAAATCGAATCACCGCTTCGTTAAACGAGCAGCACCACCACCAGCAAAAAGTGACAAAATCGGATCGCAATAAACGCACCCGCACGCTGATCCAACTCGGTGGCCTGGTGAAGCTTTCCGGTCTCATGGCGATCTGTGACATTGACGAAGGCAATGACTTACAAGATGAGTTTTGCGAGATGGATAAGGCCGCCACTCTTCTCGGCATTTTAATGACGTGCGTTGAAAATATGAGAACTGATCTTAATCTAGAGCATATGGAGGCCTTCAAAGAAAAAGGCATCCGCGCCCTCAAAATGAGCCCCTATTATACCCGCTAATTGTTACCATTTTTATTTCCTTTTTTGACAAGATCTTTCTTAGCCGTCCTTTGGAAAGCTCCTTCCTATCTTTAAAGAGCCTTAAGATAATTTTTTAACTTTTAAATCGTGTCAGATCTCTCTTTCAAATTCTTCAATTTATGAGAATCCATTTTGATTCTGGCAGGTTTTTGTCTCACGTCACGTACGTGACACTCTTCACAGTCTGGACAGAGATTACTTAACTCTAAAGTTAATAATAAACTGAGAATTGTTTAGGCAGAGAAGGCTTGGTTTCTAATGATTTTCTTTTGATAATTTATATAGATTATTGTAAACTATAAATATAAAATCGCAAACTGATTGACGGACTGATGCAACTCATTGAAGTAGACCCGAAACTGTGCCAACGCTGGCAATTTGCCGATCGCTCGGGCTTTGAATTTGGCGATATTTATGCGCTCTCGCAAGATATCCTCAAACATGGCCAAATTGAACCCGCAATCCTGAGAAAAAGCTCACCGGGCCAAGAGACCTATGAGGTTATAGCCGGGAGTCGCCGCTGGAAAGCCTGTTTAGAAGTAAATATTCCTCTCAAAGGCATTCTCCAAGACTTAACCGACGAGCAAGCAGCAATCGTTCAGATTAAAGAAAACCAGCATCTGCCCTTATGTGATTACTCTCGCGGCATGTATTATGCCAAACTTCTCAAGGAAAACAAAATCACCAAGACTCAGTTAGCAGACTCCATTGGCTGCTCGCGCGCCAAACTTGATAATTATCTGGCCTTTGATAAAGTCCCGTCCCTGATCTGGGATACCGTGGGAAATTTAACTCGCGTCTCTTCGCGCTCGGCTGCCGCCATTTTAAGCTTAGCCAATAAAGGGGAAGCTTATGTGGAAGCTTTAATTGAAATTGCCGATGATATTCGCAAAGGAGCAGGCTGTAAAGCAATTGAAGAGAAAGTGCTCCACATTGTCACCGGCTCGAAAGGCATCCTTGACTGTCAGCAGAAAATTGTGTTGCCCTCAGGACAATCGATTGCCCGGTGGACTAAAAAGGGTCTTGAGTTTGAAAAAGAACTCCCGTTGAATCAGCAGGAAATTGCCCAAATGCTCATCAAATACTTCCAGACGACCTTAAAGTCTGGCGTTGTTTCTCTTCAATCAAAAGTCAGTGAATAATAGGACGCGCATGACTCGAAAGCCCCTTACCCTTAACCCTACTCAAGTTCAGCAAGCTCAAACCAAGCTCAATCAACTGAAAGCTTATTATGAGACAGGACAAGAACAAATTGCCCCTAAAGCTCCCCCTCTTCCTAAAGAGGTAAGTAAAGAGGCAAAGCAAAAAAAGGAGCAGCGACAACAGCAGCTACAGGCTCGAAAAGAGCGCGCCCAGAGCATCCGTAAGGCCTTAGAATGGCTGCAAGAGACCTACCCCCACTGCTTTAGCAAGGATACACCCAAGCCTCTTAAGAAACGCATTGAGAAGGATATTTTTGAGCATGAGTTACCTTTTGCTCGGATCTTGATCCGCTATACCTTAGCTTTCTATACAAGATGGCATAAATATCTTAAGGCTTTGATCGACGAAACCCATCGCCACAATCTCCAAGGCGAGCCCGTGGAAGAAATTACGGAAACTGATAAAGCTTACGCTTTAGAAAAACTCAAACACCGTAAAGAGCGCTACCATGCTCGCCTCAAGGCTAAGAAGGTTAAGCCCTCAAAGGAGACTCTTTAAATGGGAAGGGACGTGAACATTATAGTTATTATATTCCTCTTATATTTATTAGCTTGGCTTAAACCCTTTTCCTTTTTAAATTTAAGGCCTCAAAGCTGCCGCTGGTGACAGCAAGGACTTTGAGGGAAAAGTGTAAAAGATTGGCTCGGTCATACCTACCTTCCTATTTCTGAGGAAATAGAGATCTCGAGCTTATTCTCTTGCTAAGTGGTATCAAGGAACTCAAATGAATACACAATTTACCTCAACGGCAAGAGAGGATACTCCCTTCAGTAATGAGGCAGCTTTGGAGAAAAGGTCTCTGACCCCTGATTTTGAATGGAGTACCGCTCTTGTGAGGACTCTTTCGCGAGCGGATTACCTCCTAGGCAAACTAGCTCAAGAAATGAATCACCTCTCGCCTCTCTTTATTTCATCGCTCCTCCTTCGAGAAGCCGTGGCTTCCGCTCGGTTAGAAGGGTCGCGAGCCACCCTTCGAGAGATTTTCCTCAATAATACCGGGGCTTATACTCCTCTTTATCCTTGGGAAGTGAAGCAGATTGAGAATTATGAAAAGGCCCTCACTTATGGAATAGAGCAGCTGAAAGAGGAATCGATATCGCTGCCCTTGCTTCAAAAGGTTCAGCACGTTTTAGAACAGGATATTGCTATTCCTCAGGGAGATCCAAGAAAGTTAAGAACTAACTTAAGAGTCATTGCCTCTGTGGCGTCCCTCCTGTCGAAACCTCATCATAAGCCTCTGTCCCAGGAAAGTTTCAGCGAGAGCTTAGAAAAGCTTCAGCTTTTATTTCAAGATAAACTTCTTCCGCCCTTAATCCAGAGCGCCCTGTGCTATTCTCACTGTGTCACTTTAGCCCCCTCCTTAGGAATAAGCCCTCAAGTTGGACGATTACTGCTTAATTTAGCACTCGTGGATCGAAAAGTATTGCCTTTTCCGCTGCTCTCCCTAAGTCCCTATTTTGAGGCGACACGAGAGACCTATGACTGGCCTCTTGATCCTTCTCATAGGAAAGGCAGCCTGACTGAGTGGCTGATATATTTTATCAACGGTGTGGCGACTCAAACGGAAGATACGCTCGACAGATTACAACGCTTAAGTGATTTGTTAAGTGCTTGGCAGACACAGCTTACAAGAGCCGGCACCTCAGTAACGAGAAGCATTGTTCAGAATTTAGTGAAGAACCCTTTTCTTTTAACAAGTAACGTTGCGCGCGACCTTGGGGTCAATTATACAACCGCGCAAAAGGCTATCCATAAGCTGGAAGCTGCTGATGTTTTGAAGAAAATTCATGAGAGCAAATGGGGGCGGATCTATTATGCGGAAGAGGTCTTATCTATCTTAGAGAGACCGGCTAAGGTTAATGCAGACTTTCTATAAATCCGTATGAATTTAAGCATTATCATGCATCTCAAGTCCAGTCAGAGAGAATAAATCAATTGAGTTAGGATTGAAGGTAGCTTAGTTTGTTACCATAAAAGCCCCCAAAAAGGCCCGTTGAGAAAAATTAAGGTGCTCATACTGATTAAAAGACAAGGTAATCTTTAATATGCGTAAAAAATAAAACCAAGTTAATAGCCACAACTATATCTTTTTTTCTGTGTTACAGTTTCGCAAATCCCATGGAAGATCCACGAGAGGGAATTAGCTTACCAGAAAGCCGTATCCAGCCAGGTTCAAAACATCCAAGAGACTTAGATATTTCTTCTATCTCAACCTCTATTACAGAGACAGAATTTCCCCCAAATAAAAAAGTATGTCCTGGACCTGATACTGAGAAGGGAAAAGAACCATATTCAGCAATAGAGTTTCAGCAATACACCCATTCTCATCACAATTCCTATTGTAGTGATCCGTTAAGAGCACTCTATATTGATAAAGGAGCCAGGCTTAAGTATGAGGATCAAGAAGCAGGTTTCAACTGGGAGATTCCCCTTTGGAGGGAGGACGATGATAAATACTCTGAAATCACATTTGCTCACTTAGGCGTTCAGGGTAACAACCCCTTAATGGTTAAGTTTGAAATAGGAGTCGAGCAAGATGAAGAACAGGAGATCCAATGGTCTTTCCGAGATAATCTGGATGATAATAAAATACCTAAGCTCTATAACAACTCCCCTGAGCAAACTCCCATACGATTCCCTTCAGATAATCCAAAAATCGTAGTTGTGGAAGGTAAAAAGCTTGAAACCCAAAATACGCCTAAAATTCGTGATCCCCGTTACCCTAATTTATCAATTAAACCTGTAAAGCAAATCAAATCTAATTCAGCGATTAATAAAAAAATTACCCTGTTATTGATGTCATAGGAGAGCAAAGTAATGACTGTAGGGAAAATGGGTATCCCCATTCCGAAATAGCATTTTTAAATGATTTATGGGCTCATGATCTACTCTCTCCGCTCTTATCCAGAATTTGCCCTAGTAGGGGTAGTTTGCGGAAAAGTGCAGGAATTAGGGTTTAAGTTGTTTTCACCATTTATAAAATCCTGTGAGGATGATATGCTCCCATCCCAGAGGTGAGAGATGCGCCAGTTTTTCTGGTGGCACATGTATCCCCTGTTGTTTCATATCGTGAATAATGCGGCCAAGATGTTTGGTGTTCCAATAGATGATGATGGCGGTGAGCAGATTGAGATGCATCATGCGCAAATGTTGATTTTCGGATGTACGGTCTGTGATTTCGCCTCTTCGGTTGAAGTTCAGCGCACGCTTTAAGGCATGATGTGCTTCGCCTTTGTTAAGACCCATTTGCGCTCTTCGCTGAAGGGCAACGGAGCTGATCCAGTTGAGGATAAAAATGGTGCGTTCAATACGACCGATCTCGCGTAAAGCGATAGCCAGCTCATTCTGACGGGGAAAGGATGCTAGCTGACGGAGGATATCACTGGGAATCACCTTATGTGTCATAATGCTGGCAACGAGGCGGATGATATTTGGCCATTGCTGTTCAATGCGTGCGATGCTAGCTTTCACCTTGAAAGGCTCTTTCATTGCTTTCGGTATGGAGATGCCTTTTATACTATAGAGCCTTAGTGAGGATAGATTGCGCAAACGGGGGGCAAACTGGTAACCAAGCAGTGCGCACATAGCAAAAACATGATCGGTAAAACCGCCAGTATCCGCATAATGCTCTTTGATGCGCTTACCTGTATCATTCATGGTCAAACCATCAAGGATATAGGGTGCTTCATGGGCAGTAGCAGGAATGGTTCGGATAGCAAAGGGCCCGTATTGACCGGAAAGATGGGTATAACCTTTGAATCCGGGAGTAAAGCCTTGCTTGGCATTGACCACATTCATTGCTTCTCCAACACCCCCTGAAAAAAAGAACTGTCCATCAGAGGAGGATGTCGTGCCATCCCCCCAGGCGGCAGATAATGGCAGATTCTTATGTTTCTCTATAATGACAGCCAATGCATCTGTCATGGATTCACTGGTGACATACCAGCTAGAGATACGCATTAGTGACCAGAAGGAAGGATGCGAACTGCTGCATAGTGCCATTTTCTTCAGCCCCATATTAATGCCGCCTGCCAGCAATACATTAAGCAAACCAACCTTATCGCTACAGGGGGATCCGGTATGGACATGGGTAAAATTGTCGGTAAATCCCGTATCTTCATCGACTTCTGTGAGAATGTCGGTGATGGAAATTTCCGGCATCTGTTTATAGATATCTAATGTTAGCGTATCCATGCCTTCCGGCAGCTGGCGGTCAAGCCGGTTGACACGTATTTTGCCTTTCTCAATGTAGCTGTTCGGCAGTGTTCCCTGGCGTATCATCCGACTCACCTGCTTAATACCCTCCTCCAGCAATGCTTGACGCTCTGCAAGCCATGTATCCGGCTGCAGAGGAATAGGTAGGGACACGGTTTGCTCAGCCTGCTGTATCGGTAACAGCTGTTGACTAGTGTCCCGATGAGTGCAGGAATCATTCACCCAAATATCACGGGAACGCAGACCATCACGAATGGCAAACAATAGAGCTGTTTCCCAGAGTTTTCGTTCCGGATCATTGCCCATCCGCTTGCACCATTTCGGATTCGCAAAGCATATAGGCAAGTTACTATTTGCCTGCTTTTCTGACTGGTTTAACGCTTTCAGCAATTCAATTGCGTCAAGCAATGGCTGTGCCGCCTGATTACCTTCAAAAATGATATCTTCCAGCATACGCTGTGTGTATCGCCTAAATTTACCATAGCCCAATAGAACAAACTCCAGCGGCTCACTCCCCAGTTTTTTAGTCAGCGCTTTGGCAGTCATTATAAGCATTTCTAATGCATCTGTGCTCTGAATCACATCTGCCACAGCACCATTGGTGGCATGGGCTTTCAGAAGCTTCTTACCCAGTTGCACAAAGGATATAAGGGTTTCATTTGCCAGTTTCTTGTGATCAATCAACTGGTCATCACGCATGCGCTTGCAGTCACTATAAACCTTTCCCACAATCCGGTCATGCGTTTCCAGAACTGCGTCTATGATCATGGCTTTCCATTGGATAGCACAGGTGGCAAGAATCGCCATTTGTCGTTCTTCCTTAATATCACGCAATCCATCAGCATAGTATGCCTCACCCTGCTGTTGCAGCCAGATAACCCGATGTGTAGGAATACCATCCAGCAAAGACTCGGGAATATCTAACTCTTGAAGATATTCCAGCTTTTCCAGAAGCCGATTCACATCTGCTGAATTATGCCCAACTTCAAACCGCTTCAGCCAGCCATGTATCGTCAATCGCCCATCAACGGTTTCTTCTAACATGGCATGCAGATTTTTCTTCATCCTTTCATCGAGCCGTGAAGCAATGCGTCCTACAATCTCCCTCTCAGCTGCAAGACGGGCATCAGCGCATAATCTCTCAATCACTGTAATACCCGGTAGAATGATTCTGCGTTTCCGACATTCCTGTACAAACAATGTCGCCAGCTCAGCGTTATTACGTGTTTCTATTGCTGCGTGTTTTAGCCATATTATGAATTCAGCTTCAAAGCGATGGAATGGGAGATAACCATAATGTTGCTGCAAAGCCCTTAGATGCTCATATCTGGTAACAGATTTATAGGTAAACTTTAAAAGTTGTATCTCAGATAATCCTATCTGAGCACCGACAAAATCAATCAGTTCTTTGGGTAATACATCATCAGTATGCAGATAACGCCCCGGATAACGCAGGGCACATAATTGTAAAGCAAAACCAAGACGATTGTGAGCATCCTGCTTGCGTTTGATACGGATGATGTCCTCATCACTCAAGATATAATAAGACAACATCGAAGATTCATCTGATGGCAATGCCATTAAATCATTACGTTGTCGTTCTGTTAGGATTGGACGATGTACCATACTTCATTCCTTTTTTATTGTTTTTAGGGTGTACCTTAAAAGTACCGGCAATAAAGGTATTTTTATTATCTATAATACCATTTATACTGTACTGGTTTTAGAAAACCATATATACAGTACCAAATGATCAGAATTTATGGATATTTGAGAGCCAGTACCAAAGAGCAGAATGCCAAGCGCGCAAAACAAGCATTGGAATCATTTGTTGCTGATGCCAATTCGGTAATCAGTGGCTGGTTCATCGAAAACGAAAGCGGGGCTACATTGAAACGGCCTGAACTCTTTCGCCTCCTTGATATCGCACAACGCGGAGACATCCTTCTGGTCGAACAGGTTGACCGTATCAGCCGCCTCAATAGTCAAGACTGGGAACTATTGAAATCACAGATTACCGGTAAGGGCATTATTGTAGTGGCCTTTGATTTGCCAACCTCTCATCAGTTTATCAATAGCAGAAGCGATGAATTTACACAGCGGATGCTCACCGCTATTAACAGCATGATGCTGGATGTGCTGGCAGCTGTCGCCCGAAAGGATTATGAAGACCGGCGACGCAGACAGTCAGAAGGCATCGCCAAAGCTAAGATGGATGGCAAATATAAAGGGCGCCCTGCTAACCTTAAACGAAATGAAAATATTACCGCACTTTTGAACGCGGGTAAAAGCTATACCGATATTGTGAATATTCTCGGATGTTCACGATCTACAATCTCAAAAGTACGCAAATCTACACCCAAACCCTAATTCCTGCACTTTTCCGCAAACTACCCCTAGTAAGATAAGGGGAATAATAATAAAACTTTATTCTTATAATGATAATTGTTCTAAGTGCCAAGAAGCCCTGTGTAAGTTTCGCTCACATTTAGAAAAAAAAGTTAATGAGCAACTGGGAACAAGGTTTCCCATTTTCTTCGTATCTATTAACAACAAACCCTGGAATTGTAACCCTTATCATCTCATGAGCGACGCCGGATGTGAGGATAAGAGGGGAAAAGACGGTTTCCTATTTAATATAAATTCTTTAGATTTAAATCGATCTCCGGAAGAAGAGTTCGAAGATAAATGGAAAGAACATTCTATAAGTAAATATGTCCCAATGGAGAATTTTAGGTGTCTATCGCGTCAGCAGTATAAACCCTACACTCACTGCATTGAAAAATATCCTGAGGATTCACTTCCTAGCTTATTTTTAGGGATTCAAGTTCAGCGTTGGGTGAAGTGACCATACAGTATAAAATCACGCTGAGTTTCAACTCAACCTTCTCTCTTTAATCCCATAAGTTTAAGAAAAGGGTATAATTTTTCAAAGACTTAACTAAGGGAGAAGATTCGTGTTAATAAGTCGATTTCTTCCTGTTGCTTGGGCTGCTCCCCCCTATCATCTTTTTGCTTGTCATTTTTTAGGGCATTTTTTTGATTGGAAAATTTAGCATTTAATTCCTATATCTAAAGAGATATTTATGCAAGGGGCAGCGTGTAATGATTTGTAGAGCTATAAATTATTTGACTCATATATTTTGTACCTATTTTATTCTGACCAATTTTTCATTAATTGCATCAGCCATGGATGCTCCCGTACAAATCACAGAGGGAACACCTTTCAAGTTTAAGATCGGTCTTGAATTCCAAGAAGGCAACCATTTAGTTCCCTGGGCTAAAAATAATATCCATTTCCAAAAGAAGCCTTTGTTTTCCTTGAATAAGGGAATGCAAGAACTCTGGCACTTGGTCTTCGATGGTAGTGACCTTGAATTTGTAACGCCTCCTTTTGCCTCTGACCAACAGCAGGATCACCAAGACCTTGAAATCTGCATCAACACTATCATTGTGGCCTGTCAAAAACTCGTATCCTTTTATCATCAAGGTTCTCCAGTTACCCTGCGACAATGGTTTAATGCTCTAAAGGAAGATTTCTCGGGCCAGGACTTTGAAAGTTTATCCTTGTACGAAACTCCTTTATTTTCTCGCCTTCCGCAGGAACCTTTATCATTTCCTAAAGAAAACTACATGCCAGTATTCCAGCCTCAGATAACCATCCAGCATCCTTTATCCTATACTATTCCATTGGTTGTCACGCTTTTTGGTAATTTGGAAGGAGGAACGGGTAGTATTTACGATGAATTTGAAATGGCATTCCCCTTTTTGAATAGTTTAAAAAGCTCGCTAGATGACCCAGGACAATATTTTACTGAAGAAAATGGTTTACTGTTTCTCTTCGCTTACACAGTTTGGACGATGACGCCAGCGCGCCCAAAAGATTTTTATTCTTATGGTAACGAGCTTCAAGATGCTTTCAAGAGGGCTAGGCAGGTTGATGCAAAAAGGAATTTAGCTTTACTATCCCGTCGGCCTTTTTCTTTAATGTGGAAAGAAATTAAAAACCAACGCCCTGAATCTTCTTTACCTTCTTTCCGCGACTTATTTTGTGAAAGGGTCATCAATAATAATAAGCTTTTTAGTTCAAAGAATTTAGCGACCCATTTTCAATATGTTAATTATGGGGCAGAGTACTATGATAAAGAATTACAGAAGCGACAAGACCTTTCGCCCCGATTGCCTCAATTATATAGCTCGCCCGAAGATGAGATACCAGATTCTGTTAAGTTCTTATTATCCCAGGGCATTATTGGCACCGGTATGATTAAAGAGTCTGATATTTTAAATCACGGTTCGCCCAAACCCCGAATAATCTTCAAAGACTATTGGCAAGAGGCTCTCGAGAGTATTGATAATCCGCACATACGTTATGAGATTGACCTTACGAACCCTCAACAAATAGCAATTAATGAAATTGACTCACAAGTTGATGCTTTATCACCGCCTTACTTTTCGAGTGAAGATGATTCAATGGGAGCATACAACCAGTTTCACCCATCTTATCAAGAATTTGATGCCAGCTATGGCAAAGCCATTATAGAATTCAGAGGTATTAAATTTGCGAGCCTTTGGGCCTTAGAAGAAATGGAGATCGAGAATTTTGATAAATTAAGGAGGAATTTTCTAACGGGTGAGGATATAAATTCTGAATCAACATTAGAAACTTTACCCAGTCAAATAAAATGTTTAGTTTTATTTTTAAATCAGCCAGATATTTTTGAAAAGGCAAGAAGAATTATAATACATAATTTACCTTAACTCTGACCAGATAGAAGTAAGAATTAAATTATAATTGCATTAATCGCACAAAATTAATATTTAGGGAGATAGCCAATGATTAAGAAGATTCCTCTTATCACTGTTTTATTAGGGTGTCATTTAGCTCAAGCTGTAGAATTTAATTTTGAGATGCTGCAGGGTAAAGCAAGGGCTTTTGCGGAGGAAATATACGATAAAGAAATTATCCCTCAAGAAAGAATTGAAAAAACCTTAAGTTTTTGTCTCTTAAATGGTGAACCCTATGAGGATAGAGATCTGTATCTTACTCAAAAATCAGCACCAAGACTTTGTGAAGAAAAGGAATATTTAACCAAAACTTTTAAACAAATTGGGTGTTTCTTCAGAACTTGTTTAGAGATTTATAATAAACCAGACCTAAAAGAGTCAAAGAAAATAGCTCTCTCAATTCTCTTGGAGATGGTAACAGAGCGATTAGACTACCGCCTATGGCATATAGAAATTAGGAGAAAAGCATTAGAGGAATTGAAAGAAGAAGAGCAAAAGAAAACCCAAGACACAACCATGCCATTAATCTCCTCTAAAGCAAATCAGCCTCTTGTCAATAACACAGATAAGTCTAGAAGTCAGGACCTAATTGTAAAGTAATAAGGACGATAAAGTTAAGCAGGTAAATCTTTGCACTGGAGAGGGCCCTTGATCAAGAAGATTTCTCTTATCACTGTTTTACTATGGTGCAATTTAGGTCAAGCGGTTGAATTTAACTTCGAGATGCTGGAGGATAAAGCAATCGCTTTTTCAACTAAAATAAATAGGACACAAACTGTTCCCCAAGAAACAGTCGAAAAAACGCTAAGTTTTTGTCTCTTAAAGGGTGAACCCTATGAGGATAGAGATCTGTATCTTACGGAAAAGTCAGTACCCCAACTTTGTGAAGAAAAGAAATATCTCCTAGAACCTTTTAAACAAATTAAGAGTTTCTTCAGAACTTGTTTAGAGATTTATAATAAACCAGACCTAAAAGAGTCCAAAAGAATAGCCCTCTCCATTCTCTTGGAAATGGTCACAGAAAAATTAGACTACTATTTATGGCATATTCAGATTAGGAAAAATCCAAGCCTTTTAAGCGAAGAAGATAAGAAGAAGAATGGGGACACTAACCTGTCTTTGATTCCCCATAAGGCTAATCAACCGATTGCCAATAATACGGGAACAACTAGAGGTGAAGATCTAAAAGTAAAGAATAGGAGCAATTATTCTCTTTAGAAGCCATGCTATGCATAATAGGGTTAGCTCAAGCAGTTCAGTGCGATTTCCATGGCCTTAATAGTATAGCAGAAACCATTTTTAGCCGTTTATGTTTCAGGACTGTTAACCCTCAAGAGAGAAGAGAGGCCACGCTTGATTTCTTCTATCTCGATGGTAAGCCCAGCCATAAAAGCACTCCCTTTTTAGTGGAAAAGCTTGTTGTCGAGCTTTATAAAAAGAATACATATCTCTTAGATATCTTTAAGAGTGATGATTATTTTACCTACTCCCTCAATATTTATAATCAAGCAGGTCCAAAAGGTGGCTATTTCCATGCTATTTGAGCGAATCACAGAGCGATTTGAACAATACCGCTTACTCCTTAATATTATTGAGGGTAAGGAACCAGATAATAAAGAACAAGAAGACCACCCAAAGATAGCTTTCACCCCCTAAACGAAGCTGATAAATCTGCTCATTTAACAGCTAATAACAGCGATAGCTCTGTGAACATTATAATGAAATGAGCATACTTTTTGCCCTCTTTTTCGCTTGTCGATCCTGAATTTGAGATTAAGGGTCCTTAAATAAAAGGAAATAAGGCTAGGCGTTTAAGTGTGATGCATAAGCGTTCATCATATTGCCATTCTACTATCCACAGCAGAGAGACACTGTTAATTTAAAGTATACTCTAAACTAACAAATTAAAACCCCTTTAAAATGCGTAAAGATAGGGTCAAAAATTTTATTACTTTACATAAGTAAATTGATGTTTTAGACTCTAACTTAACAAAAATGAGGTAAATTGATGGCTGCTGGAAAAATCATTGGTTATATACGTGTCAGTTCGTTCGAGCAAAATCCTGAGCGGCAGCTAGAAGAAATAAAAACTGATCGGGTTTTTATTGATAAGACCTCAGGTAAAGATACGGAACGGCCCCAGTTAGCAGAGCTCCTTAAATATGTCCGGGATGGGGATACTGTTGTTGTGCATAGCTTAGATCGTCTCGCCCGTAACCTTGACGATCTGAGGCGCCTTGTTCAAGAATTGACAGCAAAGGAAGTCAAAGTTCACTTTATTAAAGAAAGCTTAACCTTTACTGGCGAAGATTCCCCCATGGCGCACCTCCTCCTCTCAGTTATGGGGGCCTTTGCAGAGTTCGAACGAGCTCTAATCCGCGAACGTCAAATGGAAGGTATTGCCATTGCTAAAAAGAAAGGCGTCTATAAGGGAAGAAAGCGGGCATTATCCGATGAACAATTAAAAGACATGCAGCTAAGAATTGCTAGCGGACAGAAAAAATCACATATTGCTAAATCTCTCGGGATAAGTCGAGTCACTCTCTATCAGTATTTAACATCTTGCGGAGAATGAACATTATAATATCCGCAACAAATGCGGAGATTGTGGTTGTGATTGCGGAGAATTTTTTCTATACTTTATTTAAGTAGAAATGAAGGTTTCCCCAATGTATATTCATGAGCTAACAGATTGGCCAAAATTTCGGTGGAATAGAGAAGCTATTCTTGAGCAACTTATTCCTATACGCCATCAACAAGGCCTGCTTATAGGGAAGATGGAATCTTTAGGATTTAATCTCCGAAAAGAGGCAGTCCTTCAGACACTTACTCAGGACGTTGTAAAGTCCAGTGAAATTGAAGGTGAGCTTTTAGATACCTCATTAGTTCGTTCCTCAATAGCCCGGCGACTGGGCATAGAGATAGCTGGGATAGATAAAGTTGATCGCAACGTAGAAGGCGTCGTTGAAATGATGCTCGATGCCACTCAAAAGTTTCAGGAACCTATTACTAAGGATAGGCTTTTTGCCTGGCATGCTTCCCTTTTTCCTACAGGGCGTAGTGGATTATCCCGCATTACCGTAGGTCAATGGCGCAAAGGACCCATGGAAGTTGTATCAGGTTATATTGGTAAAGAAAAAGTCCATTTTGAAGCCCCCTCACCCGAAAAGGTTGATCTTGAAATGGATGTATTTTTGGATTGGTTGAATGGTGTCTCACCCTTAGATCCTATTATTAAA
Organism: Candidatus Odyssella thessalonicensis L13; assembly: GCF_000190415.1. Lineage (GTDB taxonomy): Bacteria > Pseudomonadota > Alphaproteobacteria > Paracaedibacterales > Paracaedibacteraceae > Paracaedibacter > Paracaedibacter thessalonicensis. The sequence goes on from NZ_AEWF01000009.1 coordinate 31,816, forward strand.
GCAGGTATATCCCATCTGTGGTTTGTTACAATCCATCCTTTTGATGATGGGAATGGACGTATTGGACGAGCAATCGTCGATTACATGCTCGCTAAATCAGAGAAAAGCTCCCAGCGTTTTTATAGTCTCTCCTCTCAGATCCAACAGGAACGTAAGGATTACTATAAAATTTTAGAACAAAGCCAAAAAGGAGATTTGGAAATAACCAAATGGTTAGAGTGGTTCATTAATTGCCTAGGACGAGCCATACAAGGAGCGAGTAGCACCCTAAATGCTGTACTCTTTAAATCACAATTTTGGCAAGCTATCGACAAGTTTTCATTAAACGAGCGCCAGAAAAAGATTATCAATCTTCTGTTAAATGGTTTCGAAGGCAAGTTAACTTCCTCCAAATTCGCTAAGATTATAAAATGCTCTCAAGATACGGCCTATCGAGATATCCTCGAACTTCTTAATTTAGGCATCTTAACTAAAAACCCAGAAGGGGGCCGAAGTACCAGCTATTCTCTTGTTGATCTCCCAAGCTTGCTACTTAAATAAACGCTATCAGGAGGGGGTTATCCCCCTTCTCCCAGCTATTAAGACTTTCAAAGCTTCCCTAATGGTAATTGCTAATAATAAGACTATCGACATGCCATCCTAGTACAGCTCCCCTGTTGACCCTTCCATCTTATGTAGTTTTCTCGGCTTTTTCATTAGCAACCAAGTTAGTTTCTTTTTTCTAAACTCAAGGTTCACATTGTTAACTTAATAATACAAATCTCCCCTATAATTGCGTGCTCATGATATGAGCTATCCCTATCTATATAGACTTAAATCGTGCTCTTCCTAATAGCTGCTACTTTATTAACGGGCAGCCATAATTTTTATTTAATCCTCTCCATGTAGTTATTTATTCTTATAAAAATAATCTAAATAAAACGAAGACTAAGCTATTGTTTATTGGTATATTATATTCCTCTTTTCAAAGTTTATGGATAAGGGTAATGTTATGCATTGTATATGCTAAGAATAGCTTTAGGGCTGTAGGAAGATTTGAAGGAAAAACTTATGTATATTAATCCTAATCTATTTTTCTTGATTAAAGATGGTCAATTTGTGGTTTGGGACTATCTTCATCATACACAATTCACTTTGGAAGCTGAATATATGGAGCGGTTGCGGCTTTGGGCAGAGGGAAAAGTTGAAAGCTTATCTCCAATCGATGCTGAGTTAGAAGAGGCGCAGCTCATCGCAAAAGAGCCTTTCATTCAACAGGAGTGGGGATGGGATGATCTTTCTAAAATATATCATATCGGGACAAGAGATATTGCAGAGCATTTGATTGGGTTGAGCCGTGAAGAGTGGATTGAAAACTACTTAGCGTATTGTAATACAATTGCGACTCATCCCCCAGCCTTTCATATTCAAAGAGAAGCAGGAGTTAGAGTGCCTCTTCCTACCCCCGATCTTTCCCTGTTGGAGCAAGAAAAATATTATTCTGTGGTTAAAAGACGGAAAACCAACCGCCACTTTAAGGGGGAAAAAATTTCTTTGGAAGTTTTAAGTGCACTATTATTTGTGAGTTTGGGGCCCATTCATGAGAAATGGACTGATTTAGAAGAAAACGGTTTACAGATTTTGGGGCGGCGCAAATCTTTTCCTTCTGCAGGTGGACTCCATCCCGAAGAAGCTTATTTAATTGCCTTACGAGTTGAAGGCCTCACGCCCGGAATATATCATTATGATTCAGTTGATCATCATCTAACTCTAATTGAGGAAAAATTTGCGGAAGAAGAATTGATTCCTCTTCTGTATGGTCAATATTTTGCCGAGGGCCTTGCTGCAGGCATATTTCTAACCTCACGTTTTGAAAAAGCTTGGTGGAAATATCCTCACTCACGCGGCTATCGGATGACATTAATTGATATCGGTCATGCCTCCCAGTCTCTGTTATTAACGGCAACAGCTTTAGGGCTAGATACATGGATGACAGGAGCTTTTAGTGACTCTCAAGTGGAAAAGTTTTTATCACTGACTTGTACAACTGAACAACCACTCTTTTTTATTGGGGTTGGCCATGGTCATTATAGTACTATAGAACCACATATACTTTCTCAGCTGTCCATTTAAGAGTATATATTATTTGATATAAAGCATGACAGGAATTAACTCATATTTGCTATCGTTCATCATAAGCTCGCATTGTCCACCATTTGTCCATCGATAAGCCTTTAGGGTATTTTAGGTTAGGAGGAGAAAGCTCTTGTCGTCCATTTGCCAACCATTTGTCTATTGTTTGTCTCCCATTAAAAGAGCTTTGTTTAAAAGAAAGGTCACTGTTAGAAGAAAGTGAAGGACTTAAAAAAAATATAGTGAAGCAGACATATGACGGTAATTTAGGGGATATCGGCACTATTTATGTAGAATGATACGGTCTGATTTTGTAACAGTATCTTTTTATGCCTTCTCGTAACATGATCACACAAAGTTAGCTCCATAACCTACTTTCTGGCAACTTTCTATAAAAAGCAGAGACCTCTTTAGAAATTACTAGATAATTAACCTTGATTGCTAGCGTTTCTTTACATTACTTTGCTAAGAAATCAATAAGTAGACCCAATTGGATAGCCAGGATAAGAAAAACGCCCCATTTATTTACCTATAAAAGAAGTGTCAGATAAGCTAATCATCATTCAAATTGTTATTAGGACTAGTGAGAAAATGCACAATAAACGTGTAAGATTTTTTATAACTTTGTTTTCTGTTTTAGCTCTTATCAGTGAAAAAGCTAATGCTTCTGAAAGAAAAGAGGCTTTTGACGGATTTCTGGATTCGTTTAGATCATCCAAGCAAATGCAAATTCGAAGCCAATTATCGGACAGCGACTCGGAAAGCACCACTGAAGAGGTTTCTGAAGACTCTGATCAATGGTGTGGTAATGATAGACTCCCAGAGTGCTTCTTAGAGGATAAGTCTTTAAAGGATGCAACCCATAAATTATCCAGTTTCAAATTGGAAGAACAATCAACTCAGGGAAATTTGGGTGTTATAACAGCAATTTCTAGTCAGGAGTCTAGAATTCTTTTAAAGGCACCTCCTGCACCCGCTACAATCTCTGTAAGTGACAGTGAGTATGACGCTGATGCTGAAAATCAAGTCACAAAAAGAATGCCTAAGAAGAAATATAAGAAAAGGCTTCTATTAGGAGAAGCAGATTTCAGTTTTACGGTCGCCTTGTTGAAGAAGCATGAAATCAAACATCCGTATTTTCCCGAAGCAATTACTACAACAGAACTATTATCAGAAAACGATTTGAAAGCATTTTATCCAGAAAGTTTTAAGGAAAATATGAAATACTTACAAGAGAGAGGGATCACTCCTCTCTTCAATGTGGATGCTTGTCGAATTGCAACAGATTTTAATCAACGTCGTTTTAAACGGATACACTTTAACTTTCCGCACGATAAAAGTGATTATAGAGACCGAACTCTACCTCCTCTTATAGGAAACTTCTTTTTAAACGCTAGTGCTCTGCAGATTAAAGGTGATAGAGTCCATATTACTTTACCTCATCCCCACACAGAATCACGAGAGAAATTTTACCAGGGGTATGTTTATGGCATATACGATGCAAGTTATAAAGCTGGATATGATCTTATAAAAAAACGTACTTTTAATAATAAAAGATATCCAGGTTATAAACACTGTATAACGAAAAAGAACGAAAGTGCCAAGATCGCTGAAGAAGGACGAGAATATATATTTGAAAAGAAGAGAGAAGCAGAGATACATTTAACACCGCCCCCCTCTGGAAGGGAGACAACATATAAAAATGTTAGTTATAATGCTCTTCCTGAGTTAAAAACTGATGAAGATAGTAGCGATTATTTCAGCGAAACAGAAGATATTTCAGAATAATTAGTTTAATAAAGCTGTGAGAAAGATTTGTTACTGTCACACTTTTCTTTGCTTGCTAAAGGGCATGTTATTATGCTCATTGTATATAGAGTGAAGAGCGATGGGATAGAAAAAAGACTTATATAAGGCTATTTTTTGCCTCCAAGGATGCAGCCGTATAAACGCAAATGTGTTACTGCTAATTATATTTTTTGCTGCGTTATATGCTTGTTATCTCTCTTTGAAAATATTTTGTTGATGCTCTAAATCTGGGCATGATATAAGATTTGAGGATCTCTGATGTGTCAATCTGTGCCATTTTACTCGAATAGAGCTGTTACCGCTTTAACTTGCTAAAAGCCTTATGTCCACCATTTGTCCACTGTTTGTCACCCGATAAAAGAGTATTGTTTAGAAGAAAAATCACTTTTAAAAGAAAGTAGGAACTTAAAAAAATATAGTGGAGCAAACCTATGACGGTATTTAATCTTACTAACCGCCTCACGTCCACCATTTGTCCACCTATATGCTTTTAAGAAACCCTGAATTCAGGATAAGAAAGTTCTTGTCGTCCTTTTGTCGTCTTTTTGTCCACTGATCATTTCCGTTAAAAAAGCATCCTTAAGGAGAAAGATAACTGTTAAAAGAAAGTTAGGAACTAAAATATATAGTGGAGCAAACTTATGGCGGTATTTAATCTTACTAACCGCCTCACGTCCACCATTTGTCCACCTATATGCTTTTAGGATACTCTGAATCAGGATAAGAAAGCTCTTGTCGTTCATTTGCCGTCTATTTGTCCGCCATTTTTCAGCCGATAAAAGAGTATCGTATAGAGAAGATAAGCCACTTTTAAAAGAAATTAGGAACTTAAAAAATATAGTGGAGCAAACCTATGACGGTATTTAATCTTACTAACCGCCTCACGTCCACCATTTGTCCACCTATATGCTTTTAGAATACCCTGCATCAGGATAAGAAAGTTCTTGTCGTCCATTTGCCGTCTGTTTGTCTACCGTTTGTCATCCGATAAAAGAGCAATGTTATGAATTAGGATCACTATTTGAAGAAAGGGTAGAACTTTAAGAAATGTAGTCGGCAAACCTATGACTCTACTTTATCTTGCTAGAAGCCTCATGTCCACTATTTGTCCACCAATATACTTTTAATATACTCTAAATCAGGAGAGGACAACTTTTGTCATCCATTTGCCGTCTGTTTGTCCACTGTTTGTCGACCATAAAAAAGCATCAGTTATAAGTACGATAGCTATTAAAAGAAAGTGAGTAACTTTAAAAAATTTAGTGAGGCAAGGAGGGGTATTAGCTCTATTTATGTAACATAATGTAGTATCAAAGCTTAATATTTTTTTGGAGACGTATCTTTTTGCAAGCGCGATAATTTTTGTAAAAATCCGCAGGGCAATCATATAAGGATGGGATATCTATCGATATGGCTAAATCTTTTTTTATTTTTACACAAAGCCACTTTTTTATTCTAATCTCTACGGAAACTAAGGCACTTTTTTTTAATAGCCGCTTTCTATTAATTTAACCGTGGGCTTAAACTTTACTCAGATTACATTAAGAACTTTGTTCCATAAGCGTATAGGAATAAAACATAGTGATAGGTTAGTCTTTAAGTAGTATAAAAAGGCGGCCAAACGGAGAAAATTTTAAAGCTCAGCGTCAACTAGCATTCCTGTATCGTAATGATCAAAGGGTTGAGAAGGATGAAATGTTAGCAGCTAATTGGTCTTAGAAGACTGCTAAAAATAATTACTAAAGCCCCTCATAGCTAAGTTTATATGCAAAACTAGCTTGGCAATAGACAACATTAGAATAAGGAAACCAGAGCAATTTGCAAGCTTGCTTGCAATTGACAGTACCCTCATTATGATTCTACTTTGACAACAGTCTACCTTTTATTGAGATGTTTATTGAAGTTTTCATACCATTAAGGCTACTCTAGAAATAACTTTTTATAGCATTGATCAATAATTTATGCATCATAAATCAGACGTATGTATTTTAGGGGGCGGCCTTGTTGGAGGGGTAACAGCCTTAGCATTAGCCAACGCGGGGTTAGCAGTAACTGTTATAGATATTGAAACACCAGAACGCCTGTTAGACCAAAAACTAGATGGCCGGACCACTGCCGTCAATCTAGCCTCTGCTCAATTTTTTTCTACAATTGGCTTATGGCACTCTATGCAAAATTATGCAGCGCCCATTAACTTCATCAAAGTGTATGAGGGCGGCCAGCCGTGGTCGATCAACTTTGACCATCGTGATCGTGGCACGGAACCTATGGGCTATATTGTCGAGAATCGCTATATTCGGCAAGCAATTTTTGCGGCAGCTTTAAATCACCCGTTGATTAATTGGCAAGCGCCGGCCAAGACACTGGCAAAGAAAATTACTCAGCCTCAAGCTACCATTTATCTGGAAAATGGTTGTGAGATTAAAACCTCTCTGATAATTTGTGCTGAAGGCCGCCATTCGCCGAGCCGGGAAGAAGCGGGGATCAATAAAAAGCAGTTCCCTTATGATCAAAAAGGATTAGTCTTTTCGGTTTATCACGACCAACCCCATCACAATATTGCCTGGGAGGTTTTCCACCCTTCTATGATGGTACATTATTTGCTAACAGTCTTATGTCCGCCGTTTGTCCAACGATATACTTTTAAGCTTTTCTAAACTATGAGGAGAAAGCTCATGTCGTTCATTTGTCCACTGTTTGCCACCCTATAAAAAAGCAATGTTTTGAAATAAGATCACTATTAAAAGAAAGTGGGGAATTTTAAATAATTATAGTGGGACCAACCTATGACGGTAATTTTTGTTGCTAAGAGTCTCATGTCCACCATTTGTCCACTATTATTTATGGTGCTGCTAAATTAAAATACATAAAATAACAGGAACTATATTGTGTCGAATGTTTACATTTACTTAGAGTCCTCTAAAGGCCTTTCTTTGGGATCTATAAATTAGAAAGGCGAGCTTATAGTTCTAAAAATATTATGCTATCTATAATCTTACATAATCAGAATGTTATTATGGAAGAATATTAATTATAAATGAGCGCCATCCATACCGTCCTTGTTGAGATAATGCAACGCTAATAATTCCCTTCTTAATTAAACGGTCTAATGTTCTCTTCAAGCCTGATTCAGGAATTCCTATAGCGTCAAGAATTTGATTCTTATTTATTAGCGGAGTCGGTCCTCTAGAATTATTAGCTAAGGATAAAATATATTGATAAAGCTTTTTCTCATTACCAAATAGAAAAGCAGGGGAACTTAGTACCGTTTTATCCTTAAAATTAGTCTTACTCTTATCGGTTGATTTAAGTTTCCTATTAGCTAGAGAGCTATCATCAATTATAGGTGAACTTGATTCACCTGTAGGCTGATTAGGAGAAAAATTATCAGTATAGCGAGAAAAATCTGTCTCCTCATTTGATCTTGGATTAGGTTCTAATAGCTCAGAGTTTTGAGTGTCGTCTATTTGTCCACCATTACAAGTAAAATTTTTGCCGTTGTACGGCCTTTCTTCAGAAGATATGTCAGCTTTTCTTATCTCAACTTTTCCAGCCGTTATCTTAGTTTTATTTTTTTTAGTAACTCTTCTAGACGCATCTATTTACCCTTTCCCTTTTTTTGGGGACCAGTCTCTCAATCCTAACAATTCGCGGGTTAATTCATCAACATCTTCCCGCGCCGCTGATTTCTTTCCATTTTCAAATATTGACCTTTTTTCATGAACAGAATTCTTAAACTCAGTGTCAGTTCTAACAACAATAGGTATTAATTTATGAAGCATAGCAGCATCTTTAACTAAAGCATGCATATATATAGCGCCCAATTTTTCACGAGCATCATATTTGTTCCAAACTAGTTTATACTCAAGATCTTTTAAATTAAAATCTTTCTTAATCATCTCTATTTCTGAGACACTAAATTGCATACCATCAAGAGCATATTGATCGGGGTTGACTGGTATTACAATTAAATCAGAACCGCAGGTTACTGAAGCATTAATTCTATTAATTGCAGGCGGGCAATCCATAATTACCAAATCATAATTACTGCGAATTGGTTCTAGGAGTTTACGAAGCATATCTCTAATATTTAAAGAAACTTTCTGAGACATTTCATAGTCGAGACGAGAGTTATTTAGATTAGAGGGGATAATATCGAAAAATTCATTTACACTAATAATAGCATCCTTAATATCACATTCTTGCCTGAAAATGTTAAGAAATACTGGCTTAGATCTAGTCTCTATATTGAAGCAACGAGATGCATTTCCTTGCTGATCAAAATCAATAAGAAGAACTTTAGCACCATATTGTGCACAGCGATAAGCAAAGTTTGTTGCTAGGGAGGTTTTTCCGGCTCCCCCTTTAACTACTTGAAAGCTAATATTTAGATTTGGATAATGAAAATCCCTCTCGCATAACAGTTTTCTAATAACATTTGAGGGAATAATAATTCTCTTATTCTGATTCTGAGCTGTTTCCTCAGACTGATTGTTTCGCTTTTCAAGCAAAGTATAAGCCGTTGATTTACTGATTCCCAACCCATAACTTAATTCAGCTGGCGTTAATCCAATCATTTTTTTCTCTCAAATTTTACATTATATAAAAATCTTACTATAGAAATTTTTTTGTTAAAAGACTCTTTTTTTTTCAGAAAAAATATCTATAATGAAATTATACCATTTATACAGCTCGATTGCGATCAACAATTGGGATTGCACTACGTAAATGTTAAAGAGAGGAATAAATTTGGTGAAATTCACTATTTAATAGAAAACCCCTGCGGTCAACAGGGGCATCTAAATTGTGTTTACGCGAGAAACGTAACACTATAAATCTAACTTTACACTATCATTATATCATGTTAGTGTCAAGACGTTCTGTTTCTCGCGTAAATCTTAACGAATTATTTCGGAGGTTTATGCGATGTCTTTATTTCTGTCGTATCAACATCTGCTTTCTTTGGAGAAAACAGATGTCATATAATAAAACTACGTCTCGGGTAGTTATGCTTGAGACAGACGCAATTCGTCACTTTGGGGCAACTACAGCAGCATTTCTTAGTCAGCTCAATTATTGGATACAGGGAAACAAGTCAGGTGTTATCCATCAAGGAATGCGCTGGATTTTTAATACAGCACAGGAATGGGGTGAGCAGATTGGCATATCTGAGCGTCAAGTACGCCGAATTGTAGCGGAATTAAGAAAATCTGGCATAATCTTAGTAGAAAAGCTTGCCGATTATAAGTCAAATCGTACAAATTACTATACGATAAATTATGATAGACTCAGCCAGCTTTATCAAGAGCAACAGCTGTCATCAAATGCTTCCCAAGTGGCACGATCATCCGGACAAGATGTCAGGATGGTTAAAACAAAGCTTACAAACAAGAAAAATATTTTATCTGACAGACAGGATGAGTATCAAAAATCAGGATCAAAATCTTGCCCGTCCAATAAGTCTATACCTGCAGCTATTTCCACATTTAGTAAGCAACTAGACTGTGAAGCAAAAAAAACTAATTCTATTCAAGATATGCTCGCCTATTGGAATGCTATCTTTCCAAATAATGCGGTTGAAATGAATTCTAATCTAGCAAGGTTGCTTATGGCAGCCCTAAAAACAAAGTTCAACTCAGATATGCGTCAATGGCAACATTATTGTAAAACCCTTGAGTCTAGTGCTTATCTTACAGGAAAGGGGTTCAATTTATCCATTTATTGGGCCTTAAAGTATGTAACTATAGAACGGGTCAAAGTCGGCGATTTTGGAGTTAAAGCGGTTTCAATGCCTGAGGAGAAACATCAACTTGAAAAGGATTATATTGAACAGATTAATTGTTTATCGGAGTCAGAGAGATGTAAAGAAGTGCGTATGAAACTTCTTAAGGTTTACGGAGCATATGCTTATAGAAATTGGTTTCAAGCCTTGAAGTTCTTCGTAAGTGATGAAAAAATTAGTTACATTGCGCCGAACCTTTTTCATGCAGATTATGTAGCACGTGAATATAGGGAAATTCTTAGTCGAGTGTAGGGGCAGGCAATAAAATTACTTGTTGTTGGAAAGATCCTTTTTTAAATGATACTGTTTATAATTTTTATGGAAACCTTCTCTTATAAATTCTAATTTAAAGCCATGTTTTATATAGAAGTCAGAGCACTGCCACCATTCCATAGTAGAAACGGAAAGAAAGTTAAGATTACGTTGTTTAGCTATTTCTTCGGCCTTTGCAAGAAGTGAGGAGCCGATCTTCTGATTTCTGTAATCAGGCTCTATCCATAGAATATCAATAATAAAAGCCCCATAGAATTCATACCCAGACAATCCCCCAATAGTTTCATCTTTTTGATTCTTTACTGCAAGAGCAATACTTTGCACTTTTTTTAAGCCTGTTTTAGATACAGCTTCATTAGTAATCTTTGTCCCCAAATAGCTGTCAAATTCCTCAGGATCCTCCGCTTCAACGATCTTAAAGTTATACCTATCTGCATATGCAAAATTATTAGACATCAAGAAGCATCCTAAGATTATAATTAAGAACAATTTTTTGAAAGGCATATATCTTATATTTGCAACCATAGAGTGATTTCTCTCAATTTATCAACTTACTTAACTTAAATATACATAATCTATAAGATAAATGTTGTATCACTTCTTGTAATTATAATATAAGTGACATATTTGTGCACCTGCAGGTATGGAAGGAGGCTAAGGTCTTAACTTTCCTTACATATAGCACAAATTATTTACAAAGTACCTCCGTTTCCATTCCCTTAACTAAATAAGGAGAAATTGATTTCCCAGAAAGGCTTTTTGAATGTTACTAAAAGAGTTTAGGAGATACCTTTTGTCGAGAACAATAATTATTTGTTGCCTTATATTTTCAAAATTGGACGTTTGGAGTTCTGAAATGCCAGAAGAGCGAGTTGTAATTATTGGTGCCGGATTATCAGGATTAACTGCTGGTTACCATCTTAACAAGCAGGGGATAAAGGTGGATATTTATGAAGCTCGCAATAGAATTGGAGGAAGAGTACACACCCATTATTTCCCAGATGGTTCTTTCGAAGAAGCGGGAGGTAAAGAGATTAATGATGGAGGAGCAGCCGAAAGATTGAAAGCATTAGCTAATGAGACCAAATGCAGGATTAGAATAGAAGAAGAAACCTACAAGGTCGAAGCAATAAGCCAAGACAACTTCCATCCAGAAAATCTGTTCAATTTATCGCTTAGCTTAGATGCACAAATTTTGGTAGATTCTCATCAATATTCAAATCTAGGAGCACGCTTGGATAAATATCTTGGGAAAAATGCTTATTTTAGGAGGCTGGTTGAGACTTGGATTTCATGTTATGAAGGTGTAAATAGTCATGAAATATCAGATGAAAAAGGAAAATTAGTTCTCACTTGGCTTATAAATCGCATAGATCTGGGTATTAATGGTTTAAATAACGGAAGAAAAAGGCCAACTATATTTTTTGCTGAAGGAGCCTCAAAATTTGTAGAAAAATTAGCCGCCCCCTTACAAGATTGTATCCATCTGAATATGCCATTGCTAAGTATAAAGAGCAATAAGGATAAGGCTTTATTAGTATTTAAAAATGGCCAACAAATCGAGGCATCTCAAGTGATTTTGGCTACGCCTTTTCCTTCTTTGGCATCAATACAAATAGATTCTTCCCTTTGGCCAGAATTGCAGAAGAATCAGACATTAGGAGCCCTTAGAGAGGGGGCAAACGCAAAGATTCTTATTTCTGTAAAGGGATACAAGGTAGATGTGCCTTTTACTTTAACACCGCATTTTACTGCCTGGTGGAACTTTGATCGGACTGTACTAACAGTCTACTTTGGAGGCAGGGACTCATTACAGTCCTTTAGTACGCAAAAAGAGCAGAAGAATATTTTTAATCAAATCTGGCCTATACTTTGCCAAGTTTATTCTCATCTTAAAGATAAAGACATAACCGTTGAAGACTGTTTTTTTCTAAATTGGAATGATGAACCTTTTTCAAAGGGAAGCTATTCGTTTGTAAAAAGTGGTAATGAAGATTTGTATGAAATAACTTGTAAAAGCTTTCAGCATGAATGCCGTAAAATATTTGAGCCGCTTAAAGGCTTAATATTTTTTGCAGGCGAGCACACTTCTTTAACACACCCCAGCACAATGGAAGGTGCAGTTGAGTCAGGAGAGCGGGCAGCTAGAATGGTTGCTCATCAAATTTTTAATGGATAGGAAATATGAAAGAGATCTCTCCTAAAGTTAAGTTTGGAATCCAATTCTTAGGTGCTTTTAGCTTATACTTCAGCTGTATTTTATTAGCCGAGGTTCTTGATATCAGAAAAGAATTTTCAGAGAGAGTGGGATATTTTACAGATCAAATTGCCAGTGAGATTAATAAAGGGATATGGGGAACACGTCTTGCTCTGTTAGAGGCGGAGAGAGCCAGCAGTAATAAAGCCGAAGAAAGTAATTGGCATGCCTTAGGGGCTCAAGATATCCAAGAACTATCGGCGTTCAGTTTAAAATTCATAGCTCAACATTATTTTAATGGAAAGAGTCAAAATACAAAGCTAAGCCTTAACTCTGAAGAGCTGCATTTACCATTTTTACCTGAGATATTTGTGGGCTATATAGTAGATTTACAAGCTCAAGATTTTGCTTATAAGCAACCATCTTCTGTATTCTTAAAAGAAAGACTTAATCTACGCTTATTCCGGCAAAAAAATCTTTTGGCTCCTAATTTAGTTCTCATAATTGGTTTATCTCCTCACATTGATTTTTATTATATACTTCAAAAAATTCGAGAAAAGGCCCTATTTGGCTTTATTATCTTTCTAGGATTTAGCCTGCTTTTATTCCGAAGAATTATAAAAGTGCAGGAAGCCCTCAAATTTGAAAGAATAAGCCTTCTGGATCAAACTATAAAGCATGACAAATTAGAAAACTCATTTAAAGTGAATCAAGAGTATCAAAGCGATATCTACAATTATTTTATTGAAACATGTCAGTCCATCAATGAATTATCCAATATCCTTAAAGAAAGTAAACAAAAAGGGTCTAAAATAGTTTTTTCTCCATTACACGAAGTAAATTTTTTAGAAAATATAGATAGCTTAAGCTCTAACAAGTTACAGAACCGCGTAGGTTTTAAAGTAGAGAAAATTAACGTTAAAAATTTAATATTAGAAGTTTGGTCTTTACTTTATGAAGAGATAACAGTGAAAAGTATCAGAATCAGTATCGTAATAAGAGATGAGGCAGAAATATATAACGATAAGTTTAGATTAAAAATACTGCTGGTTAACTTAATAACTCGATCCATCCTCAATAGCCCTCAGGGCGGAACTCTTATATTTAGTGAAGATCGAGATGCAGATCAAAACTTATATCTTAAGCTAAAAGATGAAGCTTATGAGGATAGTCTCGACTGTAATATTGAAGGAAAGGAATCCATTTTCATTATAAATTCAGATCAATTAAGTGATCTAGCTAGAATACTTCAGATAAGTTTCTATAATAATCATAAATCTAGCCGTGGAAATGATTTGTTAATATGCTTGCCTATAACGCTTAAGGATCCTGATGAAAAAATAAAGTGTGAATGGGGAAATAGTAATGTTTTTAAACTACCTTATTAATTCCTTATTATATATCAATCTTGCTATTGGACAAATGGTTGCTTGTAGAGCTACTGATTCACATCAGTTTTTCGCTATTCTCCATAAGCAGGATAATTATCTCACAGAGTATATTTTAAGGCTTTTATTCTTGCTCGGCGGGCAAAACATCTCATTTGATATCCTCTTAAATGGATTAGAAGATAGCATTGAGAACAAGAAAGAAGTAGCTCTTTCCCTGATTAGAGATCTTGAAAGTAAAAATGTTTTAAGAACATCCATTGAAGACGGAGAACTTTTTATAAACTTACTCATCCATGGTGACGCTAGAAAAAGCATAAGTAATAAATATGCTTGGCAGGGCTCTATTCAAGGAGCTTTTCGGTTACTATCCCAGGCTTTCAATAAAGATTGGGAGCATCTAATTGTGTATGCGCGAGAAAACCCTCAAATTATTCAGATCGCTGAAAATTTCTTCAGCATTCTTGAAATATTGCAAGAGCAACCAGAAGATGTGCTGCCAATTCAGATCCATCTCTTAGAATACTACATGTATGCTACAAGAGAGCACAGCAAGGCTATTGAGCTAATGCAAAAAATAGAAAGAAGCCCTAATTTTAATCAGCTTTCCCCGGAGCTTTATGCACTCTTTATAAGCAACAAGGGAAATATTGTATCTACTCACTTTTCTTCTAAGCCAGAACTAGTCAAAATAGTTATCAAAGAATTGGAAACAAGTTTTAAGATATTTCATGAAAAGAAAAACTATGGAGAAGCTCTGAGGATTTTATCTTGTTGGGCACAAGCTCACATTATTGGCGGTAATTTGGAAAAAGCTATTTCCCTCTTACGAGATGGAGAGAGCTTGGTTACACGCGTTGATAGGGATCGCTATAAAGCAATTTATTATTATGTTTACTCATGGTGCTCCTTAGAAAGTGGAGAATATGAAAAGAGCTCATATTATGCAAATAAAGCAAGTTCACACCTTCATGCTAGCATACCTACACCATTGCATTTCTTCTCAAGAAATCTCAATGCAGATGCTTTGTATAACTTGAGGCGTTATAAGGAGGCCTATGAAGTAGCTTGCCGTTCCCTGAAGGAGGCTACAGATTTTAATTCCAATAGAGCAGCAGATTGGAAAGGAGAAGCTTTAGTTGTTATGGCTAAGTGTGCTTTACGATCTAAACAATTTAGTCTGGCTGAAAAACATATTAATGAGGCTGATATAGAGTATTTCAATTTTTTTAAATCATCTGTGAAGCATATCGATCAAGCTGCATTAAAAACAGTAAAAGGAGAAATTTTATTAGAAAAAGGAGACCTTGAAGCAGCAAAAGTAGCCTTTGAGGAAAGCCAGAAAATATATTCTACTTTATTAAATAAAGATTCCTGGTTCGATGAACAGGGAATTTTGTTTGAGCTACTTGCAGTTCTCGCAAAGAAGATGGGAGATAATCCCTCAGTATTATATTATTGGAAAGCACATAAAAAACAGTTTGGAGCTACACATCCAAGGACCATAAGAATTAAAGCTTTATTGGCTTAAGGCTTTCTGCAGATTTTTCTTGATGAACCATTCACCGAATCTCTTATCAACCAACTTTTCTTCAGTTCCTAAGCTAAAAGTATAGATTTCTCTTATAAAAAAGAGAATTTCCTCAAAAGAGGGGGTATAACCTTTGCTGTTAAGGTAGTGATCAACGAATTCAATAGTGTCAATTGCTAGCCTTTTCACCCAAGGATGCTGCTCATTCATTTGTAAGCTTTGAGGTTCAGGAATAGAGGGTGGCTGATCTCTAACTAATTCGTCCACAGTACATCCTAGTGTATTAGCAATCGCTAATAAGGTTTCCATTGTCGGATTTTTTGAACGGCCAATTAGAATATTCCTTACGGCACTTACAGATAGGCCGGCTCGCCTCTCCAAGTCGGCTGGAGTCATATGGGCCGATTCTATTAAGTTTGCTAATTTCTTTACAATAATTTTAGTCATGCATTCTTCTTAATTATATCTTCTAATAAAACCATATAAGATATCTCCCTGTTTAACAAGGTGAGAGCTTTGTAATTTAAAAAAGAAACTCTTATTAACATCAAAGCTTTATATGAATAAAAGTATCTCAATTAAAACAATAAATACCTGACAGAAATATAAGAGTATCTTCTCAATAGTTCAACAATTCTCTACAAGTAAATTATTTAACCACTGAATGGTAAGATAAAAAACTTAAATTTTTAACACAAAACATTGTACAGAAACTTAAAATATATGTATGCTTACTTATATAGATAAGTATCTATGCTAATACGCGAGAAACAGAACAAAATTTTTAGCTTAGTAAGTCAGGAGCAGAATTACATAGAAACCCTGCAAAACCTCAAAAAATTGAGCATCTGTAACGATTGGAGGAGTTTTTATTGTCGTAAAGAGATAACAATTTAAAAGCACAAAAGGAGGAGTTAGATGAACTTAGAGTTAGAAACCCAAGGGGGCTTCAGAGATAGAGCGAGAGAAATAGGGGTTAGATCGTTTGTTTTCCTTCAGAAACATGAGGCGGTGGTCGAGAAACTCGTATCTTTCAACCGCAGTTTCTTTTATGTAACGGTTGGGTTAATGGTTGCCTTATCTATGATTGATTGTGCGGATGCAATAACCGTTCAATCTTTGAAAGCTCCGATTCAAGAGTTAAAGAAAGAGATCTTTGGGGGATGGATGTTTGTTGTCCAAATCATTTCTGCGGTTGGGGGAATTGTCATTTCTGTTATTGCTCAAAGCTTAAAACCTCTAGGATGGGGTGGGGCGACTGCTGTAACAGCCCACTTTTATGACAAGTATATTGGCGATGGTAAATCTGGTTTGATTTAGTAGGAGACTCTTCATGTCGGGTAACCGTCACCTTATTCTTAATCATGTGGATAGCCCGCTCAAATATTTATTATGGACAAAAGGAGAAGTGGCCTTATACATAGGTCCGCTTATGGGCGGCTTAGTTTGTGACCAATTGACCGTGGGAATAGCTATATGCGCCGCCAATTACTGGCTCAATAGACAGTATAAAAGGAGGTTCGGCAAAGGGCAATTCCAAGCTGTGGCTTACTGGTTTTTACCTTCTCACGGGCAGTTAAAGAAGCTCCCTCCCTCTCATATCCGAGAATATTTAGGGTAGAGTCCGATGAAGTTCAATTTGAGAGAAAAACGTCTATCGCATCTGGTGCTCCAACGCAATGTGTTGGCTGGCTTAAGTGCGAGTCTGTTAACAATCTGTACAATTCAAGCAGCGTGTTTATTCTTCAAATCAGAAAAAACAATCGTGGCTCCTTTGGAGCTGGAGCATAGCTTTTGGATAGAAGGAAACCGGTTTTCTCCCAACTATTTAGAAGAGATGGCGGGGTATTATACCCATCTGCTCTTAGATGTCACCCCAGCCAATATTCTCTATCAAGGCGATGTCTTGTTAAGAGCGGCCGAACCAGCATCCTATGGCACGCTCAAACAGAAACTCTTTGAAGAGAGTCATCGCTTAAAAAAAGAGAACCTATCTTTGGCGTTTTCACCCGTTGAATTTCAGGTTTACCCGGACCACCTGATGGTTGACGTCACGGGGGACTTAATGAGCTATGTAGCCGATAAAAGGGTCTCTCAAAACCGAGAAACCTATCGTGTCACCTTTTCTTCTCAAGGATCTCGCTTGTTCTTGAAGGGGTTCTCGTTGGTGGCATCAGATAAGAAAGAAGAGGAGTTCAATGATCAATCGCAAGATTAATGCTATGGTGGTCGGCTTAGGGATCTATTGGGCAACCGCTCTCTATGCCGGGTCTCAAGTCATCCATATCGATGCAAACACACGCTTAGAAGCTACCATTGCCCGAGATTATTTGAACCGAATTGCGGCGTCGAATGATCGCATTACGGAAGTCTTTGGCGATGAAGCGACTTATGCGATCCAAACCGATGAGGTTAAAGGCCAGATCTTTATTAAGCCCTCTGAAGCCAATGGGCTCAAACCCATCTCGTTAACCTTAATTACAGAGTCGGGTCAGGTCCAAGATTTGACCTTAAAGCCCAGTGACCAAGGGTCTGCGACGGTGATCTTGAAAGGCTCTAAAAAGAGTTCTCCTAAGGTTGAGGCTTCGGCTCAGTATTTGGAGTCCCCTTTACCCGTGCAAGAAAAAATGATCCGGGCTATGAAAATGTTGGTTCTAAGTCAGTTTCCAGAAAGTGACAGAGAGCGGCCCGATCGCAAAGAAGTCGATGGGGTGTCGATTCGGCATAAAAAATCTTTCCACGTGGGACCTTATCAGGGGCATCATTATGAGCTAACCAATACCACAGAAACCTTACTGGATCTGGATGAAAAAGCCTTTTATCAGATAGGAGACCTAGCCTTAAGCTTAGGAGCTAAGGTGCTTCAAGCTCAGGGATCCACATCATTATGGGTCATTCACCGATGAAACTGCCAAAACTCGCCTTAGATCAGATTAAACAGCGTCAAGTTATGCTCTTTTGGGGACTTGTCAGCGTAATAACGCTACTTCTTGTTACGGTTGTCGTCTTACTCGTCAACCAAACAGAAGGCAAGATCGATCCTCAACGGAGCTATAAAAGCGAAATTTCAACCGCAACGGCGCGGCTGAGCCCGCAAGAAACCTGGATGGAGCAGGTCAAAATTGAGAATGAGTTACAAGCCAAACGGCTAGAAGCTCTTGAAAAAAGTCTTGAGAAGATTCTCAAGCTCAACTCAGAAAAAGCCCCCAAAGAAATTGACCAGCCAACTCAAGTGGCCGAGCTTCAATCGGAACTCAAGCAAAGCATGCTTCCGTCTCAAGAGCTACCTATGGCCCCCAGCGGTTATCCAGGGGTTTCCCAACCTATAAGACAGCCAGCCTTTCGCTCGGCAGGAATTCAAAAGATGAGCCTCAATCTCGTCAATTCGCGCCAAGATCAACTGCTTAAAACGGTTGACAACTATATTCCAGCGGGTTCATTTGCCCCAGCGGTAGTGTTGGAAGGGGTAGATGCCAGTACCTCAGTGAATGCGCAAGGTGACCCTCGGCCAATCACCCTGCAAATTACGGAAGATGCCTACTTACCGTCAAATTATCGCTCGAAACTCAAAGGCTGTTTTGTCACCGCAGCTGCGGCAGGGGATATGTCGTCGGAACGGGCTTATGTGCGCTTAGAGAAACTGAGTTGTGTGGAGAAGAAAACTGGCGAAGTGATTGAGATCAATGTGAAAGGGCATTTAGTCGGCGGAGATAGTAAAGCCGGTCAACGAGGCCGTTTAGTCGATCGTACGGGGCCGTTAATGCGTAATGCGGCGGTAGGGGGATTCTTGTCCGGAGCGGCGGAGTTTATGAGTCAGAATCGCAACCCCATTAAATTCTTACCGTCGGGCTTGGCGGAAACCCAAACAACCCCGACCACGGATCTCTTAGGGCAAGGATTTTCCAAGGGAGCTAGCTCTGCTTTGGATAAGTATGCCGAGTATTACATTAAACGAGCCGAGCAAATGCAGCCTATTATTGAAGTTGCCTCGGGGCAAGAAGTGGCGGTGATCTTTACTGAAGGATTCTCTTTGTCCGAAAGTCTGACCCGTACAGCGATCTCGAAAGCCAATGACCATAAACGCTATCAACAACTGAATCAGATCAGTGAGGGCGAAAAACCGGTTGAGGCATGGTTACCTAAGGAAGGAGAACACCCATGAAAAAGACCTCTCTACTATTGCTGGCAAGCTTGTTGTCAGCCTGTACCGTTGGTCATGAAGAGTTTAACTGTCCCAATGACTCTAAAGGGTATGGCTGTAAAGGTCTTAAAGAAGTCCATGCCTTGGTCAATCAAGACAAAAAAGAGGAGGCCCCTATCCTCAGTCCTATCGCCCCTCATAAGGTTGATCTGAGGAAAGTTGCCTCTTCAGATCAGGCGATGATCCAACGCGCTCAAGAGGAACACTTACGCATCTGGATTGCCCCGTTCCAAGATGACCAAGGCAACTTCCATGAACCCAGCGTCATTCATACGGTCATTCGGCCATCTTACTGGCAGATGAATACCATTAATTGGGAGTAGAGAGATGAGAATGTTGGCGAAGTTAGGCGAAAAGCTGTTTCAAAGTTTTGGCGAACGGGATTATGGAGATGCGGGCCAATCTTCTATTCGGGATGCCTATGCCCAAATGGCGGCCTTTCATAAACTGTGTGATCTGTTTCCTTATGACAGCTTTGATGAAACCTATGCGGTGTTCATTAATGATGAAAGTGTCGGGTTTATCGTTGAAACACCCCCGCTTGTGGGCTCGTCAGAAGAGATGCAACGGGAGATCTCGAATCTGTTTCTCAACATTTTTCCGGAAGAATCCGGTATCCAGTTTATGCTTTGGGCGGATCCTCATATTGGTGACCAGTGTGAAGCGTATTGCCAAGCCCGGGCCGGGCAGGGCGAAATCTATGAAGAGATGGCGAAACATCGCGCCGCTTATCTGAAATCGTTAGTGTTTAACTCGAAACTCAGCCCGTTTGTTTTACGCAATTTCCGCTGTGTGATCAGTTTTAATATCAAAACGGACAAAGTTACCTCCTTTGTTTTAGAGCGCGTCCATCAAATTCTGACCCAAGTGACCTCGACGCTTGAGATGGTCGGGCTCTCGGTCAAAGTGTGGCGGCCTGAAGATCTCATCAATACCTTGCAGGGGATCCTTCATCTCGATTTAGAGCAGACAAATGCTGAGACCTACCCTTGGAATCCATTGCAACGCCTATCAGATCAGTTGCATGACCCCTCGTCTAATGTTGTCCTCAAGTCTAAAAAAATCTATTTGAACGATGGGAAGATAGAAGCGCGGGTGTTGAAAGTAATGCAATACCCGCCGGAATGGTCGTTACATGCTATGAAATTGCTGATTGGGGATGAGCAACGGGATTTAGCGCAAATTCCCTGCCCGTTTATTTTACATTATGGGATTTATATTCCTAAACAAGAGGCCCATAAGACCAAAATTCTAACCAAGGCGGCCTATGTTGAGCACCAAGCAAATTCACCAATCGGTAAACATTTGCATTCTATTCGACGAGAAGCTGCAGAGTTGGCGTTCGTGAAAAATGAGTTAGAAAAGGATGGCCGGATTATCTATAGCGAGATGAATCTGGTCCTCTTATCTACCCCGGATCAGATCACCAAAGCTCAAAGTATCGTTACTAACTATTATGCCTCAAAAGAATGGAAGTTGAAGCCAATCACCTTTACAACCTTTCCCAGCTTTTTAATGGTTTTCCCGATGATGTGGGACGAAGAGCGGGTCCAGGATGTTTTGAAACTTAAAATGCATAAAACAACTTTATCGACGGAATCAGAGAATCTCCTTCCCCTCCAAGGAGAATGGCATGGGACCAAAACTCCGGCCCTGATGTTGGCCGGTCTAAATGGCCAATTATTTAACTGGTTCGTGTTTGACAATAACTCAGGAAACTTTAATGGGGCTGTGATGGGTAAATCCGGCTCTGGCAAGTCGGTCTTGATGCAAGAAATAACTGCGGCAACGCTGGGGATTGGCGGACAAGCTTTCATTCTCGATGTCGGCCGCAGCTTTGAGAAAATGTGTCTAGCGCTCAAGGGGCAGTTTATCCAGTTTACCTCTCACACCCCTATCTGTTTGAACCCATTTTCTTCTGTTCCGACCGATCATCTGGAAGAGACTGCTGACTCTTTGTCAGCTCTCAAATCTGTATTAGGGTTAATGGCGGCGCCCACTAAAGGATTATCCGATATTGAAAGTTCGATCTTAGAAGAAGCGATGATGAGCGTTTGGGAAAACCAAGGCACAGACACCACAATTTCAGACATTGCCACCTATTTGACCTCCAGTTCGGATCCCCGCTCTAAAGATCTTGGCCGGATGTTGTTCCCTTATACAAAAGACGGAAGCTACGGTCGATTCTTTAATGGCAAATCCAATGTTGATCTAGATGATAAACTGTTTGTGGTTGAGTTTTCTGACCTAGAGTCCCGACCGGACTTGAGGTCGGTCGTTCTTCAAGCTATGTCCTTAAAAATTACTGATCGCGTCTATCGCTCCGATCGCTCTTATCCTCAGATGTTAATTGTTGATGAAGCCTCGGACCACTTGATGAATATCCATGAAAGCAAATTATTCGATACAGCGACCCGTCGGTTCCGTAAATATCAAGCGAGCATCATTATCGGGACGCAAACAGTCGAAGATTTCTTTCAAAATCCTGGTGCCGAAGCGGCTTTCAATAACTGTGAGTGGCAATGTTATTTGAACCAAAAACCGAGTGCGATCGAGCTGTTAAAAAAGAATAGCAAACTGGTTTTAACACCAAAGCAAGAAGCCCTCATGAAATCGTTGAAAACTGTGCAGGGGAAATATTCGGAAGTGATGATTAATGGTCCGGATGGGTATGCGGTGGGGCGGCTTATCTTGGATCCGTTCTCGATCCTGATGTATTCGACGAAAGGCCAAGAATATACCTTGGTCAAGAAACTCGTCGACCAAGGGTATAGCGTCAATGACGCGATTCAGATGCTGATGGATTCGAATCGGCACGCAGCATAAGGAGGAAGAGGATGCGCAAAGTAATGGTGATCTTAGTCTTGGCCGGAAGTTCTCTGGCAGACTCGGGGAGTCAGGTAGACCGGATTCCTTATGCCAAGCCGGTCGTGAGAATCTCTCTGCCACGAGTATTAGAGGTGATGGGTCGCCTGCAAGAAATCGAGCGCCAAAATGAGGCGCCGAGAACTCTTTTATTGTATACCCTGGACGATCGACTCGAAAAGCTGATGCATCACCTGAAAGGCTTGATCCACGCCTATGAGCAAGAGGAAAAGGTGCGCTTGGATATTACGGCGATCGAGGAAGATACACCCGATTATACGGATGACTTTATAGAAAAAATGAATCAGAAAGTAGGCCACAATGAATAAATGGATGGGAAGCGTGATGGCGGTCATAACGGTTATCAGTTTTGGAACCGTTCTTTGGAGCGCCCAAAGCCACCCGAAGTACGGGGTGATCGACATCAACTACATTGTAGTTGAGCAAGCGAAAATCTTGGCGAAAAAAAATCCAAACGCGCCTGTATCGCCGCAGCGGCTTCGGCAAATTACCGACCACCTTAAAGAAACAGTGGGACAGTGGTGTGCCGACCACAAGGTCCTCTTATTCTCGAAAGGAGCCCTATGGGGCGGAGAGCTACCCGATTACACCCAAGAAATCTTGACAGTCCTTGAGTTGCCAAGGAGCGACGCATGATCTCGATGGAGTTTCTCAAATCGCGTCAGCAATGGAAGCAGTGTGGAATAGCCTTCATTGTCGGGATGCTGGGCATGAAAGTAGTGGAAAAGAATATCCATTTTGTGGTAAATAGCACAGATTCCTTGCCTTACAAAGCGTTCCTTCATCTCCCCAACAAACTGCCGCAGAAAGGGGACTATACCTTGATAGATTCGATTTGGTACGACGCCAAACTGATTAAACAAGTGGTGGGGGTTGCGGGGGATGAAATTGCTTATACCCCGCAAGGCGAGTTAAAAATTGGGAATCAGGTTGTGGGCACACCCAAAAGCCAAAGCCGAGATGGGCGTCCCTTGACTCCCCTCAAACCCCAGATTATTCCAACAGGCAAAGTTTTTCTGTATGCGCCCCATTCGTCAAGCTTTGATTCTCGCTACGAAGAGCTTGGGTTGGCGCCGATTGAAGCGCTTCAAGGCACCGCTTATCCTTTAGACCGGGGGTCCTAGGATGCGACTTTTATTTCTAGTGGTACTCTTGGCTTGTCATATTAGCTGCCCAGCAAAAGATCTAGGGTGTTTTGGTGCTACTTTTCCGATTGCAGAAGAAAGCTTGCTACAGGTGCTGGAGTCTAAGCTTACCCAGATGTATCAGTCCGGCCAACTTGAAATCCATCAAAAGCAGCTGCAAGAGCGGATGTCTCATAAGGCGCTAAATCCGTTAGCGGTTCCGGGGCTGAGGCGGGCCCAAGAAGCTAAAACCTTTCTGTATGATCCCAGCATCACGGTGCCCTATGACCTCAAAGATCAGGACGGGCGCATCTTTCATGGCGCCGGTACCCGGGTCAATCCTTTGACGACCCATCGATTGACCAAGCCTTTACTCTTCTTCAATGGCGAGGACCCTGATCAAGTTGCGTGGGCTCTCTCGCGCCACCAGAAAGATCCCAGGAGCAAACTGATTCTCGTCCAAGGATCGCCGTTCCATCTCTCCCAAACTCACGAGCTTCGGTTTTATTTTGATCAAGGAGGCGCCTTAATCAAAAAATTGGGGATCCGCGAAGTTCCGGCCCTGGTGACCCAACACGAAGATCACCTAAAAATTACTATTATTGACCTGACCCAGGAGACGCCGCATGACACCAAATAACCTACCGCCGCACCGACCTTCTCTGTTCCAGGAAATTGTGGGGCTGTTAAAAGATCATCCTCAAGCTGCTAAATGGCTAAAATTCATTGGCGGCAGTTACCTGATTATCCAGGTCCTGACTCTTTTCTTTGGGGCTGCCATTCTCTATACGGTCTGGAATGCCTTTCACGAGAACAAGAGCCGTTTTGACAATCACCTCGCTGAGCTTAATCAGCTTGTCAACGACCCAGAAAAGAAGTCTGCTTTTGAAGACTTTGTTGAGCGATTTGATCGATCGGTTGAAGAAATTGACCGCTGGAATACGACCAAGGAATCAAGACCACCGATTTCCCCACCACATCAGCTTACTCTTGGAGATAGCTTGGTCAAGGATTTACATTCCTCCCCAGATGCCGAGGATAACGAGCCTGAACCAGTAATTAACCGCTAGCTTGCCGGGAAGGAAAAAAACTAATGGTGAGACGGAAGATGATCCTCATTTGGTTGTTTATGAGCCTGGCTGTAGCTCAAGCCAAGTGCAACGGCCGCTTCGTTAATCCCCTTACGGATGTGTGTTGGAGTTGTATCTTCCCGATCACCATTGGTGGGGTGCGAGTCTCAGCTTCCGGGGAAGATACGCCGAATGTAACCACCCCTTTATGTACGTGTACGACGCCGTTTCGCCGGGTCGGGATTCCCATCTCGTTTTGGGAGCCCGTGCGCTTGGTTGATGTGACCCGGGAACCTTATTGTCTGGTCTCCATGGGGGGGATTCAGCTCATGCGTCAGGGAGTGAAAGGTCATGGCGCGGTCGACAACGGGCGGACTGGTCGCATGCGGTCCAGCTTTTATCAAGTTCACTGGTACATGTATCCTTTATTGTACTGGCTCGAACTTCTGACCGATTTTATCTGTATGGAAAAAGGCGATCCCGATTTAGCCTATATGACGGAACTCGACCCTTTCTGGGATGATGATGAAACGGCCTTCATTTTAAATCCGGAAGCGGTGCTCTTTGCCAATCCCGTAGCTCAAGCCGCTTGTGCTGCTGATTGTGTGGCCGCTAGTGCCGGGTTTCCGTTGGATCCTTTATTCTGGTGTGATGGGTGTCAAGGCAGTTTGTACCCATTTGTTGGCACGGTGGCTGCCCATGTGGGTGGGGTCCAAGCCAGTTTGTTGTTGGTTGGGCGGATGATTGCAAAGCTTCACCGTCAAGGACAGCTTTGGGGCACCATGGGACCGATGGGGTGGTGTGATCGGTATCCGATGCCGATTTTGAAGAAAAGTCAGTATAAAACGCAAATGGTCTATCCAATTCCTTCCACCACATCGCGTCAATGTCATCCCTTGGGGCGGAGTGAACAGCTTTGGGCGAGCGGTAAAGAGTTTCCCTATCAAGGAGAAGACTTTGGCTATCTGATTTGGAGGAAACGATCATGTTGTCTTTTGTAAAGAGCGGTTTTCTGTTTTTATCGTTGGCTCAGGCGACTCCGTCGGTGGAAGACCTCCAGCAGAATCCCGCCTATGCGGCTGGGGTAGCGTGGGCCAAAAAGATGGCGCAAGCTCCTCAAAGCAAGGATGAGAAACATTGTTGCCAAGCTGCGGCTTACTTAAATAAAGCCGTTCAAGAACGACCCCGTCTTTCTGAGCGCCAGATGGTGAAGCAGAACTCAGAGCAAATTCTGGTGTTTGTGTCGTTTTCCATGCCAGATGCCTCTCTTAAAGCTTTGGCTCATTCTGCCGCCCTTCAGCCGGTGACCTTGGTATTGCGCGGACTGATTGAGAATAGTTTCAAAAAGACTGGGGAAAAGGTTAAGGATCTCAACACTGCCCTGGACATTAATCCCCAAGCCTTTGAGGATTATCACGTTACTCAAGTGCCGACCTTTATTCTTGTACGGCACGGCAAAGAAGTTGCGCGGTTGTCTGGTAATGTTACTGTCGAGTTTGCTGTGACGCAGTTGAGAGGGGCGGCATGAAAGTTTGGCTGGCGATAAGTTGCATCTGTCTGTCTGGGGAAGCACACCAGTCTCACCAACAAGGACTGGCGTATGCTCAGGAGCTTCACAATAAAAAGAAGACAGTATCTCAAACAACCAATCCCCATATTGTCCCTGGCTATCAAACAGATTCTCCGCCGCAAGCGAGTCTTGATGCCGGAACGTTAGGTGACGCAGTCGTCAGAGAAGCGTCCAGCAATCCGATATCCCACTATATTAAAGAAACTGCGCAAACGCGCGCCTCTTATCGACTGGATCCGAACTCAAATCCGTTATTTACCGACGCGGAAGAAGTGCACAAAGATCCGGAGAAGGTTCTGCAAGAAGAGTTTAGGCACGACCCAGATCCTTCCGTGAACGATGAGGCTAATCTCAAAACCTGTATCGAAGGCGGTGACGAATATAAGCAAACCTGCCAGCGGTATCTGGACATCACGCTCCAAATTACGCCGGCCTATGTGGAACAGGTGCCTCATTGCCGAGGTCACTGGAGTAATAAAGCCAAAACTCGAAAACGGTACTGTAATCCGGGCTGTGAGATGAGGAATGGCCGCACGATTCCTAAATCGGTGACTGTTGAGAAAGAAGAATGGGTGGATACGTGCCAACCGCTAGAAAAGCTAGCTGATGCTGGGGTGTGCCGGTATGCCGAGAAGATTGAGAGTCCCAAAAATGAAATTCGGACCATTCAAGGGGAACCGGTGACGCGCGACCATTTTGAAGAAACTTTGATTTATGCGTGCACCAAGCCTGTCGAAAACACCTGTGCGGCTTTGAAAGCGAGCGGATGTCAGCAAATCAAATCCGAGTGTCACGAGCGAGAAGCCGGGCGCTGTGTCGCATGGCAGCAAACCTATCGCTGTGGCTCGAAGATGCAAAGGGGCAATCGATATCGGGCCACCTCCAATAACAGTCCTTTCTGTTTAACGGGCAACTGTGTCAATGCGTCTTATGAGGCGAATGAGGAGATTTTAGACTCAATGACCCAGCTGCAGGTTTTAAAAGAGATCCAGAATGAGCTCAGGAAAGGGCAAGAAACAGAAGAAGCGGCCAAGGAATATGACATCAACAAGCTGGGGATTTTTAAAGGAGAGGCCCGAAAGTGCTCTAAAAGCTGTGTCAATTTTAAGGATTGTTGTGGCACCCTGAAAGGCTGGGGAACCGATGTCGGGTTGGCGTCTTGTTCGGGCAAAGAAAAAGAGTTGGCCGAGCTGCGGAAACAGAATCTGTGTGTGCAAGTCGGCACCTATTGCGCAGAAAAGAAGGCCGGGGTGTGTCTCCGGAAAAAAACAAGCTTCTGCTGTTTTGGAACCAAGCTGTTCCGACTGATTCAAGAACAAGGGCGGCACCAACTCAAGCTGTCTTGGGGAGACTCAAAAACCCCCGATTGCCGAGGTTTAAAACCGGTCGAATTGAGCCGTCTCAAATTTGCGGAGATGAACTTCAATGAGATATATGAGGACGTCAAAAAAAATTTTAAAGAAAAGGCGCCTGCAGAGATGACGACCACGATCACCTTAGATCGGGTGAAAGAGAATATGAACCTGAAAACCGGAGGGCCAACCTCATGAAGCATATCGGACGCTTCTTCTTTTTTATGCTTTCCCTCAGTCATGCCAAAACCTTTTATCAGGATCATGCGCGCGGCTGGCACTGGTATGAAAAGATGCCGGTCCCTGAAGACCCCAAGTCTAAAAATAACCCGGTCGCTGAACCCAAAACTCCCGCTGAAAAGATGAAAGCTTACCGGGAAGAATTGGAAAATCGCTTAGCCGACGCGTGGCTCAACCCGACGCCGCAAAATGTCAGCAAGTATCAGGAGATGCAACAAGACATGATGAATCGCTCTCAAACCTTCTCGCAAACCTGGATGAAGAATGTCTATACCAATGCAAGCTTGGATCATACCTTGATTGCTCCGGTAAACCAGAAAGCGGTGCACGTTTATTTAGATCAAGAAAAAGAGCGAAAGAAGGAGGTCATCAAATCCTTGTCAACAACGCATGGCTTATTCTTCTTTTATGCGAGTAATTGCCCTTACTGTCATCAATTTGCACCGATTGTCAAACGTTTTGCTGAGCACTATGGCTGG
The DNA here is from genome assembly GCF_000190415.1 of Candidatus Odyssella thessalonicensis L13. Taxonomy (GTDB): domain Bacteria; phylum Pseudomonadota; class Alphaproteobacteria; order Paracaedibacterales; family Paracaedibacteraceae; genus Paracaedibacter; species Paracaedibacter thessalonicensis. Next base: position 59,830 of record NZ_AEWF01000009.1, read on the forward strand.
GAAGTATTGGCGATTAGCTTAGATGGGGGCCCTATTGAAACCTTTCCCGATGCGGTTCCGGATAATGGGTTGGCGAGTCAATGGCATGTGACGGCTTTACCGTCGTTATATGCGGTCAACCCTGAAACGGAAGCGGTGGTTCAAGTGGCCCATGGCCTGGCCAGCCTGGATGAGATGGAAAACAGGATTATGGTGTTAACGCGAGGGGACCAATGAGACTTATCAACATTAGCTTTATTCTTGCGTTGCTTTGTCTGCCGGTCGCTGCCAAAGGCATTGGTCATGATTTACGAGCCTTCTTTAACCGCAGTACATCGACTAATGTGACCAGCCCCAAAGCCTTTAAAGACCAAGCGGGAGGGTATTATACGGGAGGAAGCTTGGTTACCCGTAACCAAGTCCGAAGTGCTCAGCTGGCCACCATTCAAATGCCCGGCTTCAGAGCGGGATGTGGCGGGATAGATGCGTGGACAGGCGGATTCTCTCATATCAGCGCGGATCGTCTGGTCGAAATGCTGCAAAACATTGGCTCCGCAGCAAAGGCCTATGCTTTTATGTTGGCCGTTCAGACGGTCTCGCCCACCATCTCGACTATAATGAATGAACTCAATGCAATCGCCACACAGGTCAACCAGATGAACATTAGCTCGTGTGAAGTCGCAGCGACTACCCTGGGAGGAATCTGGCCGAAAACCGATCAATCGTCAAAGCATTTGTGTCAGGCCATGGGCTCGAATTTGGGGGCGTTTTCAGATTGGTCAGCGGCCCGCCAAGGATGTGGGGCTAAGGGAGATCGTGGCAATATCTTAGCGCAAAAAGGCCGAGACCCGAGGTATCAAGATATGCTGGTGGGGGAATTTAATCTCTCCTGGAAAGCCATTCAGGCCAATCACTTCTTAAGTGAAGATCAGGCCTTGGCACAGCTTTTCTTAACGTTGGTCGGTTCCATCATCTCGAAGAAGAATGGGGAAGCTTTTCAAGTGACGACCTTGCCGGGCTATGCGGACCGGGATGAGTTACTCACCGCCCTCTTAGAAGGCGGAAGCACTAAGGTCTATAAATGTTCTACCGCTGAATGTCTCGATCCTGTCTTATCGGAGATCACCATTCCGAACGCGAGTGCGTTGTTGAGGAGAACCCAAGATATTCTCGAATCCTTAGTCTACAAAATTTATGAAGATTTGCCGATTGGCTCGGCTGAGCAGGATTTCCTTAATTCCACCCAGTTACCTGTCTATAAAATGCTCAATGTGATGACGGCGTTCCGCAAAGGCTATGCGCCGGTCGATATCCATCAATATGGCGAACTGATCGCGCTCGATATTCTCTATAAATATGTGGTCGAAGTTTTAGATATTGTCCATGAAAGTGTGGTGCATTTGAAATCGGTTCAGGTGGATGAGGTCCATATTGAGAGGTTTACCAACGCTCTACGGTTGGCGCGCGAGCGCATCACTAGCAAACGGCAAAGCGCGTATCAACAAATGGACAATACTTTGTCCTTTATCCAAGCAACCCAACTGATTGAAAAGCAGATGCATGCCATGCTGGGCAGTATGTTGGACGACCAGGGTTGGGCTTAAGGAGGGCTGAAAAATGACCTACGATATTTATATCTATGGTAATGGCGAAGTGTTATGGGGAATTTTTAACGCTTTAGCGATGTGCCTCAATGCCAAGTCTGGAAGTTTGTATGAACCGCTTCTTCGGTTAGGGATGATTGTTGGAGCCCTGTGGGCGGTGGTCTATGTGCTTTACCAGGATATAGCCAAGCTCTTTACCTCGTGGATTCTACCCATGACCGTGTTTACGACTATCTTGTTCGTGCCGACAGCGACGGTCACCATTCATGACCCTATTACCCGGTTTCATCAGGCAGTTGATAACGTCCCGTACGGGTTGGCGATGTTTGCGGGATATGTCAGTAAGATCGGTCACAATATAACCGAACAGGTCGAAAAAGTCTTCTCTTTGCCGGATGATTTAAAATACCAATCGACCGGGTATATCTTTGCGAGCCATCTTATGCAAAAGTCCAATCAATTCCGCATTACCAATGCTGATTTTGCCGACAATATGTATGAGTTTGTCAATCAATGTGTGGTGAGTGATCTGAGGTTAGGGCGCAAATATACGCTGAATGACTTGAAGAAATCCGATGATATCTGGGGGGTAATCTCGGCCAATGCTTCGCCGGTAAGATCGTTTATGTGGCGCGATATTAAAGAAGAAGGCCAACAGGGCGGAATGGCGAGACTGATTACCTGCAAAGAGGGGGTGGCCAAATTTAATGTGCATTGGAAAAAAGCCATTGACGAAAGTGCGACTTTGTTTGGCAAAAAACTCTTTGGCGCGAGGGTTGATGCAAAAGCCGAGCTTCTTAAATATCTGCCGCTGAGCTTGGCACCCTTAGATAAGATGGGCCAAGATGCGACCAAAATCATCCAGCAGCAACTCATGATCAGCTCTTTTGTCTCCGGTATTGACCAACACTCTGTAGCTCAAGGGAATGCCGCCAACTTTGCGGTCCGGCGCGCCTATTTAGGCCAACGCAGCACTTACCAAACTTTGGGAGCGTTGGCGGGAGATAATTTGCCCATTTTAAAAGCGGTGCTCGAATCTCTGACTTATGCGTCTTTTCTGTTTATAATCTTCTTAGCTGTTCTGCCTTTTGGCTGGCGCTTTTTGTTGAGTTGGGGGCAAATTGTTGTGTGGCTCCAATTGTGGGCTCCCTTATATGCTGTTTTGAATTATGTGATGACAATCATCGGGGCCTCTAAAACTGCGGCAGCGATGTCGATTCAGGGCGCGTCAGGCGTTACCCTAGCCACATCGGTGGCGGTGTTGGATATCAATGCGGACATCAATGCTACCGCTGGGTTTTTATCTTTGAGCGTTCCTTTTATTAGTTATGCGCTCCTCAAAGGGGTGGGCTCTTTTATCTCGTTAGCTTCTCACTTAGGTCAGATCAGTCAAGGAGCAGCGTCAGCAGCGGCGAGCGATGCACTATCCGGCAACTACAGTTTTGGTAATATCTCGGAAGGCGGGCGTCAAATTGGTAATACACAGATGTATCATCAATCTATGGCCGCCAGCTATCGGGCGGGGTCTTTCAACTTAGCGGATGGGCGCACAGAAATCACCACTATGGGCGATGGATCTCAACTCATGAATGTGGGATCTTCCAATCTGCCGGTCTCCTTGAGCTTTGCTGAATCGCAAAGTTCTCAATATTCAACTATGGCTAATCAGAGCTATCAAAAAGCGCTTAATCTATCAGAAAGCTCGAACCAAAGCCTGTCGAGCAGTTATCGCGATATGGTGGATCTGAGTAAAGCGATCGGAAACTCTCATCACGCCAGTGATGCAATTAGCCAGGGCCATTCGACGGAAAGCTCCAGAGCAATTCAGCAGTCAGCCAATATGATTCAAAGTTTTGCTGATCAAAACAATATCAGTTATGAAAAGGCAGCTTCCTTATTTGCTGAAGCTAGTATGGGCGGGAAGTTAGGAGCTCTAGCAGGATCAGTCGGGGGAAGAGCGTCTGTCACTTCGAGTGATGTAGCGCTTCTTCAAAAGGCACAAAATGTGGTGGAATCTGAAGACTTTCAAAAGGCTTATAGAGCCGCTACACAAGCAGCAAAGAATTATTCTCATAATTTATCCGATGAAGAAAGTCGACGACTAGCAGAGAGTGTTTCGGGGTCCTATGAAAAAGGACTACAACAGAGGGAAGAGGCGGCTAAAAGCTTTAGCCAAGCGGAGTCTTATAACAAGCAAGCTATGGAGACCCAAGCTAATTCAGCCTCGATTAATTCGAACTATAATCAAAGGTTTGTGGAATGGTTAACGGATCAGAAGGCAGATGGGACGCAGGGGCGTATTGGAAGCCAAGGAGCAGCCCATATTATTGCTAATGACCCTGAGATGGTGAGGATGTACGCTAATCGATTTATGCAAGAGCAGAATATTTTACCGAAATCATCTGTATCCCTATCGGCTCAATCCCTTAAGCAATCTTATGATCAAGAGACAGGACACACCGTGCATGCCGTGACGAAAGAGTCCATAGCTGCGGTTAAACATCAAGGGGAGACACAAATAACAACCGACAGGATAGACAGGAAAGAATTATTTGAAGGCTCCGTTAATCAGCAAATCGCCCAGCACCACAAATCCATTGCTGCGGGTGAAAGTTCAATTGCAATCCAACGAGAAGAAACAGCTAATAAATATAATGAAACTACTTAGGCAGGGTCAAGTTATTCAAATATGTCGGAGTTCCAGCAATATCTGCATTCCAATAGTATTTGCGATGGAGAGGAATATGGTCGACCGTACGAGAGGGAGCCTCTTCTTTATCAAGGGTTCCTTCTATCAAACTATTAACAATAATAGCGCCAACCAGAACAAAAAGAGTTCCTATAGCCAGCGAAATATTTCCTCTGAAAAAAGATATGAGGAACAAGCTGACCAATGGGGTTGCCAATATATATTTCCACCAAACCTTCAAAGCAGTTTTAGCGTACGTCCGATAGGGAGTTGCCCGAGAAATGGGGGGCAGATCATGGTCTCTTTCCATATTTATAGTCTATCACAGAAAGCCTTTATAAAAACTTAAAATTTTAAGGAATAGCTATTATGACAAAATTTACCGATACTTTTACTCAAGGAGGGCAAACGCAACTCCATAAGCTGCGGATGATTAATCAAGTCATTGGGACGACCTTAAAAGCTTCTCTCATTATAGGCATGTTATGCTTCTCCTTTCTTCTTTGGTATGATGGTAGTTGGCAAAAGCTAGGATTTTTGATAGCTTTCTACAAAGCTAATCTTCGAAACTTTTTAAGCTTTTTACCTCAAGGCTTATGGGATACCTCTTGGATCTTACATGCGGATGGAAAATACTATGAAGTTCATGACCATATTTTAATCCATAAACCCTCTTACATCTTAACATTCTTTGCTGTTCAGGCCCTTCTTATTAAAAAGTTGCTACAATCTTTGCTGTCTATATTCATCACCATGACTTTACTCAGTGCATTTTGGATATATCGCGGCAAAGGTTTAAAAAAGAAAGAAGTCCTCTCGGGGGGAGAAGAAATTTCTTCGGTGAAGCTTACTAAGCTCCTTAAGAAAAATAAAAAGGACTCTTGCTTTACTTTATCCGGCTTACCAATAGTGCGAGATAGTGAGACTAAACATATCCTTTTGGTGGGCACAACAGGGGCAGGTAAAACCAATGCCCTAAATGACTTACTAATCCAAATTCGGGCAAACAATCAGAAGGCTATTATTGTTGATACCACTGGGACCTTTGTCGAAAAGTTTTATGATTCTAAAACTGATCTCATTTTGAATCCTTTTGACGAGCGTTCTGTCGGCTGGGATTTCTGGGGAGAATGTAATACTCATCTTAAAATCGATGACTGTGCTGCCAGTATCATTCCTGATTGGGGGCAAGATAAATTCTGGCCTGAAGCATGCCGCACATTATTTGCGGAGACCATTCGAATTCTACAACGTAAGAAGGCTTTCTCTTTAAAAGCGCTATTCGAATATGCCCTGTATAAACCGCTTGCTAAAGTGCAAGAATTCTATGCCGGTACACCAGCTGCTCCATTAGTTGATATGGCTTCAGATAAAACAGCAGCTTCTATCCGTATCACATTAGCAACGCATCTGCGTTCAATGCGGACCTTAGTTGACTGTGATCAAAGTTTTTGCATTCGTGAATGGATTAGAGATGATTCCAAAAAAGGATGGCTTTTTCTAGTGGCTTTGCCTGATCAGCGTAAAACGCTCAATCCTCTTTTAACCACATGGATAAATATTGCCATCAATTCCCTTATGAGCTGCTCTCAAAATTATGAGCGTCGTGTCTGGTTTGTTTTAGATGAAATGCCCTCACTTAACGAAATCGAGGCTTTACCGCGTGCTCTTGCAGAGATCCGTAAATATGGTGGCTGTATCGTCTCAGGGCTGCAAAATATTAGTCAGCTTGATGATATTTATGGTCCTAAAAAACGCCAAACCATGACCAGCCTTTATAATACTAAAGTTTTCTTTCGCTCACCGGATATTGAGACAGCAAAATGGATCTCTAGCATGATAGGTGAGCACGAAGTTTTAGAAAGTAGTGAGTCTATTTCTTTTGGGGCGCACCAAATGCGAGATGGAGTGTCTTTGAACGAGCACAAGAAGCACAAAGCAATTGTGCCATATTCGGAGCTGCTTAATTTAAAAGATTTAGAGGCTTATATTAAGCTCTCAGAAGGGTATCCGGTGACTAAATTAGCTTTTGAGTATAACTTCCTTGAAGCTCGAGCTCTACCTTTTATAGAGAAGATAATTAAAAATGAACTAGAAGAGCAATCTCCTCAAGAGAAAATCCCTCCCACCGAGCGGGTTAATACTAAACAGCCTTCTTTAGACTTGCTGAAGCTTAAACAATCTTAACGAAGATGGAAAAAAGGGAGTAAATCTTTTCTTCTGCGTTAAAGGGAGCTCAGACAAAGTCTGTAAAAGGCTTTATATAAGTAGAAAAGCGGCTACTTTATTCATTAAGCAAAAGCCTTCAAAAAATAATTTAAAATTTTGTTTTACATAAAATAGAAGGTCTTTATATTAATGTTCGATATAAATATAACTAACCTTTTATTCTTAAGATATTATATTTTTTGCGCTATTTTATTGAACTCGCAGTTTATTCAGAATTAAAAAATTAAGTGTTAGAAGCGCATTGTTGCGCCTCTGCTAGCAGGCTAGCTTTTATTGTTGTGTGGGCACTTCAATTACGTATAAATAGTACGTATTCTCGTTGCTTCCTTCGATCGCAATCTGTTGCGTTTTCAATGATGTCAGCTTCTCATAATCTGGATCGGGCCAACTACTATTTTGTATATTAATGAGATAGTTATTATTCTCACTTATATGCTTGTAGAGCTTCTGAAAAGCGACACTATCAGCTTTTACTGATTGAAGTCCCTTTAAAAAGCCCCCATATTCTTTTATGGCCTCATTTATTTGATGTTTTCTCTTTTCCATTTCATCTCTATTAGGATTGCCATATAAAGCGAGATCATACCCTCCTATTGTCTCATAAGCACGCTTTTCACCATTTACCCTTAGCTCGTGAAGGTTCTTCGCAGCAGTAAAAATCTTGCTTATTATCTCAATGTTTGTAGTTGTCCATTTATTGAATTTCTCCTTATCCTCTTCAGCGATTTTTTGAGTCTCTTGCGCTCTCTGATATCTTTGAGCATTTACCCTATCTAAATCGTGAGCTTCAACAAAAGATAAGGAAAGAGCCAGGCCGATTATGCTTGTACTAAGTATAGAGAAAGTATGAGTAATTTTCTTCATTATAAGGTCCTCCTAGGAGTAAAAATGATAGATAGGCTTTATTATCCCTCATCATATAGGCTCATAGTTTATTATCCGTATTAACTCTGCTCAATATGCTGGAAGGGATAGATTACGCCTAAACCACTACACTTATAAATGAGCGAAGTAAAATTGAAAGAAATAAAAATTTTAAATTGCGTTCTTAACTCTATTGCACCCTTCTATATGAAGCCAGTTTGTTGGAAACCATCTAAGAGAAATTAAGTAAAAATTTGATTTACTTATAAGAATTGATTGTTGATAGGAAATGGTCGCATAATAAGGATTATTGTTCACCATTGAGGGGTTGCCCCATGAATGTTCAGATCCAAGATAGCATCCATTATCTACCAAGCATTGGGTCGCTAAAGTTTGACTCAAGCTTAGACAGCATTATTACCCCTCGAAACTCTAAGGTTTACTTAACACTTTTCTCAAGTCGGGTCCAAGCCGGCTTTCCTTCTCCGGCCGATGATTATGCGGAAAAATCCTTGGATCTCAATGAGCATTTAATCTCCCATCCCGCGGCTACCTTCTTTGTACGGGTATCCGGTGATTCCATGATAGGAGCTGGTATTCATAATGATGATATCTTGGTTGTCGATCGATCCTTAAAGGCAAAACATAATAGTATAGTAATTGCTGTCTTAAATGGAGAACTGACCGTTAAAAGACTCAAGATTTATCCCGATAAATGCGTTCTTGCGCCCGAGAATCCAGCTTATAAGGATATCGTTATTACTCCGGAAATGGACTTCACTGTATGGGGCGTGGTTACGTCTGTTGTCCATCAATTTATTTAAGAGGATCTTTTAGAGAGATGGGCAAGTTTAAAAATGATAGGGCTACTCGATTGCAACAATTTTTATGTTTCATGTGAGCGACTTTTTCGCCCGGATTTACAATCGAAGCCTGTTGTTGTTTTATCCAATAATGATGGCTGCGTCATCTCGCGCTCCAATGAAGTAAAAGCTTTAGGAATCCCCATGGGAGCGCCGTTGTTCCAAGTTCAAGACTTGTTAAGCGCCCAACAAACCAGCATCTTCTCATCAAATTTTGCTCTCTATGCCGATCTTTCAGCGCGGGTCATGACAACATTATCTGCTCTTGCCCCGCGAGTAGAAGTCTATTCAATTGATGAAGCCTTCTTAGATTTTAGCAATATCAGCAATATTGCCCAGGTAGCTTATCAGATTCGTCAACAGATAGCCGCTTGGATCGGGATTCCCACGTGCATCGGCATTGCCCCAACCAAAACTTTAGCGAAGGTTGCCAATCACATAGCCAAGAAAAATTCAGCATGTCACGGGGTTTGTATCCTCGAGGATCCCTTAGAGATTGATCAGGCCCTTCGAACCTTTGCCATTGACGATATCTGGGGTATCGGCCGGCGGATTGCTGCTCGTCTCAAAGCTTTAGGCATTAATACGGCCTATGAGCTTAAGCAGCTCGATCCTAAATGGATGCGTCAGACATTCACTGTTGTTGGGGAACGGCTGGTGCACGAATTAAATGGCATCCCTTGTCTGCTTCTAGAACCGGAAGCCCAAGCCCGGCAATCCATTCAAGTCTCGCGAAGCTTCTCTAGACCCTTAACTCAATTTGAAGAAATCAGGGAGGCGGTCGCCTCCTATGCAACTCGGCTTGCAGAGAAGCTAAGGTCTCATCAATTGAAAACCAATACTCTTGTGATCTCGGTTTGTACTAATCGCTTCCAGGTCAGGAATCGTCAATATTACAATAGCATTCTGATTAATCTACCTACAGCCGTCAATGACGATGGAAGATTGATTCAAGCGGCAGTGCAAGGGGTGGAAGCCATCTATAGGAACGGCTTTGACTACCATAAAGCTGGTATTATGGCTCTGGATTTGATGCCCATCACTTTGACCCAACTCACCCTCTTCGATACCCAAGAGGAGAGAAATGCTAAAGCGCAACACATTAGCCGGACCATAGATAAAATTAATCAGCGATACGGACGAGGAACCGTTCATATGGCTGCTTGCGGGCCAAGATTAAGCTGGAAAGATAGGAAGACTAGAAAGTCACCAGCCTATACCACTTCATGGCATCAACTTCCTCGTGTCTTTGCCAAATAAAGTGAGCCGAGTGTTTTGGAATTGCTTAATTCTTGGGCAAAGAGGTAATCTTCAATCAGGAAGCCAGAATTTAAGGATGAGGCCTCATTTATCAAGAGAGTTATCCACCATCTTTGTGGAAAAAAATATGCAAGATTATCGACTGAAGGCAATAGATTCCAATAAAGGAATTTATCGTTGGTACGAAATTAAGCAAGCGCCTGATCTCCTGGGGGGATGGTCCTTAATCATCTCTTATGGACGTATAGGGCGAAAAGGGCGGACCAAGGTTATGAGTTTTCACAGCCTAGAAGAAAAGGATAAGTTCTTACAGAATGTTCTCAAAAAACGTTTAAGCTCAGAGCGTCGCATTGGCTGCAATTTTGCGACACGAGGTCGCAAAGAAGAGCTGTTCCCCTCTTCTCTAGGGAAGTGAGGAAACCGCCCCTGCCACGGGGTGACCCTAGGACCCTGAATCAAGAGCGGGTCTGACAATGTAACGAAAGGCAGTAACGCCTGGGGTTTAAATCGCGAGAGGCAAGCCCTTCTAGTAACCACGACTGGATGAGTGCTAGGGAGTTGGTATGGCAAACATATGTGAACTTGTGATTAAAGACCGTCACCAATAACCAGTGAAAGTGGTTGATACACTGAGGCCAAAAGGTAATAGGAGAAGGCAGAATGATTAATTGCTTCATCTGCGTGGCCACCACTCTCCTCGGTCAATAGCAAGTGCCTAACCCAACATGCTCAGCTTTGCGGAACGTGGCAACCTCGTACCATCCCCAAGGATAACCCTGGGGCAGCTGACCGTAAGGAAAGCTTATGGTGGTGCGAGAGCAGGATGTCGGAAAAAGCGAAAGCCTAGCTGTAATGGTTAGGATACTGGTTTAAATGTCACCAGGCACGAAAGTGAGCCCACGTCCGACTGGTCTTCATCGTGAGAAAACTTGAAAAAAAAATCGATTTTATGAGGAAAAGCAAATGACGGTTATGGAAGGATCTATGACTGGTGCATCCGCAGCCACATCTTTAACCTGGGATACCATTAATTGGCAACAGGCAAAAGAGCAGGTTCATCGACTTCAAGTCCGTATCGCGAAGGCAACACGGGAAGGACGCTACGGCAAGGTCAAAGCTTTGCAATGGATCCTTACCCACTCGTTTTACGCTAAAGCTTTAGCAGTAAGACGAGTTGTGCAAAACAGGGGCAACAGGACCCCTGGCGTTGATAACGTCGTTTGGCGCTCGGCGCAACAAAAGATGAGAGCAATCCTGTCTTTAAAAAGGCATGGGTATCGCACAATGCCTCTCAAGCGCATCTATATTCCTAAGAAGAAAGGGCTTCGTCCACTCTCCATTCCTACAATGAAGTGCCGGGCGATGCAGGCTCTACATCTTCTTGCTCTAGAACCCGTCGTTGAGATGACAGCCGACAAGAACGCTTACGGCTTTCGCCCAAAGCGCTCCTCGGCAGATGCAATCGAGCAATGCTTTAATGCATTATCTCATAAAAGCTCAGCAAGCTGGGTTCTAGAAGGAGATATTCGCTCTTGTTTCGATAGTATCTCTCATAAATGGTTAATGGAACATATTACCATGGACAAAGAAATACTTCGGAAATGGCTTGGGGCAGGTTATTTTGACCAAAGAGCCTTTTATTTGACGGCAGAAGGGACACCTCAAGGTGGTATCATCTCTCCTACACTTCTAAACGCAACCTTAAGTGGCTTAGAGAAGGCAGTAAGAGCCATCTCACAGCAAAAAGATAAAGTCAACGTCTGCATTTATGCCGATGATTTTATCATCACAGGTGCAAGCAAGGAAGTACTAGAAGAAAAGATTAAGCCAGTGGTTGTGACTTTCCTTCAGGAACGAGGTCTGGAGCTTTCACAAGAAAAGACTAGAATTACCTCAATCTATGAAGGATTTGACTTCTTGGGATTCCATGTACGAAAGTACAGAGAAAAGTTACTTATTAAGCCATCCAAGGCTAGTACAAAGAGCTTTCTCAAGGTAATCCGACAGACAGTTAAAACAAACCGTTCGATAAAAACGGAAAAGCTAATCCAGTTACTGAACCCTAAAATCAGAGGGTGGACAAACTACTTCCAGCACGTTGTATCAAAAAAGACCTTCCACAAAGTAGGGCAGCACATCTTTCAAGTGCTATGGCGCTGGTCAAAAAGGAAACATCCAAATAAAGGGAGTCGATGGGTGAGGAAAAAGTACTTCAGAAGCCAGGGCTCTCAAAATTGGATTTTCCATGCTATGATCACAACAGAAGACGGAAAATGCTTACCGCTAGATCTCTACGATGCTCGAAAGGTACCAATCAAAAGGCATGTGAAAATAAGGATGGACGCAACACCTTACGATCCTGCTTATGATAAATACTTTAGACAACGAGGGCAGCGGAGAAAGAAACACAGTGATGCCGGACTAATTTATTAGTCTTAAGAAGGCTTGAGCTGACTGCGGGGAAACTTGCACGGTCAGTTCTTAGAGGACTACTCCCTGGCAACAGGGAGTGGTTACTCGGCACACCCTTGTCGATGAAGATCGCATCAGCTCGCTGCCTTCGCAGAGGCTTTGATAAAGCTTTTCTCGCTTCCCAATTCTTTAAGTAACGCTGCGCTAATTCTGGATTCTTAATAATCAAAAGATTCTCGGCATTCCGGCTATAGGCGGCTGCACTAAAATTGTAGGACCCCGTTATCACGGTCTCTTTTTCGAGAATTAGGACCTTACTGTGGGCGATACCTTGAGGGCTATCAATATAAACTTTGATGCCGTTTTGAGCCAATAAGCTTGCTTTAGAGTGCTTATCTGTTTTATTGGATTTGTCTAAGATAACTTGTACCTCCACCCCTCTTTTTTTTCGCATCAATTAAGGCATCAGCTATATCTCTATCCGTGAATGAGTAAGCCTGAAGATGAATGGAATGTTTAGCCATTTTTAAGGTGGTTAGAAGCGTCTGCTGACAAAAAGGGTTCGGCGAGAAGCACACCGCTAGCTCTTGAGATTTTTCGTGGATAAGAGTTGGTAGCTCATAATGAGTAGCATAAAAATAAGCAGCATTATATCCCAGTCCTAAAGCAAGAAAAATGGCGGAGGTTAATGTTGTCAAGGAGAACTGATTCTTAGTCCAGTGCTTTTGGGATCTTTTTCTTCTCATTTATAAGATGCCAGAGTGAATAATTGAGGTATTTTAAAAATATCACTTAACTGATTTAACTCTATAACGAAATTACGACTTTATGAGAAAATACTCTTCCTAAGTAATCGTCTATTTACACTGTAGAGAGCCGAAAGATCAAATTAGAATTTGCAAATAGTGCAAAATAAATATTATAAGTCAGATATTTTTGCTATAATTTTTTAAACTTCTTGGAGCAGAGATTTAACCATGACCAATAAAACCCTCAAATATGTGAGATACCTTGAGAGTAAGTGGACAGAAGGGAGAATATATAAATTTCTTTTTTGGGGACTATTGGTGCTGGTCCTTATAGGAAACTTATTGCCGGGCCTTTTAGCCTTTCTTGGTGTTGTCTGTCTAGCTACAATAGGTGCTTTAGTTTTAAGTGTCTTTGGAGCATATATCGTCCATCAGCATAGCAAATTAATCTTATCCTTAGGGGCGACATTCGCTTTCGCATTTATTCCAAAACTCTTCTCCTCTTACTATGGTCTGCGCCTGTTTGACAACCCAACCTATGAGGAAGTTTTTAGATATCTTTGTTTTCTTACGTTTCTTGTGGTCTTTTTCAAGCCCATCCATAATCGTGCCGCTTACATGACAAAAACTCATGAGGGATAAGACCCCATAAAAGGGCAGCTTAAAGAATTTTATCCCATTCATAATTAGGAAGAATGTCTCGAGCTTGTACCTGACCTTTGGTCACTTTTTGTATTTTAAGGCAGTTAATAGGATCAGGTGCAAATTTACCATTCATCCAGGAATAAACAGTGTTATAGCTAACTTCAAGGGCCCAGGCGAGCCTTGTCGGTGATCCTACAATGCTTGCGGCTCGCTTTATTTCCTCAATATTTGCTTTTTTCTCTTCAGGCATAGACACAGCCACAATAGATTACCCTTTTCAGTAGAATACCTAAAAAAACATAATGTAACAATATAACGTTGCAGTATACTGTAACATTATGCCAGAATAGTGACATATCAACGTCTTAACTGAAAAATAGGTCACAAAACTGTACTAATTGGAGGAATGAGGAGATGGAATACCTATACGAGCTGTTAACACCATGGAAATTAATTATTAACTATCTAATTGAACATCATGAGGCAATAATGAGTGGCATAATTAATATCCTCCAAATGATCTTAGCTCTAACATTCTTTGTGGGCGGATTTGTATGGATGATAACAGCACGGCGTATTATGACCAAAATTTGTGTTCAATTCCTCTACATTTTTATTTCAATCATTATAATTGGAAACACATTACCTAATGAACAGGGCGGGAATTTACTTCTGCTAGCCATAGGAATTTTCTCTTTGACGTCATTTTTTACTATAACCTCAAGAATGGATCCTTTGCTATATCCAGCAATGCTAGAAGCTGCTTACAAAGACGACATGATAAGATAGGTGTAAGGTTCAGAAAGAACGGAGAGAGCCTGGCAGATTAGCCAGCGCTCTTACTAACATGTTTAAATAGCACTATTTTCAATAATAGAGTTCAAAATTGATTTAGAATAATTGTACAAATTTCTTCTCATCATTTGAACATAGGCACTATATCTATTTGCGAGAAATCCATTATCACCATAGTTATTTATCAATTGAACTACCCTATCGTCGGCAAGTATCTTTGAGAACTTTTGGACTTTATTGTAAGAAATTGCAATTTCTAGAGATGTAATAATGACCTCATCGCAAATATCCTGAAAGTTAAAAGTCTTATCTTTTATACATCTTCTGTAGGTTGATTTCACTCCATACCAAGCTTGCTCTTGATCATCCCCTTTAAAAGCTAAGATCAGAAGAGCGTTAGCTATCAAAGAGTTATCATATGGAGTTATTTCACCTCTGGGAGTGGCTTTATCACGGAACTGCATAAGCCTCTCTCGAAATCCATAGATATCTTTAACAAAGAAATTATCAACATTTGCAGGATGAAGAGAAAAAATCCTCAACCACTTTACTGGAATATTACCTTTATATGCCATTTCTGAAAAATGAGTCATTTTTCGAAGTAATTGGCGGCTAAATGGATTTTTACTTAAATCAATAATTTTAATGGTTGCTGCATTCTTAGTATGAGAGATATTTAGTTGAGGATATTTGTCATAGATCTTGGATCTTATTCTTTTTAAATAAAGGTAAAAACTGTAAAACTGATTCATATTTTCACAATTTTTAAAATAGGGAGAAAACTTTGAACATATTAACAAAAGCTCTAAGGAATGTTTACCTGAACTAAATAGTGTTAAGGGTAACTTAAAGCAGGAACCTAAAACTTCCTGAGTTTTAAAAGGAAGCTTATTATATCTATGCTTATAATGATAATCTATATATTCATCTATTAAATTAAGGAAAAGATTGAGACTGATAGGTAAAGATAAAAGATCTCTAATATGCAAGCTTTCAGGAAAATAAGAGGAAAGGTTAACTACATCCTTATCTTTTAATAAAGACTCATCATAGTGAAGAGTTAGGGTGACTGCTAATAATTTATAGGATAGCCAAAGATCCAATTGCTCCATATTCTGGTCTGCAATAGCTTTTTTTATTCCTTTTTCTATTATAGTCTCCATAGAATCGCTAACCAATGAAGTAACGAGGCTTGTAGCAAAGAATTCATTTCTTGTTTTATTCTCTTGATTGTCTTCTAACATCTGAGCTGATTGATGCTGGCAACGATATGCTGCTCCCAAGAAAAGATGCCCTTTAGCGCTTAGATATTGGCAGAACCTATCTATTAGGCTCTTAGGCCAGATATCAATATATTCAATGGAGCGGCATAAAACGGTAAAGAGATTTCTATTGGAGAGTCGGAGAAGACTTTCTTCAGAAAGGATAGGATAAATTTCCGTATCCAAAGTAGGGGATATAGGATAGAGAACAAGCCCTTCATCATTCTCTATTGGAAAAAGCCAGAAATCTCTTAAGTTATTGGCAGCTTCTTCATTACCATTCAAAGCTGCAAAGCATAAACTCTGCATTACTATATTGTACAAAGCTTTTCGGTTTTCATCTATGTCTCCTACAAAGTAGTGCTGGAGCTTAGACAAGCTTGCAAGCGCTCTTCTCAGCTTCAAAGTTGTTAAAACCTGAGTTTTAATTGAGCCTAGATGATCGTTCTGCATTTCTATTTTATGGTCTGCAGAGAGCTTTCTCCAAATTGAAGGGGTATCTACTAAAGATTGCAAGTCTTTACTTGTTCCCCTCAGCTCTAATAATGTGTTGATATTGCAAAACTTAAGTGTATAAAGTTGTAGCTCTTTAGGAAGCTGGCTAAAAAATGAAAACTCTGTTCCATCTAGCTCTTCTATACAATTGCTTCCAATTTTTTGTTCATCGATCATTCTTTGACAATTAATTCTTGCAAGCTCTAAACCTAATTTTTCGGCTCTTGAGAACCAATAGTAAGCGAGCTTATGATGCCCCTGCGCTTCTTGGAGCATTGCATATATACACATAGAGTCGGGGCAACCTAAAAGTGCAAGGTTATAGAAGATCTGCGTGGCTTGGCGTCTTGATGATTCGACAGAAACCCCTGGCACATCTTCGACGAGTAAAGTATATGCATTAACAAAGAGAGCTTTTTGCTCCTCATTTAATACTATAGCCCTTTGCTCTGAATCTGAAAATGGCGCATCCATAGCATTTGAATCTTGATTACTAGCAGCGATTAAAGCTGATACTATTAAACTGATGTATATTTTCATAATTCTCGCTCGTGTGACCCAAAGTTTATTTATTAATTCGTACATTTAAAATTTCTATCCTTTTCTAATAATAGGTTTCAATAACCGAATTCTCATATATCGAGTTTTCCTATATAAAAATTGACGAAATGGAAATCTTTTAAGATTTAATATTCGTCATATTTTTTTAATTTACCTCACTTATTCATCAGCTATATGAGCGGGGTTTTTTAGAGCTCTCTCGAACTGGATAAAGTTCTGAGTTGTGATTTGATTCAGAGCTTCTTTTAAGTGGCGTCCATTCTCTGCCGCCCACTGCTTAGCATTTTGATGCAGATCATTGGTCGCTGAGGGAAGCTGGTAAGCTGCACTAACATTAAATCGGAAAAGGGGCTTGTCTAACGGGTTGTCAGCTTTAACAAGAGTTTTCAGCTTTGCGCTGGCAGGATATAGGCTTAAGTAAATCGTCCCACGCATGACAGTCATCTCAGGGTTAAATTTATAAATATAGCTGGTAAATAATACTCCGTCCTTAGTAGAGGTTTGAACGATTTGCGCTTGGTCTTGGCCTGCTTTCAGAACTTTTAGAGAGTCAGCATGCATCCAATCGGCTTGCTGGAAGCTTGTATTTAGCTTAGTCATGACTTTTTCTTGTAAGCCATAACTAGCAAACTCTTTTTGTAAGTCTTCTAGAGCGCCTTCAGCTCGGTCTTGACGATAAGCCATGACCGCACAATCCATTAAGCCAAACAGTAAACCGCCGCCGGTGTAAGTCGCAATATTCGAGCTTTCAATATCAGCGACCATCTTAATTTGGCCTTCTTCTAAATAAGGTTGAGTGCTATTGATTTGATGCTTAACTTGATCGGGCAGGGCTACAAACTGCGGGGTTGTTGAGCACCCAGACACAATAAAAACGCTGACAAGAATCGGAAATAAGGTTTGAGTTTTCATAATAAAGTCTCCTTTTAAGCTTTAGGGGTACAGGTGATTTTAAATTTCTGAAGGGTATCTTGATTTTCCTGCGTGAAAGGAATCACGATTGGATAGCCTTCTTTACTAGGTGAGTCAATACGGAAAGATACTCGGGTGGCCAGAATAATCTTATCCATTAGCTGCTGGGATAAGAGGAAGGTTATACTTCTGCGAGTGACTTCTTTGACACGCCCAAGCATCAGACTTCCTCCTGAAGGCAGAGCAACATTATACTGCTCAATTTCTTCTAAAGGATCTTTTAGAGAATGGATAACCTCTAAGGGATAATCATTGCCATCAATCTTCAGGATGAGGGATTCAGACGGATTGAGCGTATAATCCCGTTTGCCTGCCTGAGCTATTTTTAAGATGCCTTTAGCCTTTAAAGGAGTGCCTGGCTCCATTTTAAAGGTAAGAGCCGCATCATCAGCATTTCTCTCAGGTTTGATCCGACGGATCTTGGCGCTACAACGGTCCTGTCCTAAGAGGAAATCCTTCTCTGTCTTGATCTCTGATGAGGGATTACAACCGCATAAAAGAAGGCATGAGATTAAAGAAAGCTGTTTTAAAGAAAAAGCAGGGTTCCATAGACCTGTTTTTCTTTGGTATAAATATTGGATCATCTTAGTTTCTTCCAAATTGTTTAAGTAATAGAGAAGAGCTCTGAAGCATATATCAGAGAATCGCACTTAGAGGAGGCTCTGCTCTTTATA
>NZ_AEWF01000008.1 GCF_000190415.1 Candidatus Odyssella thessalonicensis L13
ATATACCTATGGAAAAAGGCATTTTACAAAAATGGTTAAAGGCAGGGTTCATACAAGGAAGAACTCTCTTCAGAACAGAAGCAGGAACTCCTCAAGGGGGGATTATCTCACCTACCCTAGCGAACTTAACACTGGATGGCTTGGAAACAGGACTGAAAGCAAAGTTCCATAGGAGGAATGGTAGAGAATTATCCCCTAGAGTAAATGTCATCCGTTATGCAGATGATTTTATTGTAACTTGCAGGACAAAAGAACTTCTTGAAGAAAAGGTTCTTCCCTGGGTCACTACGTTTTTAAAAGCAAGAGGCCTTGAGCTCTCAGCAGAGAAGACGAAAATCACCCCTATTGAAGAAGGATTTAACTTTTTGGGACAAAATATACGCAAGTATAACGAAAAACTATTGATTAAACCTTCTAAAGAAGGAATCAAAGGTTTTCTAAATAAAATCCGAGAAGTCATCAAAGCACATAAGCAAGCAACTGCAGGGGAGTTAACAAATTATCTCAACCCCCTTATTCGAGGTTGGGCTAATTATCACCGGCATGTGGTTAGTGCAAAGACTTTCTCCAAAGTAGATGCTGCTATCTTCCGTTGCATTTGGAAATGGTGCCTACGGCGCCATCCAAATAAAGGCAGAAGGTGGATTAAAAGGAAGTACTTCGACAGAATTGGTAATAGAAATTGGGTGTTCTATGGTATGTCTACAAATAAGAGGGAAGGCAAGGTTAAACATTGGTTATGTTATGCTGCCAAAACTCCTATAAAAAGACATATCAAGATTAAAGCACAAGCTAACTTTTATGATAAAAAGTGGAAAACCTACTTCAGTCAAAGATTAGCTAAGAACCAAATCCAACGACCTAAACTCATTCAAATTGTAAAGCCGCGTTCATAGAAGAGCGTCATAAAAGCTTGAGCTGTATGATGGGAAACCATCACGTACAGTTCTTGGAGGACTGGTCCCTAGTAATGGGGACTGGTTACTCGACTATGTTTCATGTGAGCGACTTTTTCGCCCGGATTTACAATCTAAGCCTGTTGTTGTTTTATCCAATAATGATGGCTGCGTCATCTCGCGCTCCAATGAAGTGAAAGCTTTAGGAGTCCCTATGGGGGCACCTTTATTCCAAGTCCAAGAACTGTTAAGCGCCCAACAAGCCAGCATCTTCTCATCAAACTTTGCTCTCTATGCCGACCTTTCAACGCGGGTCATGACAACGTTATCTGACCTTGCACCGCGAGTAGAAGTCTATTCAATCGATGAAGCCTTCTTAGATTTTAGCAACGTCAGCAATATTGCCCAGGTAGCTTATCAGATTCGTCAACAGATAGCCGCTTGGATCGGGATTCCCACGTGCATCGGCATTGCCCCAACCAAAACCTTAGCAAAGGTTGCCAATCACTTAGCCAAGAAAAATTCAGCATACCATGGAGTTTGTATCCTCGAGGATCCCTTGGAGATCGAGCAGGTCCTCCGAACTTTTGCCATTGACGATATCTGGGGCATCGGACGGCGGATTTCTGCTCGTCTCAAAGCCTTAGGTATCAATACGGCCTATGAGCTTAAGCAACTCGATCCTAAATGGATGCGTCAGAACTTTACTGTTGTTGGGGAACGGCTGGTGCATGAATTAAATGGTATCCCTTGTCTGCTCCTAGAACCGGAAGCTCAAGCCCGACAATCCATTCAAGTCTCGCGAAGCTTCTCTAGACCCTTAACTCAATTTGAAGAAATCAGGGAAGCGGTCGCTTCCTATGCAACTCGACTCGCAGAGAAGCTAAGGTCTCATCAATTGAAAACCAATACTCTTGTGATCTCGGTTTGTACTAATCGCTTCCAGGTCACGAATCGCCAGTATTATAATAGCATTCTGATTAATCTACCTACAGCCCTCAATGATGATGGAAGATTGATTCAAGCGGCAGTGCAAGGGTTAGAAGCCATCTTTAAGGCCGGCTTTGACTACCATAAAGCGGGGATTATGGCTCTGGATTTAATGCCCATCACTTTGACCCAACTCAGTCTCTTCGATCCCCACGAGGAGAGAAATACTAAAGCGCAACAGATTAGCCGGACCTTGGATAAAATTAATCAGCGGTACGGCCGAGGAACCGTTCATATGGCGGCTTGTGGGCCAAGATTAAGCTGGAAAGATAGGAAGACCAGGAAGTCACCAGCCTATACTACCTCATGGCACCAACTGCCAAAAGTTAATGCTAAGTAGAGTATAATAACACTTCTCAGTTGCTTAATTCTTAGGCAAAGAGGTAATCTTCAATCAGAAAGCCAAGATTAAGGGATAAAACTTCCTTTATTAAGGAAGTTATCCACGGTATTTGTGGAGTGTGCCGTAGCAATAGAATTAAGGAGGACTAAAGAAATCCAGCGAAATTCTAGACAAGCTTTGAAAAAGATGAAGGAAGGTCCTTCGAAGCCGGCTTTCAGGAGCAGGCTTCAAACCACCTTAAGCGGCTGTTATTAAGAGTGACGGTCGTGAGCGTTAAGGAAAAGTCAGGTAAACTTGGCAGGTAAGAATCATAAAGACGAATGTAAATGAACCATTGATGACGCGTCGTTATTCGTAAAACTGACATCAAAACCGGGATCGTCCACAAATTCCGGGATAAGTCTACAGGAAACCTGATGACTGTGTAGACGGTGTCCGGCGTATAGATGGCGTGAGTATGATTTAGGCTTTTTCGAGGAACTACGGGAACCAGTCGTCTTGATGATAAGGGAGACACCCAAGATATCAAAGTGTCAAGGGTAAGAGTACTGATACAAGGCACTGGGACGGAGCAACGTGTAGTAGTTATGAAGTGGCTGTAATGGTCATGGAGCAAAGGCGTTGCATCAAGCAAGTGTTATTTTAAATTCAACTCGCAAGAGGAGGAAATTTTGAATAAAACAAAGCCTTTCATTATCTCCAAACAACTGGTAATGAAAGCTTATCAATTGATCAAACAAAATGCAGGGTCGGCTGGCGTAGACCAGCAATCTTTGCAAGACTTTGATAAGAACTTAAAGGATAATCTTTATAAGATCTGGAATCGGATGTCGTCTGGGACTTATTTGCCCCCGCCTGTAAAAGCGGTTCCGATACCGAAAAAGTCAGGTGGAGAGCGTATTCTAGGAATACCCACAGTATCTGATAGAGTAGCACAAATGGTTGTGAAGTTAACCTTTGAACCCATTCTAGAGCCTTGCTTTCATGAGGATTCCTATGGATATAGGCCTCACAAATCGGCGTTAGAAGCCGTGGGAGTAACGCGATATCGTTGCTGGTATATAGACTGGGTGGTCGAATTTGATATCAAAGGTCTATTTGACAACATCAACCATGCTCTATTGATGAAAGCAGTTAGGAAACACACAGAAAATAAGTGGGTTATACTTTACATAGAACGCTGGTTAAAAGCTTCTATACAACTACAAGATGGAAAATTAATTAAGCCTACCTGTGGGGTTCCCCAGGGGGGAGTAATCAGTCCTGTCTTAAGTAATTTATTTCTCCATTATGTATTTGATGCGTGGATGTCTCGTTATCATCCAGAGACAAAGTGGTGTCGATACGCCGATGATGGTTTGGTTCACTGTAAAACGGAGCAAGAGGCTAGTCAATTATTGAAGGCACTTAACCAACGTTTTAAGGAATGTGGGCTAGAATTACATCCAGGGAAAACAAAGATTATTTACTGCAAAGATGAGTTTCGTAAAGGTCAATATTCTAATATAAAGTTTGACTTTTTAGGATATACTTTTTGCCGACGGACGGTAAGAAATACGAGGCAAAATCGTCTCATGTCGCGATTTACGCCGGCAGTCAGCCAAGAAGCGAAGAAATCAATGCGGGCTCGCATACGTAAACTAAGGAACCAAGCACAGCGTAGCTTAAAAGATCTAGCCCAATTCTATAATCCAATTCTGAGAGGATGGATTCAGTACTATGGGAAATATCATTTATCAGCTTTACAGCCTGTGTTGCGGCACTTCAATCTAGCTTTAGTGGCGTGGGCGATGAATAAGTACAAACGGTTGAGAGGGCATAAAAGAACAGCATCACAATTTCTGATTAAAATTGCTGAAGAGCAACCAGAGATGTTTGTTCACTGGAAAATGCGTATGATGAAAAGCTTTGCTTGATGGAAGCGGTGTGAGTTGAGAGACTCACGCACCGTTTTGCGAGAGGCTAAGGGGGAAGTTCCCTTGGTCTACTCACCAAAAAATATGCAAGATTATCGACTGAAGGCCATTGATTCCGATAAAGGGATCTATCGTTGGTACGAAATTAAGCAAGCGCCTGATCTTCTGGGCAGATGGTCTCTGATCATTTCTTACGGACGTATTGGCCGGAAAGGGCGAAGTAAGGTTATGAGTTTTGATAGCCTTGAAGAAAAGGACAAGTTCTTACAGAAGACACTTAGGAAGCGCCTAACCTCAGAGCGGCGCATTGGCTGCAATTACACCCTTATCAAGGAAGATCGCATCAGCTTTCTGTCTTCGGAAGGGCGTTGATAAAGCTTTTCTCGCTTCCCAATTCTTTAAGTAGCGTTGAGTCAATTCAGTATTCTTAATAATCAGAAGATTCTCGGCATTCCGGCTATAGGCGGCTGCACTAAAATTGTACGACCCCGTTATCACGGTCTCCTTTTCGAGAATTAGGACCTTACTGTGGGCGATCCCTTGAGGGCTATCAATATAAACTTTGATGCCGTTTTGAGCTAATAAGTTTGCTTTAGAGTGTTTATCTGTTTTATTGGATTTGTCTAAGATAACTTGTACCTCCACCCCTCTTTTTTTCGCATCAATTAAGGCATCAGCTATATCTCTATCCGTGAATGAATAAGCCTGAAGATGAATGGAATGTTTAGCCATTTTTAAGGTGGTTAGAAGCGTTTGCTGACAAAGAGGGTTCGGCGAGAAGCACACCGCTAGCTCTTGAGATTTTTCGTGGATAAGAGTTGGTAGCTCATAATGAGCTGCATAAAAATAAGCAGCATTATATCCCACCCCTAAAGAAAGGGAAATGGCGGAGATTAATGTTGCCAGGGAGAATCGGTTTTTATTTGAGTGTTTAGGTGATTTCTTTTTTCGCATTTATAATCAGCCGCAATAAATGATAATGGTTTCTAAGAGTACCATTTAATTGTTTTACTCTATAAGGAAATCAGGAAGCCTAAGTAAAAAGACTTCTCTTGCGCAACTCATTATTCCTATAGTCTGTTTTAAGAAATCTCAGCCTTGTCCTATAAAAAGTTACTATAAAGGCACAGATTGAAGGAATTAGGAGATGATTCAGATTTGTTATGCCTTTACCGAGAGGTAGAGAAGGAACCATCTCCTTGGATAACTCATTATGACTTAGAGCTATTTGAATTAATAAACTATTTGTATTTATACTTTCAAGTTTATATCACTATTCTCTGTGCTGTATTTTTATCTCTATAGAAATTAAGCTTAATTATTTAACCCATAAGTTGTTTATCAGTGCAGTGCTACCCGTTAAGAACGGACAAAAATTACAGCTCCGTTTGTTAATACTATACCACTTATGCAACTAAGAGAGTCCATCTGTATTCTCTTGCTTGCGAGATGTTCCAAGCTTCTTGAATCGCTTCAAAGGACCCTCACAAACAATCTATCCCATTTCTAGGATCCTTTCTCTTAAGAAGCATAGTTCAAAACTTTCCTGCCTTCCTTTTTAGGAGTTATAATAGCAAGCATGGCTTCTTGTTTTTCATCTTCGATATTTAACGCTTTAAAAATGAGTTCCAATTTTTCTGCACGGGCTCCTCTAAGGGAACTTATAAAAAGCTTAGCTTTTTCGTCTTCCGTTAAACAGAGTTGAGTCGTAATATTATCTAAAACCAGAAGCTTATCTTTCATGGGGGATTGAGGAGACAGTGTATGCAACATACTCGCTTGATATTTACTAACATCAAATTTTTCTACTAAGCATTCACATATCCCGTCAGGTTTAATTCGGTGGGCAAATTTAAATATCTTATCAGGATTTTCATTAATAAAATTACCAACAAGTGTTGCTGTTTCTACTAAACGTTTTTTTGCTTGGATTGAGAGGGTTGGATGGGTGTATGTAAAAATGCGTTGTAATTTATCGGCGATTTTCTTTTCAAAGAGATTATCTTTCATAATAGTTTTCACCCCATCTGCCCGTTCTCTGCATTTTGATTCTGTAATAAACATCTCTGGATCATCTGAATTATCAGTAAAGATCCCATCAAATCCATTATCTGTACCATATTTTGAAAAATGTCCCTGGTAACCAAAATGAATCATGGTCAAGGTTGTTGCTAATTCTCCTAATGTCCCTCTTTCTTTATTATTGTCCGATACATCAGCAGACAAATTACTAAAAGCCTTATTTTCTTTCTCTTTTCCTCTATAAAAAGTAGCTTCAAGAGCTCCCTTAGACTTAATTTTGCCAGAATATTCGTTAAGTTTATTCTTAATATGTTGGGCAGTTCTAATGTCAATTTTTTTATGGGTTAAAATTAGTCTTTTGGATTCCTCTCCATTGTTTTGAAAGTCTGATACCTTCTTTATAACGCATCTGTCAAGATTACTCGCGTCTTCATCATCTATTACGTCTGCTTCTTCTAGATCCTTACCTTTTATTTTTATGGTTCCTTTAGTAGTAAGAGTATAGTTCTCTAACTTAGATTCTGACGACAAATCAACATTACAATCAGAATCAAAAGTAAAATCCAATAAATTCCATTTAAAGGGTGCTGGAGTAGTCTGAACAAAATAATTTACAGCAGTGAACCGCTGGTTATCTGTATCAAAGCATACGACTCTAACGCCTTTTATTTGGGTAGAACTAAAAGAAAATTTGTCTATATCAATGATCTCAGTTGCAAATATATTGAGATAACTTCCTAGAAGAATAGATGTCTGCACGAAGAATCTTTTAAGGGTTCTTTTAAAAAACATTATGTTTAGCTCCTTGGCTCTGGGCACTTAAGTGCGAATAAAGAGCAAAAATATGACTTTTTATCTCAAGGGTTTTTATTTTTCCAAAAATATTTTTATTTAATTTACTCATTTTATTTATGTTTTCCTTTGTTTTTTATTCAGAACGAGATAACAATAATCGATAAATATAATTTTTCTTATCCGCAAATTATACTTAAGGGCCTTACTTAAGTGTATTTTTAAAAGTTTTAGCATTTAGTAGGGTAATTTTACCGGAGTTTTTATCTGTTACACTATTATGCCTTATTATGCTATGAAATTTGACTTACCTGAAGCCGAAGAAAGAGTTTATGGAACAGAGGAGAAACTTTGACAACTAATTGAATATGGATGGGTTAGAAAAATCAGCTCTAGTGCAGATTTATATAGAGTACTCACGCAGCCTTCTGGCTACTTTATGAGAGTAAAAGAGCAGCTTGGTATTTTAGGCGTTTGTGGGATCAAAATTTCTTATCAACAAAGCATGGCAATAAGCGATCTGGATGAGAAAGATTCCCATGAATATATTAGTGAGCATACAGATTGGAATAGGATTCATGAATTGATGCGCCAATACGCACCGAATATTGAGCTGGTCGATCCTAAAACTCTTAATATTCCGAATTCTTAATTCTCTAGTGGCTAAGTTAACGCCCCATATGAGCCTTAACTTCTAGGATGTATCATTTTTAAATTATTGTTGAAAAATAGCACTAGCATTTCTGATTTATTTCATTGATGGTTGAAGGGAAATATTAATGAGATCATTACAAGCTTTAGTCATATCCTTTCCCATATTATTGCCGGGTCCCCATAAATTGGGGGTGCTGGTTATACTTTTAAGGGATATTAGCCTTAGAACATTTTGACGAATATCTGAAACCTATTTATACTGCGGGGGCATTGCATATCGTTATAGTAGAAGAGGATGTTGTAGAAATTATAGAAAGGTAATTTTTATGAGCTTTCTAAGCTATCTTCTAAACCTTAAAACCCAGAAATTATTACTATTGAGAAGGTCTAAAAGAAATGAATATAAAAAGAAATAATGTAGCTAATATCATATTTTCCCAACTATTTTCCTTATTCTTTATTAATGGTATTGCCGCAAATGAAAGTGACTATAATCAAAGATTTTTATTAGCGCCTCCATTACCTGAGATGCCTAATATCGACTTGGATAGCACCCCTAGAAAGCTAAAAGTAGAGAATAGTAAGCAAGAAGAAAACGGGAAAATTAAAGATAACAACTTAATAAATGAACAAATGCTACAAAAAATTTATCAAGAAGCAATAGATAACCGCAATAACTATAAAGATTGGCATAGGTATCATCCTTCTCTTTTTAAAGATTTTATCGGATATCTAAGGAAAGCAAAGGAGGGATTTTTTCAAGTAGCCCAAAATGGAAATGTAAGAGCGATGCATAACTATGCCATGCTCGCCTATAAATATGATAAGCTTGAAGCTGCCCATTATTGGTTTAGAAGAGCAGCCGAAAGAGGTTTTGAGCCCTCCAAACGTAACCTAGTTCGACTAAATAAAAGGCTCAACCTGCAACATGAAAAAAGTCAAATAATATCTTTAGAACTATTCTTAGAGTCCTTACCCTCTGAACTCTTTGTTCATGTGCTCTCTTTCTTACCTCCTACAGATATTGCTTTATCAATAAGATTAGCCTCTAAGCAATTTCATAGCTTATCGTATGATAAGGCCTTAGGTTTCGCAAATAATGAAGAAAGAAGATGGGAACAAATAGTTCGAGCTCCAAGCCTTGCTCATGTAAAAAGGCTTATTGTATGTACAGTTAACGGAAGAAACTTGTATCAGCAAACTTTTGAGAAATGTGGCTATAGTAAAGAAGGTAGCGATCGAATATTAAGAGCACCCTATGGGGAAGAAAAAATATTTCTCTCTCCTCCCGTAGCTTTCAAATTTTTAGGTATTTTACCAGGTGCTCTCTTTTATACCATATCCTATGAGCGACTGGCATTGAAGCTGCCGTATGATTTAGCTACTGATATTGAGGTGTATGATAAGGTTCGTCAATTTGCTGAAGATGTATACCTATCTCCTGAATTCCCTTTTAAAGAATATAAGGTAAATAATCCGAAGTTCGACATTTTAATCCACCGTAAAGACTTTAATACAATATTAGATTATAAAAAACGTAGCATAGTTGCAGGATATATTTGTGCCTTAAATAATATTCGTGGCATGAGAAATTGCTTGGATTACTATAAATTATACGAGCAACTATATAAAAATATTATCGCAACAATTAACACTTATCTTAAGGAACAGGATGTTTGGGCTGCCTTAGGAAATTTGCCTACAATTCAAAAGGAACAATGGACAAATGAAGATTATCGCACTGATATTATAAATAGCAGAAAGATATTCCTTGCTACGACGCAGTTCGATAGATATGCGTTAAACTTATGGATGAGCTTTAAAGCTTTTTATGAACTCAGATTCCCAATCCATATTCTCTCTCTAGATTTGAAAAGAATTAAGCTCTTGTTTAAGAGAATAACGAGTATCTTAATCATAGCCAATCATGAAGAAGCTAATGAGTGGAATATTCTATATAATAAACACAAGTATCTTGAAGGTGAAGAGCTCCCTTATAAGGGGTGGTTATTGGCAGCATCTTAAATGAGATAATTATTATAAATACGAGACTATATGTACGTCTCCTATTTCAGATTAATATTGCACATTAATTTGATCTGAACCCGATCTATGCTTAGCTCTATGAGCTTATTATGGTTCATCTACATAAAGGAACGAAAAGTACCATAGGAGTGCATTAATAATTGATAGTATCTCTGATGCGCATGATAGTTTGTCGGCTTGTATTAAAGTTTCTTGCAATAGCCGCAATAGTTTTACCTTCTTGTAATTGCTGTATAGTTTGCTTTGTCTGTAATTCTGTGAGAATTTTCGGGCGACCGAGAGTTTTGCCCTTTGATTTGGCTCTAACAAGCCCGGCTTGGGTACGCTCAATTAACAGATCTCGCTCGAATTGAGCAACTGCATTAATTACTCCCATAGTCATTTTCCCAGCTGAACTAGTAAGATCGACACCTCCCAGTGCCAGACAATGGACTTTGATCCCTACTTCTTCGAGCTTAGCAACAGTGGTGCTTACATCAATAGCATCCCGTCCTAGTCGATCAAGCTTAGTGACTACTAAAATATCCCCCTTTTCCATTTTATCTAATAAACGCGCAAACCCTTTACGTCGTGAAATATGCATGGATCCCGATATAGTTTCAGTAATTATTCGATGAGGCTCAATAACAAAGCCAGCTTCTAGAATTTCTTTTATCTGGTTGTCAGGGTTTTGTTCCATAGTGGAAACACGGGCATAAGCAAAAGTACGTGGCATAATGTTGTATAAAGTGTATAAAAAGGATGTCCTAAATGTTTCATATGTCCTAATCTATGTCAATATAATTTTTGGACAGTAGGAAGAAGCCGTGTCCAAAACCGATCGATTTTGAACACCTAATAATCGTTTTGATCAGAGAGTATAATCTATGCTAATGAGACCGAATAGATTTTTCCTTTCAGTAGAAGCTACTTAACCATTTAGTATAAGGAACACGATGATAAAGATCATTATTCTAGAAGGGGATAATTAAATTATCATAAACTTTATAATAAATCTTATGTTAAATATTTTATATTCTTTATATTGTTTATAATTGAAAAATTTTAATCTAATACATTAAATTCT
Source organism: Candidatus Odyssella thessalonicensis L13 (assembly GCF_000190415.1). Lineage (GTDB taxonomy): Bacteria > Pseudomonadota > Alphaproteobacteria > Paracaedibacterales > Paracaedibacteraceae > Paracaedibacter > Paracaedibacter thessalonicensis. The sequence goes on from NZ_AEWF01000008.1 coordinate 10,726, forward strand.
ATACAGTTTATGGTAATATACGGTTATCAAAATTAGTCTTGCTTCTAGGCCGCTTTTTATAGGGATCAAGCTTAAATATCTTATAATTTGGCACTAGCTTCGTATTAATTTTACAAATATACACCTCTCTTGAGGAACAACAAATTCACTGTCCCTACTAGACAATCTGTGAAAAATGGCCAATGCAAGAGCCAAATTGAGACCTGACCATTTCCTAGCTATACATTTATTGTGAAGTTAGGCTTAAGCTCAATGCTTAACCTTTGACACATTTAGTTGAATTCTCTCTCTTCAATCTTAACCGAAGGATTACCCGACACGGTACTTATTGAATCTTCTTCAATCGCATCCTCTTTAGCAAGTTGCTTCCATTTCTCTCATTCAGCAATATCACCTTTCCCATGTATCGCTAATCCATATTGAGCCTTAACATGACCTTTTATAGCGGCTTTTGCGTAGCATTTTAGAGCCATTTTGTCTGCCCCTGGCCCCTTAGACAGTTCCACGCGGCCCTGCATATGCATCCATCCAAGATTATTTTGAGCAGCAGCATGTCCCTTTGTAGGAGCTGTTTTGTACCAGTACACAGCCTGTTTGTCTGATATTTTCCCTTTAAATAATTTTGCCCGACCTTCCTTATACATCTGGCCAAGATTAAACTGAGCTTCACTTACCCCTTGTTCAGCCGCTTTGGTACCCATTTGTTTGCCTGTGATCCCTTAGGCCATCCTCCTCGCCCTTGTTCGTAGAGTATTGCTAGATTAAAGCTAGCCCCAGCATGTTCTTGATTGGCCGCTTTGATGTACCATTCTACAGCCTTCTTATCTGCGTCTGGTCCCTTAGGTAATCCTGCACCATCTTATTCATAGAGTACTGCAAGTTAGTTTACTGCTTTATATTCTAAAGGGGTGCTGTGGAAAAACTGACAAGGACGTTTTTTCCACAAATGCTAACAAAGAGGCTTACGACCTCTTTTTGTTAGCTTCTAGAAATTGACAATTGAGTTTATAGAGTAGAGTTATTGCTTTTTTATGTCCAGCGAGGGCAGCCTGATTCCAATAGTGTATACCTTTAGGCCGATCCAATATCCTATTCACAACCCCATGTTTGCCGTCATGGTTAAAACCCTCAAACCATTTTTTACCTATTTCATAAAGAGCTTCAGGATCCCTATTGTTCACTTTTTCCAATAATTCCTCTCGATTCTCTTTCTTAAGATTTTCTCGCAAATACCCCTCGTCCTTCTCCTGTGATCCTGCGGTAAGACCGAAAGAGCTCTCCTTAGGAGATTCGATAAGTTTTCTAATTGCTTCCTGTTGGCCTTTTAAAGCTGCTACATGCCACCACTCCTGTGCTTTAAGCTTGTGTGATTTTGTTGTTTTAGCGTCCACCCTGTTTCCGAGTATAAGTTGGGCGGCTCCATTTTGGATAGAAACGGCTACTTCATCTAATCCTTGTGGTGTTAAATTTTCAAGGCCTTTTGGTATGTCAATAGCTTGGACTAATGAGTGATGAAACAGTGTTATAGATACTATTGTTAGGTATTTTTTAAAATAGATCACAGAGAACCCCTTAATTTCTTTAGTTTTGATAAAAGGCAACCGAACAACATTATTAAAGTAAGACTTTTAAAAAACAAGCAAGAAAGAGAGAAGCATTTTCCATTAGGTGCCGTTGCAAGTTTTTAAGAAACTGGTAATTTAGGGAAAAGCAATCTTATAAATGAGCTATATGATGAAGCCCAAAGAGTACCGTCAAGTAGTTGAGATGTAGATACAGTTATTGTAAGATTTATGCAAAAATAAGAGAAAATCTTTGATCATGGGAGATCCTTATAAAGGATGCCGTTTTTCCAAAAGTGTTATCAGCTTTGCTATTCATTACTATTACCGTTATAAGATCAGCTTAAGAGATTTAAGCGAAATGCTTCAGGATAGAGGCCTATCTGTCACTTACGAAACGATTCGAAATTGGTGTCAAAGCTGGGGTCCTGTTTATGCTAGAGGTATTCGTCCCAAAAGACGATCAGCTTTTAAAGACAAATGGCATATCGATGAAGTGAGGATAAAGAAAAAAGGGAAGTTTTGTGGTTATGGCGGCTGATTGATAGTGAGGGAGAAGAGATTGATGTCCTTTTACAAAGGAGAAGAAATGCCAAGTCAGCTATCCGATTTTTAAAGCGAGCGCTTAAAAAATTAGGTGTATCTCCTCGCGTCATAGTGACAGATAAGCTGAAAGGGACTGTTGCATTTAGAAACTAATCAAAGATAATAGCACTTAGCAAAGCTTGTGAAGATAGGACTTTACAATGAAGAGTGATTTCTGGAAGCGCCGTTTTAGCGGCTTAATCATTTTGCAATGTATGCGTTGGTATTTGCGTTATCCCCTCAGTTACCGGAACCTAAAAGAGATGATGGAAGAGCGTGGGGTAGACGTTGATCATACAACCATCTATCGTTGGGTTCAGAGATATGCCCCAGAGTTCGAGAAAAGGTTACGCTGGTATGCTAAGCCATTAGGTTTTTCCTGGAAAGTTGATGAAACCTATATCAAGATTAAAGGTCACTGGAAGTATCTTTATCGGGCTATAACTTCTAGCGGTGAAACCATCGATTTTATGCTTTCCCATAAAAGGGATACCAAGAGTGCTATTAAATTCTTTAAAAGAGCACTTAAACAATGTCATGAACACCCATGCAAGATTAACACTGATCAGAATCCAGCTTATGCTAAAGCTATAGAGAAAATAAAGAAAGAGGGATCGTTAAGCCAGGATGTCAGTCATACTCAAGTAAAATATAGCAATAATAGAATTGAATCTGACCACAGTAGATTGAAAAGGCGGCTCAGACCAATGCTTAGTTTCCAGTCATTTCATACAGCCAACCGAACTATTAAGGGTATTGAAGCGATGCTAATGTTGGTAAAGAAGCAAACATGTTTCTTGAGGAGGACACTGAGCGATCAAATCAAGCTTATTAATGAGCTATTCCACATTTATTCTTAAAGTTTATGACAAATAAGAGATAACTATTATCTCATTCCTTAAATGCAACAGTCCCTTTTAGCTTTTCTTCCGATCACCGTATAATAATAGAACTTTTTTACACATATAAGCCAAGATCACAGGTCTCATACCTCTACTTTAGCTTTGAAGTAGTTTAAACGAAGGATGCTCTTTATAAAAATACGAGTATGTGTTTTAAAAATGATGGTTAAACATTTACAGCCATGGAACCCTAAATATATTGACATCTAAGACGGTAGCATCAGAACCCTTATATAAGCTTCACTATTTGCTTCTCATTTTAAGACGATAGCATCAGCACCGTTTCAAATTAGTTTCCCTCCCATTTTCAAAAAGGTACAAAAAATATCGTATTTTCCTGTAAGGAGGATAACTGAATAAATTTTAAAATCCTTCAAAACGAATTTAAGCTATAAGGTTTGAGATGTCTCTCTGTTTAAAAGCTAAAAAGACCTCTTTGTATTGGCTAACCATAATATTTATTTTTCTAGTTAATCCAATTACGGCAGCTGATAACGAAGTAACAGGAGGAGAAGGAAGTTTTATTCCTCCTTCCTTTCCTTCCTTATCAAATATTAAAAGAGAAGAGGAAGCAGAGCTCAATAAAGAAAGAGGTGAAGAGTCCCAAAACACTTCTTCAAGCAGCCCTACAGACAGAGGGTTAGATAGTGAAGAAGAAGAAATTAAGCCGGCTCATTTTTTTTCTCTAACGCAGGATAATAAAGATTGCCACTCTTATTTAGATAGCCGAGCTATATGGAATGATGAAAATCTATCCTTTTATGATCATGAATTCAAAGACTGGCATAAGAGTGCCTGTCAACATTTGAAAGATCTTACACCCCAGGTGAGAACATTTTTGACATTTAATGATAGGCCCAGCAAAACTAATCTTTTAAGATATCGTGTAGATATACTCTCCACCACCAGCAACTTAGGTATTGAAATAGAAAATGATCAGAGTGTATGGGTGCCAGGATGGCCAAGTGAACCGGTTAAAAAGGACCTCCCAGCTGCTTTTCATAAGGAGAAATTCAGATTTATAGATGACTTGTTACCTCCTGAACAACGTAAATTAGCGCGAGAGAGAAAGAGGCCTTTTTTAATCCAACGTATTACTGCAGGATATAAGTTTGAAACTTATAGTTATCTGATTAAAGAAAGACAAAATTACGTCCAGAAAAGCTTAAATAAAGCGAAAATCAATGATACGCACTTTAATATGCGTTTTTTACATACTGAACAAGGTTTGCTTACCTACTTGTCCTCTGAAGAATTCATTACTAAGGCCATAAAGAAAATAAAGGAAATAACTCAGGACAAAAACTACCAAGGGGAGGAACTAGCTATTGTTATCAATATAGCTTCCTCCAGGAGTGTGTGTCTTTGCTGTGCAGATAGATTTTTTCGGGAATCTGAATGGGGGAATGAGTTATTACACACCCTTCAATCTAACCTAAACACTAAGTTCCTAAACACTAAGTTGAAATTACATTTTCTCGCTTCTGCAACACAAACCTATCCTGATGACCTTGATGCAAAAAATCCAGATTCAAAAGAGCTAATAGAGAGATTGAAAAAATTGAATTAAATTCCCATTATCATCTTAAAGGTAATTAATCAAGTTAGGTATTTGAATGAATAGAATTAGTGTACTTTTAGTTAGTATTTGCTCACTGGTAACTAATAATTATGCTTGGACACAACAAAACGACTATATAGAGGTAATCCAGAATGGCGTAAAATATAATACCACAGTGGAAAGTTTTTGTGCTCAGTATACTCAATCCGAGAATGAAGATTGGTCTGTTTTAGATGTTACCACTACCCTCAACAATTTAACTTTTATTACTCTTAACCCTCTCCTTATTAGTGGATCTCTCTTTACTCTAGGAGCCGCGGTCTATAAATATCGCCGACTTATACTTAATTATTGGTACAATTTGAATACGAGTAGTGAGACCATGGAAGTGGAAGAAATCTTACCCGCAACCATGCCTGGACTGTATAGAGACTATTTACAGGCGATTGATGATATATTGTCCACTGGCTTTCCCACACATAGAAAAAGTAATCTGTCAGACTGGTGGAAGTTTCCAATCTACGGTAGATTCAATACAAAAAGGAATTCTTGGTTAAGTTATATTTTATGTAACAAATTAGTAAAATCTTCAGAAGACTATCTTTATGGTTACCTCTATATCAATGATAGCTATCAAGTGGAGATGAAATGCCATTTCCATATTATTAACCCTGAAAAAATAAATACTAATAATTTTTATAAAATTAATACTTTTTTCAAAAATTATACTAGGGGCTTGAAAGTAGATCCGAAATTTTCTCCTTCTCGTGGTTTACAAGAAACTACTAGAAAGATAGAAGGTAACTCCTCTGATTTAGAAATGGGTAAGTATATAGCTGCTCACCCACATCTTAATATAGAGAAATTTAATACTCTGGATATAGAAGAAGCTCAGAAATTTCTGGATAGTTTTTTAGACAAGAATAATTTCTCACAATCTTACCCTTTCCAATGGGGTAAAGATAATAACCCCTTTAGAGCTTTACTAGAATTATCTAAAACGGATGATAGAGTTAAAGTTAGTTGGGTAAAAGAGATCAATGATAAAAGCGAATTATTAACTCATTTATATTTCCTGTTCCCAACTCACCCCGAAACCTTAACCGATAAAGAATCCTTCAGCATTGTCTTACATATTACCCAGCGTGATGCGGAGGGTTTTATTTACAAGGGATTTATTCCCAAAGGAACGATTTATCTTAAGGGAGAGGAAAACAGTGGTCCTCTTCATTTCACTCTTAGAAAGGTTAGCGGTGATGGTGATTGCGGGTTTCATGCTATAAATAGTACACGGAAGCAGAGTCTAAAACTTCTCATGGAAGTTGCCCATGATTCATCTATCAGAGCCCTTGTGGCACCGGAGATTTTTAGAGCCTTAAGAGATGGGAGTCTTCCAGAAATTTTAGAGCCGGCTTTTAAAGAGTTAGAAAATGACTATAACTTGGTTATGGAAGATGAAAAGTCTTTAGCTGGCTCCCTGACGAGTGAGCTAGGAGATAATAAGGGAGGGCTTCAATCTCTGGATGAGTTATTAAATAGCTATGAATTATCTACCGAACAATTAAATGCAATTACTGCTATAAAAGCTAGGTATGCTGATTTATGTAGAAGAATTCTTGAGCGTGCTGGAGAGAAAAAAATCTATCTTAAATATATAAAGCATTTTAAGACCAGTGGGATAAACGGCAGCGGATGGCTTACTCATACTCCTAACAAGAGTATAGAAGCAACTATAGGCACGACTGGACTATACGATGCTATTGCTTCCTTGCATGGAAGTAATCTTTATGTATGGCAAACCACAGAAGATCCCTCATATTTAAAACTTATTCATTGGTATGAAAATGAGAACAATACTGATGATGCCCATGTACTTCACAACGGGGAAGATCATTATGATAAGTTAGAGTGCTATGAGAAGATAAAAATGAGAGATAATTTATTAAATCCCCAAGAATCTCATCGTCAGCACTTAAAAGGCAAAGTGAGAAAAAGAAAAATAAAGCAGGAGATAGATTAAATAAATAAAGGTGATTTTTTAAGAAAAAAGATATATTATTAATATATAGCTAATAGTGTTCCAAAGGTATAATGAAAAAGGAATAATTATAACTAACGATTTAAGGAGCTAACACAATGAAAAAGAATTCCTTACTATTTTTGTTTGCATTGTCTCTTCTAATAACCTCAAAGCCCCATGCAATGGACAGTGAAGAGCGCCCACTTTTATTAGATGGTGGACTAAGACAAAGGAAGATAAGCCTTCCGAATAGAGGGACATTTTCTGGAAAAGAGGAAATTCTAAGGGCCAATAGAGAAAACAAAGTTTCAATAACACTAAGCCATCCTTTAACGCTAGATCTTACCTTAGATAGATTTCTAAAAATTCAAGAAAACCAATACGGTCGACGTTTCTCGAAAGAGGAGATAATAAGGGATTATTATCCGCTCAGAGAAAATGTAAATAAATTTATCAGTTCCGCAATGTTTGATTTCCACATTAAGCGCGAGGAAGCACGCTTATTATATGAAGCATTTAGGGACGAAGAACCTATATAGAAAACTTGTTCCTAGCTCTGTCAAATTAATTAATAGAGAATATATTAAGGTTAAGAAATAAAGTAAATCTATGATATGTGCAGCGATTTAAAAGCTTTACAAAATATGGTAATCATATTTTATGAGAAAATATATTACCCTTTCAATTAAGTTCGCCTGCTCGCTGGGAAAATAGTATAGGGGTAGTTTGCGGCAAAGTGCAGGGAACTGCGTTAAGGGTAAATACTCACCATCTATAGTACCCTGTAAGGATGATATGCTCCCATCCAAGAGGCGAGAGATGTGCCAATTGCTCCGGGGTTATGGTTATTCCATTCTGTCTCATACCATAAACGATATGACCTAGATGTTTAGTGTTCCAATAGATGATGATAGCAGCAAGCAAGTTAAGATGCATCATTCGTAAATGCTGGTTTTCTGATGTGCGGTCAGTAATTTCACCTCTACGGTTAAAGTTTAAGGCTCTTTTAAGGGTTCCGTTGCAAATTGGGAAACAGGTTGGTTTAAGGCTGAAAGGTAAGATGATTTGGACGCAATTTAGGCGTATACGTTAAAAAGTCGATTGAAAAATCGAACCTGATCCTGGAAGCTTTTTGTCAAATAAATTGTTTGCTCTTTAAGCATCATGGCCATGGCTTCAATGCCTTTGAGCGTTCGGTTAGCCGTCTTAAACGATTGGAAGCCTAACATGGGCCGGGTACGGCGTTTGATACGCCGATGATCCTGTTCGATGATATTGTTGAGATATTTGATTTGCCTATGCTTGACGCGTTCATCCAGACGCCCTTCTTTTTTTAATTCTTCGATAGTTGTATGATAAGAAGAATGCTTATCAGTGGTAATAGATAAAGGCATATCCCTGCACTGTTTCAGCATTTTTTTAAAGAATCGCTTAGCAGCAGCTAGGTCCCGAGTATGAGCTAGCATAAAATCAACAGTGCGCCCATATTTATCGACGGCTCTATAAAGATACTTCCATTGGCCTTTGACTTTACATCCACCCTTAACGACCAAGCTGAAGGGCGAGCATTCCAACGTATCCTTTTCTCAAATTCGGGAGCGTAATGCTGGATCCAGCGGTAAATGGTTGTATGGTCAACCTTTATCCCCCTTTCACTGATCATTTCAGCTAATTGACGATAGCTAATGGGATAACGTAAGTACCAGCGCAGGCATTGCAAGATAACTTCGGGAAGGAAATGGCGATATCTAAACTCTTTGGGCTTCATCACACGGCTCATCTATTGGGCAATCTCCCCTTAACCTAACAACTTCTCAAAAATTTGCAACGGAACCGCAATGATTCTTCTCTTGAGGGAGACTAGCTTGATCCTTATCCTCTAAAGGGCTCCTCTTTAGATAATTACTCTTTATAAAAAGATAAACTTATGTTTCTTCTAATAATTTATAAGAATTTGTTATTAATTATGGCCCAGCAGCACCCTAACCTATATAATCTCCAAGATATGGGGGGAAGATATAGAGGAGGATAAGATGAAATATTTTTATGACGGAAATCAAATTAGATATACTTTGGTATCTACAAACGGTAACAGTGCACTGAATTGGCTGTTTATTCCGGGCGGAGCCGGCGCTGACTCAAGCTATTATAAAAGCTTAACCGATCACCTTCACTGTTCAGGAAACACTTGGTTGATTGACTTCCCCGGCAATGGTGACCATAAAATTCCTTTGGATAACTATGATCAATGGCTCTCCCTATTTATTCCGATGGTACAAAGTTTTACTAATCCTGTAGTTGTCGGCCATTCTTTTGGAGCAATGTTGCCTCTCCTGTTTAAAGAGTGCGAGAGCTTGCTGAAAGGAATGGTTATCCTTAATTCCGCCCCCTGCTTATGGCTTGAAGAAGCCGCCCGGTTTGCTCAAGAGCATAAGCTTCCAGATCTTACGGCCGAAATGAAAGAATTTATCAACCATCCATGTCAAGAGACCTTCAATAAGGCACTCGCCGCTTGTATGCCTTATTACTTCTGTCCTCACCATTTGGAAGCTGGAACACAGTGGCTTAAAAGCATTCCGTTTCCGTATAAGCCCGCTGTATGGTGGCTCAGAAAAGCTCACGAGATCTCTTATACCGCTCAATGGATTCCCAAGAAAGTTAAAACTTTAATTGTCGGAGCCGAACTTGATGCCATTACCCCCTTCTCCCTTTATGAAAAAGACGCACGCTTTATGCGCTCCAATATCGAGAAAGCTTTTATTCAAGGAGCGGGTCATTATCCTTGGCTTGAAAAACCTCAAGAAGTGAGAGAGGCCTTTAAAAAGTTTGAGCAGAGTTTAATGCCCTCTTAAGAGACAACGATATCCTCGAGACAAAATTTCTCTCAGATTAGGATTCAAAGGCGTCGCCCCGAGGATAAGCCAGCGAGAATGCTGAGCTAACTTGGGGCTACCCTTTAAAATAGAGGCAGAGAAGCGTTAAGCTTCTCGACCAAGCGCCTGCCTTAGAGCAAGACACTTTTAGGCAACTTTCTTTGCAAAAGTAGCGGCCTCTCAACCCTTGCACGCTAAGGGCCAGGTGAAGCTTAGAAATTTACTTTCTGAATGAGCACCAGAAAAGCTTTTTTGGCAGCCTCATCATGGGTGCGCCTCCCTTATAAAAGGTGGCCCACAAAGTCATCGGCAAAATAAGGAGCGCCCCAAATATTGTAGTACTTTCGGGGACTTCCTGAAAAAAGATAAATCCTAAAGTGCTTGCCAGCAAAGGCTCAAAGTAACGATAAGGAGCCAACGCTGATGCCTCCACAAACTTGAAAGCTTGCAAAATACAATAAATGATCAGATTTGCACCCAACCCTAAAACAAAGAGAAGGACCAGTTGAGAAAACGACGGTGTCTTCCAAACAAAGTAGGTTGGCACGGCACTCAATAAAGCCGTGATCAAAGCTGAAAAGAAAAGCATTGAAATCATCGACTCTTTCCGGACAACCTTTTTATTGATCACATCGAGAAGGGCAAACAAGAAGGAAGCGGCGATTAAAGTAAGGGAGATCCATGAGAAATTCTGAACTGAGGGAACAGCAATAACAGCTACACCTAAAAAGCCCCCAATTGTTGCGAGCCAGCGGCAGGAAGTAACCTTTTCTTTAAGAAAGAAATAGGCTAAAGGCAGAGTAAATAGCGGAATTGTAAAGCCTAAGAGAGAGGCCACAGACAAAGGAACCACTTGAATGCCATAACACCAGAGGCTGATGCCCGAGAAAAGGAGACCGCCGCGCAGGAGATGAAGACGTAAATTTGGCCGCTCTAAAACGCTGACAGCGGGCAGGAGAGATAAAGCGCCAAACAAGAATCTAAAGAAAACAATCTCTAAAGCTGGGAGTGCATGACCTAAGGATTTCATAATGAGATCATTAAGACTGCTCACGACTAAACTTAATAGAAACCAGAAAATTCCATAGAGGGGCGATGGGTGCGACTGCATAATGGTCCTTTCTTCACAAATTCATCTTTACTAAAAGCTGGGTTCCATTACCAAGTGGATAAAATCCTAGCCGAACGGATCTCTCAGCATCACTACTATGTCTTGCCTCCCTGCCCGGTCCTATGCAAAAGCTTTGCTGTTACTTAACCAATTCAGAATGAAGTTAGTAATCTCAAGAATAAGGTGAAAGATTTACTACCAACAATTAAGGCAATATTTAATTTTATCCACTTAATCCCTGGAGTACGTCAATTAAAAGGCATGCAAAAATATGCCCATGAATATGAGAAAGTACAAGGATAATAAAATAATTATTAAAGTTAAATAATATTAGTGCGATAAGGTGGTATTATTTTTAACCTAGTCAAAAGGATTACTTATTATTATATTAGAATAAATTTGAATGGAAAATGAGACTTCATCATGCAGACGATTTTTTTTAAATTAGGACGCTATTTAGAGCTTTATCCGCCCGCTGCCCCACATGAGTATTATAAAATAACTTACAGGGGCTTATTCATTTAAAATGATTAACCGTTTGTCGTTTTCTATCTCTACTCTAACTAGAGAGTATGTTATAACTTTATCAAAATTAAGTTAATAAATTAAAATTCTTCTTATGATTCATAATCTTTATCATCTACCAACTCCTCCACAAGAAAATCACCGAACCCGTCTAAAAGACAAGCTTAGGCAAGGACCGGCAGACATCTTAACAGATTTTGAGCTGGTAGAGCTTATGCTTTATCAAGTTCACAATGGCTTTGATGTCCGGCCCCTTGCTAAAGCTTTATTAGAGAGATTTGGGGGTCTTAATCATCTTTTAAAAGCAAGTCCGGAAGAATTAGGGGAAGTCCCCGGGATAAGTCGGTCGTTAATATTTTATTTAGAGATAACTCAGGCATTATTTGAGAGATTAATGAAGAATAACAGAAAGAAGGGACACCCTCAGACTTTAAACTCTTCAAAGGTTATTTACCACTACCTCCAAACCAACAAGCATTTTTCGACTCCGAACCGCCTCCATGTATTATATCTGTACTCTGATCAAACATTAGCGTTTCATGATTATGAGAACTTGTCAGACCAAGGGGATTATACAATAACTGCTAACGAACTTATCAAGCGCGGACTTATTAAAACTACCACAAGGATCATCTTAGTCACTCATATTACCTCAGTTTTCAATTTTCCAGCGGCGTCACAGCTGGAATTCACAAAAACAGTAAAAGAGATCGGCGCTGCTTTTAGCATCAAAATTGATGATCATATTCTCTGGGATCAAAAAGGAATGCATTCCTTAAAAGAGCTAGCCTTCTATTTTGATTAATGTGTAGAGATTATTGGACAGGATTTAAAATCAGTTCCGCCAATAAAAAATTGTGAGTTCATGCTCCTCAAAAAAAGACTTGAAAACCGTTTCGTGCTTTCCTATCTTTGAAATATAAGCTTCTTAGGTCTTCTCCTTCAGCTTCTAAGCCCCTCCTCCGGCTTTTTCCTTATCAGAGCTTCACAAATTCAACCTAGAATTCTAATTCTATAATAAAATACTTAATATAAAATATTTTATTAAATTATTTATTACGTTTTTTACTTGATGGGCATTTAATGCCTTTCTGAAATATTGAATCTCTATTTATCATCCTTATATCTTGGATGAAACCAAAGGAGATCAATATGTTAGTTCATTTAACCCCTAATTCATTTAAAGATCACCCAGAGATGGTGGCTGAGTATCAACGTGTTCGGAAAGTGATTTTTCATGATCGCCTTAACTGGGATGTTCAATTGGACGGTGATCGAGAAGTTGACGAGTTTGACTCTGAGTACAGCCATTACCTCCTCACACTTCAAGATAATAATGTGATCGGAGGAGTTCGTTTAACCCCCTCCTTTTTCCCCAACCTTACCTATGAGATTTTTGAGAAGTTCTTCCCTGAAGGCATCTCGGTTGAACGCTCGATGACTCTTCTCGAGACAAGCCGTTTTGGTCTGGTCTTTACCGATAATGGATCAGGCAAAACCCTCCGCTCTCACACCTTCGATTTATTTACCGGTATGGTCAAGTTTGCCCTTGATTATGGATATGAAAGTATCATTACCGTGGTGGATGTGCGCATGGAGCGAACATTACGGCTAGCAGGATGGCCCCTTCAACGGATCACAGAAGTGGTACAAATCGGGGAGACTAAGACTGTCATTGGACTTCTTCCTATCTCTCAGGAGATCCACGATAGCCTTAAAGCTAAAGCCGAAAGCAACAGTGAGTAAGCAAATCTCTAAAAAGCTCACTTCAATTCTGTGAGCTTTCCAAATGTCCTGTTAAGTTTTATCTGTTCTCTATCTCAAGGGCTTCGTGGAGCGTTATTCCCTTCTCCTATAAGAAGCTCTCAGAATTTCTTTTTTCCCTTACTTCCCTTTTACAACGGGAAGAAAGAAATTCTGCCTTTTTCATTATTAATTTAGCTTCCTCCTCGGGTAGAAATACAGATCAATAAACCAACAGCTCTCCCTCCTAACCCCCTCTTATAATAATCGAGCAAGATATTTTTCTTAATTAGAACAAACGACGCAATAGCTTAACTTGGGTTTCTAAAACGGCAAGAGATTCAATCAGCTTTTCCTGATATAGCGGATCTAAAGGTTTTAAGGGAGTCGATTTTTCATAAGATAATAGATAGAACCCCAAACTTTGCAGAAAGGCCCCTAAGCTAAATATTTGGTGATCATTAAAGTTGTAATCAGGGTTAAAAGTCACCGTAAAGACGCCATAGCACTGACGCCCTAAAGCAAGAGGTATGGTTAATCCTTTAACAATATCATACTCTGTTGAGTATTTCAGAACATGATTCAAATTCTGGTCTAGAGGAATAGCTGGAAGATCGGAATTGATGTACCCCCAACAGAAAGGTTGCAATTTATGGCACCCTTTCACTAGCACCGGATCGATCAGAATAATCTCCTTATCAAAATACTCTTTTAGCCATGACATCGGATAATTAGTCAAAAGCTCTTCATCTGTAAGCTTATAATTTAACAAGGAAAGACCATAACCGGGTTCATAATACTCTGGGTCATAAAAGATATCCCTTTCTGGATAAAAATATACACTGAAGTATTGACAGGGCAGCCCTTCAAGAAGAGAAGCAATAAAACCTGCTGAGGGTTTAATCAAACCCTCTCGCCCGTTTTTAAGCAAATCTGATTTTTGTGCCAACTTTATAGTCGGGTTTTGGGGAGCTTCTAAGGAGGATTTTTTCATTATTATTGCCAATTAAAAGGTAATCGATCTTTCCATCCGCTTTCGGGGTTATTTGAGCAATTGAGTATTCAGGAATTCGGGTTTGGCAGCTTGAGAGAAGAAAGCCTATAAAAAGAAGACTTATAGCTTTAAGCATTATGGGCCTACAAGGACGTTTAAGCTTCTGCCGATCAGAATTTGATGACCTAAATCGTAAGAAAGCGGTTTTGTTATTATGTGTTCTAGCTAAGATAAATACTAAAAAGTAAGCTTTTTATCCACAAAATTCTTAAACAAGTAGCTTGCTTGGTTCAGAGATTTAAAAAATTGTTCTTCTGGGAGCGCTCATTTTGTAATTTTGTCATGCGTTATGACATAAAAGCATGCTTAACATTAATACACTATTTTGCAGTTCCTCGTATCTCTGATAAATTGTAAAAGTTACAACTTAAGAGGGAATGATCATGAATAAAACTGATCTCATTAAAACAGTTTCTGAACAATGCAATCTACCACAGAGCAATGTAAACCAAGTTTTTGATGCTATCTTAGCAACGGTTACAGCTAGCCTTAAGAAAAAGGAAGAAGTTAATCTGCCAGGCTTTGGTAAATTTAAGGTGACTGAAAGAGCTGCTCGTAAAGGACGCAACCCCCAAACAGGACAGGAGATTACTATTGCTGCCTCAAAGTCCCCTTCCTTTTCTGCCGGTAAAGCGCTTAAAGACGCTGTAAACTAAGTGATAAGCGGCTTTTTAGTCGCCTTCTCAATCAGGCTTGATGAAATAATATCTTATTATTGTCACATTTTCCTGTGGATGCCTGGCATTTGGGTTTAATCATATTTTTCACCACTTCTTCTATGGCCTTACCATAAGTTATGGTTTGATCAAGGATAATTTTTCAGGGGGCTACGATTTCATTATGGGGAAAATTATACTTCTTAGAAGAAACAATTCTAAAGAATGCAAATAATGGGTTGGAATATAGGCAGCTTGGCAGCCCTATGTTCAATTTTATAATCAACATATAAATAAGTCATTGACTTACTAAGCCATTGACCTATATTTAATATATGAAGCATGATGATACAGATTTCAATTTGGTAACTATTGTTGAAACTTCGTTTTTCATCAAAGAAGCCAAGAAGTTAATCCAAGAAGATGAGCTTGGTAATTTGAAAGATTATTTAGCTATGAATCCAGAAGTAGGTGATATAATTCCTGGACTAAGAGGGATTCGCAAACTTAGATGGCAAGCTAATCAAAAAGGCAAGAAAGGTGGAGCGCGTATTATCTACTTCTTTTATAACTTTAATATGCCGCTTTTTCTTCTGGATATTTATTCCAAATCAAGAAAGGAAGATTTATCTCCTTCTGATAAGAAAGAACTAAATTGCTTGATTGATGAGCTGACTAATGAGTATGGAGTTTGATATGGGAAAACGATTAATTGAATCTATGAGAGAAGCTGTTGAGTTTGCAAAGGGTGAAAGAAATGAAAGCAAAGTGACAAAGCATCGATCCATAAAGGCCGTAAGTATACCCGACTCTATTAATCCTAAAGAAGTTCGTCTGGCCTTAAATATGACGCAGGAAGAATTTGCTGCACGTTTTGGCTTTAATTTACATACTTTACGCAATTGGGAGCATAATAGACGTCATCCGGATAGAGCCGTTTTAGCATATCTATATGCGATCTCTAAGCATCCTCAAGAAATTGAAAGCTCCTTGAGAGATTAATCAATAAAGTACTGAGCAATTTCTTCCTAACATTTATCTCACAAGGATATTATAGGAACCTGCTATAAGATATAAGTTAGAAGCTAGACGGAACTAGTTGTGAGCAGTTGAATTTCTGTTCCAAATTAAGCAATTGAGGCAAGCATGTTAAAAAGAAGACGGCCAGTTGCATTATTGGTATTGATATTCTCATCAATTCCTTGAAAGGTAAGTTTCTTAGGGACTGTTGCATGTAGAAACTAATGAAAGATAATAGCATTTATCAAAGCTCGTGAAGATAGGTTTTTACAATGAAGAGTGATTTCTGGAAGCGTCGTTTTAGGGGCTTAATCATTTTACAATGTATGCGTTGGTATTTGCGTTATCCGGTTAGCTACCGTAATTTTGAGGAAATGATGGAGGAGCGTGGGGTAGACATTGATCATACAACCATCTATCGTTGGGTTCAGAGATATGCCCCAGAGTTTGAGAAAAGGTTGCGCTGGTATGCTAAGCCATTGGGTTTTTCCTGGAAAGTTGATGAAACCTATATCAAAATTAAAGGTCAATGGAAGTATCTTTATCGTGCTATAACTTCTGATGGCCAAACCATTGATTTTATGCTTTCGCATAAAAGGGATACTAAGAGTGCTATTAAATTTTTTAAAAGAGCCCTTAAACAATGTCATGAACACCCATGTAAGATTAACACGGATCAAAATCCAGCTTATGCTAAAGCTATAGAGAGAATAAAGAAAGAGGAATCATTAAGCCAGAATGTCAGTCATACTCAAGTAAAATACAGCAATAATAGAATTGAATCTGACCACAGTAGATTGAAAAGGCGGCTTGTACCTATGCTTAGCTTTCAATCCTTTCATACAGCGAATCGTACATTGAAGGGCGTTGAAGCCATGCTCATGCTTGTTAAGAAGCAAACCTGTTTCTTGAGGAAGTCTTTAGGTGAGCAGATCAAGCTCATTAATGAGCTCTTCCATATATACTCTTAAAATTGTAGATAATTGTTAGATTTCCTATACCCTTACTCTCTTAATGCAACAGACCCATAAATCTAGGTACAGTTATAGGCACTTTTAAAAAGAGTAGCCATTTTAACAGTATACTCTACTGAGTAAATAGATAGGGAATTCAATAACTCCTCTTATCTAGCTTGAATTTAATAGATTGCTACAGTAAGAAATTATCATAGTAATCTTAAGACACTGCTCTAGATTTACAACTTTTAGTCTACAGCGTAGTTAGAGAGAAAATAGAATGCCTTTAAAGTTATTTATTAATTCAATAATATTATGCTCTTCCATTTATAGTATTAAAGTGTTTTCTCTCGAATTAGAAGATTCTCCTACTTATAAAGCCACTTTTATTTCAAGAAGCTCTATGTCATGTTTTTGTCTTCCTCGAAAGCTTTTTTCATTTTTATCCCTTACAAGAGATATGCAAAATAGTAGAGGAGATTGGCAGATAGTCGAAAACCAAGAAATTATCAAAGATGACCACTTATTTTTTGCTGACTTCCCAGCAGAGCTTATTGAAGCAGTGTCATATTATTGTACTCCAAGAGACATTGTAAATCTCGCAAGTACATGTCGTGAGTTGCATAATTTTTTTTCAAGGGAAATGTATTGGAAAATGTTCGTAAAGCTAGGGCCTTATAGCAAATCTGAGCAGCGAATGCCTGAGGGATTTTATAAAAAGAATGCCTTTTTAAATTACTATTATTTAGAGGGTATAAAATCCAGCAATCCTTCAAAAAAGAGAGCTTATATTAGAAAAGCTGCCGCTTTAGGACATGGAGATGCCTCAGCTTTGATAAATTATTGGCGAAAGCTAAAAACTGGTAAAAATATAATCCAGAACTCAGCTATAAGTTCTTATGTTCCCGGGTATGTAGCCAGGAAGTATACTCTAAATTAACAGTCTTCATCTTGAAGGAGAAGATAATTCTTTTATGTTCATGTAAAAGGAAGGAAAGCGCTCAAACTAAGAGCGTTAATATCAAAGAAATACCCAACCTTAATGTCTTTAACAAAAAACAATGAATTCTCAGTCAAAAAAATCTGTGAAAGAATCAGGTCCAGGACTTTTACAAGATTAAAAGTGAAGCAATAAGAAGTAAGAAATAATTATTATTCAAAATAAAGAGGGTAATTTTTTGAACAAAATGTTAAAATGATTTCTACAAATCTCACATCTTATATTACGGGATAGGTGTTTTTTATAAGACATAGTCCTAGTGACTATGTCTTATGGATAATCTTATTGATTATTCAATAATAATGCTCTCTTTAAGGCGCTGTGCCCATTTCTCAACCTCATTAATTGGATTGTTTGAATGCTTAATTCTAAAGGCCACAAGTCCAATAGTATCAGATAAGCTAGCAGGATTTTCAACAATATCGCCTGGCCTTAGCCAAGTATCAAGAAATAATAGATCTTCACTCTCGGAAATGTCCTTAACTTCTTTAACTTTGCCTCCTTTTGAATACATAAGAACAAAACCTGTTTGATCAGTTGGGAATTGCTGATATTTTGTAGCAGGTAAACCTGCTTGGAGAGCGAAATGTTGCTCAAGCAAATCTAATCCAAAACATTTTTGCCAATCCAACCGGATAAAGCCGCCCCCTACACGAGAGCCAATCTCACAAAATACAATTTCTCCTGAATTTTTTTGAAAAATTTCCAAGTGAAATGCGGAACCCTTTGTATCGGGTAATGATCTAATGACCTGTTGAGTATACTCTAGTATTGGGCTTACTCGAGAGTCATCAGGGCTTAGCATATAACTTCCTGTAAACTTACCAGATACGCACTCCATACATTGATTTACATATTGAGAAGGCCAAGCTACCAGTACTTTGTTGTTTTGAGTGAGCCCGTCAATATGAAACATTGTCCCTTCAATAAATTCCTCTAAATCCCATCCAGGATTATTTGAGAAGAAAATTTCTTTCTTGAATGCTAGTTTTTTTATATCCTCTGCGTTTTTCAATAATGTTACGTCTTTAGCACCTGCTTCATCTACAGGCTTCATAATTAAAGGGAAAGGATTTTCTGAGGAAAATTTTATAACATCAAAAATTGTATGTGCCCTAATAAAACGAGGGACCCTAACATTATTTTTAGATAGTATCTCTTTCATTCTAATTTTGTTTCTAAATGCAAAAGCACTATTTGCATCTTGCCCAGGAATATTAAAGTATTCTCTGAGAAAAGCTGCTCTCGTAATATCTGTTTCTGTATTTGCACAAAGCCCTACAATGTTATAACTCTTTGTAAGCTGTAATAAAGCTAGTTCTGGTCCCTGAGAAGAAACATATTCGGGGACTTCACATACAATTAATTTGTCATTTTTTGAAAAGAGTTGTATGTCTTCCTTTTCTCCCATGCACACAACAATCGTTTTACATGGAAGTTCAGACAAAAATTTGTCTGCTTCTAAACGTTTAGTTCCACTTTTAGATAAAACAACAATAGCCTCTTCTCGAACAGGGTGGCTTTCTTCAGCCGCAAAGGCTAATGTTTGCAAAAAAGCAAAATTGATTAGTAAAAACTGAAAGAGGCTCATAATTCTTGTCCTTCTGATGAAATATATCTGCCATGCATGGAAATATACATGTACTAGGTGTTTTTTGTTCTAGGGGGTAAAATTTTAAAAGGGAAGGTTATTTTATGTGATCACTGTAAAACCTGTATTAATTAGTATGTTTGCTTCTCTGTATAAAAAAAGTACCAAAGCTAAAAATTAAAGGTTAAATTATATGGAATTTTATCTTTTTTTTGAACGCATATTTGATAACAATTTTTATTGGTTTGCCCTTAATATTATATAAATTTAAGGTGTAAATAATTATAATTTAAATAAAAGGAGATTAATATAAATATGACTAAACTAACTGCAGAACATATTAAAAAGATAAACAATATTACTAAAACTATTAAGGAGTCAAAAGGTTCTAAGACTCCTACAACGATAATCGCTTACGTACGTTAAGCATACATTATTATATCTCACTCAAAGATCTTTGAGTGAGATATAATAAATGGAGAAATGGAATCGGAGTCTTTTATATTTGTTACAATATTATAAAGATATTAAATTACTTTCAGCGCAAGCCCTTACAATCACAGGGCCATATTTTTTATTATTGCCAATTATTAAATCAGTCAGCTTCTTTGTTGGCATAGCTGTATCTTATTTAATTTATCTATTTATATCTTCGCCTGAGCATCAACCTTTTACTCCAATAGCATGCTTGCTTATGGGCCGCTTATTTTTATTACTCCTCTCATATGTAGTGGAAATTAATAGCCGTAAAAAGGTTTCTAGCTGGTTTCTCAATAAATTATTGTCCTCAAAACTATCTTTCAGTCGAAAAGAAAAGCTAGAACGGATAGCTAATCGTGACTTCCTAATACTTTTTGAAGATTTGATCAGGGTTAGCGATATTTTATACTTTATTATTGTGTTTTTTATACTTTGTTTAAGTTCAGTTTTTGTTAGTTTTATAGATACTTTCCTCCTCGTATTCTCCTCCTTATTATATATTTTACTTTCTCACCTAATTGCCAAGCGTACTATTTATTATACAAAGCAGATTTATAGCAATGCAAGAGACCGCACGGAGCTAGTAAGCAGGTGGGTAAGTATACGTAAATACTTACTTAATTGGGGAATCCAAAATACATTTTTAAGTAAGTTAAAGCATATCTTGCAAGAGGAGGTTGCAAACCGTAACAGAGACTCTTTCTGGAAATGCCTAGATGCTTATCTGATTATTTTTAGTGGGATTATCCCTATCGGTATTTCAGTTTTTATTTGCACGTTATTTTCTACTCCATTAAATGTGCCGCTTTTGTTGATATACTGGGTAATGATACCATTTATCAATGTTATTATGGAAATTGGTCGTTTCCCTGCATCTTATATTCAAATAAAGTCCGTTTTTGAGGATCTCACTTTACTAAAAGAAGAAAACTTATCGAAAACAAATGCAGCTATAAACTTTGATGATAGTTGGGAGATTTGGGAAGATACACTAGAAAGCAACATCCTTGTTACTGATCTCAATGCAATTGCCTTAGAAATATCTGGCTTAGTTCAGGAATTGCAGTTAGATAAAAAAGAAAACTACGTTTTAGAATTAGGTGGTAAAAATATTTCCGCTGGGCAACGTGAGCGTATTCTTCTTCTGAGAGCGCTTAATTTGGCTAAAATTACTCATCGCCCTTTAAATATATCAGTCGAGTTTTCTTCACTTGACAACAATACGCTTAGAAAGGTCCTACAGATTATTGAACTCTACTCTAAAGAGGTAACAATTAATCTGAAACATTTTGAACGATTAATTATTTCCAAAGATATAAACACTCAGGACCAAAAACAAAGTCTTATTTCTGAACCAGATAAGAAGATAAACAAGTCAGAAGAAGGAAAAATTGATTCCTCATCTATAAGTTTATTTAGAGAAGTATTGCCTCTTTTAAAAGCTTCTTTAAGCCCTTGGTTCATATTTCCTGCTTTAGCATTAGCTTTAATTGGAATGCTTATAAAGAAGCAAGATGGTTATGTTCTAAATAATATTATTATAGCACTAATCTTGGGTATCGTCAGCGTATATGCTTGCTCAAAATTAGGGCAGACCATAGAAAAAGTACTAAGGGGAAAAGGACTAAAGTGGGTTGATGATATTCTTTTAATAGCCAATTTTCAGAATGGTCCTGACATAGTGCATCGACTTACAAGAGATATTACGGTTTTTTGGGAACGCCTTACTTATTATTTACATGATTTAAACTGGTATTTCTTCAATATAGTAGTAGCAGTAGTCCTCATAGTTTGGGAAGGTCACATTAACGCAATTTTTATTGCCAGCCTTTTTATATTTTGTGCAATTTGGCTTTGGGTCTCTCTAGCTAGTAAAATCGAGGCTGCTCAAACAGAGCTAGTTGAAGGAATAAATTTATTCTTGAAAAATGCTTTAAATTTTTCTTGCTTAGGATCAGCCTTCTTTATAGATTACTTACGTACAAAGAGGGCAGAGTTTTTAAGAGAAAGCGTAAGTAGATTTGTCCAGAGATACCAATGTTTATTTACTTTAAAAACTGCGCTTATTTTTTGCGCTCAAGCTCTTTCGGCTATCATTATTCTTTGGAATTTGAAGTTTTACGAGCATAATTTTACCTATGACAACCAGCTTGCGGGGCTTTTTACTTCTCTACTTATTGTGGATCGTCTAATTCAGAGCTTTTTTCAAGCTTTAACTGGTTTTAATACCCACAAATTGTCATACATACGGCTTAATAGCTATCCTGTTTTAGTTATAAGGGAGCCCTTAGGGATAGAAATTCTCAAGCATCAGTTACACATTCCTGAAGTTAATGTATCCATTACGCAGAATAGCTTTAAAGAAATTCTTGTAGATATAGGCTGCTGCTATTCTCTTATAGGCCCTTCAGGAATTGGAAAAAGTACTTATCTGAGAGAGATTGCACGCTTCTCTTTAAACGACTCCTCAATCTGTCCTCTCAATAATATTCTATATTTTGATAAAGCATCTCAAGATATTCTTTCTATTCCTCCTTTTAAAGGAGGGATTAGTGAATATCTAAAAGATAAGCTTGCTTCAAAAAAGCTTATAATTTTGGATGAAGCACTTTCCCACCTAGATAAATCAAATTGGGATAACTTTGTGCGGCAGATTCAAACATATATAAGTTGCTACCATATGAGCGCTATTATAGTGGATCATAGATTTACAGTTAATAATAAAATAGATTTTGAATCCTTACAGTGTAGGAAAAATTAAAATGGAATGCATCTTCTTAGGCCATCAATCTTGGCTTATCCAACATAAAAATACCCATATTCTAATTGATCCAGTTTTGGAAGATAACTTTGGCAATGCGAAAGCCAATAGCATTGAAATTTTCCCACCAAGAAAAGTTAATTTTCCTTCCAACCTTAAGATAGATGCAATCATTTTAAGCCATGAACACTCGGATCACTTTCATATACCTAGTCTTGTAAGATTCTCCTCTTCTCCTATTATATTTGGGCCTACGATGTTCGATTTTGTTGATCGCCTTATACAAGAAGCTGGTCTGAGAACAAATCGTATTGATTTCCAGAAAACTTTTAAGATAGGCGAATTAGAAATCCGTCTTTACCCTCCGCACCCAGATACTGTTTTGTGGGAAGGAAGGGTAACTCAAATATACATTTCACCGGTTGGAGAGGTAGAAAATGGTATCTTTATTGCAGTAGATGCTCTTGTTTCTCAAGATTATAAAAATGATGTATCTGAAGGTATAATTCCAAGCCCTAAAACAATCTTTGTATCTAACAATTCCCAAATTACTCCTCCCGGAGTACTAGGAACCCTTGATAACCATATGAATATGTATGCCTATGAGAAAAATGATAGTTATGGTCTTAAAATCTTAAGTGAGTTATTGATTGATTATCTTGAGGGTCTAGAATGGGAAAACGCTGTTATTTGTGGGGGAGGATTTACTAAAAGATACGAGCAAGACTTTGGAGCATTTCCTTTCTCAGATCAAAAAGAACTTGCTGAGGCTGGTCAAAAATTGTTTGAAGGTAAAAAAATAATTGGTCCCTGGCCTGGTGAAGTGGTTTCTATTAATTCTACCGCCTCCATTATTGGTCAAGTCAATTGGATTAAGATGGATATGAGTAAATTTGAGCAACTTAAGACCTTAAGCTTAAACCGAAAAATAGATAAAAAATATAACGAAATTACCCCTCAAACGCATCTTTGTGACAAAGAAATATACACTTATATTGACCTTCTTGAAGCTGAGCTTAATGATTTTGCTAAATATTTCCTTGTGTCCCCTAATGGCGAATCCTCCACCAAAGAAAGTCTCCTTAATCCGCAGGCTAGCCCCTATGTTCTTATGATCCGCTTGAGACTAGAAAATGGAAATTTTCTAGAATACGGTTTGAATTTGCGGACCGGAAGATTTGAGATAGTAGACTCTAATAGTTTACCTAATTTTTCTTTAGTTTTATTTGGAATAGAATGCTTTGCTTCAGATTTCATTGAAATGCTCCGAGGAAACTTGCAAGTTTGGGATATGGCTGGCGTTTCCATGCGATCTTGGTATCAAGGTGAGCCTCTTTTTAGTCCAGTAGCGAGCTTTTATAATTGGTTTGGTGAGGCTTGTCGGCCAGATCTTGCTTATAAAGTTTTAAAAAAAGATGGAATAAATTTTTTACAGGAATTAAGCAATGAAACTAGGATACTTAGGACAACAAGGCTGGCTAGTAGAGGAAAAAAATACACGGATACTTATAGATCCAGTGTTAACAGATGCTTTTGGAAGCTCAAGAAATGTAAAATTCAAAATCTATCCACCTCGATTAGATATTGACCTTAACTTGTTAGGAAGATTAGATGCTGTATTGATTACCAATGAACATTTAGATCATTTTCATTTTCCCTCACTTTTAAAACTTGAGCGTACAGTTCACATCTATGTAGGTGACTATACCCCTAATTTTGTTGCTGAAAACTTGCAAGCTGCTGGGTTTAAAGTTACTCGATGTAAGCATAATGAGTGGGTAGATTCTAAGGATCTATTGTTTAAATTTTATGTGGGATGCTTTAACACTCCTTTTTGGGAAAGGAGAGTATATCATCCTTACATTATAAGTAAAAGTGATCCGGGAGCGCGATTAATAATCCAATCTGATACTCTAATAAATCCTCTTTTTATCAAAGATATTAAGGAGAAAAAAGAAAAATGTCCTACCCTTTTTGTAGCTACCAATAACTCACAAATTCCACACAAAGGGGTGCCTGGAGCTTTTGATAATATATATCCCAGTGAGGAAGATACAAGCAATCAAGCTCTCCAACTTTTATCAGAGGTAACTTGTACTTATACGCAAGAAATGCCTGAAGTTAGACATGTCTTTTTTAGTGGTGGAGCCTATATTTATGACTCACCCAACTCTATTCCATTCAAATATTCTGATATTAAGAGTCTCGGTAATTTAGCTTCCCAATTATCTATTGGTAGGAGAATTCATGGATTAGAGCCGGGTGAAAGCTTTAATTCGCTTACTGGTGAAATACTACACGAACCTTGGTCAAATTTAGACGCATCTCAAAAAAAAATATACGCAGAACGGCTTAATAGCATAAGTGGAGCGACTATTCCTTCCATACTGAAAGAGGCAGTAACAGGCAATTATAAAGATGAAGAGGAGACTATTGCTGATATTAAACTTATAGAGAATGAGCATGCTCTTCTCGCTAGAATGATAGTAGGTACGGCTCTTGGAAAAGTGTTACTCTCTCTAAATAATTTTATTAAAGGAAGTTTGGAATCAGAGAGGCTTTTAATCATTTACCGTCTTTCCCCTACACACAAAAAGGCATATCATTTAAACCTTAATAAGGTTACTTTTGAAGAAACGGATATAGATGAAGAAGCAATATTGAAATATCCATTTGGCGTTGAATGGTACCTTAAAGATTTTGCAAGCATATTAAAAGGTGAGATTCAAGTATGGGAAGTAGCTACAACCAATATGAGACAATGGTATCTAGGCGATAAATTAGATTCACCAATTGCTTTCTTTTACAAGTATTTTGCCGAACAAATTAGACCAGAGCTAGCCAATAAGATTACTCAACGCCATGTACTTAACTAGCTCCATAGCATTAGTAGGACCTATATGTGCAGGCAAAACTACATTATCTCAGGTTATAGGTGACTTCTTTAGCCTGCCGGTAGTACATACTGACGCGCACAAAGGTCAGTATTTTCTTGAGAGCGGTTTTAATGAAGAACACGCTGAAGATATATTAAAAGAGGAAGGAATTGAAGCTTACTATAGTTATCTAAAAGGGTTTGAATATGATTATATAGTTAATAATTTAGTTTTACCTTCGAGTCCCTCCATATATGATTTTGGTGCAGGTTTTGTTTGTTTTGATGAAGTATTTAAAAAGCTTGAGGTTATAAAGTTTCTGGAGAAATTTGATAATGTTTTCCTTATATTACCCCATAAAGACCAAGAAAAATCATACCAACTTATTTATAATCGTTTAATAGAGCGCTCTAAAACGGATAAAGAACTTTTCAACTATATTATAGGTAAAAATTTTGACCTTATTGAATATTTTCTCCAGAAGTTTCAAGATTTATCTTGCCACACTAAAATGGAAAAGATATTTACTTCTTACTCACTAAGGCACACGCTAAAAAACATTATTACGCATCTTATAGAGGCAAAAGGGGTGATATTATAATATTAGTCAGTAATTAAAATTGTTTTTGAAGGGTGTTATAAAGATATTGACATCTAAGACGGTAGCATCAGAACCCGTTTAAGTGTGATGCATAAGCGTTCATCATATTGCTATTCTATTATTCACCGCAGAGAGACACTGTTAATTTAAAGTATGTCCTTTCTTAACAATACCCCCCTCCTCTAATTGGGTAAAAAATAGGGTCACTTTCTTTATTTCTTTACAGGTGTAAGCTGAAATCTGAGCACCTATATTTATACTTTAACTTTTAAGTGAATTTAGATAAATGATGCTTTTTTATAAGATCAGAGGATATGTTTTGAAAATGATCGTTTTAAGAATAGGTGTTCACTACTCCATAATTCATTCATAATTGTTAGGCAATCTTTTCCTAAACTTTGCTCTAATCTTCTTAGAGAGAACTCTTTCTAAAAACCTGCATTTAAATGTAAGTAAAACAACCGTTTTTCGTACATTGTCTTATACATAATCTAAAAACTGATTTTTTATCTATACTTTATAACACTAATTCCCCAATAGTTGCATGCCTTGATATGAGCTATCCCTATCCATATAGACTTAAATCGTGCTTTTCCTAATAGCTGCTACTTTATTAACTGGCACCCATAATTTTTATTTAATCCTCTACATGTAGGTATTAAAAGAATCTAAATAAAACTAAGACTAAGCTATGGTTTATTGGTATATTATATTCCTCTTTTCAAAGTTTATGGATAAGGGTAATGTATTGCATTGTAGATGCTAAGAATAGCTTTAGGGCTATCGGATAATTTAAAGGAAAAACTTATGTATATTAATCCCAATCTATTTTTTCTAATTAAAGATGGTCAATTTATAGTTTGGGACTATCTACACCATACTCAATTCACCCTAGAACCTGACTATATGGAGCGATTGCGGCTTTGGGCAGAAGGAAAAGTTGAGAGCTTATCTTCAATCGATGATGAGTTAGAAGAGGCACAGCTTATTGCAAAAGAGCCATTCATTCAGCAAGAATGGGGATGGGATGATCTTTCTAAGATTTTTCATATTGGGACAAGAGATATTGCAGAGCATTTGATTGGGTTGAGCCGAGAAGAATGGATCGAAAGTTACTTAGCCTATTGCAACACAATTGCGACTCATCCCCCAGCCTTTCATATTAAAAAAGAGGCGGAAATTAAGGTACCTCTTCCTACCCCTGATCTCTCCCTATTGGATCAAGAAAAATATTATTCTGTAGTTAAAAGACGGAAAACCAACCGTTATTTTAAGGGAGAGAAGATTTCTTTGGACATTTTAAGTGCACTTTTATTTGTGAGCTTAGGACCACTTCACGAGAAATGGTCTGATTTAGAAGAAAACGGTTTACAGATTTTAGGACGACGTAAATCTTTTCCTTCTGCTGGTGGACTCCATCCCGAAGAAGCTTATTTAATTGCCTTACGAGTTGAGGGCCTCACGCCCGGCATATATCATTATGATTCAGTTGATCATCATCTAACTCTAATTGAGGAAAAATTTGCGGAAGAAGAATTGATACCTCTTCTGTATGGTCAATATTTTGCCGAGGGCCTTGCAGCAGGCATATTTCTAACCTCACGTTTTGAAAAAGGTTGGTGGAAGTATCCTCACTCACGTGGCTATCGGATGACATTAATTGATATCGGTCATGCCTCCCAGTCTCTGGTATTAACGGCAACAGCCCTAGGGCTAGATACATGGATGACAGGAGCTTTTAGTGACTCACAAGTGGAAAAATTTCTTTCACTAAACTGTAGTACTGAACAACCAATCTTCTTTATAGGCTTTGGCCAGGGTCACTCTAGTACTTTAGAACCGCATATGCTTTCTCAACTGTCCGTATAAGGGTTTCCTTGTATAATTATAAATTCCCTCTTCATTATAATTGTCAAAAATGTCAGTTATAAGATAGACAATACTGTTCTATTAAAAAGATTTTAGGGAAAAGCAGGCATATTAACTTTGATACTTAAGAGAATTGAGAAACGAGTTGCCTTGCAATAATAGGTACTTCTTCGTGATTCTTTAGAGCGAAAGGTACAATAATAATTTTAGTCAAGCGGCAGCATTCTCATGTTCTTTCTTTTTACCCCCTATATTTTACCGAATAAATTTTTGATCTATTTCGAGATATTAACTAATAGGCAGACCTTCTACTGGTATCCATACTGTATAAGTGAATGGTTATCCATAAGATGACAACACTTCCTAGCCATATATGTAGAATTGTCCAATATTTTGTATTAAGTAGCGGATTTTAATATGAATGTGATCCATATAAGTATTAAGTTTATATTAGATATATTATATTATGATAATCTTGTTCGGCATTTATTAGATATAATAGGATTTAGAAATTGAGACCTATAGACCCTTCAAAATTAAAGCCATTTTACATGGTAGCAAGAGAAGGTAGTATTACGCGCGCAGCTCAGCTATTGAACATCAGTCAACCAGCCCTAAGTATGATCATTAGTGACTTAGAACACAATGTAAGAACACAACTTTTTGAGCGTATTCCTAAAGGAGTACGTTTAACTTCTCAAGGTGAAGCTTTATATGTTTACGCTAGAAAATTTGTTGAAGAACATGAAGCGTTTGAAAATTTATTTTATGAAAAAAATGATGAAATAGAAGGGAAGTTGAAAATTGTTACCACTCCTTACCTTGGTTCTGAGTGGTTAATGCTTAAAATAGAAAAATTCTTAAAAAAGCACCCCAAATTAAGAATTAGGATTGAGGTTAGAGAAGACAAAGACATTCATACAGCCGAAGGAGATGTTATGATCTCTACCCCTTTACATCATCAGCCTAACCTTATACAAAAGGTCCTTTTCAAAGTGCATATAAGGCTAATTGCTTGCCCCACATATCTAAAAAAACACGGCACTCCTGAACAAGCTCAAGATTTAGATGCCCATCAGCTTATAACATATGGGGGAAGTTCTTACAGCCCATATGGCAACACGAATTGGATTCTCACAATGGGTAGAGAAGGGCAACTTCCTAGAGAATCTTACTTAGAAATTAATTCTCTCCAGGGGATTATTAATGCAGCTCGAGCTGGATATGGGATTGCAGAAGTACCCGACTTCCCTGGAGTATTAAGGGATGATTTAGAGGAGATTAAATTAAATATAGAAGTGCCCACAGGGCAGGTAAATTATATTTACCATAGTAGTCGCTTACACTCAAAAAAATTAATACCTTATATTCCTATCTTCTTAAACAGATTGAAGAGGAAAGATGAGAAGCATCTCTCCTCTCGCTCAGATTACTTTTTTGCAATCGATACGCAGTACATTATTACAGCTTCAGAATTCTCAAGATTAACTCTGTTCATAAGTTTCTCCTTATTATGTTCAACTTAAAGTTGTTTTTTAGTATTTTTAAACTATGCACACTTATTTCATTACCCTTTCTTATACCTGCTGTCAATTTTTATAGTTTACTTAATAAAGAAAGCTTGATAGTTATATCTTTTCAGAAGTTTAACCTGACTCATTTCAGACTATCTCTTGCCATAGTCTTTTTATTAAAAAAACAACATAATAAACCACTTTATCAAAAAGATAATTATAGTAAAAATAATTTAAAAATAAGTACGCATATAATAAAATGTTGTATTCTATATTTTGTATATAAATATTTATTATTTTATTTTTTTATAAATTTTTTTTGCTCAAAATTCATAAATATATAAAAGCCTGAAAAATAGGCGTTTTTACGTGTTTCCTATAAGTGTTTCTTATGTCCAGAATTTTAAATTCGTATTAGACTTTTTTTAAAAAAGACCTTATTCCCTGCTGATGGTCACATATTACAGAGGAGTATATTATGAGCAACTTAAATAGCATGAGAGTAATTAAAGATCTAAAAGAGTTCGTTGCCTTATGGAATCAGAATGATTTGCTTTTTACCTATAAGCTTTTATTTTATAAAAGTGGTAATTACCCTCAATTAGTACTTAAACAAGCCCAAACTCAATTCTCCTTAAATATGGCTTTTGATCCTTGCTCAGAGGTGCTTGAAGTAAGTAATTTTCAACTGTCTGAAGATCCCCATCTTGAGAAAGTATGCCAACCCCTTTATGATGCTTCTCTTATCGAACTTATCCTACAAGGTTTACTTCTATTGATGTTCTTTGCAAAAAGAATAGATAAGGAGGAAATAAGATTCACAATTGCAGTACAGGACGCTGAGCATCTTGCCCGTCTACAGGACTTATTTGAGACCACTTCAGTCATAATTACAATTCAGGGAAGGAGGCAAGTCTTTGCTTTATCAACTTGTACACATTGGCATGAGGAATTCCTTGAACGTGTTGAGAGCATTAAGATTGATCTGCGTCAACAACTCTGGGTAAAACAGAGAAATAGCAGCACTGTAAGACAATATTTTCAGCATCAGAATCGTTCGAATATAAAAATTTTGGAACATTTGAATAATGCTACTAACCCGGAACCTTTATCTAAATGGGGCATGATTATTTCCTTTCCTCAAGGCTCAAATCTTTAAGAAGGAAGGTCTTGAATAGAAAAGTATTCACGATATTAGGGCGATAGAAGATCTTATATTCTTATATTTGCTCACACCTCTAGGAAAAATTTATCAAGGTATACAAGATGGCAAACCTAAAACTGCTTTCAATAGAAAAGCATATTGCTCAACGATTAAAAGCAAGACGTAAAGAGTTAAAGATAAAGCAACATGAGCTTGCAAAAACTCTAGGTATTACGCCTCAGCAGATTTCTAAGTATGAACGCAAACTAGATAGCATTTCTGTTAAACGGCTTTATAATTTATGCAAGATTCTTAGCGTTACACCCAATTATTTCTTTGAAGACTTAGAGGATATATCCTGCGTTATTGAGCAGGACTCTATGTGGTTATGCACCGAAAACCTACGTGGACAAATGGTTCAAATGAAGATTGGAGGCATTCGCGGAATAATTGAGAACATACGAATTATAGAGGAAAATCAATAATGGGATTTCCTTATTGCTTCTTTCCCACAAAAACTATTTGTATAACTGAGGACCCAGCGTCAGTTGCAAGTCTGCTTAATGATCCCTCTCAGATTTCATGCTTCACTAGTATGGAATTAGCTCTTAACTGTTTAAATAAGAGTGAGAAATCTGAAATACTCTTCGAGAGAATTTTGAGCAGTTATGAAGGCGGGTTAGATTGCAATAATGTAATTTATCTTCATGAGGAGATCTATAATCCCCGACGATTTGAAGCCGTCTCCTGTATCATAATTAGTGATCAAATAGCAGAGAGCAGTGGTTTAGAAATTTTCCGTAAAATAAATGACTCAAACATCCAGAAGATTTACCTGACTACAGATCTAGATCACAAGGCAGCAGTAAATGCTTTTAATGAGGGCCTTATTGACTTTTATTTGTATAAAAAAGATCCTAAAGCGAAAGAGATTCTTAGCACCTATTTGAAAGAAGCTCAGCTCAATTATTTTAAAGAGCTCACTCAAAACTCTAGCCAATTTCTATTAAAGCAATGGCACTCTCTTAATAATGTGGGTTCAATATTGGTGAATCCGCTGTTTATTCAGCACATTCAATCAATTCTTGAGGAACAATGCACGCAAGAATACTACCTTCTTGATATTATTGGCAGTTTCCTGTCCATAGATGGGGAAGGCAAAATTAATGCTATCTTAGCTTTTACAGACGAAATTCTTGCACGCCATATGCAAGATATAGAAGAAACATTACAATTAGAGCCTTCTCTAGAGAAAAAGATAAATGTAGACAATCTGCCTTCCCTATTCTGCATTCCGTCTTTATATCATCCAGTTTTTCATAATTTAGAGCCCTTCGTAGTGCCGGTCTTGCCTTATGCATCAGGACAGCCGCATTACAACTTAGCCCTTGTCTCTCAGATGGGAATTCGACCGCCTTATCTGAGAGACTCGGGAGTTCTTCACCTAACATAAAGAAAGGAAGTAAAATGAAGAAACTCATCTTGAGCTTATTACTAGCCACACCCCTCAGTCAAGGCTATGCCCTTGATACTCATACAGCTTGGAAAGGATCCAACGTTTGGTCTTTAAAAAGGCTGGAGCAGGAAAACCCTAAATACCAAACTGCCAAAGTGCAGGGATTTACTGTTGTTAATGAGACGCCTGCCTTATCAAGGGCAGATCATACAACAGTGACTGTGCAAGAAGTTCATTCAGCCAACCAAGTGGAAGAGACCTCTGCAACTACCAATAGTATATCATCAGCCATCAAGTTAGGAGCAGTAGGTGCTGGCTTGGCAGTAAGCTATATGTATGGTCCAGCTGCTCTGTTATGGGGAGCTTATTACGGTGCCTCCTATGCACTTAATGTGATAGGGGTCAGTGGAGTAACGGGTATTGCTGCTGCCACCAAGTTTGGCATTATGGTATCTGAATCTCCTCTCGCTCAAAAGACTTTAATGGAAACTGGTGGCTATATTGCTGAATACGGAGCTAAAGCCGTCCTTAAAACTGGTGAACTATCCTTATCAGTAGGCAAATATGCTGCAACCACTTCATGGTCTCTCAGCAAGACTGCTTATAACTATTTCTGGGGTAATTCTTCCCCAAAGAAGGTACAGCAGGATGAATCAGTAGAGATGAGGCGAAATCGTCATCTTGATGCTGTGATTAAACGGGTAAACTCTGCGGCAGAGGCTGCATAATAAGTTATTATGAGGAGGCCCTATTAATGAGCCTCCTTGAAAGTTTACCCTATAAATCTGATCCATAAGGATTAACAATTTAAACAATATAGCAAGTCGACTTTAAAGAAGCAGCACTTCTTTAAGGGCGAAATTTTTTATACCAAAAAAGGAATTAATTTTATGAAAGCTGTCTATTTAAGTTTTCTAATAGCAAGTCTTTGTGCGTGTACACCCCAAAATTACAATGTCAACACATCTAAGAGATTATTGACTCAAAGTTCTAAATTCAATCGCTCAGAAATACTCAATCCTGCTTATTTACAAGGTGCTGTGTGGAAGACATTAGAAATGGCTAAGTCAGGTGAACTAACTGCTGAGGACAGTGAACTAGTTCTAACCTTAATAAAAACTCTGAACAATAAAGGGCTTCAGAAGAAATCTATCACTGATAAAATAGATAGTCTTCTAAAGCAGATTAGAGATAGGAAATTATCACAAGCTGACTTCATTAAAGGACTTCAATCAATTTTGCACCATTTAGAAGTAGAAACAGGCTTCATTATTAATCCGCAGTTTGAACAATTTAGTAAGCGCTATTTTTCAAGTGAAAAAAGAAACTAAAATCTAAGATTAACCCTATTAATCACTCTACCAAAACAGGAGAATATTAAACATGTTTAAGATAAGTAAATTATTTATATCCGCTTCATTTTTAAGCTTTTGCTCACCATCTTACTCTATGGAGGATTTTATCCCTTGGCGACAGCAGTTAGAATCTGCTGCGAGAACCATGAAGATGGTTGGCCAAAATGAATCAGCCCGGGACCAGGCAGAATTTGAGAATGATTGGAACACTTTCAAATTGGCTACAATGAATATTAGTTCAGGAATAGTCGCTTATTGCCCTCCTAATACTGATATTTTCTCGCCGTCTGAAAGGCAAGAAATGTTAAATTCAGTTGTAAAAACTCGAGCCTTTTTTAAAACTAAGCCTGATATATTCAGTAGATTTTATATGGGATTTACTGGTTCCGGTCTAACTAAAGAAGGTGTTAAGCATAAGATTGATTTCTCACCCTCTTTTTCAAATCACTTTGCAACAATTGTTATCGCTGATGCTTTGACGTGGGGATTACAAAATAAGTGGCAAATACGCCAGGGAAACAATATTCTCATTAATCATACTCTCTTACAAGCCCTCTCAACTGAGATTCTTGATGAGGTGAAAGGAGAAGGAGATTTGCTTCCTGTGCTCTTTCAAATTATAGAAAAGATCTATAACAGTAATGATCAAAAACAATTTAAGGGTATCATTTTAAAAACTCCTTCATACATACGAGAAGAAGCGATAAGAAGTGCGATAGAGTTAAATTACCTTATTGCCCCTACTGTCAACTTTCTAGATATCTACACTGGAGACTTTTCTATCTTTGAGGATAAAGGATGGCAAATTCATAAAGCGAGCCAGTTCTCTACATGGGTAAGAGATACTAATCGCAGTTTACAAAACTCTAAACAAGAATTTATTGACACTTTATATCCGAATCCCAAGCGCTATGATACTTACCTTAAGTCTTTATTACAGCCTTTAATGCCTCGAGCAGTTCTATTAACTGAAAATACTAAAAGGTTTTTTTCTGATTTGCCATCAGATATTCCGCTTGATGGAACTCATGTAGGAATTGAATATCGGCTTTTTCATCCTCCATTCGGCACTCGGGAAGGTAATTACATCCCCTCTGCTCAATCATTCTATATTACTCGCCCCTTTACTCGGCTCTCCTTGCTTACTTTTTTAAATGAGATCAAGGAAGAAGAAATGAACGAAAAAGTACAAAGGATGCAAGAATTAGCTTTAATTCTTCATAGTTTATATTGCGATAGTTTATATATTGACAGGCTTCCTCTAGAAAACAAAAACCTTAGATGGCAAAGAGCGGCGGAGCTTGGTTTTACGCCAGCTATTCATAACTCTGGACTCTTTCTTGAAAATGATGATTCTGCCTCTGCTCTAGATTACTATCAAATGTCAGCGGATCGAGGATTTGCTCCAGCTCTGAGAAATTATAGTTTGCTTTTAAGGGAAGTTGCGCCCGACCACCCTCACCTTCCCTTATATAATGATATGAGTCAGCTAGCAGGCGAATCTCTTAATCTCTCAGCCATTCCTGGAATGTTTTTTGAACCTCCAAGCTTAGAAGCAGCATTTAACGGGGTCATCTTTAACCCTCAACCATACGGGATCAAACTTAGAAACAGTATTAAGGTTAAGAATGGTGACTTAGAAGTATATTTCCGTGATCCAGCACATTTAAGAACTTTAATGGCCCAGTTTCCTTTACTATCAGCGGATAATATCTATTTTATTTACAACCTAAATACGCATGATGGTCATGAATTTAAGGCGCCTTACGGAGAGCTAATAAAATCTAAATTTATTCATGTGATGGCTGACCAAGCTCTTAATGTTGAAGGATATTTGGATTCGCAATATGATATAGTGCTCCCTAAAGAGTCAGATATAAATAGCTTAAGTAGAAATTCAGGACAAATAATTACTAACCTAAGTATATATGAGCAAGGACTCAAACTCGCTGAATTCCTCGAATCATTGGATAAAACTCTTGTTCTCGAAAGAACAGAGCAAGCTAGAAAATTATTTGAAGATAGAAAAAGGGACCGTCAAGTTTATCCTGAGAAGTATCCGCAAAGGCTCGCTGATATAGCTCCTAAGCGTTATATAATCTCTGATGGGGCTGTTAAGATGGTACAAAGCGATTATTTGCATGCTGAGTCAGATATAATCTTTATGGCACCCAATCTATCAGATTTTAAGCAATTAATATCCCAGCTAACTCCTTTTACTACAGGTTCCTATATATTCTTGATAAATCCTTTACAAGATTTGACAGGAATTTATAGTGATCATAATCCATTCTTATCTATTGGATTCGAAATCACTTCAGAGAAAAACTTGCTGACCGCTGGAAGTATAGTCATCCCTGATTATGATTTATCAATCAAAGTAAAAGGTAATTGGTGGCATTATGCTAATCTAAGAGCAAAAAATATTAATGTTAAGGTAGGAAGAAATTTAAGTCTTATAAATATTTTTATGAGTAGCAATCAAAGTAGGCCGCACGATCTCCCTCTTCCTCTATGGCAAAAGCTCAAGGAATTTTACTGGAAAGAATACAAACTCTTCTTAAAAGATTAAGGGTATGGAAGTTAGAGGCTATCAATTTAGTCTCTATTCTTTCCTATAACGTCTATAAATTATTGCGGCCGCAATAATTCTTCTTATTCATGACTGCTAAGCGTTACGGTCAAAAGAACAGCATTTCTTTAGAAGAGGTAATAAAGTTTATTGATCAAATGAAGCGCAGAGGAGTTACTGTGGTCACAATAATTCCTTTCCCTATAAGGCGGGCTAGCAGCAATGAGTCAGAGAAGGCCCATAATGTGAGATAAAAAGTTTCTTATATTTTTGAGATTATATAGTATATATTTCCTACTCTAAAGTTACAGTTCCTCAATAATCTTCATAAGCTGGATTTTTAATTGTGACTTTTCTTCATTGGAAAGCTTAGATATAGTACTCTTATCTATTTTAAATCTATTATCAGATCTAGAAATTCTTAAAATTGGTATGACCTTTTGCTTAGATTGAGAGACCTTATCTTTCTTATCTGCAAACATTAAAGAGTTTATAAATTCAAGTTTTTTATCATCACTATTAATTTTAAACAACTTTCTAAAATTTTGGCGTCCGCGAAAATTTGTCTTCAACATGGTCTCTCTTACTAAAGAGGAAAGCTCATTTAATTTGAGAAGCTCAGATATTTTTGAATTTGAGAGACCAATTTTCTCAGACAGTTCTTTTTGTCCGCCCCATCCAATCTTCTCAACCAGTAACTTTAGAGCAGCCGATAGCTCTACAGGATGTAAATCTGTTCTTTGAATATTCTCAATTAAGGCTATTTCTTCAGCTTGATCGTAATTTTCATGAATTATACAAGGTATATTTTTTAAACCAACAATTTTAGCCGCTCTTAGCCGTCTCTCTCCACTGATTACCTCAAATTTATTATCATTATCCTTACTTCGCACTACTGTTAATGGTTGTCTTATACCGTGCTCTTTAATAGTGTCAGCAAGACTCTTAAGCTCGGCTTCATCAAATACTCTTCTAGCTTGTTTATAGTAAGGAATTAAATTTGTTACATCTAAATGAGATATTTCATATCTCTTTGACTGCAGCATTATACTTAATCTTTCGCCCGAGCTGTGCTTCCTATTTAATTCGCTTGATTCTCTTATCTTTGCATTTTCTATCTTCATAATTACTCCAATTTTTCGCCGCGGCGAACATTTTTTACTAGTGTTAAAATTCCGACGGCTATTCCAATTTGCTTAACTCTCTCAACTTCGCATTTTCTATCTTCCTAATTGCTCTAAATTTTCGCCGCGGCGAAAATTTATGCACTAACTTTAAAAATCCAGACGACTAATTCGAACAATTTCATGTACTAAATCTAATATATCCTCAAATGAAGCGGATTTAGCTTTACAGAACGCGGCGATAGGGAGTTTCTTTTTAGATGCAATGTTAATTTCTTCAGATTTCCTAATAATTGTGTTTTGTACAATGTTGCCATACTCTGCCCTTAATGCTCCTAACACTTCTTGTGCAGTGGCTGTCTTGATCTCATATTTATTGGGTATTATACAATAATGAGGAATGATACCCATATCAGCGTAAAACTTCTCTAATTCATCTACTAGAACTCTAAGCCCTGCAAGACTAAACGGCTGAGTTTCGCACACTATATTAATCCTATCACTTGCTACAAGAGCATTCATATTTAGTGTGCTAATGGTAGGGTTAGTATCGAGAATAATATAATCATATTCCAATCTTAATGAATCTATAACATTTTTCAACTTTTCTTCTCTTCTATTCTTAGCATTAAGAGGAATCTCTACTCGAGTAAGGGAAATATTTGAGGGAATAAGATCTAAGCCTGGAAAAATTTTGATTAAGGAATCGCTTACCTTCGCATCATTAATTAGTATGTCATATGCTGTTAAGCAATTTTGATCTTCTGTTATACCTAATACAGAAGATAAGTGTGCTTGCGGATCTAGATCTATACACAGAACCTTAAATCCCAACAAGGATAAATGAGTGGCTACTTGGAAACATAAACTTGTTTTTCCTGTCCCTCCTTTAAAATTGTAGAATACTTGTACCTTTTGTTTAATAGGTTTGTTATGGGAGGCATAGATAACATCCGTTACTTTTCTTATGTTTTCTATATCAAATTTGCGATTGTGGCCAGTATCACTAACAATAGATGTGACATCCAAATTTGCTATTGCTCGAGATAAGCTAGCTTTGGGTGCATTAGTTATATGCCCAAGCATTGATTGGTTAAAATAAAAGTGTTCCATGCGCTTCCCTCATTCCCTTAAGTAGGCGTTTTAATTAAATTAGCACATTTTAGAAGTAGGAACAAGTTTTAAACAAACTACTTTTTTTCGTTCCAATGTTAAAAAAATGAAGTAAGCATTTTAATGTCTAAAAAACAATTTAAGGGAAGATACAAAAATTTTTATTTGACAGCTTTTGTAAAATTGTGAGACTTTTGTCTTATAAGTAATTTTTGAGTTATTTTATTAAGGGAATAAGGGTTAAACAAAAAAACCCTGGTTGGCGCCAGAGTTTTTTTAAATGTCTTACACGAGAAGACTTTTCAGATCTATATTAATGCTATCATTTTATAATGGTAGTTTCAATACATAATTGTTTTTTCGTGTAAATCATTACGGACTATTTCGGAGGTTTATGCGATGTTTGCATTTCTAACAGGTCGACATCTGCTCTCAAAGGAGAGAACAGATGACTTACACTAAAACTACATTTGCTAGGAATATGGTTCTCCATCCTGAGGTTATTAGATATTTTGGTACCTCCACAGCAGCATTTCTAAGTCGGCTCAATTACTGGGTCCAAGGTAGAAACTCTGGTGTTATGCATAAAGGAATGCGATGGATTTTCAATACAGCACAAGAGTGGTCTCAACAACTTGGTATCTCAGATCGCCAAGTTCGCCGTATTGTTGCTGAATTAAAAGAAGCTGGTATCATTTTAGTAGAAAAACTTGCCGACTATAAATCTAATCGAACAAACTACTATACCATTAATTATGATCGCTTGAATGAACTTTTTGAGGAAAAAAATCTGCCAACAGAAGTTTTTTTAGTGTCCGCATCATCCGGACAAAATGTCCTAATGACTAGAACAAAGAATACAAACAAAGAAAATAATATATCTGAAACAACGCAAGAAACTCTTACAGCACCGTTACTACCTAACACTCAAATTCAAGCTATAACGGGTAATCACGAAAACAGCCCAGCTAGCGGTATACCGGAAAAAGTAACTGTTCAAGAGATGTTAGCTTACTGGAATACTATCTTCCCAACGAGTCAAATTGAAATGAACGCAAACCTTGCACCATTACTTAGAGCAGCTCTTCAGGTCAAATTTAGTTCAAGGTTAAAAGAATGGCAGCATTATTGCAGAACCATTGAGTCAAGTGCGTATTTAACCGGAAAGAGCTTTAATCTCTCTATCTATTGGGCATTGAAATATACAACCATTGACCGGATCAAAGCAGGGGATTTTGGGGTCAAATCTATTCCTAATATTTCAGAGAAAGAGACTCTAGAGCAAAGGTTTGTGGAACAGATTGGTTTGCTTGCCGAGCCCGAAAAGTGTAAGAGTATTCGGCTAAAACTTCTCAAGGTATATGGCGCTTATGCATATAAACACTGGTTCCAGTCGTTGGAGTTCTTTTTGAATGGTGAAAGGGTCCAGTATAAGGCCCCCAGCCGTTTCCATGCAGATTACATTGCTCGGGAATATAAAGATATCCTTATTTGAAGAGAGTTCGCAAAAAATAGACGGGAGTACTTACTACTAAAGGAAGACTTGCTTATCTTCATTAAGAGCGGGTACTGCTATTTGAGGTAAAAACTTAATCATAATTAGATTGGTATTTCCCTTAAAATAGCCCTCTGTAATGGAGTGCCTGCCACGCTGACGAAAGCCAGCTTTTTTATATACATGGATTGCTTTGTTATTTTTTTCATCAGGATCGATAAAGAAAATATGAGCACTTTGCTCCACTGATAACTGGTAAAAAAGCATAAATTCTTGCAGAGTAGGAGCCGCTAGATCTTTACCAAGATAATCCGTATTCCCAATAGCAAAGTCAAGCGTTACTGTTTTGCCTGATTTTGAAAGAGAATGGCCCACCCAGGCTTCAAACGGTGAGGTCATAATAAGACTAAAAGGGGTCTCTTTCTTAGAGTTTAGAATAGATCCTATCCAGTAAGTATAAATTCCCTGATAATAAGGGGAGGGTGTTTTTCTTCCGTGAACGAAATTAATTATATCTTGTCTATGCTCCTCACTATTGTCCCAAAAATCTTTAATATGAGGCTGACTTAGCCATTCCATGATGACATCTAAATGGTGGATGTTTGCCCTTTCAAACTTTATATTCATTATTGTTTTCCCTTTAATCGTATCAGATCATTTTAATAGAGAAGATTTCTTTTTTGATTTTACAATTATTCTTACTGATACTTCTAAATAGGATATCAGTAAAGCTTCGTATTGTTTCTTAATCCAATCTCTATGAAAAGGTGAAGGGGTGTGAAACTCAACAATACCCGGAGCGAGCCTTATTTCACAACCTTTGAACCAGGAAGTGTAGGCTGCATGGCCAAATTTCTCAATAAGAAGATACCTAACCTTCTTTACAGCGCTATTAATCTCCAAGGGCTCAATGTCTTGACTGGAATGGTGGGTAGAAGGGGGGATATTGTGTAAATCTTTTATTCCAAATTGCTTCTCAAGGATACGCTGAATAAAATCAAATTTTAAAGCTGTTTCTAAAGCGACCTTGAATCCATTTCTAACTTTACCCATTAGAAACTCACTGGAGGCAATTAGTCTGCAATAGTCTTTCCACTTCCCAAGATTACTATCAAATTTATACTTTAGAGCGCCTATCAGGAATCGGCAACGTGTTTTGGTGAGAGAGCATTTTTGTTGAGGAAGTATAATTTCGTTCCAAATATCAAGCATCTGCTGCGATAAGGATTTCGGAACGTATTCCTTTTCATTACTCTTACAGTTATTATCCCGAAAAGGCTCAGATACTATTGGATTATTTAAATTCTCTTTTTTGGTAATCTTATCATTATACATCGGCTCATTTTGATTCTCTGATAGATTCATTTTGACCTGATTTTCTTTTGAAACATAAGGCTTGATAGGGCGTGTATCTAATATTTCATTCAGACGATCATAATTTATTGTGTACCAATTCGTCCGATTCGACTTGTAGTCTGAGAGCTTCTCAACAGATATAATACCCAGATTCTTTAAAATTCTTATTGATCTATTAACAGTACTGCGAGAGATAATTTTTAAGTCTGAGGACCATCCTTCATATGAATTGGCAATCCATTTTTTATGTTGATACAGTTTCCCTTTAACAAGCGGATTACTTATCCAATAATGGATCTGTTGTAAGAGAAGAGCAGCCGATCGTCCAATAGTTTTTATAAGGAGAGGCTGCAGAATAAGACATTTGTCTTCCTGGA
Organism: Candidatus Odyssella thessalonicensis L13; assembly: GCF_000190415.1. Lineage (GTDB taxonomy): Bacteria > Pseudomonadota > Alphaproteobacteria > Paracaedibacterales > Paracaedibacteraceae > Paracaedibacter > Paracaedibacter thessalonicensis. The sequence continues at coordinate 51,978 of NZ_AEWF01000008.1, forward strand.
TTAAAGCCCTAAACTTTAAAGTGTGCATAATCTAAACATTCCTTTTTAAACGCTTTGATATGCACATGAGCGAATGCAACAACGAGAGTAACTATACTAAACACTTATTACAAAATCAATAGATGCTGTTTTCGCTTGCTTTGTTAAGTTCATAAGATTGTCTGTTTACTACAAGCAAGAGAAAATTCATTAATTAGGGGCTTTGAAGTAGTTTTATATTTGGTTTTTGCCTTACTAAACTCTTGCCTTGAGCTAAATATAGCTGACTCTTAGATAAATTGTTGATGACGCAGTATTATCAAGATATGATGACCTTAGTCATGTATTACATAAGTAATACGGATAACCTTGCAATAGGGAATAAAGTTTACCATATTAAGTTATAAGCTATAATTAATCAAAATGCTGGATTGGATGATAGACAGAACAACTTATCCTATCACTTAGTTCGCGGGCGCAAATGCATTTTATTGAATGACTACTTATCCTAAGAGGGCCTACCCATTATGACGCGAAAGCAAAGCAATTTTAATTCATCTCCTATAATTCAAGCTAATGATCACAGTACAGAGAGTCAAGGGGCTTCACCTGACAAGCATAAAGCCTCAAAAGGGCATATAAAGACATTTAGGCTTCGAGACATTGATATTGAGAATTTGAATCTAACGGTTCAAAAAATTAATGCAAGTGGTAAAATCCAACCGATCAACTCGACGGATCTCATAAAGGGGTTGTTAACTATGGCCAGAAAAACGTCAGATGAGAAGTTGATTAATTATATAAGAATGTCTTATTAGATAAGCTTTTTACTCTTATCAAGCTACCAGGTCTTAAAAATTGTATGTTGGTCCTAGCACACATAATTATCAATTCTGGAATAAACTTAGCTCAATAACAAAAGAAACCCTTGCATGATTGGTCTAATTTGTAATACCTTTGTATTACAAATATAATACAAATATGTTTCAAAAAGCTCATCGGTCATTAGGTTCTTAAACAAGAAATTTTCTGCTCTAAGAGTTTAATTGGCACAAGCTAGAAAGGATATTAAAGATGCATGTTAACTTTAAAATTAACGCGCGCGGCTTTAATAAAATATTTTGTTTAGGTAAAACCGATTGGATTCTCGCTTCAATTGTTTCTTTAATTATAGGAATTATATCTTTTCTACTGATCTCAGTTATAAACGTCTGTGTAAATCAAGCTTTAGTCTTTGATCTCAATGAAAAAATTTCCCGTTGTGATCAGGTATCTCTCACCTTAAAAGAATCTATGGGCCAATTACCCTTATCCGAGATAAAAAGTAAGTTAGCTCAATTGCGAAGTTCTTTCTTTTTCCAAGTATATCAAGAAAAAGACGGATTAGATGAGGAAATCACTTATCCGATCATTGTTGATCGTCAAGGTTATAGTTTAGAAGGGAAGTTTAAAAATATTCCAAATGATCATCTAAAAAATTCTAAATCTATTTATCTTTATCGAAATAATGTAGTTCTTATCTATCCTCTTTTACAACGAGAACCTATCCTATATCTGATTATACCGTTAAAAGCGAGCCGACGCGTAAATATGTCTTTAAACGATAATGGTTTAGGCCTTAAAGCTGTCTATGATCCTTTCTGGGTTCTTCAAGAAAATGCTCTCTTACTTATTTCTTTGATGGTCGTGGGTGGTACAATTTCCTTTATATTTAAAGCCTGGTTGGTTAAGAGACGTAGATCAAGGTTTTGGTCTCGTTCTCGAAATATCATTGGAAAAAGTTTGCTAATTAAAAAGAATTTAGAAATATCAAAGAAATCAGTTTATAACCTTCGCTCTACTACCTCAGAGATAAGGAAGAATCTGTTAAATTTTGCTGCTCGTTATTTAGACATTTTTGGGAATCTTCTAAAGCTTATAGGAGGTTCAAATTTCAGATCCTTGAATAAAGAACAAGCTAAATCCCAACAGATAACAGTTTTTGATCCTTTTTCAAAGAGAAAGCATTTATTTAAACAAATTCTGCAGGAAGCAATAAATGTCTTTTCAGATGAAATTGAAGTTAGGAGAGTAACCTATACCATTGAGGAGACTAATAAAGGCATAATTATGAACGATTATGATTTCGTCTTCTCTCTACTCCTCAAATCGCTTGAAGCTGTTATAAAACTGGCCCCTATTAGCTGCAATATTAAGATTACGAGCGCGGTTAAGGAAGGGGAGCTCAATTTATGCTTCTCTGGAAATTTTAAGTCTAGCTTAGAAAGCTCCCATTATCCCACCTATATTAAGCATGAAATCTACAAAAAAAAGGATACAACTTTTTTAAAAGTGGCAATCCAAGATCTAGCAAAATTCAACAATACTAAAGGTCAAGAAAATGACAATATTATACCGCTCTTTGTTAAGTAGCATACTTTTAACATTTTATTGTTCTGCTTCTCCACAATTTAAAATTCAAGAGCGAGATTTACTAGAATCTAAGATAAGAGAAGAACTGCTGAGTCGGAGAAAACTCAACTTATATGGCTTATCAGGCATGGGAAAGACAGTGTCTTCAAGAAAAATTAAAAAGAAACTCAAGGATAGCGGGTATTATGTTGCCTGGCTTAATTGGGACGAAATTTCTTTTGAAGAACAGATCTATAATATGCTTAAAGCTGCTGACTGTGCTTCCTTAGAAGAGCTATTAACTAAAAGTGCACGCTCTAAAGGATTGGTGTTAATTATCGATAATTATGCTTATCCGGACGCAGACAAGATAAAAGTAAAATTAGGAAAATTGTGGGAGAAACCCAAAGTATGGGTTCTTATCACCAGTCAGCTCAAACTTCGGCATTTAGATGGCTATCAGATGCCGCCATTTCTGCCTGAAGAAGGAGTGGAATTAATGGGCAAGTATTTCCCAGAAGAAAGTAGATCTCGACTCACGAATATCTGTAGCTTATTAGGGTCTTACCCCTATTATATCTCGGTCTTATCACGCCATGTCGAGAAATCCAGCACTTTAAGTCTGCAACGGTTAGAGGATACATTAATGCATAATCCCAGTGAGATTCTGAATAGTAACTTAACTGAGGAAACTGAAATGGAGACAGAGCGTAGTAAAGGTCTTGTAGTTATTAAAACAATATTGGAAGAGCTTAAAAAGGAGGATTATGAAGCTTATCAAGCTTTAGGTTTTTTAAGTTTACTAGGCTCCAAATCCATCCCTTTAGAGTTAATCCACTTCTTCATTAAGGATAAAAGGAAGGCAGATTATATTATAGAGAAACTTCTAATGTTAGCGTTTATAGCATCAATTCATAAGGGAAATGATTTTATAACTTATGATTTGCATGACATTACCCAGCGATTAATTCGTGAAACCCTTTCTTCAGAGGATAAGGCTAGTATATTAAATCGAGGTGCAGAAGCATTTATTTCTTTTTATAAAGAGAACTATTCTAAGATAACTGACTCAAAGCGAGAAGCTCAAGTTTATTTCAATCATTTAAATTCACTAATATCATTATATTCCGATAATTTAAAAACTCTTCCTTTAAAGGTGATCCTTTTAAAGCTACCATTAATGTCTCGCAAAAATTTTGAAATGGCCGCGCATATTGCTACTTCTATTGAGAAGTATCAACCGGAGAAAAACATTAATGATCAATATATTCTCTTTGAGTATTTTATCGATCAATCTTTTATTAAATGCTATTTTCATACAGATAATGAGGAAAAGTTTAATACGGGAATCAATTATGGTAAGAAAGCAATCAAATTAGCTGAAAAAAAAGGAAATGTTGAGCAAGCTTTTAAAGCTAATTCGAGGTTAATGTGGATTTACCTATATGCGGGTAAAGTTAAAGAAAGTACGCCCCACCTTGAAAAAGCTAGCGCACTGCTCGATAAAATCAGTGATCTTTATTCGCGCAAAGAGTATTTTTTTGGTGCCTCTTGGTATCATTTGGAATGCGGTAATTTCAGAGAAGCATATACTCTAGCTCAAAAAGGAATAGAGCTCGATGAGAAATCTAAAAATGCAAACATTGGTCTCTATCTTCGTCAATTTAAAGCTGTCTGTGAATACCGTTTCGGTGAATTAGATGCCGCCTTACAAACCATTGAAGAGGCTTTGCGACGTTCCCATATTGAATTTGCAGACGAGACTTCTTTTGCCGAAGCAGAACTTTTACAAATCAGGGCCTCTATATATAGGGATAGACAGCTTTACGAGGCAGCAGAAAAGGATATTAAAGATAGTATTAATTTATTTATAAGGGAACGAGGCGATAATCCTTATTATGCCAATGCTGTTTCTCACAGAATTCTAGCAGACATTCTTTTTAATCAAAATAAACTTAGTGAAGCATCTGCTATGATTGAAAAATCTATGGATATATTTAGAGCCTTGGTTAAGGAGGAGGGCACGTACGAACTTGCTGAAGCCTTTTTTGTTAAATTGAAAATTGATCTAAAAAGGCAGGACTTTAATAGCTATTTAAAGGGTTTTAAAGAACTCCGTCAAAGGTTTTCCTGTGACCATGAAGTTGTGCAGAAGATCTCTCGATATACCATTGAGTGTGGGCAAGAATGGTTATTATATTAAAACTTGTTAGAGTTCATATACCAATCAATAAAGGATGGATCAAATTCTTTGTTAGTGTATTTAGCTGCATACTCATATAAGTCCTCCACAATTTTTAAGGATGTCGTAAGCGTTAATGTAATATTCTTTTCGCTTACATATTTCATAAGAGACTTCACGCACTCAAGGAAAAGTTTGGTATCTAACGACCCTTCCTCGACGTTGACTTTGGAAGTACTATGATGCTTTCCCGTTTGCTCAGCAGAAGTAAATAGTGCATTTAAATCTAGTTCAAGGTAATGCGCAGCAGCTAAAATAACCTCAATTTTAGTTTCTTTAACTCTTCCAGCTATAAAATTTCTAAGAGAAGACCGTGGGAGGCCAGCTTCCTTTTCGATTTTTGCACATGATAATTCTTTATTATCAATAGCTTCAGCTAAACGCATTCTTACTACGTTCGAATCCATGAATCACCTTGCTTTATGACTATTTATAGCATTTATTTTGATACACCAACTTTATCCTAAAAGGAGAAGACAGTTAAAATTCTCCTATGAGGAATGATGTTCTCATTTCATGCCTTAATTATACCTTAAATACTTTGCTTGATAAGTACTAATTTCACAAAAAATTAATTTATGCAAAGATCTTTGCAAACATATCACAAAATGCAAAGATCTTTGCATTTTTTACTATAAATACAAAAAAGTTTGCATTTTTATAGTGACAATGCAAAAATCTTTGCATAATATGGCAAAAAAATCAAAGATCTTTGCATAAAATGAGTAAAACGTGCAAAGATATTTGCATTGTGCACATGAGCAGTAACAACAAACGTGCAGCATTTGTAGTTTAATGATTAAGGCTTACTCATGAATATTAAGGAACATCGAGTATACAAGTACATGGCTGAACCGCTCCGTATCGCCGGTTTGACACTTGATGAGATCTCTCTATTAATAAGCTCTATTTTCCTGTTTATGATCTTGGAGGCGATGTCTTTTAAGCTTTTCTTCTTAGGTTTGGGAACAATTGGTCTTTATTTCTTACGCAAGCTCAAAAAAATTGCGACAGGATTTTCCTTAAAAGCTTACCTCCATTGGCAATTTGGCGTGCGTGCGGGTCTCGTTAAGGAATTTCCTGAATCTTGGAAAAGGCTGTGGTTGCCATGAAATTCTCTTTTAACCAGACCACGCTTCAAGAAACGCTAAAGCAAAGAAATCTCATTTTATGGTGCTGCGGCGGTTTAACCCTGACTAACTTACTTTTGGTCATTAAACTTATAAATGCTCAAGAGCATTGGGTGCTTATCCCGCAAGCTGATATTGATCATCGTCTTGAGATGACCACCACTTATCAATCAGATGATTATTTTATTGACTGGGCTAATGGTGTGGTCAGCACTGTTCTCAATGTTAACTCCGATAGTATCGATTGGAAAGTTCAGCAGATTCTTAAAATTTCTGTCCAGAGTTATGGGGCATTGAAAGAGCGGCTTAAAAAAGAGGCTGAGATCATTAAGAAAGATCGGATTAGTACTGTTTTCTATCCGAAGAAATTTACTGTTAACAGAGATCAAAAAAATATTCTCGTGACCGGTCAACATGTCGCTTACTTTGGCACGGATTCCGTACCCGTGATTACCGAGAAAACGTATCGGGTGGAGTGGGACGTGCGGGCGCGGGGTATCATTTTACTTAAAGATTTTCAGGAGATGAAAAATGAATAAAATGCTTCTTTTGGCCTCTGGCTTATTAATGACAACTCAGCTCTGGGCAGCCACACCTCTCAATCCGACAGAGGTTTTACAGTTCTCAATTGCTAAGGATGGGCTGACACGGATCTCAATTGAGAATGATAGTATTGATGGCATTTATGTTTATCCCATGGAATATGAGGATAACATTAAACATCATCCCAGCGGCCATGTGTTTGTCGTAGCCGAAGATATGAACAGTTCTCTTTATGTAACCCTTCTGACTAAACGAGGCTTGGCGCAGGATTTGAAATTGACGCCTGCAAAGAAGAAAGCCGAACCTATTCTACTAAAATTTGAAGATGAAAAACTTCACCAAAAAGAACTTCTCGATCAAACAAGCTCTCTGCTTGAAAAGTTTATTCAAGGCCTAATTCCTGGCGGTTTTTATCGGATAGAAATTGAGGAGGCGAGTCGGAGTCGAGGCTCTTTGAGCTGTGTTGTGGAAACGGCTTACCAGAAAGCTCCGTATCGAGTTCTTGTTTATACCGTAAAGAATGAAACTGGTGAAAAAGTGACCTTGGATAATCGGCTGTTATGGGAGGAAGGAGATTTGGCGCTTGCTTTTGATAAGAGCCAGATTGAGGCCAACCAGACAGCCAAAATGTATGTCATCCAAAAAATCTAAGGAGAACAGTTATGAGGGAGGTTAAAATTCCCGACCATCCGCCTCAGAAATGGGGCAAGGCTCTCGCTTACACAACGGCCATCTTACTTTTAACTGCCGTCGGTGCGTATGCCAATCTTGAACAGCAGGTCGATAAAATCAGCAACTTAGTTTTAGGTAAACTTGCTGGTACTGTTATCGGCGGTGGATTAGCTTTTGGGGGCGGCCATACAATTTATAATGGCCACCTTATGAAAGGTGCCGCTCAGGTCTTGCTGGGTCTTGTTATCAGTATTGGCGTTTGGGCCGCAAAATCAGGCGCCATATTTGCTGGGTTAAGCTAAGATGCTGAACTTAAAAGACCTAATAAATAAGGTGGTCACAAGGGGGAGGGGCAAAAGCCCTTCCTTCGAAACTCCTCAAGCTTTGAAATCAAAGCAAACTCTTATCAAAATCGGGGTCGGAATCGTTCTCATGGGGTGCTTGGTCTATGGTTTAGTACTCACTGAGGAGACTTCAGTCGATGTTAAGCCCAAAGCTGACGATCTTGCCAAGAAGGATATAGCTGAGATGGCAACGCCCATCAGTGCTGTAAACGAGCGCGAAATCTGGGCGAGTCGCGTCGAAAAGCAAAGCAAGAAGGTTGAAGAAGAAGCAACAAAGGTTCTGCAAGAAAATGAATTTTTACAAAAACGTCTTGATGTTTTAGAAGAGCTGATTAAAAACCATAAAGCGCCCCATGAGATCCCGGAGGATCCGTACCACGTTGCTCCTTCAGCAGCCATAAATGAAGGCCAAGCCACCCCCCGACCCTCTTCGCAACGAGGGCCGACCTTTCCGCCGGCCACAGATAATGCAGGGGGCGCTGCCGCGCCTATGCAAGCGGATGCCAATTTGAATCAACCCCTTAAAAAACGGGGACCCAAAATTGGCTATATTGGCAGTAATCACTTGTCAGGGGTGTCTTTTAAGACGACGGATATGTATTTTCCGGCTGGCACCTACAGCAAAGCTGTCATTACCAGTGGGGTCGCTGCCTCGACTGCTACGAATGCTCAAGGAAATCCACAACCGATGATGCTCCGTTTAGTTGATGACGGTAATTTACCGCGTGGCTTTAAAAGTCGAGTTAAAGATGCAGTCATATTGGGGGCTTGCTATGGCGATATCTCCAGTGAGCGGGTGATGTGTCGCTTAGAGACGATGTCTTGGGTCGAGCCCAATGGAACTACCGTTGAAAAGAAAGTAGAAGGCTGGGTGATTGGCGAAGATGGAAGAGCTGGCTTAAGAGGACAGGTGGTCGACCGCTCGGGCGAAGTCGCACGGGAAGCCTTTGGGGCGGGCATCTTATCGGGGATTTCAAATTTCTTTAAAATGCAAGCTCAAAACGGTGTATATCCACTTTCCGCTTTTGGGGCCACGAATGCTCTGAGTAACAAAGAGGCCCTTGAAGGGGCGGCGGCTTCAGGTGCCAGTAGCGCGTTAGACAAATTGGCCGACTTTTCTATTAAGCGTGCGGAGCAAATGCAACCTGTGATTCTGGTAGCCAGTGGTCGTGTCGTCGACATTGTCTTTAAGAGTGGGGTTGACCTTTCTCCGTTGGCGCAATCTGAAATGCAAATTTACGGCCAAAATCAAACGCAAGATACGGGAGAAACGCCATGAAAGCTTCTTGTTTGATTCTTATCTTAATGCTAACCGGGTGCTCAACCTATTCAGAACAATTTGATTGCCCTTATGGGAAGGGGTTGGGATGTGCCTCCCTCTCCAAGGTCAATAAACTTCTCGATGAGCAGCAGATAGATCTCAACGAAGAACCCGGCAAAGCTGCGCCTAAAAAACGGCAAGTTCATGTCTATTATGGTCCTGATCAGATGAGCAAACTGATTACGATTTCTGATGCGGTTGATTTGTAATCCAATAAAGGAACGATGATTTCATGCAAGTCCCTCACGTTGAAGACATTTTACAAGAATGGGTTAATCTCCCCCGCTTACATCATCTTCTCCCCTATGAGAGCTATGATCCTCAAAGCCAACTATTTTATAATCAAGGGGCAACAGGATTTGTCTTAGCTGCTCAGCCGATTGTAGGAGCTAGTCTCGATGATCAGCAAGGGATGGCGCAATTTTTCTGTCGACCTTCTAATCTTCCGGAAGGGGCCTCTGTCCAATTTTTAATGTTTGCAAGTCCCTGCATCTCGCCGCATTTAAATTATTGGCAATCAGCACGTCAAGGGGCCGTCTTTCAAAAATTGGCGCAACGGCGGCGGGACTTCTTGGAAGCCAAGGCTTATCAAGATCCTGCGGGGTTTCTCATCCGCGATTATCGTGTTCTCATCTCGTATACGGTTCCCGGCCACGTTAAGGATATTATGGCACGCGACCAACTGCAAATGGTGCGCCAAGACCTGATGGCTATTTTGGCTAAATTAAAGGTCCATACAGACATTTTGGACGCCGAGGGACTAATCCGAGAAGTGGGAACGATTCTAAATCTCCATAACAGTACTTGGCCCTACCCAGCCCAGTGGAATGAACATGACACTTTGGCTAAACAGATCATTGATCCTGATAAGAACTATCTTCACCAGAGCAACCATCTTTTTCTAAATGATGGCCAAACCTTATGTCGCAGTTACCGTCCCCACCATTCACCGGAGCTGTGGGCGCTGGGTCATATGGACCGCTTGATCGGAGATGTTTTAAATGTGGACCATAAAATTTCATGCCCATTTCTAACTCATGCAGGGTTTTATGTGTTACCGAATCAAGGCGCAGCCAAGGCCAAAGCTTATAGTAAGCGCGAAACCTTAGAAAATGCGCTGCGTAATGGGATGAGTAAGTTCACTCCCAACTTAAGATCCCAATATGAGGAAGCTTCTGAAATTTGTGAAAAGTTCCAAATTGGCGATCGGGCAATTTTATCTTCCCTCACCTTCACCTTATTTAGTCCGAATGAAGATATTTACCGTAATGAGAAAGACCTATTTGATATCTGGCAAGCCAGTGGCTGGAGTCTTCAGCCGACGCGGTATAATCAATTGCCTACCTTAATCTCCTGTCTGCCGATGACTTGGACTTTAGGCGAGCAAGGTGACTTATTGCATAAGGAAGCGTATGGGTATGGTACAGAGCTCTATAAGATGGGGCAGGTGAAGAAAACTGTGACCAGTGAGGCTCAGAACCTTCTGCCTCTTTTAGCTGAATGGAAAGGACAAACGCCGCCCGGAATTCCCTTGGTGGGGCGGCGGGGCCAATTGTTTTTCTGGAGTCCTTTTGGCTTGGCATTGCTGCCAACCGCAGGAACGGTATTAACAGATCACGATTACAACGTTTGTATTGCTGGCCATCCTGGCTCAGGTAAATCAGTTTTCATGAACGAGCTTCTCGCTACTGTCTTGGGTGTCGGAGGCAAGGTTTTTGTTCTCGATTTTGGTAAAAGCTTTAAAAATAACTGCCAGATGCGCGGTGGACAGTATATTGATTTTGATATCCGCTTTCCCATTAGTTTAAATCCATTTTCTCGCATCCCAACGGGTCAAACTGCCCGAGATAATGAGGAGCGTGAAGAAATGCTCTCTTTAATCACACCGGTCATTAAAGCCATGGCGGGAACAGATCCTATGTTCGATAAGTTAGAAAATTCTTACATTGAACAGGCTGTTCGTTGGTCATGGAGGACCTACCAAACACGCAGTTCAGTGGATACCGTTCGGGAATTTTTGGAGAACCATCAGGAACGTGAAGCGCGTAATGTTGGGCAGCTTTTATATGCGTTTTCATCCCATGGGCCCTTTGGCCATTTCTTTAACAAGCCAGCAAACGCTAACTTTGAGAATACTCTGGTCGTCATTGAGACGGAGAACTTACGTAATTATCCGGCCTTGATGGCGGTGGTCGTACAAATGCTGATTATTCAGATCAATCAAATTATGGCTAAAGGCGATCGAAAAACTCCCTTTGTAATTATGATTGATGAAGCGTGGCAACTGTTAGCAGGCAAGAGCACGGCCCAGTTTATCTCGGCGCTCAGTCGAACCTCTCGTAAATACAAGGGCTCTTTGACCTTAGCCACTCAGCATCTTACGGACTATTTTAAGCCTGAGTGTCCGGGGGCGACAGAGGCTTTCAATTCAGCGGGATGGAAATGTATTTTACATCAGAAGAGTGACGTGATTTCCTCTCTAAAAAACCATCCGCAGTTGCAAGATTTTGTCAAAGATGGTTACCGAGAAACATTATTGAAATCCATTCATGCCAAACCGCCTCATTATTCTGAAGTAGCAATTTTTGGCCCCGGGGTTGAAGGGATTGTCGGCCGTTTACGCTTAGATCCGTTTAGTCGTATCTTATATTCCACCAATGCCTCTGAATATAGTATGATCGAACGCCTCCTTGAGCGGGGCCACAAGCTTGAAGATGCGATCGAATTGATTATTGAGTATCAAGAAGGACGCTTGGCCCTTGAGGAAATCGAGGTAAGGCATGCAGTTTAAAAAGTTTCTGCCATTGGCAATTTTTCTCCTACGTATGCCAGTGGCGGGGAAAGACTTGGGAGTTATCTCTCAAGTCTTCGATATTAAAGAGAAGAGCCTTATAGAAGTTATTATCGATAAGCTCACACAGATGAAAGCTTCAGGACAGCTTGAAGAGCATCAAGAAGCAATTCAAAAACGTGTCCAATCTTCAATTGAGCGCCCTCCAGTAGGCGCAGCCCTTCCTAAAGCGACGGCTTATGCAACCAAGATCTATGACCCGACTTTAATTGTCAGCCAGGATATTAAAGATCACCAAGGACGAATTGTGGCTTATCAAGGGCAAACTTTCAATCCCTTAGACGACATGTCTTTTGGTGAGCCTCTTCTTTTCTTGGATGGTGATGATACCGCCCATGTGAGCTGGTCTTTAGCTCAAAAGGGGAAAAAGGTTCTCATCAAGGGAGCCCCCCTTGCGCTCAGCCGCCAATTCAAAGTGCCGTTCTATTTTGATCAAGGAGGCGTCTTAGTGAAAAAGCTGGGTATTCAAGCGATTCCAGCGCGAGTGAGTCAGAAAGGTAAGGTTTTACTCATTGAGATGATGGGACCAGATCAATTGAAGGGGAAGATGCATGATTAGTAAAGTGAAAGCTATTCTTCTTCTGGTCTTCTTTATCAGCAATATGACATCCGTAAATGCTGAATCATCCTGTGTTGGCCGGTTTGTTAATCCAATTTCAGATATTTGTTGGAAATGCATCTTTCCCTTAGAAATTGCTGGCTTAACCGTTGTCAAAGGCAATCCAAGCCCCGAAGGTTCTAAAAAGATAATTTGTATGTGCCCTAGTCGTGTCTTGCGAGTCCCGATTCCAGGCATCCCCATTAGTTTCTGGGAGCCAGTGCGGTTGGTGGATGTCACACGCACCCCTTATTGTCTTGTTAATATGGGTGGCAAGCAGATGGCTTCAACCGGTATCAATGGTCGCGGTGATGTCGAGGAAAATCCCGCTAATGGTACCCATAGTAGCTTTTACCATGTGCATTGGTATATCTATCCGGTTATCTACTGGCTCGAAGTTCTAACAGACTTCATTTGTCTAGAAAATCTTTCGGTAGATTTAGCCTATCTTACAGAATTGGATCCCTTATGGAACGACGATGAAAAGGCTCTGATCTTGAATCCAGAAGCGGCTTTGTTTGGCAATAAGATTGCCCAGGCTGCTTGTTTGGCAGACTGTACGGCAGCCTCGGTGCATCTGCCCCTCAATGTTTTATTCTGGTGCAATGGGTGTCAAGGCAGCTTATATCCATTTACCGGCACTGTCACAGAGCATATGGGCGGGGTTCAGACCAGCTTATTGATTACGGGTCGTTTTATGGCCAAGCTACACCGCGAAGGATTGCTATTGGGCTCTTATGGGGAGCTGGGTCTATGCGAAAAGTACCCTATGCCAATTATTCAGAAAAGTCAGTACCGACTACAGATGACCTATCCAATTCCAACCTCTAAGAACTGTTATGCCTTAGGGCACACGGAAGTCCTTTGGCAAAGTGGTAAAGAGTTTCCTTATAAAGGCTCTGATTTTGGATATTTAGTTTGGCGCAAGCGAGACTGCTGCTTGCGAGCAATCCCTTAGGAAAAAAATTCATGAAAATGATAACTTTACTTCCATTCTTATCGCTTGTATCTGCAGAACAGTCTGCACAAGCAATTATTGAAGACGCAGACAAGATTGCTGAGGCACAGGCCGCCTCTGTGCAAGCGTTCCTTGACGAGCAAGTGGCTGAGGCGGCCTCTGCTCCTAGCGGACTTCCCAGAAAGAAGTCGTCTGAAAAGCAGCCTTTTAAAGTGGTGGAGCCTCATAAGATTGAAACTACTCAAGCTTGTCAGTCTAAGATTTCATCCCTAGAAAAGCCCCAAAGCAAAAATCCTTCCCAAGGTCAGCTTCTCATTTTTGCCTCATCCAGTTTACCGCGGGCCTCTTTGCAAGCTTTATCAGGTGAAGCGAAACGTATTAATGCTAAGCTCATCTTTCGGGGGCTTATCAATAATTCATTTAAGGACACGCAACTATTCTTTTCACAGCTTGAAATTACAGGAGAAATAGATCCTCCTCAGTTTGAGGCTTATCAAGTCACTACCGTGCCTACCTTTATCTTAGTGGATGCTGCTGGCAAAAAGGTTGATCGCCTTCAAGGTAATGTTTCGCTCAGCGAAGCCCTGGCCCAATTTAAAGATCACGGCGAGCTTAAGAATCTGGCGCGGCAGATGCTCAAGAAATTAAGGAGCTCATGGTCATGAGAAAGCTCATTAATTATCTTGCTTTGGTTATTGCTTTAGGAGCGAGCGATCTGAGCTGGGCGACGCTTAATCCGGCCCAAAGTGAGAGAGAAGCTGAAGCGGCGATTCAGGAATCTCATACTGATCTCCAGAAAAACCCCCCGAAAGATCCCGAGGGTAGCGTGGGTTATGCAGGGACTAATATTCCGGAGACGGACTATAATGAGGGCGCTATTGAAGAAAAAAAATTTAAGGCGGCAGCGAACAATGAAGCTTATAAGCTTGTTAAGGACTCCATTGAACAGCGACCCCCTTATGAAATGGATGTTATCAACGACCCCATCTTTAAAGAGGCTAATCAAATCCTCTCAAAAGCAGAAGAAGGAGAGGTAGCAGAAAGTCAAGACGAGCCGGTTAAGCCTTCGATTTATAAATGTATTCGGGGCCGTAGCTTGTATGAGGCAAAGTGTAAACGTCTGCGGGTACCTCAAAAAGTCGGCACGCGGCAAGAAGAAAAAACTACCACCATTAATCTAAGCGGTCTTGCGGCATACAAAAGTGGTCACTTAGGTTTACTGACTAATTCCCGATCCCTTGCTCAATTCTTTTCTAATACTCGGCCCGCAACAAGTCAAGGCAAGATTATTGCCGCCTTCAAGGTTGTTTTTAACGGCGTCGAGGCGGCCACAGGCCAAAAAATAGATCTCAATTTAGACGCCATTACATCGGTCACCTTCAAGCAATTTCATGGGGGAGAAATTCAATATCATTACGAAAGTTCGCGCCGCTCTAGCTCGGAGATTAGAGGGGCAAGGTATTTGCAATTTCAGGTGACCACCAAAGTTGATGTTCCAGTCTTTGAGCTGATTTGGCAAGAGGATTGTAAAACCCTTGAAAGTCTCATCGATCAAGGGGAATGTGAGTTAGTGACGACGCGCTGCCTAAGTGGCCCGGAGACTCGAGTGATTGAGGGGGTTCCTGTGAGCGCTGATTGCTGGGAAGAGGAGCTCCTTTATCGTTGTCATAGTAAAGAGCAAAACACCTGTCAGCCCCTTCTCGAAAAAGGCTGTATTCAGGTCGCCTCTCACTGCAAAACTGAGTACCAAGGCGAATGCCTCGAATGGGAACAAACCTTTGAGTGCTATGACAAGCCTCAGCGTTTGGCTCAAACGCGTCTTAAAGGAGATACGCTGTTCTGTTTAGATGGCAATTGCGTCAATCAAACCTGGGACCCTAATCCTGATATGGCGGACTCGTTATCCAAACTTGCCATCTTTAAAGAGATGCAAAAAGATATGGATCCCAACACCCAGACTGTCTTCCGAGGCGAAGATCTGCGTTGTTCTCGAATTCCAGCAAGCTTTAAAAACTGTTGCTCGCAGAAGGGATGGGGAATGAAAGTGGGCATGGCCGGATGCTCTGAAAATGAGAAGAAGCTTGCTCAACAACGAAAGCTCAATAAATGCGTGGTGGTTGGCACCTACTGTGCTGAAAAGAAGCTTGGTGTATGTGTAAAGAAAAAGACCACTTTTTGTTGTTATCAAACTAAATTAGCACGGATCTTGAATGAGCAAGGGCGCGGTCAATTAGGTCTACACTATGGTGATCCAGAGAACCCTCAATGCCAGGGATTAACCCTGACGCAATTTAGCAAGTTGGATTTTAGTAAGCTTAATCTGACTGAGCTCTTTCAAGATCTGTTCTCAAAGATCCAAATGCCAGATACGCAGAAGATTACTCAAGGAATCCAGCAATCGATCCGCGATCAATCCCGCCTCATCACCGACAAAGATAAACGCATGACCCAAGGACGTCCCAATGGTGAATTCTAACCTAATAAACATAAGCCTCGCTCTTGGTTTAACGATGCAAAGCGTTCACGCCGGATCTTGGTATAGCGAGCCGCCGAAAGGATGGCTTTGGTATAAAAAGATAGCCAAGCCCAAGAAAGTCATCAAGGAAGAAGCTGCCTCCAAGCCTCCATTGACAGCGCCAGCGCCAGAAAAACCTGTTACTTACCGGGATCGGTTGAAGCAGTCGCAAGAGCAGTTTGAAGAGATTCAAGCAAAAGCGGTCATGGAGCCAACGTTAGCTAATGTCCAGAATTTGTATCGGGCTCAGAATGTCATGATGGATCAAGCGACCGTCTTTGAAAAGTTATGGATGTTGGCCTCCCTTCTTGATGCTCAAGGGTACCGGGAATCGGATCAGCCCTTTCCCCTCCACCGCAAAATCTATCAAGAAAAAGAAGAAAAGCAGCTCGATCGTCAGATCAAGCAAATGACCCGCCAATTTGGCCTCTTCTTTGTCTTTAAACAGGACTGCCCCTATTGTCATGAATTTGCTCCGATTGTGCGCCAATTTATTGATCAGTATGGCTTTGAGTATAAGGCGATCTCTCCGCAAGGCCAGCGTTTGCCCGCTTTTCCGGATGCCGTGGCTGACAACGGCACGATCCAGATCCTTAACCCCGAAGGCATCTACCCTGCCTTATTTCTGGTCAACCCGACCACCCGAGACGTCATTCCTCTTGCAAGAGGCTTAGTCAACCTCTCGGAACTGCGCGAGAACATGAAAATTATTATCGATTCTTTGAAAGGAGCCCCTTATGGCCGTCCATAAGCTCAAATCCCTATTCATAGCTGTTCTCCTCGCCACACCCGCTTGCGCCAATACCTTAGATAAGTTCTTTAAAAGCTTGGGGGGCACGTGAATCATTCGACTCCGGGAGCCTATCAGGACCAAGCGGCCGGGTATTATACGGGCGGTGGCTATGTTATGCGTCAGGGGAATACTTCCATCAATCCCATTAATATCAGTTTGCCCCGGTTTGGCATTGGGTGTAACAGTATCGATCTTTACTTTGGTTCCTTCTCTTTTATGAAAGGTGATGAGCTGGTCAAATTAGCCCGGCAGTTGGCCACAGGGATTCCCACCTATGCTTTTCAATTGTTCTTGAAAACTAAGGCGCCGCAAATTGAGAACCTAGTCGCTCAGCTGCGTAAGGTGGTTCAAGATTTGAATGGCATGATGTTAAATTCGTGTGAAGCTAGCCAACAGATTGTTGACGGGTTATGGCCCAAAGAGACGGCTGCAAATGAGCATCTCTGCAAGCTTAAGACACAGGGGCAGGGGGGAAACAATGATTGGTATGCGGCGCGCAATCAGTGTTCCAAGCCAGGCTTTGCTAGCGATAAGGTGAATAATCTTCGCAATGAAACTGCTGATTTGTTGGTTGGCGAATATAATTTGGTGTGGCATGTCTTAAAAAAGATGCCTGACTACCGAGATAATGCAGAGCTGGCCTCCTTTATTATGTCAGTCACGGGTACCCTTATCTCGAAGCGTGACGGTGATCGTTATCGCTTAAAAATCATTGAACCGCGGGCGGATCAGAAAGATTTTATTGGGGCTTATTTGAAAGGAGGAGCAACCTCTAAGTTGGTTTGTGATGAATCTAACAAATGCCTTGCCCCTTATGCTCGTCAAGTTACCATTGAAGATCATGCGTCTTCAGCCCAGCCGACAATGAAAGCAAAGGTCATGGAAAAGATCCGACATCTGCGAGAGAAATATATATCCAAAGGATCTATCACCGATGAAGAAATTGGCTTCTTAAATGACTCGGTGAACTTGCCGGTCTATAAGTACATTCAAGTCAGTGTGGCGGCCGGGACTCAATTTATGATGCAAGACACGGCCGAGTATATTGCGGCCGGCGTCTTACTCACCCAGTTCGATCGCGTCATGACCGAGGTCATTGAAGCCATTGACGCTTTACAAAAAATCCAGCTCGAAGATACTGCGATCGCTCAGTTCAAGCAGAACCTGCAACAAGCTCGTGGCCGGGTGCAATCTCTTCTGATTGGGGCTAACAATGGCTCTCTTTATAACTTTAATCAGACCATTGAGGCCATTGAACGGTCAATTATTGCTAGAAACACTTAAAGGTAGGCATCACTATGGACTACAGTTTATATGTTTATGGGGGCGGCGAGATCCTGTGGAAAGTTTTCAATGGAATTGCGCTTCTATTTAAAAGTGATAACCCTTATTTTACTTCCCTGGGCAAGTTAACTATGGGCATTGGGCTGCTTTATGTGGCGGCGCGGGCTATTCCGCGTGCGTCCTTTCCCATCTTCTTCCGCAGCTGGTTCTTGCCGACCTTGCTTCTAGTCACCTTATTTTTTGGCCCGAAAGCGAGTGTTCATATCATTGATAAGGTTGACTCAGATTTTCAATATTCCAAGGTTGATAATATCCCGGTGGGGATCGCGGCTGTGGCCTCGATGTCAACCCATCTGGCCACTTACCTCTCTGAAGCGGTCGAATCTGCTTTTGAATGTAGTGATGCCGAGCGCTTTTCAAAGGTGGGCCCGATGTTCGGGGCTAAATTAATTTATGCCGCGCATCAATTAACAATTAAAGACCCCTTAATGCGACAAAACCTGAAGGATTTTACCTATCAATGTTTTGCTTGGCCTTATATCTTTTCAAATTTAGAGCCGGGATCCCGAGCCGCCTTAGAAAGTGAAGATATGGTGGGCTTTGTCGAAACCAATGCCCATCCGATGTTAGGAGTCTATTGGCGCGAGCCAGATGGACGGAGTACCTTTGTCAATTGTCGTGAGTGCGCACGCCGAGTCCGAGAAGTGATTCCTATTGAAGTGGAAACCGGTCTGCAATCCCTCGCCAGTAAACTTTTTAATACCAAGCAAGATCTGACAAAAGCGACTCGCCGCCTGCAACACTATTCAGGAGAAGCGTGGCAGAAAATTGCCAATACGACCAGCTCCTTTGCTAACCTTATTCAGCAAGAACTCATGCTCAATACCTATCGTCAATCTTTGGAGGATAAACGAGATGAAAAGCAATTGGGCCGGTCTAACTTTGAATTAACCCAGCTCAATGCGGCACGGGGGCAGTCCTTTCAAAATGAGTCTTTCCTGATTAAGGCTGCTTTAGCCGGGACGAATATTCCCACCCTTCATAGCATCTTTATGGCCATTGCTTTAATTTACTTTACGATTATGGCCCCCATGACCTTTTTGCCGGGAGGAATGAGCTGGGTAGCGACCTGGGTTAAAGTTATGATTTGGCTTGCCAGCTGGCCAGTTTTATTTAGTGTGCTCAATTGTTTGGGGTACATGTTTGCCGGTCAAGCAGCCCGGTCTGCCTTAATCGGCTATGGCGACGGCTTAAATGTCCTCACGCAAAATGGATTAGCCGATGCCGCTTATACGGCCTACTGTTGGGTCATGGGGTTGCAATATTCGGTGCCGTTTGTCTCGTGGGCCTTAATTTCAAAAGCGGGCGGTTATGCTTTTTCCCAGCTTTCCTCTTCCTTAACTCAAACCGGCGAGTCTTTTGCCAGCAAAGCCGGACAAGAGAGTGTGGATGGCAATGTCTCTTTTGACACGCAAAGTCTTCATAATAAATCGGTGGCCAATACACAAATGGCGCAACAGCAGCTCGGGGGCTCTTTTAATTATGGGTCTCGTTTTGATGATGGCAAACTAGCGACGCTGCATGGTCCCAACGGTTCCCTTGTGGCTCAAGAACATCAGCATAGCTTTTCGACCAATCTCAGCCAAAATGACAGCTTCAGCAAAATGGCCGCTTGGCAAAGCCAGGAGATGCAAAATGCCGCCCATCAAGAAGGGGTTAATATGCAAAAATCGGTGAGCTTAGGGACCCAAGAGTTGGCTAGCTTTGCTAAAAGTGTGGCTGACAATAAAGGCACTCAGGAAAACTTTGGCACGGCTGAATCAGCTAACTTACACAAGCAAATGCAAGATCTAAGAGCAATTTCGGATAAGTACGCAGCTGATAATCAGATCAATAAACAGGTTGCTTTTGATGCCATGGTGGGGGCAGGGCTTGGCAAAATGTTTGGGTTAAGTGCGAATGCCAACTTTAAAACAGGTTCCCTCGATAATGAAATGGTTACAAAGGCTCAAAATAGTGAGGCGGGTAAACAATTTAGTGAGGGACTGCAACATGCGATCAATTATGCCCTCGATAATAAGGCCTCGATCGGAAAGACGTTTAACACGCAATCTCTTGATCAAGCTCAAGCGCATTTTAACAAAGCTCAAGTCCATAGTGACAGCATGTCCGCTCACTTATCCAGGTCACAATCTCTAAGTGAAATGGCGAGCCGCAGCCGTCAAAGCGGGATCAGCTCAACCTCGAATACAAATGAGGCGATGGTCGAGCGAGTTGCCCAACAATTTGGTGGCGACAAGCTCGCGGCTATTCAATACTTGGCTGCCCATCCTGAAGCCGCCCAACAAGAGAGTGGTAGCCTTATCAGTAGCACGGCACAACCGCTGTCAAGTAGCCGAGGTGAGCAACAGAAACTTCAAGAACTTTATCAGGCCGATAAACATAAGATGGGCCCGGCGCCTACCCGTAATGCAGACTTAGATGCCATGCGAGCCAGCCATAACTTGGCGCAGCAAGAAAAAGATCTCGATACCCAAATCGCTGAGAAGCGAGGGGCAACCAAAACTGAGCTCGGCACGGCACAAGGGCAAACTTGGAAACGTAAGTCGCAGATGGCGGCGCAGCATACATTTGCTGATCAAACCTATGAGCGAGAAAAAGATAAAAGCCTAGTTGGGAAATCGATGGAAAAGGTGGCGACTAATATCGGTGAGTCGACCACCATAAAAACTATTAGCAATACAGTTCAAAGCTTGATTGGCCCTGATAAAGGTAAAAAATGATAATGGGATCAACTTTACTTAGATGTATAATTAATAGAGCTAGGATTGAAATATCCCATTGGATTTTTTGGGTCGCAAAGGTCGGTGATAGAATCCTTATAAGGATTATACTGTTCAGGCTCTTGAGGCGCGCCCCATACAAAATTTGCATACGGAGATTTAAGAATTCTAAAGCAAAGCATGGGGCCCCAGAAAAGAGTCATCAAGGTAGCATACATAATAAAGAGATCCGACATAAAAAGCTGGGGCTCTTTAAAAGACTCAAAGACCGCCCAGGCCAAAGCGATCGCCAAAAGAATGCGTTTGGCGGTCAGCATGATCTTTACATACTGATCGATCTGATCACGGGTCATTTTCTTCCACTCAAGGAAGGCTTCACTAACTTGGCCCGATTCTTTATAACCTCGATAGGAAAAGAACCACCAATCCCAGAAGACCCTGGCCACAGGATAGATAGCCAAGCCGTAAGTTCCTTCTTGCATCAACAAAGCTGCTCCCAAAGCGCAGAAGAGGGAGCGATTGAAACCCTTTTGACCATACAATTGGATCTTATCAAGCTGACGTGCTTTAAAGTTTGCAAAACTTATAAAAGCCATACTATCTATTCCTTTCCCTCTCTCAAGTTTGCCCAGATCTTGAAGCATCTGTCGATTAAACTCAAGAGTCCTTTTGGTCATCGCTCAATTTTAGCATTTTTTCAACCTCCTCAGGAGAATACCGAAGATCTAGTTTCTCATAAAATGCCTCGATTACAAGATAGTCTTCTTGCTCATTCAAGAATTGCTCAATGGCTTGCTTTACATAATAGCTTTTACTGCGATTGGTTTTCTCCGCTAAAACTTTCAACCGATCATCCAACTCTTTGGAAAGACGAACACCTAACATTTTTAAACCCCTTTTTCGGATTCCATTATACCGGTGTATTACAGTGTTTTACAAGAATTAACAATGATTTACAGTTGACCATTTCATTAGGAAAACCGCTGCATGCAAGATTATCGTGACTATTATCGCTTTCTCAACCGAGAGTTGACTCTAAAAATCAGTGATCTAGCTTTTGAGCTTCTCGGCGAGCCAACATTCAAAAAACCAACAGAATGGCGCTATGGGCAAAAAGGAAGCTTATCCATTACTATAGGAGGCCCTCATCAAGGGCGCTTTTATGATTTTGAGAGCGGGACTCATGGAAGTGCGCTCGACTTAATTAGTCGCGTTAAAGCAATTTATGGCAGAGACTTATGTCACTGGGCACGAGATTGGCTTGGCATAAGGCATACACCTGAATGGTCGCTCGTATTGCCGGTGCCGTCGGGTGCGTTGAAGCCTGATTTTGATCGACCCCCTTTAAGTTTTCTGGTAGCAGGTCGAAAAGTTAAAGCTATGCATCCTTATCGCTCCCTTTCCGGCGACCTTTTAGGGTATGTGGTCCGCTTAGAAGATTCTCAGGGCAATAAGATTACCCCCACATTAACTTATCATCTCTCTCAAGAGGGCCAAGAAAGTTGGCGGTGGAAAGGCTTTGGCGAACCACGAACCCCTTATGGATTAGAAAAATTAAAAGAGACGTCGCAGATCATTCTTATTGTGGAGGGCGAAAAGACCGCAGATGCCGCTCAGGCTTTGTTGCCGCAGTTCCATGTTTTGACCTGGGTCGGGGGGGCTAAAGCTGTTTTAAAAACAGATTGGACCGCTTTAAAAGGGCGATCTGTAATTTTGTGGCCTGATTATGATCGCCCTGGGTTTGAGGCTATGTGTCATCTTCAAAAACATCTGTTGACTCTTGGAGTGCAAAGCATCAGTAGGGTGCGGCTGCCTAAGACAACACCCCCTAAGTGGGACCTTGCAGATCCATTGCCGTCTGCATGGATTGCAGAGTACCTGGCGGTGTCTCTTGATCCCCGGCAGAGCTTATCGCTGCAGATTGTCCCTTCTCTTATTCCTCTTTCTTCATCGGAGATTCCTCAATGAGCTTAATCAAGAAATTTACCCAAGGCGGCCAAGTCACGCTCCATAATGTCCGCATGCTCCGCCAAGTGCTCTCAGTAACCCTTTTGGCTTGTGCGATAATAGGAGGGGGCTTTTTTAGTTATAAAACCTATAACGCTCATACCATATATGAATGGAATGCTTTTAAGTCCTACCTTGAAGCCCAGCTTAAAACAATCCTTCCTTTTGTCGATAAGAATAAAGCGACCCAGATCATTTTATTCTCTCCGGGGCGCCCGCAAAGGGTGAGGTCTTTGGCCATTCTTCAGCATCCCTGGGTTCAGGAGCAAGTCGACCATATTAAAGCGACAGCTCTGAGTCATTTCTTCCAGACTTTATGGGTTATGATCGGCACGTTTGCGTTGTTTATCCGTTTTTGGAGCTGGCGGGGACGGATTGGAAGTGAAAAAGAAATCCTTTCAGGCACGCAAGTTGTGGAGGGGAATCTTCTTAAAAAGCTTGTTAAGTCAAATAAAGAAGCCTCGGATATTAAGCTTGCAAACGTTCCCTTAATCAAAAATAAGGAATTACAGCATCTGTTGATTGTCGGGACGACGGGGGCAGGGAAATCAAATTGCATTCATGAGCTTCTTCAACAAATACGGGATAAGAAGCAACGCGCCATTATTGTGGATGTCACCGGCAGCTTTATTGAGAAGTATTATCGCCCGGGCGTCGATAAAATTCTGAATCCCCTCGATAAACGTTCAGAAAGTTGGACAATCTGGGCGGATTGTACAGCTCCGTATCATTATGAAGCTTTAGCCGCGGCCTTCGTCCCCACTAAGCAAGAAGATGACTTTTGGGTCAATTCGGCTCGAACCTTGTTTGTAACCACAGCTTTACAATTAAAAGCAAGGCAGCAGACCAGTATCCAAGAATTCCTTATTTATTCTATTCTAGCCCCCTTACACGTGGCTGCTGATTTCTATTTAGGAACCCCGGCAGGGGCTTTTATCAATCAGCAAGGGGATAAAATGAGTTTAAGTGTCCGGGCGACTCTAGCTGCCAATATCAAATGCTTAGAATGGTTGAAGGAAACCTCGAAGCCGTTTTCGATCCGCCAATGGATCAGCCAGGACTCAGAAGAAGGGGAATGGCTTTTCCTAGCCTCAGTGCCAGAAATGCGAGAAGCTTTAAAGCCGTTGCTGACGGCTTGGGCGAGTATTGCGACTCAAGGATTATTGAGCTTGCCTCCCTCCTATGAGCGGCGATTATGGTTTATTATTGACGAGCTGCCGGCCTTAAAGAAGTTGCCTGATCTCCAGACGATGTTGGCTGAAGCACGCAAATATGGCGGCTGCGCGGTGGTAGGAACCCAAGATATGTCGCTATTAGATGAGATTTATGGACACCATCTTGTAAAGTCAATTACTAACTTATGCAGTACTAAGGTCGTTTTCCGCGTCGCAGGTGCGGACGTGGCTGATCGCGTTTCTAAATGGCTCGGCTCTCAAGAAGTTTCGGAATCCATCGAAAACATCTCTTATGGGGCCCATCAAATGCGTGATGGGGTCTCTCTCAATGATCAGCGGCGTGAGAAGGCAGCAATTAATGCTGACAAATTAATGAAATTGGCTGATCTGGAGGCCTATCTGAAATTGCCGGGCCATTATCCTGTAGGTCATGTCAAATTTAAGTATCATGACCTGCCAACTGTCGCTCCCTCCTTTGTTGCTCGTCCTAAGGATGAATTCGAGGCCACCAAAGTACAAGTTGTATCGATCTAATCCCCTTTTCCAAGAATGAGAGGCTAAGTTATGATGAGACGGCGACACCTTAAAGATTATGTCTGGGGAGCTTTTGTCGCAGTTTGCCATCCCCTTGTCTTTTTAGGGGCTCTTTTCTTTGCTATGTGTGGGCTCCCCGTGTTTGAAGACTTAAGCGGAGGAATGGTCCGGCTTAATTTATGGATATACAGGGACCCAAAATACGTTTAATCAAATTAGCAGGTAGCCGTTCTCCTGTTTTAAAAGAAGGCATTTTGGGATCGCTCAGTGTATCATTTTTTTCTCGGTGCTCTGTATCATTTTATTTCTGGTGGTGACACCTGGAATGCCAGTTAAGAGAAGATTATCAAAATTTGCAAACCATTCCAGGTATTGGGAAAACAACAGCTGTTGCCATTTTGGCGGAAATCCCTGAGCTATCATCCTTGGAAAATGCCAGACAATTAGCCGCTTATGCAGGATTAACTCCGTCCCTCAGAAGCTCGGGAACCTCTCTTAAAGCTAAACCACGTTTGTCAAAAATCGGGGCAGCCTCCCTAAGAAAAGCTCTGTATTTTCCAGCAATCGTTTCTAAAAATCACAATCCATTTTTAAAAGAATTTTCTCAAAAGCTGGCACGAAAAGGAAAACATACCATGGTTATTATTGGGGCCATTATGCGAAAACTTCTCCATATTTGTTTTGGAG
Organism: Candidatus Odyssella thessalonicensis L13; assembly: GCF_000190415.1. Classification (GTDB taxonomy): domain Bacteria; phylum Pseudomonadota; class Alphaproteobacteria; order Paracaedibacterales; family Paracaedibacteraceae; genus Paracaedibacter; species Paracaedibacter thessalonicensis. The sequence goes on from NZ_AEWF01000008.1 coordinate 76,785, forward strand.
TTCTAAAAAACAAAACACCATTTAATCCAAATATTTTAAAAATTTAACCCTTGAGTTTAAACACAGTATCAGACCCTCCTATGTGGCTCATATTATAAATTATACGCATAAAGCATAAGTTCAGTAAGTAAATCGCCACTCGTCATAAAACTTACGTAGATTTAACTGAAATAGAAGTTTATCTTGTAAGGCCTTCCTGCTCTTTACATAATCATGGGAAAAGGCAGCAGATTTAATTTGCGATAGGGCTTTGTTTTTAAAATCCTTCTGCACATCTGAGATGAAAGCATCGAACTGTAATCTATTTTTAAAAATCAAGATAGCCTTATTATTGGAAACATCTTGATGTACATTTAGAAAATGTAAAAAATATCCCTCCAAATCATCCATTATAATATAATGAAAATAATTTTGGTTAAAATGATCTATTTTAGTAAAACTAAATATTCTTGGTACAGGAAATAAAATCCGGAAATCATCACAACAAACATAAGAGAGTTCGGAAAGTACCACATTGTGATACTTGAAACGAACCTTTCCCCAATAAGATTCTGGGATATAGTATAAGTAACAAAACGTGTCCCCATTTCTTTCCTCCCAATCAGTTAATTCAATTTGAAATTCAGGGAAAAATTTATGGTATACAGGAAAAATCCTGTGTCTTTCTGAGTCATCAGGGATTAATAAATAGGGCATCCCTGGGTTGTGAGCCCAATTTACGGGCTCCAAAAGGAGGCGTTTAAATCTATCAAACACAGGCTCATCAATGCCGAAGCGTTGCCTCCAGATTTTTTCACAATCAGATAGGGACGCGGTCTTGTCTTTTGGCGTATTGGTATCTTGAACGCGAGTATATATAGCACCAGGATAAAGCTTTGTTTTTCCTTCTTTCGCCGTGTAAAGTTTTCCTAGTGTATATGGCCTTAGATTTGGATGATCTGCAACAACAATAATAGATAAATTTTTGTCAAAAACAGTAATATTTTCTAACCTAATATCTGGGAAGTTACCATTGGAGAATCCAGAATTTCTAAGAGTATTTATTATATTGGCCTGATCTAATTTATTTTTCTCTATTCCTATGATATTATATTTCATTTCTTTTTTATTTATATTTGGGTTTTCTTTGACCCCATAAATAAGATATCGTTCCCCAATATAATGAGGATTATTAGCTAAACAGATAATATCATGAACCAGATCCAGACATGTTCCAGGTTGTTCTTTAAAATCCCAGTATTCTCCCTCTTTATCTAATTCGAGAAGTTTTATAATGGTTTTTGCAAGCTCATTTTTTGTCAATTGGTAATGTTCCCATATAAGAAATCATCATATAAAGGGTTGTTTAACGAGGACGAAGCTGCTGAAGTATTTCAGTTGGAAATACTGATAAAAGGCTGTTCTTCCAATTCCCAGAGATTTAATAATATCAGAAATAAAGGGATAGTTCTCTCTATCTTTAATCATAGCACGAGCGGCCTTAATCTTTTCTTCAATATCAGCAGGAATGCGCAAAGTAGGGTTTGTGGCCACAAACCCGTTTTAGAAAGGATGTGCAAGTGATTTGACCAGCTGACCTCTGTCAGCAGTGCTGACAGTTTTTTATCTTCGTGATAAGCTTCGTAAAATTGCTTCATTCTCCAAAGATTACGTGAAGAGAATCCTTTAATTGATGGATCTTTGGTAAGAATATACCTAGATAATTCTTCTACACGTGATTTTCCCCAACTGCCTTCTTGAGTTTGATTACTAATATATTGCCCTATTTCCCAGTAAAGAGTAATTATTGATTTATTTATTTGAGACCAGGTTTTTGCTTTAGCCTCTGCTATCATGCGATAGATTTGTAGAAAATCTTGATTGCTCTCTTTAGCTTCAAGGGTCATCTTTAACTTCTATAAAAAATTACTTTACGGATCATTATCTTGTGAAGAGATATACTTAATATCATGCCATTAATTAACAAAATAGGCTTTTATTCAAAAAAAATAAAGCCCTTAGCTTACCTTTCTAAGAGATTAGATCGATGCCTTTTAATACCAAAACGTCTAAAAACACAAGAAGATGTAGTTAAATAGAACTTTTTACCCTTCTATTCTCTTTGTAGGCATTACTAAGTAAGAGATTGAGAGGTTTCTTAAAATAAATATTTCTCAGATAGCTGGATAAGCAGCTGTCATCAGGGGATCCTTATATCCCTTAGCGTAATTACCGTTTTCATTAGTCATCAAATTCTTTTCTAGGCATATCTGGATGGAACTGTACCTCTCTTCAAATTTTAAATCTTCAGAATTGTTGGCGTTATCGCGGTTACTCTGGACAAATGGTACCTTTAATTGCAGGCTAAAGAAAAAGATTTAATATTTTTCAATACGTACCTATATCAGTATTTATTAAAAATCTGTTATGGTGCTATTATTATCCCTGAATATTATTCACTTTCTTTATTCTTTCCATTAAAATATCTGTAAGATCTTCATCATCGAACCTTATAGGAGGTACATTATTCATTTTTCTAATATTTAATGTTTCTTTAGGTGAATCTTTATAAGCTTCGGCTAGAGAACGAGCATGCATCTGAAATTGGTCTTTATCAATTATACCTGCATATTTACCATTTACATAATTACGTGTATCTTTTTCAGCGAGTTCTATAATTTCTCTAAAAAAATTATCATTTAGGCGTTTATCAATTAACATCCCTCGAAAAATCTTGAGCATAGCTTCATTTCCATTTAAGGCACTCATTAGGTCTACCTGAGCTTTCTGGTAAAGTGTTTTATTTACCAAATCAGAGCGTCCTTTATATTCATAAAATCTTGCTAATTCACTTAAGTCTCTTGACCTATCTTCAGCTTCACTCTCGCCATGACTCTCAGAAATTTTTATTGATTCCAATATATCCGTTTCATATAGCCACTCTTTTTCTTCCTCTGTTAAAAATCTAACATCGGCATTAGGGCCCGCTTTTTCCATTACCCGTCTAACTATTTCCTTATTTTCTTCGGGCCCTATTAATTGGGAGCCAATATTATCGCAACCAACTACCATGTTTAAATTCATACCGAAAAAAGCTAATTTTACTATTAAAGAATTATATTTCATTGCCAGATCTCATCTTACTGTTTTTTATTGGGTACATTTCCAGCCATTAAAAAAAGGACTGTATTTGGGTTGTCTATATTAAACTCTTGGCTATAGCCCTCTGAAGGTCTATTAGGTATTATGCAAGGATTTGTGCGAAAAATTATCATAAGGATTTAAAAAAGTCTGGGAACACCTTATTTTCTGCGACTCACAGAGGAATGGGCGCTTTTTATAAAGAGCTCCTTCTGGCGTATGGGCGAGAGACTGGCGAGTCACTGAACATCCCTAAACCCAACAAGCGTATGCATATAACGGAGCGACAATCTACCCGTAACGTTGATTAAACAGGGATAAAGCATACTATGTATATATAGTGCTGGGATCTTTGCCGACCCTCAATATGTGCATGGTTATTGCATAGTTCCCAATCTATTCACGCGCTCAGCCCCTACTTGCAACCTGTCCAAAATTCCTGATAGGTCTATTATTCTGCCTGGTGGTTATTTCTTCTTTTTATCCTTTCATGTAGAATGTCGGCGATTATTTCATTATCCAGGCATTTAGGGAAACAATTGTGTACCATTCTGAGGTGAAGTGTTGCCTTAAGAGAATTTTTATAAGCTTCTGCAAGAATCTTTACATGTTCTTGAAATCCTGGAAGATCAACCAATTGGGCATATTTACCATTCACATAATTACGCATATCTTTTTCCGCAAGCTTTATAATTTCGCTAAAGAAATTATCCTCTAGCCTTTTATTGATTATCATTTCTTTAAAGTGCCCGAGCATGGCCTCGTCCCCTTTTAAAGCAATCCTCAAATCGAGCTCTGCTTTTTCCAGAAGTGTTTTATTCACAAGGGTAGGACATCCTTTATATTCATAAAATAGGGCTAATTCATATAGATCACCAGATCGATCTGCCGCCTCACTATCTCCATGGCTTTCCGAAACTTTTATTGATTCCAATATATCCGTTTCATAAAGCCACCCTTTATCTTCCTCAGTTAAGGCGCTGATTTCACCTTTTGGTCCAGCTTTTTCTAATATCCTTCTAGAGATTTCCCGATTTTCTTCAGGTCCTTTTATTTGGGAACCAATATCGTCTAAACTAAATACTGTACCTGAGTTCATGACCATACCGACTAAACCTATTATTAGCGTCTTATATTCCATTGCCTAATTTCCTAAATTATAATTTTATTGTTCTTTCGTGGGTCCATTTCCAGCCATCAAGAATAGGAGAGTATCGGGACCCTCTATATTAAGCTCTTCACTATAACCACTCGTAGGTCTTTTAAGCCCAAAAGGATGAATCGAGGAGTATAATAAAACTTTTCCTAAAGGGATATCCACTTTAATTCCTAATCCTTCCAGTAAGCTTTTATCTAAAAAGTCTTTATGTTCCAAAGCCTCAAATAGAAGTGGTCTACAATGGGTACAACAATCATTACGAGAGACAATATTAAGTATAGATAACTCCGGGATAACATCCTTAGGTAGTTTAATACTATACATTATTTCACTGAAAGTAGGAGATAAGGTTTCCCCATTAGCTTTCAGTGCAGGATGCCCCATTATATAGAGTAATATAGGTTCTTCACTATGAAGCCAAAACTGAAATGCGTGCTTATTACTATGCATCAAAGATTCTTCTTCTGTTTGTAAAAATTTGTCGCTTAGAGGATCTTGAGAAGAAGCTTTAACAAAAAAGGGCTCCAATTTTTCTCGGATAGGTTTATAGTTTTCTTTCCATAAACTTTCCCAGCCAAAGTAGCTGCTAATTGAAATACAGGGATCTTGGGTAATGCGAGATATACTCTTTTGAAGCCTTAATGCTTTTCTTTTTGCATTCGCGTCGGAATAGCC
>NZ_AEWF01000007.1 GCF_000190415.1 Candidatus Odyssella thessalonicensis L13
TGTCCTAAAATGTCATCACCTTTCCTTTCATCTTAACTCCGAACCTTACTTTTAATCTTTGAAGGGATTTACCCTCTGACGGAATACCCCTCAATAGATTATCCCTAACATATCTTCTTACTCTCGTGCTTGCATATCTACCGTTGCTCTTCCTACTATTAATCTCTTATTCTTATCCTTCTTTATTACTCCTCTCCGGCTAACTTATCGAGCAACGAATTGGATAAAGCTAGTTTAGCACTTACCGATCAGCCTTAATAAAGAGGTCAATATCTTGCCAGATCTTCTTGAACTCATTTCAGTTATCCCTATTTGTAGAAGAGTTCACTTTTTGATTCTTCAGGGTGAATTTTGCTTTCTTAGAGGGGCTTACTATAGTATTTATATGGCTGTAGGGGGGATTTATTTTATCTGACCGGAGGGAGTAACCTTCACTGCTTATCTCGGGATAAGAATTAATAGTAAATATTTGAGAGGAGGTTAATACGAAATACTGATTCTTACTTACTTACGCCCTTCTAGTTGGATTTAGCGTAAAAGCTATGGATTATTCGCCTGGTAAGGAGTGTGCCTATACGCATATGAATAACACGGATGTTAACTCACTTTATACATTAGTACAGCACGCAATTCTAAGAAGCCAACCTGAAGGGCTACCACTGTTATACCACGCGGGGCACCAGCTTATACGGTGGGTAAACCCAGGAGAGAAAAAGATTTTATATCTTCAATGTGGCATTTAATTTCCTTAAATGGACTCTTAACTCTAAAGACAATAAAAGAATTGAAGTAGCTCTCGATTTAACTCACTTCATAATTAAAGACAGAGAAAACTTCAATACTGACAAGGGGGCGGATCCGGCCACTTCATATATGTACGTTAACTCTTTAACGTAACAAATAGCCAAATTAGAAGAGAGAGCTAGAATATATAAGGAATATTATCAGCAAAGAGATGAAGAAGCTCAAAGAATGTCAGCCCTCTTATAGCTGCTGAAGGCGGAAGAGCAGCGTATTCAAGCCATTGAAAGATCTCAGCAATATGGGTTGCAAAAACATCAACAAGAAAGAGAAGAACAGGAAAATAAGCAACAGGCGAAGAATTATTCTCACAGTTATGCGTGCTCTTAATAACACAGCCGAGCAGGTCACCTTAAAATAAGGCTCTCAAAGACAAAGAAAGTCATGTGATGGGGCCTCAACAGAAGAACTAAAACAAAATTTAAGATGGCTCGGTTTGGAGGTGATATAGTAAACATTGAGTCGTCGAGTGCTTGCTTGGATCAAGCCAACTCAACGCCTACAGATCATTTTCCCTAAAAATGCCAGCGTTTAACGCGCTTTCCTTGATCTGTTTTCCGCTATCACTATTTCCCGTAAGTTCCCTTTATAATTTTGGATAGGGTCAATATAGCTAACTATATCTTTCAGGGGGGGCGCACTATGATCTATATAGTGAATAGACTTAACAGCCTTATTTCAGTAAAGTAAACATACGTAACCTAAATATGTTGGCAGTATGATAGTTGTTGATTTCTTAGCCTCCATTGGGCAAGTGTTTATTAATTTTGTCCAGTCAACTGGTCGAGTAGGGTTATTTATCCTGGAAGCCGCCGCACGTCTGTTTCAGCGACCGCTTTATTTTCACCAGATTTTAAAGCAATTTCTCCATATTGGCTATTTTTCATTGCCGGTCGTAGGGTTAACAGCAATTTCTTCAGGGATGGTTTTAGCCTTGCAAAGCTATACCGGCTTTTCTCGTTTCTCTGCCGAAGGAGCTGTGGCGACGGTTGTGGTTCTGTCGATGACTCGTGAATTAGGTCCCGTCTTAGCAGGCTTAATGGTTGCTGGCAGAATGGGAGCCTCTATGGCAGCTGAGATCGCCACCATGCGGGTGACAGAGCAGCTCGATGCCTTAACCACACTTTCTACTAATCCTCTAAAATACTTGGTAGCTCCGCGTATTATTGCTGGCTTATTAATGTTGCCTATTTTAGTGCTGGTGGCCGATGTTATTGGCGTAATGGGCGGTTATCTGGTGTCAGTCTATCAATTAAATTTTAATGCCAGCAATTACTTACAGCAGACCTTAAAGTATCTCGAAGTAAAAGATGTGATTTCAGGGCTGGTTAAAGCGTCAGTTTTTGGGGGAATTATCTCAATAATGGGGTGTTATCACGGATACTATTCTGGACGCGGAGCTGAAGGAGTAGGGCGGGCGACAACAAATGCCGTTGTCTCAGCGTCCATTTTAATTCTCTTCATGAACTATTTATTAACAGCCCTATTATTTGATAAATGAGATGACACTTATGGATCAACCTAAAATTCAAATCCGTAATCTTAAGAAAGCTTTTGGTAGTAAAGTTGTTCTCAGCAATATTAATCTTGATATTAATGCTGGGGAATCTTTTGTCGTCATTGGCGGATCCGGCACCGGCAAATCGGTGCTTATCAAATGCATTCTAGGCTTACTAACTCCGGATGCTGGCCAGATTTTAATTGATGGCGAAGATGTCACCCATGTTCCAGCAAAAAAACGCCAAGATATGATGAAACGATTTGGTATGCTATTCCAAGGTGGCGCTTTATTTGATAGCTTGACCGTGTGGCGCAACATTGCTTTTGGTTTAATGAATGCTCAGGGAGTTAAGGCTGATATTGCCCGTCAGATAGCCCTTGAAAAGTTGCGAGAGGTTGATCTTCCTGAAACTGTTGCGAATATTTACCCAGCTGAATTGTCGGGCGGGATGCAAAAGCGAGTTGCTTTGGCACGCGCTATTGCCGGTAAACCTGAAATGATCTTTTTTGATGAACCCACCACTGGCTTGGATCCCATTGTCAGCAGTACGATTAATCAACTTATTGTGCGAAACGTCCGACATTTAGGGGCGACTGCTTTAACCATTACCCATGACATTAACTCTTTGCGACATATCGCCGATCGCGTCGGCTTGTTATTTAAAGGGGAATTTATCTGGGTCGGGAGTGTTGCTGAAATGGACCAGACTGATAATCCATATGTGAAACAATTTATTCAGGGCCTGCCCGAGGGGCCTTTTACTAGTCTCCAATAATATTCTTAAGAAGAAAAGCTTAAGAGGCATAACTGCCATAAGTTTTAACAGTAAGATTATGGATTTGAGAGTAAGAAAAATATATAAACTTATCTATCTTAAAATCTTGAAACTCTTCTAGTAAATGACCATATTATATTTGCTTACTTGTATTATTGTGCTCCTGATATCTACTCCTGCTCGCTATTAGTAAGTCTCAATATAATATAGCTAAAAATTTTAATGAGAGGCTATAAACAAGATCAAAGATAAGGTGATAAAAAATGACTAAAAAATTAATCAATATTGCTCACACCGTAAAATTTAAATTATTATTAGGGCTATTCTCTTCAGTTTTGGCTATGGAAATGGATAAAGAGAAGAGTGAAAGTTCATCTCCTATCATTTCACAAGAAAGCTCCAGTCCTTTTCCAAACTGGGAACAAAGACCAGCTGACCTTGTAAACTTTATTGATGAGAGCTTTTATAAAGTGTTGCAAAGGTCAAGGAAGTGGGGATTGTATCCTGGAAGTGAAGAAAATGGTTCAGACTATTGCCTTATGGGGATGCCCGATCCTTTACTAATTGAATCCTTAATCTACCATCGGTCACAGCAAAAAACATGGATTTTTATGGATCTCGGGGCAGGTAACGGCGCTTGGGGCAGAACACTTGCCAGCTATTTAACGCGTACTTTTGAAAAAGAGTTAGCAAGCGGCACAAAAGCTTTCCATATTATTAGCCTTAGTGGCGATATGGGGTGTTTGCAAGCAGGTCCTTTAAGAGAGCAGCCATCATTATATAATGTTAAGCTTGTAGACGAAGAGGCTAAAATTAATTTTTCAGCAAACGGCTGTCAAGTTTATGAGTGGAGTTTTTTTAAAATTGAGAACTTAATGCAGAGGGTACCTTCGTTAAAAAGTAAGGTAGATGCAATATTCTCGTTTGCCACTTTCAGACATCTTGCTGATCCGTTAGGTACCTATGCCCAAGCTTACATGTTATTAAAGCCTCAGGGCTTATTGATAACTGACCAACATGTAGTTGCTCAAGTCAACGATAAGTATATGGAAATTGACCAGATTCTTAATCATCTGGGCCTACCTTATGTTACCTTTGCCAGCCCCCTTAAAGGGATAACTACGTGGAAAGAGGACACCAAAACAGATCTTATCTCTTGGCAATATAATAAAATTATGGAGACGCCAGGACGATGTGATACATATTCTACGATCACCTCACCATGTCACGTGCACTTCAGCGCAAAATTAAATGACTTTATAAGTGAAGATACGACGACACTGATTGGATGTAATTTTCCAGGCATGGTTCAGAGAAGACAGCCTCTAACTAATGCGACTTTTAGCTACAATGCTTCAGGATATCATCTATTTGAAACGCTTCTACAACCAGCGGCAGCAAAAGTTTCAAGTTATTTATCGGATGAATCAAATACTACATATGAATATTTTATGTGCGGGATAGAAGTATTCGTTAAATCATATAAATACCTTGTCCCTTATAAATATAAAGTAGAGTGCTGATAGGTAAGGATTATATTTACTATCGAGAAGTTCGCTATTATTTGCGTGCAGTAACCCCTGCTTGTTTTACTGCACCATCTCGATAGTTGAGTCTGAAGAAAAGCTCGTTGCTGCGCTCAGTGAGGTTTTCTCCAATCTATGTCGAGTTTGTCAGGCTTGAAGCGGTTCTGCGCCTTACAAACAGATCAATAAACTCTTTAGAGATAGTATTTTTTCAGGATTCGCCTAATTTACCTCCCACCCTTGGAAATCTATAGGGAAAATAACTACGATGTAATCTGCTTCTTTATCTGTTTTGAAAATACTTCAGAGACTACTATTTTAAGAAACTACGATCGTTTTATCTCTCTTGCTTATTTGCCAAATAGAGATTAAAGAGATAACTGAGCACGCTATAATCCACACGGTCGGGGACGTAGCGCCTAGTCTATTAGCCATTGTCGCACAGATAATAGGAGATAAGCCGCCAAAGGTGGCATTGGCGATATTATAGGTCACTGAGACGCCGGTATAGCGATGGGACGTGGGGAACTGCTGCGTAATAAAGGCTGACCGTGGTCCAAAACAAGCTCCTAGACTCCAGGCAAATAAGATATGGACAACAGCGATCGGCCATAAGCTGGTGGCGGTGGTTGTGATCAGCATAATCGGATAGGCCAGGATCATGCTGCTCAAATACCCCAAAGTAAGGATAGGTGCGCGCCCAATTTTATCTGACCAGCAGGCTGTTAGAAAGGTCGCAGGGAGCATTGCCGTAATGCTGAGGAGTGGGAGTAATGTCACGGCATAAGGGGGTAAACTATCAACAAGAATCTGCTTGGGCAAGTAAATGATTAGAAAGTAATACCCTGCAGAATTAATGGCGAGAAAGGTGGTGCTCGCGAGGAAGATGCGGGGCGATAAACGGTAGCAGTCACTCACCAAAGAGCCAAAGGTTTTTTTTTCTCTAGTCGGGCGGAATTGTGGCGTTTCTGTTAAATCTCTACGCAAGTAATATCCTAAAACACCAAAGATAATTCCGGCCAAAAACGGAAGGCGCCAGCCAAAACTGAGCATTTGTTCATGGGTAAAATTTAGGCTCAGGACAAGAGAAGTTAAAGAAGCGGCAATCATCCCGATCGAACTCCCCATATCGGCCCAGGAACCATAAAATCCTTGCCGCTCTTGAGGGGAATGTTCAATTAAATAAACCACCGAACCACTAAATTCTCCCCCCAAGGAAATGCCTTGCACCATCCGCAAAATTAATAGAAGGCAGGGCGCCCATATACCAATCTGCTCATAAGTGGGCAAACACCCGATAGCAAAAGTGGGTAGCGCCATTAAAGCAATTGATAACAGTAATCCTTCACGCCGTCCGTGACGATCGCCAATATGGCCACTTAAAATAGCCCCTAAAGGTCGCATAATAAAGCCCGTGGCAAATACAGCGTAGGTCATTAGGGTGGCTAAGTATGGATTGGATGATGGAAAGAACTGTTGGGAAATATAATGAGTCAGAAATCCAAAGACGGCAAATTCATACCATTCTAACATATTTCCCGCAAAGCAACTGATCACTATTTTCTTTAGATGGGCGGACATTTTCATAGTGCTATTCCTCAGATGGATATCCGTGCGGGATGTATTGGTGCATAGTATGACATCAATATCAATAAACGGCAAAGTTTTTTGCCCGTTCGCCCTGTTTCTTGCCTCTCTTATCATCGAGAAGGGGAAAACACCTTGTTCCCGTTCGCAATATTTTGCGAATTTACGTCTCATTAATTTTTAGGGAGAAAGTATAGGCAACTTACCGTTAGCACCGCTCTAAGAACACTTAACAATGATCGAGGGGGAAGTTTTTTTGGCCCTGACCCCTTCGGGATAAGGAAGAGATTGTAATAAAGGGATATCGCTAGACCAGTTCTGTCTTTCGACATCTTTAAAGTGAGGTATGGTTACCCTCTAAACCTTATCAACCGAGTAAGCATCCACTCATTTTATTTAAGAGAAGATACAGTGGAACCATAAAACCTTGTATATTTCCCTTCGAACCCATTCCCCTAGCACTTTTATTGAGTTATACTATATCTAACTTTATGGATTTTTTATGTTTATGAGTTTGAGTTTAAAAAGAAGTCTTCCCAATATTTTAACGGCTTTAAGGTTTATAGCTGTTCCCTATGTCCTTTTTCATATTCTCCAAGATAATCTAACAGCTGCTTTTTATTTGTTTGCCTTTGCAGCCATAACAGATTACGTCGATGGATATCTGGCCAGGCATTGGGAGGTAGAGACAAAGTTTGGGCGTATCTTTGATCCGATTGCGGATAAAGCCTTGCTAATGGGATCGTATATTGCGTTAGCTTATACGGGACATATCCCTGAATGGTTAATGTATTTAATTGTCGGGCGGGATGTCCTAATTATAGGCGGTGCTATAATAATCTATCTGTTTAACTTGCCCGTCAGATTAATTCCATTTTTCATTAGTAAAGTTAATACTTTTCTGCAATTAATCTTAGTTGTGAGTATACTAATGGCTGACTTTAATTTGTATGAAGTTTTGTCATCCGAGCTTTATTCGCAATTTATGGAGGGCTTGCTGTATATTACAGCCTTGACAACAATTTTATCAGGTATTGAGTACATTTTTTATTTTGTACGACAGAACTTGCGCGCTGTAAAACGGAGAGGATCATGAACCGTAATTTGTGGCTTTGGACCTTGGCTGCTGCCTTAGTGGCTAGTTTCTATTTTATCAAGAGCTTGAGCGCCATTTTCTTCCCTTTTTTGATGGGAGTTATTGGAGCCTATGCGTTCAATGGTACGGTGACTCGCTTAGGAAAGTATAGGATAAAGCGGGGTGTTGCCAGTGCTTTGACGGTGTTGGCAGTACTGATGACCTTTGTTGTCCTAATTATGGTTTTCATTCCATTTGTGCAGCAGCAGATAGTGACTCTGGCCATTAAAGCACCGCAGCTAGCGGGAAGCTGGTGGCAAGACCTTAAGCCGTTACTTTCTTCCGTTAATGAGCGTATAGGTGCTGCGGCTTCTCCTGATGAATTAAAAGCCAAAGTATCTGAACATGTCGGCGACATTTTTACTTGGTCTTTATCTCTTATCACCAATTTGTTGACCAATGGTATGGCTTTGGCCAACATCATTTCTTTAGTCATCTTGACGCCAATCATTATGTTTTACTTATTGAAGGATTGGCCGCGAATGGTTAAAAGTGTTCACGATTTGATTCCATTTAAATACAGACCCAACGTTATGCTTTATGCTAGCCGCATTGATCAAACCTTATCAGATTATGCCAGGGGCCAGCTTCTTGTCTGTTTGGCGCTAATGGTATTGTACTCAGTTAGTCTGTCACTGATTGGTGTAAATCAACCGATCTTTTTAGGGGTGATGACAGGGTTCTTATCATTTATTCCTTATATTGGTGCCTTTTTAGGTCTGCTCGCAACTTTAGCCAATGGTTTGGCACATTTTGAAGGGTGGAATCAAATTATCTTAATTTTAGTTGTCTTTATTGCTGTGGGCTTAGTGGAAGGTAATCTATTGTCACCCCGGCTTATTGGCGAAAGGGTGGGCCTACATCCGGTATGGATCATCTTTGCATTACTGGCGAGTGCTACCTGGTTTGGCTTTGGCGGCGTTTTGATAGCTCTTCCTGTATCAGCGATTATTGGAGTTATTGTTAGAACCGCTCTCGAATGGTATAAAACAACAAAATATTATACGAACTAGGACGCCAATGCAGCAATTAGCCATACCCTTACCGGATCAGCTGGTTACCGATTCTTCAACCTTGATTATTGAGGCGGCTAATCGGGATGTGTGGGCCTGGTTATCCGCTTGGCCCAGTTGGCCATTGCCGCAGGTAGTAATTGTTGGGGCAAAAGGTTCTGGCAAAACCCACATGGCCAAAGCTTTATCTGCTCAACAGAGAGCGAGCTTAATCAGTCCCAGTGCTGTGATTCATCCGCCTTTGGCGCTGATACAGTCAGCAGATTTAATTCTTATTGATAATTATGAGCAGTACGGCGAAGACTGGTTATTTCATCTCTATAACCTAGCGAAGGAACATCATCGTCAAGTGGTCTATTTTGGCCATACCACGCCTGCCAGTTATTCTTTTAAGATTCATGATCTTGCTTCACGATTGCGCAGTTTGCCATGCTTGGAAATCCAAGAGCCTGATGATTCCCTGTTTCGTAAGCTTTTCCGCAAAGAATTACTCAACCGAGGTATGGTATGCGGTGATGATATTTTAGAGTATATTTATCGCCGCTTTGATCGGTCTTACGCTACGATTCACCATCTGGTAAAATTAATTGATACCTTGACGCTTGTTCAGCAGCGCTCCTTAACCCTCCCTTTGTTAAAAGAGGGTATTGGCGACGTAGAGTAAATTGATTTGATGGTGGAGACTTTAATTAGACTTACTTCAGGAGAGCGGACAGATCCGAGAAACGTCTACAACCGTTATGAGTGTCTCTTTCGTCGGAAAGAATTATTCTGCTCAAAGAATGATTCCTTCTTGCTTAATTTCTTTTAGTTTTTCTAGTTAATGGCGTTCGCGCCTTTTTCCAACTTTAACGGTGGTTAGCCACTCATCCACATTAGGCAACCGCCAGCCCAATGATAAAGCTCTGCTTCGGGATCATTCTCATCCTCAACCGATAAGAGGGGAGTTATGGAGCTTAAAAACCTCGTCAAAGCATTTACTGCTGGCGCTTCTTCGTCGATCGGTGTATCTCTACGACAGGGGTGAGAAGAAGTGGCGGACAATTCAATAAAGTCTTCAACTTGATCGAAAGCTTCTGAATGCGAGATGATGCAGTTCAATAATAAGCATTTAATTGATAAGGCTGTAAAAACGCTCCTTGGCATTATCAAATCCTTTCCTTGAATAATTATTTATAATTTTCAAAAAATTTTAACAGTTTAAGGATAGGAAATACAAGGCGGTAATATTCTTTTCTCGAGTCATTAACCAGCGTTAGCAAAAGCCTATAGGGTAGGAATCGTAAAATTAATACCTTAGTGATTCCTCCGTTATTTACAATGGATACCAGATAAAATGCTGCGCTAAATCTGTTTAGTTGCATTGTTAAGCAACAATCCCTACATTAGAGGTGGAAAACATTTTAAAAGGAAGCTATGACGATGACATTATTAGTAGGAAAACCCGCACCTTCATTTAAGTCTACTGCTGTATTTGGATCTGAATTTAAGCAGATTGAATTAAATGATTATAAGGGACAATACGTAGTCCTATTTTTCTATCCACTTGACTTTACCTTTGTTTGCCCAACCGAGCTCCACGCTTTTCAAGAAAAACTATCAGAATTCAAAAAGCTTGGGGCAACTTTACTAGCTTGCAGTGTTGATAGCCACTTCTCTCATAAGGCATGGTTAGACACGCCGCGGGAAAAAGGCGGGATTCAAGGGATTGAATATGGGATTATCTCTGACATCGGTGGTAAAATTGCTCAAGAGTATGATGTGTTGCATGCTGATAATATTGCTTACCGGGCTCTGTTCTTGATCGACAAAGATGGTATTGTGCGTCATCAAAGCATTAATGATCTGCCGTTGGGCCGCAGCGTTGATGAAGCATTAAGATTGTTAGAAGCTTTACAACATGTGGAAGCTCATGGCGAAGTCTGCCCTGCTAACTGGAATAAGAATAAGCCGGCCATCAAAACCACTCAAGAAAGTGTTGGAGATTATCTAGCGCGTCAGGCTTCTTAATTTGCTTTCTTAAGATGATCAATAAAGAAAGACAGCCCTTAAGCTTAATAATTTTAAGGCTTAGTGGCTGTCTTAAATTTTAGGCAAACCGCAAGATAACCTGATCACGACTGAGATTTTCACCATTTTGGACGCAGATCTCACTAATCACCCCTTCTTGCTGCGATCTTAATATGTTCTCCATTTTCATGGCCTCTATAATGGCTAAAGGCTCCCCTTTTTTAATCTGCTGGCCGACTCGGGCGGGTAAGGCAATAATTGTTCCCGGCATAGGAGCCTTAACCGTTTTATTATCCTGAGAGGAACTTTCAAATTTTAAATGCTTAACAGCAGGCCAGTGCTGGGCATTCACCACATTAACCTCCTGGGTTAACCCGTTAATAGTAAGGAGATGTTTTCCATTTGTGGTAGCATAGCGGCCGATAACCTGCTGCCCTTCGAAAGAAAGGCTGAAAAGCTTTCGCTGATATTTCCATTTAAAGGTTGCCTGATAAGTGCATTCCTCAACTGTTTGGGTGCCGATTATAACCACGTAACGGCTATCAGTTGTTAATTCTTGCCCCAAAATAGCGATAGCGGCCTGAATAAACTGCTTTTGCTCGGCGTCTGTGATGGCCACTTTATCACCGACTAATTCTTCAATCACTTCCTGAATAAAATGGGTGTGATAGTGACCTTCTCGAACTTCCGGGGTTGACAGTAAGCGTAGGAGAAAGTCTTGGTTGGTGGTAATACCACTGATGAGCATTTCTTGTAGATATTGGCTGAGCTTATGGAGAGCTTGCGGCCGAGAGGGTGCATGCGTAATAATCTTTGCCAGCATCGGATCATAGTAAATAGGAACCGTATCTCCTTCCGTGAAACCGCAATCAAAGCGCACCGCCTCAGTTATAGACGGACGAAAGTGAACCAGCTTGCCGGCACTGGGAAGGAAATTAGCACTGGGGTCCTCGGCATAAAGTCTGACCTCTATAGCATGCCCCCAGGGCTTCACATCTTTTTGCTGAATTGTCAGATGTTCACCTCGGGCAATCCGGATCATCCATTCCACAAGATCCAATCCATAAATAGATTCTGTGACTGGATGTTCGACTTGAAGACGGGTGTTCATCTCAAGGAAAAAAAACTCACCGCGCGGTGAGACAATAAATTCCACTGTTCCAGCCGATGTGTAACCCACGGCTTTGGCTAAAGCCACGGCTTGGGTCGCCATAGCTTGGCGCAGCTCTTCTGTAATAAAGGGGCTGGGCGATTCTTCGACAACTTTTTGATGGCGGCGTTGCAAGGAGCAGTCCCGTTCCCCTAAGTGGATGACGTGACCATGGTGATCAGCTAAAATCTGAATTTCAATATGGCGTGGCGTCTCAATATACTTTTCAATAAAAATGCGGTCATCATTAAACGCCGATAAAGCCTCACTGCGGGCGCGGTCAAACCCTTCTTGAAGTTCCGAGTCATCCCGAACAATCCGCATTCCTTTGCCACCGCCGCCAGCAGCAGCTTTTAATAGAATAGGGTAGCCATGGTCGCGGACAAACTCCTGGACTTCAGTTATCGCAGTTAAAGAAGTGGCGCTGCCGGGCACTAAATTCACATCTGCTGCCTTGGCCAGAGCCTTTGCCTCCAGCTTATCACCCATTTTATGGATCACCTCGGCAGAGGGACCAATAAAGATTAATCCTGCCTCACTTACGGCCTGAGCAAACTCTGCTTTCTCTGAGAGAAAGCCATAACCGGGATGGATGGCATCAGCCCCTGACTGTTTGGCAATACTAATAATTTTACCGATATTGAGATAGCTTTCTCGTGACGGAGCCTCTCCTACACAATAAGATTCATCGGCTAAATCTACATGCGGCAGTAAACGATCAACTGTGCTGTAAATTGCAACCGTTTGCAGTCCCATGGCTTTGGCCGTCTGAATAATTCGGCAGGCAATCTCACCGCGGTTAGCTATTAAAATCTTCTTCATGGGGGGAGCTCCTTTGAAAGAAAAGAGGCGAAAAGTCCGCCGTATGCTTCGTGCTTGAAGGTAAGGCGTTAATCAAACTTAAGTCCTAGTCTCTGCCATCGAAAGAGAGAACTGTGTCTTCGGCGTTGAGAGAGACGAGGGATACTAAAAAAGAGGATTGTTACTCCCCTTTTTTCTCCTGCTGTATCCGTTCCTTTTCCTCTAAGGCCGCTTTAATTTGCACCTCTTCCCAGTCTGGGCGTAAGAAAGGAAACAGTTCACTCATTTTAGGGAATAGCCCTAACCGTATTCCTTTGAGCAGGGCGACGGAGCCTAAAGCGACCATTACCCAAATTGGCCAAAAGGCGCCGCCGGTGGTTAGCCATATAATAAGGCAAGCAAAGATAACGACGCCATAGATAATCAGGTTGGTATAATATTCTTTTAATTCACGGATTCTTTCACGGATGTTGTCTTCAGATTCAAACATTTTGGTTGCCTCACTTTAATTATAAAGGAATATTATCATGTTTTTTCCACGGATTATGAAGACTCTTACCCCGAAGCATATCTAGCGAGCGAATTAGCTTTCGCCGAGTGTCACGCGGTAAGATAACCTCATCTATGTAACCTAGTTTAGCAGCAACATAAGGATTTGCAAACTTCTCACGGTAATTTTCCGTAAGCTGGTGAATTTTATCAGCATCTTCCAGCTCTTTGCGGAAAATAATTTCTACCGCCCCCTTGGACCCCATAACAGCAATTTCAGCGGTTGGCCAAGCATAATTAACATCAGCACGAATATGCTTAGAGCTCATAACATCATAAGCCCCCCCATAAGCCTTGCGGGTGATAAGGGTGATCTTTGGAACAGTGGCTTCAGCATAAGCGAAAAGTAGTTTAGAGCCATGGGCAATAATGCCATTTTTTTCCTGGTCAACGCCCGGCAGAAATCCGGGCACATCGACAAATGTGATAATAGGGATATTAAAGCAATCACAAAACCTAACGAATCTGGCTGCTTTACGTGAAGCATTAATATCTAAACAGCCCGCAAGCACTAATGGCTGATTCGCAACAATTCCAACGTTTTGGCCATTAATATGGCAAAAGCCAATAATGATATTTTCTGCCCAATCAGCATGAATTTCAAAAAACTCACCATTATCGGCGACTTTATGGATCAGTTCTTTTATGTCGTAGGGATGCTGAGCATTCTCTGGGATTAACTTATCTAAGGAAGGAATTGTCTCCTCACTTGCTGCTGAAAAGGGCAGTGATGGCAAGGTGTCGCGATTGTTCTGCGGCAGATACTTAAGTAATTGGCGCACTTGGAGGAGGGCCTCATAATCATTGGTATAGCTGGCATGGGCGACCCCCGATTCCTTCGTATGAATACTGGCGCCGCCGAGATTTTCGGCTGTCACCACTTCTCCAGTAACAGTTTTTACAACTTCTGGCCCAGTGACAAACATATAAGAAGTATCTTTAACCATAAAGATGAAATCTGTCATTGCCGGAGAGTAAACAGCGCCCCCAGCACACGGGCCCATCACGACAGATATTTGTGGAATCACGCCAGACGCCAGAACGTTGCGTTTAAAAACCTCAGCATAGCCGCCAAGTGACACTACGCCTTCTTGAATACGAGCGCCGCCCGAATCATTGAGCCCAATAATTGGCGCCCCAACTTCCATCGCTTTGTCCATAATCTTACAAATTTTCTGCGCGTGCATCTCACTCAGGCTGCCCCCCATGACTGTGAAGTCCTGGGAGAAAACAAAAACAAGGCGGCCATTAATTTGTCCATGACCGGTAATAACACCGTCTCCGAGAAAATGTTGCTGATCCAGGCCGAAATCCGTTGATCGGTGCTCAACAAAGCGATCCCATTCTTCAAATGAGCCCGGGTCCAAGAGTATGTGGAGTCTCTCTCGGGCGGTAAGTTTGCAACGTTTGTGTTGCGCGGCAATGCGATCGGCGCCGCCTCCTAATTCTGATTCGGTAAGCTTGGCGGCTAATTGGGCTATTGTTTCACGCATCTCGGATTTCCTCCTGCAATAAGAAAACTTTACCAAAAAACCGACTTATTAAAATTTAAATAAAATGTTTTAAATGTCGCTGAGCGTCGTTCTTTATTCTGTAAAAGCACTAACTCAAAGTTTGGAGGGTGGCTAGAGGAGAAAATGATAAAAAATGATGAAGGAGCAAGGCTGAATTCTGTAACCTTACTCGCGATTAAGGGAACGCTAAATTAGATGTTCCATAATCTGAATGGCGTTAAGAGCTGCCCCTTTGCGCACATTGTCACTTACTATCCATAAATCCAAACCGTGATTAACTGTTGTGTCTTGGCGAATGCGGCTGACAAAGACATCGTTTTCACCCACACTATCCAAGGGAGTGGCATAAATTAAATCCTCAGGATTATCCATCACCGTAATCCCTTTTGCTTTGCGTAGTGCTTGGCGGGCGCTTTCTGGCAAAAGCTCTGACTCAAATTCCACGTTCGCCGCCACACTATGGCCTATATAAACGGGGACCCGCACACAAGTTGCAGTCAGTTTAATGGATGGATCAAGAATTTTTTGGGTTTCAACCCGCATTTTCCATTCTTCTTTGGTGTAATTATCCTCTTGGAAGGGATCAATATGGGGAATGACATTAAAAGCAATTGGTTTGGTGAAGCGTTCAGGCGGAACATTCATGCCGGTGAACAGACCCTTTGTTTGTTGGGTCAATTCATCCATAGCCTCTTGGCCGCCTCCGGACACAGACTGATAAGTGCTGACCACCACCCGTTTTATTTTCGCGATATCATGCAACGGCTTAAGCGCCATTAATAGCTGTATTGTCGAGCAATTCGGATTGGCAATAATGTTGCGCTGCTGGTAAGTTTCCAATGTATGAGCATTAATCTCTGGAATAACCAAGGGAATATCAGAATGCATGCGAAAATGCGACGTATTATCAATTACGACGCACCCTTGAGCAGCGGCCTTAGGAGCATAGTCAGCAGAGATTGCCGCTCCTGGCGAAAAGAGGGCAAAGTCATAGCCTGAAAAGTCAAAGTTTTCTAAGGCTTGGACGGTCAATATATCATTGTCCCCATAGGAGATAGGGCGATTAGCTGAGCGGTTAGAGGCTATAGCTGTAATATTTTTAGCGGGATAGCCGCGTTCAGCTAAGATTTGTAAAAAGGTGCGACCAACATTTCCGGTCGCCCCAACCACAGCAATTTTTATAGAAGATTTTTTCGACATAAGCTTTATATTTCTTGGAGTTTTACCTTCCTTTTATACCTAAATGTTAGTCACTTCTCAAGGGAGAACAAAGGCCTCAATCCCAATGATTCCTTTTAAGATGTTAATATAAAGTTGCTTGTAATTTATTCTTTACTACAGAGTGCTTAGCAATAATAGAGATAAGGAATATAAAATTTTTGTATATTTATACCATTTCGTAATAAAAAACATTAAGAAAAATATTGCCTCAGGTTTATTATTGAAAAATCTTTAAGGTAGGCCAAAAAAACCCAAAAAGGGATCTTTAAATTATTTTTTTACTTCTTAGATGAGAAGCATACAACGAAACATAAGGGAAGTAAATATGAAGAAAGTTTGGAATGCAACAGAAATTGAGTACATTAAAGAAGCCTATGCCCAGGGGAAAAGAGAAAAACTTATTGCGCATGAGCTAGGTCGTACAGAATCTAGCGTAAGTAAAGCAATAACTCGGTACAAGATTCGCACCAAAAGAGATTACTCTATCCTTAGCCGACAAAGCACCTCTAAAGCGAGCGCGGGACGCAAAGTAAAGCCGACAAAGGTCGTTCGTCCGCAGATGACGTTTAATGGTACAGCATGTAATTGGACGTCTGCTGACGAAGTTTTAAGATATCTGGGAGAAAAAAGCTCCCAGTTTGAAATTAGATACCGGAATTTTACCCCTGTTTACATTTTTCAAAACCGTGAGGTTTCTTTAGCCAAGGTTTTAATGGAAGCCAACAAAATTCGCCTCGAAGAAAATCAGCCCATCTTCCACTTAGAGGAGGTAACTGAATAAATAAAGGCAAATCGGATGGCAAATCAGAGTTATAATTCATGGTTGCATCAAAAACGACGAGATTTAATAGGGAGTGACGATTTTACGCCTAAGAATTATGGGCATCTTTTGTGGTATTGGGGAGTAATAGATGATAAGTTTAGGCTGTTCCTTAAAAAGTATGGCCGCTTAAGAGGGCTGGTCCTGGCCAGCCAAGGCCGAGTGGTGGTCTGGACAAACAATCGCCATCTTTATCCGGGTAAAGGAAGTAGCATCAGCGAGAAAGATGCTGTTAAGCTTGAACAGCAATGGCGCCAGCTTATAGAAAGATGGGACGTTAAAACGATTGCTTTTTTAGATTGGTTAACGCAGGAACCAATTGATTATAATGCAACCAAGCAGGAAATAGTAAAGAGATTTCATTCCTATTCCCGCAAAAAACTTCCTTCGGGAAGACAGTAAATATGCTATTATATATAAAGCATGAGATAAATGTCGGAGAAAGCGATGAGATTTTATACTGGTTTCATCACATTTTCACTAATATGGTGGATTGTCTTGTTTATGATTTTACCGATTGGCGTACGAGTGCTGGAAAATACAGATACTGGTTTTGCGGCTAGTGCTCCTGAGAATCCCATGATTGGTCGTAAGATCATAATTACCACAGCGATAACAATTCCTTTATTCTTTATTGTAAAATGGCTAATCGATACAAATATATTAGGTATATAAAGATTAAGCATTTATCCACTAATTTGCTAGTACAGTGGAAAAAAAGGATTAGCATCATTTTTACATGAGACCCCATGAGATTATTTATACTTTTGATGAGCGTCCTGCAGCTGTCGTGGGGCCAAGTAAATTTTCAGCCTTCCTGGATTGTTGGTTTTAATCCCATTCAGCCCATTGATGACTTTATTCTTGCTCCGAATGATATTATTTTTGATTCAAGTAAAGGTGCTGTGATGCCCCGAATGTATCGCAGTCCAATTTTTTTCCAGAATGCACGTCCGCAAGAGTTTAACCTTGCAGGCTTTAATCAGCTCCACATCTCAGGCAGTGCTCAGTATTCTTGGTTAGAATTAAAGGAGCTGTTAAACCATATCCATAAGCGTCACAAGATTCCCTTTAATAAAATATACATCATTGATCTGCGTGAAGAACCCCATGCTTTTATTAACGGATCAGCTGTTAGCTGGTTTTATGGTCCTCTTCATGTTCAACAGAATCGTGCCTCCCAAGAGATCATTGACTCTGAATTAAAGCGGATTAATCAAGTCCGGGCCTTTCCGATGGTTTTCATTAACTCTATTCAAAAATCAGAGCGCGGCGTGCCAAGTGCTAAGAAAACGGAGATCTTTCCTGTTGAGGTCGTGATGCGTGAGCAAGAGGCTGTTAAGAGTTTTGGAGCTCATTATATTCGCCTGCCTGTCACCGATCACTTTAGACCCGAAGAAAGGGATATTGATGATTTTATTACCATGGTTAAGGCATTGCCTGCGGGCGTGTGGCTTCACTTTAAATGCCGAGGGGGAAAAGGGCGGACGACCACCTTTATGACCCTATATGATATCATTCAGAATCCCAAAGTGAGTCTTGAGCACATCCTAGCTCGGCAAAAAGCTCTGGGCGGAACGGATTTATCACACAATAAACTATCAGTGGGTAAAGAATGGAAATATAGGCTCGCTCAAGATCGAATTAATATAATCCGTGTTTTCTTCGAGTATCGGCATGCGGCCGACGGCTGGGAGCATATGAGATTTTCTGATTGGGTTAAAAAACATGCAAAGTATTTAGGCTATTTAGGTGACCAGTTTGAGGTGGAATAGGCCGTCGGTGTAGCCTCGAAAGAGAGCAGAGATAGGACAATTAATCACTAAAGAGTTTATGGAAATCTGTATCCCCACTCGTGACAATAATACCCATAAATACAAAAATGGTTCTATGATTACTTTGGTGTGATCCTCTCAATATCTTAGGGCCGCGCCTTTAAGTACCAAAGCAGTGATGCAAGGGGGGTGCAGCGATGTTTTAGCGAGGATGATTGCAGAGGATCTGGCTTATGGCCTATCACCTCTTAAAACGGCCGGTAGGAAAAGATTTTATGCTGGACAAGTTGCAAATGCTTTAGTCCTAGATAGGCATTGCCATTCTCAGAAGACAAGAAATATCCTTTTGGCGTTATAAAATTGGTGAAATATCCTGTTGCTCTTTAAAGTATTGGTCTAGTATTGTATCTATCTACCTGTAGTTCTAAATGTAAAACATTTTATTAAGGAGGGCCGCTTTCCTCTATGATTGATATTTCTTAAAGCCGGAGACGGCATTAAATAAACTATTTTAAATTGAATTAGATTGTATAACGGAGAACTACTATGGTTGTAATTACGGCCAAGCATGTGTTTGCCTGTATTTTCGATGCTGCTCGCAGCTTTAAGAGAGCTATCGCATTTATGGTATTCTTGGCTATCTGCTGGGCAATTGATTTCTCTCTTCACCCTTACTTACAAAAGTTACTGTTAGATGGGATCGCTAATCCCCAGGGAAGCGTTTTTGAAGCCGTGGGTGTGCCGGCAGCATTATATGTCTTATTATCCTTTACGATGTCGACAATTTATAGAGGCTATGACTATCTAGTAACAATAAAAATGATTCCAGAGATGCGTAAGTCTGTGTCGCAGCGATATATCTCCAATCTGTTAGGACAGAGCCATACATTTTTTCAAAATCAGTTTGCGGGTAGTATGGCAAACAGAATCAATGACTTATCTTCTTATGTGCCTGAGGTTATTCAAATTCTAATTGATCGCTTTTTAAGTCAATTTTTAATGTTAGGAATCGCTACCTATACTTTGTGGACAGTAGCTCCCATTTTTGCTGCATTAATGCTGGGATGGACAATATTTTTTATTTGTGTCTCAGGGTTATTGTCGAGCAAGCTAACGCGCCTTTCTGATGCGTGGTCGGAATGCGGCTCTATGATTACTGGGCGTATGGTGGATGTTCTCTCCAATGTTATGGCTTTACGATTGTTTGCTCGTAAAAGATATGAATACGACTATGTGTCCCAAAGTTTTGAGGCAGCCAGACAAGCTGAAAAGCGTTTGAACTGGAGCTATTTTTGGGTGTGGTTTGCTTATGGATACTCCTTTGTTATCACCTTAGCCTTTAACATGTATTTCTTGTTAAAGAAGAGAGAGCTGGGAGAAATTACCGTTGGCGATTTTGCTTTAGTGCTCGGGCTAAATGTTGCGATTGTCGATATTTTGTGGCAGTTAACGCGAGACTTTTCTTATTTTACAAAGTTTTATGGTAAGATCTCACAAGCCTTACGCGTGGTGTTGACTCCAGTTTCAATTCAGGATACTCCGCAGGCCAAACCTTTGCTTGTTCAGCAAGGAAAGATTGAGTTTAGAGATGTTGTCTTTTGCTATAAACGGACCGATCCCTTGTTTAACCATTTATCGGTTACCATTCCAGGGGGACAAAAAGTGGGGCTGGTTGGATATTCGGGTAGTGGTAAAACGACGTTCGTAAATTTAATCTTACGGTTATATGATGTCACCACTGGAGAGGTCCAACTCGATGGCCAGTCTTTAAAAGAAGTAACATTAGAATCCTTATATCAATCCATAGCCATGATTCCGCAGGAGCCGTCTTTATTTCATCGCAGTGTCATTGAGAATATTCGGTATGGTAAGTTAGATGCCTCCGATGACGATGTTATGGAAGCGGCTAAAAAGGCGCACGCTCATGATTTTATCATGCGCATGACCGAAGGTTATCAAACCATGGTAGGTGAGCGGGGAATAAAGTTATCCGGCGGTCAACGTCAACGTATTGCCATCGCCCGTGCCATCTTAAAAGATGCTCCCATTTTGATTCTTGATGAGGCCACCTCCCAGCTTGACTCGGTCACTGAGACATATATCCAGGAATCACTCTTGCAAGCAATGCAAGGCAAGACAACTCTGGTAGTAGCCCACCGTTTATCAACGCTGCTGCAGATGGATCGCATTTTGGTTTTCGATAAAGGCCGCCTCATTCAGGACGGGTCTCATGCTCAGCTTCTCACCCAAGAAGGGCTGTATAAGCAGCTGTGGGAGAAACAAAGTGGGGGGTTTTTACCAGACAAAGAGGGGCAATAAGGAGAAAGGGATCCTTTCTCCTCTAACGATATAAGGATGTTAGTCTCTGCTTAACAGTGGAAATAATGCTAAGGTTTCCAAGGCGGGCTTTATTTCTTTAAGAGCGGCAGCGGAAAGCAATTTAAAGGCCTCGCCTTTATCTTCCTGAGAAAGAGGAGATTTGTTTAGGATAAAAATTGCCAGAGCCGTCTGACCACAGGGATCGCCAAGGTCACTTGCAAATTTTATGTATTTTGAACTTTTTTCTTGGTCAAGAGGGAGCCCGTCTCCTGTGTTGTAGGCTTTGCCGAGGACAGTGTAAGCAAAAGGTAAACCATTTTCCGCAGCTTGGGTCATCCATTCAACGGCTTTTTGTTCACTGTGCGCCACGCCACGGCCCCGCAAGTAGCATCTCCCTAGGGCAAGTTGGGCGTCTGCTAATCCTTGGGCTGCTGCTTGTTGATAACAGGTGGCGGCTGCCGCAAGATCCTGAGAGATGATATTATTATTGCTTTGTTCGTATAGTCTACCCAGTGTGTATAAGGCTTCCCGATGGCCTTGTGCTGCTGCCTTTTTTAAATTATCAACAGCTTTAATCTGATCTGAATAGGGTAGATAACCTCTAAAATGGAGTAAGGCTAAGTGATATTGAGCAATGCTGTCGCCTTGGTCGGCTGCAATTTGCAGATGCTTTTCGCCATTAACAAGATCTCGATTTAAGCTGTCGGCATGGCTATAATAATATCCCAGAATCTGGTGCGCAGGAATATGGTCTTGATCTGCGGCCCATTGTAATAGTTTAATTCCTTCCTCTTGCATCTCAGAGATTTCTTCCTCCGATAAGTCTTGTAGGTGCTCTGATGATGAAAGAGATAAAGTTAACAGATTCTCGCCCATCTCAGTAATGGTGTTGAGTGAGAGTCCTTCCAAGCTCTCAGGAAAGTCTAAAGGAGTTATGTCAGCACCAGGATGCTCAGATCCACTCATAAGCTTTTGCTCGCTATTACTTTCCATTGCTAAGGCGATAGGCTTGGTGAGAAGAGTTAAGGAGAGTAAGAAGGCAATTTTTATCGTTTTCATTTATAGTAAATCCTCAGTGGTTTAGGTTAACGGAATAACCGCTATTATTATCACTAATTAAAGACAATTTTTACTAAAAAATTTTAGAGAGAGGAAGTTTAATTTCATACGGATGGGGGCAGGACTGCTCATTGTTGTTTGTAGTGCTGAGTAATTATAAGAAAATTAATTTATTAAGAATGACATACTTCCTCGCCGCATCAGAAAACCTAAGGAAGATACAGAGTCTAGAGTTGCTCAGAATCACGTAAGAAAACAGCTATCAGGGAGAACTTAGTTCAAGATTTCTTAGGCAGTTTAAAAACTAGAAAATTTATGATGGATTTTTAAGGGCAGATGGCTTAAAAAATACAAAAGGGATTCTGTATTGCAGAATCCCTTAGGTTTTGAATGAGCTCTGAGGAGGAGTAGCTCATTCAGGCTTCGTAAAAGCAGTTCTTGGAGGAGGAATAAGAACCACTTTCATCTACGCAGATCCGCGGAGGGTTTCGGAGGATTATGATCTCGGACCTGCGGTATCATCGGATACAAAAGTTATATAGGGATAACATTTTGATTATGCAATACTTTTTTTATTTAAGAGTTACTTTTTGTTGTATGAGAAGAATTTTGTGATGGATTGCTAATAAGTTAAAGATAGCATTTTCATCTAATTAATACTTGGTAATTAATCTTCTTCAACGGGAAAGTAAAGACTCTATGAATAAATGGGTACGGTGTATTGCGCTGTGTTTAGCGCTGGCGACAAGTTTGTGCGCATATGAGAATATAGAACAAGAGCTGTGTGAGTATATTAGAACTTTATCGCCTTATGCCCCTACCTGGGAAGAAGAACGGAAAGAACATAATTTTTATAAAGCCAAATCGCTTCCGGAGATTGTTAAGCTCAAGTCCTCTTTTCGTTTAAGTCGCTTAGCAGAGTACCATAGGCTTCAATATCAGTACTTTGCGAAGCTTGTAAAGCAGCTCCAGAACTCTGATGCCCCTAACCTCAAAGTTATTGGAAACTTTTTATCTGAGAAGTTGCTTTACGCGTCTCATTTTCTTCAGGCATCAATTATAAATTATATGATTGATCGGTTTGATGAAGCGGCCGAACCTTTAGCTGCTAAGGCTTTCTATTTTTATCGGTGTGAACTTAACCAGATTTGTCACGCGATCATTCATTATACCCCAGTGAGCCCCCTCTCTTTAAATGCTCCCTATAATGGCTGGGGGGAGGACAGTTGATATAGAGATTAGGTGAGAGCTTGACGGGGATATGGTTTAGCCTTTTCCAATCTAAAATATAAATACTTAAAAGATTTAAATTAATAGGCAATAAAAAAGAGACCTTGCTAAGCAAGATCTCTGAAGTAATGAGGGTGAGCAATATTCAAAAGCTGCTCGTTTTTCTTCTTGTTGGAAAGGAGCCCTAGAGGAGCAATGGGCTGCTTTCGTATCCCAGCAAAGCAACTGTAGTAGGAGGGGGTAAGAGTTGCCATGCTAGGAATCCCTACATAGCAGTTATATGGGAATGAATTTTTATTATTACAAGGTTTTTTTTAAGACATTTATTTTTTCTCTAAGCTAGCCAGTAATCCGCTGCAAGAATTAATAATATTGTTGGTGTACTTTGCTTAACGAGGCAGAGTTTTATAAAATAAAATTATTGTTATATGTTTTATTTAGAGAAATGAATGCCAAAGTCCAGTCGACTGGTGGTGATAATCTTGGGGGCCCTTATGGCTTCTAGTCAAGCCTTGGAACGGCCAGTTTCCTATTTGCAAGTGGCAAACTTTGTTGATAAGTTTCCGTTGTCAGCCCCCAGTTGGCCTAACTCCTTGCCGGAGCCTGTATTCTTAAAAGATATTGAGTTACAACAGCCGGAATTAGAGAGGCTCCCTCTCGAGCCTGGAGGGGATATGATTGCCCTTGGAGAATATTATTCCCGTCAAAATGAATGGTTTCAAAAGATGGTTTGGAATTTCAATGTCTCAGGCTCAAGTAAGATTTTTCAAATTGGCCAGTATCTTTATAGTGATCTAGAAATTAGGTTCAGAGCTTTAGAAAAAGCAAGGGTGAACTATATAATTTATGGGCATCAGCAACGGCATAAAGGCGAGGCGACTCAGCGTTTCTATGAGGCAAGGCAGCACTTTAATCAGGTGTGTCATGCTATCGCTGAGGTCGCGCAGATTGAGCAAAATACTGCTATCAACTCAAGACTAATAGAAAAATATGAAGCATGTGTTCAGAAAGTTGCGGCCATGCTTTTATCTGATAAAAGCCTAAGTTCCACTATTGGGGCAATCTTAAAAGCCAGGAACTTTGAGAGCCCACTTGGTTTGCCTGAATTATTCACAAATTATTTATTCGATGTCCTCTTAACAGAGGGCAAGTTTATCACTGAGCAAGATCTTATGGATATCCATGAGAAACATTCGTCGGCTTTAACCACCTGGTCACAAGCCGTAAATAAATATCAGTCACTTATAAGTAGCTCTTGTAAAGTAATGCCAGCGCCAGTTAGCTTTACTGCCCCCTCGATTATCCCGCTCTATTTCGAACTGATTGGCAAAGAGGCGGAGACTATTACTCAACAATTCATGGCGTGGGTCATGGTTTATGCCCAACCCTGCGAAGAATGGATGAAATGGGTTAATCTTTAAATCTGTCCTTGTAAGCACGCCAGAACACTTAAAGTTGCTTTAATATTGTACGCTATAATCAATCGGCGGCTGGAAAGCTAATCCAAGGGAGGAATATACTGAGCACAGCAGAAACATGGCCTTAACCGCTGTTCCTATGCTCAGTATTAAAAATGCCTATCTACATTACCAAACGTAGTCGATGAGTTGCTGTCATCTGGTTAAAGTGATCCTTAATACCCAGAATCTCTTTCAAGACTTCAAGAGAGCTGCCTTCGAAGAAGGAGAACAATAAAGGAAGACCAATATGGATTCGATTAAAGATAACAATGTTGGCTTCTTCGGTATCCTTGACATGACAAATCTTCTTAGCTGCTTCAAGAGCGTCGAAAAAGCCCCCAATTTCATCGATCAAGCCATTATGCTTAGCTTGCAATCCCGACCAAACCTTTCCCCCTGCCAGCGCTTCTACAGTCGCTGGTGGAAGTTTGCGGCCTTCAGCCACTTTGCGAATAAAGTTAGCATAAAACCGGTCTAAACTTTCTTGGATATAATTCCACGAAGATTCATTAAAATCTTGAGTGGTCGACCACATGGCCGCATTGTTACCAACTTGTACCTGATCCCAGGTAATACCATAATTTTCTGTCGCTTTTCTAATGTTGGGTTTCAGCATTGCGATGCCAATTGATCCTGTTAAGGTTAGGCCATTGGCGTAGATTTTGGTGGCTGGTGCTGCCATATAATAGCCCGCGGAGGCGGCAACGTTCCCCATTGACACAATGACAGGAATACCTTTGTCTACCGTACGTTTAACAGCGTGGTGGATAACTTCGGCTCCCGATACAGCACCACCAGGCGTATTAATTCTGAAGATAATAGCCTTAACATCTTTATCCTTTATGGCGATTTCAAAAGCTTTATCTAATGATTCGGGAGAATAAGGATCATTGATGTTGACAGTACTGGCCCCAGCAGGGACCACTTCGGCATCCAAGAAAATAACGCCAATCTTATTTGGGGCCGGAGGGCGCTTGCTTTGCGGGCTGTAGGCTTTATCAGTCACAAAGGCCAAGTTTTGTCCTAAGTCAGCCTTAATCTTGCCCTTAATCTCATCGCGATAAATAAGGGCGTCAAGAAGTTTGTGCTCAAGCGCTTGAGGGGAATGGTGGGGCGCTGTATTGACTAAATTAATATAGGTGGGCAGATCGATGCCCCGGCTAGCGGCAGTTTTTTCTTGGACATGAGTTATGATAGAAGTGAGAACATCGGATAAATTGGCTTTCACTTCTGGGGTAAAATTATTGCGAGTATAGCGATCGACCACTCCCTTATGCGCATTACGGCGGGCAAATTGAATGTTGACTTGTAATTTGTCAAGCAGATCCCTTAAAAAGAAGGATTCTAGAGAGGCTCCAATAATGCTGACAGGGCTATGCGGTTGCATGTAAATCTTGTCAGATACGGAAGCCAAATAATATGCTGACGTTCCATTAGATCCATCGCCAAAGGCATAAGCAAAAGTGTAAACTTTCTTATTGGTCTTGCGGAACTGTTCTAAAGCATGGCGTAATTCTTCAGCTTGGGCCGCACTAAAAGAGTTTCCTGTAATAATTAAGCTAATTGCTTTAATGCGTGAATCACCTTTTGCATCATTGATTAAGTCAATAAGTTCAATGAGGGATTGAGTGCGATATTTCTGAAGCTGCGAGACGAGACTTGTGGGCAGGTTAAAGTCTGTCATTGGTAAGCCCCCTACCTCAATCTGTAATACTGAAGCTGAGGTTATAGCATCCGATTCTGGATCAACATGGCTGGTATGGACCAGCTTAAAGTAGCCAATAACTGCGGCAACCACCACAATAAATCCGATGACCGTAAAAATGGAGCTGAGAGTGCGACGTATAAACTTAAGCATATTCCTACCTACAATTTTAACCTTTTAATTGTTCTCCACATTGCCCACGCCATCTTAGGAAGTGGTCTGCGATAACTAAGTTTACCATAGCTTCGACAATAGGGACAGCGCGGATTCCTACACACGGATCATGACGACCATTAATGGATAAAGTCACGGGCTCGCCATCCTTGGTAAGGGTTTGGCGCGGTTGGGAAGTTGAGCTCGTCGGTTTTAAGGCGAGACGACATACAATATCTTGACCCGTGGAGATTCCCCCAACAATTCCCCCAGCCTTATTGGTTTGATGCTTCGAAGGAGCGGCTGATGCCATCTCATCAAAGCCAGTGGCTGCAGTTACACACGCAAAGCCGTCCCCCAGTTCCACGCCTTTAACGGCATTAATACTCATCAAGGCCTTAGCCAGGTCCGCATCTAATTTGTCATAAACAGGTTCTCCCAATCCTGCGGGTAAGCCTTTAGAATGGGACTCAATAAGAGCTCCGACGGAGCGTCCTTGCTCTTTTATGTCCTGCAGATAAGCTGTCCAAGAGGCAATAAGCATTGGCTCGGAGCAGAACAGAGGGTTTTCTTCGTAAGATTCTCCATTCCAAGGTGCGGAAAGTTTTTGGGTGCCAATTTGCGTAACACTGGCCACCGTCTTATAGCAAGGTAAGGCGCTAACCAAAACTTGGCGCGCTATTTCGCCTGCAGCGACCCGTACCGCTGTCTCACGTGCTGACGCTCTACCGCCACCGCGATGATCTACATGGCCATATTTCATGGTATAGCTGTAATCGGCATGGCCAGGACGGTAAACATCTTTGTATTTTTCATAATCTGATGAGCGTTGATCTTGATTATGAATGATAAATGACAAGGGAGTTCCTAAGGTTTTTCCCTCGTAAATGCCAGATAAGAGTTGAATTTTATCGAGCTCTTGCCGCGCTGACGTCAATCCATGGCTCGCCCCCGGTTTACGCCTATCTAAGGCGCGCTGGATGGCGTCAGTGTCTATCAGCAGTCCAGGTGGAACACCATCGAGAACGCCTCCAATCGCAGGACCATGACTTTCGCCCCAGCTGGTGAGCGTTAACGCCTGTCCGATGGTGTTACCGGGCATTAATTTTGCTCTACGCTTAGATCAGGCGCATCAATGGCTTTCATGCCAACCACATGATAACCGCTATCCACGTGATGGACTTCTCCGGTTACACCGGCTGAGAGATCGCTTAATAGATAGACGCCAGCACCGCCAACATCTTCTAAAGAGGTGTTGCGACGCAAAGGAGAATTAAACTGATTCCATTTTAAAATATAGCGAAAATCGCCAATACCCGCCGCAGCTAAGGTCTTAACGGGACCGGCAGAGATAGCATTAACGCGAATGTTGTCAGCTCCTAAATCAACGGCCAAGTAACGAACACTGGCTTCCAGAGCCGCTTTAGCTACACCCATCACGTTATAATGGGGAACCACTTTTTCTGCCCCGTAATAAGTTAAAGTTATGAAAGCGCCACCACTGTTCATGTGCTTTGCGGCTTCCCGGCAGGTCTCGGTGAAGGAATAGCAAGAAATGTTCATGGAGTTCAAGAAATTGCTTCGGCTGGTGTCGCGATAGTGACCTTTTAATTCATTCTTGTCAGCAAAAGCAATAGCATGGACCACAAAGTCAAATTTTCCCCATTTATCTGCAACTGTATTAAATGCTTTTTCAATGTCACCTTCTTTAGAAACATCACATTCAATCATGAAATCTGAACCCAGTTCGCTCGCCAGGGGTGCTACTCTTTTTAATAAAGCTTCCCCTTGATAAGTAAAAGCAAGTTCAGCTCCTTGCGCCGCTAGAGCTTGGGCCACTCCCCATGCTAAAGAGTGGTCGTTGGCAACCCCCATAATAACGCCACGCTTTCCGGCCATCAGTCCAGTTTTTGTCATTCTCAAATCCTAAAATAAGAAATTAATTTTTGCGATCAGTATAACTTTTCAAAAGTAGTCTGTCGATTTTTTTTATTTCCCTTTGAAAGCCTCACAATAAATACAGCAGCGTGTTAATAACCGATTATGCAGAAAAGCAGGCTGGGGAAGATTAATAAGTTCCAAATTTATTAAGATGCTATTCTATTAAAATTATGCTCTAATTTTACTATATAAATAGAGTGTTTTTGCCGTTAATTTAAGTTTTTACTCAATCACAAGATAGTTGAGGCAGGTCATGGAAGTTTTGATGGTAAATTGTTTGGGGAAGCCCTTATGGATTTGGTTGCTTTTTATTGTACTAATTTTAGGATTAATAGCATTCGATCTTGGACTATTTCATCGTAAGCAAAAGGAAGTGACCATTTCTCAGAGCCTTGGCTTAAGCTTGTGTTATATTCTTATTGGATTAATGTATGGGGCGTGGATCTGGTATTATATGGGAGATAGTAGTGCTAGCGAATATTTAACAGGTTATCTGGTCGAAAAGACGTTATCTCTTGATAATATCTTTGTTATTTCCTTAATTTTTAGCTATTTTGGCGTGCCGCAGAAATATCAGCATCGAGTATTGTTTTGGGGAATTACCGGGGTGATCATACTGCGCGGCTTTATGATTGCCTTAGGGGCCGCCTTAATTGAAAAGTTTGAGTGGATTGCCTTTGTATTTGCTGTTTTCTTAATTATAACCGGCGTTAAAATGCTTGTCATGGAGAGCAAGGATCCAGATTTAGATGCCAATCCTTTTTTGAAATGGATGCGCCGTCATCTGCGGATTACGCCAGAATTGCATCAAGAAAAATTCTTTGTGCGCTTAAATACTGGACCTGACTCCCAGAAACAGTTATGGGGGACCCCCTTATTGTTGGCTCTAATAATTATTGAGTTAGCTGACATCATTTTTGCTGTCGATAGCATTCCAGCCGTTTTTACAATTACCCGTGATCCTTATATTGTTTATACCAGTAATATCTTTGCGATTTTAGGGCTGCGGGCCTTATACTTTGGTTTGGCGGCGGTGATCTCGCGCTTCTACTACTTAAGGTATTCTCTCGCTCTCGTCTTAATATTCATTGGCTGCAAACCCTTTTTGGCTTGGTGGCTAAATGAAGGGAAGTTTCCTGCTGAACTTTCTCTAGCGATTACCCTTGGATTGCTTGGAGCCGGTATTGTTGTTTCACTGTTTAAGACCAGTCCCGCTAAGAATTCTCAGCAATAATCGTCCTATTGCGCCCGGCATTCTTGGCTTGGTAAAGGGCGCCATCGGCCTTTTCTCCTAAATTTTTAACAGTTGTGCTGTGCTCAGGATATGTTGCAATCCCAATCGAAACGGTAATAGGAGGTAAGGTTTGTGTTAGATTCTTAATAACAAGGGTGTTGATCGCTTCTCTTAATTTCTCGGCACGCTCAAAAGCAATAGCCTTACTTGCACCAGGCATAATGATCGCAAATTCCTCGCCGCCCATGCGACAGGCGATATCTGTCTCACGAATATGTTTGCGAATAGCGCTGCTGACTTCTTGAAGCACCACATCCCCGACATCGTGGCCAAAAGTGTCATTAAAACTTTTAAAATGATCGATATCAAGGGCCAGCAGGCTTAAAGAATGGTCTTTGCGTTCAGCTTTGAGCAATTCTATCTTCATGTTTTCATCAAAATAGCGGCGATTAAACAGATCAGTAAGAGGATCATGCATTGATTGTTCATGCAATCTTTCTCTCAATTTTATATTGGATAAGGATAAAGAAACGTGGTCGGCAAAGCTTGAAGCTAACCGCTTGAAAGCAGTTGCATGAAAATCAAAAGAATTGTTTGGCGAATACAAGGTTATCAATCCAATCAGCTCTCCTTGGGCCGTAAGGGGAATGCAAGCGAAGCCCGCACTGTCATCCATTTCATAATGATAACAAGGGATGTCGTTTTCAAAGTCGATGGCTATATAAGTCTGACCACGCCGCAGGCCCCAGCAGTCCTCTTTGCGAATGACATCCGTACCTTGACTTGTCACCTCTCCCCATTGAGCAACCAGTTCCATATAATTGCTATCAGGCGAGGTTAAATACAGAAATCCTGGAGTATTATTGAATAGTTTTTCAGCGAACTTTTCGATGGGTGTCAGCGCCTCTGAAGTGGTTAAGCAAGACTGCAGAACCCCATTCATTTGATTGAGTTGCTCGGTGACGGAAGTATGAATTTCTAATTCTTTAAAACGGCTTTCTAGTTCTTGGTTAGCATTTTTTAATTTTTCTTCATAACGCTGGCGCAGCGTTACATCTTCTATTTGTGCAATAAAGAAAGAGTCTTCGGGGTTGGGAGAAGCAAACATCGCTAAGGAAGAAATGGTTTGGATAATTTCTCCAGACTTTGTTAATAGCGGACTTTCAATGACAAAGTTGGTCATGCCTATTTCTGACAGTTTTGAAAAGGGCAATGCGTTATCAATGCGCAAATGTTCGGGAAGAATCTTTTTAAGGTTTCGTCCTTTGAGTTCCGATTCATGATAACCCAGCATTGTGCATAAAGACTGATTGACCTTATTAATTGTATTTTTAAAATCGAGGACCATCATGCCGATGGGGGCATGATCAAATGAATTTCTGAAAACCTTCTCACTTTGTGATAAGCGCTGCTCATAAATCTTTTGCTCAGTTACATCGCGGATAATTGCGATGAATAACTGTCGGTGGCGAATGACGAGATCCTTAAATTTGATTTGGGCATCAAAGGTGGTCATATCACAACGGGTTGCTTTAATTTCCATCCATTGATTAGCCTCAGAGTTAAGATAATTTCTAATGTCTTCTATCTCTAAGTTGAGTAATTTTGATAAGGTTATGGATTCAAAATTGTTGCGTTCATACTGAAAAATTTGCAAGGCCGGTAAGTTCATCGACTCAATTTCGCCGTTCTCTTGAAAGACGATAATGCATTCGCCAATATTATCGATGATAGCCCGGATCCGTGACTCACTTTCCATCAACATACGTGCCGATTCAACGGCATCTTTTTCAACTGTAACTGCACGACGGAAAATTGGCATAATATGCCAGTTTAGCATATGCATGAAGAAAAGGATAAAGAAGACGATCACAGGTAGGGCAATATAAAGCCTTTTCAACAGTGCTGCTTCTATCTCTGAAATATCCAAGTTGACAGCAAAGCTCAAACCTAAATCTTTAATATTTTCGACAATCGCCACTATCTTAGACGTCTGTGTGGTGGGATTGAGTAAAACAGATCCAGAAGAAGAATAAGCAAAAGCTTCGCTATAAAAGGAGGGCGTAGGCTTGCTTTTATCCATTGCCGGATGGGCAGCAATACATTTGGACTGCTCACCATCGCCGCGGCCACATAAATATCGCTCCTCCTTAGAAAAGAAAATGTCTCCATTGGCTCCTTTATAAGGAAGAAGCTTCAATGGTTTCTGAAATCTAATAGTCCCTAGTAGTTTGCCTTGAGATAGGAGCGGTATCTCAAATTCAATATACCAACGTTTATCATAAACGAGATGCGTCCTGACCGCAGCAATAACTTTTAGTCGTTGAATCGTGTTTGTAATAAAACTGCCTTCAGAGAATCGCTTATTCCCATTCGGCTCTTTAATTTCGACAGCATTAAAATCTTGCGACTTACTCAAGAAATCAAGCTCATCCAGAATCCGTTTGTCAATTTTAGGAACTTTCTGCTGTTCTAAGTTGCTATTAAGGGCTTTTAAGAGGCCTTGTATTTCGCTAACCTCATTCTCAATATCATTCTTAAGGACAGCAGCTTCAAGAGAAGCATAGCGTTCCAAAGACGCTTTAAGGAAAGACTCATTTTGAGCCGCCAGCAGCATTGCTCCCAGAAATACAGCTGACATGATTGCTTGGGAGAGCATTGAAATTGTAAAGAAGCGAATTTCGCGATCTTCTTCGCCGCTTTCTTTCTTGTTTGAATCTCTGTTATCTCCCCAAGCAATAATCATCCCGATATTGACGAGAGTTAAAGCAATGCCATAGGGCAACGGCATAGAAAACTGGTTAAGCCAGGTGTAAATGAGGCTGAATTCATGAAAGGAGAGAATGATCCCCAGAATAGCAAAGAAAAGTAAAATAAAATTAGTGGTCTCGAGATAAGATAATTTACGGTTGGTGATGGGATGGGTGCTTTGCAATAACAAAAAGCCGGCAATTAGCCATAAAAGATGCGGGTAAATATTCATTGAATTGCGAAAATAGGTCGCAAATTCCCCCGTCGGAAATAGATAAGCATACACAGAAAAATTGAAAAGGATCAGAATGCAGATAACAGTTGAGACCAGAATAACACTAGCTGCTGCTGCTTGTTTAAGGCGATAGGTAAAGCGGCGATAAGGCAACGACTTAAGGGTAAAAAATAAGCCGGAAAACAGTAATGATAACAGGGCAATAAACCCCAGCGGATTGCGATAAACAAAAAAAGTAATTAACAGCTTGCTGGAAATAATCCACCCAGTACCAACTATTGATCCAATCAGCAATAGCAGCAGGCCGATGATCAGATACATATTCTTTGCTCTTATAGTCTGCATTGTGATCTGGAATCTCTTAAAACAGGTTAGGGACTCTTAGGAATAACACGCGGCGTATGATCCTCAGCTATGGCAACGAAGGTAAATAGGCCCTCAGTAACTTTTAACACATCAACAGTGAGTTTGCGGCGAACCCAGGCCTCAACTTTGACAGTAATTGAGGTCCGGCCAATCTTAACAATTTCGGCATAACAAGAAACTTCGTCGCCAACAAAGACCGGTTTGTGGAAAGTGAGCGCATCAATAGCCACTGTTACCGTGCGGCCTTCCGCGCGGATGGCAGCCACAATGCCGCCTGCTAAGTCCATTTGTGACAACAGCCAGCCGCCAAAAATATCGCCGCCTGGGTTAGTATCCCGGGGCATCGCTATGGTTCGAATTGCTAAATGTTGATTTTTAGGGATAAAAGTCTCAGCCATAATTTATCTAAACGAATTGCTTTGAATTATAGGCTCACTATATATGGATGAGGGTTAAAGGAAGATTAAGGAGAACTAACACAGGCGATAAAACTTAAAACTTTTTTATGCCACACGCCTCTTGTCTGATGGGGAAGAGGGGTATAGAATGTAAAGAACGGTCTTGAAAACATCTCTGTTTAAAGCCATATCTTTATAAACTTAATTTATTTGTTGATGCTAATGTCTGATTTATTTGGTCAAAATGCGGCTACGACTGCCAAGTCCGATTATACTGCCAAAGATATTGAAGTTCTCGAAGGGTTAGAGCCGGTTCGTAAGCGGCCTGGCATGTATATTGGCGGGACCGATGAAAAGGCAATGCATCATTTGGTTGCTGAAGTTCTAGATAACTCGATGGATGAAGCCGTGGCAGGCCATGCCAATCGTATTGAAATCCGTCTTGAAGCCGGTAATATTGTTGCCATTAAGGATAATGGTCGCGGCATTCCCACTGACCCCCATCCCAAGTTTCCGGATTTATCTGCCTTAGAAGTGATCTTTACCACCCTCCATTCGGGAGGAAAGTTTAATAGCAATGTTTATGAAACCTCGGGGGGATTACATGGTGTTGGGATCTCCGTCGTCAATGCCTTATCTGAGATGGTTGAAGTGCAAGTGGCACGCTCGCGCCAAGCCTGGCGTCAAAGCTTTTCCCAAGGAAAGCCCACCTCTACACTTGTCGCCGATGAGGGGATGACCAACTGGCGGGGGACGATCGTGCGCTTTAAGCCCGATCCGGAGATTTTTGGCGATATCTCTTTTAAACCGCAAACCCTTTATCAGATGGCCAAAGCTAAAGCTTACCTTTTCAAAGGAGTAGAAATTAATTGGTGGTGCGATCCGTCTTTGCTTGCTGAAGACAGTGATATTCCCAAAACGGCGAAGCTGCATTATCCCAAAGGCTTGGAAGACTTTCTCCAGTCTGCTGTCGTTGGACAAGAAACCCTCGCTGAAGAAATCTTTGCCGGTGAGGCGGCCTTTACTGGCGGCGCTGGTAAGGTTGAATGGGCGATTACCTGGCTAACCGCGCCGGGAGAAGATGGCTGGTATTCAACTTTCTGTAATACGGTGCCAACACCCCAAGGCGGGACCCATGAATCAGGCTTCCGTCAAGCGATAACGCGCTCTTTGAAAGAATACGCAGATCGTGTCGGCAATCGCCGTGTCAGCCAGATTACAGCAGATGATGTGTGTGGATCGGCGGCTATTGTCTTATCTTGCTTTATTCCGCAGCCACAATTTCAAGGCCAAACCAAAGAAAAGCTTGTCTCTGTTGAAGCCACGCGCTTTGTTGATACTGCGGTCAAAGACCGTTTCGACCATTGGCTAGGGAGTTACCCTCAGCATGCCAGCGCTCTGTTAGAACATATTCTCACCCGGGTTGATGAACGGTTGCGACGCCGTCAAGCCAGAGAAGTGGCGCGTGCCAGTGCGACAAAGCGCTTGCGACTGCCAGGAAAGTTAGCAGATTGTACTTCGAATGAAGCGGATCAGTGCGAAATCTTCCTCGTCGAAGGAGACTCTGCTGGTGGATCCGCTAAGCAGGCCCGTAACCGTAATACTCAGGCTATTCTACCGTTGCGCGGTAAAATTTTAAATGTGGCTTCGGCCAGCTTAGATAAAATGCGGGCTAACCAAGAGATTTCAGACCTGGGTCTAGCCTTAGGATGTGGCTTTGGCAAGGACTGCGATCCAGGTAAGCTTCGCTATGGTAAAGTTGTCATTATGACCGACGCTGATGTCGACGGCGCCCATATTGCCTCCCTGTTGTTAACCTTTTTCTTCCGCGAAATGCGTCCTATTATTGATGCCGGGAATGTGTATCTAGCCCAACCCCCCTTATTCCGCATCACCTATGGGGGAAAGACTATTTATGCACAAACAGAAGCAGAAAAAGACCGGTTAATTAAGACCCAGTTTAAAAATGCGGCTAAAGTTGAGGTTGGTCGCTTTAAAGGGTTAGGCGAGATGCTGCCGGCACAGCTGCGGGATACGACCATGAATCCAGAAAAGCGTACTTTACAACGGGTGATTATTTTGCCCGATGAGAAGTTAGCAGACTTTGTTGATCGCTTAATGGGAAAGAATCCTGAAGCTCGGTACAATTTCATTTACGAAAATGCTGCTCTGGTCGGCGATGTAGACTTATAAGCTTCTACATTTCCGTGGCCAGGCCTAAGAGAGCAAATGGGCTGGGGTGGTATCTGATATCTTTTGGCTGAGAAGTAAAAATTTTCATCAAGTCCCTCCTAAAATTGCTCGGCATTTATGCGGGTTTAATCCTGCCACCGACACAAACACTAGGGTTTTAGGCGTTAATAGAAGAGAAAGCATTGCATCTTACGTGGTTTCGCGTTACCAATAAGAAATATATGAATAACGAATGGGATGGACATCATGTCGGAGGCTCAGGAAAAGTCATTGCCCGTAGGGGGGGCAATAGGATCAAGTGATCCATTTAAATATTATAATAAAGATCAGCTTGTTAAAGCTTATACTCAAATGCTTTTAATTCGCCGCTTTGAAGAAAAAGCCGGCCAACTGTATGGAATGGGACTTATCGGCGGCTTTTGCCACTTGTATATCGGACAAGAGGCGGTCGTGGTCGGCATTCAATCAGCGATGCAACCTCAAGATACAGTAGTGACCAGTTATCGCGACCATGGCCATATGTTGGCCTGTGATATGGATCCGCGGGGTGTGATGGCCGAATTGACCGGGCGTGAAGGGGGATACTCCCGCGGTAAAGGTGGCTCAATGCATATGTTTAGTCGCGAGAAAAACTTCTTTGGCGGCCATGGGATTGTTGGGGCGCAAATCCCGATTGGAGCAGGCATGGCATTTGCTCATAAATATAAAAACGATCAAGGCGTTTCTATATCCTATATGGGGGATGGAGCTGCTAACCAAGGCCAAGTCTACGAAGCTTTTAATATGGCAGCATTGTGGAAACTGCCAGCGGTGTTTGTGATTGAAGATAACCAATATGGGATGGGAACCTCCAACCGCCGGGCTTCT
The DNA here is from genome assembly GCF_000190415.1 of Candidatus Odyssella thessalonicensis L13. GTDB lineage: Bacteria > Pseudomonadota > Alphaproteobacteria > Paracaedibacterales > Paracaedibacteraceae > Paracaedibacter > Paracaedibacter thessalonicensis. Next base: position 36,090 of record NZ_AEWF01000007.1, read on the forward strand.
GCCTCGACAGAATTCTGGAAACGCGGTGAGCCTTGGGGGATTCTGGGGCGCGAAGTAAATGGGATGAACTTATTTGCTGTGCGTGAAGCCGCTGAATGGGCGATTGATCATGCCAGATCTGGTCAAGGGCCAACCTTATTGCACGTCAAGACTTATCGTTACCGTGGCCATTCTATGTCGGATCCAGCTAAATACCGAACAAAGGATGAAGTTGAAAAAATGCGGAGCGACCATGATCCGATCGAAGCCGTTCGCGCTTTCCTTCTTGCTCAGAAAATGGTAACAGAAGAAGATTTAAAAGGGGTTGAAAAGGAAGTCAAGAATCGGGTTAATGATTCTGCAGAGTTTGCTCAGACTTCGCCGGAACCCCATGAGTCTGAATTATACACTGATATTCTTATTGATAATTAAGGTGATGCCATGACCCAAGTAATGACTGTACGTGAAGCTTTGCGCGATGCCATGGCTGAAGAAATGCGCCGTGATGAAAATGTGTTTTTGATGGGCGAAGAAGTGGCCGAGTATAATGGCGCTTATAAGGTAAGCCAAGGCCTGTTAGACGAATTTGGAGCTAAGCGTGTTATTGATACCCCGATTACTGAGCATGGATTTGCCGGCTTAGCAGTTGGGGCCGCCTTTTTAGGATTGAAGCCAATTGTCGAATTTATGACTTTTAACTTCTCCATGCAGGCTATTGATCACATTATCAACTCAGCAGCGAAAACCCTGTATATGTCCGGCGGCCAAATGGGCTGCCCCATTGTTTTCCGGGGTCCTAATGGGGCCGCCGCCCGTGTCGGCGCTCAGCATTCCCAGTGCTATGCCAGCTGGTATGCCCATTGTCCAGGGCTTAAAGTGGTATCGCCTTATTCGGCGGCGGACGCTAAGGGATTACTAAAAGCAGCCATACGGGATCCTAATCCCGTGATCTTTTTGGAAAATGAGCTGATGTACGGCCGGTCCTTTGATGTACCAACCGATGAAGATTTTATTTTGCCTCTGGGTCAGGCAGCAGTTTTACGGGAAGGCAAGGATGTTACGATTACGGCCTTTTCGATCACTGTTGGCATGGCCTTAGAAGCTGCTGACATTCTCGCCGGCGAGGGTATTGAGGCTGAGGTGATTGATTTGCGGACAATTCGGCCATTGGACAAAGAAACGATTATTCGCTCGGTGATGAAAACCAATCGTCTGGTGACCGTGGAAGAAGGCTGGCCCTTTGCTGGTGTCGGTGCTGAAATTGCTATGATGATCTGCGAAGAAGCCTTTGATTATTTAGATGCTCAACCCATACGCGTTTGTGCTGAAGATGTGCCTTTGCCGTATGCTGCTAATTTAGAAAAACTGGCTTTGCCCAGCGTCGAAAAGATTGTTAAAGCTGCCAAAGCTGTTTGCTACCGATAGGAAAATAAAATGCCAATTAAAATTTTAATGCCTGCTTTAAGCCCGACCATGACAGAGGGCAATCTAGTGCGTTGGTTGAAATCTGAAGGGGATAGTGTTAAGCCAGGACAAATTATTGCCGAAATTGAAACTGATAAAGCCACTATGGAAGTTGAAGTTACTGATGAAGGCACCTTGGCTAAGATTTATGTCGCTGCTGGCAGTGAAAATGTCAAAGTTAACACTCTGATTGGGGCTATTCTGGAAGAAGATGAAGATCCATCAGCATTAGAAGGATTAGCGGCGGCAGCTCCAGCCGTTACAGCGACTGCGCCTGCTGCAGCTGCAAAGGATAATTCCTCTTCAGCCCCTCAAGCAGTTAATTCTGGCCCGGTAAGGGCATCGGACGAGCGCGTATTTGCCAGTCCGCTGGCACGACGCTTAGCGGATCAAAATAATATGGACCTCAATTCTATTACCGGGACAGGGCCCCGAGGACGTATTGTTAAGGCTGATATTGAGGCCGCGGCTTCAGCACCGCGAAGCGGGGCTCAAACTATGCCATCTTCTGCCCCTGTGGCTTATGGCGATGCGGCCTATATTGAGATGCCACTCAATAATATGCGCAAAGTTATCGCTAAAAGATTAACGGAATCCAAACAGCAGGTGCCACATTTTTATCTGACTGTTGATTGCAACCTTGAGGCACTTTTGAAGCTGCGCTCTGATCTGAATGCTCGTCTTGAAGATAGCAAATTATCCGTCAATGACTTTATTGTTAAGGCGACTGCGTTGGCATTAATGAAGGTTCCAGCGTCTAATGCTTCCTGGCATGAGACGCATATTCGCCAGTATCAAGCCGCTGATGTTTCTGTGGCAGTAGCCATTGAGGGCGGGCTTGTTACGCCTGTGGTTCGCAGTGCTCACTTGAAATCCCTGAAAGAGATCTCTGCTGAGGTTAAATCATTAGCTGAGCGGGCGCGGGCAGGTAAGCTCATGCCCGAAGATTACCAAGGCGGATCCTTTACAATTTCTAATTTGGGTATGTACGGAATTCGCCAGTTTGCGGCCATCATTAATCCCCCCCAAGCATGTATTATGGCAGTCGGGGCCGGTGAACAGAGAGCCGTTGTGGCAGAAGGGCAAGTAAAAATTGCAACCATGATGACCTGTACTTTATCTGCCGATCATCGAGTGGTTGATGGGGCAGTGGGGGCCAACTTCCTGGCAGCCTTCAAAGAATTTATTGAAGACCCATTAAGGCTCCTAATCTAGGTCTAGAGGACAGGATAGAAAGAAGCTCAGGCCATTTAAAGGGCACCTGAGCTTTTTTATTGTCCAAGGATGAGCCCGATGGCCTAGGTGTCCAGATAGAACCAATGCTGTACAGCAACTCATTCCTCTAATACTAAAGCGAAGCGAGCTGGATAGCCTTAAGTTTTATCCAGGCCTCATTCCTAAACTTCCCCTTACTGATGCTCAGACTGCGAAGCTCTAGCATAATAAGGTGAGGACTGTCTAAACCTTAAAGAGCGCTCGTTTAGCAGCTCTCGTTTCAGCTGTTCATTTTCGTTCTTAAGGACTTGATTGGCGACGCTAAGCTGATAAACTTGATTGCGGGCTTGCTCAGCCTCAGCTTGAATGTTGGAGATCTTGTTACACAGATGGGTGAAGAAATCAAACATGCCCTCTTTGCTAAGATTTAAGAACTCAGTTAACAGGGGAGGGGTAGCGTCGCCTTCACTTTGCGATCTAGCCTCTATGGCAATAGCTGGCTTAGTTGCTTGCTCCAAGACCGATGGCGGTACCTCCTCTGTCCCAATAGCGGTTGTTAAATCTGTTACCATTGATGACTCACTAACAACATCTTCTGCGCTCTTCTGGGTGGATGAACGTTGTTGCATATCAGCTTGAGAGGCCTCACTCATCACGCTGCTGCGACCAGGCTCTTCCGTTTGATGAGACAGGACATCAGCCTCATGGTGCCTGGTTAACTGTTCCTCAGAGATTGCAATATTAGAAAGATCACTTTCTTGCTCACTCTTAATATCGACAAGATTAGAAAGTGATAACTCTACGGTTGGTTCTTTGTCCGGACCTTGAATTTCTACTGTTTTCTCAGCGTCGACAGCTGCCGTATTCAATAGTGCCTCTTCTTGAACTGCTATTTGAGCGGTTGCGTCCTCGTTAGGATTAATTGAGGTCCTAGCAGCAATAGCTGCGTTGGCGAGGGCAGCCTTCTTCCTGGCTCGTCGCTGATTGCGGTTGTTCCCTTTCTTGGGTGGTTCGGTGCTGCTCTGTGGGGAACTAGCCGTTGCTGGCTCGGCACTGATAGGGGCAGTCTCCTTGTCTGAGCTCTGCGAATTTAAGAGCAGCTGTTCTCCGGCAGGCTGGTGTCTTTGGTCTGTCGCATCTACTTTGTTGGTTTCACCAGAGTGAGAGGCATTAAGACCTTGTGGCTGTTCTCTGGGAGAAGACTGATCTTGCTGAGCAAAGCCTTGGCTATCAGCAAGTTTGGAACTTCCTGACATCTGGGCGTTCGGTTGCTTAGATGTTATCTTTTTGTTCCTCTTCCCCCTTTTTTTGCGGCTTGTGCTTTTTGTAGCTTCCTCAGAAGTATCCTCAACCTTGAGGACTGGTAAGGTAGATTGTTGAGGAAGGATATTAATCTCCCTTGTATGCATAAGCAGCGATAGAATTGTTTCTTCCGGTAAGAGGATATCTGCAGCCACAGCTAAGTAATTCGAAAATTCCTGCTTTAAAATAGGTGAGGCTTTGGCTTCGATCTGGGCTTGGTGAAGGCTAACTTGGTGTATTTTAGGCTGAAGCTTCTTTAATTCTAAGATGAACTGCTGCTTTTTAAATTCTTTGTCAGTTAATTCTAATGTGCGAAAAACATCAAAAGCATTCTTATCCGACATATGCTGCTTGAGCTCATATAAAATGCGAAGACTAGGTTCTTTAAGATCCAGCCAGAGATTAACAGCTGTCAGATCAACTAAAAGCTCCAAAGGGGCAAAAGGATTGGCACAGCATTCTTCAAGCTTATCTTTTAATTCCTTTAATTGTTTGGTTATAGCGAGCTCTTGGGCCTCTTTGTATTTGTGAACTAGGCTATCCATAAATGGTTTAGCAACAGAATAGCGAAGCTCTTCATAGAGATATCTCTTGAGGTGATTTTCTGGCATAACATTTTCTAGCAAGGAAACAACGCTCTCTAGCTCTGAGAGCGAATAATGGTGCAACACTAAAGGGAGAATCTGTTTCCGAAGGGCCTTTTCTCCTAGAACTTGATATCTTATGTCATATGCATCTTCACCATCTATAGTGCCCGTTAAATCGGTTACAGAAAAGCATGCATTTAAGTAGGCTTGTGCTGCGGCATAATATTGCTGCTTTTTGAAAGCATCCTTTCTAGCTAGCAAATGACCGAAGCGGACACATTCTTCTAGATTGCCGGTAGCATGGTTAAAGAGAACTAAGGTATATAAAACTTCCTCATTAATAGGCTTTGCTGCCACCTTATCGAAGAAGATCTTTGCTTGCTCTGGCTGTGAAGCTGCCCAATAAGTCAGCCCAGCTCTTGCTAGCTGCAATTGTTGCCGCAGAGGGTCAGAGCAGTCCGTCAGCGCAAACACAGTGGCAAGTTTGCCCCAGATTTCTGTTTTAGAAAAAGGATCACGTAGAGCTGGTGAGGTCTGTAAGTTGTTGATAATCTGATGATAACGATGTAGAGCAGTTAAAGGCTTATCCATAAAAAACTTGACAATATAGTCAACACGGCCATCAACAAAATCTGTGAGTAATCGAAGAACATTCTGGCGTGAATAAACATTCAGAAAAGAAAGATCGAGGTCGGAGGATAGCATAAGGGTAGCATTGTGTAGCGGGCTTATTTGTTGCGAAGAGGCCGCCATACTAGGAATATAGGTGGGGGTTTCAACCGCAGTGGCACTGGAAAACGCGAAAAGCGCAGGACTCAAAAGTGAGCCAAGTAAAAGAAGTGTTTTCATGGTGTGTCTCTTATTTTTAGGGGCTAGGCTGCCGTTGTTATCATATCAATTGCTGCTCATTTAACTTACCCCACTAGTATAACGTCGGAGAGAGGTAAGTTTGAAGCTATTTACTTATAAAATATCTTAATATTATTTAAGGACGAGAGCGCCAAGTTTCCACTCATTTTTTACCTTAAATGTGATTTTGGCCAGGGGGTTAAAGGAGCCTAGGATAGGTCTTATCTTAATTGGCAACTCAAGAGCCAAGCAATTAAAGGAAAGGGGGGGGGGTAAGCTTGTACAGCTATCAGGAGGTTAGGGGAATGCTAAGGCGAGATATAAAGGGGGTAGGAGTAAAATTATGCTGCTCCCTTGAGGTATTTGTTAGTAGGGGTAGTAATGATGACGGGGTCTGTCGGGTAATGTAATCACCGGCTTTCTGTGGTAAGAATCAGGTAATATAATCACCGGCTCTCTGTAATGAGAATAATGAGGCTTTCTCTTTTCAAGAACAAAAGAGCCAAACTTCTTGCCGCTAACGCGGCGAGTATAAATACAGACCTTCTTAAAGTCATGGGATCGTTCAGCGATCTCAACAATGGCAGGCTGGGTCGACTTAATGGCGAAGCCTGGTTTTTGCCGATGCTTTATTTTATAAGTGACGCCATCTATGGTCATAGTTGCGTAATCATTATTGAGAGTCTCGCGAAAAGCTTGCGGGTCTAAAGCGGGGCACTTAGCTTCAACAGTTGCAATAATTAAGGGTAAAACCAACAGATATCGTGTCATTTGCGTTTCCTACCTTTCCTTAACCATAAAGCTTAAACTGTACAAAATGCTAACCGTGCAAAAAGAATAATAGTGCACAAGGGTTAATAATATCTTAATAGTTTTAAATTCACCTCTTTTAATAATAGAGGGCTTCTATCTAGAAATACCCGTGCCACCTGCTGTTATGAGCTCTCAGAGCTTTTTGTCCTAAACCCTAGGTCGACCAATCACGCTTCGCTAGTAATGGCGATGCCTTCCATAAGGTCCAGGATGAGGGCGCGGGCCGAGAATGACAGGACCGCCATAAGCGAACGGTGCCGGCCGATAAATTACGGGGGGTCTGTCCTCATACATAAGCGGTGGGGCGGAATCTTCTACAATAACTACCCTTTTCTTTTTGGCCTGGTCTTCGGCGTGCATATAAGTTTTTCTAACTTGCCGCAGTGTAAATGTCCCTAATTTCACATTGCCAATCATCCGCGAATACCGGCATATTTTTTTGCCGTCGGCTTCCTTCTCTCTCATCTTTAGAAGCGGCGGAGACGAAGACTGGATGGTATAGTTAGGAATTTTCCGTTTGTAAATTGAGTAAAGCTTGCCGTCTATAATGGCTTCCTCTTTATTGCTATGAAGAATGTCCGCAAACTCTTGTAAGGTAAGGTTAGGGCAGCGGGCCTGACTCAGGCTTAAGGCTAGGGTCAGCGTAAAAAGAATTCTTAACATTACGATCGTCCTCAATTGGCTGTGGTGGGATTAGTATAAGACAAGGAGTATTAATAATTTATGAGGACTGTAAGATTAAGGTTAGCCTACTAGAATCTACTCGATGGACTGAGTCACTCAAAGGTCAATTTCCCCTTTAAAGACAACTGTAGCTGACCCAGACATCTGGATACCCTCAGCAGTTACCACAATATCGAGGTTGCCACCCAGTTGTTTGACCTTGACGGGGCCGTGAATGAGATGGCGCTGGTGCGCTAAGGCGGCGGTGGCACAGGCTGCCGTACCGCACGCGCCAGTATAGCCGGCACCGCGTTCCCATGTCTTAAGGTCGATGTGCTCAGGCCAAAGTTGGGCAATTGAAACATTGACCCGTTGCGGAAAGGCAGGATGGTATTCTAGCTGAGGGCCGATAGCTTCAATGTCAAGGTGATCAATCCCCGTCACAAAGGCAATCAAATGTGGATTGCCGATATCAACGGCCCCCCATGGACCGTGCTGAGAGGGGAGTAGTGGTGCTTCAATGTCAGCCACGCTTGCGGCCCCCATATTAATGGTGGCGATGCCGTGGTCGTATTGACATGTGAGAGTCCGGCTTCGTGTCTTTAACTTAATATCTGAGAAGTGTGAGGTATCTTGGGCAAGTAAGCTGATAACAGCACGGCTACCGTTGCCACAAGCTTCGGCTTCGCTGCCATCGGGATTGTAAAACTGTACAGCGATTTCATGAGCCAGCGCTTGACGCTGGAAAAAGATAACTTGATCACAGCCGATGCCTAAGCGTCGATGGGCAATCTGACAAATCTGGTGGGAATGAAGAGGGGGCTGTTCAATGATTACAAAGTCATTACCCAGGGCTTGGGCTTTGACAAAAGGGATCGCCATAGCAGTTCTCAAGGAAGAAAAGGTGGTGCTGAAGACAGGAGTCGAACCTGCGACCTACTGATTACGAATCAGTTGCTCTACCAACTGAGCTACTTCAGCAATATATTCAACCTATCAAATCTGAAGATTCTGTCAATAGTGATCTTTATCTAAGGCGCATTCAATCTGTACTTTTGGTCGTATTCCTGGTATTATTCCAAGAAATTGATATTAGAATAAAGAATTGCGTATGTCCTCGATGATTGAGTCGCCCGCCGACCTTAAAGAATTTATTATAAAGCTTTTAGACGATAAGAAAGCAGAGCAGATCGTGACAATTGATCTCAAAGGTAAATCGTCTATTGCCGATTTCTTGCTGATTGCTTCCGGTAATTCCGCCCGTCAGGTCGGCGCTTTGGCTGATTCTGTATATCGTGAATTAAAGGGAATTGGACTTAAGCCCAAAATAGAAGGTATGCCGCAATGCGACTGGGTTATCGTCGATGCCGGCGATATTGTGGTCCATTTATTCCGTCCTGAAGTTCGCAGTTTCTATAATCTGGAAAAAATGTGGGGTGTTGAAGTCCCTCCTTCGAGCTCTCTTTCCGTTTAGATGAAGATCCGTTTAATCTGCATTGGCACCCTCAAGAAATCGCCAGAACTTGAGCTCATCAATGAATATTTGAAGCGTTGCCGCTGGAAAATTGAGATTAAGGAACTGACGACGCGTTCAGATTTAACTGGCGAGAGCCTGAAACAATTTGAAGCCGACCAAATTCTGGGTCATCTTGCAGATAGTATACCTTTAATTGCTTTAGATGAACGGGGGCACAACCCCAGTAGTCGAGAGCTGGCTAAAACTTTCCAAGAGTTACAGAATACGGGTCATTCGCAGGTCACGCTCTGTATCGGCGGGGCCGATGGCCTACATCAATCGGTTCGTGACCGCGCTTGGCAAATGATCAGTTTTGGCCGTTTAACTTGGCCGCATATGCTGGTGCGAGTGATGCTCATGGAGCAACTGTATCGCGTTCAACAAATCCTCTCTGGTCACCCGTATCATCGGGATTAAAGAGAACCCCTTCTTTAAGAAGTGAGGAGAACAAAAGTGTTTTAAAGAGAAGATCTGCTTTAATTATGCTGTTTAAGCCCTGGCTAGCGCAGCTGTTCAACTCTTAAGTAAGAGTATCTTTTCTTCAGTGTCTCTTTTCAGAAGGTCTTTAAGAGAGAGGCGGACACAAATAATTACTTTTAATACTCAATCCGATGGCTAAAACGCTTTACAAGCTCTTTATTTCGCTTAGTAAGAGAGTTATTTTTCAGTATTAATTGTTTAATAGTAGGATTTTCCTGAAGAAGATTCAAAAGCTTTACATTTAAAGTATTTTCGCCATATATATAGTCTCCGTAATAGACACCAGCAAGATCATTACTGCTTAAATCAAGGTAAGTCAGCGTAAAATTATCGGTAAGCCCCTGCTGAATTAAAATCTTTACACCTTCATCATAGATATTATTCGTGGCTAAATTAAGATATTGCAGCTTAGTATTTACTTTTAATGCTGTAGCTAGACTTGGCATTCCTTTATACTGCAGCTTATTCATACTCACATCAAGACGAGTAAGAGAGGGGTTATTCATCAGCAAGTCAGCAAGAGATTTTATTCCTTCAGGACCAATCTTATTACTAGCTAAACTTAAGTGTTTGAGAAAAGTGATGCCTGTGAAGGATTCAACAAATACTTTGATCCCTTCAGGGCCGATATTATTACTAGCTAAATTTAATCTTTCCAGAAAAGTACTGCCTGTGAAGGACTCACCAAATACTTTGATGCCCTCCGGCCCTAGAGTATTACATTTTAAGCTTAAATGCCGAAGCGATTGTGTCTCTTTAAGGGCCTCTAAAAGAATCTTAAGTCCCTCTGGCGTTAGGCTTACAGAGTTAAGCTTAAGGGTTTTTAAATTTTTATTGCTCTTAATATAAGCGGCCAGGCCTTTAATACTCTCAAGGCTTAGAGGATTATCGCTTAGGTCAAGGGAGCGGAGAGAGGGATAAGATTCTAAAGAATAAATAATGGTTGCTAGTCCTTTTGAATCAAGGTCCAGTTTTGCTAACTTTAAGCGCTGTAGAGTCATGTTTGACTTAAGCGCTTGCATAATTACTCTAACACCATCCCCCCCCAAGCTGTTGATTTTTTAAAACCAGGGTAGTCAACAAAGGAGCTGAGTGAAGAATGTTCGCAACTAACGGGGCATCTTGCTCCGGCATTTTATTATTAATTAATTCTAAAGAGTTTAGGTTGCCTAGATAAGGAGTATTAGCTAAGTAATTCATCCTTGCAAGAAACTTTGATCTGAATGCACTAAAGGCAAAGTAAAGTTCCCTAATATTAAAAATAAAGCGACGTGTATCTATAGGAAGGCTTGACAATTGCTTAGCTTCCTCAATGGTGTTTAGGTGCACGACCCTCCTTAAATAAGGAAATCTTGCTAACTTTTCTTGGATTGCTTCTTTATTTAAGTCTGCCACTTTCAGATTAAGAAAAGTGCGTGATGCTTCCCTCAGATCTTTAGTCAGCTGGTTAGTAAACTTAGAGGTTAAAGCTAGTTGCCCTAAAGTCTGAACATCGGTAAAAGAACAAATATGGTGCAAAATTTCAGGTGGAAGCTCCAATTCATCTTGTTCTGTCGCCATAGGCATCAATGCGGATGATTCTTCTTGAGTTTCAATGGCCATGGGGTGAGGGCCCGATTCATTGGGGTTTAAAATCTCTGATGCGCCAGCTAGGGAGGTAGTAATTACTGATCTGAGAAGGAGTAAAGAGAGGGCATTTTTCATTATAAATTTTCCCAATAAAATAGTTGAACGTAAATTACTAGGAATACGTTAAATTTTAATTCTTAAAATTCTAGGGAGCTACTAAAAGGGAATAATAATAGTAAAGTATAAAAAGGTAAAGCTTTTTAATTATTAAAGGCAAAGTGATTTTTTAGTAAGTCGTATATTATTGCTCAACGTCACAAAACATTCAAAAGACAGCGCAATAAGAATGAGCAGCCTTAAAATTAAAACGCCCATTAATGATAGGTCATCAATGAGCGTACTGTTATAACTGGAGCTCAGATTAGTCGGTCTTAATCTTCACCACGCCATGGCGTTTCTTGCCGGCTGAGAGTTTGACCATCCCATCCGCATTAAGGTGGCTGGAGGTCACTGTTAAGTTGGGATCAGTTAACGCAGCATCGTTGATCTTTGCACCATTTCCCTGAATTAACCGACGGGCTTCACCTTTTGAAGCGGCAAGATTGAGCTGAACGAACACCTCAAGGATAGGAAGGCCGTTTTCGAACTCCGCTTGGGAGATCTCAATGGCTGGCAGGCTTGATAAGTCTCCCGAGTTCCCTTGTTCAAAGAGCTGAGTAATGGTGGCATGAATCTGCGGTAATACCTCTGCCCCATGCGCAAGGGTCGTTGCCGCATCAGCCAGAACCTTCTTCGCATGATTGATTTCAGATCCCTGTAGTTGCTCAAGCTTCTCAATCTCGCTGAGCTCAAGCTCAGTAAACAGGCGTAAATATCGGCCGACGTCCGCATCCTCAGTGTTGCGCCAGAACTGCCAATAATCATAGGCGGGTAACCGGTCGGCATTCAACCAGACGGCACCGTTGGCAGTCTTACCCATCTTGGCGCCGCTGGAATTGGTGATCAAGGGCGAGGTTAAGCCGTAAACTTCTTTGCCAATAACACGTCGGGTTAATTCAACACCATTAACGATATTGCCCCATTGGTCAGAACCTCCCATCTGTAGAACGCAACCATACCGGCGATTGAGTTCCAAAAAGTCGTAGGCTTGCAGAATCATATAGTTAAATTCTAAAAAGCTTAAGGGTTGTTCTCGTTCTAAACGAAGCTTGACGCTATCAAAGGTGAGCATACGATTGACGGAAAAATGGCGACCAAAGTCTCTTAAAAAGCCAATGTAATTAATCTCGCCTAGCCAATCGGCATTATTGAGCATAAGGGCCGCATTAGCCCCGCTGCTAAAGTTTAAGAATTTCTTAAAGACACGGCTGATGCCGGCGATATTGTGCTGAATGGCGTCATCCATTAACAGGTTGCGCGCATCATCACGGCCAGTAGGATCACCAATCATCGAGGTGCCACCCCCCATCAGCACTAAGGGGCGATGGCCACACTTTTGCAACCAACGTAGCATCATAATTTGTACCAGGCTTCCCACATGCAAGCTATTGGCAGTAGCATCAAAGCCAATATAGGCCGTTATTGACTGGCTATTGGCCAGGTTGTCTAAGGCTTCCATATCGGTGGCTTGGTGAATAAAACCGCGGGACTTGAGTATCTGTAAAAATTCTGATTTCATAATGGCAGCTTCTTACTTAACAATTTTTTATTTTATCATATATCAAAGGCTTGCTAAATGGAACCAATTTGGGCGCTGGGGTTAATGAGTGGTACCTCGCTGGATGGTATTGATGCCGCGTTAGTGTTAACAGACGGTGAACACATCTATGAGATTGGGGAAAGCTTATATCTGCCTTATGACTCACAGTTCCAAGAATTATTAAGAACGCAATTGGGGCGGCAGTTCCCTGATCCATCTGTAGCCCAGGCCTCGACCCAGCGCCATATTGAGGCTGTCCATAAACTCATAAATATGACGACTAAGCCCCTTAAGCTCATCGGCTATCACGGCCAAACCACCTTTCATGCGCCACCCATAACTGTGCAAATGGGGGAGGGAGAAATGTTAGCTCAAGCAACTGGGGTGCCGGTGGTTTATGATTTTCGTACTGCTGATTGTCAAGCCGGAGGACAGGGCGCTCCTTTAGTCCCGGTTTATCATCAAGCTTTATGTGCTGGCCAAGCACAGCCCTTGGTCGTCGTTAATATTGGCGGCGTGGCCAACTTAACCTATATTGATGATAATATTCTAATTGCGGGCGATACTGGGCCCGGTAACGCTCTAATTAACGATGTCATGATGCGGGACTTTGGCCGCTGTTTTGATGAAGATGGCTTGCTAGCGCTTACGGGTACAGTTAATCAAGAAGTATTGGCAAGGTGGTTGCAGCATCCTTATTTTGCTCAACCCTTTCCTAAATCCTTAGATCGCAATCATTTTAGCCCGTTTATTGAGGAACTTCAGGGGGCTGAGGCAGTGGCTACCTTAACCGCCTTAACGGCGTCTTCAATTGTAATGGCTTTAAAGCTGTTACCGCAGTTGCCGCAAAAGCTCTATGTCTGTGGGGGGGGTGCCAAGAATAAGACGGTAATGCACTGGCTGGGCCTGCATGTAGAGAGTCTACTGAACTCCGATATGATTGAAGCCCAAGCTTTTGCTTTCTTGGCTGTGCGTGTCTTAAGAGGATTGCCGACATCTTTTCCCCTGACCACCGGCTGCCATAAACCTGTGTGCGGTGGACAGATAGCTTATCCTTAACCGCATTATTCAAGGGTTTAGAAATAATTGAGACTTATCAGCCAACTACGAAGTGTTGGCTGTAAGTATGGTGATGATTTAGCTCAATTGCTCAGTAACCTTTCTCGCGCCGCTCGCAGTTTAACAAAATCATCGCCGGCATGATAGGACGAGCGTGTTAAGGGGGAGGCGGCAACCATTAAAAATCCCTTGCCCCGCGCCATGGTCGCATAAGCCTCAAACTCTTCAGGGGTAATATAGCCCATAACCGGATGGTGCTTGGGAGTCGGCTGTAAATATTGACCAATTGTCAGGAAATCGACGTTTGCAGCTCTTAAATCATCCATAACTTGATAGATTTCTTGCTTGGTCTCTCCTAGCCCCACCATCAGACCGGACTTAGTGAAAATGGAAGGATCTGATTCTTTAACTTTTTCTAACAAGCGAAGGGAATGAAAATATCGTGCTCCGGGACGGACTTGGGAATAAAGGCGCGGAACGGTTTCTAGATTATGGTTATAGACATCAGGACGCGCTGCGACAATATGCTCTACCGCACCTTCTTTGCGTTGAAAGTCAGGGGTGAGAATTTCAATAGTGGTGCCTGGTGAAAAGAGGCGAATTTGGCGGATAACGCGGGCAAAATGATCAGCGCCACCATCGTCCAAGTCATCCCGGTCAACGGAGGTAATCACCACATGCGCCAGGCCCATCTTAGCGACGGCTTCCGCAACACGTTCGGGTTCATGGGGGTCCAGTAGATCTGGCCGGCCCGTTTTCACATTACAAAAGGCACAGGCTCGGGTGCAGGTGTCTCCTAAAATCATCACCGTCGCATGCTTTTTTTCCCAACATTCGCCAATATTCGGACAGGCGGCCTCTTCACACACTGTATTTAATTTATGTTCACGCATTAAATTAGCAGTTTCGCGGTAGCCGCTCGAGATAGGGGCCTTGACGCGGATCCAGTCAGGTTTGCGTTGATACGGTGTGGAGGAAGTCGTTGTCATGAAGAAACTCCTGAATTAGATGTGAATGGTTCGACCAAAGGCATTAAGAACCGATTCATGCATCATCTCTGATAAGGTCGGATGTGGGAAAATCGTGTGCATTAATTCAGCTTCTGTGGTCTCTAAAGTTTTAGCAATACCAAACCCTTGAATCAACTCAGTAACTTCGGCACCGATCATATGGGCTCCTAAAAGTTCGCCTGTCTTAGCATCAAAAATGGTTTTTACCAGTCCTTCACTATCCCCAAGTGCAATTGCTTTACCATTTCCTAAATAAGGGAAGCGGCCAACTTTTATTTCTTTGCCCGCCGCTTTGGCTTTTTCTTCGGTTAATCCGATGCTGGCAATTTGCGGCAAGCTATAAGTACAGCCAGGAATTTTGGATTTATCGAGAGGGTGAACGGTCGCGACATTAGCGATCTTTTCAACACAAATGATTGCTTCATGGCTGGCTTTATGAGCAAGCCAAGGTGCCCCCGCCACATCGCCGATGGCATAGAGACCCGGTTCTGCGGTCTGGCACCATTCATTCGTCACAATTTGATTCTTCTCAACTTTTGCTTTGGTGTGCTCTAAACCGAGATTTTCTGTGTTGCCAATAATGCCAATGGCGAGAATCACATTCGAGGCGTCGAGAGTTTCTTTGCCCTTGGCCGTTTTGGCTTCAATACGGGCTCCGGTTTGGCTCTTTTCGACCTTATCGACGGTTGTTGATAGCATAAACTTAATGCCCTGCTTCTCGAATGCTTTGAGAGCAAGAGCAGAGATCTCAGGATCCTCTTGCGGCAGAATACGGTCAAGCATTTCGATGACCGTCACTTCAGCGCCCATGGTGCGATAAAAGCTGGCGAATTCAATACCGATGGCGCCAGATCCAATAATAACCAAGGATTTAGGCATGGTCTTTGGCGTCATCGCATGCCGCGCTGTCCAGATAAGGTCACCGTCAGCCTCTAAATGGGACAGGGTGCGAGCCCGGGCTCCAGTGGCCAAGATAATATGCTTGCCTTTAATATCTTCAGCTTTTTTGTCCTTTGACTCGACGGAGATCAGGCTGTTTCCTTTAAGTTTGCCGTGGCCTTCAAACACCGTGATTTTATTCTTCTTCATCAAGTGCTTGATGCCTTGAGCCAATTGGCCGGCAATTTGTCGAGAACGCTCAATGACCTTATCAAGCATCACTTCGGGCTTGGCGACTTTTAGGCCAAATTCATGGGCATGATCAATTAAATGCTTTACTTCTGCTGTTCGCAGTAAGGCCTTGGTGGGGATGCAGCCCCAATTTAAGCAGACACCACCCATATGCTCTTTTTCAACAATTGCTGTTTTCAATCCTAATTGGGCGGCTCGGATAGCGGCTACATAACCGCCAGGACCCGCACCAATCACAACGACATCAAATTCTTGCATTTTATTAACGCCCTTTATGGTTTAAACTTAATTATGATATAGCACAAAAAAATCCCTAAACCCCAGCATAAATCGAGGTTTCTTAAAATGACTGACCAGATCGCCCACGTTTTGGTTGTAGATGATGACCGCAGATTAAGAGAATTATTAACTAAATTTTTAAAGGATGAAGGCTTCCGAGTGCAAGCGGCAGCTACAGCAGCAGAAGCGAGAATCCAACTCGCCTCGCAAAGTTTTGATGTGGTGGTCCTTGATGTCATGATGCCGGGGGAAACGGGCATCGAATTCACCACTTCCCTGCGAGAGGCGGGCAATCAAATTCCGATACTATACCTGACTGCCAAAGATACAGTTGACGATAGAATCAAAGGATTTGATAGCGGCGGTGATGACTATCTGCCTAAGCCCTTTGAGCCAGCCGAGTTGATCTCCCGTCTTAAAGCTATTTTAAGGCGCTTGGCGCCGCGCACCACCACAACGCCGGCCTCTGAACTGGTTTTTGGTGATCTGGTCTTTTGTGTAGAGGAAGGAATTCTGCGGCGCCATGAAGAACAGATTTTTTTATCTTCGACAGAGATCATTTTGCTCCGTACAATGGCGTTGTCCCTGCGACAACCGTTCTCGCGCCAAGATTTAGCTCAACGGATTGGCCACCGGGTGACTGACCGTGCAGTGGATGTACAGATTACGCGGCTGCGAAAGAAAATTGGTGATGATTCAAAGCAGCCCCGTTTTATCCAAACAGTTCGCCATATAGGATATGCTTTATGTCCCGATTCTTAAAATTTCGTCCTTCAAATTATATCAAACGTCTGCTACCAAAAAGCCTGTTTGGCCGCTCGATCATCATTTTAATGGCCCCCTTAATCATGGTGCAGATTATTCTCAGCTACATTTTTTTTGAACGCCATACGGATGCGATTTTAGATTCTTTAGCTCAAGGAATTGTCGGCGACATGCAGATGGTTTGCGATTTAGTGGACTCGGGCATGGACGACAAGAAGATTGCTAAACTCGCTCAACAAAATTTTGATTTTAAGGTGGTGATTGACCCTCAGGGCAAGGTTGTTAAATACGGTACTTATAAGGATAGATGGCTGTATCAATATATGGTCGAACAGTTAAACTCGCGGCTAAATCATTTATATTTCTTACGGATTTTTGGGGATGTCATCCATATTGAAATCCCCCATGAGCGCGGAGTGATCACCATTGAGACACCGCGCAAGCGTCTTTATAGCCGCACCACGCACCTGGTGATCATCTGGACAGCAGTTTCTGCCTTATTACTGTTTATTGTTGCCTCCTTATTCATGCGTAATCAGATCCGTCCTATCCGCCGTTTAGCCGATGCAGCAGAGAAGTTTGGTAAAGGGTCAGATGTTCCTTTCCGTCCTGAAGGGGCCACTGAAGTCAGGAAAGCAGGGATAGCTTTTATGATCATGCGCGATCGTATCAATCGTTATCTTCAAGAGCGTACCGAAATGCTCGCCGGTGTCTCCCACGATTTAAGAACGCCGCTAGCGCGCATGAAATTACAGTTGGCAATGATGAAAAAGGATTCTGAAGTCGATGACTTGCAATCAGACGTGGACGAAATGCAGCGAATGGTACAAGGATTTTTAGATTTTGCCAAAGGAGTCGGTCAAGAAGAAAATAAAGAGGTTGCCATTAAAGAAGTGATTGAGCAAGTGGTAGCAGGAATTCGTTATTTACCCCTTACCGTCTCAGTGGTGGGAGATGAGACCATTACCCATCCATTAAAAATTGAACTCTTTAAGCGTTGCTTAACTAATTTGTTGTTAAATTCGAATAGATACAGTGATCAGGCTCGTATTACCATTGATAAGTCAGATAAATTCTTGACAGTAATAATTGATGATAATGGGCCCGGCATTCCCGAATCAGAGCGTGAGAACGTCTTTCGTCCGTTTTATCGCTTAGATCCGGCACGGAACCTGGATTCTGGTAGCGTTGGCTTAGGGATGACAATCGCTCGCGATGTTATCCGTGGCCATGGCGGCACTATGGTTCTCGATGATAGTGATCTAGGGGGGTTGAGAATTATAATAAAAATACCATGTTAATATTTGTGGTATTCTTATTAAAATCTTGACGGTATAAAACTGAGTTGAGACAATTTTGATAAGGTTTTTAAATAGGAGAGTGGCATGTCACAAAACCCGTTTCAAAGTATGCAAGACATGATGAAAGACATGTCGCAGAAAATGGCAAGTGGTATTGACAAGGAGAGTATGATGCTGAGTCATCGCAAAAATATGGAAGCATTAACAGAAGCAAATCGTATGGCTATTGAAGTCATGAAGTCCATTACACAATTACAATCTCAATATGTTAAGCAAACATTTGAAGATATGGCCTCAATTATGAAGGATAGCATGGCCCATCCTCCAGCTTCAAAAGAAGCTGTTGCAAAGCATGCGAATCATGTCAAATCCCAAGTTGAAAAAGCTGTCAGCCACAGCAAAAATGTTGCTGGCACCATTGCCAACTCCCAAAAGGAAATCTTTGATCTGATGCACAAGCGTTACAGCGAAAGCATGTCAGAGATGATTGATCTACGCGAAAAGAATCGCACCAAGCACTAATCTTAAGTTAGCTGTTCTATCAAGACCCCTGCCTAAATTTGGTAGGGGTTTTTTAGTGAGTGCTGGTAGAGGCTCTTAATAAGCACGGGGAAGTGCGAGCCATAGAAAATAAATGCATATTTTATTAAGGTGATCCAATTTTTCTGTAATCTTCCAACTTTTACATTAAAGTTTAACTATTATTTAAAATTTTACCTGTATCTTTAACTTGATTATGGAATAAAACGGAGAGCAGCGATGGTGAGTCGTAGGAAATTTAGTTGGTCAGCTTTAATGGTTACTGCTGCCTGGGTAAGCTTCGATAGTTCTGCCCTGAATGCTCAACAAATCAATCCTCCTAACCGTCCGCATCCTAATCCAAAGATGGCGGCTCCGTCGTCGCAGCAGATGCCGCCTCAAAAAGCTACTGCTGCCAGCCCTCAAGGCAATCAAGATGATTATGCTTCAGAGTATCAAGATCTTTTGGAAGATAAAGAGGACGATATTACTGTTGAGCAGAATGGACAAAATACAGATGACATTCAACAGTCAGTTAAGCAGAAGAATGAGCCGGTAAAAGCTGAGCCTAAGAAACCGGGAAATGAAGTAAAAACGAGTTCTGCCAGCGGCCATCCAACCGCCCATCATCCTGTGGCTCCTGATAAGGAGATGGAGGCTAAATTTAAGGATATGCATTCTAAGCTAAAGGCAACTCATCCGCAAGAAGCCAAGAAGCTGGAAAGTGAGTATCATGCCAGTGCCGATAAGAGCGCCGTTCTCGCTAAATGGAGTCAAACGGCCATCGAATCTCAAGATATGTTAGATGCCGTCGAAGAATTACATGCTATTTATCAAGTTCTGAAGAACATTAATCTGGAGGCGGCTGAGAAATTTGAGAAGCGTGTTCAGGCGGAGAAGGATCCGCGCAAACTACTGGTCTATGCACACGGGTTACTTCTCAAATCACTTAAAGATCGCAAAAGCCAAATTGCAACAGCTCGCTCAGAACTTACCTCCATTTCTACCATTCTCGAATATGTGGATCACAAGAAAGCCGAAGAAATCTTAGCTTTTGAAAAGAGCAGTAGTGATCCGCGGGACCAGCTCGATGAAGCTTATGATCTGCTTCTCGATACCTTGGAGAAAGCCCACAAAGAGGTTGGCCTAAAACCTGTGGAATAAAGCGGGGCGGCCTATTATAAGCTGCTTTAGGGTGGCTTCAGTTAAAACGTAGATCCTCTTGCCTTAAGGAGGACAGTGCCAAAACCGATGCGACCTGAGTTAAGGTTGCGCTAGATCCTGCTTTTATTAAAAGAAGATGATTATAAATTAAATATAAAGCTTAGCCAGAAGCTAGGAAATCTATTATCGGTCTGCCGGGCCCAAAGCGCGCCGTTTTCCTCCTTACGGCAAACACGAATCAATCTCTAGCGCACCTATACAGTGCCGAAATGAAAACTTTTCCTAAACTTATTGCAGTAAACATTCATGCTTTTATAGTTGCATCGATTTTGTCTGAATAAAGCGTCTACGCGTCAGGGCAGAGGCGTTATTACCGTAAAGGCTTAAGTTTTTCAATTTTAGATTAACTTCTTTTAGGACTGCCAGTGCGGGTAATAAGCAAGGATCCAAGCGGCCAAGAAAAAACTTTTTATTTAAATCTGGAGGAGAAAAAGAATAAATGCTATATATTCCTAAATAAAATTATAACTGCTATCGGCAAACTATATTGTCTTAATCTTGACTAATTTACATTATTAGGGCCTTAAACTGTGGCATCTGTGATGCCGGCGATAAAAGCAATAATTAAGATAAGCGGTTAAATATATGCCAACTATATAAAAATAACTCAGTTACAATGGGGTTCAGCATGTTTACCAAGGTGATAAACTATAACTACAGTTCTGTTTTTGGCTGGTATTTTAACACAACTTTAAACCTTAAACTTTTGATGCGTCTGTTTCTAATTCTAATCCTTTGCTTAAACCCCAAGATTTATGCTATGGATTGGCCCCCTGTTGCTAACAGTGAAGCGGTGGCGGACACTGATGATTATCCCGTCTCCCCTACAACAGCCCAAGCTTTATTAGATATGGTGGCATGGGAGTCTAGCATAGGTCAGCCGCTTGCTCTGTCCCCCCTTAAGCATAAAGAGCCAAGCTCTCAAGAAGAAAATACGTCACCTTTAAAAAAGCCAAGATTGTCATTTGAAGAAAGTCAGGTAACTGAAGCGGAAAAAGAGGTGCTCGTCCAAGAAGAGGAAGCTGAACCTGAAATTACGCTCAGTTTGATGGCCCGGGGGATCGCCCGCCGTAATCTGGACTATGTATATCAAGGAAAGCTATTTTCAACCTATGCATGGCATGTGAAAGCGGCCTCTGATTTGCAAAGGCTGGTTAGCGAGCCCGCTACTGAGGATGAGCCCACTAACTTCTTAAGAATGCGAGTAGATGCGATCTTTCTAAAGCCAGGAGGCTTAAAGCCGTATCGTAGAAAGTATAAGATTAATTATACTTTCACTAGTAAGAAGGTAGATCCTAGAGATAGGTCTTCCTCTAAGTTCCCCATCCTTACTCGCAGCCAGCTTGTTGCTGATTCTACAAATTCTGAGAGAGTGAAGAAGCACATTAAGGAGCTTCTGGCGAATAAGGGGCGCGGACAAGAGTATAGTGAGCGAAATCGTTTCCAGCACACCGAAGTTACCGCACTTCTCTATCTCTTGGAAAAGGATGATTGGCTAAGCTCTCTTCTCGAGGGGCAGCAAGAGCAGAAGGGGAACTTGGTCTATCTGGTAATTAACTTAGTGTCTTATTACGACCCTTGTCCAAGCTGTTCAAATATGGTGCACGACTGTTCGCAAAGGGACAGCTATTTCAATAAAAAAGTGACTAAGAAGTGGATGCGCCATTTAAAAAAAGAGGCAGAATCTGAGGCAGAACAGGAACAGCTCGGGATATTCTTTGGTATTTCTGCTCTCAAAGAATATAAATCGTCTCGAGCTTTATTGCAGGCTTTATATGCAGATCCTATATCCTTAGAGCACTTCGCTCAAGGGGGCTACTTTGCGCAAATGCATTTAGATATTGGCCTAGAAGCGGCCGCTGTCGCCCCCATTTATACGACTCGATGGTTTATTCAGCCGACTGCGGCTACCTTAGAAGAGGAAGCTCTCCCTTTCAGTCAGATCAGTGAAGAGCAGAGTTATGATACACAAGCTGCCTTATACTTTGAGAAGATATTTAATGGCGGAGAGGAATCTAAAAAGTTCATCTCTCGCCTGCGGAAGAATGTTCCGGACCTCATTCCTTTGGCAGACAATCGCCCGGAATTAACTGAAGAACAGATTCGTAACAACAGAGGAAAGTTTATTGATAAGTTTGTTGAGTATAAAGAGAGGCAGGAGCAGGGGGCAAGCTCACAAGAACAAGAAGGGGCTCCGTCTAAAATTTTGAATCGTCTTATGGGGTATCTTATATCATATAGAGAGTTTAAGAAGGAGCATCATATTCTCCGCCAATACCTTGAAACCGATCTGGCTAAAATAGGCGAGAGTAGCAAGGGTCAACGAGACTCTATTCTGGGTATATACACTAACAAAATGCTGCATAAAACCAATATTATGGATGCTGCTTATCTTTTAAAATTATACGGTTACCTTTACTTAGGTGACAATGTTAAGGAGGATGATATTCCTAACAATATGAAAGATTTAAAAAAGAAACCTAAGAAAGTGGAAAAGAAGGAGAAAGATTTTTTAACTGAGCTGCAACGTATGCAGAATTCTTATAAACAGGGGACCCCTAATGAAATACTTGGGAAAACTGCGCGGCTATTAGAGAAAGTAATGCGAACGGGCAGGTTCCATCTTGAGAGAAAAAAATATTATTGGAAGAAGAAATAGTATGCCCTGTTGCGAGGTAACTTATATATTTCCATTCAAGCAACTGTAAAAGTTTAGTCTTGTTCTGCTAGGCACCCGTTTGTCGGTCATGAGTCTACCTGCAGATTAAGTTGGAACCAATTCATTTAGGGGGGATATTTGAGGGAGAGGGCTTTCCTTTTTTCTTTAATCCCTATTCCCTCGCAGCTCCTTATCTTTACTGTAGCCTTTGCACTCTTCAAATATCTTGGGCAGCATTAACTGCTAAATCTGAACTTTGTACAGAGATTCTCTTGCTTCTCCAATAACCTTCAGCAAATGCCTGATCGCTCTTAATTCTCACTTCTTTTCCAAGTGCATCGTTGGGGGTGCCATTACGGTAGGGGCTGAATTTTATAAAGGTTCATACGCTCAATAGCCACAGCACACTAGTTAATCTTACACACTAGAAGCCAGAGGGACTAGCTCCCGGTAACCGATCAGCGGTTGGAGGGTAAAATAGCAAACCTCCCCAAGGGGAGGTTAACATCATGATGGATAACGACGAAAGTGCGAGCGTTAAACTTGCATAATATCTTTTTGTTTGGAGGCTAAAATTTCATCAATCTTCTTTATATGGGCATCGGTTACTTTTTGCACCTCATCGGAGAGACGGCGATGCTCATCTTCAGAGATCTCACCATCTTTTTCGCTCTTCTTCAGGCTTTCCATAATATCACGGCGCACATTGCGAACGCTGATTTTGGCTTCTTCTGCATACTTGGCAGCGACCTTGGTTAACTCTTGACGCCGTTCCTCATTCAAAGGCGGAAGCGGAATGCGGATCAATTGCCCGTCAACAGCTGGGTTCAGCCCTAAGCCTGCATCACGGATAGCCTTCTCGACGGCCTTAATCATTGAATTATCCCAAACTTGGACCGTTAACATGCGGGCTTCGGGCACATTGATGTTGCCGACTTGGTTGATCGGGGTTGGGCTTCCATAAGCATCTACTTTAATGGCATCAAGTAAGTTAACTGAGGCACGGCCAGTACGGAGCCCTGAAAATTCTCGGTTCAAGACTTCAATGGCGCCATCCATACGACGTGCGGCCTCTGTAATACGTTGATCAGTCATAGGAAATCCTCTTTGTAAATTATGCTTCTGATATTAAAGTATACTTGCCTTTACCAGCAAGAACGTTGGCAAATCCATTTTGTTCAAAAATAGAAAAGACAGCAAGAGGAAGCTTATGCTCCCGTAATAAAGCTACAGCAGTGGCATCCATAACGCCTAAGCGATCAGCCAAAATGTCGCTATAGGATAAATGGGTATAGTGCTGAGCATCTTGATGCTTGACTGGATCTTTGTCATAGACACCGTTGACTTTGGTGGCTTTTAATAACAGATCACAATCCATTTCTAAAGCGCGCAGTGCAGCAGCCGTATCTGTGGTGAAAAAAGGATTGCCAGAACCCGCTGCAAAGATGACGACCCGCCCTTTTTCCATATGAGAAATAGCTCGGCGTCTGACATAATCTTCGCCGATGGCTTTCATGGGGATAGCTGTCATCACTCGGCAGACCATAGAATTCTGCTCAACAGCGTTTTGCAGAGCCAAGGCGTTGATCACAGTGGCCATCATGCCCATATAGTCACAGGTTGTTCGATCGATACCTAATACTTGGGAGCCTTTATCGCCGCGAAATATGTTGCCACCACCAATAACGATGCAAACTTGAACGCCAGCTTGTGTTGCCGCTTGAATGTCAGCTGCAATCTTGTGCAGCATGCGATTGCTGAGGTTTTGGGGGTGCCCCGCCTCATCAATATCAGCCAAAGCCTCCCCAGAGATTTTGAGGAGGACTCTTTTGTAAGTCATTGAGTCCTCTCTTAGTTTAGCGAGTGCCAGATGCTTGTGCCGCAACTTCTGCTGCAAAGTCTGACTCTTCTTTTTCAATCCCTTCTCCAAGGGTGTATTTGACATAGCCAGCTAGTTTAATGGGGGAGCCCAATTCTTTGCTTGCTTGATCGACCACATCCGAGACTCTCGATTGACCATCGAGAACAAAGGTTTGTTCTAACAGAACAACTTCCTCGTAGAACTTACGGACGCGACCTTCCACCATCTTTTGAATGATCTCTTCAGGGCGGCCGGTGGCACGAGCTTGTTCAATTAATACGGTTCTTTCACGCTCTAACGCTGTTGGGTCAACTTCTTCAACAGTCAACGCCAAAGGATTGGCGGCTGCAATATGCATGGCAATCTTTTTACCCAGTTCATTAAGCTTGTCAGCTGGAGCTGCAGATTCTAAAGCAACTAAGACACCAATTTTACCTAAGCCCGGGGCTGTGGCATTGTGAATGTAGGAGCTGATAACACCTTGAGAAACGCTTAAGCTTTGAGTGCGGCGTAGATTCATATTCTCGCCAATGGTGGCAATCAAGCGGGTGATTTCACCTTCAACAGTATTGGCATTGTCGTATTGTGCTGTTTTAAGAGCGTCAACACTGTCTGTACCTTTAAGAGCAATCTCAGTAATATTGCGGACCATTGCTTGGAACTGTTCATTGCGCGCAACGAAGTCTGTTTCCGCATTGATCTCAACAATTGCACCTTTGGTTCCGTTGGTGGCAACACCAACCAAGCCTTCGGCAGCTACGCGGCCAGCCTTCTTAGCGGCAGCGGCGAGTCCTTTTTTGCGAAGCCAGTCAATTGCTTCTTCAACATTCCCATTAGTTTCGGTCAACGCTTTTTTGCAATCCATCATGCCGGCGCCAGATTTTTCGCGCAGTTCGCGAACAAGAGCTGCAGAAATTTCAGCCATAATCATCTCCTGAATATAGTTAGTAAAAAATAAAGCGAATCAATTCAAATCGAAAAGAAATAATGCCCAAGCCTGGCCTGGGCGTTAAAAACTATTCAGCGTGTTCTTCAGACGCGAGCATTTCTGCAGGTAATTCTGCAGCCGCACCAATATCAATACCGGCACTTGCCATTTCTGCTTGAAGACCATCAAGAACCGCCCCTGCAACAAGTTCACAATACATCTGAATGGCGCGTTGAGCATCATCGTTTCCAGGGATAGGATAGGAAACACCAGCAGGATCGGAGTTGCTGTCGAGAACGCCAACTACAGGAATTCCTAAGCGGCGTGCTTCTTGGATGGCAATTGCTTCTTTATTGGTATCAATAACGAACAGTAAATCAGGTAGACCACCCATATCGCGGATACCGCCTAATGCTAATTCTAGCTTGTTATATTCCCGTTGAAGATCAAGTTGCTCTTTCTTTGTCAGACCTTGGCTGTGCTGATTCAGGCGCTCTTCTTGTTCTTTCATGCGCTTGATTGATTGGTTAACTGTTTTCCAGTTTGTCAATGTACCACCCAACCACCGATGGTTAATATAGTACTGACCACACTTTAAAGCAGCTTCTTTAACCTTTGCGGAAGCTTGAGGTTTTGTTCCGACAAATAGAACACGTCCACCGGCCGCAACAGTGTTGCGAATTGCCTCAAGGGCGCGGTGAAGAAGGTTAACAGTTTGCTCAAGATCAATAATATGAATATTGTTGCGAACACCAAACAAAAACGGTGCCATCTTGGGGTTCCAACGGCGTGTGTGGTGACCATAGTGAATACCAGCTTCTAATAGCTGGCGCATTGTAAATGTTGGCAAAGCCATAATTTAAGTACTCCTTTTCCGGTTATACCTCCACAGGAGAGTGACTAATGTTTATTAGCACCGGACGGTCTAGATGGCTCTCCCATCTTTACCACTCCTGTGTGTGGATTCCCCTGCATAATATCACTTCCTTGCTTAAACTGCAAAAGAAAAAGCTTGATTTTTAAATCTTACCCTAGGCCGGTTTAATCAGGAGGGCGCGGGCCAATATAATAAAATGCAAGAACACTAGTTTTCCCGTTGTCTTCTTGCATTTTTCTTTCGCAACTCTCTGGTGGGATGAGCGCTATGGCTTATCCGTGCTCATCTTATTCCCTAGACAAGAGCTTAGTTGGAGGGAGGCGCATTTAATACACCTAGCGCTTTAAGGAGGCTGACTGAACCGATTTCAGTTAAAGTGACCTTGTCTGAAGCTATATCAATATCCCAAGCTGCTTCTTGCAATTCCTCAGGGATAACAGCTTGAATCACATTGTACAGTTGCATGCCTTGTTGCAGCTCAGCGTTAGCTTCTTTGAGAACCATCATGATTATGGTGCTGGGGAGAAGATGACGATAAAATTCTGTCAGCATTCCTTCTTTGGGAAGATCAATGAGGTTTTGATAGATAAGCTGTGAATGCCGATCAAATACGACGGGCTCACTCAGGCCAATATCAGTGCCTAATACGTTCTTAAGATAACGACTTTGGTGCACCCGTTGCTGAATGACTTCATTAGGACTCATGCCAATCAATTTTTTAAAGAACATATTATCGCCTGGGCATACAGCTTCAACCATACGCTTAAGAATCGTATTAGTCCAAAATGGGACGCCCGTTAAAGCTTGAGGGACGGGGGGATCCGGGGGTAAATACGAAAGCTCTTGCGGCGGGCTGAATCGGCTGAGGTGGCATTGGGGCTATTGACGAGCCCCATTGTGTTGTTGGTAGGAGAATCTTGCTGTTCTGCTTGAAGGTCCATTTTCTCTGCATCTGAAGCTTTTACTATGCTCAAGAGAACGCTCGCTAATGCAAGCACAGAGACGAAGTATTTTAAGTGGTTATTCATTAGTAAATCCTTATGACTTCCAGAGATCGTTAAGCAGGGATGCTTAAAATAGCACAGTTTATGCGCCTAACCCCTCCTAGGGTGACTCGTTTGCCAGAAGTAAAGGTGGCATGGAGTCTTCTAGGGAGGAATCGAGCAAACTGTTCTTACTTATCGATGCTAAGGGTTATGGTGCCTTACATTAAAGGCTGCCTGGCCAAGAAAACATTCAGTCTTATGAAATACTATGTTGGAGAAATGACAAAGCCCTATAGATTAAATATAGGGCTGTTCTCGTGTCTAATATTTATCTGAGAGGGGAAAAATCAGCTTACTTCAAACAGGTTGCTATTCTTCAACCATGATAAGAATTTCTTTTTATCCTTAGTGATATCTTTAGGATAGAATGCCTCTTGGCTCACTTCAAACACTGCCTCAGGATTCTCGCTGAGAGAAAGCATTTCTTGAGAAGCTTCTGGCAGATATTTACGGATATGCAGCGTCCCTTTCTGCTTCACAAGGAGAGGGCGTTTCTTATCCGTTGTCGATTGCTTTGTTTTATGTTGAGCAACTTGAGAAGCGCGGGTGGAAGAACTTACTGCTTCTGCTTCGAATTTGTTTAGGTTTGTTAATAGCAGCTCTTCTTCAGCCTTTAGCTGATTTTTTAGCTGCTCCGTCACAGCTTCCTTCTTAAAATTTTTCAAGTTGTCGAACAAAAACTTTTCTTCAGGTTGTAGACGCTTCTGTAGATCCTGGATCACAGCCCCTTTTCTGAACTTCTTTAGGTTGTCAAATAGACGTTCTTCTTCCGGTTTCAAGAGCTCTTTTAGCCGTTGGATGGTTTCAGGTGAGGCTGGTTTCTTCTCTTTTTTTCAAGCGCAGCAGGGCGTTCGCCTTGGCTATAGTCTTCATTCTGCCAAGCTTGCTGCTTTCCTGCGCTTTCACTTAAATTGATAACTCCTGTACCTATAAACTCAACGGTGTCTGCAGGATTATCATACTTAGTAATTGTGGCTTGTACAGCGTTAATTGATAAGCTGGCAAGAATGGCAAGGGTCAAAAACTTTTGGCGCATTATGCGGCCTCCTTTATAATTATTTTTTAAGGTTTACATCCCTAATATAGGAATACCTAATATTAATTTCCATAATTCTTTTATAGAAAATCATGCAATCTATATAATATAAAATTATATATAAATTAAATGTTTAGAATTTTCTCAAAATGAATTGTCAGATGAATAAAAAATTATTTAAAGAGTGTTTATTAGCCAGCTGATCGCTTTGCTCGGATAACGGACTTAAGCTGAAGGTACCTTCAGGTCTAAGCTTTAACTATACAGTGTCCGAGTCATGATCATGATTAATCTTTATGACTATATAAATAGGTCTATATAAATTACGATGGAGGAGAGATGACTTTAAAACTTAAGAAAGCAATAATGCATAACCATAAGACCACTCTACTATTTTCTCGCAAAGTTTATGTGCTGAGTTCTCTGCCTCATAAAGGGCTTAAGGGGAAATTTAAAGCCATCGTCTGTACGGGAATGCTCTGTTTGACAACAGCCTGGTGTCAAGATATCTGCCAAATTTCCAGCTTTGATGAATTTCCTTGGGATCGATTGGGAGATAAGGAGGCCGACGAAAAAA
The DNA here is from genome assembly GCF_000190415.1 of Candidatus Odyssella thessalonicensis L13. Taxonomy (GTDB): domain Bacteria; phylum Pseudomonadota; class Alphaproteobacteria; order Paracaedibacterales; family Paracaedibacteraceae; genus Paracaedibacter; species Paracaedibacter thessalonicensis. The sequence continues at coordinate 64,498 of NZ_AEWF01000007.1, forward strand.
AGATCTTTATGTTCGATATTGATGGTACCCTAATGCGAACGGATATATGGAACACAACTTATACCGTTCTTACCAGCCAACCCTATGAATCCTTGACGCAAATATGGTCGCTTCTTTCTGGGGGAGGAAAAAGAGGTGTGCTCGACCTTGGAACACGTTATGAGTTGTCTACCCTAATTGATGATCGCTTTCCGGCCGCCCTTGATGCTTTAAGGGAAAATGGTCATATTGTCTGGAATTATACGAATGTATATACGGGGAAATTATATGATACTACTTATGAGGCTCAGATCGCTTATAAGTTAGATCGACTGAAAATTAATCGTAGTCCAATATTAGTGGACCATGAACCGCAAGAGCGGGTTGAGCTTGCTCTCTATGGCGAAAATAAGCCCGCTCTTTATAAGGGGATCCTATTTAATGCAAAAAAGAGTAAATCGGGCGTATTTGAACAGTCATTTCTTCCTTGGCTGCGAGCTAATGAGTCCTATAAGGAAATCTCGCATATTGTTTATACTGACGATATTGCGAAAAATGTCTATGAAATCGGCGATGTATGCGAACGCCATCAGGTAAAGTACACCGGATTCATATGTGCTTTTCCTTAAAGCATCGCTTCCAGAATTGGTGAAATTTAGGAAGAGTTAATGGTGGAGTCCTTAATTGTAAACACAGTTAGGGGGCAATCGCTTGCCTCTTATTTACTGCCATTTTAAAAGTCTCATTCAAGCCAAGACCTATAAACTAAAGAGGCTTAGGCTGAAGTTACCTAAGACCCCTTTTAAGAGTTGGCTAATTAACTATTACTGATTTGTTCCAATAATGGGGATGAATGATTTGTTCGAGGTTTCCTCTGGCGGGTTGTTGTCTAATTTTATGGATCATCTCCTTGTTAGTCGCCATTATTTGATCGGTAATTTCAGCGTATCCATAAAAAATCTTACCTGTATATTCTGCTAAGGTATTCTTGAACTGTATTATTTCTGGCAGATAGCATTGAGCAAGCAGGAAGGCATTAAAATCGTAGGTCTTTGCTAGTTTGTCTCTTTGAATCTGAGAGTGAATAACTTCAATGTCTTTCTCCGAGAGAGCGGTAACGTCAAGAATTGTGTGATTGTGGACTAAATTCCTAATAGTCATAGCTAGCTGTGCTCCTTGGATGTCCGTTAATGACATAATCTGAATATTGCTAAAAGGAATCATTTTTAGTTGTCTTGCGGATTTATCTTCAACCATAAAATGCCAGTCTTCTAAAAAAGCATCTGCGTTTAAAATAGTCTCAAAGATGTTACCTAAGATGCGGTTATATACTTTTGTTCGCAACAGTTTTGTCCCCAGGTGACGTTTGAGTTCCCCCTTAAATTGCTGGAATATTCCTATACCTTCTAACATGTTTCTGGCAATCCACTGGGATTTAGCTATTGCTTTAAGCATTGTGGGGGTGGAAACACTTTGATACTTAATCTTAAAGCTTTCATTAGCATAAAGTGAGCACAATACTTGCTTAACTGATGGGCTGTTTGCTTCTTTCTCAATTTCCTTTTGGGCTGCGCGTAAGCTATCTTCTGCTTGATCCACAAGATCGTCGATTGAAATTGCTGCAATAAAAATATCAGCATAGTGCTGAACAATATAAGAATGGTTCTGCTTAATTAAGTCTGCTAATTTAGCCTGGATGATGGTTAATTCAGGTTTTCTAACATCCTCAATCTTGGGACGGGAGGAAGAAAGATAACGACCAAGCTGATCAGGGGTCATCCGAACATACAGCTCAATAATTTCTACTTCCTCTAGCCCATAGGCAAGAATAGATCTACTTAAAGTGGCAATATCATCCTTATAACAAGTTATTGTTAAGTCTTCAGACCGCTTATTTCGCTCTGATAAGGGACGTTTACGTATAGACAGCGTGTGGTTGCTGCTCGTTAGACATTGTCGAGAGTCATTGCCTGTGTATTCCATTATAATAGCGTTATTAATCCTTAAAGGAATTTCTGAGGGCTGGCTCGCTCGATAGGAGATGCTTGTGCTTACGCTATCATAGCTTTGGCTAAGCATACCTTTTTCTAAAGGTAAATTTCTGGGGCGGCACTTTAGTTGTTGCGACTGAGCCAAATTAAGCTCTAGAAACTTAGTGTAGTCTGGGTGTTGCTGGCTTGCAACGGAGGTAGGCTTGGATAGGATAGGTGAGGCTTTCATATCACCAGTAAAGTTATCAATGATACGACTGTGGGCATAATGGTGTGTGGAAAACTGCCCGGTCTCGCGAAGAGTATTTAATATGCTATGCTCATTTAAAAAATTAGACAGTCTGGAAATTGAATGGGAAAGGGGAAGTGGCTGCTCAACTTCTCCGCCATAAAGTAAGCTCTTCGAATAAGAGACAGAAAGTATTAAGGAAGTTAACAAAAATCTCATCATCATCACCTAATTTGGGGTTGTCTTAAAATTTAGAGCTAAAAAGATGGCACATAAATATAGCCTATGAAAGGTCTCAGATTTTTAACGTCACTATAAAATGGGATGGTTACAAGTCTTAAACAATGTTTAAAATTGGCTTATTTTTTTCCTCGAAATAGATAGGAAATTTATTAAATATGTAATGCTTTAGGGGGCTTAAGTATTTTGGCTCGCCTCGATAGCTATTATTTGCCTTTATTGGACGTCCTTGAGCCTAAATGTTTGACTCTCTGCCTTGTATGCTTACCGAATATATCATAGAAGAGGTCCCTTATTTTCAATGAGAACAGTAAAGTGTTATCTGCGTAAGCAGGAATATTTTTTTATCCGTTTCCCCCCTCGTCTAATGCTTACCGTACGGTTCGAGTGTGTCTGCGTTTTCAAGCAGCTATCTAGGATTTTACAGCAATTCATCCCTAAGCTTGATAAAGTACTGATGTTTCCTGTTAAAGCTTATTGCGGTAGTTTGGCGCGGACTTGCAAGGATTTAATGCTTTAAGAGGCAAAGTTAATTTTTCTATTCTCACCTTTCCACAATTGAATTGTAGTTAGTATTTTTATATATTTAAAAAGATAAGGAATTTTATCTAAAGTTTTATATTATACTTTATCCCTCACTCTTGGCTCCGGAAAGGAAGAAAATAGAGATGTCTAAAAAGTGGCTTTCCTTAGCGTTCTTATCCTTAACAGGATGCCATGTGCCTGAAGTTCATCAAAAACTGCCGCCTGTACCTAAAAAGTGGCTGGGAAGCTCTGAGAGTCAGTCAAATGCTGCTAATCCGTCTCAGTTAGCACAATGGTGGAAACAGTTTAATGATAACGATTTAGATTGGCTAATTAACCAAGCGTTGCGTAATAGTCCTGACTTATCCCAAGCTGCTGCAAGAATTGAGGAAGCGCGAGGGCTGGAGAAAACAGCGTTTGCTAATCTCTTTCCTAATTTTCAAGCCCACGCTGACTTAAATCGAGGTAAACAATTATTTATTGGACCTATTACAGGCAAAAGTTATGAGGCAGGTTTTGATGCAAGCTATGAAATTGATTTATTTGGCAAAAATCGGGAAGCCTACACTGCAGCTGAAGCCGAGATTTTAGCTACCCTTAAAGACTCTGACTGGACAAAGTTAAGTGTGATTGCTGAGATCGTCCGTACTTATTTATCTATGCGCGCGGCAGAAAAGCAGGTGGTACTCTCGGAGAAGAATTTAAAGATTCAAGAAGAAACTTTGGCCTTAGTCACAAAACAACACCAAGCCGGAGGAGCGAGCGAATTTGACGTAGAACGCACGGCCTTACAAGTTAATCAGTCAAAGGCACGGATTGCAGATTATCGGCGTCAACAAGAAATTTATATGCTCTCGCTCACGGTCTTAACGGGGCTTACGGCCGACGCCATCAAAGCGCATCTTAGCTCGGCTAAAGAAATTCCAGGCCTCAATTTAAAAGCGATAGCTGAGGCACCGGCCTTAATCCTCGCGCATCGTCCCGATGTCACGGCGGCAAACTTACGCTTTACTCAAGCAACGTCTCTTAAAAATTCTCAGGTGGCAAATTTCTTCCCAACCTTAAGTTTAAGCAGCTTATTCGGTTTATCGCGAACTTTGCTGGTTAATACCAGCTCAGTTTGGAATCTGGGTGCAACGGCAGCTATCAATTTATTCGATTTCGGTCGTATTCAAGGACAGATTGATGCGGCTTCTGCCCGTGAAGTGCAGGCATACGAAGCATGGCGTAAAGCAATTTTGCAGGCCCTTCAGGATGTAGAAACGGCTCTCCATAATATTAATCGTTTTTATGAACAAAAAGTTTCTCTTGATCAAGCAAAGAATAATGCGGGTAGGGCCGTCAAGCTTTCACAAGTGCGTTATCGTCAAGGGGATAATTCTCTTCTAGACGTGCTGGACTCTCAACATCAGCTTATTGAGGTCGATAAGTCCTTAATAGAAGCTGAATGTAACTATGTTATTTCAATTGTTGCTCTCTATAAAGCACTTGGCCAATATTAAAAGGAAATCGTCATGGAAAAAAACAGAAGATCATTGCAGGATTTATTAGTGCTCTGGTTCTGGTTGTGGGCACGGCTTGGCTTAGTCAATGGGGAAAAGAGTCAACAGATGATGCAGCCATTGAGGCCCATGTGATCAAGATTTGTCCTAAGGTTTCGGGGTATATCACAATTCTGCATGTGGATGATAATCAGTCGGTAAAGAAAGGACAAATTATTGCCGAAATTGATCCGCGTGATTATCAGCTGCGTGTTCAGGCGGCGCAAGCTAATCTAGCCTCAGCCAAGGTCTCTTTGGAAAATGCTAAGACCAATGCTAAGCGACAGCTTGCTATTGGTAAGGCCGCAGGAACTCAAAAAGAAATTGATAATGCCTTAACCGTGGAAGCGACAGCTAAAGCAACAGTTGATAGTGCTAAAGCTCAGCTGGCTTTGGCTGAAAAAGATTTAGCAGATACTAAAATCTTCGCGCCTCAGGATGGGGTCGTTACTCTTCGCAAAGCTGAAGTCGGCGCCTATGTGTCTATAGGCGAGCAGCTAATGATGCTTGTCGGCACAGAGCGTTGGGTTGTTGCTAACTTTAAGGAAACCCAATTGACAGATATGCGACCCGGCCAAGAAGCCTACATTGAAGTCGACGCCTATCCTGCTCTAGAACTCAAGGGGTATGTGGATAGTATTCAAAGAGGCACAGGAGCACGCTTTTCCGTATTCCCGCCTGAGAATGCTACAGGGAATTTTGTTAAAATTGTGCAACGAGTGCCGGTGAAAATTGTCTTTAAGGAGCAGCTTCCTCAAGATGTAGTGTTGGGCCCCGGCCTCTCTGTGACGGCAACGGTTCATACTTCTAAAAAGGCTAAGTCATGACGCGCGCCCAAGCTAATCCTTGGCTTATTGCTGCGATCGCTAGCCTTGCTACCTTTATGGAAGTATTGGATACTACAATTACTAATGTGTCTTTAAAACATATTTCAGGGGCCTTGGGCGCTGGTGAAGATGAAAGCACCTGGGTGTTAACCTCTTATCTTGTTTCTAACGGCATTATCCTGCCCTTGTCTGGCTGGCTTTCTGATATCGTGGGACGTAAGCGCTTCTTCATCGGCTGTATTTTAGGGTTTACTGCCACTTCCTTTTTGTGCGGCGCGGCCACTTCGCTGCCAGCATTAATTTTTTTCAGAGTTCTACAAGGCCTTTTTGGCGGCGGCTTACAGCCCACTCAACAAGCGATCATCCTGGATACCTTTCCTATTGAGAAGCGAGGCACCGTTTTTGCTATTACCGGGATTACGATTGTTATTGCACCAATTCTAGGGCCAACCTTAGGCGGCTTAATTACTGATAATTTTTCATGGCGATGGATTTTCTATATTAATGTGCCAGTCGGGATAATGGCTGCCTTCTTAGTGTGGCAATTAATCCAGGAGTCGCCTTCACTTAGGGATACAGCCGCTAAGGTTGATATCATGGGGCTGGGCTTAGTGTCTTTGGGGCTCGCCGCGCTTCAGATCGTGTTAGATAAAGGACAACAGGAAGATTGGTTTGCTAGTCCCTTTATTATTACCTGGGCTTTAGTTTGCTTTGCCGCCTTAGGGGTGGCTATTATATGGTTAGTCGGTCAAAAGGAACCTATTATAGATCTATCCTTGTTTGAGAATTGGGCGTTTGCTTCGTCTTGTATACTCATCTTTCTGGTTGGATTTGTTTTATATGGAACCAATGTAATTCTGCCGTTAATGCTTCAGAGTTATTATGGTTATGATGCTACTTTAGCTGGGTTAGTTCTATCGCCGGGGGGATTGATTCTGCTCGTCTTAATGCCTTTATGCGGTAAGCTTATCGGCAAGTTCCAAGCTCGCTTTTTGATTATGATAGGCTTTGCTTTATCTGCCGCTGGTATGGTTCACTCCATGTCTTTTAATCCACAGACGGATTTTCATACCTTCCAATGGATACGAGTTGCACAAGTCTGTGGTTTGCCCTTCTTGTTTATATCCGTCAGTACGCTCGCTTTTTCCACCATTCCTAAGGAGAAAAGCAATAAGGCGTCTGCCTTATATGCTCTTTCGCGTAATATTGGCGGAAGTGTCGGAATTGCGGTGGTGACCACTTATGCGGTTCGTCAGCAGCAAGTTCATCAAAATTTTCTCTCTGAACATTTAATTCCCGGCCATGCCCCTTTTGAAAATCTGCTGCAAAAAGCAGTAACGGTGACAAGAGATATGGACCAGGGCATGGTAAAAATTTATCAGATGTTACAAAAGCAAGCGGCCCTTAAAGCCTATATTGATACCTTTGAACTGTTAGGATATATCATGGTAGCGTTGATCGTGTTTACCCTCGTGGTGCTACCAGCAAACCGTCCCGCTAATCAAGAAACTCCAATCGGTCATTAAATAAGTCTTCTTGCAAAAGTAGAAAGTAAATCCCTTAAGAGGGAAGCTTTCTAATAAATTCACGCAAAATTTTTCCACTATTATTGCTTAAAATGTGTTGTAAGGTTTTTCTTTATTGTAAGAACACAGTTTTTTCCTAATTAAGGATAAGTCCATCCCTCTGAGGAATCTGTTTATATCTAACTTTATGTTCAGGAGCTTATAATGCCGTATGCTACTAAATCAGACTTGCCAAGCTCTGTGCGAGACCATTTGCCACCCCATGCCCAAGACATTTACCTGCAAGCCTTTAATCATGCTTGGGAGGAGTATCAGAATCCTGAAAAAAGGCGACAAGATAGTTCTCAAGAAGAAACGGCTCATAAAGTTGCTTGGGCAGCAGTAAAAAAGCAATATACCAAACAAGACGATACATGGGTTCCTCGCTCTAATAGTTAGGAATAGTCGAAGGGGGATAAGGTAAAGGCCGCTAATGGTGAGAATGTGAGATAAGGATAAAGGTTATGGGAGTTGATATTGGTTATCATGCGATCAAGCCAAACATAATTTATGAGGAACTTATTCCTTATTTTATGGGTAAAACAGATAATGTCGATCGCTTGCTGCGTCAGCTTGCCCGGGTATGGAAGAACCGAATTATAGCTAATAATTTTTCTACTTTAATTAGTTCTACTATTATTGAGAGTAGAGAGCAGCTGGCACTCTTTGAGCGCTTGAAGCGTAAAATTTTTTCTTCCTCATTTCCTTATTTTAATCCGGATCTGCATATTTGGGGACGGCCTTTCTTTACGGTGGAATTGGACAAAGACCGCATGGTTGACATAATTACCCGCTTTACCACGGCCGTAACAGATCAAGAAGTTCTTTACATCATTAAATCTCAAGCAGATCTGCTTGGGAAAAGTCTTTTCGATAATATTCTGCCGAAGATAAAAGATTCCTTAGACGAAGTGGTTCTCGAAGATCTTATAAATGATTTAAGCTCAATGGTCCAAAGAATAAAGGCTATGGTCGAAGCCGCAATCTATAAAAATCCGTTTATGGGCGAAAATGGTGATAAAGTTGATCTCTGCGATGAATTAAGCAATCCTTTTAAATTGATTGATCTTCTTGCCCTGGGGACGCCGGCTTGGATGGATCATGGAAATGTTTCACCCTCACTCCTTATTTTAGAAGCAGGCTTAGACTTCCCTCCCTATTTTAATTATTCACGCTGCTTAATGGGGGAAATTGGCAAAAAAGTTAAGCTGCGCCGCTCAAGGATTATTGAGGAAAACTATTGTTTAGGTGTTGTCGTCTATCCGGAAGATATGGCCACATTTCTGCAATTTATTGATCAGCATCAGCGCCGTTTTAAAGAGATCCTAATTAAAAAAGATTGGTCTTCGACTGATATCGAGTTATCTCTGCAAAAGATGAAAGAGGCCGTGTGTTTCTGCCTTAAAACTCAAAGTCTGTTTGTAGAATCAGCAGATATCTTCTGTCCGTTTAGTGGCCATATTCCCTAGGCCTTCTGGCCACTTAAATAAGGGACAGTTCCGATCCTTTCAAGAACTCTGACCTATAAAGTTAGGTAATCTAATATGTTCCCTGCAGAAAGCGAAGAGGATTCATCTTCTCCCGCTTAAAGATCTAGTCTGCAAATAAAGAGATCAATTTAGACCACGGGCAGTTCGCCACTTTGCTAGCGTTACATTATCTACTGTGGCATACCAGGCCTGGGCTTGCACCTTATCTGCTTGGGTACCGATCCCATGCTCTAGACAGTAAGCAAAGTTTAAAATAGCAAAAGTATGCCCTTGCTGGGCCGCGCTTCTATAATTATTGAAAGCCGCCACCTCATCTTTGCTTCCATTAAGGCCTTTTTCCTGAATCCAGCCTAGACTGTTTTGGGCCGCAGCATACTTCTGGTTTGCCGCTAAATGGTAGTAATAATAAGCGTGACTATAATCTTTTTTCCTCTCATACAGGCATCCAGCGTTATACTGAGCCCTTACATTACCTTGGTTGGCGGCTGCGCTAAAATAGGAGATCGCTGTTGCTGTCTCCGTGGGATTTTTAGCATAGTAACAGCCGAGATGATATTGCGATTCTTCATGACCTTGAGCGGCGGCCTTTGTCCACTAATAAACAGCTTGGCTAACATCGGGGCTAACAAGCCCTTGACCTTGATAAAACATTACTCCCAAATTATATTGGGCGCTGGTATGGCCTTGAGCAGCCGCTTTTTGATACCATTCCCTGGCCCGTGCGAAATCTTGAGCCACCCCTTTGCCTTGCTTGTACATAACCGCTAAATTGTTCTGCGCTTCTGCGTGACCATAAGCAGCGGCTTTCTCCCATAAAACAACCGCTTCTGCAAAGTTAGGGTCAAGCTCTTGAGCGTCGCTAAACATACACCCTAAATTATAAAGGGCCTCAGCCTGGGTTGATAGGCCCGCTTTGTGCCGCAAAGAGGCGGCCTCTTGTTCATTGCGGGGCATGCCATTACCCTCAGCATGCATTATTGCTAATCTTAAAAGAGCAGGAAAGAACTACCTATTCGCAGCTTCTTGATAATATTTTATAGCCATACCATAGTCTAGGATATCAAAATAGGGATTCTTCCTGATTTCTTTTAAATACATCTCTCCTATATCAAAAAAGGCTTGTCTAGCTGGGTAGAGAAGGGGCTCTTTGCCTTCTGAGAGGTTGGCAATTTCTTTCTCCTGTTTAAGGATCGCTGTAAGGTGTTCGAATCTCTCTGCACTTTTTAAAGGAATAAGTTGTGCTGTCCCCCAAATATCTTTGCAAAATTTGTTATCGGTTAAGATCAGGGCTTTGAACGCTTTGGAAACTTTTGCCAAGGAAAGGGGGGCATTCGCTGGTAGAAAATCCAGAAGATGAGACTGAAGTTCTACTGGTAACTGCTGTAGGGTTGTGCTTGATGCTTTTAACAGCGCTGTTGTATGCGGGGCTTCATTACCGGAGGGAAGGTTATAGCCTAATCCTTCTGGGCAATTGGGGAGCGTTGTTCCCCCATTCTCGTCCTTAATCTTTTCCAGGCTGTGGCCAGAAAAGGTAGATAAACTAGAAACTAGTAACCCTAAAGTAATATTCTTAAAATTGACCATATAACCGCTCCTAGTATTTATTAACATCTACCCTTGGTAGATAGGAGTTTGGCAATAGGTATTCAATATTAATTAAATAATATAAGAAGATGTATGTAGTTATATTTAGGAAAAAAGTAACTTAAATGTAACCTTGGTAAAGCATGAAGATATTGTAGTATTGATTAATCCTTTACTGCCGTTTAAGCGGATAATGCTGAGGGGGTGCAGCTCCATTATAGGTCACCGCTTATTCGTTCCACTCTCCAGTACATGGCTATTAAAGTATAAATATTGAAAGTAATTAGGGTGGTAAGTATAATGCTTTGAAATTATAGAAATTGTGATAAAAAATGAAAAAGACAATAATAAAGAGTATAATGCGTGTAGCTTTAGCTGGTTCTACCCTTACCTATTATGGAACAGCGATGGATTGCCAGGGACCCAACGAGATAGAAAGCGGCTCACGTAAAAGGAAAGCAGCTGAGCTTGAATCCCCTGCTGAAACAGCTAAAATCGTAGAGGAAGATTCTATAAAAAGGGCACGTTCTACAGAGATAAGTTCTTTTGAAACACTGCTCCTCCAAGCAGACGCAAATAATCCTCAGGCTCAATATGAACTGGGAATTGCATATCAGCAAGGTAGGATAACTCCTAAAGACCTCGGTAAAGCCTTCGCGTGGCTACAGAGAACAGCTGAGCAAGGCTATGCGGCAGCGCAGTTTAAGTTAGCTAATTGTTATTTTACGGTCAGTTGGAATCAGTCCATCTCAGGAATCAGCGTTTGCTACAGGTGTACCCTCGATTAGGCAATGGTTAAAAGGCGGGAACCGTTTATCATTAGGTATAGCCGGGGAAAAGGGATACCTTGAATCAGTCAAGATTGCCTTTCCTAGAAAACTGTAGACTGTTCAAATCTCTTAAATGTCAAAGCCTGGGCTATCACAAAATAGAAGCTTGGGCTTTTTTATGGTGCTTGCTTGAGCTAAGCAAGGGCTTCAGTACACTATCCTTTTATACTTCTGCTCCATTAGCAGGAGAGATTTATGCTACCCAATAATTTATTATTTTCTAAATTAAACAGCAACTTAAAATGTAAGTATTGAAAATAAATAGATGAATTAATACATAACATAATATGTAGTTTATTATAAAATGTCGGAAAAGAGTATGAAGAAGACAATAGTAAAGAGTATAATGTGTGCAGCTTTGGCCGGGTCTACCCTTACTTATCAGGGAGCAGCTATGGAGCCCCAAAGCCGTGAAGAGATGGAGATGGAAAGCGGCTCTCGTAAACGCAGCGCAAATGAGCTTGAAACTGACGCCCCCGCAAAAGGAATTCTAAAGGATTATTCTATCAAAAAGCGACGGTTTACAGAGAGCAATTCTTTTGAAGCACTGCTCCTTCAAGCAGAAGCAAATGATCCTCAGGCTCAATATGAGTTAGCGGAGATCTACAAAAAAGGTGAGATAATTTCTGAAGATCAAGAGAAAGCCTTTGAATGGTTCAAAAGAGCAGCTGATCAAGGACATGCTGAAGCCCAGTTCAGGCTTAGTAATTGCTATGTCATAGGGTATGGGGTTACCAAAGATTTAGAAAAGGGCCTGGCTCTGTGCGAGAAAGCAGCTGAGCAGGGGCATGTTGCAGCCCAATTCATAGTCGCCAGGTCTTACTTCCGCGGAGAAGGCGTTAATAAAGATGTAAAGCAGGGGTATGCTTGGGCAGAGAAAGCAGCGGCACAGGGTTATGCCAAGGCACAATTGATCTTGGGTAACTGCTATCTTACAGGTTTTGGGATTGAAAAAGATGCAGGAAAAGCTTTCTCATGGTACCAGAAAGCAGCTCATCAAGGCGCAGCTGAAGCTCAATATAAATTAGCTGAATGTTATGACAAAGGTTACGGTGTCGCTGCAGATCCTGCCCAAGCAGTTGCTTACTACCAGAAAGCGGCTGACCAGAATTATGCTGTAGCCCAATATAAGCTAGCGGAATGCTATCACAAAGGTCATGGGGTCGCTGCAAATCCAGAGCAAGCCTTTACGTGGTACAAGCAATTAGCCGATCAAGGACATGCTAAAGCACATCACGGAGTTGGTTTATGTTACTATGAGGGGCAGGGCGTCATACGAGATCGTAGGCAAGCCTTTGACTGGTTTAAGAAGGCCGCTGACAAAAAATATGCTGAAGCCCAGTATCAGCTAGCACAGTGTTACCACGAGGGTGAGGGTGTGGCTCAAGATTCTGCCCAAGCCTTTGCTTGGTACCAGAAAGCAGCGGAGCAGAATCATGCCAAAGCGCAATATCAATTAGCAGGATTTTATGCTAAAGGGCAGATTGTCGATCAGAATCTTGCCCAAGCCTTTGCTTGTTATTACAGAGCAGCTAGCCAAGGATATGCTGAAGCCCAGTATCAGCTAGCGGAATGCTATCACAAAGGTCATGGGGTCGCTGCAGATTCTAGGCAAGCAGTGGCTTGGTACCACAAGGCAGCAGCCCAAAATCATGCTAAGGCTCAAGTTGAACTTGCGTTATGTTATTATACAGGTCATGGGGTTACTGCAGATCCTGTACAAGCCATTAGCCTGTGCCAGAAAGCAGCTGAGCAAGGATTGGCTGAGGCACAGTGTAGGCTGGGTAACTGTTATCTTTCAGGTTATGGGGTTGAAAGGAATGTAGAGAAAGCCTTTGAATGGTTCAGAAAAGCAGCTGATCAAGGACTGGCTGAGGCGCAGTATAGGGTTGCTTATTGTTACGATAATGGTGAAGGTGTTGCTGCAGATCCGGTGCAAGCTTTTGAATGGTATAAGAAAGCTACTGAGCAAAGATATACTGATGCGTACTATCCTGTAGGCTGTTGCTATCTTAACGGTAAAGGTGTTGAGAGAAGTCTTATAGAAGCTGTCAAATATTTTGTGCAAAGTAATCAAGCTGAAGCTTTTACAGCATTGCGCCAAATCCTCGGTCCTCTTAAAAAACTAAACGGGCCAGAAGAGTCATCTTTTGAGGAAAGGGTTCAGGATTTAAAGGAACTTACAGATAGACTTATTATTGAGAATGATATTAAGGCTGGTTTCCAAGTGACCCATTTAGGGCCTCGTCAAAGGGAGGACCTAGAGCGTTCAGCCTTATATCGAGGTGTAAGTGATCTGGGGACTGCCCTATCTGATATTTTACATGCTATGAATTTACCTGGATTTATGGTCAAATTTGCCCAGGTACCTTGTGAATTCGCGCGTGAAGACAAGCATAAATTAGATTTCCTAAAGACTTACGAATCTGAGCACAATTTAACCTGCTTTGGTAAAGAGGCTGTGGCAAAAGGTAATCTATTGGAGCGATTGCTAATGGAGCAAAGACCTAAACATTCAAGAAATTACACCTCTATAGTTGATCGTGTTAAAGAAAGAATAGAAATAGAAACGACGACTGCTAGTCAAGTTGAGGCTAAAATAAAAAAGCTTGATACTAAGATCCGTAAAATGACGGATAAAGGTAGGCCTAGCCCAGAAAGGTATCAGCAAGAAATTCTTAATCAAGCGCAGATCTATGGCATACCGGCAGAAGACATTCTCTCATTCTTCACTAAACACGATCCTCAGCAGCACCTAGAAAGCAGTAGAGCAAAGCGTAGCCATTATCTTAAGAAGAAAGTACTTTATAAAAACGCGTTACAAAAGCTGCAATCATCTATTGCATTTTTGAATGAGCAAGTGACTATTATAGAATATATTATGGAGAAGCTCCCTAAACTTTTGCTAGATACATTACATCTGAGAAACCAGCATTTGATGACTCTTTATCCAGACTTAGCCTCAAGGGAGGAATCTGCGATAGACTTTCAGACATATATTCATAATAGAACATTCAGACACTATATGCCGGGTGGATGGTTATATTAATAGAATATTCACTCTTACTTTTAATCTAAATTAGATTGCTTACATAATAAAGCTCAGGCTATCAAGGTTAGTAGCCTGAGCTTTCGCCATCTTTGTGAGCAATTAAATTCGCAGTAAGAAAGATCGGGGGTTAAAAGAGCTCAGTTTGCCTATTAGGGATGGTAAGTTCAGAAGAGAAACTAATAGAAACAATTGAATAAGTTTACTGCAAATTGGAAGCAAAAAATAATGTAGTGGATCTCGTCTAACGGCCCTACGTTAGAGGAAAACTGGTCTGCTGGCCATCTCGTTGGGTAAGAATAAAGTTAGCTCTAAAACAACAAGTCAAAAGGGTGGGAGTGATAGCCGATAAGAATTAGAACGGCTTGCAATATCTTTTAGTGAGAGGATTCACTTGATAAAGTTCTATCTTATGAGAAATCAATACTTATTCTGTCTTAAAGTAGATATCAAATTAGGATATAAATATTGAAAATACACAAATGAATTAATATATAATGTTTAGTTTATTAAAAAAGTTGAGTAAGAAAATATGAAAAGGAACTTAGTAAAGAGTATGATGTGGGCAGCTTTAGGGTGCTCTACGCTCGCTAGTCTGGGAATAGCTATGGACGACCCTTCCAAGGATTCATTGGCAACTGCTTTAAACTCTCCTGAGTCAATTGTAGCAGATATAAATATTGTTAGAGAAGCAGACGGGAGAAAAAGCGATCAGAAGCGGAAATTAGATGCACTTGATTTTCCTTCTCAAACAGAGGCAATCGCCGAGGAAAGTGCTGAAAAAAGGCTGCGGTCCACAGAGGAAATTTCTGTTGAAGAACTGATCGAGCAGGCACAAGCAGGCGACCGTGAGGCGCAATATAGACTAGGAACCGTCTATCACAAAGGTAAGATGAAGCTTGATTCTGACGCAGCTAAGGAAGCAATCCGGTGGTTTACCAAAGCAGCAGATCAAGGCCATGCCAAGGCACTGTATGAGCTAGGCGGCTATTATTACAGTGGTGAGAGTCTCGAGTATGACGCTGAAAAGGGCTTTAAATTAATAGAAAAAGCAGCTCAAAAAAATTATGTTGTAGCCCAGATCACGCTAGGCGATTACTATCTGTTGGGAGGCAGTGATTATGTTGATATAGATCTTAAGAAAGCCGTTTTCTGGTACAAGAAAGCAGCTGCTCAAGGCGATTGTGACGCACAGTTTAAGCTTGCTGAATGCTACACGAAAGGAACAGGTACCCGTAAGAATAAAAACCAAGCCTTTCAATTGTACAGAGAAGCAGCCGAGCAAGGGCATCTAGAGGCGCAGTACACTGTTGGCCGGTGTTATGCCGAAGGACGAGGGGTGGCTAAGGATCTTAATCAAGCTTTTGCCTGGTTTAAAAAAGCTGCACTCTCAGGGAGTGAGGAGGCACGTTACAAGGTAGGCTGCTGCTATCGTGATGGTTATGGCGTGAATAAGGATGTGATTGAAGCCGTTAGGCATTTTCTTCCCGCAGATGAGTATGGAAATCTTATAACGTCTCATTACGTGGGACACTATATAGGTTTTCCAGCACTGCGCGAGGTTTTAGGACCTCTTAAAAAATTGACAGGGCCAAGTGAGACTTTTTTTGAAAAGTGGATGCAGGATTTAAAGCAATTGATAGCGAAGCTTATAAAAGACAATGACATTAAGGCGGATTCCCCAATGCCCCATTTCTGGCAAGGCCGAATAGAGAACCCAGAACTCTTAGACTTGCATCAAGCGTTAAGTGACTTTGGTATTGCCCTATTTAGCCTCTTAGATGCTGTAAATTTGCCTGGATTTATGGTTAATTTTGCGACAGTACCCTTCGAGTTCGATTATAAACCTAATCATAAATCTGATTTCTTAAAGGCTTATCTATCTCCTTTTTCATATAATGGATACTTAACTTGCTTTGGTAAAGAGGCTGTTGCAAAAGGTGATCTATTGCATCAACTGATGGAGCAGCAAGACGAACAAGATTCAATAAGTTATACTCAGGTCTATGATCTTATTCAAAAAAGAATAGAAATAGAAACGATGAGTGAAAAAGACACTCAGGTTAATACAACAATACTTGATACTCTGATCCGTTCTATAGGAGAGCTAAGGGGCTCTGGCCAAGAGACGTATCATCAAGAAATGCTTAAAGAAGCTCAAAGTTATGGGATTTCTGCTGAGGACATTATGCCCCTGGAGAACAGTCCTATAAATCCTATCAGTTACCTTAAGAAAAAAGTACATTACGAGGAATTGTCACAAGAGCAACGGTCATATCTTGTGTTTTTAAAAGAGCAGATGACAATGTTAAAGCAAATCAAGGATGGTCTTTTTAACTACTTATGGAAATCAGTCCATCTAAGAAATCAGCGTTTGCTACAGGTGTACCCTCGATTAGCTAATGATTAAAAAGAAGGGGGTGTTTTTCGTCTGACCGATAGGTAGGAAAGGGATACCTTTAAGAAGCTAAGCGTGTAGGGGTTAGAGGGCTTTAGACGGTTTAAATCTCCTAAATAACAAAGCCCGGGCTATCACAAAATAGAAGCTCGAGCTTTCTTGCTATCCTGCTGAAGATTAGAAGAAGGCTCAAGAAAAATTCATTATTAAGCAAGTTAGGCAATGTTGCCCGGTTACTCAGTAAATATTTTCCATCGCGATTATTTTACTCTAATATTTTTCCATATTGTCTTCATAGATATTGGTAATAATAAATTTAGTACCCATATAAATTTTTATGTACAAGAATTATGGAGTAAAAATAATGAGTAAAACGTCCTCCCGTGTTATGGGCTTGATGGTTTCTATTTCTTTTTTAAGCTTCGCCCGCGCAGCAGTAATTCCTGCGGGCGAACAAGACTTAGTCATCGCGGCTCACCCTTCTTCTGGTGAGTTGCCAGCTAAAACTTTAGCAGAGATAGATTTGTTGGCAGAGCCAGCAGCTAAGGCTTCTGCGCCTGACGTTGCTTCTTCTAGATTTGAAGAAAAAGCTACGGGTGAGAGCCAAGTGAGCAAGCCGATTCAAGTCAAGACTCGCGATTGGGGGACAAAGTATAATGCTGTTGCGGCAGTGTATGGTCAAGTTCAACAAGACCGCGCGAGTTTAAAGGCCTTAAGGGGGGCGAATATTGCCCGCTTGCAAGAGGTATCAGCCCAAGATAACCCTAATTATTCTGAGTTAATGCAGACAATAACCGAGCAAACAAAGGATTATATTAGAACTATTTTAGCTGAAGAAGTGGCCAAGTTAGGCGCTGCTCCCTGCCAGTTCTCTGTTATGTCCATGGGATCAATGGCCCGTGAAGAATCTGGCTTTTTTACTGATCTAGAAATTGCTTTCTTGCTAGAGAAAAATTCTCCTGAGGCGCAACGTTATTTTAGCAAGCTCTCGCAACGCTTGGCGGACCGGATTTATCTTTTAGGTGAACACCCCAGCGTTGGTGGTAAAGGGCTGCGGGTAGATGAAGCTGATAACTCCCCGATCCATCTGACGTTTGCGAATCGTTATGCGGATCCAACACAGGTTAAAGAACGCCTGATGAGTGCCATAAAAAACCGTGAATTTAATAAGATTCCTGTTGAAGGTGATCGGTTGATGATTGCCAGCGTTGAAGAATTTGCGCGCTACTCGAGTCCCTTTTATATAGATGAACTTAAGAATCAGAATCGCCAAGAGTTACGCGAATTAAGGCGCAAACTAACCCGGAAGATATTTTTCAAGAATCTTTACAATCGTGCTAATCGTCATCTGAGTAAAAAAGAAATCTATGAAAATGCTGTCCGTTGGGTTGACCAGATGGTGCGCCCTTATACCGGCAAAGAACAGAAGCATATTGAAGATTTGAGCAGCCTTACCCGCAATACTGTCCATTTGTTTGGCGACAAAGCTGTCTATAATACCTATCTGCAAAAGCGCGAAGCCATATTAGCTGATAGCCCAAAGAATCATCGCTCTATGGTTGAAAATCGTCGCCAGGAAATTGCCCGCGACAAAATCTTGGACGACTTAAAGAAGTACGAAGCCGATGTCGACGGATTCTTAGCCCAGAATAAAGTGGGAGAAAAAATAGATCTAAAAAGGCAATTTTACCGTCTACCAGAGCAAATATTAACCAATCTTAGTTTCTATTATAATTCCCCAACCCAAAATACTTTAGGGATAGCTTCATTTTTAGAACAGAAAGGTATTATGGGGCAAGAGTTGGCTCAAGACGTGCAAGATCTGATGAACTTTTCTATGGGATTACGGCTGAAAAAACAGAGCCGTCTTGGAAAACAAGGTTATGCAATTTATCTGGATCAAGAAGCCTTTGAGAAAGATTTAAAAAAGTTAACCACGGAATTGAATGGCTTAGAGAAGGTTAAAAATCTGTTGATTAAAGCTGGCGAAGATGCTTCTGCGATCGAAAAGGTTGACAATAAGATGATAGAGCTGCGTCATAAAATTGATGAGCACAATAAGGTTGCGCCTGGATTAATCATTGATGAGCAAGATATTCAGCTGATGAATGAAAAATACATCCCCATTTTACAGCGCCTCTATCACGCTTGTATTGAATGGGTTAGTGGTAAGCTTAATGCTTTTAAAGCGTAAGCTGAGCCTATGAAAGCTATAAATCCTTTTAAGGAGACTCGCTAAAACTTAAGGCAGGTGACCGCCGTCATTGCTGAGAGTCTCGGCGCTGAAGAAGCTTAACACCGAAAGGGAAGGGGGAGTGTTTGCTAAAAGAAAATTATACTTTTTCTGCAAACTTTTTGATAACTTCTTCTTCCTTTGCTCTGAGCTGGTGATCCTTTTTTCTGCGGTCAGCTTTACTGAGCTCTTACAGACTGAATAGAGTCAGGAGGAGGGGAGAGGAGATAAGGCTTAGGTCTATAGGATAGGAGTCCCCATCATAAGCACCATAGGACTCCAGATCTCAAAAGGAAGATCATGAAAAGGGCTGCATCTCGGCAGCCCTTTAGTCTTTCAGTTTTCAGCTGAAGGGTATATGGCTATCTTGTACCTAACTATGAATACCCTCTCTCAGCTGGGTATTAACCCCAGAAAGATTTTACCAATGTGCTCAGACCCCGATAAACAGTTTTTAAAGCTGCAGTCACTAAATTGGTAACTTTAGCCCAACCGCTCTGAGGTTTCTGCTCCACAGGGGCATGCTGCATCTTAGCACGGTATTCCTGCTGACGTAGTTGAAACTCTCTTTCGACTTTTGGTGCATCACAATTTGGTGTGTACTTTAAGTTCTCCATGTTAAAGACGTCTAAGGACTTCTTTTTAGGATGATGAAGAGAGAGCTCTTCTATATCTATGCGGGATGCATTATAGCTAGCACTCAAATCCAGCGATTCATCAAGTAACAACTCTTTCAAAGCGTCTTGATCAGCAGTATTAAGATGAGCAAGGGATCTTTCCAGGGGGTCCCTTGGTTCTTCTTTCATTTGGTGGCTTCCTATACCTTCCACTATCGGTGAGTAAGTGGTCTCTGCGGTCGGGAAAGCCCAGCTATATCCTATGACTAATGCCATAGGTACAGCCTTATTTACCCATTTCTTCATTTTTGTTCTCCTTTCTATTTTTTCTGGAATTCTAGGATTCCATTTAGAACCTTTTTTAAAGGTTCTCCTAACACAAGCTTTTGGTAAAGCTTGGATTAAGCTCAAGTAGACACTTTAAATCTTAGGATCGCTTGAGATTTAATGGCCTCAATTATGTCTGTGTTCTGTTGTTGCACTAAATCAAAGATTTCACTATATCCGTAAAAAAGCTTATCTTTATAGTCAGGCACACCATTTTTGAAATGGATTAACTCTGCAAGATGGCTACTAGCAGCACTTACTGCATCAAGGTCCTGCACGACTTTTCCTTTATTCTCATGGATACAAGTGTGAATCTTTATCAGATCCTCTTCGGATAAGCGGTCAAGCCGGTTGTTTAATTCTGAACCTTGAATCGCTTCTGCTAAGTAGAACGTAGTAGAATCATCTTCTTCTCCATAGAAATTAGATGTTTTCCCCATAAGTTCAAAGCCTTCTGCAAATGCTACTGCAATTTCCATATCTTCTCGACTTGTTTCCTGATAAGGCTGTAGTAATTTCTCAAAGAGATAGGTTTGAATGGTGCTATATACGCGACTGCGCAGTTCAGTGTTGTCTAGGACTCTTCGCAATCTTCCACGGAATTTTTTAAAGATATTTAAGCCAGGCAGAATTTTCTCCTTGAAATTGTCTGCCCTAATGTAGGCATGCTGGATGTCAACCTCAGAAATACTTGGGTAGCGCGTCTTAGTTTTATCAATCTGTAACCGTATCTCTTCATGTTTTTGAGTCTCAGGTCCGTACTTGCCCAGAATCGCCTCTGATAGCGGTATCTCCCTGTACTCTTCAAGCGCTTGAAGAACCTCAAAAAATTCTGGGTCTGCATAAATAAAGCTCCGGGCATGGAGTCTGATCAGTTCAAGCTCGCTTCCTTTAGTAAAAATCAGTATTTTTTTCTTAAGAAGTTCTAATTCTGGTTTCCTTGCTTCTTCAAGGCGAATCATAGGGCTGCGTACATGCTGCTGCAGTTGGTCCCCTGTCATCCGCTGGTGAAGATTTATAATCTCTGCGTCTTCTAATTTATAAGCCAGAAACGATGCTTTTAGAAGATTAATGTCGTCAATATAGGTGGTCTTGTAGGCCTCAATATAGGCCTTAATAAGTCCTGTAAATAGGTCGCTATCTCTTAAGACTGCTTCTGCTTCCTCATAGGTTTCAGGCTGCGCTTTTCCATTGACATAACCTTTAAGGTACTCGGAGAGCAAAGTATCATCTTTTGCCGCGCACTGTAAAAGCTGTAGCTCCGCTGAAGAGAATTTATGAATAGAAGACCTTAAACTTAGGGCTATTATTTCTTTTACATCCGTAAAGTCAACCATGTAACGGAACATGTTACTAAAATTAAAGTGACCTAGGATTTGGTAAGCGGAGGCAAAGGCGTTCGGAATCTCAACACCATAAATTTGGTATGCCGCCGTCAGTTCTTTAATTGCTTCAGCGTTTTCTGCCTCAATTTTACTGGCCTCGGTAAGTGTGGCCTCAGTTTTTGCAAAGCAGGCCTTAAGAAATTCAATCTCTTTCGCTTTAAGTTTAAATGATGGATATTTGACAATATTATTTAGCAATGCCTGTTGCCTTGGAGTAAGTGATTGGCCACCACCTTGCTTGGCTGCCAATTCACCAAGAATTATCTTTATCTCCAAGCTTTTTTCTTGATCAGCATCTTCTTCTGAAACATCCAGATCTTTTCTAAAAAAGATACGTTTTCCCAATTCACCGATAAAAGACCTTTCAGATAAACGCGTTCTAAAGTCATAATCCTCAGCATAAATGATTTTTTCTTCAGCAGAAGGTTCGGGGTTTAAGTTATAAAGAACATGTTCTTCGCGGGTTAAAGGAATTATTGTGTAAGAATAATATTCCATTAGATTGTTGAACCGTTTGATAATCCGATCCTTTACCACCTTTGTTAGAGAGGTGGAAAAGGAGGTCACGAGTTGGGCTGCAATATATTGACCTGTGCACAGACCCATAAACGCTAAAGGAGAACCCAGAAGTACCGGATAGCCAATCGCTGCGCCAACACCTAAACCAGCAGTACCCGCCAGGGAAGCACCGAACAATTTAGTAGTATCAATAATTCGTTGATTCTCATGAATATTAAATAGGGTAATGTCACTGGCTTTATTGATAACCTTTTCGCTCGTAGTTGTCAGGAGCTTGGTAAAAGCTTGGCGCAGAAAATATTGCATTTGCGGCCGAAAATATTCCCAAATTGATTGGTATCCACCTTCTTTTGGTAGCTTTATAGAAGCAACTTTTTCTGTTTCTAGAGGTGTCGTCGAGAGATCCTCCCTCTCTTTGCCTTTGGTTTCTGTGTCAATAACGGTGATAGATATAAAGTCCGCTTCTGCCTCATTTAACCCTGTCTCTGCCTTAACTTCTTTATCTGATTCAGTTTCTGGCGCTAGGCAAGGTAAAGAGGCTTTCTGTAATGGTGCCGATCCATCACCAGTAACGTGATAAAGATAGGACTGGCTGTGACTAATTAGGGGACCAATTATATCCTCGACACGCCCTTTAATAGATTGACCAAAGGCTTTATGATGAAGACTAATGATAAAGTTAATAATCATTTCATCTACATGATATTGGAGATAACTGTTCACAGGCCCAAAGTCGAGCAATGAAATCAGCGCTCCTTTAACGGGGATATCGGGTATAACCTTTTCTGCTAAACAGCGGAAAACAGATTTATCTAAATAAATTGGCTTGCCATTACTATCGATAAAGGGCTGCTTCAGGCAAAATTTATAGATCAGAAAGCTCATACTATTGCGTAATTCTTCGACCAAAGGACGTAAAGCTTCTATATTAAATTCATCTGACTGAGGATCAGTATTCTTTATATGACGGCTCAGATAATGCTTGTTAAAGCTTTTCATATAAGCTTCAAGGCTATCAGTTACTAGAGACTCTAAACCTTTGTGTCGGAATTGATGATAAGTTTGATATAGTTTCTTTCCATCCGTCTTAATTGACTCGGTAAAGCTTTGAGCGCCGCCCCATAAGATTTCCCTTGCTAATGAAGAGGGAGGGGAAGCATTTTGCACGGCACTACTTAAAGAGTGAACCATGAGGAGGGGATCATGCTCCTCTTTGGATCGGCCCTGCTTGAAGCCAGAGGTCGAGCACGAGGGCGCTACATCCTGGCCAAACCCGGTGCTGGAAGATAGACTTAAGAGTGTGGCACTAAATAAAAGTATGGTTGAGTAAGACTTGCGAAAAGACATAAACCGTCACCTTAAATTTGATCTTTTTATTGTTTCTATTCTTTAGCCTCATGGTCTGTAATAACCTAATAGTTAACCAATAAACCAAGCTATAAAACCTCTGGCTTATTTTATAAGATTGTTAAGAGATAAGCTGTTATGGACTCAAGGTTAACAGCATAAATAATGGTAAGCTATTGCATATGCATGCTTTCTCAAGATACTCATATTCTTAGCTCTTCTTATCGTAAACTAAGCCTCAGTTCTAAGGATTGAGAATATACCTGAAAAATTAAAAATCAAGAAAATATTAAGACGGAATTTAATATTTTTAGTAAAATTTCACCTGTAGTGAAAGACATAAAAATTATATTTTTACTAGTCTAAGAATGTGATCTTAATCAGACAAAGTAGAAGGTAATTATTAAGAATATACCCTGTTATTTGCTTAAGGGTGGCTCTTATTATTTTTGCCCCTTACAATTTGTGGTAAGCAAAATACCCTTCCTGATGATAAGAATTCCTAGATTATCTGTGAACAAGACAGTATTGAATTGCTTAGATTGGATAATGCATTAAATGCAAGGTATATCCTAACTCTTCGAATCCATTTATAACTGCTGCTTCTAAATAAGAGCCAATCGCTCGAGGGCTATCGTCAACAATGACTAAATGGCCGGGAGAAAGCCGCACTTCTTGTAATAATTGAAGCATGTGTGCCCCCTTGTTATGTCCAATAAAAGCATAACCATTATGATAGGCTAGTAAATGCTGATCACAAGTTTTAATCACACTATGATCAAGGTCTGGCTGATCTTTGAGATTTATTCCTGACCAGGCAATCATCGCATTGACCTTTTTCTCTGTTTTACTTTTTAGCTTTTCAGGGTTAAACGTACTTAATATCGAAGAGATATGCTGATTTATTGTGACATAATCAATTGCGTCTTCTGCATGGGGAAGCCGTATATTCATTAAATCAGAGTGCATTTTTAACTGGTGAGCGTATTTCTTCAATTTGACATCAATAACAGGGGGGCGAGCGGTGGTGACAAGCACAGGGATTTTATGCCTTTTCCAGCTTTGAATAATCTCTGGGGTCTCTTGATCGCGCAAAAGTGTGTCAACTTCATGTTCTAAAAGCATACGTTTGCTGTGACTACAAACCCAAGAGCCGTCATATTTCTTTTGGCGCCAGGCACCCGGGGCATTAATGGTGTCGTCCCAGTCCGTAAGGACGCTTACTTTTGCCGACTTACTTAACTCTAAAACTTTACTATGTACAGACGCATATTGAGTTATTGTCGTAAAAGTATGGGGTTTGCGGCTAAACGCAGACGTAGCTCGGACTCCCAATTCATGGGCCGGCAAGGAAGTTCCTAGAAATGCATATCCGATCACAATGATCCCTAACCACAACTTCTTATAATCCATAACCATTATTTAAAGCCCCATCCTTTGAAAAAATAGTAAATTTTTGTAAAATTATTCTTAACAATAAAGAGGGGCGCTCGGCAAGGGCTACATAAAAGTTTAAACTTAAGCTTATTCCTTCTGCTTAACAATAAAGCTCCTCCAACAAGCCGCTGTAATAATAAGTAATCTCCATATCGCAAAAGGAGGCTTGAAAGGCATATTGGGCAATTGTATAACCGTATAGAAGTTTTATTTAAAATTTGAGGAGAATAAGCGTGATCAAGAACTTTATGAAGCACTTAGAAGATCATCAAGTTAGATTTGTTGATTTCCGCTTCACAGATATCTTGGGGACCTGGCATCATATGAGCTTTCCTGTCGAAGCGGTTGATGAAAGCTTGCTGACTGAAGGAATTTACTTTGATGGATCCTCAATTAGTGGATGGCGCCAGATCCACGAATCTGACATGGTTATGATGCCTGACTTTTCATCAATTCACCTCGATCCTTTTTCCGCTCAAACAACTCTAATCGTTATCTGTGATATCTATGATCCTAGATCAAAGTCTCCTTACAACCGCGATCCTCGCTCGATTGGTAAGCGTGCTGAAGCGTACTTGCAAGAGGATGGAATCGCCACAAAAGCTTACTTTGGTCCTGAGGCAGAATTTTTTGTTTTCGATGGGGTCCGTTATGGGGTTCAAGAAACAAAAGCGTTTTACGAGCTGGAGTCTGATGAATTTCAAGCCAACAATCACTTAGCAATGAATGAAAGAAGTCATGGCCATCGTCCTTTACCCAAAGGTGGATATTTCCCGGTTATGCCTATTGATTCCTTACATGACATGCGCTCAGAGATGCTAACGGCTATGCAGCAGATGGGGTTGAAGATGGAAAAGCATCATCATGAAGTTGCCCCGGCTCAGCATGAACTTGGATTCCGTTTCGGGGAGTTAGTAGAGACCGGCGATAATATTCAGATCTATAAATATGCGGTTCGTAATGTGGCACATGGTTATGGGAAAACGGCAACCTTTATGCCGAAACCGATTTTTGGTGATAACGGATCAGGAATGCATGTTCATCAATCGTTGTGGCATAATGGCCAACCCTTATTTGCAGGCAATGGCTACAGTGGCCTGTCAGAAACGGCACTGTATTATATTGGCGGCATTTTGAAACATGCCAAGGCTTTGAATGCCTTTACAAATCCCAGTACCAATAGTTATAAACGACTTGTGCCTGGCTATGAGGCTCCGGTGATCCTGGCCTATTCTGCGCAAAATCGTTCTGCCGCTTGCCGCATTCCTACCGCCACTCATGAGAAAGCAAAGCGAGTAGAGGTGCGCTTTCCGGATCCCTTAGCCAATCCTTACTTAGGTAACGCTGCCATGCTTATGGCTGGGCTGGATGGAATCCGCCATAAGATACATCCGGGCGAGGCCTGCGACCACAATCTTTTTGAAGAATTGGATATTGCGGCTAAACTGCCCTCCATGTGTGGTTCCTTGCGGGAAGCTTTAGAAGCGTTGCAGACTGACCATGACTTTTTATTACAAGGCGAGGTCTTTAGCACAGACTTAATTGAGGGGTATTTGGAGCTAAAGTGGCAAGAAGTCTCTTTGTATGAGCGAACGCCCCATCCCTTAGAGTTTATGAAATATTATACTTGGTAATAAAGGAGGCTCCTTTGGAGCCTTTCTTTTTTACTCAGTCATGCTGAGCGATTCTTGAAAAAATATGTTTGGCATCCTGATTTCCTAAAGGAGATAATACGGTTTCCTTTTTAAAGGGGATGGTCATGAAATTATTTAATATTTTTCAATAGCGGCCCTCTAACCCCCTTGTTATCACAGTTTTAACCGGATCCCAAGCTCGACCACGCGCTTATGGGGGATCTTGTAAAATTCTGTGGCGTTCAGAGCATTTTTGGCAAGCCAGATGAACAGACGCTCGCGCCAGGGAGACATATGGGCTGAGGTGCTAGCAATCGGAATACCACGGCTCATGAAAAATGTTGTTTCCTGCGGATCTATTTGCAGCCCAAGATGATCACATCTATCAAATATACTGGTCACGTTAGGCGTTTCAATGAACCCAATAAAATAGATGACCTGGTAAACATTACAACCCATGTCATTAACATAAAGCTTTTCCGTATAATGAACTCTAGGGACATCTCGTGTAATAACTGATAAAATGACAACTTTTTCATGCAGCACCTTATTATGTCGAAAATTAATTGTGAGCGAGGTCGGCTCACTGTCAGGCGTAGAAGACATATAGACCGCATTACCGGGCACTCGGATCGGAGGGTTGGCACGGAGGGCTTTAACAAAGTTGTCTAATGTCTTACCCGATTGATGGATTTGGTTGCTTAAAATATCTCTACCTTCTTTCCAAGTGGTCATAACGGCCCACAATGTCATCCCAATAATAATGGGAATCCAGCCGCCCTCGGGAAGTTTCATCAAGTTAACAGTAAAAAATGAGATATCTATGGTTAAGAATAAACCAAAAATGCTAACCAACTTCCACCGTGGCCATTTCCAGCGGGTGGCGGCTAAATAAGCGGTCATTAACGTGGTGATCACCATAATGCCAGTGACCGCCATGCCATAAGCAGCTGCCAATTTAGTTGACGATTTAAAGGTAGAGACCAAAATCAGGGCCATAATTAACAGGGACCAATTCATGGTGGGAACGAAAACCTGACCAATGGTTTGGCGTGACGTATGGTTAACCACAAGGCGGGGAAGGTACCCTAATTGTACCGCTTGCCATGTCATGGAGAAAATGCCCGAAATGACCGCCTGAGAGGCGATCACGGTTGCAATGGTCGCGATAATAACTAAGGGTAACGTGGCCCAGGAGGGCGCAAGAAAGAAGAACGGATTCGATTCTGCTCCGGTATGATGGAGCAGTAAAGCTCCCTGACCGAAATAGTTTAGAATTAAGCAGGGAAAAACAATAAAGAGCCAGGCACGGCGAATGACTGTTTTGCCGAAGTGGCCTAGATCGGTATAAAGTGCCTCCGCCCCCGTGATAGCCAGGACGACCGAGCCTAGGATTGCCAAAGAATATACACCGTGCTCAATAAAAAAATAGTAACCGTAGATAGGGTTGAGAGCATAAAGGATATCTGGTTTTTGAATAATATGATAAAGCCCTAAAAGACCCAAAATTAAAAACCAGACAACCATGGCAGGGCCAAATAGCCGACCAATTGCCTCGGTTCCCTTATCCTGAATCATAAACAGGATAACCAGGATAACTAACGCAAAAGGCACAACATAGTCACCAAAGTTGGGAGAGACAACAGTTAAACCTTCAACGGCACTTAAAACTGAAATTGCCGGCGTGATAACAGCGTCTCCATAGAATAGCGCCGCTCCAATCATGCCGACCGCAAATAAGCATTTCTTAACCTTCGGGGTGCCGCCGCGCATACTTAAGGAGAGAAGGGATAAAGTTCCACCCTCACCATTGTTATCTGCCCGTAATACAAAACATATGTATTTAAGAGAGACCACCAGCGTAACTGACCAAAATATAAGAGAAAGGATTCCCATAATCATGGAGTAATTGTGAGAATACGGAGATTGCGCCAAGCAATCTTTGATAGTGTATAAAGGGCTGGTACCTATATCGCCAAAGACGACACCGATGGCCCCCACTAAAAAAGTATTGTTTGATTCTCTGTCTGCTTGTGTCAGAGACATCGGCTTTTTGCCTCCACTTAGGATAATTTGCAATCCATACTAAAAATGCTTAGTCGTTATTGGCACTATACCTTAATACCCTTTAACCAAATCTTAAAATTCATAATCAAAAAAACTTAAAATTTATAAAAATTAGGTATAGTCTATAAGCAAGGTCCCATAAGTTTGTGGTTTTTAAATGGCAGATAAATCTGAATCATCGGTACATAAGCATCCCTTTCATCTTGTTGATCCTAGTCCGTGGCCTCTAGTGACATCCTTGGCTGCATTTGTGGTAACTTTTGGTGCTGTCCACTATTTTCACGGTGGCGCTAAAATGACTATGCTCACTGGCTTTCTGATGCTCATCATTTCAGCGGGCTTATGGTGGCGGGATGTAATCCGGGAATCAAACACCAAAGGGATTTATACGCCGCACGTGCAAACTGGCCTAAGAGTGGGCATGATTCTGTTTATATGTTCAGAAATAATGTTTTTTGTGGCCTTCTTTTGGGCTTACTTTGATGCGGCTCTGTTCCCTAAAGAAGCCACGGGTGGCGTTTGGCCCCCTAAAGGGATAGAGACCCTTGATCCTTTCCATCTTCCTTACTTTAATACATTGCTCTTGCTTGCCTCCGGAACCACAGTGACCTGGGCTCATCATGCTTTGCTGGAAAATAATCGCAAAGGTGTCCTACAGGGATTAGGAATGACAATCGCCTTGGGGTTAACTTTTACATGTGTTCAGGCTATCGAGTATGCCCATGCTGGCTTTTCCCTCAACGGCGGTATTTATCCTACCACCTTTTATCTGGCAACTGGTTTTCATGGCGCCCATGTTATCATTGGCACGATCTTTTTGACAGTCTGTTGGTTTAGAGCCTGGCGTAACGAGTTTACTCCCAATGCCCACATTGGTTTTGAATCGGCCGCTTGGTATTGGCACTTTGTCGATGTGGTTTGGCTGTTTTTATTCGTATCCATTTACTGGTGGGGCTACCGGCCATTTATGAGCTAAAGCTAACTCTCTTTACTGTATTTTACGGGCGGCTCTAGGGCCGCTTTTTTACTGGCAACAACAATGCTGTTTGTCTTTATCTTCTTCCAGATATTCCCTCTAAACGATGGGCATTAAATTACTTCTTTACCCTGACGTGGACCGATATTGCGCCTCTGCTAGGTGTCTAAGCGCTTTCAACAGAGGTATTCGCTAAAACGCTGGGTTTAGGTCGTCTTTAATAGAGTTCAGCGGCACGCTTCTCAAAGGCTCTAATCATCCTCGCGACAGCTTCAGAAAACACGGGTGCGAGTAGGGCTTGCAAGGTAGAATTCTTGAATTCAAAATCAATATAAAAATCTATCTCTGTTAGCTGCTGATTGAGAGGGGTTAATGTCCAATGGTTATTCAGATAGCGAAACGGGCCCGTAAAGTATTCAATATCGATGCGCTCCGTCGGGGTTAAGTGAACCCGGCATTTATAAGGATAAGTTAAGAATTTGTAACCAATGATAACATCTGACATAAATGAGTTGTCGCGATGATCGTAGGTATTTGCAGATTCAACCCAAGGTAGAAAAATCGGATAATTTCCCACATCAGCAATCAAATGGAAAAGCTGGTCCGATGTATAGGGAAGGATTTTCTTTTCAGCATGGGTGGGCATCCACGACCTCATTTATATGGTTGGAAGTATCAATTTCTAATCACATTTACAGTGTAATGCTGAACCGTTCTGCATTCTATAGATGAGATAACTTTATTAATGAGCCAGTACGTCTGCTACCAACATTTAAGTAGGCAGCAGTTAACCACTGGGTCTTTAATGGTTTAAGGTTCTTTAGATTCCTCAAGGATTCTCGTAATGGCCTCCTGCAAGGGCAGAACTTCTTGGGCTTGGCTGCCAAGCCGCCGTATAGCAACACTGGTCTCTTCTGCTTCGCGTTTGCCAACGACCAATAAAATGGGGACCTTCTTAAGCGAATGTTCCCGAACTTTATAGTTAATCTTTTCATTGCGATTGTCGAGAGTGGCTCTAATATTCGCAGCCTTTAAGCGTTCTACCACTTCTGCGGCATAGCTATCAGCTTCGGAAGTAATAGTAGCGACGCAAACCTGCACAGGCGACAGCCAAAGCGGGAACTTGCCGGCATAATGCTCAATTAAAATGCCGATAAACCTCTCAAAGGATCCTAGAATAGCCCGATGTAACATAACGGGGCGATGTTTTTTTCCATCCTCGGCAATATAAACGGCGTCAAGACGCTCCGGTAAGACAAAGTCCGCTTGTAACGTACCACATTGCCAATCCCGGCCAATGGCATCTCGCAGAACGAATTCTAATTTAGGTCCATAAAAGGCACCTTCACCTGGGTTTAGAGTAAATTCTAGCCCCGAGGCAATAGCGGCTTCTTTAAGCGCCGCTTCAGCTTTATCCCAGATCTCATCAGATCCTGCTCTTTTTTCGGGACGATCGGA
Organism: Candidatus Odyssella thessalonicensis L13; assembly: GCF_000190415.1. Classification (GTDB taxonomy): domain Bacteria; phylum Pseudomonadota; class Alphaproteobacteria; order Paracaedibacterales; family Paracaedibacteraceae; genus Paracaedibacter; species Paracaedibacter thessalonicensis. The sequence goes on from NZ_AEWF01000007.1 coordinate 94,746, forward strand.
GAATTTAATGCGAATATCCTCAAAGCCGAGATCACGATACACCTCTTTTAAGAAATCACAGAAAAGCTTAGTCTCGCTAACAATTTGTTCGGGCGTGCAGAAAATATGAGCATCATCCTGCGTAAAAGCACGGACCCGCATAATACCATGCAGGGCTCCAGAGGGTTCATTGCGATGGCAAGAGCCAAATTCAGCCATACGCAGGGGTAAGTCCCGATAACTCTTAATGCCTTGCTTAAAGATCTGGACATGACAGGGGCAGTTCATAGGCTTGACCGCCATGGCTTTATCTTCCGCTTCTACCACAAACATATTTTCACGGAATTTTTCCCAGTGGCCTGAGGCCTCCCAAAAACTCGCATCCAGGATTTGTGGGGTTTTAACTTCGACATACTGACGCTGCTCTAAACGCTTGCGCATAAAGTTTTCGAGAAGACGATACAAGGTCCATCCATGCGGGTGCCAAAACACTGATCCTGGTGCCTCTTCTTGGACATGGAAGAGATCAAGTTCATTGCCGAGACGGCGATGATCGCGTTTTTCTGCTTCTTCTAGCTGTAGGAGGTAATCTTTTAGCTGTTGTTCTGTTGCCCAGGCCGTTCCGTAGATACGCTGTAACCGTTCCTTGCGATGATCCCCACGCCAATAGGATCCTGCCACGGACATCAATTTGAAAGCTTTGCCGAGACGGCCCGTTGAAGGCAGGTGAGGGCCACGACATAGATCAATAAAATCTCCTTGGCGATAAAAGCTAATGATTTGTCCTTCGGGAATGTCACTAATAATCTCAGCCTTAAATTTCTCTCCAATAGATTCGAAGAATTTAATTGCTTCTTCCCGTGGCATTTCTGTGCGAATAATGGGCTCGTCGCGGCGGACAATTTCATGCATGCGGGCTTCGAGTTTGCTGAGATCATCAGGGGTAAAAGGGGTTGCACGGTAAAAATCATAATAGAACCCATTTTCAATGGCAGGTCCTATGGTGACTTGAAGATCGGGATATAATTCTTTGGCCGCTTCAGCGAGAACGTGCGCCGCATCATGGCGTAAAAGCTCTAACGCCTCAGGGTCATTGCGTCTGACAATTTCAATAACAGAGCCATGGGGAATAGGTGCTGTAAGATCGGTCATGTGCCCGTTGACCTTAATAGCAACTGCGTCTTTTGCGAGCGAAGATGATATGCTGGCTGCAATTTCTAGACCATTGTGAGGCGACTCGAATTCGCGAACGCTTCCGTCTTTGAGTTTAATAGCAAACATGGCTCATTTTTCCTGTATAAGTAGTACACTTAAAGGTATACAGTAATTTGAGGGCAGGAGTCCATGGTAAATTGTGGATACCTGCCGTCTTAATAAGCTTTATATAGATGCTTTTTTCTAACTTACGTCGAGTCTGTTACTAGTCAGATAGACTAACTTCTTAACTGATCTTTCCATCTGCCCTTTTTCCCATACTAGGAGAGGTTTGTTCAGTTGTCATTTTGGAATAGGCTTTAAGCGTAGGGATGACAATTTGGGTAGAAGGCATAGCCTTTTCTAAGATTTCCAGAAGATCATCTTGGGCTAAGGCAATACAGCCGCGGGTCGGCTCATAGCCTTCGCGCGCTACATGAATAAAGATCGCACTGCCATGATTGGCTACGACCGGCAAACTATTATGGGTCGTAACAACAATTAAATTATAGATATCGTCATCACGCCATAGTTTTTCATGACTGGCGTTATAGGGGAGGCGAATGTGATTGTTGTAACGTGGGTTTCTAGGGTCATCGCACCAGCCATCATGTTTATCCAGCATACGACAGGTAAGGCGAGTGGTGGGGGCTTTGCTAAACTTATCAGGCCGATAAAATACGTAGCGAAGTCCGAATATTCCTACCGGTGTCGCTTTATCACCCTCCACTTTATTCTCTTTAATTCCTCCGCTTCCAGTAGCGCAGGTATACTCTTTTTGCCCAAAAGTGAGTGTTGTTGGAGATGTCAAAACTAGATTTGCCATAACAGTTACCTCTTGGATGATCGTTAGAGTGAGGCTCGTTGAAAATAAATACCCTATGTTTCTCTCCTAGGAGGAGAGGTAAGTGACTAATTTCATCAGATAGAAAGGGGATCATCGATCCCCCTTTTTGCAAAGAGTTAAGCTTTAATCTTCGCCGTGGGCTTTAGAATAAGCAGCCACACCATCAAACATATTTAACTTTTCAATATGCATCCATCGGTAGTCCTTTTTTACTAAACTGATCAGGTTAAGGATGTCTTCATCCGTCACTTCCCGATTCGCATCAGTAGAAATAAAACGGCAACGGAAGCAATCAGTTAAATCAGGTTCTGTTCCATGAGCATTGGGATAAACTTTAACGCCACGATTTGAGATCATTTTCAGCTTCAAGTTGGCCGAGCCAGCAAGATCAGTAAGCTTCTTGCCCATTCCCTCGAGATTGTTGTGAGCTTCAATAAATAGATCTACACCTGCCACGCTCCGAGATTTGACCTCAATTGCTTTTTGGCTGTCTTTAATCTTAGGCATATTGATGGGTTTGTAGGCACGGCGTGTCCATTCTGGATGAGTTCGGCCAAAGTTATCAATGATAGCTTTGGTAAACTCAGTGGTGGAAACAGAGCCCGCATCGCCATGAACATCCCGGGTATAGGTTTTATCGATTCCCAAAGTAACTACCAAGGCTTGCTCAATCATATCTGCAGCCTCAAACTCCCCAATATAGCGCAGCATCATTACTCCTGAAAGTAACACAGCTGTGGGGTTAATTTTATTTTGGCCCGCATATTTTGGTGCTGATCCGTGAACGGCTTCAAAGATGGCAAAGTTATCGCCAATATTAGCGCCCGGCGCAAAGCCTAGTCCCCCAATTAGTCCGGAACCGAGGTCACTGAGAATATCACCATTCATATTGGTGGTAACGATGACATCAAATATCTCGGGCATCTTAACCAGCTGGTGGGCACAATTGTCAACAATGATGTGCTGCGCTTCAATTTCCGGATACTCTTTGGCAATTTCTTCAAAGGTACGTTTCATCATGCCTTCGGTTGCCTTCATAATGTTGGCTTTCGTGGCGCAATGGACAAGCTTGCGTCCTTCTGAGCGCGCAAATTCAAAGGCTAGGCGAATAATTTTTTCACAACCCGGGCGCGAAATTAGCTTTAAGCATTGGGCCACATTCGGAGTCTGCATATGCTCAATACCGGCATACAAATCTTCGACATTTTCACGGACGATCACAAGATCAATTTTACGGCCAGAAAAAGGAGTTTCTACCCCCGGAAATTCACGAACTGGACGAATATTGCCATAGGTTTCAAACATCTTGCGTAGAGTAACGTTAGCTGACTTTTCACCATGTCCTACGGGCGTCTCTAAAGGTCCTTTCAGCGCTATCTTGTTCCGCATAATCGAATCAATTGTTTCTTGAGGAACGCCAGTTGATAAGCCTTTCTTAAATACTTGAGCGCCCGCTTCACAGCTTTCCCAATTAATCTTGACGCCACTAGCATCAATAATTTGCCGGGTCGCATTAGTTACCTCTGGGCCAATACCATCGCCTTGAATTAAGGTAATTGTATGTGATTTTGACATTTAACAGCTACTCCTTACAAAAAGATAAAACTTTATTGAAATCTTATCATTGTTAAATTTACTACGCACTGTTTTTTTACGGATTAAAGTTACCATATGATATATAAAGTAAAAATAGTATTAAGGTTAGTTAGGTTTTGTCACCCCCATGCCCATTATTTTTCAAGAAGAATTTTTTAAACTAAAAAGTAAACGTAAGCGTGCGTTAGGTTTGGATGTTGGTAATAAAACAGTTGGTATGGCCGTCAGCGATGCGACATGGCTTATCGCCAGTCCACTTACGCTTTTAAAGCGAAGCAATTTGACAGCCGATAGTAAATCTTTGTTTTCTATCTATCAGCAATATGATGTCTGCTGTATTGTTGCTGGCTTGCCTTTGAATATGAACGGCACACAAGGGCCGCAAGCAGAAGTTGTACACACTTTTATTGACTTCCTTCTTAAAATTCAGGATATTCCTGTTTTCTTGTGGGACGAACGTCTTTCTACGGTTGCAGTGACACGCACCCTATTAGATGCTGATTTATCGCGAAAACGTCGCTCTGAAGTCATAGATAAGATGGCGGCTACCTATATCCTGCAGGGAAGTCTAGATCTATGCCGCACGCATGAAGGATAAGTTTTCGGAAACAGAACTAAAATGCGGGAAGCTAGAGGCGATGCAATCTGCCCCTTGAATGATGATAGGATTGCGAGCAATCATTCCCAGAATATACAAAGCCATTGCGATCCGATGATCCTTGAACACATTGATGGTCACGCCTCCAAAGATAGGCAATCCAGACGTACCTTTGACAATCAACGTATCATCATCGACCCGTACCTCAATGCCACACGTGCTCAAATTGCGAAAGATTCCTTCTAAGCGATTGCTTTCTTTATAACGCAGCTCCCTTAAGCCGCGGAAGATGGACGTTCCTCTGGCAGCCGCTGCTGCTACTGCCAAAGCGGGGTATTCATCAATCAAGGAAGGGGCCTCTTGAGCCTCAAGGGTAATTGAGTTAAGGGTGTTAGATTCGATGCGTAAATCAGCAATCTCTTCACCACATATTTGGGTGCGACGCAGAATGGTTACCTTCGTTCCCATCATTTCTAACACTTCAAAGGCGCGACGTCGATATGGGCTCCAGTTAATCCCTTCGATGGTAATACAGGAATGAGGGGTAATTGCTGCTGCAACTGCAAAAAATACAGCAGCGGAGGGGTCTCCCGGAACAGTTATATTTTTAGCAGCATAATGACATTTGCCGACCACGGATAAGGTTTGTCCTCCAGATGCATGGCTGGTTGTTGTTAAGGGGATTCCCAGATAATCCATTAATTTTTCTGTATGGTCGCGTGTCTTGAGGGGTTCATGGACAGATGTCACCCCCTGGGTATTGATGCCAGCTAATAAGACTGAGGATTTAACTTGGGCCGACGGAATGGGCATAACATAATGTAGGGCTGCCGGTGTGCTGGTGCCCCGAATGGTTAATGGTAAAGTTTCATTAGTATTCGTCTCAAAGGTTGCTCCCATCTCTTTGAGAGGAAGGATCATCCGTCGCATGGGGCGTTGAGATAGGGATGCATCACCGTAAATGGTAACGGCAATAGGAAAAGGCGTAATGACCCCCCCTAATAGGCGAGTGGTCGTGCCTGAATTTCCAAGATACAGCGGGTTTTTGGGCTGAGTCAGATTGGTGCCCCCAAGGCCATGGACTAACCGTTTGCCGGCGCCTAAGTTCTCAATTTTTACTCCCATCGCTTCTAAAGCGAGTTGGGTATGTGCCACGTCTTCCCCGGTATTAAGACCGTCAATTTCAGTTATGCCAGTGGCAAAGGCGGCTAAGAATAGGGCTCTGTGAGAAATTGATTTGTCGCCGGGAATATCCTTATGAGCAACCAAAGTCCCGCGCAGGTGGCTCTGACGATAAGAAATCAAGGTGTTGTTTATGGCCATGTGCTTGACTCCTTTTTATTCCTAATTTGGCTAAAACTCATTAAAGAATAAAAAAAATCTAGCGCAACACTTTTTATCTTTGACAAAAAGCGTTCAGGCATGTCAAAACTTATGTCAAGTATTTTATGGTATTTAAAGGAGTTTTCCGTGGTAAAATTAGAATGGGGAACCAAGCGTACTTGTCAGAGTTGCGGCTCTCGTTTTTATGATTTGCTCAAATCACCCATTGTCTGCCCAAAATGCGGGTCAACTTATGAAATTATTGCAACGACGCGCCGTGGCCGTAAGTCATCAGTAAAGACAGTTGTTGATGAAGAAGTTCTGGACCAAGATGTTGAGTTAGATGATGCTGACGATACTCTACTGGACGACGAAGATGATTTAGATGCTGATCTGGATGAGGTCGAAGTAGAAAGCGACGATGACGATCGGTAATCAGCCTGCATTAGCTTGTGCTATTGAAGCCTCACCTATAAGTGAGGCTTTTTTAATAAGCTCTTACTGATTTAATCCTATTAAATTCTTTTGTTTTGCTGGATAAGAAATAATGGAGATCTGTTAATCTTTCCCTAACTATGATGAGGTATTAATACTTTCATCACGGAGATGTTTTTATAAGAAAGGGAGCGGAGATATGAAATTATTACAACCTATTACTATCGGTGATCTAAGCCTCCCGAACCGTATGATTATGGCCCCTTTAACCCGGTGCCGTGCCACTGAGGTAGGGCGTATACCTAATCAACTTATGGCAGAATATTATGCGCAACGTTCCACCGCTGGCTTGATAATCTCGGAAGCAACTTCAGTGAGTCCCATGGGAGTGGGCTATCCTAATACTCCAGGGATCTGGTCGCCAGATCAGGTTGAAGGATGGAAAACAGTTACTGAAGTGGTCCATCAAAAAGGGGGAAGAATATTTCTACAGCTTTGGCACGTTGGCCGTATCTCTCATCCTAGCTACTTGGATGGCCAGCTTCCCGTGGCGCCCAGTGCCATTGCTGCCGCAGGACATGTGAGCCTAGTGCGTCCTAAAACCTCTTATCCTGTTCCCCGCCCGCTTGTGCTCGAGGAAATGGCGCAGATTGTTGAGGACTATCGCCTTGCCGCAATCAATGCCCAAAAAGCGGGGTTTGACGGGGTGGAAATTCATGGGGCTAATGGTTACTTATTAGACCAGTTCCTACAAGATAGCTCTAACCACCGACAGGATATTTATGGGGGAAGCATTGAAAATCGAGCCCGGCTTATGCTCGAAGTCACCGATGCCGTTATCTCTGTTTGGGGAGCTAATAGAGTTGGGATGCATCTATCCCCCCGCGGAGATGCACATAGTATGGGCGATAGTAACAAATTAGCAACTTTTAGCTATGTCGTTCAACAATTAAGTGACAGGAATATCGCTTTCATTTGTGCCCGTGAGCATGTCGGCGAAGGACGGATTGGGCCCCAGCTTAAAGCGCTTTTTAAGGGTGTTTATATTGCCAATGAGAATTTGACCGCCGATACGGCTGAAGAATTACTGGAGAAGAAGGAAGCTGATGCTGCCGCCTTTGGACGGGCTTTTATTGCTAATCCTGATCTGCCTCGGCGAATTGCCAATCATGCGCCTCTTAATGAGGGGAGACCTGAAACATTTTATGGTGGAACTGCTGAAGGATATACGGATTACCCCTTTATGGATGACTAAGACAAGATTGCTACTAAGGAGAAAAGGCAGTCAAAGCTACATTGGCGCTCTTTGTTGCAACTATTAGCTATCATAAACAATCATTCCTGATCTATAATTAGAGGTATAGACACTTAAAAAATTGAAAAGTATGTTCTCAAAGTTTGAACGAATGATTGCTTTCCGGTATCTACGCTCTTCGCGTCAGGAAGGATTCATTTCGGTGATTGCGTGGTTCTCTTTTATTGGTATTGCCTTGGGGGTTGCCACCCTGATTATTGTTATGTCAGTGATGAATGGATTTCGGCAAGAGTTATTGCAGCGGATTATTGGAATGAATGGCCATATAGCTATAAATGCTATTGGACGGCCCTTTGAGGACTTTGATAAGGCTCTTAAAACTGTGCAAAGAGTTGCAGGGGTCGTTCAAGTTTATCCCGAGATAGATCGCCAAGCGATGTTAATGTTCCGCGCTCAAGCGCGAGGTGTACAGGTTCATGGGATGCGCCCTGATGACCTTAAAAAGCGCGAATTTATTCGCAATAATGTTATTGATGGTAGTCTGGATCAGTTTGGCGTCTTTGAGCATGATGGCATTAAGACGGAAACAATTGCAATTGGAGTCTCTCTGGCAAGTAAGACGGGGATTTCAGTGGGAGATCGGGTAAGCTTAATGAGCCCTGAGGGAACTTCTTCAGCTTTTGGAACTTTGCCGCGACAGAAATCATTTTTAGTGGCGGCCATTTTTAAAGCGGGAGTCTATCAATATGACTCTGCTGTGGTCTTTATGCCCCTTGAGTCGGCCCAATCTTTCTTTCGCCTTGGAGCGGGGATCACTAATCTTGAGGTTTTTGTGGATAATCCAGACCGTGTAGGACACAGATCTTTTCAGATCCAGAGTGCTTTAGGGCCAGATTTCCAATTGTTTGATTGGCAGAATTCAAATAATACTTTATTCCAAGCCGTGGAAGTCGAGCGCAATGTTATGTTTATTATCTTAACATTGATTATCTTGATTGCAGCTTTTAATATCTTGTCCAGTTTGATTATGCTGGTCAAAGATAAAACCCGTGATATTGCCATCATGCGCACCATGGGTGCGAGTCAAAAAAGTATGATGCGTATTTTTTTCTTAACAGGCTCTACTTTAGGCTTGGTGGGAACTGTTTTAGGGTTGACCTTAGGATTAACCTTTGCTTTAAATATCGAGCATATCCGCCAAGCTTTGCAATCTTTGACGGGGACCAACTTATTTAATGAAGAAATTTACTTTTTGACTCAATTGCCCTGCAAGATTGATCCCTTTGATGTCATTGTAACCGTAATTACTGCTTTAATCTTAACTTTCCTGTCCACGCTGTATCCTTCCTGGCGCGCAGCACGCCTGGATCCTGTAGAGGCTTTAAGACAATGACCGATCTGACCTTAAAACTTGATTCAATAACTCGTTCCTTTCAACAAGGGGATGAAATCCTCACCGTCTTGAAGGGGATCAATCTTCAAATTAAGAGAGGCGAGATTGTGGCGCTTGTTGGCCATAGCGGGGCGGGCAAGTCAACCCTTTTACAGATCGCGGGCTTACTAGAACCCCCCAATAAAGGACAGGTCATTATGGCTGGACAGGATACTGCTCAATTATCGGAGGCGCAGCGCACCGCTTTAAGAAATCAATTTGTAGGCTTTGTCTATCAGTTTCATCATTTGTTGCCTGAATTTAGTGCTGTAGAAAATGTTATGATTCCGCAGCTTATAAAAGGGACTGGCTTAAAACAAGCTCAAGAGCGAGCGGTCGATCTTTTAACTAAGCTTGGGTTATCACATCGTCTTGACCATCGCCCTAAAAAACTTTCGGGCGGGGAGCAGCAACGTGTCGCCATTGCTCGGGCTTTAGCAAATATGCCTAAAATATTATTAGCTGATGAACCGACCGGTAACTTGGATTATGCTACATCTGATATTGTGTTCAATCAAATGGTGCAGCTGGTAAAAGAAACGGGCATGTCAGCTCTTATTGCTACCCATAATCCCGATTTGGCCAAGAAAATGGACCGCATTATTGAGATTAAAGCCGGTACCATTGCATGAAGGCATCTTATCTTCACCTTAAATCTATAGACTGATTTAGGATGCGAGAGCTAAGAGACAATTAATTGTCTGTCAAAAGTGAGCTGGGGCGCTTAAACTTAAAAGAAAGCATCACGTCTTTTGTACAAGAGGGTGATAATGTAATCCATTCTTCTCGCCCTTCCCTTAAGTTCCTTATACTTTCTGCTAAAGTCCGTATAATAAGGGTAATTCGATAAAATTCCAAGAGGAATAATAAAAAACTTTTAGACTTATTATTCCTTACTTCCCCGTCTATGTTTCACTATGAATTTATCTAAACTCTTATGGAGATTTTCTACAATGTCTCGAACTTTTGTTAAAAATTTCAGCTCTTTATTTCTATTAAGTACTTATTTGATTTCCCTATCTCCTGCATACAGTAATGATGATTCTAGCGTATCAGACTGGGAGGTGACGCCGCTTGATCGGGCGGATTGCATATGGGACCTTGGAATAACCCGTGAAGAGATTCCTTATCAGCAAGCCGCCCTAGAAATTCTCAAGAAATTAGGTGATGAGCAGCAGAGTGAGAAAGCAAAGAAGAAATATATTAAAAAGGTGATAGAATATTTAAGTTATCATCCTCTCCCTACAGAGGAAAACGTCACTGTCGCCTCTTCATTAGTCTGTCTTCTGCCCTCTAGATCCCAAGCGTTTTCTGCACAAGAGTTTAAAATTGCATTAAAGCAGGATATTGAGAATTTATATAATGAATTACTTACTTCCATAAAAAACCCTGGCAGTCCTGAGAAAAGCCCTACCCTCGGGAGACGCTCTTCAGATCTTGGTCGATTAGAAACCCCTTCTTCTCCAGTAGGGAGTCCGCCGCGCCAATATTTCGATATTCTCCGAGGACCTGATAGTCCACGCATAAATATAGAGGAGGAGGTTAAAAAGCTAAAGCTTAACTACTATTATGCAAGCTTCATAGAAATACTGGGAGAAGATGCCTCTGCGCTTCGCAAGAATATCACGCAAAGGGCAAACAGTTTATCTTCCAGGAGTATAAGTACCCTTCATAAATATAAGTTACGCTACCTTAGAGAAGTAAATCAGAAACAATTTGAAATATTAATGGAGTTGGCAGAAAACATTTTATCCTCTGCCAAAGATACTTCACAGCCAGATCTAGCAGCAGCCCTGACAAAACTAGCCGGCAAGATATATCTTAAATTGGCGGAAAATGCCCGAGAAGAATATAAAAACAATAAGCTCAAACTTGTGGAACATCTTCACAGCTATTATGATCAGGCCTGCAAGAGAGCTGCGTCCCGTCAGGCTTATTATTTGAAAGGCGAGCTATATGAAACCTATAAAGATAATTATAAATCTTGGAATTCAAAAGCTTGGGATGCTTATGTAGATGCTACTCGTAAAAAAGAAGGTTCTGCTTCTACGATGGACCAAATAGAAGATGATTTTACTTTTGAAGGGGAGCAAGTAGAGGATGAGGGGTATTCACTAGCTTATCATAAAATTGCAGTCGTTCATGAAGATGCTGAGAATCCTTTTAAAGTAGAAAAAGATGAAGCTGAAGCCATAAAAAATCATGCATTTGCTGCTAGAAAGGGGCACCCTATATCTCAGTATCGTCTTTACCATTATTATACAGAAATAGGGGAAAGCGATATTGCTATCAGGCTGCTGGAATTGGCCGCAGAAGGAGGTTATGCTCCTGCTCAAACTGACCTAGGGGTGCATTATTTAAATAATAATTGCAAAGATAACTCTTCTTATACTAAGGCTGCATACTGGCTCAATAAAGCTGTTCAGCAAGAGCAAGCCAGGGCCTATAAATATCTGGGCCGAGTGTATGAGGAAGGGTTGGGCGTCGAAAAGGATTACGATACGGCTTTCTCTCATTACCGGCATGCTTATAAGCTGAATTCTGTTGAGAGCGAACAAGATACTGAATTAGCTTTAAAATTGGGCCAATTCTATGAAAAGGGTTATACTCAAAAAGGAGTAGATGCCCAAAAAGCTTACGAATATTATTCTATTGCTGCCGAAAATGGTAGTCCACAAGCTCATTATTATCTAGGAAAACTATATTTTTATGGTAAAGATTTTAAACGGGACAGAGCTTTAGCTTTAGAGCATTTCCACAAAGCACCGTTAACAAGTGAAGTAGCTTTATTGTTAGGTATCATGTATCACTTTGGCTTAGGTACAGAGGTAAACATTGCCGAAGCAAAGCATCATCTTGAATATGCAGCTAATAGTAATGATATTCAGGCGATTGAATTCTTAGCTTACATTCATCAAAAGGGATTAGACGGCAAAGTTGACCAAGCTAAAGCCTTCGCCTTATGGGAAAAGGGGGCTGATTTAGGGAGTGCAATTTGTGCAGTTCAAGCTGGTAAACATTTATATAAAAGATGGAAAAAGAAGGAACCTCTTTCAGAATGTTGGAAGAAATCAATAAGTTACTTTGAGAAAGCTCCTGAGGACCCTGATGCCTTATACCATCTGGCTTATATGATAGAATACTATTTTAGCGCAAGTAATGATGGCCCCGAAAAAAGTGAACTAGATAAGGCTTATGCAGCGTATGATAAGGCTGTAGAAAAAGGGCATGCAGGAGCACTGATTTGGAAAGCTGAACAGTATGAAATGCATCCCTTAATGGAAGAACAGCGAAAAGCTGTGCCCTATTATGAAAAGGCCGCGAGTAGAAACTACGTTAAAGCATGGTACCTTTTAGCGAGAATATATGAGGAAGGGGTATGTGGAATGGAACAAGATCTTGAAAAGGCGTACGAATATGGAGAGAAAGCAAGAAGTCTATTTAAAAAGTACACCTTTTTACAAGATACTGCGCCCCTTATAGAAAAGGGCTCCCAGCATGCGTTAAATGTTATTCAAGCTAAAGCACAACAAGGTAACCCTTTTATCCTTGCTTATTTGGCACGGTTAGGCGAGACAGCTTCTTACAGTAATGGAGACTATCGACAAATAATTGGTGATTATAGAGAAGCTGCAAAGGGAGGGAGTAGATCTGCTGCTCGCCGCTTGGAAATGCTGGAAAAGTATAACATACCAGTGTTGATTCAAGAGGAGAATAAGGAGCCTAGGGATAGTCGCCGCCTAATAATAAAAAGCAGACAGGTAAATAAAGGAGATCCTTATAAAACTCGTCATCAGAAAGATAATCCAAAAAAGATGACCCAAGCTATTCGGCTGGGCAAGATATCACTTTCATTTTCCAACTCGTCATATGCACCGAGTGGCAGTGAGAATAGCCAAGATACTTCCGCTCAAAAAGTCTTTTCATTGTCGATGGAGTCGATGTCTATAACTTCCGATATTCCACCGGTAAGAAAGGTGGAGCAAGAAACACAATCTACCTCTGAGCAGGATAATGCAGCAGACTCCTCCACCCTGCTCTCAGAGCAAACAAAAAAGGCACTCATAGCGTTATCTAATTCCACTACTATGATTAAGAATGAAGATCCTAGTGTGGCCAATAAAGTTGCTATCATTAGCGTCAATAAGCCTGTGAGAAATTTAAAAGATTCTTTAACTGAAGAAAAGGAAGAAGGCACAAGCAGCGAAGGTACCAGACAGTCGAGGTAGCTTTAGCATTTAATTAAGGGAGCTAGAGTGTAAATTAGGGCTCTAGCTCCTTTTAAATGGACCCGTCTCTCTGCTTGCCAACGCCACAATTTCTAAGTATTTAAACTTAGAGCTATAAAATTATCGTAGCTATGTCTTGAATTGTATTCTTTTTATAAGTTTATCGTCCAAGGCGTACTTTCTCTTTTGCTTCCTCAATAAACCCATACCCTTTAAAGCTAACGATGCTAACGAGGCATCCACACTAATAACAGACTTAAGTGAGATCTTTTTTAAGAGGATGCTCTTTAGAATTAAGCTGCTTGCTTCAATAGCAGTTCCCAGCATGATTAATGGGGGAGGATAACCATCTTACTCTTTTGGCTCATTAATTATCGCTAAGACTTTTAATAGTCCACCTTTCTAAAGGAGGATTCCCGGGCAAGATATGGTAGATACCGCAATTACCAGCGCGTAGATCTGGCTGCCCTAAAAAAGTGGCTAACGCGATAAAGACACCACCATGAGCCACAATCAGGGGCGGGCGGTGCTGCGGTGAACTATTCAGGATCTCAGTTATAGTTGCTAAGACACGTCTTTCAAACTGAAGCCATGTTTCCCCTCCCGACGGTAATTGATCACCATCCGAGGCTGTCAAGAAGCAAGCATGAGGACGGCCTTGTTTATCGCCCCAGTGACACTCCATTAAGCCTGCATGACGGATAATAGAGTGCTGATGATCCATGTTTACGATTTCAGCTGTTTGTAAAGCCCGCTTAAGTGGGCTGGAATAAATCACTGAAAATTCAGTATCCCTTAATAATGGCCGAGCTAAATGAGCTTGGTGCAACCCTGTCTGGTTAAGTGGGATATCCATTTGACCCATAGTTATATTGTCTTTATTCCAATCAGTTTCACCGTGGCGCATAAAATAAAAAGATTTTAAGGGAAGGGGGAGAGCAGTCATGTTTTATCCTTTTGTAAATTTATGTAGGTTATAGGCTAATCCTCGCCCCTTGTAAAGACTAAGCTGCACCATAATTAGCAGCCAAATGATGTTTTTTAAGAGTGTGAGTTTTGGCGGAGGCCAATTATAGAGGTGTTACTCATATTCACGCGCTTAGGTAGTATGCAAAGTCGAGGTATATGCTTTAGCTCTTTATAGCAGAACGCTCTGATATCTGTGAAGAGGGCGAATGCCTTATAACGAAGCTTTAATCTTTATGGGGATGATGGCAATGATGCCGCCAATCAGTCTGAATACATTTAATATAATCCTCATAACCTTTTAGGCGAGCTTCAGGAGGTAACTCCTTAAAGATAATGGTGCGAGCGTTTTCTTTAAAATCTGTTGTCAGCTCACCCGAAGGAGCGGTCTGGTGATAAGCGGCGACCAAAGAGCCAGTGGCATTATCAGAGTAGCCCGCCCCACAAGCAATAACTTTATCCTGAAGTGATTGATTATGGATCATCGAAGGAGAGGTGCACCCTGCCAGAAGGTTTGTATAGAAAAAGAGGCCTAGAATTTTTACTGCCCTCATCGGGAATTTCTCTTATTGCTAACTATTCAATCTTTAAAAAATATCTTGTCCAGTTAGAGAATTATCTGAGAAACGTTGATCATTTTTATACTTGCACGCAAATTTAGCCTATCTGGTCATTTTTGTTGTCTAGCTGATCCTAGCTTGCTGTCAATACGTTAGATTCTAATCTTTTGCAAGCTATTGTAACTGCTAATAGACTCACCTGTCAGCAAGCGCAGGCGTAATAGAAAAGGTGTTTATTACAATATATTTCAATGCATTGATAAATAATTTAGGGGGGAGGGAAAATAACTCTCTCCTTGGTTTTTTTATACTTATAGTTAGTGTTCTTCAGCATATACATTTTTTGTGTTTTATAATGCTACAGTGTAGTATGCTTAATATCTTTATACCCCATAATTGCCTTACTAGTAATTGGTGTTCTGGGAGACAGCTGCTTTAGCTGTTGTGAATGATGAGATCTAGAAACTTGATAAGTACTAAATACATGCTAATTGGTGTACTGGGGGCTATTTTATCGCTTCAGGTAGGCTGTTCTCGCTCATTTGGGTGGTCGGAGCGCGTGGATGCGGCGACCATCGCTGATAGTTGGAAAACTTATGCAGAATTCTTTGCCTCAGCAAATAGTATTCCTTTGAGCAAAGAACAATTTATCAGCCAGTTACAGAAGGGGACTTATACTCAAATGTCGATTAGTCACTTTCTTAGCTTGCCCGTTGAGAATCATCGCCTTGCCCGTTATCATTCGGCTCAAACGGCAGAAGAAGCTTATCCAGAGTCAGACCGTCCACGTCAAAACCAGGACATTGATTCTGTAAATTATTTTTTATCCTCGATCGCGCCTGTGAGTCCCATCACAGTTGCCATTATGATGGATAAAAAAGGAAAGACACGCCTCATTAAGTTGGATGGCGTCCACCGGATGATGGCCGCCAACATACTGCAACACGACCTGCGAGTTTTATGGATTAATTTGAGGGAAATCTAAACACCCTAAGCTTTTATCCTTTATCTAATACCTTTCTCTGTGGAAAGCAGGCTCCTAGGGTGCTGAAATTAGAGTCCCTTTAATTAAGGCTTAAAACAAAGTAAGAGTTACAAATTTAAGTCAAGCATCCCTTCGGTTTCGTTACCTCTCCGCTTTAAAAAATCGTCTATTAAAAGTTAAGTTTTATAGGAGTCAGTGGCTCTTTTTCAGGATCTCTACATGGATTAGCAAGTCTTGTTATTCTGTTAGGAGTCAGACTTTGCGGCCGGTTAGGACTTAGATTTGGCACTCTGTTAGGGCTTAGATTCTCTTTATTCTGTTTAACCTTCTCGGTCTCACCTTTAATAGTTTCTAGGACACTCTGATAAAGGGCAAATTGCTTTTTCTGCTTAAGGAGTTCTTGGGTGGTCGCTGCCAATTTCTGTTTCAAAGATTCTAACTCCGCTTTTAACTTCTTCGCTTCATCATCACAACTTCTTCGCTCAGCTTCCACTTTAGCAAGGTGCATTGCTTGTTTCTCTAAGGAATCCTGTTTCTGAGTTATTAATTCTTGAGACGCTGTCAGCTGTTGTTCCAGAGTATGAACTTGGTCAGAATGAGCCGCTTGGACGGCTTGTAAGTGCTGCTGTTGAGCTTGCAGCTGCGTGGTCTTGTCTTCTAAAGCTTGCTGGGTCGGGCTTGCAGTTGTGTGGTCTTCTCCGTTAGAGCCTGTTGGGTCGTGGTGGCTAATCCTTGTGAATCTCTTAGCTGCTGCTCCAGGGTGTGAACTTGTTCAGAATGAATAGCTTGGAGCTCAATCAAATATTGCTGCTTTGCTCCCAATTCACTTTCTAACTTGGCAATGCAAGCCGTTTGTTTGTCAAGATTCTGTTGTGCGCTGGCGGCTAATGCTTGTGATGCTGCAAGTTGCTGCTGTTTTTCTTGGAGGTCACCCTCCAATTGCAGAAGGCGTTTATAGCTTTCTGCTAAATCGTGCTGCTTTGTTTTTGCTAATTCTTCTTGGAGTGCTAATTTCTCTTTAAGATGGTGGATTTCTTCCTTGCGAGATTTATGTAAAGCTTCTAATTGCTGATGCTTTTGTAGAATATCTTGCTCAGCTAAGCTGAGGTGTTGTTGCGTGGTTATTAGGGTCTCTTGATTATTGGTCGCCGCTTGTCTCAAAGCTATAATCTCTTCCCGCAGTATGCTAGCTTCTTGATCATATTGATTCTTCCTTTGTCCAAATTTTAATTTCTTAGTATTAAACCTTTCTGCAGCCGTTCTTAATTGTTGCTCTAAGGCTGAGATCTGTGATTGGCCCGCTTTGTAATCAGCTCTGACAGAGGTTAGCTGCTCTTCATGGGTTCTAACCTGGTTTCCCAATTGATGGAGGTGTTGCTGGTAATCGCTGAGCTGAGCGCGAGCCAGCGTCAGCTCTGAGTTTTTCTGATTAAGTTGTTCTGCTAATTGCTGTATCTGAGAGTTGCTATAGGAAGCTGAGAGTTGTTTTATACGGAACTCATTAATCCGGTATACTTCTAGTTTCAGATCTTTAACTACCATATTAAAGGAAAGACCAGGAAGGCAAGAAATGTCTGGGCGCTCTTTGGTGGCATATTTAAACAGGAGTAATTGCTGATCTCTTGCGCTTAGGCCTTCTAGTTGCTTAAAGTCAAAAAGAGGATCGCCTGTGGTGGCAGCATACTCATACAGCTTCAAATGCTGGTCTGTTGCCTCAGCACAATGGCTATTATTGGTAAAGTGATGCTGCTCCGCTCCCTGGCTAAGTGTACTTACCAACGGAAGCCATACTAAATATGCTTTTCTCATCTTTATATTCACTATTTAAATTGCTGATTAATTAATGAGCTCTAATCTGGACAAATGCCGTTTAATAAACGGCATTATAGAGAGTCGTCTCAAACACCATAGCAAAATTTCAGCATAAGAGAAGAAATATAAGGCTTAACCTTAGTGGATACCCATTCTGTCGAGGCAGATTGAAAAACTGTTCTCGATGCTTTAATGGGACCATAAGAGGAAAACCGATATTCCAATCCTATCCGAAATTTATTAATTGCTTTATCAATACCTATACCGAAAAGAGGGGCAAGTTTCCATTTGGATTTTAGGAAAGTTTTAAAACCATTAATCTCTCCTGAAATGGCGTCGACATTTTCGACAACATAACTATATTTAAATCGACTTGCTTCAACGCCTAGTAAACCATAAAGTTGTAAGGAATTGAATAGCTTGCGTCCTATGCGGCCCACAAAGCTGGTGGTGAGTTGACGATTAAGTTTAAGATCCAAACGGCGCTGCAAAGGACCTGAGCTTAGAATTAAATTGGGATCTGCCGCTGTATTTTTGATCTGGCAATCAACGTTACCCTGGCCTATTTGAAACTCTGGACTTATAAAGATTGATCTTTGAGGTAAGGTATAAACTGTCCCTATAAAGGCATAGCCGTTCATTTTATCAGCCCTTAAGGAGTTACCATTCGAAAAAATAAGGTGGCTGCCAGCATGGTTCGTTATCACTCCATAGCTTCTTCCGCCGACATGATCCCAAGAAACAGCTAAGCCTGTGTAAAGATTGTTAAGAGTTGAAGCTTTGGTTGGTTCTATAGAGAAAAATAAAAAAGCCAATGCAAAATATGATGAAATATATCTTAATTTCATTAATATTTCCTTTAATTTAATAATGTTGGGATAAAGTTAGTTTAATTCAAAATTTAAT
Source organism: Candidatus Odyssella thessalonicensis L13 (assembly GCF_000190415.1). Taxonomy (GTDB): domain Bacteria; phylum Pseudomonadota; class Alphaproteobacteria; order Paracaedibacterales; family Paracaedibacteraceae; genus Paracaedibacter; species Paracaedibacter thessalonicensis. The sequence goes on from NZ_AEWF01000007.1 coordinate 112,863, forward strand.
TTGTTAATAAGTGTTTAGGTAAATCGTCGAAAATTATAACAATATTTTTATTTTTTGTCAATAATTTTAGTAAAAAGAATTTTTTAATCTTAATATTTTTCTTAAAAAAGATATTAAGACATCATAGTTCTTTTAGACCTTCAACGTTAGTTAATTGCACATATCAACAGTCAGCATAATCTAAATAAAGATAAGTTTTTCCGACCGTCGGCTATTCTTCTACTGAGCTAGAAGGGTAAATAGTGTGTCATTCTAATTATATTTTACTAAAATTAGAGATGCACAAGCACATTAATGTCTTTACTCTCTTGTCCCCAAATTTATGGTTTGGAAAACACAGAAAGCAATAGCCTTTGAGAAGGAAATGTTATCTCTTATAATTATGTGATGAAATCTATAATATTTATAAACGCACAATATTACTACGTGAAAAATTTATTAAATTTCTCGTATTTTTTTTGACAATACCTGGGGGTGGTATGCTATGTGATATAAAGATAAATTAGTAGGATTAACATCTTAATTAAATGTGCCGTTGTTTTGTGTATTTCTCTCCTTTAATCTTCTATGTATATAGTCGTTTCGGCCTTTTTCGGCGTACCCTTGTTGTAGTTTTAATTCTTGAGCTGTTAGTGCGATAGGAAAAGGAGCTAGTGATGGGGATATTAACGGTACTAGGTACTCTGCTCGGGCTTGCTGTTTCCCAAAGCTGGGGCTGCCAAGAAGCTAAGAGTTACGAGCAGAGACAAGATTATTGTTCTGCATTAAAAGAAATTGCCAACCTTACTTTCATGCAAGACTGGGAAAAACTATCTCCCCGCCAACGCCAGCTTATGGAAAGTGAAGCAGAAGCGGCGCAAAAACAGGCAATCAAGCTAACGATATTAAAAAATGAAACTGAAGCTAAGAAATATTTCTTAGGTGCAGCTAATAAAGGTTCTGCCGTAGCCATGTCTTTATTGGGAGGCATTATCGCAGCTGAAGGGAACTATTTAGAAGCCTTCTATTGGCAAAGATTTTCTTTAATAATCTCATGTTTGCTGAATAAGTCGACTATGCTGCCAGTAAATAAAATGAAGGAAATGGCTGAGAGTGCTAACTGTCCCCCGCTGATCAAGCCTTATGTGCAAGAATTACGAAAGCTTAATATGGGGAAAATTAAAAGGACGCTTTCTTCCTTAGACGGCATGGCGCAAAGAGCACACATAATTAATGACTATCTTCTTCTGCCTGCATCAGATTATTGTCTGGATATGAGCATAATTGAGTGCCACTACCAAGCTATTTCTCGGCTCAAAGCTTTAAGCCCTTTGGCGACTTCGCGAGATAAACTGCAAGACTTGCGTCATCTCCTCACCATAACAAAGCCATCTTCCTCATATTATTCTTCTCAGGAAACCCTTAAAGAAACTTCTAAAATACTATGCTCTCATGCTTACTCCTTATTAAATGGTAAAACTGCTCTCGATGAAAATGGGCAGACAGTTAAAGAGGCTGAAAGAAACGAAGTCGCGGCTCGAATTTATCGGCGCGTAGGGACAGTTCAAGCAAGATTTGGTCTCGCTGAGGCGATCTATATGGGACAGGTTTATACTGATGAAAACACCCATTCCATTGTCGAAGGGCAGCGCTATAAAGTGGTAGCACGGCTGCTAAGGCCGATAGCAACAGCGGATGCTTATTGTCGCTTAGCTCAATTAATTGAAAAAGGATTAATTGACAAGGATGAGAATAAGCAACGGATTTTGAAAGGACAGCAATATAATGTTGCCGCCCGCCTTTACCGACAAGCAGGAACCCCTCTCGCTCTAGGTCATTTGGGATACTTAATGGAAATGGGCCATATTAATACTGATGAGAAGGGAAGGCTTATCTGTGAAGCACAGAGGTATTACCAAGCGGCACAGCTCTACCGACAAGCAGACATCCCCTCAACCTTACATAATTTGGCAAGATTGATTGAACAGGAAAAGATTTCTCTTGATGAAATTGGCCATCCCATAGCTGCTGGACAGTATGCTAACGTTGCTGCACGTTTATATCGGCAAGCAAGGATACCCTTATCCTATTATTATCTAGCCTCGCTTATTGCCGATGGTAAAATCCATGAAGATGCAACTGGAAAACCCTTCCCCGAAACAAAGCGTTATGAAATTGCGGCTAAGATCTTTAGGGAGTCAAAAATGCCTGCAGCTTTGTTTTGTCTAGCGCTACTGCTTGAGGAAGGCAAAATCTGCACGGATGAAACAGGGCAACCGATTATAGAGAGCCAGCGATCTATTACAGTCGCGCGCTTATATAACCTATCTAATACACCTAAGGGTATTCATAATATTGGAGTTATGATTTACAGGGGTCAGCTTCTTACGAACGAAAAAGGTCAACCAATTCCGTCAGGAAAACGTAATGAAGAAGCAGCACGCCTTTATCGGTTGGCCCGAATACCCGATTCCTTACATAACTTAGCTTCGCTTGTTGCCAGCGGAAAAATTCATCATGATGAGAATTATCAGTATATTCCTACAGAACAGCGTTATGAGCAAGCAGCCCGTCTGTATCGGCTAGCCGGGATGCCACACTCTTTAGTCGAGCTCGCCGCATTAATTATTAGAGGTAAGATTAATCACGATCATCACTGTAAAAAGATACCATTAAAGCAAGGGGATGAAGTGGCGGCAGCGATACTGCGAGCCTGTAAAACGCCTCGGGCCTTGGTTCACTTAGGTAGCTTAATTGCAGAAGGCCGGATTTATGAAGACGAAAATGGACAGCTGATTCCAGACGGACAGCTATATCAGTACGCAGCGAGTCTGTGGCGCCGCTCTGGTGTGCCCGATGCATTAGACAATATTGCTGTTATTATTAACCGTGGTCTCCTTAATCAGGATGAGAAAGGACAGCCCTTTGTTCCGGAAATGCGCTCAGAAATTGTGGCTCATATTTATCGTCAAACCCGAACACCATTTGCTCTTCATAACCTTGCCTCTATGATCACAAAAGGCTTGACCAATAAAGATGAAAGCGGAGAACTGATTGCGGACGGCCAGCGCCTTGCCATTGCTGCCCGTTTATACCGACAAGCAGCGCTTCCTGAATCTTTGACCAAGCTTGCGGTTCTAATTAGTCATCACTTAATTGATAAGGACGAGAAAGGCGAGCCGATTGCAGAGCCGCAGAGATTAGCAGTTATGGCTCGCTTGCTTAGAAAAGCTCAAACGCGCGAAGCAATGATTCATTTGGCGGGCAGAATTTATCGAAGGCATATCGATGAAGATGAATGTGGCAAACCTATTCAAGCAGGGCAGCATTATGCCGTTGCTCGGCGCATTCTTGAAAATATTAAGTCAGTTAAGCCCTATTACTACTTAGCAATAATTACATTGGCAGAAAGCGAGGCTCTGACTGCAAAGAAGCAAGCTTTAGAATATGCTTTATGGGGAGCACAGCAAGGAGATCATCGCGCCATAAAGCTATATAAGAGGCTTCAAACTTCACTTATTGCAGGAAAACAGATCCAGCAACAGCCATCCGATTTTGCTAGCATGAGCTTCCCGATTGCTCATCCGGCGACACAAAAAGGTGATAATATAACTCCGGAACAAATTACAGCAGCAGAATATGCATCTCCCATGCCAACGGCACGCAAGCGAGCGAGAGAAGAACAAAAGCTGATCACTATCAAAAGTGAAAAAAAGTTAGCCACGGCCAAGCGCAGTACTTGGGGCGCTTTTTCAGCAGCCGAAAAAGCTCAAAAACGCAAGCTGAAGCTGCAAAGAATCGTGCAAGAAGCCTGGGCTAAATCAGATAAACTGTCTTTGAAATGTTCTCCTTTAAAGGATAATAAAGACATTGTCTTTGTTTGGAGTCAAGAGGCGGAGGAGCAATTCAAGCAGCTAATGGCATGGCAGCAAGAGAAAGTTTTAGCATTAATTGAAGACTTAAGGGAAGGGGTTCCCAGTGCTCATGAGGAAACATTGCGCCATCTAAAAGCTAAATCACGCCATATTACCCATAAGCATCGTCTAATTTATCGACAAGTAAATCAAAGAATAGAAATTATAGGATGTTACGGCCACTACGGTGAGTAAAGTGAGTATTCAAAACACACCCCTTAGGAAGAATAGATCTAACTGATCAGGAATGATTAATCCGCCTAGAAAGGTTAATAAATACTGAATAGCAACTGAGAGCTCGGGAAGATTTTTTAAACGGGGCGCGTAGGTAAAATTTACACTCTCAAAAAGGTTGCCATTAAAAAAGGGGGCAATTGGCTCAAAGTCAAAGAATCAATTAAAGAGAAATGCTTTTTACTTAGCACTAAGATTATTGGTATGAGTTGAGTAACATTTCAAGAGAGAGACGGTAGTTAGCGCCAACCTTAGGAAAGATATAGATTCACTAAAACAATTTTTAACTTACTTAAGAAGAGATAGATTTAGTTAAAATTTATCTCTTTTAAAACCTAAAATAGGGAGCATAAAGACCAAGGAGCACACTTAGCTGGAAACAATTTCACTTCCAAAATGTGCTCCCTATTATACATTAGTATACTTTAGCCTGCTCTGCGAAGTCTTGACCAATCAATACCATTAAAACGGTAAACCCATCCATTTTCTTCTTTCATCTCACCGACTCTAGGTTGAGGTTGAGGTTGAGGAGCCATTGGCTGTTGGGCTTGTTGTTGCTGGCGAAGTTGTTCTTGTGCAGTGCTGCGAATTTCCTCTTGGCGCTGGCGAATTATGTCAGCTTCGCGTTGGCGACGCGCTTCTTCAGCGGTTCTTTGAGCAGCCTCTTGCTGGGCACGGTATTGTTGACGTGCCTGTTCTTGAGATCTTTGAGCAGCCTCTTGCTGTTGCGCGCGGCGTAGGTTCTCGGCTTCGCGTTGGCGACGCGCTTCTTCAGCGGCTCTTTGAGCAGCCTCTTGCTCTTGTTGGGCACGACGTTGTTCGGCTTCGTGTTGACGGCGCGCTTGTTCCTCAGCTTGTTGCTGTCCAGGACCTTTAGGAGGTTGGAATGGCGTTAACGGAGTTAACTTAAAGCGAAAGTTAGTTGCAGGCAGGCCACTGTGCAAAGCTTTTTTAGCGTATGAAATTTTTTCGTCGGGAGTCGTCGCTTGCTCCGCTCTCGCTGCAAGTTTATTAAAATTATTCACAGCTAAAGGATCAAGCTTATAATTTATTTCAAAATGCCCTTCAGGCTTCCATTCACAGTTAATGCCGACAGATTGCAGGTCTGCAAAGTTATTACCACGCCACATCCCTACGGTAATATTAAGCTTAGAGCTTAGACTCACCATTTCCGGAAATTTTAATCTTGTATAATTAGGTACATTCCCCTGAGAACGTTGCAACAGATAAGGATAAATTGAATCCTGATTGTTAGGATTGAAGGATGGATATTCTGCCTCTAAGTCCCTAAGGTCGCTTCCTATTGCTTCTATTTTCCATGCTGAATTGTCTGCTAGGGTCTGGGTAACCCCTATACCTGTAGCGCTAAGGTGATCACCGCTACCGGCATACAGCATTTTCATTAATTGGTCCGCACTTCTGATCGGGCATCTACCATTACCCTGCGGAGCATCCATGCTTGCGGCGATGGTTGCTAAAGATGAGAAAAGGAAAACGGTTTTATACAAGAAATTTTTGCTAAAATTTGCAGGCATTGTTTTAAACCATTTACGCTTCTGTGCGACTAACTTTGCCGTGGGTGAGTGATATGTATTTAAAGATTCCATTTGTACAATCCTTTAGTTTTTTTAATCTTTCACGATACTTTCCCTCATCTAGGGCTCGCGCCCTATTTTCGTCTGTAAGCAGACGAGCTGGTATGCAGTTAAGGATCGTGGAGGCAATCGCAGCTCTAACTAGAAACTTTCGCTAGTAAAGCAGCTTATGCTTATCCAGTTGACCATATTCCACCTCCGCTTCAAGATAGGCCTCTCAGATAAATTCTTACGCTTCGCATTCGAAGAAAATACCCGCCAGTGCTATTTGCCCTTAGAAGTGAATATGTTCTAATAATGATATAGGTGTTCCGTTTACTAGTATCAAGTCAGAGAACAAGAAATATTTTATAAAATTTTTCTTGTTTTAGTTGAGAAAGTATAAATAATAAACCCATTATTTACTTTTGGGTGTCTGTTCTTTTCTTTATCTAAGCCTAATGTCCTTATTGATAGGGCAGAGATAGGTTAATTCTTAAGCTTTTTCGCCTAAAAGTTAGGTATTTAATAGAATAAAAAGACGATCAGACTTAATTGTATAAAGGGCGAAGAGCCTCTTTGCTAAATAATCATAGAAAAGAAAATATCAATTTATTGGAATTAAATAAAAGGGTTAGCAGCAAGGTATTTTAACCTTACTATTAGGAGTTAACGTATTGGCAAGAATAGGCAGCGAAAAAAGTACACACGGCCACAGCCAATGTTAATTTCAGCAGAGGTATTAGCTGTGATGTAATATAAATTGTATAAAGTTAATCCTTAAGGTATTAATAAGGCGACTGAGTGGTATTGGTCAACCCTGAGTGAATCTTATATTAATTAGAATAAAGAGGGAACCTATGAATAATTATGACAGAGTAAGTATTCTAAAGATTTGTATGAGCGCCCTAATTATAAGCTTACCTTCAGCAGCGCAAGCTGATTCCGGCCTGAATGGTTCTAAAATGGCGGCACAAACTTCTGCCCACCCGGTGGTTTATGGAAGTAGCCAATTAAAAGATATGACTTATGATACGCTTACCGTTTATGGTGCCCTTGATTTCACAAATCTGATTATTCAGCAAGAGTTGAAAGTTGATGGCTCAGCCCATGGCAAGAATCTTAAGTGTCAGGAGTTTAAAATTAATGGCTCCTTGGCAGTTGATCAACTTGAAGCGCATCAAGGCCTCGTGAGCGGCTCCCTCACAGGGCACAATATATCAATTCTAAAGGATTTGTCTGTTGAAGGCAGCCTAGCAGGCGACAGAATTACCGTATTAGGGAGAACGAAAATCGCAGGTAACCTATCCGTAATAGGCGGAGATTTCACTGATATTGACATAGAAGGAGACGCCAGTGACTTAACTGATTCAAGAGCTGCTAACATTCACTTTAAGAAAGTTATTACTGATACTCAAAAACTTTATCTCAGAGGAAAAACAATTGTCAGCGGTGACATTGTTTTTGAATCCGGAAAGGGCGAAATATACCTAGGGACCGATGCCGTTATTAAAGGGCAGGTCAAAGGAGCGACGATTAAAAAGTAGTAAGATGGTAAACTGTAATTGTGAAAAGAGCTAGAGCCTAACACTGGGCTCTATTCTGCATGAGAATTATAGTTTCTTTCTTCCAGAATCCAGGGGTCATTTGCCATATGCTCAAGGATTGCTTCCATTTGCGCAAGCTCCTGATTTCGAAAAATTGTCGTCAGTATACTGGGCTCAGGCGACCCATCTAGGCCAGCTTTAATATGATTATAATAATCTGTGAGCTCAATAAATTGATTATAATTAAGGGTTCTCAATAAATTGGTGATATAGGTCTTCAAGCCCTTTCTGGCAGCAGCAGGAAAGGCAGAGATGTAGCCGCGAATAAACCTTGTAATTAAAGCATTGAAAGCTGAAGAGGAAGGGGCATCAAAAGTATTATTCCTTAATGATAAATAAAAGACATAGAGATCAAGCATGAAATCAGCAGGAGCTCTTAAGGAATTGGCGAAGGAAGCATTATCAATAAAGCTAACCTTATGAGTAGTCTCATTAAAAAATATATTCCCCAAATGAAAGTCACCATGAGTTGCCGTCGTAAATCTAGAAAAATCAAACTGCGGATTGCTCATCGAGATCTTAATTTGATTGAGTGCCATTCCAAAATGGACGCTGCCTAAAGCTAAACCAACCCTCTGCATTATCTCCTCAAGGCGCAAGAGGCTGTCAGGCTCTATAATTTCTTCATAAACTAAATCTAAAAGCTCACTTCCTTCAGCTAGGGGCATAATCGAGACATAAGTTTTTTGATCAGCCGCTAAGGTAGCGGGGGTAGGAGAAATAAAATAAAATGACTGTAAAGGCAACTTAATATCAGGATATACAGAAGCGGGATCAGTAGAACTGAACTTTAATAGCTCTGAGGCTTTGATATACTCGATATCTTGCAGTTCCTTCATCGGGGTATTAGTTGTGCGCGTCCTAACCTTATCAGAGTTCCATTTTAGCTCCTTAATCACAAAAGCTGTGGGAAGCATAAAAGGATTGGCGGGATTATTGAGGACAGCTTTGAAAACTTGCCCTGAAAAAGCACCCGGATTAAAAATAGTTATCGTATAAAGCTCATGCTTAAGAGCTAGACTGGGAAGCAGATCCCGGGCCACTAATAGGGGAATAATAGCTGATGCATTAAGCTTACCCTGACTCTTACTAATTCTCTGCTTTATGTCAGGGGGAAGAATAAATAAAGGAATCTGTAACGGTTTAGCTATCACCCTCGGGTTATCAATAAATTTTTTGATATCCACCGCAGGCTTTACCTTATAGGAAGGGGGAATATTTTCTTTTAATGATTCTATGTTAGAGGAGCGATGGTTAAGAGGCTGCGATAGGGAGGAGGCTACTTGCTGTGAATTAGGAGTGACGGAAGTGCCATCAGACAAAATATCACAATTTGCTTTAACATGCTCATAGTAGGGGGTGCTTTGACAATTTGATAAGCAGGCTTCAGCCCTGCCATTAATAGAAACACAGGAATCTTTTTTGCATAAACTGAAGCATTTACTAGGAGGGAAATCTTCACTGTAGCCAAAGCTAATCAACAAGATTAAAGTAAAACAGGAAAGAAATTTTACCATCATTTATACTTCATAATAAAATATTTAAAATAATATAATTCAAAAAGTAAATTGAAAAGTTTTAATAAATAATTAATGGTGGCTCAATTAACTATGCTGTGTTCTTATTTTGCTGAGGAAGCCCATGGATATCTGGTGAAACACTAAGGGGATAAGAAATATCGAGTAAGTTGTGACAGAGCCTGATTAAAGGCTCTAGGCCCTAACTTTGAGGGGAAGTAAACTTAGACCTTTTTAATAAAAAGATTTTTGTAGAGGAGTATGAGTTTCCTTTAAATATTATCGTCTGCTCAGTTATCCAGAAATGGTTACGACTGTAACTTTGGCTTTATTTTTTTGCTTAATTGCAGATGCTTTTAAAAGTGTTTGGATAGTCAGATCGGCATTATCGGAAATCTTGCCGGTGGCCATAGTGACCGATGAGTTAATGCGAGCAACAGCGCGATGTTTCATAGACACCCAAAGAGCATCTACACCTTGTTCAGTCTCTCTTGTAAGCTTTGAGGAACCCCGCCCTTTAACATTGAGTTTATTAATTGCACCCTGCAAATTTAATTGCGAATGATTCCTTAAGTTAAGGTCAAGCAAGCTGACTTTAAAAGGATTTAATTTACCCTTGGCAGTATTTTTTAAAACCAGTTTAGCTCTCTCGACCTCAAGATTTTTAGCACGTATTTTAGAAGCGCCCTTAAGAGTAAAATCCATTTCCTTGGCTGAAAGATTATTGATGTGGCATCGACTTTTTCCATTAGTGTGGACAATATATTCACTGTTAGGAATGGTGCGAGGCATATAGATGTAGATGGTTAAGCGTTTTTGGGGAGACTCTATAGATTTTTCCGCTAGTAATGCTTAAACTTGCGCCTGCAGCTTGGCTAATGCATGGTAAATCAAGGTCATTATGGGTGCCTTTGATCTTTAAGCTTGCTCCCTGTGCTTGGTTAAAGGAGTCCATCTTAATAGAAGAGCATCCTTTTATGCTCACAGAGCTGCCCGCCTCTTGGTAGACATTGCTTATCTTAAAACTGCCGCCAGTTGAAGTAATAGGGAATGAAGTCGGTGTATCTGTTTTTGCAGAAGACCTTTTAGCGCTTGTGTATACGTTGAGTTGGCTGCGCAGACTGTGTAGGCAGAATCCCCCCCTCGTTAAAATCCACAGTTAGATCTTGTAAGTCTTTTTGAGCCCCCTTAACTTTGATTCCCACTGTATCGCTATTCCCAGGCTCTAGTTTTAAATGAGCCGACTCAATATTAAAGCTGAAGGTATAATTGTCTTCAAGGTTGGTTGGTAATGAAAACCATGAGATTTCTTTAAAGTCGTATCCTTGTTTTGTTCCTTGCGGCCAAACTTGTAAGGGGTGATCTAAAGCTGTACAGCTGAGATCTGCTCCCAAAAGCGGAAATATTAATAGTGATCTGTACATGGCCAAGCTTTCAAAAAGTTAATTCTCTCTACTTCCTAGTATGTTTAATATCTAGTAAAATTAGAAGTTTTTTAAGGTGGGTTTATTTGCATAAACTATTTAGCAATAAAGCGGCGGAAATCTCGTTGCCGGTTTGTTGCCTTTTAACAAGAGCGTCCTCTAGAGCGTTGACATAGCAGAATAAAATGAGTAATTGTCCACTATCTAATAAGAAAGTGAGGTTAGCCAAGAATGCTGTTAAATGCGCTCGATTCTTATTGTTTTGTCTTTGGTAGGGGCTACTTTATTGAATAATTGATTGGTAAGGATACCTAGCAAGAATAAAATAAAAAGAAACCCGGCCAGTGGCCGGGGAAAAAACTAGGACGGGTCAATAGCACCGTGGCAGTGCTTGAATTTCTTGCCTGAGCCACAGGGGCAGGCGGCATTGCGCTGTATTCTACCTGAGCCCTCGATACCACCAGAGCTTGAGCGAGACTGCGAACTGCGGTTTGGCCGAGTTAAGGGAACAACCTCTGCCTCGGGAGTAACCTCTGGGTCTTCCCAGGCGGGGGTTTGTTCCTCGAGCAGATCGAAATTCATTTCTGGATTGAGCAGCTGAGAGAGAATGGTTGGATCGGGGACATCTATCTCAAAGTGAGCTAAGGATGAAATTGTTTCCTCTCGCAACACTTCCAGCATATTCTGGAAAAGAACAAAAGCTTCGCGTTTATATTCATTTAGCGGGTTTCCTTGAGCATAGGCGCGCAAGTTGATTCCTTGGCGTAATTGATCAAGGGTTAATAGATGGTCCTTCCAGCACTTATCAAGGATACGCAAAACCATGTTGGTCTCAGCGGTGCGCATCATCAAGGCCCCATACTTTTCTTCTTTAGCTTTCATATGTTGGCTAACAGCTTCAATAATGCGCTGAATGATTTCAGCCTCAGCAATGCCTTCCTCATTAGCCCAAGCTTTAGCATCAATATGGATACCAAAAACGCGATGGATTTCACTTTGTAAGCCCTCGAGATCCCATTGCTCGATTAAGGAATCCTGGGGGATATGGCGCTGGACAATAGTTTCAATGACATCTGAGCGCATGTCCGCAACCATTTCCGAGATATCTTGGCTTAACATTAATTCCCGACGTTGCTCATAAATGATTTTACGTTGATCATTCATCACGTCATCATAGCGCAACAGATGTTTACGGATATCAAAGTTACGAGCTTCAACCTTTTGTTGGGCGCGTTCAAGGGCTTTACTGATCCAGGCATGAGAAATAGCTTCACCTTCCTTAACCCCTAACTTGCGGAGCATGGCATCTAAGCGATCGGAACCAAAAATTCGCATCAAATCATCTTGAAGAGAGATGTAGAATTTAGATTCTCCGGGGTCACCTTGGCGGCCAGAACGCCCGCGTAATTGGTTGTCAATACGGCGGCTTTCATGGCGTTCAGTACCAATAACATATAAACCGCCCGCAGCTTTAACCTGTTCTTCTAACGCTTTAACTTCCTCAGTAACGCGGTCAACAACTTTCTTGACTTCATTTTCATCGGTTAAGCCTGCAATCTCTTTTGCAATTCTAGCCTCTAGATTGCCACCAAGTTTAATGTCGGTACCACGGCCCGCCATGTTGGTGGCAATAGTGACCGCTCCCGGCGCACCAGCCTCGGTGATAATCGCAGCCTCTTGCTCATGATAACGCGCATTCAAGACCTGATGCTTGACTTTCTCAGTCTGTAGCATTTGAGAAATCATCTCTGATTTTTCAATGCTTGTTGTCCCCACCAGCACAGGTTGCCCTTTTTGTTGGCAGATTTTAATCTGCTCAATCATGGCTTTATACTTTTCTTGGGCTGTTAAGTAAACTTCGTCATCATTATCTATTCGCGCTACAGGGCGATTGGTGGGAATATCAACCGTTCTCAGCTTATAAATTTCTTCAAACTCATGAGCCTCTGTCATCGCTGTACCAGTCATGCCCGATAGCTTTGGGTACATGCGGAAGAAATTCTGATAGGTAATCGAAGCCAGGGTCTGGTTCTCAGTTTCAATCGTAACCCCTTCTTTAGCTTCTAAGGCTTGGTGCAATCCTTCTGAGTAACGACGGCCATCCATCATACGGCCTGTAAACTCATCAATAATAATGACTTTATTATTTTTGACGATATAGTCGACGTCACGCGTAAATAAAGTATGCGCCTTGAGCGCCTGGTTTACATGGTGGACGACGCTAATATTATGGATATCGTACAGTGTCTCCCCGTGAATTAAGCCTGCTTCACGCAGTAACTCTTCTATGCGCTCAATGCCCGTATCAGTTAGAGTCACCGAGCGTTGCTTTTCGTCCTTTTCATAATGTTCGGGAGCTAACTTTGGAATTAACGCATTAATAGATCGGTACAAGTCTGACGAGTCTTCAGCTGAACCGGAAATAATGAGAGGGGTTCTGGCCTCATCAATCAAAATGCTGTCAACTTCGTCGACAATAGCATAGTTAAAGGGACGCATAACCATATCTTCAAAGCGGAATTTCATATTATCGCGTAGATAATCGAAGCCAAATTCATGGTTAGTTCCATAAGTTACATCGCTGTGATAAGCGTCACGTCGTTGATGATCCGACATGCCATGCACAATACAGCCGGTGCTGAGGCCTAAATAATTATAAAGTCGACCCATCCAGCTAGAGTCGCGGCTGGCTAAGTAATCATTTACCGTGACAACGTGTACGCCTTTTCCACTTAGGGCATTTAAATAAACAGGAAGGGTTGCGACAAGAGTTTTTCCTTCACCCGTCCGCATTTCAGCAATCAGACCATTATGTAGCACCATACCGCCGACGAGCTGCACATCGAAGGGGCGCATGCCAAGGACTCTTTTTGAGGCTTCACGCGCCGTAGCAAATGCTTCTGGTAAAATATCATCCAAAGTTTCTCCCTTTTCAAGGCGCTCTTTGAATAGTTGGGTCTGTGCTCGCAGTTCATCGTCGGACATGGCGACGTATTTCGGCTCCAGCTGGTTGATTTTTTCGACAACCTTTAAGTACTTCTTGACCATGCGTTCATTTGCTGATCCGAAAATCTTTGTAAGTAAAGAAACTAACATTCACAAAACCTTTTTGTTGCGACAGTTTTGATTTGCAATGATATTTCATTAAAAATTGAAACTGTCTCTTGCTTGACATATTAATTGTAGTGTAAATCTAAAATTAAAAAGACTCAACGATTAGCTTTGTCTTTTAACTCATGAATAGCAATTTTTCGAAAGGAATGGAAATGTTTAAGTTTTCCCGCCTCGCAGCTTTAGCGCTTTGCCTTACTGTGGCACTTCCCGCCATCGCTGATAATAAAGATCCAAAAGACTCAAAGGTGGTCGCTAAAGTTGATATTGATGGTAAAAAAGTAGATATTACCGTCGGCGAACTCAAGCGTCGTATGAAGTCCTTGCCGCCTCAGTTGCAAGGTGAATCACTGGAGAAGATCTTCGACCCGCTAGTACAGAGCTCCATTGATATGGCTATCATTACCCATTTGGCTAAGAAAGCTGGTCTTGATAAGGACGAGGAAGTAAAGGCGCGAATTGCAGATTGCCAAGAAGCAATGCTCCAAAAAGCATTCTTAGATAAAGAAATTGCCAAGCTTCAAACTGATGCAGAGCTTAAGAAGGCTTATGATGAACTAATTAAAGTCATGCCTGATATGGATGAAATTAGCTTCCATCAAGCAGTTTTCCGTGAAAAGAAAAAAGCTGAAGAATTCATTAAATTAATCAAAGCTAAATCTGGAGATTTCGAAAAGGCCCTTAAAGAAGGTCAAGAAAAAGACCCCGAGCTCAAGGGTGGAAAAGCAGACTATGTTAAATTTCCAGAATTGCCACCTGCACTGGCAGAGGCTCTAGGAAAAGCTAAGGGTGGCGCATTAATTGATAAACCAGTTGAAGAAAAGCTCGGATCTCAATCAGTTTTCTTTGTGGTCAAAGTCATCGATCGTCGCGCTGCTAAGAAGCCAACATTTGAACAAGCTAAATCTGATCTCAAGGGCTTAACTGTTCCAAAATATGCTCAAGAAGTCATTGAAAAAGCTCGCAAAGACTTCAAGATCGAAAAATTCGACATGGAAGGTAAGCCTTTGCCTGAGAAGAAGGATGAAGCGCCGGCAGAACCAGCTGCAGGAAATGCTACTGAATAAAACACTAGTATGTTTTTTGAGAAGCCTGGCTTTAAGCCAGGTTTTTTTATGTCTTGCATTTTGCTTTTGGTAGCTTTTTCTGAGGGAGCGATAGAGCTACTAATAAAATTAAACGACATAAACTAATATAAAATGAGCTAAATTATCCCATATATAATAATATTTTAGATGTTTTTATTTTTTATAAAAATTGTTGCCAATATATTTATAATCTTGTACATAAGAACCAAAGAATACTAGCGGATAGTGAGACCGCCGATGAGACGAGACAATCTTGTTCAAGGGTATAGTCATGATCTCTATAGTTTGCAAAACTTAGGAGTAGGCGAACATATCTGCTCTCTTTATGAAAGTGAAGAGGACTTCCGATTATCGATTGTAGAGTTTATCCACGCCGGTCTAAAATCTAATAATAAAATAGTCTATGTATGTGATCATTCTACCCAGCAAAGAGTCCGACTTTACTTAGAATCAGCCAACCTTGAAACGGTAAGCCTCCTGAAAAGAGGACAACTGAATTTTATAACTATGGACGAGGCCGCTTATCAGAAGCAACCATACACGCCAGAACAAATGGTTTCAGTTTTCGAAAAGGAATGCATTCAGGCCGAAAAGCAAGGATATGCAGCTCTAAGAGTTACAGGAGATGTTCGATGGTTTCTGAGGAAGTTTCCAGACATTGATAATCTATTTGAGTTTGAGTATCAGGTAAATACAAAAATAGCCAATCGATATAAGTATATTGGTATGTGCCAATATGATACTAAGTTTTTTTCTCCTGAATTTCTTAATAAAGTTATAGAAATCCATCCGGTCTGCCATATATGCACAGGCATTTATCCTAATCAATTTTATCTCCCCCCTGAAATTTATAAAAGTCCTGAAAAAGAGCGTGAGATTTTCAATCAGCGGATTTACCAAATTAAGGAACGTAAAGAACGAGAAAGTACGGTGGCTGCTCTTTTTAAGAAAACTGAAGAGTTAAGAGAATTTAGTTATATGTTGGCCCATGATTTAAAGGAGCCCATAAAAAATGCGGCAATAATGAATGATTTATTGCAAACATCTTATATTGGTCACTTCAATGAAGAAGTCAAAGCGGTATTTGCAAGAATAGGGCAAGCTTTAGATGAAGCTTTTACACGTGTTGAAGCCTTGAAAGATTTAAGTTTAGTTGCCAACCAGCGAAAAGGATTAAGTGTTTTAAAGCTTCGCGAGGTCATTCAAAATGTTATCACTTATTATGAGCAAAATATCACAGATATTCCTTGTAAGTTTGACCTTAGCATTGAAGATGATATTTGTATAAGGGCAGACAAAGCTCATCTTAATCAGCTGTTCTCTAACTTAGTGGATAACGCTTTCAAATATCGAAATAAGGATCAGTTATTAACCGTAAGCATCTGTGCCAAAAAAGTTGTGGGGCAAGGCACTGAAATTATTGTAGCAGATAACGGGGTTGGTTTTGATGCTGCTGATAAGCAGCAGATTTTCCAACCTTTTAAACGATTAAGTCCCGCTATCTCACACCCTGGAGCTGGTATCGGCCTGACAATTTGCCAGAGGATTATGGCAAAGTACTTTGGAGAGATTTCCGCCCAAGGGCAGCGGGGAGTAGGGGCGACTTTCACTTTAAGATTCCCTGAGGATAAAGTACCTTTTTGAGAATCTTATCTTTTAACTGGGAGGCATAATCATGACCAATAATCCGAATCTTCATATTGTTTATGCTGATGATAGTGATGATGATGTCTTTATTTTTAAGCACATCATTCATAACCTGCCCTTAGTCTGTTCCTTTAAAAGACTACGGGATGGAAGAGAGCTGGTCGATTATCTAACGGCAGAAGCCTCTACTATTGCGACTGAAAATGAGACTAATCCCTATGTGGTATTTCTTGATCTTAATATGCCCCGGATGAATGGTTTTAAAGTGTTAGAGGAAATGAAAGAACTGCTGCATTCCATGCTGCGTAACATTAAAATTGTCGTTATATCGTCGTCTTCACGCTCAGAGGATATCGAAAAAAGTATGCTTCTAGGCGTATCAGATTATCTCGTCAAGCTGCCATCCTATGAAAAAATGGCCAATTCTCTAAAGTATATTTTTAACCAAGTATTAGCGCAAAGACACTCTAGCAAGCTCTAAGATCAGAGCGTAAACTTTGGCACTGATAAGCACTTGTCTGAGGTGACGTAACCTTAAAAGCTAGGCGGTTATTGAGACTTGTTTTTCAGGCTTTTAAGCCTAATCGTCCTCGATCATTTATTTGCTCTTTCTATCCTCTTAGCCATTTTGCAAACTCCTCTAAGAGAGTCATATACCCTAAAAGTGGGAAATGCCTACCAAGCTGCTAACCAAGCTATTTGTTTTTTCTTGCCGGTTCTATTAAGGTGATCTATATAAAGCGCACTAATAGCTGTTAAGGGACCATCAATGAATTTTCAAAGTGATAATGCATCAGCGGTAGCCCCTCAGGTAATGGAGGGGTTATTAGCTGTTAACCAAGAATCTGCTCCTTCCTATGGTAAAGATAGAGTAACAGATAAGGCGCGGCTTGCTTTTAATCAGGTGTTTGACCGCGACGTAGATGTGTTTTTTATGTCGACGGGATCGGCTGCGAATGGTTTATCATTAGCCAGTATCTGTCCACCTTATGGCGCCATTTTTGCCCATGAAGAGGCTCATATTATTTGTGATGAAGCTAATGCAATAGAAGCCTTCACAGGGGGCGCAAAAATTGTGCCTATAACTGGGCGCCATGGAAAAATTGATGTTATAGAATTAGAGAGTCGCATACGAGCCTGGAAAAATTCTCGTCCTCATGCGCCTTTGCCAGCAGCACTTTCTCTAACCCAAGTCACAGAAGCAGGAACTGTTTATAAGCCTGCAGAGATTAAGACCTTAGCAGAAGTGGCTAAGGCGCACGGTCTGGCTGTCCATATGGATGGTGCACGTTTTGCCAATGCGGTGGTCGCTCTGGGAGAAAGTCCTGCTGCTTTCACTTGGAAGGTTGGCGTCGATGTACTATCCTTTGGGGGAACTAAGAATGGTGCCTTAGCCGCTGAAGCGGTGGTGTTTTTTAACCGCAGCTTAGCTGTTCATACAGACTATTTGCATAAACGTATGGGTCAGCTATATTCAAAAATGCGCTTCTTTTCTTCCCAGTTCTTGTCCCTATTTGAGAAAGATTTATGGCTGCACCATGCCCAGGTGGCCAATCAAGCTGCCACCCAAGTTGCTGAAATTCTCCAGCGGTGTGAAGGGGTACAACTCCTTCATCCCGTTGATGCTAATGAAGTTTTTGTGACACTGCCAAGCGGTCTGGCAGCCGACCTTCGTAAAAAGGGCGTCCTGTTCTATGATTGGGGACGGCCGGGGCAAAATTATTATAGGTTCGTTACCAGCTATAATACCTCTTCTGCCTCAATTGAGCAGCTTAAAATGGCTTGCCAGCTGCAATAATCTAGTGTGCTCAATGAATTTCTTGAAGCCTCGCTGTTGGAAGCGGGGGATATAATTAATATTCTGTAGGAGAGTTGGTTTCTCCCTAACAGTAGGGCTCTGGTGAGTCGAGACAACTGTTAAGGAGAGGAGTTTAATTGTCCATTGCTAGGTCATTACCTGACAGATTTCTGTCCAGTCGTAATCAATGGTTATGAACTATACTAGCGGTATTGTCCCATTTCGACGCGGGCGAAAGAATCAGGACGCAAATCATTGTCATTGGGTGAGCTATCCCAGTGAAAGGTAATTGTAGCATTGCATCCAGGCTTATGAGTAACTTCAAAATTGTAACGCGGCGCTTCGCTAGCGGTGCCAATATGTTGCCATTTCGCCTCACTGGTGGAAACGTATTTGATATTTCTAATGCAGCTGCGATTTCCGGCAATGTCCCAGCCCGGTTGGTGTCCGCCCCAAGCTTTGATTTTTAGGGTGGTTACGATATCTTCTTTTGCGCCGGCTAGGCTGGTTAATAGGACCAAGGCTAAAGCGGTGAACTTCTTCATCCTGAATTCTCCACAATAATTGATAATCAAGCTCCAAGCTAGCAGATATGCGTAAATAAAGTGTAAATCTAAGGAATAAATATTTTGCAGTTTAAAGTCACCCTTAAAAATTTTAGGGTGCCGGCTAAAGGGGAGCTTTAGAGGGTTATATTCTTTGGGAATGTTGGATGCAATAGAGGGAGCCAGAAAAGGTATATTCGGGTTATCTTTGCCTCACTCAGCCTAACCCATAATTTTGGCGAGAGAGTGAGGTCATTTGGATGTCTCTCTAGGAACCTAAGGGAGCCTCATAGCCCTCAAATTCCTTTAGCGCAGTTTTAGCGCATTTGGCGATTTCATGCCAGTGCGAGTCTTTAAGGACATCTCTTGGATCCATTTCAGGCGGTGCTACATCAGAATATTGTCTCAACAAGTTTCTTAGCTGCCATAGCTTATCAATTTGTTGCTGAGTTAGCCCATATTTTTGATCTATGTGCTCCAGAAAGTAATTAATAGCTCTAACATTAAAGAAGCTGCACATGCTCTCTTCCCAGCAATCCACTATGCCAGGGATAGCCCCTTCTATCCATACCTTATGCTACCAATCTAGATCTGAAAAAGCTCGGCTATCATCAATTAAGTTTTCCATATAAGCTTTACGCATGTCATAGGTCACATCATTATCAATCCTATTTTAATCCTTAAAAAATGTTGGTAGTAAAAGGGTAATCTTTGGCGGCTATAAAATCTAAGAGAAGAAGATAGCTGAGGACTGCTTATAAAAAAACCCTGCATTAGCAGGGTCAAAACTTAAAGTGAGATGAGAAAACTATTTGCGATTTTCTACAGTCTTAGAAATAATTTTTTTCAGTTTTGCAACTTTTGGATCTAAATTGACTGAGCTTACTTTTAATAGATAAGCGTCTAATCCGCCATGATGCTCAATTGTGCGGATGGCATTGGTAGAAAGACGCATGCTAACTGCTCTTCCTAATGCTTCGGACATTAAGCTGACATTTTGAAGGTTAGGCAAAAAGCGACGACGGGTCTTATTGTTGGCATGGCTAACATTATTGCCAGATAGAACACCTTTTTTAGAAATTGCACAACGACGTGCCATGGTCTTTACTCCCATATAAATAACTTGCTCAATTAATACTATAAAATTTATTGCGGCGTCAATAAATTCTTTAATTTTTCATTGAAAATTTTTGCTTTTATGCGTGTGGGTAAACATTGGCTCTCAACTTCATGATAAAAGTGGGCGATCGCGGGAATAGCCATTAACTTCTGCAGCAACTCTGACTCTAATCTGCGTTTTAAAAGGGTGAGGGCTTGGTCATGGCTAACGGGACCGCGCGGGCAGCCATTGACAGCAGCAAGAATTTCCTCAAAGTTGGTGGCCTCGAGGGCCGAGGTAAGGATAACTTTTTTATTGAGGCCTGTTAATGCTAACTGGTAATCATCAGCGGTCGCGCGAGCAATCTCTTTAGTGTCGCCATCATATTTGTTAACAATAAGGAGATCAACAAATTCTAGGTTGCCCTTTTTAATGCCTTGGAGCTCATCACCGGCACCAGGGGCGATGAGCATCATTACAATATTGCTCATCAGCGAGGCATCAATTTCGCTTTGTCCAACGCCAACAGTCTCAATAAAAATATACTCAAAGCCTGCGGCCTGTAATATATAGATTACATCTTCAGTTTTCGCTGATACCCCGCCCAGACGCCCGGCCCCAGAAGGGCTAGGACGAATGAACACATTAGGATGCTGAGCCAATTTAGACATGCGGGTTTTGTCGCCCAAAATAGCCCCGCCGGATAGCGGCGAGGTGGGATCAATGGTCAAAATGGCGATAAGATGACCGAGATTTGCTAGCTTTTGCCCGAAAGCATCAATAAAAGTGGATTTGCCGGCCCCAGGTGCCCCCGTGATCGCAATAACAGGTGCTGGAGCTTGACTTGGCATTTTACCTAGCTCAGTTATTAAAGCATCTGCAGCAGGTTGATCTTTCTCAGCGGTGGATTCTATGAGTGATATAGCTTTGGCCAGGGTGCGACGATTTGATAAGTCCCATTTTTCCACAGTATTCATACCATACCTCTTAGAGTTCGCATTCTTGAGCGGCCTTTTATGGAGATCTGTTTATAGGATAACGTTAAATGGATAGTAGCGTATATTGTAAAATAGGATTTTCTGTTAGTTATTAAGTTAATCATTACAGGTCCTCCCATTTCGTTAAAGATAAGCATTAAGTTTGAGGGAAACCTAGTGATTTAATCAAAAAACCTAGCTTTAAAAACTCGAAGGTTGCCAGGGTAATTGTGAATAATTAACCTGGCGCAGTTATAAGAGTGAGAGGGCAAGACTGACAAACCAGCACAAATAGTCTTATCTTCCTGTAATATGGAGAAATATTAGGCTTTAACCATAATGATATCCAACTTTATGATACTGGTCCGGAAAAAGGGTTGGCATAGCGTTGGTAAGCCATTGATAATATCGTGTTGTATAGTCTGTTTGACACCATGCCTTTATTATTAATTGTCCTCGCTGCCATTCTCCGCTCTCAACTGTTCGGCAATGAGTTGCTCCATAGAGGAGGCGATCCTTAACAGTAGCTACTAGGTCTTGTTTAAATCCAACTTTTTCAAAAATACGCGCCGAGTAACTATTGCGACAATCAACAGTTAGGTGATCGGTAAGGCGGCTAAGATGTTCTTCAGCAAAATCGGCGAGATAGCGGGCCAGTGCATAGCCATGGCCGCGGCCGCGCCAGCGACTGTCAACATTAATGGAGATAATGTGGAGGATTTTTTTCGGAAAATCGATCTGATAATATATAGATCCAATTGCCCAGTTAGGGGCGGCGATTGTGTATGCTTGATCTAAATCTTCCACTATTTTAGGATTATGCCCAGGATAGAGAACCGCGCATCCGGACATGCTTCCCTTGCCAACAGAGAAAGAATGTCTAAGAAGGAAATTCTTGTGACATTGATTGCTGATGTTTTTAATATAGTTTGCAGCCTCTTCTCTAAAATTATCGTCAATAATATCGACCCATTCGCCTCTGTCTGCAAACCAATCTATCCATTCCTGGATATCTTGTTCTGTTTTAGATTGCTCCTCGCGCCACTCATTAACTTGCTTTCTTCTCATGCGAATCTTTGCCGCTTGGGCGGAGGAAGTTCTTGGAGCGCATTCATTCTTAATATAATAAATATAGCGCTGACAGTCGTTATCACTTAACTCGGTCTCGATCTCAAACTTCCCCAATGAAACGCGTGAAAGAAGATTTAAGAACCTTGGTGGCTCTATATAACGAGTAAGATCAATATAGAACCACCTAGTATCACCGGGAGGCGATTCACAGATAAACTTGCGTTTTCGATAGATTTTAGTATCATTTTTAAAAGCTTTGTCTACTGCCTCAGACTCTTTACCTTTTTGATGTAATCTTTGGGCCTCTTTGTTAGCCACAGTTACTGGGCTTTCAGGTTCAGTCGCTGAAATTTTATACACTAAACAACTGACTAAAAGGCTATATACTATTCGATTTATATGCATGCAAGTTTTCTTTCGTTGAGAAGTTAGGATAGTTTTTAATTTGGAGGTTTCTTAGTTTTTATTAGTTAAACCTCTATCTTTTCAAAGAGAATCTTATAAATTCTATCTTTGCACTGTCAAGGATGATTAAACGACTAGAATTACTGTGTACTTAGTCATAAGGTAGGGCGTAACCGTCGTCTAGAATATATGGAAAATATTATCACGGTTTAACATTTTAAAATTGCTTAGCTTGAGGGTTGGAAACAAATTAAATTTATGGGCCTTAAGCCCTTTCTTTAAAATAAATTGTAAAAAATAATAATGTAGTCCCTGATTTTAACTCTATACCCCCCTGACGTAATTTTTTTATTTTAGTCTTGCAGAACATTTTTATAGATGAATATATGAAATCAAATTATTAAGGAATAGAAAATAAAAACTTAACTCTAAGATTCCCCTTGATCTTAGCCCCTCGATATCAGGACTCAGCCGCAGCTTGGAGAGGACTATTGACTGTTCTGGTTAATAGGACGAGAAGAGGTTATATATCTTCTTTAAAGGTTTAGTCTTTTCATTCATCCCTTTTGCCGTTATCGCTTGGATTTTTGCTCTGTTTCTTAAGTGAGGAATTGGGTATTATATTGCGATTAATCCTACATAATCTTAGGTGCGGAAACGCTTGCACGATATCTGCTGCAGAAAGTGGCGGCATGAAAAATAAATGCAGTTCTTCTAGTTGAGTCAGAGAGCTGCTCAGTTGAGATAAATCCTGCTTTGTTATCTTATCAAGGGAGGAAAGGTGGAGCGCTTTAAACTGCGAACAGTCACGCAGGCCCATTAAATCCGCGGCAGTAATATTTTCGGGTCGTCCTTCACTGTTGCCCAGATGCAATTCATTCAAGTTAAGCAGACGACTTAGAGAGGAAAGCGAAGCGCCCATGGATTTAACCTCATCGAAATTCAACCATGTTAGGTCTAGCTTTTGAAGGGAAAGGGGTAGCTTTTCAATAAGCTGTGTAAAAGGGGGACAGCCCTTACTCATCTTGCCGTTGCGAAGTTGAACAGAGGTTATGGAGAAAATATCGGGATGAATGGCTTCCTCAGAAAGGGTAACATTAATATCTTTCCAAAGCTCTGGGTCATAAGAATACATGTTTAATAATTTACAACTCTGCGAAATAGAATATAATTCTTTGGGGCCGACATGGGTTAGTATATAAATGGTAACTTCGGACGGTAACCGTTTAAATGAGCCTAAATTCTCCTGCTCATTTGCCAGTGTAGAGTTACTAGAGCTGTTAACTACAGAATTAATGTGGGCTATATTAGTGTTGCGAGTAGGGGAAGCAGTTTCTTGAGGAGACAAGGGGGCTCACCAGTATGCCCATTGCAGTTTAGCAGAAGAGTAAAGAAACCAATTAAGCTGAACGACTTATTCATATTTAAATCCTCCTTAAGATGGAAAATTATCTTAAGCGATTACTTAGGGAAATAAGAAAAACATAAGGTTTTTCTCTAACACGTTTTTTTAATGCCGTGAAGCCTTATGGTAGCGAGAGATAAGGGAGGAAGAGGGTAATTTTAACTGCAACTCCTAAGTTCTTTTCTCTTTGTAAAAGGATTTGTCCCAGCGGCGATGGAACCAGAACCATTGGCCCGGATAATCTCTTATCCAGTTTTCTATATGTTGGTTAACTTTTAAAAGGCACTCTTCGACGGAATGAGCAGTTGGATCAAGGATGTCCGTTGAATAATGAACAGTAAATTCTGTCTGATTATGGCGAATAACGTGGACGGGAATAATTAAGGCATTGGCGGCGATGGCAAGCTTGACAAAGCCGTCTGCTGTTTTAGCATCATGACCAAAAAAAGGAATTAGAATGCCCTCATTATACTTTTGATCAGCTAATACCACCATATGGTGTCCAGCTTTTAAGGCCCGGATAGAGGCCATCCCCGATCCTTTGCCTTTAGGGATCTGATGGGTTACAATCGAGCCCCGGCAGCGGTGAATTAAGGCGTCGACATACGGGTTGTTGATAACTCGATAAATGGGCGTGAGTCTAAAGCCATGCTCGACATGATTCTTCGCCCCAATTTCCCAATTTCCCAAGTGGGCCGAAAATAGCATAACAGGACGGTCACCGCTGAGATAAGGTTTAATTTGATCGTAATTGACGCAGTTGCATTTAAAGGCTGAGTCTTGATCAGCGATATCGAGGACAAAATATTCAAAGAAAGTACGCCCAAAGTTATCGGCAGCTTGGCGGATAATATGCTTGCGTTCCTGCGCTGTTGCTTGGGGAAAAACACGCCTCACATTCTTGTCTGCCACCTTTGCTAAACAAGCATACCAATACCCAAAAGTACGCCCAATGAGTCCTCCTAAATTGGAGGTTCGCCTGAATCCCAACCAACGACACAGACGATAAATTAGGTAAAGCGGAGTATATTCAAATAAATGTTTGAGTTTCCTCATCCAGACTGATGACTTCCTTAATAACCTTGTGGCTGAATAAATAAAGCGTGGCGTTGGTTAAACCATCGCCATGCCACCATTAACATGCAAGGTTTGCCCTGTCATGTAAGCTGATTCGGGGGCTGCTAGATAGACAGCTGCAGCTGCAATATCCTCTGCTGTTCCCATCTTACCCTGGGGAATAGAGGATAAGATTTTCTCCTTTGTTGTCTCGGGCAAGTCCTCAGTCATCGCCGAAGCAATAAAGCCAGGGGCAATACAATTGACGGTAATGCCACGGCTGGCAAGTTCATGAGCGAGGGACTTGCTCATTCCCACCATGCCTGCTTTTGAGGCGCAATAATTTGCCTGACCGGGATTACCCGTAAAGCCCACGACGGAGGCAATGTTGATAATGCGGCCATAACGGCGGCGCATCATGCCTTTGGTTGCCGCCCGGCATAAACGGAATGTGGACGTTAAATTAACTTGAATGACACTTTCCCAATCTTCATCTTTCATGCGCATAATTAAGGAATCACGAGTAATGCCAGCGTTATTGACTAAGATGTCCAGCTTACCAAGCTTTGTTTCAACTGCAGGAATTAAGGATTCTACTGCTACGGCATCACTTAGGTTGCACGGGAAAACGTGAGCGCGATCCCCTAAATCAGCGGCCAGTTGATTAAGATTAGCTTCTCTCGTTCCTGAAAGAGCAACGGTTGCTCCTTGTTGGTACAGTTTGCGGGCAATTGCTTCTCCCAGACCGCCAGTGGCGCCAGTTATCAAAGCGACGTGATCATTAAGCTGGAACATTATCATTTTTCCTTTATGTAATAAGTTGTTTGCCAATGGTATCAATAAATATTTTCATATCGTCGATTGTGTTCATGCTGCTGGCTTTGATATCGGGCGCGGATCTCTTTATCAGGCCGGTTAAGACTTTGCCTGCCCCCACTTCAATACAGTCTGTAATACCATGTAAAGGAAGGCCTGTCATTGACTCTCGCCACCGCACCCGTCCCGTAACTTGTTCGACCAATAAACGCTTTAGAATTTCATCGTCGCT
This sequence comes from Candidatus Odyssella thessalonicensis L13, assembly GCF_000190415.1. Lineage (GTDB taxonomy): Bacteria > Pseudomonadota > Alphaproteobacteria > Paracaedibacterales > Paracaedibacteraceae > Paracaedibacter > Paracaedibacter thessalonicensis. Next base: position 138,362 of record NZ_AEWF01000007.1, read on the forward strand.
GACTAAGCTGGCGGTAACATTGGTTAATATTGAGCATTTAGGAATGCTGCTACTCACTAGGTCTAACGATTCCGCCATGACTGAGGCAGCGGGCTCCATCAATGGGCTATGAAACGGAGCGCTAACGGACAATAACAGAGCTCGCTTTGCACCTCGCTCCAGAGCCAGCGGAATGGCGCGATCCACCGCTTCCTTGTGACCACTGATAACAACTTGGCCGTCGGAGTTATCATTGGCAACAACACAGACTTGACCTTGCGCTGCATCCATGGCAATAATTTCCACCGCTTCAATGGGTAAGTTCAAGATTGCCGCCATGGCTCCTTGCCCTACCGGGACCGCTTTTTGCATTGCTGAGCCGCGGATACGCAAAAGACGGGCGGTATCAGCCAGAGTAAACGTGCCGGCAGCACAGTTGGCCGTGTATTCACCTAGCGAATGACCGGCCATTAAGGTGACATGAGAGGCGAGCTGCATCCCTAATTCACTTTCGAGAGCCCGGATAATTGCAATACTGACTGCCATTAAGGCGGGCTGGGTATTCTCGGTTAATGTTAACTCATCTGAAGTTCCCTCAAAGATAATTGAGCTTAATTTCTGATTAAGCGTTTCATCGACTTCTTCAAACACCTGTCTTGAAATGGCAAAGCTATCATAAAATTCTTTGCCCATACCAATTGTTTGGGAACCTTGTCCCGGAAATGTGAGAGCTAATTTCATTTATTGTCCTTATTTATGATAATCGATGTACCAGCGAACAAAGTTCGGAATTCCTTGGTCAATTGTTGTCTGAGGGGAATAACCAAGGTCAGCTTTAGCTTTATCAATATTGGCGTAGGTTTCTTGTACATCCCCTAATTGCATTGGCATGGGGTTAATGAGAGCTTTCTTGCCCAGGGTTTCTTCAATCAAGCTAATAATTTTTGGGAGATCCTCGCAGCGATTGTTACCCAGATTATAGATAGGATGGCGTTCGCCTTTCTTATTCGTCGGCTTCGTATTAACGGCTGCGACTATTCCTGAGACAATGTCGTCAACATAAGTAAAGTCTCGTTTCATTTTACCAGAATTATAAAGATCAAGCGGTTCGCCCGCTAAGATAGCTTTGGTAAATTTAAAAGCAGCCATATCTGGGCGACCCCACGGCCCGTAGACTGTGAAGAAACGCAGGCCCGTTACCGGTAAACCGTATAAGTAATTATAAGACTGGGCCATCAATTCATTGCCGCTCTTTGTGGCCGCATACAGTGAAATGGGGAGGGCCGTCATTTGATCTTCTGTAAAGGGCATCTGTGTATTAGATCCATAAATAGAAGAGGTGCTCGCATACACTAGATTTTCGAAATCTTTCTGATGACGGCAAAGTTCAAGTATGACTAGAAATCCTGTAATATTACTCGCAATATAGGCAAACGGATTTTCAATTGAGTAGCGTACACCGGCTTGGGCGGCGAGGTTAATGACTCTTTTGGGCTCATAGGTTGCCCAGACCTTTTCCATTGTCTGCCGGTCACTGATATCTATTTCATAGAAGTGAAAGTTTTCATGCTCAAGCTCTTTTAAACGGTTGCGCTTTAATTCAACTGAATAATATGGATTGATATTGTCGACACCCACAACAGTTTCGCCTTGGGCTAATAGCCTTTTTGCAGTATGCATACCTATGAAACCGGCGCAGCCAGTTAAAAAGACCGGGGATTTAGACATTCTTCCTCTCGCGTATCTTTAATTTATCCCCTCTTTTAACATATTTATATAAACCCAACAAGCAAATTGCAGGTTTCCTTAGAGTAAATAAGAAATAAATTAAAAAAATTTAATAAAAATAAATATTAGTGGTGTATTCCTAAAAGCATGCTTTCATGACCAAAAGAAGCCCTGCCAAGCTGCCAGATAGGCCCCCACAGCAAAGAATAATGTTCACGGATAATTTTTGTGGAATGGTGAAATTTATAAGGAGCTTCAAGAAGTTTCCCGCCGGCATCAATTCTTGCTTGAATCCCCCAAATTCCTAATTGTGAAGGGCCGACGAAACCAAAGCGTAAATCATGCATTTTTAGAGTATTATCAGAATTGATAAGAGCATAATCGTCATCGCAAAACCAATCATAGATCTGCGCTTCTGGCGTTTTTAGAAAATCGGAACAAAGTGCAGGGTCTGCTACCTGATATTTCTCCCATCGGATCGGATAATTTACCCCAGGAAATGTTGAGGTATAGGCAATCCATACCTCATTTCCGACATGGGCGACCAGCCGCCGGACATGGATCTGAAACAGGGTCGGGTAGCTGTTAAGTTTAATTGCGGCATGAGGCAGTATGCTTAAGCGTGCACGTGATAAGGCTGTCTGATTGCAGGTAACTCCATAAAACAGGTATGCGGTAGTCAAGAGCAGCATAAAGGAAGTTAATAGACTGTGCCATCGCTGCATCTTTCTAGATAGACCTATCAGAGTTACCAAGAGTAACGGCAGAGAATAAAGAGGATCAATAACAGAGATACCAGAAAGGCTAAAGCGGTAATTACTTAAAGGATTTAACAGCTGGGTGCCATAGGTAGTAAAGATATCCAATAAAGGGTGAGTAATCAGACACCAAAACGCTAACCACAGCCAGATACTATAATTTTCTGACCGCACCCTTTTATCGTAGATCTTACATAAGAAGGCAGCGATGAGCGGGGCGGCTAAAGGCGCAAAAAACAGGGAATGGGTAAAGCCACGATGATATAATTGCTCCGCCATCGGATGACCGGAAAACTGAAGCAAAAACACATCTATATCAGGAGCCATTCCGATAATAGCTCCCCAGCTAACAGCTTTACGTCCTAATTTATTTTGATAACCGGCTTGGGCAATGGCGCCACCAAGAATGCCTTGGGTAATGAGATCCATGGGTACCTATACAGTTGGTGCGATCGGCGGGATTCGAACCCACGACCTACGGATTAGGAATCCGTCGCTCTATCCTGCTGAGCTACGACCGCAGTGTACTTATTAATATCATAACCAAGCTTTAAAACCAAGAGTGATGAGAGCGTTTTAACCATCCAAGCTGGCGTCTTCTAAAGGCACAGTAGACAAGGTGGTCGTGTTAGCCGCTGGATTTTGTGAACAAAATCGGCGCTGCAGGCGTAATCTTTCTTGCTCCAAGAAGCTTAAATCCTTAATCTCCAGCAGATTGAGATTCCACACCAGCATAATTAGTTCTGCTAAAAGAGAATTTTCATCCGCATAGGTTTCTAGCTTGGATGTCAGTTGACGGAATTCATATCTGTTAAGAGGATCAGCCCCATATTTACGGTTGATGTAACATTCTAATAAGAAAACTTGCGCATTTTTATTGTTCTCCTCAAAGGCAAGTTCCTCAATAAAAGGGAGATCAGTATAAGGTGATATTCTAACCCAGCTATGGTTATTGGGCGCTTTATAATGCTCTATATAGCTGTCACGGGATCTAAAGTTCAGGCTCTCTTCGCGCATGGCTTCAATAATTAAGTCGGCAACCCCTGGTGCACGATAATAATCCAAGGCAGCCTTTTTTCCTAGTTGAGCATAAGATTCCTGATCCGGGTCGATGCCAAAATACCCATCCTTAAATGTTTTAACCAAAAGATGCCGTATATGAGGATTTTCTTGAGCGAAATTTGTGAGGTGTAGGAGGAGAATGGATTGATTCTTAGGAGTGGTGATCATGCCATACTGATTGTGCATGTAGCTATCTATAAAAAGAATCTGAGCTATTGGATCCCCTATAATGGCTCGACGTGTTAATTCTTTTTTGATCAGGGCTTGCCTTTGAGTGAGGGTCTCGCAGGCTAAGATGTTCTCTACCAGATCCAGATTCTCAAGCATTAAGCTTCCCCAGAGGAAACTAATGTCCTGGTTTTTATAATACAAACTTAAAGCTTCTTCTGGCGAAAGGTCTGCGGAAGATAATTTAGTCAAAGTTTCTTTTAATGTCTGTAGTGAAGAAGAAGCAGATAAAGGAAGAGATGAGTCGCAGTCTTCTGCAGCACAAGCAGGCAATATAAGGATGCTTGAGAGAAACCAAAGATATCGTAAATTATTAAGCATTAAATAAGTCTCCGAGTAAGGGTAAGATAAAGGCAGGGAAAAAGTTGTAGCAGGGCCGTAGACCCTGTTTCGTCACGGCTTTAAAGGTCAAGAACGATGAAAAACTCAGCTTCGTAAAGAAAGGCCAAAGCAAGCTAAAGTTTGAACATGTCATTCTCTTAGGGAAGGATGAACAGGTAAATAAGAAAAAACTCATTAAAGGCTAATTATTTAAGGTCAATCAAGTACAATTATTACAAAATTAAATTAAAATGTTAAATAAAACATTCAATATAAATTATGTGTTTCTTAGCAAATGAGATTTGAGATAAAAGGCAAGTTTGCAAGAAATTGGAAGAAGTGATACCAAGACAGCTGCTCACTTATATGGATTGTAATTATTGCTGCCGCGCTTTTAAATCTAAAGCCAGCAACAGCCAAGAAAGTAGATTGGCGCAGTTAAGCGTCATATTTATTGCGGACAAGTCTGTCGCTCTGATTGTTTTCACTGGCCTTAGAGGTGAAGTTTGAGGCGATTAAAACTGCAAAGATTAACATAAGGAGATAACTTAATCTTCTCATTTTCTTCACCTATCAGTAAAAAATCTATTAACTGAGAGGGCGCTTAAGGTCTATAATACTCTATCAATAAAATTCTATAGTATAAAATTTGTTTAAATTTTAGTAATCTTCTAAAGAGTTCTTCTATACGTCAGGGACGACTAAATAATAAGAAGTAAGAAAATAGCGGCCATTATCAATGGCCGCTATATTTCAGAAATTTATGTTATCAGTTATTCTTTATGGGCTGACACTATATGGTCTACCATGCCTTCCGTGTAAGAATTAACACTTCTCGCACTATAGCGGCTAGGGTGCCGCTACTACATAATCTACCTCCCCTTCAGCTGAGGAAACAGCACTTCTGGCACTATGGCTGCTAGGTACCGTGACTACATGATCTACTTCCCCTTCAGCTAAGGAATCAGCACTTCTGGCACTATGGTTGCTAGATACCACTGCTACAGGATTTATCTCAACTTGCGCTGAAAAATGAAAACTTCTGGCACTATAGCGGCTATAATAATAACTTACAGCCAAGTCTTGGGGAGATATAGTGTTCTTATCCTTATTTGTGAGATAATAATCTAGGTTAGCTTGTACCAAATTTAGAGACTCATTTCCCCCTAAGTCTACATATTTCAAGTTAGGGGCTCCCGTGATCGATAGTAGAAGTTCGCGTGACTGATTTAATTGTGCATCAATTTCTTCTCGACTATCTGAGAAAGGAGGTAAAGAAGACAGTGTCCCTCTTAATGTCAATCTTTCTAAAGAGGGTTGTTTTAAGATCATCTCTTTTACTTTCTCCCAATCGTAGTCATTATGAACAATTGTAAGCTCCTGAAGATGACGGAGATGACATAAACGCTTAATAATAATATTTATGGCTTCGGAGGAATCGATAAGCTTTAGCAGGCCGAGCGTTTGTAGCTTACTATCCCTGAAGCTAAGTCCTTGTGCTATTATTTTCGGGAAAGTTCCTTTTATTAAAGCGAAAGATTTTAATTGTAATATCAGTTTCTGAAGAGCAGAGATATCTTTTAAAGAGCTTAAGTCCCATCCATTGAGGGTCAAGCTTTCTAGATGAGGGTTTAAGTTAGCAGCTTTAAGAATTTTAACATAGGCCTTTTGCATCCCTTTTTTATTTTCATTAATTTCCTCTTCGCTTTCGTTATCTGAGCTTTTTTCAGCTTCACTTTCGCTACTTTTACTTTTTCGCCGGGGTATGCCCTTCAATTTTGCTTCAATTCTTCCAATTTTTAGATGCTTTACATTTTTTTCCTTTAACACCCCTATAAGCTTTTTAACCAATTCGCGCGTTAAAATATGATGCTCAAGATCTATGCTTTCTCCCCAATCGATAGCAGCAAATTTTTCAGAACTGTCCATTGTACCTTTGATCTTTTTGCTATTCTCCTCAGATACCGTAAAAGGAAGCTCGCGATGAAATTCATATCGACGCGCTCTTTGTGTAATTTCCTGTGCCGGCGGCAAGTCTGCTTCGCTCTGGATCAGAATAAAATCTTTGGGGAGTATTATTGATTTAAAGGGTAAGTGATTACCATTGAAATTAATGCCATCTTTTATATTTTTTAAAATAGTACGAGCCTCTTTGCTAAGATGTTTTCGAGCGGATGTAAATTCTTCAAGGTCTAAAAGGTGGGCAACTACTTGAAGAGCTACGAAAACGGAGAAGCTTCCTTTTGGAGAAAATGCTTCTAAACAATTTTTATTAGCACCTATCCATTTTACATTAGCATGTTGACGTTGATGAAGCTCGGCATCGCGGGTAAGTGTTGGCCTTGTAATAAGGTCAATAACTTTTGCTCCCTCCAGAAACGCATATTTTCTTTGAGCATTCCCAAGAATACGTTGGGCTACTATAATCTTTTCCTCTGTTTTGGTTAATTCCTCATAACGCTTACGTGCTTCAATAGGAAGATCATTTGTTAATGAACTACCTTCATCTAATTTATAAGTTCCTTGATAAGATAATTTATCGCTAGGCCCAAAAAGGCTTATACAACCATTATTAAAGAAAGAAGCCATACCACCATGCTTACCCACTAATCCGAAAAGGCTGCGATCCTTTGGAGCAGAGCAATCTTTTTTAGGCTCAACTAAGGCAAGAGATCGAAGATGAATACTTGTTTCTACCTTGTCATTTTCTCCTTCTTGGGAGCCCCGCTTAACTAAGGAATTGATGTATGGAACACTCTCCCAAGCAGCGTTTATAAGATACTTGGTATAAACCGTTGAAGGTGGTGAAGTAGGAGAGACGACTCCAAGCCGGAATCCTTGGTCTGCTAATTGTTCAACATGTACTATCTTGGAAGCACGATGAATAGTAATATTAGGTCTTTGTGCCAGCAAATGCTCTAAAAGGATTCCCAATGCCACAGGTTGAAACCCACGCTCTGGGGTATGCACTCCGCCAGCATAGTATGAGCCTACTCCCATGGCTTCCAAATCTTTTTTGGACACCTTAGAGATGAATTGTTGCGGAGGTCCAAACAGCTTATCATCTACTTGTTCTCCCCAAAGAAGTTTTAACTCATCATAGTATCTTTTATAATCCTTTAATAAAGTTTTATAGTGGGTTTTTAGTTGCTCTAAAGTTAAGTGATCTTGCTCATCAAAGGTTGACTGGCTTTCTTCTGCTACAATGAAGTCAATTGCTTTTCTAGAGGTTAAATAGAGGTCCGTTGGTAACATTTGGCGGATTAGGACAGCAGCACGAAGACATTGGCGGGCAGTTTGTTCGTCTTTTGGATATTCTCCTCCTAGATGAAGGCGGGAGATTAGCTTGCTGGCACCATCAAACAATTGAGCCTCTTTTTCAAAAAGATGGATATCAAATAAAGGGCTTTCATCGGGATTTTTTAGTCGTGCTACTAGAAGGGCACTCATGATACCCGAGATACCAGCACCTACAATAACAAGCTTGGGTCTGCTTTCAGTGTAAATTCTATTTTTAAGCAAGAAGCTTAATTCTTTTTGACCTAAGATCTGAAAAACAGGATACATTTTCTTCAAAAAGACCTTAGCCAGTGGTTCATAAGGAGCCGTCTTCCGCAACCATTCGATACAATTTCCTAAAGAGGGAGTAAAGCCACCAATACCGTATTTATAGAATAAAGCGGGAATTAAGCCCATATGCCCCTGGCTATTTTGGCATAAATGGTCAAAATTAGTCATTATCTCTTTGGCTTCTCTTGCTCCAGGTATTGTGAAAGTGGGTGCATCCAATGTTTGCTGCACAGTTTGAGAGGGTGTAGTGGCTTGTTGTTTAAGAGACTTTACAAACCATTCTTTCTCACTATCATAAAGAATTGTTCCATTATCCCACTGAAGATGCGGCAAATGATAGCGGATAACAGTTAGAAAGAAGTCACTACGGGTACTACCTAAACTAAGAGCTAAATTGAAATAGCGTAGCGTATTATAAAGTGATCTTTGTTTATCGTAGCCACCCCACATATATAAACAAGCTAGATCATAAGCTGCCCGAGCCCGTTTAGAAAGGGGTTCTTGACTGTGAATCACGGCAAGAAGCGCTTTCTTCTTCTCTAGAAAGCGGTATTGCTCTCTTTTACTCTCAATAATAGACCAAAAATAATCAGTTCTCCTTTTATCGCCAATCTTCTCATTAATTAATGAATCATTCAGTACGGCATATGCCTCTCCATATTTCTCTAACTCAATAAAAATCTGAGCTTGGTGCAGTTTGGCAACATGTTGAGAGTCCAATTTCTTATCAATAAGATCTTGATAAAATTGTAGAATGCCTGTTTTAATAATTAAGTCTGAACAATTAGATCCCCAGAAAATATCAACTAAGTTACAAATTGCTTTTCTAGAATTATTTCTAAACGCTAAAGTATACCAATTGCGTGCTTTTTCATGGTCTACAGGGAAAACTAAACTTCCATGGTAGTAACTGTTAGACACAACAGAAAGAGATTCAGGGGTAAGTAATGATATAGACTTATTTTGTATACCTTGCTGAAATTTTTTATCGAATACTTCAAGGAATTTTTTCCTAAATTCTATATTAATCCAAGGAGCTTTTATAATGACTATGAAGTTTTCAAAGCTTCCTTTTAAAATTGCTTGCTTCCCAGCTTTATGGGCATTCTCCCGATCTGAATTTTCAGCATAATGAGCACATCTAATAATATCAGCAAAATTCCTAATGTACTTACTTATCAATCCTTTAGTATTTATTCCTATCTTTGAATTGAGAGCTACTTTAGACTTTTCAGCGTTCTCATACGACTTCAATAAACCATCCATAAAAGGCTTTGAAGCAGTTGTAAGGATCTTTTTAATAAGTACAACCGTCATGTTTTTCCGGGAATTCGAATTACTGCTTATTAATTTCTCGATGTCCAGATTCCAGATAGAAGTATAGATCAGGATCTTTTTTAGGCGTCGAGCAAACTCATCAATTGCTAGATTAGTTTTTGTCGGAAAACTATCTTGTTTCCTTAAAATTGATAAATAGAAATAGTAAATTTTACTATTTTCTGCTATGAACTTCTTAATTTTTTTAGGACTAGAAAGTTGGGGAGGAAATAAGAATATATCCCAATATTTTAGCGCGAAACTTTTCAATCCAAATAATAATTTTGTGATCTGCTCTAAGGAATTATGAGACCCATATTCTTTATAAAGTTCATTATAAAGATAATTAAAGTTAGCATAATAATTTATCTTACTGAATGATATCTCCTTCTTGGAGATTGCTTGCGAATTGCACAATAAAATTAGATTTCGATAATGGTGAAAATCTTTTACTAATATAAAGGATTGGTGAGGAGCAGTAAAAACTTGTTCCTCTTTTAATTGTTGCAGATTAGAGCCTAATAAATTTTTAATCTGTTGTAATACTTCAGGGAAGCGGTTCTCACTAGAAGAAGTATTTTTTTATAATTTAATGCTTTAATTAATTTAAGATAGATTTCTGATAATATTCGTGAGTAAAAACGCTGTTTGGCTGCACTCTTATTATGCTTATTGTTCTCAATAGATTGAGTCAAAGACAGGAAAAACTTAATCCAAGTCTTCCTGTTTTTTTCTCCGGTAAGATAAAGTGGATTACCCAGAATTTCTTCACATTTTACAGCTAAATGCTTTAATCCGATTTCCTTTGAAGGTTTAAAAGATTTTCTAGGATTATCAAGATTTTGCTTGCTAAGCCATAATTTGCCTAATTTAATATAAGCTTTCTTAAGTAGAAGCTTGTTAAATCCTTCTGCAGCAAAATCCGAATAGTTTACGATCTGGAAATGTTGAATAAATTTATAGAATGCTTCTTCAGCGAGGAGCCACAGATCATCACGGCTTTGCTTGTGGTCTTTCCATGCTTCAAAACTTCTTATTCCCTCTCTGTAAAAGCCTAATACGTGGTTGCCCTTAATTAAATGATTGGTGTACTGATCATTTAATTCTTGACTGCTATCTTTTTTATCTTGCTCAGCAAGTAAGGCCAGTGAATCTCGCTCTCCACAAAATGCTGCATAACTTAAAATTGTGCGAGATAATTCTTTATGTGAAGGCTCTGAAGCGGAAAAGAGTTGTATTGCTAACCTGCGGGCTGCATAAAGAGAACCATTTTCAAAAGCTAATAAGAAATGGTAATTGGCATCCTGCGGTGAGTCTCTAGAAATCAGATGCCCTAAATATTCTTGACCTCTAGAGAAGGATTGATCTGCTGCAAGTTCTGCGTAGTAAAGTGCCTGAGATTGGCAAGATTTAATTAATACCCCTTCTCCATATAATACAGCTAAAATGTCTTGAGCATAGGGGTGTCCATTACTAGCTGCTCCTCTTATATTTTCTATCCATGGGAGAAGATATTTGACTCGCGCATCCTTGAGTAATAAGGTGGTACCCATTATAGATTTCCCAACGGTTGTTAAGTAACGGAGGAGCAAGCCTGCAGCTAAATAATTTTGATCTGCCTCAGCTACTAGTTGGTAATAAGCCTCTATATTTCCTTTACAGATATTCTCGTATAGATCATTAAGCTCCTTATCCTTGTCCGAGAGCTTCACTTTATAAAGCGGAAGCCTAGGAAGCCTAGGAAGCCTAGGAAGCCTAGGAGAAGAAATTTCCTGCTCGCTTAATTTGAGGCGAGCATAGTGAGCTAATTGATGCAGTTTTGGCTTTGGCGCGCTATCCTCCGTACTATGCTGAGATAGCCGATTTAAAAGGCCAAGGTTTTTTGAGAGTAAGGCGTAATAAGTATATTTAGGGTTACTAGCGAGAACTTGAGGGCTGTTATAGTAATTTGAAATGCGCTCGCGAAGGGTCTCCATGACCTTCCTGTTGAAAAATTGGTTAACTTCTCGTAGTTGAAATAAGTCTTTATTATCTAGATAGGAAAGGATAGGAGAAATCAAAGCTGAAGGCACAGGCATGAAAAGCGATAACCAATCTAACTGTTTTTGATTTGCGTTATGATGGTTAATTGTGAAAGATACTTCCCCCTCACATTCACAGGATACTTCGCTTTTTTCATCCTGTGTAGTATGTATTTCTGATATAGCTACCCTATACATACGAGTACTTCCTTCAACGCTGGTATTTATATGATCTGGTTCCATAGCTGGAGCAAAACTAGGACTTAAGAGACATATAATAGTGAAATAAGTTACTGCCTTTCGCCAAACCGATATCTGTAAAGTTGAATGCATCGTTATAATTCCTAATTCTTCAAAGGTTTTCTTAACTTCGAGATTATAAGAATTCTAAATGGGAAAGGTTAGACATACATAAATCTGATGAGCATCTAAGTATACTTTATGTCTGCTTATCTAACTGTGGCTTAATTTAGCCTCATCCATTTAAAGACGTAATTAACCTTATAAATTGATTCCATACTAACGCTCTAACATTTTTTAAATGTTTAGCCGTGTATAACTCTAAAAAGAATCTTTTATGTCATCCTTCTTAGCTAAAACGTTCTATGGTTTAAGTAAGTCTTTATAGTTAATCACTATTCTTATTCTCTCTATTATCTGGCTCTTTAAAGAGAAGTAAGGAGTTTAGGTAGATATGCTCTTCTAATGAGGCCGCTCCATAATATAGACTACAGGATGGTCTTAATCGCAATTTAGTTTGAGTACCTGAAAGGTGTGAGCATGCCTGTAGTATAGCTTCTATCCTTGTCTAAACCTTCTACTCTTTAAAAATTTTTACTTGCTTATTCTTCCCCTCATTAAAGGAAATAGCCGACTTAATCAACTTTTGCAAGAATTCTTTTAAAAATACAGTACAATTCGATAATAATTTGAGTTTAAGGTAGTTTAAGATTATTTGACTTGTTTGCAATTTTCAGGAAAAGTACCAGGATAATACTATATTGTAGCGCTTATCTAATGCACATAAGGCTTAAGATCAGGGTTAAATTATAGAAAAGCTGCTGTTAAGAAAAAGTAGGGCGAATTTTCGCAAAGATAAAGATAAGAAAAATGGCTTGAGTCTTAATGATAAAAAGAGAAAGAATCTAGCCATGTCGATTGTTATCATCACAAGCTTATGTGTTTGTTTTGCGGATTTTTGCAAACTTTATCATGCGTTATCAAAAATTTTTGCCCTTAGAAAAGTAAATGCTGGTGCCCTTGACAATCTTGCTCCCCTGCTTAAAAGGCGAACAAATTGGCCTATATATTGATTGCTCTACTAGCTTTAAGGTTTGTCGGTCGCAATCAGCACATTTTTAATCATAAAGCCTTTGAGGGACTCACCCAGCGGGGTAAGATCACCATGGGAGGTTCCTTGGCCTTAAGCTAGCTGCATCTTGTCCTTAATCCTCAAGAGCAGATCATAGCTGTCAGGATTACTCCTGGTGCCACGGATGAGCGAACTGCTTTAATGCGGACCCACAGAGAGGCTAAAAGGTAAAGGCTTTGCTAATAACGGCAACCGTGGCAAGAATAGTTGCCTTCTAGTACAAAAGGGGGGTCACCAGCTCTCCGGTATCCGTAAAATATGAAGAACTATTGGAGCCCTGTGCCCATAAAATTCTGCAGCAACGGTTTAATTACTTTAATCGACAACAGTTTCGTCAAGATTTTCATTCTCAGGATGCGCGGCTTTATAGTCTTCAATGTAATTGTTTATCAGTTGGTAACATTTAATATGGGGAATAAGGGGATCATCGTCTTGGATCGCTATGGGGAGGGTGCCTTCATGAGAGATTAGAATCGGTAATTTTTGCTCGTAGGCTTTAAGGATTAAATCATCAAAAGGGGCATTCAGCTCCAGACCAGCATTTGTTATTGTCGCCACAAAGTGGGAGGGGAGGAGATAGCCTTCTTTAAAGTGGGCGCTCGTTATGGAGAGTCTTGGTTTCCTGGGAATAAACGTATGAAAAATTATAGTAGCCGCATCGCTACCTTTTATCTTCAGCAGTAATCTCGTGCTTCTCATTATATTTTCTTGTTCCAGTAAAGAGTTATTCTCAGTGTTTGAAAAGCTTCCTTCAAGTTTTGTAAACCCCTGTTCCAGCCACTGAATATAAGGCGGCATTAGATTTCTATTTTCTTCCAGGTAGGTGTGTAAGAAATTATGAATGAAAGTTAAAAAGTTGCGGAAATATTGAAATCTTTTTAGTTCTCGCTCATCCTTGCTAAAGGGAACTAAGCGTTTATAGGTTTCCTCGTTAAAGCTCGGGTTCAAATAGTAAGCTGCGCGGATTAGGTCTTCATTTTTCCAATGCAGCGAATATATGCTGCAGCCTTGCAGCCAGTTCCTAACTGCCTCAAGGGATAAAATAGTTGAAGACTCACAAAATTTTATGGCCAGGAAACTCTTAAGCTTTCTTAAAGATTTATGAGGAAGCAAAATAAGTTTCCTTAGCTTTAGATACAGTTCATGGCCTAAGGGAGGCGTAAAATCATTTAACTGCTCAACGTATGAAAGAATTAATGCACCGCCAGGGGAAACGCCTAGCATTTCTTGAATTTCTTCTTGCAGGAGCATGGCTTTTAAACCCTTAAAAGACTTAGGTAAAAGGGCAAACCGTTGACAAACCTCACGCCAGGTTTGGCATCCAGAGCGAACCGCGATCTTATAGCTCTTAGCAATTTGATGCCATATATAATCATCTTGAGTCTGGCTATACCATAGGCGGCTGCACCGAGCCATAGCCGCAAGATCGGGTGGAGACAGAAAAGTCAAAAGATATTGTTGCACCTCTCCAGGTAAGTCCATTAAAAGATCTTTAACGTTATAAACGTTAAGTGTCCTGTCATATAAAAGTAATGATCTCGATTCTGAAATGGGGCTTGCGTCTACTAGAGCTTCTATTTCGAGTTCAGAACTTATATGCTTTACCGACGGATAGGGCGATCCTGATTCTCTCATATCATCAACCCCCTCAGACAAAGGAAAAACTCCTAACCTTGATAAGGCATCTGAAGAGGAGATAATCCCTTCCTCTGTTTCCTTTCGGGTTCTTTTATGGACTGAGCAGCTAAAATTGCTGTTTCTTGCCGGCAAGGAAGTTCGTGCTGTTAGCCGGGGTAAACTTGACGTTTTTAGGTCGGGCTGATAAGAGTTGCCTCTTTGCCGTTTAATCGGAGGTGCAGAATAGCTAGCAGTTTCAGTGTTCGCGTCTATTGGCGAAGCTTCTTTTAAAGCTTCACTGCTGTTCGCTGGCCCGATGATAAAGTTAGAGACCAATAAAATGTAGACAAATAGCTTGAAGGAGTTATAAAGATTTTTCATTGTTTTTCCCCATCACCTTACGAGGATCCTGTTAAGTTATTATTGAGCTGACGGTGAGCTAAGAGTACAGTTTCGTGCTGCCAAGCATTAAAAGTTCTCTGCTCGTGATTCAGCTAACTATTAAAATATCAGGACCTTTCATGCAAGCTAGAAAAGACAACGGCAGTGTTCACTTGCAGATCTTATCCGGATTATTTAGAAATGACCTGACGCCCCATAGGGGATACCACATACATTGGAATCCCATAATGGTTCCCTCAAGTTGAAGCTATTCGCTATAATCAGGTAATCTTCAAATTCTTTAGCTGTGACTAATGAAGTTTGCTGTGAGTAATGAGATAAGGAACGTTGCTTGAGAATAAAAGCCTCTTTCCAGGTTTCATGTGGCTGGTTAGAAATAACACCTAGTACATGACTGTGCCGACGCCACAAGTTTTCGTCTTTCGTTAAAATGTGCCAAACATGACTGACTAAGGAAAGTCGACATAAATCCTCAGGAGATAGAAACTGTAAGATGTGGTACTGCAGCTCAGCTGGAAGACTTGATAAAGGATCAGAATGTAAAGCAGGAGTAAAAGTGTCTTGGTTGAGTACTACCACCCTAGTCGTTGAATCATCGCTCGCGCTAGCATTAAACAAGAAAAGGGGAAGGCTTAAAATAATAATAAAAGCGAAGAAGCTTTTGGGGAGGGTGAGCATGATTATTACCTTTTTGTAGCTTAAAGTTTGTAGTTATTTTATAAATATGATAGGTATCGGAAATATTTTTCAAGATTTAAATCAATGCTGACTTAAAAGACAGCATAATTCACAGAGGAAAATATAGCAGTAAATAATAAATTTTAAATATATTTTATAATAAGTATTTTTTTGTTAAATGCTTGACTAACTATTCTGTTTCTCAAGATTTTCTAAATAAGATGGATGTAATATGTGCTGGGTATATTACAAAAATTATTATAAGTAAAAGGAAACTATTGCTTCAAGGGTATAATGGTTATAAGTTTTCTGTCATTATTGGAAATAAAACAAAACTTAAGGTCTTGCTGCTGTTATAGCCATGGGTGAGACAGGCTATTAAGTGCAGCTTGTTGTTTATACCGCCAATGAGAAGCAGCTCCGTATTCCGCCGCTTCATCCATCTCAGGGGTGCGGATCTGGACTTCAATAACTTTATTAAAAGGCCCAATTAAGCAAGTATGGAGAGATTGGTAACCATTTGCTTTAGGTTGTGAGATGTAATCCTTTACACGACCGGGGATCGCCCGAAAAGTATCATGGAGGACGTTTAAAACTTGATAGGCTTCCGATAGATTCTGAACAATAATCCTGAATCCCATAATGTCTGATAATTGGTCAAATGTTACATGCTTGTGCAGCATTTTCCTCCAGATAGAATAGGGAGTCTTTCTGCGGCCATTAACGTGGAGGGGGGTAATTTGTGCTCTCTTTAACACTTGTCTGAGCATATGTGTCGTTGCGGTCACCATGTATTCGGCATTTCCCACCACAGATTTTAGACGGCTTTGAATAAAACTATGGGCTGCAGGATCGAGAACTTTAAAGGCCCGGTCTTCCAGCTCATCCTTAACATGCTTCATGCCCATGCAAGCAGCAAGGGGGGCATAAGCTTCCACGGCTTCTCTGGCGATGTCTCTTCTTTTTTTTAGGGAGCTAATGCATTGTAAGGTCCGCATCCGGTGAACTTGTCCTTTTAATTTCGTCCATAAGCTTTGAGAAGAGGGATGAGCTAGTTGAAAGATGTTCGCATTTCTATCGGAAAACTCAGGGCTAATATTACCGCTATCGGCAGTATGAATGAGATGAGTGGATAAATATAGTAAAGAAGGCGTTCGCCGATTAAGGGCGACCGCCTCCTGATCCGGCGCAATCAAGTAGGAGAATGAAAGCGGGACTGCCGGATATGAAGACTGTCCGTCATTTGCTAGACGCGGTACAGAACAGGCTTCTAATTCGCTAGGGGAAAGATGGGTAGCCACTTGAGTGAATTCTTTGGGACAGCCAAGGGCTTGAAAAGGATAAACATCAGCCACGGTTAAAGCGGCAGATGGTGATAAGGTCAACATGACAGCTGTAGAAAGCAGCTGCAGCTTGTATTTTATAGAATACTTATTCATATAAACCTCGTCCTTTCCTGGAACTCATGTATCACTTAATAGCATCCCTATTTATAATTCTGAGTTCTTGTTCTTGGAAGAGATTTAGTGCGTGAAAATGAGCCTGTTTTTAAACAAACCCCGCCGAGACGTGGCTGTTTAGCAAGAAATCCTGGCGGAAAAGAGAGGTCTGAGAGAAGGGGGCCATAGTAAGGAAGAGCGATTGTTCTACAGGGAATTATGCTTCAGGTATTAATATTATTATATTAATAGAACTTCTTTAACGTCGCGATAAAAGTAGGTGGTTTTATTCCGCTGACAATACTACAAAAGCCTGAGCATAAGGCGGCTCATCAGTCATGGATAAGTGAATGCGCCCTGTCAATCCCGAGGGAATACGGGATTGGAAATGATGTTTTGCCATTCCGCTTAGGATAAGGGTAGGAGGGGACCAAGGCTCACGGCGAACTTCGATGTTGTGCCACGTGACGCCTTTGGCAAGGCCGGTCCCTAAAGCTTTGATAAGGGCTTCTTTAGCTGCAAACATTTTGGCGTAGGAAGCCGTGCTATGGGCTCTGAGTTGGGAGCGTTCTTGCTCATAAGCTGTAAAAACTCTGTTCAGGAACTTTTGACCTTGGCGCTTTATAACTGCTTCTATGCGACGGATATCAATTAAATCGCTGCCAATGCCAATAATCATTTAAACTCTTTCTACACTATTGGTGATATGTAAGGTTCGAATACTAGCTAAGACAAGATTTAAATGCTCGGCGTCCTTGACTTCAACATCAATAATGATGTCCCAAAAGTCTGGCGTCCTATTGGTAACCTTAATATTGCTAATATTGCCGCCTTGTTTTGCGATGGCTGTTGAGAAAGAAGATAAACTGCCTGTCATATTAAGAAAGGTGGCCTTTAAGCGCCCGACAAATTTCTGTTGATCATCGGCAGCTTTGCCCCAACTTAGCTCCAGGACGCGATTAGGGTCCGAGAAAGCTTTAAGGACTTCGCAGTTGGCCGTATGAATTGTAATCCCCTTTCCAGTTTTTACAATTCCTGAGATCCGATCTCCCGGTAAGGGATGGCAGCAACCTGCATAGCGCAGGGCCATTCCATCAATTAACCCTTGGATAGACACACCCCCGCTTGAGGCGGAGTCACTGGCTTTTTGCTTCTTAAGTTTGGGCTCTAATCGCTCGGGTTTATCATAAGGATAAACAGCTTGAATCACTTCATGCGTTGATAAAGTGCCTTCCCCGATACTGGCATATAAATCTTCCAAAGCCCCTTGCTTAAGCTGCTCGATTGCTGGGCGAAGAAGCTTTTCTGTTAAGTCTAAGTGAGCGTGCTTGAACGCCTTAACGAGCATTGACCGGCCGAGCTCACTAAACTGCTCACGCTTAAGTTGGCGAATATATCGACGGATATGGGACCGGGCTTTACCGGTAACCACGAAGCGCTCCCAGGTCGGAGAAGGACGCTGAGTCTTTGAGGTAATTACTTCTACCTGGTCACCATTGTTTAAGACGGTGCGTAATGGCATTAAGCGGCCATTAATCTTGGCGGCGGTAATATGGTTACCGATTTGCGAGTGAACTGCATAAGCAAAGTCGATAGGTGTTGCCCCACTGGGAAGTTGGATTAAGTCACCCTTAGGCGTAAAGCAGAATACTTGGTCTTGGAACATCTCCAACTTAGTATTCTCTAAGAATTCCTCCGGGTTTGGAGCTTGATCTAAAATGTCTAGTAATCCGCGCAACCAAGCATATTGCCTACCATCATGGGAAATTCCTTGCTTGTATTCCCAGTGGGAGGCGATACCGTACTCGGCAATCTGATGCATCTCTTCAGTGCGAATCTGTACTTCAATACGGCTATTAAACGGACCAATCAAGCCGGTGTGTAGCGATTGATAACCGTTTGGCTTGGGGGTGGAAATATAATCTTTAAAGCGTCCTGGTAACACAAGATAAGCGTTATGAACGGCTCCCAAAGCGTGATAGACTTCTGGGACAGTATGAACCACGATCCTGAACGCCATAATATCGGATAATTGCTCAAAGGCTACCCGCTTATGCTGCATTTTTTTCCAAATAGAATAAGGTGTCTTTTGCCGTCCATTGACTAAGGCATTCTCGATATTAGCATCTTTTAAAACGCGCTGGATATCATCAATAATAGCTTCAACCGTGTAATCGGCATTCTCGTATAGAAAACTAAGGCGACTTTGTACCGATTCCCGGGCATCTGGATTCATAATGCCAAATGCAATATCTTCAAGCTCATCTTTAAGATGCTGCATCCCCATGCGTTCGGCAAGCGGCGCATAAATCTCGATTGTTTCTCTGGCGGTGCGCTTGCGTTTTTCTGGCGAGCTGACATGATGCAAGGTGCGCATGTTATGCAAGCGGTCTGCTAGCTTGACCAAGAGAACACGAATGTCTGAAGACATGGCCAGCACGAGTTTGCGTAAGTTTTCCGCCTGCTTGGTGTGCTCTGATTGGAGCTCTAGTTGCGATAATTTGGTAACGCCATCGACCAGATTAGCAATATCTTTGCCAAATTGTTTTTCAATATCTTCCAGCGTTGCCAAAGTATCTTCGACAGTATCATGCAACAGGCCAGTAATTACTGTTGATTGATCAAGCTTAAAATCAGCCAAAATCTGAGCCACGGCAAGTGGATGAGTGTAATAAGGATCCCCGGAGGCGCGCAGCTGTGAACCATGAGCTTTCATGCAAAACTCATAGGCGCGTCGAAGCGTCGCTTCGTCAACAGCGGGATTGTTGTGCCTCAATCGGTCTAGTAATTCTTCGAATTGTCGATACATTTTGGGGTCTCATTATACTATCTGTATTATTTTCTCGCATTTTCAAGTCAAAAGGCAAGCAATTCTGAATTTTTAGTTAGAAGAGGTCAATTAAGGGGAAAGATAGGGCTAAATAGTGACGGCGAAGTGAGCCGTACAGGGAATTAAGCGAAGTGATTACTTTTCTCGATTTTGATATATAGTTCCTTGCAGTCAAAATAGTTCTGCGCCTTATAAACCAATAAGTTTATATCTTTGAAGATAATATTTTTGCAGGATGTGGTTGATTCTTTGCCAAGAATTGAGAAGCTATAATGGGAGAACTATTACTTAATCTATTCTTTTATGGTAATTTCAAACTACTTCAGGAACAAGTATCTAGCTCCCTTAATTAAAGGTTTAAGCTTAAGGCAGAGGCTTTTCACATAGGTGAGCCTATGGATCTATTTACAAATAATCAGAAAGCAATTTAAGATTTAAAGTTATTATAAGCACTGTAGCTGCCCAGGCTAGAACGGCCATCCATCTTGGGGTCACGAAGGCTCCCATTTTCTTCTGATCGGTGGCAAATAAAATTAAAGGTATAATGGCCAACGGAAGCTGCATTGACAGAATGACTTGGCTAAACAATAATAACTGTTCTGTGCCTTTATCCCCATACAATAGGGTTATGATTATTACAGGGATAATAGCTAATCCGCGGGTAATAAGGCGTCTAATCCATGGCGGAAAACGCAGATTTAGAAATCCCTCCATCACTATCTGCCCAGCAAGCGTTGCCGTGAGAGTAGAATTTAAACCTGCAGCTAATAAAGCGATGGCAAACATTGTCGCGGCCATATCGGATCCCAAGATAGGCGCGAGTAAATGATACGCTTTAGTGATATCGCCGACATCCGTGTGCCCCGTCTGATGGAAAGCTGCGCTTGCAAGAATAAGAATCGCCGCATTAATGACCAAAGCTAACGTTAAGGCAATTGTGCTATCAACTGTTGCCCACTGAATCGCTTGACGACGGCCCTTGTGTGTTGGCTCAAAAGCACGTGTTTGCACAATTGAGGAGTGAAGATAAAGATTGTGCGGCATAACAGTGGCGCCGATAATCCCAATCGCCACATATAACATCTGTGGATTCTTGACAATATCAGTGCTGGGGATGAAACCTTTTAAAATGCCGTGGAATTGCGGCTGAACGGCAACTATCTGGATGATGAAACAAACCATAATAACAAGGAGTAAAGTAATAACAAAGGCTTCCAGCGCCCGAAAGCCTCGGTTTATTAAAAGCAGGAGTAAGAAAGTATCACAGATAGTGATCAGTGTTCCCATTAAAAGGGGGATGCCGAATAGCAGCTGTAAGGCGATGGCCGTGCCAATGACTTCTGCCACATCACACGCAATAATAGCTAGCTCGCAAGCTAGCCATAAAATAACATTTACAGGACGGTTATAGGATTGACGACAAGCTTGGGCTAAATCCAGGCCAGTACCTATACCTAAGCGTACCCCCAAAGATTGTAGTAAAACGGCCATCAAATTGGAGAGTAAGATGACAAAAAGCAGACTATAACCAAATTGAGAGCCGGCAGCAATATCGGTCGCCCAATTGCCAGGGTCCATATAACCGACAGAGATCAGGTAGCCGGGTCCGAGAAAGGCCAAGAATCGACGCCATCCTGACTTTGGTACTCTAATGCTTCCATTAACCTCAGCTAAGCTGGGAGCAT
Organism: Candidatus Odyssella thessalonicensis L13; assembly: GCF_000190415.1. Taxonomy (GTDB): domain Bacteria; phylum Pseudomonadota; class Alphaproteobacteria; order Paracaedibacterales; family Paracaedibacteraceae; genus Paracaedibacter; species Paracaedibacter thessalonicensis. The sequence continues at coordinate 159,369 of NZ_AEWF01000007.1, forward strand.
GTTTTAAAGAAGGGAAGGGACGAAAAGGCATTATTCTTAACTTCTCATCATAAAAGGACCTCTTTCTTTATATAGTGCATCATGTAAATCCCTTCATGGCAATACCCTTAAGAATCATCAAAATTTTCTAAATGAATTCGCATTTGTTTCTTAAGGGTAGGCAAATTATTTTCTCCGGTAATCCTGGCGATTTTTCTTGCCTCGATTTAACCCTAAAACTTTATCGGCTCTTCTTGAAGCTTCTCTAATCTCCTCTTCAGTAGGAATATACTCGTCTGTTTCTGATTAATTTTCAGCGTTAGCGGGCTGCGCCGGGGCGCTCGTTTCAACTTGTACTGCTAAAGTGGTATCTACTAAACTTTTAGGATCTTTTGTTAGTTTCGTTGATTGGCCGACATATGCTGCTTGCAAGTTGGATAAATAGCAAAGAAAAACAGTTAGAAATCCTATTCTTGCCACTTGATCCATATTTGATCTTCTACATAAATTATTTATTTTAATAGCCCCCTATTTCTTCTCCCTCCTCAGTAGCTGTTATCCATCCAAAAATCATCCTTCTATGCAGGGCGCTGTGGAGGATTTTGCCGTTCATGCCAGGGACTTTATGGTCGGTATGACTGATTTTTACGTTCTCAAACAGCGGTCTTTTTATTAAAGGATGGGTTAAGAATAAAGACAAGAAGCTCCTCTCTTTTAATTTTTCAGCAAGAAACTTAAAACAGAACAAAGCTTGTTCGCAAGTAATAAACTTCTGATAATTCACAAGCACAGCCACCAGAAGGAAGGGATTATAATTATATTTATGACTTCTTTGAAAAGCACTTTAAATTATATCCGGTAGCTTTGGCATAGCGCACATCACCCAGCTTTATCAGCCATATTAGAATTGATAGTCCAACCGAAGAAGGATCGCAGATAGATGCTGAGAAGAAGAGATCTCAGCATTATAGCTAATTGAAAAAGACAATTGCTCTGTTAAAGATGTCGTAATCCCTAAGGAGGGGTTGAAAACTCGTTGCTGCTTATCATTAATTGATATAGTAAAAGTACTGTTATTATAGTCATATAGAGCTGCGGTAATGGTATGAGGATTCCTGTGGCTTCTTCTATAATTATATCCCAGTCTTGCATACATATAGATTGGCGTTTGCCTAAGGGCTATGGAGCGGGATACTTGAACGCCGAATCTATTTTGGATAAAGCGACTTCTTCGACGGGCAACTTTTAAAGCCGGGTTCAGCCCGCTTGCTGCCTCCCTATACCCGTTCTCCGTTAAATATAAACCTTCAAATCCAACATAAGGAGTTATGGTGGTCTTGGGAGTTATGGCGATATTATATCCTGCTTCTAAAGCTCCACTGAGATGCTGTCCTTTGCGACGATGGCTGTTGACATAGGGAGCAGAAAGAACCTTAAGGTTACGGTTTCCCTTAAAATGATGGTATCCATAAAAGCCAGCTGCATTAACATACCCCTTCTCGCCCATTAACCATTGTCCGTAAACGCCAACACGATAGTTGCTAATCTTTCCTCGCCCGTACCCTTGTTGTAAACGATATGACATCCTCGTATATCCAAGTGTAGCTCCTAAAACTAAATCTTTTAAAACTTGTTGATCTGCACCTAGCGAGGTTGTTGCTAGCTCCGTTTTAACACCTGGTGTGCCTACAGTGGGACTTCTATCTTTAACTGATCTGCGATTCATCAATCCCCCAGATTGCTTTAGCCATAAGGAGGTATTGTTAAACGACACATGTATATCTTGAGGTGCAGGGTGAGATTGAGGACTCCCTGAATTATACTGACAATAAGGAGAAGCTGACTTAGACGAAAAGATCTTTCCTAACTCAAGATTTAATGGATGATAGGCGTGAGAAAGGAGGCGAGCAATCTGGGCAGGTTGTGGATAATTTCCTTGCTGGTGCTTAACATTGCGGGCAATCATTAGGGCAGAAAATATCTCGGTAGACTGACTGAGCTCATAAGCCCCTAATTGGGCGCTAATTAAGCCATTCGCGGCCGGATGCAGCTGATTAAGAGTATTATACAGTTCACTTATAGACAAGGTTGGGAAAATACTATTCAGATTGGCGAGTTGAGAGCCAACCGGTGTATTCGTCTTTACAATATAATTGGCAACTATTCCTGGATTTCCATCTGTCACAACATTATTTAAAGTGAAGCTTTGTACTGCCGTTAGCTCGACACTATTCATTAAATAATTCAGCGTATATCTTAATAAGGCTGAAGAAGAAGTTACAGCATTAAATTGAGTCACAATGGGATTGCCGGCCGTCAAAATAGTATAAGTTTTAGGAGTAGTATAGTTGCCCGGTTGGGGTAAAATATGCAAAGTTCCCCCTAAAGTCGCTGTATTAGTTACTTGGATCAAGTCTGATTGACTGGCATCATTAATTTCACAATTATAAGTCCCATTCGTATTATCAAAGTTCGCCAGAACTTGAATGATTCCTATTGAATTGCCAGGCTTAAGAATTCCTAAATTTGTTAAGTTGTAAACGCTTCCGTTACCTGTGAAGCTGCCGCTGTTGGCAACAGTAACATCAGAGTTAGGTAAGGACCCATTGACCGTTAATTTGCCTCCATTCACTAGCACAGAACCTGAATAAAGTGGATTAGTGGTGGTAATCTGCAACACGCCCGTTCCCTCTTTTACCAAATCTCCTGGACCGCTCAGAGCTCCAGTTAGATTAGCAGTGTTACCATTGGTATCAATGATTCCATCCGTTGTCATGGCAATAGGGTTAGCCACATTGCTCAAGTTCGCAGCAATTATTAACTTTGTTCCCGCATTATTGAATGCAAAGGTTCCTGTGCCCAAGCCTTGATTATCTGCAATTGCTATCGTATCATTGTCCAGGATAATACCATTAAAAGCATTAGCCCCCGAAAAAGTTAAGATACCAGTGCCAAGTTTTCTTAGCGTGAACCCACCATCAATAGTCCCGCTTAAGGTTACATTGAGTCCCTGAGTATCCAAGTTGCTATTAGCATTGATATGGATTGGATTGGCAATGGGCGCTGTTAAACTTGAACTAATCTCTAACGTTGTTCCTGTGCCCGTAAAAGTGATATCTCCCGTTCCTAAACCTTGGTAATGGTTGATACTAATCGTTCCATCGTTAATCGTTGTACCACCTGCGTAAGTTTGAGCACCCATGATTGTCAGCTTTCCGGTACCTTGCTTATTAATGGATCCTCCGCCTGAAATAACATTAGTGTAAGCCAGATTATCAGAACGATTAAAAGTTAATGTACCATTATTAACAATATTTCCCCCGATACTGCCTGTAGTGCCAGCGTTACCGATTTGCAGAGTGCCCGCTGTAATGGTGGTGGTACCGCTATGAGTATTAGTACCTGTAAGAGTCAGAGTATTTGGCCCTTGCTTCTCCACAGAGCCGGTGCCGGTGATGTTGCCGCTATAAGTGGAGGCATCTGAGCGGTTGAAAATCAGGGCGGCATTGTTGGTAATATTGCCACTGAGGCTTCCCGTAGTA
>NZ_AEWF01000006.1:7500-170935 GCF_000190415.1 Candidatus Odyssella thessalonicensis L13
TTAACTTTAACAAGCTCAGAATAAAAGAACTCAATCACTCTAGCTGGTCAGAAAATGAGGATAAAGAAAGGGCACTTTTTACCAATATGCAGGCAAGATTATTCATTAATCCTAAACTTCTCTTAGATCCCAACTATATAATTATTAAGGATTACTATCTAAAGGAGCCAGCTCCGGAGAAATATAGAAAGTATAAACAGGCCATCGATAAATTAGCTACCTTGATTTTAGAGGCTTACTTGAATAAGGAACACCAAGGAGAAGAAAATATCCTCAATCAAGACATAGACGGTTCACCATATCCTTTACCAAAATTTCAAAAGATAATTCAAACCAAAGGTGAAGCATTAAATGCGGATAAGGGAATGTAAAGTGGGTCGTGCATTTAGTACGGCTAATAAGGAACATATAAGCTTCAGATAGGTAAGGCAGGCTGTCTTACAGCGAGATATCTGTGAAACTTACCCCTGGCCCCACGCCCCTTTTTCATTTTGGCGCCAATAAGTTAGCTTTAATCCCTGCTCACGATAAGCCTTATAGCGCTCGCGGGCTGCTTGCACGCAAGCGGCATCATTGCCATCAAACATATCCATACATCGTTTAAATTGCCCGGGTGCGACCATAATTCCATTAAGGATGATCACAATATCGGCGTTATTAACGTTATCAGAGGCAAGAGAAAGCCATATCGGATGCCGTAAGGGATCACCGGTATAACCATGGGGTAAAAAAGCGGTCTGGGAAAAAGTCCACAAGATATTATTTAGGGCTTCTATACGCTCTTGCGTCTCGCAAACAATAAGCGCACGTAGCCCACTTTGATAAATCTTCTCAACTAACTTAGGCAACGCCTTATCTAAAGGCGTTGCAGTTAGATGATAGAAAGCGACCTCCATTAGGAGGCACTCCTTTCAATATGCTTCTTAACCCAATAATTTAACAGGCGAACACCGAAAGCAGTAGCTCCGGATTGGTGCAGGGATTTTGCTTTCTTGTCCCAGGCTGTGCCGGCAATATCTAAGTGGGCCCACTTGGTGCCATTCACAAAGCGCTGCAAGAATTGTGCTGCGGCAATACTGCCCGCATTACGGCCATTACCCAGATTTTTGACATCGGCAATAACAGAATCAATCTCTTTATCATAAGCTTCTGTTAACGGGAAACGCCATAGTTTTTCGCCAACAGTTTTTCCGCAATCAGCCAACATCGTGGCTAATTCGTCATCATTGGAGAACAGGCCAGCATGCTCTGTGCCTAATGAAATAATGATTGCCCCTGTTAGAGTGGCGAGATTAACCATATAGGCGGGTTTGAAACGATCTTGAGTATACCATAAAGCATCCGCCAGCACCAAGCGCCCCTCTGCATCCGTATTCAAGATCTCAATGGTCTGACCGGATAGCGATTTAACAACGTCACCTGGGCGTTGCGCATTGCCATCTGGCATATTTTCAACCAATCCCATTACCCCAACAGCATTCACTTTGGCTTTACGGCCGGCCAGCGCTCGCATCACACCGAGCACGGCCCCGGCGCCACCCATATCCCATTTCATGTCATCCATATCTTGGGAGGGTTTAATTGAAATTCCACCAGTATCAAAGGTTACGCCTTTACCCACAAAAGCAATAGGTTGCGCCTCAGCAGAGTCCCCCTGCCATTGCATAACGACCAGCTTGGATTCTTTAGCACTGCCTTGTCCAACGCCCAACAAGGCATTGAAACCAAGTTTAGCAAGCTCTTGCTCGCCCATAACTTCAACCTTTACTCCCAATGCTTCAAGCTTCTTGGCTTCAGCTGCTAAGGTTTCAGGATAAATTACGTTTGGTGGCTCAGAGACCACATGGCGGGTTAAGAAGACCCCTTCGGCGACTTGTTCTAATTCTTTAAACTTTTCAGCGGCTTCTGCGGGTGTCTCAGTTAAGATGGAAACATGCTGAATTTGACAGAAATCTGTTTTCTTTTTCTTAGTAAAGTACTTAGGAAAGGACCAAGATTTCAACAATAAACCGCTTGCAACAACTCCACTTGACTTTGGATCTGATAAAGCGGGCAGATAAACAGCTGCTTTTTCATCTTGTTCGAGGCCAAATGTAGAATAAATCTTAGCCCCTAATGATTCTTGCTCATAATGATCCTTGAGCTTTTCCTGGTCAGCAGCGATTAAATGAAGCTTGGTGAGGCCGGTGCCTTGCGGATAAGGAATGGTGACAACACTTCCTTTACGAAAATCAAATTCTTCTCTGCCGACAATAGTTTGCAGCTGTCCTGACATTTTATTGTCTAACTCAGCGATAAGTCCATCGACATCCTTAGAAACGACGACAACCGTTAAAACACCTGAAGTCGGAAGACTAGGCTTATTAAATTCGATTTTCATAACTTTCCTTTCTTTTTTTGCTCCTGTTTTAGTTTTAGGACAATTCCTACCTCATTGCAATCTTCATGCTGAGCTTGAGGTGAATATTTATGGTATCTAGAAAGGAATAAAGGAGAAATGGCGCACCCGAGACGATTCGAACGTCCGACCTTTGCCTTCGGAGGGCAACACTCTATCCAGCTGAGCTACGGGTGCATCTGATTCTTTATAGCCCATAAAGCGGCTCTTGCCAAAAGAAAATTTGTGCTGATGCGAATTTTAAGCCATGATGAGGCAAATCATTTGAAGGAACACTGGCCATGCAACTTGATTCTCGCCTTGAGCAATCTTCTGAATTTATTGCTAATTTAAAGCTGTGCCAGCTGCGCCTTTCTAAAAACGCAGCCTTCCCCTGGTGCATTCTTATCCCTCAAAGAGATAACATTATAGAAATTATAGATCTACCGTTGCAAGAGCAGCAGCTGCTTATGGAGGAAATGACCTTTATGTCGCAAGTTATGAGGGACATTTTTAAGCCAGATAAGATTAATATTGCAGCCTTAGGAAACGTTGTACCGCAGCTGCATATCCATATTATTGCACGCTATACCACCGATCCTGCTTGGCCGAATCCTGTCTGGAATACTGTCCATAGCGATTACACAGAAGAAGGGCTATCGGCAAGAATTAATACTATTCACAAAGGTATACTTAGCAGCAGGTAAGATATTACAGACAGACTATTTATTCTCGGTAGTTAATCTTTTCCATCACCCCTTTTGTATAAATCTCTTATTCTCTTAGACTAGTTGTGCGGGATCTAGTCAAGATTGATTAAAGTTGTCAAAACAGAAGCTTTTCTTACCTAGGCTAGTGGTCAGCCGCTAACTCTCAAACTAAGGATATCTTTATGGTAAAAAAAGTTATATTCAGCAGTATCTTACTCTATTTTAATCTGTGTGCTGGAGAGAACGCCTTTCCAGGTAATCTATTAAGCACAACTGATTATGAGAAAGCATTTGATCCCACCATTTTACAAGGTTATGTGGACGTGCTGATGGCAGATGGATCAATCGAGAATATGCCGGAAGACTTAATTCAGGAAAAAGATAGGTTGGAAGAAATTGAGGCTATCACCAGCTTCGATGAAATATCTTATGACGACTATCTCCAGCAGCGGCAACTGATGGTCAACTCCTTGAAAGAGCAACTCAGAAAAGAGAAACGTTCAGCAGTATTGCGCCCTCTTAAAGAAGGTGCTCTATACCTTGCATTTGACGGCATTAGTACAAGTATGATCCTGTCAGTAATGTCCCCAGAGAGTGTGGGAGGGGGGTTTGGGTTATTTAATTTTTTAAGTATATTAGGGGTAACCATTAAGAATTCAACCCATGCCTTGTATCAATATTTTAGACCCGACCCTGATCCTCTTAGCCGATGGGAAGATAAATTCTGTGAATTGATGCCTTATATCCCTTCTGCTTTGTGGCAGCAAATTCGTGAAAAATTTACATTGGTCCGCAATAAGCATTGTAGATACAGCCAGGCAGCCGAGTTTTTCGATATAGTATTCAATTTACCCATGCTTCATCGTTATCCCTATACGCCGCCTCTTTCTCTCAAAGAGCTGAAGCAAGATTTCCCTCTCGTTCATCGTTTTATCGGAGAATTTTTTAAAGATTATGAGCAAGCAGATCCCGCCATTTCTAGCATTAGCTCAACTTGCAGAACATACTTGCGTAAACTGGCTTTAAATGAAGATGGCTTTGTTTGTCTTTATCTTGAAGGATCAGGCGGGATTGGCAAAACTTACTTTGCAAAGAAGCTTGTAAACCACTTAAATAAGGTATCTTCTCACCCTATTCCTATGCAAGAAATCACTCTTAAAGATCACAAAGCTGATACTCTAGAAGGTAGTTCACTCAAACCCGGCCAAGTCTTATCAGCATTGTCGCGAATCGGTAAAGAGAGTAGCCCGTTTGGCATTCTGATATTTGATGAAGCCACCTGGCTGAATGGCTCGCTAAATGAAAGTGCTAAGCGCTTATTTGAGCCTACCCTTGGCTCTTTTTCCGCAGACTATTTAGAAGGTCTCCAAGTCTCCTTCAAAGGATTCCTGCTGATCTTTATTAGCAATAAGCCTATTGAAGATGAAGCTTTAAAATCCCGTTTTATCCATGTCCCTTTCCCAAAGCTCAAAAAAGAGAGGTTAGTTGCAATGGCTCGAGCAACTCTTAGCAATTATATAATCGGCACCCCCCTTCGCATTGAGGATGTAGAAAATGCTCTTGAAATTGAGGCGGCGCTTGAGCAAAGCACCACGATGCGCGATGTCACTGTTCAGTTCCCTATAGCCATAGAAAAAGTGATTGCCCGCAAGCACGATGATCAATTAACCTCCAGCAATAATTAGAGTTAATATTTTTCAGCGGGCATGTTTTAAAGCATTACCATCATATGAAAAGCCCCAGCTTCTATATGAACGCTGGGGCCACTTATATCTATATTGAGGCAGGTATAGTGAAGATCTTATTCGATGACCTTAAGGATACGGTTAACTCGAATACCTGGAATCCATGCAAGTACGTCATACCACCGAGCCTCTGTTGAAAAGAACAGTATACGTGCGGGGCCTAGAAGGTGGTCTTCTGGAATGAAACCGAGCTCCTTCATATAGCGGCTGTCTTGAGAATGATGACGGTTATCGCCCATGACAAAGTAATGGCCTTCGGGAACTGTATATTCCGGGGTATTATCGACAGGGCCGGCCCCAAACGGGAGATCCATCAAAATTTCGTGAGTTTTACCATTTGGCAGAGTTTCCCGATAACGGGAATAAACTTTTACAGAGTTATAGCGAGGATCTCTCAGCGTATAATCCTCAAGCTTTTCAAGTTTACAAGCAACGCCATTGATGTGTAAAATACCATTCTTAACTTGCACTTTATCACCCGGCAACCCTACCACTCTTTTAATGTAATCCAAGGATTCATCAAAATAAATAGTCATCCGTAAGAAAATATTCTCCGTTTTCCCAACCGGGGCCCGGAAAACAGCAACTTGTCCTAAAGTGGGCTTGTCGTTTTCCATAAGCCGTCCTTGAAAGAGAGGAGGCGCGAAAGGAAATGAATAATTGCTATAGCCGTAAGTATATTTTGTAACAAATAGAAAGTCGCCAATCATCAAAGTAGGATACATCGACGCCGATGGAATGACAAAAGGCTGAAATAAAAATGTGCGAATGATAACTGCAATAAACAGGGCCCCTAAGGTCCCTTTAATTTCCTTAATTAATCTATCCATTAACTTATCCTTATATTTAGAAGCCCAAGTTGCACTTTAATTAAAAAGAAGCTTGATCTAAATGGCAAGAGTTTAGCTCCGATGTTGTTCTTATCCGAATGACGGGAAATCTAAAAGTATATAACCTTGTTTTTCTAATGTCATATCAGATCTTCTCTGCCGATTGCACAAGCTTCACATTTTAATCATATCCGTCTAGCAATCAATTCCTTTAATCCATATAATTCTCTGTCAAATTACTGAACTTCGTCAAGGCTCCATCGAAATAAAGTTTAACCGTACCCACCGGTCCATGACGCTGCTTGGCAATAATAACTTCCGCTTGTTTATACACGCGCTGCATTTCCTCTTGCCACTGAACGAATTTGTCAGTACCTTCAGGCGGACGACGGCGCTCAAGATAATATTCTTCACGGTACACAAACATCACCACGTCAGCATCTTGCTCAATGGACCCCGATTCACGTAAGTCTGACAACTGCGGCCGCTTATCTTCACGCTGTTCCACCGCACGCGATAACTGAGACAGAGCAATTACTGGCACATCCAATTCTTTAGCGATTGCCTTAAGTCCGCGCGAAATATCAGAAATTTCATTAACGCGGCTATCGCTGCTCCGCTTTACTCCGCCCGCTTCAATTAATTGCAGGTAGTCAATCACAATTAGTCCTAATCCATGTTGACGTTTTAAGCGGCGACAGCGGTTACGGATGGCGTTAACAGTGATGCCGGCGGTATCATCAATAAATAACGGTAATTCTTGTAAGGTACGGGTAACTTCGACAAATTTTGGAAAATCTTCAGCTCTTATCTCACCGCGACGAATTTTGTCGGAAGAAACTTCAGATTCGGAAGCTAAAATACGAGCAGCCAGCTGTTCTGAGGACATTTCAAGAGAGAAAAACGCTACCGGTGCTCCATTAGGATCTTTTTCCAGGACGGCCCTGGCGGCATTGAAGGCAATATTAGTAGCCAGCGTTGTTTTACCCATGGACGGGCGTCCAGCTAAGATAAGTAAGTCAGAGGGATGCAAACCACCCAAATATTTGTCCATATCAATCAGGCCGGTTGTTACGCCAACGATATGCGAATCACGCTTGAAGGCCATTTCAGCTGTTTGCAGCGCATCAGTAATCGCCAAGCTAAAAGGCAAGAGGCCGCCGCCGGTTTGCCCCTTAGTTGCCAGATCAAAGAGCTGCTTTTCGGCTTGCTCGATTTGGCTGATAGCAGTGGTATCAAATTCATAAACTTTGGCATTACCACAGATATCTTGGCCAATTTTCAGTAACTCTCGGCGCAGGTATAAGTCATAAATCAGTTTGCCGTAATCAGCCGCACTGTTCATCGATAACACCGAGTTGGCAATATCGACCAAATAGGCCGCTCCCCCGACCGGTTCTAAAGCCTTATCCCGATCAAAGTAATCTTTTAAGGTCACAGGATCGGCAATCTGCCCGCGTTCAATAAAGCGGCAGATTCCTTCGAAGATCTTCGCATGAATCGCGTCAGCAAAGTGAAACGGTTTTAAAAAGTCTCCTACCCGCTCCATCATGGTATTATCGAGCAATAATACTCCCAAAAGTCCCTGCTCTGCTTCCAAGTTATAAGGAGGAGCATCATCATTTTGGGGGGCAGTTATAGAATTCGTTTTAAACAGAACAACCTCAGAAGACATATTTTACTCACTTTAATCGAATATTAACCACACCATAGCACACTCATAAGTAATGAGGAAAATCTTAGGTCGTGCCATAATGCCTAAATTAATGAAATCCATCCTATGGAGTTTGACTCTACTAATCTGTCAACTTGCCTGGGCTGATCCAACCCTTGAGGGGGTATTGGTCGACCTACAACATGCTCCAGATGGCTCTCATTCTAATCTTTCCCTCGAGCGTTGTACAACAACTAAAAATTGCATTGATACCCTTCAGCAAAAACTGGGCCAGCTATTAAACACCTATAACCATCAATTAACAACGTTACCCCCCACCACACCGCCAAATGTTAAAAATCAACTAATTCGCAAGCATGAAGCCACACAAAAGCTCATGCAGCAGGCGCCCATTTTCCTGAGATCGCTGATATTTTATCCTCAAACTCTTATCTTTAAAAACTTATCACCTCAAGCTCAGTCTAGATACCGGCAAGGATATCGAGTGACGCTGCCTAACTTTAATACGGGTTTTAATCACTCCAATGCTGAGAGACTTTTTGCTGAGCTGCTGGGCGCCCAAAGTTCGCTCACCTCAAGAGATAAAACAATATTAGGATCCCTAAAACAAGAAATAAATTCTCATATTAACCAAGCTTCTGCTTTAGCCGCACCTACTTATGAAATTCGTCATATTCAAGGCTTAAAGTTTAATTATGATCATCTACTCATTTATATTCTTGGGAGATTGGAAACACAAGATTATGCGAAATTGAATCAGGATTCTGCCTTACAATGGCAACTCAGTATCATTGATGAAGTTTTGGCTCAACTAACAAGTGATGACCCACATCTTCCTAAGCTACAACAATTACGCGCAACCATTACTGCTGAAGCAGCAAAATTGCCCCTTTCTATGGGGAACCTTCTTCATCTTCTCCAAACACACGGCTTTAATATAACGCCGAGCCTAGTCAATCCGTCTCACAAGGAATGGTTGTCAGTAGCTCAGACTTTTCAACCAGCCAAGCCCCCAGAATTTCCCGCCCTCACTAACCTTGACAACCTGAAATTTGATTTGGTTATTGGCGGTAAAACTTATCCTTTAACGGCAAAGAACATTTCGAGACCGTCAAATGAACCCCAGCGTTCTTATTCGCAAGTTCTCATTTATCAGGCCATGTCAGCGGCAGGACAAGCGGATTATCGCAGTGGTAAGCGTTATAATTTTGATAAAGTTGTGCTAGCTCAGAATTTATTTGCGCCGCTGAATATGAATAATGGAGACACCACCACTCAGCGCAGCTTAGAGAAGCTACGAGAACAAGTTGAACAAACGCTTAAAGCCGATCTACACCTTAATGTGGCGCCGCCTTACCAGATTACTGAGATAAATGGTGCCCATTATAATTATGATCAGATATTGAATATGATCCTTCAAGAGATTGATGGCTTTGCTAACCGCCCTCAAGATCGCGAAGGTAATACCCTTATCGATTTACGCATTATTGACAAATATTTACAGAACCTGAATCAGCAAGATGAAAGCTATCAGAAGTTATTATCTCTGCGCCAACAAGTAGAATCGGGCTATGGTTCCAGCGCGAAGCCTAAAAAATCTCGTTCCCAGAAAATAGGGGAAGCGAGTCAGTCGCAACAAACGTGGCTGGCGATCAAACAGCAATTAACCCCAACCAAGCCGCCTATCCCTGCCCAAATCACTAATCTTAAAGATATCAACGTTAAAATTATAGCAGCGGGTAAAACCTATAGTATCTCATTAGCAAAGGCTAATCCGCTTGCTTATACTCAGCGCCGTCTTTTTGGCTCTGCAAAGTATGGGGAAGCGAAAGCGCAGATCCTAACAGAGCTTACTCGTAACCTTAAATCTGTCAGCTGTAGTAGTCGGGAACAATGTCGTAAGGCTTATAATAAAGAGATTAAATCTATGAAAGCCAAATTTGGACAGCCGGGTTATGCAGCCACTTATTATGGCTACAGCATTTATGGTCCTTTACCTGCGACTCAACCCGCCAATCAGAAATACCAAGAGGTTGACCAAGCCATTTTAGGCATGCTGGATGATTTTGCTAATGTCATCAACAATGCCTTTAATCTGGATCGTCCTCATACAAAGCTTCTGATCTACAACAAGTTATCTCAGAAAGGTAAGAATAATCTTACCAATGGTTTACGCATAAGCGATTTGCAAGAAGCGCGTATTTTCAAAACCAACAGGAGAGATAAAAAAACTAAAACTGACAACACAGCCATCTTTCAATCTTTACTCTCGGTATTTGGCCTGGGGCAGCCAGCCGCACCCGCCGCGCCCCCTGCTCAGCAAATCGACTATTCGGATGCAGAAGCAAAACTTCGACCTTATGTCCTATTTGATACCGATGATATTCTTATTTACACCATTCAGGCTTTAGGCCGTAATGGCTCCACTTGTCAAAACTACTCTGATTGTGCCGCCCAGGACTCCCAGATCATTGATAAGATTATTCGGCGATTAAATCCCAAGGATCCTGTTATTGATTTCTTACAAGACATCAAAAGGGATCTACAAAACGGCCAGAAAACTAGCCCTCTGGATTTAGACTCCATTGCCCAAGCCTTCCAAAAAGCCAATTATACCCCCCGGCTGAAGCTTGAATCACAAGATGAGAAAACATGGCAAAGCATTGATACTCAAAGAACCAATAATCGCAAAACACCCGTTCCACCGCGCATTGCTAATGCTAAAAAGTTAATTGATTTCTATAATAAGCGCACCGGTAATATCGCCCCTCCTGACCAGATTAGTCCAGACGACCTTACTGCCCTCATTGGCGGCGCCATCGGCGGAGCTCTGGGTGGTACCTTAGGAACCCCTCCTCTTAACCCTATACCGGCGCCTGTTCCAGCCCCTGTTTATCCCCCAAGCAGTCCCCTACCCCAGCCCAGCTATCCGACGACTTCTCCAAATTATGCTTATAATTCCGCTCCGTATGCAGCACCGACTCCACCTTATCCGCGCCCGGGTTATGCGTACTCCCCTCCGCCCAACGACAGCGCTTATGGCGACCCGTATGATACCGAGGCTTATGGAGCTGCCCCCAACTCACCCATTATATATTACGGTGATCCTATCGACAATAATCATAATGCCCCCGTACCTCAGTACGCTCCACCTTCTTACGGAGCGCCCGCCAACGCCCCGGGAGCAAGCTATAATAACAATAATCAAACTGATTACAATCGCGATCCCCGGCCGCGTTCACAACGGTACGCCGCCGTAAGCTGGGATTAAGCAAGAAGCGGCAAGATTATTTCCTGATCTCTTCTTTAAGGAAATAGGTAAATTCGTCTCGAATAATCCTATCAAAAGATCCCCGTGTTTTTGCTCTTTCGCAAGCAAAAAGCACTACAGCATATATCAACAGAACTTCAAAAAGAGCCACTAAGCTTGCGGCCACCCAGCCCGTTCTATGATAAGCTAACCAGACAAGTGAGAGTAAGATTAGGCTGATTATGGAGTGTACGCTATACAAAATGACCTTTTCAGTAACTGACTGCGCAGTCATAAAGTCTTCTCTGCTAAAAGCCCCTTCATAAGGAAGAATATCTTTATCGTCCATCGGCCTATACTCCAGTTGGTTTAACTTACACACTATAGATGGGAGTTTAAGTAATATTTTTCAAGCTTTTATTTTAATGAGAGTTTTGCTTAAATTAGCACTGTTTTAAGCGGTCATAGGCTTCTGTAACTTGACGGAATTTATCGACAGCATCCGCATCAGGATTGGTATCCGGGTGATATTGTTTTGCCAAAAGCCGGTAGCGTTGCTGCAGATCCATTTTTGAAAAGTCATCGTTCAGATCAAGTAAGGTCAGATCTGCTTGCCGTTGGGAAGTTACGGTCGGAGGTGCAACCGGCGGAGTGTGGGTGTCTTGATGATCAAAAATCCCCAGTGGATCCTCAAATTTAAGATCATATTTTTCTGCGGCCCCTTGTTTGCCAAGCGGCCAACTGGGCCGTTGCCAGACCATGTCATCAAGGCGCTCTTTGAGCTGGGCGGCCTCACTCATCCCATCAAAGTAATTCCATTTCGAATTATAGGCGCGCACATGTTCAAGGCAGAACCACAACCAATCTTGCTCGCCTTTTTCGAGTTGTTGACGCGACCGCGGGGCCCGATGCTCCCCCGTACTAGAGCAGTCAGGATAGTCGCATGAGCGTCCTTCCGGCGCTTTATGCGGGTTGCCTCGATCAAATAATTGCGAAAATTTATGAAACATAGCAGAATTATGGTGCTGTGTTCTACAATTAGCAAGAGATAATATGGAAAAAATTCGCGATAGAATCATTCAGAAGCTTGAAAATGAGCTGCACCCCCTCTTCTTAGAGGTTAAAGATGACTCGGCCAAACATGCGGGCCATGTAGAGGCTGGCCAAGAAACTCATTTCAGCATTACCATTCAAGCCCCTGCCCTGACGCCCTTGAGCCGCGTCGCCGCCCATCAAAGAATTTACCAAATCTTAGATCACGAATTAAAGACAGGAGTGCACGCTTTGGCAATCCATATCAAGCCCGCTTAGAACTCTAACGCTTTTAATATAGATCACAATCTAGCCATCACCTTGCTTTGCGGTGGCTAGACTGCAATTCAAAAAGACATCTTATCCGTACTTTTTTAGAAAGCATAGGCTTGGGAACGAACATATTCTAAAGCTGGCTGTATTTTTGCTGTAACTGACGGACTGATTCCCATAACAGAGACGGTATTATTGACCTCATTTAAATATTGAATTAAATCTAGCCACAAACTTTGGGTCATGGCGGCCCTATTAATATGATCAATATATCCTTCGGGTTCCCGGTAGTTGGTCGTAGAATTGACGAGCATGTTACTAAAAGAGTCTAAATCATTGCTCCAATCCTGGCTGCCGGGGCAATTAGGATGCCTATTCGCAAGCTGGCGAGCTTGGTCAGCGCAGCCTTCGAGCACAGTTAATAAATCTGCTTGGGTTGCAGTTACGGGAGTAGAAAGAAGAGCAATTATAGTTAAAATTTTTTTCATTAGGGTCTCTCTTTAATTATAGTTAATCAAAAAACACACGCTTGCTGCTGTGAAGAAGTTTTCTTATTTAAGCAAAGAAATTTTCATCCCTACAACAGTAATATTTAAATGGATAAATGCAATACGTGAATATTGTATTGAATATTGACGAGATTAATCGCCTTAACTGAGAATTAAGTCAGGCTTTTAAAGTGATTAGCGTATTAATGGCATCAAAACTGGCGAGGATCTACCTTAGCATTAAGGTTACCCTCGCTTAAAACAGCAAGCTTGCCTTAAGAAGCAAAAGCTTTCCTATTCATTGCCAGGGGTATTAATCCCGTTAAGATTCCACCAATTCCTAAGAGAACTGTTTGACTATCAAAGCTATAAACCGCAGCATAAACAGCAATCAAAGTGAGGGTAAGAGCACTGACAATTGGCCAGACAATCAAAAGCAATGACTTTATAAAATCCTCTTTGAGCACGTTACGAAAATGCCAGGCACAAGCAATTGCACACAAACTATAATAGAAAGCAACTTGGAAACTAATGACATCAATCGAGGTTGTCATGATGGCCCGAACTGTTGGCTTATGGGAGGCAACAATCAAGAAACCAATCCCCAACGCCCAAACAACTATTGTTGCTGTCCATGGTGTTTTCCAGGTTTTATGAACCTTGCCCCAACGGGGATGTAACACGCCATCTCTGGCTTTGGAAAAAAGCGTTCTCGTGAATTGCAGCATCGAGGTTTCAATGGTGCCGATGGTACTTAAGATAATACTAATCAGAGCAATATTGGCCCACGGCGAAGGCAGAATTTTCTCAGCAATTTTCAATAATACATTGGTACTCGACTGCTGTATTTCTTGATCCGTTAATGCAACCAACGTGCATAGAATAAAAACTAGGAACAACAAGATATTTATAACCATAGACCAAAAAGCTGCTTTGCCGGGGATCGAATCAGGATCCTTGGTTTCTTCATTTAAGTTCATGGTGACATCCCATCCCCAAAAGAAGAAAAGAGCAATCAAAGCGCCTCTCGTAAAGGTTTCAAGAGTGGTATTGAATGGATTAAATAAAGACCAGCTTAATTCTTGAATGGGTTGATCTAAGAAGGCAATTAAGGCTGCGACCATAATAAAGAGCATAATTGCGACTTCAATAATTGTAAAAATCATTTGCGCCACACTGGTTTGCCGGATTCCCTTTAAAACGATAATGGAGACAAAAGTCAGCCATCCGCCCGCAAAGCAAGTAACCCAAATCGGATCATCGATTACTTCAGGCTTAACCAGGGCCAAGGTGGCCGTAGCCGCCGGAATTGTTCCCGAGACCATAAATAAGGCTGTCGCCACGAGCAAAGACCAGCCTGCTAAGAATCCCAGCTTCTGATTAAAAATCATTCGAATCCATACGTAGGAAGCGCCAGCATTGGGTGATAGCTTATTCAGGAACATAAATGAGACAGTAATCCCTAACATAATCAAGCCGCAAATGATGACGCTACTGGGTGAATAAATCCCTACCGCACCAATCAATGCCGCTGTGGTGGCAGCAGCACTATAAGAAGGCGACGTTCCAGAAACCCCCATGATAATCGATTCAGTAATACTGAGGGATCCGGCTGCTAATTCAGTCTTTTGATCCATTTATCAATCCATAAAAAATTGCTATATAATTAATTTTATTTCAAATTTATCTTATAAGATAGAGGGTGTATATTTCCTAACAAAGGATGAATAAACACTTAAATCTTTGTAAATTAGAGCATCAGCTACCTTTTTATTAATGCGGTTTATCTGTTAAATAAAAGCTTACAAGGTGAAGCCTAGAAAGACGGGCCATGCTCTAAATTGAGCGCCCTCATGACTTATCAGCGGACTAGCGGGAATGGTTAAGTTATGCGTCAATTTAAAATGAAGCTTTGCTTGTTCGATAGACTTTTTGTAAAATCTGCTTAAGTTCACTTTGTCAGCTGGATCAATCATGCCCCCATTAAAAACTAAAATTTCACCTAATAGCTCTGATTTTGTTAAAAACCAAGCAATGATGCTCTCTTTAGTCGATGACCTTAAGCAGAAGTTAGACCGGATTCATCAAGGCGGCGGCAAGAATGCTCGACAGCGCCACAAGGATCGCAACAAATTATTGGCGCGTGAACGCATTGATTTATTGTTGGATGTGGGCAGCCCCTTCCTCGAATTTGGTGCCTTGGCCGGCGATCAGGTTTATGAGGATGACGTTCCCGCTGCAGGCATTATTACTGGAATTGGACGCATTCACGGCCGAGAATGCATTATTGTTGCTAATGATGCCACGGTCAAAGGCGGGACTTACTATCCGTTGACTGTTAAAAAACACCTCCGGGCGCAGGAAATAGCCCTTGAGAACAACTTACCTTGCCTTTATTTGGTTGACTCAGGTGGGGCTTTTCTTCCGCTTCAGGCGCAGGTATTTCCAGATCGCGATCACTTTGGTCGCATCTTCTATAATCAAGCCCAGCTTTCAGCCAAAGGGATTCCGCAAATTGCAATTGTGATGGGCTCCTGTACAGCTGGTGGCGCCTACGTACCTGCGATGTGCGATCAATCCATAATTGTCAAAGGAACGGGGACAATTTTTCTGGGCGGTCCTCCGCTTGTTAAAGCAGCCACCGGCGAAGAAGTGACCGCCGAAGAATTGGGAGGCGGCGATTTACATGCGCGCACCTCAGGCGTGGTGGATCATCTCGCTCATTCTGATGAGCATGCCCTTCAGATAGCTCGGCAGATTGTTGAAACCTTACCTCACCCTACTCCGTGGTTGTCCCAAGCTGCTGTTGAAGCCCCTTTATATAACGAGGAGGACTTGTATGGCATCCTTCCAACAGATGTCCGACAGCCTTATGATGTGCGCGAAATTATTGCTCGAATTGTCGATGGCAGCCGCTTAGATGAATTTAAACCTTTATACGGCACGACTTTGGTGTGTGGGTTTGCACGGATTTATGGCTACCAAGTTGGTATTATAGCTAATAATGGCATCCTTTTTTCTGAAAGTGCTCTTAAAGGAGCCCATTTTATTGAGCTCTGTTGCCAGCGCAAGATTCCCCTTGTCTTTTTACAAAATATCAGTGGCTTTATGGTCGGCAGCAAGTATGAGGCCGGCGGCATTGCTCGCGACGGCGCTAAACTTGTCCATGCAGTTGCCTGTGCGAATGTTCCTAAATTTACAGTTACAATTGGTGGCAGTTTTGGGGCGGGTAATTACGCCATGTGTGGCCGCGCTTACAGCCCGCGCTTTATGTGGACGTGGCCTAATTCCCGTATCTCGGTTATGGGCGGCGAGCAAGCAGCAACAGTACTCAGTCTCATTCGTCAAGACGCATTAGCACAAAAAGGTGAAGTTTGGCCAGCTCAGGATTTAGAAGAGTTCAAAAATGCTATCCGCTCTAAATACGAAGAAGAAGGATCTCCGTATTATGCGTCTGCCCGCTTGTGGGATGATGGTGTTATTGATCCCAAAGACACTCGCAGGGTTTTGGGATTGTCAATAGCCGCGTCGTTAAATAAGCCGATTGATGACATGAAGTTTGGCGTTTTTAGAATGTAGCATCGGAAGGGTAAGGAGTACAGTGCCACACTTAAGCTTCGATGCCCTTGCCTTTTAATTGAATCTCTGCCGACGTTGTTAAGCGAATAAACACTTGTGTGGGTTGGCGTAGGTCAATGGATTTAATCTGAGAGAAGTCAAGCTTTTCGTTCTTGAGAAGTTTAAGCAGCCTTTTAATAGCACCTTCTGGATCCTTTTCAGGTAACTTGACTTCAATCGTACGGTCAATTAGAAGATTCCAGCGTCTTTCTCCCACCCAGACAATAGCTGACACTCTTTTCTTCAACTCCGGCACTTGATCTAATAGCGTGAGCAACTGAGGAGCATGACGCGGCGCGTCACTGCCTACCACCACAGGTAGGTGACTGTATTGCTGTATATTCTTATCCGAGATAATGATGCCGTCGACATCAACCAAATAATGTTTTTGGCGATGCTGCCATAAAGCAATAGGCACACGCTCTACAATTGATATGTGGATGGTATCAGGCAAGAAGCGCTGAACAGACACATCCTTTACCCAAGAAATTTTCTTAATATTCTGCCGAATTTCTTCAGGAGAATACTTTAAAATAGGATCTCCTTTAACGAGATGGATTTGGTCCAGCAATCGCTGCGATTCTGTATGGTTGCGTCCATAAACATAGATCTCATTTAAGGACAGACCTAATTTGGCCGACTTGAAAATTAAATAATCACTAAATTTAGTCCACCAGACACCGGGGTAACCAGCTAACACCAGATAACTCACGGTGGTTATAGCCGCAGAACAAGCAGCAATGACAAGGCGGCGTTTTAGGACTTCTGCGCCCCCACGAAAGCGCTTGGGAGATTTCCAAAACTCGAAAAATGTGGTTACCTGCCGCCCCAAAGCAGAGCGGTGCGGCGCAGGTTGATGACGTGAAGCTTTAACTTTCTTTACTGGTGGCATTGAGCATTCCTTACCATCCATTCAACCAATTCATTGTAGTTAATACCTGCATGAGCCGCAATTTCAGGTAACAATGACAAAGGGGTCATGCCAGGATGGGTATTAATCTCCAACAGATAGAATTGATCTTTGGTTTCATCATACATTAAATCTGAGCGTGAAACGCCGCTACACTCGAGAACTTGGTGGGCTTTCAATCCGATTTCGAGAGCCCGCTGATAAGCCTCTTCATGTAAAGGCGCTGGCATCTTATGGAGGGCTTTGCCATCCGTATATTTAGCCTCATAATCATAAAAGCCTTCCAGAGGGCAAATTTCAATAGCTCCCAGAGCTTTGTCACCCATGACGCCCACTTGGATCTCACGGCCATCAATAAATTCTTCAATGAGAACTTTTTTACTATCTTCCCAGTTCGAATCAAAGGGAACCGGTTCGGATAAATTACGCACAATGTAAACACCGCGGCTGGAGCCATCAGCTATGGGTTTAATAACATAGGGGATATCCATGGGATGCCCTTGTTTTAAGGCCGCAACAGTGATTACTTTAGAAGGTGGAACCGGCAATCCAATATGTTTAAAGAGTTTCCGTGACAATACTTTATTCATCCCTATAGCTGAAGCGGTAACGTTAGAGTGAGTATAAGGAATGGACATGGTTTCCAACACGCCCTGCATAACCCCATCTTCCCCACCGGTCCCATGCAGCGCAATAAAGGCAACATCAGGGGCCGGCGATAAATCGGCAATGAGCTTGTTAATATCGCGAGTAACATCAATTTCTTGTACTGTATGGCCATTCTCTCTCAAAGCTTGAGCAATACCTTTTCCAGAGACTAAAGATACCCCACGCTCACTTGACCATCCCCCCATCAAAACAGCTATATTTTTTTTCGACATACCGTGCAGCTCTCGTATAAATACAATTAATTAAAGATTCTTTGATTAAAAATACCATAAGTGCTGAGGTATTGTCACCCACTGAACGACTGTCTTTTCTTATCTTTTCTTATTTTGAGCAAACAAATCGAGCAAATATTCAGCCGTTTGATCATACCCTTCATTTTTCCAAGCCAAGCGCGGATTCAATAGCTCAGGCGGCAGCCCCGCTAATTGTTTAGGGATAGCAAGGTCAAAGGGTTGCAGAATCTCATAATCTGCTTGGGATAGCTCACCATTGGTAATCGCGGCAATAATGCGGCGGCTTACGGGCAAAGCAAAGCGCTGTCCTCCTTGGCCATAACGCCCGCCAGTCCACCCTGTATTAACCAAAAAAACGCTAGCTCCGGTTTTTTGGAGTTTATCTAACAACAGATCTGCGTAAACCTGTGGCGGCCGTGCAAAAAAGGGAGCACCAAAGCACGTGGAAAAGGTAGGCTTTATGCCTTCGCCGGCGCCAAACTCCGTACTTCCGACCAAGGCCGTATACCCTGTCAAGAAATAGTCAGCCGCTTGCGAATAGCTCAGCTTTGCCACCGGCGGCAAAACTCCAAACAGATCACAGGTCAAAAAGACAATATAGTTAGGGTGCGGATGAACAGACTCTGTCGCTCGTCCGGGAATATACTCCAAAGGATAAACAACCCGAGTATTCTGGGTAATAGAACCATCATCATAGTCCGGCACCCCTTGGTCATCCAAGACCACATTTTCCAGCACAGCACCATGTTTAATAGCAGCCCAGATCAGTGGCTCACCTTCTTGCGTCAGATGAATACACTTAGCATAGCAGCCGCCTTCAAAGTTAAAGAGACCATCTTCTGCCCAACCATGCTCATCATCACCAATAAGCTGACGCTCAGGATCGGCTGATAACGTGGTCTTGCCTGTACCTGACAAGCCGAAAAAAAGCGCCGTTTTACCATCTGGGCCTTTATTTGCAGAGCAATGCATTGGCAATACCCTTTTTCCGGGCAGAGTAAATCCCAAAACTGAGAACAAAGCTTTCTTCATTTCCCCGGCGTATAAGGTGCCGCAGATTAAAATGCGACGCTGGGAGAAATCAAGAACAATGGCAGCAGGACCATTTAAATTATATAAAGCCGGATCAGGAATAAAATGGGCAGCATTAATAAGGTGCCATTCAGGAAGGTCAATAGGACATTGGGAGCGGATAAAGAGTTTTTGGCAAAACAGAGTATGCCAAGCCAAATTACACTGCACCCGGACGGTGGTATGATACTCTGGATGAGAGCCAACCTGCAAAGTATCCTCATAAATTGGATGAGATTCTAAAGAGTGCTGCGCCTCTTGCCATAATTTTTCAAAAACTTCCGGTAATATTTTTTGATTAAGTCCGCCCCAAGCGACCGTATCCTGAGTTATTTCATCACAAACAATATATTTATCTTTCGGCGACCGCCCGGTACGCTGCCCCGTAAAAACGCGCAAGGCCCCATCGCGGGTTAACGTTCCTTCCTTATTCTGGACAGCTATATCGAATAAGTCTCTGTGTTTTGCTGAAGGAGTTTGCGTTTCCATCACTTTAGTCTCTGCCCTAAAACCTAACCTATAGCAATAGAATAGCAAAGGGTTAGACTTCAGAGAAATTAAAATGAAATAATTACATAAATCTTTAAAAATTATTAATTAAGCTAATTATTCTTTAAGATTATAAACTGTAGAACGAATTAATAACTACTCGTCTTCTCTTCAAAATCAGAAGCGACACCCCCTTTTAAAAGGATTCATATTTCTCCCCTCTTCCTAAGTTATTCAAGTCTTACATTATTGAGGGCAAAGGACGTTTCCGCGGCAATGGCTTAATGCTTAAGTCAGGATTACCCCTCCTGCCCTGCGAAGAATGCTTCTAAGTTATATTACCAAATCTTATCGTTTCTCTCCCTGAAAACAGTCTAAGCAAGCTGCTTATTCCTCCCATTAATTTTCAGCAGTTTTTATCCCTTTAAAAAGAAGAAAGATAAAGTTATCAATAAGAACAAAGATGGTTTTATTTACGGTATAATATTAACAAGATTGATACGACACCACCCTAAATTTCATAAAAATAATGCTTTTAACTTGCAGCTCCCCCTTGAAATTTGTTAGAAAAATGGATATCTCTAGTTGAGAAAATTTAATTACCTATTTAGAGGAACAAATAATGAGCAACGTAAAAGACCGCGTCATCAATATCGTAGTTGACCATCTAGGTGTTGAGGCTTCGAAAGTTACAGAAACATCTAGCTTTGTTGACGACCTTGGCGCAGATAGCCTCGATACAGTTGAACTTGTTATGAAGTTTGAAGAAGAATTTGGCATTGAAATTCCTGATACAGCTGCTGAGAAAATTGCTACAGTTAAAGATGCGATCAGCTTTATCGAAGCTAACGCAGCCTAAGTATTTTAAGTCCTGTGGGGCGGTTTAATAAGGAGCCGCCCCTTTTTAACTTCAATAAAATTGCAGAGAATTACATGCGGCGAGTTGTTATCACAGGTATTGGTTTGGTAACCCCTCTAGCGGACGGTGTAAAGCCGACCTGGGATGCTATATTAGCAGGTAAATCAGGGATACGAGCAATTGAGGCCTTTGATGTCTCTGACCTCCCAGCCAAAATCGGAGCCATGGTTCCACGAGGGGACACCCAAGTCTATGGCCAAGGCCTTTTTAATCCTGACTTATACATGGAAGTAAAGGATCAACGCAAAGTTGATGACTTTATTTTATATGGAGTAGCGGCAGCGCAGCAGGCCATAGAAGACTCAGGTTGGTCACCTCAAACTGATGAAGAACGGTGGCGGACAGGCGTTATTATTGGCTCAGGAATCGGTGGGCTGAGTAAAATTCATGAAACAGGGTCAACTTTAAATAGTTCAGGACCACGACGGGTTTCCCCTTACTTTATTCCTGCATCGCTGATTAATTTGATCTCCGGCCATGTTTCCATTCGCCATGGTTTTATGGGCCCCAATCATGCTGTTGTGACCGCTTGTGCGACCGGTGCTCATGCTATTG
Organism: Candidatus Odyssella thessalonicensis L13; assembly: GCF_000190415.1. Lineage (GTDB taxonomy): Bacteria > Pseudomonadota > Alphaproteobacteria > Paracaedibacterales > Paracaedibacteraceae > Paracaedibacter > Paracaedibacter thessalonicensis. Next base: position 28,345 of record NZ_AEWF01000006.1, read on the forward strand.
GTGATGCGTCACGAATGATTATGTTTGGGGATGCAGACGTTATGGTTGCCGGCGGCAGTGAAGGTGCTGTTTGCCGCTTAGCCATGGCTGGCTTCGCTTCAGCCCGAGCCTTATCGACCCGGTACAATGATACCCCTGAACAGGCTTCACGTCCCTGGGATGAAGGCCGCGATGGATTTGTTATGGGCGAAGGTGCCGGTGTAGTCATTCTAGAAGAATATGAGCATGCTAAAAAACGTGGCGCTAAAATCTATGCAGAAGTTATAGGCTATGGTATGTCAGGGGATGCCCATCATATTACAGCTCCGGCGGAAGATGGGAATGGTGCCTATCGTGCCATGATGGCAGCCTTACATAATGCTAAGATAAATCCGGAAGATGTGGACTATATTAATGCCCACGGCACGTCCACTCCTGTTGGCGATGCCATTGAAGTGAAAGCCGTTAAGCGTGCCTTTGGTGACCATGCCCATAAATTATCTATTTCATCTACGAAGTCAGCAATTGGCCATCTTTTAGGGGCCGCGGGTAGTGTTGAGGCTATATTCTGTGCCTTAGCTTTAAGGGATCAAGTGGCGCCTCCGACTCTTAATTTAGACAATCCATCCGAAGGATGCGATTTAGATTTTGTCGCAAAACGGGCCAAGCAGCGCCCGATTAAAGTTGCTATATCAAACTCTTTTGGGTTCGGCGGAACAAACGCTTCCCTGATCTTAAAAGCGATTTAACTTATTGGAGATTATAATGGCTATCGAAAGAACCTTTTCAATCATTAAACCGGATGCGACACGTCGCAATCTAACAGGTAAAATTAATTCTAAAATCGAAGAAGCAGGACTGCGGATTATTGCCCAAAAGCGCTTGCAATTAACGAAGGCTCAAGCTGAAGGTTTTTATGCCGTTCATAAAGAGCGCGCCTTCTTTAATGACTTGGTGTCGTTCATGATTTCTGGTCCTGTTGTCGTCCAAGTTTTAGAGGGTGAAAACGCTGTTGCCGCCTATCGTGAAATCATGGGTGCAACTAACCCTGAGAACGCAGCTTCAGGAACAATCCGCAAAGAATTTGCAGAATCCATTGAAGCGAACTCCGTTCATGGCTCAGATTCCTTAGAAAATGCTGCCATCGAAATTTCTTATTTCTTCAGCCAAGTTGAAATTGTTGGCTAATATATAAGTCTTACAAAGCCACCAGAATGCTAAGCCCCTACTAAAAATAGGGGCTTTTTCCTTACTCATCCTCTTCCTGCTATTATCAAGAGCATTTTTTTACTTAGCTCTGTCTTAGAAATTTATTAGAATGGGTGCCTGTCTTAGAAAAGACTACTAAGATATCTCTTAAAGGGCAGTCTGTGTTAACAGAGAAGCTTAGGCCCTGCCGCAGCCTCGCTTACTTCCGACAAAGTCTAAATTATTTGCGCTGCATCGACAAAGCAGAAACGTAGCCAATAATTTATGATCATCTATCAGGCTGAGTGTATAAGCCCTAATCCCCATTAAGGGGTGAATGTTAAAGAAGCATTTTAGAAGCATTTTAGAAGCATTTTAGAAGCTTTTCATATTATATACGCCTGTGAAAAAGGCAATTATCTGGAAAAGTGATCTTACCTCTTTTTCCATCTCATTCTTAAAACAGAAAGAAAGTATGATGGTTCACGGTAATTATAAAATTTATATTGAAAAATCACTTTAGCATTATTACATGAAATTTAATAACTTCTTCCTAGTAAAACGCTCAAGAGAACATATCAAAATGAAAATAAAAGGATTGCAGCAGCTTCTTCTTATCTGCGCCATGACAGCATTCACTTTTCCCCTGCACGCTATGGACGTACAGGAAAGAGGAACTCCCCCCTCTTCCCCTACCCTAACAGAAACTGATGTTACGCTAATCAGTAAAAAGAAGAAGGTCATGAAGAAACTTTCCAGGCAGAAGAGCAAGAAAACAGGACTGAAGACACTGATGATTACCAGCCCCGTTACGGAGAACCAGGCAGGGTTTACGGCTCTTTCAATGATCCACAAGAGATAACTGATTGGATGAAAGCTTCAGGCGTATTAATTAAGTGTCGGAATGAGAGAGAGGCCTTAAAAATACGTTCAATCCTTAAAAAATATCCTCCAAAAAATCTCAATAATTTAAATATTTTTACTGTATCAGAGGTATTAAATAAATGTCAAAATGGGAAAGAGATCTATGATATACTAGATTCTTCTCAAGAATGGTCCACGGAAGAGCTTATTAAGGCAATCAAATGGATGAAGACCTCAGGAGCGTGGGATAAGTGTTTCAACGGGGAGCAGATTTCCGGCATATTATTTTGCTTTTGCTTAACGGCCCCAAAGAGGCTAACTTTTCTAACTGAATTGATGAAGACTTCAGGATTATTGGATAAGTGTCAAGATGGAGAAGAGATCCACATAATATCGATTCTAGACGATTACCCTCAAGAGAAACTGAACCTTTTATTTGAAAGGAAGAAAACCTCAAGAGTATTATATAACTGTCAAAATGGAGAAGAGATTCTCGAAATAGTAAGGGGTTTTAGGGATTGTCCTCAAGAGAGACTGAATCTTGTATTTGAATGGATGACAACCTCGAGAATATTGGAGAAGTGTCAAAAGGTTGGGGAAATCTCCCTTATATTAGAGCACCTTAGATATTACTCTGATGAGAGAATAAAGACGGTAATGGAATGGTTGACAACTTCAGGAATATTGGATAAGTGCAAACCTGTATTAGATAAGTATAAGAGTGCACAGCTTATCAGCAATTTATTATATGTACTCAAAAATTTCGATATTAGCACATTATATAGTCCAAGAGGAATACTCCCTACTCGAGAAGAGTTGTTGCCACTCTATATTATTGGAGCCACACTTACAAATATATCTGAGAATTGTAAGGAGGCTCTTGAGCGTTGTATTGAGAGCCCGAAAACTCGCCTGAGAACTTTGGAATTGATTGATTATATCCATGGTGAAGAAAGTGAACTAGCTCAAGAATATTTACTTCTTGCCGCCGGATATGATAACTCTCATGATCCCAATGGGTTTTTAGCCGTTTACCGAGAAATGATGGAAAAACGAGAACAACAAGCCCGACCTCCCCTTCGAACCCAGACTCCCGGGATTGTTCTAAATCTGGCGCGCGTACAAGAACCGAGAGCTGCAGCTCCCATATACACATGCCTCTTAATGTATGGACGCGCTTGTTTAACTCCTTTAAAACGGTTAATAAGGAATCCCTGCAGGCTCTTTTTGTCGATGTCAGTTATGACAGTCTACTAGCGCTAGAAACAAACCCTCACATTACCAGTCTGCTTGATTTAAAGGATAGCCTTGTCATTAAAGGTGGGGTCTCTTCACATAGCTTTATGTTAAGAGATGTCTTGAAACGAATTCAAACTCTTCATCAGATAGACCCGATTGCAGCTATGGCAAGTTTTAGCCAGCTTTTGGTGAATATTACAACCTGTCCAACCGGTAAGCTCAACGGGATTACCCATACCTATCTGCTGATGAACAAAGATACGATTCTGGATGAAGGTGAGCTTGGATCAACTGCCTTTACACAAGCAATTACTTATCATTTTAATGAAGAGTTACGCCGGTTTAGAGAGGGAACGCTTTCAGCTATGATAAGATCCATTGTTAAAAAATCTTATGTAGATCCCCATGATATTCAGTATGTTCGGGGAATTATTGGCGGCGAAGTTGGTTTATTGTTTGCGGGGGAAGTTCCAAGGATTGATATAAATGGAAATGCAGTCCATTCTGCGCTGCGCCAAATGAGCAAGCAAGCGCTTCTTGAACTTTTTTACCAATATTACACGGTTGAGGAAGTGATTGAGCTATTCCATACCAAACTTAATAATGGAAGCTTTAAAATTGAGGACTCGAGGAGTGGTAAAAACCTAACAATTTGGATAATTAATGAGTATTTAAGAGACTCTGTCTATGATGTTGAGAGTAGCCGTTACATTCCAAAGTATGTAATAGTTGATGAAAACGGAAAACCCGTGGGATTGACGCCAACAGCAGCTAAGGATCTGTTATTGCAGATAGGGTTCTTAACCGCCGCTCCACAGTAAAAGCACTTTACGGATAAAAAGAGCCCCTGCTACAAAAGGGGCTGGATGCACTCACAGGATGTATAAGTCCAAATAAAGTTAAGACGAAAAGATGAGCGGGCTCCCCCCTTAAAAGTGCTGGAGCGAGCTCATTTTTTTAATTAAAAAAAGAAAAAGGCCTCAAGGATAGTATTTGTCGACCATATAATTTGAAGGCTTTTTCTGCAAGATATCCTGGCCTGCCTTTTATACAAAATGTTTATGAGACTATCTGCTCCCAAAGATCAGCGCAGTCATCGCTAACCAATCAGTTAGCAAGAAAGCCGTGTAGTCTCATTCAATCTGAATGAAGGCGGACTCACATTTCCTTATTTCAAAAAAGTGACGGGTCGTAGGAGGTTCCCATTCGAGATAAAGATATAATTTAAAATTCTGAAACCCTATTAATCTATAATTAATGTTTAGTCCCTAATTAATAGGGGGCTCGTATTAAAGCAAGATATATAAGCAACATTTAAGGCACTCTATTACTTTAAAGAATGAAAGGTAGGCTGTAGAAATGCATAAGTTTCATAATGTCGTGATTCTATCAACGGTTGGATTTGGTCTTCTTGACACTATAAAAGCAATGGAGCCAGCCAATATGCCGACAAGGGAGGGTGAAATCAGTCATGTGATAGCAGCCCCAAGTACAGACTTTTCTGCGCCAGAAAAAGCAATTGATGACTGGTATCATCAGAAAAGATTTCAAGAGATTATTGCCTATGCGCCGCAGTTGATTGAACATTTAGCTCCACAAATATCCATCACAAAGCAAATCCCTCTGTCCAAGGACACCATCTTTATGATCGGTGATGCTTATATGCAAGCCGGAGAAAACGCTGTTGACAGAAAAGAAAAAATGGAACAGGGGTTGGGATTATTTCAAAGAATATTCCAGTTATTAGGGCACAATGTTCCCGGTATTATTCACGCTTGGGTCGGCGTCCTAGAAGAGGGGTTAGGCCAGCCCATGCCTTTTATGCAATTCATCCAAGCTTTCGCAAAAGATCAGAGTTTGGAGAGCTATTATCATACGGCTGCCGCCAAATCTTATTTGCGAATAGGAAAATATGATACAGCCCTTGAGGAATACAATATTGCGCTTCACAAGCTGACTCAAGAGCAGCATGGTTCCCAGAATAACCGACAATATGACACTTGGCTATTATACGAAGGGCGGGGACTGGCTTATTTTAAATTAAACCGGTGGAAAGAGGCGATCACAAATTATTTAGCTGCAATAAATTCTAATTCAAATCACAAATTACTTACTCCCTTGAATTACATAAACCTTGCTAACGCTTATTTTAATGAGCGTAATTACCAAGACTCTTTAACCTGGTTTCTTAACGCTTTGACAGAGATCAAAGAGCAAAAAGCTATCTATTATTTCGCCGCGGCTGAGCCCGCCATGGACCTTAACCAATGGGAGCTAGCAGCCCATTTCTTTGAGCAGGGATTTGATGTGGCAGCAAAGAATGGAGATCCCGTAACCTGGCAAAATTATTCGAATGCTGGCTACGTCTATATGCAGCTGGGTAACTGGGAAGAAGTGGCCAAATACCTTAACAAAGCCAAAGCTCTACAGTCCCCTCTCCCACCGCATGTTCAACAGCGTTTAGATACAGCTAATGCGTATCTCCGCGCTAAAGGTTAAATTCCTAGGACTTACCCCCTTATGCTTCCAGGTCACTCTGCTCTACAGAGTGGCCGCTTTTATGTCCCTCCCCTCTCTTTCTCATCCCCCCTATACTTGTTAACCTCTCTACCCTAAGGACTGATTGCGCGGTTAGTATTCCTCTAGTCGCTCGCTTTTAAAAGCTATCCTTCTTGGGATGGGTTTCTTCTTAAAAGCAATTAATTTTACCTTAATTAGGCCGAAGGTCGCGTCTATCTAAGCCCATGAATCAAGTGGTATTTTTCTCCTGTTTCTTTAAAAGATCTCCTTTTAGGATTTAAAAATGTAAACATTAAATAGTAAGGTGTAAACAATGAAAATTCGTACTACGTATTGGTTAAGTATGGCGGCTCTTCTTTTAACAGCAGGATGCGAGACCCCCCCTACAGATCGCCTAGCTGAGAATATCGCTCCCTTTGTTGACCGCGATGTCCACCTTATTATCAAGAATAGAAACACCAAAGAGTTGGCGCTATTAGTCAAACCAGAAACCCTACCTGAGTCAAGAGCTCCGGGTATGACCACTCATCGGCTGGATCTAGTTGCTTTTACGGTCCCGGCAGCCCCCAATAACAAAAGCAGCACTGACGTGGTTCTGAATGTGCCGGCTCACAAGTTAGGAAAGTTTGATTATTACTCGATTTACGGCGAAACTAATCCTTTGACCCATATCGGTACATGTAATCGCCTTGAACCAGGTAAGTGGTATCAAGTTGAGTTCACCAACAATAGATTTGGCACCGACTGTATTGCTATCAGAATTGCGCAACCGCCAGCTTCAGCATTAAGAAACCTGCAGCCCATCTCAACGCGTAACACATTAACTCATAGCGAGATTTCATCATATTCTAAGCATCCAGCTTCAGTTGTTATCTCAACAGAGTAATAGCTTCTAAGGGCTTGACCCTCGTCAGTTGAAGAGCATGAGACTTTGACAAAGAAGGCATTTTAGAAGATCTGGGAGGGAAGATCTTGCTAAAATGCCTTCTTTTATTTTTCTCAATTTTATTACTAACAGGCCGCTATCTTTTTCCTGCGCCGCCAATATATGATAAATTTTTTAAGATTAAAGAAACTATTTTTTTCTAAATCTTACCCTCGCATATTTTAGCAGCAATCTTCATATTCTTGTGCTTACGATAGGATCTTTGAACTAAAAGTGGGTTGAATTCAAGAGACTGGCTTTGGTATAAAAGGGAAAATAATACCTAGGTCATATTCTGTCAAGATCATAAAAATTAGGCATTAGTGATCTTTAGGAAAGTTTACATTGATGTAAATGTTTCTCACAGTTCAAATAATAAAAATTTTGTATAACTTATATGGCACAAATAAATAAACAACAAGAAAGCACAGGTAAAATCATGTATAAGCATTTCCTTCTCTCTGCATCCTATTTTCTTTTATCTCTGCCGCTGCAGGCCATGGAAAAGGATGATTCTTCTAATTCTCCTTCTAAAGAAATAACGTCCTCAATATCATCATCACAGGTCATTAACAGGGAACCGTTGATGGTTGAGACTATGGTTCCCTCCCAATTTAGAACTGGAAAGGATTTGTGGGAGCAATCTAAGGAAGTTTTCAAATCCAATGTTCTGGATCAAACGCCGCCTATGCAAGAATGGTTTAGGGGACTATTAAGGACTTATGGAAGTCTTGAAGAAATGGCATCTAAGCGCTTATTATGTGTACCTGTTCAGTTTATAAATGAAAAGGCTATCCCTGGACTATCCTTAGAATTTATAATTCAACCTGATAATTTTGCTCCTTATCAACTTCTTCATGCATTCAATGAAGCCATATTCCATATCCGAGATCTTATGGTACAGCTTCATGATAAGGCTTTATATGTTAGAAGAGATCTGGAAACTTTGAGTAAAATCATGCGAGACATTTTATGCTTTTTTAAGCAAGCAGAGACCCTCGCAAAAGACTGCTTTGGCGTAGATTGCGCACCTTATGACCGCACAAAAGTACTGGAGGAACTTTTGACGCCTCACTATACCTCTGCCTCTCTGATAACGAGTGAGATAAATAAATATAGTGATTATGTTATCCAATATCATGACAGCAAAATAGGAATCTATGAGTACATAAATTTCTACTCAAGATTATATTATATTCTCTTCCAAAATCATTTATGCCTTATTCACGCTCATTTAGATGAATCCAAGAATAAGACCACGATTAAATTACTGAATCGTCCTTTGCCCAAGGGAACGCTCACTCAAGAATATAATCTTATCCATAATAGCTTGCCTTCTTTAGATAGGCTACGCCAGTTTGAACCTTCTACGAGCGTTGCTGAAGCAACAACACAGCGTCAGAAGTCAAAGCGGGAGCGGCGGAAAAGGAAAAAGCACTTATTTGAACAGAGGAAGGCACTGGCCATTAGCTCAGTCGCCCAGACAGCAGAGCAAAGTTCAGCTGAGATCCCCCCTTCTATGTTCGAGGTGAACCTATCTCCTAGCGCTATCATTGAGCCAGAGCCGTTAGCATCCAACCTTAAGAATGAACGCATTGATCCTCTGCAGCCTGAAAAAATGGCGGATGAAGCAGCCCTCGTGTCTCCTTTACCGATTACAGAGAAAGTTGGAGAAGCTGGGCAAGCTTCGGCAGCGAATGCAGAATTAGAAGAGGAAGAGGAAGAGGAAGAAGAAGCTAACGAAGTGGTAGCAAGAAAGGCAGAAGCTGAGGAGGCTCCAGCAGTAAGAGAGAAAGAAGAAACGGCGGATGCTTTCGCCATTAAAGAAGTTGCTTTTAAGAATACGGCTCAAAGTAAGCCAAGCCTGCCGCGTCCGAACGCTACTCCTCGAGAAGTGCAAAAACTTATCACCCTGGAAAAAGTATTAGCTGAGCACGACGGCGGCGCCTATGCCGGCATGCCCACCCGCCAATTCTTAAGTTTGGCGCAAGCTCTCAATAAACTTGGCTATTTTAAATCTTTTAGTGCCAACAAAAAGGAAGTCATCGTAAATACTCATCCTCTCGCTGCCCAACCTACCGGCTGTAAGGGAGTGTTTCATACCGGGCATGTATCCGGCAAAAATAAAGGCTTATCTCAAAAAACTGCAAAAACTTTTAATGATCTGATTAAGAGGTTTAATCCAGATGGTTCTAAGGATAAGGATAAACTCTAGTTTAAGCTAAGGATTGGGCAACCCTTAGAGGGCTAGGTATTTAACCTACCCCTCCAACAAACAATCTTAATAGCTGCATTTGCTTTCTATAGAAAGCATTTCCTTTTCTATCCGTGCAAAGAGGAACAAAACTCTTTAAAATAAGCGGAAATGATTTTTAAGGAAATCATTTCTCTTGTTTTACTTTCTTATTTCTGACAAAATCATTTTATAAAGCGCTAAATGACTTCTATAGCACTCAAAATGTTCTACATTACAGACACCCAATCTTTGGGCCAACAACTTAAGCTTCTGCGCAAGCAAACTCGCCTAAGTCAAGGTGATCTTGCTTTACGGGCGGGATTGAGCCGGACAGCCATCCAAGCCATTGAAAAAGGCAAAGAAACCTATCAGCTCGACACGCTGCTAAAGGTGTTACAAATCTTGAACGTGAGAATGGGAATTGATCATCCTTTATTAAAGGCAAACGTTGATGCGAAACTTACTGATTAAGTATCAAGGGACTCCTTGCGGCATTTTAACAGAACTCGACGATAGCAAAGGCTATCAATTTTGTTATTTGCCTGATTATAACGGTCCTAAAATATCTTTAACGCTGCCCCTTCAGACCTCGCCCTACACTTTTACCACTTTCCCGGCCTTCTTTGATGGACTGCTGCCTGAAGGGATTCAGCTAGAAGCCCTGTTACGCCAGCGCAAGATTGATCAGCATGATTATATGGCACAATTAGCCATCGTCGGTGAAGACTTAATAGGTGCTGTAACCGCCCATCCTCTGCCGGAGGCTCCTTAATGCGCCGCTGCCCTATCACTTATGAGGAGCTGAGTAAGGAAGAAGATTCTTATAGCCAAAAAGGCCTTCGCCTTTTATCACGCCAACTAACGGATTTAGCACCTTTTCCCTATTCGCAAGCTGAACAACTAGAACAAGCCAAGATGATGGCGGCAAAACTCTCCATTCAGGGCGTCCAACCTAAAATTAGTGCGACCCTCAACAGCAAAAAACAACAATTTGAAATTACTGAGCTTGGCGGCACCTTTATAATTAAGCCCCAGAATTTTATGTGGCCGCATCTGCCAGAAAATGAAGATTTAACCATGCGCCTGGCCGCAACGGTGGGAATTGATGTCCCCCTGCATGGCCTAATTTATTGCAAAGACGGATCATTGAGTTATTGGATCCGCCGCTTTGATCGTCCCTCGCTGAAATCACCGCTCAAGCATAAGCTGCCAGTGGAAGATTTTGCTCAGCTGTCGGGCGCCACTCGTGACACTAAATATCGCAGCACCATGGAAAAAGTTGCCAAGATTATAGAGGAGTTCTGTACTTTTCCTGCCCTTGAAAAGGAAAAGCTTTTTAGACTAACTCTCTTCAATTTCTTGGTGGGAAACGAGGATATGCACCTTAAGAATTTTTCCTTAATTACCGTAGATAATATCATTTCTCTGTCGCCAGCGTATGATTTACTCAATACAACAGTGGCGATGCAGAATGGAGCTATTGAAGAAATTGCGCTGCCGATAAACGGCAAGAAAAATAAAATAATACGCCATGATTTCATTGACTATTTTGGCCAACAACGGCTAGGACTTCACCGTAATACGGTAACTTCCATTTTAAAGGATATGGAGCAGCAGCTGGACCATTGGCAGCATCTCATTCGCATAAGTTTCTTGCCTGCCCCCTTTATAACTGCTTACCAAGAGCTAGTTGCCAGCCGTAGCCAAGTCGTTTTCTAGCTATATTTATAAGTTTGTATAGGAAACTAAGCCTGATGCTGCGATGAGAGATAATGCTCCTTAAAGAACTTGCCCATAGTTAACATATTCAAGCGGCAAAAATCTTGGTTCAGTTGAAGAAACTTCTCTTTATCTATTCTTTGGGCACACAACATATCACATAACTGTTGTTGTCCCTCTAAAGAGCCGCTTAGAGCCAGCTCTATAAGCTTATTCAGGGTCAGAGTCTGGGTACTAAAAGCATCTTTATAATAAAAGCTATTCCTGATAAATAGGGCAGGTGTTTTTCCTTGCAGCGCATCTTCCTCAAGACGCTGTTGAGCAAACTGCGAGAGAGTAGAAATTATAGGGAGATCAATTAGAGCATAAATAGCTAACTGGCAGTACATATTTCCATGGCGTCCCCAAAAATCAATTGCCTCAAAACGCTCTTCAACACTTAAATTCTGGCTGGCAGATCGATCGGAGAGTAGGTAGTACAAATGATAGGCTAAAAATAGATCCCTCTTTCGTCCTTTCATATAGGTAAGGATAGGTTCAGCTTTGCCCTTATCTTGCCCCCATGAAGCTTTATCGAGAAATTCATGAATATTATTTAATTGGTTCGGCGTATTCTGGCTTTTATAGCTAGCAATTAATTGTAAAAGCACCCCCTGAGATTGATCCTGATTTTTCAACTGTGGCAACTGTGAAGAAAACTCAGGAAGCTGACTTATAAGTTCTTTAAAAGTTTTTAAGTAACCAAGGTTTGTTTCCAAATAAGAAAAAGAGAAGTCTTGGGATTTGGCTGCCAATTCACGTGTCTTTTTCAAAATGGCTACCGCCTCAGGTTCGGGATGAGCGGGGAGGATAGCTCCAAATATAGAATAAAAAATGCTGCCAACAAAATTTAGTGTCGGAGTGAATAAAGAATCGGTGCCTTTGGGGTCTTTTTGGGCATCTTTTATTGTGACGTGAATCTGATTTCTGAGGGCATTGATAGCTTGAAGGTAGGGATGGACAACCGATAGGTCCAGACTTCCTGCATAACTAATAAAGGGGTAGTGTAGTTTAAACACGTGAGGCCTGTTTTCTGTCCAGCAGTCCTGTTGATAAGTGCAGGTAGCCGCAAGTTTGATGCAGGATGCTTCATCGAGATGCGTATGAATCTTAGCTATAATTTCACTAGGCATTTCATTCAATGGTGATTGAAAGCCAGGTTCCTGCGCTGTTAATTGCTTCAAGCAAAGTACCAAAAAGAAAAATTTTCTCAATTTCGTTCCCCCTTAACCAAATATTAGAAATTTACTTACATTATACTGTATGGTTTCTCTGTTTTATAAATTCAAGGATATTGTGATGAATTTAAAAATATTTTTCTCTATTTTACTATTAATCTCTGAAGTGCCAGCGACACAGGGAGCTAACTTTGGTGAAGGAAAAATCAAATCTAAGGTCATTGAGAAGTATAAGCCCAAAGTAACCTTAGAACAACTGCCTGAGGAGAATAGAGAATATTCTGACCAGCCTTTAGCGCGGCCTTTGGTGGATATGATTGTTATCACCTATCAAGACGACAAATCTCAGATTATTAATCAGCAAGAAATCCCCGTGAAGACAATCAGTGAAGCCGACAGCGAGCGCGTTCGTAAGTTTGTCAGTGCTGTTTTAAAGGATAAAGAGATATCTGCACGCGACAAAAAGAATTTTATTAAAGAGCTGAACCAAATAAAAGAATCAGGTGGTGTATTTAAACCCTGGCAAAGCCCGACCTTTATGCGCCTGCTTATGGAAAATATCTTTTCAGGTATGGTGGGAACAGCTGCGGGAAAAGTTGTAGGGTGTGTGAGACCAACTTTAGAAAAGACAGATCAGGCCATTAGAGGCTTATTTTCTGTCTTATCCGGCAGTTCAGACTTCCACTTTTTCCAGGGCACGTTAGAAGATACCACTCAGTTTCTTCAGGGTATCGGCTTGAGCTATCAAAATCAAAACGCATACAGCTTAAATGATTTAGGGCAGCTGGTGTTAACAACTTGTCCAGGTATTGCCTCAGCGCCAGTATTAGCAGATTGGCTCGTGGCTCGTCCCTCGTCAAAGCCGGCACGGATTGCTGCGTTATATGATCAGCATCTAACAAATTATGGACAAAGTTCAACTTGGATTGCAACTAAAGTTATGGCAACAAATGCAGCAATTATTTTGGTTCCAACAGTTACTTCCCTGATCACAGCCAAGTTAACGGCCCTAGAAGAGGGACCAGAACAAAGTCAACTGCTTGCTGTCGCTATTCCGTTAGCTGCCTCGTCAGTCATGGGTGCGGTCGCGCGCAAAGGCGTAGAGGATTACAGGACGCAAGCACTTAATATTGCGAACATCGTGGTCAAGCAAGGCTTATATCTGGGCAACAGATTCAATAACTGGCTTAACAATCAGTTACAAATTGCCGCTGAAGATGGAGAATTTGTTGGCTGATCTACTCTGAAACACCAACTCTTACTTCCCAAGCAACGCGCAGCTTAGAGCTCAACCAGGGGCCGGATGCCAAGGCCGTTGAGGAGGGGAATATAATTCCGGGGCCGCAGTCTCGCTTAAGCGAAGCAAAGCCCCCTGCCCCCTTGCAAGGTAGGAGCGATCAAGAATGATATCCACTCGATCTTCATAAGAGATCGGCACATAACGGCTAGAGACGATAATTTGCGCTTGCTGACAAAGCTGTGCATGCTTGGCAAAGGAGAAGCGTTCATTAAGCAGAACAATAGTCTTATTGGCAATTTGCAGTTGTGTGGTCTCTCCCGGCACCATCTCTAATTGCTTGAGTCCTAACTGTCTTAAAAGGATCTCTTCAGCAAAACTATTATGGCGGACATTAGCAAAAGTCGACAGCGTCTTACCATCATACCAATATATTAATGCTTCTGACGACACCCATATAAAAGAGGATGGCTTAACCCACAAAAAAGCAACCGCAACAACGCACGGCAATATGCCCAGGAACCGAATTTTGGTCCGCCACAGGCACAGCCATAGTCCTCCAAAGGCGATAAGCCAGATAAAAGCTTCTGGAGGCTTAGCTAACTGAATAGCTGCCCCCGGTAAGGTGGCTGTCCAAGTCGCAACCTTAGTCATCAGCTTAATCGCCTGTCCTAGAATAGAAAACAGGATACTCGCCTGACCAAAAATTAAGCTAATGACCCCGAGCAGAAGCAGAGGCATAATGACAAATCCCATTAAGGGGATGGCACACAAGTTACCTAAAATTGCCTGCAAAGAAATGCGATTAAAGATATACAGGGTAATGGGCAGCGTTGCCAACGTCGCAATCACCGTCGAGGCCACAATGCCGCTTAAATAGACCACAATATGGCGCCAACCTCGCCCCTGATAGGCCCACTCTTTAAGGGGGGCCCATCCACTCTCGTAAGCGGCAATCAACGCCATAACGGCAGCAAAGGATAAAGCAAAGCTGGCCGACAATAAATTCTCCGGTTGTATAAGCAAGATGACAATGGCGGCCAGAGCCAACGTTCGCATTGATATTGCCTTACGATCGACCAGGATCCCCAAAAGAACAATTGCCACCATCACAAAGGCCCGCATCGCAGGCACGCCTAGACCCGACAGGAATAGATACCCGATAAGAAACGGGAAAGTTATAATGCTCGCGATTTTTTTCAGATTATAGTGCTCAGCCAGCCTCATGCTCAAGCTTAAGCCACGGCGAAAAATCATAAAGATCAGCCCTGCAATCATACTTAAATGCAACCCTGAGATTGCCAGCACATGGGCAATACCAGCATCTGCATAAGCTTGGCGGACCCTTTCCGGGATTTGTCCTCTCTCCCCAGTGACTAAGGCGGCAGCAATGGCCCCTGCTTCCCCCGGAAGCGCCTTAAATAGGGCCTGAGTAATCTGAGAGCGCGCCGCATGAATAAAATCTGAGGCGGAGGAAGTTGAGTCTAGGATAACAACCTCATTCATGCGACCGGTAGCAGAAAGGCCCTTAAAAAAGGCCGCCCGACCAAAATCATATCCATCTTCTAATACAGGCGGTGAGAACGGCAATAAAGTTGAACGGAAGCGAATTTTATAGCCCACAGCCAACGGCACTTTGCCATTATCGCTTAGGCGAACAAGGCGACCATCTTGCAGGGCAACCCACCACCGTTGCCGATCTTTACGATATTCAACATTCGTAATTATGCCAGAAAATTCGCCCTTAATTTTGCCAGACAGGGGCTGTACACCTGTAATATGGGTTAAATACCAAGTCTTGGAATGAATGGCGGCGGCTCCTAAGCTAATACTTAAGGCAATTCCAGCAGGCAACCTAGCGACATTAAAGTGGCGACTCCAATTCCACGCCAGCCCGCTTAGAAGCAATATGAACAGGGTGACCCATAACGGTGGTTCAGTTGCCAAGGAGAGATAGACCATAATCCCTAGCCCCATTCCCGCGGGAAACCATAAAAAAAGCCGACTGGTTTCCTGGAGAACTAAGTCTTTGATAGAACTGGCCATCGAATTGTTTCCTATTTTTGTTTGTGCTAATCTATCACGACAACCTTGCAAGCGTAAGAGGAATCCATGACACTAGAACGTTTCACCATTGTGCCCTCTGTTTACTTAGTCCTCTTAAAGGATAATAAAACTGTTCTGGGAGTACGCAAGAACACGCCGTGGATGAACAATCATTATGGTCTGATTTCTGGTCATGTTGAAAAAGGTGAAACCCCAGAGGTAGCAATTATCCGCGAGGCTTACGAGGAAGCAGGAATTACTGTCTGCGCTGACCATCTTGAGTTATCCCTTATCATGTACCGTCAGCAAGGCCGCACTAATATTGATTTCTTTTTCGTCAGTCGACAGTGGCAAGGGGAGATCGAAAATCGTGAACCTGAAAAACTAGGAGACTGGGAGTGGATCGATCTAAAAAGCCCACCTGCCAATACGATTCACTATTTGACTGTTGCCCTGGACCATATTGCTGCGGGCGCCCCTTTACAATGCCTTAACTATAGAGAGGGGACCACCTCCCTATAGATTGGGTGTCAGGCAATGCTGGCTTCAAACACAGACGATTAAAGATGTGATAACATTAAAAAAATTCTTCCTTTTAGACTGCAAATACGCTACAAATTAAAGATACCCGATTGATCGGGATAAATTGTGTCCAGGCGATGACAACCTTGCAGTTTAATGAGCAAACCTTGTCGGGCATGCCGAAACACAAATAGTTAACCTTAATCATAAGAGAGTACAAAATGCCCAAGATGAAAACAAAGAGCAGCGCTAAAAAGCGTTTCAAGCTCACAGCCTCTGGTAAGGTCAAGATGGGCCAGGCTGGTAAGCGTCACGGTATGCGTAAGCGTTCAAATAAGTTCATTCGTAATGCTCGCGGCACAGCGATTATGAGCGAAAGCTTCGCCAAAAAAGTTCGTACCTTTTATTTCCACGTCTAATTTTAGGGAGAACACATTATGGCACGCGTTAAAAGAGGCGTTACGACACACGCTCGTCACAAAAAAATTATTAAGATGGCCAAGGGCTACCGGGGCCGCAGCAGTACTTGTTTCCGTCCAGCAATTCAACGCGTCGAAAAAGGTTTGCAATATGCTTACCGGGATCGTCGTGTTAAAAAACGTAATTTCCGCGCCTTGTGGATTCAGCGCATTAATGCTGGTGTCCGTGAATATGGTTTGAATTATTCAACCTTCATGGGTGGGTTAATTAAAGCAGGCATCAATGTGGATCGTAAGATTCTCGCTGGCTTAGCTATGTCTTATCCTGAAACATTCAAGAGCATTGTTGAGACAGTGCAAAAGACTCTAGCTAAATAAAGTTAGACTTATTGTTATTAGGAATTAGGAAAGGGAAGATAATATCTTCCCTTTATTTATATCCTCTATCCACGCTAGCAATACTCTAACAGGCAACAATACACAAGACTTTTTTTACTCAGAAGTGAAATACGCTGCAACTGTGAAGACTTATCTGGATTATTTTTTATTATTGTGTCGTAGTCAGTAAATTTAAAAATTCTTGAATAAGACATAAAGATAGCTAAGCCAGAATCCCTTCTCTGTGCTAAAAATGCCTAAACTGGCAAGCAAACTTAAAACTGCGTGAAAACATCAATCCTTTTACAAATTGAGTCAGTTATAGCTCATTATATAAACGTAAGGAAACCTAAACTTTTGACAGCAACCCTCTCATAAAGGCATCTTTTATACACATGGAAGGGTTATAGGAAACAGATTATCAGCACAAAACTTCTTTAAAAGGTGAATACTAATTGCCTTACATCTGATAAAAATAGATAATCTGAATGGTATATTTTCAGTAACTTAAATTAATAATAAAGTAATTAGGAGTTTAAAATGTGGAGATTACCTAATTTTACTTTTCTGATCTATCTAATCAATCAGCAATTAAGTTGGAGTTACGATAGAATTGAGCTTACCGACTTTCTTAACCATGGTTGTTTAGTGCATGTCTCCTCCGTTGCCGCTGACAACAATATTAAATATGCGGGATCCTTGAGAGGATCTAAAATCATTCCCTTTGAGAAAGCAGCACGGGGTCAGATAACGTTGCACCATTGCCTGGGTTCCCTTGTTCCCAATATTGCCATGGGAGGCGTGATCTATATTTCAGGTATTGCTATCAGCAGCAGTATGCAGCGGGGCCAAGGCCATAGCCAATCCCCCTATATTTTTTGACACCTATCCACAAGATAGCCGACCGTATTTATGGTGGTCCTTTAAATGATTTATTTGTAATTGATCAGCTTGAATATGAGGCAGATACTACTGTTTTTGTGGATAACGGTCATGTAGCAATCTTTAAGGCCAAAAATCCAATTTTCAAAGGTAAAGTCATCCTATTCGATGCAGCCCAAGATAATATTCGCGAGCTTGTAGACCAAGAAATCAAAGCCCCAGGATACTGGTCAACCACTTTTAGTCAGTTTAAGGAAGGTACTTTTCAAGAAGTGACGCTTAATGGCACCCTCATTACCGCTGAAGCTATTGAGGAACTATTTAGCAATTTGGGATGGAGTTATAGTCCCAACCATAACCACCACTTTTTTAGCCTTTTTGAGCAATTCGTTTTACCTGTTAACACCCCCTTCATTAAGGCGGCCCTGACTGATACTGAAGACTGTCATGACCTGCCATTCTTAGCCCCTCTGGCTGTTGACGTATATCAGCATGCAGCAGAGTTTGTTCAGCAGCAATTAATGGCAGAAGCTTCTTCTAAGTCAGAGTATTTACAGAGGACACTTAAGAGCTGGCAGCGCTCTGTCAGCAGCTGGTTCACTGTTCATAAGCGTCTATCGCGTCTATTAAGCGAACATGAGCTCAAGCTAAACCGCTCACACTTGCAACACTGGCTGGAAAACCGAGATAATTTTGAAACATTGACGCAATTAGAAACAGAGATAATCGACACAACGCTAAAGCGCTCTGACTCCCGCCTCCTCCCGACCACAATTGGTTATGAATGGCAAGGTTATCTGCCGCATCAGCATGAAACGCTGACTCGGATCTGCGAGTATGTGCAGCTGCATATTCCCACCTGGTCCCAAGGACCAGCAATTATGAGCTGGTTTGCCATTAGCTACTTATTTAACCCTAACTATAGTATTGACGCCGCCATGCAAGCAGTCTTAGCTCGCTATATTGGAGACTCAGCTGAGCAAGCGACAGCCCAACCAGAGGCAGCCTTCCAGCAAGCAGCAAATCATTTCTGGTTAGCTATTAAAAAAGATAAAAGCGAAAAAGCCCACCATAGTTTAACTCTTATTGAGCGCTTTGGATTGCTACTAGCCTTAGCTAGTATTCTTAAAGAACTTAAGCTGGCGACTCTGGACGTTTTAGATTTTGACACGTTGCTAAAAATTGCTCCGATGACACGAAGCTTTTACGGCGAAGATAATAATAGTTTGCTAAATTATGGCAGCTTTATGAAGTCTTATCTGAGAGGGAAAAGTGTTCCAACAACCTTGGAGGAAGCTATCTTTTGGCACCCTTGATGAAATTTTTACGCAGTTTGGCGTTGGAGAAGAATTTAGAGAACGCTTTCCAACCGATGCAGAGTTCTGGAATATAAAAAAAGGAGAATATGATCTCTTCCCTCCGTCATTCCATAGCATTTATATGTCTTTGCGCTTTTCAAACAACTTTTATTAAAATAAGTTTTTAGCAAGAATTAAGGAGATGATTTTATTCATCTCCCTTAGTGATAGTTAAGCTACTCGCGATAGATAAATTTACCAAAAATTAACCTTTGGTTCCTATTTTATTCCCTAGCTTAATAACATTAGTGAGGTTGCCATGCGCAGAAAATCCCCCCTCTTCTTGATGCTACTCGTTATCTTGTTCACCTCGTTACTTCACGCCTCCGATCGCCGCTCTTCCAAGCGCGATGACTATTTTGAGTACGATGAAAGTAAAGGATTATACTTTATTATGGAAAGAGTAACTCCAAGTAATTTTAAGTTTTGGCAACTTTACCGGAATGCCATGTTGCGCATCGCAAGCAATGTAGGGTTAGAAACGGAGCACCGTATCGATTATGCTCAAGCTTTGAAGGGCTTCCAGAACTCCCTTAATGCTTACCAAGAAAATGGGGCTCAAGTCTGGATTGCCTATGCAACACGCAATCCCAAAGCCACAGGGTTTATGAAAATGG
Source organism: Candidatus Odyssella thessalonicensis L13 (assembly GCF_000190415.1). Classification (GTDB taxonomy): domain Bacteria; phylum Pseudomonadota; class Alphaproteobacteria; order Paracaedibacterales; family Paracaedibacteraceae; genus Paracaedibacter; species Paracaedibacter thessalonicensis. The sequence continues at coordinate 47,691 of NZ_AEWF01000006.1, forward strand.
CACGGATTGAGATCTGTGTTACAGTTATTACCTCGCCTGGGCTGCCGATTGTAACGCATATGGGAATTTTTAGATCCCCTTTAAGCTTACTCAGTGACGAAGCTCATGACATTGCCAATGAAGCTGGCGTGTTCAGGGAGCATAATGTCAATGATATCATTGCAGCGTATCGTAAAGTGGTGCCGCCCTCGCCAAAATACAAAGGATTAGCCCTGCTTCTTCATTCCTTTGCAGCGCGGGGTATGCTTGAGCTTGACAAGACTAAAACTCTTATGGTGACTGCTCCTCTTAAAGTTATGAGTGACATGCTGGTCCGCTCGCCGTTAGGAAGAGAAGTCATCCATATTGATCAGGCTGAAGTTGTTGTCACTCAACCGCAAGCTATGTTGGGCTCCCATGTGATTAGCCCAGAAGTCGCCGTGACCGATCTGAAGAGAGACAATAAAACGGTTATCCGCCTACCCATGGATGCTCTTAAGGTAGCGCCTTGGCTTGGCACCGTTACCTTCTTAACGGGGACGCAGCCTAAAATTGCTATTCCGCTGCCAGCATTAGCAACGCCAACAGATGCAGAATAAAAAGCTGAGACACAGCGACGAGTAGACTTAGTGTTAACAAGGAGAAGAAGCAAATTCTTCTCCAGTTAAAAACACTTCTTTCTCCTTGATTGGCCCTCATGATATGGTGATCATAAAGCATATCTAACAGGGGGAAGGTTTAGATGGTAGCTGCTTTATCACCACGTCTAAATCCATATTATCGTAAAAATGAAACTGAAGTGGTTGCCGAGCTTCTGAATTATCTAGGGCAACTGCCCAACAATCACGAAGCGATCCATTTGCAAGCTGAAGCTTTTATAACCGCGGTGCGGGCCCAAAAACTAAAACCAATGAGCATTGAGAATTTCTTGCAAACCTATGATCTGGGGAGCCGTGAGGGGCTTGCTCTTATGTGTTTAGCGGAAGCATATCTTAGAATTCCAGACGCTGACGCCCAAGCTGCCCTCATTCGCGACAAAGTGGGCTCGGTCGCCTGGGGAGAGCATATGGGCAAAGCTCGCTCTAACTTTGTCAACCTCGCCACCCTAGGGCTGGCGACCACAGGCGGCCTTTTAAAGTGGGGATTAAATGAGGACGGCTTTAAAAATGCTTTAGGATCTGTGACCCGCAAGCTGTCTGAGCCGGTTATCAGAGCCGCCATCGGCCAAGCGATGAAGCTTCTCGGGCAGCAGTTTGTATTGGGAGAGACCATCGACAATGCGCTTAAAAGAGCCCAAGCCGCCGAGCGCCGCGGCTACCGTCATTCCTATGACATGCTAGGAGAAGGTGCCAAGACAACGCAAGACGCCGAACGTTATTTCCATGCATACGCTGAGGCTATTAAAGCAATTGCGAACCATAAGAATAATGAGGACATTTATGGACAGCCCAGTATCTCTGTCAAATTATCAGCCCTCCATCCTCGCTATGAGCTGGCCCACCGTGACCGCATCTTTAAAGAACTCTATCCACATATCCTTGAGCTGTGCCAAAATGCCAAGGCTTCAGGAATCGCGTTAACAATTGACGCTGAAGAATCAGAACGCCTTGAGATCTCGCTCGAATTAGTTGAGCAGCTAGCCAAAGAACCGGCTCTTCAAGATTGGGATGGGCTGGGCTTAGCGGTTCAAGCTTATCAAAAACGGGCACGCCAGGTTATTGAATTCTTATCTGAGACGGCCAAAGCCCATCAGCGCCGTTTTTGCGTCCGATTAGTTAAGGGTGCGTATTGGGATACAGAGATTAAACGCGCCCAAGAGCGAGGCGTGAGTGATTATCCAGTGTTTACCCGCAAAGTCAATACGGATCTGAGCTATATGGCCTGCGCCGATGCTATGTTACGGGACACCACGGGCATCTATTCGCAATTTGCGACCCACAATGCTTATACGGCGGCAACAATTATTGACTATGCGAAGCGCCATAATGCCGGCTTTGAATTTCAGCGCTTGCATGGAATGGGAGAGAAGCTGCATGAGCAAGTTGTCGCTTTAGAAATTCCCTGCCGCATTTATGCCCCGGTGGGCGAACATAAAGATTTACTGGCTTATCTGGTTCGTCGACTGCTCGAGAACGGAGCGAATAGTTCCTTTGTAAATAAGATTTATGACCCAGAAACTTCTATGGAGGCTTTACTGATGAATCCGCTTCAGCTTGCCACGACTCAAACCGACCATCACAATCCTGTGATCCCGCTTCCTACAAATCTGTTCCAGCCTACCCGGCGCAACTCTTTTGGCTTAGATCTGGATAACATGGAAGAACTACAACGTTTACAAAGTTATGTGAACGATTTCTCCGCCCAATTCCCCCTTTTAAATCATATTGAAGGCGCCTCTGTTGCGGAAGACAGCACAGTGTTAACCCTCAGCGATCCAGCGGACCCGTCGCACATTGTCTCTCAGACGCCCCAGCTTAAGGAGGCGGACTTAAAAGCAGCTTTAGAGCAAGCAACAGCAGCGTTCAAGGCTTGGACGACCACACCCCCAACGCAGCGAGCTGATATTATTGAAAGATTAGGTGATAAGCTTGCAGCAGCTTACGATGAATTTATTGCCCTCTTAGTATATGAAGGTGGAAAAACCTATACCGACGCCATAGCAGAAATCCGCGAAGCCATCGACTTCTGCTATTACTATGCTCAGCAAGCGCGACAGCTGATGGGACAAGCTTTACCTTTGCCGGGCCCCACGGGCGAGCGTAATGAATTAAGCTTGCATGGTCGCGGTGTTATTGCCTGCATTAGTCCGTGGAACTTTCCCTTGGCGATCTTTTTAGGCCAAGTCACGGCCGCCTTAGTCACCGGTAATACAGTTATCGCCAAACCTGCCCAGCAAACCCCGACTGTAGCACGCAGAGCTATAGAACTCGCTTATGAAGCGGGCATTCCTCGGGAGGTTTTACACTTCGCTCCGGCGCCTGGTCGCCTTATTGGCGAGGTTCTTTTACGCGATGAAAGGATTGCCGGCGTGGCCTTTACAGGCTCCACTGATGTCGCATGGACCATTAATCAAACTTTAGCGGCCAGACGCTGTGCCATTGCTCCGCTGATTGCCGAGACGGGTGGCATTAATGCGATGATTGTCGACTCCTCGGCGTTAACGGAACAAGTGGTACGCGATATTATCATCTCTGCCTTCCAAAGTGCCGGACAACGGTGCTCGGCGCTGCGCCTGCTTTATATTCAAGAAGACGTGGCTGCTAAGACCATTGACATGTTAAAAGGCGCCTTAGCTGAGCTTCAGCTCGGTCACCCGCGATACGTCACCACAGATATTGGCTGTGTTATTGATAAAAATGCTCAGAAAGAATTGTTAACTTACAGTGACTGGCTTAAAGACAATGCTACCCTGATTGCCCAAGCCTCGGTCCCTGAATCTGAAGGGGCTTTTGTCTCACCCCAAGCTTGGTTGCTAACTGATGCCAGCTTGCTCACTAAAGAAGTATTTGGTCCGATCTTGCACATTGTGACCTATAAATTTGCTGAGCTGCCGCAAGTCATTGAACAAATTAATGCTAAAGGCTTTGGTTTAACCTTGGGAGTTCATAGCCGTATTGAGGAAACGGTTGCCTTAGTGCGACAGCAAGCGCAGGTCGGAAATCTTTATATCAATCGCAGTATCATCGGTGCTGTAGTCGGAGCGCAGCCTTTTGGAGGTGAAGGATTATCGGGAACGGGCCCCAAAGCCGGCGGCCCCCATTATCTGACACGCTTTGTGCAGGAGCGCACGTACACCCAAGATACCACCGCTGCTGGCGGTAATGCTAGTCTATTGGCCAGTATCAACTAACAGAGGCATCATGAGAATTATCAATTTAATGCTTAGTCGGGGCCGGGGCGGCATTGAACAAGCCTTTGTCAATTCCGCCTATGCTGTAAATAATTTTTCACCCTTTGAACAGCTATGTATTATTGATCAACAGTCTACGGTTGCGAGTCAGCTGACTTTTCCGGTGCAGCAGCTTCGTCAGTTTGCTGATTGGGATCCCCTTGCCATTTATCGCCTTCACAAAATGATTCAGACTTTTAAACCCGATCTCATTTTATGTCATGGCAACCGTCCGCTTAAAATGGTCCTTCGTGCCAAATCTCTGTTCGGCATAAACGGTGCTCAAATTGTAGGATTTTGTCATAACTTTAGTGTTAAATATCTCTTGAAGGCCGATGCGGTTATCAGTGTCTCCCGGTCGATTCTGGAAAGTCATATTCTTGGCCGCGGCTTTCCTCCCCAAAAAGCTTTTCATATTCCCAATATGATTGACTTGACTCATTATAGCCCAGTTGAGCGTCCTTCCTTAACCCCGCCCTTCACCATCGGGACTATGGGACGGTTTGTGAAGAAGAAAGGATTTGAGGACTTTATCCGGGCTGTGAAGATTTTAAAAGAAGCAGGTATCAATATGACCGCCATTCTCGGTGGCGGCGGTGATGAAGAGGCTCATTTAAAAACGCTGGCGCGCAATCTTGGTTTAGAAGGCACCCTCACCTTTCCCGGATGGATCCATGATAAAAGAGCCTTTTATCAGCAGCTCGACCTGTTCTGTTTACCTTCTCGGGAGGAACCTTTTGGAATTATTGCCCTGGACACCCTTGCTTTCGGAGTCCCTATGGCCGCCACGCGCACTTCCGGCCCCTTAGAATTCCTGATTGACGGCCAAAATGCAATCCTATGCCACCATAGCCATCCGGAAGATCTCGCAGCCGCCCTTATGAAAGCTCTTAGCTATTCTGATCGTCAACGCCAGCAGATGGTTGAAAACGGTTTTCAGACGGTTAAAAATTATGACTTACCCACAATCTCTCAGCAGATGGTTGACGCCTTAGCAACAATAAAAAGCTTATCTAGCAGATAAGCAAACTTAAGACTACCACTAATCCTCGTAGCTTCACTGATTTACAAAAAATTTAAGTAAAATTTTTTATATGTGCTAACATTTATTTGGAATCGGTAGTTCTTATTCCATAAATGATGCGATTATTGCCAGGAGAGAATATGCTGTTAGCTAATTTTATCAGAAACATTTTACCCTTTATCATGATTAATAACTTAGCCAGTGTAGCAATGGAAATAAATTGTGAAACGGGTACACCGGAACCAAGTCTTTGCCGTAACCAGGAGGCGATCGCCCTTGATAATGGCCGCCTAATTACATCCACTCAAACCTACCATTTATTTGGTTTACCTCATTATGGTCAGCTCTCGCCAGAAGCTCTAAAAGCTATTGATATTCTGCAGTACGCAGAATACTTCTCTTTCGCTTGTCGGTTTATCACTCCTCAGAATAAATCAATTTGTTATCAATATTTAAATACGGCTTTTATGAGTTCCCTTCTCAAACAACCGGTAGGTCAAGTTATTAAGGCCAAGGGAACGCGCTATGATCCGTCATATAATAGTTATGAGAGTTATGGTGACTTTGAGAAATATGAGTTCTGTGAGGCCTCTTTTGGGGAGAAAATTGGAAAGAGCGCTTGTATCGATAAATTTGTTGGCCAGTTTTTAATTGGCTATGTCGTTGCCGGCTGGCGAATTGATTCAATAAATACCATCGATTGGAACCCCGCTATCCGTGGCCTACTTTATAGTTTAGACCTTACCCCGAGCGGTAAAGAGTTTGTTGCAAGCTTACCTGATCCGCTTCCAGCTCATGCAGAAGATTTCTTTGAATCCAGTGAAAGAAATTATAAAAGGCTTTATGCAAAATTGCGCGAGGGTAATTTGTTCCAGCTGACTTTAAAAAGCGTATAGGCATCCAGAGGAGAAATATCCTGAGTTATTTGCTCTCTGGTTTAATGCCTACAGCGTTATCTATCCTCATAATTTAGCGATAATTTAACGGTTTATTTAATTGTCTAAGATAATATCAGCCCATGTGTAGAAATGGGACTTCAATAAAATTATTGTAAAGTCACCTATCATACGGGGGGATACTATGACCAATACGCGCCAATTTTTTAATGCGTGCAGTTTAAATCAGTACAAATTTAAAAGTTTTAGTTTAATCTGTCTGCTGAGCGCAATTATAGCCAACCAGGGCATCTCCTCTGTGGCTGCTATGCAGTATAGTGGCTATGCTCCCGCGCCGGCACCATTGATGGGCGATCTTGAAGGTCAAGCTGGCGCCATATTATCGCAAATTGAAAGTGGCGCCCTTAATTTAAGCGCCCAACAAGTCGATCAATTTGCAAGCGGTCTGTATCAAGCCCGAAATTATTCTGAAGGGATAAATTATTTTAGCAAGTTTACTAAAGCAATTAACGACCAAAACTTCAAAGGACAAAGCCCTGGCTGTGCGGCAGTTATGCTTTGGTTCGCGGCCTTTCAGAAAGCAAGTAACGTTTTTAGACAAACCTATGAGACGACCGCCAATAAGGCGTTCGCATTTAATGTTTATCCTGAATCAACTTTAGCTTATAAAGTTTACAAACAAGGCGAAGCTGCTTTATTAGGCGGTATGGTAACGCCCTCCTATGGCGATCAGCAAGGTATGCCTACCCCTTATGGTCAATCTCAAGGAAGGTACGGCCAACCCGGATATCCTCAGCAAAGCGGCACAATGGGAATGAGTCTAGATCAGAAGGCTGAATACCTACGCGGTATGCTTAATGCGGAGCATCCTGGCCAACCCTCCCCATTAAGCGCCGGGGAAATTCATAGCTTTGGCGAGGATTGCTTTAATAGCCACAATAATGGGTTCTGTATTAATAAGTTTGCTCATCTTTCTGGACTCGGCAGAGGCTCTAATGCGGTTAAAGCAGCAATATTCTGCTGGAGAGCCGTTTTCGAAAAGATGGGTGGGAATCCGGGGGCGCAACAAGTTCTAAATCAAGCACTAGGATATGATCATACCATTGATAAAGCCCCGTGTTATGTAAAATTTAAAACTGTCATGGCGCAGGGGCAAGCAAGTGTCGGCACTTCCCTGCGCGGCACCATGCCAACTTATGGCGCCAGTTATATGGGGGGACAATCCTCTTTCCAAAACTCGCCTCGTCGCTATTAAGTCAGTCGGGTTATAGCCAAATAAAAAGAGAGCCCTTATTTAAGCGCTATCTTTTTATAATCTATTGGCGAGACCATGACCTGAGCTTTCTATGAATTGTGGAAGCCGCCTATCTTTCCAGTTAAATTCGGCCTCTACACCAACAAGCCCCTATTCGCTTAAGATTTTTGCTAACAAAATCGGAGCACTGAGAACTGAAGATAGCAAGCTTGACGCACAATCAGCGTTAGCATTATTAAAGCTTTCAACTTCGATCTTAGCGATATGACGGTTCTGAGTTATTTAGTTTGGTGAACCTGCAAGTTATTCATCTCCACCTCAAAATAAGGATCATTATGAATAATGTGGGATTGCTCGATGCGACGATTGATCCTGCGTTTAACCTGGTTAGGAGTAAAGCCACTAATCTCGCCCACATAAATTGAGGGGACCGCGACCCCATTGTTATTCAGATCCAAGGTATAGCGACGACCACTGGGAGGAGTTGCAGATTTGAGAGCATCTTGGAGCTTATACCGTAACTGATAAAAGTCATTGGTCATGTAATCGCCGGTGATGACAACTTGCCTAGCATTGGCTTCAGCCCGATCAATACTAAACTTCACCAAGCGCGTTTTCTGGGCCTGTTGCTGCAGCCACCCATTTATAAATTTTGTCATATAGTCGATGTCTTGGGGGGCGACATTGGAAATATAGCCAAGAGCCACCTCATAACCTTGATACGGAGTCCCATTGACTTTAGCCCCGCTGTTTTGAACGAATGCCTCATGGAGATGATAAGAAGATTTTTCGGTCAAGGGCCCCTTAATCGCAAGCGTTGCGGCCATTGTGCTCGATAAAATAGAGGCAGCGGCTAAAATAATTTTCATGAGAAAAAACTCCGGCTTTCTGTGTAAAATTAATATACCATTATCCCCCACATTGATGCAAGGGACGCCCAAAGGAGCAGCGACAATTAATGAAAAGCAGATACTTTTCGAAGGGAGTATTGAACGCTGTCATATTCTTCAGCTAGAGTGTCTGATGAATAAAATTATTTGGAAGAACCGTACGAGCAAGCTATAACTGTTTTTAATAACATTTTAAATTGTTGAGGGTTTAATGACCGGTCAAACTAAGAGTAACCCAGGCATTGTCTTCTGGTTATTTGGTTCTTGTTTCTTAATCTGGTTAATGATCATGCTGGGGGGAGCCACCCGTTTAACCCATTCCGGCTTATCAATTGTCGAATGGAAGCCTATTGTCGGCATCCTTCCGCCCTTAACCCAGACCGCTTGGCTGGAAGAGTTTGCTAAATACCAGCAATTCCCAGAATATCAATTAGTTAATCAAGGGATGAGCTTAGCCGAGTTTAAATTTATCTATTTTATGGAATACGCCCATCGGTTACTTGGGCGCTTAATTGGGTTGTTTTTCTTTATCCCCCTCGCTTATTTCTGGGCCCGCGGCCAGCTATCTTCTCGCTTAAAAAAGCTCTCACTAGTGGTAGCGGTCCTCGGCCTTGCTCAGGGGTTTATGGGATGGTACATGGTCAAAAGTGGCTTAGTCAAAAATCCCAGTGTCAGCCATTACCGTCTCACGGCTCACCTTTTTTTAGCACTCCTTCTCTTTAGCTTAATTTTCTTTGCAGGCTTAAGATCCTTATATCCGCGTGAGAAAATTCCTCAAGACTCTAAAAAGTCAGGAAAAATGCTTGTCCATTTATCGGCTCTCATGGCGCTCTTGACCATGATTTATGGGGGCTTTGTTGCCGGTCTCAAAGCAGGACTAATGTATAATACTTACCCGTTGATGGGGGGAGAGCTGATCCCTTATGAGTGGGCTCACCTCTCACCAGTTTGGTTAAACTTCCTTGAAAATGCCGCAACAGTACAATGGACTCACCGAACTCTGGCACTGATAACAGTTATATTAGTGACGACTTCCATGATCCAGATACTGCGCTTCAATTATGGAAAGGTTGTCAAAGATACGGCAAAGCTGATGATTGTCGCAATTATCTTTCAATTCACTTTAGGAATATTAACCCTTCTGCATCAGGTGCCGGTGAGCCTGGGAACGCTGCATCAAGGAACCGCAGTCGTTGTTCTCAGTTTACTTCTTCTAATTATCTATAATCTCAATCGTCGCGCTTATGAGTAAGCATAAATTAACTGGCAAGAGTGAGGGCGATCGCTCTTGCCCCTCGCTTCTGAGATAAATTTGTTTATTCAGTTCGCTGCTGCAGCATACTCCAGGCACTTCTGAACAATAGAAGGAGCTTTGTAACTTCGGCGCCAACATACCCCCAATGATAATAAGAAGGATCCACCTCCCCGCCATTAACGATAACTTCTAATCGCTGATCCAAGGCTGGCAGCAGCCAAAATGTTTGCCCGAAAAGCAACCCAAGCAGTATCAAATTGGTTCGCCAAGGCATTCCTCGGGCAGCTGATAACTTGGTGAGAAACAGGCTCCACCCCAAAAGCATCCATTCTAGCTTATTAAATAGATGAAAGGTTACTTTGCCGACCTCTAAGGCGACCGCCAAACTCAAATGAGGCGCTTGAAACTTAACCGGAGTGGCAATGAAGGAAACGCCCAAGATCAAACCTGCCCAAACTAGATAAATAGCACATAATGCCTTGGTCGCCCGGCTAAAGAGTAACTTTTGAACAAGTGCTTTCATTTCTGCAGCCTTTCTTTAAAGATGATAGCATATCGCTCGACAGCGGCAAGGATTATAAAAATTGGGTTATTGAACATGATGCACCCTATCAAAAGCGATCCCTATATATATATTTAACAGTAAGGCGGGGATTGATCACAGGATTAATGTTATAAATTTTCACCTTAACGCTAGTATGAGGAATGGCATCTTTAAAGCCAGCAGACATGGATAGCAATTTCTTATGGTGAGATAGAGCTCATTTACTAGGGTTGCTTCTGGAAGAATCTTATGTCTTTAATGGGCATGCCGATAATATTCTTAATGGCACGACCCCCTAACGGCAAACCGCTTTTTGAGGGAGATCATATATGCAGCAGGCGCCTATTACAGAGGAATCTATTAAAGAGCTAGTCCATACCTTTTATAGCAAGGTACGAACTGATGAACATTTAGGTCCTATTTTTTCCCAAGTTATTGGGGAGGATAAAGAACACTGGTTATCGCATCTACAAAAAATGTGTGATTTCTGGTCGTCCATTATGCTTTCTAGCAAACGGTATCAAGGTAATCCATTCCAAAAGCACCTGCAGCTTACGCCTTTTGATCCGCAGTTATTTGATCGATGGCTGGAATTATTTGAAGAAACAGCCCAGGAAATCTTTCCTCCCGACATTGCCATAGGATTTATTACACGTAGCCAACGGATTGCACAGAGCTTGCGCCAAGGAATAAGCTTTTGGCAACAAGGAAGCTAGCTAATTGCTGAGGTGAAAGTGTCTCCTTACCCATATCAATTCAATTTGCAGGACGCGGAGTTAATAGGACAACATTTAGGGAAATATACACTATTTTCTTGCTAATGCGCCGTATTTGTGGACCATATAACTAGGCCAGACTTTTTATAGTTTTTAAGGAATAAATTATGACAGCCAAGGTTATCTCTTTTGCCACCTGCATATTAGCCAGCCTGAGTTCAGCAGGTGCTTTTGGGAAAACTCTCCTCCCTAGCTCCGTTATTCTTATAAGCAGCTATCCTGATAATGGCTCTCAGGATAAAATTACGCGATTACTGACTGAGAACAGTAAAATAGCTATCAACACTATCCCGAAGGCGGTGTGCCGATTTAATAGTGCAGTTGATAGCCGCCGTATTCTTATCCTCAAAGGTAAAGAACTACCGCTCCAGATTATTGCTCCTATTATTGCTAAGCCTGATAAGCTATGTATTGTCGGCGCTGAGGCGGCCTTTGAGCCCGAACGCCTCGGGACTGAACTTCGCGCCTTGCACGATTTAGGGATCAAAGTCACCTCTGGTAATTTAAAAATCTCCGCGACCACACCTCTCATTTTACCATTTTATTTAGATCCCTTGCCCCTTAAGAGCCTTGTTGCTCCCCATCACGCAGAGGCAAGCGTAATGGACCTGGTTCGCGCTGACACGATTTGCCATCGAGCCATTTGTGCCGGTGACCTTATCGATCTCAATCAACCGGAAAACCTTGAGCATTTACAGCAAAAACTTAAAGCCCTCATTAAATATCATAACATTCTCCGCCATAACGCGCAGCTTCCGGAAATTTCTGAACAAGCACTCCTTTGTGATCTAAAATCTTGGGCTCCTATAGTTGCCCCCTATATTACCGATATCTCTGCTGCAATTAACACCCTTCACAAGGAGCAGCAACCTTTTCTGGTGGAAGGCATACTCCCCTCTCCCCCTGCCTTGTCAACTTCTCTCACGACTGAGGGCGCTTTTACTGCAGACAGCAGTTTAGGCATCAGCTTAAAAAATAAGGTGGTAATTGGCATTATTCGCCCTTATACCATAGCTTCCTCTGTCTCCAGCTTTTCCACCACAATGGATGAGCAGTCAGGCCAGAAGATTATCGCCGCCACGACAGCAGTCTCTAGAGCTGAAGCAGGCAATTCTGCTTATGGCTGGCTTGATCTGGTAGCACTCAAACAACTGATTCGCGTCAATGGTATCAATGGCCTGATTTTAACGCAGGGCGAAGATTTAGATGGCTTTGAGACCATCAAGGTTTGCACAGGGTATAAAATTGATGGGCTCAGGATAGATACTTTACCCTTAGATATCAGCCACCGCGCCCGGTTGAAGCCGATCTATAAAGAATTTAAAGGATGGAAAGGATCGAAAGGAGTCAAGATTTACCAGGATCTGGATCATAATTATCGTATATTTGTTAAGTTTCTAGAGCAAGAGACACAGCTGCCTGTTATCATTATCTCCACCGGGCCCAAAACTGAAGATGCAGTGATCCGGCAATCCCCCTTTACCCTGAAACTTCCCACCTAAAATCGTTAAAAAAATCTCTGTTATTGAGGGTGGAGCATTTTTAATGCTCAACCATCAGATAACCAGAGACATAACTGAAGAAGCAATCAGACTGCTTTATTCTTCACTTTGGACGGGGCAGTCCATTAAAGCTTTTAGGCCCATTTCTTTCTTACTTACAATCTCACTATTGCCTTGCCGAACAAACTTTAAAAAGCGTGGATAATCGGGAGACACAGGAACAGCATTATAAGAAGAATCAATAAGTTTATTTGGATCGTGGGGAATATCAGTAAATTCAGAACGGCCGCTGGTTAGGGTGCTTTCGTTTGATCCCCAAAGCTCTGCTGTTGAAAGGTCATATTCAGAACCAGCCAGAAGATCAAGCTTCTTAGCATACTTTCCTTGGGCCAGCTTATAGACCCAGTTTCTAAAACCGTGTTCTGATTTACGCTGCGAAGCATAGATATCTTTATCGACCAAAGGTTGATAGCTGTGCTTATTGCCTTGGATAGCTACTCTTGTTACGTGATTTTTGCACTCCAGTGCATGACGATACCAGCTTCTAAACTGACCTTCTGGCTGCTCCGGGGCTTCAAATCTCAAGGAGCTAATCCCGTCGTCTAAACTTTGATAACCGTACTTATTGCCCTGGATATCCTCTTGGGGAGTGAACATCCCAAATACAGGATTACGGACTTCAGTTGAGCTATCTTGCCTATGGAAGCATTTAAAGATAGCCGCATTTCCTTCAGATATTCCCGATAATAGAAAAGTCGCTGTTGCAGCAAAAATTGAAAGTATTTTCTTCCTAGCCATATTTAGTTGTCTCCATAATTTATTGTTTATTTGCAAGGCTTTTAAAGGGAGCGATATGTTGGAGAAAAATAAAAAACAGAAAAGGAAGCAAACATAGCACTCCATTTGACACTATATTTAAGGTAAGAATAAAAGCAAGGGCAGTTACCAAATATCTTACAACCTTAATAATTTTGTTTCAAAAATATTATTTATATTGAAATTTAATTTTAACAACAGTTTTTTTTCTTAAGACATTTTAACAAACTCTATCTTACCCTCTTCTTAAGTTATTATCACTGCTAGTCTTGCTAAGAGTTGAACTTTGAGATTTACTATGCTAGACAGTTGCTCACGCGTAACCATTATACCGCTGTCCGCAGTGGCCATTTTAAGAATAAAATTGAAAAGATAGGCTAAAAGATGACTTTAGAAACTGCTGCAAAAAAAGTTAAGACCGATGTTTCCCAAAAGTTTGCTTCTTGTGTCCTGATCTTTGATGCTAATGGTTATATTTTAGCGACAGCTCGCAAAAATGATCCGACAGCTTTTGGGATGCCCGGCGGTAAACTAGAAATTGGTGACGACTTTTATCAGGCAGCGATCCGAGAAACTCAGGAGGAAACAGGCGTTGAATTAAGCGCATCTCAGCTGATCCCCGTATTTACTGCTTATGATGGCCCTTATGAAGTTATCACGTTCACCTTAAGCACGGGCGCTTTAGCCTCTCGGCCGCCACTGGCGCCGCGAGAAGGTGAAGGTATATGCCGCTGGATCACACCCAAGGATCTGGCGACTGGATTTTTCCCTGTCTATAACGTTTCACTTTTTAAAGTATTACCGGACAGCCTAAGAAGCTTTTATCAGCAACAATCCTGGTTGAAGGCCGTTGAAAGCCTCGATATATCAGCCTTAACTGCCGAAGATATTAGGCACATAATTAATAACTCTTAAAATGTAACTCCTTTATTGTGATACTGACTTACCTAAGTATTTTCAGTGTCGGCATGCTTAACTGTTAAAGTGCAACTTTCAACCCACAAGATAGACAAATTTATATTAAATTGTCATACTCTGGAGGGTAAAAAGCATGTGTTCCCTTGATCTTTTTACGTTTTTCAGGCAGGGTAATGATAAAATCAACATATTAGATGGTTTCCAATGACGTCCGTGTTTGCCCCCATCCACAAGGATGGTATAAAATTTGTTCTCATATTTGCTTTTGTATCTGTTTTACTATATTGCCTTTCTCATACCTTAGGAGTTATAGGCTTTATCTTAACAGCATGGTGCATTTATTTCTTTCGGATCCCCAAGCGTGTTACTCCTGACCGCGACGGCTTAATTATTGCGCCGGCCGATGGAATAGTCAGCCTTATTACGGATGTGGTGCCGCCAGCTGAGTATAACTTAGGCGAGGACAAGCTCACTCGGGTCAGTATCTTCTTAAATGTCTTTGATGTGCATGTGCAGCGCACCCCAATTGCCGGGACCATTGAGAAGATTATGTACCATCCAGGCAAGTTCATTAATGCCTCTCTCGATAAAGCCAGCGAAGATAATGAGCGGCAAACAATTGTCATCAATAATGGCAAAATTAAGATTGCCTGCACTCAAATTGCTGGCCTCATTGCCCGCCGCATCCTTTGCCAAACCGCTGAAGGCAGAAACATGAAAGCTGGCGAACTTTACGGCTTAATCCGCTTTGGCAGCCGCGTTGATGTCTATCTACCCAAAGGGGTCGTGCCTTTGGTCATCTTAGGTCAGCGAATGATTGGCGGTGAGACAGTTCTAGCTGATTTGAATTCTTCTGAATCAATGCGTACAGGAATTGTTAGTTAAGATGAACGAGCCAAAAAAGCTAAGGCCAAAAGTCAAAGCCATCCCTCTGCTATCAAAGCGCTTACCTGAACGGTTTAGGGCGACGCGAGAGCGTATGTCGAATGTTAACATCGCTCTTATTTTTCCCAATCTAGCGACTATTTTGGCTTTGTGCATGGGATTAAGTGCGGTGCGCTTTGCCTTGCAAGAACGCTGGGAGTTTGCTGTAGGCGCTATTTTCCTCGCAGCCTTATTTGATGGCATGGACGGGCGTCTTGCCCGGCTGCTGAATGCCACCAGCCGCTTTGGGGCAGAGCTCGACTCCTTATCAGATTTTATTAGCTTTGGTGTCAGCCCAGCAATCGTTATTTACTTAAAATCCTTACATGACTGGCAAGGGCTTGGTTGGCTGTTTTGTCTCTATTTTAGCGTCTGCATTGCGCTCCGGCTTGCACGTTTTAATACGATCAGCATTGAAGGGCGGGAGCCTGTGGGTGCTGAGAATTTCTTTAATGGCTGTAATGCGCCCTCGGCTGCTATTTTGGCTCTGATCCCCACCATGTTAGATATTGAGTTTCAATCCTGGAATTTATGGTCCTCGGCTCTTATTAATGCTGTGTTTCTGTTTGGAATAGGGTCGTTGGCTATCAGCGTTATTCCAATGTTTTCCTTTAAAAAGGTGCAGATTGAGCGCAAGTATTTCCCTTTTGTTTTGGTTGGTCTGACCTTTGTAGCCGGTGCCCTTTTTGCCACGCCATGGATCACTTTGTCCATTGTTATGTTCGCCTATCTGATGACCATACCGTTTAGCATAAAAGCCTACAAAAACATTGGGCAAAAGCAGGACTAAGGGCAGACGGGGAGACCCTAAAAGCTTAACTGTCTTTACGGCCTCTTCTTGAGGCTCTGAAGAAGTCTTTCTGCTAGTCCAAGCACACTATTATATGTGAGGCAAGCTTTGCGATTGAGACAAATCTAATTTAACCTATTTATTCCCAACCTATTGCCAGCTCCATAACCTTCCAGTCCTTTATCATTCTCACATGCTCGTTACAATTCTGAAAGCTTATCATCTACACTAATGAAGGGAGAAGACTTGCTGAAGCGTTAAATGCGTTAATGCAACTAAGTGGAGAAGACAGGAATATTGATGCTGCTTATATAGAAATTGAGAATAATTATACTCCCTCTGTCTCTCACAATATATATTTTCTAATCCCCTCCCATCAAAATCCAGACAAGAAAGAATACTCTATATTGCTACATTTATTGATGATATTAGAAGCTATCCGAAAAAGGCTTATTTGAATATAATTTAGAAAAAATGTGTGGCAATAGTATTTTTGAATATAACTAAGCCCGACACAAGAGAATGATAAAGATAACAGATGAAAATTGGAAGCACCTGGACAGAAAAAACCAAACTCAAGATGGACGAGCTTTGAAGAGGTATAGCAAGCGCTAGGTTGTCGAGCGCTTCTTTGCCTGAATAAAACCAGCTCGGCAATTGCTGATCAGATTTGATAAAAAGATCAGTGTCTTCCAAGCTTTTTTTGATCTTTTTTCGGCTCTCACCATTTATAGGAAGCTCACTTCATGATTTTTCGGAAAGCTTCTAGAAAGCTTCCTTCACGAATTTCAGGATTCTTGAACGAAAAGATCCTTATTATCGCTTATCCTGAACTACTTCTCTTATAGGTCATCTTAGAGAAATTTTATATATTTTTTCCTGTAGCACTATATGAAGTGCTATTTAATCTTAAGTATCGGGGAGAATTATATTAATTTTATATAAATTCCTTAGGATAACCTTCTCGATAAAAAATATAAAACTAGAAACTAGAAATGTAGAAAGGGACAGAGGAAAC
This sequence comes from Candidatus Odyssella thessalonicensis L13, assembly GCF_000190415.1. Lineage (GTDB taxonomy): Bacteria > Pseudomonadota > Alphaproteobacteria > Paracaedibacterales > Paracaedibacteraceae > Paracaedibacter > Paracaedibacter thessalonicensis. Next base: position 64,167 of record NZ_AEWF01000006.1, read on the forward strand.
AATGAAAAGGCTCGCTATTTATATAGGGATACTATTTATCTCAGTTATATATGCTAAATCTTTTGCGATGGAATCTAATGATAGCCAATCAAGGGAGCCGTCTGGTCAGCGGATGCCAACTTCTCCCACCAATAGAGAAAACTATCCCTACACTGTCCCTGAGGTGCTTGAGGCGGATGGAATTGAGTTGATTGTCGCTAACCAAGGTAAATATTTGTGCAGAGATAGAACCTATATTGTTTGGGGACTACGCCAGCATAATCCCGAGGAACTGGGCGTCATAGGCGATTGCCATTTCTTATTAGATATATCACCGCTTCACTTATTGAAAGCAGCCAAAGTTAGTGAAGAAGAAAGATCGAGCCTTAATCTCCTAGCGAGGCATACTGTCATCTCACACGGAGAATCTTTACCTTTAGAAGAATGGGGGGATATACAAAGGGCCATAATGAATACCGCTTTTAAAGAGAAAACACCAACTCAATTAGCAACATACAGCCAAGAAGTACGCCACCCTGCCATCTTAGGGCAAGAAGAAGTCTCCCCTATTGTTACTTCTTCTGAAGAAAATCTTGTAAGTATATTGTGTTACCGCCTTTATAAAGAAAATGAACCGGTGGAAGACTTCTTATTCCTTTGCTTAGGTAAAGGCATTAAGATGGACAGAACACGTTTTAATGATTTAATGGTACAGGCTAAACAAATTCTTGAAAGTGGAAAATTGTGCACCTCAGTGCTTGATGAATAAAGGAGAGCAGCAGAGCTCCCCGCCCGTTTTTTTCTAGAAGCTATCTGAAAAAATAGGAAACCTTAGAAGGTTCTCCCCTGGCGGATAAAATCACGTGTTTGGTAGCAGAAAAAGGTTAGGATAGAGAGCCTCATGATAAGACTCGCAAAGACAAAAGAATTTACTTGTTTTCTCTGAAAAAAAAGAACGAAAAAACCCACTCCAAGACGACCGAGCTTTGAGAAAAGCTAAATGTTCGGGCGCTTCTTTGCATGGATGCAGCCAGCCCAGCCCAGCCCTTGCATATCAGATTTGATAAACAGGTCCGTCTCTTCCAAGCTTCCGATGATCTCTTTTCAACTATCACAAATTATAGAACGCTCACTTCATAATTTTCCGGATAGGTATTATTTGTTATCTCAACTTAAATATTTACTTATAATGTAAACAATGAATAATATATTATTTTAACTAAATTGATACTCTGTAGAAAAAAATATAGTAATATGCCTAAGCCTTATAGGTGGCCTGGTTAGCTTAATGGAAGGCGATATTTGTCAAGCCTCAGAAAAGAATGATATGCGACTTATTCGTCGCCCCCTCGTCTGCATGATCATACCTTAGGAAATAGAGAGCACCTCGGAGAAAATGACTCACTTTCTCTGCTTCAGAAAGAAGAAGAAAGATCTAAAAGTGAAGATATTAAAGCCAACTTTACAACCCTATTAGCTATAAGTAAGTTCGTTTATGAGACCTTAGGATGGCAGTCCTGCGGATCGCCGCTCTCTTCCAAAGAGAAAACTGATCAAGGAGAGGAAACAACTACCTTAGATTATGCTGATCTTGCTTATCAAGAAGCTTGTAAAGATTATAAGTCGATACGACGTTCAGGTGTACCGTATGAACGTGAAAAAATAGAGCAATACGCGCTTAAAAGATTAAAAGCGATTTATCCTGATCAGAACATAAATAAGTTTTATAAATCTATGATGCGCGCCTTCTGTCTTTCTAGAAAGGCTGCTCAATTATATTATGAGTGGGCATGCAGCAAACTAAAAGAAGAGAAGCGAGAAAACAATTAAATTTCTAAAGATGCAATACTAGTATCCAAAAAATAGCTGCATTAGGTCAGACTCAATTTTACTCTCAAAGAGGGAAAGGAGCTCTAAGCTAAGGTGCAGGCATGTCTTGGGTCACTTTGTCTATTGTTATGCTCGCTTATTTGGTGACCATACCGTTTAGCATAAAAGCCTACAAAAACATTGGGCAAAAGCAGGACTAAGTGCAGGCTCTTAGCGTTCAATTATCAAATGAAAACCCTGAACCAAAAAAGATAAGTCAGATCCAACAAGCTTATCCATATTGTTGCTGACAAAGACTAACCGTTCTCGAGAAAGAGAGGATAGTGCCTTGGCTATCTTTTCGAGACTTAACAGATTACCTTTTAAATTAGGAACATCTTCAAGGAAACTATTTAAATGGTGGAGCGTAAAAACTTGAAAAACAGGCAAGCTCTCTTTAAATACTTCAAAAGGGGTTTTAGAAAAGGGGGCTTTAGAAAAATTTCTTAGAATCTTGTCGGCACGCTTGCAAATATAATCCAGCTTATCGGTTGCAAAAGGTGCTAACAGTTCAATAATCTCTGCTCGCTCAGACCCAGTTAATAACCGAGATTGCATACCTGCAGACATATAAGGGTGCAGAAGATAAGCGCTCTCGGGAGACTGTACCGTAAAAATCTTGAGAGCATGCTTAGAGAGGATATAAATTTGCTCCGGTCTAAGTGAAGCTAAAATTTCAATGAGCTTTAGCCTGGTATTTATAGTGTCTTCCTCTTTAAAGAGATTGTTCGCGTTTTTATTAATAAAATAAAGGTGTGTCAATTCAAGAGCAGCGAGACTTCGAGTGAGTCGACTATGGTAAAATGATGAAAGCCCTTTGGATAAATTTATGGAATAGTGAGAAATTATTTGCTGCCGCTCGTTGCCGGGTTCCCAGTGTATACCCTTAAGGCCCTGCTTAAGCCAGCTAAGTATATTCTCTCGAAGTTTTTTCATTAGGTTCTCTGCTGCCGTTGCCAATCTTTTACAGGCCAGAACTGAGCTGAGTAAATCCTTGGGAGATAAGTAACTAAGCACCTGTTCTAGGACTTCTAATGGCATCTCTTCAAGCGGGGAAAGCACCGGAGATTCGATAAAGCAAAGAGGTCCCTGGCTCTCAGGAGCTTCCATTGTAAAAACTTTTGCGATTAAAGTAGTTGATACAAGTAAGTATTTAAGATAGCGCATATTTTTCCTTATTATTTAATTGAGCGGAATTATCTATGGTTATATTCTTAAGAACTTCAGCGTGATTTTAGTCAAACTGTAAAACTCTGCAAATATTTAAACGTATAACACTGTTACACCTTAAGACAATAAACTCTCTTAGCTTTTCAACTATGCTTAAATATAACTAAGCTTTCAGCCCCTTCCCCCCTTACAGCCCCTCATCGAGACTTTGATCTTTACTTTATTTTCCCTTTGTGTCTCGATTAAGTCGTTATACACTAAGTAATAAAGGGAGGAAGGTTCTATGATAGAAGATGTTCGGTATGTGGATACGAAGACGGTTAATTGCGATGGGAACGGTAGCTCGGAAGGGTTAGGCCACCCCAGTATCTACCTGAATTTTGGTTTAGAAGCCCGCGTCGTCTGCCCCTATTGCAGCCGAGTCTTTGTCTATGAAGGTCCAGCTGGTGACAGTCATTAGAGTTTATATCACGCTTGGGGCCATTGTTGCTTTTTGCCAAGCGCACGACCCAGTTCCCCCTTCTCAAAATGAAACAGTGTTGGAAAAAATTGGCACGATGTTTTTATCGTGCCTGCCCCTATGTGAAAGCGAAAGAGAATCCACGGTTCCTGAACACTATCTCACCGCTACCGGCAAAGTGTTTACCCCGACGTCTTGCGGTACTGATCCACAAAAGCATTGTGCTGCCCCAAATGAGCACTAAAATTATGCCCCCCCACTCCATTGGCCACAAAGAAGAGATCTTGAGTGGACAGGGGTTCGACGGCCGCAAAGATTGAAGCCTTACCCGGACAACAGATGGGGCGCGGCGGCAAACCATTAATCACATAAGTATTATAAATCGTTTCAGATTTTAAATCTTGTTTAGTGATTTTACGCCCAAGCTTTGTCTTGCCGAGCGTAATGCCATAAATAACTGTTGGGTCTGCCTGCAATTTCATGCCTTTATTTAAACGGTTCACAAAGACGCCAGCTATGCGGCGGCGTTCATCACGGCGACCTGTTTCTTTTTCAACAATGGAGGCTAAGGTTAACGCTTCTAAAGAGGTCCGATAAGGTAGATCGCCTTTACGCTTGGCCCAAGCTTCCGCTAGAACTAAGATCATGGAGGCCTCCATCCTATTAATTAACGACTGGCGGGTATCTCCGTAAACATAAGTATAAGTATCAGGCAGCATGAAGCCTTCCGCCGGGATATGTTCAATTTCCCCTTTTAAGAGCGGCAGGTTCTCAATTTGCTCAATAATCTCTGCGACAGTTATACCTTCGGGAAATGTGACTTTGTGCACAATCACGCGGCCACAGCACAAAATACGAACAATTTCCGTCGGCCGAGCATGGTTGGGAATCAAAAATTCTCCAGCCTTTAATTTACCCCACTGCTTACTAACCAGGGAGGCAAGAAAAAATACATATTTGTTGGAGATTAGTTTTTTCTGCAGCAATAATTCTGCAACCTCAACCATCGTCATCCCTTTTTCAATGATGACCGCTTGATCTTCCGCCCGAGTAACCGGGGCATATACGCCGCCTGGACCATAGAGCATCCAAGAAACAATTAAAACTAAACCAACAATCAGAGACAAAAATAATTTCTTAATCATCAGGGGATCCCTCAAAATGATAAGTTTTTGTTATAAGAAGCTATATAGAACATATAGGAACTATTTTGTCAAATTGCAGGCAAAAAATTAGCTAGGCGAAAATAAGATAAACATTTACTTTACAATTGTCTAAAGAAATGCCTATATTTCTTTTGTATCGTCTTTATTTGTTGTTAAAAGTTCGTTATTTATCTCGCCTCCTTTGCGCTTTGTTCTTAACCACTTTTTAACAGCCGATCAGACTACAATATCAAAGTGTGATACGGTTGCGTTCAGGTCTTAAGAGCCCGCCTTTTGTGAACCTAGTGCGCCGAGCTTAATTTTAAAGGAGGTTCATTGTGAACAATAAGCTATACGTCAGCAACTTACCCTATTCTGTAAATGATCAAACCCTAGCTCAGCTATTTGGCGATCATGGAGCTGTGGTTTCTGCAAAAGTCATTACAGATAAGATGAGTGGACGCAGTAAAGGCTTTGGCTTTGTCGAAATGGAAAGCGAACAACAAGCAAATTCAGCTATGGAAAAATTAAATGGCCAAGATTTAAATGGTCGTCGTATGAACGTTGCGATTGCTCGCCCGAAAGAAGAAGGTGCAGAGCGCCGTCCGATGGGCCGTCGATAAACTCAATTCTGAGCTTATAAGAAAAACACCCTCTTTTTAGAGGGTGTTTTTTTATGGCATGCTGTCAAAATATATACAGTAGAGGCATGAGCCTCCATACACAGTCAGTAATTTTCTTACTTATCCAATTGTAGATAATGGTTATAAGATTCGCCGGTCTTCACCGGTAATTTTGCTTCGTTATGTTCCTCAATAAAGCCATTTTTTTGAAACACCCGCACTGATGTATCAACGCGAGCAGATGAAACTATAAATTTAATTTTATTCTGTTGCATGATCTTAATAAAGTGCTTTACCATGCTGGTGGCATAGCCCTTATTACGAAATCTAGCATTAGTCTCAATATAATCAATAGTCGCCACTTGGGCGAGCTGAGCGTTATCCCAAAAATAATTTATATGAAAGTTAAGGAAAGAGATATAGGTTTTGGGTACAAAGATGTCCCCTAGATCCGAATTCATCGCATCTTTAGGCGCAACCAATAGAAACCGCCCGTTCAAATCTGCGTATCTTCCGAATATAGGGTTGATTAACCGCTTTGCCCAAAGATATCCCTGAGCCTCCCCTTCTAAAAAGATATGCTTATCAATTCTAAGATCATGCTCTCCTTGCTCTTGACTGGGGAACATAAAATCATCAATAACTTGTTCATTAGTGGCTAGATTGACTAGGGGGGTGGCTGGTTTAGCGGCTGCGGGAGCTGTAGCTTGTTCCATAGCTTGGGTAGAGCCAGCCATAAAAAGCATCAGCAAGGCACTTAATCTTGAGACATGTTGCATGTTATTACCTCTTATATTTTATTTTTAACATTTGTCTTCACGCTTAAGCTATAAGCATCCCTCTTAACTATTTATGACTTATAAATTATGCAAGTCTCTAATCAGGATGCCTATACATCTTAGATATGATCACTTGCTTATTCTGGTACAAGATATTTTTCTTCCTCTTGCAAAAATTATAAAACGCTCTATAAATTTAATATGTGAACCTTATTGCTAAAAGTGACCCAAATGTCCCAGACCTTTTCTATAACTGACAATGCTGCTCGCCGTATTAACTACCTCGTCAATCAACTTGGAGCGCGGGAAGGTATCAAAGGCCACTTGCTGCGGATCTCAGTGCAAGGCGGTGGTTGCTCAGGCTTTCAATACTCATTTCTTTTTGAAGAAAGTGCCAATCCTGAAGATATAACCTTCGAAAATAATGGGGCCAAAGTTATTATTGATGAAATATCCTTGAGTTTGTTGCAAAACTCTGTTCTGGATTACACCGAAGATATGGTGGCGTCGACTTTTGTTATTAGGAATCCCAATGCCACCTCCGGGTGTGGGTGTGGTAATTCCTTTTCAATTTAAATCTTTAGCCTTATCCTTTGCGACAAACACCTACCCCTTGGTGTTAGGCGACAGACTGACTACTTTTTATTCAGACTAGTTTTTTTCTCACTCTCCTTGCCCTTTCCCAAGGGAGGCTCAATTTAGCAGGGCCTAGGGTAATAGGGGGCTGTAGTAAGTCCTTCTTTGATTAAATCTTTCCTGTAACTCAAGACGCTTTACAGGAGGCCTTAAAGCGACTCCTGCTTACGCATTTGCCGATATTGTTATCTTATCAACTAAGACTCCACCACCGTTTAAGGCTAACATTCTCAGCTAAATCTTCTTAGCAACGCCACGCCGCCCGGGAAGTTTATTAAGAGCAAGCAGTACCTGTTAAGGATTAAATTAATGCTTCACCTCTTTCTGAACGGACAGAAAAATCCAAACAGGCTCTTCCTGCTCAGCTATATCTCGCGCAAAACTCTTTATCTTAAGGGGAGATAGGCAAAGACCGGGAAGAAAAAGCATATCCTCCCACGCCCAGTTTGCTATTTCAATGGTAATCCGTCCCCCTATTTTCCACTTATAAGGTGGCGCCCCAGCCCTCACTAGCCTTGGGGTCCGCGTTGTTTTTATTTTTTATTGAGGATATAGGTTTAATCTATAGATATTCGTGGTGGCCATAGGTAATCAAAGGCTGCTAATTTAGCTTTATCTGGGGAAGGAAACCATTTTTTACCAAAGCTGCCATCGACCATAAAAGAATAATACCCGAATCTGGAACACGTGATTACCACATGATGGCTGTAGGAATCTGTCCCATTAGGGCGGGTATGAATATAATCATTTCCATTCCTGGAGATTTTCCACCCTGCCAGCGATAACCAATTTGCTCGGCGACTCAGGCGGGATTTTAAGTCTCGATCACGACATTTAGCGGCCTCCAAATCTCCTTCCATATGTCCGGCACAGATACATCCCACTTCAAGCGACTCATGCGTGGGATGAGACATATAGTGAACATATCTTATTGTTTCTCTTTCGCACATTTCACATAATTTTGAGGCTTCTCCTAAGTCTTCGACCTCATCACATTCCCAACCTCTATGGGGAACCTTAGGGTCTAACCATTTGCCGGTACTACCATGCACAGAGGGCATTATGACCTCCCGGCAATCTCGGCAGTCATGGTCGTCGCATGCTGTTACATTAGCGACTGTTTTCGCAAGACATAAAGCGGTCAAAAATAATTTAATGCGGGTCATGTGTTTATCCTTATTTATATAATACCAAAGGTTGATAGGGTTAGGCAGTCTGCCAGAGAACGTATACAAATGTGGCGACTATACTTGCCTAACTTAAGGCCAACCTTATCCCGCAAGGTCGGTTAAATGCTATCCGCCAAAATTACTTAAGGGAAAAATCCTGATGTATGGTTGCAAAATTTTTTATGGAAATAGGTGTTGCCCATAAAAGGTGAAGATATAAATCCAGCTTTCCTAAAGAATTAGGTACACCGTAGGACCATATTGTTGTCACCCTGGCTGGTATGACATGTTACGCGACAGCTAGCTAGCCTTACCCAGAATCATTCGCTCTTTTCTTGTGGGCAGGAGATCAATTTTAACTTATAATTTAGATAATTTTTGGTAATTTTATTTTGTTTTAGTATAGGAACATGTTTAATTATTTCCACTAAAGAATGATGAATAAGCGAAGAGATAAACAAATGATCAAAATGCCTAGAAACTCAAAAATAAGGTTGTGGGCCATCAGCCTCCTTATATGGTTACCCCCTTCTCAGGCGATGGAGAAAGATGACTCCGACGGCTCTCTCCCTCCTGTAGCGAAGAGGCAAAAGGTAGAACATATTCACCCTCCTCGCCAAGAACAGTCAGATGATCTCAATGTCCTTCTTGAGGTTCTCTTTTCATCCGTCGAAGCCAACAGTTTAAGCCAAGAATATAGGACAGTAGTTCCGCATCACAGTTCAGACCCAACATCCACATCAACAGACGCTTCTCTCACTGGACTTGGTCCTGCTCGTTTACCTCAATCCCGCACAATTCCCCTGCCATACTTCTACAGGTTAGCCTGGAGTTACTTTTTTCCTTCTGAGTATAAAAAGAATATTACGTCCCTTTGCGCTGCTTGCGATCTTACCCCTTATAAATTTGCCGCTGCTCTGCCGGAACTAAAGAAGTACGATCCTAACGCTTTTCCCTCGACAGAAGAATTTCAGAGCTTCCTGTTTAGGTTCTTTGATCACGTTAGCCACAGCGCTTTCGCCACAGATTTAACCCGTCTTCTCGCTAATTTTCGTAAAGCGCAACTTTATTGTGCCGAGTATAAACGCAAGCTTACAGCCGCCCAAGCCTTTACAATATTTGACAGTTTTAGCCACCGCTCTGACATTCAAGAGTTTTCCCAGCAGGGTCTGCTTTATCAAGCCTACATGAACTTTACTCATCTCACACAGCAGATTTCTGATACTGAAGCGTGCACTATTCTTATGGAATTAACCCAACGCGAGAGGACTTGCCTTAATGAAGTAAAGATTGAAGCCGAGCTCCTTTTAGCCTTAATGCATCAGGACAACCGCGCCGGCAATTTATTGACAGATGAGGATATCCTTCAGCGTCTCGCACCTTTACTGACACCCGCGACGCCAGACCTTCTTAGAAGCCGCTTTCTTAGAGTGATCACTGCTTTAAAGACAAGAAATCAGTAAAGGTAAAAGGGAGGCGTCTCTCCGCCGCGCTTTTGCCGACACCTCAAAGAAGGGCATTTTGCCTACCAGTTCTGCTTTAAATTTTTCCATCTTGCTTTTGTCTTCTCATCAACCTTAGCATTAAGCTCAACGGATCTTTTTAGATCACGTTTAATTCCAATACCGCCTTCTAGACAATAAGCTAAAGCGAGTTGGCCCAAGCCTTCCCCTTGGTCAGCAGCTTTCTCATAATAAGAGACAGCCTTTTGCCGATCCTGTCTTACACCTTTTCCTGTCTCATAACAGTAGCCAACTTTAAACTGGGCTAAAGCAAACTCTTGATTGGCAGCTTCAAGAAACCAAGCAAAGGCGCGCTGATCATCCTTTTTGACGCCCCGTCCAGACCTAAATAAATCAGCAAGGAGGCACTGTGCTTCGGAAAGGCCCTGAGAAGCAGCTTTTAGCAACCATGCTGCTGCTAGTTTATCATCTGCGGGTAACTTACCTGTACCAGTTAAATAAGCGTAAGCCAGATTACATTGAGCCGCAGGAAACCCTTGCTCCGCCGCCTTGCGAAACCAGTCAATTCCTTCTTTCTCGTTTTTATTCGTTTCTGCGCCATAAAGGTAATGGTTTCCTAAAACATTTTGCGCTTGAGCATTCCCTTGTTTAGCCGATAGCTTTAACCATTCAATTGCTTGAGGTGAGTTCTTAGGTGCCCCTTTGCCACAATAATGCATATGCCCTAGGATCATTTGCGCAATTGCAGAACCAGCATTAGCGCGTGACTCAATTTCCACTAGAAAGCCTGCTGGTAATGGATAAGCTGAGAAATGTAAACTATGACTTCTAAAAATAATAGCCAATTCCTTATCCCTCATATTAATGACATTCACTGATGGAAATAGAAAATTCAGCAGATCTGCTGTCACTAAGATATTAGGCATAAGATGATTGTATAACCGCTCTACCAATTGCAGTCGAGCTTCTGGATTGTCAAAGAAAATGGCTTCCTCAATTAGCTTTTTATTGTTTATAGGGGTGGAGGTAATTGCAGAAGACAATACCTCAGCTTGGTGGGCGCATTGAAAATCCTCCTGTAGTAGTGGCTCTTGATCATGTTGTTCTAAAGCTGCACAAAAAGTACTGAGCAGCGTTATTCCTAAAGAAATTCGAAAATTTAGGGGCATCTTTTCCTCCATTAATGGCTCACAAAGCTTCTAACTCTTGACGTAACTTTAACAAACAGCTGTAGTCATGATCATCTGTCTGCCTCCGTTAACAGGAATATAGCTTAGTTGAAATAATTTAGTTAATATTTATTTAAATTTTTATATAATAGATACGCATAAATATTTTAGATTATCCATTTTCTGGTTAAGGCCACAATTTCTTGAACAGCGTTAGCATCTTCGAAGCAAAAATTACTTATAAAAACTAGTAAGATAACTAAGTGAAATTCATAGAGCTCCGCTTTTATTGATAATTATACATTGCCCTCTATAAAATTCTGTAATATTTCTACATAGGAGCTAGATTGTTTCTAAAAAATAAAAGAGGAGAAAAAATGAAAAAAAGAAAAATGTTAGCTATGTCCTTTATTGCAGCATTATTATCAGCCCCCACTTACCAGGCTCAAGCCAGCGAGCTTACGGTCAACTTTTGGAATAAAGATGTCGGTCCCGTTGAAGGCGGGCGCTTCCTGGAAGATCAAAAATATGTTGCTGAGGGACATGTTTTAGGAAAACAGCCAGGCAGCGGTCTATTTATGATCCCAATTAAAGACAGAAAAATAACAGAAGATGATAATTGGGGACTTTTCGATCTCAAACCGGTGGCGACTGTAATCTACAAAGAAGGAAAAGTTGAAACGATTAACACGGGCAAAGAAGACACCGTCTTTCTAGGCTTACCCGGAGAAAAGACTACATTTAAAATTTCCCTTTCTTCTGACAGGTATCAGATTTCAATGATCTCTTTTGCTCTCACCGGCAGACAATACAGTTTCACCACAAGCGGAGGAAGCGTTTGGATACCACCTCAGGTACAATCATCGGAGCAAGCATATCGCGAAGTTTCTGCCATTGCCGCACTTCCGGGCACAAAGATTCATCCATATCAGGACTTGAATGTTATCTTTTCTTGGCCTGAAAGCCTTGCTGAGGAAGAAGAAGAGGCAGAGATCAGCACAGCTGTTACCTATAAATCTTATACCCCAACCATTACGACAGATAACTTAGTTGCCAATTGGAAAAGCTCTATTTGTGATCTGCATGTTGATAATAAAGTGGATGGTACCGGCAAATATTGCTGTTACCCAACCCGGGGATTCAACAGACGTTTTGAAGGAGCAATTCGCGATGCGGGGGATCTCTATAACCTCGGAGAAAAATTCGCTTATGTTGCTGGACACGAACTAGACGCCAATCCTTTTTCAAAGTGAACCTATGTTACCTTCTTCGATAAGCAAGAGGGAGAACTAACAGAGAATAGGCTTTTTGAGCAAGACCAATAATAGTCTTCGCCTTCTTAAAAAAGCTAAGTTAGAAAGAGGCTAAACTCAAAATTTAGCCTCTCTCCCCAATGGTCTCACTCGCAATTTTCCTCAATAATAATAGATCCCCTTAAGACTGCTCCAGGTGCCCATAGCTTGAGGATTCTTTCCCCTAGTCATCATAATGCCCCTTACAAGATTTAACTTTGATAACATTGTTTTCATGGTAATAGACAAGTCTATCTTTCTTGGTAATGCGGCGAGATTTTTCTTTGGTTTGACGAAGTGGTTTCTGATGAGCGCCTGGAATTTCCTCTCTTAAATCTCTAATTAATCGGAAAACTTTCTTCTTTTCCTGAGGAGGCAATTGATCTAAATCCTTTGCTGCTCGCTTAGAAAAGCGCACGATAATTTTTGGTTTTAGTTCTTCCGGTAGCACGGTTAAAACTTCGTGTCGTTCTGCTTTTGTCAACTGACCTTTAACTAAGTTTTTAAAGATGTCTTTGCGTTCTCTAGAGGTCAGTTTCTTGGGTCCCTTTGGTCGCTGAAGCTTTTTTTGTCTCTTGAGCTCCATTCTTTTCTCAAGCGAAATAATTTCTGCCTCGGCTTCAGATGAGGCGGCTGCCTCGGCTTCGGAGGATGCGGCTGTCTTCGCTTCTGCCTTATCCTGAACTAAGACGGAAGAGTCCGGGAGGGCTTCTTCTCCTTTGAGCTCCGCCGCTAAGATCTCATACAGCTCTTCACCACGTTTACTGCCGCCGCGTGCTGCTAGAAGGGCATACTCTAACGCTGCTTGCTTATCTTCTACTGTGGTTGTTTCTCTATTGAGTTTAAGAAGCGCAAGAAAATAGTAAGCTTCAGGAAGGCCGGTACTTTTAAGAAGGTCAGTCGCAATTACATCTTGCTCCTCTTCAGCAATTAGCTCATCACTTCCATCCTCATGAATATGGCTATAATGGGTATGATTATGCATGATCATGGATGCTAAGTTATAAAGTGCTTCAGGAGTGCCAGCCTTTTTCAACAAGCGGGCAATAACTTGTAAGAGGTTCTCTTGAGTAATGGGATTGAGGTTTTCATCTTCGCTTATCTTTCTATCCCGCACCAAGCGTGCCAGCCCTTCAGCGGCTCTAGAATCTTCCACTTGTCTGTATAGGCGGGCTGCTTCTTGGTAACGCTTTTCTTCCGGAATCGGTTTACCATTTTCATCGGCATGAATAAAGCCCCCCTCAATAAGTTTGGCAAGGGAGCAAAGCGCCCAGTCATCCCCTGCTTGTCTAAATAATCGTGCCGCTTCTTCATATCGTTGCGCCTCAGAAAGAGGACGGTTATTTTCATCTTTAGAGATCAGCCCTGCAAAGATAAGCCGTGCCAGATTATTAAGAGCCTCTGGCACCCCCGAGAGCCTGTAAAGTCGTGCCGCCACCTCATAACGCTTACTCGCTGGAACAGGGCGGCCCTTTTCATCTTTATGGATTAGATTGTCTTCAATAAACTCACCTAAAAAGTACAAACTGTCCTGCGTACCTGAATTTCTGAGCAATCGGTAAGTAACTTCTTGGCGCTTTTCAGGACTGAAAGCTTTATCTTTCTCATCATGGAGAACAGATCCTTTCCAAATCAATTGAGCGAGAAGATTAAGGGCATCTGGTGTTCGGGATTGCCGGCAAAGCCGAGCCACAACCTCATAACGCTGACTTTCAATAAACGGTTGGCCTTTCTCGTCAGAATCAATCTTTTTTGTAAGAATAAGTTTAGCTAACATCTCTAATTCTTGCGGTCCTAGATGGAGTCTTAACAAACGTGCTGCAATTTCATAGCGCTGCTCTTCGGGAAACGAGTTACCATTTTCATCCTCATGAATTTGAAAAGAGGCTATCGATTGTCCTAATACACTCAAGTAAATAGGCAGGTGAGATACTCGCCATAACCGAGCTGCAACTTGTAGGCGCTTATTTTCAGAAATAGGATTGTTATCCTCATCTTCGCTTATAAATCCATCGGCTATTAACCCCCCTAGCCTTCCCATATTGAGGGGGTTTTTGCTTTTGCGTAAAATGCTAGCAAACCAATTAATTTTAGCAGTTGCGTAGCCAGAAGCAAGATTAGGTTGTTTCAGCATCTCTATAAACTTCTTTTCAATACTATGCGCTGCCTCCTCGTACTCTCTTGCTTGCTTTGCCAAATCTCCTGCCTTAATGATATGTTCTTGGGCTTTGTTGGAATAAAATGACGCTGAGTCTTGCCCAAGCCAGTTGCATCTAAAAAACAGGAACAGTCTTACTTTGAGATGGATAGAAGGAGTTTCTGTTAAAGTCGCCAGACCGTCATAGAGCTGCTCCATAAGAGGTAGATAAAATAAACAATCCTTTTCCGGTAAAAGCAATGTATTAGCAATAACTGTCATCCTTTCCTCAAAGCCGGGCGATAAAGTTAGCTTCTGAAAGTCAGTTTTTAGAATCTGGTTGACGTATACGCTAATAGGCTCTGGACAAGCCGGTGCTGCGGCTAAATCTCTTAATTTGTTCAGCGAAAGCGGCAAAAGTTTACCCGTTAGCAGCGAGGTTATCAAAGCTAGCCTTTGCCAGTAAAAAGATTCCTCAATCTGACCTTGGTCCTTGAGTATGGTGCCATACCAGCACATGGATTGGGCTGACCCTGCCTGTGCGCCTTGAAGAAAATAATCTTTTGCTTTTTCTAACTCTTTACTTTGGTAGCAGACTAATCCCTGTCTAATCAAACCATTGATCACGTTTGGTTCAATTTCTGGCTTTATCTCTAGTCCTGAGCTTGTAGCTTGCAAAAAACCAAGACTCGACAGATTCATTAGCTCCGGTGAGAAAGACTCTGATCGTATGGTAACAAGAGAACGATTCACGTGAGGAGGGAGATCATCGTGCTGCATGGCGCTGCTTAGAGTAGATGACAGTTTTAAAAGCACCGTGAGAAAACAAGTTATGTTTAATTTGGTCATGAAGAAGTCCTTATTGCTTACTGATTAATTCTTAGTTTATATTTTTTGATAATTTATATTTATACTGAAGCTTACCTGATCCTATGAAGAACAAATAAGAAAGTAAATGTTATTTTTTCTCTCAACTTTAGACTAAATAGCTAGCGATTAAATCTTTCGTATTGATTCTATCTCTCAACCATTGGAAAAGGCTAGGTACGGCGCCTTCTAAGACCTAAGGGAGAAATCTTGTGATAGTGCGGAGGACGAGCTGAGTACCAATTCTTTTTAATGATAAGGGAGCCTTTGCTTCTATCTTAAAAAGAATTAGATAACCATTGTTATGCTAATCCTCTCCCAAGCTTAGACACGACGCCGCTGGGGATACCTAGTCGAGTCTGAAGAAAAGTCCTTCGCTGCGCTCAATGTACTTTTCTCCAATTTATGTTGATAATAAAGAGGATGATGACGGCAAATATTGGTGCTTCCCAACCCGGGGATTTAATAGAAGGTATGAAGGAGCAATCACTGACGCGGGCGATCTCTACAACTTAGGAGAAAAATTTGCTTATGTTGCTGGGCACGAACTAGACGCCAATCCTTTTTCAAAGTGAACCTATGACCTTCCTCGATAAGCAAGAGGGAGAACTAACAGAGAATAGGCTATTTGAGAAGGAAGAAGAACCTGAATAGTCTTCGCCTTCTTAAAAAAGCTAAATTAGAAAGAGGCTAAACTCAAAATTTAGCCTCTCTCCCCAATGGTCTTACTCGCAACTTTCCTCAATAATAATGAGCCCCCTCAAAACTGCTATAACGCCCATCTTGAGGATTCTTTCCCCTAGTCATCATAATGCCCCTTACAAGATTTAACTTTGATAACATTGTTTTCATGGTAATAGACAAGTCTATCTTTCTTGGTAATGCGGCGAGATTTTTCTTTAGTCTGACGCAGCGGTTTCTGATGCGCCCCCGGAATTTCCTCTCTTAAATCTCTGACTAATCGGAAAACTTTCTTTTTTTCCTGAGGAGGCAATTGATCTAATTCTTTTGCTGCTCGCTTAGAAAAGCGCACGACAATTTTTGGTTTTAGTTCTTCCGGTAGCACGGTTAAGACTTCGTGCCGTTCTGCTTTTGTCAACTGACCTTTAACTAAGTTTTTAAAGATGTCTTTGCGTTCTCTAGAGGTCAGTTTCTGGGGTCCCTTTGGACGCTGAAGCTTTTTTTGTTTCTTGAGCTCCATTCTTCTCTCAAGCGGAATAATGTCTTCTTCGGCTGCGGATGGTGCTGCTGTCTTAGCTTCTGTTTTATCCTGAACTAAGACAGAAGAGTCCGGAATGGTCTCTTCCTCTTTGTGCTCCGCCGCTAAGATCTCATACAGCTCTTCACCGCGTTTACTGCCGCCGCGTGCTGCCAGAAACGCATACTCTAACGCTTCCTGTTTATCTTTTAAAGTTGCATCTCTATTAAGTTTATGAAGAGCGAGAAAATAATAAGCTTCAGGAAGGCCAGTACTTTTAAGAAGGTCGGTCGCAATTACATCTTGCTCCTCTTCAGCAATTAGCTCATCACTTCCATCCTCATGAATATGGCTATAATGGGTATGATTATGCATGATCATGGATGCTAAGTTATAAAGTGCTCCAAGAGTGCCGGCCTTTTTCAACAAGCGGGCAATAACTTGGAAGAGGTTCTCTTGAGTAATGGGATTGAGGTTTTCATCCTTGTTTATCTTTCTATCCCGCACTAATCGCGCCAGCCCTTCTGCTGCTCTAGAATCGTTTACTTGTCTATATAAACGCGCTGCTTCTTGGTAACGCTTTTCTTCGGGAATCGGTTTACCATTTTCATCAGTATGAACAAAGCCCCCCTCAATAAGTTTGGCAAGGGAGCAAAGCGCCCAGTCATCCCCTGATTGTCTAAATAAACGTGCCGCTTCCTCGTATCGTTGTGCTTCAGAAAGAGGACGGTTATTTTCATCCTTAGAGATCAGCCCTTCGAAGACAAGCCGCGCTAGATTATTAAGAGCCTCCGGTACCCTCGAGAGCTTATAAAGTCGTGCCGCCACCTCATAACGCTTACTCGCTGGAACAGGGCGCCCCTTTTCATCTCGATGGATCAGATCGTCTTCAATATATTCTCCTAATAGATAAAGGCTTTCTGGGGTACCTGACTTTCTGAGCAATCGGTAGGTAACTTCTTCACGTCTTTCAGGCGGAAAAGGCTTGTTGTTCTCATCAGTATAAATAGATTCCTTCCAGATCATTTGCGCCAGAAGGCAAAGAGCATACGGTGTCCCGAGTTGGCGACAGAGACGAGCAGCCACCTCATAACGCTGAGCCTCTGTAAACGGCTGGCCTGTATGATCGTGATCAATCTTTTTTGTAAGTATAAGCTGTGCTAGAATTTCGAGTTCCTTCGCACTTGGATCTAAGATCATTAAACGTCCCGCAATCTTATAGCGATGTTCTTCTGAAAATGGATTGCCGTTTTCATCTGCATGAGTTTGATTGTTGGCTATCAATTTGCCGAGTACACTTAGATGAGATGGAAGGTGACATATTCTACATAAGCGGGCGACAATCTCATTGCGCTTGCCTACAGCAATAGGCGTATTATCCTCATCTTCATCAATTTTCTCGTTACCTATAAGCTCGGCTAGTATGGCTATAGTCTTCGGTGTTCGAGACTTACGTAAAAGATAAGCCGCAAATTTATATTCTTCACCTTCTTTAATGAAGGGATTAGCTCTCCTCCCTGCCTCTTTAGCATCTATAAGAGCAGTTGCTTCCCGTAAGTTTTGGTTCGCTTGATAAGCTAAGGGGTTTGCCTTGGCCCCATGTTTAAGCGCTTGCTGGAAATAAGGATTATCATTAAGAGGTGAAGACGTTTTTAGTGAGTCCCTAGCGCTTATAAAAAATAGTAATTCACTCATTTTCAGATGGATAGAAGGGGTTTCTGTTAAAGCCGCCAGACCACCATAGAGTTGTTCCATAAGAGGTAGATAAAGTAAACAATCCTTTTCCGGTAAAAGCAATGTATTCGCAATAACCGTCATCCTTTCCTCAAAGCCTTGCGATAAATTCAGCTTGTGAAAGTCAATTTTTAGAATCTGGTTGACGTATACGCTAATAGGCTCAGGACAAGACGGTGTTGCGGCTAAATCTCTTAACTTATTCAAGGTAAGCGGTAAAAACTTACCCGTTACAATTGAGGTTATCAGGGCTAGCCTTTGCCAGTAAAAAGATTCCTCAATCTGACCTTGATCCTTGAGTAGGGTGCCATACCAGCACATGGATGGGGCTGACCCTGCCTGTGCACCTTGAAGGAAATAATCTTTTGCTTTTTCAAACTCTTTACTTTGGTAGCAGACTAACCCCTGTCTGATCAAATTATTGATCAGAGTTAGTTCATTTTCCGTCTTTAATTCTGGCCCTGAACTTGGAGCTTGTAAAAAACTGAGACTCGATAAACTCATCAGCTCCGGTGAAAAAGGTTCTGATTGCGTTGTATCAAGAGAACGATCCGTGTGAGGGGGGAGATCATCGTGCTGCATGGCGTTGCTTAAAGTGGATGACAGTTTTAAGAGCACTGTTAGAAAACAAGTTATTTTTAATTTGGTCATGAAGAAGTCCTTATTGCTTACTGATTTATTCTTAGTTTATATTTTTTGATAATTTGTATTTATTCTGAAGCCTAACTAATCCTATGAACAACATATAAGAAAGTAAATATTATTTTTTCTCTCAACTTTAGACTAAATAGCTAGCCCTTACATCTTTTGTATCGATTCTATCTCTCAACCATTGGAAAAGGCTAGGCACGGCGCCTTCTAAGACCTAAGGGAGAAACTTTGTGATAGTGCGGAGGACGAGCTGAGTACTGATTCTTTTTCATGATAAAGAAGCCTTAGTTTCTATCTTAGGGAGAATTAGCTAGCTATGGTTAAGCTAATCCTATCCAAGCTTAGGCACGACGCCGCTTGGGACACCTAGAATATCTGGTTTAGAATTTTCTTGCCAGAGCCTATTCCTATAGCATTTCTAAGCTTTGGCTTTCCAGGGATTAATAGTTAACTTGTCCGCATTAGAAAAGGATAATATGGGAATTTGCGCATATATCCTCTGCTCCCCGTTAGTATATTGTGCGCACATACAGCCTTCCTCATCGATAGTTGTTCTGGCATATATCCCTGCCTCATAGCCATCAACTTCCGGGGTTTCTAACTGGGTGGTGCTTCCTAAGCAGCGCAGCTGTCTTCCTTCTCCGATGACGCCAAAATCCATAATAATCTGAGAGGTAGCCCCCGAAGGATACCATTTAATATTAAGGAGCGGCGCATTGGCAGACCGAGTTCCATTAGTCAGAGATAACAGTCCTGAATTATCAAATTCAATTACCATACCTTGATCATATGGTGAATCTATATCAGTTCCGCTCTCGGGAGCAGCTACTCCAAATAACCATTGGAAGGTTCCATATGATATACAAGTAAAATAGAAATTGAGCGCATGCTTTATCCCTAATGAATCAATAACTGACGTATTTGTAATATATGGCCATCCTAATGAGGCGGTTGGCGACAATCTCCCCCGAAAGCTGATTCTTGTGGTTGGCTTAGAGCTGTAGGATAAGCTTTTAGAAGAAGCTACTTGCAAGACAGCATTAAGGTCTGGACTTTTAATGAGAGGAAGGCCATCGTCGTCTAAGTAAACTACATTTAGATATTGGCCAATGTGATTACGGAAATAGCCCTGTTTATTCTCTTCCCAGGTCCCAATAGGAGATAAAGAAAGCTCTTTTTCATCTTCATCGGCCGTATCGCTCACCAAGAAATACCCGTATCCTTTAATGGCCACATGGGTCTCAGTTAAAGAATAGCCACAAATCTCTGTACTCTTTTCCATCGCCTTTAAAGGAGTGCATAAGAGCGAGGCATTTAAATAAGAAAATACTGCGAGAATTAAATTTAAATATTTTCTCTTTACTTTAGAGCTCAAGTTCATGATTTTCTTCCTACTAAGTTAACCAGGGCAATATTCATGTTAGCCCTAATTTATTCTAGTGGTTAGGATCATAGTTTGAAAGATCAGAAGAATTGTTAACACGGTAACCTATTGGCAAAAAAATACATTAAGAGTATCGTACTCTCGTAAAGATGATCGCAGTTACTCCTTTGCAGCCTTAGATTGTTCATAAGAAAAGCTAAGCAAACAAATTAGGCCAGAAATAAAAGTAATCGCAATTGTGATCGGGCTAATTGTGGCATTATAAAACTCAGCTGTTAAACCAATAATTCCTGCTGTTATCAATAAACGCAGACTTGTTAAGAGGCTGGCAACTATACCTTTAATGTCGGGCATTAGCGCCATTAGTTCTGTAACATACGGTGTTTGCACCCATATAAAACCACACGAATAAGGCAGCATAGCCAGTGTTAACGACATGGGATTTTTGGGAGCCCAAAAGGTAACTCCTGCTAAGGTTGAGCATCCTAGGAAGATACTCAATAAACCCAGCCTTTTAACAAAGGCTATGCCCTTACGCTTGACGAATAGGGTGCATGAAAGGCTTGACCCTAAATAGGCTAGCAATAGGGAGAACTGATAATAGGGATAATGGAATTTGCTGACACCAAAATCAGCAACAAATAAGAGAGCAGATGAGGACAGAAAAAGCAAGAATCCGGCAAAGACTAGACTAATAATGGTTGTCAGTTGGACAAACTCTAAGTTTGTGATCACCCTTAAGAAGTTCAAGAGGATTCCCCTCATCTCAAATTTATTCCGCAAATTCTGCGGCAATGTTTCTTCTAGGAAGAAAAGGCATATACTAAAGGAAATACTGACACAGACAGCAATGACGGCAAAATTGGCTCTAAATCCATATTTTGCATTTAGGTATCCCCCTAGTAAAGGGGCAGCAGCCATAATAAAGGGAACCAACATATTAATTTTATTGAGAGCCTCTATTGCTTTTTCTTTTTGAAATATATCAAAGATGATAGCCGTGCCCAAGGTGAAGCAACCGCCACTGCCTAAGCCTTGTAAAACGCGGGCAAGCAGCATTAGTGTAAAACTGTCAGCCCACAACGTAATTAGCGACCCCAGAAGAAACACTATCAAAGCTAGCAACAACAGCTTACGGCGCCCATAGCAATCAGATAAGGGGCCGTAAAGGGGTCCGGATAGGCACAGTCCTAAAAAATTCCATGTTAATAGCTTCTGTATATCCGGTTGCGATTGATTGAAAAAGACCATCATATCCGGAAAAGATGGCAGATAAATATCTGTCTCGATAACCGCTGAGATAAAAATGGCCACAATTAATATCAAGTATTTGAAGTCCTTAGTCATGATTCAGGTTCCTTATAAGTGAGCGACAACAATGGTACGGGCACTGATGTGCTCTCGGTTAATAGGCATAGAAATGCGGGGTAAATTGCTAGGTAAACTTTAAAATGGTAAAGCTGGAGAGATAAGTGATAGAAGGCTTATCGATCGGTAATTGTCAAAAGGGAGAGAGGTTCTAAAAGGAAGAGGAAGATAATTTTTGTATACCCTAATTAGGAAACAAGTCAACAAAAAATTTTAAGGTTAGTGGGGCTATTTAAACTCCGTCGGCCTGTAAATTTGCACCTTAGATCATTAATCAGCCTAGGAGCCATATGATACTCAAACGCCTAGGAATAATGGGAAGAGACTTCAGGAATGAGTGTTAAATTTTTTACACTTTTCTAAGTTTGGTGACGACTTAATGTCAACATAGAACAGCAGAAGCCTATGGCCGCCTTTAAGTAAGCTTAAAATAAAGCAGATGAGGGTTCTCTTCTTTGTAGTTACATCCAATTTCTGGGATGTAACTGCTCTCGGTGAAGCTATGGCTCCCTCGTCCCAGCCATCGCTTAGCCCTTTAACTTTCGCTCCCTAGAGGGTTACGCAGAATATTCAGCTTCTTGAGCAACACCAAGGCTCCCTTTTCTGTTAAGCTTGTCGTGCCTGACTTTAAATCAATCTCCCAAGCCTCTTGCTGCTCCGGCTCAGATAGCACAGCGGCGAGCCAGGTGTATATCTTAGCATTGATCGGTAACTCTCTTTGGGCTGAGCTTAGGACCGCTTGATAGAGCCCATACGGCAGAAAGTGATGGTAAAACTGTTGAATCAGCTCCTGTTTAGTTTTATTGATAAGCTTTTGATAGATACAAGAAGAATGGCGATCAAAGGATAAAAATCTGCCTAGCCCCACTTCCTCCGCGATAACATTTTTAACATAGCGCGCCTGATGGGAAGCTTGCTCGACTTGCTCGTGGGGCTGCATTCCAATTAACGCTTGGAAATAGGATGTGGTCCCCGACAGAAGAGCCTCAATTTCTTTTTGTAAAATGCAATTGACCCATTGTCTGCCCTTTTCGGCATCAGAGGCATCGGTAGACAACCCATTAAACTTATATTCAGAAGGAAGATTATTGTAATACAAATGGATTCCCTCTTCCTTACCCGTAGAGCAGTGCTGAATTGAAGCCATTAATTGCAAAAATGTCTGCTCTTGAATAGACAGAATTTCATCGGCGGATGCCTGATTGGGTAATTTTCCGAGGAAATTAACAATGGCCATCATTTTAGCCGCTGTCAAAGGTACGGGCGCCTCCTTATCCCCTTGAGTATTAAGAAGGTTTTGTAAAAGCGTACTGCCCAAACAGCCTTGATAGAGACTATCATAGGTAGCAGAGTAATTTTGAGCAATTTCCGACGCCAAAGCAGGGTTTGCTTGAAGTTTAGCTCTTATACCGGCATCCAGCTCTTTCAATAACTCACGGTTAAAGGGCGGGAGCTCCGCAAATAAAACTGTTTCCTGAGTTAAGCTTTTGAGATACGCGGGGTTAAGTGTAAGCCTATAGCCATCAACAATCTCCACCGGAAGCTGGATTGATGACCAATCCACAGGGTCCTGCCTTTTTTTCAAAGTTTGACGATGGAAATGATAAGGATTACTTGGATCATTTGAACGCTCAAGCAAAAGCATGATTTGTTCTGCTTCCTGGACTGTCGGGTGCTCATCATAAATTCCTAACCTTACAACATTATTAAGAATAAACTCTGCGATCTTTTTTGAGCGAGCTTCATTAGGCTGTAAGAACAAATGATGCCAGTAAGCAAATACCGTCGTTTGGAAATCAGCATCTGATCTGATTAACTTACATAAATAGTTGAGTGAGAAAGCTTCTTGGTTTTCCGCTTTAAGGCGGCTAGCCAGGTCTTCTATGGCAGTTAATGGAACCAAAGAAAAGCATTGAAGCAGTGTAGCATATTGAACTTTTCCATAAGTGCCTATGATGGCTTCACATAGCGCTTTTTGCTCTGTCACCTCCAATTTATTGAGATAAAGAATAATACCAATAAAATCATCATAGTCACAAGGAAAATCTATTAAACTGCGAGTATTCTCCAGAACGTGAGCACGGTTTTCAGCTGCAATTTCAGCAATAGCCTGCCATAGAATATGTGCTTGATATCCATACCCCATTTTTTTATAGAAAGGTTCTGCAAGCTTTATAATCTCTTTACGGTCCTGCTGTCGAATGCTCATAATTCCTTCAATAAGGATACCACTATCTAATTTTCGTATTTCTCTAACGGCCAGGGCCTCAGTTATGACTTCTTGCCGCTCATGTGAAGGCACTGCCTTAATTGCTTCCAGGAGACGTTTACAATGCTGACCTTGCATTCCTTCACTTATGCAAGGCAAAGCGTAATTTATAATTTCTTGACGCTCCGCACTGGCAAGCGAACTAACAGCATCAAAGAAGTCCTCTATGCCCTCATTAATTTGACCTTTTGCCATCAAAGCACGCACATAAGGAATCGTCTCTTCACGGTGCTGTGGGGGAATTGCATTAATCTTACTAATAATTCCTGCTCGCACATAAGCATTCATATCTGAAGTTATTATGCTTTTTGCAATAGGCAAGACCTCTTCTCGCTGGTTATAAGGGAGCAACTGCATCTCTTCAATAATATGCAAGCGCTCATATGCATTCATCGTCGGCTCAATAACACTAGCGGCATGCGTCAGAACCGATCCCCATTCTGCTGCAGGTAGCTTTAGTATGGCTTCAATAATTTTAAATTGGTCACTCGCAGCCATCTTTGGTCGCACCCACTCTTGAATAAGAGGAAGTGCCTGGAGACGTTCTGAATTAGATAATCGACCAAGCATCGTGATGATGTTCACCTTATATATACCTTCCATATAAGAGGGAATAATCTTGGTAGCACAATGAAGCACGTCCTCCCATTCCATGGCAGGAATCTCTGCGAAGGATGAAGCCATCAGCATTCGATCAAGTGCCGTCATATATTTTCCAACGGCTTCTCCTGTTATAAGGATAAATTTCTTAAGCATAGCAAGAGAAATGTGGTCAATTATATCTAGCAACCTTTTCCAGTAGGGGTCCCTAGGTTTAGGCCCTAATAATAATTGCAGAGAAGTTTTAATTTCATCCAGATCAGTGATAGCTAAATCCTTTAGAACATTAATCATTCTTAAACGCGTAGAAACACTTATTTTAGGGGTAAAGAGAGATGCAGCAATATGATTGGCTTTTATAAGATCAGCTTGAGATAGGTTTTTAATTATATTGAGGACATGTTCAAACGCATCAGAATCAAACCTGATCACCTCTCTAACTACCTGGAGAATAGCATCTCGCTTTTCTGAAGGTAGCTCTCTTATGGCATTAATAGTCTTTTCACGCTCATATAGGGTCATACTCGGTTTTATGAAAAAACTCGCTTGCTTTACAAAGCTTTGGCGTTCTTGAGTAATTCTCTCTTCTTCTACTCTAGCAAAAATTGGACCAATACTAGCAGCGTTCCTATACACGATCAGCGCCCTGCTCATTGGCTGGCTGCGATCTTGCGCGGTGTCTTGCGCCTGGACCGTGTCAAAAACTGGCTGAGTCCAACCTATGCCCAACAGTAAATATCTTACATATATAGAAGACTTAAATAAGGTTTGCATTTTATATTCTCTTTAAAGGAAGGCTCTTTTAGTCATTTAATTTTATAGTGGAATAATGAGATCTATTTACAAGAGAATCAATAAGGATGTTTTTATGAAGAACTTTTAAAGTATTTCAAGATTTATATTCTTAAAATAGATAAGGCCTGAATTACTTTCTGCCGCCCCCTATTTAACTATCCTCACTACCAATGGTTGAGAGGGATTCTCATAAACTTACTGTATCGATTGCTGCTGACGGCGCTTAGAAAACACAGATATAATATTGTGCCCCGTTGAGGGAGAATTGTTCAGAGAAGCGCTATTCAAGGCAATACCGTAATATTGTTAGGATTTTGGCCAGGTAAAAATAAACTGGGCCCCTTTCCCCTCATTGGACTCTAATTCAATCCACCCGCCTTCTTGAGTAATAAGTTTCTTAACAATCGCCAGGCCCATGCCGCTGCCCTCGACACCGCTTTTACCGGTGTTCAGTCTTTTCATGGGCTCAAAAACAGTTTCATGGAACCGCGGAGCAATACCCGGGCCATTATCCTTAACACTAAAAAGCCAATATTTGCCTGAATCAGTTCCTTCTATACAAATTTCTGCTGCTTCTAGATTGTGATGATATTTGACAGCATTGGAGACCAAATTATAAAATATTTGCGATAGAAGAGTCTTTTTTGTTTTAAAAGAATGTATATTATCTTTTAAAATGATTTGTGTCGCTGCGGGTAATTCCATATAAGGTTTAGCATGGTTTATAATCTCCTCTAAACAGGTCTCTTCTTGACTTTCTGAAGCGCCTGAGAAGAAATATGAAAGGATATTACAGGTAAGGTGATACAGCCTTCTGGCACTCTTCTGCACTTTATGGAGATACTCTAGAGCGGGTTCAGGTAGAATATCTTTAGTTTCCTCGAGCACAAGTTGTGTATAGATCTCTACCGCTCGGATAGGCGCTTGCACATCATGCGACATCAGATGCATAAGGGTCTTTACTTCCTCGTTTTGTTCCCTTAGCAAAGAATTTGTTGTTTGAAGCTGGCGACGTGCTTCAACGAGGTCTGTTATATCTCTCCACATGCCAATACTATAAAATTCCCCTTTACCATCTCTGATAATTCGCGCACTTAAAGCCGTTGGGAGTTGCTCTCCATTTTTCTTCTGCAGGGTTAATTCCCAGTTATTTACATGATCATGACAAAGAAGATGCTGCCGCATTCGTTGGACTTCTTGTAGGGCGCTAGGTGGGTAAAGATCATACACCTTCATATTGATAATTTCTTCTTTTGTATATCCAAGAGTTTGAGCAAGCGTATTGTTGCAATTCGTAATCCGGACGTTCTCAGTATCATCGTCTCTGCCGGCAGCTGACATCAGCATATCGGGTGCATTCTCATAAAATTCAGAGAAATACGCATAAAAACTTTGAACTTCGATAAAGGAATTGTTTAATGACTCAAGGTGGTGTTGCTCTTTAATAAATTCGCTATCACTATCAATGCCCTGCTGAGAGACAAGTTTGTAAAGAGCATGGTTACAAATAATATTGCCATGTCGATCTTTAAGGGGCTGAAGATCAAGGTGAATGGGAACTTTTTTATTGTTTCTAGTTTTAAGAAACAACTCAACCCCATAGGCCGACCCTTGTTTCAGATATGAGATCCGTAGCTGATCTAAGGCCTCATAGCAATCCAGATGGTAAAGTCCATGCATGGATTTAATGCTTAATAATTCTTCTTCGCTGTATTCCAATAATTCTAATAATTTTTTGGAATAGTTTACTATTTTAAAGCTAAAAGGGTTGTTAACAGTCATTACCCTGATAGCAGAAGAGTTTTGATAAAATGCTCTAAAAAATTGAGGAGCTGCAGTTGTCATTTGGCGGTTAAAAAGGACGCATATAAAGTTATGTTGAAGAGCTTTCTTGTGCTTACAAACTTTTATTTCCTGTGTCAATAGCCATAATAAAATAGCAAGGGATTATTATTTTAACTGCAAAGTTTATTTTAAGTTATCCCTATTTAAAGGTAATATTATGTCACAAAGGGCTACTGAGCTATGTACTATACAGTGCATAAGGTAGATTTTTAAAAGAGAGATTGACAATAATAAAAGGCCAAGAAAATTTGGCCTTTGTAGGAGAAAAGTTTCAATTATAACAAGAATGGATATCTTATTTTTTCTTGCTTGTTGAATCCTTAGCAAGATTGTCGAAATATTTCTGTGTTTCCTCTTTGCTAGAATCTGGAGGACCAAATATTGCTTGTTTGGCATTATCTCCGGGCGTGGATACAGGATCAGGCTGAATTCCTGCAAATTGCTGGCCCGGATTATCTTGGAGATGCCTATCTACAATCTCCTGCTCGTCTGAGGTAAGATTTGTAGTTTTCCATGCCCCTGCCGTAGCTTCTGACGCAATTCCGCTGGAAATTGAGAGAATCGTTAAAATTGCGGTATGTAGAAATTTGTTAGCCATATTCTTTACCTCCTTTTTAAAAAACGTACCATTTATACTCAACGCCTCTTTCAGGGAGAATATAAGCCTGTAGGTTGATCAACTGCTTGTTCCAGTAGGGACTTTTATTCTCCGCTATAACGAAACATATGGCTTTTAGGTAATACCTGTAAATCTTCTTCAATCACATGTTAAGCCAATATGAGTATAATTCTTTGTATCTTAAATCCTCCTCAATCTTATGCAGGAAAGATGTCATAAATTACTCCTGATAAAAATTACTAAAATAAGTAATATTGATATAATGAGGCAATTACGGGGGCCATAACACACTTCGAAGTCAAATAAGACTTCCTACTCAGTTTCATGGTGAGTTTCTGAAGGCTATAATGTTATCTTCCTTTAAAACGTATAGATAAGGTTGGAAAGCCCCTCTTAGCAGAAATATTTGATGTCCAAGCTGATATAATGCATTCTTGAGAAGACTCTTTAAGCTGCTAGCTGCATGACCAAGCAACTCGGCTCTCAATAAAAACAAATATCGATGATGCTCATCTAAAATAATTTGAAATAGAGATCAAATTCTTTCTTTTTTTCTCCTAGTCCTAGCAAGAACACTTTATATATTCTTAGAAAATCATTAATTAACCAGGAGATTAAAATGACTATCTTTGAAGTTATCCGCAATGATCATAACCTCGTCAAAAAAATTCTTGGAGAAATGTTATCCATTAAGGATACCGATCAAGATAAGCAAACAGAGCTACTGGAAAAGTTAACCATGGAATTAACGCTGCATAATCGGGCTGAGGAACAAATTTTCTATAAGTTTCTTCAAGAAAATGCAGAAACTCGTGATCTTATTGAGCATAGCAAAGAAGAGCATGAGGAAGTTGAGGAACTCTTTGAATCGATCAAAAATTATAATCCTGGCGATAAGAATTGGATGAAGCAGCTCCTTGAGATTCAAAAAAATCTGCTTCATCACATTGAAACGGAAGAAACTGAGTCTTTTGATAAAGCTAAAGAAATCATGAAAGCCGGCCAACATCATACTCTAGCTGACGAATTCCAAAAAGCTAAGAAAGAATGGTCTGCCAAGCTATAAATATTTAGTGGACGAAACGTCCACTCAACTTTTCCACCTTATTAAACCAAAATTGGATGCTATCATTTATTACCAATGACAAATAGAGTATAATAATAAAATATTATCAAGAGCATCCTGATGCACGCTTGCCTTTCCCTCTTTTACCCATTTGCTGTATAGGGGAGCAAAGTCTCTTTATGTAAAAATCTAGGCTGAATATCTTATACTTTGGCATTAGTTTGAACGAAGATAATAACTGAAACCATTAACCTATCCCATTGAAACCTGATAATTGATAACTTATAAAATAAGTTTATAGGGATGGAAGAGCGTTACAAGAATTTACCGAGAGGAGTAACTCCAGCTTTAATCTTATACTCGTCGGAATCATTGAAGGGTACACTGGTGTAACCATATTTCTTATAAAAAGGTAAGACTTCAACAGGACTTTCTATATGAAGACTTTTAAATTGCTTATTTTTTAGCCATTTCTCAAGGAGATGTAAAAATCTTTTTCCCTGTCCCTTATTTCTCTGTGTTTTATGAATGGTGAGGATATGCAAGACAGCACATCGATCCGGCCATAACTGAAGGTGAGCATAGCCTATAATCCTGATGCCCATATACATAACCAGATGAATATGATTGGGATGATTGAAAGTCCAGGTATAAGGATCATCTACTGAAGCCGAGTTAAAGAAATAGCTCTGCCTATAATGTTTTGCTGCCTCCCATTCTGCAGTATGTATACAGAAATTAAAATTGATGCCACTATATCCCGCCTGATTTAATATATCTTTGATGAAATGATTTTTTTCTAAAGTATACTTAGGAAACCTGCCATTAATACGTTCAAAAGAAGTAGGATCTTGCAGCAACTGATACTTTAGTTTTTGATAGTCACTACGGCAATCCTCATGTGACCTTAGATAATCCCGAAAACACAAATTAAGACTAATGAATCCATGCTCTCTTTCAGTAACATGTAAATTAACTTTACATGTATCTGTGTTCTTAGAGAAAAAATAGCGAAGCGGTATGTTGAACTCACCTTTAAAAGCATAACCAATATCTTTTAGAGTTAGTGAAGACTCTAATTTATCAACCACACATAGGATATCAAGGTCTTCTTTTGCTGCAAGTCCAGGAACCGATGTTGAGCCAATATGATGTGTCTCTATACAGGCTGGACCTAAAATTTCTTTAAGTCTTGCTGTCTCTATCTCAGCTAGCGCTGGCCATTCGGCGTTATAGGGAACAACTTTAATTATCTTATCTTGTTTCATTGCTATAAGCTCTTTTCCATTATCACTACAAATCAGCAGCAAACTATCATTACCAGTTTTAATAGCAACTATCCAAGTAGTAACTAAAGCCTTCAGTTGCGATACTAGGCTGCTAGATTCCAATGCAGATACATTGGCTTCCCATATATGGTCAAATCTTCACCTAATGATCCTAGAACAGTAGATAAAAAATTTACTCAGCTAGATAATTTTAGCAATCTTTATAATGAAATTATGGCTAAGATTCTTGACCCTAGATTTCAATAATTTGCTAGAAAATGCAAAGAAACCTTTGAGAATCAAAGGACCGATACCTAAATTGAAGCGTATATTATTCTTGAAAAGGTCGCTGAGGAATTCAGAAGAGATCTGCGAAGAGCTGATGCCTTAAAATCATTGCAAAAATTCAAGCAGAGACCCACGTACAGTGTAATAAAAGCTTTTTTAAATGCTGATAAAAATATAAGAGTCAATCGAATAACTCGTTAGGTTGCTTTTGTAAGTATTAACAACCTACTAGAGTACTGATAATCTGAAGCGGATAAAGCATATCTTTCTGCTCTCGCGCAAACCTGATAGGATTATTTGAGAAAGTCTTTCTGGCTTTTTCATTCCTTACAAGGCTTAAGCGGCAATTACGTAAGTACACCATAATCTTTCCTGTTTTTTCGTACAACAATTTCAATGGTCTTGAGGTGCAGGATCTCAGCATATAGGATTTGTACTGTTATTTTAAACCGTTTAGCAATAAATGCAGATCTTAGTAAGAGTGAGATGAAATTAAGTACATCAGGAAGAGTCCATTGTGGCAGATAGTGCAGCCATTTTCTTGCTCTCATAAAGCTTCCATGGCTTGAAAAATTCTCTTACCTTACAAATAAAATAATATCACTTCAGGAAGATACCGTTTTTGTAAGCTTCCCTTCGCCCTCTCTCACTCTCGCCAATTTATGAAGTGATAATTATTATCAATATATGTCCTTTTCAAATGTCTTAGCTGATAATTTAAAACGGGGGCCTCTACGATAGAGGGCCCCCGCATCACCGTTGATGACAGCTTTATTTATCCTGACTGATGGCCGATAAGAACTTATCAACTTCACTCTTGAGGGTGCTGGCCTGTTTACTCATTTCGGTGGCTTCGCCTAAGAGTTGCTCAGCAGCTTGGCCGGTGTCTTGAGTATTATGGCTAACTTCGACAATGTTATTCGATAATTGATCAGTGGAATTAGCGGCAAACTGGACATTATTAGCAATATCTCGTGTTGCTGCTCCTTGCTCTTCGACAGCATAAGCGACACCAGCTGCGATCTCATTGATCTCATTGATTGTCGATACAATTCCTTGAATTGCTTTGACGGCTTCATCGGTGGCATTTTGAATCCCTTGAATATGCTCTCTAATATTCTCTGTTGCCTGAGATGTTTGCAATGAAAGGGTTTTAACTTCAGAGGCCACCACGGCAAAGCCCTTACCTGCCTCCCCGGCTCTGGCGGCTTCAATGGTGGCATTTAGAGCAAGTAAGTTGGTTTGCTCAGCAATATCGTTAATGAGAGAGATCACTTCACTAATTTTATTGACAGCATTGCTCAACCCTTTAACTGATTCATTGGTTTTAGCAGCGCTATCAACTGCTTTGTTAGCAATACTAGAAGAGTTTTTAACATTCTGGCTAATTTCCATGACGGAGCGCGATAATTCTTCTGCAGCACTAGCAATAACTTGGATATTAACAGTAACTTCAGAAGAAGCGGTGGTGACCACGGTGCACTTGTCATTGCTCTGCTCTGCCTTTGCCGCCATACCTTTGGCGAAATCATTAATTTGCAGAGCCGTTCGTGAGACAACATCGACCACTTGCCCGACACTAGCTTCAAACTTCTGCGCCAGTTCTGCCATTGCTTTTTTACGTTGTCTCTCATTTTCTTCTTTACTTGCTTCGGCTTCAGCTTGAAGTTGATCAAGCTTAAGGGCGTTCTCCCTAAAGACTTCGACCGCTTGAGCCATCGCGCCGATTTCATCCTTACGGCTGAGACCGGGGATTCTGGCAAACTTTTCGCCTTGGGCCAGAGAAAACATGCGATCTGTTAAAGCTTTGATCGGCTTGGTGAAGATATAGCCGCTGAGGATACCAATTCCTAAGGTAGCAAAGGCAATGATAACGAGGGACATGAGGATTATATTGGCAACCCTATTCAAGTCAGCAAATGCTTCCTCAGCAAAAACCCGGACAACAACCGACCATTTCAAGCCGGGAAAATCATAGGCCCCCATACTTGGCGCATAGCCAGCCACTTGCTCTGTCTTCTTGCGGGTATGCGTCGAAAGCATGCTTCCGGTTTGGCCTTGTACGGCTCTTATAGCAGGTTCTAACTTCTCTTCTATTAAGTTAAAGCGGCCTACTATATTAAGATCACGGTGATACTGTCCATTTTTCAGAAATTCTGAATCAAAATCAGCCAGGACATTACCTTTAGGATCAAGCAAAGTAATACTGGTTTTTTTATTTAAGCCTTTACTAACTTGATCATAAAGTTGGGAGATAACGTCTTCAATAAAATTAAACGTAGCAAAGTTCACCCATACCCCAGTAACTTCTCCTTTTGGATCCTTAATTGGTGTGGAAAAGGCCATGACATAGCCATCTTCACCATAAATTTTAGCGACCTGCTCAGACACAAAGGGACCTTGAACAACAGCGCCGGTAAAACCGTTCTTTCCTTGTAAAAATTCACCCTTTATGGCTTTTTTGAACCAGGGCTCATTAGCGAAATTTTCTTTATAAAGAGAAGTCGTTTGGATGGTATTACCTTTGGCATCCTTAGAATTGACCGCACGCACATTACCTTTCGTGTCGACGACCATCATCAATCTATAGAAACCAAAACATTGCATATATTGATCCATAGCATCTATTAAAGGATTAGTTGGAGACGTGTTATTCCAATTAGCGGGATCATCTAAAGCGGTATCAATAGCAAAGACTTTAACATCAGCGTAGCGCTGAAATAAATTGCGATCTATAATAGAGTTAACATTTACTGCTAAGTCTTCTAAAGTCCTAGCTTGGGCTTTGTAATAGGTATCTTGCTGATTGGTAAAAATTATGTAGATGACTAAGGCCGGTACAATCCCTATCGCTAATAAGAGCATACAGAGCTTTAAAGCAATACCTCTAAAAAAGTTCAATAAACTTCTTGGTGCTGAAGTATTAGAAGATAGTGAATTAGTCATAATTGTAGGAAGCCCCTCATTAGTAAACTAATGTTATTATTCGCAAGATTTATGAATAAAAAGTTAATTTACACCAAGAAATAATTGATTTATCTATTGATTTTTTTCTCTTCTAGCCAGAGCCTAACAAGCTCGACTGTAAAAAAGTGACTTTATTATAGGCTACAGCGTCAATTTCTTTATTTGAAAAATACTCTAAAACGCCATTTTACTGTAAAAACTATCTTTTTTACCCCCCTACATTTTTAGCTTGAAAATTTCAGTAACTCGATCAAAGAAAGATTTTAAACTTTCCGAATATAATCTTCTTTTAATGGTTACGGCCCTCTTCTTATAGCGCTGCTAAAACATCATCCTCAACTGCTTGCAATTGCTTCCATTTAATGGCCCATCTGGTTCATAAAATCACTGAACTCACCCAGTTGAGGTGTTAGATAATAGGAAAAAATTATATCCAGGAGCAGAATAATCAGCAGACACATGATAAATTCGTTAATGTGCTCCAAGAAAGGGTTATGTTTCCGACGCATGGCCCTAATTCGTGTCGCGGCATGACGCCTATGGTGTTTATGGTGCAAACTCATGACTTCTCCTCCTCTTATGAATTCATCTTTTGCTCACTCATCCGCTTCAAACCGCCCTGTAACTCTTAATTTAAAACCACAAAATATTAAGATCAGAAGGTTTAAAGAGTTTGATTTTTGATTTATGTACAGTAATCATACAAGATGAAAAATAAATGTCAAGAGGGGGTTGAGAGGAAAAAAAGAGAGAAAAAATTTAGGCTTATTAAGCGGAGAATCAACAACTAAACAGATTACAAAGCCGGAGTAGCGGGCGGTTGACCATTTATATTTTTACCAAAAGTTTTCTTGAAAAAAGGGTGCACCATTTCTATATACAAAATAGATAAAAAATTATCGCTTTTTCCCTAAAGCAAAGCAAAGATCCCTTTGAGAGTTTAAAATGGTAATCCGTACAATTAAGAAATATCAGCTCGCTTATATGAGCCGCAAGATTTTTAAAGCGATGGCAGACGGCACGCTTGGATGCCCAGAAAAACCTGAAGATGATACCAAAGATTTTACCAGGCAAGAGGTCAACAGCTTTTTGGTGCCTTTAGAAGCTGCCAACCAGAATCGCCCCCCTTTCCAAGCTTGTTAAGTTCTGATAGGGTCAGATCCAGAGAAAATAGATAAGGATCTGCTCATGAAAATCGTTACCTGGAATGTGAATTCGATTCGCGCCCGGTTAGAAAATATTACCACTTGGCTGCGCGAGAATCATCCAGATGTGGTGCTTTTGCAAGAAACCAAGTGCCAGAACCATGATTTCCCCCAGGAGGCCATTGAGGACTGCGGCTATAATATTGCCATCCATGGTCAAAAAAGCTATAACGGCGTCGCAATCTTATCGAAATTTCCCTTAGAAGATATCAGCTGTGGTCTGCCGACTTTTGCAGACGATGAGCAAGCCCGCTATATCGAAGCTGTTACCAATGGGGTCCGTGTCGCCTCAGTATATGTGCCGAATGGTGGTGACGTTGGTAGCGACAAATATCATTACAAGCTTTCATTTTTGGCAGCCTTAAAAGATCACTTAAAAGCGACTTTGCTTTATGAGGAAGCCTTTGTGATTGGTGGTGATTACAACATCGCCCCTACCGATGATGATGTTAATGATCCTAAAGGCTGGCATGAACAAATCTTGTGTTCTACGCCTGAGAGGAAATCCTTGCGAGCTATCCTGAATCTTGGGTATAGTGATGCTATCCGTCTTCATCATCATGACAAAGGTCCTTACACCTGGTGGGATTACCGCAGCGGTTCTTGGGCGAAAGATGATGGATTGCGGATTGATCTATTATTGCTTTCCCCTCAAGCAGTTGATCGCTTGGCCGGGGCTGGGGTTGACCGAGAGCCGCGGGGATTGGAAAAAGCATCAGATCATGCGCCAACCTGGTGCACCTTACTGTAATTAAAAGGAACAGACGAGAAAGATATGTCATTAACCAGAGAAAACGTGATGAAAGTCGCTAAGTTAGCTCGCATCAAGCTTGAAGAGAGTGAACTGGACGCGATGAAAATGGAAATAAACGGAATTTTGACTTGGATTGACCAGCTCCAGCAAGTAAATACTGATGGGGTGGCCGTTTTCTCTGAACAACAAGCTCAACACCTTCCGGAACGCACCGACAGTGTAAGTGATGGCAACATTGTTGATGCCATCCTTGCCAATGCTCCCGAAAAAGCCCACGGTATGTTTGCCGTTCCTAAAGTTGTTGAATAGGTTTTAGAATGACAAAGACAAATCTTACAGAATTAACGCTGGTTGAAGCTAAAGAAGGGCTGGCCCGCAAAGAATTTACTGCTGTTGAACTGACGCAAGCCTTCATTGATGAGATGGAGAAGAATCGTCATTTAAATGCTTATATCACCGAAACTCCTGACCTAGCACTGGAACAAGCCAAAGCTTCGGATGCCCGTCTGGCGGCCGGCCAAGCTGGCAAGTTAGAAGGCTTACCATTAGCTATTAAAGATCTCTATTGCACGACAGGGGTCCTCACTACGGCCTCCTCTAAAATGCTTCACAACTTTACCCCGCCCTATGAATCCACGGTGACCCAAAACCTATGGAATCAGGGAGCGGTTATGCTTGGTAAAGTGGCGATGGATGAATTTGCCATGGGCTCGTCCAATACCACCAGCTATTATGGCAATGTGATCAGCCCTTGGAAGGAGAAAGACCGTCCAGAAAAACAATTATGTCCGGGTGGTTCCTCAGGCGGGTCTGCGGCCGCCGTGGCCGCACGCATGGCGCTGGCAGCGACAGCGTCGGATACCGGTGGTTCGATCCGCCAACCTGCCGCCTTTACGGGTCTGATTGGCATTAAACCCACTTATGGACTCTGTTCGCGCCGCGGCATGATTGCCTATGCTTCTTCGCTTGACCAAGCGGGACCGCTAACCCATACCGTCCACGATGCCGCTTTAATGCTTGAAGTCATGGCAGGACATGATCCTCTTGATTCAACCTCTTTACCTGTAGAAATTCCAAGCTATTCTTCTCTGCTCCAGAGTGATCTTAAAGGCGTAAAAATTGGCATCCCCAAAGAATATTTGGATGGCCTGAATGACGAAATGATGGCTGAAGTTAACAAAGGAATTGAGTGGGCTAAATCCCAAGGCGCCACCATCCATCACGTCTCTTTACCGATGACAAAGTATGCTTTGCCGACGTACTACGTGATCTCCCCTGCAGAAGCGTCGTCTAACCTGGCGCGCTATGATGGAGTCCGTTATGGGTTACGAGTAGAAGGTAGCACCTTAGATAATCTTTATGAGAATACCCGCCGCGACGGTTTTGGCGCAGAAGTTCGCCGTCGGATCTTGATTGGCACCTATGTCTTGTCAGCCGGTTATTATGATGCCTATTATTTGAAAGCCCAGCGGGTTCGTACTTTAATTCAACAGGACTTTGAGCAGATCTTCAAAGAAGTTG
Source organism: Candidatus Odyssella thessalonicensis L13 (assembly GCF_000190415.1). GTDB lineage: Bacteria > Pseudomonadota > Alphaproteobacteria > Paracaedibacterales > Paracaedibacteraceae > Paracaedibacter > Paracaedibacter thessalonicensis. The sequence goes on from NZ_AEWF01000006.1 coordinate 100,457, forward strand.
ATTTACTGTTAACTCCAACAACGCCGGGTTCAGCCTTTGCTTTGGATGAGAAACCAACCGATCCGGTGCAAATGTATCTGCAAGATGTTTATACCGTAACTGTTAACTTAGCCAATCTTCCGGGCATTGCTATTCCTTCAGGTCTGGATAAAAAAGGACTGCCTTTAAGCCTGCAGCTTATCGGGCCACGCTTAAGTGAACAACGTCTTCTCAATGCCGCCTTAGCCTTAGAAGAATGTGCGGGTTTTTCCACCTTAGTTAAAGATCTCAGAAAGGCAGCTTAATATGTCAGAAAATAAGAACCTTATTGAAGGACGCACTGGATTATGGGAAGTGGTCATTGGCTTGGAAGTCCATGCCCAAACCATCTCTAAAGCTAAGTTATTTGATGGCTGTTCCACTGACTTTGGAGCTGAACCGAACACTCAAGTTGGTTTCTTCACGGCGGCGATGCCGGGTATGTTGCCCGTCCTTAACCAGTTCTGCGTTGAACAAGCAATTAAAACCGGATTGGGATTAAATGCAACGGTTAACAAGTTTTCAGTTTTTGATCGCAAGAATTATTTTTATGCCGACTTGCCTTGCGGCTATCAGATTTCCCAGTTCAGCCACCCGATTGTTACGGGAGGGTATTTAGATATTGACCTAGAGGGCGGCGAGTCTAAGCGCATTAATATTACCCGTCTTCATATGGAAATGGATGCTGGCAAAAGCATTCATGATCTGCATCCGACGAAAACTTATATTGATTTGAATCGCAGCGGCATTGCTTTGATGGAAATCGTATCAGAACCGGAGATGCGTTCAAGCAGTGAAGCAATGGCGTATGTTAAAAAGCTACGCTCTATCCTGCGTTACCTGGGAACCTGTGACGGCAATATGGAACAAGGCAGCTTGCGTGTCGATGCTAACATCTCTCTGCGTCGCCCTGGAGACCCCTTTGGCACCCGAGCCGAGATTAAGAATGTCAACTCGATTCGCTTTTTGGGTCAGGCCATTGAATACGAAATCCAGCGTCAGCTTGATATCCTCGAAGACGGTGGCCAAGTGATTCAGGAAACACGCCTGTTTGATCCAAATAAGGGAGAAACCCGGTCCATGCGCAGCAAAGAAGATGCCCATGATTACCGCTACTTCCCTGACCCCGACTTACTGCCTTTGCGCTTAAGCGATGAAAGGATTGAAAACGTACGGATAACCATGCCTGAACTACCCGATGCCAAGCGCCAACGTTTAATCGCAGAGTTTGGTTTACCGCTTTATGATGCCACCGTTATCGTCACTGAACGCGAAACAGCTGACTATTATGAACGGGCGGTTGCGGCCCTTAAGGCTAAAGACAAGGCCCAAGGCGCCAAGCTGATTGCCAATTGGCTTATGGGCGATGTGTTCGCGGCGATGAATAAAGACAACAAAACGGTTGAGACGATGCCGGTCACCGCAGAAAATCTTGCCGGATTGATCGACTTGATCTTGGACAACACAATCTCAGGTAAAATTGCCAAAGACGTTTTCACCAAGATGTGGGATTCAGGAAAAGCTCCAAGCCTGCTGGTGGAAGAGCTAGGCTTAAAGCAGATTACCGATACCTCCGTCATTGAGCAGGCGGTGGATACCGTACTTGCACAGCATGCGGATAAGGTAGCCGAATACAAATCTGGAAAGGAAGCCTTGTTCGGTTTCTTTGTCGGCCAAGTCATGAAAGCCACCCAAGGTAAAGCTAATCCCGGTTTGGTTAACGACTTAATTAAAAACAAGTTAAGCTGACGAGAATAGGAAAAAATTAGGCAGACGACTTTATCGCATCGGATTAAATTATGCGGCGACCAAGCCGTCTTGCTGACTTCTTGGATGGGACAGAATAAATAATATAAAAGGTAAAGTGACGGCACCCTTTTTTTATTGCCCTCTCCCACCAAGAAAAGAACACAGCGAAAGCTCAATTATAAATTTTTTAATACCCTCAGTTTTAAATTCCCTTCCCTTGCCTCTTAATAAATGCCTTGGCCTCAAAGGCGAGGTTTATTAAGAAAAGATTTTGTTCAGCCACAACAGTTAAATCTCTAAAGGATAGAAGACGGAGATGGGCTTCTTTCTTCCCTTATGGGCATAGCAAAGTTATGAATATGATGTCTGACGGTAATAAGTGCGGTAGCATTAATGTTGATAATTTGATCCACGAAATTAGAGGCCCTTCCCTAAAGCCAGCGATTATGGACATCCTCATTAGCAGGTAAAATAGTTTTATTAGCTTGGATTCGTCAACTACATTGTCACCCCGCCCACCTTACACCTTTGTTTTAGAGCGCCACACTACTTCAACTGCGCCAACACCGCTGATAAAAGTGGATAATTATCCTATTAAATTTATAAAGAGTTTCGAGAGTAGCTTTAAAGGATTACATTTTTATGCACTTTTCTCTCACCCTTATCCGCTTTACCTGAGGGATCTAATACTTATCTTAAGGAGCGTAATACGATAGTTTACTTCCTAAATTTAACCTTGGAATATAAAATTTATTCCTCTATACAGAGAAAAACTTCTGAAACAGAACGATCTAGGGGGGACATGCAATGAAACTAAATCAATTTTTGCTTACGGGCTGTCTGTGGGTGATGACTTGCACAGCAAATGACTTTCAAGATAATAATGACCGAGTACAAAAAGATATCTTGGGAGGAATTGCTGCCGTCGTGGGGGTGCCTGAACAGGCGGACTTAGAATAACTATTACCCCCTGAGGTTTGCCTTCATATTCTTGAGTTTATTACAGAGCCGCGAGATCTCTTAAGCTTTGCTTTGCAAAGTCGGCACCATGCAAATGCTGTGGCCACGTATTGTAAAATCCTAACACAGGAAGAGCAACCACTGTTCCATCAGCTTAACATTCCTTGGTTTACTACCTATGCCTTTCGTGAAAATCTGATAAAATTCTTCAAAGAATACTCAAAGGATTTAAAAGGTCCACAAGATACAAACATTTTATCGCCTATAATGACAAGTATTTTTAATATGATCAATCCTGAGGCGGATGGTATTCCTCAATTAATTGATCAGGCGGCTCCCTTTATACAGTTCTGCCGGGAGCGAAATTTACCACACGCTCAAGTGTTTGATCAGTTATATCTTGAGAACGCTTCAGCCGACGATTTTAATAAAAACTTAGAAACCATAAATCCTGACCATATAGTGCTTACTTTAGAATTATGCCTTATTATTCAATCTTTTAATCTTAAGCTTAAGGGGAGCAAGACCTTAACTTGTCAACTTTTAGATAACCATGAATATGCTTTCTCCTTAGGAACAGAGAAAGGAGAAGTGAGCCTATTTAAATGTTTCCAGGCCTTACTCAGGCTCAATAAAGTTCATATGATACATAAACTTACACCCTACATTCAGCCTGCCCTACTTTATGGAGTTGCTGAAAAACTGTATAACATGCCGGGCGTCGCCCCAGACTCTGTAGTTTATAAACAGGAAGCTGTTAAGTTATTTGAGCATATAGTAGAAGAATTAGCAAAGGAATTGCTCAGTGACCATACACAGAATAGCTCAAAAAGAATAACATGTATAAATGGTCTGTATAGGTTAGGAAATGCCTATCATTATGGTAAAAGCGTTAATGCAAACTTTGAAAAAGCTGTTAGATGGTGTCAACAAGCTGCTGAACAAGGGGACGCGAGGATGCAGCTCAGTTTAGGCTACTGTTATGAGCTGGGTATAGGAGTTCCTCAAGATGACACCCATGCAGTTCACTGGTATCAACAAGCAGCTAACCAGGGCTATGCGTGGGCACAATTTTACTTAGGCCTCTGTTATGAGCACGGTGAATGTGTTCCTCAAAGCGCCGAACAAGCAGCCTACTGGCTTCAGGAAGCAGCCAACCAGGTCCATGCCGATGCGCAATTCAACTTAGGGATCTATTATGAGGAAGGCAATGGTGTTACGGAAGACGACGCTCAAGCAGCCTACTTGTTTCAGAAAGCAGCCAACCAGGGCCATGCTGAGGCACAAAACAATTTAGGCTTCTGTTATACTTATGGCGAAGGGGTTTCTCAGGATCCCGCCCAAGCAGTCTACTGGTATCAGCAGGCAGCCAATCAGGGCTATGCGAGGGCACAAAAGAAGTTAGGTACCTGTTATGAGCACGGTCAAGGTGTCCCTCAAGATGACACTCAAACGGTCTACTGGTATCAACAGGCAGCTAACCAGGGCTATGCTGACGGGCAATTCAATTTGGGCCGGTGCTATAGGAATGGCAAAGGTGTACCGCAAAATGACATTCAAGCAGATCACTGGTATCTCCAGGCAGCTATGCAAGGTGATGGAGAGGCGTTGGAAGCCTTAAAAAGACGGCGTCTTTCTATCTCAAGAAGACACGAAATATAAAAGATAAGGTTTAAGAATCTTATCATATATTGAGTAGCTGACGATCTTGGTTATCCGGCCTACTTCCCTCGGAGCGGTGCACACTCGCTTTGGGGTCTTGCTTGGCGTACGCTCATCGCAAAGCATATACTATGAGGAAGTCAGACAAGAATTTTGTAGCGTCTCGGCTTCCCTATAAAAAAGATTCCCTTGTAGATCCAGAAAAAGCTTGCTTAAGCTGCAACCTGTATAATCTAGACACAAATTAGACGCAACTAATGAAAAGATAATTGAAACACACGTTTCCGCCTCCTATATTGAGACAGAATAATAACATAACACCATCAGAGTGGTTACTCCCATGAAATTATATCCATTCTTGCTTATGTGTTGCCTCTGGGCCATGACCTGCACAGCAAATGACCTTCGAGATAAGGAGCAACTCAACCTCCTCGCTCTTCCGGTGGAGATTGTCACCAATATCGCCAATTTTTCTGATACTGAGACAAACTTAGCTCTGAGAGCCACCTGTCGCCTCACCAGAGAATGTGTTGATGAGTTTTACCTATTAAGCCTGAAGAAGAATTTCAATTCTTTTACAGAGACCTTTAATGCTGAATTTGAGGAACTCCCTTTAAAGTATAGAAAGAGTTTGATTCAGTCGATCGCCACAGATCTTCTCAACCGAGATGGATATTCCTTTGTTCCTCAAGCGAGTTACCTTAAGAGGCACCTGTCAAAAGACTGCCTACACATTAATCTTTATCCTTATCTTAGGGAAGATAGGTTCTGGACAGAGGAGTTATTTCGCACGCTGTTTGATCAGCAAATGCCTTCAGAAAACGCTGATCTTGCCCTTAACCTACTTATGGCTTGCCTTCCTGTTACCCATATTTATGGAGCTCCCGAAACACTAGATCCTTCTGGAGTTGTTCAAAGATTTAAAGAGGACCATCATGAGGCTCTGATTGGAGCACTCAAGAAATTAAAAGCTGAGCATAGCTACTTCCTTGTCGGCATAGATCAGGATGAGGAAAGACTGACGACAAAGCCGCACTTTATCGTAGTGAATCAATCGAATCACAAGGATCTTAAGCGCCTTAATCAAGAGGGTTATCTTCCAAAGGATCATCCTCACACCATCATTTATAATATTGATGAAGAAGATGCTACTTCAATTCACGGTGACCTTAATATAGGCAAGCTCATCTTAACAAACATAAATAACCGATGTACTTCCATTGGACCTAGTTGCTTTTTCCTCCTCGGGTGCACCAATCTAACTTCCTTAGATATGCGTGGACTGTCTAATCTCACCTCCATTAGCGCTTCGTTCCTCGAGACGTGCATCACTCCTACTTCTGTAAATATGCGCGGGCTGTCTAAGATTACTTCCATTGGAAGTTTTTTCCTCCGCGGGTGCACTAATCTTATCTTTCTAGATATGCGCGGGCTCTCTAAGGTTACTTGCATCGGAGAATATTTCCTCTCCGAGTGTACCAACATTACCTTTCTAGATATGCGCGGGCTATCAAATCTCACTTCCATTGGAAGTTTTTTCCTTCGCGGGTGCACCAATCTAACTTCCTTAGATATGCGCGGACTGTCTAATCTCACCTCCATTAGAGATTCGTTCCTCGAGAAGTGCATCACTCTTACTTCTGTAAATATGCGCGGGCTATCAAATCTCACTTTCATTGGGAATTGTTTCCTTAAAAAGTGTGTCAGTCTTACTTCTTTAGATATGCGAGAACTGTCTAAACTCACTTCCATTGAAGACTATTTCCTTGATAAGTGTGTCAATCTTACCTATCTAAATATGCAAGGTCTGACTAAACTCACTTCCATTGGAGACTATTTCCTTGATGAGTGTGCCAATCTTACCTATCTAAATATGCAAGGTCTGTCTAATGTTACATCGATTGGAAATTATTTCCTCCAAAAGTGTACCAGTCTTACTTCTTTAGATATGCGAGGGTTATCCAAGCTTACTTCCATTGGAGATTATTTCCTCAGAGGGTGCATCACCCTTACCTCTGTAGATATGCGAGGGTTATCCAAGCTTACTTCCATTGGAGATTATTTCCTCCAAAAGTGTAACACCCTTACCTTTTTAGATATGCATGGACTGTCTAATCTCACTTCCATTGGAGATTATTTTCTCAAAAAATGTATCAATCTTACCTCTTTAGATATGCATGGACTGTCTAATCTCACTTCCATTGGAGATAGTTTCCTTAAGGGTTGTACCCACCTTACCTCTTTAGATATGCGAGGGCTGTCCAACCTTACTTCTATTGGAGATGATTTTCTCAAAAAGTGTACTAATCTTATTTCTTTAAATACTGAAGGATTACCACCTGAGATCCTTACTCTTCTGAAAGCAAGAATGATGCCTTACCATCTACATCTTCTGTAACAAGGGAAAATAGGGTAGCCTTTAAGTTTGATAAGGACACATAAATAAGTGGGGCCTACTAATAGATGATTATTCCCTGCTTTATTTCCATAAAATAGCAAATATAATCTAAAAAGATAATTGAACCACACCTTTCCCTCTCCTATATTGAGACAAAATAATAAAATAAAATATAAGGGTTAATATTCCCATGAAATTCTATCAATTATTGCTTATGGGCTGTCTCTGGACGATGACTTGCAAAGCAAATGATCGTGAAAATAAGGAGCAATTCAACTTCCTCGATCTTCCGCTTGAGATTGTCACCAATATCGCCGCTCTTTCTGATGCTGAGACAAGCTTAGCTCTGAGAACTACCTGCCGCCTCACCAAAGAGTGTGTCGATGAGTTTTACCTATTAAGCTTGAAGAAGAATTTTAATACTTTTACAGAAACATTTGAGGCCGAATTTGAGGAGTTCCCTTTAGAATATAAAAAGAGCTTGTTTAAGTCGATCGCAACAAATCTTCTCAACAATGACGGCTGTTTCTTTGTTCCCCAGACAAGCTGGCTTGAGAGAGATTTGTCAAAAGATTACTTAAGCATTAGCCTTTATCGTTATCTTAAAAAGGATAAGGCGTGGGCGCAGGAGTTATTTAGCACGCTCTTCGATAAACGGATACCCAAGAAAAATGCTGACCTTGCCCTCACCCTCCTTATGGCTTGCCTACCTGTTACCCATATTTATGGAGCTCCCGAAATATCAGATTCTTCTAGAGTTGTTCAAAGATTTAAGGAAGTCCATCATGAGACCCTGATTAGAGCACTCAAGAAGCTAAAAGCAGAGCATGGTTACTTCCTTGTCGGCCTAGATCACGATAAAAAAAGGCTGACGACAAAGCCGCATTTTATCGTAGTGAATCAATCGAATGCTGAGGGTCTTAAGCGCCTTAACCAAGAAGGTTATCTTCCCGACAATCATCCTCATACGATTGTTTATAATATTGATGAAAAAAATGCTACCTCAATCTGCCGTGACCTTAATATAGGTAAGCTCATCTTAACAAACATAAATAATAAATGTACTTCCATTGGGCCTAGTTGTCTTTTCCTCCGCGGGTGCACCAATCTAACTTCATTAGATATGCGAGGACTGTCTAATCTCACCGCCATTGGCGCTTCATTTCTCGAGAGGTGTATCACTCTTACTTCTTTAAACATGCGGGGGCTGTCTAATCTCACTTCCATTGGAAGTGCTTTCCTTCGAGGATGCATCAGAATTACTTTTCTTGATACCCGAGCACTGTTTAATGTTACTACGATTCGAGAGTTTTTCCTTGCGGAGTGTACCAACCTTACCTTTTTGGATATGCGGGGGTTGTCTAATCTCACTTCCATTAAATATTTCTTCCTCTACAGGTGCACTAGCCTTAATTCTTTAAATACTGAGGGATTGCCGGCTAAGGTCCTTACTCGTCTAAAAGCAAGTATGGAGAATTCCACCCACAGCTCCTTGATTACGGAAAACCAGGGTAGCCCTAAAGGCGATAACGCTGCATAGGTTATAGAGCAAGCAGACTGACTTCATTATAAGTTATTAGCTTGTAAAGGATAAAGATTAGAAAACAAGCTAAGCCTCATCAAGGATGGGCATACTCATCGCCCTTAAGAGCTTAGGGTTAATCTAAATAAGACTGAATCCAGTCTAAATAGGGGGACACAGGTATGGCAATACTGTAAGATATCTGATCCCTCTGCACCGCCTCCGATTGAATAGCCGCTATGTAATATTTGTCACCTTTTTTGGTGATGAAGGGACTGCCGCTGCTTCCATAGGCCGCCTTGGTTTGAAGGGGGTGGTGGCTTTCTTGTCTTAAGTATTTATCAGTTCCGAACTCAGGGGCCTCATATCTTTCATAAAATAATTTCAGGTTAGAGGTGTAGGTAAGGTTAGTAATGCCAAGATGCCGAATAGCCACTTTATGGCTTGGCCTTACTTGAAATAATCGTCCATTATTGAGATGAATCATCCCAAAGCACGGATTGAATACTCTAACGCCTGAAACGTTGCGGGGATCGATGGCGCTGGGAAGAAGGGGCAGAAAAGTATTGGAGGGAAGATTGATAGGAGACTTTAATTTAAGGATAGCTAAGTCAGGTCCTTGTTGCACAAATATCTCTTCCTCAACTCGGCGAATGCGGCTTCTTAAAATATCTTCATCGGTAAAAGAGGCTCCTAACTGCCCAAATTGATAATGCTGATGTTCACAGGGTAAGAGTTTTCGCCAGGTTCTAGTAGGATAGGCAATAATTGTCTCAACGTTGGCACTTAGGTCAAGATCCGGGCAAGCCAGAAAATCAGAGTCGACACATAGCTTGGCTGTCTCTGAATCGAGCTGCCACTTTTCAACAACGTGGTGTGCTGTGAGTGCCGTCGTCGGATTGAGAAGAACAGCACTTCCTGAGTACGGCGGTGAGGGCGTATCCATGTTACATAGGAATCCCGTCGATTGACAAGGCAGCTCTTCGCGGGCCCGTCGAATAGATTCCTCGATTATCGAAGGATTATTAGTGAGAAAATCATGGGCTTGAGCATTTTCTAATCCCAGGAGTACACTGATTATCCAAACAATACACATCATGACTCTTCCCCCTCCTTGTCCCCTATTAAACAAAAGATAGAATAGACAGCAGGGATCCCCTACTTGAAAAACCTCCCAGTTTTTACAGCTATTCTTCTTAATCAGATGTACTGCCACTCTCAAATATTGATAAGCGGCCCTTAAGCCGCTTTAAAAACTACTCATGACAACAATTGTCTGTTTAATGCGCATACTGCTAATTTCTAAGGAAGAGAGAGGATATGTCTATAAAGTTTATCCTTATTCTAAGTGACTCTTACAAATCTGCACAGTTCTTTCAAAGACTAACTCTTCTTGAACGCTTATGACGGGGAACAACAGGTAAAAGTTGTTCGATGACCTCTACAATTATGATACGGCTGCTGGTGCGGATCTCTTCTTAAACGGGACTGAATGTGAGGCGTTGATGAAGGCAAGTGATAAGAGTCCGCTTTGCTATAATCAACTTCGTATCCCATATCTTTTAAGGAGGCTAACGTAAGCTTACTTAAAGGATTGATCTCATCCGTATTATAATAGCCAGTCATCAATTCATTATAGAATATTGTCTCACTCCAGTGGGCCCCTGCCGTTCCCTCACCGCCGCCTTTTTGAAGCGGAACTCCCGCCTGTTTTTTCTGAGTTAGCCGGCTATACACCCTTGTGGCATTTTTACCTATAAAATAAGATCTACCAGAACGGCCCACTTTTACGAGCTGATCTTCTTCCCACAGGGTACCAAAGCCCAGGGCATGGATAAGTTCATGGGTTACAATATTAACGAGTCCCGGATCATTCAAATCTGCAACATCAATTTGCATCTCCCCTTGATCTGGATAGAATAATCCTTCCGGCGAAGATGGCAACCAATGCGTCGGAGCGGCTTGAGCAAGAGTCCCGCCAATTCCGTCTAACTCGGTTAACGAGACACGCACAACCATATCAAATTTTTGATCACGTGGTTTGTCATAGGTGGTGACAATAACCTCCCCTAGCCTTGCCGCCGCCCTAGTCAATTCTACCTTATATTGAGGCTTTAAATAACTGTCATAAGCAAACCCGATCTGCATTGCTTCACACACGGATGCAAGGTCGAGGACAGCTCCAATTATTGCGGCCGCAATAATTCTAAAATTTCTTGAAATCATTATTTTATTCCTTATTAATGGGATAACTTTCTTGATATCGCCAAAGAAACTTGACGATATTTATTGCTAAACTAAAGGTGGAAAAATCAAGCATTCCCTATCCTTCCATCTTGAAGTTGACACAGTGGTACAAATTGTGAATTAGCCTGATAATAATAAATAGGAGACTTATGGATCAGAGTAATAAAGCCATTTTTTATAAAACTATTTCCGAGCACATTCTTATAAATGGGGTTCTCATCCGATACTCTTAGCATTGCTAAAGATATATCCATTAAAGTCAAAGAAGTAGAGCCTCGTAAAGATAAAACAGCTTTTATAAGCATGGTTCTATGCCAGGTAACAATGGTACCCAGAGCTCTAATTCTCTGAGGTCTTTGCCCACTGCTCATAAACGCGTCAGCCATACTATCGTAGACCGCACTGCTGAAAGTTTTAGAAAATTCGTGAGATTCACATAATCTTTCATCCTGTTGGACATTAATAAGAGTCAAACGAGCTGAATTATTACGGATACAGGTAAATTCATTATCTCCGACACAGGCTTGGCCGTTTTCTAGCTCAGAGATAAATTTTGGGCGGCTTGCGGGATTATGATAGCGGTAGAACTGAGTGGTTAGATCAGCAAAAGCTTCATGAAAAGCCGCAAGATGGGCTGATTGAGAGTCTAGCCAGCTCGGCCGGAAATAATCTAGAACCATATGTCCTGTTTCGTGGGCGACAATCCCTTGGTCGTGGGCAGTAGCGTAAAGGCTCCATCCATCAGACTGGATAATATAAGGAAAATTAAGCGCTCTATTTCCATTAACACGAGAATAGGAAGCATTCACCTGATCCAAGACACTGTCGGTGCGTAAGGAGAAGTATAAGTGCCCAATTTGAGCATCTTGCCGGTACATGCTAACCACACCATTGATAACATTTAAGGCTTCTTGTCCATCTCTTGAGATTTGCTCGTTTGATAAATCTAGCAATCGCCAATCTTCGCTACTGTGTGAAGGTGAGAGAGCAAAGATTGATAACACACTTGCTAACGTTAATAAGGCGCTCTTCGTCTTTAAACTTTTTATTCTATTTAATAGCGTACCATATTGTAATTTCAGCATATTTATTTTACCTCTGTGTTAAGCTGACAACGCCGTAACAGTAGAGGATAAAACAGTTATTGTTTATCCGAGAAATATACTTACGTAGGGTACTTAAGCATCACACTTTTAAGAGGAGGGGTTTTCAGGGGGCACAGAAAAAATTCTGATCACCTATGAGGGCGGCAGCATGATTAAGTTTAAAAAACAGCTCACCGATCTCTCTGTCATTGACCAGGACATCCATACAGTGCTCAGGTATTGTGCGGATAAGGTTGCTGAATACAGGTCAGATAAATAGACCCTGCTTGGCTTCTTTGGGAACAGATGCGGAAAGCCATCCCAGACAAAGCGAACCTAACCTTTATTATCCACTCAATTAAAAAGGAAATAAACTAAGACAGAATGAGAAAGAATGAGACAGACGACAATTCTCACTTAGAGCTAGATTGCGAGGACAGAGAAGTCATCTTATTGACTCTCTAATTGTGCCTTGACCATTTCACAGCTTTCCATTTACTTTGAAGTTAGGCTCAAATTAGATCTCAATTTAAACCGATGGCACAGTTCATTGAACACTCCCACCGGCTTACGTAAATACTTTATAATATGGATTGATGTTCCTGATTCTAGGTACTACATCAGATAAGAAGCAGTAGTTTCTCTCTTTTCTTGAGGAGAACCTACCTTTCTTCCATAAACTTTCAATTTTGTTCACACAACCTAAAAACCTTATTAAAATCCTTTATAGAGCTATGATGCTGCTCTTGAGGCTAATTTGGAACTACGTGAAGAAATAAAACCAAATAATTTTTTGTAATTTTTTTCTATTACAGATTTATTGGGTGCATTCCTAATCCATCCTATATGAGAAGGAAATTTATTTTCTATATCAGCGTTCCTAAGGCGGGCGCTTAACGTTCTTAACTTAAGAGGTTGGTTTTCTGAGTCCCGATATTTATCTTGTATTTTATGAATAAGTTCCTCTAATTTCTTTTTGTCACCTTGGTTAATATCATTGAGTAAAGATTCACATTCTTCGAGGGTAACCATGTTAATGATATCTTCCATAAATCTTTGCTTTAGAGTAAGTTTACTTCCCTTAGCAACACTGCGCGGGCGCTTAGCAGGTCTTTGCTCTGTACTTTCACTTTGTCGATGAGAAAGAATGGCAGCAGCAATTCGTCCGATCTCGATCAATATTTCTTGGCTTTGGGAATCGAGCTGAGTTTTTTCCACCTTGTCGCGCCTGCACCTGTCCTTAATTATACTTAATTGATATTTGGACGTTAAGGCGTCTACAAAAGCATCAAGTGCCTTCCTTCCCCCTGCTTGTCCTACATTCATACTTTTCCGAAGGGCTATCTCTTTCAAGAAATGTTCTTTTACTTTAGGCTCTAAATTAATGATCCCTAATAAATTTTTATAGAAGAGATTTAAAATTTCTTTTTTCTTCTTTGTTTCTGGCAGGTCGAAAGAGTGTATTAAGCTGAGGTAATATGTTTTTGAGATAAGATTAGGATCCACATTTTCATAAAATGAGAAGCTGTAATCGGAAGCTATTTCCTCTTCCTCGCCTAGAATTATGGTAGAGGGATTATGCTTTCTTTTGTCGCCTACCTCTGGTTGCGTAGCGGTAAATAATTCATAGTCCTGCGCCTGAGGTAGGAAACTAGCAGATTCAAAACTAAAAAGAGAGTCGATAGTCCCTTCTATAGATTCCACCACTTGCCAGTCAGAGGCAAGAGACCGCTCTTCCGAATAAACAGAGAACTCATCTTCTGAATTAAGAAGAGAGTGAATAGACATTTTTGAAGAGACGTCTTCCATGGCTTGGAGTGCTGTCATAGACAGCAATAATGTCAATAAACCTTTGTTTATCATTGGGTTATGAATCCTTTACGAGAGTTATAAGATCTATGTAGGAACGGATTTATTCAATTTCCAGTCCTATTTAGATTTCCTTAAAAAAATTTTTCTATATTTCTTAATATAAGTTCAGCCTCATTTAGACACTAAGCTTTAGGCTGAGGAATAGTCTTCAGTTGAGGAAAAGCGGATCAAAATAAAATGACTTCTTAAATAGCCTTCATTTTTTATGCATCTCTTTCGAGAGGGGCTGCTGAAACAATGCATTTTTTACCTTGGCGAGAGACCTTTTTAAAAGCTAGCCTTCCTCACTGATTGCAAAGCAATGCTTATTGCCCTGGAAATGGCTGCATATCAAATCTATCCTGTAGGAGTGAGTAAGCTAAGTAGACTTACAACTGATAAAGTCGAAGTATGACTTCAGAGAAAAAGGGTAGTTTCTCCTTTTTCTTAATGAGAAACTACCTTTCTTCCATAAGCTTTAGATTTTAGTGACGTAGCTAAGAAGCTGATTAGAGACTTTTATAAAGCTATGATGCTTGTCTAAGGGATAAAGCGGAACTATGAGACCCAATAAGACGCAACAAGCTTTTATAATTTGCTTCTATCACAGCTTTATTGTCAGCGTCTCTAATCCAGGCAATATGATGAGGAAATTTACTTTCTATATGTTCACGTCTGAGGCGGCCGCTTAAAGTTTTTAATTTAAGAGGTGCTTTTTCCGCGTCACAATATTTTTCTTGTATTTTATGAATAAGTTCTTCTAATTTCTTCCTGTTACCATCGCAAATATCATTGAGCAAAGATTCACATTCTTCGATGGTAACCATATTAATGATATCTTCCATAAATTCTTGCTTTAGAGTAAGTTTACTTCCCCTAGTAACACTTCGCGGGCGCTTAGCGGATCTTTGCTCTGTACTTTCACTTTGTCGGTGAGAAAGAATGGCAGCAGCCACTCGTCCAATCTCGACTAATATTTCTTGGCTTTGGGAATCGAGTTGAGTTTTTCCCACCTTGGCGCGCCTGCACCTGTCCTTAATTACACTTAACTGATATTTGGACGTTAAGGCGTCTACAAAAGCATCAAGTGCCTTCCTTCCCCCTGCTTGTCCTACATTCATACTTTTCCAAAGGGCTATCTCTTTCAAGAAATGTTCTTCTACCTTAGGCTCTAAATTAATGATCCCTAATAAATTTTTATAGAAAAGATTTAAAATTTCTTTTTTCTTCTTTGTTTCTTGCAGGTCGAAAGACTGTATCAAATTAAGGTAATATGTTTTTGAAAATAGGTTAGAATCAACATTTTGGTAAGATGAGATGTTGCTATCGGAAGCTATTTCTTCTTCCTCGTCTAGAATTAGGGTAGTGGCATCATGCTTTCTTTTCTGACCCGCCTCTGGTTGCGTAGCGGCAAATAATTCATAGTCCTGCGCCTGTGGTAGGAAACTAGCAGACTGTAAACTAAGAAAAGAGTCGATAGTCCCTTCTATAGATTCCACCACTTGCCAGTCAGAGGCAAGAGCCCCCTCTTCCTCTTCAGAGATTGGATTAAGAAGAGAAGAAATAGACATATTTCTTAGAGGTAATTCCTCCCTGCGTCCTGAAGATAAGTCTTCCATAGCTTGAAGCGCCGTCATAGACAGCAATAATGTCAATAAGCCTTTATTTATCATTGGTTTATAGATCCTTTACTAAAGTTATAAAATTTATGTAAGGACGGATTTATTCAATTTCCAGTCCTATTTAATTTTTCCTAAAAATTTTTTATATGTATTCAAACTCGTTTAAACGCGAAGCTTTAAACTGAAGAAAAGCTGATACGAGCAAAAGAACTTCCGTGTGAAATTAAAAAAGTTAGGCTTTATCCTCACTTTTATTTTGATCTATTAAATTTCTTAGATACTTTTAACTATTCCCCTCTCTCAGTGATCGAGATATGCTAGAGTCGGAAAAGAGGGAGAATAGTCTTCAGATATACTTAATTATTTCGGTAAAAATGCCTTAGGCATATTTTGGTAAGTCTGCCTCAGGCCAAACCCACTAAGATTAAAGCGGATAGCTTCAGCGCTACGGATTAAGCCATTTTCAGTAGGGACACAAATAGCATCCAAAGTAAGTTGACCTAATTCAATGGGTTTTTGATCTGGTCTTGAAGGTACAGGATAAACGCTTACCTTGAAAGGAAAGGCTTCCAGGGCAAAAGTATCAGCAAAATTACTTGCTTCGCCGATCGGTACTAATTTCTTACCTTCGTCATAATTGAAAACATATTTTTTTGAAAGCTCCTTTACGCTCTTGCTTTCGAGCAGGAGAACGGCTCGATCGTACGGGGCATCTAGCACCCTCGGCGGAGAAACTAATAGCGATGGGCGGGGTCTTGAGATAGTTTTTAGATTCAATAATCTGATCTTGGACCTCTTTCGGTAGAACATTGGCGCCAATCGCATTAATCCCTTGATTAAATGTTTGCATTATCACCCTACCGATATTTGGATTTTCCACATCTTTTTTCCCATCACCTTGATGAGTAAATGCTGGAGAAGCTGACACCGCGAAAGCAATAGCACTGGGCATCAAAAGCCCACTTTTTTTCCTTCCCAAACCTTTAAAATTCATGTTAAATCCTTATCCCTTAAATTAAGTGTGAAAATATAGTATTTTAAAACTAAAAAATTTTATAGAATTACGTTATTTTTCATAAATGGGGGGCTGTTTTTTAAAGGTCAAGGGGAAGTTATTATAAAGTAGAACTTTACAGTTCGAGAATTATAGATAGGTTATTTTATTACCTTTATTAGGCCTTAACTCATAAAACTTAAGCCCTTAAAGGACAGTCACTCCCTTCTAAATATAAAAAATATTACTTTACGCTTTACACGAAAAGTCATATTGAATAATTAAAACTAAGACCAATATAAGGGTAAGATTAATTTTACTTCTGGACAAAAAGTTATGCTTAATTCTTTTCTTAAAAAATCCTTGCTTGGCATTATGTTTGCGAAGTCGGCAGTAGCAGAGATCCCTTTTACGGAGACGAGAGACGTTTACGAGGCCACTCATCCAGAACAAAGGCCTAATTCGCCGTTATGGGGAATGGTGGCCTTAAATTCTTACGTTATTGAAGGCCTACGTTTTAATGGCAATTATGGAGTATTAGCAGAAGCACCCGGCCAAAACTACTTTCAGAGAACCTTGCTTCATCCTGCCTTTGATAGCAAACCCGCATCTGAACTAATCTGGCCCTATGATCCGGCAGCAGCCGTTCTCCAACATCTCTTTCCTTCAATGGATGGGGCCATTTTAACCGCTAATCAGCGGGACAAGGATCCGATTGCAGCCCTGGGCAAAGATCTATCGCGGATGAACTTGCTGTTGACAGAAATTCTTCATATCCAAACAACTATAAGAGATTGGTTTGCTGGTAATCCTCACTTGACAATGCTAGAGAAATATCAGCACTGGACCCGCCAAACTCAACAAAGAATCTTCAATATCTTGATCAAGCAATCAAAGAATGCTCCCTTATCCCTAGAGCTGATAGATAGAGTGAAAGGCGAATACTTAGAAGAAGGACAGACAAAAAAGTTAACTTATCGCCAATTAGTAGCAGCGCGCTTTGCAAGTGCGTTGACGCGTGCCCTCTATAACGAGAGAACAAACTCTGGTATAAATTTTATCTACCCTCCTAACTTTTGTATGAAAGCGCTCTTGGCCTTTGTCTGGAAAACCGCCTCTCATAAGAATGATTTAAAGGCTTTAACATGTCTTTTAGATCCAAACAAGCTTACAGACTCCTATTTTGGGAATGCAGATTATAACAGCATCGTCACTTATATGGGAGCAAGGGTACCCCCTACACCTCTCCATCCAGAATGGGTGACTTTACTTTTTAAAGGCTTTTCTGTTTATGATGACCCAATTCCAGAGCCTATAAGCTATGAGACGACTTATTTCCTTCATACCAATGCAGCAGGCAAAACAACCCAGTATTCTTATCCTGATTGTGGCGAAACATCTTTAAGAAATCTTTTCTATATCTTCTTAAGTGATCGGGGGATTATTGATCAGGCTTTTATAGAAGAGCTTTTTGCTAGAATTGAAATCCCTGGCAATCAAGATATGGATCGTAAGGATCTTATGGAGAAGTTTCCGGCCTTAAAGATGCTCATAGGTTACCTTAATAAATTCTCCAGCCTTGAATATGGGGTTACTGATAAAGCCCATGCCGAATGGAGTGAGCTTATATGTGATTTAAATAGCAAGAATACTGCCTTAGTTAAGGATAAAACTTTAGCAGTAAAGTATAAAAACTTAGACTTATATGAGCTTGCTGGCCGTGATGGCTTACAGAATATGCTTAATGTTTTTGCTCATCTGATCCCTGATGCAGTTCTCAATACTCCGTGGGAGAAAGAAACAGGAAACTATAAACAAGCGGCAGAAAAGCTAGATCGTTTATGTAAGTTGTTTAGCAGAGAAGACTTTGAATTAAGCTGGAAAGTTGATGGTTGCCGCAGTCTTCCCAGAAATGAAAATATAATTATCCAATTTCATGTAAATGAGGCCCCAAGAGCTGATTTCCAATGGCATCTTAAGCCGACACATTTTGATGTGCCTAAGCTATTTTATGAAAAATCGCAAGCCCTGTCTAATATAACTTGGAACGATCCCAAACTAGCCAAAAATTATCTCTTTAACGCTTGGCTTTTAAGGATGCGGCCCGATCTGAACTGTGATGCCTCTCTGCCAGCAGGCTGTATCTTCAGCCTAAGTTTCAAACATTTAGACCAATCCATAAAAGCTTTTAAATACTTTTTGCTAAAAAGAGACCCTAAGTACCACCATATTATCTATAAAATTATAAGCAATATTGCCAGACTGCAAGATAAGCATGCTTATAGAGAGGTTGGCCCTCTCGTTTATCAATACTTGCAAATTAATCCTCAGCTAAAGCTCGAAAATTATGCCTATCTAAGCCTGCCCTGTGCTCTGCAAAAAGGCGATGAGCGAGTAGTAGAGTTAGGATTTGCTAGCCTTAAAGCTCAATCCTTTTTAAATCCTGAATTCTTAAAGGAGACTGCCTTTAAAGTTATCAAAGCGAAAAACCAAGAAATGGCCGAATATCTATTATCTCGTTTTCCAGAGGTGATAAAAACACCTTTCTACTCTTCACTTAGTAATTATGTGCAAGGGAGCAATGCTGACTATTTAAGCATAACAGACTTTTTACTTAAGCTTTTAAAACCTGAGGCTAGTCACCTTGAAAAAGTGCTTATTCCAGCTTGTTTAGGGGCCACAAACCCGGTAAAAGTCTTCAATGTATTACTAAGAAATGGCCTCAGCCTCACGCCTCAAAATCAAGATTTACTCTTAAGCACTATTACAAAAAAGGGGGTCATTCAGTTCATTAATTGTCTATTAGAGCAAGGCATACAGCTTACCCCAGAAAAGTCAGGGATAGTGATTGCTGCTGCGATTCAATCACTGGATATCAGTGTTGATGATCAGTTCATTCCCCCTAGCGCCGATTATACTGAATCTTTTGACACAGGAGAATTTTACTCCCCTGCCTCAGTCTTAGAAATTATTGAGTTTTTACTCTCCAAAGGTGCGACGTTCACTTCTAAAAACACCTTCCAGATTCTAGAGAGCTTTTTAACGCTAAACTTATATAATGATGAAAAGGAGAGAAATGAGGTCAAAGACTACTTATTAGCTAAGATACCCGCGACTTCTGCGCCCCTAGTGATTGATCTTATAAAAACTGTAATCTCTAACCATTGTAGTGATAATAGCGGCCTACTCGAGCATTTACTAACCCTGCATGCTCAAGAGATTGAGGCTAAAGACTATCAGCAACTCTTTCGGGACGCTTTAACTCTTTATACCTGTGACATTGCTGAGCTTTTATTAAGGCACGCGGCTCATCTTGATCCTGAAACTCTCAGGAGTCTATACCAGGAGCTTGAGAATAAGAAAGCAACTGCTAACCAAGTGTTGGCCCTCTTTTCTTATCCTATGGATTACTTAATCCCCCTTCAAGAAGCTGAAGCTATGGCCACCGGCACTGCGGAAGATCAAGCAGACCATGAGTTTGAGGAATAGCGTGAGGCAATGGTTTACAGAGGACGGAATAAGGGAGGCCATTTAATTGCCCCCTGCCCCAAGCTTTCACAAGATATAAGAGATCATTCTGATCAAACAGAAGCTGAACACACTCGCTGTTATAATGCGGCTAAACCAGTAAAAATAGCTGGGCGTATTATCATTCACGTGAGAGCGCATAATCGTCCACACGGACGGGACAATGTCCCGTCTTTTTGGGGAAGTTGCTGCTGGCTGAGGATTATACTCGATATGCGGCAAAATCTACCTCCGTTGGCTCATATCAACATACTGGCGCTCAATTACCCCGGTATAAAGCTGACGAGGTCGACCAATTTTTTGCAGCGGATCGCAAATCATTTCCTTCCACTGCGCCACCCATCCAACAGTACGCGCCAGCGCAAAGATCACCGTAAACATTGAGGTCGGAATGCCCATGGCTTTAAAGATAATACCTGAATAGAAATCCACATTAGGGTATAATTTCTTTTCAATAAAATACGGATCACTCAAGGCAATCTGCTCTAATTCCATGGCAACTTCAAGCAAGGGATCATTATGAATATTGAGTTCCTTGAGAACTTTATGGCATGTCTCCCGCATTACCTTGGCCCGAGGATCGTAATTCTTGTAAACACGATGGCCAAAGCCCATCAACCGGAAAGGATCATTTTTATCCTTAGCACGATTAACAAATTCTTTTACCCGACTAGGGTCACGGATTTCTCGCAACATATTGAGAGCAGCCTCATTGGCACCACCATGGGCGGGGCCCCATAAAGCGGCTACTCCCGCTGCCATACAGGCAAAAGGATTGGCAGCACTAGAGCCTGCTAAACGCACCGTCGACGTCGAGGCATTCTGCTCATGATCGGCATGGAGGATTAAAATCTTGTCCATAGCACTGGATAGGACAGGGTTAACTTCATAAGGTTCTGTGGGCACAGAGAACATCATGTGCAAGAAGTTACTTGCATAGTCCAAATCATTACGCGGGTAAACAAAGGGCTGACCAATCGAGTATTTATAAGCCATGGCAGCTAAGGTTGGGACCTTGGCGACCATGCGATAAGCAGCTATTTCCCGTTGACGCGGATCATGAATATCAAGACTGTCATGATAGAAAGCAGATAGGGCGCCCACAACGCCGACCATAATAGCCATCGGATGCGCATCGCGACGAAAACCACGATAAAAAGTTGGGATTTGTTCATGGACCATGGTATGAAGCGTAATATTTTTCACAAAGTCCTTTTTCTGCGCTGCCGTCGGCAAATCACCATAAAGCAATAAGTAAGACACTTCCATAAAATCACTTTTTTCAGCCAGGTCCTGAATCGGATAGCCGCCGTATAACAAGATCCCTTCGTCCCCATCAATAAAAGTAATTTTCGACTCACAGCTTGCAGTCGCCGTAAACCCTGGATCAAAGGTAAATACACCTAATTGACTATAAAGGTTACGGATATCGATCACATCAGGGCCGCAGGACCCTTGAAGTACAGGCAGTTCGATGGTTTTTCCTTTATAGCTAACTGTTGCCATCGAAGCATGCGTATCTGTAGACAGTGTCACTTATTCCTCCATTGCGGACTGTATATATTAACATCTTAGGAGCAAATTATTTAAGAATCAATGAAAGAGCCCCTAAAATACGGTTAAAATCGATAGAAATCTGTTATCCTATTCTACCTTTATTTTTTTAGTGCTGGGAAGAACTTTGCTGTAAACCTTATTTGGCCTGCAGCTATAAAAATTTAAGGCTTTATTTTAATTATAACTAACTTTAATGATAGTTTTTTGCTTAACTTTCGTTGCTTTAATCTCTTTTTGAGCTATCTTTAATTGGTTGAAAGAGAGGAGTAAAATACGTTAAAATGATGGGGACTCCAATAAAGGAACAAAAAAAAGTGATTATCGCAATTGACGGCCCTTCAGGTGCTGGAAAAGGAACAGTTGCCCATTACCTGGCTCAAAAGTTTAATTTTAAAATTCTTGACACGGGCTTAATCTATCGTGCGCTGGCCAAAGAAGCTTTACAACAAGGCCTGACAACAGATCAACAACACCAGATTATTGAGCTTGCGCAACGGATTACCATTGAAAGCACAAATGAGGATGGATTGCGCAGTGAAGAAGTTGCAGCAATGGCATCAAAGATTGCTGTTATCCCGGAGGTTAGAGCCGTTTTAAATGACCTTCAGCGCGCCTTTGCCCACGCTGATGCAGGGGATTTTGCTGGCATCATTTTGGATGGACGCGATATTGGCACTGTGATCTGCCCTGATGCAGACTGCAAAATCTATTTAACAGCAGATCAAGAAATTAGAGCCCTTCGCCGCATGCAACAAGAAGGCAATATTTGCGCCATAAAAGTACAGGAAATGATGGCCGAACGCGATAAGCGCGACTCGTCCCGCAATACTGCCCCTTTAAATGCGGCAAAAGATGCTTATATTATTGATACGTCACACTTAAGTATTGACGAAGTATGCCAAAAAGCAGCATACTACGTACAAAAATCTTGTTTGCCTGATACCATGTCAGCTTAAGTCTAGGTTTTTGAAGTTGGCACCCTGCCTAGAGGTATGGTGCTTTTATGTTAACCTCCAACCCTTCACAATATAAGAAGACTCTTATATTAGGAAGTTTTTAAGGAAAAATATGTCTAATACATCAATTGCAAAATCTCCCGTAAAAGAAAGCTTTGCCGATCTTCTTGAAGAATCACTTCGTGGCCGCACCTCATTCGAAGGCAGCGTTGTTAAAGGTTACGTGTTATCTATTGACAGTGACTTTGTTACCGTTGACGTAGGCCTGAAATCAGAAGGTCGTATCCCTTTGCGTGAATTTGCTGGCCCTGGCCGTGCCTCTGAAGTTAAAGCAGGTGATTTCATTGACGTTTACGTTGAACGCATGGAAGATAAAAACGGATGTGCTGTTCTCAGCGTTGAAAAAGCTCGTCGTGAAGCCGCGTGGGGCGAACTTGAGAAAGCGTCAATTACCGGTGAATTGGTTAACGGTGTCATTTTTGGTAAAGTTAAAGGTGGTTTCGCTGTTGATCTTGAAGGCGCGGTTGCATTCTTACCTGGAAGCCAAGTCGATGTCCGTCCTATCCGCGATATCAGCCCGCTTATGAACATTGTTCAGCCATTTAAAATCTTAAAAATGGACAAGCTGAGAAGCAACATTGTTGTTTCCCGTCGCGCGGTCTTAGAAGATAACCGTTCTGAGCAACGCGCTGAACTTGTCTCTAATCTGTCTGAAGGTCAAGTCTTAGAAGGTATTGTCAAAAACATCACAGACTATGGTGCCTTTATTGATTTGGGCGGCGTTGATGGCTTGTTACACGTTACCGACATTTCTTGGCGTCGTATTAATCACCCGGGTGATGTTCTTAAGGTTGGCGAAACCATCCAAGTTCAGGTGATCCGTTTCAATCGCGATACTCAGCGCATTTCCTTAGGCATGAAACAGCTTGAAGCTGATCCGTGGAAAGGTGTGGAAGAGCGCTACATTCCTGGTTCTCGCCACAAAGGTAAGATCACCAATATCGCTGATTATGGTGCATTCGTTGAACTTGAGCCAGCTGTTGAAGGTTTAATTTATGTAACAGAGATGAGCTGGACAAAGAAAAACATCCATCCATCCAAACTTCTGCATCAAGGACAAGAAGTCGAAGTTCAAGTTCTTGAAGTTGATATGACCAAGCGTCGTATTTCCCTTGGATTGAAGCAATGCTCTGAGAACCCATGGATCCGCTTTGCTGAACAATATCCTGTTGGCAGCGTTCTTGAAGGTGAAATTAAAAACATTACCGAGTTTGGTATGTTTGTCGGCGTTGATGATGAAATCGATGGCATGGTTCACATGACTGACGTTTCCTGGGATAACGGTGATGATTCATCTCAGTTCAAGAAGGGCGACGTCATTAAAGTCAAAGTCTTGGATGTAGATCCTGAAAAAGAACGCATTAGCTTAGGTATTAAGCAGCTAAACAGTGATCCTTTTGCAACCGCCCTTGAAAGCGTAAAGAAAGGCAGTGTAGTCACCTGCACCATTACTGAAGTTAGCGACAAAGGTCTAGAAGTTTCCCTTGAATCAGGCTTAACAGGGTCAATCAAAAAAGCTGATCTATCCCGTGAACGCTCTGAACAACGTCCAGACCGTTTTGCTGTTGGTGAAAAAGTTGATGCCATGGTTGTTTCGCTTGACCGCTCCGGTCGTAAAGTTGCTTTGTCTATTAAAGCACGTGAAATCGACGAAGAGAAAAAAGCACTCTCTGAGTATGGTTCAACAGATAGCGGTGCTTCTTTAGGTGATATTCTTGGTGAAGCCATGAACAAGGCCAAAAAAGCAACTAAAACAAAGAAATCTGACGCTGAAGCTTAACTTTAGCAAACGTCAGAATAGTAAAAGCTCCGCAAATGCGGAGCTTTTTTATTTTCTATCAATAATTAGGATATCTTTTACACTTTTCCTAAACTCTAGAAGAATAGTGCGCAATCTATTTTAAGCTCATCCATAGGCTTTAAATTCCCCTCCCTCGCACAGTATTTTAACAAGCAACTTTAAAGATGAAATCGTCCTCTTTAGAATCTGTAGGCTAACATTCTTCTATCTAAGGGCTAGCCGCTTTTTTAAATAGCAACAGTGTTACTCTTCTCGAGTGGTTAGGTGAACATCCCCTTATAACTGTTTATGCCTATGGGTGGCGCTAGGATGAGCCTTCACCACAAAGGGAAAAGAATTGCTAAGGAGCAGACTTGGCCATGATAAGCGCTAAAAGGAAAAGACTGAATACCATGGAGCAAGCACAAATGATGGCAATTTTAATCTGCCCCTTCTCACTT
This sequence comes from Candidatus Odyssella thessalonicensis L13, assembly GCF_000190415.1. GTDB lineage: Bacteria > Pseudomonadota > Alphaproteobacteria > Paracaedibacterales > Paracaedibacteraceae > Paracaedibacter > Paracaedibacter thessalonicensis. Next base: position 124,907 of record NZ_AEWF01000006.1, read on the forward strand.
GAAAAATCATAGCGACTGAAAAATGATTGTACCCAGGCAGCGATAGCTACTTCAAGAGTGCCGCGCCGGGCTGCTCTCATTATAATCTTGGCAAAAAGGATCGTTGTCGGGATTATTCCCCTGCATTTTTTTGAGGGAAGATTAGTCGGGTGTCGATGTGTAAATGTTTTATCAGCAGGCAAGTTAAAGGTTAATGATAATTTTTCCCGCCAACTCGATTGGCCGCGCTTTTGGACGGTAGGCTGTGATCTTTTATCTTTACCGAACATACAAATTCCTACATTTATTAAAGTTGCCCCCCATTGCACGCGAGATTGCCCTGCTAAGATGGCTCAGCCTTGCTTATTCTCAAGGGGCCTGAGATCCTTATAGAGCCCCCTAAAGAATTGATGACTTAACAGCAACAGAAAAGGCCTTATTATCTTTTAAAGAAAGCTATAATGTCTGATTCTATATTACAATATCACTCCTATTAAATCTTGTTTTTCTTATCAATCAAAGCACGGAATAGTCTAAAGAAATTTTAGAAGAACTCTTATGGGAGTTTTATTGATAATCACCTTCTAATCTCAAGAAAATCTCCATGGTCGCAGCCCTAATTTGGCTCAGTTTTTATAAAAAGTGCAAATTTTAAAAATAAGTATTGCGCTGTAAGGCAAAGATTTGCTATATATCTTATATGCTTTTCATGACGCGGGGTAGAGCAGCCCGGTAGCTCGTCAGGCTCATAACCTGAAGGTCGTAGGTTCAAATCCTGCCCCCGCAACCAATCTTTCCAAACAATATATTTCATTCAAGTGCTTAAAGGATCAGATCCATAAGTCTTTGATACTCTTCCCTTCAAAGCTTTTTTAATTGTTAGAACTTCTGACTAAATCAGCGCTCTGCTGTCCTTATTCTCTTCCTTATCATCAATATGTTAGAGCCCTCAATATGAAAGCTTCATGGAGGTTCCCTTATGGTGCTACCCCCCTCAAACGTTCATTTCTTTTTTCTCTAAAAAGGACATAGAGCAAACATTTAACATTTTACTTATAATACTTAAAATTTAGTTAAAAATTTATTTGCAATCCTTGAATGATTGTTAAGTTTAAAAGAGTCCTCCTCTTTCAAAGACCATAACCTGAGAGGTTTATATGAACAAAATTATCCTTGCTTCCGTCGTCGTAGCTGCTTCTGGTGCTCTAGTTTATAGCCAGGAGACTGTACGGCAAATCCTGCATCAACCTGCTATCGGTCCTCGCCTGAGTGAGTCATTCTTACCCTGCGTCCTAGTGCCTGAGGGATTTGTAGGCATTCTTGAAGGCTTCAGAAAATATAGTGGCGTCCTTCAATCAGGCATTAACTGTGTCGTTCCTTATTATCACCGCGTGACCTTAGTGGATAAACGAATCATTCAAATTGACACCCCGCCTCAGATAGTTTATTCCAAAGACAATCAACAATTAACCGTAGACTGTGCCTTTTATTATCGGATCAACGACCCAGTAAAGGCCCTGTATAATGTCCAAAATATTGAAGAATCGCTTAAGCAATTATTTTCACGGAGCATTATCAGCATTATTGGTAAGGCAGAGGCTGCTCAAATAATTGACTCAAGCCGCGAAGAACTGGCTAGTCAAGTTTTAGAAACAATGAATGACTACATCCACACTTCTGGTGATAACTTTACAAATCAGGACAATAAAAACACTTTTAGCAAAGGAAAAGAGAAAGAGCGCCACGCCGAGACAGTACCTTTGCGTATGACCAAGAGGGAGGGTTACCAAACACTTAACTACCCCTTAGCTCCCTCGTCCGATAGAACACAATCACCTTCAGGAGATGGATGGGGGGGGTAGACATTGTTCAAATTGCAATCACGAGCATTACTTATCCAACGGTAATCATGAAAGCGCTGAATAAACAGCGCCAAGCCGCCTATCAAATAAAGACCACAGAGATGCAAGCAGCAGCAAATCTGAAAAAGGTAGCCACGGAAGCGGAAGCTAATAAGGAGAAAACGCGCTTGCAAGCTGAAGCTGATAAACTGAAAGCAGCTTTGGAAGCTGAAGGCAGAGCCTATGTGCAGAGCATAGAAACAAAGATCCAACTGGAAACAGCAAAGGCTAAAGTAGATGCAGAACTAATTAAAGCAAATGGTGAAGCAACCCGCCTGCTTCTGATTGCTGATGCAGAAAATCGAGCTCGACAGCTGGAAGCGGATTTATTGGAGAAGAATCCTACTTATACAAAACAAAAAGCTTTAGAGATTAAAGCCGGTGCTTTAGGATCGAATTCTAAAGTTATCTTTATGAATCCTGACAAAGGCGGCTTCTTTTCTTCCCTTCTTGCTCTCCAGGAAAGCGCGAAAGCAGCTACATCCTCAACCGACAGCACTCTTTAAAGGCCGGCACGGCTCTTTCTAGAGACCGAGGAGTAATTCCTTACAAGAGCAAGACAGCACCGAGTTATCCCTCAATTTGTCTGCTCTTGTTGTCGCAAAGTATTACTATAAATTCAGTATGATTTTTCTTACGACTGAGAGCTCGCAGAAAAGTACCCCCCCTTAAGCCTCCCCTTTAAAAGCTGCTAATACAATTAATTAACATATGGGGATAAAGCGGTACCAGTTACTGTTCATGTAATAGGAGGAATAGAAGATCAGAGGGAAAAGAGCCAGAATATTTAATGACATCTTTAGGGCAAATATATTATACTCCCTATAAAGTTTTCTTCATCAAAGAAGAAAGAATGAATATTATGAAAAAATATAGCCCTCTCACCAGAATAAATGCTTTATTATGTGCACTCATGGTTGCAACCACCCCTGCTCTCTGTTATGACCCCCAGGAAGTTTATGAAAATAATGAGAACCATAGAGAGTCCTATTTCCAAACACATAATAGCGACACCTTAAGAATTTTTACCTCACCTCATGATAGCCCGGAGTATCAGCAGTACACTAAGGACCTTTTTGAAGAAAAGTCCTCCCTAAAAGACATTGTTAAATTTCTAGAAAAAGGAGAAATAAGTGCCTTTAAGACAGCTCTAACTGACTCCTCTCTGCCCAATAACGCTAAATTCGAGATAATCGACCTATATCTGAACCAATACCCCACAAATATTGAAGTTTTAGAAGTTGGAGGCACCACTTATTTAAATGCAGATAATATTGAAGCAGGCTTTAAGTTATATGACAAAGTTCTTAGCATAGGCAAACTTTCTTCTGACAGTCTCTATAATTACTTTTTTACATTATTGGCCCTTAAAGCCCACCATAAAGAGTCTGTAGAGAAAGCTTGGCAAATGCTGCAATAATGGCAACAACAATTTGCAGGCGCTGCCGACACACCCTTTATTAGCCCTCAAGTAATACAAGAAAATCCAGAGATTACTTTCTTAGATACATCCTATAACCTTTTATTTGAAGTCATTAAGAAACGCCCCGCCTATCATCCGATCCTTGAAAACGTTATAGATGTGAAGGATGACAGCTCTACTCCCACAGTCGTTAAAATGATTATTACAAAAGCACTTATGGTGCATTTTAAAGGCACACCTTTTGAAAGCTCACTATATCGGACGACAGGCTTTAGAATGGTAAACAAGCAAGAAATGCAGGAGCAAGGTGATAATTACGAAGCAGCTATTAAGGAAAAATTTAAGAAATTCACTTCAGAACTGGAAATGGCTAAAAGGGTGCTCAATGAGATAGTTATTAATAATGCTCAGACTATCTTACAGCATGATGTTAGTCTCCGGGATTTTCCTCAAGAGCAGTTTCCATCTCTCTCTGCGAGCCAAACACTTAACATAACTCAATGCTCCATTTGGGCGCGAAAAATTATTAATACTTGTCGACGAGATCTGCTGCGATATGAAGGTGACAACCCTAACATTTTCAATTTACTAGCAACAATAGATAATTCCACTGTTGAAAGAATCATTACCCCCTATTTACAAGATTTTAAAGGTGGCCACAACACCGGCTTTGTCCTACTCAAGTCAGTAATTTACAATAACTTAGCTATAATCTTACAAAGCCATGCCGATCTTCTCAATTTTCCTAAGAACTATTTTAAAGATGCCTTTGATATCAACCAGGTTACTGACAATCAATATAAGATATGGGCCCGCAGAATTATTAGTGAAGCGAGAGAAGAACTACTCGCTTATAACGGCAAAAATCAGCAGATCTTGACCACATTAAATATAATTGATAATACTCATCTTGAACACTATGTTGCTGTTGAATTGAAGAATATATTGGAAGGTTCCGATGATTAGTAAGCACGTTAAAGGGGGATCCTTAATTTCCTCTCCACTTTAAAAATCTAAGGATTTAGGATAAGGTATTTACGGCAGGCAAATTGCCTGCCCTCTTATATTAGCCAAAATTGAATAGTCGCCTACCACTGAACAGAGCTTCTTTACTGCGTACGCGCAAAGCCTTATAAATAGCTCACCTTAATATATTCTCCCACTTACTAACATTATTCTTAAGGGTCTTACTCATCGCGTTCTTTTATCTCAGCAGAGCTAATATTAATGTCATGCTGTTTATCATCAAGCAGCTCTTTTAGGAAAAAGCAACTAGAAACCAAACCGGATGCAAAGAGAGAGCCCCGCTGAGAGCTACAGCAGATGTTGGAAGTTGTGAAGATAAGCGGCCTAAGGAAGAGATATGAACCCAGGTCCGCTAACATTAATGACCCTAAGTTTATGGAAAAGCAGAAGTTCCTACTTAACAAGAATTTGACTAGAACGGCTAATTACTTATGAACCAAACAGCTTATGCCAATCTGGAGATTGGTCTTCATCAGCCTCTTCTTCCAGTTCCATATCATGATCAACTTCAGGTTCAAGCTCTGCTGGCACAGAATAATCGAAGTCAGCGTGAGTATCGCTCTCTTCTACCTTCAGGACTTGTTTGGCTTTTTTAGGTTCAGGAGCCACTGGTAACGGCTCTTGCGCCGGAGCAGTGTATTGATTGATTTCGGTTGAGTTGTAATCCTCAAATGCGGGTTCCTCTTGGAAATAGCTCGTCTGTATATCACCTGGATTTTGCAATTGATGATCGATGGAAGGAGCTAGAGGTTGGGGGATGATATTGTCGGATGGTTGTGGCACAGTTCCTGGCTTAGAAGTCTTTGCTAATGGTGTGTCTTGAAATGTTGCGGGCATCTCTGGTTCTGTTGCCGTGTTAGCAAATTCCATTTTTGGCATCAGTTTATGGAAAAAGCTTGGTTCTTCCAAATGAAGATTTGCCCTTCCCTGGGTGACCAACTGAAATTGTTGTGACATTTCTTGGGGATTTAGAGGGATAAAACCAGCAGCAGACAGTCTAGTAATATCTGTGTTTTGGCTAGAATAAATATATTTTAAGAAATTCTGCAGCCCCTTACTTGACTGTAATGTGGAGATCTTAACATAAAGATAGATGGGGGCCGACAGGGGATAATCATCGCTGGTTATATTCTCAGTGGTAGGTTTAAAGCCATCGACAGAGATAAGATTATTTAATAAATCGGGTTGTGAGAGCGCAGAAGCCGGCGCGAATACGATAGCGCCATGATGATCCTTAAGCAACTGACTTGGAGAGGTCTCTATCGCCGCAAAATTGACCTCCTTAAGCTGCGCATCCCCTCGAACAGATAAACACAGATCACGGTATAACTTAGGTTTTTTATCGCGGATGGATGAAATCTGCTTATTGGTCTGACAGCCATGGACTAAAACTCGATCTTCAAAGACATCGCGAAGATCTGTGTTGGGAGCGGGTGCAAAAATTTCTATGGGATCTGAAGAAAGATTATTAGTGTTATTGGATACTTCATTCCACACCAGCGCGGTATTTTGTAAAATATTTCCTTGCTTATATTTATATTTAGTCACGGCGGAATAAAGCTCATCATGGGATATGTTTTTAATATTTAAACCTGAAGAGGCCAAAGCAATAACTGCCCCAAACCCCATTCTTAATTCTAGGAAATCTGATATCCCTTCTTTACCACATTTAGCTAAATCTTGAGGTGATAGCCGTCGATGTGCCACCAGAATGTCTGCCGCATTAGTTCTATGAGAGCAAAAATTATTGATAGAATGAGATCCCACCGCTTCAACAACCAGCGGAGCGATATATTTTTTTGATTTTCTCCCATAAGATTCAGAAAAACGCGTTAAAATAGTGGTGGCAATAGGATGAGTAACAATACGAGCTTGAAGCTTTCCATAGGAATAGCTATAGCATCCAGGAAGCAGAAAAACAGCAGAGATTAGGCTCCTTAGAAGTCTCATTCATGAAAGCTTAAATTTGTTACCTTAATTAATATTAAAAAACATTTACTCTTCGTTAACAATTAGATTCATAATTGTTAACAAATGTCTTTAACTGATCGGACGGACCACTATGGATATAACTGATCTGATGAAATTCTACTCTTCTCCTTTAGGAAAGGTTGCACAGAGCAAGTTAGGGGACTTGATCCAGGACATCTGGCCGGCAATTGAATGTGACACCCTTGTCTGCCATGGCTTTACTCTTCCAGTCCTAGATAAACTATCAATCAAAGCCCAACATTTAGTTCTATTTATGGATCCTCATATAGGGGCCACCTATTATCTTCCGCGGGATAAAAATGTGACCGCTTTGGTAGAAAGCCAATCCTTACCTCTCAATAATAAAAGTACTGACCGAATCATTCTTCTGCATTCACTTGAGCATTGTGCTAATCCCCGGTTATTTTTAAGAGAGATATGGCGAGTGTTATCCCCTGAAGGTCGAGCGATTATTATTACCCCTAATCGTCGTAGCTTATGGGCCCAATTAAGCCATACCCCCTTTGGCCATGGTCACTCTTACAGCATGGGACAGCTTTCCCATCTGTTAAAAGACAATCAATTTGATATTTGTCAGAAAAAGCGAGCTCTGTTTGTTTTTCCCAGCGAGTTCTGGAACAGCTTTCTAACGGGACATCTGTTAGAAACATTCAATAAGACTTTCGCCCCTAAGTTCTCCGGGGTAGTGGCTATAGAGGTCAAAAAGCAAGTTTACTGTGGCACCTTAGCAAACGTTCGAAAAAGATTACTTATTACACCTTCACCAATCCGAGCTAAACTTTCTTCACGAGAAGGCTTAGGATAAAGGCGGATCGGGCCAAGATATAGAGCCCCTTTTTCTAAGGATAGAGGTAGAGTAATTTCGGCTTTACTATCAGCGATTCCCTTCATAAACGCTTTTATGGACGACAGTTGATGCGAGGAAATTAACTCGACCTCTGCTAGATGATGGAGAACCGCTGCAGGGTTGACAATTCTTAAAGATAATTTACCAGACCAAGCGTTTTTGGCATCCAGCTGTCCAATTACTGAAAGCTGGCCTTCACCGGTGTGCGGACCAAATTGGGGAATATTTATTTTGAGATCAATTAAACCATTAGCAGCGTAATAAACAAAAGAAATAAAAATCTCAGGAACGACAAACTGGGGGGCCTTAAAGTATCGTAGATTTTGGATCAGAATATTATCAGCAAAGATTTGTCCCCATCCAACTTTTGCCTTTCCTTGAATTTGCGCAATTTCCCAGATTTTACTACCAGACGGCCGCACCATAAAATCGACTCCTGGCCATCCTAATAAGACCGGCTGCATACTGCCGACAACAGAAAAAGTATCCGTCATACCCGTAACCTTGATTCCTGTAAGCGACAGATCGCTTTTATCAAATTTTACGCTATCGACCGTTACTTTATCGCTATGATTACGCAGATACGACTCAGCATAATCATTAAGGTACGGCTGAAATAAGAACTGCTCAGAAACCTTTAGACAAATTATAACACTTAAAACAATTAAGCCTATTTTCCCTAAGCAGCGCATCTTCTTATTCCCTTGCTAGTTCACGCATTTTCGTCTCAACTCGTTCTTCAAGTGTCTGCATAAATTCCGCGTGTGTCAAGCCAGGCATTAGGGGAGGTAAGATACTAACAACAATAGTGCCGGGTCTTTTCTCAAAGCTTCGCCGCGGCCAAAAAAGGCCAGAATTAAGAGCTACAGGGACTACCGGTACATTCAGCTCAGTGTACATCGCCCCAATGCCTTGTTTGTATTTCGGCTCTGCGCCCATAGGACGCCGCGTGCCTTCAGGATAAATAATGATGCGATCACCCTCAGCTACGCGGGCCTTAGCTTGACGCACTAGATCAGCTCGCGCTTGTCCTCCGAGTTTACGATTCAGCATAATTGTCTTCTGTTTGATAAAATGGAAGTTAAAAAACGGAATCATCAAAAGTTCACGTTTCGCCACAAAGATAGATTCCGGAAAGATTTCACAAAACACCACGGTTTCCCACGCTGATTGGTGTTTTGAAGCAATGATGCAAGCGCCCTTAGGTAAATGTTCCAATCCTTCAACTTTATAAGTTAACCCTAGAATATTTCGTGCCCCCCAACTGGTCAAGCCAGCCCAAACTTGCGGCACCGTGAAGGCTAAGCGCCTGTGTCCCAAAAGAAATGGCAAACCGAATATGGCACAAGCCGACGAAACGATAACAAAATAGAGGTTAAAGATAAATGATCTTAATTTTCTCATGACACATCCTTTTTATTCATTTTTTCTTATCCCCCAAGCAATTATTTTTACACACTTAAACGGATATAATGTCTTGTCGGGATAAAAGTTTCTGGTAAGCCCACCTACAGGTTTTATTGAGCAAAATTATCGCAACTCTCAGGGATTCTCTAAGATATTCTCTCTCCACCAAGGTCTAATTCCTACTTTAACAAGTAAGAATTTACAGTATTCGCGGGAAACTTTAAAAAACACTGACCAACTTTGATACCAGCGCCGATGGTCAAAGTTTATGATATTAACCGGATGGGGAATAACGTCAATATGGGGCATCTCCGCTTGAAATTCAGACAATGACCGCGGCATATGCACAGGCGTCGTGACGAGACGAACAGAGCGAATCCGATTCTTGCGCGCCCACGCTGCAGTTTCGATCGCATTTCCCATGGTAGACAAGGCAGAATGACCTAAGTAAATCTTATCCTGCAAAGGCGCTAATGCCTGCCGCGATAAGTAGGAGCCACACTGCAGCCCTAATAGGGTTGGCTTAGAGGTTTCTACCCCTGAGACAAATAATTTATCACTCAAGCCTTGCGCCAGAAGCTCGACGCCGGTCGTTATGCGACATGGCCCCCCGGTCCACACAACAATAGCATCGGTGGGGGTTAAAGTATCCGATGGAATATTGGGAATCGAATAAATGAATACCAGAAACCCATAAAACCATAAAGAAGGTAAGGATAGCAGCATGAATTACATAGCTATAATAATTAGTCGCAGTTTAGGGTCCGCAGGACCGCAAATCTTGAGACACAAACACTTAACAGCACAACAAATAAAGGGATAATGACCATTCCCAACATTAAAACTGGATCGACTTGGGGACGCAACATTTCAGGGATCCCCAAGTAAACACTCGCAAGATTAAGGATCCAACTTATCGGCAGCGCTAAAGCAAAGCCAGTAATGGCTCCGCGCGCACTCAATCGGAACGCATGATTCTGGAACTTATTAGCAATATAGCCGTTACTGGCGCCGATTAGCCGCAAAATGGAAATATTTTCTTGGTGGGATGCAAGACCAGCACGAGTAATTAATGTGATCATAATTATCACGGTAAAGGCAATAAGCATGATAAAAATATAACCAATAACTTGCAAGGTTTGCCGCAACAGCAACAACATATCGTGCCACTGCGAATAAGTTTCAATACGCACGCCCGGCGACACTTGCTGTAATTGGGCAACGATATCCCCTACTCCTGTGATAGCTTCAGGATCCAAGTTGGCTTCAATGATTACAGGTAAAGGAAAATCTGGGTATAAAGCCGCTTGCTGAGGACTGACTCCAAACAACGAATACAGCTTAGTCTTGTCCGCAATCTCAATACGGCTAATCCCTGGGGTGGCTGATAAGTACTGAGACACCGCTCCGGTAACGCGATCGCGATCAACTTCATGTTGAAGTGGGATCTCAATATTGACGCGATGGCTCATCCCTACTTGCCAACGTTGGACAGATGTTCCTATCGACGAAGCTGCCGTTAGCACCAGACATAACAGTAATACAAGCAAAGAAATAATCCACGGTACAAGGCGGGTTATCGGATCCTTTGCAATTGGAACTTCTTCAATATCTGCTTTATTAACCATGGCTCACCTTTGCAGAAACATTGGCTACACTAACAAGTCGTCCTTGATGGAGCTCAACTTCAGGGTACGGGAATTCGGCAATTAAAGCCTTATTATGGGTTGCCAGAATAACTGTCGTCCCAATCTTGTTTAGTTCTTCAAATAGTCTCAACAATCGATATCCCGCCTCATGATCCAAGTTCCCTGTTGGTTCATCTGCTAGGAGTAATAAGGGACGGGTAATCACTGCGCGGGCGATGGCCACACGCTGCTTTTGACCATCGGAGAGGGTATAAGGCATTTCGTATAAATGCTGGCCTAGGCCGACCCATTGCAACAATTCTTTAGCATGGGTGCGAGCAGTTTTAACATCAGTACCACTCACCTTTAAAGCCAAGGCCACATTATCCAGAACATTCAAATGGGGAAACAATTTACAATCTTGAAAAACAATACCAATCCGTTGACGATATTGAGGTAACTCTGATGAGGAAATGCGGTTGACATCTTTACCAAAAACTCGGACCGTTCCTTCTGTTGCCCTCACGCCGCGGTACATAAGCTTCAAAAGTGATGTCTTTCCTGCCCCTGAAACACCTGTCAAGAAAGTAAAAGAGCCGACATTAAAGGATTGACTTAAACCATGCAGCACTCGATGTCCCCCGGGGTACACCAAGCCAACTTGATCAAACCTGACAATTTCAATAGGTTGCCTACGCTGGGTTACCAAAGCATCCTCGCCTTTACTTATCTATCCGCCTTTATACCTTTTTATGTGCAAGGTATATTGTTTATCATTTTCTGCTCCTATATTGCCCATTTTTTTAGAACAATACTAGTCCTGATTTTATTTTAAGCTTAAGCAGCCCCCTCCAATTCCCATGGGAATACCAGCCATTCATCCTGCGGCACTTCAATCGCAAAGACATCTGCCGCCGCTTTCCCCTCGGGCTTAGCATATAAAACAACAAAATCAGCTTTAGGGTAGAGAGTACGAATCAATTTTAATGTCTCACCACTATCAACCAGATCATCCACAAAAAGATAGCCTTCGCCTTGATTGGCCAGATCAGGCTGATGAATAACTTTCAACTGTCCTCTCTGTCCTTCCTTATTATAGCTTGCAATTGAAATGGTACGGATATCACGAATATCTAAGTGCTGAGCGAGCAATGTGGCTGGCACCATACCGCCGCGAGTAATGGCAACAATTCCTTTATAAGGACGCTGCAATCGGGCTGACAAAACGGCAGCAGCCTCCTGAATTTGAATATGGCTCAAATACTTCTTGGCAATCGCCTTAGGTGGAGATTGAATCTGTGCTACTGGCTGGAAGGTCACCGGATTCCCCATATCTGTGGCATGTAGATAATTAGAGCATAGAATAATAGCAGCAAAAACAATCGCACGAGTCAAAATATTTTTTAATCTTTTCATAGTGTAGGCTCCTTTCAAAATAATACGATTCTCCTTCTACTTTAAGCCCAAGCTCAAGCAGCGACTCTAGATCGTAATTTATGGAATTAGGTAAAAAAGAGCACTTTCTGTCGACTAGAAAAGCACTTGTCAAATCCGAGCTTTTATCGAATAAACCATCGGATTTCAAATAGACTATCACAACAAAAACTGAAGCATCAATAGATTTGTTAAAATTTTATTTGCATTCAAGATTTTTACTGAGAAAGGGTATAAAATACAGCTCTGTATCAAAGTTATTATTCGATAAAACTAAAGGTACCTTCAATAAATTAAAATAGTCCCAAGTAAGCTTATAAAAGGATTGAGAGTTTAAAGGGGGCTGGATAATAGTTAAACCCAGCCCCAGAAATAGTTTACTTTTCTTAATTCCGCTGACTTATCAGGTAATGCATCAGCTTGGGAAAGCGTAGCAAGTTATGCCGCTTATTGTCCTGAATGTAGGCCAAAATTTTATCCTCATCCAGGCCACTTAAGTAGCCTACTTCTAAAGTATTTAAGACTCGCTTCAGTTTGTTTCCAGAATAATTATTCCTATCCTTTTCGTGCGGCTTTTCAAAGGACAAAGCAAAACTTTTCTGGTTAACCTGCCAGACAATTCTAAATACGCTTCCGCCTATCCCTTCAAGGTGTCCCTTCAAGAAATTGTTCAGTTTTCTAATTTCCTTTTCTAGGATCTGCACTTTAATGGGGTATTGAGCTCGAAGATTATCAATTCGCTCTAACGCTGCTTTCCTTATCAGAGCCTGCTGATTGTCCTCAGCCTGAACAAAGACCGATGTGAGAGGTGCCTCTAAACTTTCTACCACCCTTTGCTTGCCACGACTTTTAACCTTAGCTTTCACAAACAACGGCTCTGCTTCTGGGTGAGCAGACGCTTCAAGATTAAAACGCACCTCTCCTCTTTTTGCAGGAATGGATACAGCATGAGGCTGATGCTTAAGGCGCTTACATCCCTTATGGCGGCCTTCTGAAGGTAATGGCATAGTGCTGTTATCCAACTTTTCGACTTGCGCTGACGTTAAGAAATATTCCGTACCGTTTTTCAAAAGTATGAGAAGACTTTGATAAACCTGATAATTGGCCTGAGTACGTAAAACTGATTGTATAAAGCGGTCAGCTCGAGAGAAACCATGAGCTCTCATAAAGCTTTCATAAAGCTCGGGATCTGTGAACTGCAAATGATGCTGGATGCGAAGATCAATCTCGTGGGCTGCTGTCATGCGCACTGACCAAGAAGCTTTGGCAAATCCGTGAATAATTGTCATCCATGGACTCTCCCCCCGTCGAGCAAACCCCGGATCCAGGAAGAAGCTGATTTCACGTAAGTCATAAATTAAAACTCCTATCCCTGCACAGAAAAATAAAGAAGTCATTGCTGGAAAGCATACAGCCCGACCAGACAGACAATCAGAATACCAGCTAGGAAAGGATAAACCGACGAGGGAGATGTGGTGATGTAACATAACTGATAAATTTTGATAAAAGCCATAGTTCATGCTGGCAACACTTAGCACATTAAATGTAAGGTTTCCTAAACGGACAAGCCGGCGCTTTTGTTCATCATCTTGCTCTCTTAACTTCTCATATAACTCAAGCTGCATAGAAGAGGGATTTTGAGAGCGCCCAAAAACCTTTTTCTTTAAAGGTCCTTGCCTTAAGTGATCGTAAATCAAATAAATAAAATCACAAACAGCATCTTGAAAAAGACCAGCACTTAACATATACCCCACAGAACTTGAGTAATTTAACCACGGCGAGGCGTCTTCGTCAGTACTGGCATACATCAATTGGTTACAGCCGACAAGGCCAGTGAGGCTGATTGCAAATTTCTTGCCAACCGTGGACCACGTTGTCCTTTCTGGCCATTCAAATAAACCGACAGCTTTTTCCTTCGCTGTACTAAAAAAGTCTTGCATCTTTAATAGATATGAAGCAGATTCATGCTCTCGCTCCATAGGTTCAGCAGCTGGGACAGCGTTGATAGTAAGAGTTAAAATAGCAACACAAAACAATATTTTTTTCATTACTCTATCCTTTTACTTAGATAAGTTTAGGGGTACCTCAATTTCTAGCTGCCGCTAGAATGCTTGAGGCACAAAGATTAGCTTGAAGAGTTAAGTCTCAAAAACTGAGAGGAGTGGAACTTACGGGGGATCAAACATCGGACAATTCAAACGGAGCTAACACAAAAGAAACTATTTACATACAAAAAGTAAAAATATTCAGATTTAATTATATACCTTATACCCTCTAAATATATTAAATAATAAATCTACATAATGCAATTTATTTTATTTAACTTACTTATGTAAATTGCACTTGATACCTAAATTAACAGAAATCAGAACAAGCTTTGAAAAGAGCCCTCTTTAAAAAGAATAGCTGATCGTAGAATAAAAGTAGTAATGCATAAGCTCGGCATTATAAGGCTTAGCTAGCAATTAACTGAAGCTTCAGCTGCCACAAGATCGTAATTTAAGGAATTAGGTAAAAAAGAGCACTTTCTGTCGACTAGAAAAGCACTTATCAAATCCGCGCTTTTATCGAACAAAGCATCGGATTTCAAAGAGGCTATTACAATAAAAACTGAAGCATCAATAGGTTTGTTAAAATATTAACTTTGTCTTGTAATGGTACTAGAAGCAAGCATCAGATCCCTTCAAAACGATAACTTGCTTAAGGTAAAAAATCGAGAAGATGAAGATAAAATGAGATACCATACCTAAAATTGTGAGATATAAAAACTGAGAGTCAGTGGGATAGGGTTAGTATAAAATGGGTATTAGCCTAGAGGTATTTATGATTAGAAAGAAAGTCCACGCAATTGATTACAAACTTAAAGGCCTGACATATACTGGAAACGCTAAGAAATATTTCAAAAGCTTGCCATTAAAGGATGATAATGACTATTAAAACTGTAGCTTTTCTATTAGCAGCTGTTGATTTTCAAGATAACTGTATGAGCATGGAACAATTCGATAGCACCGGTATTGCTAAAGTTCTTCACACTCATATAGATAAGTTTGCCCATGGTGAGGGAACACCGCTAGCGACGCAGAATGGTCTTGTTAAGCAACTACGCATGACCACTAAGCTCGGAATATATAAATTCTATGGCATTGCAAAAGACAACCAAGCTTACCTTGATTTTCTTGCTTTAAAAGGAGAAATTGCTCAGCAGATGGGCGTTAAAGACCAGAAACTCGTTCAGATTGTTGGGGATTCTAATCAATTTAGTGAAGAAGGTACCATTATTGCTCGTGAATTTCTTACTCCCCATCTGGAGGGAAACCATATACTTGAATATGGGTTTACAGGTTATCTTACCGATGATCGAGCAAGATTAGATACAAATTCACTTTTGAATGAATATATAGAAGACAATCCACACCAAGCCTATAGAGTGTTAGCGAATGTGGTGGGTCATAGTATTTATGCCCTTGAACAATGGGGATGTAAAGCATCGCCTCAAGTGAAGAGCTATGTGGTGGTCTATAATGAAAATGGCATGGGCGAGCGATTCACTAAATTCGGGGATGATGTGACTGTCTCCGATTATATTCAATCCCCTGCCGATGGCGATATGTTACTGCTGTTAGAAGGAGGCGCCCAATCTTTCAAACAGGCTGTAAATGTCCTTAAAAAGAATGTGCCTATCAAGGCACTTTTAAACATCAGGGAGCCTGAGCGACGCCTTTTCTTTTCGGCTGCTGAATTCTTCTACTTAGTTAAGCAGGAACTTTTAAGAAAGTCTAACCTCTCTCAGAAGGAAGTAAGAGCTATTCTTAAAAACTATTTAAGGACACATGCAGCCTGGGATAACAGAAAACCCGATGCCGATACGAAGGAAGAGCTTTTTTCGGCCACAGTTGAAGAATTTATTAAAGATGATATCTATAAAAAATTACTTACTAAAGTTGAGGTCATAAATGCTTATGAGCACCTCACAGCCACCTCAAAGGAGTTCTCGAAATCTCATTCAGCTGAGCCAAATACTTAACTGCTCTTTCATATAAGCGAGGACCTTGTCACAAGGTGCTGTGCCAACGCATAGAGTTGCTTTGCTACTTCGCCTGATGCTAAAGAGGTAACATCGATTTGCTTTAAATTCGGATGGCTAAACTTAATTAGAGAAGAGTTTAAGCATTCTTCAGAAATCTCTGTGTGCTTGAATCGTAGCCTGCGCTCTGGGGTGCTAATCCTTTTGTAATGCTCCTCTAAACCTATATGAAGTATTATGGGAACAAATAAGGATCCCCGTGTTTCAGCTGCTGATCTGACTTGTTCATATAATTCATGGTCTTCTTCTGTTTCATAAAGGACATTCGTCAACACATAATTGGATTGCCTATCTTGGCTTATGAATGTCAACACCGCAGCACGGATAGCATCTATTAATTGCCAAACATCTTTCGGGATAGGGGTTTTTCCATCCAAATTCATTAAGGAAAAGATCGGATTATTAATTAAATGATTATCAACAACTTTAAAATCATATTTAGCAAGCTCTTTAGCGCAAGTATATTTACCGCAGCCTGGCCGACCAATTAAATAAATTGTTACAGGTTGACTCATTTTATCCTCTCCTTGCTTAGGCCACATATGCTTTTAATCTGCTCTACCATTTTCTCAACATTAAGGTAAGTTGTATCAATAATTGGAGCATTCAACTCTTTTGCCTGATGATATAGATGCTGCGACCAATTCTCCATAACTGGATTAGCGAGGTCAGGCTGCTGACGCTCATGAATCAGACGTCTCTCTCTTTCCCGTCGATCACAATGAAATAGAATGATTTGATAATTTGTCAACTGCGCTAGCTTAAAACCATGGATGATAAATTTCAAATCTGTCTGCATATCAAGAAAGATATGCTTTTGCTCCCCTATTCTATCTTTAATCTTGGCAATCCATTGATAAGTTACATGCTCTTGCCATGCTTCCGGTGATCCATACTGAGCCACCATTTCTTCATAGCTAGGCACCCCTTGCGCATCGAAGCGCTCACATAAAATCTTAGCCTCGCTTGCTTCTTGCGCTATTTTATGAAGCGCTGTGGATTTACCAACCCCAGAAGCTCCGGTAAAAAAGGTTATCATAGGCATCGCTAATTTATCCTTGATTCTGAATTATATCATTTGTCCCAGGTATAGAATAAATGGATAAGAATTAGGCTACTGCGTTATACTTTTCTAGGTTATCAATTAACTGCCTTAACTTCTTGGCAATAAAGCCCTCATATTCGGGAAAACTGACTAATTCAGGAGCTGAAATAATTCGCAAGAAGCTTGATACCCATAAAAACGGTCTTAAAATGGAGGCAATCTCTAAAGCTTGGTGTAAAGCAGGAGATGGAGCATAATCGCGCCATTGATCTAAATAGGACTGACAGAGAGTTTGATAAATCTGCCCCTGCCTGATCAAGGGGTGATGCCGTTGATTACTCTCCAAGAAGGAAGCGAGGGAGAAGAATGGATGCGCCACAGCAGCATCGCCAAAGTCAGCAATAGTAATGTGTTCTCCTTTAATCAGAACATTATGATCATGAAAGTCGCCATGCTCTAGAGTTTCGGGAATCCCTAAACCACCTAATAGCTCACATGATCTTGCAAAAGTGCCACTAAGGTCTCGCAAACGAGCAATCTCTGCCGTTGTAAGTTCTTGCTGGATTAAGCACCCTTCATCAGCAAGCAACTGTTGAAAAAGCCCAGGTAGGTGCCTAAGACGATGATCCAGAGCCCCAGTCGTCATTATTAAATCCTGCGCAATGGAAAGGCAGGCCTGCTGCAGCCGTGCATAGGCTTTTAATACCTCACAATTAATTGCTACATTATAATTCTGCTGCATAAGATAACGCAGCGGCTGCCCCGCATCTTTCATGAGGAAGCAGTTATGGTCTGAGCTGATAGCGATAATGTCAGGCAGATTGGCAAAGTGGTGCTGGGTTAAAAGCCCAAGCAACGCTGCTTCAAAAGCAAATTCTTTAGCCATACATTTTAAAAAGACTTGTCCTTGTGCGGTTGGAAAGACAAAAATTTGGGCCCACGGCGTACCCCGCACCAACTGGTCGCTGCCAACAATTTCATAGCCGCAAACGTGTAAAGTTGTCCGCGCCCAGTCAAGTTCCCCACTCATGCTTGATTGTTATACCTCCTGTTATTTAAGGCCATGTTACATTTTCTGGGCGCTTATTAGAACACTTTAAAGAATTATAGGAAGGATAAACTCAATGCTATCTTTAGAACTCCGCTCCCTGCCCTGTTTATAGTGTTGTTAAAGCAATAGTCAAACTTTTAACTGTAGATTTAATCTTAAAGATTAGCTTATTTACTTTGCTTTCATTTCATCCTTGACACACAATCTATTGTCACTTATATATAAGCTGTCTATAACTCCTCATTTAAAGGGGGCATTACCATGCAACATTATACTTTCCAACATAATAATTAATAGGAATTATTTTAATTAATAATTTTCCTTAAGATTTTATTGATCACTTAGAAAAACTTAAAAATCATATATTATCCCCTTATCCGCATACTCTGTGGGATGGGAAAAGATAACATAGATCTACTCTTCGTGATCTAAGATATTACCTTTCAAATACTTTTTATTAAGAGAGTACAATCTATGGGCAATAATGTCCGCGAAGAAGTTATCATCCGTATTATTGCGGGCGAAAATAGCTGGATTGAAGGAGAAGCCGTCCAGCAACTTGAAAAAACTGCCGCGCTCCCAGGAATGAAAATTGCCGTCGGCATGCCAGACTTACATGCCGGCAAGGGGCACCCTATTGGAGCAGCCTTTATTACTGAAGGGGTTTTTTATCCCAGCCTGGTTGGTAATGATATTGGCTGTGGCATGGGATTATGGCAAACTGATATCCCCCTCAATAAACTGAAAATTGAGCGCTGGGTAAAGAAGCTGAATACGCTGTCTGAACAAGATGAGAACACAATTGAAGAATGGAGCGAAAGATATGCCTTACCGCAATCGCATTATAATGCGTCTCTGGGGACCATTGGCGGTGGCAATCACTTTGCTGAGCTACAACAAGTGGAATCGATTGAACAGCCGACCAAATTTGAGGCGCTGGGTCTGGATAGAAGCTGTGCAGTTCTGCTCGTTCACTCTGGGTCTCGGGGCTTAGGAGAAAGCATACTACGCCAGCATGTACAAGACTTTGGCAGTCAAGGTCTGGCTGATGAAAGCCAAGCGGCAGTTTCCTATAAGGCCTGCCATGATTATGCCTTAAGGTGGGCTATTGCCAATCGTGCCTTAATTGCTAAGCGTTTGTTGTCGCGACTTGGTTATCAAGGTAGACCTATTCTGGATATTTGCCACAATCAGGTAATGCCGATTACTGTGGCTAATCAGAAGTGCTGGATTCACCGCAAAGGAGCCACCCCTTCTGACCATGGATGCGTTATGATCTCCGGCTCCCGGGGTTCCTGGAGTTACCTGATCGAACCCATTGGAGACCAGAGCTATAACGCCTATTCCTTGGCCCATGGCGCAGGACGAAAGTGGAAACGTTCAGATGCTCAACAGCGTCTAAGCCAACGCTTTAGTGCGCAAGATTTAAGGCGGACGAAGCTTGGAAGTTGGGTGGTTTGCCAGGATGACCGCCTTATTTATGAGGAAGCTCCGCAAGCTTACAAAGATATCGATCAAGTTATTACAGATCTGGTGGAGGCTGGACTGATACAAATTATTGCAAAATTCATACCTCTATTAACTTATAAAGGAGATAGGCAATGAAAATCTGGCTCCATGTTACCTCAGGCCAAGGGCCTGAGGAATGTGCTTGGGTAGCCTCTAAAATTACTCAGCTTATTTTACAGGAAGCGACAACGGCTGGCTTTCGTGTCCAACTGGTTGAAGCTGTGCAAGGTAAATCTGCCTCTTCGCTGTTATCAGCACTAATCTCTCTTGAAGGAGAAGACCTTCGGCAATTTATTAATTCTTGGACCGGCACTGTGCAATGGATAGGCCGGAGCCCCTTCCGCCCCTTCCATGCTCGCAAGAATTGGTTTATTGGCGTCGAGGCAGTGACTGCCCCAGAGAACGACTATAAACTAGTGGAAAAAGATTGTGACATTAAAGCAGTGCGCGCTTCAGGCCCCGGTGGCCAACATGTTAACAAAACTGAGAGCGCGATTCAGATTACCCATCTTCCTACCGGCATTGTTGTCAAGGCGCAAGAAGAACGCTCGCAACACCTTAATAAGAAGTTAGCCTTAGCTCGGCTAATTAATTTATTGAAAACGAAACAAGCGGAAAAGGATCTGAATAGACAAAAAGAAAGATGGGAACAACATCATGCCTTAGAGCGGGGAAATTCAAAACGCCTCTATAAGGGAGAGAAGTTTATTCGCCTAAGATGAAACCATTTCGATACTTAAACCTATGCGCGGGACATCGATTAAAACAAGGACGTTTCTTGGAAGAGCGCATTTAAAATTACACTTAAAACCCTCAAAGGGTAAAATTATAAAGGCATGAAGGGCACTCAAGATAGTCTTGAAGCTTCATGCCTGCACCTAGCACATGGATAGAGCTAAATTAGCTTTAGCCAAAATTATAGGTGACACCCATTACTACAGCTGTGTGGCCGACGCGCATACGCGGTGAGCTATTCTCATAAGCAAATGATCCTGGTACACTATTACCAATAGTCATCTTGACTTTCTGAGGAAGACTATATTTGGCTTCTAGACGGGCTTTCCACTTGCCGCCGACAGGCATTTCAATACCAACACCTGGAACAAATGTAAATAGAGTCTTAGTTTTCGATACTCTTAGAGTTGCGTTGGCAACAGTATCTGTACCGCTATAAGAAAGCTTATAATGTGACCACTCTCCGCCCAAACGCGCATAAAGAACTGCGTCAACGGTCGTACGATACCCAAAACGAGCTGCGAAACCATAGGATGCTTTATGTTCAAACTTAAATGACTCATTTACAGCAACCAGTTTCTCACTAACAATTTTCTTGCTAAGAGTATTCAAATTACCGAGAATTTCAAATCCCATCAACAGGTTGTTGCATGGGTAAGCATAACCTACTACCAATCCCCCCATAAAATCTCTGCTACCAGTTTTGAGGTTGTGCTTTTGATCAGCAGGTTTATTATAAGCATCAAACTTAGCATCCATATTATTTGAACCAATAAATGGACCAACATATATCTGCCCGCGTGCAGCTTGTGCACCTGACACGAATCCCAATAAAGCTGTCGCTAAAATAATTTTCTTCATATCAATTTCCCTATAATATTAAGAATTTCCTTCCTGAAAACTTACTTCAGACAAAGGAACCATCCTCTTTAATCCTCATGTAGCAGTTACCCTAAATCAACAATTTTATGTTATTTTTATTTAAATATGTTTCAATATGTGTCTTTTTGGCATCCCTGTCTCCGTCTATAAAAAAATCTTAAGAGATGGCTTTAGTTAACTAAATTTTAAGCTTTCTACTCTACACTTTAAATTGGGTAACCTTTAAATCATGGAAGTTTTAAATGACAAACAGATTACTAATGTCAGCAGCTGCACTACTACTTGTAGCTAGCTCAAGCGCAGAGGCGGCACAATGGAATGGACCAAGATGTTCTCAGGAATTTAGAAGATGGCAAGGCATGCATGGAAATTCAGATGCTAATTCACCAGCACGAATTAATTCAGCAGCAGAAATCTTTAGAAACTGTCATAAGCTCGGCGCCTTAACTGAAGCTCAGAAAGTGATGATCGCTGCTGCCGGACGTTTAGATAGAGCTACTGGCAATCCTCTTCCAGCAGCACCAGCCGCCGGTGCGATGGTACCAGGAGGTGCAGGAGCAGGCGCAATGGTACCAGGAGGCGCAGGAGCAGGCGCAATGGCACCAGCAGCTGGTGGAGCAGCAGTAGCCGCACCTAGAGGAGGAGCAGCCGCAGGAGCCCCCCTAGGAATTGGAGCACCTGCACCAAGAGGGGGAGCAGCTGCAGGAGCACCCTTAGGAATTGGAGCACCCGCACCTAGAGGAGGAGCAGCTGCAGGAGCACCTCTAGGAATTGGAGCACCAGCAAGCGCTCAGCAACGCCAACACCAAGGCGGCGCCATGGTACCATTTGGTGGTCAACAGCAAAATCCAGGGCAGCATGCAGGTCATCGCTTGGCTATTGACGCACCTGCACCTGGTGGTGGTTATGGTCATGCCCCGCGCCCCTTTATTGCTGGAATGATAGAGCCTAACCCTGACATGGACCGCCCTCTTCCGCCCCCACCTCCCGGTGCTGAGCTAGAAGCAGACGCATTCGGAGGAGCAATACCACTGCCACCACCGCCAGCAGGAGCAGACGCATTCGGAGGAGCAATACCACTGCCACCACCGCCAGCAGGAGCAGGTGCACCCGGAGGAGCCATCATCCTTCCTCCACCCCCACCACCAGCAGGTGCGCTGGTAGTAGCCGGAGCCCATGGAGCACGACGAGCCCCTGAAGTAGGTGCACCAGGAGCACGAGTAAATCCAGGTTATGAGGCACCTGGGAGCCTTAGAGGCGCCATAGCAGATGCCATGAATAATCGACGACCTGCCATTGTGGGCACAGGCGACGTCGGCGAGGAGGAGGCTGACGATACTAACTGGGATGATGTAAACCCAGACGACTATCGTAGCTAGAGAGCATGATTAATTGGATGCTTGGGCGTTAGCCCTACCCTTAAGCTCCTCAAGATCCCTTGGCCTTTTCAAAGGTCAGGGGATTTCTAATTATAGAGGAGAGGAAAGAAGTTTAAAGCACGCCTCAAAGGTCCCCGTTTATTGCTCATCTTAAAGCAAAAGCAATGCGAGAGAATATTATGCTTTACAATTTAAGCCTGCTTCAAAGCGAATAACTCGGGTTGATAAGCTTGAGCATTGTACTTTTTTAATATTTTTCGCAGCCAATTCAGATGATAATTAATAGTAGTGAAGGCAGTACAAAATTCTTCATTTGGCCAGAAAATTCTATTTTCTAAGTCCAAGCTGTTCATCAATATTCCTTGAGAGCATATAGCTGCCAGCTTATACTGCCCCGCACTTTGCTCAATAAAGAAAGGTGAGCCACTGTCGCCTGGACCTAACGGTGCCAAAAGAAAATGAGCATCTTTGTCTACTTCATAGGCTGGAAGCAAAGGAAAATCAGTTCCTGGAATGGGGATTTGGGGGAGATTCTTAGCTGTCTTATATTTGGAAGAATAATAACGATAAGGATCGTTAGGAGGAGATATATGTAGTTTTGCGTAAGTTACATGACGCTTGTATTCCTTTGGATGAGAATCATAATTTGACCTTAAGGTGAACTCGCCAGAGACACACCACCCGTCTATAAAACATTTCTCAGGATTTTCTTCTGGGGGGAAAAGTTGAGCATCAGATTGAGCGCACAGAAGGGGAAAATTTTCCAGCGGGAGAGATGACTCTAAATGTAGAATTGCTATGTCATAACAGTCTATCGGCTTATGTTTTAAGGTAAGCTGACTCGGACGTAAGGCTATTTCCTTTATATTATAAGACTTAAAATTAAAAATAAAAACACCTGAATAAAAATCCTTTATGGTATGAGCTGTCGTCAGCACCAAGTTTGGCGCAATCGCTGTCCCGACAGAGCAAAAAGGTTTTCCATTTTCTTTTTCAATTTCTACCACACCTACGGCTTGAGCGTAGCTGGCTGTTTCTCCCAGCCATATCGCTTGATCATAAGCTGTTGCTTCAACGGTCGTACCCCCTCGAGGAAAAGAATGTTTTTCACTATCATCCACTAATCCGGCGTATGCTCCAAAAGAGACTAAATTTATGGCAAAAATAATTTTAATGATTTGGGCTTTTAGCATGTAATCCTCATTTAAATACTTATTATTAATGTTTTAGTTGTTACAAAGATGGAAATACCCTTGAGTATTATATCATCGATAATCTTCTTTTCTGTCAATAGACGAGTAAGCAAGCCGAATTAATTCGTACAGATCCTCTTATAATTATGCTTCCTTTTAACTTAGATTAAATCTTTTTACTACAGAGCAATTTTTTTAGGGGTTAACTGTACAGAGCTTCATCAATTCTAGAAACGGATTCCCTAGCCTTGTTTAAGCAAAACATCTGCTTGCCAGTATAGACAATAAATTGGAAAAAACACGCAACGGGCAAATTTTAATAGCGGAAACAATGAATTAAAAGAATATTGCAAATGTGACGCGCCTCCGATTGGGGTAATAGAGAAGAGAAAGCTCTCTTCTCAAAATCATAGCAAAAGTAAACCTTGCGTTTCTATTAAGAAGATAGCCCTCTATTAAAAAATATTAATTTTCCATAAGTTAAGCCAAACTGAAACTGAATCGGTTTTCAACAGAACCTGTGGATAACTCTTTTAATAACTTCAGAATAAAACTTAACGCATGGCTCCTGCTGTGGATATTAACCCTTTGCTAATAATTTAAGCTCAGTGTTAAAAACTTGCAGAACGTTTATAATAATCTCCTGTAAGACAGTCACTCTTTTAAACAGTAAAATACTTACTGTAACATTAAGGGGCAGTGGAATTTATTAATTCTACAAAAGGGTTATCAAGATAGCTGTGAGAGCATATGCGGGTCGAGAGTACTATTATCCCCCTGGCCAATCCCAACAAAGAAGAGCGGTTGTTCAGTACTACTCGTCAAAGACAAGAATTTCTCTACGCCAGAATCACTAAATGCTCCTGTCATCCACGTATCCAGCCCTAAGGCCGTTGCTGTCAATACGATGGATTGAGAGGCGTGACCGATATCGATTAATGCCATGCGGTAACCGCGTGAGTGAGGATATTTCCACCACGCCTTTTCGAAACGTGAGGTTAGGAAAATGCCGGCTGCTAAGCCTTCAGCAAAATACTGACCATATAGAAGCGGGATCAATTCCTCTTCTGCAAGTTTTTCTTCAATTAAAGTTAAATGATGGTCAAATGAATCGTAATGATAGATGCCTGGCGTTAAGCCTTCGATGCGAAAAGCAATCAAATAAGCTTCCTCCGGATGCAGGCCACCCGCTGAGGGAAAAGATTTACGCCGCCCCATAACCTGCAAATCATTTTCTTCTAAGTCCGACCATTTCTCGTGAAGGGGCCCTAAGCTTACAAATAAAAGTGCGCTCAGAGTTTCTAAAGAAATCTTTTCCCCCTTAAAGGAGCGGTTGGTTTTCCGTCTTTTAATCACCGAATAAAATCTTTCTTGTTCCAATAGAGAAAGATCAGGCTCCGGCAATGACACTATAGGTGCCCCTTCTTTGCGGATATGAAAAGTGGGCGGATGCGTACTAATTGAGTTACAATAAGCTAAGTAGTTTTCAATCCAGTCGTCTCGACTCATCCCAATTAAATGTTCTGCAATGTCTTTGGTGCCAATATGAAAGATCTTTGAGAGTTCATCCCATCCCCATTCCCTTTGCAAAAAAGGGGTTTTAGCAATTAATTGTGCCTGTTCTAACTCTGCATCAATGAGTAATAAGCTCTCAGCTTTTCCTTCAGCCCAAAGCCGCAATCGCTCCATATATTCAGGAGCTAAAGTAAATTGAGTATGATGAAGATAATTCCATACCACAAATTGACCATCTTTAATCAGGAAAAAGAGATTGGGGTTGATATACATAAGGCTATCCTTTTAAGTACCCTACGGCTTTATTTATTATTCTTAATAAGCTGACCTTTACCCTACCCCTATTCCCTCACTTTGAAAAGGAAATTTATCTTAAACAAAGCCATAATTATGGAAAAGATTGATATTAATTTTGTTATCTCTGCTCCCCTTCTTAAAGAAAATACTTGCAGTAATTGAAGGCTATATCCGTGCCTCTCAACAAAGTTAAGAAGGGACAATATTTTCTTGCTCCCTTAAAATTTTATCCCTCTGTTAAATATAAGGCCCCTAAAACCTCTGCTACACCATTGATTCTCATCTATATTAGCCTCGGAATAACATTACCCGCCCCTTTAATTTTATGGAGAGCGTCGTTTTCAAGAAGAAATTAAAGGCGAGATAGCGCTCCTCCTGTCAAATAAGGAACTTAAATTAATGGAGCTACATATATTCGACAAAGCGGATAGGCTTGAAACTCTTATGTCCCAGCCGTAAGGAGAGTATATTTCTTCTAAATTTTACCTCTCAGCCATATTTAAAATCGGCTAATCATTTAGTACAGACGGATGACAATGGAGAACTATTAGCCCTAAAAAAATTATTCCTGAACAGGGCTAATTTACTAACCAGTCCTTTCCCGAACCCACACTTACTGAGTCTTCCTTTAGAATAGCTCCCAATTGAGGAAGATAAAAGCGCAAAGGGTTGTGGTTCCTCTTGGTTCATTTAGCTTTTGCGGGAATTTTAATAAATGTAAGCTTGCCTTTCTATTTATTCCTACACGATTAGCTTGGATGAGTAAGAATCACCTTTTATCAAATAAATACCCTTTGAAAGTCTGCATCTTTATTTTTTAATAATGGTGACAGCGTACTTGCATTAATCCTGCCAACAACCCCTCTATGCTCTTTGAAAGGATACTGTATGCTTATGGCGGCCAAATAGATTGCAGCAGTGTAAGTTACTGATCTGAAGAAATGCTCATCACAATGTTTTGAAGCCGCTGCGTTCGCCAGAGATGCTGAAGATGTTAATTTTTTAATTGCTCTACGAAGATTAAGGCTCACCGTTAACTAAGATAAAGCCTCTGTGATTTCAAAAACCACAGAGGCTGGCATCGAAAGAACAACAATATAACCGAGGTTGTAATACTTTATTAACAAATTTACAAGCTCTAAAAACACCTTTTTAGATTTTTTTGCAATAAACATAAAAATAATTCAATAAAAAATCTATATAAATATTTTATACACCATATTTAATTACTATATTCATTTAAATTTTACTTAAGTTTATATAAAATAAATTTCAATTTATCTGCATTTTAGCTTGTTCTACGCCACAGTATAGCAATAAAACTCAAGCCAATAGCACACATTACCCTCCTGCTTGAGCACGAGGAGTTTCTAGCATAACCTTATATTTATTGTTTAATTTTAGAAATGCCATTAGGTTTAAGATGAGAGTATTCTTATTACCCTTTTTGCTAAGCAGCGTATCTCCTTTAATTGCTGTTAAAGCTCTTGAATCCTTTCACTCTGATGCCAATAAAATATTATCTTCCCCTGATGCCGAACAGACCCGCAGACAGATGAGAGAGGCCTGTTGCAAGGAACGTCAAGAAGGGAAAAGCACAGAGGAGTTTTATCATGTAGGCCTTGCCTACCGTGATGGTAAAGCTGGGGGGGGTATGCCTAAGGATCATGGATGGCGTAGGAATGGGCTAAGGCGTACTTTTATGAAGCTGCTATGCACAACCATCTTAAAGTCATGCACAATCTGGGATCAATTTTTTATAATGCCAATGATTATAAAACATCTGCTTTATGGTTCCAAAGAGCTGTTAATCATAGGTTTGCGCCGTCGCAACGCAATCTCGCCCGCATGGCAAATGACAACCTTATTGATCCGACAACCGTTTACTTTGCCGAAAAGCATCGTCCTTACCCTTCCCCAACCCTCCTTAAGCCAAACCCGACCGCCTTTGAAGCCTATTCCCTCCCTCCAGAATTACAGCTGGGCTCTTATCAACTGTCGCCTATATATGGCGATCCCGTATCTTTGGAATATGTTACGGAACAGCTTAAAACGGTACCCCATCAGCAAAAAGGGATTAACGGGATGCTTATCAACACAGCCCCTGACCTTACGCATCTGCAAACCATTTCAGACTTGCTAGCAGATGAACAGGGTCGTAAGTTCTTATGCCGTATCTATAACCCTATCATAGGTTTCAAGAATAAAAATTCAGAAATTGACAAATATTTCCAAGCTGCTGTCGATCAAATTATTGCATCTGATCAGCCCGCACAAGCCTATAACTTTTTAAAATTTCTTTATTTGAAAGCAGGGAGTATTAATCTGTTCTCGCCCTCTCAAGCTTTGCCTTATTTTATCTCGCTCGAAAGTTTATTACGGTGTGAGTCTGAGCTGGCCGGACAGCGCCTGGTCCAACCCTACATGGATCAGATTCAAATCTATCTGAACATTAAGAAAGCTTATACTCCGCTTTTCCTAACTGCCGATACGGTCCAAATTGCAAGCTGCAACACTCAAAATCAAGAACAGCTAGCCATTATTGAAGCGCTACACAAGCTGAAAGAAACCCATGAAAAACCATCCAGTGATAGCAAAGTATCCATTAATGGAAAAGCATATCAATCTGAAGCTTTTTACGGGCCAACAAGATTTATAGGCTCTCTCGTATATAACCAGGGCGATCTGGAAGTTATTAGCAGTAGCTATGTTATCAATAAAACTACTCTTCTGGATGGCCCTGCCCTTATTAAAGTCAAAGAATTTACCCTTGCTGATGATTTTGCTGCTGCCAAAGGGGCAGTGATCATAGCGGAAAAATTTAAATTTTTACCAGGACGTATCTGGAAGCCGCAGAATTGTCACTTTATCCGAACTGAGAAGGTTAAGCTTGACCATTCAACCTCCCTAAATGACTGAATTCCCGCTTACAGTTAGCTTGAGCAGCATTCAACACAATAGCCTGAGCGCTATTGTTTTTGCTCAGCTTTAATTCCCCACTTAAGTTCTAGGAGATGAAAGAGTGGTAAGCCTTAGAGATTTTCTATAATGCGCTCAACAAATCAGCATAAAGCTTTTTCTCTGCTATTGAAGCTAAAGCATTACCTGCTAATTTTATAAGTCAAACCAGCAGGCAATTTATTCTATGATTGCGTTTCCTTGAGGGTTCATTTAAAAATGAAAGAAATCAATTTGTTTACAGTAAGATTAATGAAAAACATTCGTAACTTTGCTATTATTGCTCACATTGATCATGGCAAATCAACCATGGCAGATCGTTTAATTGAACATTGTGGCGCCATCGAATCCCGCGAAATGAAAGATCAGCTTTTAGATTCAATGGATATTGAGCGGGAACGCGGCATTACTATCAAAGCTCAAACAGTGCGCCTTAATTACAAAGCCAAGGATGGGGAAACTTATCAATTAAACTTAATGGACACACCCGGTCACGTCGACTTTGCTTACGAGGTTAGTCGCTCTCTGGCTGCCTGCGAGGGGTCTCTTCTTATTGTTGACGCCAGCCAAGGGGTGGAAGCGCAAACCCTAGCTAATGTGTATCAAGCAATTGATAATAATCATGAAATTATTCCAGTACTGAACAAAATAGATTTACCTGCTGCTGACCCTGAGCGGGTAAAGCAGCAGATTGAAGATGTTATCGGTTTAGATGCCTCTGATGCTATTCTAGCCTCAGCAAAATCTCGGCTAGGTATAGAAGACGTTTTAGAAGCCATTGTTCACCGCTTACCACCACCGACAGGTGACCAATCAGCCCCGCTTCAAGCCATGCTAATCGACAGCTGGTATGACGCTTACTTGGGTGTAATGATTCTGGTACGAGTAAAAAATGGCATCCTTAATAAAGGAATGAAGATCCGCATGATGTCGACAGGGGCCACTTATGAGGTGGACCGGGTTGGCTATTTTACGCCTAAACAAGTGTTGATTGATCGATTGCTGCCGGGTGAAGTTGGGTTTATTACTGCCAGCATTAAAGCGGTGGCTGATTGTAAAGTTGGCGATACTATCACTGACGAGCGCCGGCAAGCAGCGGCACCTTTACCTGGCTTTAAACCCTCTGTACCGGTGGTTTTCTGTGGTCTATTCCCTGTGGATGCAGCAGATTTTGAAAGGTTACGTGACAGCCTAGCTAAGTTACAACTAAATGACGCGAGTTTCCATTATGAAGCCGAAAGTTCAGCGGCGCTCGGCTATGGATTCCGCTGTGGTTTTCTAGGATTACTGCATCTCGAGATTATCCAGGAGCGTTTAGAACGCGAATTTGACCTCGATTTAATCACAACAGCCCCTAGTGTTGTCTATAAAATATATATGACTAATGGCACCCAGATTGAACTCCATAATCCAGCCGATTATCCTGATATAGTTAAAATAGATCGCATTGAAGAACCCTGGATCAAAGCAACAATTCTAGTACCTGATGATTATCTAGGTGCTGTGTTAACCTTATGTAATGAGCGCAGAGGCATTCAAGTTGACCTCACTTATGCTGGCAACCGCGCCATGGCTGTCTATAAGCTTCCTTTAAATGAGGTCGTTTTCGACTTCTATGATCGTCTCAAATCGATTAGCCGCGGCTATGCTTCCTTTGATTACACCTTAGACTCGTATGAGGAAAGTGATATCGCTAAAGTTGCCATCCTTGTTAACAGTGAACCTGTAGATGCCTTGTCGATGCTTGTCCATCGCGGGCGAGCAGAAGCGCGCGGACGCATGATTTGTGAACGGCTTAAAGATTTGATTCCGCGACAGCTGTTTAAGATAGCCATCCAAGCTGCCATCGGTGGCAAAGTGATTGCTCGGGAAACTGTTTCTGCTCTTCGCAAAGATGTCACAGCTAAGTGTTATGGTGGTGATATTTCGCGCAAACGCAAGTTGTTAGACAAACAAAAAGAAGGTAAGAAGAAAATGCGACAGTACGGCAATGTGGAAATCCCGCAAAGCGCCTTTATTGCTGCCTTAAAAATGAATGACAATTAAGCTATAATGCTTACTCCTGGCAGCTTAAGAGCACAACTCTTAAGCTGTACTTTTACCCTATTAGCTAGCAATTTATAATTTATCTGGATAGACTGACAGCAATTCCCCTTCACCTCTGAGTACGATGCTAAAGATCATAATGCCGCTCTTAGAGAATTTTGACGCCATAATCATGCTTACTTTACCTCCTTTGTCCTCGCCTTCTTTATAGAAACTCGCCCACAGCAAATAAAAGCAGCACGCGTACTGCTCTTTAAAAAGACGGCCTAACCGTAAAATCGTTTTATAATGCCTTTTCAGTCTCCTTAAAGTTTAAGGGGGAATACCTCCAGAAGTAATTATACAGCAGCTTTTACCATTATTTATTGTAGAAAAAACTAGCTATTTATTGAAATTAATGCTGTCACGGGCAAATTTTTGTTGAAATATTCAGCCTCAATTAACATCTAAATAACAGGACATCAAATTTAATATAAAAAATTCATAATGAGAAAAATTAACTATATTTTTACTTCAGCGTTATTATCTACCTTAACTGCGAATGATAATATTACCCCTCCCCCACCCCTCGAGACCCCGGCTCAAAATAGGGCCCCCGGGATGACAGTCGCCTATTTAGAGCAGCCAATGGTTGATGAGCAAACATATACATTTTATGGCGCCCGATCGGCTGAGAGTTTCTGTGACAAATTGAATGCCTACCGACGGTCTCAATCCATTCATCCAACACGCGTAAAAAAATTAGCGTCTGCCCCTCTCTCTATTTAGAAGCAAGATTTTATGAAATGCTCAAATGGTCTAAAAAGTTCCAGACGGACAATCACAGACCCGTCGATCCGCTCAATCCTGGGATTTGCTTTGAGAGTTATGCTAATTTCTATCAACCGTTAGGCCTATTATTGTGCCATGGTTTTCGCCAGAACCATCCTTCACGTTCTATATTGATTGATTTGTGTCTACAAAGTTTACGTACTTTTGAAGCTTTATGGCAAAAAAATACCACCTTCAGGCATCCTTATATTAAGAACAGATTTGACAATCCCTCCCCCCATACACCGCAACTGCAAGCCTTCTTAAAAAACTTACCTCAAACTATTAGAACTTTAGAGGCACAACAGTTAATGCAGCCTCACGCGGATTCACAAAGCAGCAGCGAACCCCTGGATACACACAAGACAGAGGGTAAACATCTTACGTTTTCGCTTGACACCTCTACGGAGGAAAGGAAGAAGCTAACGTCGATAGCTCGCAACGCGGAACTTCGGGATATGGTGCTCTTAAACCGGAAAATCAATCGACTCTCTTATAAGATTGTGCATCCTACTCTTAAGGAGATCCCTTTCACCTCCCCTACCTTTAAAACAGCTCGCCTTATTGAAATGGATAAGCAAGATCAGCTTGTTAATTTTATGCGTCACTTACACAGGACAGTTTATGAGGGCGAAAATCTGGAAGACAGCCTGGCTGCGTCACAGTTATCTAAGTGGCAAGATCTATTTAGATTTGCGGAAAGCATTTTAAAGAGCTATTCAGCCTATTCCAAAGCTGACTCGTGCGACCAAATACCGACTTTAGGATTAATAACGGTCTTAGAAAGCTTGATTCCTTTTGTCGGAAGCGTTGTAGAACAGCTTGATTCTAAACCAACCTTACAAGAAGTGATCTCCTTACTCTATAAATTAGAAGATGTTGTCGGATTTGCCCATCACCATTTAAAAGAACGAAACATTCGACCAACTCTTGAGAATCTAGAGCAAGCTATTGGCTATTTTAAGTATTTATTTCAGTTTCAGTTTGACCAACATCTCAAAGAGTACAAATTGGTGGGAGAAAAGTTCACCATAGAAGATATTGATGACATCGTCGACGCCATGGATAGTGCCCTTGAAGCCTATGCAATCGTCATGAATGAGATTCAACAGCATGCTCCTCTTAGCGAGCAGGCCCCCGAAAGGATTCAAGCGAGTGTTGACGTCATGCTTGAGGAAGTCTCTGAAGAAATAGCAGGAATGCTGGACTTGTCTAACGGCCAAGATGAGAACGCATCAGATCAGGAAGAGATTGAACTTGTTCCAGAAGGTGAAGACTCAAGCCTACAGTATGAGGAGTCTAAAGCATCTGCACAGGAGCAGGAAACGAAGGCAAGCGCACATAAAGCCCAAAGAGAAGAAGATATCGCGAACGCTATCGGAGCTTCTTCTAAAAGGATGGAAACAGCCGCTGGCGATTTCCAGATTCCAGATAGTTCTCACGCTGGTGCTAGCTCCTTCAAGAGGAATTATGAGGAAGTTTTGGAAGATGAAATTCTTGCTGAAGGATGCATTTACTCTTCTCACGGCCACCTATATAACAATATGGCTCTCATGGAAGGAAACAGTGGTTTACCTCAAACTGAGGCCAGCCTTGCTAAGCCAGCAGAAGAGCTTTCGCCGAGCCCATCGAAAAGGCGACGCCTTGAGGCATCTGAAGTGACAACAGCGTCTGCCTTTACTATGACTGAACCAGCCCTGCCCGATCTCCCCTTATAAGAGTACAAAGGTAGGCTTCATCAAATAGAGGAATAGGTTAGGACGTCTGTGCATCAAAGATAAAAAAGAGAAACCTGCTAGGGGTAAAGGATGTCCTGGATAATTCCTCGGACACTCCGGTTACTCTCCTGGATCCTTAATAAGCCTCAGCTTAACTATTCACGCTTAAACCTGATGGGTTAGGAATCTCTCAGCTTCAAGAGCAGCCATGCATCCTAGACCTGCAGCTGTTACTGCTTGCCGGAAAACTTTATCAGCCACATCCCCTGCGGCAAAAACCCCAGGGATATTAGTTGCAGTACTGCCTGGGGTAACCTTGATATACCCTTCCTCATCCAACTCAACTTGTCCTTTGAAGATTTCACTCATCGGCGTATGACCGATGGCTACGAATACGCCATCAACCGCGAGCTCATTAACCTGATCTGTTTTAAGATTACGAAGCTTGACCCCCGTTACAGATAATGGATTTTCTTCACCCGCAATTTCTTCCACCACCGAGTCCCAGATAACCCTAATTTTTGGGTTAGCAAATAAGCGGTCTTGAGCAATTTTCTCAGCGCGCAAGCTATCACGGCGGTGGACTAAGATCACTTCGCTGGCAAAATTCGTCAGATACATAGCTTCTTCCACGGCAGAGTTACCACCGCCTACGACCATAACTTTTTTACCTTTATAGAAAAAGCCATCACAGGTTGCACAGGCGGACACCCCAAAGCCCCGAAATTTTTGCTCGCTCTCGAGGCCAAGCCAGCGGGCCTGGGCGCCCGTAGAAATGATCACAGTTTCGGCTTCAATGACCTGGCCGGAATCAGTTTTACACACAAAAGGACGCTTAGAAAAATCCACAGAGTCGATCATATCTTCAATCATCTCAGTACCGACATGCTGAGCTTGCAGTCGCATCTGCTCCATCAACCATGGCCCCTGAATAACATCAGCAAAACCGGGAAAGTTTTCAACATCAGTGGTAATTGTTAATTGTCCGCCCGGTTGAATGCCTAGCGCTTGGATAGGCTGCAAATTAGCGCGAGCCGCATAAATTGCTGCTGTATATCCAGCTGGGCCTGATCCAATGATCAGGACTTTCGTTGTTTTTGTCATCAAGACCTCTAAAAATAAAGTATATGCGCCTATATTAACTACTCTCATTTCAATCGGCTAGAAAATTATAAGATTTATCACTTCTATTTTATCTACTTTCATGGTGGCTCGCCCGTCGCTCAGACTGAAGAGAGCAGCGTTAATACCTCCCACAAATTGAAAATTAATGCTGCTGGTGTTAGTCTAATCTCAAAAGCCTTTTAACAACAGCACGAATGCAGAGCTATTTCTTTCTATTGAGCAGCTTAATAAGCCTAGCCATAAGTCAGGACCTCGTCAACACGCCACACCTTACGCTAGCAGATGGCAGCCAAACCGATCAAAATCAACGCCAGGCTATCCACTTTAGCGCGGTTAATTGCTGGCTTGATGCTCTATCACACCCCACTACTACAGCTGTCGATTATAAAGAATTGCGACAGCAGCTGCGCTCAAGCCGTTCAAAGGCTCTGCCTGTGATGGCTCAGGTACCGCTTTATACATTATTAACTGAGGCCTTAACTAACTTTGAAGAAACAGAAAAGGAACAGGATTATAGTGTCCGCTTGGATGAGGAAGCTGGAAAATAAACTTTTACTGCTGCAAAGATTTTCTGTTGCAATACCTACAGTAGTTCTGTTAGAAATAAAATTACCTTATTAGCCGGTTTAGCTCAGCTGGTAGAGCAACTGATTTGTAATCAGTAGGTCGTTGGTTCAAGTCCGACAACCGGCACCATAGTTTCCGCGGGTTTCAAGACTTCCTAACTTAACTTCAAGAATCTCGGTGCTACCTTGGTGCTACCTTCGGAGAAATCCATACTGCGTTTTAAAGTTACTTTTTACTTGTTTTTTTATTCCTTTAGTCGTTTTGCAACCGCACTTCTTACAAAACTTCCGCCGTAACCACTTCCTCAGAAATTTTAAGCTTAATTAATAATTCACATGGAGAGTACATGTTGCAGGATCAAGTTATTCAATCAGAATCATTCGACTTTCAAAGTAAGGGTGAAGCGTCAATTATAGAAATTGCTAGCGCTTGGGCAAATGAAAAATGCGTTAATCCAGATCAGGTTAAACAGTTTATTTTTAAAAGTATTTTACAACAAGCTTTTTATGAGCATGTGGATACTGTTTCTCTTTCAGGATTTGTGTTCCGTACCCAAAAGAATACTTCGTTTAATTATTGGTGGAATGATGAACTAGGCAATGAAGAAAGAGAGAAGTTGATAACAGATATCAAGTCACTGAACATCATTTCTTCCCATGTATTTATCCCTAAAGAAGTACTTTTCAGCATACTTAGATGGAAAGATGGAACACCAGAGTTAGAAAGACTTGGGGGGATAGTATATTTTTGGGGCGCCCCATGGGAAGGATATCCTATTTCTTGGGATTCATCTAAGGAAGCACAACAATACTCCTTGTATGATGCTCTGTATTATTTATCTTGTATCCAGGACTTTACAGATCTAAGAAACGCTTATATTCGCATCCCAGAATACAGAGATACAGCCGACAGGAATTTTAACTTCTTACCTATCAAAGAAAAGGAAAAACAAGAGAATGAAGATGAATATAAAATAAGAAAAAGGCAGAAGGAAAATACCTTAATCACATATTATAACTGTGTTCTAAAGAGAGTGCTGAATAAATTTATTAACCATTTCAAGGAGGGGAGGCTTGAAATGACCTATGCCCTAAAAGGAGGTAGCAGAGAGATTATTCATCCTGACGATATAACGGTTATGATAGAAAGTGAGAAAGTTGATTTCCTTAAATCAAGCGCTAATATTTATGAGGAAGAAATCTTAGGAATTGAAGTACGAAAAGCTCTTAAGGGGAAGCTTGATATTATATCTCAAAGTGAAAGGCACCAAACAGATATAACTAACTATCAAGAGATTCCTGAAGGCTACACAATACAAAATTCCAGCATATATGCTCGTCAAATAGCAGAAGCAAGAAGATCAAACCAACTTAGAGACGAAATAAAAAAGATTACATAAATAACAAAGCCAAAGTTAAATCTAAAGCTAAATATGCTCGTGAAAGAGCAGACCAACTTACCAAGGAAAGAGATATTAAGGAACAATATGGATTAGAGCCAAGCACTCTCTCTGACTTAATCAAAAAATGGTTAAGAGGAATATAATACCACAATTCAAAAAAAATAATAGCTACGAAACAGTTCCGTAGGTATCGAACTGTATCAATATCTATACTTTAAGCTGAGTTCTTTTCCATACTTCTCCTATAGCACCAAATTTTCTCAAATTTTAGGAATTTTGACTGCGTTTAATATTAGGAGGAATGATGAATAAAAAGTCTGAGCTTTTAACGCGCAAAGAAGCCGCAAAATATCTTGGGACGACAGAGTCAACACTAGCTGTATGGGCATGTACAAAGCGTTATCAATTACCCATGGTCAAAATAGGACGGCTGGTAAAATATCGTTTGTCAGATCTCGAAAACTTTATTGAGAGTAGGATAACCAACCTTCCAAACCCAGAGGGAGGTTATGATGTCAAATAAAGGCTCAGTACTATTCTATGATTTAAAAACTGACGAATCACTTGAGGACGAACAAGAAACTTTAATCAAAATAGGTAAGATATACCCAAAAGTGTTCGCACAATCTGATCTACCCTATCGTATTGACCAATACGAAAAGGAGGCTTGTGATGGACAATAAATTTTACGACGCTATGCGTTCATATAATCTTGTCTGTCCGATCGAAATTATTGAGGATGGGGTACTGAGGCGCTTTGCTAACCATGGCAAAGGAGACAAAGATTGTTGGTATATCTGTTTTGATAATGGTGGGGGCGTTTTTGGCGATTGGTCATCTGGATTAAATGAAACTTGGACTCCACATAATGCCAGGCTTTCTGACAAAGATAAGGATAAACTTAACAAGCAGATTCTGGTCGCTCGTCAAAAATACTATGCAGAAAAGACTGCCAGTTACGAAGAGACGGCACAGAAAGTTTTAGAACAATGGCAAAGGCTAAGTGATACGGGTACATCTCTATACCTGTCAAAAAAGCAGGCGCAACCATTTAACGTGCGTTTTGATCAGAATAACTTAGTTATTCCTCTTAAAGATATCGATGGCAAGCTATGGAGCCTTCAAACAGTGATAGCCGATGGCACTAAACGCTTTCAATCTGGTGGAAAGAAGCAAGGCTGCTTTCATTCAATTGGAGATATACAGTCCAGTCCGAGCATCTACGTTTGCGAAGGATATGCGACTGGTGCCAGTATTTATCAAGCAACTGGGATAACCACCATCATAGCCTTTGACGCGGGGAACTTGACCCCAGTTATTGATAGCATTAGGAGCAAGTATCCAACTATAGCACTTACCATAGCTGCGGATAATGACCAGTGGAAAGAGGTTAATGTCGGAAGAGATAAAGCCGAAGAAGCAGCACAAAAATATGGTTGTCAGGTTATTTTACCAAAATTCTCAGATGAGTATGTCGCAACAAAGCCAACGGACTTTAATGACTTACATGTTTTATGTGGTCTTGAAGAGGTCAAGAATCAGCTTTTTCAAACTCCCAAAGAAAAGAGACTGCCGATGCCCTCAGGATTTCTCTTAAAGAAAGACGGGTTATACTATGAAGAAGACTGGGTTTGTTCTCCCCTAGAAATACTCGCTTATACTAGAGATGAAAACAGTGAAAACTGGGGGCGATTAGTCAGATTCTCTGACTTAGACAATCACGTTCATACTCACGCTTTGCCTATGAAATTTTTAAGTGGAGACTGCATTGATCTTTACTGTCTATTACTTGCTGCCGGTTTAAGGATTACCACCATTCGACGATTAAGATCTAAGCTAACAGATTATCTGCAAAGCTTCAAAACAGACAAGCGCGCCCTATGTACCTCACATATAGGTTGGCATGGAGATCACTTTATCCTGCCGGATGGGGCAATCCCCGCAACGGATGGCATTTACCTGCAAAGCGACAACAGCAATTTTATCGGTTATCGGATGGGGGGAACTTTAGGACAATGGCAAGAGCATATAGCTATCCCATGCCAAGGCAATAGCCGTCTTATCTTTGCTTTATGCTGCGCTTTTGCAGCTCCCTTGCTCTCTCTTGTAGGGAGTGAAAGCGGTGGATTCAATTTCATTGGATCCAGTTCTATTGGCAAGAGCACAGCCTTATCTGTTGCAGCCTCAGTGTGGGGTAGCCCTAAATATATTCAACAATGGAAAGCTACAGGTAATGCTCTAGAAGCCATCGCAGAAGCCCACAATAATACCTTGCTATGCCTTGATGAGTTAGGCCAAGTCGATGGCAAAGAAGCTGGGGAGATTGCTTATATGCTCGCCAATGGGTCGGGCAAAAGCCGATTAAAGGCCAAAGGTGGCCTCCGTCGGAAATTTGAATGGAAAACGCTGTTTTTAAGCACAGGAGAAATCTCCATTGCCGATAAACTCAAAGAAGCTGCCAAAAGGTTCCAGGCGGGCATGCTGATCCGTATGGTTGATATTCCAGCCGATGCGGGAACAGGCCATCGCCTTTTTGACACGATTCATGAATTCCAGGACGGAAGAGGTTTAGCTCAACATCTAAAGGATAAAACAGGTCAATATTATGGCACAGCAATTCGGCCCTTTCTGGAAGTCTTGCCAACCATAAAACAAGCACTACCTCAAACGATTGAAAAAGTTAGGTTAGACTTTTTTGCCCGTAACATTTCTCCAGACGCCGATGGCCAGATCAAGCGTGTTGCCGAACGCTTCGTTATTGTTGCTGCTGCCGGCGAGCTAGCCATAGATTTAGGCGTTCTTCCCTACGAGGGTGGCACCGCCCTAGAGGCTATCAGAGTGTGCTTTAATGCTTGGATTGAGAGTAGAGGGGGGTTGGGTAACTATGAAACAGAAGAAGCCATCACCCAAGTTAAAACTTTTATTGAGGCTAATCAATCAAGCCGGTTTGCTATATTGCAAGATGGTTACATCGATGAACAGAGGATAACTCATCAAGCAGGATATAAACGCCTGACTTGGGAGAACGAATATGAGTTCTTTATTTTTCCCAAGGTCTTCGATGCAGAAGTTTGTAAAGGATTAAACCCCAGATTTGTTAAACACGCGTTAGCCGAGCAGGGATTCCTCTTAAAGGATGGCACAGGAAAGTATACAAAGCCCATCAGCCTTCCAAAAGGCAAGAAGAGAATGATACATTTAGCCCCTCAAATATTCTGTGAGGTTAAATAATGAAATCATATTTTTCAGATATATTAAAACCTGGTGTTTTAGGTGTTCCTAGGTGTTCTCAGACCCAAGAACTTAGGAATACTGCGGACTTCAAGGATGATGGCATAAGAACACCTATAAACAATGCTATGTGTTCCTGGTGTTCCATAGAACACTCTAGAACACCTGCTATTTTTCAAAGTGTTCCGCTGAAAGCAAGGGAAGGAGCCATGGAAAACCAAGTACACCTCGTAACCCCTGAAAATAACGATCTACGTTATTTCTTTGAAGAAAGAGCCTCTATCCTTGAGTATGATAGCTATCAAACCCGAAGCCAAGCAGAATATTTAGCTTCAGCAGAAACAGTGCTCATTTTTCTAAAGATATACCATTCGCAATTGCTAACAGAGTTTTATCGGCTTATCAATTATTTACCTACGGAGAATACTCATGACACAAATTAATGTAATGGCACAGGAGGATAATACTAACATTCTGCTTCAACCAAAGGGCCAAAATAATAGAATGTTAGGGACAAGGTTCGATACCTTTCGAGAGAATCTGGTCTCTCAGATTGTCTATGCCACAAGCCCCCTCCAGCATAATCAAAAAGACCTGGATGTAGCAGTAGATGCCGCCCTGGATGTGATGGAAGCTTTTAATCCCCAAGATGAGATTGAAGCCATGCTTCTTACTCAACTGATTGCTGCTCACAATACATCTATGTACTGTCTCGCTAACACAGCTTCTTTAAGTCTTGAGCAGCAGAAGGATTACTTTAATTATGCCAACAAGTTTATGAGAACTTATGCCACTTTGGTTGAGGGGTTGCATAAGCATCGAAATCAGGGACAATCGGAACAAAAAATTACCGTTCAGCATGTCCAAGTCAATGATGGTGGTCAAGCCATTGTGGGTAATATTACTCAACCATCCTCCTAAAGCACCGAATATACTTTCTCGAGTTGTTGCTTAATTACAGCAAGAGTATCGAGATTATTTCTTGTATAGCGCCCATGCTTATACATTCCATGACGATGGCCAGTTGGCGCTCCAGGAGATTTACCACCATGCATTCGACATCTGCCATTCTTCATCGCTGGAGATTGGCAGGATATCTCAGCTCGGGTCTTTGCTCCGCATCGGGGAGTCTCTTGAGCCTTCATCAAGGCTATTTGCCATTGCAACAACATATACCCTCCTCTGGGTGCATGGGGTTATCTCAAGAATTTTAAGCGTCTATGAGATATCGATGAAATAGGAAATATAAATAGTTCACAATCAAAAGCATAC
Organism: Candidatus Odyssella thessalonicensis L13; assembly: GCF_000190415.1. Lineage (GTDB taxonomy): Bacteria > Pseudomonadota > Alphaproteobacteria > Paracaedibacterales > Paracaedibacteraceae > Paracaedibacter > Paracaedibacter thessalonicensis. The sequence continues at coordinate 165,363 of NZ_AEWF01000006.1, forward strand.
CAAATAGGCGTATATATTACATCGGTGCTAAATTGTCATAAATGATTTAGAAACATAGAAGGCAGAGGACCTGAAGATTTTTCTTTAACACCTCAGCAAAAAGATCGCCGGGGCTCGTGCTGGTCAAGAAATTATTTTCTACGGCATTGACGGCATTGGTGGCTGAGCGGATCGCAATATCGACGTCTCTTCCAGCGGCAAAGGCAGCGCAGGCCGCATTCTTCAGATCCTTATCTGCTTTACCATGGACGGTCGCGTTGGCGGCTTTATAAGTGCGCGCTGCTACATTTAGGCCCACATGAGATTATCTGATTATTCCCTCTAAGCATTAGAAATCTAAGGGTTTAGTTAAATTTATTAGGTATAAAAATAATCACATAACTTATTAATTTATATAGATTTTTTGGATATTGTCCGAAAACAGTGGAAACGTACACACCAAGCCTATATAGAGAATGGAAAAGTCTTGTATTTTTTGCAACAGGTCCTCAAGAGGCATGAAATCTCCTAATCATCAAACTTTTTAGTATTTTTACTTTCAATCTAAAGTTGATTTTTTCAACTACAGTTATTGACGAGCAGAGTCAAGAATGGGTATAGCATTAATTAAAAGCATCCTCGATCCATTTCAAAAAATCTAATAACGAGCAATAATAATGGCTTTTCAAGCTGCGATATAAAAAACAAAAAAATAGAAATGATTAAAAATGATTCCTCAACAAAAAATTGACCCTCAAGACTTTGAATACAATCATCTTGTTGATTCAAACGAACATGCACTAATTGGCATTAGCCCTTTTAATGGGTATTTTTCAACTCAAAATATAGAAAATTTAATTCGTTGGGCTTCTAATAATTTTAAGGATTTTGACATTTTTACGATGGACAGTGCTTCAAAATATAACTTAATGGCCATAGGCTATACCGAGGGGGATGCTATCAAAAAGACAAAGAAACAAGATCAACATTTACAAAATAAGATTGTTAGGTGTCTAACCAACATAGGACTTACAAAAGAAGAAGCTCAAAAGAAAATAGTGTTTATAAGTCATTTGTATCAAAATGAAAGATATCTTGAACTTTATAAAGAATATTTAAACCTCTTCAAAAATAATACTTCCTTCAGGAGTGATTGTCTAAACGCCTCAAAATCCATTCTTTCACAAAAAATTGCAGAAGTAACTGATGAATCTGCATATTTAGCTGTTAATTATCTCTTACAAGAAATTCCTATATGGTTTAATACTCCCTATATTTTAGGAATTAATTCATCTGTGTTCGTCTATAAAGACTTACCACTGTTCTGGCGGAACGTGTGTTACAACTATGGCTTAATTTCTCCTAACCAGAAAATTCTTATCAAACAGATGTATTTTTAATGAAATCTTAATTATCTATAGGAATAATGTAGAATTGAGAACCATCCCTAACCTTATTATCAACCGAAAAGTTCTATGAAAAGCCTAACAATGAAAGAAATCCTAGTTCATCTTAATGAGGTCCTAAAACTTCTCCCTGGAAGTATATACTTAAAGGATAGCAATGGATTTTATTTAGGATGCAACGAATTCCAAGCTAAAATGGCAGGGTTTGATTCTCCTGAACATATTATAGGGAAAACGGATTACGAGCTCCCTTGGAAAAAGGATGCTAATAATATCAGAGCGACCGATAAAAGAATTATGCAAACCGGTATTGCAGAAGAAGTGTTAGAACACGCAACTCTCCACAACGGCACTGAACTCACGATGCTCAGTATCAAAGCCCCTTTTCACGATGACACTGGCAAAGTTATTGGCATTGTAGGAACTTCTCTTGATATTACTGCACGCACACAAGCCGAAGAAAGAGAAAAACTTGCATTAGAAGCTAAAAGAGAAATTGAAGCAACAGCGAAACGATTATTAATGGTGTTAGCCGGGAGCATTACTCATGATTTACGTACTCCTTTATTCTGCCTAGATTCGATTAGTTATAGTCTGAAAAACTCTCTTCCTATTTTAGTGGAATATTATCATTTAGCCAAAAAGGCAGGCTTAACCTCAGAAAGAGAACTCAGCCGCAAGGAAATAGCTGCAATAGAAGACATTTTAAATCTTCCGCAAGAAATAGACGATCAGATAGCTTGGATGCATTCGTTTATTGACGATAACTTGAAAGCCATAAAGCGTAGCACTTCTGAAAATTTGAAAGAAGACGATCTTGTCGAATGTAAAAGCTACAAAATGATTCAAAATGCCATAGACTCTTACCCCTTTCAACCTGGTGAAAAAGACTTAATTGAATGGGATAGACGTTATTATTTTGACTTGATGGGAAACCCATTACTTTTCATGAGAATCATCTTCAACCTCCTAAGCAATTCTCTCTACCAAATCCATAAAAATAACAAAGGAAAAATATTAATATATTCAGAAGAGCAATCTGAAACAAATATTATTCGTTTTCGTGATACCGCAGGGGGTGCCCCACCACATATCGTTGATCATATTTTTGATGGATACATAACTACAAAAGAACAGGGAACAGGTGTTGGATTGGCTTTTTGTAAATTAACAATGGAGAGCTTTGGTGGAACTATCACTTGCCAATCTCAAGAGGGAGACTATATCGAATTTACTCTAACTTTTCCCAAAATTAACACGTAAGTTTTGTGATTTTTCCATATTTTCTGTAAACAAGTTAACAATCATCCCTTAATAGGTTTAGCCCAGAATTTGTGCGTAGGATTATCATCAGAATTTAAAAAAGTCTGGAGATAGCTTCTTTTTTGCAGCTCACAGAAGAATGGGCGCAAATACGGGAAACCATGCCCTCAAAGACCTTGACGTAAAATTCATTTATCCATGGATCTAGAGAGGAATATGCATGGCGTTGAAATAACAGATACGCAAACCTCTGACATTGAAATGATGGTTTCTCTTATACCTGTTGAGATAACTCAGCCGATAGAAAAAGTGATAGGCCGTGAAAAGAAAAAAGATAAAGCACCGACAAGGCTACAAGACGCGGCACCTAGCATACTGTGCTTCTTGATTGTTAAGATGCCGGTGTTTTTTAGGAAGGCTAAGGTCAGACAAACTCTTATGAATGTTCTCCATCACGGTCTGCTGCAGACATTCACCCCAGGTTGCGCCTGAAGGACAAAAGGAAAGCTCGACTTATACCTTCAAGGTTGAAAGAAGAGGAGGTAACAGTATGGGATAGCCTATAAATAATTACCTTCAAATCCACCCCTCTTGTATCATTTTTAAATCGGTGATCTCTTCAAATCTGTATCATTTTTAAACCGGTGTTGACACTTTACCGTCTAGGGTGCGCCCTAGCTTGCTTCTATGGCCATTCACCCTCTTGTCACTTGTAGGGTTACAACTTCCAAAGCTTGTAGCAGCACTCGTGCTTGTCGAAGAATCAGTTGATGTAGAACCGGCCCCGACTCTTGTAGAGGTACTGCTTCCACTTGAGCTCGCTGACATACTCGGTGCATGAGTGCTTCTATTTATCCACTGTTCACCAGACATGCGCTCGGGCGCGCCAAACTTTGTGCCTGCAGTTCTAGCTCCTAAATCTGAGAAAGCTGACTTATGAGTACTACCACCATTCGCAACAGCTCTCATGTCACTATATAGACGGTTAGCGGCCTCTGAGCATTGGCTTCAGAGAGTGGTGAAGAGTATACCGCTTTATGCTATTAATTATTAGAGAGACGGAGTATTATGATTCATCGTTATCAGGCACTTCTTCATCATTACGGAGATTATTGATAAACTCATCGAAGCTATCGGCAATTAAAGTTAGATTAGAGTAATCAGGCACTTCACCCTGCGCAGAATCCGCCTCCATCTCATGATCCCAGAAATAAACTTTCCCTCTATCAGGACCCTTCAATGATATCAAGATCAAATTACCACCTGGATCATCTCCAATAGGGATCATATTATTAGGTACTCTGTCACGGTATAACTCTATATTCATTAAAAGATTTTCATTAAATCCTCTTCTAATGCCAAATAGGAAGTCTACATAGGAACCATTATCTTTTAATTCTTTAAAGTAAAAACGGCAAGGCTGCGGAAGGCCACCATTATGCTTAAGAATAAAATCTCGATAAGGTTTAGGTAAGCTGCATCGCCAAACTTCTTCCAATGCTTCCAATAACCTCTGATCCATTGGACCTAATGTATTCAGTATTTCCATTCATTTCTCCATTTAAGTGTTTTTATTTACAGCTACTCCCCCTGTATGGCGTACAGCTTTATGTAGATCCTTTGGTACCAGATACATGCTTTTGCCATCATGATGATGGTGCCATGTGTATCCTGCGGGACGCACCTTAATCCCTGCAGCTTTATCAGCTAGAGCAAAATCAGCACCATGATCTCCCGTAATTTTTATTTCGACTTTTTTAATAGCATACCGTGAAAAATCTGGATGTCCAGTGCCTGTAAAAGGAACGCTATGAGGATACTCACGCCTGAGATTCTCAGGTAATTTCTCAAGAGGATACACTTTACCAGCATACTCTGAATTAATTGGTTTACGATTATTAATAGGGCGAACCCTAGGGTGAGTGGAAGATGCTTTAGTAGTCCCCTGTTTAGCCGTACTATTCACACTAGTAGAATTAGCAGAAATAGAACCGGCCCCGACTCTTGTAGAGGTACTGCTTCCGCTCGAACCTGAGGACATACTTGGTGCAGGAGTGCTTCTGTTTATCCATTGTTCGCCGGACATGCGTTCGGGCGCGCCAAACTTTGTGCCTACAGTTCTAGCCCCCAAGTCTGAGAAAGCTGTATGGGTATTACCGCCATTCGCAACGGCTCTCATATCTTCATACAGACGGTTAGCTGCCTCTGAGCGTTGGCTTTGAGACGATAGTCCATTGCGGTTAGCAGCCTTATAGGCTTGAGGGCCTTTGCTCCCTTGAGAGGATCTTGTCTGGCGGTTCTGATTGCTTGCCATTGGGCCTTTGGCTTTGCCTCCCTTCCCTCCGCCTTTGCCCATAGGACCTACACAGCTGCTCAGCGCTGCTCCTGTATTAATGGCGTACTCTGTCAAAGCCTGCACCTTTGCTTCATCTAAGGGTTGGCCGGCAAACTTCTGCTTCACCAGATCGCACGCATCCTTCGAGCGCGCAGGAAAGTCTACAACTACCTCATGCAAGTCGGCAACCATTCCGATGGTTGCTACCCCATTAAAGTCATCAACTCCTTGACTATAATTCCTGATATCATGGAGAACCCTGATTGCTCGATGGGGCTGTGCATCTCTAATGGCCTGTTGTTCCTTCTGCCATTCTCGGGCTATAGCTACTTGCTTCTCCAAGAATTCGCCAAAATTTCTGGGTTTTTGTTCTGCTTGCTGACTCCCTTCGTCCTCAGCATTTTGGTTTGTTTGCTCACTCTCTTCATCATTAGTATTTTGTTTTCCTTGCTCGCCCCTTTTATCCTTAACATTCTGCTCAAAAACTTCCGTGAACGGATCTTCCGTGGCAGCAGAAAGGTGGGTGGCGAGGCCTTCATACACTTGAGTGGTGTTGAAGGTCATGGCATTGATGGCGGCTTCTTGGGCGG
>NZ_AEWF01000005.1 GCF_000190415.1 Candidatus Odyssella thessalonicensis L13
GCTTGCGCAAGTGGCAAGCAGGATAGCTGACCATTAATGGTGCGCAAGCTTATAGCGACTTAGAAGCCGCTTATCACTTAGTTTACCGCGTCTTTAAGCGCTTTACCGGCAGAAAAGGATGGGGCCTTGGAGGCAGCAATAGTAATCTCTTGTCCCGTTTGTGGGTTGCGTCCTTTACGAGCAGCTCTTTCAGTCACCTTAAACTTACCAAAGCCTGGCAGATTAACTTCTTCCTTTTTTTTAAGGCTAGCTGTAACCGTTGCTAAGATAGCATCAAAAATTTGATTTACATTGCTCTGTGGTAGATTGCATTGGTCAGAAACTGCTTTAATGAGATCAGTTTTATTCATGATCGTTCTCTCTTAGGTTGTAACTTTCTACAATTTATCAGAGATATGAGAAACTGCAAAATGGTGTATTAATTTCAAGTATGCTTTTATATCATAATGCATGACAAAGTTACAAAATGAGCACGCAAAATGGAATATTCTTTTACCTTATTACCAAAGCAAGCGATTTGTTTAAAATTATTGTGTGTTGTTCTTCAAAATAAATAGCTAGTGAAGATATAGACAATTTGTTATATCTAAAAATAAAAAAGCCTCGGATGCATGCAAGCAGAGGCAGGACCGAGAGCTACATTTACAATGTAGTAGTATTTATTATTAATGCCAAACTTTATTTATTGTCCTGAGACAATTAATCACCTGGAGAGTATGTTATCAAGTGATCGCTTTTACACTTATATTACTCTGGCAGTAAGTGCTGCAATAGCTGAAAGTTGGGTTGGATCATCGTTTAAGCTTTCTGCAATCAGCTTCCATTATATTATTTAGATACTTGTTGTGGCGATGCTTAGCTGCCGCACGACAGCGCCCTTCCTCCTTTCAGAGCATTAGCTGAAGTTTATGGATTTTTGCTAAATGTGGAGAGTTCTCAGGAAAGTAATTATTGATTATCTGTCGTGCTTGGCTTAAATAGTTGTTTGCTTGTTGTTTATATATTTTTGATTGTTGTATATCATCTTGCTTTTCAATTATGCTTGCTCGCGTTATATATACTTCAGATAATCCTTCAAGAGCCTTATAAATATTGGGATGTTTACTTTTTCTATAGATGGCGAGCGCTTCATTAAAGTAAGACTCAGCTAATTCCATATTGCCGCTTAATAAGTAAAAGTGACCTACTAAGAGCAGAGCATTTGCTGCCTCTATATGTTCAGAGCCGTAATGTATCTTATAACGGTGAAGGCTTTGGCACAGAAGTTTTTCTGCTTTATCAAATTCTTTTAAGCGACTATAAGCTTCTCCTAAATATAAACATACCCAAGCATATTCAATATGATCTTGAGGATAAAACTTTTTATGGATAGCATAACTCTTTTCTAGTAACTTTTTGGCTTCTGAGTAATTACCTAAGTTTATATGAACCTTTCCCAGATATGCTAAAGTCCAACCAATATCAATGTGATCTTGAGGTAATACACTTTGATAAATAGCAAGGCTTTGCTCAGTAAAATCTTTAGCTTTTAAACCATATCCCATTTCTCTATTAAGTGTTCCCAGATGCGCTAGAATGCGAGCAATACGAAGATGGTCTTTAGAGACATAAGCTTTATAGATCTTAAGGCTGCTTTCTAATAAATCTATAGCTTTACTATAAGCGCCAATATCTCTATAAACGGTGCCCAAATATAAAAGGGCTCTTGCTTTGCCAATATAATTTTTAGAACCGTTATGCTTATAAATTAGCAAGCTTTGCTCTAAGACATCCTTTGCTTTATCATAAATGCCTAAGAGCCTATAAACATCCCCTAGATTGAGAAGAGCCCAAGCTAGCTCGTTGCTGTTTTCCAATTCATGCTCTTTATAAAGAGAAATACTCTTCTCAAAAACTTCTTTTGCCTCCTTGCGGTCTCCTACTGCTTTAATACAAAGGCCTAGATAGCTTAAAATTCTTACTTCTAACTCATAATCGGATATCGGATTACCTTTCATGTTCTTGTGAGCTTTTGCTAAGAGATCTCTTGCTTTTTCATAATAGCTTAGACAATAGTAAGCGAATCCTAAACTGCTCTCTATTAAAGTCTTCATATGCTTTGTTAATAAACTTGTATGCATTAATAGAGATTCACAATGAGGAAGCAGGGATTTTATTCGTTCTAAATCATCCTTCTTTACTGCGTCGTAGACTGTCCTTTCCAAAATAGATACAATTCTCCGCAATTGCTGCTTATCCTTTGCCAATCCTAAAGCCTGAGATAGATAAGCAAGAGAAATCGCCTGCAAACTACGGTGGATCGAAATAGCTGGCTTAGATGAAAATACTTGCTCCTCTATAAGAGAATATTTATTTAAATGGTAAATAAAGTTATCAGCAACCTCTGAGTTTTTATATGCAACTAATAGATCCTTTGGAATATTTTGTGAGTCAAGAAGGCTAATAAATAATAAAAGTTCACAAAAATCTTTATGAGTCTCTATTAAACGTTGCAGAGAGGTAGTGATTATACCATATCGAGTCTTAGTATACCCTCCAGCTTCTCTTAAAAGGGTTTCTTGCAGCTTAAGAAAATCTTTATTATTCTGAGCCATAGCGCCTAGGTACTTTTCATAAGAAATATTGGTAGCTTTTAAATAATAAGCTGCTACTGAAGTATCCAAAGGAAATGAAGGTATTTTTTCTAGAAACTTTCTTATGTCTTCTTTTTGGGCAAATGTAAAAGTATTAATCATTCCATTGCTCATAATTTTAAGGAAAAGAGCTAACTGTTGTCCCGGACTTAGCTCTTCAATATGAATGACGTGGTTCACTTGGCTGTTATTCTGAATGTTATTGTCTCGAGTGGTTAAAATAATCTTCCCTCTTCCCCAAGCACTAGCATCCTGTGGAAAATAATCTTGGATTTCCGTAAAAAGACCCACATTATCATAGATCAACAGCCAGCCCGGTTGAGCTTTCAACCTCTCCTTTATAAATGAAAGTACTTTCTCTTCCTTTTCAGCACATTGCTTCATACTTTGAATACTTCTCAATACTCTTTGATGTTCTTCTGTAAATGCTAGCGCCTGTGCCATATTCTCTAGAGACTGTATAAGGCTTATCTTGGTTTCTGCATTAATTTCCCATGCAATAGAATATTGATGATGTTGAGCATGTTGCCGAGCAAGCGTTGTTTTTCCAGCGCCCCCAATTCCGACCAAAGCCACTGTTTGTATATCTTCCTCTCCCTTAAATCCATCTCTAATCTGCTTTAGCAAGATTGGCCGCTGTAGAAAGGCTCTCTCAGCGGGAAGAGGTAATAAGGATCGAACAAAAGGAATTCTTGAGCCTTCTAAAAGAAAAGCGGTTCTGCTGGATTGTAAGGAACTAAACAGAGATAGGCATAAATACGCCAAGCAAGTACAGATAATTGTTCCTATAATTACCCATCTCCTTCTCTCTTTTAAAAAATTTTTCAAGCTTATATAGGTAGGATTCTTTCCAGGAGCAAAGGAATTTATGGCATTTTTACCTTTATCATCCAGTATGAGGGGGAAAAAGCAGAGACGCTGGACTTTTTCTTTAAAGGAAGCAATAATGTTTTTCAAATTGATTTCAGGAAAGATCCTTTCTAAAATTGCGAAAAATAAATAATAATGGTTATCGTAATCTTGCGCCTTCAGAGGGATAATTTTAAAGGGTTCTTCCAATTCTTCCTCATTTTCTTGCTCTTGCAGCGAAAGAAATAGAAATTTAGATGAAGGTTTCCTCGTTTCTTCTATAAACTGTGCAGTTTTTAACCCTTTTTGTCCTTCATTTTCTTTTAGAATTTTTACTAACGAATTAGTGAAGGCAAAAATAATGCAATCCGCCTGGTGAGAAAGGTCGGCCCTTATATTCTTTCTTATAACTTTGATTATATTGGTCCCCAGTAATTCCAATTGATATATAATTTGTTCAATAAGAGGAGAGTTATCCTCCTCTGTTCTTATATGAACAATTTTAGGTCCACATATTCTACTTATGAAAAGATCCGAAATCTCTTTAAGCGTTCTTTCAAAGTCTTTAGCAATTAATAGGTTCAGATAATGAGTCTGTAAAAAGATAAAATCGTCTGATTTTTCTATAAAATCTCTTATGCTTTCTTGTGAATGATATCCTAATTTCTGCATAATATTTCGGATATGAGTTTCCACGGTTCTGGGAGTGATTGATAAAAGGGAGGCTATTTTCTTAGAGGTCCGGCCATAAACCAGACAAGAGACTATATCAATTTCTCGGGCAGTCAGGGTGATACCATTGACCGTTTTTATAGTATCCCATAATAATGTTTTTTGGAGGAGGTATTTTACTGTCATACGTTAAGTGCTCACTTAGGGGCTAATTCTTCAAAAGGATATCATTGCTGTAGAATGGATAACAAAAATTGCTCTACTTCTCTAAGTAAAACATCTACGTATTTTTTCGGTATATCTCAGCTAGCGTTAGTTCATGAATAGATGGATTAATTTTCTTAGAAGGTTGTTTTAATGCCTACAGATTAGCCCGTGGTCAATATATCACTCTTATCTTTCAATACTCTGGACTTATTTATTTTGACCGCTTCTTTGTAAATCTTTTTCCTCTGTAATTTATGTAAAATTTACATGTTTCCTATTTATACGTGTTTTTTGTCGATAGAAGATCTCCAGAAGAGTAATTTAGGGTCAAATTGTCTTCCACATACAGTGAAGACAAATTAATAATCCAAATTAAGGAGAACACATAAATGAAATACTTAAAGAAATCTATAATGGTAAAAAGTTTTTTCAATAAATTAGATAAAAACGAACACGCAGGCCTTATAAATATATCTCAGTCTGCATCAACTATCACTGCTGGAGGTTGTGGAGCGAAATTTGAGCAAGGCGGAGTGACCTCATTGCAAAAGTTTGATGCCTAAACTATCAGCTTGAAGTGAAGAATGGTTCTGTCACATCTGTTAAGAAAGTATGTGACAGAACCGATTAAACGATTCTTAAAGTACCAAATTAAAATGATATATTACTCGCTTTCTCCTCATATTTATATCACCCAATTTCGTGATCAAGTTATTGTGCTCGATACCAAGAAAGATAAGTACACTATATGCTCTTCAGTCTTTGCTGATGTTTTATTAAAAGTTGTACACAATCAAGAGCTTGAGGAATCGGATCAAAATTATCTAAATATATTGCTTAGCGAGAGAATCGTGCACCCTCAAAAGATACCGTACTCTTTCTATACAGACTGTAAGTCAGAGTCTGCCGGCGTTTCCAATATTGATTGGCGTCTACCATTGAATGAAGAAAAATTACCCTTAAGCTTTTCTGTTCTTAACGCTTTAAGGCATTTAATCAAAGTTAACTTTTATATCAAGTTCTTGGGGTTTTATCAAACGATCCTCCTTATTAAAAAAGCCTCTAAGAAGAAGAGTGACTACTTCATTCCAAGCGAAGCAGATTTAAAGCATTTAGCCAATATAGTCAATAAAGCTTGCCTTATTTATCCTAGCCGAACCAAATGCCTGGAATGGGCTATAACGTATGTTTTAATGGCCTTGCAAAAAAGGTGGAAATGCAACTTAGAGATCGGAGTGCAGAATTATCCTTTCATGGCCCATGCGTGGGTAGAATGCGATGCTAAGGTAGTGATGGACTCCCAAGAAATTAGGGAGGGCCTTGGGATTATTCTTAATGAACCTTTTAGAAAGGAAAAAGTATGATTTACCTTGGTTTTTGGAGCCAACAGAATGCTGAGGGTAAAGGGTCTGAGTTAATATCTATCCTTCAACAGCATATAGATGACCAACCATCTTGTATGGTTAAAAAGAATTTAACCCTTGTCTATGGTAAGCAGCACATTGAGCAAGACACAGATCAAGTTTGGGAAAGTGATTCAGCCGTCCTAATAGGGCGTATTTTTGAAAGAGATCATTGTGCTATTATTACTTCTCAAGAGTTTGGAGTTTTATCCCAAGAGCTTAAGCAGGATTTGCCCCAAAAAATGTGGGGTAAATATGTTTACTGGTATATTGATGTTGCTAACAAGCTAAATGTCATGGTGGATCCTACAGGGCAGCTTTCTTGTTTTTATTATGCTTTACCTGGAGGTGATCTAATTTTCTCATCACATATTGAGCTTATTCAGCAATATATATCGTCTCCTCTTGAACGCAACTGGCATTATCTATGTTCTTACCTTTTTTATGGAAACAGTAGCGCGATTCAAACTTCTTTTAAGGGGGTGGAAGAAGTCCCACCCGGTTGTTCTCTAACAGCTACTCCTTATAGTCGTGCGATACAACCCTTTTGGAATCCTTTTGCTACGCATAGTTCAATGATGCTGACTTCAACTGATGCTGTGGATGTTTTACAATCGGTACTCAAGCCCCTGATTGAACCTTACAAGAACGTATGTGTGAGTCTTTCAGGTGGATTAGACTCTACAGCTTTAGTGTTTTGTTTAAGCAAAATTGTTAGGCCTGATCAGAAACTCTCAGCTTTTAACTACTTTGATTCAACTATTCAATCATCGAACGAGCTAACTTATGCACGAAAAGTGTGTGAGGAGGTTGGTATTAATCTTACAGAAATTGATACCTCTCAAGTTTTACCTTTTGATCCCTATGTAGTAGATCAAGGATTAAAGATCAACAAGCCTTTTTCTGGCTGCATCAGTGCAGCTTTAATTAATGAAGTGTCCCATTATCTTCCATCCCGGGACTCATGTATTCTACTGAGTGGACATGGTAGTGATCACATTTTTATGCGCCCACCCACAAGAAAGTGTATTGCCGATTATTGGCTAACCCATGGTACGAAAGGTTTACTGGACAAGGTTAAAGAAGTCACTCATTTTTATAGGGACTCTTTAACGCCCATCCTAGTACAAAATATGGTAAACCTTGCAAATTACCTTGCAGCAAGAAAACCTAAAAAACGAGAAAATCCACAAGACAAGTCTCCCTATTGGTTTAATCATCAAATAAACCGGCATAGGACAAGTGAGTTTATTCATCCTGCTTATCAAGATATTTCATCACGGATTCTTCCAGGAAAATACGATCAAATCGATGCTCTATTTGAAGGGCTAGCCTCGGTACAGGTAAGGGCCAATACTTGTTATCTTGAACAATATCCGTTCTTTTGTGAGCCTGTGGTTAATTTTGCTCTCTCATTCCCAACATACGATTTATTCCAAAAAGGGTACGATCGTTATCCATTACGCCATTCCGTTAACACACGCTTTAAAACTGATACTGTATGGAGACGAGATAAATGCCAAACAACTGGAACTCTACAACTCGGTGTGAAGAGAAACATCGAGTTTGTTATGGAGCTCTGTTTAGAAGGCGAAATGGTTAAACAAGGCTTTGTAGATAAAGATGGTTTATATCATACGATCTCACTCATAAGTAATGGAGATAATATTCATCTATGGCCGTTTATCCAGATTTGCTCTATTGAGATGTTCCTTAAAATATGGTCAGACAAATTAATATGAGAAGTGAGTCGATTGACATGAGAGATTATAAGTATCTTAAGGACATCTTTATGCAAGCCCTGTCAGATCATTCCATGCGATGGAGTTTTATTGGTTCTGCGTGCTTCTTATTAATCGGCATTCTCACCAGCTTAACTCTTCCTCTCTTACTTAAATACATTATGGAAAGCCTTTCTAAGAATGATACAGGGATGTGGATGTCATGGCTACTTTTGAGTTATGGTGTCCTATGGATGCTAAGTCAGCTCACGCAACATATTCGCTCTTTCTTAGCCTCTCGCTTGGAGCAGCGTGTAACATTTTTACTTGGTAGTAAGGTCTTGGCTCATCTTTACAGCTTATCTCATCAGTACTTTATTAATCAGAAGCCAGGAGCCTTAGCCAATATTATTCGCCGAGCACAAAGAAATGTTCCCAGTGTCATGTTGGGTTTATTCTTTTATATTTTACCAACCTTCGTAGAATTTATATGTGTAATCGGTGGTATTATGATCTTCTATTCACTTTTCTATGTTAGTATTCTTACGTGTGTATTGGCGAGCTTTTTTGTGTATGCGCTACTTTCCATTAAGCCTATAATAAAGCTACGCGAACACGCTAATAACATCGATCGTGAAGTAGACGGGGTAGTAACAGACTGGATTTCCAACTATGAAGCTATCAAAACGTTTGGTAGACAGGATCTTGCTATTAGCGTTTGTAATACCGAGCTCAAGAAGAGAGAAGAAGCTGAGATAGGTTTTATTCAGCGATACACATGTGTTCAAATAGGACAATCATTTACCTTAGGAATTGGTTTATCGATATTAACCTATTATGTCGGTATTGGTGTACGTAATGGCGCACTCACTGCGGGTGACTTTGTTCTTTTTAATGGTTATATGCTGCAATTAGTAGGGCCGATCGGTATTTTAGGGCATCTCATACAAGACATAAAAAAAGCCCTAATTGACATGAAAGGAGTATTTGAAACCCTATCAACACCCAGCAATATCCAAGAAATAAAGAATCCTGTTATACTCACAGGATCATCATTTTCTGTGGAATTTCGCAATGTTTCTTTCCGATACGATAATCGCCTTATTCTGAACCAATTATCTTTTCGTGTTGAAGCTGGGCAAACAGCTATTATTACTGGTAAAACAGGTATTGGTAAATCAACTATTGCGAAACTATTACTACGTTTATACGACCCCCTAGAGGGAGAGATTCTGATTAATGATATCAACATTCAGAACATTGAACTTGCTTCTCTCTACAAAGCAGTGGGTTGGGTTCCTCAAGAAAGTTACCTACTTAATGATACAATTATCAATAACATTAGATTTGTACGCCCTCATGCTATACGTGAAGATATTGTAGAAGTGGTAAAAAAGGCACATCTTGAACCACTGCTTTACAAGCTTCCTGATGGCCTGGATACCATGGTAGGGGATCGAGGCGTAAAACTCTCTGGGGGTGAAAAACAGCGTCTAGCCATTGCGCGCCTTTTTCTCAAGAATCCTGGTTTATGCATCTTTGATGAAAGCACGGCCTCTTTAGATAAAGAGACGGATGCCATTATTCAAAAAAACATTGAGCGATATCTACCTCATGCCACCAAGATTATTATCACCCATCACCCTCACTGGGCTGATAAAGTAAACCAGATGGTTGTGCTAAATAAAAATTCCAGCAACTTTGTTATGCGTATTGTAAAGACAAAAAAATAAGATTTTGGTTTTTGCGCCAAAAGCTATAGCTCTATAAGATTACTTTCATTGACTTTTGGCTTTTATATATATTCTCTCAACTTTCCAAGAAGAATTCTGGGCTTAGCATACCAGCTTACCCTTTCCCAAACTTAGGAGCATATCTTTGGACTCAACAATAAATAGTCCTCCCTGAAGTATGAGAGAAAGCGAGCAAGATTCCTGAGAAAAGCTTTGCGGGCCTTAAAGAAGTAGGAAAAACCACAATCAATTAATACGGCACAAGCTTCTGCTTATATAGCCGCCATAGAAGATATAAGCGAGGAAAGATGTTGCCCTGCGGATATTGATCATCGTCAAATTAAGCATCTGAATAATATTGTGGCAGCTGACTATGGGAAGCTCAAGTGATTGATCAGATCACCTTTAGACCTCAAATCCATGAAGAGCGGGAAGAAAGCAACTTCTTGATCGATATTATAAATAATCGTATGAGGATGATCCTTTGGAAGATGATCCTCTTGGTTAATGTGAGCAAGATCACCAGCATTAGATTGATTGATTATAATAAAGTGCGGTTTTGTCGCTAATCTATCGCGATCCTGATCTATACCGATAAGGAAGTAGCTATGCTTTGCTTTTAGTTTTTTAAGAGCTACAACCTGCGCCTCATGATGGACCTCCTTAAATTTTTGAACAACTACTGATGGATCTAATTCTAACTGAGCCCCATAAATATGGGTAATGGGAAGGCAAGCTAAAAGATGGTGAAGGGCAAGCTCAAAATTTTTTTGGGCAGCTGCTTATCAAAAAGTGTGCTATATAATTCTTGGGCCCAATCTTTGTCTTCTTTGAGGTAAGGATAAAGCTTAATGCTTGTATAGTTCTTTGCAAGGTATCCTTCAAAACGGCTTGTTTGAGGAACAAACAAACATCCGTCATTCTTGAGAAGATCTGATGTAATCTTTTTAATCAAACTCTTCCTATATCCTAGAGAGATCCCCTCAAATTCAGCATTAAAGGTTTCTTTAAAAGTGCTGAAATTCCTTTGTATGATTTTCGCATAAAAGTCATCAACCCAGCTCTTAGTGAAAAAGCAAATTTCTCTAAGAGCTAAGTTTTCAGAAAGATCGGAAAAAGAAGAGATTAGGGTAAGAATTTCAAGGGGAAGATCGAGAAGCTAACGCTGATCATTATCTTGAGTGTGACTGGTTTGGCAACTTAATGCGGAGAGAAAGCACATAAGCAAAAATTTACACAATTTCACGCGAACACTTATCTTAATAATTTTATTCCAGATAATTAATTCTATAGGAGGACATGAGCATTATATGCAAGAAGAGTTTTACAAGAAGTATGAAGGGGATAGTTACGCTATTCTATTAAGTTAAACGTTAGCTAAATTTAATAGAAGAAGACAGTCAGCAATAAAGAATAATATGGCTGTAAAAGCACCATATTAAAAATATAAACTATAAGATTGCTTTCTTAAACTAGTAATAACTACTCTAAGCTGATAATAAGAAAATCATATTCATTTTCAGCTCCTAAGAAAAGCAAAGGGTTAATCTCCTCTACTGAGGCATAGATTATTCTTGCTTATCCTTTTCTCTGCTATGATTTTTTAGCATTATTTATAGCCTCTGCTATAAAGTCTATTAAGGCGATTAGGTATTTATTGTTTTCATCAAGGGATTTAAGCCTAGCAATTATATAAGAATTTTCTCCTTTGTACTTTAGCAAAGTCGAGAGATTTGCTTGTATAAAGCTTTTAGCACATTGTTGACATACTTCTTCTTCTGTCAGCGTCAGGTTGGTAAATCTCAGCATATAATAACTGCTGGTCAAATCCTTCAGTATATGTTTAGAACTGAAAAGAGGGGGATTTAGTAACTTGGATAAATTCTCATTAATTAAATCATTAATTTGGTTCTCATAGTCCTGGATCTGCTTTTCTAAGGCTACCTCCTTACTTACTTCGGCTCCTTGTTGTAACTCCTCCTCATCATTAAATTGATAGCCTATATTATAGTAAATAAACGCTTCAAGAGGGGTTCCTTTAAAATTGAGATATTGCAAAAAAATTATCCCTTTAATAAAAGCAGGCGTATCATTTCTCTCGGCCAGCTTAATGGCTTCTACAGCAAAGCTCCAGTATTCTTCTAAACAAACAATAATTTTAAAAAATAGATCATAGGCGGTAATAAGCTCCTCACATTTGTCAATAAATTGATTTTTTTGTGAAATGTCAGATTGAATCTTATTTTGCCATTGCTGTAGCAATCTCCAAGTTATAGGAATGCTGTTAGGCTCTTGGGCTCTATAATTTGTCAAGTAATAAATATAACGTAAGAAACCGTTATTGCTCATTTTGCTTGTACCGAGAGCCTGCTCATAAAAACTAAATCCCTTCTTAATTAAACCATTCTCCATACATGTTTTTGCGGCAAGTTCAAACATTTCAGCATTATCTGGATAATACTGAGCAAAGCGATCAGTTAACGCTAATTTTTCTGACATTGGGATGCTTTCTATCATCATTATCGTCTTGTAAGCGCTTAGCTCCCCAGCTTCAGCAAAGCGAATAATTTGATCTGGGTTTTCCTTCCCCACTAGGATTTTATTCACGTAGTTCTTATAATCTAAACTATCGTCTTTAGATCTACATATCAGAATGCCTTGCCTGGTGGTGTCTATACCATTACAAATGGTATCTTCTTCCTCCATACTGTGAGCAAAATTTAGAAGGCCTACTATAATAGATAAGAATTTAACGTTTCTTCGCATAATTTTGTTCCTTTGGCTAGCAATTTTCCCAGTTGCTACTGAATGGTGCTCTTAGATGCAATTCAAGGAAGTATAATTCATGAAAAATGTAGGGGAATTGAGAAAGTAAAGCAATAAAATATTAATCAATAACTCATAAAGGGGAAATAAAAATAGTTAGAAGGATATTGGAATGTTTTTATGCAGATCAGTAGAGGAGGGTGCGGCTTAGTTGGACGGAGTAGCGTCCGAGGGCATCATCTAAGGCAGGCCAATTGAGGTTAGGATGGTGAGAGGGGCAGCTTTACTGTTCCACAGTATGAGATATCTAAGATTGCTTCCATTTTCCCGTTTTCAATGCCCCCTGACGTTTATCGCAGTATTCTCCTCTCTATTTCGCAATCGTTCTTTCGCGCCTCAAAACTCCTTCATATTACACTAAGAGAATCGAGAAGTATAAGAGTATCTTTCCACTCTTCTACCCTCTGCGTTATTGGGCGGTCTTTATCAAATTTCAAGCCTCACTGGTTTTGCTTTACTCTAGAAGAAAGACTCTGCCTTGTTCCATTTTGGATGTAAGAAGAGTAAGCATCGCAGCTGACAGACCCTGAGTATTGACGTAAGTAAGGTTGTTACATCCTTTGAGAAAGTGATCTCCTATAGAAGTGACATTATATAGTCCTCGGGCATCTAAAAAAGCTAGACTGCTATACCCGGAGAGGAAAAAACTCCAACGTAGTGATTTTCGACAGCCCGCTTGTATCTAAAATTGCCCACTACGTACGTGTATTTTACCGATAGATTAATTCTTTGAAACTACCATAAGGTTAGCGCTATAAAGCTCCCAACAATTGGGTTGAAAGCTAGTTCATAGAGGAGAAAACTAATGAGAAAGCTTAATAAAATATCTTTGCTATCCACAGTTGCCTTTGCTGTGTTTTCTTTTGCGATAACATCCTCCTGTGTCAAAGGGACGGAGCCTGGAAGGCTAGATGATCGTTTTGTAGAAGCCTTTAGAGGAGAGCATCTAGAACCCATTGCTGTAAAAGGAGCGTCTTACCTCCTTCTTCCCGATAATCATGACGGGAAAACTTTCCTCAGTAGTGGGCATAATGGGACTTTGAAATTTAGCCAAGACATCAATAGACAAAGCTTGTTTTCTTTTGCAGAAGTAGGAAGAACTGAGAGAATAGGCGATATGCCTCACCGTTTCTATTTGACCAATTTAGATTCAGAGACACCTATTCAAAGCACTCAAAGTGAGGGAAAAAAGTATTGCATTGCTGAATTAAAAGGAAATGGAAAGTTTCAATTGTTATTTGAGCGTTGCTATCAAGATCGTCGCCCCTTTCTTCTTCAGTATGACTTAGGAAAAGAGAAGGTTGCTATAGACGCTTATCCTTCAGCAAATATAGAGTCCCTTCATCTTTGGACTCTAAAGCCTGTTTATGAATTGTTAAGCTTAAATCCATTAACTGTTGATCTTAATACATTACTTTTTAAGATCCCTAAAAAGGAAAAGTTCTCAAATAAAATGCTTTCTGCTGCTCAAGTTCAGGGGTTATACGATTTACAAAAACTAGATGTCTCCCAGAAACTCACTATTGTACAGGATGATGCAGATTCTATTTTTGCTTATACGCCGACACTTTCTTATATACAAGATGGATTGTTTATCACTTCAGGAAATTTTTCTTTGCAAATATATAATATAAAAGACTTCCAAAAAGGCTGTGATAAATCATCCAAGATAATTGCACGAGAGAGCGCAAAGAAAGATTTTATAGATACTGTCACCCTTCCAGAAGGGGCGAACTTTTTCTTAAATCTCGATATGCCATCTTACCACAAAGGACTAGAAAAGGCTCCCTTAATGGGGTGGGTTGAAATAAAGCCTGGAAAGGCAGGATATTTTTGGGACTCATATAACAATATAGGAGTAAGGCTTCGTGACATTATAAATAATGAAGGCGTCACTCTTTTTTCAGACTTTGCAGTAAAATTTAAAGATAACGTTATTGAGTTTATTGACATTAATAGAAATGTCCTGACAAATCCGGGAACAGCCATATTTTTAACACAGCACGCATCTCAGAGAGTGATAGAAGACCTTGAGGGGGCAGGTGTAGTAATAGCTAAAACCATCGGAAATAGTATAGAGAAGTTGGGGATAAGCATAGAAAACGCCAGCAAAAGTGCTGGGAATGCTTTTATAGAATCTTCAAAGAATATCTCTGAGGCAATGATATATAGTGCCAATACTCTAGCGAATACATTAAATTTTGCAACACTGCAATTTAATAATGCTGTGAAATCTTTATCCCTTACTGCAAAAGAGATATCTGCGGATATAACTCAAAACACTGAAACTATTGTAAGGAGCCTTAACAGTACAGCAGTATTACTAAATAATGCTCTCGTTGATGCTTCTGAAAATCTTGAAAAAGCTTCAACAAACCTTCAAACCGGAATAGTGGGTGCCTCTAGGAATCTTAAAAATGCAGCAAAAGAAATTTCTGACAGTTTAAAAGATTCCGCATCATCTTTTAATGATGCTTTTAAAAATCTGTCTGACGCAATTGAGAATGGGTCATCAAACATAGAAGATGCTCTTGAAAGAGCTTCGAAGAATTTTATAAAAGGCATGGATAAAGTAAAACAAGCAGCAGAGGCACTACATGATACAAACCATACAGTCAAGGTATGCTTAGTATCTTAGAATTTAACAATTTATTTTATTAAGGAGAGAAAAGTGTAAGGAAACAGAAAACAGAGATTTTTATATTTTTAGCAGGTTAAAAAATAATTATTTAATTATAAAGAGAAAAAAATGTTTAGAAAATCATTTTATAACAAAGTTATTAATATGTTTTGGGGATTAGTTGCATTGATTTTTTCCCTGTCTTCTACTGATGCAATGCAACAAACAGAGACTGCTGCAGAAAGAATTAAAAGAATTATCAAAGAGATTGAAGAAGTAGATCAAACAATAGACTCAGATTTAGAAGATTTAAGACGAAATAATTCTCAGTGGGATGAAATGATCTGCACGATAGGGAATACGGGGGATGGGAAAAGTACACTGATAAATTTTTTAGCAGGAAAAGAACTTAAGCCGACAAGAAGCGCTAGAGGGGGTTGGCTTGTTGATGTGATTGACCCCATTCCCGGAATGGAACCTGGTCATACACATGCATCACAAACTGCGACACCTCGTTACTGGTATGATCCTGATAAGAGACGGGTATATTATGATTGTCCTGGGTTTAGAGATACACGAGTCCCAGAAAATGATATTAGAAACGCCTATGCCATAAACAAGTTATTTCAAACCTTTAGCCCTGTAAAAATTCTACTTGTGACAGCGGAGAACTCCTTTGCAGGCAGAGCCGAACCTGTGCAAAATACGATAAAGGCAATGACGGAATTTTTTAAAAAGGACATTAATAGGTGCGACCTTCTTTTAACGTCAGACTTGCCTGCAGATAGAATTCCTGAAAAGGGGAAAATGTATTTAGAAAAAACAGGTAGTCATCAATTAAAATACACTGTTATTGCGCCTCAGGGTCAGGTGATTGAAGGAATACTCGATACGCATCTACTTCAGATTGACATAACAGGAGCGTTAACTCTTGAAAAATTGAGTACCTTTAAATCTAAAATATTAGACGAGACGTCAAGAAGAGGCCATACCATTAAACGTCTGGGTCAAGGATGTTGTCTGGTTATGACTGGACAAAGAGATAAGGACATTTCAAACGTTCAGTATGAATTACAATTGCTTTCTGACAACGTGGATGTTGATTTGCCTCGTGAGGCTCGTTTTTTACTTTTGGATCTCAAGAATTCTCCAGAAGATGATCCTAGAATAGCACTTTTTCCAGCACCAGCACCAAGGCAAGAGGAAGCTTTTCTAGGTTTGAACACACGGATAAGGCAAGATACAAAAGATGGCATATTAAATGTTATAGGTCGTACTCTTCCTCTTCAAAGTAATGACTTGCATCCAACCCCAACAGTATCTGAGAAAGCCAAGAATTTTGCTCAAGAACTTGCAATTGAAATTAATATAAAAATTGGAGAATACATATCAAACACTATTATGCCAGAAATTTATAATTATTGTACTGAAAAAACTCAAAATGGTAATGAACCAGCTACAGAGCTTAGAGACTTTTTTAACCGGCTCGCAACTGATCTAGATTTTGATCATCCCCCTACCTTATCTGTATTTGAAAGAAATCTACAAAATGTTCTTCAAACATGCGAGGTATTAAATTTGTATGATAAGATTAGTAAGCATATAAAATATATTACTTTTCTTAAGAGAATTAACCAAAATGTTGATTATAGATGCGCTGATTGGATAAGCGCTTTTCGTTCCCCTCATTCTCAAAATTTGGCGCAAGGTCACGCAAATAACATTAATGGCAATACTCAGCACTATATCGCCAACGATGTTGTGTCAGCAATTTATAATTATTGCGACGAAAGAATTCAAACTAACATTGAAACAGCTGAAAAGCTCAGAGATCATTTTAGCCAACTCGCAAAAAAACTCATTTTTACTGATCCCCCTACTTTGCCTAAATTTGAGCAAGAATTGCAAGATGTCCTGCAGACATGTGCTATATCTCATATGTATGAGAGAATTGCAAAAAATATACACTATATCACTTTTCTTAACAGAATCAATACACATATTGTTCCTAACTTGCGTGCTTGGATAAATCCTTTGACAGAATTAAAGGCAAGGATTGAGAATTTAGGAAATGGTATTAATTATACTTTTAATAGTCAAAATAAAGAATTAACCCTTATTGGTTATTTGATTGGTTTTTCGGATGTGACGAATTTTCAGGGGCGGGAAACGATTACAAGTCAAGTGCTGAAGCTTAATCTATTTTCTTTAAGAAATTTGTTGGCAGATGATAATTTAACGTTAAACGGAGCAACCGTTATAGGGATTGCGCCTGAAATACTTCAATTAACACAGTCTGTCACCATGAACCTTAGTGGCAACTCCCATTACCCTGCTGAGCGAGGTAAAGCTGCCAATAATACCGCGGGAAATCCAGGCAGACATGGAGAAAATGGTGGTAACTTGGTACTAGTTACAAATAATTTTAAGGATGTATATAAAGCCGCTCATCCCCAAGAAACTACCAAGTTTGTAATCAAAAGGAATGGTGGCTCAGGAGAAGGTGGGCAAGCAGGAGGCGACAATACTGATATAGTT
This sequence comes from Candidatus Odyssella thessalonicensis L13, assembly GCF_000190415.1. Classification (GTDB taxonomy): domain Bacteria; phylum Pseudomonadota; class Alphaproteobacteria; order Paracaedibacterales; family Paracaedibacteraceae; genus Paracaedibacter; species Paracaedibacter thessalonicensis. The sequence goes on from NZ_AEWF01000005.1 coordinate 17,203, forward strand.
GCTGCAGTGGAAGGTAATGAAGGAGGATGGAATGAGAGTAGTTCTATTCCAATTACTGTGGGACACGGTGTATGGGATCCAGAAAAAGATAGATACTTTGTGTCTGCATTAAAAGTTCATGGGGGCACTGATGAAGAGCCAAAGGGTCATCGTGGGGTATTCTATAAAGACCATTTAACTATTTCCTATGTTAAGAAAGAGTATCGACAGGCTGGTATAAAAGGAGCAAAAGGACATCGAGGTTTTGCTGGTGGACAGGGGGGGATAAAAGGGCATCAAGGTCTTATTGAGGTGGAATGTCCTAACCTAGCCTATACCATGGCAGATAATGATACTTACAATGGGAGTTCTGGAAGTGGAGGTGCAGGCAGTGCTGGCGGTCTGGGCGGACGAGTTAGATATAAAGTCACATATACGTATCATCCAGGAAAATATGATCATAGTGGCACAGATTTTTGGGCTAATTGTGAAAGTGGAACACAAATTTTAGGAAACGGTAATAGGTATAGGGAAGAGGCACCAAGATTTCTCGATCACGAACGTGGGCAGAGAGGCGATCAAGGTGATAGAGGACAAGCTGGCGGCAATTCAAAGGGCCAAGGACCCCAAAAGAAGCAATTGACTACTGATGAGTTGAGAGCATTAAAAGAAGATGCTCTACAACGCTATAGAAATGATTATAACGTTTTTGCCAATGACCCGGTTAAGCAAAAATTTCTTGGGAGGTTTCCAAATCTTTAGCGCCAATAGAGGCAACCCGAAACTTTAATTTAATAATGTAAGAGAGGGGGAGATTTTCCCTCTTTTTATCATTTTGTTGCCAAAAGGTACTGTTGCATTTAAGGAATGAAGTAATAGTTATCCCATTTCCTAAATGCAACAGTGCCTCGAAAATTTAATCCAGTGATGAAAAATCTGTTTTTGAAAGCTGTGAATTTCTCAGATGAATTTGACAACTTTGTTCCATTACTGATGCGAGAAGATTCAGCACTTTAGTGGGCAGACCTTGAGTATCGACATAAGTCAGGCTAGTGCACCCGCTAAGGAAATTAGCTCTAATTGTGGTGCAGTTATTGCTCGCATTTGTTAAGGTGAGTTTACCTATATAGAGGCTAGTAGGAGAAAGAAGCGCAACCTCTTGATCTATATTATAAATAATTGTATGAGGATGAGTCTTTGAAAGATAACCTTCTTCTTTAAGGCGATCCAGACCATTAGCATTAGATTGATTTACCACAATAAAATGTGGCTTCGTGGTCAGCCTTTCATTATCTTCATCTATACCAATAAGGAAGTAGTTATGCTCCGCTTTTAATTTTTGGAGGGCCTTTTAAAATAAATAGCGAAATTACTTATACAGCTTAAAGCTGATATCCGTTTTATCTTGTCAGCAAACCATAAAACCATTCTTCACTGTGAAGTAATATCTTCCCTCGAATGATTCAGATCTACTAGACGCCTAGCTTTTAATAAAGACGTCTTTAAAGAAATTATAACAATATTGCCTTCTTGGATACCAATTAGGATTTCTTCGCCATCTTCTAAACCCAGTTATCTTATGTAATCCGAGAATAAAGATATTTTAGTTACTATAAAATTAATGAGTATTTTGAATTTAAAATATTAATTCTATAAAATGTAATATCTCAGAGCTTGTTCCTAGATAAAAATTAGTCACTATAGGGATATATGTACCATAAACTATATATTCATTCTCGTCCAAATAAGGCGGATATCGCTTTTTAAGATAAATGGATTGCTTAGTTTTCAATACTCTCTCTTAGGGTATCCTAATTTAATGCCTTCTATAAATTTAGTACTGACATAATTATCAATGAGCTCAAATAAGAATTACCATCCAATTAAAAGTTATGAAAAAGGAAGTATCAACAAGCGACTGTTTTATAAAACAGATTTTGTAATCAGTAACAATATTAGATTTATAAGAGGATATTATATATTCCAAAAGACACTGCAATAGAGGTCAAGTGAAATTTTAAGGGGCACCGGGCCTAGAATAAATCTACTTATCTATTTTTTTATAATTGCGGAGAAGATAAATATTTATTGGCGGGCACAAAAGAAGGGGGCTCCGAGGGGACAAGACAACCGTCTTTTACTGAGAAATAAATGGCAATGCAATTTCATGCGCGCCTCTAGAAAAGGGTGTCTCTATCTTTCGTAAAGTTATATTTAAAAATTAAAAAATTCAATTTTTCTCATGGTTGAGCGTAGAGGGAAATAGATATGAGGGAGCTAGCATATTTAAATCTTTAAGTTTTTAGCTTTACAGTTGAGTTATCTATGAAAAAAATAATTTTAACCTTACCTCTCTTGGTGCCCTTTATTTCCATTGCTTTGCCTAATGATTGCTCTCCCAGTAAGTTTTATGATGAATCGGCTAGTAGAAGGATTATTACAGCGGTCGACCGAGGAGATATTTCTCGTTTAAGAGGGTTATTTGAGGCAGGCCTGCCCGTCGACTGGATAGACCATAAAGGACGCTCTTTATTAGAACGGGCCTGTGCTCGCGGTAGAACAGATCTTGTGAGAGAACTGTTAAATAGAAATGCAGATATTAATCATCAAGATAACGAGGGAAATACAGCCCTCTATCGGGCCTGCCAAGAAGAAAAGTGTGATTTAGTCTCTCTCCTTATTGGTAAAGGGGTGGAGGTGAATCTAGCAAATAACCAAGGAATAACACCTTTATATGTTGCCAGTAAGAAAGGACAGGAGACTCTTATTGATCTCTTATGTGAAGCCGGAGCTCAAATCTCTATTGCTTCCCGAGAGCAACAAGAAACCCCTTTATGGATAGCAGCTAAACAAGGATCCGAAAAAATTGTCGCCAAACTCCTCGATTATTGTCTTGCTAACGAATCCACCAGAAAGATTATTGATCAGAGCAATAATAAAGGAATTAGTCCCCTTTTAATTGCTTGCTATCAAGGGCATGAAAACGTAGTGGCTCAGTTGTTACGCCAAGGAGCTTCTGTCAATCAAGCGAAAGAAGATGGTATTACGCCATTAATGGTTGCCACGGCACATGGTTACCTTTCGATCGTACAACTACTATTAGCACATGGGGCTGATGTGGAATTAAGAGCGTCAAAACAAGTTGGCGGAGGTAGCGCTTTAGATTATGCAAAGCAAGTGAATAATCCTCTTTTATGTTCAGCGCTTGAAGAGGCTCATCCTCAAAAAAGCCAAGCAAAGAAAAAAGATAAAGAGTTAAATTTAATCCGTTCCGCGCAGAAAGAGAAGGAGGAGTCACCCGCAGTTTTACTCTCTTCCGACAGTTCGGAAAATCAATTTGCTCCTCCAGTTGTGGCTGAAAAGCTATCGAAAGCTATAGAGACCTTAAAAGATCATTTTAATTCCACCTCCTCTCCAAATGCTGCAGCTTGGCGCACAGAGGTTCCAGTGCAGGATGTTGCTGCTGTTCTAACGCCTGCTGAACAGCAGGCTTTACAACAAGCAGATAAAATTGTCGTCGACTATAATGCGAAATATTCTCAGTCTCTTGAAAATTTAACTCGTTTTTCAAAGGCCAAACAAAAGCTTTCCAAGGTGTTTTCAAAAGCCGCCAAGGTTACAAAAGATGTAGTATCAGGGCCTGATATCAATTCACTTAAGATGTTACAGCAGCAAGTAAATGCTGCTTACGGCCAAGAAGTAATTAAACTTGATCAAGCCCGTCTTGAAAAAAATCATAAAGAGCGCTTGACACATTTAACTACTAGCCATCAGCAGAAAGAAAAAGCGCTTGAGTTAGAATTGGAACAAATTCGCACTCAATTAAAAACGGCACCACATCGGCGTATAGAGCTTATGGAGAAACAGCAACAAATTGCAAATGACCTGGTAACAGACGCAAGGCTATATCAAACCAATTTAGCCCGCTTACAAAATCCTCTTCAAGCTGCTTTATCAGATTTCCATGATTGGAAAAGAACAGTTTTCTATGATTTTGTTAAGCTACATCTTGGCAACTATTTTATAACTTATGAAGCTCTTGCCTTGGGAACAGTGGCCCGTCATCCAGAAGCTTATGAGCAAGCTCTGCAAGGAAGTACCACTATTGCTTCTATTTTAAGTGATGCTTTTCTTCCGCTAGGAGGGCTATTAGGTACAGTTGTTGGAACGGTTGTCGAAAAGGGAGCAGGGTTATATGCAGACAAGCAAGTTCGCCTTAAATCAGCTAAAATTGGCAGCCTTTATAATTATAGCGGCTTAGAAGGAATGGTTAAGCTAGCGCAAGAGGTGGCAGATGGTCTGTTGTTCCGGCTTAAGGATGGAATTGTCGACTTAACTCCTGAGAGCCTTGATAAGCTAGCTAAGGTCGCAACAACTCACATGATTGACTACGCTCTTAAGCAATGGGAGCTGGATGAAAATAAGATTATAACTGCCAGTGATCTGTTGCTTCGTAGTGCTCAGCATGAGCCTTCTTGGTTCAAATCACTCTTATCCAAAGCAACCTTAGAAACGGAAGATGGTCGCTCTTTTGATGGATGGGCTTTGTTGACCCAAACTCAACAAGTCGTTCTTGATGATGGGCGTTTTAAAAGAGCAGCAAGATTTTTTGCCAAGCAGGCGAAGAAAAATGGTGGAGCTTTTATTAATTATGCCGGTCAAGCAGTGTCAGTAGTAACGGACTTTGTAAGCTTTTAGAACAATTATAAGATTCTCCATATAACATAGAAAAAGAGACACCAATGAAAGTAAAAAAATCTATTCTCCTTAAACGCCTTTCCTTAACCAAAACATTATTATGCTTAACCCTAATAAGGGGATTAGCATTATCAACGGACGCTCTGGCCAGTGATAGTGACGAAGAAAATAATTCTAGCCGATTTAGCTTAGGAAAAGACTGGGATAGCAGTTCCGCTGCCAGTGATCGCTTTAGTGATAAAAGTTCTCATGTATCATCTCGGATCTCAAGTCGCCATAGTGATTGGGACAGTGCCTCTCAGTGGAGTAGTTCTAGCTCAAGAAGCAGCCGCAATCAGAAGCTGACAGATATTGCTGAACTAAGAAAGCATATCTTTAAAGGTAACTTAGAGATCACACCCGCTAACTATAAGGGGCTTCTACAGTTTGCAGACATCCATGGAACTGCTTTCAGCTCTTACGACAGAGGGGTATTTATTAAAGGTTGGAAGGTTTCCTTAGGTTTTGATCCCCTCTTAGATCTTCTACATAAATTTAGCCAAATTGAAACCTTTAAATTAACGCTTAGCTGGGATCAAGAGGCTGATGTATCTGAAATGGTTGCAAGAGCTGTCCAATTTTATGAGAACTTAACTACCTTAGATATTGCTAGTTGCCGCCTGACAGACAGGGGGATGAATGATATTATAGAATCTATTAGGTATCGTGAAAGGCTTGCAGTCTTAAATATTGCAGACAATCCCTTAAGTAATAAGATGCTAGGCATACTTCAAAAGTATTTTCCCAACGTTTCTAGCTTTGAAGGAGCAGGAGAACTTAGTGCTGCGATGAGTCATCTAACAGTTTCACCACCACAAACCCCGGCCTCTAAACTCCCGTCCTTTCAAAGATTAGGGGAGGAAGAAGCGCCTGCACCAACAAGGCCTACAAAATCTCCTTCTCCCCCGATACTACCAGAAGAAGCAGGATTGCCTCCTGCTCTCTTAGCAAAAGCCAAACACGGGGATGCTGAGGCACAATATGAAATTGGTCGCCACTATTGGCATGGGATCGGAGGCGAGATTAATGAAGAGTATGCATACCCATGGTTTGAAAAATCAGCTCACCAAGGAAATGCAAAAGCTCTTTATCGAGTAGCATATTACCATAATTATGGAAAACCAGAAAAAGCAGAAAAGTGGTTTAAAGAGTGTGTGAGTGGTTTGACTGCTCTTGCTGGTAAAGGTGATCCAGAAGCCCAATATTTATTGGGAATGATGTATGGGTGGGGACGGGCTGGAAGAATGGCGGGAATTACTGAGGATAAGGAAAAAGCTATTGAGTTTTTTAAAAAAACAGCAAAGCAGGGACATTTAAATGCTAAAGTCCAGCTTGGTAATAGCTATATTGAGGAGAAGAAAAATCCAACCAAAGGTCTTCAATTGTTGAAGGAAGCGGCTTACCAAGGCAGTGGAGAAGCTTTTCATAAATTAGGTCAGAAGTATGAGTATGGCAGCGGGGAATCCTAGTATCTCATGCCGCTTTAGCCATGGATGGAGGAATAGACCCAGACTTTCACAGACCGACTGAAAACTTTTTATCTCCTAAATGCAGCCTAATTGAGCATTCGAAGACTTTTTCTGGAAAACTTAACAATCTCCCAGCTGCTTCCACTCCTCTAAAAACCTTGAATCTGAGTTCGTCTAATTTAAATGATGACGATATGGACCATGTGATGAGCTTAATAAAAGAGAAAAGTGGTTTTCAAGCCCTGGATTTAAGCAATAACCAGCTTAGAAATTCTGGTATACAACGACTCTTTGATGATTTACCTTCAACAATAAAAGTCATTAATTTATCTCATAACAAGCTTACCGTGACATTAGGGGTAGGTGGGATAATGAATAGGTTAGAGAAGACAGAAAGTTTGAAAGCCCTTGATTTAAGTTATAATTTTATGTCTCTTCATCCTATCATAGGAAGAGCAATTGGGGGAGCACTGGAAAAAAATCCTTCTCTCCAGAAGCTTAAACTTAGAGGAATGGGTTTAAATTATGAGAGTTTTCGTTCCATCAGGAAAGGGTTACGCCATAATACTAAGCTTAGCTATTTAGATATAAGTGAAAATCCTATGAATGGAATACTTCTTCTAGAGGACCTAATCGAGGGGAATACTTCTCTTAAACATATTGAAGCAGAAGATTGTGGAATAACTAGGGATGACTTTCTAGATATTCTTGTGGCATTAAATGAAAATCAAACCTTAGAATATTTTGCTTTCGATAAAAACCCAGACATCTCTGACGAAGAGCTTAGGCTATGGGCTCCTAGAATTGAGCAGGATTTAGGATTTAAGGTCGATCTTCAGAACCACACTTTGACACGGATCTCACCTCTCAAGAAGCCGATTCCGCTAGAATATTATGTTTATTCTACGCAGCAAGATCAACCTTCTTTGGCAGAGAAAGTTCAAGATTAGGCCTCTCAAAAATTATATTAAGAGGCTCTGAGGGTATAATCCTTATTATTCTTGCTCCTTTAATTTAAACCTTTTTGCAGATTTTCTATAGTCGCTCAGGTCATACCAGATTATCAAGATCGTTCTGATGCATTAGAGCCAATTAAAGGTGCGTCATTACAAGCTTATTGAGAAAGCTAAAGCATTTAGAATGCTTACACCTATAATTTTTGGTGGAACAATATATATTATTTAACCTTTAAAAGGCAGTACATAATTAATAAAAAAGTTGTAGAATCTAAAAAAATTAAACCAACAGTAATTGGTCGCCTTGAGAAAGAAACCTATTACCATGTTTGCAGCACTCTAAAGATCGCAAGGCAACTTGGCTCAAGAAAAGCAAACACAGCTGCTGCAGTTACAAGAAGTTTATACTCACCGCTCAAGAAGATCCAAGTGTAGTTTATACCTGCTCATTATCCAAAATCAAAAAGTGTAGGTAGGAACTGTTAAAATCTAATAAAAACATTAAAGCATCTCTTTTAACATTTCTCATCTATGCCGTTTAATTTTTTTAATTTTTATATATATAAAAAATAGGTTAGGTAATGAAAATTACTTTTAATATTTTGTTAATCTACAATCTCTTTTGTTATGCATCTATTTACCAGGAAATACATGCAGCAGATAAATCAGAAGACTCTCAATCTAGAGTACCGAATATGCAAGTATGGGGCGTCACTGAGGAAGATGCCGATTATCTTTTTGAAAATTGCCAGGATCTTGTTTGTATTGTAGAGGGAGGCTCCTATACAAGGCTTAACAACAATTGGAAAGAAGTTTTAGGATGGGATTTAGAAGAATTATATTCCAGACCTTATATAGATTTTGTCCACCCTAAAGACGTTCAAAAAACCTTGCAATATGAAGCCTATCCAAACAGATTTGGGCTGCTCAACCGCTTCCGGACAAAAGAAGGGGGATATAGATGGCTTGATTGGATTGTTCTTCCTCGGTTGGGAGAACAAAAGGAAAGAAATTGCTCCATTCAGCTTGCTCGAGATATTACTGAAAGGAAAGTCTTAGAAAAAGAGGCTCGAAGGCATCTAAAATATGTTAGTAAAGACCTCTCAGCAGAAAACACTCTTCTTTCAGGCTTATCGAAGATCCAATCAGCGTATATAAAAGATATTTTTGGAGGGATAACAGAGAATCAATTTGCCAAAAAGGCCATAATAAAAAGCTTCATTTTAGCGACAAAGAGCCGCTTTGGTGTTATAGCCACTTTCTGGCCAGATGGCCATCCTAAAATTACGCTGAGTAAAGCTTATATCAGGCTTTCTACCGCCACACCTAGTGAGAAGAGCTTAAAAAGGATAGAAATAACTTCTTACCCCCATCAACGAAGAAGAATAAAAAATCTACTCAAAGAAACTATTAATAAACAAGAATATCTTATTAAGTCATTACAGCAAAGTAATTTTAGCGCTGGCGAAGATCAAGAACCTTTCCCTCTTTTAAACTTTCTGAGTATTCCTCTTCTGTTAAAAAATGAAGTTATTGGGATTGTTGGGCTGAGTGGCAGTGACTTAGGTTACAGCCAAGAGCTGGTAGATTGGCTAGCGCCATTTTGCGCATTATCTACGCGGATCATTAATGAAGAAAGGTCTTATAAAAGAATAGAAAGCGATCGGCTAAGAAAAGTTAAAGAAGCAGAAGAAGAAGCAAAGGCAAGAGTGGCTTTCAGTTCTCATATCTCCCATGAAATTCGAACACCTCTTACAGGGATGATAGCCCTTTTAGATCTAATAAATCCAAGTCCTCTCCCCGATGAAGAAAGAGATTATTTAAGGATTACAAAATCCTCTGCTGCGTCCTTACTTCAGATTACCAATGATATTCTCGACTTTTCAAAAATTGAAATGAGCCAGCTTAAGTTGGAGACGATTCAGTTTAATCCCTTCTCAGTGGTAAAAGAGGTTACCGAGCTCTTGGCTCCTCAAATGGAAAGTAAAGGGCTGACGATGAAATATACGATTGACCATGCCGTACCAGATAATTTTGTGGGAGATCCCACGCGGTTCCGCCAAATTCTTTTCAATCTTATTGGGAACGCAATCAAATTTACAGAAAAAGGGGGAATAAGGATATCCCTTAAAGTGAAAGCCTATTTAGAAAAACAAACGCAGCAACAGATACCTGGACTCTATTGTGCCGTTAAAGACACAGGGATCGGCATCTCAGAAGAAGGAAGATCTTTAATTTTTAAGCCTTTCAAACAGGCAGACGCGACAGTGACAAGACAATTTGGAGGGACAGGCTTAGGCTTATACATCTCGCAACAGCTCTGTAAGCTTATGAATGGAGATATTGGTTTTAAGAGCGAAGTTGGTAAAGGTTCTACCTTTTACTTTTATATCCCTTTAAGACAACAGCCAAAAGCAAAGGTGGAAAGCCAAGAGGATAAGCCATTAATCTCAACTCAAATTCCCCCCTCTTTGCGAGTTTTAGTAGCTGACGACAATGTAGTAAATCAAATTGTTATTAAAGCCTTATTAAATAAGTTAGGATGCCAAATAACAACCGTTTCAAACGGTAAAGAAGCTCTTGAAATACTGAACCGTGAAAAATTTGATATTGTCCTTATGGATGGGCAAATGCCTATTATGGATGGTCTCACCGCAACAAGGTATATTAGAGAATCTTATGATAGAATTGCCCTTCCCATTATTGGGGTTACGGCCTCGGCACTAAAAGAAGACCGAGAAGAGTTTTTTGGAGCAGGTATTAATGGTTATCTAGAAAAACCAATAAATATGCCGCATCTTAAGGAAGAGATCTCAAGGTGCCTACTAGAGAACAAGTATGCTTTTAATTTGCACAATACATAAAGGTTCTGGAGTGTTCGCGAAAGTGTGTCAGTTCTTTCTTAACTTGGCAAAGAAGATATGATATATCACTTCACTTAGAGCTGTTGTCATATCAATAGTTGTCAAATTCAGAGAGAGCTCATGCTTTTAGAAGCAGATTTTCTTCTTAAAAGAGTATTCCATAAATGTACTTGATATTTTTCTTAAACTCTCTTACCTTTATTACAATATAGAAAGAATAAGGATAGGTAAATTTCTTCTATTCCATCTTAATCTTTCATTAACTGTCCTCCCGACCTTCAGTTTATTAGCCATAATCAAAAATAGCTTTCTGGCTAAACTATAATTGAGAGCTTTATTTTTCCCACGAGAGAGTCGTAAATCTTGCTCCTAAAAAAATGGATGAAGTTCAAACTAGAAGTTTTTCACTTGCTTAATAAAGAAACCCATCACCTTCTATCCATGAATCCACTCCAAACGAAAGTGTACATATTATAATATGCAAAATATAGAGTTCCTTGGCATTTTAGCCGGTCTCATAACTACGATCTCCTTTTTTCCTCAAGCCATCAGGATATGGAAAACCCATAATACCCAAGGAATATCATTAGGAATGTATATGTTTTATTTCTTAGGGCTTATTCTCTGGAGTATATATGCTTGGATAATTAAAGCGCCTGCGCTTCTGATTACCGAATTAGTATCAAGCATTTTGGTAGGATATATCTTATTCCAGAAGTTTAAAGAAACCGAAATTCAGTCTTCATAAAAACACATCATTGGCAAAGAGTTAATTCAAAGCTGACTAATTTAAAGGCTTCATTGTAAAACTAGAGTATACTCTAAACTAACAAATTAAAACCCCTTCAAAATGCATAAAGATAGGGTCAAAAATTTTATTACTTTACAAAAGTAAATGGATGTTTAAGACTCTAACTTAACAAAAATGAGGTAACTTGATGGCTGCTGGAAAAATCATTGGTTATATACGTGTCAGTTCGTTCGAGCAAAATCCTGAGCGGCAGCTAGAAGGAATAAGAACTGATCGACTATTTATCGATAAAACGTCGGGTAAGAATATGGAACGCCCTCAGTTAGCAGAGCTCCTTAAATATGTAAGAGACGGGGATACTGTTGTTGTGCATAGCTTAGATCGTCTCGCCCGCAACCTTGACGATCTGAGGGGTTCTGTTGCATTTAGAAATTAAGTAGGGATAATATATGTAGTGATCCATTTTGGTAGTTCCTTTGTTCTGGTTAACAAGAAACTACCATTTTTTTATTCAATTTTTAATTTAGTTCACACAGCCTAAAGGAGGACATGATGGATAAATTTCTATTAAGATGCATCACTGTTACTTTATTGAGTTCCCTGGGGGTTAAGGCTGAAACGGCCATCAAACCAGTAGACCTTCAAAGAGAAAAAGAGATTTGTGTCGAATTGCTAGGATTGGGGCACACCTATCGAGAGAATAAAAGCTGCGATAAGGCTATTAAAACCTATCATCTTGCAGCTGAGCTTGGGAGCAAGGATGCGCAGACACAACTCGGGAAATTGTATCTAGAAGGTAACTGTGCTAAGAAGAATATGAAAAAATCTGTTCAATATTTTCAGCATGCGGCAGAGAAGGGGGACGCAGATGCTCAAAATAACCTTGCTGTTTCTTACATGGCAGGTATAGGTGTGAAGCGAGATCCTAAAAAAGCTGCTGAGTTATTCAAAAAAGCAGCCGAACAGGGATGGTCAGAAGCCCAATTTAATCTGGGAATTTGCTATACTAAAGGAATAGGTAGCGGGAAAGATTTGGACAAGGCTCAAGAATTGTTCAAGCAATCCCAATTACGGGGTAAAAACTCGATCAATAGCACTGCAGTTGACCAACGTGCCCAAGATATTAGCCAAGTATCAGCTAAGGTCACCAAAGATACATGGGTTCGCAATTGGGAGTAATTTGCTTTATTAGAGGCTCCCAACCGAAATATTTTAGACTATAAACAGAGGGGTGGTTCAGTGAACGGGTGAAGAATCCTTACCTTTTAATAAGTAACGTTGCTCGAGACCTCGGCGTCAATTATACAACCGCGCAAAAAGCTATCCGTAAGCTGAAAGCTGCTGGTATTTTGAAGAAAATTAATGAGAGCAAATGGGGACGGATTTATTGTGCTGAGAGAGTCTTATCTATATTAGAAGAGCCAGCTAAGATTCATGCGGGCTTCTATTAAGGAGTATGAATTTAAGCATTATCAGCCCCATAAAATTTACAAAAAGAATTTATAAGTTCCCGGGCAGCCTGGTAAATAGGCAGAAGGGCCCCAAAGTATAAAATCACATGAATATTCAACTCAACCTTCCTTCTTCAATCCCATAAGCTTAAGAAAAGGATATAATTTGTCAAAGACTTAGCTAAAGGAGAGGACTCATGTTCATAGGTCGAGTACTTACTGTTGCCCTGGTATGCTCTTATAGCGCTGATGCTCCCTATTGTATGGAAGTAGAAGGTCATCCAGGAAATAAAAGAACGCGAGAGGAGACGACCCCTCCTCTGTCAGAGAAAGAAATGCCTGCTCATAAGCGGCGACGCGCCACCCCAGACGAAAGTGCTCCCTCACGTCTTTTTAATCAACTAACAAATCTCTCAAAGGCTAATGCTCAAGCCTTCCAAAATGCAGATACCCCCTCGTTAGATCATAACTATGAACGTTTTAAACAGCTCACCCAGTCAAAAGACTGGAGCGATAACGATTGGCAACAAGCTGTTCGAGATATCAGCGATTGGATTGTTGCCCCCTATACTTCCAACCCGATCAAAGGACCTTCCCAGACAGATCCGCGTCAGATTATCGGTGGACATTTATTTTATCCGCCCGATATGAATGAGCTTTTGGCTTCTTATTACACAGAAAGTCTAATCGAAAGACGCGACCATATTAGGGGCCTGATTATTGCCACTAAATATCACAGTCCTGTTGCAGAGTATTATTTGACTCAGAAGTTAGCCAAGATATATAGTCGCAATTATGAAGACAGGGCAGAGGAAGGAAAGCCGCCTGTCACCTTCTTTGATAAGCATTTTAAGCATGCACTACAAGAGCTTGAGCAGTGCACAGAACATCCTGATGCTTGCCTTATCCTCGGACAAAATTATGCTCTAGATGACGACACACCGGGTATTGTAGATGATGATGATCATAAGGCACTTCAGCTATTTATCAGAGGAGGGGACGCACGTAATAAGCTTGAAGCATTAATTCTCAAGCAACTTGATGTCCGTATATTCTCTGAATCAGAGAGACCGACGATTGAAGATTTTCTCAAGCTTGCAGAGGAAGAAAGCTACGGTCCTGCTTATGTTGAAGCTGCTGAGATGGTGAAAGATCCTAGTAAAAAGATAGATTATCTCACTAAAGCCGTTGATATCTGTCAGTTTTACCCCGCTTATGTTGATCTTGGTTATGTGTACAGATATAAAAAAATAGAGAACAAGCTCTTTTAGCCTTTGAAAATGCAGGTAAGCATGGTGTCTCCCATGGATATATTCTGTGTGCTGCTTTAATTGGGGATAATATTCACTCTTTTCCATTGCATATCCCTATCAGCGTTCTTAAAAAGCTTTCAGAACAGGAGAGAGAAAGAGTGGCTCACTACTATAGGCTTGCTGGCGAAGCCCATGATCCTGAGGGATGGTTACAACTTGCAAGCTTCTATTTTTCTTCTACCCAATTAGTTGAGGCTGATAAAGACAAAGAATCTTTGAGACAGCTCGGGTATGAAGCGCTAGAAGAAGGCATAAAATTAGGGTCACTAAACGCTTATGAAAGAGTCTCGGCAGGGAGTTTTGCTTATAAGCTTCCGGAGCTTATCAAGAAATATGGACCTATGATCACCATAGATTACCATCGAGAAGTTGAAAGGCAACTGCAAGAGAAATAATTGCCCTTCCCCTTGAATATTACGCTTGAGTGCTTACCTGTAAAGAAAAGCTATTATTCAGGGGCCCTTTTATGTGTGCTGTTTTTCAACGACTTTCCTTTTATCTTTTTATAGGTCTTACCCTCCAGGCTTCCTTTTCTCAGGAGGAGCATGACTATGCTAAAGTAATTGTCCATAATGTCGGACAAGGAAACTTTATTACTTTAGAAATTAAACAAAAGAGAGCCATTTCATCTAAGGAGGTGACTAAAAGCGAACAAGAAAAAGCAAGCATAAGTGGAGATCCCGCCAATGCCTTAATTATCGTTGATTGCGGCAGCTCCTCCTATAAAAAAGAGTTAGCATATATGGCTGCAAAATCCGGTTTTCTTATTATATAGGTTTCGAATGCTTAAAATTTATCTTTATAAATGCCTTTTAATCTTATCCGTTTCAACCTTCTCGATAAATTACTGTTGCTCACAAGAGGAGTCTTCAGAGAAAGCTGTCCCTTCTAAACGGGCCCATACAGAATTAGAGCAAGTAAGCCAAGCTGACACACAACCTGGAACTATTCCACCGAAAAAGCAAAAAACTGAGGAAAGAGGAACCTCTGAGAATAGAGAAGAAGAGGAAAGAGAAGCTACAGAGGAAGAGATAGAATCCAAACCCAGCGATTTTCTTCCGCCAGAACATTCTATTACAAAAGCGGCGGATATTGGGACGTGGGTGGGTGATAAAGAAAATGGCATAGCAAATTTTCAGTTAAGTTATCAGGGAACATTAATCTCTGAAGAAATTAAGAAATGGCATCTGGAAATGGGAGCCCAGATTAACCAGATTATTAATTTGAGAGGTCTGAAGAAAAACAAAAATAATTATATTCGAGCAAGAATTGATATCGCCTATAGAAAGGGACAATCATATGAAATTAAGGGTGCCTCAATTCCTATCTTGTTTATTAGTGGTCACTCTAATCAAAGAGCCCGACAAAAAGTTGTACGTTTAGAACAAACAATAGCTCATATAACAAGTGACCCCAGTATTCCAATTGACAGCTATTATGATTGGGTAGATTTGGGAAAGGAAAACTATGAGGGTATTCGAAATAAACTCGAGCCTCTTTATGCTAGAATACCTGAACATGACCTTATAAACCCAGAATTGGTGGAGAAGGAAAAAGATTCTCTAATTAAAAGTACCTCTCATGCTTTTCAATTCTGGATACATAGCGAGGAGCCTTTAATACTTTACATTCTAGGGGAACCTGCAAAAAAAGCTAATAATACGGCTCTGACTCCTACCTTCAGTGAAATAATGGGGAGCATTAAACTTCCAGAAGACGCTGTACCTAAGCTATGTATATTAAGTATGGTTTCCCGTAATGATTGTTGCACTCATTGTAGGCCTCTTCTGTTAGAGGCCATGGAACATCAGGACTTCTTCGATAACCACGTATTAGAAGGATTAAAACATAAAGCAACTGCAGGGCTGACTAAGATTTTACTGTATTCAGCGCTTAAGGAGTTTAAAATAAATAGACCCCAGGAAGGTTACTTGGAAGCTATTAATATACAGCGTGATAACAAGGTTCATTTCTTAATGGCTGAGAATAAAGTAAGTCCATAAAAATAGAATTTATATTAAGGGAGTTATACAATGAGGTATTTATCACTAACAATAGGGATTGTGAGTATGTTGATGAGCTTAAATGGGGCACTAAGTTCAGACGATTTCATCTCAAACATAAGAGGACCAGAAGAAAACAAGAAAATTGCTGAATCTATATTTGAAAAGGCAGGAACAAGTGCTGATGTCAGCGCTTTGACTAGGGAAGAAAAAGAGTGGCTTTATGAAACTGAGCTTCTAGATTCGGTAAAAAAATCGCAACAGTATGGTTATTCTGATTCAGAAGACTTATCCAATGTTTTAGGAGAGCTAGCAGACTTTTATGACTATAAAGGACGAGGAGACCTGTCTAATGAGGTGCTTAAGATGAAAGCAGAACTCGATTTAAAGTGTGCTTTGATGGGGGATGAAGCTACTCTTGGTATATTTAATAGCATGATCAGAAGCAAAGAATTAGAAGACAGTTTCTTTCAAGAAATTATTAATCTTTATCAAGAGAATCCAGATGCCTTTGTTGACGGTAAATATAGCCATCTTATTGAAACAAATGGCTTTCAAGAGCATGTTACTTCCCTTGCCCAGGCTTATAAGAAGTCCTTTCCAGAGACGTTAAAAATCCGCCAACAAAATAATGTACCTATTATCCCTCTATATGATCAAGCCCTTCAACTAGAGCTACTAGAAAGAATAAAAAGAAGGAATAACCACCAGGGAGAATAATCGATCTATCAAAAATTTGTTATATGTGGCAAGTAGCGGCTGGGCATGTGAATGGGTGTGTTATGCCCATACTCATTATGCCCCCCATGTTGCGTAACAAAGGAAACTTATACAAATAAAGGGCATCGTCAAGTTAACTAATCCATAGAATAAGAGTAAGATAGGTTCAAAGTCCTTTATATTAGAGTTAATGCATGCTTTTAAGCCAATCATCCAAGCGTCATCGATTCCCTGTTTCACTCATAAGTCAAGCTGTATGGCTCTATCACCATTTTAATCTTAGCTATAGAGATATTCAAGAACAAATGGCTTTCCGCGGGGTGACTGTGAGTCATGAGGCGATACGTTACTGGTGCCTCAAGTTTGCTCATCATTTCATCGATGTCATTAAGAAAAGAGAAAGAAGACTTAGTGATAAATGGCATTTAGATGAAATGAGCCTTAAGGTTAATGGTGAACCTTTTATTTTATGGCGTGCTGTTGATGAAAATGGAATAGAACTCGATGTTTTTCTTCAAAAGCGCCGCAACAAAGCCTCGGCTATTAGATTTTTCAGTCGATTACTTCGATCTTATCCTGCTCCTAGAGTCATTGTAACAGATAAGCTAAAAAGCTATGTCAAACCGATAAGATCCATGTGTCACCAAACAGAACACCGCACTCATAAACGTCTAAACAACCGGGTAGAAAACGCCCATCAACCGACACGACGTAAAGAGAAATGTTTGATAAGATTTAAGTCAGCCCTAGGCGTCCAAAGGTTATTATCCTTGATGGGAAAGGTCAGGAATATCTTTGCTGTAGAGGTTAGTCGGTACAAAAGGAAAGCCGCAGACCAGAGGCTTGCCTTTACTGCCGCCAAAGCCCTATGGCTAGAGGCGGCATCCAACCTGATTTCTGCCTAAATTGCACTACTCTTACTCTCATCTTACCCTTTAGAAGTTAACTTGACGATGCCAAAAAATTCTCCGCAAGATGTTAAATACTGATAGAGAGTGACTCGACTTATCCCGAGAGATTTAGCAATATGTGATTTCTTCTGTCCGCTAGCAATTCTTAGCAGCATGTCTTTTAATTGTTCCTCGGATAATGCCCGCTTTCTTCCCTTATAGACGCCTTTCTTTTTAGCAATCGCAATACCTTCCATTTGACGTTCGCGGATTAGAGCTCGTTCGAACTCTGCAAAGGCTCCCATAACTGAAAGGAGGAGGTGCACCATGGGGGAATTTTCGCCAGTAAAGGTTAAGCTTTCTTTAATAAATTGAACTTTGACTTCCTTTGCTGTCAATTCTTGAACAAGGCGCCTCAGATCGTCAAGGTTACGGGCGAGGGTTCCGTTACAAATCTGGAAATAGGGCGAATTGAGATTGCAGAGCGGCCTTTCTTGGGATACCTAAAGGGCCGCCTTTAACGGCTAGGGTTTTTAAGGTCCAGAGCTTCACTTTTTTACTTTTTATTCGAAGCATTGCAACTGGACTTCCTAATTTTGCTGCCAACTCTAAATATTCCTCGTATTTATTCTTATCTTTGGGTCCGCCTCTTCCGTCTTGATACATAAGGGCTAAGGTTAGGGCTGATTCGCCATGTCCACGAGCTGCTGCTTTTAAATAATATTCCCTCGCTTTCGAAAAATCCTGGTGAAAATCCTCAGAAATTCTGCCCAAGAGAAAAAGAGCCACTGGCCAATGAATATCAGCAGCTTTCTCAAGATAACTCATAGCGGTAGCTTCACTTTTTTTCACTCCCACACCATATAAGTGCATCAGGCCTAGAGTGACCATGGCCCTAGGCTCTCCACCCTGGGCAGCTTCTTCAAAATACCGCCTTGCTTTATCTGCGTCTTCAGAGACACCTAAACCCTGACTATATATTTCCCCTATATTATGCTTTGCTAGGCTATCTCCCAGCTGCGCAGCTTTTTCGTAATGCTTTAATGCTTGGGCGTAATCCTTTTCAATACCAAGGCCAAACCTATAAAAGGAGCCCAGGTTATTAAGGGCCTCTTTATGACCTAACTTAGCAGCTTGCTCGTACCATTCCTTTGCTTTGAAGTAATCTCTTTCAACTCCCAGACCCTGCTGATAAAAGCTTCCTAATGTAAACATAGCTTTAGGCTCTCCTAATGCAGCCGCTTTTTGTGCATATTCGTAGGCTTTTTGGTGATCAACAGGAAAGTCGACTTCTTCCATTGTATACATATTTGCCAAGCGATCCATTAACTCTGTATTTCCCAATTCTGAAGCCTTTTCAAAGCATTCTTTCGCTTTTAAGAAATTTTTAGCTCGTAAGAAAGTTAAACCTTGCTCATGAAATGCTTTTGAAATCCTTTCTTGATCTGTTGAGACTTTAGAAGGCCTTGTCAAAGCCAAGGCCTCACAACTATTATGGGAGTGAAGTAACATAATAAGACAGACGGTTAGAATGAGGCGCATAATAAAAGAATCCTTAATGCGTTATAAATTAATAAAGCAAAGCGTTTTCCAAAAGTAGGTCCGTGCCAAACTAAAGATAAAATGATATTTAAACGCCAAGCAATCTCGATTGTAGTTAATTTTGCTAGGTCTAACAAGGCCATTGCTCAGTTTGAGCGGCGCCGCCGCATACCGCCGCAGGGAGCCTGCATAATATTTAGCTATGTTGGTAGTAAATGCGGTTCCGTTGCCAATTTTAGAGGAGTTGATAGTGGACCAAAACCTCTCACTGAAGTAAAAGACATTATTAGGCAAATGGAGCACCCCTATATATTTCATTCAAATATTACCTTTCTGGCATTCGCTTTTAATGCAAAGGCCCTTCATAGCGTGGTTTTGCTTTGCCAATCCTTAATCTTATTTTGAATCCTTATAATATGAGGAGAATTCTCTGGAAAACGATCTTTTGCGATATCAAGAGATTTTTCTAGACATTTAATAGCTTGACTTTTAAGGTTTGTAAACTCCTGGATACCTTTTTTACTTTCCAAGAGAGTGAGTTTTTTGAGGTACAAATCTGCTAAATTTTCTAAAACTTTATAATAGGTGGGATGTCTATCTTTTTGGTAAATCTTTAATGCCTTAAAAAAATTATTTTCAGCTGCTTCTAAATTACCTTTCAACATATAGACTTGCCCTAAACTGATCAACAACTGCGCTGTTTCTATATGATCTTTTCCATACTCTGACTGGTAAGATTTGAGGCTTTTTTCATAAAGGATTTCTGCTTCTTCGTATTGGCGTAATCCCTTATAAGCATCTCCTAGATGCAATAAAATCCAGGCGACCTCCACATGATCTTCGGGATAATATTTCTTATAAATTATCAAGCTCTTTTTAAGTAGATCTCTAGCTTTCTGATAATCCCCTAAATTTGTGTATACCATTGCTAAGTATGTTAAGCCCCAACCAATATCAATATGATCCTCAGGAAAGCACTTTTTATAAATAGCAAGGCTTTGTTCAATTAAATATTTAGCTTTTTCATAGTTTCCGAACTCTCTATTCATGTTTCCCATATGCCCTAAAACGCGAGCAATACGAAGATGATCTTTAGACGCATATTTCTTGTAAAGCGAGTAACTTTGTTCATGTATACCTATAGATTTTTTATAATTACCAAGATCTCGGTATACAGTTCCTAGATATAAAAGAGCCTGAGCCTTACCGATGTAATTAGCAGAGCTATTTGTCTCGAAAATTGCAAGGCTTTGTTCAAGGACCTTCATCGCTTTCTCATACTCTCCTAGGTTTCTGTAAACGTCTCCTAAGTTTAGTAATGCCCAAGCAATTCCATCATAGTCATTGGGGAGATGGTTTTCGTAAATGTTAAGGCCTCTTATAATAAACTCTTTAGCTTTTCTACGATCACCTGTCGTCTTAATGACAATACCTAAATAGACTAGAGTTTTAGCTTTTAAAGCATAGTTTTGATGGGTTAATTTATCTAAAGCTCGAAGAGCTTCTTCTAAGGTTTGGTGTGCTTCTTCATAATAACTAAGACAGTAATAAATATATCCTAAGCTACAAACTATCGATGCTCTCATACTATCTGTTAATAAGGTGTTATGTGTTAAGAACATCTTACAATGGGTGATTAAAGGCTTTATTTTTTCTAGATCATCTTTATCTAGTTGAATACCTCGCTCCGTTTAGGCTTTAATTAGAATCTCAAGCTTAGGGAAATCAGATATCCTTCTGGGTACATTTAGAATATTAAGAAGACTATTGCATATAATAAGCCTGGTGAAATAGGGCTTTACGATTAGAAATGATTTGTGGAAGCGTCGCTTTAGCGGCTTTTGGTATTTGCGTTACTCAGTTAACTACCGTAATCTTAGAGAAATGATGGAGGAACATTGTGTAAAAGTTGCCCATGCTACCTGTCGCTACTTAACTATAAACACCATTTCTCTTAGATTACTTTTTAAACTTGTAGAATTAGTATTAACCATTACTAATTTTAAAGCCGAGTGTTCTATAAAGCAGTTACTGAAAAAAGCAACTAGAAACCCTTTCCTGGAAAATTTTATGCTATCTAAATACCGGGACTTGAAAGATCCCAGAAAGGATTTAAATACTTTTTTCGCCTTACTTGCCTTTTTCCAGAAAAACGAACTTGTCAACATCTCGAAAAGTTTTAAATGTTTTCATTTCTTGGGGATCAATACTCCTGCCATCTAATCCCTCAAGACATTTATTAACATATTTTTGAAGTGCTTCTTCTTTAGGATCAGGAAATTGTACAACCTCAAACCGACTTCGTAAAATTTCATCCTGAATTTCCTGATTAGCAACAAGTATGACAAGAAGGGGGGGCAAAGATAGCTTGATCTCTTGGCCATTACTTATGCCATGTGTTAAATAAGTCACTGGTAAACTCGTAAACTTTCCATTGAAAACGCGTTTTGCTGGTGCATTAAATTCTGGATTGTTAAGCCAATTTGCTTCATCTATAAAGACTATTGAGCCTTTTGCACCCATAGAACATTTGTTCCTAAGAACTCTAAGCAAAACTCCGGGATACAATTCATTGCCTTCCAGCTCGGCTGGAAACGTTATCCTTTCTTGCTCATAAGAAACCAAATCTGGAGCTGCGTTATTGATCCACTCCCACAGCTGCTTTACAAAATGCGTTTTTCCAATGCCTCCTTTTCCTTGTAAATAAAGAAAGTGAGGGCGTCTTGGCGTTCCCATGAGATCTTGAAGAAAAGCTTTAATATTTATTTTGAGTATGTTATGGCCGTTATCTGCAAATTCTTGGTAGTTTTCAAAGAATTCATTTATATTATTCAAGATTGCTGATATAAATTTTTTTTCTTTCAAATCAACTAAGGATGGTTGTTTGTAAGGTGTTAGATCTAAGGTAAATTCAAGAAAATCTAAAGCTCTCCTTTGCTCTCTGGGATTTTGCCGTGCCATTGTTAAATTTTCAGTAATAATTGGCCATAACTGTCTAGGAATATAGCATTGATTTTTAACGTATTTCTTCTCATACTCATCCACAGGATGAGATGGTTCATTTAACCAATGATGGAGAGCGGTGATACTATCCTTTAGCTGGAATACACCAGTATAAAGTGCAGAAGACACGCCCATACTTCCACCATAAGACTCTAGCCCTAGATACCACGCACTTATAGCACTAGCTCCTCCAATCAACATGATCATAGTTGCCGCTTCATAAGCTGGGCTCAAAATAGTTTTACTGCGAATAGATGCTAAATGAGCAAGGCATTCCTTTTCGTATCTATCTATTTCCTTCGCTATATCCTGTAATCGTAAGACAGATTTTTTAGTGTTGTCAGGTCCAAAAACATTGTTATCACATCCAAGATGTTGCAACAGAGGTCGGTATTTTTCATGAACATGTGTAAGATTGCTCACTTTTATATAGTTTAAATTCTGAAGTGGGTTTGTAATGCGAGGATCTTGTGATGCATCTGCAAATGTTAACAAATGTAAGTTTAAAAAACATGACATTAATATATATTTTTTTAGCATTTTGTTTACTTTCAAATTTATAGTTTATATGGAATATGTTTTATTTTCTGATTTATTTTTATTAACTTTTATTCGCACATGGCAGTTCCTCCCAATTAAAAGTACTTTTGTCTTGAGAATATTTATTTTCATCTAGCCTTATAATTTTATCCGCTTTCTTGAGCATGAAGGGACGATGGGTAATTATGAGCTTAGTCATATGGGGTAAAAATGTTTCTATATTCGCTTGAATTTGAAGTTCGGTATCTCTGTCTAAGCCAGAGGTACTTTCATCAAAAATACATACTTTAGGGTTTTTAAGGAAAAGTCTCGCAATTGCCAGCCTCTGTTTTTCTCCGCCTGACAATTTTAATCCTCTATTTCCTATGGCTGTGTGAATACCTTGAGGAAGGCATTTTATGAACTCAAGAAGACAGGCTTTTTCTAAAGCAAGCTCAATATCCTCACGAGAAGCCTCAGGTTGAATGAATTGCAGATTATTATATATGCTATCATTTAAGAAATAAGTTTCTTGAGGAACCCATCCTATGGTCTCGTAAAGAGACCGAAATGAAATATCTTTAATATTTATATGGTTGATAAAGATATCACCAGAAGTTGGGTTATATAATCTTAAAAGTAATTTTGCGAGGGTTGATTTTCCAATTCCTGTAGGCCCAGCAATGAGTACAGTTTTACCAGCCTCGATGGTAAAAGAGATATTTTCGAGGATATTTCTATCCATGTAATTGAAGGTAACATTCTTGAATTCAACGCAAAAGGCAGAACCTTCTAAATGGAGGGGATGTAAAGATTCTATAACTTCATTTTTTTCAAAGAAAATTTCAATAACACCTTTGAGATCTAAAATAGATTTTTTAATATCATGTGTAATTTGTCCTAGGATATTTATAGGCACCATCAATTGTATTATATATCCATTAAAAAGGATGAAATCGCCAATTGTAAGCTCACCACTTACAACCTTCATTCCTACGAAGAATGTGACTAATAAAAGTCCTATACCTAAAATCAAGGATTGTCCTAAGCGAGCGAAACTAAACCTTGTCATAAACTTGACTTCGGCGGCCTCTCGCTTTTTAAGTTCTTGTTTACAGATCTCTGTTGCAAACTCATGCTTGCCAAATATCTTAATAGCTTCATGATTGGATAACCAATCTGTCACAATTCCATCTGTATTTTGGTCAACATCATTCGCAGTCTGACGATCAGCTATAACACATCTCATTGAAACCATCGTATAAGCAAAGAATGTAAATAATATGCTTGCAAGCAGAAGAGAATAAATAAATGGATAGCAGATTATAATCAAGGCCAATACAAATAGAAATTCCAAAACCGTAGGCAACACATGAAAAAAGATTCCTAAAATAATGGGAGGAACATTTTGCTGAGCTCTGCGAATAATATTTGCCAAAGCGCCTGGCTTTTGCCTTAAGAAATAGTTTTGAGATAGAGTATAAAGATGAGAAAGAACCTTATTGCCTAAAGCAAAAGTAATACGTTGCTCAATATGAGAAGTAAAAAGCGAGCGGAGATGAAGTGATGCTTGGCTGATTATCCAAACAAGGCCATAACCAACTAAAGCCCATGAGATATATTCTTTTTCAGAATTTGAGAAACTATCTATAATATATTTCAGAAGAAGCGGGACGGACAATGTGGAGATAATGCCGACAAATAAGAAAAGAGTCCCTGAATAAAAGTAAATTGTAATTTGCTTATCACTGAATGTATCTAAGAGAATATCTTTTATACAATTCCAATATCTTATGGTCACTGGTTTCCTCCATTCCAATATTTGAGGAAAAGCTCAGAAGAAGCTAAGTATATAAATGGCCACATATTCTTTATATCTCCGCTTCCGATAAGCAGAATGGTTTTATAGAGACTTTGTTTATGGATAAGACCTTGCTTGGCAAATTCTCCTTCTAAACATAGTTCCAATATATTTTTTAAATTATTTCTAATCCCTAGTTGAAATATTCCTGTAGTTTGGCTTTTATCTCGCCGCCATATAGTTTCTGTATTAAAACGCTCGCCAATAGCCCTGCGAAGAGGATATCGATCGTGTCCTTTCTCAAAGAGAGCATAGGTGGGATAAGAGAGGGCATGCTCAACTAAAGGCTGGTATAAAAATGGATAATAGGTTGGGTCTGCGTGCTTATTGAGTTCTATCTGAATAGATGCAATACCATCATAAAGGAAATTAATTTGGTCATATTTTCCAGGAAGAACCCTCTTTGGCAAAACCTCATATATAGGATGTGCAAAATGATTAGTGGGTCTTTCAAGAACATCGTGGGTTATCCAATTGGGGAGATTCTTGAGTGTGTGTTGATAAGATCTTTTTTCTTCCCTTGTTCCAAAGAGGTAAGAAGTGCCTGCCTTCATACTTTCTTTAAAAATCATAAATAAAGGATCCCTATAAAAATTCGCAACATCCTCAAGCTTAGTCTTAAATCCCTTTAGTCCTTTCTCAAAAAAATAATCGGCAACAGTTCTCTTTGTTGGAGGACACATAAAAATATGATCACTTCCATGCCCACTTATGAATGCAAATGACCCCTGATATGAAAGCTGCTCAAAAGTCCTCTCTGACCAGCGCAGGCTCACCATTCCTGGCAACGGTTTATTAGGCTTAATAGGTAGTTTATTCCGAGGAGGGTCAAATGGAAGCGACTCAGATGCGTCAACCTCTATAAGATCCACCCCAACGTTATGAGCGACTTTACGAGCATAAAAAAGCTCGTTCGAGGATTTGATTTGGGAGTGGAAATAGTTCAGAGCTGTTAAATTTTGATCTTCTCTAACTAAATCTTTTAGGCAGTACAAAATTGAAGACGAATCAAGTCCTCCTGAAAGGCTCACACATACGTTTTTATATGGTTCAATCCAAGGTTTTAATGTATCTTGCAAAATGTTTACTACATCTGGTGATTGTTTCTTTTCTTCTTGGTATGAATTTAATGGATTCCAAAAAGGAATTATCTTTCTTTCATTTTTAGAGATGGTTAAGCAACATGCCGGTGGAAGTTCAAATATATTCTTGAATGGTGTTTGAATAGAGCTGCTATTTCCATGTATGAGGTAGGCGCAAAGATATTCCCAATTATACTCGGGCGTTTGGGCGAGAACTTTATAAATGATTTCTATACTAGAAGAAAACAGCAAGCTCCCATCGGGGAATGGATAATAAAAAAATGGAAGCTGGCCCGTAGAATCTACAACAATTTCTATTTGTGATGTCTTTTTATTATTATGAAGATAAACGTATTTTCCCCATGCATCTTTCAATAGATTGTCTTTATTAAAATTGAGCAACCCTTGAAATTTTTCTTTGCTGAAAGAGCGGTGAGTAGATTTATCAAATATGCGCCCGATTAAAAGGGAAGATTCATTCTCCCATACTTCATCTAAATCCTGCTCTTCAGAAAGCTTTCCATAGCACAGAGTGATTGGTCCTTTTTTTGTGAAGACAGGAGGGGCCGAGGTAAATAAGGCAAGAGTATTTATGGGATCATATATATGTCTTGACTCTTGGTTTAATTGAATAAATCCCAGATATATCATTATGCAAGCCTCCTAAAAGGTTCATTTAAAATGATCCCTAACCCTTCTCGTAACATTTGATCGTCTTCCACGACTTTTCCTTCACATTCAACCCAGGCATGGGCCATAAAAGGGTAGTTTTGAACTCCAATTTCCAGATTACATTTCCAACCCCGCTTTAAAGCCAATAAGATAAAGGTTATGGCCCATTCTAAGCATTTTGTTCGTGTCGGATATAAAAGGCAGGCTCGGTTGACAACACAGGCGAGCTTACGAAGATTCTCTTCAGAGGGAGTAATGTAATTCCTTTTAAGATCTTTAGATGCCTTAATTAATTGAATAGTCCGATAGAAACCCTTTATCTGTATGTAAAAATTAACCTTAATAAGAGTAAAGAGCGCTCCCAGCACGGCTAAATTAATTTTTGCATTTTTGGCATCTAAAGGCAGTCGCCAATCAACATCCGATACCCCTTCAGAAGTAGGTTTTCGGTCAATAGAATATGGATAAGGTGAATCCTTACTTTCTAGGATATTATCAGCTAAGAGTTTTTGAGTATAACCTAACTCTTGGTTGGACAGTAATCTGGCATTAAGAGATGTGGTGCTCTTCCCTTTGTTTTCGTTATCAACATTCTCAAGTAAGTTACAAATTAGGTTAGAAATACTTTTAAAATAAATTGTATATTTATCTGCTTTCGTATCTAACAGAATTAACTCGTCTCTAAACTGCGTAATATAAATGTGATCTTTTAAATGGTAATACATTTTATGATCCTGTTTTTGTAAACAGGCTCTAATCTTATCCTAAAACTAGCGCCTGCTATTTTATGATTTTTAAGTATTTAAGCTTTTTAATTGCTAATACCTAAAACCAACACAAAAACCTTCTTTTCCTGTGCCAACCAGCCCTCTTGTTAGAGAAGATGCGCTCTCTTCTAAGACAACCCCCAAATTGGTATCTAGGATTGCTGATATTTCTGTGGTAATTTCGATATTTTCCATTTCTTTCTCCCTTTAACCATAAATGTTTATAAGTTATAGGTATTCAAAGACCTTAATATTCTAATGTCACGGGCGAGAGTATCCTCCCCATTGTTCTAACCATCCCCCACAACAGCCTTGAGTTAGGGAAGATGCACTCTCTTCTAAGACAACCACCAAATTGGTATCTAGGACTGTTGATGTTTTTGTGGTGATTTCGATATTTTCCATTTCTTTCTCCATTAGTTATGGGAATCTACATGTGTTCCCTTTGGGTAATTATCTAATAAGAATTGTGTCCTTATTAATCGCGTTCCAGCTTTCACTTTGGATTACTGGAGGCAATAAGCTCAAAATATTCAGAGTTTTTTTGATTTTTTATCCACAAAAGTTACCCAAGAATAAGGACTAGGCAATTTTTGCCTAGCCGCTTTACTTGTCAAAAAAAACCTCCTAAAATGCCTCGGGAGACGCTAGTTAATGACTCTAATACGAGCTACTTCGTAAAAAACATAACTATAAAAAAATAAGTTAAGATCGATAAAATATATGTCACTGAATGAATATATTTCTCCGGAGAACGTTTACTTAGATTCTTTGGCGAAAATCAACGAAATTAAGTTTACCCCAAGAGAAATAGATATAATCGCTTGCCTTCTGAACGCGCGCAGAACAAGCAAAATAGCCAGTTTATTATCCGTCTCACCTAAGACGGTCATAAACCATATTCGTAATATTATGCTTAAACTGGAGTGTAATTCACAGGAAGGGATTATTGATTTCATAGAGAGATCTCGTAAGATTCCGCTTTTAAGAAAGCATTACGCTCATTTACTCCTCAATTCAGCTTTCAAGAAGAGCTTAAAAGAAATTTCAAAGCTTAATTGTAAGCTAAAAGTAGCTTATAAGATTATTTATTGGTCTGATCACAAAGCTTATACACAATTTGTTTTACGTTTAGAAAAAGATTTAAAATCAGCAGCTTTTAATGTCTCTGTTGAGGCTCGAGACAAATTTACTTCCCTTCAAGACCTAATAAGCGACTCTCAGGAGCAAGCGCATTATATACACATCGTTGAAAATACAGAGCCTGTCGACACTGAAACATCCCCTCTGCTAAAAGGGCAAGAACAGCCACAGCCTTTACCTCTACAAAATATGAGCTGCTCTCACTTTGTATTTCTGAGGGAAAAGGAGAACAAGGGAATTTCTCAAGAGATTCGTAACTCCTCTTATATTTATATTACTGAGCAAGATGGTTATTTTGCTGCATGCTTCAGTATCATGGAGAAACTTCTGCCCCAGAGTGAGCTTGAGAAAATTAAAGCCGCTTTTAAGGAACAATATGAGACCGTTAAAGTTTACGATTCACCGGATAGCTCTCAATTACCTCAAGAGAACGAAGACATAGGCAAAGATAAGAATAGCTTCAGATATAAGCTATCAGAAGCTATTAGTACTCCAAAATGGCTATGGCTTTCGGCCTTCCTTATCCTGTGTATATTGAGCTTAGGACGCTTGGTATCTTATATATCCGACGATAATTCCATTCGCTCTGATTTACCTATTCCCATAGATAATATACTTCTACAGCGTTCCCAACTAAAAACTAAGATAGAAGAGTTATTTAAAGATCAGCAAGACATTAAGACAGTTGCCCTCATAGGAATAGGAGGAGCTGGGAAAACCACACTTGCCCGTCAATTCGCGCTCTCCCAGAAATTGCCTGTTATTTGGGAAATTAATGCTGAAACACAAGAAAGTCTTAGGTCCTCATTTGAGCAGCTTGCTTACGCTCTTTCACAAACTGATGAAGAAAAAAAAGTGCTAAGAGAAGTGCAATCTATTAAAAACTCTGAAGAACGAGAAAAAAAAATTATTCAGTTAGTCAAAGTCTATCTGAGGCTACGACCGGATTGGTTGTTAATCTATGATAATGTAAAACAGTTCAATGATATTCATAGGCATTTTCCCTCTGACCCAAATATTTGGGGAAAAGGAAAAATAATTCTAACCACACAAGATAGCCATATCCAAAACAATAATCATATCCATTTAACTATCCAAGTAGGAGAGTTGAGTCATGAGGAGAAACTAAAGCTCTTCTGTAAAATCATGTACAATGCCCCTCCATCCTCATTATCGAAAGCAGAGAAATTCAAACATAATGAACAGGCAAAAGAATTTTTAGATAATCTCTCCCCATTTCCTCTTGATGTTTCAACTGCTGCTTATTACTTAAAAGCAACCAATATTTCTTATGAAGAATATTTAAGTCGTTTAAATGAAAGCAATAGTGAATTTATAGAAATCCAAGAAAATGTTCTTAAAGAATCCACAGGATACCCAAAAACGCGGTACAGAATTGTTTCTTTGTCTTTAAATGATTTTGTTCATAAACAGAATGATTTTGTTGATCTTTTGTTATTGATAAGCCTTTTAGATTCCCAAAATATCCCCAGAGATCTATTAGATCTTTATAAAGGGGGACTGGTTGTTGATAATTTTATTTATAATCTGAAGAAATATTCATTGATTTCGGCTCCATTAGGGAAATCGACCACACCTCTGTCTCATCTTTCTATTCATCTTAGTATTCAAGGCATTAGCCTTGCTTATCTGAGAGGATTTCTAAAGCTCAATAAAGATAGTGTGTTATTAAAACAAAGTGTCTCTGTTTTAGAAGACTATGTAGATCGCGTCATAGAGCAGGAAGACTTTAGCCAAATGCAAACTATGGCAGGCCATCTTGAGAAATTACTAAATTATCGCGATTTGTTGACAGATTTTTCTCAAGGACTATTGAGAAGCAGACTGGGCTGTATATATTATTTTCTCAATAATGATAAATCTCGCCCAGTGCTCAAAGACAGCCTCAAAAACTTCAGAGTCGCAGGTTTAAAGGTCTTATCTTCTGAAGAAGAGGTTAAGGTTGCTCGTTCCTTCCTTCATATAGGCGTTGTCTACACTGAATTGAGGCTTTATAAGGAAGCCCAAGAATTGCTAGAAAAAGCCGCCAAAATTTATAGAGATGGCAAATTAAAAAATGAGGTCGAGTTATCTTGGGTTTTATCTCATTTGGGAAATCTCTATAGGCGACAAGGTAATTATGAGAAGGCGAGAGAGTACCTTGAAGAAAGCGTTCGCCTTAATAAACAGTATAGCTCTGATGGCAAGCGTATGGTTCGCAGCTTATCTTGTTTAGGAAGTGTCTATAAAGGCCTCGGTTCCTATCAAAAATCTATAGAGATTTTAGAAGAGAGCTTAAGACTCTGTAGGAAATATTATCCTGAAGATCACTTTAGAATTGGTAGGGTCTTAAAATCATTAGGAAATTTATATAGAAGGCTCGGAGATTACAAGCAAGCTAAGAAATACCTTGAGAATAGTCTACTGATTTATAAGAAATATTTTCCTGAAAATCATATAAATATAGGCTTAACCTTAGCTTATCTAGGAAATTGCTTGCGAGAGCTAGGGGAGTTTGAAAAATCACGCGACTATCTTGAGCAAAGTTTAAAGATTCACCGAGAACACTTTCATGAGAACCATCCCATAATAGGGTGGATATTATTCCACTTAGCTAGGACTTACAAAGCTCTTGGCAAGCATCAAGAATCTCATAAATTATTTGATAAAGTTCTTGAAATCTATGATAAGGGTTCCTGGGAAGAAAATATTGAAACAGCTTGTTTAATGAGAGATACGGCCGAAATCTATCTTGAAAAGAATCGGCTAGATGATGCAGAAGATTTTATCAAGAGGTCTTTAAACATTCTTGCACATCGTAACCATATTGAGACTTATAAATCTCTTGAAGTATTAGGGGAAATATATTTCAAAAGATCGTTATATGCCAAAAGCTATAAGGAGAGACAAGATCTACAAAATCAAGCTCTCAATCAATTTACCGCAGCAATAAAAATGATAGAACAGCATTTTCCCAAAACTTCTTCTCACATTCAAAGGCTTCACTCTAAAATTAAAAGATTACAGGAAGAAAGAACATGAGTATTCTATATGATAATACCAAACTCTGTAAGTCTTAAATATTTGATAAAAAGGATAATAAACTTATGCAAGACAATTCCAATAATCAAGCTTTGAGTTTCTCCTCTCATCGGCCCTGGGTCAGAGTAGGATCTTTATTAGCCTTAATAGATTATATCGGCCAAATGGCTTGTCATGTATTAATCATAAGCGGTTTATCATTAGTTCCCCTAAGCTCTTTAAAGGCAATGGAGCAGGAAAATCCTGCTCAATATTTTCATTCTAATCCGAACTATTACTATATCGATGAAGATACAGAGAGTAGAGGTATCCCACCACGCCGTCCAACAGATTCATTCTCCTTACAATCTCATCAGATAAAACCTGCCGGGATGATTCCTTCTCTCTCCTCTTCCTCTTTAGTTCCTGAAGAGACTTTAGAGCCTCCGGTAGCGGCGCCGAGTGGGCAAGGTTCCCCACAGTCAACAAGTTTTTATAAGGATTCTGATCATCTCTTGACGCATGAATTCTGGAAAGATAAGGACCTTTCAGACAGATTAAAACGAATTAAAACTGATATAGAAGAGTTAAAGAAAAAAATTATAAATCATAAAACAAATTCAATCGAGATTAATGAATTTTTAGAAAAATATAAAAAGCTTCTCAAATGTTCAGAATGTGAAGCTGATTTCACTCTGATAGGATGTGACCTCCATTTCATGTCAGAAAATGACATGCCTAAAGATTTAGGCCCCGACCACACACCAGCGATAATACAATTGGAAGATCACACATATGACCTTGAAGATCACACATATGATCTTCTTGTGAATACTTCAAGTGGTGATATTAAACGTATCCCCGCTCCAGAGGAAATGGATTTAAACACCTTAAATGCTTTTTTTCAAAAATATCCCCCACAAAGCAAGCAGTTTTTAGCCTGGAATGATCCTCTAATGCAATATCTCACTTCGAAAGGAGGACACCACCCTTTTATACCGGTCCATCAGGGTCAAACAGCTAACTTTTCTCTCAGACATATAAAGGGAGGGAGTGGTTGCGATCTTGCTATCTTATCTCGGGATGGAGTTAATTTCATAGCAATAAAAAATTTTAATGATATAGAGGAAGGAATGAGTGAGCTATTATACTCTCTTGTCGCTTTGGATATTAACCCGGCCCCCCAAGAGCTCAAAATGGCTAGAGTATACGATGCGATCATCTATCCTGAAAATTGCCTAAATCTCATAATGGAAGGGGCCAACACTCATGTCATTCATTATTATCTCTCCACGGATTTAGCCGAAAGTGTCGTCAAAGCATGCGCTAACTATTTTGCTCAATTTCATCTCAAAAATAATAATAATAAAAATATTGATGGAGGAAGATACATCCATCATGTAGCACGAGCAGCTAAAACTTTAAAAGGTAATCCATTAAAAGGGGAAAACCAAGAAAAGCCGGCCCTTTACTTGTTAAAGGGAAAGCAATGGACTGAAAATAATCTTAAAGACCTTCAGTCGTCCAATATCATTCGTTCACTCTCTGAGCAAGAGCAAGAAAACTTTGCCCATTTAGTAAAAAGAATCTGTGATAAGTTTGAAAGCAATTGCAATAAGATCTTTAGATCTTTAAATTCTGAGGATAGAGAGGAACAAGAATTATACTTTCTGACGCTAACTCATGGGGATGCTCATGGGAATAACTTTTTTTACAATAATGATGAAAAAATTAATGGCTATGAAATAAGTAAAGATTCTTTTAAGCGCGTTACCATGATTGATGTTGGTAAGGTTGCAAGAACATATGGTCAGATTGGTGATCCCGCAGAAGATATAGGACGGTTCGTAGGCTCCTTATGGGATTGGTATTTTCTACAAAATTTTACAGAATCGCAAGAGCTTAAATACTATGGGAAAATAGAATTTCTGGAAAACCAATTTGTCAAAACATACTTGCAAAACATATGTAGTCACATTTCTACAGAAGAAAAACAAGAAAGATTTGAAGAAATTTTTAAGGAAAACTGTAGTTTTTATAAACTTCGTTTTTATAGAGCAATTTTCAACTTTACAAAGAATAAGGATGAAAAAAAAGATAAAGAGATAAAGAAAAGAGTTTTAAAATCGTGGATGAACGAGAAGGCCAATGTAAAGTTGCTTTCACAAAATCTTTCCCACCCAATTGTTCTTAAAAAAGAATCCAAGGATCGTTTGTGGATACCAGTTGCTGGTAAGGTGATCAGTCGGTTGCCTGATCGGCCCATAGGATTTGTTGAGAGCGCAGCTGAAAGTGCAGACAAAAGCTACCTTACCCTCGTATGGGAAGATCTTCACCATACAGGTACTGCAACCCTATCTTCTCAAGCTGCCATTGCAGGCATGGGGGGTATTGGTAAGACTTCTTCGGCTTTAGAATACGCATATGAAGCTTTAGAGAATAACGCTTATGACTTAGTCTACTGGTTGTTAAGTGAGACAGAAATTTCTCTAATGAAAGGGTACAGGGATTTACTCATAGATATGGGAGTTCTGCTTAATGATGAAGCTGATGAGCGTATTGTCGAGTTGATTAAAGAGTATATACCGCGCCAAGGTAAGTGCTTGCTGATTTATGATAACGTGCCCACACCCGATTTTTTAAAGGATAAGACCCCTACGGGTGCCCATATTTTAATAACTTCTCGATATAGGCATGGCTGGGGCAAACCACCCATCAATCTAGAGGTATTCCGTTCAGAGGATTCTGTAAAATACTTGCTAAATACAATAGGACTGGATGAGACTACTCCAGATAATCAAAAGAAAGCGAAGGAACTTGCGCGCGAGTTAGAGCACTTTCCGCTCGCCTTATCTCATGCTGCACATTATATCAAGTTGAGCAAAGGGAACTCTGTATTTGGAGATCCTCTTGCAAGGTACCTGCAGGAGCTCAAAAAAGAGTCTACGGTTCATTTCGAAGAGCATCAGAACCCTTTTAGAGAAGATGAACTAGAGATGACTTATGAAAACTTAATTGGCAAGACGCTCCGTATGGCAAGAAAACAGATTTCTAACTCAGCACAGGAACTTCTAGTGTATTGCTCTTACCTTGATCCCACTTCCATTGTAGAGGATATTTTCTTAGGATCAATGGAAAAAGAAGCTCTGGATCTTGCTTTCAAGGAACTTTGTTCTTTCTCCCTTATCAAATCATCGCAGCAATCTTATTCCATTCACCGGTTGGTACAATTGGTCATCCGCCAAGAACAGGAGACAGCTTTTTCTCATCAATTGCTAAAAAAAAGCACTTTGCATGACCAAAAATTCCTTGAGGGTATGGAATCACAGGGACAACAGGTCGTCGAAGAGGTTTGCAAATTATTTTTAAAAAAAGCAGAAGGGTTATTCAAAACAGATTCTAATAATTCGGAGTTACGCGAAATTACCTCTAAATATCTACCACATGTATTGACATTGCTTAAGCATTCAAAACGCTTAAATATAACATCACAAAAATCTGATTATCTTGAACTGGCTGGAAAAATTTTATATTTTATCGGAGCCAATTCTATGCTGTCAGTAGTACTTACTGTAGATTCAGAAAATGAGAAGGTTAAGGAGCGCATACAGCGTGTATTAGAGCAAGGAAGAGTTTCATTTGAAGATCTTAGAAAACAGAGCAATTTAGAAGCTTTAGAATGGCTTTTGAAAATCGCTAAACAAAGTAATTCCAGTGTCCAGTACGCTATTGGAGTTTGCTATTATTATGGTCACTGGGTGCCTCTAAGCCATAAAAGAGCCCTTAAGTGGCTCACCAGGGCCGCTGAGCAAGGAAATTTAGATGCATTATCTATTCTCGGCTATATATGCGCGACTGGTGAAGGCGCTGCCAAAGATGAGGATAAAGCTATAAGATTATATACTAAGGCGGCAGAGCAAGGAAATGCCTCCGCGCAGTCTAATCTCGGCTTGATGTATATGAACGGCCAAGGCGTTGACAAAGATGATACCAAAGCCGCTTATTGGCTGGCCAAGGCTGCAAAGCAAGGAAATGCCTTCGCGCAAACTAATCTCGGCGCGATGTATGGGAAGGGTCAGGGAGTCAAGCAGGATGATACCAAAGCTATAGAATGGTATACCAAGGCTGCTCAGCAAGAAAATGCAGGGGCACAATATAATCTAGGCGTAAGTTATCTAAGTGGGCAGGGTATCGAGCAGAATTATGGCAATGCCTTTTATTGGCTCACCAAGGCTGCAGAGCAAGGAATTGCAGACGCACAATATACTCTGGGCTTGATGTATTTGAAGGGGCAGGGGATAAAACAGGATGATACCAGAGCTAAAGATCTTTTTATTCAGGCTGCGGAGCAAGGAAATGCAGATGCACAAAATAATCTCGGCTTGATGTATGCAAATGGACGGGGTACAGAACAGGATTATGCTAAAGCCATATATTGGTTGGGTAAAGCTGCTCAGCAAAGAAATGTAAATGCGCAATTTATGCTCGGTTTGATGTATGCGAGTGGGAGGGGAGTAGAGCAGGATTATACTAACGCCGCTTATTGGTTGGGTGAGGCTGCTCAGCAAGGAGACCCAGATGCGCAACTTAGGCTCGGGTTTATGCATCTAAACGGCTTAGGTGTTGACATGAATGGGGAAAAAGCTATTGATTGGTTAACTCGTGCAGGAGAGCAGGGAAATTTAGAAGCACAAAATAGTCTCAGTCTGATGTATCTGAATGGGCAAGGGGTAAAACAGGATGATACCAAAGCCGCTTACTGGTTCATCGCGGCTGCTCAGCAAGGAGATTCTGATGCGCAATTTAGGCTCGGTTTCATGTATTTGAACGGTCGCGGTGTTGGTAAGGATGAGGACCAAGCTATCGTTTGGTTCCTTAAGGCTGTAGAGCAGGGGAATGCATATGCGCAATTAAACCTCGGCTTGATGTATGCGAATGGTCAGAGTGTCAAGCGAGATTATGCCGAAGCCATAAATTTGTACACCATGTCTGCGGAGCAAGGAAATGCATGCGCGCAATTTAGTCTTGCCCTAATGTATGAGAAAGGCGAGGGGGTTGAACAGAATGAAGCTAGAGCCATAGAAATATATAACAAAGCTGCTCAGCAAGGATTGGAATCTGCACAAACTCACCTAGCAGAGATGTATCTCTATGCTCAAAGAGAAAAACAAGATTATGTTAAAGCTACTTATTGGTTTACCAAACTTGCGGAGCAAGGAAATGCGGATGCACAATATCATCTTGGCCAGATGGATCTTAATGGTTGGGGCATAACAAAGAACCTAGAAAAAGCATATAAGCGTTTCGGTAAAGCCGTCCAAACAGCGATGAGATCTGAGTCGAAGTATGATCAAGTTCTCCTCGGGAATCTCTATTTAAACGGTTGGGGTACTGTTCAAAACTATGAGGAGGCTTTTAAATGGTATAAGAAAGTAGCTGATCAAGAAGGGGCAGAAGGGCAAGCTCAAGTTGGCGGTATGTACAAAGAAGGTTGGGGCGTTCTGCAAGATCTTCAAGAAGCCCTACAGTGGATCCAGAAAGCAGCGACTCAAAATGATCAAACAGGTCAGTATTATCTAGCACTCTTGTATAGAGATGGTGAAGGTATTCAATCGAATGATGCTTATGCCCTTGATGGACTGCGGAATGCTGCAAAACAAAGTGTACGGGCTGATATAAGAGCCAGTGCGCAGTATACATTAGGATGGATGTATGAGAATGGCCGCGGCGTTGATAAAGATCTCGAAGAAGCTTCTAAGTGGTATAAGCTAGCAGAAAGAGGTTGTCCTGCCCATGCCCTTTATTCGCTTGGCCGCATGTATGAATATGGTTTGAATGTTGATCTCAATCTTGGTACAGCCATTGAATGGTATAAGAAAGCCGCAGAATTACATTACTTTCCCGCCAAACAAAAGCTGAGCTAAGGCGTAGGGTATAATCCTTACTAATTGGTGCTTCTTTAGTCTAGACCTTCCTACAAATCTTCTATAGCTGCTCAGGCCATACCATCAGAACCTAAAATAATTATGGAGTGGTTCTTCAAGGGCTCATTAGAGAAACACTTTAAAACTGATACAAGAGAGGGTGATCTGTTTTATCCTTATCCTGGGAGTCCAGCTTTCATCCCTACATTAAATTTGCCCTGCTTTATTCATAAGAAATAATTTTTAAGTAAGTTCACAATTTTGCCCCATTTCAAAATTATTATTTAAGACAGCCGTAGGGTAGGAAGGGGGGAGTTATTACCCATAAAAGAAAAAGGAGCCTTAATCTTTCTGCAGAGATAGGGGGCCAGCGAATGTATGCCATCACATAATAATTTCTCTATACCATTTATATTACATAGATTATATAACTTATTAAGTGACAGAGTTTGTTATGCTTAAGAGAGTTTAAGAGGGGGAATGATCGCACCGCTGTATGTTGCTTATCTTCTCTTAATGTGGAAACGTGGGATGAATGGCAAGATCACCCCCTCATTGTCGAAGATATCTTAAGGTTTCTTGATAATGTTCTTCAAGTTTTTATCGACAATGCTCCGGATTCAATGAACTCAGCAAAATATTCCGCCATGCGTGAAAGATCGATCGGACTTGGTGTGATGGGTTTCCACTCTTTATTACAGGCGAAAGGAATACCATTTGAAAGCGCCTTAGCAAAATCCTTCAATTTGAGAATTTTCAAGCACCTTAGGCGCGCTGCAGATGCAGCCTCCATCGTTCTTGCTGAAGAACGAGGATCATGCCCAGATGCAGCAGAATTCGGATACAAGACACGCTTCAGCCATAAGCTTGCAATTGCTCCGACTGCATCCATCAGCATTATTTGCGGCGGCACAAGCGCAGGAATTGAACCGATTCCCGCAAATATATACAATCACAAGACTCTATCAGGGAATTTTATAGTCAAAAATAAATATCTTGAAAAACTCTTGGAGAAGAAAGGATTAAATACTGACACTACCTGGCAGTCAATCATTGAACATGAAGGATCTGTTCAGCATTTAAACGGCTTAAGTGAAGAGGAAAAAAGCATTTTTAAAACTGCTTTTGAAATTGATCAACGTTGGTTAATTGAATTCGCTTCTAATAGAGCCTCTTATATTTGTCAGGGGCAGTCTCTGAATCTTTTTCTTCCATCTGACATCAATAAATGGGATTTATTGATGCTTCACTGGACCGCATGGCAAAAAGGAGTCAAAAGTTTGTACTACTGTCGTTCTAAATCAGTTCAACGAGCTGAGTTTGCGGGATCAAAGAAAAAACAACCTCCTCTCTCGCAGCAAACGACCAACTATGAAGAATGTCTTTCTTGCCAATAGGAATATACCATGACAAAAAACTACAGCGACCAAGATCCCATCAATTTAATTAACACAGGTCAAATTGGCTTACTTGAGTCGTCAGGGACTTATGATATTGACCGTTATGCCTGGGCTTATCAAGCCTGGAAGAAGCAGCAACAAGTTCACTGGATTGGCGAAGAAATCCCCCTTGGCGAAGATCTTAAAGATTGGGCATCAGACCGCTTAACAGAGGAAGAACGTCATTTGCTAACCCAAATATTTCGCTTTTTCACCCAATCAGATATTGAGGTCAGTGATAATTACTTCAAACGTTATATCCCCATATTTCAGCCCCTAGAAGTTCAAATGATGATGGCAGCATTTACTAATATGGAAACTGTGCATATAGATGCTTATGCTCTGCTTCTTAAAACACTTGGGATGCCGAAAACAGAGTTTTCTGCCTTTAAAGACTACACAGCCATGACGGCCAAAGCTGATTACATGCACACCTTTGGAACACGAACCTGCGCGGATGTCACCAGAACGCTGGCAATGTTTGGTGCCTTTACCGAGGGTCTGTCCTTATTTGCAAGCTTTGCCATGTTAATGAATTTTCCACGCTTCAACAAAATGAAAGGGATGGGGCAAATTGTTTCTTGGTCTGTCCGCGATGAAAGCCTTCACTGCGAGAGTATTATACGCCTTTATCACGAGTGGACAAAGGAGACTGGGACTCTAACTTCAAGTGTCAAAGATGATATTATAGACGTTGCCAAAACAATCGTAAGGCTCGAAGATAAATTTATTGAGCTCGCCTTTGCTTTAGGAAATGTTAACGGAATGACCCTGGAAGACATGAAAAATTATGTCCGATACATCTGTGACTGGCGATTAATTCAGCTTAAACTACCAACTTTATATGGCTATTTTACTTGGGAAGGTGTTGACTATAGACAACTTAGGGAACATCCTTTACCCTGGCTGCCCCTTGTTTTAAATGGCGTCGAACATACAAATTTCTTTGAAAACAGAGCCACTGAATACTCCAAAGCAGCGACACAGGGTGAATGGAGCGGAGAATCTGGTGTCTGGACAAGATTTGACCAGCTTCAATCTTTAAAAGCATCCTAGATTATCGGCACTGATGCTACCGTCTTAGATGTCAATACACTGGCTTTGTTGCAAAAACTTATAAAGGTTAGGAGATAGTATGAAGCTTTGGTATTTAGATGGCATAAACACCGAATTGCCTTTCAACGGCCCTAATAAGGAAGGCAGGAGGAACGTCTATTTTGTTCCTTCTCAACAACTTGACGACACCCTTTAGGCTTTTCAATAACAAGTTGATTGAATTATACATATTACTTTCCTTTTGCTCTTTCAGCTTGCCATCTATAAATTGAGTACTCTTGTCCTCCCCATCGGTTTTTAGCTATCCTGAGGGAATCGTAGGCAGATTCTCCGAAGTTAAATACCTTACAATTAGAATCCAAGCCTATTAAAATCATTTCATTAATGAGCAGAGGATTCGCATTTAAAGAAGAATATTCTCTATCCCATCCATTTAAATAATAGGCGATTTCAAAATCATTCTTTACGAACACTGTTACGCTTATCAATTTGTTTTGGTAAAATGCTCCTAATGCTCCTCCTATTTCTGAGGTTATTAATGCCGTAAAAAAGTTTTCCGGCGTTTTATAGGAGGCATCTACTGATTCTTGCGTTTTATGGATTAGATGAAGGGCCCCATCAAAATAATTTTGGCTTAATTTACGGACTTCAACGCCGTGCTTCTGTGCTTTTCTAATAGAATTCCTTACGTTTCCTGAAAAGGCAGAGGTGTACATATCATTATAGTTAAAAAGCTTCAAAATATTGGTGTGAGAAATTGTCGTATTCTTCTCGCTTAATAAGATATTTTCTCGATGTGACGGGAAAGTTGTAATTGCGGTACAAGGATCTCCAAATATCTTTTGCGCGAGGATCTGAATATCTTCAAGTCGTACAGGTATAAAATTCTCGATCGGCAATGGCCCACCATAACCTATTGAGCCTATGCGGGTTGATGAGGACCATGGCTTGCCTGAAAAAAATGGTATAAGATAACTTGCTTCTCTATTAAGTTGCCATAGGACTAAATGGTACTCCCCCCCAAAGCTTTGCTTAACAGCTTTAAACCACTCGCTGCAAGAATAAACACTTGGATATGATGTTGTTAACAATATCTCATCCCACTCATTCTCATGAAGTATTCTAAATTTCATCAGTAATTGTTTCTATAATATAGTTGATTTGTTCATCCGTATGTCTAATTCCCCATGGGATAATCAGGATATTATCTATGAAAGTCTGAGTGCCTTCGGTATATTCTATTATGCAATCTTTGAAGAAGCTTATAGTTGACAAAGGATAATAATACCAAGTTGCTTGAATTCCCCTCTCAAAAAGTCGATTAGCCAAATTGAACCTATGCTTAGCATATAAGGCCATAATTGATGGGTAGCCAAAAATTCCTTTAATTAATTGTAACTTTTCAGCAGGTAAATTCTCTTTTAGTCTTTTCCAAGCCTGCTCCATAAAGAGAGTTCTTGAAAAGAAAAGATGCAACTTGTCGTTTAATTCTTCTGGCAAATCTTCTTTCAAGATAGAACCTTTAAATTCTCCCGGCATAGCTGATTTTAAGACTGATTCAGTCAGATCAGATAATTTACAGCATCCTGTAACAGGAAGAAACCTCCAGGACATTACTTTTTTAGAAATAGGTTCAAACTCACCATTGGTTCTAATAAGTGCACCACCTCCTGGTCCAGAGATAGGTTTACTTCGCCCAAAAGAGAGTAAATAGAGTAGGTTGTTATGCTTAATTGGAATAGTGGGTTTAATTATTGAAGGAAAGCTCTGAGCTTTGTCTATAATAATTGTTATCCCTAAATCCAAGAAATATTTAATAAGCTCTTGCTTATGATCTCTAAACCCAAAAAACTCTGGAATAATGATCACGTCTGCATTATGGCTCACAGCAAAATTGGAAGATGTATCAGAGAATTGGTAATCCATGTTCCAATCATACAATATAAGCTTATGACCAGCTTTCATACACTGGTAGGTAAATTGAGGGCAAAAATAATTCGGGATAGCAATAGTTTGTTGCTTCTTATCCTGATGAGCTAAATATAGTAAAAATGCCAGAGTAGCTGACTCAGCATATAAAACAGCTTCAGGTTCTATATTGAAATATCTGAGAATATAGCTGTTTAAATCATGACTCTGATTAGAGCTTCTGTACTCTGGATATAAAGGAATGCGGAACTGTTTGCTCTGGGGAAACAACCTATCATCCATGAGATGTCCCTAGGGTTTGACAGAGCCATTGATAAAAGGTGGATTCATATTGCAGGAGGTCTTCAATATGGATAAATTCATTAATTGAATGCGCCTGTCTTAAAGAGCCTGGCCCCCATATCGCAGCCATTATTCCGAATGATTTAAATAACCTAGCATCGCAGGGACTCGGAAAAATACCTTGCTCAAGGGAACTAAAGTAGGATTTAAGATTATTTGTGAAGGAAGCTCCTGGAAAACCAAACTCTCCCAACCGGATTGATAGGCCAAATTGAGGCTCTATTACCTTTTGGAGGGACATAAATATCTCAACATCTGTAACAATATCAGGAAAGAATATAGTACCTTCCAAAGTTATATTACCTATTGGAATAGCAGGATCGATGCCACCCTTTATTTTTCCAAAATTAAATTTAAATAAATTTTTGAACTCTGATAATCCTCTACTTTCAATAAACTCTTGCATTATAAGTTCAAAATTGGAAATCAAATGATTGATGGAGTTTAGCGCGTTATTATCGGGCTCAGCTATTCCCATATGCAAAGG
This sequence comes from Candidatus Odyssella thessalonicensis L13, assembly GCF_000190415.1. Taxonomy (GTDB): domain Bacteria; phylum Pseudomonadota; class Alphaproteobacteria; order Paracaedibacterales; family Paracaedibacteraceae; genus Paracaedibacter; species Paracaedibacter thessalonicensis. The sequence goes on from NZ_AEWF01000005.1 coordinate 59,123, forward strand.
GGTGCGAGAGCATTCAATAACGAAATGCATAAATCCTAATGAATCTAAACAGACCTTATTCTCACTAGGCTCAGCAATAACAGCTAAAGAGCCAGGGGTAATCAATACTTCTTCCTCTAGAAGAAGGAGACTTCTTAAGGTTCCATTACCTCCGATTTCCTCATCACACACAGAAGTAAAAATTAATCTCCCTTTAAAGCAAGGGTTATGGTCAATAAAGCGGGAGGCACAAGCCATTTGGCATGATAGCCCTCCAAGCATATCAGCTGCACCGCGCCCATATAACTTACCATCTTGCATTATACCTGATTTCCATCCTTGGTCATGCAGCCAGGATCTTGATTCATCCACAATATCTACGTCCACATGTCCATTGAGTATTACTGTTGGGCCTGGCAAGCCTCCATCCTTTATGGCCACAACATTATATTTCTCAACATCTTGATAATTATCATAGGGAGAGCCAAACTCGTGGACAGCTACATATCTCTTGTCGCCTGAGATATCAGAAGCTTGATAAGTATCAAGGAATACCCTGTCCCATTTACTTTTTTCAAGATGGTCCTTAATGTATTTCTGGGCACTTAACAGTCCTTCTGTTCCGTAAAATGGATACTTACGGATTAAGGTTTGTAAATGTTCTACAATCATGATTACGCCATACGGAGTTGCGGTTCCTCGATTAAACCATTTAGTAGCCAGTCTGCAACATCCATAATCCCTTGATTAAGGGTTATTTTTGGGCAGTAACCAAGGATGTCTCTAGCTTTTTGAAGATCTGGACTTCTGACGAAAATTTCCTCAGTATCGTTATGGAGTATAGTAATTCTTGAGGGGGAATGGGTTAAGCTTACAACATTTTTAGCCAACTCATACATAGATATTATTTGTTCATCATTACCTAAGTTAAAAGAGTGACCTAATGCTTGATTGACCACTAGGGAACGAACAATCCCATCAATAAAGTCAGAGACATGGCACCAGGCTCTCGATTGAGTCCCATCTCCATTAATTAAGATTTCTTGCCCAGCTAAAGCTTTCTGGATAAGTATGGACATAGCATTGGCTCCTTTACGGTAAGGCCCATATACATTAAATGGCCTTATAATGACAAAAGGGATCCCCATTTCTACATTAGCTGCTTTAAGGAGGTACTCTCCAAAGAGTTTACTACAAGAGTAATTCCAGCGAATGCCATTAAGCGGGACTTCAGCCATTCCTAATTCATTAGCAGAGGAACAGTTCTGTCCGTATATTTCACTGGTACTAAAGAAAATAAAGCGATCCAAATTTTTTTGTTTTGATGCAAATCGGATCATATTCAGTGTCCCTATACCATTCACCTCCATGGTCTGTAATGGCTGGCAAGCAACCTTATTAACACCTAAAATTGCAGCAAGGTGAATAATATAGTCATAATCCTCAGAAAGTTTTTGGAGATTTTCTGAACAGGTAATATCTATTCGGTTGATGGAAAGATTGGGGTGATTTAGCAGTCCGAAATTAGCCAAAGGACTAGACATAACCTCTTGAAAATCGACTATCGTAACTTCATTATGCTCAATGAGTTGTTTAACCAGATAGGATCCTATAAATCCCATTCCTCCTGTAATTAAGATTTTTTTATTGTAAACAGTCAAATTAGACATGGAGAGCTTCCTTGTTATCGCTTTTTGATTGCTTTTAAGAGTCCTGCAAAACTCTTAAAAGCATTGAGGGTAGTATTTAGAGCGTGTTCTCATTGAATATTTTTTCAATATTCGAAATAACTTCTGCGTTTTTCAAATATTGGAAACGGAGAACATAGGGGTTATTGGCCAAGCTCTCTCCTTCATCAAGGGTGAAAGGAGTGGTATATATGGCAAATCTCAGGCAGTTTACCTTCATAACATCAATAAATTTCTTCACATCAAATCCATGTGTTGAGAGCCAAGAAATATTGGGCTTTAAGAATTCTCTGATATACTCAAAGTTCCATTGCTGATCTTCAACTGCTGAGAATTCCATGGCAGCAATTGCTATATCCATCACAACGCTTCCATAATAAGCATCCCCAAAATCGATAGCCGCTGTCTCTTCTTTATCAACCACAAAGTTCTCGAAAAAGAAATCCGAGTGAACAATTCCTTTAGGAGATGCTTCTATCATTCCCTTTACGTCATCGTTGTCAATAAATGACCTCATTTCTTGGAAAGTCGGGGTATCTAGTATCTCAGGAAACTTGTTAGATTGTTTTTCATAGCACTTTCTTAGATGGTCTAAGTCTCCCTCGGGAAGGTCTTCATTCTCTTTGGGTTGGTATTTAACAGCAGCTTGTACCATTTCAGATACAAATTTGCCACTTTTCTGCGCGACGTCTAAAGATAGGTCATCTTTTTCCAGGGTTTGCCCAGGTATAAACGGGTAAACCATATAAATATGATTTTTATGCTTTAGAAGAGGAGTCCCATTTTTAAAATCTAGAGGTGAGGGAACTCGTAGCCCGTGTTGACTGAGATGGGATAAAACTCTTACCTCGAAGCCAAATATACCAGTCTCTAATTTCTCTGCTACTTGTTCAGGATAAGCGCGAACAAGCACATCTCCCCGCTCGAGAGTAGGAACAACTAAGTTAGTTGCTATTCGGCCCTCTTTTGGCATTGTAGAAGAACCATTAAGAGTCAAGCCAAGCTGCGATAAAACACTGCTTAAATCATCCTCATTAATCTCAATCTTTTCTAGAACTCTTTCCATTTTTCCTTCTCTTAACTCATTTGATGCTATAATTTTTGATTCTGATGCAAAGCTACAAGTAGAAAGCAATACACCTAGTAGCACTTTATAACTAGATTTCTTCATTTTAATGTCTCCTTCCTGAAGATTATTTTTGCTATTAAAATAAGGAGGGTCATAAAGCTAATTAATGAATTAGTTATGACGACAGCTTTGGAATTAACTAGGTAACCATAGCTAATCCAGGCAAGCCCTCCAGCCATAAGAGAGAAAAAGGTTAAACCCGACAATCCTTCAACTTTTTTCTCTCTGTATACTTTATAGACCTGAGGCATAAATGAGAAAACGGATATGGCAGATGCAATAAATCCGATTAATTCAATTAAATATAGTTTCATTGTGCCTAATCCATTCGAATGCTTTCTTAAAATTATGACGTACCGTATAGTCTATCTCTTGAATCTCTAGAACCATCAATCTCTGGGTGTTATCCATTTGAGAAATTTCGTTGAGAATAGATGTATATATACTTTCATCCAATTCTGACGCTTCAGGTAAAACACCCTCTTTGCAATGGGTACCCTCTTCAGGATTGGCAATTCCTTTAAAAGCAGAAAAATGCCAATGTTGGATTTTATCCTTGAGACGCATAAAATCTAAATATCCAACCTGCTGAAAGTTAGGGTAGAATTTTTGGCTCTGTTTGCCTTCAACTACTTCGCGAATATTAGAGATGGTATTAGTGTAATGGCAGACATCCCAGACTATTCCTATATTTAAATCAAAAACTTGGTTGAAATCTTGCGGGTAGCAAAAAAGAGGGTCAATTTCTTTCGCATAATTATCCATTACCGGCATATTCTCTAGAGCAAGCCAAGTATGTGGGGTGGCTGCCATTTCATAAACATTATTTAAAACATCTAAAACCTTTAATCTTTCAGCCTCTAAATCCAAGTTTGTCCATTCTGAGATTATATGAATTCTGTTGGAGTGAACTACGACGCCTCTTAGTCCTAGGTCTGATGCCCTTTGTAGAGCCTCTTTTAATCGACTTCGCACAAATAGATCGTTGACGTAATCTGAATTATTCACTGGAAAATGGAATGTAATTTCTGAGTTTGGATTACTAGATTGTAAGCTCTCAATGTTCTGCCAAACTAGATTCCATGTTTCTTCTTCTAAGTCCTGCCTATTAAAGATGGTTGCTTCATATCCTTGCAGATTTTCCAGAAATACGGCTTGTTTAAGATCTTTAGCCAAGAATGGCATCGATAACTTAATCATTGCATTCTACCAATTCTAAGGAGGGTATTTGATTGACAAAAGTCAAAGCCTTACTTTCCCGCTCTACAGCCGAACGAATCACATTGATGACTTGAAGGGGACCTGCAAGGCAGCTACAGAATAAATCAGAAGTGGGGTTTTCGGCTAGATAAATAACAAATTCACCGCCAGCTTCTCTTGTTAAGAGGTAAACGGGGTAAAGGTCCCATAAAGCAGCTGCTGCATCAATTTTTGCTTTGTACTTACCTGCGGCAACTTGAGTGTAAGCGAAAGCATCCGTGTATGTCCGGACAATAGCCGGAATATCTTGGCATCTTGATAACATGTTCTCTCGTTGAAGATATTTAAAAGCATAATCATCGCTGCGAGCAACAATATGAGACCTTTCAAGAGGATGATCCTTTATAACGAGTTTATTTTCTTCCCCAGTTAATAGATTATTGCAGAACGCTCCTTGGCCTTTATAAGCAAAATAAGCTTGCGCTTTCGTGGGTAGGTAGATCAAGCTGGCTAGAGGTTCTCTGTTTTTAACCAGGCTAAGGGTGAATGCGAACGTGTCAAGATCATTTCGAAAAGAGATAGTTCCATCAATAGGGTCTACATACCAACAGTATGTGTTTTCTCCATCCGTTATCTTAGCTTCATGATAATAGCCTTCTTCACCTTTAAATGAAGCCCAAGGGGTCTCTTCTTGCATCATTTCGCCAAAGTGATTCTCAATCTTCTTTTCTAAATTAGAAACCAAGCTACCATCAGATTTGGATTCAAAAGATAAACATTCTTTTTGTTCAGAAAAGTATTTATCGAACTCTTTTATGCATCGCATGAATAAATTCGATTCCTTGATCGAAGCAACAGCAGTAAGTTCGTCACAAGCATGCGTGGTGCACAAATTTAAAGGTGCTACTAAAGCCATAATTACCCATCCTATATTTCTCTTTTCCATATTTGCCTTTCTCCCATTTTAAAAAATGCACATACCATGCGGGTAATTGCCGACTTTAATTTCTTTTTTTAATTGAAGGTCATCACTATTAAAGACCTGGAGATATCCCTCCTTATGTGAAGTGACAAGTAGAAGACCTTCAGAAAAAGTTACGTCAAATGGCTCTTGCCGGGTCGATAAATAGGATAAAATTTCTCCGCTCTGAGCATTCAGTACAACTATTTGATGATCATCAAAGTTAGTACTCACAAGGAGGTCCTTGCCATTGTGAGCTAGGCTAGTTGGATGGTTAATATTTTTGGTAGACCATACAAGAGAGTAAGATTGTTTTGAGAAAGCCTGTATACAGGCATCCCCAATCGCAGAGACTACGATATAATCTTTAGTTATTGTAACATCGTAAGGATTTTTAGCTGTTGTAATTGACGTTACTCTTGTCCAGCTCTCAGGATCTATTATATCTAGACAATTTGCGGTATTACAGCTGATAAGAATAAGATCTTGTTGAGAGTCATAAGCTATATTTCTTGGCCCTTCAGAAGTTGAGGTTAACTCTTTAAACGAGTATCCATAGGGATCAATTGTTATCAACTTATTATGGTCTTTTAAAATAGATAGAATGCCATATTTGGTCCCTATCAAACCTCGTGGCTCATCAGGTAAATTTATCGACCCTAATCGGTACATTGAATTCGGATCATAAATCCCGATACATTTATCTGCGCATTCTGTAATAATTAAGAGATCATTATATTTGATCACCTCTCTCGGCTGAGATCCAACTTTATAGTGAGTCGCCGATTCGTTAAAAATTGTCATTGTATTATTACCGCTATTAGCTACTGCGCCGGCGATATCATAGGCCATGGATTTACATGTAAGCACAGCAAAGATTCCTGTTATTATGGATGCTGTTTTCATTTCTTGACCTCCTGAAAGAAGTTATTAATTGAACAGCAGATGTAGTCGATGTCAGCTTCTTTAAGATTGCAATGCAAAGGCAGGGTTAATTCTTGTTCCCAAAATAGCTCTGCATTTGATAAGGCTCCTTGCTTGAAAGCTGTTAGAGTATGATTTGGTTTATAATGTTTACCAGTTTCAATGCCATGGGAGCTAAGGTAATCCTTCAACCTATTACATTGTTCTCCCAAGACTCTGATAGGAAAAATGTGGGGATTAGCATCTTTATCAATTTTTAAAAGTGGGATAATGCCTGTTTCTTTTAATAGGTTGATGTATAGCTGGACCAAATGCTGGCGTTTTTGTTTAAAATGATCAGCTTTGCTCAACTGAGCTAGACCTATAGCAGCATTAATGTTACTCATATGGTAACGCCAACCCTGTTCTGTCACATCAAAGTCCCAGGACCTTTTTTTCTGGAAACGGTTCTCAGAGTCTTTTTCGACTCCTAAAAGCCTTAAATCGCGTATCTTATTAGCAACATTCTTATCATCCGTAACGACGGCCCCACCTTCACCACAGGTGATGTTTTTTATGCTGTCAAAGCTAAAACAGACGATATCACCGGTTGCCCCAATCTTATTGTCTTCAAAATCTCCGCCAAATGAATGTGCAGCATCTTCTATAAGCCTTAAGCCATATTTTTTAGCAATCTGCCTTATCTCTTTGATGCCATTTGTCGAACCGGCATAATGGACCGCCATTATAGCTTTAGTGCGTGTATTTATTCTTTTCTGCATGTCTGGTATATCAATCATACCGTCATTTAGCCGAATATCACATGCTATGGGTTTTGCTCCAGTAGCTGATATTGCTTGGAAACATCCCACATATGTAATGGAGGGTAAGATAACTTCATCTCCAGGCCCAATTCCACAAGCCTGTATTGCTAAGTGAAGAGCTGAGGTTCCCGTGTTGGTTGTTACGATTTCACGGTCTGTCTTCAGATAGATCCGTAATTCCTCTTCAAACTTTTTAACGAAGGCCCCCATTCCTAGATAGCCCTCTTGGATTACCTCGTTGATTATCTTTAATTCTGCGTGAGAAAGAGTGGATTGAGACAATTTTAGCATTTTTCATTTATCGATTTTTTATTTTGGCTTTAACTGATCACAGTTTTTTATTCCTGTCAATTTATTTTTAAATTTACTATATTTTAATTATATAATATCTTAAGATTGTCGTATATTTATTTCTTAAATTAAAATGTTGTGATTATATATGGCAAGTATATATAGTCCAAAAATTAAGGAAATATTTTGAAAGTGAAGTTGTCTGGTTTTTTTAACGTTGTTCGATGGACGAGCTCTGTTGGCTTATTTAGTCCGTAGATAACATTTATTTATTCTCGCCTAATTTAAGCAGGCTTATGGCATGAAAACAACGCAAGATTGAAATGACAGATGACTGCTTGAAATTCTTGTCTAGAGGCTTAAGCTGGGTGTTTGTATCTTTTCTCATTTGAGAGTAGTAAGTATAGCTTGCACGGTTGCAAGAAAGCTCTCTATGGTTAAATCCTTTCATTTGTGGCTCTTTGCCATGGCTGACGTGGTTCTCAATTCAATTATTAAGACACACAGTTCAATCTTGTAAGGAAAACAATTGAGATTCACTATGGACTAGCTTAAGGTGCTCTTGTTTTCTAAGAAACATTCGCCAAGTATTTTATAGAGAAATATGACCCTTCTATAGGAATTAGCCAGAGTAACCATCTCTAAAAATGGAATGTTTTATTATGTAGCTTAACCAATTCTAAAGAGAATAAAAAATGGAGATAAATTTTAAGTCTATCAGTTTTTCAGTTTTAATGCTAGCTATATTGAATCTTTCTGTTGAAGGTAAGGAAAAAATATTAATAAGGGAAGTAGCTCCTAGGATTATTAATAGAATGGAAGTTCATACGACAGAGGTCTGTCAAATTATGAACAAATTAAGCTTAACAGTAAACGGGGACGTTTTTTCCCCTATGGATGGTAGGATTGCCACGAATCTTATTGTGCCCACAAAAGAAAGAGGTAAAATCCTTCTCAGGATGTACCCTTCTAAAATGCCACATAAGTTAGAAACTGGAAATTTAGAGTTCGAAATTGCTGCCTTACAACATTTATCGCAGAGACGCATAAATGTTCCTAGACTTTTACAATTCAATGACGGGAGATATAAGGCGGAATTGAATGGGAAGACGTCTATCGCCTACCCATTTATAGAAGGTTGCGCCATAAGTAAAGAGGAATTATCTGTTAAAACAGCCACAATAAGTGGAAACTATCTAGCATCTATGATAAAAGCCAACCAAGAATTTAAGCCCGAAAAGTATTTACTTAATATATCTGAGGGAGACCTTGATCATATCGTCAATCTTTATAATAGACTCTGCCAAGAATTTCCCTCTCTCTCGAAAGTTAGAGTTTATTCTGAAATGGCCAGCTTTGTCTCAAGGGAAAGCATAAGAGGAATCTATAGGAAATCACCCCAAGGCATTGTTCATGCTGATTACTTTTTTGAAAACCTTATCTTAAAGGAGGAAAAAGCTGCTCTTATAGATTTTAGTGACGCATATTATGGTGCAATAGTCACCGATGTCGCCATTGGTGCTATGGAGTTCTCAGCAGTTTCAGAAGAAAAATGGGATTTTAGCTATTTAAAAGCTTTCCTAGCTCCTATCAAGCCGTGGTTAAGGAAATACGAATTTACGAAAGATGACCTTATTAACGTCATGCGAGCTAATTGTCTAAGGTTTGCCATTTACACTATGCGACCAACTCTTCAGACATCCAAAGATCTAGAATATAACCCGTATGCTCGCAGGTTCAAATATCTGTCTCATCCAAGCATACATAAGCTTCTAGAATTTTAGGTCCCAGAAGAATTTCCAAGGGGAGTGGTAAAATTAAATCTATGCATATCCTCCCCTATATTGGACTAATTTCTCTGCTATAAAACACAAAGATATATTCTGCAAGAAATGAAATATTTTGCCGCCCAAGCTGATACAAGGACTATAAGGGGTCGTTTGCGGCTGGGTGCAGAAAACCAAGTTAAGCTTAAGTAGCTTTTTCCCTCTTTCTCTGATTTCTCCAGTAGGACTAACGTGTCGGTAGAGAGTTGAACGTGTTATGTTTAGCTCTTGGCATAAGTCAACAATGGAAGTCTCACGGTTTTGCATAACCACCTGCAGCATTCTCACTTGTGATTTTGTAAGGTGGAACTTGCGCCCTCCATTTCTTCCCCGTGCACGTGCTGCTATTAGTCCTGCGTTTGTACGTTCTCGAATTAGTTCGCTTTCAAAATCTGCCAATGAAGCAAAGATACCGAATATCAGTCGACCAGCTGGTGTTGTGGTATCGATATTTGCACCCTGGCCAGTTAGAACCTTTAATCCAATATTTTGTTCTGAGGGTTCCCTTGCAAATGTGTGATAGCTGAGGGGATAACGTAAGTACCAGCGTAAGCATTGCAAGATAACGTCGGGAAGAAAATGGCGATATCTGAACTCTTTAGGTTTCATTACAGGGACCATCTATTTAAATAGTTTATCCTTAACCTAACAACTTCTCAAAAATTTGCAACGGAACTGTCAAATTCAGAAGAGGAATTCACAGATTTCAAAAGAAGAGTTCACACTTGGCTATTCCTTACTTCGTTGAGTACTTTCGCCCGTTTAGGCTATAATTATAATCTCAAGTTTATGGAAAAACAGATATCTAGCTTGAGTGCATTTAGAATATTAAGCCACGTACGCCTAACTATAAGGAATTCTTTAAAATAGGAGTTTTAAGAAATAGTAGATCGGATCTTAGGTAAAGGATAGCTATAGATAATGAATAAAGAAGATCTTCCGTCTTTCACTACTTTCTGCTGGCTATTTCGCATTTTCTCCTAAAAATGCTTCCGTATAAATTTTTCCTTCAAATAATACAAAATTATACCCCATAACTTCTTCATCTATATATCTTTTTTGTCGAACATTTTCCATAGCGGCTGATAACGCATCTATTAAACGGTGATCCTTTTTAATCCCTTCTTGCAGTTTCTTCGAAACATAAAGCCTATAAGTTTTTCCTTGAATATTTATCTTATGGGGTTTCTGCAGCTCTTCTTCTAATTTTCGGTAATCTATCGCAAGGTTTATCTCGGAGGGCTTATATATCTCTCCTATGGAATCTACTTCCATAGAATTTACAGCCGCACTCCCTCCCAAAAAACCCAAAATAAGATTTTTTATCAATTTTTTCATCTGTGCCTCCCAGAGCTAACTTTATTAGCAATTATAAATAGAGTATTTTATGTGTTAAGGTTAATAAATGCGCGTATGAGTGGGGTCTCTACTGAAGTGAGCTTACTATAGATTTCAGGTTGATCAAGTTATTATTACTATCAAAAATTCTCTCACTCCCCCAATTAACCCCGACAATGCGGCACAGCCTCTGAATCTCATTATTGCTTACTAGCCTGCATTGTAGGACTGGCCCTCCACTCATCCCTGGGTAAGTAGGATAATCTGAGGTAAATTCACTATTAAAAAGGTCTCTTACATCAGTAGGATGTCCATCGGTATCTGGATCATTCTTATAAGATCTTCTCGGGCGTAAAGGTGCCGCTGTAGGCTGAGGTGGCAGAGGCGTTGTTAAATTTGTTACCACCACAAAATTCTCCTGCAATTCTGCTTGAGGCTCCGAAGCTCTGCCAATGACAAATATTTTATTGAGCCCATCATTTGTCAGGACAAAATTTCCCTGAAAACCTGTAAGATCAGGTAGATGTGTGTCATTCTTTCTTGTCGGGAAATCGGGAATGTGATTGTGAGAGAGTGCTTGTTTAAGTGTCTGACCACCTACAGAATGTGCGCTGATGGTGACCATGCTGTAGTCTGGGTGCCTATAAGGATTGTCCTCATGTTGTGAATAGGCCTCTAATTGGTTCTGAGTAATAAGTTGTTGAGCATCCTGGTCTCTATAAATATGTTGGACTTGAAAAGCAAAGTCATCAGTAAGTGGCAAACCATAAGGGACGAAATAGATAGTATTTATTTGTGCTCTTAAAAAACCATGGAGGCACGTATTGATGTGATAAACGCCATTATTTGCTGCTTGGCCTTCTAAATAAGCTTGTCCTGCCACTAGCATTCCAGTAAATGCAGGGATATAATCACCTATCCCATTTCTACGTGCAAAAGTGCCACACAAAGATCTTGCTTTTACTACATCATCATTTTCAAAATTATTATCATTTATAAAGTTAGGGTTTTGCGTGAGAATATCTTTGAACCTGAAGAATTCACGTAAATTGAGTTTTCTTTGCCAGGTGCGTGCATTATCTGTGGCAAGTAAGTCAATTGTGGGGGTACCAAGAAGCCCCATCCAATCAACAGGGTTATCCTGACCATCTTGGTAGAATCTTATAATATTTCGGCGATCAAGTTCTGGATATTGGCCAAATGAGTCAATTAAGAAATCAGCAACAGTTATGACTCCAGGGTAAAGTTCTTGTAACCTCCATGATCCTTCAGAAATTTGACGCCATGCTTGATTGTGATCTTGCAGGCTCGGTAAATTACTGTAGACTGGATTTATAATTGATAAAAATGCTAAGCTTGATAAGAAGATACTTATTTTCATACTCTATTACCTCTCTCGATCATCAAGGATAACGGAGCCTTAGTGAAAAAATGGTGAATGAAGAAACTTATTCCATGAAATAGTGGAGTCGATTGAAGTTGGTACTGTGGTTTAGATAGAAATAATGGCTCACTAATAATAACTTAGCTGCCCTCTTACAAAGTTTATCCTCTCTTCTGCTCTAATAGCTTTTGGGCATCATGTCGAAGGTCCCCTTGGGGACCTACGTGACGATAAAGGGTTTGGCGGGTAATGCCAAGTTCCTCACAGAGCTCAGTTATATTCGTTTCGGGCTTGCCCATGGCAGCTTGGGCTAGACGCAGTTTAGCGACCGTCATCTTATGTTTTCTTCCACCTTTTCGTCCTCGTGCTCGGGCCGCTGTTAAGCCCGCTTTTGTCCGCTCGGAAATAAGCTCTCGTTCATATTCAGCTAAGGCTGCAAAGATCCCAAAGATAATTCGGCCTGCCGAAGTGGTAGTGTCGATATTAGCTCCTTGGCCAGTCAAGACCTTAAGGCCAACATTACGGGTTTGCAGCTCATAGACAATATTAATAAGGTGCTGTAGATTTCTGCCTAATCGATCCAGTTTCCAGATTACCAGGGTATCTCTTTCTCGAAGAGATTTTAGGCAGGCTGTTAAGCCGGGCCGTTCGTCCAGCGTACCACTGGCGTAATCTTCATAATGAGAATTTGCTTCCACCCCAGCATTTAACAGCGCATCTTTTTGCAAGTCTAGGACCTGCGACCCATCTGCTTTGGAAACTCGCATATAGCCTATCAGCATAAAACCCACCTATTCAAAACAAACTTTTAAATATTTATTATGATTTTATTCAGGCTTTTCTTGCTGAAGCTGTTGCTTAACCTTTTCTAGGATTTCCTTATTCTCAAAAATCCACTTTTCTGAAAAAGGGATCTCTGTATAAGGAGTTAAGGTCAATTGTCCATTTTCTCCTTTTCTAACGCGGTAACTACTGACTCCTTGAGATAATTCCCCCAAGCTCACCCTCCCTTTTGAATCTGGGCGCAGAACAATTTCTTCCATATCTGGATCCTTCTCTTTATGTCTTGGTATATTTTTATAAAGCACAAAACCTTTTTAAGCAATATAGCAAACTATTCAAGATAAGATAATTGGCAAAAAGAGAAAAAATGCTTCAGTAACCTTTCCCACTTAACAGATCAAAACACCCCATCACGCAAACGATCGATTATGTGACAATCTTCTCAGCTTCACTTTGGAGAGGAAAACTTGTCACTTAATAAGTAATATAATCTATGTATTGCAAATGGCATAGATGAAATTAAGTTACTCGAAAGTGAAAGGTATACCGAGTCCTGAAAAGAGGGAATTAATCTCCCTAATAGAATCTGGATCCTTCCGGCCAAAAAGACAAAAGAAATATAGCTGCCGTGCTGATTCGGCTTTGTTGCAAAAATTTATAAAGGTTAGGAGATAGTATGAAGCTTTGGTATTTAGATGGCATAAACACCGAATTGCCTTTCAACAAGACGCACTTCTCCCATGAGTCCTTGACCATAGTACCATGCTCTCAGTTGACCTTTTCCCTCGTGGGGGCAAGTACCCTCTTCCTTGAGCTCCTTGATTGCTACATGATAGGAAGCTGCTTTATCTGTATTGATGGTATTTGGTATTTCCCAGTCCTTAAGCTTCCTAAGAGCTTTAGATAGAAAGCGCTTAGCTGCATTGATGTTTCTTGTAGAAGAGAGATAGAAGTCTATGGTGCGCCCATGCTTATCAACGGCTCTGTACAAGTACTTCCATTGCCCTCTTACCTGACATACGTTTCATCGACACGCCAACTAAGACCAAGAGATGGGCGCCAGAAGTAGCTCAACCTTTTCAACATCAAAGGCGCATAGTGCTGCACCCAATGATAAAGGGTAGTATGATCAACCTCTATACCACGCTCAACCATCATCTCTTCTAGATCACGGTAGCTAATTCCATATTTACAATACCACCTAACACAGCTTAGAATTATTGCACCTTGATAGTGACGCCACTTAAAGTCATTCATAGGAAGCCTATTAGCTTTTTACTTAATCTAAAAAGATCTCCAACTTTTTGCAACAGCGCCTGGCGGACTCGTCCATTATTTATTTCCACCTTTAGATGCAAAAACAGCCGCACAGATACGATATGGTGAATCTCTCCTCAATAATTGGATGAAATTAGTTAAAAAGGATCGAGATAAATTGGTTATCCTCTTGCCCTCGAGTCCTAATAAATAGAAGTGATGGGTTAGCTTGTTGGTAAGGTAATATATGTTTGGTAGATTCTGCATAACAAATATGTAAGTAAGATGGGGATACGTAATCAGGGAAAGATAAATTCCTAAATTTCTTTGTTTTGATCAATTGACATGTTATAGTAAAATTACTATATTATTTAGTGAAGAGTTTCTAGTGAAAAAGCCAATATATTGGGTAGGGAGTTCAAAGGACGATTTGCTAGCATTCCCGGAAAGTGTTCGGAACGAAGTTGGATATGCTCTTTATGTTGCACAGTTAGGGGATAAACACCCCTCAGTTAAACCGTTGAAAGGATTCAAAGGAGCAGGAGTGCTTGAAGTAGTGGAAGACTATGATTCTAATACATATAGAGTGGTATACACTCTTAAGCTTAAAGATGCGATATATGTTCTCCATGCCTTCCAAAAAAAGTCTAAACAAGGAATTTCAACCCCTCAAAAGGAGATAGATCTTATTGAAGCTAGATTGAGGCGTGCACAAGAAGATTATTCTAGGAGACGATGATGATAGATATTATTAAAGCTGATGACAATATATTTAACGATCTGCAGGTTAGTGAGCCTGAAGAAGCCTTGGCTAAGGCTGCTCTAGCTCGAAAGATTCATAAGATTATTACTCTCAGAAAGCTCACACAAGTTGAGGCTGCTGCAATTTTAAATATTAAGCAGCCGGATGTATCAGATCTAATAAGAGGCAGATTACATAAATTTTCGATGGACCGCCTTATGCACCTCTTAAATCTTCTGGATTGGGATGTGGAAATTGTTGTACGGAAAAAAAGAGGAAAGAGCAGGCGAGGAATTACTCATGTAATTGCCGCCTAATCCTTTTTAATAAGAGGAAAAATAAGGGGGACTTTCTTAAATGATCCTTATATTTTCATCAGCATTTAAAAAGGCTTTTACTACACTGTCCGCGGGTCTCTGCTTCAATTGTTGAGATGGTTCTAACGCCTCCGCTCTTCGCGAATCTCTTTGGAATTTTTCAGAGACCTTTTCAAGAAAAATATATACTCCAATTTTTGTATGAATATCTTTTTTCTCGAAGATATCCTTATATTTTCCAGCAAATTCTTGAAATCTAGGATCAAGAATCTTAGCCATAATCTCATTATAAAGATTGCTAAATTATATAGCTGGACAAATTTTTTATCTACATTAGGAATTCATATCCCCGAAAGAACGTGATAAGGATTCTAAAATAGAAGTATCGTTGCAGTAAATCTCTTTAGAGCAAGATATGCCACTCCAATTACTTCCTTTGAGCATCTTTATAGAAGAGACAAATTTTTTGAATACTGTTCAAGGGCAAAAATTTATGCACAAATAAATAGTGGACGCCCTTTGTTTGTGATAAAAAATATTACAATATTTATTTAGAATATTAGAGAAATATATTTATGTTAAAATTATCTTTTATTGCATTTTTATTTACTCTTAAAGGTCTAAATGTCCTTTCAGCAGATCCTTTGCATGAAATAGAAGAAGGTGAAATCCGGCCTCTAGAGTTCTCCTTAGATAACCTTGCAGAGGAGGTTCAAGTTCATGTCCTTTCATTTTTGAATAATGAAGACTTAGGTAATGCTCGCCTGTTATCTAAAAAATATGACACCCTTATTACCCAGGAGATCTTGAAATGCCAGTCCTTTAAAGACCCCAAAATTCTGATCATTCCATTTTCTTCCGAAATTTCATTTCCAAGTATAGGAGACAAAATAATTTCTTTTTTAAGTCGTGCTCAAAGTAGAATTGTGGTTGCTTCCGATAGAATTACAAGCTTGCCCCTTGCGCAAAGGCTCGCTAGTTTATGTCAAAATAATCCTGATTTGCGCGTGCATGTCATTTGGGGTGAAAATGTAATAGGTAGTGTATTAGAAGAGTTTAAAAAATCTCCTCAAATTGAATTTCGTCAAGTTATCCCTTCTGAAGGAAGAATGCATAATAAATTTTACCTGATTGACGATATGGGAACCATCACCGGTTCCCCAAATGCAACTTATAAAGCGTTCAACTCCAATATTGAATCCTTTGTCTTTATTTTAGATCCTACTATTAACAGGATTTTTCTCCACTATTATGAATATCTTACGTGCGCAAGCTCTGAGCAAAATTCTCGTTACTTATCACTTCGACAAGAGTTATCAGAATTTAATGGAAGAAGGAATAACCCTATTAACCTTTGGTTTGCCCCAATAATTCACATACCAAACTCTATTATAAATACCATTAAAAGATCTGAACAAATCGACATCAGTATGTTTCTTATCAGTCGAGGAATTAACCCTGGCTCCGACATTATTCGTACGTTGGTTGAAGAAGCACGCCAAGGAGCTACTATCAATATGAGGCTTGATAGTGAAAACCTGAAATATCCTTTAGCTAAAAAGGCAGTACTTGATATCCAAGAGCAGAAGGAGTATTTTGCAGCAAGGCGCAAGCCCCTCTCTTTTAATTTTTCAGCTGTAGAACTGAAAGAGAACGAGGCTTATCTGCATGATAAACTTCTAGTAATTCTCAAGCGACATAATCAAGAAAAATGGGTTATAATTGGGTCGGCAGGGCTATCTACAAACGTGCAAAAAAATATTAACTGTGAAAATATGGTGTTAATTAAAAATATTTACATTTATGACTTTTTTAAAAAGCATTTTGACGCTATCCCTCGTAGCCAAAAGATAAAACAGATCACCCAGTTTTAGAGTTTAGCCAATTGGTATATTTAATTTAACGGGATAACCAATAAATAAGGAGGAGAAAAAAATGAGATTCCCTAATCTAATAAGACTAACACTTTCTTTTCTAATCTTTGCTTCTAGTCAATTCTGTTCAGCAATGCAGAGAGAAAAGGAAGAAAGTCTCCAATACGCCTCTCGTTTTGTTTTTCTAGAAGAGCATTTAAACATATCACCTTCACTTAAACAATTTTTCATGGATACTTCTGAGGAGGAGCTTCGAGATAAACTAAGCTGGATTCCCAATATTCAGCAGTTTCATTCTCCTGAGCTTAACGAACTTTTTAGAAAGTATAAACCTACATCAATCAATATCTTTGAGGTAATAATTTTAAATACTCTTTATGATAAATTTAAGGACAGTTTTGATACCTTGATTAATGTAGCAAAGGCTGGTCATGCAGACGCTCAATATAAAGTTGCTACCGGCCTCTGTTTTGAAGAAGATGAAAACAGTCAACGTCTAGCTAAAGAACTCCTGCATAAAGCTGCAGCCCAAGGCCATAGGGATAGCATTTATAAATTAAGTGATGCTTATAATAGAACCGCCGATTATTATCAGCTCGAGAAAAACCCTCATATTGCCTATTTGCTTTGCCAGGAAGCAGCTGCAATGGGGCATGAAGAAGCTCAGCTTGAACTAGCTTCTGCGCCTCTGGATGGCACCTTTGGCCTTCCTAAAAATTACAGTTTGGCAAGAGCACAAATTAAGTCTTTGGCAGATAATGGCAACCAATTGGCAGTAGAGAGGTACAATTATTTAAAAGATAAGACTGAAGAGGAATACGATTATCTCTCAAACTTATAATTTGCAATATAAGTTAAAGATTCTTTCTTACTTTTTAAAGATGAGGCGCTGACTGCAGATCTCTTAAATAAGTGTACTTGCTCTCTTAATAAGGGTATCTTTTAAAAATAACAGAGATTGCAGCAGACTAAGAAGTACACTTAAACTCAACTATATCTCTTTCTGAAGAGTAGAACTCTCAGAATAAGTAGACAAAAGATTATAAAGGTCTACCACTTTATGACGATAGCTGAGGGGATAACGTAAGTACCAGCGTAAGCATTGCAAGATAACTTCGGGAAGGAAATGTCGATATCTGAACTCTTTAGGTTTCATTGCAGTGACCATTTATTAGATAATTTACCCATAACCTAACAACTTCTCAAGAATTTGCAACGGAACCATCTAGCAAGCGTTGGGTTGTCGAGCGCTTCTTTGCTTGGATGAAACCAGCTCGCAGATTGCTGATCAGATTTGATAAAAAGATCAGTGTCTTCCAAGCTTTTCTTGATCTCTTTTCTGCTATTACTATCTATAGGAAGCTCACCTCATGATTTTTCAGATAGGTTCTAAAATACTAGTTATACAAGTACTTCTCACAAGAATGCCCGTTTCTATGATGAAGAATGTTAGTAAATTTTGGTTTTCAACTGACTACTATCTAGTAAAATCATCATCCTATCTCGATAAATTTAAAAAGCTCACTAAATTTGTAATAAATTCGAAAATGGAATTAGGTCAACCCTTTCCCATTTAAAACCGCCCTCTTTATCTGGCTCCCGTCCAAAATGTCCATAGCTAGCTGTGCGTGTGTAGATAGGTGAATTAAGATTAAGATATTTTCTAATGCCTAGTGGTGAAAGATCAAAATGCTTTTGGATAGAAGAAGCCAAGCAAGCTTCTTCTATCTTTCCTGTACCATGCATATCAATATAAAGAGATAGTGGATACCTTAAGCCTATTGCATATGAGAGCTGTAATGTACATTTTTTCGCTAAACCAGCAGCTACAATATTCTTTGCTAAATAACGAGCCATATAAGCAGCCGAACGATCTACTTTTGAAGGGTCCTTTCCGGAAAAAGCTCCTCCTCCATGAGGCGCAGCTCCTCCATAAGTATCAACAATAATTTTTCTTCCAGTTAAGCCAGTATCAGCTTCAGGCCCTCCTATAACAAAACGTCCGGCAGGATTAATATATAAATAATCTTCTTCGCACATCCATCCGTTTGGGAGACTATCAAATATAATAGGGCGAATTATTTCCCGAATCTGGCTTATTGTATAATCAGGATGATGTTGTGTTGATACGACGATTGAGTGGCTTTGCACTGGTTTATCGTTCACATATCGAATTGCAACTTGGCACTTCGCATCAGGGCCAAGAATGTTTTTTAAATTAGAAGAACGATGGAATTTTAAGTTTTTTAAGATTTGATGCGCATAATATATTGGAGCTGGCATAAAGCTCTCTGTATCAGAGCAAGCATAGCCAAACATAATCCCTTGATCACCAGCTCCTTCACTTCCTATGCCTCGTACAATGTCTCTTGATTGCTCATGTAAGTAATTCTTAATTTTTAGAGTCTTCCAGTTAAAGTGCCTTTGCTCGTAACCAATATCCTTGATAATGTTTCTCACAAGGTTATCAGTTTTTTGTATAGAAAGATTAGCACCTGAAGTTTCGCCAAAAATTAAGACAGTATTTTTTGTTACTACAGTTTCAATAGCTGTATGAACTAATGGGTTTTTGCTTAGAAAAGTATCGAGGAGGCTATCTGAAATAATATCACAGAGCTTATCAGGATGGCCATCAGAGACAGATTCACTTGCAAAAATATAATCTCGCATTTTGTATTCTCTCCCTGCTTTCCTTATTTGTTATGGCTTTTGAGCCTATTATGTAACTGATTAAATATGTTACAGATTTATTTCCAATAATTTGAGAATATGTCAAAAATCCCTACTACATAGCCAGATAAAAAGATTTATTGCTAGGATACACAAGTATACTTGGTTATCTGATTTTTGTTCTTAGCTCACCAAGTCGCTCTTTTTTCAGACCTGTTTTATCCAATTCATTATCAATAAACCCAAAAGCTACTATATTTATTAGCGTGCCCAGATAGTATGAGAGGAGAACCATAGGTGTTCATCCTAGTGAGTTTTTTGTTCTTTTCCTGTCATTGGCACAAAACGGACAGGTAAAAGGTATTCTTCTTCCATACCTGCTTCTGTTTTCGTGATCCTAAGAAGATCTTGCTGACCAAATTCTCCTACGGGTATAATAAGTCTGCCTCCTAGCTTTAGCTGGTTTAAAAGAGCTCTAGGTATATGCTCAGGTGAAGCTGTTGCTATAATAGCATCAAATGGGGCTGCTTCAGCCCATCCTTCATATCCATTTCCTATGCGTACTTTAATATTAGTATATCCCAGTTGTTTGATAACACTTTGAGCTTCCCTTGCTAGAGGTTCTACGATTTCAATCGTATAAACCTCTTGACATAACTTAGAGAGAATTGCTGCTTGATAACCACAGCCGGTACCAATTTCTAAGACTCTGTCCGTTGATTTAATTCTAGCTGCCTCACTCATAAAGCTAACAATATATGGCTGTGAAATAGTCTGACCATAGCCAATAGGAAGTGCAGAATCATTATAAGCAAGATATCTTATATTTTCTGGCACAAAGAGATGGCGAGGAACCTCTCTAAGAGCTTTTAAAACTTCTTTATCACGTATATTTCTTGCTTCAATCTGAGTTTTAACCATTAATTCTCGTTCTCTTACATACAAATCAGCTTGATTAGGCATACGCTCCCCCAGAAAACATAGAATTATATAACAAAGAATATTCATGTGCGTTCGCTTAAATGCCTAGTCCTTCCTTATAGTAAGTCCAGGCTTATATTTACTTTTAAGTGAGGGCTATTGTTTACTTTAGGACTTAGATAGTGTGCTATACGCCTTCATCTACTTCCTAAGTATAGTTTGGGTAACTTATGGTAACCTCTCTCATATCCACCTGAGTAACCCCCGGTATAGACCACGCAGCATGGGACGCTTCATCATATTCTGCCCAAGAATGCAGATTCCCTTTTAGTATAATTTTACTTCCATCTGTCTTAACTCGTATATTCCGAGCATCAATGATGGCGTTGCGTTGAAATTCACTTAAAATTTTGCTTGCAACTTGATCAGGATTAATAGTGAGGGTGGGCTTTAGGGTAATATTATTAACAACATTTTTTACACCGTATATATATTTCACATCTTGAGAGGCTCTTTCGCGCTGATATTGGTACTCAACATCACCAGTAAGAGTTATAATACCATGTTCCACTGTGATTGTTACTCTGCCTGATGGGATTGTAGCATCCCAATCTATAGCTCTTATAGCAGCTTCGGCGATTTCTTCATCGCTACGCTTAAAAGACTCTCCTAAATTAACTTGCAGTTCCTCTACAATTCCTTTTACTCCTTGAACATTCTTAGCAGCTCGCTCAGCTAAAGATTTCTGATAATAATTACTGACGCTTCCGCTTAAAGTAACAATCCCATTATGTACATTTACCATAATGTTCTTTGATGTTATGCCTGGCTCAAATTCAATCTTATTACCTACGTCAATTTTAATGAAGTTATCATCCCGCATTATAGCTTCCTAATTATTATTAATACTATGATTAGTAGTAGAGGAATTAAGTATTTTTAAAAGGTTAAATTAGGGTTGAATTTATCCAAGGGATCTTAAGTGCTTTACCTTGAACACTCTTACCTTGATTGAGAGGCCAAAACATGCATTGCTTTGTTTAGCAGGAACGTGCTTAGTTTAGATGAAATAATCCTATTTTTGAGGGTATGAGGCTACCAAACAAATTCTAGAGGTTCAAAAAGAAAGCCACTAATAATTTCCTCATTTTATTGGGTTTTCGATTCTGCTAGAAACCTTTTCCATAAAAGAGGCAGCTCTATTTTAGGAAAGTAGAACCTATCCGAAAAATCACGAAGTGAGCTTTCTATAAATAGTGATAGCAGAAAAGAGATCAAGAAAAGCTTGGAAGACACTGATCTTTTTATCAAATCTGATTAGCAATCGGCAAGCCGGCTTCATCCAAGCAAAGAAGCGCTCGACAACCCAGCGCTTGCTATATCTTCTTAAAGCTCGTCCATCTTGGGTTTTATTTTTTCTGCTCCTCTTGTGCGGAGCAATCAAGTGAATTCCTTTATCTTTGAGAGCCTTATCGTGAGGATCGCTATCATAAGCTCTATCTCCTACCAAATGTGTGATTCTATCGGCAATGGGACAATCTTGTAAGGTTTCTTCTACAAGAGAGATTTCATGCGGCTGAGCGGAGGTGGCAATGGCGGCAACGGGGATCGATTTATCATCGACAATAACTATAACTTTGCTCTGTTTGCCAATCTTGGTCAGACCAATATCATCGCCGCCCCACACAGCACGAACAAATGTTCCATCAATAAAACAAGTGGGTCGCTTTTGTTTGTGCTCATAAAAAATCTCTAACAGCGTATCTCGCATTCCTATAAATAAGCCCTGATCGGCCCAGTGACAAAAGCGACTATAGACAGTCGAGCGAGGTGGATAGTGGGGCGGCATATCTTTCCATTTCAGTCCGTTGGACAATACATACAAGATAGCCTCCAGTATCAGTCGATTTGACCACTTAAGGAGTCGCCCCCTTTTGGTGACAGGACAAAAAAACACTTCAAGGTGCTTCCAATTTTCATCTGTTATCTTTATCATTCTCTTGTGTGGTGGTTAGGGTTTTACTCAAAAATACTATTGCCACACATTTTTTCTAAATTAAATTCAAATAACACTTTTCCGGATAGCTTCTAGAGCTTAAATATACTCTTTTTTAAAGACTTTTATTATATTTTGACCAATTCATAACCTTATATTGAGCTTTTCGTGCTTGCTTAATTTCCTAAATTTTAGCCTTGTTTGTAAGGCCTAGGTGATGAGCAAAATGAGAAGGCCTCTATAAATTTTTTCCTCTCACAAATTTGTCTTTTAAATTACCCTCTGGAACAATGCCATTAACCATGGCTATAGCTTATTTTGCTGCTAAATTATCCACGTCTTAATACTCCCCAATCCTCTTTCTTACAGAAAAATATAAGGCTAGCTAAGGGAAAAATACCTAAGAAACAATAGCCGGTATAAAGAACTTCATAGCTAGTATGATAAATAATTATACCTGCTATTAAATTAGATAGGAATAGAGCTATCCCACTTATAAGGTAGAAAGCCCCGTAAGCGGTTGCTCGAAGAGGAAGCAATGCTATATCGGCAATCCAAGGCAAAAAAATGCTATGACCAATCCCTCGCTGTATACCCCATAATAAAGCTGCTAGGAAAATTATTTCTTCTCTGCCTGCAATGCTTATAAGAAAGTTAGCAAGAGACAATAAAAGAATAGCTATTCCAATGCATATAGGGCGCCCAATATAATCGGATAGTTTTCCAATAGGATAGGATATGGCAAGTTCAGAGAGATTACAAATCACCATAATAAAAGGGACTAATTCTTTAGCCATGCCACATTCTAAAGCCCTGAGCGTTATAAAAACTTCGCTACTTCTGCATAACATAAAAAAAACACTTACCATGATAAAAGACCAATATCTTTTACCCAGGGCTAGAGCTTCTTTAGGATTTAAAGAGATTCTCACGCTTTTATTTTCTGGCTGCTTTACCTCGCGAACGTATAAAATTAAAAATAAAACGGCTAACAAAGCAGGAATAGATGAGATCCAGAATATTAATCTGTAATTATATTGGGAGATTTTAAGAACATAAAATACAAGAAATGCCCCCATTATTGAGCCTACCATTCCCAAAGAATGTCTCAAACCAAAGAATGTACCTCTAAGTTCACTGGGGGAGATGTCAGCCACTAATGCCTCTCTAGGAGTAGCTTGTAAACCCCTACCAATTCGATCCAGGGACCTACCCAATAAAAAAATATAAACATTGGTTGCCAATGCTAAAAGAGGCCGACTTAAAATTACTGTAATATATCCTAGGATCATGAATGTTTTTCGGTTTCTTAAATAATCGCTCAGAATCCCAGAAACAAGACAGGTGCTCCAAGAGGCAAGCTCTACAATGCCTTCAAGGCTTCCAATAATAATGGAGCTTTGTTTCAAAACATCTTTCATGAAAGGGCCAGAAATAGTGAAAATCATTGCAGCTGATATATTAAGTAGCGCCCCAGCAATTCCTAATATCCAAAGTTGGGAAGGAATTCTTTTTATGTGCTGAAATATGGATGTGCTTGCCATACTGCTCCTTATATTTAGTATATATTCAGTCTGTTGCATCTTAAAATTTTAAGTAGTTATCTTGTGTGTTTGTATTGCCAAAGGTGTATTTCTATTAATTAATAAGCTTTTTTCAAATGCCCTTATTATAAGAAATTTGACATAAAACTACTGTTAGGTTATAAATGCAACAGATCCTCCTGGATCTCTTTTGCCATTGGAAGAAGTTTCGTAATGCTCTTCACTGAAGGTATTTCTCAAGTCACCTAATATTAGAACAAACTTTTTCTATAAACAAAAAATAGGTTGCTTCTTCAGGCGAGCGCTTCTTACCTATTCTTATTATTATATATTTATTAATTTCAATGGGTTTGAAAACTATTAAAAACCTTGAAGATCATCTATGCTATGGGCACAAGAATGCTGTAATTTAGGAGGATAAAATAATATACTTTCTGTTCATAATATAGGAAATTCAGCCATTTTTTATTATAATACTTGCCTAAGAAATTTATTTAATTAACAATATTTTCCTATAACGGTTTTGTCTCTTTTTAATAGTCAAAAAAATAAGTCTCTACGTAAAAAAAGTAGGCATTTTAATGAAGAGCTCGTCGCTCCTCAAGGGATAGGATGTCTGAGAAAGAAACTACCCCAGTTTCTGGAAAACCAGGACGATCATCTGACTAACCTAGCACTTGAGATTTTCTGGGCTAGTTTGCGGGAAAGTGCAGGGAACTACGTTAAGGATAAATGATCACCATCTATAGTACCCTGTAAGGATGATATGTTCCCATCCAAGAGGCGAGAGATGTGCCAATTGACTTGGTGGTATGATTATTCCATTCTGTCGCATATCATGAATAATACGACCTAGATGTTTAGTATTCCAATAGATGATGATGGCAGCAAGCAAGTTGAGGTGCATCATTCGTAAATGCTGGTTTTCTGATGTGCGATCAGTGATTTCGCCTCTACGGTTGAAGTTTAGGGCACGTTTAAGAGCATGATGTGATTCTCCTTTGTTAAGTCCCATCTGTGTGCGACGCTGCATGGAAACGGAACTGATCCAACTACGGATAAAAATGGTGCGCTCCATACGTCCTATTTCGCGAAGTGCAATCGCCAACTCATTTTGGCGTGGAAAGGATGCCAGTTGGCGAAGTATCTCACTTGGCACAACACGGTGTGTTATGATGCTGGCAATCAAGCGGATAATATCTGGCCATTGGTTCTCTATACGGGCAATATTGATTTTTGCTTTGATCAGCTCTCGCATTACCTTTGGTAGGTTTATGCCTTGCATGCCATAAAGATTCAGCGATGATAAGTTGCGTAATCTTGGCGCAAATTGATAACCTAACAAGGCACACATGGCAAACACATGATCTGTGAAACCGCCGGTATCCGCATAATGTTCTTTGATGCGTTTACCAGTATCATTCATGGTTAGCCCCTCTAGAATATAGGGGGCTTCATGCGCTGTAGCAGGAATCGTTTTAATAGCAAACGGACCGTATTGATCTGATATAGCGCAAATACCAACGCATACACTGTAAGATGATTAAGCCACTAAAACGGCGTTTCCAAAAATCACTCCTCATTCCAAAATCTATCCTTATGAGTCTTGTTAAAGGCTATTACCCTTACTTAGCTGCTAAATGCAACACTCCCCATACTCTCACCCGAATATCGCCCCTAAAAGAATCTGTGTCACGTAAACAATGGGAAGATCTAGCTAAAAATGATAATTATCCAATGGCTTAGAAAGAATAAGGAAATGCTTAAGAGGTCTTTCTATGAATAGAGAAAAGAGAGTGTTCAAAGTTAGAACTCTTAAGTCAATTAAGAATTAGCTAATTTATAAAAATAGAAATGAAGATCTCAGGCAAAGTTAAAAGAGGGACTTTTAGAAAAAACTGCAAGGCACAATAGAAAATTTAAAGCTGAGAATTATCGAGTCTTATTAACAGAGTATGGTGCCAGTTAAGCAGAGTGACGGCCAAGCGCATCGTATAAGGTAGCCCGCTTGACGTTAAAGTTGCGGCAAATGGCAGCTTTACTGGTCCCCCCTTTTAGGGCCTCTAAGATCGCTTCCATTTTTTCATCGTCAATGACTCTCGGCCTTCCACCACGCCGTCCTCGTCTTTTAGCTGATTCTAAACCCGCTATTACTCTTTCGCGCGTTAAAGCTCTTTCATATTGAGCTAGGGCTCCGAAAAGGCTAAAAAGTAATTCTCCATGAGGCGTCGTCGTATCCATTTGCTCTGTTAAAGAGCGGAAGGAAATGCCTTTTTTGTGCAGGGTGGTAATAATGTCAAGAAGATGGGTTAATGAACGGCCTAAGCGATCAAGCTTCCAAACAATTAGGCAATCTCCCGATTGGAGAAATTCTAAAGCTTTTTGTAAACCGGGGCGTTTATCTTTTGCCCCACTGGCTTTGTCTTCAAAAATATGCCGAGGATCGACTCCTGCTTGGAGGAGAGCATCGCGTTGGAGGTCAGTTGTCTGGCGATCACCTTCTGAAGACACCCGCATATAGCCAATGAGCATCCGAAAAACCCTTATTTGTGCATTTTCCTACATTCTATCAAAACGGCTAGGTTTTTCATATAGTTTTTTAAATCTTTTGGCTCTAGGGTAAGAGGTATAGGGTGGAATGACGTCAAACATATGTTTTACGACACCCGATTAGAATTTTTATCACTTGAACGATCGTCTTTATGATGAAGTGTTTTGGTCTTTTAAGTGGGAATTATTATTAAAGTACTTTTTATCTTTTGCTAATTATCCCATTTTAAAACTCTGCTGTCTTGTTTAAAAGGATTTTATGCTTTATAAAATAAACAAAGATACAAAGAGAAAAAAGCAAAATGGAAGAGATTGTTTTACGGCCAGATTCGAAAGGGAGAATTAGCTTGGGAGAATTATCTCAAGGAGTCAGTAGCTACCGGGTTAGAAAAGGAGAAAATGGACAATTGATCTTAACTCCTTATACGGAGATCCCTTTTTCAGAAAAGTGGATTTTTGAGAACAAGGAAATCCTAGAAAAAGTTAAGCAACAGCTTCAGCAAGAAAAGCCTGAATAAGATAGTAATAAATATTTAAAAGCTTATTTAAAGTAGGTGGGTTTTATGCTGATTGACTATATGCGCGTTTCCAAAGTAGACGGGTCGCAGGTACTCGACTTGCAAAAAGATGCGCTGTTAGATGCTGGAGTGGAAGCAAATTCTCTTTATGAAGATTATGCCAGTGGTAAATTGGACGAACGGCCCGGCTTAACAGCCTGCCTAAAATCTCTTTGAGAAGGAGATATGCTGGTGATCTGGAAACTGGATCGATTGGGTAGAAATCTACAGCACCTTATTAATATTGTCCATGAGCTGCAATCCCGTAATGTTGATCTTAAGGTCTTGACTGGCCAAAGAGCTGTATCGACACCACAGCCTTGGCAGGCCGCCTTATCTTTAGTATTTTTGATGCTCTGGCTGAGTATAAGCGCGAGCTGATTTCGGAAAGAACAAAAGCAGGCTTAGCAGCAGCTCGTGCACGGGGACGCAAGGGAGGCAGGAAACATAAAATGACAGTCGCTAAACTGCGTCTAGCTCAAGCAGCCATGGGCAAGCCCGAAACGAATATAGCTGAGCTCTGTGAGGAACTTGGCATTACTCGCCAAACCATTTATCGCCATGTTGGCCCACAAGGAGACCTTCGACAGGATGCTCAAAAGCTATTAGAGCAGAAGAGAGGATAAAATAAGATCTTAGTTAATTATTTCTATCGACCCCACAGTATTGCTTTCACAGCAAGCCTCTCATTTCTTAGAATAAGCTTCTCCGTTCATTATTTTTTTACTAAGGCTCAGTTATCTTTATGGTTGAGAGAGGTAGGAGAGCATGAAAATAAGTATCTTATTATCAAGCTTAATTATCAAGCTTAGCTTTTTTATCAATTATAAAACCAGTATACGGTAATTTACCGAGCCTGCAAGATCACACTCAAGCATGGCGTCAAATTTCTGAAGGGTCCTGGAGATTACAGGAACTACATCGAGGCATCATAACTGTTGCTGATTTCTTAATTGACTCGTTTGGCCAATATCCAGAACTTGATCGTCGAAATATTGTAAGATTCTACTTAAATCACCCGCATAACCCTGTTAACTGGTTGGGGCTTCTTGGTACTCCCAAAATTGACTTACTTACTACAGATAATGCACGAACCTGGCAAAGAAAACTTAATCTGCGCGAGTTCTTCAGGTTCAAAGATATTTTCACGCACAATCCTAACTTTATAAATGATAATAATTTTGAAAATGATGATGTGGTAAAAGCAAGATCTTTGTGCGGTACCTTTGCCCATAGAGATGTAAGAGGGCGCTATATCCCTTTATTTACTGGAATGCTAATGGCAGGGCAAGTGTATTTAGAAGGCCAAGCAGCAGATAATGGCATTTATCACATCCATACGTGCCTCCATGGTTTTTCCGGAGAACAAATAAATACTATCTATTTCATCCCTTATGGTTTGCCACTTACTGATGACTTTGCTTTTCAGGTGCAACATATTTATAGAGACCAGAATACTCAGCAACGTATTGCTCAAAACCAATTAGATGCCTATTCACAAAATAATGATAATCCTTATAGGCATCCAGACTACAGCATGGCTGCTATTAGCGCACGTTCTGTAGGGAGCCAGACGCTTAAAGAAGCACTCTTTAATAATAACATTCCTAATTTCCCGGCAGGGAGAAATGATACACAGCTACCCACTCTTACAGGTTTTCAGGGAGATTTCACCCTGACAAATAATGGAATCAACAGAATATTTGTAATTGGCAGAGCTTCGGAGCCTCAAGCAGAATTGCAGAAGAATTTTGCGGTGGTAACAAATCTTACCGCACCTGTCCCTCTTCAGTCTACCACAGCACTTGTACTTGAGAGGAGATCCTATAAGAATGACCCCGATACTAATGGGGATCCTACTGATATAAGAAATCTTTTTAATAGTGAATTCACCTCAGATTATCCCACTTATCCCGGAATGAGTGGAGGGCCAGTCTTACAATGCAGGTTAGTAAACAATAATGAGGTTCAAAGGCTTTGCCGCCTTGTCGGAGTTGATTGGGGTAGTGAGAGAATTTTTGATATTAATGATAACTTGATAAACCTGAAATCTATAGTAAGCTCGCTTCAGTAGAGGTCAACTTTATACGTAAATTTGTTAAATTTAATAATTACCATACTCTACGTTATTGATAATAAAATTATTGTTAGGAGGCCCAGATGAATAAATTGACAAAAAGGCTTATTGTAGTTTTCTTAGGAGAGATTGCTGCTGTGAATTCCATGGAAGTAGATTTCAGCGGAGATATATATGAACCCTCACAAATAAAACAAAAGGTAGATGAGGGAAAACTAGAAGAAGAGCGGCTGCACAAGGGCAATAAGATAAACATTAATGGAAAAACATATAGGCTTTATGTCTCGCAAGAGCTGCAAGAAGGAGTCAAAAAGGATCACCGTTTAATAAATGCTTTATCAGCCGCTATAGATAATGTTCAAAAAGAACAAGATATAGATGAAAAGGTTATGGGGTTCAACTTTGTATTATTTAAAGGAAAAATTTATACAGAAGCATTCTTAGGAGAAAATGCGAAATAGCCAGCAGAAAGTAGTGAAAGACAGAAGACCTCTCTTTATTATCTTTAACTAGGATCTGATCTGCTAATTCTTAAAACACTTCTTGCAAAGGAGATCAAGCTTATCAATGAGAATCTCTTATCGCTAGGAGCATGTGGCCTAATATTCTAAATGCACTCAAGCAAAACAATATCTGTCTTCAATAAGTTTGAGATTATAATTATAGCCATAATGTGGCAAAAATACTCAACGAAGTAAGGAATAGTCGAGCGTGAACTTTTCTTTCGAAATAAGTGAATTTCTCTTCTGAATTTGACAATTCCTGCGAAAAACTTTCTTAATCTATCTCAAAAATTGGAGGATTAGCTTTTAGAAATGGGCCGTTTTATAAGACATGATTTGCAATCCTTAAAAAGTGAACAATATCAGAACAAAAAAGTCTTGTTTACTGATCTTCTTTTCATAGTACTTTAGACTCATAAAACCTATATATTTATAAGAATTTATGGAAAAAAAACTTTAGGACGATTGGTCGGCTATGTTCGGATGAGTATCACCGAGCAAGATCTGAGTTTGCAATTAGATGCTCTTAAAAAAGCCGGCTGTAAAAAGGAGCTCATTTTTATTGATAAAGCGTCGGGCAGCAAAACTGACCGACCCGGTTTAGAAAAATGTTTAGCAATTTTAGAACCGGGCGATACTTTGCTTGTTTGGCGTCTCGATCGGCTGGGATGATCCATGTCCCATCTAGTTAACCTAGTTCAATCTTTATTTGAGCGTAAAATTGGCTTCTGATCTCTATGTGATGGAGCCATTGATACAACGACAGCGTCAGGTGAATTAATATTTAACATCTTCTCCGCCATGGCTCAGTTTGAGCGACGTCTTATCCAAGAAAGAACCCGAGCGGGTCTCAATGCGGCTCGGGCCAGAGGAAGGAAAGGGGGCCGCCTACCCTTAAACCCAAAGGACCCCCGCATTATTAGTGCTAAGAAATTACATCAAGATAAAACGCTAAATATCAATGAAATCTGCAGCACCCTAAAAGTTTCCAGAGCTAGTTTTTATAGATTTCTAAAAGAAGGTTGAGCAAATAAGCGTTTTATATATCAAGCTTATTAAGGCGCTATTCTACATCTATTTATAAAGTTCAAAAAGGTTTAAAATAAATAAGGGATAACTATTACCTCATTTCCTAAATGCAACTTTATGATAAGCAGTATCCGAGCCTAACTTTATTGCTTCCTCAATAGCCTTAAAACAAGCTTGGGCCAGAGATTCTTGTTGACTCTGTTGCAACATTGCTAACTTTGAGACGTGCATAGATGCCTTAGAAAGGTTTTTCCAGTATGCTTGCTTTATGGAGATTATCTATTTTAAATGTCGGATGTATTCTTTTAATGCTGCTGCATTGTTGAACCGTTCTTCTTTAGCTCCATAAAGAAGAGTCACATTTTGAGCTTTAAGAGATCTGATGATTGGTTGGAGATAATCTTTTTTAAAGTCTAATTCTTTATTATAGCGGTTGCAAAATTCAGTCCATTTCTCTGGGTCATGATTATACCATTTCCGTAAAAATGAGCTTGGAGCTACTTCTTTAAGCCACAAGTCAATGTGAGATTTTTCTTTGCTAATACCACGTGGCCAAAGGCCATCAACCAAAACTCTCAACCCATCCTCATTTTCAGCTGCTTGATATATTCGTTTGATTTTTAGCTCTGCCATGGCCTTATACAGTAACTAAGTTTTTGCTTTTTTATCCTATATTTCCTTCTTTTAAAAGTTCAATGGTAAAATAATAAATTTTTTAGTTTATAAAAATCTTATAATTTTTAATATAATTATATATTAGGGTCATTCACTTTGTAGTGAAATAGGTACCATCAACTTAACAAAGCAGCAAACGGTGCTGTTGCAAAAAGTTATAAAGGTTAGGAAAGAGGCAGGAAGTATATGTAACTAGGCTGTATAGAGACCAAATTGCCTCTCTACCAGACGCACCTCTCCCATGAGTCCTTGTTCATAGTACCATGCTCTCATCTGACCTTTTCTTCGTGTGGGCAAGTACCCTCTTCCTTGAGCTCCTTGGTTGCTACATGATAGGAAGCTGCTTTATCTGTATTGATTATACTTGGTATTTCCCAGTCTTTAGGCTTCCTGAGAGCTGTAGATAGAAAGCACTTAGCTGCATTGATGTTTCTTCTAGAAGGTAGATAGAAGTCTATAGTGCGCCCATGCTTATCAACGGCTCTGTACAAGTGCTTCCATTGTCCCTTGACTTTAATGTATGTCTCGTCAACCCGCCAGCTACGGCCAAGAGAGGGGCGCCAATAGTAACTCAACCTTTTCAATATTAAAGGGGCATAATGCTGTACCCAACGATATAGGATGATATGGTCAACCTCAACGCCCCGCTCAATCATCATCTCTTTCAGATCGCGGTAGCTAATCCTATACTTACAATACCACTTTACACAACCTAAGATTATTGCACCTTGATAGTGCCGCCACTTAAAGTCATTCATAGCAACCCTGCTAGCTTTTTATTTAATCTAGGAAGATCTCAAACTTTTTATAACAGCGCCCATTTTTATTGATAAAGCGTCGGGCACCAAAACTGATTGGCCGGGTTTGGAAAAATATTTAGCTATTTTAGAACCAGGTGATGCCTTGCTGGTTTGGCGCCTCGATCGGTTGGGCCGATTCATGTCCCATCTGGTTAACTTAGTTCAATCATTATTTGAGCGTAAAATAGGGTTCCGATATTTATGTGACGGAGCCATTGATACCACGACGGCTTCAGGTGAACTAATATTTAACATCTTCTCAGCCATGGCTCAGTTTGAGCGACGTCTTATTCAAGAGCGGACTAGGGCGGGTCTCAACGCGGCTCGGGCCAGAGGAAGGAAAGGGGGGCGCCCACCTTTAAACCCACCTGACCCACGTATAATTAGTGCCAAGAAATTACATCAAGATAAAACGCTAAGTATCAATGAAATCTGTAGCACTCTAAAAGTTTCTAGAGCCAGTTTTTACAGATTCTTGAAAGAAGGCTGAACCCCCCATCTATCTTCTTCTACAACAGAGCCCATTATAGGCAGTGTGGAGTTTTTTAAAGCGGAGTCTTATCTGTTCCCTCAAGGCAGTAACTCAGCACTGCCAATAATAGCGCCTTTTTAATAAAATTAAATTAATATAAAGTTATAATATCCCTTTTATAGGGAAATTTTCTTCGCATTACTCTATTAAAAAGGGGATTTTCATATGGATTTAACTAGGACATCTTTAATAATTATGCTTGTACTCTTTGCTACACCTTCCTCTACCATGGAGCTCCCTGCTACAATAATCGCCGGAAAACAGCAAAAAATTTGCGAGGAAGAAGCGTTTCAAGGAAAGGTTAGTAAATTTGTTGGGAAGAACGGCTATCATAACCCCAACGCTCAGACCAATGTCACCAAGTGCAAAATAGAGGGCGAGAATTTGGTCATAGTTACCTCACATATATTTTCAAATTCCATGAACCCAGAGTATAGAGAGGTGGTAAAGAGAAAATCTGTATTCAAGAATAATAAAGTCTATCTTGAAACAATTATAGAATATTTAGAAGGAAATTTAACTCCTGCGGAAGCTCTAGCACAGTGTCAACGAAAGTATGACATCCCCGGAAAGCCCTTATTGAGAAACCCTGCTGCTATATTTTTATGGTCTGCGCCCGGGTATAAGGATAGGAATGATACTCAACGCCACCCCGTATTTGTCCCTAAAAAATAGAGTTAACAGGCAGAGGAAGAGGGTTATTCTTTTCTCGGCTCTGATGCTTGTATGTTGACAGAAGTCTTAGCCGTAGCTGTGAGTAATAAAAATCTACGCAAACGTTGGTCACTTTTATCTTACCATCTGCACGGCTCGGCGGACAAAGGAGAGGAAGTAAGAAGATAAAATAATCCTCTCATTATTATAAAAAAACATCATAATGCACTTTTGGCCGTTTCCTGGCTAGAGCTCCAATTAATCTCAATCATCTCAGTGAATACATTGAATTATGAGTCAGAAATATCCCCTCAACTAGACACCGTCAACTTAACTAATAAAGGGTAGATGGAGGGTGGGAACTGTTAAATTTAGACACAAAGAAGCTGTAGAGCCGCCTCCAGCCAAATAGCCTTGGCGGCAGAGAAAGCAAATCGCTGATCAGGTGCTTTATTTCATACCGACCAACTTCCACTGAAAAGATATTGCGGACCTTCCCCATCAGGGACAATAACCTTTGAACGCCAAGAGCAGACTTAAATTTTATCAAGCATTTTTCTTTACGGCGAGTCGGTTGATGGGCGTTGTCAATACGATTGTTAAGCCGCTTGTGGATCCTATGATTTGCTTGACGGCACATGAATTGGATCGGCTTTACATAACTTTTCAGTTTGTCGGTCCCAATAACCCTTGGGGCTGGGTATGTTCCCAATAATCGGCTTAGGAATCTGATAGCAGATTTCTTATTGCGTCGCTTTTGAGGAAAAACATCGAGCTCCCTTCTGTCGCTATCGACAGCTCTCCATAAAACAAACATCTCTCCATTAATCTTAAGAGCTATTTCATCCAGATGCCATTTATTACTTGGTTCTCTCTCATGCTTCTTGATGACATCTCTAAAATGAAGAGCGAATTTAATGCACCATTTCCTGACTGTCTCATGACTCAGGGTAATTCTTCGAAAGGCTAGTTGTTCCTGAACATCTCTATAATTATGATTGAAACGGTAATAAAGCCATACGGCTTGGCTGATGATCGAGACGGGGAAGCGGTGACGTTTAGGAGTTTTGCTTAAAGACATGACGGAATCATACCAGATTTATTTTCTCCTTACTCTATCCTTACTTTGCTGCTTTGGTAAGTTGACGGTGCCCTTGAATGATGAGCAGTTATAACCTGCACTTGCGTCTTCTTGATTCGTGATTATAACTTCCTTACAACCACAGTAGCAGAGCTTGCTTTTCTTGCGCTAAGTTGCTTCCCAATCTATAGAGAAAGCTGCACGTTTTGTAATAAGCCTTTCTCTCAATGCAAACAATTGCTGTAGGGGCAATTTCTTTATATGCTACAATTTTTTCTATTAATTATGCACTGCCTTTTAAAGGTTAAATAATATATATTATTCCCCCCAAAATTATAGGCGTATTCCTTATTAGTTGTTGCTTCGTTAATTTAGAAATTTTTACAAATCTTCTATAGGCGCTCAGGTTATCCCACGTATTGTTGTCTTGACTCACAGAGCTTATATGTAAAATCTGTGATCAGAGGGAAACAGAGCGTGGCATACCAGGATTATTAAGATCATTCTGATGCGAGTTCGTTTTTCCCTTTTGTCCCAATTTATTTCGTACGGTAGCATTAGAGCCTCTCAATATAAACTTTGAGAGGCCTACTCTTATACTTCCCCTACCGTAGAAGGCTTATGTTACTGGGTATGATATACATAATATTCCATCAGAACCCAACTTTTGAATGGTCTCCATTAACTAACTCCTTGTTCTATCTTCCTATAGCAAGCTAAAATTTTATATAAAATTTATTTTTTTGGGGGTTGGTATGGTGAATAAAGGTCAGATCGCACGGGGTGCGGCTGCTGTAAAGGTTGTGACGGTGGCATTGGTGTCTTGCTCTTGGTCGACCTTAACCTTGGCAACCCAGACTTATACAGTGACGGTGGGCACTGATACCCCCACATCTCCCATCATCCCATCGGGGGGTGCACCAGGTACCGGGTATGACCTGCGGGGCGCAATCCTGGCGGCTAATGCTTCTGGGTACAGCAGTATTGCCATCAATTTCAGCTTTGGCTCAGCGACCAAAATTACACTTGGCAATAACCTGCCGATGATCTCCAACTATACTACCAGCGGCGCGCCGATGACCCGTACATGGACATTTAATGGTAATGGCAATACCACCATTGATGGCGCCAGTAGTTATCGCGGGTTTTTCTTAAGTCAGATCCCAAGTTCCACAACCAAACAAGACTTGGATTCAGCTAATAACAGTACCTCCTTCACCCTCACTATCCAAAACATGACGTTACAGAATATGCGCGCTCAGGGGGGAGCTGGGCATTCTGGTGGGGGGGGGGGGTGGTATGGGGGCAGGCGGAGCTGGGTTTATTAATGGTTATTCGACTGTGACTTATAATAATGTCACCTTTACAAACTGTTTGGCGGTAGGAAGAGCTGGGAATAATAGTATTAACTCTGCTGGTGGGGGTGGTGGTATGGGCGGCAATGCAGGAGGTCCGGGGATTGGCGGCGGTGGTGGGGGAGGGCTTGGTGGTAATGGTTCTAGCTCTGCTACGGCAGGGGGAGCGGGGGGTGGTATTGGTGGTAATGGGGGAACCTCCTCGACTGGTGGATGTGGCGGTGGGGGGTTTGGTGGAAGAGGAATTGGGCAGATTATAAACCCTGCAATTATCCCTTTATTCAATAATATGTATGCAGGAAACGGCTGCAGTGGGGGAAGTGGCGGAAATTATGGCGGCGGCGGTGGCGGTGGGGGAACCGGGGCTAGTGCTGGAAGCAACGCTTACACCGCTTACAATGGCTCAGACGGTAGGGGGGGGAATGGCGGTTCGTCCATGTCATGCGGCGGCGGCGGTGGCGGTATCGGCGGGGTTACCACTACCAATAGTGAAGGGGGGAACGGCGGCTTTGGCGGCGGTGGGGGCGCAAGCTATGCTGGCAATGGAGGAAATGGCGGCTTTGGCGGCGGTGGGGCTGGCGGTATAGGTTCCGGTGTTGGGGGCTTTGGCGGCGGCGGTGGCGGTGGCGCTGGCACTTCCAGCGCAGGTGGGTTTGGGGGGGGCGGTGGCAGTTCCAGCCATACCACAGGTGCCGTCGGCGGCTTTGGCGGTGGTGGTGGTTGCGGCGGTTCCAGTAACAGTGGCGGCAGTGGTGGATTTGGCGGTGGAACTGGAGGAACTAATGCTTATGGCGGCGGGGGCGCTGGGTTTGGTGGTGCCTTGTTTGTCCGCAAAAATGGGACGTTAACTCTGCAAGGACCTATTACCTTTAGCAGCAACAGTGTGATGGGTGGAGCGGCGGGGGGCGGCAGTGCTACAGCCGGACAAGCCGCGGGATCTGACCTATTTATGATGGGTGGATCGACGGTGACCCTGGACTCCACCAATAGCAATATTACTAGCAATGGCTCCATTGCCGATGACTATGGCAATACGGGGTCCACTGGGGGGCAACTGACCATTCAAGGAACCAATAAAGTGATCTTGAATGGCGCTAATACCTATGTCGGTGGCACGTTATTAAATAGCGGGACCCTGGCTGTAGGTAATAGCAGTGCTTTGGGAACGGGAACCCTTATCTTAAATGGTGGGACCCTGCAAGCGGCGGCTAATTCTTTAACGACCAGTGTCCCGATCCAACTCAATAATAATTCATCAATCGATACGCAAGCCTATACGTTCACCTGCAATGGGGCCATCAGTGGCACTTATAACCTAACCAAGGCCGGCAGCGGTACACTGATTCTCACAGGTTCAAGTGCCGGTTATTCCGGTGCTACGCTCATTAATGCCGGGACATTGACTTTAGATACCGGTGCCTCCATTGCCACCAGCTCGGCGGTTCAATTAAGCCCAGGGGCCACCTTCGACATCTCAGCTGGCAATCAAACCATTCAGGATCTCAGCGGCACCGGCGGGACGGTTAATTTGGGTAGTTCTACTCTGAGAGCTGGTACATCCAATAATACCACGTATAACGGCACTTTTTTCGGCCCAGGCGGGGTTATCAAACAAGGTACCGGGATCCTGACCTTAACCAACACCAGTTCCCACTTGGGCCCGACGCTGATTGATGCCGGGGAGGTGAACCTTAATGGAGCGTTCAGCAATTCTCCGGTTACCATTAACCCTGGCGCCACGTTGTCGGGCAATGGTACCGTTTATAGCTTAGTAAATGCCGGTATTGTGGCGCCGGGCAATTCCATTGGCCAGATGGGGATTTTAACCAATTATGATAATCCTTCAGGCACCTATACCTGTGAGGTGGATGCGGCCGGCCAGTCGGATTTAATTGTTGTTGATGGCACGACCACCTTAGGCGGCACGCTATCGATTCAGCCCTTACCCGGAGCCTATCAATCGGGTACCCCTTATATCTATACCGTTTTATCGAGCCCCAATACTCCGATTAACGGCACCTTTAATACTGTTACAGGGACCTCGCCATTGTTCTCATATACACCAACCTATGAGCCTAATGCGGTGCAATTGACGATGTTTAAAACTTTTAATTTTAGCCAAGTGATTACCAGCGGCAATTATGCTGCACGGCATTAAGGGCAGCAGCATGAGCGGCGTCGACGTCCGCTTTAAGGGCTTGAGCGGTTATCACCGCGGCAATCTGAGCATAGGCCTTGATGGCTTCCTTCTCCATAGCATAAAGGGATTTGCTCAGGGCCGCATACTCTTCGGTACCAGGGGTGAGTCCTTGTTCGCGAAGCTTCCCAGCGATCCGGTTAAGAGCAGACGGCATCAGGAATTCACCCACAACTTCCGCCGTGACAGCCCCTAAAGCTCCACCTAAGGCTGCGTCTTCGATCTCTTTGGAGCTGGCGCCGGATAATTTGGCATGGACAGCGCGGGTGGCAGCGCCCAGGGCCGCATGCATCGCCTTATGAGAGATGTAGTGGATTATATCAATCTGCTTAGCTTGATAATCTTGACTGACCTCAGCGGCGCGTTTACCGCCAATGGCCTGCGCCCCCATTTGTGCAGCAGTATTGACCACCAAGTTAGTACCCGCTTCTTTAGCAGCTTGGCGCCAATCACCATAGACAATGCCTTGGCCCACCATACTTGATAAGTTTTCCACCAAACTTTGCTGCAAGGCTCCTACCCAACCGTCCCCTGCTACCGGTAGGCCGCCCATTGCCGCGCCGCCGACTAATGCTTGACCGACAAGCTTGGCCTTTAAACTTTTTAAGGCTTCTTTACTAAAAGTATCATGGGCGGCTTTGTCAGTTTGACCGCGATGTTCAATGGTATTGATGCCCATATTGGTGACAAAGGTGGTCAAAGTGGTGGTAATCGCCCCCCCCCAATAATAACTCCTATGGTGCCGCCAATGGTTGCTGCAGCAGCATTGCCTAGAGCTGCTAACGGTCCCCCAGCGCCAGCCGTGGCAATCGTCATAATAATACTGGCAACAATTCTAGCAGCTTTGGTCATTCCTTGATGGGCAAAGCGGCCGGATTCATGGCGTTCATCAACCCAGACTTGGGTGACATCATCGCGTTCATCGAGAAGTTTGAGCCATTCATAGCCGGGCTTATTGCTGTAATCTTTGAGGCGTTTCCACTCGCGCGGACGGCCCTTGTCGACATCACCGTCGGCGCGGGAGTGCTTTTCTGTGACCATCTCGACAACGATTCCTTCTGGGGTTCTAAACTCAACGCCCCCGCCTTCAGGGAAATGGAACTGGCAGGGCAGACGGTCCTCATCATACTCAAAGGTTTGGGAACGACATTGCCAAATGGCCTCTTTCGAGTGTTTTTTCACCTCCACAAAGTCGACATTGAGGGCCGTCAAAAGGCGAATCAGACTTTGCTTACTCTCGACGATGGTCTTAACGGCGTGAACAGTGGTGCCAACGGACGTGACTGGACCTTCACTACCAAAGTAAACCGTTTCAAGGTACCCTGTTCCGATGTTAGGACGGACTTCCGATGTCCTGCCTGATGGCTATTTCTTTTTTTATTCTTTCATGAAGAATGTCGGCGATTATTTCATTATCCAGGCATTTAGGGAAACAATTGTGTACCATTCTGAGTTGAAGTGTTGCCTTAAGAGAATTTTTATAAGCCTCTGCAAGAATCTTTACATGTTCTTGAAATCCTGGAAGATCAACCAAATGCGCATATTTGCCATTCACATAATTACGCATATCTTTTTCAGCAAGCTCTATAATTTTGCTAAAGAAATTATCCTCTAGCCTCTTATTGATTATCATTCCTTTAAAGAGCTTGAGCATACCCTCGTCTCCTTTTAAACCCATCTTTAAATCGAGCTCTGCTTTTTCCAGAAGAGTTTTATTTACAAGAGTAGTACATCCTTTATACTCATAAAATAGAGCTAATTCATATAGATCACCCGATCGATCTGGCGCCTCACTATCTCCATGGAACTCCGAACCTTTTATTGATTCCAATATATCCGTTTCATAAAGCCACTGTTTTTCTTCCTCAGTCAAAGAGCTGAGGTCGGCATTAGGCCCTGCTTTTTCTAATATCATTCTAGAAATTTCCCGATTTTCTTCAGGTCCTTTTAATTGGGAACCAATATCGTCTAAACTAAATACTAACCCCGCTTTCACGACCATACCGACTAAACCTATTATTAGCGTCTTATATTCCATTGCCTAATTTCCTAACTTATAATTTTATTGTTCTTTTGTGGGTGCATTTCCAGCCATCAAGAATAGGGGCGTATCTGGAGCCTCTATATTAAGCTCCTCACTATATCCCCTCGTGGGTCTTTTAATCCCAAAACTGTAAAGAGCAGAGTATAATAAAACTTTTCCTAAAAGGATATCCGCATTAATTCCTACTCCTTCAGTTAAGCTTTTATCTAAAAAGTCTTTATGTTCCAGAGCCTCAAAAAGAAGTGGTCTACAATGGGTACAACAATCATTGCGCGAGACCATACTTAATATACATAATTCCGGAATAATATCTTTAGGTAGTTTAATAGTATGCATTATTTCACTGAAAGTAGGAGATAAACTTTCCCCATTAGCTTTCCTTGCAGGATGCCCCATTATATAGAGTAATATAGGTTCTTCACTATGGAGCCAAAACTGGAATGCGTGCTCATTACTATGCATCAGAGATTCTTGTTCTGCTTGTAAAAATTTGTCGCTTAGACGATCTTTAGCAGAAGCTTTAATAAAGAAGGGCTCCAATTTTTTTCGGATAGGCTTATAATTTTCTTTCCATAAACTCTCCCAGCCAAAATAACTGCTAATTGAAATACAGGGATCTGGAGAAATATGAGATATATTCCTTTGAAGCCTTAATGCCTTTCTTTTTGCATTTGCATCATTATATCCACTAAGAAATAATATAGGAATTGATGCACCAGTCGCCTCATAGGTTTCTCCTACCTTGTATACCAAGTCAATTCTTGCCCGAATATAGTTAGTGGAGTCTTTGGTGGGGCCTATGAGAGTTACAATCTCCTCTATTTGTCTACCCATAGCTAAGTGCCAATCTTTAATTTCCTTGGAAAGCAATACACCTTTATAAGAGAGTCTAAAGGTTTCTATGCCTCTCTTTTCATCACCTACCCAAGTCCCAATACCAGCTGATTCTTCAATGAGAGTTTCTCGAAGGGGAGTTATTGGGCTCTTCGGCTCCTCTTCCTCGTCCTCTGAAGCTTCTCTTTCTTCTTCACTTTCAATTCTTGGTCTTTTCGTAAGGATAGGTTCTTCTGGTTTCTTAGCTTGGCTATCTGATGGTACTACCGTTTCCTCGTGAGGCCGTTTGGAGGCAGAAGTTTCCTGTTCAGTATTTTCATTGCTCAGACTAAGACTTATTGAGAGGGTAAACAAAGATAAGACGATGAGGCATTTATAGAGATACTTTTTAAGCATTTTAAACCTATATAACAAGAAGCCCTGCAAAGCAGACCTCCTTGTTATAAGTACGCCTTTATAATTTTCAAGAGATTAAAAGAGAATTTTTTGCCTGTAGCATAAATTTAAACATTTAATGAGGGGTATGTGTTTATCATTTTGAACAAATGCTCGAACTGTTCAGGAATATAAATTCAATTGGATTGCCAGGAATTTCTTGGTTTTCCAATAAGAGGGAGTCAGATAAAGAGGATTGGGTGCCTTCTATCTGAGAAGATGAGATGGCAAGGTCTAAGTTCTTAGTTATCCACCGTCAAGCTTTTCCAATTACAAGTTATAATAGTTAATAAATAGTAAATACAAGGGATGTCCTGTAACCCGCTAAAACTGCCAACTTCAAGAGCTTGTATTGTCTAAATATGCGTGGATAATTTTAGTTATCCACATTCTTTTTAATTCATGAAATCTTTTATCTATAGAATTTGTCTTCTATAAGTAAGCATACAAACTTCTAAGCTATAATTATGGTTAACCTCTGATACTACCAAATCTCATTCTCAGTATAATATTATATAGTATGATATTATATTTAATAAAATGAGGTAGCTAAAAACAACTGCCTAGATGAATAGAAAAACATAGTTGTTTTTAAAACAAAGAAAGCCAATAGATGAGGTGGTGTGCGGGAAAGTGCAGGAATTAGGGTTTAGATGTTGAATAAAAGCTAATAAGATCCTTGACGTACGAAATAACGTACCTATATTATAAAATATAAGAATTATATTAAGAGGAATAAGTAAATGACAACTTTAACAGTAAGCGAAGCTAGAGCCAACCTTTACCGTCTTATTGATGAAACGAATATGAGTCATCAGCCCACCCTTATTAAAGGGAAAAGAAATAACGCTATATTAATTGCAGAAGATGATTGGCGCTCTATTCAAGAAACCTTATTCCTCATATCCATTCCTTCTATGCGGGAATCAATACAAGAAGGACTTAAGATACCCATTGAAGAAACTTCTAAAGAATTAAAGTGGTAAGGTTTACGTGTATACTCT
This sequence comes from Candidatus Odyssella thessalonicensis L13, assembly GCF_000190415.1. Classification (GTDB taxonomy): domain Bacteria; phylum Pseudomonadota; class Alphaproteobacteria; order Paracaedibacterales; family Paracaedibacteraceae; genus Paracaedibacter; species Paracaedibacter thessalonicensis. The sequence continues at coordinate 101,077 of NZ_AEWF01000005.1, forward strand.
TCACTTTACCAAGCAAGCCCAAAAAGATGCCAAGAAGATAAAACAGGCAGGCTTAAAAGAAAAAGCCTTACTTCTTTTGGAAGTAATAAAGGAAAACCCTTATCAGAATCCCCCTCCTTACGAGAAGCTGGTAGGTGATCTTAGAGGGGCCTATTCGCGACGAATCAATATTCAGCATCGTCTTATTTATCAAGTAGAAGATAGTCTTAAAGCTGTGAAAGTTATTAGGTTAGGGACACATTATCAGTAAATACTAGAGCAGAAAAATATTATTTTTAGGGTGTACATTAGGAGTACCGGCAATAAAGGTGTTTTTATTATCCATAATACCATTTATACTGTACTGGTTTTAGAAAACCATATATACAGTATCGAATGAGCAGGATGCCAAGCGCGCAAAACAAGCACTGGAATCATTTGTTGCTGATGCCAATTCGGTAATCAGCGGCTGGTTCATTGAAAATGAAAGCGGGCACCATTGAAAAGGCCTGAACTCTTTCGCTTACTAGATATCGCGCAACGCGGAGACATCCTTCTGGTCGAACAGGTTGACCGTACCAGCCGCCTCAATAGCCAAGACTGGGAACTATTGAAATCACAGATTACCGGTAAGGGCATTATTGTAGTAGCCTTTGATTTGCAAACCTCTCATCAGTTTATCAATACCAGAAGCGATGAATTTACGTAACGGATGCTCACCACTATTAACAGCATGATGCTGGATGTGCTGGCAGCTGTCGCCCGAAAGGATTATGAAGATCGGCGGCGCAGATAGTCAGAAGGCATCGCCAGAGCTAAGATGAATGGCAAATATAAAGGGCGCACTGCTAACCCTAAACGACAGGAAAGTATTGCCGCACTTTTGAACGCAGGTAAAAGCTATACCGATATTGTGAATATTTTCGGATGTTCACGATCTACAATCTCAAAAGTACGCACATCTACACACAAACCCTAATTTCTGCACTTTCCCGCAAACGACCCCGTGCGACACGAAGTCGCCAATAAGAGCTGTGGTGCTCTTAACTTTAAGAAAATACCACCATCGATGCTGCTGGATGAACCTACGATCCTGAATCAAGAGCGGATCGGACAACGCAGCGAAGCATGTAAATGCGGGATTCAAAGCGCGAGCCAAGGATCCTCCTGGTAGCCGAAACTAGGTGAGCGCTAGGTAGCTGATATGCCGAAGGTATCTGAACCTGTGACAAAAGACCGTGATTTGCAACAAGGGTAATGGCTGAGCCCCTTGTATAGGAAACCGGAAGAAGTGAAGGGGTAAGCTTCTTCGCAGCCGTTAAGGTTTCCCGGTCTCTAGCAGGCGGCTAAGTCAGCATGCTCTTATGGCGAAACGTGATAAGCCGGTAGAACTTCTCTTTTAACAAGGGAGGACAGTCAATCGTAAGAAAGACCTATGGTTTTGCCGGTAAAGGATGCTCGAGAAAGCAAAGGCCTCTTTGTAATGAAGGGGATAAGGGGTTAAACGTCACCCGGCACGAAAGTGAGCCCACTTCGAGCAGGTCCTCAATGGTGAGAGAATTTGGAGAATCAAACTTATGAAAGAACGCAAATGACAGCGACACAATCGACTGGTGCCCTTTCAACAAAAGCCGATAAATCATGGTCCACATTAAATTGGGACCCGATCAAAGCTTCTGTCTTTCGATTCCAAGTGCGTATCGCTAAGGTAGAAAGGGAAGGAAGAAAAGGCAAGGTGAAAGCCTTGCAACGGCTCCTGACCACCTCGTTTTACGGTAAATGTTTAGCCGTAAAGCGAGTCACAAGCAGCGCGGGCGCTAAAACGCCTGGCATTGATAATGTGACCTGGAACACTGATCTGCAGAAAATGCAAACTGTAAAGAGTCTCAAACGCAAAGGCTACAAAGCCCAACCGCTAAGACGCATTTATATCTCGAAGAAATCAGGAAAAGGCCAAAGACCGCTTTCCATTCCAACCTTGAAATGTCGAGCGATGCAGGCCCTACCCCTCTTCGCCATAGAACTCATTGTCGAAAAACGAGCCGATCCGAATGCCTACGGTTTCCGTATAAAGGGGTCGACTCATGATGCGATTGAACAATGCCTTAACGCACTGGGAAGAGCAAAATCAGCGACATTTGTGCTCGAAGGCGATATTCAGGATTGCTTTGGTCAAATCAATCATGATTGGCTTCTTGCAAACATTTCTATGGACAAACAGATCCTCAGGAAATTTCTCAAAGCAGGCTTCATGGAAAATGGTCACCTCAACCCAACAACGAAAGGAACTCCACAAGGATCGGTGATTTCTCCCGCACTCACGGTTCTAACTCTAGCTGGTTTGGAAAACAAACTCAGCCCAACAAGCGATTACCAAAGAAAAGCCAAGAAAATTAATATCGTTTCCTTCGCTGATGACTTCATCGTCACAGCGGCTTCAGCAGAGCTTCTTCAAAACGAAGTGATGTCAAAACTGGCAGAATTCCTGAAAACTGTTGGACTTGAGTTATCGACAGAGAAGACAAAGATTACACCAATTGGAAAGGGATTTGACTTTCTTGGATTTACAATACGAAAATACAAGAATGGCAAAGTCCTCACCAAACCCTCAAAGACAAATATCAAGAGATTTCTAAAAGAAATCAAAATCTTTATCCGCAAGGGGGCAGCATTGCCAACAGATAGGCTAATCCATGCGTTAAATGAAAAGATAATGGGATGGACAATCTATTACCGCATCGTGTCATCGAAAGTCTTCACTCAAATCGACCATGAACTCTTCCAAGCCCTTAAACGGTGGGCACTCAAAACGCACTCCCGAAAAGGCATAAAGTGGATTATAAAACACTACTGGAAGAGCCATAAAGGTGATAATTGGCGTTTCTATTGCTTGATAAAGGATAAAGAAGGGAAGAAGCAAACCCTCTTTCTGAAGCGTGCAATAGACACCAAGATTCGCCGTCACATTAAAATTGTCGCAAAATCTAATCCTTTTGACCCTTTTTACAAGGATTACTTTGCAAAGAGAGAATTGGAAAAGCAACGCCGCCGTAAACTCAGTTACGACACTGAGCTGACCGGGCTGAAAATCATTCAGCCTTATGAGGGCTTGAGCCGTGTGCCATGAAAGTGGCCCGCACGGTTCTTAGAGGGCTGCCCAAGAGTAATCTTGGGTGGCTACTCGACTAAAAAGGTGCAGTGCCATTGAATCGCATATTGGCCATATGAAAAGTGAGGCCAAGTTTGGCCAAAATTATCTCAAAGCCCAGCTTGGAGATCAGCTTAATGCAATCCTAGTAGCAATTGGGCACATACGCCTTATCCTTAATCACTTAAGGGTTCTTTTTGTTCTAATCCAGCAAGCAATTTATAGGTTAACCTTCTATCGGACTGTAACCTCTTATTAAATTTACAACATGTATCCTTACTTCAGGGACGATTAGCTAACTACTATTTTAAATTTTTCTACGTTATCTTCTAAAAATGATGATTTTATTAAAATAATAGGCAGTGTCTTTCTTAGATTAATAATTTTTTTTAATTCAATAATTTTTAGAACTGTTTTCGGGTGATCATCTGTATCCTCTTCTGATGCTGGAGAATTGTATATATTGTCATCCCGAAGATATCCTTCATAAAGATAATTAGTCGCATAACTAGACAAATTATATTCCTTCTTATTAATTTTTACTTTGCCCAGCACATACGTATTGTGAAAATAAAATATAATGTTTTTCGGTATTGTCGTCCCCTTTACTGTTATTTCACCTTTCTGTTTGATGAGATCTTTAATACAGTGAGAACATGGTTGATACCAGGAAAAAAAACGAATACCACAACTAAGAACCTTTATTTCTGTTTTACTCCCATTTTCCCCCTCATCTTCACTCTCATTTTCTTCTGGTTGAGGCACAAGCTTATCAAAAAAAGCGTCTTTAATGTGATAAAGAGCACTGGGTTCGGTATGCCCACAATTTTTTGTATGATCTGTATCTCCATTTTTACACACCCAACACTTACCAGTGACGTCAGATTTCTCACCTGTACATGTGATAGGAAAAATATCTGGTTCTCCATAAAGAACAGACCGATGTCGAGTAAAGTAAGCTATCCGATCCGTATTTGAAATCTGGGAATTAATTTTTGTATAAAAAACAACTTTCTTTGCTTGAACTAAGTTTCCTTCGTCGTCAAATTTTAATTTTCCTTCCTTCCATTTTGCATATAGAGGAGATTCGCTAATTCTTGTCCTACGCGTATTTCCAGTGCATTCTTGATATATAAGGTATAATGTCGAACATAAATGATTATATTGTCCATTACCACTTGCTGGGGATAAACCTTTTATTATTTGTAGAATGGTAGCAGCATCTTGGGGGAAGTCTGCTTTTTTATTTACCTTAGAGCCTAGATACTTATATAAAGCCGCCTCTGAAGAAAATTCTACCTCTTGATTGGTCTCCTCATCTTGATATATCTTTAACTTTAGATTCTTTAAAGATTCTGGATTTTCTATAACCTTTTTAAAGGCCTTTCTCTCAGAGTATGTTTGGTATACTTCACAATACATAACAGATTCTTCGGCTGCTTCTACGGATGGTAAAAGTGCTAAACATAATGCATAGAATGTTAATAATATGTTCATAATTATTTCTTGTTTTTAACTTTTTTCTGTATATCTCATTCAGAATATCTAAACTAGAAGTAGAAGCCCCTTATGTCAGTGTAATAATTAATTTATTATTCACTCAGTTATTAAGGCATAGCTCCAAAATGAGTAGCTGTCAGAGCAAGTCTTAAATTTTGCAATTATTTATGTGTTTGTTAAGCAAATATGTCGGCTTTACTTCCTATCTTTAGACTACCACAACAGAAAAAATTTTTCTTTAGGTATTGTTTTTTGTAAGTAAAAGTACTATTTTTAATTACAAAGGAGATAGTTAATGAGTGTTGCTCGGCAGATAAAAGGAATCATTAGCCAACTTCCTCTAGGTTCAGTATTTTGTGCGAATGATTTTGCTGATCTAGGAACCTTAGGTAACATTGATGTCATATTTCACCGACTTTCCTCTCAAGGTTCTATCAGGAAAATTGGATATGGCCTTTATGATCGGCCGAGAAAAAGCCCTATATTAGGTGATCTAAAACCAAATATAGATCAGATAATCTCTGCGTATGCGCGGAAGATGGGGCAACTTTTTGTCCTTGACCCTTTGAATGCAGCTAATGTATTAGGAATTACGACGCAAGTTCCTTCTAAACTTGTCTATTTAACAGATGGAAAGACCCACCATATTAATGTGTGCGGAATAGATATCTATTTTATTCATAAATCTCCCAAAGCAATTGCTGGCGCAAGCAAACCTATCGGTATTATTCTGCAAGCCCTCCGCTATATAGGATCAACTAGAGACGATAAAACTCTCCAGAAAATTGCTGCCAGATTGACTATACAAGATCTCAATGACTTGCAAGAGATTAAAAATAAAACTTTCAGAAATATTGGCCCCCAAATTGATCGGATTCAAGAAATTGCCACGCTTCACTAGTTTGTCTATTGCAGAACAACAAGAAATAATACTGCGCACGGCAGAGCATAAAAAGATTTCTCCTCTTCTTATTGAGAAGGATTATTGGGTTTGTTGGGTCTTAAGAAGACTGTTCAGTATTAATATTGCTTCCTTCCTAACTTTTAAGGGAGGAACTTCTCTCTCCAAGTGTTTTGGAGTTATTAAACGATTTTCAGAAGATTGCGATATTACAATCGATAAATCTCTTTTCATAAAAAATCAGGAAGACACTACCTTATCCCGAAAGCAGTTCCAGAAGTTGCTAGATATCACGGATGAAAAGGCTACAGTGTTTATACATCACGACATATTGCCTAGATTAAGCAAGGTCATTAGCGATAATCTACCTAGCCAGGCTCACTGGGCCCTAGAAAAAGAGGAATTGGAAGCAAAGAATTTGAGATTTTATTATCCATCAGCTCTGGTTCTTAAGGAGTATCCTTATGTGAAGAAATCAGTTCTTATTGAAATGGGTGTCCGTGGCGAGATTTATCCCTCTGAAGATATGGAAATTACAGCATACATTGAAGAGGTGTTCTCCAATATTTTAGAAAAAGAGGCCATTCTAATAAGAACACTCTCCCCTATTAGGACGTTCTGGGAAAAGATCACATTATTGCATGCAGAAAATAATCGGCCCTCTGACAAGAAGCTGGGAGATAGAATTTCGAGGCATTACTATGATGTTTATCAATTGCTCCAGACGGATATCCCAAAGAAAGCTTTATCAGATTTAGAGATCCTCTATGATGTAATTGATAACAAAGCAAAGTTTTTTCGCTCTTCTTGGGCTCACTACGAAACAGCTGTGCCGGGGACGCTTAATATTGTTCCCCATGAAGCACTGCTAGCTAAATTAAAAGTAGATTACCAAAAAATGAACCTGATGATTTTTGAAGGGATTCCAGATTTTCTGAAAATAATTGAGACAATTTCTCAATTTCAAGCTCAATTTAATACGTTTGCAACCAAAGAAGAATCCAACTTCTAGACGGTAATCAAAAAATTTTAATATAATACTTAAGCTTTTACATAAATCCAAAGTTAATAATTAATTTTTTTAGATAATAAATTCACCCTTATACCATAAAATAATGAGAAAATTTAGAAAATCAGTGAGGAGATTATTTTGCTTTACTATCTACAAACCGTAGGCTTTAGCAGAAAACTTTATACTTTGTGCAAATCTGTTTCTATTGCTTCTTTGATCTTATTTCCTATCTCTAGCCATACGATGGAGGAAGGTGAAGGATTTAAGCTTGGTGAACGGGGAGGGCAATGTTCCTTAATCTTTTTACACACTGCACCTCAACATGTTGATTTCCTTAAAACAGCACTTTTATCTGCGCGAAAAGAAGTGACAATTATATCTCCTCAAATAAGTATTAAAGCAATACAGAGCCATCAAATCTCTCAAGCTATTCAAAGGGCTCAAACTAATGGAAAAAGGGTCATAATTTATACTGACGCAAAATTGGGTCCATAATTATTAAGAGGCTTTGCCGTGATTTTATGCCCCCCGTTTTTAGATAGATTCATGCGGCCATTTTCGGGGGGTAAAATTCCTACAGAATCTTTACGTTTTTCTTCAGAGAAATCGTATTCACCAAGCATGTTGATATGCGCCCATGTCATAATAGAATGGCTGTAAATAATATTGAGTAATTGCTCTTTTTCCTCCTCGTCGATCATTCTTTCCAGCTTATGGGTAAGATAGAGGTAATTCCAACAGATAATACAATTTCTGATCAGACGATTGCATGCTTCAGCAACTTCCTGCTCTTCTTTCTCGGCCTGCGTAAATTCGCGTGGGCTGCCAATGGCTACGGCACGGGTGAAACGATTGGATAACTCTACCTTGTTTAGCTGTTTCTCAATTGCCTTCCGTAATTCTATTTCATCCAGATAACGGAGGATGAATAAGGATTTTATAATCTGACCAAAAGCTTTGATTGTCTGGTACAGAGTCTGTGGCTTGGAATAGGAATTAAGTCGCCTGAATATATCAGATGCGCTATTTTCCTTTAGTTTGATGGTGGTGACTAAACGCAAGAAATCATCCCAGTTCTGGTGAAGCAGTTTCTCATTAACGTAATGGTCTGGCACAATTGTCCAATCTTTTCGCTCCTCTTTGCTGTGATGTTTAAATATATAGAGCTGCTTATTCTGCAATCCTTTCAGCCGTGGAGCAAAGGAAAACCCAAGCATATGAGTCATGCCGAAAATAGCTTCACTATAACCATGTGTATCCGTAGAGTGGATATCACTTTTGACAACATCACACTACCGGCATAATAGCGAACCCCCGCGTGCCCTAATTGAAGTATGTTTAATGCATCAGACAATTTTCTGTACAGTTCTTCAATGACATGAAAATCTGCTATGCATTCCCGAACTTTGGCGGGTTTTGTAGATTGGGATAGTCTTTTCAATAATGTTAGTCGGTAGCTTTGTTCTCCGTAATCTCGCGTAAACAAAGAATCCAAAAGTACCGATGTTTCAGGAGCTAGCTTATTACTCATTCGCGACATCAGAGCCTGTTTATGGAATTGTAGCGATTGACGTATCAATTCACATATCGTCCCTGATTCCGGAAGTGTGATGCGCTTTTGGATCAGGATGTCGCTGCATCTATCAAAGATTAATTTGGGTTTCAAATAGTGCGATGACATCGCGTCGATCTCATGCTTAATCATGGCTTTGGAAGTTTTATTAAATGATTGAAACCCATAGTGTTCAACTATGATTTGCTGATGCCTTATCCTACTTACCTTTTTATAAGCATATGTGATAAACTTACAAACAGAACAGTTAAGTATATTTGCTACGACGGCAATATCCCTCTCGTAAAAATCTTGTGGTAAGAAGAATCATCTCGCTGCTCTGAAATATCCGCACAACAATAAGAAACCTATCTGATTGGTTGGATTTCGTAGCTACGCGCTAAATCCAATAATTTCTTTGGAAAATCAAAAAACTGTTTTCGCTGTATGTGATCAAATAATGGGGGTTTATTAAAATTCTCCTGTTCCTGTGTGGTCAATATTTGCATTCTTGGCCTAAACTATATCCCCTAATGAGAAGGATTATAGGTGTTCAAAATCGAACGGTTTTGGACATATCTTGCTTGCCTGTCCAAAAATTACATTGACGCACATTAGTACATATGAAACATTTAGGACATCCTTTTTAATACGCTTTATACCACATTATGCCCCGTACTTTTGCTTATGCTCGTGTTTCCACCATGGAACAAAATCCTAACAACCAGATAAAAGAAATTCAAGAAGCTGGGTTTGTTATTGAGCCACACCGAATAATTACTGAAACTATATCCGGATCCATGCACATTTCACGGCGTAAAGGGTTTAGGCGTTTGTTAGATAAAATGGAAAAGAGAGATATCTTAGTAGTCACTAAGCTCGATCGACTGGGACGAGATGCTATTGATGTAAGTACCACTGTTGCTAAGCTTGAAAAAGTAGGAATCAAAGTTCACTGTCTAGCACTTGGAGGGGTGGATCTAACCAGTTCAGCAGGAAAAATGACTATGGGAGTAATTAATGCGGTTGCTCAATTCGAGCGAGATCTGTTAATTGAACGCACACAAGCCGGCCTTGCTAGAGCCAAATCAAAGGGCAAAACTCTCGGTCGCCCCAGAATTCTCTCAGAATTACAAGCAAAGCAAACTATACAGCAATTACAAGAAGGCAGAACTATTGCAGCTATTGCAAGAAACTTTAACACAAGTCGACAAACTATCATGCGTATCAGAGATACTATCAACCCTATGTAGTCTCAAAAATAAAAGATTGTCTTGGGGAAGAATCAGCCTCGTACAAGCCTCTGAAACACGACAAGAATATATTCGGTGCCTAAGGGAAGCTGATCAGGGTAATTATGCGGATCTTCTAAGATTTGCAGTAAGCTAAGGGGTAGCCTCTTTAATATCTTTGGCAGCTTGATCGGAACTTTCATCGGCAAGCTTTTTCAAATTATATTCTGCCCAAATAGCTCCATTCTTTGCTGCTTGCCTTAACCATTCCATCCCTTCATTAAGAGTTTCTGGTCCTTTCCTTATCAGATATAACCCAAGTCTATTTTGCGCTTCTGCATGGCCTTTACTACTCGCCTCTCTTAACAGGCGAAGTCCTTCAGCTTCATCTTTAGCCACTCCTACCTTTTCTCCCATTAGCAGCAGGTTAGCATAACGATACGAGGCCTCAAGGTCACCCGCTTCTGTAGCCAGTTTGAATAAACAAGCCGCCTGAGATACACTGGGTCTTACTCCTCGGCCGATCATGTAACATTGAGCAAGATTGAATTGAGCATTACTACTTCCATTAATTGCAGCCAGAGTATACCAATAAATAGCTTGCTCTAAATTACAAGCTACTATACATCCTTCGTCATAGTAGTATCCCAGATTAAACTGGGCATCCGCATTATGAGAACGAGTGGCCAACTCATAGTTATGTAAGAAAGATTTCCTGTCTTCTTGATCTTGACTAACCCACTTAATGTTTAAGGGAGGCGGAAGAGGAGAAGGAATTTCACTGGAAAATACTGGGACCAGCATATAACCCATAATTAAATAGTTTTTTAATAGATTCATAAGCTTTACCTATATAATGTTCACAAGAAATTAAAAAAGGCTCAGAGAGTCCATATTATATCTTCAATACATTACATTATAATCCATTGTATAGCAAAAATTAGTAACTAGGAAATAAGAGTTTTGGATTAGAATCATCTGTTATAGTAAAATTTTAAAGCGACAACTAAGATGCTTTCTCGCTTATTTAACATAAGCTTTACTATAAATTTTTTAATATAAGCTTCTCCTAGCGCTGCTCTCCGCTTGAATTACCCATAAAATACTTCGTATATAAGGGTAATTTCGTGTTAAAACTTCTTACCGACTTGAAGGAACGTTTTATAGGATCGTTGGCTATGGTTAAATTCGCCTGCACACCCAGCTGTTATATACAACCTGTAGAGGCTGCAAAACTTCCAATATCAAGTATCTTCTGGGTTGCAGACCGCTCTCTCAACTCTTCTTAGGCTGCTGGCTTTAGCTCCATCCTTAGGCTTTTTTAAAAATGACGGGTAGGGAGGCCTGCGACATTAATAAAATTTATTTTTATCGTTTATATAAGTATAATTTATTATTAATGTATTGTTGTTCTGGTATATTTTAAACCGAATTTCAAAAAGGAGATCTGTAATGGATTATAAAATATATACATTCAAGACATCAATAATGACAATCTTAGCCCTCGGAACAGTGTTAGCAACCGAAGAGGACAAAAAGGAATCAGAATCGAGGGGCAATACCAATACACAGACATCCGTATCATACCCACGTGTACAACCTCGGGTCGAACCTCTCAAAGAATTAACCCCCGCTCAAAAAGAGGGCCTCCCCCCCGAGGGTCACCCTGATCGCAGAGAATTAGAGGAGATATCGAAACGTGATATACCTTACTTTAAGGCTCTTGAAGATATGGGAGAATAAAATCCACAAAGAAAATAATATCTGTAGACTTTAATCCCCCGGGCTCCCAAGTCTGGGCCAGTGATATCTGGTCCCAACCCGAGATAGTTGCGGGGGACCTGTTGCAAAAAACTGAATTTTCTTCAAGCTAAGTTAAATTTGGAGAGAATTCGAGACTATCCGAAACGCGGCGGTATTGAGAAAAACCAAGGTTTTTCAAGGTAATATTTTTTCTCTAAATTTAAGAGATATGGTCACATGATGTTGCTCATCATTTAACATAATTAAAGATATCCGTCTTGCCGGCCTTGAGGTCAGCCTCAACTTCTTTCAAACGCTTGCCACCAATTTGGGCAGCGCCAAAGTGAGCCGCGGTATCGGTGACCAGATTGATGCCGGCTTCTTTCAACTGCTCACGCCAGTTGCCATAGACAATGCCACTGGCCACAGTGTTGGCCATGCCCGTATTCAAGCTTTCACAGAAGGCCTCTTACACGGGTCGTGTTGCAGAACCCCCAAAAATGCACAATCTGAGTTTGAACATTCCACGTAACCCCTTGCTATAATTGAGGTGTGGATGAATCTTATCACTCAAAAATAGAAATGAAGATCCTACCAGGTAAGGCATAATTAGCATGCACTATAGCATTAACAAGAACCTCTCGCAGCGGAACTTTACTGACATGAATCCCAACTACTACCAGCTGAGGCTGGTAGGTTGAAAATCTAGGCTGGAAGCCGGTATCAGTCTAAAGACAAGTTATCTTCATTATTGTTTTTAAAAGCTTTGAAATGCTGGTTGATATAATTGTTAATGATATCATTAGTAACATTTCCGCATTTGGTGATCCAGATGATATGATAATGGTAGAGCGTATGAGGACCCTTGGCGTAACTCGAGATCATTCAAAAGTTGGGGGTCATGCCGCTAAGGTTAAATGATCAAAGTTGGAGACCATCCAAACTTTGAGTTGTACGATTTACTGAAGCAGTGTTATATATTTATATATAATAATATTAAACAAATATTGGAGTAAAATCATGAGTTTTAAATATATTATTATTGGTTGTTTATTATTTTTTTCCTCTGTATCAACTAGTAGTGAAATAGAAAATAATGAACTGAATTTAATTAAAGCAAGCAACCTTACAAAAGAAATAGAAGAAGATATCGCTGATTATATTAATGATATTGCCCCTACTAGAGAAGTGGAATACCATAGCCCAGTGGAAAAATGGAATCATTTTGAAGGATGGATTGGTAGTCAAGATGGATTAGCAGTTGTTATCGTAGTTCCTATCAGAATTAATCTTTGGCCACTTTGTTCAGTTCTTGAACAATATGTAAAATATTTTAATCTCAAACATAAAAATATTATAAGATTTAGGGGGAGTGGTTTTGTTGATGCTTATTTACTCCCCGAATCTCAAGAAAAGGCTTTAGTGTATTCACGAACAAACAATTGCGATGAGCCTTATGAATCTATCCTTTTTAAGAATGAAAGAGTTTTACAATCATTTTTAGAGGATGTGTTGAAGTTTAGAGACCAACGTAATAAATAAGATTATTCAAATCTTATATAACCAAGTGGCTTTGTGGCTTAAATAAGTTTTTAAAGTAAAGGTGGCCTTTAGAACGGCTTTTTTGGTTCCGTTGCAACTTCGGAATGAGGTGATTTAAGATTTCAATCGGCCATGAATTGGGCAGAATTTAGGTGTAAACATTAAAAAGCCGATTGAAAAGCTAAACCTGATCTTGAAAGCTTTTTGTTAGATAAATTGTTTGCTCTTTGAGCATCATGACCATAGCTTCAACTCCCTTGAGCGTTCGGTTAGCCGTCTTAAACGATTGAAAGCCTCATGAGTCGAGTACGGCATTTGATACGCCGATGGTCTTGTTCAAGGATGTTGTTGAGGTATTTAACTTGCCTATGCTTGACGCCTTCGTCCAGACACCCTTCTCTTTTTAATTCTTCGATAGTTGTATGATAAGAAGAATGCTTATCTGTGGTAATAGAGGACGGCCTATGCTCACTTTGCTTCAACAACTTCTCTAAAATTTGCAACGGAAACTGTCCATTTCTTATTCCTCTAATCTCTACAACAACTTCACCGAAACTCTTTTCTTCTGTTTCCCCCTCATTTTTAATTCCTCCCATTGAATTATCAGGATTTAAAAACTAAGGAGGGGAAAGAATATCGTGATTTCATATTAGCCTTTATAAAACTATTCTCTATTTAACATAAGATTTATTATGTATTTTTAGCTTCGAGATGTACGATAAGACTAGTACAACGATTGTGAAAATGAACATGATAGCTGTAATTAGATAATCTATTTAACTCTTTTGGGCAATGGGTCATATTTTTCTTAATAGCGGATTCTCAGTAGCTTAAAGCAGAGCTTAAACGTAATTCAAGTGTAGCAGTATTATTCTCCGTAAGTAGTAATGAGAGCGCAAATAATTCTGAAAATGCAAGATTTGAATAGAGAGGCAGGCCCCTTGAAGTATGCCTTTAGAAGGCTCGCATATCACATTTATTTTACCAAAAATTCTAGCTCTGTTAATTAATGTTTTTATGACCCTTGTAAGGGCAGCGTTATTTCTAACTATTTTTAACTAGCCTGATGGTATCGCTCAAACTCTGAACTTTAACATGTTCACTGAGGGGGTAAGATCGTGCCCCAGGTGTAATAATGGTCAGATGATCTAACTTTAGATCTTCTAAAGCAATGTGCATAGACTTTGTGATCTTAGGTGCTTCAGAATATTTGAACTCATAGCCGAACCTTTGATCACCTTTAATGACTAATAAATCAAGCTCAGCACCTTTTTCTGTAGCCCAAAAGTAAGACTCATATAAGTCGTTACCATAGGATTGGATAAGATTTTCTAAAGCGTATCCCTCCCAAGAGGCGCCACATTTAGGATGTCGGCAAATATCAGTCGCTGTAATTCCTAGTAAGGTATGAAATAGCCCACTGTCTCGAATATATAACTTAGATCTTTTAACCTGTCGCTTTGAGAGATTTTCATGCCACGGCTTAAGTTGACGGATCATAAAGCATCCCTCAAGGATATCCATATAGCGTCTAATTGTTTTATCGTTCATATCTAAAGAACGAGAAAGTTCTGAAATATTTGCGATCTGGCCATGATAATGGGCAAGCATGCTCCAAAGCCGACGCATATTGCTGGACACTGTTTGGATTCCCATCATGGAAAGATCTCTTTCCAAAAAGGTCTTAATATAATTTACTCGCCAATTCTCACTTTGAGAGTTAGAAGAAGCTAAAAAGGATTTAGGGTAGCCCCCCCGTAGCCAATGCTTCTCCATATCATTTATTTCCCATAAGAGAAATGGAGGTAACTCGATATAGGTAATGCGTCCCGCCAATGTTTCACTACTTTGCTGAATTAGATCTTGAGAAGCACTTCCTAATATAAGAAATTTTTTGTCAGAGTTATCTGCCAGAAACCTTAAATAAGGAAAAAGTTCAGGACGCCGCTGAATCTCATCGATAACAATTGTACCTTGTAAAGGAGCTAAAGCAAGAGAAGCCGACTCTAAAATTGCCAGATCTTGAGGATTTTCTAAGTCAAAGAAATGAACGTGGGATAAGCCTTGTGCATAAAGTTTAGCTAATGTTGTCTTTCCCGATTGACGAGGCCCTAGAATGGCAGTCACAGAATGAATCTCGAAAGCTTCTTGAATCTGATTAAGATAGTAATCTCTTCTTATCATAAATATCCTTATAACGCGGATAAAACAAATTATTTATTATCGTAAATTTACCATATCACCACCAAAATTACGAGGAACTTTTATGGATTAAATATTTTCTCTCTTTCTTAGAGATCTTCCTATTCTTGTGGAGACAGACTGCTTATTAATTTATAGATTGGCGTATTGCAACTCTACTGAATCAAAAACTGGGCCGAATTACATAGAAAGGAGTATGCCGTAACATTCTTAAGTTGCCGAAACATACTGTTTAACGGTTAACCATACACAGGTATATGTATGCTCTTTATTAGCTATTAATTTCTTACCATCGAATATTAAAAGATCATTTATTAAAGTTTCTTCAGCTACAGGCTTACTCGGATCTCCTAGAATGGTCCTTGAATGGATTTCAAAGGATGAATGCTTTGCTGAAATCGCGGTGTATGGAAAATAATTGTTCTCTGGAAACTTACTTTTCCATCAAAATTGTAAATATAATCAGAAGCCATCCATATAATATCTTGATCACTCTTAATGCTTACCATCTCTATTTCGCTTTGCTTAGACGTTACTTTAAGAGATTTCTTGCCTCGTAAGTAGCTAGCATCCGGTTTGGCATTAGTAAATTCAAATCCCTTACTTAAATTATAGTGTCAGGCTAACAAGCTTAAAACTTAAAATCTTTTCCCAGCTTCGCCAAGAGCTTCTCGAAGTGGATAAGAAAGCTAAGACGCTTGATTAACGCATATTCAAGTTTTTCAGAAAAGCGAGGTCTTCTAAAGGATTAAACAGGTGAAAGGCATTAGTCCTTTAACGGTTACAGCTTTGGCCGTTGCTATTAGATAGATGGGCAACTTTAAAAATAGCATCAGTTATCGCGCCCTGAGAGAAATGATGAGCGGGCAAGGAGCAAAAGCTGAAAAGCTTGAGAAGCGGTATGAAAATAAGGACGATTCGCTAAATTATACGGAAATCCATAAATAGTCTTAGTGCCTATAGGTGGTTTTTTCAACCATCCCCCCAAACAACTGACCTTCAACGTGATGCTTTCCTCTAAGCTGGTGGCAACCCTCGGTATATTCCGGAAGATAAAGCCAAGAAGGCCAAATATAAACAATTTCCCTTTAGATAAACCCCTTTAACGGCACTTCGAAGCAGCACAATGTTATTTTTATCTTTCAGATTACCGACAAAGTGAGATAAATATTATAAAATTAAAAAACAAATTAATGAAACTTAAAAATGAAGCAAGCCTCTAAAGTACCTTTATGGCGTAAATTAGTAACATATTTCACAGTTGCCTGCCTTTTAATGCATAACTTAGTGGAAGCTATGGAAGCAGATGAAGATCATGATTCGTGTAATTGGGTAACAGGGAAAAATCCTTATGGCATCTCCAATCCAATTTCTTGGGCAGTATGTGGCAATGAATCTGAAGGAGAAAATCGTGAGGAAGAAAGATTGGACGAAGAAGAATTTGAGGAAGTAGATTATGAAAGCAATAATATAGAGGATGTATTGCTAGAGTATAACACAGTTCTCAGCAATGAGATGATTACGCGTATCCTTAATTTTCTGGATAAAGAAACTTTAAAAAGCATGAGACTAGTTTCTAAGCGTTATCATGATTTAGTTGACGATTTTGTTTACAAGCCTGCTTTAAATTATAAGCCTTTGGAACCAGCAACAGAGGATTATAAAAAACTTGTGCAGAATTATTACCTCACCCTACCCATTAACTCTTACCTTATAATAGAAACCTTTAAAGGGAATGTTCCTCTTTATAAACAGAAGGATGGTAAAATCGACCTAAAAGCGATCTGGCCTAATGAAACGCTGCCTTGTTCTTCAAATGAATTGTTTTCAAAGATAACAAAATTTTTAAAAATAAAAGCGAGCAAAATAAGGAGAATGCTGCCTTGTACCTTTTATAGAAGTACTGATAAACGGCAAACAGTAAATCTCACCAAAGAGGAGCTGGCAACTAATGTCTTATATGAGCGCACATGCCAAGGAGATTTAGAAGCATATGAGGCTTTAAAAGGTAAAGCCGCTGAAGATCCCTTAGCTACAGGCTTGTTACTCCGTTATCTCGCGCTAAATGGAAAATATCTCCTTAACTCCTTAGCAGTTTACAATACTGCCCAAGGATACTTAAATAAATATAAGGATAAATTGCTCGATCTAGCCAGCCAAGGACATCCTTATGCGCTGGACATTTCAGCTACCATGCTTAGCTTGCCTGAAACAGCGATGACTCACGCATCACAAGCAGTAGAACAAAACTTGTCGAGAGCTAATGAACATTTGGCAACATTAGCATCAAATAAAGCAAATTTTCATTTATTGCGAGCTTTTAAAAATGGATCCCTTTATGCCGCTCTTAAGCTAGCAGCAAATGTCTCTATTGATGATGAACCTTTATCATTAGAGATTCTTAAATATGCTGCCATTCAAGGAGATCGGGACGCTCTTGCAGAGATAGGCAGGTATTATGAAAGAAATAACCAGCCAACAATAGCTTTCTTATATTATCGGATTCTCGTCTTAGAAGATCATGTTCTAGGATTCTATAAACTTGGAATGCAGTGGTTTAAGGAATGGACAGGAAGAAGAAACGATTACCGCCTGTCACTACTAGCCGAGAAAGCTCTATACATATCTCTTGATCATTATCAAAAACTTTCATCCTTAAGCCTGAGTAAATGGACTCATAAAAAAGATCTACAGGACAACCTTCACAAAGGTTATAAAAGATTAATCTGTTTATGGATGAGACAGGTTAGTAGCAAGCACTATTACCGTCCTCCAGTTTTGAACTCAGAGATAAAATTAGAACGCCTACGTGTAAAGCTTGAAAGTTTTGTTTGGCATCCTAATAAGAGGAAGCAAGAAGGCGTCGAATTATTGTTGAAAGTTGCTAAAAAGATAACGAGGTATAAACTAGATAAGAGCAGTACGAATAAGTTAGAGTATTCTCAAATCTTATCCTCCATATGGCTATGTTTATGGAGGCTCTTAAAGGAGGAACTATGTAACATTCGCCTACTTCCCGCGAGTGATGAATTCTCCCTTCCCTATCCTAAGAGCGTGGTAGAAGCTCTTGAGGCCTCCTTAGAGCCGCACTATAAATATTTAAAAAGGGAAGAAATTATTTTTAATAAAGACCTAAATGCTTTCCAAAGAACGCATTTCCTTAATCATTATCTCTTTATATCATTGATCTCATCAAGAATGGATAAAAACGCTATTGAGAGAAGTTATCCTAATTATCTTACAAGTTTTTATAATTTAGCCAAAATTTTTCATAAAAGAAAAAAAAGATTTTATGGCAACTAAAATCTGTAATTCTAAGCTCCTGGGACATACTGTTATTTTCCCCTCATATTAATGAGTCAAGGCAGGAAGTTGAAGCGTTCCTCCATAAAAACTCAGAAGCTTACAAATTTATTATATCAGTTTTACAGCAAGAGTATGCCCTTCAGCTCGTCAATAATTTATCAATAGCTAAGCTCTCTCACCGTCTCCGGAACCTTATGCTTTACACTCTTAGTAATTCAGGCAGAGGGAGTGAGAATGCTGTCTATATAATTGAGTCAGTTTTGAAATTTCTCAAAGAAAAAGCAGCCTTAGAGCTTGCAGCAGAATTTAATAAGCAGGACAATAGGAATACAAATGTTTTAAAAGATGTATTATTGTGTGCTTATTATGCGACTCAATGCCAGAATAAGAAGGCTTACGAGCATGCTTTAAATGCCCTTAGATTGGGGCGTTTCGATAATATCCTAACCCTTTTAAAGGCATCATGGATAAATATTGAATTTAGAGAAGAATTTTTTCGTAAAGCCCAGCCTGAATTGGAAGAAATGGTAAAGCATTATCGCATTACTCTTATCGATCCTGATATTCTATCTTTCCTATCAGCTTGCTTTTTTTCTGGAACTGAGTTCCTTCCTAAGAGTCTTATCAAAGGGTATGAGTGGTATAGATATGCGCTTCAATATGGAGCACAGAAAGCTCATCATACCCTAATTAATATTCTACAGATTAATAATAGGCTAACAAATATTGCTGGCATTAATGTTATTGATTTCTATAAGCATCTGATTGATATGAATTATCCGGCTTGCCATATTGCCCAATTACATTTAGCTCGCCTTTATCTCGAGAAAGTGGACGGAGGAAAAGAGAATTATAAATTATCATTCAATTACCTAACTAGCTCTTTAGCACATGAAAAAATTGGTACTAAGAGAAGACAAAACTATCAATGGAAAAATGCTATTGGACAGGAGGTCCGATATTCCTTTGAGCACATGGAGAGATTTCTTCTTGTACAGCTCCAAGATAAAAGGAAACCTTTATATAAAAGAGGGCAAGCGGCCTATAATCTAGCTTGTTTGCATATGTGGGGAGGCTACCAGAAAGAAGAGTCAATATATAAAACCTTATATTATTTTGGTTTAGCTCTTAATATGGGGATTACTCATAGTGATTTCTTTTTAACTGTCATAAGGTATCATTTAACTGAACTTTTGGGCCATAAAGAATTCAGGAGCCCCAATCCTATAAGAGGATGGTATCGAAACGCTCTAGAGAAATTAATTACTTCTCATTCTGAAGAAATTCGAGCAACTTTAAAGATTCCTTCTCCTTCACAGCTAACAAAGAGGGCCCTTAAAGAAATGGATCCCATTTTTAATACCTATTGCAAAGAAGGACTTGCTTATACAGGCTTACTTCCCGCCCTGTGTTATAAGTATGGTATTGGAGGCACTACTATAGATATAACACGCTCAATTGAATGGTTACGGAAGACAGCTCCCCATGATAAGTTTGCTGATTTTATTTTTAAAAAAATGTACCCTGCCTTCCAGATTTTACAGGAAAAAGAATTAATAGAACTTAATGAACGCAGATTTGACGCTGATAGTAAACTTCGAATTTGTTTTATTGGGGGGGGGATAACAGCTATTATAAGTGCCCTTTTGGTGGCTAGACTAGAAGGAAAAAATAATAACCCTTTATTTGATGTCCATATATTTGAAAAAGAGCCTCAATTATTAGATGGAGCCAGCAAGCTTATCTCACGCCTTCACCTAGGAGGAGAATATCCAAAAGATGAGAAGACAGCTCGCCAATGTTTATTGAGTGCTATCCTTATTCGGCAACTGTTTCAGACTGAGCTATTTTTAACTGAGCGCAAATTTATAGATTTCTTACTCGCAGAAGCAAGTCCTGGGACGCCTAGAGAAGAAAACCACCTCACATTTGATGATTTATTAGAGCAATATAAAAATCTTCAGCAAGACTATCAAGTTTACTACCAAATATTAGAGCAGGAGTGGCATAATCAAACGGGTAGCAAATTGTTTGGTTTACCTGAACACTTTGTCAATAAACTTTCCCCAGAGCAGATTGAAGCCTTAGGCATAGGCACCTGTTATAACGCTGGGCTTCATACGCCTGAACGTGGATTCCAGCCAGTAGGAATGGGCATATTACTAGAATACCTCCTAGGTCAATACAAAAATATTACTATTCATCGGTCTTCGGAAATTTCTCATATTGAAAGGATAGGTGAGCAAGGATTCCGATTGGAAGTTTCTCCCCAAACATCCGTACCATATACTTTTTATACACAGTATCTAGTTAATTCAGCATGGGCAAGCGTTCCTTATATAAACTCGCTAGTTAAAATAGGCTCTGAAGGAGATAAAATGGATAAGCCGAAAACTACGACTATTTATCTGCGTAGTATGGCTTTAATTGATATCAGTCGATGTGAGTTACCTGAAGATAGAAGTTTTTTTGGATTAATTGGCGAACACGGTGGCATGCTTTCTTGCTTTAATTCAAGAGTGGCAAGCCTTTTCATTCCTGGTGAGGACCTATCATATCAAGGAGAATACACTTTAAATGAAGATAGCCCTTTAACAAATAATCTTCCTGATGAAGCAAGGGAGGCATTTAATATGCTCTCATATGACCAAAAGAAAAAGAAGAAAGTAGCTAAAGCTATTCTGGCAAATGCCGTAAAAAAATATCCTCCTTTAAAGGAGGCCACCGTTATCGACCTTATTACGCGAACAACACTTACTCGTGATGCAGAAATTCATCAACGTCAACATGATAATGTACGCTGGGTTGATAGTGAGCTGAGATGTTTAGAAGCCTACTCTCCGAAAGGAAGTTTTGCAATTTTTACAGCCCTGCAAGTTATTGCTCGTCTCTCGGAACATCGTGATATAGCATGCCATATGAAATCGCTTAATAAAGAATCCAGAAAATTCTTGAAAACAATTAACAAGGGAATAGATTTTGAAGATAAGAGTTTTATTCGCAAAATCGCTAAACTTCCCGCAGACTTTATTTTAGTTAAAGAAGACACTAATTTGCCTTCCCCTTTAGAGTTAGTGCAACTTGCCCGAAAATATGAATTTTACAGAAATCTTCCCTTTACGTTGTTTGAAGAGCATACAAAAGGATTTAAAGCAAACATGGGAATTGCTGAAAAATTCAAAGCTATTGAATGGGGAGAAAGTATTGATCTGCAGCACATAGATTTAACTGCTGACCTAGTTGAGACACTTATAGATCAATTTAAAAATGGCAACATTAAACATTTAAAACTTGGAAAGATTACTATTGATGAACAAGAGAGTGATGAAGGCGATGAAAGTGGTGAATATAATACAAGGAGAAAAAGTACTTCCAATCTGATAACCTTAACGAAGAACCTCCTTAAAAAGGTTTCTTCTATCACCTCGTTGCAGAGCTTAAGCTTAAATCAATGGGATCTAAATCATAAAAATTATATCCCCTCTTTAAGAAAGCTTTTAGCAGGCCTAAAATCTTTCACTTTAAGCAACGGCTCTCTTTCAGAGGAATTGGTGGGAGGGATTCTATCTAAAGATTTTAAAAATAGTAACCTTCAAAGTCTTACATTTTCTCAGCTTACCGATTCATCGAATGCAATTCATACTGTTATTGGGCATATAGACTTATTCCCTAACATTCAGGAGTTTAGTGTTTTTCCCGATTCTCTTAGTCTTAAAGACTTAGAAATAATGATTAAAAAACAGCGCTCCTTAAAAAGGCTATCCCTGAGAGGAGATTTAATGTCCGCTGAATCTGCTTCAGCTTCAGGAAAGGAAATTGATAAGCAATTAAAGGGAGCACTGAATTTGTTATTAGCAATTGCTAATGCCAAGCATTTAGAATATGTGGATATAAGAGGAAATAAAAAGCTACATTTATGTCAAAAGGGCCTGGATTATTATTTCGACATTACCTCTGCTATAGAAAGTCCTCTTGCTGCTCCTCCGAGTAGTGATTATTTACAAAGAATCACAAAGGCAGAAAAGGGAAAAGAGAAGAAAGAATAAAGAATTATTGTTGAAAGATACTACTAGACTAAGAAGGGTGTTAAAAACAGTTATGTGGAGCTGCTAAAACATAAATTGCAGCTCCACACCGTGCACTTAACCTATGGTACCTTGACCTGATCACCACAGATGCCCCTAGAAGCTCTCAAACTTGACAATTTGTTTGGAAATTGATTATCTGAAGCGGCCATTAACCCATCTTTTAAAGATTATTACGAGCCTATATAAAAAGGGTATTCCATTCAGATCTTTAACAAGACAAAAAGTGCTGCAGTAAGAATTACAATATCTGATCTCGGGGGCATTAAAAGCAACCTTTTCTAAGCTCTCTTTTTAAAAAGAGGCACCAAGATAAGGAAATTTAAAGGTCTCTCCTTTATCGACCAAGCCGTGCAAATGCTGAGATAAAAGTGACCAGCGTTTGCGAAGGTTTTTATTACTCACCGCTATTGCTAATGCTTTTTTCTGGCCCACTAAGATTACTAGTCTCTTTCCGCGAGTAATAGCAGTATAAACTAGGTTCTTCTGCAACATTGGATAATGCTGCATAAACAGAGGAATAACGACAACAGGGCATTCTGAACCTTGAGACTTATGGATGGTCATGGCATAAGCAAGAACAATTTCATCCAGATCATTAAATTCATAGATAATATTGCGACTATCAAAGCTTATGATAACCTCCTCCTCCTCTAGATTAATATTCTGAATAAAGCCGATATCACCATTGTATACTTCCTTATCGTAATTGTTCTCAATCTGCATAACTTTGTCACCAACGCTAAACCAAGCCCCAAACTTCTGGATACTCTTAGCTGTATTTGGAGGATTTAAACGGCGCTGAAGCTCCATATTGATGTTGCGTGAACCGGCCACGCCTCGGGTCATAGGGCAAAGGACCTGGATATCATTCAAAGATGAGTAGCCAAACTTATTAGGCAAACGTGTGCAAACGATTTCAATGATCTGTTTCACCCCCTCCTCCACGTCAGGTGCTTCAATAAAGAAGAAATCAGATTCTGGTCCATATCCTTTAAGTTTTGGCAGTACTCCCATATTAATGCTGCGGGCAACAGAGACAATTGTACTCTGAGCGCCTTGACGAAAAGTTTCGGTTAAATGGACATAGGAAATAATTTTGGCTGCTATAAAATCTGATAAGACTTGTCCAGGACCGACAGAAGGTAATTGATCCTGATCTCCGACAAAGATCACCGCTGCTGTTAAAGGAACAGCTTTCAAAAGGGCATGCATAAGCGGAACATCTACCATAGAAACTTCATCGATGACTATGACATTACACGGTAAAAGGTTTTCCTCATTATAATTAAATCCACCTGTTTTCGGATTTACGTTAAGTAGGCGGTGTATGGTCTTGGCTTCCATACCAGTTGCTTGCGCCATACGCTGAGCAGCGCGCCCAGTAGGCGCACATAAAACCAGATTTAAATTCTTTGCTTTTAAAATCTGGAGAATGGACCGGAGCAGCGTGGTTTTTCCAACCCCCGGACCGCCCGTTATAATAGTAACTTTATGTGTTAAAGTTTTAATAAGGGCTTGCTTCTGGGACGCTGATAAACAAATCGCATTCTGATGCTCTACTTCCTCAATGGACGCATGAACATTAAAGGAGGACCAAGGTAACCCGTTATTACTGAGAGCCCTTAATTTCTCAGCAATTTCCTTTTCAGCATGATAGAGCTCCTTTAAAAAGATACAGATCTCATTCTCAGTAACTGCTTTAATTAACTCCCCGGCTTCGAGTTCAAGCATGACCGCTTGTTGAAGAACTTGAGGATTAATAGCAAGAAGTTCTTGCCCTGACGAGAGCAATAAATTTAATGGCAGGCCACAATGCCCTTCTCCCATGGCTTTAGCTAGGATATGACTGACACCCGCTCGAGCACGAATTAAAGAATCCTTAGCTATTCCCAGATGCATGGCAATATCGTCTGATGTTTTAAAGCCAATGCCTCGTATCTCACGCGCTAGGCGGTAAGGATTGGACTGAATCAATTGGACAGCATTATTTCCATAAGTTTTGTAAATGCGAACAGCACTGCTCGTACTAACGCCATGAGAATGGAGAAAGAGCATAATCTCCCTTATCACCTTCTGATCAGCCCATCCTTTTATAATTTTATCCTGTCGAGAAGGACCAATGCCCGGAACTTGGGCAAGTTGAGAAGGATTGCTCTCGATCACATCAAAGATTCTCTCCCTAAAAGCTGTGATAAGCTTCTTGGCATAAGCGGGACCAATGCCGCTAATTAAACCTGAAGCTAGATATTTTTCGATCCCTTCTAGGGTAGTCGGCAGCATCAACTTCAACAGCGAAGCTTTAAACTGGGTGCCATACTGACGATCTTGCATCCAAATTCCTTGAGCCTCGATCCCCTCACCAGCATTGACAGCTGGAAGAGAACCAACAATTGTAATGAGATCTTTATGGCCTTTAACTGCAACCTGCAAAACGCAGAATCCGTTTTCTTCATTGTGGAACGTTACCCGCTCCACTATGCCAGAGATATTTTCTAAGGATTGCATAGAGTCTATAAATCGGAATTAGCTAGTGATTCACCATGGCTTAAAAGCTAGTTCAGGTCCACCTCTATTTATTTAATAATTTATCCTCTCCCGTCTATCTTCTTTTTATGCTTTATGATTCCTCTACGCTAAGTAACTAACTTATAGGAGGAAATGATAATAAATAAAGCTGATCTCATTAAAGCAGTTGCTGATCAACGTCGAGCCTCACGAGCTTTGACGAGTCTGATTATTGAGGCTTTCTTAGCAAGAATTACGGCTAGGGTTGAGAAGAAGCAAGAAGCCAATATTCTAGCCTTGGCAAGTTTAATCTAACAGAAAGGGCAGCTCATTAAGGGCGCAATTCTTCAACAAGATAAGAGATCACTAATGCGGCCTCTAAATTACCATCTTTTTCTACCGGCAAAGCCTTTAAAGACACTGCCAATTAACTACTAAGCGCTTGAGAAATACTTTAAATTGATTAGCAATATACATAGTAAGCGCAAAGCTTTTCAGACTTCCTCTTAATTCTCATCTATTTAATCGCCTCATAAGAGGTAGGATCTGTATTCAAGAGGCTAAGATAGTAATTATTTATTGTTTACCTTTTCTTTATGGAAATCCTTTCTCAAGAATATAACCTTTATAAGGTTAGTAGCTTTTCTGGTTTTAACCTTATATCCTTATAAAGCTACAATCTTGGAACCTTATAACTTATCGTCTTATAAAGTTATAATCTTGAACTCTTCGAACTTTGAACATAAAATTTAGCATGATTTATTAATATATCCTTTCTCTCCTCTTTTTATCCTTAAGGTTGTAGGGGATATAGGAAGGCATTCTGGACGCAGATGCATGAATTTAAAGGCACCTCAACAAAGACTGTACACTCTGCATAATTCATTTATATAAAAAGGCCTAGACTTTCCAACAGCTCAAGCAGCTAAAATATAGGAAGCCTGTAGCAAGAAATAAGCTTTTTGTATACACGAACTCCTAGCACCTTCTGAAATATCAGATTTATAAGATTTAAAGCAAGGCCTTAATCTGTTTTTCCAGAGATCTGTGTTTTAGTATCCTATTTTTTATATAATTCTGCTAGATTATAACATAATAATAAGGTTATCGCGGGGAAATAGATTATCCTATACGTCAGAATAGCCAGTGGCTCTTATAAAAGTCTTAAGCTTGCTAAGCATCTATTCTGCATCATCAACTGCGTCGATCACCAGTTATCTTTTATATTTGCCTAAAGTCCTTAGAAAATAGCGCTACCGTTTAAGCTCTAGAATTATTTTGTGAGCACTTTCAGAAGGTACTATAAGCAGAAGAATAAAGTAGGTTTTAAAGCTTCCTTAACTTGCTTCAAAAACATAACCTTTTTCCTCTGTTTTTGTCAACCATAGGTAGATATTTTCAACCATAAGTATTGTCTTCTGATTTAAGAGTTATTATATAAGTATGGGTTACAGCTAGTCATCAATATTAAGGTGCAATAATCTTGACCTCTTTTCTAGTGCTTGGAAAACAAGAAGAAGTGAGTTAAAAAAATAATGCTTATGAATAATATAATAATCTCCCCTACTAATATAGATATTTCTCATCTACCACTCCTCATTAATGACGAAAAAATAGAAGATTTTAATACTAAGTCTGTGGTACCCGCACAGATTTATTATACGAGAGAAAGTCCGTCTCAAACAGCAGCAAACTGGGAACATGGCCTTATTGGTGTAAGTCCATTCAATAGTTATTTCACTGTTGAGACTTTGGAAGGACTTTTTTCCTGGGCATTGAAAACTTTTAAGGATATGAATGTTTTTATTCCAACTACAATTTCTTCTTATACGTTTCAAGCAATTGGTTACCCTGAAAGCCGAGCGACTAGAAAAACAAAAAACAAGATTCTTATTTAACTAATAAAGTCATAAAAGCTCTTATGGCACATGGTTTTTCGCAAACAGAAGCTTATAAAAAGATTGTGTCTGTTGATAGTCTCAATAGCAATAAAGAGTATCTTCAACTTTACCATAAATGTAAACATCTGTTAGAAAATGATCCTATTTTTAGAAATGGCTGTCTTTCAACATCAGAGTGGGTTTTATCTAGCAAAAGAATTTCTGAGACTCTAACTCCCAGAGCTTTAGAAGTTGCTGTACAATATTTTCTAGCCGAACTACCATTATTTCTAGATACACCTAGAATCCTTAATATACCTATTTCAACCTTTGTATATAAAGATATTCCTAAATTCTTAAAATTTTTATATGAAAAAAACATGCATGTTTCTAAGGGGCAAAGGTTTTTAACAATTAATTATTAAATTTATAGTAAAATATTTATAAGCCAACTATCTTAACTCAAATATGAAAGTGAAACGCTTGAAAGATGAAAATTCAAAAATCTATTTGGATAATATATTAAAACGCATTCCAGGTAGCATTTATTGGAAAGACAGAAACGGCATATATTTAGGTTGCAATCAAATGCAGGCTGAAATGGCTGGGTTTAAAACCCCTGAAGAGATGGTTGGCAAAACTGACTATCAGATGCCGTGGAAAGAAATAGCAAGTATTTTAAAAGAAATAGATCAGAGAATTATGAAGACGGGAATTCCTGAAGAAATTATTGAAACCCCTACTCTTTCAAATGGTACTCAGCTTGCTATGCTTACTAACAAATCTCCCCTCTATGATGAGAAGGAGAATATTGTCGGGATTATAGGAACCTCCCTGGATATAACGGCTTTAAAGAAATTAGAAGAACGAGAGCGGGAAGCCATAAAAGCGGCTACTATTGCGCAAGAAAAGCAGAAATCTTTAAGAGTGCAGGCAGCCGCTATAGCTCATGAGATGCGGACTCCATTAGGAGCAGTCCATCATATAGCTGAGGGATTAAAAATGCATTTACCCACTCTTATAGAGAGCCAAAAAACCTTACAACAAATGGAGTCGAGTGCTCCCCTCATTAATGGGATTGTCTTACAGTCTCTCGAAGGTCTACCGACAAATCTTGAAAAAATAGCAAGAAGTGCTCTTACTGTCATAGATACAGTTTTAATCAATTTACAAGAAGTTCCTGATAAGCTTGCGTTGGAGAATTGCTTTATATCTGATTGTATAAAATCAGCTCTTGAAGGTTACTCGTTAGCAGACTCAGAAAGCGCATTAATTGTTCAGAAGATTGAAGAAAATTTTGAGATTAAAGCAAATCCTCATCTACTTAAGCATGTGTTTTTCAATCTCCTTAAGAACTCCCTTTACTACGTTAAGGCAGCAGGTAAAGGAAATATCATTATTTGGACAGAAAAGGGTGAAAAGTTTAACAGACTCCATTTTAAGGATACTGGAAAAGGTATTTCACCCTCTATTCTCCCCTTTATCTTCGATCAATTTTATACTCGTACTGACCACGGTGCTGGCGTTGGACTTGCTTTTTGTAAAATGGTCATGCAGAAACTTGGTGGGGATATTACCTGTACCTCTGTAGAAGGAGAATTTACCGAGTTTATATTGAGTTTTCCAACCGTAAAACACTAATCTTTGAGAATTCTTTGCCTTTCACCCTTATATGCCCTCATAGACAGCTAAAATCACTTGTAAAGTGTACTTATATCCTTAGTTTTCTCTCTGTGATATCTTTCAAAAGAGGAAACTTCTGAAGAGTTGACATAATCTACGTCGGGGACATAGGCGACGTAGTGGGTAATTTTTCCTTGCACAGTATCAAGAGGATAAGCATATTTTTCCCACTCATTAACGTTTGGGTGTTTATTATTGCCATGGAAGGGAAAGCAAAGCATTTTACAATTCTTATCTAACTCTTCAATTAAAGAGGAGAATTGTTCATGGTTAGCAACTTCTTGTTTAAGGGTCACAATATAGCCTGATTGCACATTATCGAAAAACTCGCTACTTAAAACGAAAAGGGCGCTGACTTTGCCTTGAGCAGTTAAAAAGATGAACCCCCCAATGTTCTAGTTAAAATAATATTCAGTGATATTGTTCATCTCTATCAGCCGATTAAAGTATATACTAAAGCTAGGATCGTAAACCTGCGAATTTCTATGATCCTCAAACACTATATCTTTCTTAATGAGGGCTTCAAATGATACTTCGGTAAGAGCTTTAAAATACTTCAGTTGACTTTGAAGAATAAAATCTCTAAATATTGAAGGTGTATTTGGGTCTTGTTTGCGAATATACGGATTCTCTATCTTTTCACAAAACTCTAATCCCTTCATGCCAGGCATTTCATAGTCAACAATAACTGTTGATACTTCCTCATAACGATCCGGTGTAAAGATAGACAGATAGAGTTCCTCGTTTTTTTGTTTACGGTCTGGGAAAGCTGAGGGTAAAAAATTAATCCCCTTTACCTGATTTATAAATTATAAAGCTTTAAGCGGATCATCAAAAAACTCATAGCTAGCAATGTCATGGTCAAGGATCGGAATCGAATTCTGTAAAAAGAGGGCATTATCGTCTACAAAGATAACTTTTGTTGGAAAATAACAGCATAGTAATGAATTCATCTGATTATCCCTTGGAAGCTAGCTATTCGCAGTTAGTGTGCCATAAAATGATTAACCAAAAATATACCTTTCAATACAAATTGATAGTGAATGGTCCTCTGTGATTACTTTTTATCTTAAGATGCTCTGCGATGATGCCCAACTTTGGGTTGACAACCAAACATAGGGAGCTGAAGAAATTGCTGCTCGTTTTCATCATTGGCTTGTCGCCAGCCATCCTTATCCCAACGCAATGGCAGGCTATCTCAGCTGATGAGCGATGTTATCTTATATAGTCTCAAAAATAAAAGACTGTCTTGGAGAAGAATCAGTCTCGTACAAGCCTCTGGAACACGCCAAGAATATATTCGCTGATTAAGGGAAGCTGATCAGGTTAATTATGCAGATCTTATAAGATGTGCAGTAAGCTAAGGGGTAGCCCCTTCTTCATAGGTAAAGATCATTCATCGGTGTCCCAAAGGTAGGAGATATTCTTCGTCTTCTTAATTTCATAGCGGAGTTGATTAACTAGCTCCTCCAGTTGATCGATAAGAACCTCAGTGGTAAGTTTCTGGTTTTCTAATCCCATAGTATGACTTGTTTTATCTAGCATAGCTTGCGCTTTAATTCTGATCTGTTTCTCAATTTTTTCTTCCAGCGGTTGATTCGGAATAATAAAGCAAACAACTTAGCAATCCAAAACTGCGGCTATGTTCTCAAGATTTTTTAAGGTTATCGTTCTTTTAGCTTCTGCTTTTTCTAATTTCCTAATTGAGTGATGGCTAATGCCAGCTTTAGAGGCAAGCTGCTTTGCAGATACTCCAATGCTTCACAGATAGCTCTAAGCCAATCCCCACGCGGGACTTTTATTGAAATCAGATTTCTTGCTATACCCAAGTCTTTATCAATGTGTTTTCTATTCAAGCCATGCATATCAACTTTCCTTTGATCAACATATAAATGCAACCCATGGGTTGATATAATTTTAAGTGTATCAACTTACAAGTTGATAGATTTACAGTTCAGATGGAGATCTGATTTTGGCCTAGAGCTTGTTGATGTGGAGGAATTATGGTGAGCCCTTCTTTTTTGAGTGTCTAAAGCTTGCGTTTTCTAGACTCTGTTGCAAGAATTTATTAAGGTTGAGTTTTAGAAATAGAGCTTAGTTTTAAAGGTTTAGAAACCAAATTGCCCTTCAACGAGACGCACTTCGCCCCTGATGCTTTGACCCTAATACCCTAAATGTATCTGGCATTTCTTAAACATACGTATTAACTCGAATCCTTTAATTGTTGCATAGGCTGTTTTCAGGGATTTAAGTGCTAAAGTTGGCTTGATCAATCGTTTGAGTTTCCTATGGTCAGCTTCCACAATATTATTCAGATATTTGATTTGACGATGCTTCAATTCTTCGGAATATCTCCCTTCCTCCTTTAGAGCTTTTATTGCCACCGCATAGGTGGAAGCTTTGTCAGTATTAATAGTTTTCGGTTTTCCCCAATCCTTTAAAATCCGCAAAGCTTTGCCCTCCCACAGGAATGAGGAAGAAGCTATATTTTGATTTAGGAAGGCAGCTGAGCAAGGAGACGTACCTTCACAATTTAAGTTGGGATATTTGCTAGCTGAGAGTCGTGGAACTGAGAAGAACGAACGAGAAGCTGCTTATTGGTGGACTAAAGCAGCCAAAGAAGGTTATGAATTAGCGCAGCATTATCTTTCAGAATTGAGAGCTAAACAAAACAGTTAAGATAAATTAATAAATTACTTGCGTATTTGCTTTAGAGCTCCTTTATTCGATGGTATATTATAATTCCTTAATATATGAAAGCAGATAAATTCTGAGGATTTCTAGGCATGAATACTATCCCTTTACCTACAACTAGGAAAGCTCAAAGTGCACGACGCAATCTTATAGCAGCAGCTAAAGCCTGCCAGAATAAGGAAAGTAGCTTCACAGAAGTTCTGTGTACTTTCTTTTCAGAATCCCAAGCTGATCCTTTTTCCCAAAGCCTGTTTCAAGAAATGGCTTAAGTTAATGCAACTTCTATCTAAACAAGTGTATGTGGAATTAGAGGAGTATCTGAAAAACCTATTTCGGCATAAACCATAAATAGATGACTTCTATGTTCTTACTAATTTTGATAAGTAAGAAGAGGAGTACTAAGAGAATTTGCATCTCTTTAAAAGGGTCACGCTTTAGTCTTTATAGATCCTTAGAAGAAAGTCAGGATTTTCAGTTGAAGATAGCTAAAGAATTCTTCAAAACTTCTATAAATTAGGCTTTATATCTTATATAAGCAACCATATTCTAAGCATTTAAAAAATATATCTAATTGTATTCCATGGAATTATTCTATTATGTAAAACTGTCCAGCGTTGAATAAAGTTACTCTTTACTTTAGCTTTATAGCGCACAGCTTTTCCTCCATACTCACTAATTTTACTTTCCTGTATTTCAGGTTTCCAGATTAAAGCCTCACTTTCAAATCGGTTTGATAAGATATTTCGTTCATGCTGTTTATCATTATGGGTTAGAAATATACATTCAGCTTTAATAAAAGGTTTATGCTGCTCTTTTATAAGTTCACTTAAATCTTTGAATAAGATTTCATAGTCATTAAGCCATCCTTCATAAGCAACAATTGGTGAAAAGTTTAGATGAACCTCATATCCCGCTTCAATAAAAGTATTTATTGCTTTTATTCTGTCTATAATTGGACTAGTGTTTGGTTCTAATATGAGACTTATATTTTGTGGCATAAGACTAAATCGAATTCTTACTTTCTTATTAGGATTGAAGTCTAATAGTTTGCTATTGACATATTTTGTT
Organism: Candidatus Odyssella thessalonicensis L13; assembly: GCF_000190415.1. GTDB lineage: Bacteria > Pseudomonadota > Alphaproteobacteria > Paracaedibacterales > Paracaedibacteraceae > Paracaedibacter > Paracaedibacter thessalonicensis. The sequence goes on from NZ_AEWF01000005.1 coordinate 133,112, forward strand.
GCAAAAGTTGCTTTGGCTGCAAAATGTTCTTTAAAAAACTCAAAAACTTTCAACCAATTAGTATGCTTCCAATGCAAACTGACATCTGTAGAACACCCTATATCATATGTCCAATATTTAGGGTCTGTTTGATTGGGGATCTTCAGGGGTAAACTATTCAAATGCTTATCTATTATTCTCAATATCTGGTCTACATTTTCATTTACATATATTGATTCATGATTATGGCGCATTACATAACAATAGCTATTTCTACAGCCACCTGCGCAGCCATAAATAAAATTAGGGGTGATGAAATCAGCAGACCTCCCATTAGGGCGGATGTGTAAGGTTTTTGTGTTTCTAATAAAAAGTTGAGCCATATAATCCTCTACTTTATTCTTAAATTGATACCCGTATTTATCAAATATTTTCTCTAGAAAAGGCTTCTAATTTCTTAATAGGGAATAAATCCTAAATATTGGCTAATATACATATCTTTAATTTATGGCTATATAAAATAGACTTTATTGAGACAAGCAAGTTAATAGCAGCTCAACAGGAATAAAGAGACAACTTTTCTCATATATAAAGCTATCAACAGTTCTCTTGAAATAAGTGAATTCAGGTTTAAGCAGATCACTTTTTACTTTTTATTTTAACATTTTTGGAGATGAGAATGAAGACATATATTGGAACTGGCAGCGCTAAAAGAGACTTATTGCAGCCTAAATAAGATTTTAGAGAATCTCTAAAATTTGAATTGCCTGTCAATAAGGTCTGTCCTGGATAAGGATGCCATTAAAATAGGTCACCAACTAATTTACTTCACTTATTTGACATAAATGGGTAAAGGTTTTCTTGCAATAGGACGCTTCGCTGGTAAAATCGTTGGATTCTTATTTTAATCTCTTATCATGATCCTATAATAGCTTAGCAAATTTATTAATGAGGTCAGTACTTTCCCAAGAATAACCTCCTTCTCTATCGGCTGGCCACCCAAAATGCCCATAGGAACTTGTTCTCTCATAGATTGGACGCTCAAGCTTGAGACTCTTAGTTATACCCCAGGGTGAGAAATCAATTTCTCGGCTTAAATATTTCATCAATTCACTGTCCGGTAAAATAGATTGGGTGCCATGAGTATTTACAAAAATTGACATGGGCTGACTAAGACCAATTGAATAGGAAAGTTGCAATGTACACTTTGAGGCCACACCTGCTGCCACAATATTCTTGGCAATATATCTTGCCATATAAGAGGCAGAGCGATCCACTTTTGAAGGGTCTTTTCCTGAAAATGCTCCTCCACCGTGCGGAGCTGCTCCGCCATAGGTGTCAACAATAACTTTTCTGCCTGTAAGTCCGCAATCAGCCCCTGGCCCGCCAATAACGAACCGGCCTGTAGGGTTTATATGGATGATTGTATTACTCAGCCACCCGTCGGGGAAAGTCTTATGTATATAGGGAAGCATCATTTCATAAAGCTGCTCAGGGGTGAGGTCTTCACTATGCTGAATAGAGAGAATTAATGTATCTACCTTGATGGGTTGGTTACCTAAATAGCTTAAGCTTACCTGAGCTTTACCATCTGGTCCCACACCCCAAATTTCGCCCGCCTTTTTAGCAGTGGTAATATTTTTTAAAAGACGATGTGCATAGTAAATAGGTGCTGGCATATAACTATCCGTTTCTGCACAAGCATAACCGAACATTATACCTTGGTCTCCGGCCCCTTGAAGATGGGGAGAATGCTGATCTATTCCCCGAGCAATATCTGCAGATTGCTGTTGTAAATGGTTATGAATATTGACTGTTCGCCAATCAAATCCAAGTGTTTCATAACCTATCTCCTTAATAACCTGCCTGGCTATCTTTTCAATTTCCTCATTTTTAAAGTCATAGCCTGCAATTTCCCCAGCTATAAAAAGGTGGTCCTTTGTGGCCATGCATTCAATACCAAGCCGGCTTTGAGGGTTTTGGTGTAAGGCAGCATCGGCTAATGCATCTGAGATCCTATCGCATAATTTGTCAGGATGCCCTTCAGCGACAGACTCACTTGTAAAAACGTACGACTCTATACTCATAATCTGCCCCCTTTTTATCTCCTCTCTGCACAATTTAATAATTATTGAGAAAAAATATCATCAACCTCTTTTTGAGAAGGTGCTTTATCGGGTAGTTGTGGCCCATTTAAAAGTGACGAAGTAGTAGAGATATGCTCATTTTCGTGACCAGATATTGGGGAATCCTGGGAGTAAGAAAGATATATCTCCTTAAGAATATTTATAATTTTTACTAATCGTTGGCTGTTAATATCTTGATAATTTGAAGCTTCAAGAATCTCAAACACATGCTTATTAATGCTTTCAGTAAATTCAGGAGATTTATCCTGACAAAGTGCGCTTATTTCTTCCACTGCAGAAAGAATAGAGGTCGTAGAAGCCTCCGTTGTCTCAAGAATTGCCTTTATTTCATCAATTACTTCGAGCAAGGGGCGCGAATGGTTATAACTGTGATGAGTAGCAGTTAATTGCGCCTTAATTTTATCAATCAATTTAATTAGCCTCAGAAGTTTACTTTTAAAATCAGGATCTTTAGTCATGAGTCCAACTTATAATAGAAAATTATTTATCAAGCACTGCGTTTAATTTAGTCTCCAGAGTGCTGGCACTAAAAGGCTTAACAATGTAATTGTTAGCTCCAGCATTTTTAGCTTCCACAATGTTTTCCATTTTACTTTCAGCTGTAACCATAATGAAAGGTAGATTTTTATAAGCATCTACCGCTCTCACTTGTTGTAATAGTTCTAGGCCAGTAATCGGAGTCATATTCCAGTCTGAGATAACCAACTGATAGTTTTTCTCTTTAATCATATTGAAAGCAGATACACCGTCTTCAGCTTCTTCAACATTATTATATCCCAACTGATTTAAGAGTGTACGAACTATACGGCGCATTGTCTTATTGTCGTCAATTACTAATATCAAAATATTCTTATTTATCATCTCATCCCTCATCACTAATACTGTCTATGTTACGCTTATCCGAGGATTTTTTTATTCAGAACCATTTATATGCTCTCTCAAAAAATCAATTACCCTCAGTCATTCTTTAGGTCGAAATCTGTTTTGCCGCCTCAGAGACATGCTTTGCCGATTCCTCGGCAGAGAGTGTTGCCCTGGCAATCTCGCTCATGCTTTCATTTATACTAGCCACAGCGTTTGCCGCGGTCTGCATATTTGAGGACATTTCTCTTGCTACAATTCGCTGTTCCTCAACAGCGCTAGAGGTGGTCGTGACATACTCGCGCACAGTTTCAATCGATTGGCGGATTGCTTCTAAACATTGGACAACTTCAGAGGAAACTGATTGAGTCTTTTCAATTTCTTTAGCAATATCATCGGTGGCTCTCGTAGCTTGGTTAGCCAGATTCTTAACCTCATTTGCTACAACGGCGAAGCCTTTACCTGCTTCTCCGGCTCGCGCTGACTCGATGGTGGCATTAAGAGCTAACAAATTGATTTGATCCGCAATACTTTTAATAAGCTCAACAATACCTCCCATTGATTGAGTGGCCTCGGTTAGCCTTTCAGCTGCTTGGTCTGCTGACACCGCATGCTCATAAGTATTATCGGCCCCATTGCGAGATTTCACCATGCTCTGAGCAATCTCACCTACAGAAGCATTCAACTGTTCTGCCCCTGAGGCAACCATTTGGACGTTTGCTGATGTCTGAGCTAAGGCTTGCGAAACATTAGATGATTGCATAGCAGCCTTAGATATAGCATTCACAATTTCTTCGATATTATTATCAATAACTTTCTGGGCTGCTTGTTGTGCTTCTCTTTTTAAAGCACTTTCTGTAACATCTCTGGCATATTTTATTACTTTAATAGGTTTGCCTTTTTCATCAATAATTGGATTGTAGATTCCATCGATATAAATAGGTTTCCCATCTTTTCTGAAGCGTTTAAATTCGCCCATAAAGTGTTTGCCTTGGCTAAGTGTTTCCCAAAACTTCCTATATTTATCGCTAGTGCGTTCCTCAGGCTCAATAAATATACTATGATGTTTGCCTTGTATTTCAGATAAGCTATATCCCATCACCCTTAAGAAATTGTCATTGGCATCCAAGATAGTCCCATCCATTTTGAAATGGATTACTGCTTGAGTTTTATTAATTGCTTCTATTTGTCCACTAAAATCAAACCTTAATAATTTACAATCAGTAATATCTGTTATAAGTTTTAGGATTTTAACGGGGCGCATATTATGGTCATAGATTGGATCGTAAGAAGCTTGAATCCAAATAATAGATCCATCCTTTTTGACTCTTTTGACTTCGGATACAAAATGCTCCCCCCGATTAAGCCTCAACCATAAATCTGCATACTCAGGTGAATTTCTTAATGCTGGCTCTACTAAGATATTATGATGCTTACCTCTGATTTCCTCTGACTGGTAACCAAAGATATCTAGAAAGTTTTTATTAGTCTCTAGGATCTTACCATCCAAGCCCAATTCTAGGATGGCATGATATTTATTTAGAACCTTCATTTTAGCGCGTAGGTCCCTTGCTAATAGCACCTCTAATAGGTTGACCATAAATAAACCCTCGTCTTAAGTAGCTTTCGGACATTACATTGAATTGTTTAGATTATTAATGAGCAATTATTAATTTAATATTAATCCTTAAAAAGAAAAATTTATGTCGCCTAATTATTTGTTAACTATTTTTTATTTATTATAGGGATCAATATTTAGAGTATTAGGCAGTCAGCATCTTAAAGAACTCCTTTTACTCGCTCATGGCTCAGCATAGGAGACATAACTATTATGGATGATCTTTTAACTGAATTTATTGTAGAATCGACTGAGAACATATCACAGTTGGACGAAGATCTCGTGGTCCTAGAAAAGGATCCTCATAATCCCAAATTATTGGAAAACATCTTTCGAGCACTACATACAATAAAAGGAACCTGCGGTTTTATTGGCATGCCGCGATTAGAGAAAGTTGCACACGCAGGTGAGAATGTTTTAGGGGCAATGCGAGAAGGCACCCTGATTGCAAATAATGAAGTTATTTCTCTCATTTTAGAATGCATTGATACTGTTAAAATGATTCTAATGGGATTGGCAGAAAATTCCACTGAACCACCCGGAGATGATGAATATTTAATCCAGCGCTTAAATGGATTACTTAATGTATCAGAAGAGCGCGGTGCTAGTATAACAGAAGAGGGGATCGAACTTTCTGAGAGAGATCCTTTACATGATTCTACTTCTATAATTGATGAAAATAAAACTGAGTCTCTCTCGAATGATCTATTAGAAAACTTAATAACTGAGCAAAAGTCCCTTTTATCCGAAGAAACTCCTAGAGTGTTAACGCAGCAGAATTCTTCATCCAAACAAGCAGCCGAAGGTGAAAAGGATAAGGAACCTTTAGTAGCTAACCAGAGCATTCGGGTTAATGTATCCTTACTCGAAGAATTGATGACCATGATCAGCGAGCTTGTTTTAACAAGAAACCAATTAATGCAGATGGTTCGTGAAAGTGAGAACAATGAATTCGCCGTACCTCTTCAGCGACTTAATTATGTTACAGCGGAGCTGCAAGAAACAGTTATGAAAACGCGTATGCAGCCCATTGGTACTGCTTGGACAAAACTTCCTCGACTTATTAGAGACTTATCTAATGATTTGCGGAAAAAAATCGATTTAGAATTGATAGGAAGCGATACTGAGCTAGACCGGCAAGTGATTGAACTTATCAAGGATCCCTTAATACATATGGTTAGGAATTCAGCTGATCATGGACTAGAAAATCCGCATGAGCGTTTGGCGACTGGAAAAGATGAAACCGGTAAGATAACATTAAATGCATATCACGCGGGTGGACATATTCATATTGAAATTGCTGATGATGGACGTGGTCTGTCTTTACAAAAAATTAAAGACAAAGCAATAGCTAACGGCTTTATAAGAGCAGATGCGGCTGACACAGTTCCTGAAAGCCAAATTTATCAGTTTATTTTCAAAGCAGGTTTATCGACAGCAGAGAAAGTCACCAATGTTTCTGGGCGCGGCGTCGGGATGGATGTTGTTAAGACTAACATCGAGAAGATTGGTGGGACAATTGATGTCAAATCTGTTGTTAATAAAGGTACTAAGTTTACAATTAAGATCCCTTTAACTTTAACTATTGTCTCGAGTTTGATTACTGAAGTTCAGGGGAATCGCTTTGCTATCCCGCAACTAAGCGTTTTAGAACTAGTCAAAATATCTCGCACCTCACAATCTAAAATTGAATACATTAAATCTCATCCTGTTCTGCGACTGCGAAAGAAGCTTCTCCCTCTTATTTTCTTGAAGGAGCTTCTTAAGCTTGAGCCGCCTAGGGAGCAAGAGGATGTAAGAGCTAATGAGAATTGTTATATTATGATTTTGCAGGTAGGAGAAGATGTGTTTGGTCTGATTGTTGACCAAGTATATGATACTCAAGAAATTGTTGTTAAACCTGTCAGCAATTTGTTGCGAGATGTCCCTATTTTTGGAGGAAATACCATACTGGGAGATGGCAGCGTCATCATGATCTTGGATCCTAACGGGATTGCAGCTACGCTTGCTAATAGCGACGTGCTTGACCATATCAAAAATGATTTTGCCTCTGAAAAAGCAAAAAAGAAAGCGGAGAACAAGCCCATACTTCTTATTTTTCAATCTCACGATCAAGCGTATAAAGCCGTCCCTTTATTGCTTGTCTCTAGGCTTGAAAAGTTTAATGTCCATGATATTGAAATGGATGGAGATCACTATAGAGCAAAATACTCTGAAGATTTAATGCCTCTTTTACCGATTCATGAAAGTTTCACTTTGCCCTCAGATGGCTCAGTGCCCGTTCTGGTTTTTACAAGAAATGGACAATCATTAGGCATCATTGTCAGCAAGATTATCAATACAATTGAAGAAAGTATTGAATTAAAGATTAAGTCAGATAACCCTGCTGTATTGGGAAGTACAATCGTTGATGGTATATCAACTGATATAATCGATACTGAATTCTATATCCAAAAGGCACAAAAATATTGGAATAATTCCTTATATAAAAATCTACCAATTATCTATATGGGTAACAAAGATTTCTATATTAGCTTTTTAAAGCCATCCCTTGTTGCTGAGGGATATAACCCTATATTTATAGATAATAATGATTTAAGTGAAGACACATTACAAATATACAAAAATGCTCCTTTAATTGCTTTGATTGAGGAAGATGGACAGTCCACTCAAGAGACTTTCTCCCTTCTCCTAGGGCAAGACTGTAAGGATTTATATATCTTAAAGCTTAATATGGAGCCTAGTTCTGTTAGTAATGGAAACCATGAAAGCACGATCTCGGTTTACAAATATGATCGAAAGGAAATTCTTTCTCAATTGAGCAAAATTAAAATCATCATTAATAATATTCCGACTAAACCAGATCAAGTCGTCCCAGGAGTGCCACAATGACCCAATCTAATACTGATCCCTCACTATTACTACTAGACAATAAAGAGCAATATCTAACTTTAAGAATTTGTAATGTTATGTTTGGCATACCAGTTACAAAGGTTCGCGATATATTTGATCAGCAAAAGATCACTTTTGTTCCCTTGGCAGCTCCTGAAATTTTAGGGGAGATCAATCTTAGAGGACGCATCGGTACAGCAATAGACATGCGAAGGCGCTTATCCTTTCCTAAGAGTAAGGATGAGCATCCTGCGACTATGAATATTGCTGTAGAATTACACAATGAGCTTTACAGTTTAGTGGTAGATAGCGTTGGGGAAGTGATGACATTGCTTAACAAAGACCTTGAGCCCCTTCCAGTAACGTTAGATCAAGAATGGAAAGACTTGGCAATTGGCATATTTAAGCTTAAAAATGAGCTCCTTATTATATTGGACATAGAGAAGATTCTGAATCTTAATAAATGATAGGATTTAAAATATTTCTTTTTTTAGAAATTAAATATTATCTAATGATAGAGAATAAAGGATGTGTAAATGAATCAATGCTTAGTGGTCGATGATTCCCGTACAATTCGCAGAGCTATTATAGCGACAATGAAAGATTTATCCTTTGAATTTCAAGAAGCTGGCGACGGTCTAGAAGCAATAGAGAAATGTAAAAGCCGTATGCCCTATCTGATCATTCTTGATTGGAATATGCCCAATATGACCGGCATTGAATTTCTTCGTAATTTACGGCGCATGTCAGGCGGAGAAAAACCAAAAGTTATCTTATGTACGACAGAGACAGGCTTGAACTTTATTCAAGAGGCTCTAAAATGCGGAGCTGATGAGTATATTATGAAGCCTTTTACAAATGAGATCATTAAAGAAAAGCTTAAACTCTTGAGGATAATCTAAATTGGTCCACATTGAGAATTCCTTAAATAGCTCAAAGATTCCAGTCATGATTGTTGACGATTCGGCGGTGATTCGTCGTATCATGAGAGAGATTATAACCTCTGACCCTCAGCTTGAAGTAATAGCATCCGCAGAAAACGGAGCAGTAGCGCTTGAGCACAAAGCTCTTAAAACAGTAAAAGTTGTTGTTCTTGATATTGAGATGCCAGTGATGGATGGACTAACAGCTCTACCGAAGTTATTAGCCCAAAATCCAAATCTCATCGTTATTATTGCATCAACTCTGACCTCCAGAAATGCAGATATAAGTCTTAAAGCTCTAAGACTGGGAGCTACCGATTACATTCACAAGCCCTCTTTTAATCAGACAACTGAAGATATCGATGAGTTTAAAAAGCAGCTCTGTACAAAGATAAAAGTTTTGTGTACAAACTTTGAGCGTCGAGCACAATATAATCCCCTCAAGCCGTTGCCCTCAACAAATTATAGTTTGCGGCCTATGCCGTTTTTAAAGCCCCAAGCAATTGTTATTGGCTCCTCTACAGGAGGGCCTCAAGCTCTATTAAAATTATTTGAATCTGTACGAAGTCTACCTTGTCCGTTACTCATCGTACAGCATATGCCCCCAAGATTTACAGAAATGTTAGCTAAACAAATAAGAGAGCTAACAGGTATTCCGACTTTTGAAGCAAGCGAGGGAATGAGCGTTGAGAACAATAAGATAATAGTTGCACCCGGAGATTTCCATATGACCGTTATCGCAGAGCACAGTCAGATTAAAGTTCATTTAGATCAAGGACCAAAGCAGAATTACTGTCGACCTTCTGTCGATCCTTTATTTGAAAGTGCAGCTGCAATATTTGGAAGCCGCCTATTAGGGGTTATGTTAACGGGGATGGGTTCAGACGGACTGAAGGGAAGTCAGAGGATCGTTGAAACGGGCGGTACAATAATTGCACAAGATGAAAGTACATCCATAGTATGGGGGATGCCTAAAGCAGTGACAGAAGCGGGGCTGTGCAGTGCAGTAGTACGATTGCCTGAGATGTTTTCGACAATTGAGTCTATTTTGAAAAGAAAAGAATCAACCCATGGATAATAGATTAGACAACCAGACCATTAGCCCAGCCAATTATAAATTTATAGTTGAATTGCTAAGAGATGAAACTGGACTGAGCTTAAATGAAGATAAGGAGTATCTCCTAAAAGGACGGCTTTGCAGTCTTCCAGGTAAATTTAATTTTACCTCTATTGATGAGCTTTTAAATGAGGTGAGGTTAAAAAGGTCTCCTGTTATTCTAAAGGAGATAATAGAGGCTCTAGAAACTTATGAGACCACTTTTTTCCGTGATCCTACGCAATTTGATTACCTTAACAATGTTTTCATTCCAGAATTTAGCCAAAATTTTAAAACATTTCAGACCTTACGAATCTGGTGTGCAGCCTGTTCAGCAGGGCAAGAAGCCTATTCTCTTCTGATGAATTTTAAAGAAAATCCTCTCTCACAAGCTTGGAATATTCAGATACTAGCTACAGATATCTCTCAATCGATTATTGCAAAAGCTGAAAAGGGATTATATTCCCACTTTGAAGCTCAAAGAGGCTTGCCAATTAAGTTATTAATTAAGTATTTCAATCAAGTAGATACAAATTGGCAGGTAAAAGAGGAACTAAAAAAAGCATACAATTCCATACTCACAATCTTTTACATCCTCCCCCCCAAGTGGGGGTATTTGATTTAATATTCTGTAGAAACGTATTAATTTATTTTGATAAAAAGACTAAAAAGGATGTCTTAGAACGCTTAGTTAAAGCTGGGACTTCGAATGCAAGAATCTTCCTTAGTCGTAGTGAAGATATTTATCATCTTGTAGACGGATTAACGCCTTTAAAAAATCAAAATGGTATTTATGAATTTAAACCGTCAGTATCCAGTTAAGTGAATGGAAGAAACAGATATTAAGAATGAGGTTGAGGATGAAGAAGCAGCAATGCTTGCGGAGTTCGAGCGGCTATTAGAGCAGGATAAATCCGAAGACAGTAACCGTGTGCTAGGGCAAGGGGAGATTGACGACCTTTTCTCAGGCGGCTCTGATGCAAGCAGGGGAATTCTTAAGGCTCTAAAATCTTCTAAGGTTTACCACGAAAGGCTTCCAGGATTACATGCAGTTCTAGAAAAATTTGCGCACCTTATAACCTTAAGCTTACATCAGCTCTCAGGCGCTTCTGTAGAAGCTCTGCTGATGGATATAACTTCTATACCCTTTGAAGATTATCTGGCGGGCATTCCCATACCTTCGATGATTAATGTATTCGATATTATTGAATGGGATGATTCAGGTTTACTTGTATTAGATAATTTATTATTTTATCGTATTGTGGAAATCTTGTTGGGATACCGGGACTCTCAGGAGGAAGAAGTACCCAAAAAGAAACTTGCGGAAGGTCGGTTTTATACTCTTGTCGAAAAAGCAATTATTAAGAACTTTGTTATCCTCACTTTAGAAGATCTCAGTACAGCATTCTCACCGGTGGGCTATGTCAACTTCAGATTTGAGCGGCAAGAAGACTTTCCCCGATTTGCAGCTGTTGCACAATCAGGAAATGCCGCTATATTAGCTAAAATATCCGTTACCTTGAATGGGCAAGGAGGAGTTTTACATATAGTCATACCCTACCGTGCTTTTGAATCGGTCAAAGAGAAATTATCCTTCACTTACTCCCAAGGAGGAAACTTTGGGCAAGATATAGTTTGGGAAAAGCATATTTTAAGCCAAATGGGTGATGTTGAAGTAGAGTTAAAAGCGGTACTTAGTGAACTAACTCTTCCTCTTTTGGAGGTACTAAACTGGAAAATAGGATCACAAGTAACCTTAGATACCTATCCTGATTCAAGTCTTAAAATATATTGTAATGATGAATACATGATGACTGCTAAAGCAGGAAAAATCAAAGGAAAGCTCGCAGTTTTGATTGACCAGATAGACGCTGATTCGAAGCCTAAATAAATCTAGATGGTGACATTTAGCAGCTAAGTAAAAAATGTGAGCAGGATTATTAGTCCTATAAGCAGCTATATTTCGCAAATATTACTGAAAATTTATTACTTTTGCTGAATGCTAATATTTAACAAAACTGACAAGAACTTTCGTGTCTTAACGGAGTTGCTTGTATATTCCTCCTTTCTCAGCTATTTTTTCCCAGAAGTGAATATACTCTTCTCGGTTAATCAATACTCTACTTGTCCCCCTCTTTAAAAGAGGGACAAGTAGAGACTGTGCTAAAGATAGTGCTGAAGAAAAGATGCTGAGATCTTATCGCTCTATAGTCACTCCCATACATAACACTCAGTATTACTCCGCATATTATACGGACAGATTATTTATTCTTACTTCCTTGACGATATTCATACCGAGCAATGAAAAATGTGCTAGGGATAATAACGGCTGTGCCTAATAGAGTAATCATACTAGGAATTTCTCCAAAAACAAGAAACCCAAAAATAACTGAAACTACGAGCTCAAAGTATCTAAATGGTGACAGTGCAGAGGCCTCAATAATTGCAAAAGCTTTAAGTATACAAAATAGGATCAGATTTGCACCGACACCCAATAAAGCTAATATCCCCAATTGTTGTGGAGTGGGCGACTGCCACATAAAGTAAGTAGGGACGGCACTCAATATCATCGTGATAAGGGCTGAATAAAATAGCATGCTTAACATTCCCTCTCTGACGATAAATTTCTTATTGATAATATCCAGCACAGAGAACATTAAAGATGCACCTATTAATACAAAAGCCATCAATGGAAAATCTGAGGCAGTTGGTCCTAGAACTATTATTATACCTATAAATCCTAGAATCGTAGCTGCTAGCCGCTGCCACCCTACATTTTCATGCAAGAACAAATATGCCAGCACTAAGGTAAACAAAGGAATTGTGAAGCTTATAACAGTAACTGTTGCTATGGGAACAAATTTAAGGCCATAACACCATAAACTGAGGGCAGCAAAAAGAATACTGCCGCGTGCAAGATGTATAAGCGGACGCTCACTTTTCCAGGAGCTCTTTCCAAAGTATATCATAAAAGGAATCAATGAAAGTGTGCCAAATAAAAATCTTAAGAATATAATCTCAATGCTGGGCAGATTCTGACCCAGGAATTTCATGGTAAGATCATTGAAATTACTTATAATTAAACTTAATATAAACCATAAAATTCCCTTCAAATAACTACTTTTTAGAAGGGATTGATGGTTAGAGTATGATGCAGGTCTTTCTGTTACATCCATAAAGTTATTCCTATATTGTGGTAAATACTTGCTTCTGATCTTGCTAAAAAATTAAACATAGGCTTTTGATAGTCTTTTCATCCATAACAGTAGAATGGTCATCTTCACGTTAATTAAGTTTAAATGCATCAATATTTTTAATGCCCGACAGTGAATCTAGCACGAACAGCCTCTTTAGCAGATGTTACGCTACCGTTTTATCGCAAGATGTTTGAGCAGCAGTTAATGAGAAAAAAGTATAACTTTCGAAGAAAATAAGCAAGAAAATACAACTTAACTCCAGTAGCATTAGTTGAAGGCTGTTTTTATTCATATCTTTTTATACTTACTCTCTAATAACACAAATCTGTTTTATTGTTCTATAAAATTTTTGTTATGTTAAATAAATTCAATTTGCTGATTTTTTTACCAACATAGAGCCATCCGTTTTGAATATACATGTTTTTTATTGCTGTTAGTTTAGGGGTGTCTAGATCAGGGAGAAAGCTTAGATAGTTTAATAAAACATATCCTTAAGCAAGCAAATCCTTTTATAAACCTTTATCTCCAATATTGCTCAAAGGTGAGCCTCCCATGGTGATAATTGATTCTATTATAAACCTATATGCACCATGCTTGCGCTTACTAGGAATTGCAAAGACCTCGAGGCGCCCTGATCTGAAAAGCAGAGCATCTTTTCTATATGAATAAGCTTTTTAACGGCTATAGCAGCCTCAGAGCTTGATTAGGCTATGCATCCGTAATCTTATCTTATGATCTAAATTAAAAGACTCTGGTTAAAACATATTCTCCATAGAAAAATCTTACTTGATGAGCAACACTACGAATATCTTCTGGGGATATTGTTTCTATAGCTTAAGAATCCGTAGTCTCTTGGGGTTTATAAGGGGATCTAATAGGAATGCTACTCATTTTACATGTATGTACTAAAACTCTAGAAAGTTAGGTTTTACTGTTTTAAAAAGAAAAATAAGGAGGAATATGTTTGGAAGGCACATTTCTTATATAAGCCTGATCATAATGACCAGAGAACAAATAACCCGCTTAAAGTCTTAGGCTGGTCCAATGGAGTTCAATGTACAGAACAACTACAAAACTCCACTCTTATCTTACAGATAGAAAATAATAGGTTATGGGAATACGGTGATTGCTCTACCCTAATATATTATTTGAAAACAATGAGAGTAAGCAACTTTTCAGATTTATGAAAATTGCTTGAAAAAAGAGGCTGGCTCTCCTATATCTTAGCCTATCTTATGCCAAACCCTATATTCTCAAAAGCCATCTGTTAGAATAGGCTGCTTTTAAGTTTGTCGAAGGATTGTAATTCATGACTTTTGCCCCTTCCGTGCCCCGCTCTATCTTGCCTTTTGTAAAAATTTCTCCTAAACAGAGAGCTGCAGTTGAAGCTTGGTGGCAAGCATTCAATAAGGATCAGCATTTAATATGTGATGCACTTAATGGAGAGAAAGACACCACTATAGATATTCCTGCTTGGATGCACTGCCATCTTAGTAGTATTGATAATGACCTTAAGTGGGAATTCGGGCCAGGGAGGGAAAAGGCTCATCGGCTTGTTATTACAGCAGAAGATAATAGGCGCTTACGCCCCTTAGTTCAATATATCTTAAGTAAGGCACCCCAGAATGCTTTCTTAGAATTTTATGAATACCATGTTGCAGAAGGGTTAATAGAGGCTCAATACACCATGAGGGCCCGTACGAGCTGGCATGATATCTCTGAAATAGAGTTTGAGCTGGCATCTAGCGACTTTAATACCCTAGGAATTACCTATTATACTCCCCCTAGCCTAAGCCAAGATCAGGAAGCTTATTCCTATAACTCTTATGTTCTCGCTGAAGCTTTATTAGGAGAAGAAATCTTAGATAAGTGGATTGATTATATTGAGGTACAGCCAAAACCTAAAAAAGGACTCTTTAGCCGTACTAAGCATGTAGGCGCACCCCTGGCTAATTTAAAAGAGGCTGTATTGAAAACCATAAACATCAATAAGTCTCAATTACCTCAAGAGCCTTACTTTAAATTGATTCACAATAAGCAGATTAAGTGGGCCGTATATGAAGCTACACCTAACGAACAACCAGATTATCCTAGAAAACAAGATCTTTATGTAGCCTCCTTTATTCTGACAGAAGGAGATCTTTTTAATGCTACTTATCAAGGATCTGACCAATTTTTCTCTGAGCGCTATTCTAAGCATAATGAAGTATTCGTTTATCTTAAGATTGACGGGACAGCAGAGGACCTAAACCAGGAAGTATTTATCGATCGTTGCACCATAGAAGATATCCTTGATGAGGCTCTACTAGAAGAAGGCTTAGGAGGTGTTATTGGTGGGGGCACAGGGCTAAGATACTCTTATATAGACTTTGCCCTAGTTAATATAGAGAAGGCTTTTCCTCTCATACAGAAAATCTTACAAGGGGGCAAATTAACCAAAAGGAGTTGGATTCTTTTCCATGATGCCGTTTATCAGGACCAATGGATAGGCATTTGGGAAGATTCTCCCCCTCCTCTTATCTTATAGAATTTTAAAGTTGATCAATAACAAAAGAGAATCTAGAGATGCTGCGTCTTATATCATAAAGCCGAGTAAAGGCTCGAATGCTATAAGATTATTATCGTGAAACTTATATATGGAAACTTAGCTAATCTATGCTTTCTTTCTCTATTTTAACTCGTCCTATGTATCCATCTTATATGTAGGTCAGCATCCCTTCCTTATGGATCTCTTTGTGGCCTAAACTAATGTATATATACCGTTCGGTAATATTGAAAATGTCCTTAATGTAATCAGCATAAGACCCTCTAAATTAAGGATTTTTCTTATGCCCGTACAGGATGGAAGTTAATACTGATAAGCGTTTATGGTAAAGCACTATACTACTTAGGAATCTTTCGGCAATTGCTAAATATTAGTTTTTCGGGGCAAAAGGAAGTTACTTTAGCTATAAGATTTAACTTTAAATTGGAAATTAAAAAGTCAGAGCATAAAACTCAAAATTGATGCTTACGAGGTAAATTTTAATGACGAACATATAAGAATATGCTTTCAAACCCTCTTAAAATTAGTTCCTAATTTCTGAGTCTTTATAACTTTGCCTTTTAGAGTAAAGAAATTTAAATAGAGAGGCACTCGGTCAACTATTAAAATCTATCGCCTTATTAGCTTTCGGATATTCTCAGGTTGGTTGCATCCTAGACACTTCTCTGTATAATCGTAAAGCTTTGCCTAACCTTTATACACCTTGCTCTAAACTTATTAGGAACTTTCTCTCAAGGTGAAAGTCTTCCTTAGCTGATTATTGCATTTGAAGATTTCTTCTCAAAGAAATCGGTAAAGAAATTGCCGACAAGAATGGGAATTTTATAAGATGTGTATCCCCCTCTGCCTGGCTTATACTCATATACTTCTAAAATCTTTAATTCTCTAAGCCGATATATAGTTCCCTTCAGACTGGTAATAGGTGCTTTAATTAGGGATGAAAGTTCTTTAAACAAAATAGGCTGTGTATAAAAAAAGGACGAGTCCTTTTTATCAATTCTCTGTAATAAATTTTGAAGAATCAGACGCTGCAACCCATATATCCCTCTAGCGTATTTTTCTAAATCAAGTTTAGAAAGCTCCTCATTCTTCATCGTAAGACTTTCATCAGAGAAGCTTGAAGAGCGTAAAATAAGAGCCGTTGCTGTATCTTTAGCTTCTTCTTGGTTAATTATCTCGCGATATCCCCATTCATTAGCAGGAATGATTAATTCTTCTTGTGTATTTGCGATAATCGGAAGCATTACATCAGTTGTATTATTAATATCCTGTGATAGCTCCTCATAGTCCCAAGGTCTATATTCTTTCTTCGTAAATTTTTTTGTTTTCTTATTAGCAAAGTCATCTATTAAGGGCATAGAAAAACTCCCCATTAATTAGTGGTTCGAATACCATTTAGTTCCAGAATTTCTCGAGTAAATAAATCTATGTCTTCCTTAGCAGAAGAATTCTTGAGAGTTGAAAAGATTGTACTTCCCGTATAAATGGTATTAGGAAATTCTTGGCAACTTCTTATAAAGCTCTTACTTAGCATATTCTTATATATATCATGACTTAATAGTGTAGTAAGAACTTCAGAAGATAAGGCTGTCCTATTATCAAATTTATTCAGAACAATTTTTAAATCTATTTTTTTTCCATATTTTCTTGATAATCCTGATAGCTCATCATGAGTAATTTTTAAACCTGATAAGCTGAATTGTTCTGGAGTCAGGGGTGCTATTACACAGTCTGATGCAAGAGTTGCTGCTGCTACTGATTGACCTAGCGCAGGAGGACAATCAATGATAATCAGATCATAGTCAGTTTTTATCTTCTCTAAAATATTACTATATACTCTGTCTAAAGGATGCTTGTTCAGCATAATAATATTGTCTAAGACGGCATTTTCAATACGGCTTGGTATAAGATCAACGCCTGGATAAATGTTTATTATAGCATCCCTAACATTTATCCCCTCATTAATAATATCTACAATCACAGGAGTCTTGTCAGGATTGAAATTAAATGCAGATGTCAGGTTACCTTGCTGATCTAAATCTACACATAAAACTTTAGCACCATATAAACTCGCCCGAATTGCAAAGGAGTGTGCTAAGGATGTCTTTCCCGTGCCTCCTTTTACGATTTGAAACGTAATAATTTTTCTTTTAAAGGGGGTATTAAATAGTGATTTAGCTGCCTCATGTCCAAAAAAGATTCGATTTTGGCTTTTTTGATAATGAAGACCCTTTGTCTTCAGTAATTTATGTACATGCTGAATCGTTATACCAAGAAAGTCAGCAGCTTCTGGTGTTGTCATCTTTACATCAATAACTTCTGTCATGGTACCAAACCGGTTTAAGTTAGGGGTTAAAATAACACTATCACTTAATCTGCATTATTTCAATACCAATGCCCCGATTAAATTAAAATATAATATTTTTATGCCTAATAAAATCCTAAAGGATAAAGATGGGCTAAATGTGCTAGGATCATTATCCTCTATATAAAAGCTGTACTGTTTTGTGCAAACTATTTGTGTTTGATATGTATGCTATACATCCCAAATCACTCAACTTCCACTTTAATGTGGTCTAGTCTTTCGAACTACCCCTAGCTGCTCCACTAATTGAGACTTCTATTCCGATTAGGGATTTATCGCCTTTAACATTAATAAGGAAGCTTTCCTCATCAGCATTAAAGAAAGCAACCAAAGTTTCTATAATATTCTTTAT
Organism: Candidatus Odyssella thessalonicensis L13; assembly: GCF_000190415.1. GTDB lineage: Bacteria > Pseudomonadota > Alphaproteobacteria > Paracaedibacterales > Paracaedibacteraceae > Paracaedibacter > Paracaedibacter thessalonicensis. The sequence goes on from NZ_AEWF01000005.1 coordinate 151,087, forward strand.
TTATGCCTCATCGGCTTTGAGCGAAAGATCTAATGGCTTAGCATATCAGCATTGGACTTAAGAGCGTGTCTTGGGGGCTCTCCATAGATTGGTGTATGATTAATTTTCTCTCACCCTCTTCTATTATTTCTTCAGAATTAAAGTAGTTAAACGGTTAAAGCAAATTACATCACCAACTTGGGGAAATAATTATGCTGCCAAAGGAATGCCTCCCAGTGGTATCCCTCCGTATAAAGTCTTATCTTTACGGGGTGCGCTAATTACAATTAGCCTTGATTAGTTTTCAAATGCAGCAGCCCTCCTTGGTATAAGGGCGAGCACTTTAAGGTGGGAATTGTCGCTGATTTAGAACCGATAATTGAGCTCTAGAAGTAAGCGATTTAAGCGTTCAGAAGAAGACCATTCATTATTATAGTTCAGGCTTAAGGACAGGTCCTCAGTTAAGGCGGCCCCAATACCAAGGCCGGTCTGCATGCGGTATTTTTCTTCTTAGTGTTGTGTAGACGCTTTAAGGTTTCTTCCATGGTAAAGGAAGAGAAGAGCTCGTCAGCTTGCCCCATTTCTGACTTGCCAATCGTCGCCCCAACCAAGACATTGGCAGAGGGCTGCAGCTGATTTAAGGCTTCGTATAATTCATTGAGGGGTAAGGTGGCCAAAACATCCAAAAGCTGACCCAGCTGGGAGCCAGGGGGGGATTATGGCGGATAATATAATCAGCCACCCCTCCACCTTTGACACTGGTATCACCATTGCCTCTCCCAAAGCACTTATCCCAGCCGCAACACCGCCACTGCCGCCCACCCCATATAACCATTGCCTCCTTTTGCTTTCATATTTTGTAAAGTCATATTTTGGATGGTTACTTGGAAAGGGATACTGGCATTAGCGCTATCCAAATCTTGCTTTGTCGTAGCATTGAAAACTTAACTTACAAAGAAGCCCCGATAAATATTACCGCCATTAAGGGTAACATTACCACTAATAACTCCAGCCCTGCCTACTGCAATCGGAACACCTGCGGTATTATAATTTGATAACATGGGGAGATGGTTGCCGAGCTTAATGGTTTGGACAGAGCCAAAAACTAAATTAATAGTGATATTATTATTTCCTGAGCCATTGGCGGTAAGAATGGCGCCGCGCAGATTATAGCCACTACCCTCAGCGCCAGCAGTATCAAATTGGGGTGAGCTGGGAGTATCGGTAGCAACGGTTACATTATAGGTCTTCGAGGCAATAGAGCAAGAGACAGCAGATAAAACTCTAATAGACAACCTCTTTTTGATTCTTAAGAGAGGATACGGAGCCTAAAAAACAAATACGGTTAGCATTAATTACGCTATAATAATCCCGAAATGAAAGTTAGGCAACCTGAATGCATAAAGGATGAGATAAACTTCTGGAAGAATCTCTGCCAACTTCTGCTAATTATAACTCGGCTATTGTTGTTACCTTTCTTTGCACAGAAATTTAGGAGACTTATCCTACCCTTTTGTTCTAGCAGGGAGAATTAATTATTATGTCGAGCTTGTTATCGACTCTCCCGTATATTAACGAAGGGGACAACAGAGCTAGTATGTACCTCAAACATTAAGGAAAGTAAGCCAAACTATAGGAGGGCTGAAGCTACTGATAGTAGGAGGGAGAATTCGGTAGTCTTAGTATGCTTTTAATAGTAAAAAGCATTGAAATCAATAAAATTAGAAAGAATTTGAAAGATCCTTAGTTAAGAAGAGAACTCCGGGCAAATAATTGTGTATAAAGGAGAGTATCCCGCGGGATACTCTCTATTCTTCTTCAATTAACACTAAGTAACTAATTGACCTCGTTAAGAAGACATGCATTGAAAGTATCCCGCGGGATACTTTTAGCCTTCAAGATGCTGTATAATTTTCTGTAACTCGTTTTTTAATAATTCTTTGCCATAATTATCTAACTTATCTATTTTTGAATAGTCGGATCTGAAACTTGATCCGTTAAAAGACAATCTTAATAAAGATGAGAATTTATCATTTTTATTTAAAGAATTAAATACTTTATCCCGAATAGATTGGGTGTCTTTTAAATATGCTATGCTTTTCAAGAAGCCCATTTTTATGTCTTTCTGATGCAATAAATGCTCTTTGACATCTTGAGGAAGACGTGAAATCGCCAGCAAATGCGTTATTTTCTGTTTAGAAACGCCGATCCTCTCCGCTAGTTCTACCTGGCTTCCATACTTTTTATTTGACAAGGTTTTTTCTACGGCATCAGCAAGCTCAATAGGATGAAGATCAACGCGCTGAATATTTTCAATAAGAGCTATTTCTTCAGAATCTTTATCCCTATCAAGAATCATGCATGGGACTTTATTAAGGCCAATCTTTCTAGCTGCATTAAGACGTCTTTCTCCTGATACAACTTCAAATTTACCTTGGAGAGTATCTGAAGGTATAATTTGCAAAGGTTGTATTATTCCATGAGCTTGAATAGATAAGGCTAACTCATTCAATAAATTTTCATCAATTTCTTTTCTGGCTTGATTCTTGAATGATATTATTAGCTCAGGGCTTAAGTAATAGATCTCTCCTTTTACTTCACTCATCCCAATACTAAGCCGATTCTCTGTAGAAGGCTTAGTGATCATTCTGTTCATACTTTCTGGTGGCTTCTTATATTTAACGTTACCCATCTCTTATACCTTAACTACTTATTCTCAGAGATCATAATTATATGATGTATAATTTCTACAATATCTTCCCAAGCGTTCGAATTTTGTTTACAGAAAAAAGCAAGAGGCAGTGCAGATTTTGCAGAGATGTTAAAATCTTCAGATTTCCTTATTGCAAAATCTTTTTTTAGATACTCAGAGAAGTATTCTCTCAAAGTATGCATAGCCTCTGAAGAAGTGGATACTCTATCTTCATACTTATTAGGAATAACATGAATCAGAGGAACATCCTTTTTCATTTTCCAGAAAAAGCTTTTCATATCTTCATTAAGTAATGATAATCCCATTATACTGAACGGTTGAGTCTCGCAAACAATATTTATCACCTGTGCAGCATTTATAACATTACGGTTTATTTGATTAATGTTTGGATTAGCATCAATAATAATGAAGTCATATTCTTCATAAAGTTGGTCTAATATGTCCTTAAGTAACTCTTCCTTCCTTGTTTGATGTATTAATTCCGCTTCTAGACGAGTAAGAGAGATATTAGACTGTATAAAATCTAGCCCTTCAGAAATAGTAATTATTGACTGCTTAATAGGTATCCCCTTTATAAGCACATCATATAATGTAGGGGCATTTAAATTAGGAGTAACGGCAAAACAATTGGTTAAATTTGCTTGTGGGTCAGTATCAATAAGCAGAATCTTGAAGCCTAGAATTGATAAATGAGAAGCAATCTGAAAGGAAAGAGTTGTTTTACCCACTCCTCCTTTAAAATTATAGAACGCATGTACTTTTCTAATAATACGGTGCTTGGAGGCAAAAATTTCTTTCAATATCTTTCTGCACCCTTCAACTGGATACTTTCTATTTTTTTCGGAGAGTTAGGTAAAGGAAGAACATTAGCTTCCCGTAATCTTCTCATTATAATATCGTAAGAAAACTTTGAAAGTGCTGATAAATGTATGGGAGTCGGCCCTGTATCGTAGTATTGCATTCTGTAATCCTCTCTTTTGCACTATAGCATTCTAATTCTGGATATCACAATTTTTTAGATGCGTTTGAGAAAAGAATACGTCTCTAATTTATTTTTCTGAAATTATAGTCGTATAACTTAAGGATAAATATAAGTATGAGAATGAGATTCTGGTAAGTTATTTAAAGTAGGTTCAGCTCGAAGAGAAAATTATTTAGAAGCAAAAAACCTATGCGATACCCACAGAGATCTGAGATATGTTTATGTGAGAAATGCAGCACTGACATTGCATTAAACATGCGGCTGCTAGCTTTATTGATAATTTATTATAAACTGATATATTCTTATTCTTCTCTGTCTGACTATGCAGCTCTTATAAATGATATGTATACGATATGTATAGTATACATATCGTATAATAGCTCTTCGTTCTAAGATGATCCCAGAAAATCTCGTGACAGTTTAAGATAATGATCAAGGAAAACTGCGATTGACAAGACTAATTTAAAGCAATTACCTTATATGTATATTATATGTAACATATACATATAATATACCGCCCTTCTTTACGACAAGAAACCTTTAAGGTTTATAATAGTTAGAAAATTGTTTCTAACCATGTATAGATAGCAATTAAAAATGATAATATTTACAAGTCATTTAATATGTACTCTTTAAATAGTTCTTAGAAAAGGGGAATAATTTTGCCTTATTCACCCTCCTTCCAGCGCTACTAAAAAGGGAAGGTCCAGATTTTATAATTTAAAAAAGGGTTATAATATAAAATAAATATTATAAATTATATTAAGTAAATCATCCTAATAGTAATACTTAAATAGCTTTTTTAAACAGTGAGAGATAATAAATTTCAAAATTTTGATAAACAAAACTTTTTTAATTGCCTTCGATCAGTATGTACAACAATCACTACTATACTGTGTTCAGAAAAAGGATTCCTTTATTATAGGACGATTGAACAATATTAGATTTATTTTTATGGCGAGGAAAGATCTTTTCAATCAAAGATTCTTAAAATGGAAATCACTATTATAAACAAGATTTCTTTGTAGCAGAATAAGCTAATGTGTAAAAGTTAAGACTTGATCTAACAGTTACCCATTTTGGAGCTAGGTCTATTTTACTGTCAGATTAAGTTGAGGCTATCAACTTTTTCCTGCCAGATAGCTTTCACAGCAAGTAAAGTTTGCATGGGTGTACGCCCACAGCACATTTTACCCTGATGAGGTCGTTGATTATTATAATAATGAAGCCAATCATCTAGATCTTTTTGCAATTCGTCAAGAGAGGTATAAATTTTCTTGCGAAATGTGATCTGATAAAACTCATTCAAGATAGTCCGGTGGAACCGTTCACAAATCCCATTCGTCTTAGGAGACCTAGCTTTAGTCTTGGTAGGCTCTATATCATTCACAGCCAAGTACAGGTGATAATCATGCTGTTCTACCTTGCCACAGTACTCTGTTCCTCTATCTGTCAAGATGCGCAATACACCTAACCCCTATTCTTCAAAGAAGGGAAGACCCCGATCATTAAGCAAATCAGCCGCAGTAATAGGTGTTTTCATCGTGTAAAGCTTGGCATGAGCAATCTTGGAATACGTATCAACAAAGGTTTGCTGATAAGTGCGATCAACTCCTTTTAGAGTGCCAACGTAGAATGTATCCTGAGATCCTAGGTACCCTGGATGGGCGGTCTCAATTTCGCCGCAGGACACATCATCCTCTTTTTTTCTCTCCAGAGCTGCTAATTGGCTCTCGGTTAGAATGAGATTGCCATTAGCTGCCTTGTGCTCTAGAACTTTTAACCGATCTTTTAAACATGCCAGACTATTTCTCAACCAAATACATCTAACCCCACTAGGGAAGACGAATATGCCTCTCTTGCGCAACTCATTACTAGGTCGTAGTTGGCCGTAAGCAGGCAATTCTATGGTAAGATCTATGACAGCTTTCTCAACTAACTCATCTGTGCGATTTTTAAAGTTTGGTTGGCGTCGGCTTTTATCAAACAAGGCATCAACACCCCCTTCTTCAACCGCAGCCTTATACCGATAAAAAGTATCTCTCGAGAAGCCCATCACCTTACAGGCTTTTGAGACATTTCCCAGTTCTTCGGCTAAATTTAATAGTCCTACTTTGTTTTTTATGATTTTTTCATTATATTGATATACGAGGTTATCCTTTCTTTTTTTGATACTTATTCGTCATAACTATCAAAACGGCTAACCTCACTCTTTTCAAGTTCAGTGTCTGCTCAAGTCCGAACTAATGCAGCTAATGCAGCTAATGCAATGATTATGATAGCTCGACAATAAATATGATTTCGCTTCGCTTGTGAAATCAAATGATCTCAATAGAATGGCTGCTCACCATCACACTGACAAAAGTTTCTTAATAGAGTTCTTAAGGAAAGTATCCTTTTCATGCTAATATATTACCGCGGTGCAGGACCTTCCAATCTTTATCCGTTATTCTTATTATTCTCTATAGATGATATGGTGGACATGGAACAATATTAATGTCATCCATTCTGTCTTCCTAAGGCACACTATCTGTCTCTCTTTTATATTGTAAAATTTGGAATTTAAATATATATATTCTATATTTATATCATCTATATTTGATTAAGAATGTCTCTATACTCACGCGCAATAAAATCTTCATGAAACTTTGAAGGAGCTATATACGTGATTTTATCTTGAGATACAAAAAACTTTAAAGTTTTAAACCAATGCTTGTAGGCAAAGACGCCATATACCTTAAGTAATTTCAAGCGTACCTCTTTGCATTTCTCCGATTCAGATAGCTGGCAGATATCCTTATACATTTCACGCATGAGTGCTTGTTCATCTGTAATGAAAGGCAAAGGCTTTACTCCAAATTCTCCAGCATTTATCCTATCAATAATTCCGTACTTTAAGGCCCAATAGATAGATAACTTAAAGTTTTGGCTAGTAATATAAGAACTGGATGCAATAACTTTACAATAATGCTTCCATTTAATTATTTCTGAATTGAATTTCCTTTTTAAGGCCGAAAGTAATAAAGGTACTAAGTCACGTCTTAAGGCGGTCTGGCTATTAGGAAATGTGGCATTCCAATAATTCACCATATCATGTACTATGTTTGCATTACTCTCTGTTGCAGGTACTTCGTTGCTGGGTATACATTGTGAGATTGATAGCTCTTGCTTATCTTCTTGCGGCTCATAATTTTCCTTCTTATTTGCTTTTTCAGATATATTACAATCTCTGTTTGTATTTTTTGTTTTAACCATTAGGACATCTTGTCTGGTACATACGGACACTGAGAGCGTATCCTGAGGAATTTTCAGCTGCTCAAATAACTGATTCAAGCGTTCATAGTTAATAGTATAATAATTAGTCCGATTAGATTTATAGTCAGCTAGCTTAGCGACAAGTAAAACGCCCGCATCTCTCAGAGAGGCCACAATGCGCCGAATTTGCCGATCTGACACGCCTATTTGCTTACTCCATTGTTCTGCTGTATTAAAGACCCACCGCTTACCATTGTGAATAATGCCAGAACGGGTAACTGTAATCCAATAATTCAGTTGACTCAAAAATGCTGCAGTTGTCGCACCAAAATGACGCACTACTTCAGGACGCACCACAATTATAGAATTGACTTTTTTAGCGACAGGCATCTGATTCCTCCTTGGGCATCAGATGCAAATACAATATAAAATTAAACATTGCATAAACCTCCGAATTAATTCGTTAAGATTTACGCAAGAAATAGAATCACTTGACATTAATCACAATCTAATGATAATGTTAATATAATGAGTATATGTGTTTCGTTTCTCGCGTAAACACTCTAATAGAAGCCCCTGCTACGAACGGGGGTTTTTTCATTTCTGTTTTAATAAACTTCTCAATAGTCTCCTTAATAGGATTTAATCTTTATTTAATCCTGTTAACAGATTCATCACTTTCTTCCCTTCTCTTATAGCTAACTACTAAGATTAAGTAAGATATATTTTTATGCTGCCAACTTCATCTTTAAAAAACAATCGATTTTTTTAATAATTATCAAAATGTTGAAAAAAAGTATTTAATACTTATTTCATATGTGAAGCATATATATACTATATGTATTTGTATTTTTTAACATACATATATTATACATATAGTTTTTATATTCCATATATAAGTAATATTTATATTATATGTAGGCCAATCAAATAACATACTTATCACATACATATAATATACCTATAATATAGCTAAATTTAACCAAATTTAAGAAAGAAGGAGAAAAAAGATAAGATTATTAATGCAGAAGCATGAAATTTTGCGAGAAGAGAAGAAATTCAAAAGAAATTTTAATGCTGATCCTGATTTTATGGCTATAAAATATAGATATTAAAGTAAGGATTAAATCACTAATCTTAAGATAAAATATTTAAGAAGCTAGCACATTATAGCAAAAATTATTAAAAACCCCTTGTAGGTACAAATATTATTGCTACAGAAAATATATTGTTTACGAAGATAGTCTTAAGATTTTCCCTTAATAGTGGGTGTAGAAGTTTCTCATCCAAGAAATAAAAGGCATCACCATTTAGCATACTTAAAATTGCTTGCAGTTAATAAATCTTTATCTTGCTCAAATTAGTGACGTCAGAAATAAAAAGTTGAGTAGGGAGAGCTTAAGAATTTTTAATGCTGCTCATAGATTGTTTAAGGACCTTTCTATTCTGCCTTGTTGACTATCAACAAATATCACGCGTTTAAAGCGTTTATTTTTTATAATTCTCTTCTTTTAGCTGAAAAAGACATGGAACTCATAATTCCAATGATGACCACCGATACTAATTTAAGCTTCAAAGCACTTAAGGTCTGGTCTTGATTTTTTAAATGCTAAGTCTAATCAAAGTTTCTGGCAATTTTTATGTTCAATAAACAGTTAATCACCCCTATGAATAGTTATGTATAATATTCTAAGGTATAGGTAGGGAAGGAGTCTTTAAAGGAAAATTAGAAATATATACCGCAGTTTTATAAGATACATATAGCATACATATATGATATAGTACGAAGAAAATCTTAAGTAGCTTAAGGGAGAAGATTTTGTACTCTTTTAAAAAGTTGCATAGATATATTAGTCTCATCTAAAGCCTTTTAATATCATTGATGGCAAAACAGTTATAACATAAGAATAAATTAAGCATATCCAATACCCCAATGTTATACTAGGAATAAAGTATTTATTAGAGAGTGGACAATTTATAAGTAAATAATAAAAATGCTAAAACTTAAAAAACCACCTGTCTAAAATTTACCCAAGAAAATTTATTTCTATTTTCTTGCTCTTAAGTAATAAAAGTTACTAAATTTGTTGGAGAAATTTTCTTAATTTTTCACATTATTTATTTCTTATTGTTGCTCGTAAATTGAACGGTAAAACATCTAAAATAGGAACAATTTTAATGCAGGTAAGTAATAATAGCTCCGCTCCTTCATACAAAACTTTATTAGCTTGTATGGGGGGGAATATTATAGAGTGGTATGATTTTATGATATATGGATATTTTTCCAGTATTATAGCTCAGCTATTCTTTCCTTCTACCAATAAAACTGCATCATTACTCCTCTCTCTTCTCGTCTTTGCAATTGGAGTAATTGCACGCCCTATAGGGGGGATATTGATTGGTCATATGGGCGATAGAGTTAGCCGTAAAAAGTCTTTAATTTTATCCGTATATCTTATGTTCTTTGCAACTGCTTTAATTGGTTTGCTACCCACTTATGAAAGTATAGGGTTGTGGGCACCACTTATGCTATTTGCTCTCAGAATAATACAGGGCTTAGCAATGGGGGGCGAATATGCCGGAACAATGGTCTTTATGGTTGAGATTGCTCCTAATGAACGTAAGGGCTTATACGGTAGCTTTGCCGCTTTGAGTTTAGTAGTAGGAATGCTTTTAGCCTCAGTTGTAACCTTATTAATACATCAGTTCTCCAACGAGCAAATTCTTGCAGGAGTATGGCGCTTACCATTTTTACTAAGTGTCCTCGGCCTTGCTTGTACTCTTTATATGAGACGTAATCTCATTGATCCTTCCTATTTTGATTATGTGAAGGCTAGAAAACAACTTTCTTCCTCTCCCTTTAAGCAGATGTATTCTACAAATCTACCCTTAATAATTCGAATGATTCTCTTACAAACAGTTCTAGCAATTGGAATGTATACCATTACTGTTTACTTCGTTAATTATGTACGCGAGTATTTACAATCATACAATCATTATGGCTTTGCTATTAATTTGATAGGCATGGTAGTGCTTGGTTTTAGTACTGTCTTATCAGGGTGGCTTTCAGATGTGTACGGTAGAAGACAAATATTATTATGGGCATCTGTCCTAATTATATTTTCTAGTTTTATTTCCGTTTATTTGTCTACCTTTGGACACATAAGTCTGTATCTGCTTTCTCAAATTATTTTGTGCTTCGCAGTAGGTCAATTTTTAGGTACCACTCCCAGTGCCTTAGCTGAGATTTTTGCGTCGGAGATCCGATATACTTCATGCGCCTTTACGAATAATGTGGCTATGGCAATCTTCGGTGGTACTGCACCAACAGTTATATTTTATGGATTAAAGTTAACTGAGGATCCTTATGTTCCCGCTTATTATCTTACAATAGGAGCAATTATTTCCTTTATAAGCATAAAGGCGGTTTACCGTAATAGCAGGGATTCTATTGGACGATTCCAAGAGGTTCAAGAATAAACTTGAGAGGGGGCTGGAAAGTCCCCAAAGCTAACTTTTATTTATGAGCAATAAGAGTTAGCGTACTATTTAGAGCCTCAATCAATTCTGATTGATAAGAAAGTCCTAACTTTGTCTTCATATTATCTAGATAGCCCTCGACTGTTCTAGGTGAAAGGCCTAGAAAAATTGCAATCTCTTTTGCTGTTTTTCCGGTGCTCAATAATTTTAGGCATCGGCTTTCTTGTTTAGAGAGGTAACATACTCCGTACTTTCCATGAATAGGTAATTGCTTAATCTCAGTCTGCTGCAAAAAGTGAATCAAGCTAGAGTGATCAAGGGTATGATAAGAAGAGGGCTCAAATATAAGATGAGTATCCTGGCAAACAGCAAGATTCTTCTCTTCGGGAGTACTTATGATATCAAAAGCTGAAGCATTAAAATATGCAATAAAACGCTCTATATATGGTAAAATAGTAAAATAAACGTTAGGATCTTGATAGCGATCAGGGTTGGTAGAGAAGGTCCATAACTCAATGGAATCTTCATGTTTCCTATAAAAGTTCATTCCATTCCACATTCCCCAATTGTTTAGAGCTTCTAAAAAGTGATCTGTAGCTTTTTGGGGCCATAAAACACGGTAAAAGTTCTCCGATGAGAGAGTATTACCCATGGCATTACAGAAAAATCTCCCATGGGTATGAATATTTTCTAAATGATATTCTACCCACGCATCGTTAGTAGAGATGAAAAGATATCGGCCATTTTTTAAAATTTTCTTATATCCAAATGTTGTTAACCCAAAGGTTTTCAGTAAGGGATCACTTAGCTCTTTTAGTCTGTCACCCAAGCCTAAAGCATAGGCAAGCGCTTTTATATTCTGGGTCTCAAATTCTTTGTTTGGCACCATTTATATTGTCCTATTTCAAATGTAGGAGAACCACTCTCCTAGACGCGTTACTAGAACTTAGCCGCTATCTTATTATGATTTTTTAGCCATACATTCTACCGTGAATCTGTTTTTTGGCATAGCGTATTAATTGCGGTATTTATTTAATCAAAATTTACCATAAATTAGCTAATGCGTCACGCAATATTAGTCCCTTTATTCCTTGCTTTTATCAAGTTTAAGTTTTTGAAAAATAATCATAATCAACCTACAGTTGAAATTTCAGGAGGAAATAAAAATGTTATGCAAATTCTCTTTGAACCCTTCAGGGTTTCTCTTACAGGAATCACCGACTATACTAGGTAAAGTTAATAACAACCATGTAAAAATCTCGAAGGTTCAGGGGGAGGTTACTCAGCATTCTCACGCGGAGTATGATAAAGCAATAATAGTATTAAAAGGCTGCTTACAACTTTTTATTGAGCAGCAAGAAATTATTTTAAAGGAAAATGACCTTCTCATTATTCCTCGGGAAACTTTACATTCTGCGCGGGCAAACGAAGAAACTTGGGTGATGGTAATCGGTTAATTCTGAGGAATGATCAACAGTCAAAAGGAGCGGACATCCATAATGTCCGCCATCTATCTGTGAGCAATCCTTAATTGCTTTTATATTAATTCCCGGAAAGTAAGTAAGCTACTTCTCCTTCAGTTGCGCATATTCTCGTTTCTTTAGAAAGTAATATTCTAGCGCATCCTGTATTAACTCTAATCCGATATTTCCTCTCAAATCTATAGACTCAAGATTTTTTGCATTAGAAATTGCTGAAGCAACATTTTCATACCTCATTAATTGCTCATCGATATGAGATTGTTCGGCTTTATTAGTGTATTGAAGATATGGATAGGGGCCTCTTAAGCATAATCTTTTTAAAGAAGACTGCTTTCGGATCATCGTTTCCAAACAATTAGATTCCATACGAACGTTCGCAAGATTGAGCTCTTCTAAATTAGACAAAATATATAGTCGATCACTAATTAGGGCTAGAGGAATGGAAGAATCTGTAAGGTTGGCTAAAGTCAGTGCTTGCAGCTTGCTCCCTTTTACTATAACTTTTTTAGCAACCGTAGCTGAAATAAGGCCGCCTATAAGGCTGAAAGATTTTAGCCGTGTCCACAGTTTTAGTAAAGGCTCACAAAATCTCTCATCTCTCAAATCCCAATTATATAGGTACAAGCTCTCAAGTGAGTCTAGTGAGGCAGCCTGAGTAAGTATTTTTATACTTAAATCTATTTCTGCCTTATTATAGAGAAAAGTGCCATTAATCTTACGACCCTTATAAGAACTTTCGTTTTTGTTCTTGCAGACTTCAACCCTTCCGAGTTTTAGATGTTGGATATTTCCTTGCTTGAGAACTTTTAATAGAGCTCCGCCTAAGCTAGGTGATAAAATATTATCTTTCAAATCTATCACATTTAACCAACGGATTACTTTAAACTTTTCTGCTATTTCCATCCGCGCTTTTATCTGTGTGGAATTACAATCAAAAAGTCTCAAAGGCAATCTTCTATTAAAAGCATAAAGATGAGCTAAAGGAACCCAATCAGCAACAGGGGGTAGATCTCTATCGTTTTTAACTAAGCAGAGGCTAGAAGGAAGCTTAACAGTGTTGAGAGAAGATTGATCTTTGTCGCCTGGATTAATGTTATCCTTAAATTGACTTAAAAATAATTGAGTCTCTTTGTCTAAGGGCTGAGCAAGACGGGAGATTTTAGGAACTTCTAAAAGCTTTATCAGAACTTGCAATGCGGTGAAAATGGCGAAGCTTCCTTTAGGAGAGTATGCTTCTAGGCATCTATTATAGGTATCTACCCACCGAACATTATCATATTGGCGCTGGTGCAGCTCCTCGTCCCGAGAAAGAGTTGTTTGCGTGATAAGGCTAATGACTTTAGCCTTCTCTAGAAACGCATATTTTTCTTTAGCATTACAAAGAATCTCCCGAGCAACCTCATCTCCCATAGCAGTGTTTGACAATTTATAATAATGCTCCCATGCCTTTCTGGGCAAAGAATTGGTTAAGGGACTACCTTCCTTTAGATCATATCTTCCTTGATAAGATAGACCGTCTATAGGTACAAAAATACTTGCGACGTTGTCATTGAAGAAAGAAAGCATCCCGCCATGTTCACCTATTAGGCCAAAAAAGCTTCGATCGGGTGGGATTCGACATTCACTGATGTCGACTAATGCAATACTGCGAAGATAGACGGTTGTCTCTACATCTTTTTGGGGGTTTTCTGGACTGCTCTTTTTAACTTGTGAATTAATATGAGGGACTCCTGACCATGAAGCATTAATAATGTAGCTCGTGTAAAAAGTCGAGGGTAGATCAGTGGGTGAAACTATTTCCATCTGATATCCTTTTTTGATTGGCCGGATATGTTGGATCCCGGATGAGCAATGAATAGTAATATTTTTTCTCTGTTTCAGTAGATGCTCCAACATTATTCCCAAGCCTACGGGTTGGAAACCGCGTTCTGGAGTATGTAATCCTCCGGCAAAATGGAGGTCAACTCCTAATGCCTCTAGCTCCTTCTTCTCAAGAATACGAAAAAATTCTTCAGGTTTTCCAAATAATCTATTGGCCGTATCTTCACCCCACAGAGTTTTAAGTTCATCATAATATCTCTGATAAATATCTCTTAGCGCTTCATATTGCTGCATCAAAGTTGTAAACTCTAATTGATGGTTAGAACGCGGAGTGTGAAGGCTTGCACGCGCTACTAGGAAATCAATTGCTTTTCGTGATGTTAGGAATAGTTCCGTTTGAAACATCTGCCGGAATAAAATGGCACTCAGCAAACATTGTTGAGCAGTCAAGCCATCCTTAGGATATTCCCCTCCCAAATGAAGACGAGAAACCACCTTACTTGCACCATTTAACAAATGAGCCTGCTTTTCAAAGATATGGATATCAAATAAGGGTTCTCTGTGTTTATCTTTGAGATTAGCAATTTGGAGCGCTGTTATGATTCCTGTCAGTCCGCCACCAATAATGGATATTTTAGGCCTTCCTTTCGTATAAAGTCTATGCTTGAGTAATGCATTTAGTTTTTTCTCGGGCAAAGCTTGGAATGCAGGATACTTGTTCTCTAGAAAAAAATTAGCAAGAAAGTCGTGAGATGCGTTTTGACGAAGAGTTTTAATGCCTCTTCCCGGAAATTGATCCGACCCTGCACCAAACATATCAAATATGTAAGGATTTAAATGTTTGCCAGGATTGCTTCTCGGGAAATGTTTCCTAAGGGTCACATTTTGCTTTTCAAATTTATTAAAGGCTACATTGTGATGCTTATTTCTTTTAGAGATTAAAGAATCTTGTCTTGAAAAACGACGAGTAGTTATCTTCAAGCTATTTGTATACCATAATTTGTTACTATTTAATTGTTTGGGGAGGGTAGAATTCTGAAGATGGCCCTGGATAACTATAAGAAAAAAGGCACTCTGAAAGATCCCCATTTTAAAAGCTAGACTGAAATACTTTAAAGTTTTTTCAAGTGTTTCTTGCTTTTTGTACCCACCCCACATGTGCAAACAAGCAAGATCATAAGCAGCTCTGCCTCTAACATATAAATTATTACTCTCATTTTCTATTGCTTGAAGAAGCTCATGCTCTTTTTGTGAAAAAGTATATTGCTCGATTCTATCAGGTATATTCGACCAGAAGTATCCTCTTCTACTTTTATGGCCAATTTTTTCATTATTTAAAGAATAATTTACCAAAATATAGGCATCTGGGCAAATTTGCTCCTTATCTTGTTCAATTAGAATACGAGCTAAGTGCAATTCAGCCACATGACGCGAGCGTAAATTTTTAGCTATAAGAAGCTCAAAGAATTGCTTAATGCCATTGTTTTCTAATAGTAATGTTAGTTCTCTCTCACTTACCAAAATATTAATCAAACTGTTGAGTGCTCTCTCAGACTTATAATCTAATGCTAACAAGAACCAGTGCACTGCTTTAACATGATCTACAAAGAAGACTGTATTACCAAAGTAATAAGCATTAGACATAAAGGATAAGCTTTCAGGAGTAGGAACTCTTATCACACTAGAATCTTGTTTACTTAACATACCTCTTACTTTCTCGTCAAATTCATTAAGAAATTTGCTGCGAAAAGGAGGATTTATCCACTTTGCATTTAAAAGGACTAATAAGTTATCAAAACTTCCCTCTTTAATCGCTTTTTCACCATAATCGTATGCTTTCTTATTATTTGACTTAGCAGCATAATATGCACAAAGCAGTATATCTCCAAACTGGTTATCCTTATTCTCGTATTTTTTAGCAATAGATTTAATGTCTTCTTTTTTAAGGAGCTTTAGGACACTAGTAATTAAATTGGAAAATTTCGTATATTTTTCTTGTATATTTGCAGTTTCGATTTTATTTTCTGTGAGCTCTTTGGTTATCTCTTTTGAGATGTAGAGCATAATATTTCTAAGGCGCCAAGCAAACTTTGGCTTCTTCAGATTATTTGGTAAGTTAAGTTTTTTCCTTTGTCAAGCAAGCTCTGAAAGAACGTATAAAAGTTCTCATTCACTTTCAAAACTCTCTCAAACTCTTGTTGCTGGCTCAAATGATAAGGGTAATAGGCGAATTGGGGAGGTAATAAAAAGACATCCCAGAACTTTACAATGATATTCTTTAATCCCTTTGATGAATGATTATATTTAAGCGTATTATTCTTATTATTATCTATAATATTTTTATAGAGGAAAATAAAAGTATCACTATAATCAACTTTATGTAGTGCAAGACAGTTTTCCGGAATAACATCTTTGCTACCTAGCAATATAATATTATGATATCTCTGGAGATCTTTTAATAAGAGGAAGTTTTTCCTGTTGTCAGTTTGCTGTGTCGAATTCTGTAAAATTTTTAAATTACTGTATAAAAGCTCTTTAAGCTGCTCTAAGGGAAGCTCAACAGACCGAACTGGTACATTGCGCGATTGTTGGAAAACATCAAATAATTCAATATAAATCTTAGATAGCAGTCTCGAATAAAGCTGTTGCTTAATTTCACTCTTGGAGGTTTTATGAGTGATAATATGATCAGCTAAGAGTAAAAATAATTCTATAGTATTAGCATGCTTCTTTTCATTTTTTGGCCAAGTAAAAAGGTTAAAAGTTCTATCCCACTTAATAGCTAGCTGTTTTATCTTCAGCGGTATACACGTTGAAGGATGTCTTTGAACGCGATCGCTATTGATCCTCATTGCCCACAATTTTAGCAGTTTATTATAAGCTTTACTTATTAGCTCTTCCTCAGGGCCAGCTTTGATCAAATCTGAGTTATTTGTGGCTTGGAAATGTCGAATAACTTTATATAGTGCCTCTTCTATAAGATAAAAGCGTTTATCGTTATCCTTTTTCTTTTTAGACCGTTTTCCATACCATTTTAGTCCAAGATGATAATAACCTAAGATATGATGTTCCTTAATAAGAGCACGGAAATATTTAGAGGCTCTGATTGAATCATTTTTCTTTAAATATAAGCTACCAATTGCTGCTAGTGAATCCCTATCACCACAGCTAGCAGCATATTTTAAAATCTTTAAAGATAATTCTATATCAGATTTAACAATATGGGAGGCTAGCTTGTGAGCTGCAGACAAGGATCCATTTTTAAATGCTAAAAAGAGATGGAAATCAGTTTCTCGGGGAAAAGGTTCAGAGTGCAGAGAAGTCAGATACTCCTGGGCCCTTATAAGCCCTTGCTTTGCTGCTTGTTGAGCATAATGGATACTTTTTTTAGTGTTAGATGATATTAGTCCCCCTGGACCATAAAGTACTGCTAAAATATCTTGTGCATATGGATGACCGCTTTCGGCTAAACTTTCTAATTCACTAAGCCATTTATAAGTATAGTTAAGGCGTGCGCCCAAAGGTGTTAAACCAGTGGTCAATATATTCTTTCCCACTGTTTGGAGATAACGTAAAAGTAAACCTGCAGCTATAGCATTATAGAGGGCTTGTCTGTCAAGTTCCTTATAAGCATTGATATCTCCTTTACAAGCCAGTTCATAGAGATCATTAAGTTTTACATCTGCCTCCTCTACTTTAACTTTATAAAAATGAGGAAGAGACAGAGGGGAAGGGAATACCTTATCATTGTTGATTTTTAAAGCTTCAGCCACTTGAGGTATCAAATCTTCCAAAGAGGCAGTTGAGCCTTCGCGTTGAGAAATAGATTTTAATTCAATTTCTCCACTGCTGCTTTGGTAAATTGACCCTTTTTTATGGTAAACCCTTTGTATAAGAACAGCGCTGTTTGCTAAAACGGCATACTTATGTTGTTCCCAAATCTTATCAAGCTCCTCAATGTCTCCTTTAAAGTCAGCCTTTAACGTTCGCCAAGAAAGTATTTTCTCTGCCAAAGGCTTAAAGCAGGTATTAACTGACCGCATCTTTAGTAGACTTTTTTTATTGAGAAAACGGTAAATATTATAAATTATGTCTTCGGGCATACCTTGCAAACAAGGATCAACCAAATGGCCTGAAATGAAGTACCTTTTTTCCTTTCTGCTGCATAATAATTTATCAGATGAGCCAGATCTCCAAGAATCTGATCGGTTTGTACTTTCTTCACTTACTTCAGTATGTTGCTGCTTTTCGGGAAGGTCTCTTTTAAAAATACGAGGGTCTTCCATAGCCGTGGCCTGGCCTATATTCGACATTACAAGACTTGTAATTAAGAAATAGGTGATAGATTTACGGATCCAACATTGATAATAAGAGTAATACATACTTATAATTCCTTTTTTAAAAGATTGGGGTTCTTCTAACCTTTTTATCAGTAATTGAGAAAAGATCATGGCATCTTTAAATGTTTGTATAAATTCTTGAAGGCTTAAATAATATTAGGCCATGTATTTCTATATATAATTTTTGGCATTTATTATATTTATAAGTATATCTTCTCTCCTTCCTCTTTTCGTTTAACCGAAGAGAAGAATAGCTATCTGCTCCTTTTATTGAATCGCATTATTGTGTTTTCTGTAAGAACTTTACTAATACCTAGAGTTTTAAATATGCGCTTTTTATTGTCTTCTATAGAACCTCGATAACGTTTTACACAATCTCGTGCTCAATACATAATCTTAGGGGTTTACTCTAGAGTTCGGGCAGTCTCTCTAATATGCTACCTTTGCATACTTTGTTAATTGCTTAGTGCAGCGTATAAACTACTTTATTCTTCAATTTTGTGAAAGCTAGCCTTTAACAAAATTACATTTGTTCTCTTTATCACAATTATAGGGAATACCTCATTTCCTATAATTTTGCAAGAATACATTTAAAAGTATTTTATAATTTCTTAATAACCCAGGGTTAAGATAAAAATTATTATCTAATGCCGTGAAGTTTTTATTGCATATGTGTGCGCAGGATCACAGCTCAATTTTAAAAAGTTGAGAGCTTTATTAATGAGCGCAAAGATCGATGTTTTATCAGAGGGATAAATACCTTCTATTTTTTAAGACTCACTTGTAGAGAGTGTGAAAGCTGGACTTAAAATAATTCTCTACCATTACCCCTACTTGTCATTAGTCTGGATGATAAGCAAATTGGTTAACCTTTATTAACAGTATATTATTTTACTTAAAATTAAGCAAAAATATTTATAAATAAGCCTTTTGTTGTTTAACAAATGCAAACCCTCAAGCTAAAAAAAATATTGGCAACTACCCTCACTCTGAGTACCTACTTTTCAATTGTGAAAGCTACTCAGACTTATAACGTTACTGTAGCTACTGATACACCAGCTAGTCCTACCATTGGAACAGCAGGCTCTGCTGGAAGCGGCTTTGATTTGCGCGGAGCCATTCTAACGGCTAATGCTTCTAACAACACAAATATTATCATTAACTTTAATTTTGGCAGTGCTCAAACAATTACTCTTGGTAATCATTTACCCATGATTTCTAATTACGATGGTACGAGCTCCAGCGCTGCTCCGATTAATAAAACCTGGACTTTCAATGGTAATAATAGAGTTACCATTAATGGTGCTAGTCTTTATCGTGGCTTTTTCTTAAGCCCTGTACCTACCTCAGCAGCACAAAATGACTTACCGTCGAGCGGCTATACCCAGCAGCTTAATGTAACTTTTAATGATATGATCATTCAAAATGTTTTAGCAAAAGGCGGTGATGGTCAGGGGGGCGGTATGGGAGCAGGGGGAGCGGGCTTTGCAAATTCCTATACCAATCTCACGGTGAACAATGTTGTCTTTACTAACTGTAAAGCGCAAGGAGGTAATGGAGGCAGTAATGGTACTCTTTCATGTAGAGGGGGTGGTGGCCTGGTCAGTGCCGGTGGCAATGCCGGTGGTAGTGGTGGAGGGGGCCTTGGGGGAAAGGGGGGTGATACTACAAATAACGGGACTGGCGGCGGCGGCGGCGGCATAGGCAATGCGGGTAGTGCTGCTAACGCTAGTGTAGGCGGCGGCGGCGGTGGGTTTGGTGGTAATGGCATAGGTCAAATTCTTGGTACTGCTTTTACTGGTGCCACGGGGAGTAGCAATAGTGGAGGCGGTTCCGGTGGCGGTGTGAGTCCGAGCGGGGGTCAAGGAGGTTTGGGCGGCGGCGGGGGCGGTTCATCTAGTAGTGGAGCTGGTAGCTCTGGCGGGTTTGGCGGCGGGGGCGGCGGGGGCTATAGTTCTTCAGGCAGTGGCGGGTTTGGCAGCGGCGGCGGCGGCTGGAGTGGTGGTAGTGGTGGGGGGGGCAATGGCGGGTTTGGCGGCGGGGGTGGCTTTGGAAACGGAGGATTCGGCGGCGGTGCCGGCTATTTCAATGGTCCGGGATTTGGTGGTGGCGATGGAAGCTCAGCTACCAATTATGGAGGATCACTAAACCTCTATAATAACTTAGGAGGCGGTGGCGCTGGGTTCGGGGGAGCTTTATTCCTGCGGAATGGAGGAAGTCTGTCAATAATTGGTCCTGCTGTGTTTGGCCAAGGTACTCTGAATAGCGTAGCGGTCGGCTCAGGGGGTAGCGATTATCCTCCTATATTTGGTTCCAAGGTAGCCCCTTTGGCTATAGGACAAGATATATTTGTTATGGGTACTTCTTCAAGTGGGACCCCAGTGACATTAAACACTGCAGCAGGAGATATAACCTTTAATGGTTCTATTGGCGATGATAATGGGAACAGTTCATCTCTGGGGGCTAAATTAGTCGTCTCTGGGACTAACAAGGTTATTCTGAAAGCAGCTAGTACTTATATTGGAGGTACCGATGTCAACGCTGGAACGATCAATATTAGCAACAACGCTGCTTTAGGCACCGGAACTGTCAAATTAGCAGCAACTACAATGTTGCAAGCAGGGGCGAACCTCAGTAATATTTCGAATGCTTTCAGCCTAGCTGGTAATACTACAATTGATAATCAAACTTATGATATGACTCTAGCTGGCAATATCACGAGTACAGGCGCTTACTCGCTTACTAAAATAAATTCTGGGACTTTGACCTTATCAGGTATTAACAGTTACTCGGGCGGCACCATCGTTAATGCTGGAACCTTAGCCATAAGTAACTATCAAGCCTTGGGCACAGGTAACGTTTCCTTAGCTTCAGGCACTACGCTTGCACTGACAGGCAATATTACGTCGGCTAACCCCTTAGCAAATACTATCATCTTGACCGGCAATGCTACCATCGATAATGGTAGCTATACTGGCTATTTTAGTAATCCTTTTACTCATGCTTTCACAATAACTTTTCAAGGCAGTGGTACCACTGTTATCAGCGGCGCCAACACACCGTCTTCGACAACGATTGCGGCCGGCATCTTGGCTCTCAATACCGGGGCAAGTCTTGCCAATAGTATAAGCATTGCCAATGGCGCTACCTATGATATCAGTAATGGGGCCTCTAATCCTTCCTTAAGCAGCATCACCGCTGTTGCCGGTAGCAGTATAAATCTAGGTAATCAAAATTTATCTCTCAGCTCTGTAACTATCGCTGGCAATCTTCTGGATGGCGGCTTGAGCACTTTAACGGGGGCCAGTGTTACCAAGACAGGATCTGGAACGCTAACTTTATCGGGCACCAACACTTATAGTGGGGGTACGGCGATTCAACAAGGTACTGTCGTTATTGGTAATGCTAGCGCCTTAGGAAGTGGAGCTGTCACCTTAGGCACACTAAGTAATGCCGCAACCCTTCAATTTAGTGGCGCTTACACGTTGGCTAATGCAATCACTCTATCAACAGTCCAGACTAGTACGATTGATTTAAATAATTTCAACGCAACCTTAAGTGGAATTATCTCTGGCGGCGGCGCCACATTAGCACTGGTCAATAGTGGTGCTAGTGCTAAGACTTTAACTTTATCTGGTGTTAATACTTACACAGGCACTACTTCGATTGGAGCTTTAGTGACTGCGGCTCTAAGTGGTAGTGGGAGTTTAGGCAGTTCTAACTTAAGTTTTGCCGCTTCGAGTTCCATCTTCGATATTAGTGGCATTACTCCTGCTTCTTTAACAGTGGGTGACTTAAATAGTGCTCAAGGACAAATCAATTTAGGAAGTAAGAATTTAAAATTTGGCAGCAGTACCACCACCGCCGATTTTGCGGGCATCATTCAAGGTGCTGGCGGATCCTTAACCAAGACTGGTACAGGCACAGCCACCTTGTCGGGCGCCAATACCTTTACAGGTGGGGTGGCCATTGAGCAGGGTACCCTTGTCATCAAGAATGCTAGCGCCTTGGGAAGCGGAGCCGTCACTCTTGGCACAGCAAGTAGCGCTGGGACCTTAAAGCTTGGCGGTGCTTATAGTCTTGCTAACTCGATTGCATTATCAACGGCCCAGACCAGCACTATTGATTTAAATAATTTTAACACAACCTTAAGTGGGATTATTTCTGCGGGCGGAGCTACGCTAACATTGGCCAATAGTGGGGCGGTAGCCAAGACCTTAACCCTATCCGGTGTTAATACTTATTCAGGCACCACCTCGATTGGTGCGTTAGTGACCGTGGCCTTAAGTGGTAACGGCAGCTTGGGCAGTTCTAACTTAAGCTTTGCGGCTGCTAGTTCTGTTCTAGATATTAGCGGCATTACTCCTGCTTCTTTCACGATAGCTGATTTGAACAGTCCTCAGGGTAAAGTTGAGCTGGGAAATAAAAACCTAACCTTAGGCTCGGCCACAACTACCGCTGATTTCGGGGGCGTTATCCAAGGATCAGGCGGCTCTTTAACCAAGGTTGGCAGTGGCAAGGCGACGTTATCCGGCGCTAATACTTATACCGGTGGCACCACTATTAGTGCTGGAACCTTAGCCATAAGTCATTATCAAGCATTAGGCACGGGTAACGTTTCCTTAGCGTCAGGAAGTACGCTGGCACTGGGAAACACTATTACGGCGGCTAATCCGGTCGCAAATAATGTCATCTTGACCGGCAATGCTACCCTCCATAATGGCGGCTATACCGGCTATTTTAGTAATCCGATTACGAGCGCCTATACAGTAACTTTCCAAGGCACTGGGACCACTGTTATTAGCGGCGCAAATACGCCGTCCTCGACGACAATTGCGGCGGGCACCTTGGCTCTGAATACCGGAGCGAGTCTTGCCAACAGTATCAGTATTGCTAATGGCGCGACCTATGATATCAGTAATGGAGCGGCTAATCCTTCCTTGAGCAGCATTACCGCTGTTGCGGGGAGCAGCATTAAGTTAGGCAATCAAAATTTATCTCTCAGCTCTGGCACTATCGCTGGCAATCTTCTGGATGGCGGCTTGAGCACTTTAACGGGAGCTAGTGTTACTAAGACCGGCGCGGGGACATTAACCTTATCGGGCACCAACACTTATAGTGGAGGTACAGCGATCCAACAAGGTACTGTCATTATTGGTAATGCTAGCGCCTTGGGCAGTGGGGCTGTCACCTTAGGCACAGTAAGTAATGCCGCAACCCTCCAATTTAGTGGCGCTTACACGGTGGCTAATGCAATCAGTCTATCCACAGCGCAGACCAGTACGATTGATTTAAATAATTTCAACGCAACTTTAAGTGGGATCATTTCTGGGGGCGGCGCCACACTCGCATTAGTCAACAGTGGTGGGGCGCCACGGACGCTCTCCTTATCAGGCGCCAATACCTATTCGGGCACCACCTCGATTGGCGCATTAGTGACTGCGGCTCTAAGTGGCAATGGGAGTTTAGGCAGTTCTAACTTAAGTTTTGCCGCGTCGAGCTCCATCTTCGATATTAGTGGTATTACGCCTGCTTCTTTAACAGTGGGTGACTTAAATAGTGCTCAAGGACAAATCAATTTAGGGAGTAAGGACTTAAAGTTTGGCAGCAGTACTACCACCGCTGATTTTGGTGGCACTATTCAAGGGGCTGGCGGATCTTTAACTAAGACCGGTACGGGTACGGCGACCTTGTCAGGAGCCAATACTTTTACGGGGGGCCTTAGCATTGATCAGGGTACCCTTGTCATTAAGAATGCAACCGCCTTGGGAAGCGGAGCTGTAACTCTTGGCACAGCCAGTAGTGCGGGGACATTAAGCCTTGGCGGGGCGTATAGTCTTACTAACCCAATTGCGTTATCGACAGCCCAGACCAGTACCCTTGATCTGAGCGGCTACGATGGAACTTTGAGTGGGATTCTCTCTGCCGGCGGCGATACCTTGTCTGTCATCAATGGTGGTGCGAGTGCCAAGACCTTAACCGTGTCTGGCGTTAATACTTATGCTGGGACCACCGGCGGTGGTACGACGCTTACCAATGGGACAGTCCGTATTACGCATCAGCAAGGGGTAGGGACGGGGGCCATTATCTTTGCTGGGATAGGGACAACACTCGAAATTGGTTCAGCTTTGAGTGGAGCGATTGCCAATGCTATTACTGTTAATGCCAACAGTAACTTGGATACTCAAGGATATGATGTAACTTTAAGCGGTACAATTACTGGAACGTCGACCTTAAGAAAGCTTGGCAGTGGTGTCTTAACTCTGGCCAGTGCTAACGCTTTTAATGGCATTATTCTTGACGATGATACGGTGGCGCTGGGGGACAACCAAGGCTTAGGAGCTGGAGCATTTTCTTTCAATAATAGCGGTACTAAATTGATCATTGCCGCCAACTTAACCAATGTTGCCAATCCCATCGCTTTGACCGCCAGTGGCATTATTGATACGAATGGCAACACTGCGACGTTAACAGGAAGCCTGACCGGTACCGGAGATTTGACGAAAGATGGAACGGGAACGTTGCAGATCACCACGGTCAATCCGGGTTACTCGGGCGACGTAGTAGCCAACGCAGGTGAGTTGAAAGTGAACGGATCCCTGCCTAACTCTAATGTTACTGTGGCCAATGTGGCGCGTTTCACTGGGAACGCCACGGTTAATAATCTTATAAATACCGGAATCATTAAGCCTGGCAACTCCATTGGTACTGTTCAGGTTTTAGCAAACTTTGATAATACTAATGGAACTTATAACTGTGAAATTAATGATGCCAGCCAGTCCGATTTGATCCAAGTGACAGGAACTACAACTCTAGGAGGAACGCTCAACATCCTGCCTCAAGCTGGCACCTACACAACGCCTAAGACTTATACCATTTTGACAGCGGGCAACCCTATTGTTACCCAATTTAATACAGTCACTTCCTCCTCTGCTATGCTCAAATATACGCTCAATTATATGGCCAATAGTGTGCAATTAACGGCTGTCCAGTCCTTTACACTCAACCAAGTGGTAACAGAGGGCAATGCTGGAGGGGTGGCCGATTATATTATCCGCCATAATCCCCCCCCTGGCTCCCAGCTGGGTCAGCTTCTGGATGTTTTGGCTACTCTACCCCTCAATGAATTATACGAAGCCTTAAATCAGCTGCAGCCATCTGCCAATGTCTTGATTGGGGGAACGATGGGCAAGTCTGAACTCAGTCAAGCTGACGAGCTCTTCTCTTCCTTTACCACGGAAGAGACCTTAAAGCGCCTGCGCAACACTAAGAAGAAAAACACTGCCTCTAAGCAGATCTCTCAGATGGTCTCGCGCTTAGCAATGCCGATGAGCCAAAGCTTGAATAGCTTATATGTCAGCAAAGGCTCGCCTAATTATGCCAGTCAGTATAATCTTCTGCCCCACGGCCAAGAGGCACCGCAAAATATGAGTGTGTCTTATGGAAACACGATACAGGCCGGCCTTGGTATTGCGGCCGCCTTAACTGAGGACCTGTCCTTAAGCCTGAACTATAATAATGAATGGTCTTCTTCTGAACGCTTAAATCGCTTACTCCTAGAGCTCAATTATCGGTTTTAAGAGTTAAATTAAACCGAGCATATAAAAGGATACACTT
Organism: Candidatus Odyssella thessalonicensis L13; assembly: GCF_000190415.1. GTDB lineage: Bacteria > Pseudomonadota > Alphaproteobacteria > Paracaedibacterales > Paracaedibacteraceae > Paracaedibacter > Paracaedibacter thessalonicensis. Next base: position 176,755 of record NZ_AEWF01000005.1, read on the forward strand.
TTTATTGAAACCCGCACGTGGTTAATAATTTTATATCTTGCCCTCCTACTCGAGCTACTCATATTTATTGCTCTGATTTTATCGTTATATAGGAAGAAATAGGAAGATACTTGTTCAGATCTTAGAGGATGCAGATGATCTTTACTCTTCACAATTATTAAGGAGAGCCGTGCGTATTAACTTTAATCTATCTTAAAAAGGAAGGCCTTTAAACCTTTATGGAATTAGAGAATAGGATTGAGTATAAAACTGGATTTTCTTATCTTCTGAAAGTTCTTCTACTTAGGGAATCGAAAATAGAACTAAGTTAAAAAATAGATCCTTTAAGCATAGTGCACCCTTATAAAGATGCAATTTACAAGTAGCTTTTAATAAACGATCCTACCACTAAATATTACTTGCTTTTGTTTGCCTAAAGGGTGAACATTCTCCATTCAGCTGAAAAGCTATCCACAATTCAGGGGATAATTCAATTATATATTAAGAGCTTGTTAACTTATGATCGGCAAAAAAACAGTCTTGTTCAACCCTTTGCTTATTTTTTAAGCTTATCCTGTTTTAAAGATGCGAAATATATTTACTATTAACTATTTTGTGGCAAACTAAGCGCGAAAAGATAAATCACAAGGATAACCAAATGAATTCATTACTCTGCTGTTATTTTCCTACTAAAGTCGTTTTCATCGATGATAATCCTCTTTTTTTACAACCTTTGATACAGATTCTTGATCATAAGATTGCTAGCTATGATTTTTTCGATAATCCGTACAAAGCTTTAGAATTTATAAATAGAGGGAAAGGTATAGATTTTTTACCTTCCGCATTCCCAGACCGTAAACAAAGAAACGAGGAAATATATCTCTCCATCTTTAACCCTGAGCGCTATGAAGAAGTATCAACAGTTATTGTTGACTATGATATGCCGGGTATGAAGGGATTAGAGTTTTGTGAAAAATTAGAAAATCCTTACATTCGTAAGGTTCTGAATACCGGAGTTGCTGATGAGAGGTTAGCAATTGAAGCTTTTAATAAAGGGCTCATTGATGGATATATCCGCAAGCAAGACCCGAATCAGGCTTCAACATTTAGAGATTTTATTATTAAGAGCCAACTGAAATATTTTAAGGCTCTCACAGATGTTTCGCTCGAAATTCTAATCAAGAAAGATATTATTTATGATGATCATAGGGACTCTCCGCTTTATGATTCTGCTTTTATAAAGTATTTTAATGAGTTGATAGAGAAAAATAATATCTCTGAGTATTACTTTAATCAAAGTATGGGTGGATTTGTGTTTCTGACAGCTCAAGGTAAAGTCAGCGCCCTCTATTCCCTAAGTAACGAAATCTTTGATGATGTACAATCAGGATACATTGTGACACTTGAGCAGGAAATCTCTAAAAATAAAAGGATCTCTTCTCTGATTAAAGACTTAGAAGAAAATCGCAAAACCCTCTGCTTTCCCTTCCATGGAAATAACCAGCATCCAGATGCTAATAATTGGGAAGAGTATGCTTACCCTATTCATGTTGTGCAGGGGAAAAATACTTATTACCTCGCTTATGTATCGGAAGTTGACTATATCAACTCTTCAGAGGTCTCTTCTTTCGAGAAGTATCAGCAAGAAATATAGTGGTACAGAGGTGGTCAGTCATCTCAGCAGCTAAGCTATTTTCTTGCTCTGGGAGTGAGGCAGCATTGAATGCCGATACTAAGCAGTCGGATATAAGGCACCTTTCAAGTTCAATCTTATTGCGGACTTCTTGCAGATTAATTAAAAGTGTATAGATAATAGTCAATGCATTTCTAGCTAATCTCTCTAAATTTGATGCCGTGTGCTTAAGAGACTGTAAAATAATCTCATTAATGTAATGAACATTAGAATCTTTCTGCTGTGGGATCTCTCGGCTACTTATAAGTGTAAGTAGATGCATTTTCAAACCTTCAGCCATATGATTAGCGCCGCCTACGCGAATTCGCGTCTTATGGACTATTGCTGCAGCTTGTACTCTAAAAGATTGTTGCTTTTCTTGCGCAATAGTAGCCACTTTTATGGCTTTAACCACCCGTTTCTCTAATTCTTTGAGAGCCGTATATTCAATGATGTCCTAGAATTCCAACAATGTTTCTATCTTTATCATAGAGAAGCGATTCATTAGTTAACATAGTAAGTTGAGTCCCCTTTATGAGAGCAGGTATTTCAATAATTTCTTCAGAGGTTCCTGTTTTTACAATTCTTGGGCCCATTTCTCTTAAAGTATTTGCCACTTCTTTCCACGGCATCTGATAGTCAGTTTTGTCAATCATCTCTTCAGGGGATTTAAAACCAGCCATTTTAGTCAGCTTTTGTTTGCAACCTAGAGAGGTGCCATTTCTATCTTTCCAATAATAATACTCCCCCTACGTTTCAGTATATTATTCAGATAAACTTCTGAATTTTCATCCTTTGAAAATACCTATTAGGAGGAGAAAGAAACAGATGAAAAATGACTGGGTTCTTGAGTTAAGACATGTATCCCTAAAAAGCTATTTTATCGTTCTATTTAAAGCAGCTCTGAAAAAGAGACATAAATATTCATAGAACTTGCGAACAGTCGCACTATTTTCTAAAGCTTGAGGATAACGGTAGAAAATATCGCAAGTATATTGTTGCCACTTAAGTCATTGAGATCAGATCTAACCTGTCACTTAATGTAGTAGCTAAAAGTTTGTGGTTAGCAGTCAAACGGAATAGGAGTAATAAGGGACTCATACTGCGACTCATCTTTTAATTGATTGACCATTTCATGAGGGATGGTTAAGGTTGTGACCACTATAAATACTAGGAATAAACAGATGAAATATTGTTATATGTCAGCATTATCACTGCTCCTTATGGGCTGCTCCCAGACACCCGTTATTACTGAGAATTATGATGAATTTAAAAAAGCAAAAGTCTGCAAATTAAATCCTTACCTTATTCGAAATGAATGCCGTGTCTCCACCTCCCGCATTACTGAGATCACTCTTGAATCTCAACCTGATGGCACTATTAAGGCTATCTTAACTTCGCGTATCTTAAAGAATCTCTTTTTGAACTATGATAACTTTGATCACCGTTCAAAACTCAAATTTACTATGACTAACCCTGCTCAGAAAACAGAAGAATTGATTTTTCAGGGGCAGGATGTCTCAATTACTCATGATTCTCAAAGAATTTATGGAGCCTATGGAATTGTCCTAGATATGCCCGTGGTTAATGCGCTTATTACTTTCCGTTTAACAGCGGACCAGTTGCATAAAATAGCTAATTCTGAGAAAGTGGGATTCTATTTTGAGTCTGGCAACGATCCAATTATCGGTGAGTTTAATGAATCCCATAAAGAAGCATTCAAGCAATTTTTAAGTAAATGTGTCCATTGGAACCAAAGAAAATGATGACAAAATCTCTATCAGCCACTATATTCTCGTCAATCTTACTTCTGTCGGGATGTGCGAATCACTCTATTATTAAGTCTGCATCAGAAAGAGGCAAATCTGAATGTAAATTAGTCTTGGCTCAAGCAAAGTTAGTTACGCAGAACAGCCCTGTCTTTCGAGGGCTATTAGCGCAAGTGACAGGCAGAGTAGCTCAGTTGGGAATTAAGCGCTTAGATGACCACAATTTAAGATTTTGGATCGAATTTGTTCCTCTGAACCCTTTAGAAGATCCGCTCGAACATCCTGGAGTAATTTTAAAGCTTTATAAGAATGAAAAGATGATTCGAGAGGATAAACTTCCTGACGGTCAGCAACATAGAGTTTTTGAGGAAGTAAAAGGGCCATTTTCAGCTCAGGATATCTGGCCTAATGCTTCAAAAAGGATATATTGGAGACAGCTGGAAGAGAAAGCTATCTCTTTTGCAATTTCTAGAGAACAATTTGAAGCGATTCTCAAGGCTGATGGGGCTGCTTTTGTTATTCAGACCCATTATGATCCCATCATCGTTGCCATTAATAAGGCAAATTTTGAGCCTTTACTAGAATTTAAGCAACAATGCTTAGTTCAGTAATAGGAGCATAACTAACTGATTAAAATATAAAATTAAAGGCTAAAGCATAAACTTTAGCCTATTTCTATGTAATTTATCCTTGATAACAAGTTACAGAATAAAACCCCTCTTTACCCGTCTCGATTTAAGCAGCAGTAACTCCTATTATTATGTAAGAAAGCATTTTGGGATTGCTCACTTTATCAGTTCTTACTCTGTGCTCTGTGTCTTTTTAGTTTTACCGGTTCCTAAAATCTGGATGCCTTTATATGTGAGCTCAATTTTATTACTCTTCTATAATTAGTAAATTTTTCATGTTAGAGCCTTGGAGTGGTGGCTTGCTTCATCATTTAAAGGGAACAAAAATTCTAGATTGTACTGATTTAAGGTAGACAAAGTAAGAAGATCTCTATTATGATTAATGTACGATAATCAAAAATAATGGATAACAAATGGCAAGAGGTGGCTCGAGAGCAGGAGCAGGCAGAAAGAAAAATTCAGGCCTATTTGGAGAAAAGACTGTAGCCCGAAGGATTCCTGAATCTCTAGCTTCTGCACTTGATAATTATCTTAGTACTCTCGCTTTAACGGCAAAAGGGCATGAGAATGTTCATTCTATCTTCATGCCTCCCATTGGTAACATGCAGTTACCTTTTTTCTCGAGTAAGGTTGCTGCAGGGCTACCTGATCGCGCTGATGATCATCAAGAAGCCTTAGATTTGCATAGTCACTTGATTCCTTCACCTGCTTCATCCTTTGTGGTCCAAGTAAGTGGGGACTCAATGATTGAAGCGGGTATCTGCAGTGACGATATTCTTATTGTGAATCGGGAAATAACACCTAAAGATGGTCATATAGTTATCGCCTCAGTGAATGGAGAGATCACTGTAAAACAATTACTTCTGAGAGATGAAAAAGTTGTTTTAATGCCTGCTAATCCTCATTATGCTCCTTTGAATATTACACAATCCATGGATTTCCGCATTTGGGGAGTAGTCACTTCCGTTGTACATCACTTAACAAAGTAATACAAAATTCTACGTTCTAAGCTTATTTGCTAAATATGGCGTCTCAACCCTAGCTGTAAAAAGTTTAATGCTTAAGGGATAGGAGATATTGAGCTAAGGCAACTTATGTGTTCGGAGAAGAGATGGAGGTTGAATTGATCAAGATCCTCTCCAAACCTCATAAAGGCAAATATAAGCAATCAATAACCGAAGAAGCTGCATAGTCCCACCTAGACTACACAGCTATATTAAGCAAGTCCTATTGTTGAAGCGCTGGTACTTATACTTCGGGCCCTTAAGTCCTTGTTATTGTGTCTCGTTGGCCTTTTGCAGCTGGTATTGGAACCAGAAATTGCTGGCTTTGCCAGCTTTTTCACAATTAACTCTGCTCTTCTCGGGGCAGCTGTCCATGCACTGTTTGAAAACGTTGAAGTTTTTGCCACACACAGACGCCCGACATTGCCTGTAACAGGACTTAATTACAATAGGAGCAGTATTTGCTTTACTAGTAAGCTCTTGGAGCGATTGAGCATTTTCCATCTGTAATTTCTTCAGAACCTGGCTTTGGCGTTCAAGACGTTGGTTGTGATCCATATCATTACTAATAGGTATAGGCCTCTGCGCTAAGGATTCTGGCCTCTGCGAGCGTTGAAGTATATTAAAGCTGTTAGCATGGATATAAATCATTTTTATTGATTTTAAGATGTCGTCCGCCCAGTTTTGGACGTTACTAATTCTGTACATCTCCATTTCAGGAAGGCGATAATATTCCTTATAATGCGAATTAATAGCCGCCCAATTCACCTTAAGCCAACTTGCTGCTTCCATCGCGTCAGCGAAGCTAGCAGAGATCTGTACAGAACTCCCTTGCAATTGCTGCAATTTTACTTGGAATGAGGGAGACTTTATATCCCTAACAGCACTAGTGAGACTTTCTTTAGTTATTTTTAGAAGTTGGAATAGAGTACTTAACACATCTTCAAGCTCCGCAGGACTTATAATCCGCTCAGAGCCAACATTGATTCGATGTTTATTGTTTATGATTTGTTGAGCACTCGGATAAGCTTGCATTAACCTTACTATTTTTTCATTAAAATCAAGGCCAGCTTGGTTAGCAGCATCGTTTGTACTGTTAATAATAGATGGTGTAGCACGACAACGCTCAGTATTTAAGACTGAGGAGCAATGATCTAAACAAAAATTCTTATTAGGAAGCTTAGAGCAATCTGAGCAGAACCTTACACAACGGTCCTTTAGATCAGGAGCACCAAGGGAATATCCTAAAGTAGGAATAATTAAAGCGATTAAGAATTTTAACATTCAATACTCCATTAATGGTAATGCCATTGTTAAGTTTGATAAGGGACGGCTCTGTATAAAGGGGGTAGAAAGCTTATTTTTCTTCCCTTTTATTGGAAAAGGCCCCATTGATTTATAAAATCTAAGATATTTTTGGCGGTTAATGCTTTGCCACCATTGAGCGAGCTTCATAAATGAGCGACATGCCAAAAAAATAGTAGCTTCCATAATCGTAGCTTTCTCCCATGCGTATATTAAAAGTGGCAATATGCATGCTTCCTATCTAGGGATTTCATACTAGCTAAGGGATAATATACTAAGAAGTGGTAAAGGAAGAATTAAGCAGAAGAAAAAATTTTGTTTTAAAGTTTTTATAGAAGAGATAGACATTTCAGATAAAAGATAGGTTTTACCTTTTTAAAGCTGGCCAAGGTAATTACATATATCATTAAAAGTAACAAACCAAGTAAAAATTTTATGGTCCTAGTCTCCCATCCTCCGAGATTCCAGATCCATGATACCTACACTATTTCGAGCTAAGCTAAAAAAGCTCCCTTCTCAGATGAAAAGATATCCTTATAATACTCGCTTGACTTGTATTCCTTCCTGAACGGTAAAGCAAAATCTGTCAAAGTTTTACCTCAAATTCCAGATGCCATGCTTGTAATATTTATCTTCCCGAACTCTACTCAATCCTTTTATTGCTGTGAAGGAGCAGACCATGCTGCGAGCTTTTAGTTTTGGTCAACATTAACTTTATAGAGCTTAGAATAGCTCTTCTCAATAATTACAGAGATGCTTAACCAAGACGTTCTCTGCAATCTTCAAACTTATCTTAGTTTGTAGAATGCCTGATATTCTTAGCTTTAATTAAAAGACCTTACGCTTAAATAGTAGCTAATTTTACTTGCTTAAATGTGGAACCTCACTTCTACAACTGAAAAGTTATCCACAATTCTGGGGATAACTCGGCTATATATTAAGAGTTTGTTAACCTATAAGCGGCAAAAAACAACTCATTCACCCCTTTGCTTAATTTTTAAGCTTATTCAAGCTTGCAGTTTCGAAATATATTTATTATTAACTACTTTGTGGCAAACTAACTGCGGATAGATAAACTATAAGAAGGATAACCAAATGAATTCGCTACTATGCTGTTATTTCCCTACCAAAGTTGTCTTTGTCGATGATGATGGAGGAGTCTTAAAAGTTATCAATTCATTCTTAGATGATGATGTGGCCAGTTATGACTTTTTTACAGACCCATACAAGGCCTTAGACTTAATTAACAGTTCTGTCCCTACCGATTTTATTGCTTCCAATATTTCTTCGTCCGACACAAGGATTTATGAAATATATAAAGCCATGTATAATCCAAGACGCCACGCTGAAGTCTCAACCGTTATTGTGGATTTTCAAATGCCGGCAATGAATGGATTAGAATTCTGCGAAAGAATAAAGAACCCTTATATCCGCAAGATTTTGTTTACAGGGGTAGCTGATGAAGACTTAGCTATTCAGGCCTTTAACAAAGGCTTAATTCATGGCTATATTAAGAAACAGGAACCCAATAAAGCTAAAGTTATTAATGACTTTATTCGTACCAGCCAAATAGCATACTTTAAAACCCTAACTGATGTTCTGGTGGGAAGTATCCTTAAAGAAATCAATTCTACAAATCCAAATGAAACTGCTTTTTACGATTCGGTCTTTATCAAGTATTTTGAGGAATTGATAAAGGAACACAAGATCTGCGAATATTATCTCAAAGAGCCTGTTGGAGGGTTTATCTGTCTCTCTCGTAAAGGAGAAGTAAGTACTCTGTATGCCTTTACCGCTGAAACGTTAGAAGATAATCAGATCAATACTTATGCCACTCTAGGGGAATTTATTGACCTTGAAGACCCCAGTTATGCAGATTTAATAAAGGATATAGAAGAAGATCGCAAAACCCTCTGCTATCCTTTTTATGGTAAAGGACAGATTGAAATTAATGCTCATAACTGGAAAGATTATGTCCATACCCTTGACATCCTAGAAGGTAATCAGCCTTATTATGTGGCATATGTCCCCCATCCAGGGCTTGAGAAGGCGCTGAATCTTTACTCTTTTGAGCAATCCCAACAAGAAAAATAAGAAGCAGACTCAATCAATAGGGGGGCTTGTCTTCCGTCAAAGCAGGAAAGGTTAGGATGAATCTTGTATACTCTCCTTCAACCGATTCACAGGTAATATCGCCACCCAATTTAGTCATAACCATTCGACAAAAGGCAAGACCAACACCCGTTCCATGAGAAGTGCGAGTAGAGAATTGATCAAAGATATAAGGGAGGTAGTCTTCAGAAATTCCTTTTCCCGTATCTTCAAAATATAATCGGTTTACCTTCTCCCCTTTTTCCGTCCAAATGGTGATCTTTCCTTTATTGGCAGCTTTAATATAATAAAGGGCATTCTTGAGCAGATTGAAGAGAACATGTTTGAAGGTCAGGGGATGAGCGTAAAATTCAAAATCTTGCTCTATTTCTACAGTAATAAGCTCTTTATCTTCATCCCTTAAAGAATAATCATGCAGCGCAGTTTGAACACAGTGCAGGATCGAGCATTTTTCAAAAGCAGCTTCAGATACATCTTCTTTTAAATTCATGAGGAGCATATCGATAACTGTGAATGCACTCCTCGCTGTTCCTTTTATCTCATCCGGGATTTCAGCTAACAGCTGTAATTTGTTTTTGCTAAGAGAAGATTGAGTGCGCCCTTCTTCTTGTGCTGCTTTCTGAGTCTCAATAAGAGTGGGTAGGTGCATTTTCAAACCCTCGGCTGCGGCTTCAATCGCTGCTAATGGTGTGCGCATCTCATGGGCCACCGTGCCCGCAACCATCTTCATGGTTTGGAGCCTTTCTTTTTCCAGGATTCCTTTGTTGCGTGAGAAGATACATCCAAGAACGATCATGGCTCCATAAATATACATAAAATTAGTTGGTAGACCGTGTTGAAACACAACTTCTTGGCCAGTAAAAATGAAAAGTAGATATCCTAAAAGAATTCCTACCACGTAAAGAATAATTAAAAGAACATAATCTACTATGAGGAAAAGAATAAATAATCCGATAGAAAAATTTAGTAGCCATTCATTAGATAACTGGTTTTTTAGTAAAGTATAAGTAGTAAAAATCGGTAAGCAATAGAGGAGAGTTAAAAACCAATATAGATTAAGGTACTTTTTAAATTGGATAGGCCAGCGCTTTGTAAAAATTAGAGGAAAGGAGATCAATGCAGCACATAGGCGAGCTATCACACTCTCGTCCGCTCCTAAAAGGTGAAGGATATAGTAACCCAAAGGATAATTAATAACACCAAAAATACCGAAAGTCTTATATTGAGCACCCCCAAACCCTTCTACTCTTCGATTTAAAAATTTAAGAAACTTGTTGGTGAGGCTCATTCGACTATCCTTTTTATACTTACACTTGTTAAGAGTATGTGACCATCTTAGTAAAATAATCTTACTAAGATATAAAAAAAAGACCAGATGTCAGAGGCTTGAATGTTTCTGTGCGATGATGATAGAAAAGGTATTGCTTGCATCAGAATTTAAAGAGATTACATTTTTTATTATCAAGTTTTCCTGGGCAAGGAATTTTCTAATAGCTTCAATAACTGGTCTTCTTGAATTTAAAATATTGAATTGTTGTCCTTTATCTATCAATAGCTCTTGCTCTCTAATCTTTATAATCTGCTGAGTAGTAGCTTTTAAGGAAAGCTCTACTTTATTTTCTTTATTATCCCATTTACAGGTAAGCTTAAAGGCTTCTGGGTCAAAGCTTTCTAGATTAAGTGTGAGTTTTAAATGGTACATTGAGTTCAAGAGAAGTTCCTGAATGGGTTTTATATTATATGCACTCTCTAAAAGAACCTCATCATTATTCTTATCAACTCCAAATAAAAGGTAATCGCCTTGGTTTAAGAAGCGCCCAATACTCCTGAGCAATATCTCAATATCATTGTCATCGTTATTAGCAAATATGGGCTGCCCAAAACATATCATCAGCCTATTGTGATGGGGATGATCTCCACTTCTAGCAGTATCAAAAGCATTAGGTTGTAAAAAATCAATTTCTAACGGGTTTGTTTTAATATTATCAATGTTCTGTTCGACAAGAGCACAAGCTTGCTCGGCATATTCTAAGGTAGAATCTACCGCCGTATAGGTGAAAGCTCCAATTTTAGATTTTAAGGTTTTCAAAAAGGGAACGGTTTTCGATAAGATTGGAATACGAGATCCAGGCCCAAGCTCTAATACATGCCTAACATTCTCAAAATTTTCACAAATATGATTCGCCATCTGGATTAACAGCTCACTTTCCATCTTAAATGGGTAGTAAGCATCCTGCTTGATTATCTCATCATAAATCGCTGGTCTATACATATAAATGTATTTACCCATGTGGCCTTTTCTTTTCTGTGAAAATAAATCAATATAATCCTGCTCTAAGTTCATTGTCTTTATTATTCCTTAATTATTTTTATTAATTTAGATTACGATTTCCTATTTCTTTTATAAGATTCTTGATTTATGTATTCTTAACCCATTGAAAAACTTGTTCCATACTGTTTCTACTACCTATGAGATAAGAAGGGTTATGCCATATCGCAATACCTACGGTTGAAAATATCTACTTAAGGTTGAAAATGAAAGATAAAAAAGGATGGCAGCTGAAAGGGAGTGTGTAATCGCTAAAGGTTTATTTTAATTTACTTTTAAAGCTTATGGATGAGAGTCTGCAGATAACTGTAAAGCTTCTGGGTAATACGATTTTGGGAGAGGATTTGAG
>NZ_AEWF01000004.1 GCF_000190415.1 Candidatus Odyssella thessalonicensis L13
CACTTTTAGTGGCGCTGGAAAGTTCACCAAGAATGGGGGCGGCAAAGTGCGGATCACCAACCCTGCTCATCCCACATTCTCTGGACAGATGGAAATTAACGACGGTGAAGTCAACCTTAATGGTAATATGACCAATGCGCCTGTTGTTGTTAACAGTGGTGCAAAATTTACTGGAAATAGCACTGTTGCCCACCTGACCAACTCAGGAACCGTTAAACCTGGTAACTCGATTGGGGTGATCAATATTGCTGGCAATTTCAGTAATGCTGGCGGCGTTTATAACTGTGAAATTGATGCCACGCCAGCTTCTGATATCATCAATGTTGGGGGCACTGCGACCTTGGGCGGGACTTTAAATGTGTTGCCGCAGCCCGGTAATTATAGTACCCCCAAGACGTATACCATTTTGACGGCTGTTAATCCGATTGTGACCACCTTTGATAGCGTGACCTCGCCTTCTATTCTGCTGCAATATACACTTAACTATTTGCCGAATATGGTCCAGTTGACAGCTTCACAAGGCACCTCATTGAGTCGAATAATTACCGAAGGTAATCCAGGGATTGTCGCTCAGTATATTGATACCCTGTCCCCCACTTCGGGCTCAACCTTGGATAACTTTTTAAATGTTCTCCCCAGTCTTTCTATTGATGACATTTATAAGGCTTTAAACCAGCTCCATCCGGCGGCCAATGCTTTAATTAGTTCAGTGGTTGCCGCCAATGAGCTGAATCAAACTGACGGAATGTTCTCTTCCTTGCTGATTGAGCGGAGTCTTCGCAAAGTAAGAAAATACACCACGGTCGATGAAAAGCAGTCAGCGCAATTTGGTTTTGCAGTAGCGCAAGCCAACGCGCCGGTTGTCAACGAAGGGCTGGACAGCCTGTTCTTTACCAAGCCTCCTGCTTCTGTTGCTTCCTTATCCCCCTTACCTCAGCCCCAAGCGGCACCTCAGAACGTGCGAACTTCTTTTGGCAACGTAAATATCTGGTTCCAGCAAGCTGTCAGCAATATCAATCACCGATCCGTGAGTGACAGCAGTCCAACCATCGGGGTTCCGGGTGTTAAGGCCAACCTTAATAGCACGTCACTGGGGGCCGATACACAGATTACAGATCAGCTGCTTTTCGGGACCACGGTCGGCTATAGCAAGATCTCTTATAAGTTAAGGCAGAAGTATGGCAACGGTCATATTAGCAGTTATCGTTTCGCCTTATATGGAATGTGGACGCCTAAGAAAGAGTGGTATGTCAATGCGTCAGGATTTTATGGCCGCCATCATTTTAAAGGCAAGCGGAACTTAGTGCTCTCTTCCGGCACTTACCGTAATCGCCAGCGCCATCTCGGACATCATTATAGTGGGATTGTCGAGGTGGGCCGCGATATTGCTTTGCCTAACCAAACAACATTGACACCGTATGGAAGTGTGGGGGCGTTGGCGCTTAAAGAAGACGGTTATAAAGAAACTGAAGATGGTTTTAATCCGAGCCTGAAAGTTAAAGGACGGACCAGTGGCTTTATCCAAGCGAAAGCAGGGCTGCAGCTCTCAAGCTTATATAAGGTTAATGACATCCAGTTGTATGTCTATGCAAAGCTTGGCTATATTTACAAGAATCCGCTCAGAGAGCCTCAAAGAGTGACCGCTTCCTTTGTTGGCTATGATGGTAACTTTACGGTTTTCGCCAATACGAAGCAGCAGAACATGTTTAACCCAGGCCTAGGGGTAACGGCCCTACTCACTGACCAGCTCTCTGTTACTACCAGCTATACAGGGGAAATTTCTCCTGTGCAGCGCTTACACCAAGCTCTTATACGTCTGGATTATAAATTCTAAGAGTAAAGAAGGTTTAAGGATGTCTTAGGATCTGCTTCTCCGGTGGCAAAAGAAGTCTAAGAACTCCTCTGCATTACTCTTAAGATAGATTAGAAAATATGATCAGGATCTACGCCGGTCCCCAATAGCGGACAGGGCCTGTATCAACATGGACAAACTGAGGGTATCGCCCCACACCGCCGGCACTAAATGATTTAGCAATCTTCTGGATCTGTTTCATGCTCCGTCCGGGAATCATAATGTCAGCAGCTTTCCCAGTGAGATGGAGACTGTTTTTGGCGACACCACAGCTTTTCTGACGCAGCGTGGCATTGGATTTAGGGGAACGATAGCCGGAAATTAAATGAATCATTTCTGAAGATTCAGTGCGTTGCCAAATGTCATGAATTAAGTGCATCAGCTGCGGATCCATTTTAAATTCTTGGTTGGTGCGATGATCTCGAAATAGGCGATTGATGTCTTTTAAAGCGTCAGGGTTGAATTTGCCATTCGCCCAGAATATACATTTTTTTAAGCTTTCGCCGGTATGCGTGTTATAGACCGTAAGCGACTTCTCAGACAAAGCTGCGGTAGACCAGACGGGTAAACTTAACAGTGGCTGGGCGAGAGTCAAAAGGCCAAGCTTACTTAAATTTTGGATTAATTGGCGCCGATTTAATGGGGATTCCATCATGTTTGCTTCTGCATGCTCAATAAAACTTGTCACCAATCATTCCTAGGTTCTTCTCAACTGTATTGTTATTTATAAAGAAATGGTTAAGGATGTCAATATGCCAGCCTAATTTAATTTGCCAAATATAAACTTAATTAACTTTGACAGGTAATATTTATAAGTTTTAAACTTATATTAAGGTAATTTTATCATAAATTGGTAAAAAAAGATGTCACCTTTTGCTGCATTAATATGGTGCTTTACAGGGGCCTATGGACAAGAAGCAGAGATAAATTCCTCAAATCAAGCTCTGCCTTTAAAGCAGATGGAGGACTCCATCCCCGAGCATCCCCAGCAAATTGATCAGGATGATTTATTGGCCGCCAAGTTAATGCTGAGTGTTTTCCATTTTTACTATCAATGGAATCAAGGCGATAAGACACTCGATCTTACTAAATCGGTTACTTATGATTATATTGTATTAAGGCATACCCTTTCTTTTTACTTTGCGCCAGTAGACCTATTTGCTGGCTGGCAATTTTGGCCTATTGAGGGGCATCTAGGGTTTTATGCGGCCCTTAAATTTTTCGGGCGTCCGCACAAAGAGTTATTTGGTGTTGTGGGCTATCACCCTGCCAGTCATACAGTTGCCATCATCTTTCGGGGAAGTCTTAGTATTTCAGATTATTTTTTTAGCAACTTTAATATGGGGGTTAAATTTCCTCTGAACCAGAGAGTAGGAAATTCGGTACGCGATTGGGGAATATTTGAAGGATGGCACAATTTAAGTTTCGAAGGGCCTGTGCATGCGGGTTACTATAATCGAATATTAACTTGTCAAGACTCTCTATATTCAACGCTAGGAGCTATTGTGAACCAGAGGGATCCAGAAAGATCTGCTCCAAGATTGCTTATTACAGGGCACAGTATGGGCGGCGCTTCAGCGGCGCTTTTAGCAGGCGCTGTGGCCTCTGAAGAGCGGGATGTTCCAGACGCCCCCCTGATTACAGAAAACAAGCTGCGTCAGCTCAAATCTTGCTTTTCTGAAATCAAATTAGTATCTTTTGGGGCGCCAAGGGTCAGCGATGAAACTTATGGGCAGTGGTTGCAGCAGCTAGGCATTGCTATTCGCAGTTATGAGATGGAAGGAGACTTAATTACGACGCTGCCACCTTATCAATTACATGAAAAGTTGACTTTGTCTGCCTATGCTCCCCTGGTATCACCTATCAAGCTTGATTCTTTTGGAATTTCCCATCCTTTAGCTGTCCACGATCCCCGTCTGTACTGGCAGGCTCTGGCAAAAAGATTAAACATTAATCCACAACTATACCCGCTTTTTAAGCTTTCTATCAACTCAGCTGTCGCTTATTGTTGGTCGGGCCTTGAGGCAGTGGAGGCAGCTTTAAAAGTAGACACTGCACCTTAGCCGTGCTGAGCAAGACCGAACTCGGTTATCCTTTTCTCCAAGATAATCACATATTAATATTTAAAATCTTATCTGAAGCCGGTGGATAGAGATCAGAGGCGTCTATTTGCTTTTGAAGATAAGTATTAAATGCTTTAGCAAAGTTATTACTTGGATCCGGCTTAATTTTAACGGAGGCCGTGATACTGATCCCGGTATTAGTGATCTTGTCAACGCCGCCTATATGCATTGGCTCTAAAATCATTTTGCCAAAGGCGGGATCATTGTTGATATCTGTAAAGGTCCGCTCTAACACTGCATAGGCTTGCTGTAGGTCAGTTTTATGAGCAATTGATAAACTGACTGAAAAGCTAGCGTAATCCCGAGACTTGTTGATGATATTCGACACTTCAGAAAAAGGGATGGTCTGCAAGGCCCCATTACCATGACGTAACACAAGACTGCGCAATGATAAAGATTCAACGGTTCCGGTATTGGCTCCAATTGTGACCACTTCACCAACAGCGATGTTTCCCTCCATTAAAGTCAGAATACCATTAATGATGTCTTTGACAAGGCTTTGAGCACCCAATGAAATGGCGATACCGATGACTCCTAAACTGTAGAGCATCGGCCTGACATCTTGACCCAGCTCAATAAGGATTAAGATGATGGCCATAAAACCAAGGGCCCAATGGGCGACACTCTTAAGGATCGGGGTGACTGTTTTAACAAATTGAGACGATTCGACCAACTTCTTGCCGACCAGACGACCTTTTAAATGCGAACGAGCTATATGATCCGCCCATCCCCAAAGCGTTCGAGTAATAATCAAAATAATCAGTACCGAGATTATCTTTGATATAATCGGTTGCACTTCAGGGGAAGCGGCCATTTCTAACGGGCTGGCTCCCCATACTTCGCTTACTCCGAGAATGAGCAGTAAATGCCACACTGACTGCACAATATTCATCGTGGAGCCTTCTAAGTAATTGAGCCCCATGACGGTAGAGGGTCCCTTTTCTGATTTCAGCTTGTCTTTTGTTTTAGAAATATACTGTGTTAACCAATTGCGGCCTAGAATAAAGATAGTTGAGATAGCGCCAGTAAAAACTAATGCTTTGGCAATGAAAAAGGCTACCAGATTCAGTTTTAGAGTCCAAAAGATTAAGGCGGCAATACATAAAGAGCTAACTATTATATGCGCTTTACGGAAAATAAATTCGACAATCTTGGCAATAAATAAAGCAATGCCACTGAGATTTTCTTCGTCGGCATGAAATGCCATTTGAATAGCAGCTTTATTCTTAATCATGGCGACGACCAAGAGACTGGTAACCCCAAATCCAATAATTTTAAACCATATGGTAACTGCAAGATCGCCCATACCCAACAGTGAGCCGGCTTGGGCAAAAATAACACCGATGATGATCGTCTGGATGCCAGCAACAATAAATTGCAAACTCATGTTTTGAGCGGGTACGGGTGAGTTCTTATCGTTGCTAGAAGGGGTGCTGAATAAGACTTTGAGCAATAACCACATGGAGCGGATCATAATGACGAGATTCATCACTATAAAACCGTGATAAGTTATGGAATTCCATTCAGGCTGCGAAAGATAAATAATAAGGTAACCAACCAGCCCATAGAGGATAATCGGCGTAATATTCGTGATAATGTGACTGTGAATACGGTTAAGTTCTGGCGTTATAGCTGCAGGCTTTTCAATAATTTGAAGATGAACTTTTTGAGGTGTCCGTTGATCAGTTCTGTTGCCGCGTAACCACTGCATGGACTTGCGGACTAAAAACTCAACAATGCCTGCTCCTATCAAGGCCGTTAATAATGTCATTAATAAAGTATACGTATTATGGCGATAGCCTTCATCAACCTTAAGCTGAGAGAGTTGCTCCTTTAACACCTTTGGAATATGCTGTAGCAACTTTAAACTATTAATCAGGGCTTCAGAAGTTATCTCTATGGTTTCAGTAATCTTTGAAGATATGCTTTCAATAATTCCTTGCTCTTCCAGCGCTTGCTGGTTAAGCAAGGCCAAGGCGGAAAGGGCCTTTATTACCTTTTTGCGGTCTTCTTTATCTTCAAGGATTTTGACAGCTTCTTGTAGGTCCTCGATTTTAACTTTTATTGATGTCTTTTTTTCTTCATTTTTATCGTTTTTACCCACCAGTGTGGATAGCGTTTCAAAAATTTCATCTTTTTGCAGGGATAATTCAGTTACTTTAACATCATTATCAGTATCATGGGCATAAACAGGGGGAACACATAATAACAGAAGGCTAAGAACGAGATGAATTAACTGCATGTCTATCTCCCATTGTTTGCGATATATGACTAATTTAGTATCTGTCTACGCATCAGAATACAAGGTGAAAATAAAAAGGGGGGATACCCCCCCTTATAATAGCTAATTCAAGCTTAACTTTTAAGATCATCCTCAATGCGGGTAGTAATGTACACCATATCTCCACCACGGCTAATTAAGAAGGTGATATGCTTGCGTTTTAGACGCTTGGCTTCTTCCACCGCTTTTACCAGCTCTTCAGGGGATTTGATATCAGATTGGTTAACTTCTGTAATCACATCACCCGGCCTTAAAGCAGAAGCTGCAGGACTATCACCATTGACGCCGACTACAACAGCACCGGTCATATCCTCTTTAATCTTATATTGCTGTGAAAGTGAGCCTGTGATCTTAGAAACTTTTAGGCCTAACACTTCGGTAATATCGATATTAGAGGAGGTATCTTTCTTATCTTTAGATTCAATTACAACGCCATCACTGGAAGTTTCAAACTCACCCAACGCTACCTCAACGATGACTTCTTTGCCTTTACGCCATAATTTGACTTTAACTTTTTTACCGACCTCAGTTTCGCCCACCACGCGTGATAGGCGTGTTTTCTCATTTATTTCTTTGCCATCGAATTCTAGGATAATGTCACCCGCTTCAATACCTGCAACAGCGGCCGGACCTTTAGGCGTTACAGCCCCGACAATGGCACCGCGGGCCTTACCAAAACCTAAACTTTCAGCCATCTCATCCGTTACGCTCTGGATGCGGACACCGAGCCAACCACGCCGCGTACGACCAAACTCAATAAGTTGGTCAACAGTCTCTTTGACAAGATTGGAAGGAATAGCAAAGCCAATGCCTACATTGCCGCCACTAGGGGAAAAGATAGCGGTGTTGACGCCAATAATCTTTCCTTCTAAATCAAACAGAGGACCACCAGAGTTGCCCATGTTAATGGAGGCATCGTGTTGCATAAAATCATCAACATATTCACTTAATCGGCTTTTTGCATTGCCTCTGACGCCGATATTCCGGGATCGATTCGAGATTATCCCCGAAGTTACCGTGCTGCCTAACCCAAAAGGATTGCCAATAGCCACACACCAGTCACCGACATTAACTCTATTGGAATCTCCCCATTCTACGGGCTTAAGATTGCGCTTCTCAGGAGCCAGGGTGCCTAATTTAACCTTAAGCATAGCTAGATCAGTGCGCTCGTCGACGGCTTGAACAACCGCTTCAAGTTCACTGCCTTCATGGAGTACAATTGTAATCTTTTTAGCCTCAGAAACTACGTGGAAATTAGTTACCACATAGGCATAGGGGTCATCACCTTTTGAGTGAACTTTAACAATAAAACCTGAACCTAGGGACTGAACACGCTTTGGCTTATCCATTTGTTCAAAGAAATCTCTAAACAGATCCTCAAAAGGGGATCCGGGGGGAAGTTGGGGAAGATTTCTTTCTCGTCCTTCAATAATTTGGGTGGTTGAAACGTTCACAACTGACGGAATCGTTTTTTCAGCAACACCCGAAAATCCTTTGGTAACGTCATAACGAGCATTACAAGGGGGTTCTTGCTTGTGGTCAGTGGCTTTGACCTCTTCTTTGACTTTTAACGTTTCAGAGGCAGATTTTTCATTAGATTTTTTATTAGATGACGTGGATGAGCTTATTCCTGTTTCTGATTTCTGCTCGACTTTTGCGGATAAAGCATAAGTCCACGAAGTCAAAACCATAGATGAAGCAAGAAAAGATGTTATTAACAATAATCTTATTTTAGACATATTTTCCCTATTCCTTTAATGTGAGTTACGTAATGCGCGCTCAGGATGGCTAAAGTATTTAAATAGATCACTATCAGAAGACAGGATTAGCGTCGTATCTTCCCCGATAATGGTATCATATACTTCCATTGACTTATAAAAGCCATAAAATTCTGGATCCTTACCCATGGCTTCAGTAATAGTAGCAATGGCTTTAGCATCCCCTTCACCACGAAGTATTTGCGCGTCTCTGCTTGCTTCGGCTAGTAAAGTTGTGCGTTCCTTTTCTGCGGTTGACCGGATTTCTTGAGCCTTTTCATCACCATTAGCCCGGTTTTGTTTCGCATAACGCTGGAGATCTGCATTCATTCTATTAAAAACCGCTGGCCTATTTTCAGGCGGCAATTCGGTTCTTACAATTCTCAGATCAATGATATCCAGGCCTAAACCTTTGGTTAAAGCTTTAACCTCTGAATTGATTTGATGCATAATCTTTGACCTGTTCTCGGACAATAATTCCCGAAGGTCCGCTTTGCCGAGTACGTTTCTTACGGTGGATCCGACCAAAGCTTCCAATCGCCGTGCTGTTCCAAATTCATTGGCAGGTTTGACCGATTTAAAGAATTGAACAGGATCACTAATCCGGTAGCGAGTATAGGTATCGACGCGCACCCGCTTTTGATCTCCTAAGGTAATATCAGTTGCAGGCAAGTCAAAATCTAAAACACGTTTTTCATATACATTGACTTCCTGAATGAAAGGGATCTTGAATTTTAATCCAGGGTCCTGGATAACACGGCGTAATTCTCCAAACTGCAAAACAATCGCTTGTTGTGTCTGGCCGACAATAAATACTGAACTGCTTAAACCTACTAAGCTCAGAAATAAGACAGCAAAAAATCCAATGGCGCGATTTGGCATTATTTATTTCCCTCCGGCTTTTTGGATTTAGCAATTTCATTGACAGGAAGATACGGCAGCACCCCTTGGGCAGCTTTCGGATCAAAAATATAGGTTTTTGCTTTACCTAAATTACGCTGCATATTTTCTAAGAAGAAACGTTTTATGGCTACCACTTTATTTTTATCATAAGAGACTAAAACTTGCTTAAAACGTGAAGCTTCACCATCGGCTTCGGCAATTTTGGCGTTCCGATAGGCTTCGGCATCTTGCAGAATCTGAGTCGCTTGGCCGCGGGCGCGCGGGAGAATATCATTACGATAGCCTTGAGCTTCTGCTTGGGCTCGTTCCGCATCGGTCATGGAAGCTTGCAGATCGCTAAAAGAAGCAATGACTTCATTCGGGGGAGCGACCCGTTGCAGCTGAACGTTAATAATGTTAACCCCAAGTTTGTACTGGTCCATGAGCTTTTGGACCAACTCTTTTGTTTGAGCACCAATTTCTTCACGTTTTTTCGTTAATGCATCCCTGGCATTTAGCTGGCCAATAATCTCACGCAGCACACTTTCTGTCGCAATTTTAATAGTATTATCAGGGGTGCGGGCGGTGAAAAGATATTCAGGAAGATCTTTAATATTCCAAAAAACCGTGAAATTGGTATGGACCACATTTTCATCACCTGTCAGGATTAAGGATTCTTCTGAATCGCTACTGCTGCGGCCATGAATGGAGCCATCAATTGTATTTTGAGCACTAACACTTTTAACAATATGTTGCTCAATGGGGGTAGGAAGATGAAAGTTAAGGCCTGGCTGTCCCATCCGGACCATTTGGCCAAATCTTAATACCACCGCTTCATCGCCTTCTTGCACGAAATAAAAGCCAGTAGATAACCATAAACCTGCGAGTATAAGCGCGGCTCCTACAATAAATTTTTTGGGACTGCCGTTGGGCGGGGTAAAGCCGCCACCATTGCCGCCAAAAGAATCTTTTAAACGTTGGCGAATTTGATCAATTGTTTCATCAATATCAATTGCCCCCTCACGGGATCTATCTTTTCTATCAGAAGATGACTGTTGACCTTGGGGGGGTTCCCAAGGATTACGGGGACGTTCACTAAATAACCAGGCCATGATTTTATCTTGAATATAATCCTCTGTATTGACTATATAACAATCATAGCTCCATAACAATGGCACCGGCGATGACGTTAAAGACAGATGACTGGCGTGACTTTTTGACAACACTTGTTCACCCCGCAACCGGACAAAAAATTGTAGATCATATCACCTCTATCAAATTAGAGAAGGATACGTTACACGTTATTTTTGAAGCGGCTCCGGATCAGCTGCAGAAGGTAGAGCTCTTACGCTCTTACGCTGAGGAACAATTGCGTCAGCGATTTCCAGATCAAAGAATTTTATGTGCCCTCGTGGCCCCTAAAACAGTTAACAAGATAGTTAAGGTACCGCCTCAGGTTCAGCATATTATTGCGATCGCCTCAGGTAAGGGAGGGGTGGGCAAGTCCACAACGACTGTTAACCTTGCCCTTGCTTTAAAACAGCTGGGCTACAAAGTCGGAATTTTGGATGCTGATATTTATGGACCATCACTGCCAACCTTAATAGGATTAAAAGATAAGCCAGAAGTTTCATCTGATAAGAAGCTGCTTCCTCTTCAGGCTTTTGGCATTGCTTGTATGTCCATCGGCTTTCTAATTCCCTCCGATACGCCTATGATTTGGCGCGGTCCCATGGTCCAAGGCGCGCTTATGCAACTTTTAAAAGATGTCAACTGGGGGAGTCTAGATTTTCTTTTCATTGATATGCCTCCCGGAACGGGAGATGTGCAACTCTCCTTAGCCCAGCAAGCGAGTTTATCAGGGACAGTCATCGTCTCCACCCCCCAAGATATTGCTTTAATCGATGCTCGAAAAGCGATCGCCATGTTTCAAAAGGTCGCTGTGCCAGTGCTAGGGATTATTGAAAATATGAGCGTATTCAATTGTCCAAACTGCGGGCATGAAAGCCATATTTTTAGCCATGGTGGAGCGAGAACGACTGCAGCCACGCTAAATGTGCCTTTCTTAGGAGAAGTGCCTTTGGAATTGAGCATTCGGCACGGAGCAGATGCCGGCTTACCTGACGCTGTTACTGTTCCGGAAGGACGGGTCTCTGGTATATATCAAGCAATCGCCCTTAATATGCTTGAGACGCTGGCTGTTGATCACCTGAATCTACCCAATATTAGCGCTGTAGATTAATTTTTTATTGTTTATCGATAAAAAATTGTTGTTAAGTATTCTTCTGGGGTATATGTTTACCTAAACACAACTTAACAGGAGAACCTTATTGTGGACCGTATAGGAAAATTAAGCCGCCATATTTTACTGATAACCAGGATGGCCTTTTACGGTATCCCGAGTGTCTTGCTAGGCATTTGGTGTCTTATGGATACCAACCTTATCAGAGAGCTAATAGGGCAAGGGGTATTATTTGATCCTGTTTCAACGCCGGAAGGGATGGTTAATCTGGCAAATGTAAAATGGACACTTACTGCCAAACTGACAGCAATTGCCGGGGAGATCATCGGTTTTATGCCGCTCTATTTAAGTTTATTTCTTCTTAAAAAGATCTTTTTAAACTACTCTAAAGGTCAGATCTTTCTTAAGGAGAACGCCACTTTCTACAAACGCTTAGGATTGCTATGCATTGTCGATGCTATGCTAGCAAAGCCATTGAATAGTATGCTGATGATCTTAGCTGTGACACTTTCCAATGCGCCTGGTCATCGCTATCTTTCTATAAGCTTTGGCACCCTTAATCTCGGAAAGCTGTATGGGGGACTAATTATCATGGTTATCTCTTGGGTAATGTATCAAGCCTGCCAAATTGAAGAAGACCAACGACATACCATTTAAGGGCAAATAATGGCTATTATTATTAACTTAGACGTCATGCTGGCGAAAAGAAAAAAGAAGCTACAAGACTTAGCAGCGGTAGTCGGCATTACAGTTCAGAATCTATCAATTTTAAAGACAGGACGTGCTAAGGCTATCCGTTTCTCAACCTTAGAGAGCATTTGTCACTATTTGCAGTGCCAACCTGGCGATCTCTTAGAGTGGCAGCCCGAGGAGGACGGGGCTAAAAGTGATGAGGAGCTGCAAGGATCAGCCGATAATAATATAAATATGGGAGCTTAAAATAGGTGGAACGACAATAGGCAGTGCCGTGCAGGCTCGCTAACAGTTATTAAATGTTTTCAACAAAACAGCAATAAATTTTCCTTCAAATCAAATAAAAATATTTGCAAAAATTAATGTTGACGCAGAAGATTGCAGCTATTATTCCTCAAGAATGATCATCATAAAACAAATAAAACATAGGATTAAAATAAGAATGAAATTAGTGAAGAAATTATTGCTAACTTTATCAATATCCTGCTTTATGCCCACTTATTTATTAAGTATGGAAGCAGCAAGCGCTGGCACCCAGACTGAAGCAGCAGGCAGCCTTATTCAGCAGCAAGATAGGGACCTTGCTCAAGCTTTATTTACGGATGCGGTCATCAATAAACCTGAGTTTAAAAAACTATATAATAAGTATCAGCTTCACCTTTCTGAATTGTCGGGGTTAAAGTCCTATGAGCAAAAGCATTCCCATAATCCAGACTTGCACAAAAGAATTCAGAAGAAAACGGAGGCATTGATTGGATTATTAAGAGGACTGAAAGCGATTTATGCTGATTATGAGAAAGAGTGTTCTAGCAGATCCATTGCCCCTTCCCAGCTACCGGAAGACTATAAATTTCTGATAATGTCTGATCAGTTCTTTAATACGAAGTTAGATCTGACGATTGAGCCGGTTTTACCTACTCTGGCGCCGCATGAGTTTTCCTTAGATGTGGCTTACCGGAATATCACAAATTCTTATTTAGCACTGCCTGTACATCCCATCGAATTATTGCATGCCAATAATATTCTACTGGCAAAATATTTTGGTTATACTCGGGAGGGATTCTTTGAGGAAAATACTTCGGAAAAAATAGATCCTTTATTGCTTGCCTTCCTGCAAAAAAATAAACATATTCTACCCTTGCTCGGTGATCCAGACATAATGCAGGCATTTTTAGGTTTATTTAGGCCGTTTAGTATAGAGCTTCGAGAAATGCCTCATTTTGATCCATGGATGTTGGGTCCGCTCTGCATGTATACCAATCAGAAACTGCTAAGAGGAGTAGGGAGTTTTAAAAGAGATGAATTTACTTTTAATTTCATTGAACTATTGAATAGTATAATCTCTTTACCCACATCAAGCTATATGCCAGCACCTACTGAACAGTCTCAAAAACTAGTCGATAGAATTCTGACTCAACTAAATCAACTCTTCCTTATAAATGGTAAGCAGTTGTATAGAGTTGAGCACGATGTCAAAGCGATGGGGGAGCACTTTTCAAGCTGGCTCAATATAGCCCATCGGCTTTACCAAACTGAGCTTGCCCACTGGGAAATAAGAGGGTCTCAAATTGAAAACCTAATGAAAGACTATGACAAAGTAATGTCCATGCTGGCGATAAAGGATGGAAAACTCTATTCAGGCGTTGCATTAACCAATTCCACCATCTCCTTAATAGAGACCCGTAAGCCAGATAAAGCTGAATCTGCTAATGATCTAAGAGAGATGATTGATGACCATATGCAAGACAATCACCAGGAGATTGAGGACTATAGCAAAGTTAGAGGGATTCTTCCGACCCTACGTAAAACTTTAGCTTGGTTCAAAGAACTCGGTCACTTCTTACGAAAAGACGGGCAATTTAGCTAATCATTAAAGCAAATCAATATTAGTAAAATGGGGGAGCATTATTCGCTCTTCCGTTTTTCGTGAGCTCCGTTAAAATATGTTTGTCAATTAAAGCACGGGGATGAAGTTTTGTGCGTTACCTAAGCTCTTTCTTTTCATTAGAAGTCTTCTTTACGCTGTGGCTTTTTTCCTACCAATATAAAAAGGCTGCCAATCTCTTTCTCAATTATGATATTACGCTTTTATTAACAGCCCTACTTATTCCGTGGGGGCTGATTTTGTATTTTAAAGGTAAAGGAATAAGGAAGGGACGATTTCTAGATTATCCTGTTGCGGCTTTCTTGGTCATGAGTGGCTGGTTCTTGACGACAACTCTATGGTCTCTTTCCTATGAGTATAAGATGCAAAAGGCTTTATGTTACGCAGTTTACACCCTTCCAGGCTTTTTGATTGGCTGTTTGGTTATCTGTACGGAACAAAGACGCGTACGGCGGCTATTGATGACATTCTTTATATTTTCATTTCTGCTGTTATTGGAATGTTTAAGAACATTCTGGGGCAAAGGTTTAAGCCGTATTACTGATGTCCTAGGAAGTAATTATTTAGTAACCGGCCAAACCTTGGTCACTGGCTTATCCGTCCTTATGGCTTGGTCTTTTACGAGATTTACCATTAAGGATGATCGGCAACCGCTGAGAGCCCCTTTAAAATCTTTACAATTTAGTCAGCTCCCCGGGCTCTTAGGTCTCTTTCTAAGCGGGCTGTATGTTTATGTGCTCCTTAATTTGGGAGGAAGAGGGCCGCTCATTGCTTTCGGCTTAGCTTTAAGCTGTTTTTATCTAATTCACTGGTGGCGTTATTCTGGCATTAAACCAGCCACACACTTAGGCCTCTTTCTGGCGTTCAGTATGCTTGCTTGGTTTTCCTTAAATAAGGTTTTCGACCATACAAGTTCGCATTTTATTCATCGCTTATCGCCCCTATTAATAGGCCAGGTTGATGAATCTGTTGCGGAAAGAGTAAGTTATTATCAGTCTGCCCTTGCCGCGATCTCGCAGCATCCTATCACAGGAGTCGGGCTGGGTGGATGGCCTATGGTTCAAGGAAGCGGCGATATTGCTCTCCATCCCCATAATATTTTCTTGGAGATTCTGGCGGAAACGGGGATCATAGGATCCATTTTATTTGTTGCGTTTTCTCTATTAAGCGTTCACAACGTCCTTAGAGCTTTTAGCTTCTCATCTAGCGCCCATATTGCAATTATCCTAATCACCTTAACCAGCTTTTGTAATGCACTTAAAAGTGGCGATCTGCATGATAATATTGTCTTGTTTGTTAGTTTATCTTTGTGTGCCGGCTTAAAAAAACAGGAAACCAATGATCTCAGCTGGAGCGAAACTCAAGTTGATAACCATTAAACTCTAAAAGGGTACTAATTCTGTATTCATTCTTCCCCGGACATTCTTCTTATCTCTTTCACAATTTCCTTGCACAGAAGTTTAAGCTGAAGTTTACAGGTTTCTTTTTGTTCTTTATCTGTTGCTTGTTCCATCGCTTTAAGAACATCGCTTAATTCTTGTGAAAAGCTGACCTGTTTAGACAAGGGTAATTCGCCAATTAAGCTGTTAACAGTAGTTGCTACCTCCAGTTCGTCCGCTTCACAAGCATTTTCAAAAAAAACTAACGCCTCACTATAAGCATTGGTAGACTTTGCTAACGCATGTAATTGGGCTAAAGAAGTCTCAATTAACTCTTCTGCTTTGGCTCCTCTAACAGCTAATGATTGCTCCAGATTTGAAAGAAGGCTTTCCGGATTGCGTACCGCGGACAGCCAATTAAAAGAGCCAATCACTATTAAATCTTTATCTTTAATTAGGGTGTGGGTTTGAACCTTATCTAAAATCCGTACATGGGTATAAGCAGGGTTGAGAAGTTTTCCGACCTCAGTAGCGTTGGCTTTTAGAACGGCCCAATAATGATCCAGTTTCCGATCAGTATAAATTGTAACTTTAATACCAGCCTGTTGTTTTGCTTCGATCAACTCTAAGATCTTATCTTCATTTATCGCCCAACTTGAAAGATAGGGAGAAGCAATAACAAGTCGGTCTCGCGCCTCTTTAATAGAGGTTTCAAGAAGGTGGCGGTGGGCTTCTGGCGTGGTTAAAACTTCACTATCGCTGGCTAAGAGGGTGTTGGGAGCGCTTAAGATTAAAAAGGCTGCAGCATAAAATGATAGGTTTCTTAATTTTAGTTTGAAGTGAGTCACAAAGAAATACATGGCGCCCTTCCTTATCCTAGTGTTGTTAAAGGAGATCTTAGGTGGTCATCCTTCTTAGCAAGGCTAGCCTTAATATTAAGTTGGATATTTAGCTCTGCCTCTCTTATATGACTTGACCTTAACAGGGTAACAAGCCTTCCTAAAATAACTTTATAGAAGCTACTCGCCGCCAATGCGTTGGGCTAAGGCTGCTTCTAGGTAGTCATCAAGATCGCCATCAAGGACCCCTTGAGCATTACCTTTCTCTACCCCTGTGCGCAAGTCTTTGACCATCTGATAGGGCTGCAATACATAAGAACGAATTTGATGGCCCCAGCCAATCTCCGTCTTGGACGCAGAAGCGGAAAGGGCCGCTTCTTCACGCTTGCGCAACTCAAGTTCATAAAGCCGTGCTTTTAACATCGACATGGCTTGAGCGCGGTTGCGATGTTGTGAGCGATCATTTTGGCATTGCACCGCGATATTGGTGGGTAAGTGAGTAATACGAATGGCGCTTTCCGTTTTATTAACATGTTGTCCGCCCGCCCCCGAAGCCCGATAAGTGTCAATGCGCAGATCTTTTTCTTCGACCACAATATCAATGGAGTCATCAATTTCAGGATAAACCCAGACGGAGGCAAAACTGGTATGACGGCGCGCATTGGAATCGAAGGGAGAAATGCGGACGAGACGATGCACGCCACTTTCAGTTTTTAACCAGCCGTAGGCTTGAAAGCCGGAAAATTTCATGGTAATCGATTTTAAGCCTGCTTCATCTCCAGGATTCTCATCAATTAGCTCAATTTTATATTTCTTCGACTCGGCCCAGCGGCTGTACATGCGGGCTAGCATTTGTGTCCAATCTTGGGCTTCGGTCCCTCCCGCACCAGCATTGATTTCAATAAAACAGTTATTGGCGTCAGCTTCCCCGGATAATAATGTTTCCAGCTGCAATCGGCCACATTCTTTTTGTAAATCAAATATGGCTTGTTCGGCCTCGAGGACAATACTATCATCGCCTTCAAGTTCGCCCAGCTCGATGAGACCGATATTGTCAACCAAGCGTTGCTGCAAAGCGCGAATTTTACTCACCGCATTGGTTAACGCTTCACGTTCTTTAAGAAGCTTTTGAGCCGCCGCCGGATCATCCCACAAAGTTGGCGATTCTGCTTGTTGATTTAGGGAAGCAAGTTTTTGGACAGCATTATCCCAATCCAAATGGCGTTTAATGAGGCTAAGATTTTGTTCCACCAATTTGGCGGCGCTATCAATTTCGGCGCGCATGGATGACTATCCTTCTATAATATCAATAATTTCACTGTCTGTTTTTTCTTCTTGTTTTATCTCATTTTTGATAGGTTCTGCAACCACCTCAAAATCTTGGGGATTACATTCCTCAAAAATATATGGCTCTTCTTCTGTGAGAAGGGCCGGTTCTCTTTTAATCGTGGTGATCTCAAAATGAGGTTTAGGGCGATGCGTATAGATGTGCTCGATAAAGTCTTTGAAAATCGGGACAGCAAGTCTTCCCCCTGTCTCCCCATTGCCGAGGGTTTTTGGCTGAGGAAAGCCGATAAAGACGCCGACCACTAGATCCTTGGTAAAGCCAACAAACCATGCATCATTATAATTATTGGTGGTACCGGTTTTTCCCGCGACCTCAAATCCAAGCGAGGTCAGCGACCGGGCTGTGCCATTTTGCGTCACTCCCACCAGCATCGAGGTAAGGTTAATAATACTTTCAACCGAAGCTATTCTTTCCTGGGGCTGTAAGCCATCGACAATAGTGAATAAGGTTTCTCCGTAACGGTCTTGCACCCAATCAATGGTATGGGGCGTTACTTTATAGCCGCCATTGGCGATGGCTGCATAGGCTGCAACCAAACGTACGACCGTTGTTTCGCCGGCGCCTAAGACCATAGCTAACTGTTTGGGCATATGATCGTTAATGCCGAATCTTTTTGCACAATCAATAATAGAGTTCATGCCGACTTTTTGGGCCAGACGTATGGTCATGACATTGCGCGATTGCTCGAGGCCAATTCTAAGGGGACAGAGTCCTAAATAACGGCGACTATAATTTTGGGGCGTATAAAATCCTCGCTTGCCGCCGAGGCTGATGCTGATGGGGGCATCGAGAACTTGGCTTTCAGGACTCATACCCTGCTCAAGCGCTACTAGATAAACAAAGGGTTTAAAGCAGGATCCGGGTTGTCTAAAGGCTTGGATGGCACAATTGAATTGAGTGCTTTCGAAATCATATCCGCCGGCTAAGGCTAATATTCTGCCCGTTTTGGGATCCATGGCAACCAGCGCCCCGGTCACATTGGGAACTTGTTCTAATTTAAAGTGATCATCTTCGCTTTTGCTGACCAGAATCACATCCCCTTGACGAACGATTTCTTTCATGTGCCGTGGTGGTAGTCCGACCTTTTGGCCGACAAGACAAGGGGCGGCCCAG
Source organism: Candidatus Odyssella thessalonicensis L13 (assembly GCF_000190415.1). Taxonomy (GTDB): domain Bacteria; phylum Pseudomonadota; class Alphaproteobacteria; order Paracaedibacterales; family Paracaedibacteraceae; genus Paracaedibacter; species Paracaedibacter thessalonicensis. The sequence continues at coordinate 18,395 of NZ_AEWF01000004.1, forward strand.
TGGCAATCTGCTAAAGTTATCACTCCCTCAGAGCCGCTGGCAAATCCGATGCGCGCCTGATTAGGCTCTACTTTAATAACAACCGCTTGTTCCCACGGCGCAATCCCTAATGGCTTTTTCAGCTTCTTTAATTCGGCGAGCCAGGGTTGAGAGGTATCTGATTTTTCCCAATTGATCTGGGTCACTGGCCCTCGCCATCCATGCCGGCGGTCATAATCCGTAAGGCCTTGTCGCAAAGAGCGCTCAGCAGCTTTCTGAAGCTCGATGTTCATGGTGGTCCGAACTGTCATGCCGCCCTGATGCACTTGAGTATTGCCAAAGCGCTGCGTTAATTCACGGCGAACTGTATCGGTAAAATAATCAGCCTTAATAGGCAGCTCGCGATGGCGACGAAAGGATAATGGTTGAGCTTTTGCCTTTTCTGCTTCTGAGATCGTGATCATATACTCTTGCGCCATGCGCTCGATAACCCAATTGCGGCGAGCTTGGGCGCGAGAGATGTCTTCGTTCTTAGTTAGGGTGGTCGGCGCCTTAGGTAGTGCCGCTAAAAAGGCGGCCTCATCAATGGTTAACTCTTCTAACTCTTTATCAAAATAAGTCAGCGCTGCCGAAGCAATACCGTAAGTGCCGGCACCTAGGTAGATCTGATTGAGATAAAGCTCAAAAATGCGATCTTTAGGCAGCGTAAATTCCAATCGCATTGCAATAATGGCTTCCTTAATTTTGCGCCCAAAGGTTTTCTCATTACCTACCAAGAAGTTTTTTGCGACCTGCTGCGTAATGGTCGAGGCCCCCGTGGGATGATCTTTCCAAGAATTGGTGAAAGTGTTAATCAGCGCGGCGCGAAGGGTTCCTAGAAAATCAATGCCAAAATGATAATAAAAATTTCGATCTTCGGCGGCCATAAACGCATTTCTAACACGGTTCGGAATCTGATGAAAGGGCACAAACAGGCGCCGTTCAACCGCATATTCTTGGAGGAGCTGCGCATCACTGGTGTACAGGCGGCTCATCATCGGCGGCTCGTAATCTTTTAAGAAATCGTACTCTGGTAACCCCTGACCATATTTAATGAAAATAAATAAGCCTGCCGCAACAAAAGTGGCAAGGACAATGCTGATACTAGAAAGAACGCGAATAAAAGCCTTTAACAGCGGGCGATGGGACATGGTTTACTAATAATCAGAGAGATCTTTTCAAAGTATGCCAAGTTTTTGCTTTAATGGAAAGAGGTTGACATGAAAAGCAAGGTATTACCAGCTTTGTCGACCGCTGAGAAGTTTAAAGGGAGGGAAACAAGCAGTATCTCCTAAAGCAGGAAAGAAGGGATATGCCCTTTAAACTGGCGCAGAGTTTTAACCGCTGTAAGGACGATTTAAACGACAAGGAAAGCTCATAATGTTTAAGTTTTCCTTCTCGCCTCTGCTGAAAATTTCAGCCTTATTTCCCGTTCGGGGTATAAAAAGAGCATTCAAATTTCATTATGACATCAGTAGGGGCACCGTTAATTTTCGAACTCCTCTATTCAGCCTTCAATCTTCTCGCTGAGCTCCAGCCATTTTAGTTCCATCTCATCCAGTTCCGTCTTTGCTTGCTCTAAGCGGGCAGATAAGGTTGTGAACTCTTGCGGGTGTTGCTGATAGAATAAAGGGTTGTCAAGCTTGGACTCAATAATTTCGATTTCTTGCTCCAACGCCTTAATCTTTGTTGGTAACAGCTCAAATTCGCGCTTTTCATGATAGCTAAATTTTCTCTCGGAGCGCGGTTTCGAAGCGGTCGGTTCAGCTTTTTCTTTAGGAGAGTTCAATTCTAGTTTTGGTTTGCGCTTTGCCAGATAATCAGAATAACCCCCCGCATATTCGATTACTTCACCATCGCCTTCCACAGCAATAATTGAGGTCGCTAAACGATCAAGAAAGTCGCGATCATGGCTGACAATAATAAGCGTTCCCTCAAATTCACAAAGAAGTTCTTCCAGCAAATCGAGCGTATCCATGTCCAAGTCGTTGGTAGGCTCATCGAGAACCAATAAATTTCCTGGCTGAGTGAAGGCTTTGGCGAGGGCTAGGCGATTTTTCTCGCCACCAGATAAAATGGAGACAGGACTGCGGGCTTGTTTGCTATCAAACAAGAATTCTTTTAAGTAACCCATGACATGACGAGGTTTACCCTGGATCATTACATGATCGCCCCCGCCAGGGCAGAGGCTTTCCCATAAGGTCTCCTGGGGATTTAAAGTATCGCGCATCTGATCTAAATAGATGAGATCGACACTGGCGCCCATATGGCAGCGTCCTTCATCCACGGGAATCTCTTTAAGCAGCAGCTTTAATAAGGTGGTCTTGCCCGCCCCATTAGCCCCGACAATGCCAATCCGATCGCCCCGTTGGATAATGGTGGTGAAGCCTTTAACAATACATTTGTCGCCAAAGTACTTGGTTAAATTATGGCATTCGATGACTAGCTTGCTGGAGATTTCACCGGATACATTCCCCAAACTGGCCCCTTTAGGACGATTTTGCAAGCGGCTGCGCTTTTCCTCGCGCATGGCCATCACTTGACGCAGGCGGCCTTGGTTACGTTTACGCCTCGCGGTAACCCCACGGTGCACCCAATCTTCCTCTAAGCGTAACTTGGCATTCAGTTTCGCCAGTTTGCGTTCCTCGTCTAAAAGCACCGCCTCCGTCCAACGATCAAAGTCTTCATAGCCTTTATCATTGCTTAGCAATATGCCGCGATCAATCCACCAGGTGGCATTAGAAACCCGTTTTAAGAAACTGCGATCATGGCTAATTACCACAAAAGCACCGCGAAAAGATTTCAATGTGCTTTCTAACCATTCAATGGCAGGAATATCCAGATGGTTGGTGGGCTCATCCAACAACAGAATGTCTGGATTCATCACCAAGGCCCGAGCAATCAGGATGCGACGCTTTTCACCGCCGGAAATATTGGCCATTGACTGGTGAGGATTAAGGCCAACCTCACTTAGAACTGCCTCTACTTCAAAGTGCGGTTTGCCAGTGTGGACCATAATATGCTCTATAACTGTCATGTGGGCCGGTAGCGGCTCATCTTGAGGCAGGTAGGCTATAACTGTGCCCGGTTGCGTGAAATACTCCCCGGCATCGGTTTCAATGAGGCCGGCAATAACCTTGAGCAGAGTCGACTTACCGCAGCCATTACGTCCCACCAGACAAATGCGATCCCGTGGATTAATCTGTAAGGATAGTCCTGTAAATAAGGGTTTGCCTCCAAAGGAGAGAGTCATATCGCGCACTGAGTAAAGAGGGGGCTGTGTCATGGTGTTTCTTGCGGGAGCGGCCGGTTTTGAGCCGCCTCTTTCATGTTAGAGATAAATTCAATAAAATCGGAGACGTTGTTAAATTCATGATAGATACTTGCAAACCTAACGTAAGCAACGGCATCGAGATTCACCAGGGCTTCCATAACAATGGAGCCAATGGCCGCCGTGGGAATCTCAGCATCTCCACTGGTTTCTAAACGGCGCACAATACTGGAAATGACCCGCTCGATGCGCTCAGCCGGTACCGCCCGCTTATGCAGAGCCATAACAATTGATTTAGCGAGTTTATCGCGGTCAAAAGGAACGCGGTTGCCATCTTTTTTAATGACCACCAGGTCGCGAAGTTGAATGCGTTCAAAGGTGGTAAAACGGCTGCCGCATTCTTGACAAAACCGCCGCCGCCGGATGGCTGATTGATCATCTGTATTGCGAGAGTCTTTGACAGCTGTATCTGTATGACCGCAGAATGGACAACGCATTAAGTATACCTTACATCAGAATAAATAGGATAGGCAGCACACATCTCAATAACCGCCTGCTTAATGCGGGGGTTCGGCTGCTTGCCAGCCGCAAGATCTTCAAGGACCTCAGCAATCCAATGGCCGATCTGAATAAACTCTGGCTCCTTAAATCCGCGCGTGGTCGCTGCAGGAGAACCAAGGCGGATACCGGACGTGACCATGGGAGAAAGCGGATCATTAGGAACGCCATTTTTGTTACAGGTAATATTGACGTCTTCCAAAGCCTGGCAACTATCCTTACCTGTGACTTGCTTTTGACGCAAATCGACGAGCATTAAATGGGAGTCAGTGCCGCCTGAGACAAGGTTAAAGCCATGGCTTAGCAAGGTGGTGGCTAAAGCTTGAGCATTGGCGATAATTTGCTGAGCATAAACTTTAAACTCTGGCTGCAGCGCTTCTTTAAAAGCAATGGCTTTAGCGGCAATAACATGCATTAATGGGCCGCCTTGTAGGCCGGGGAAAACTGCAGAATTAATCTTCTTGGCAATATCTTCATGATTGGTAAGAATAATACCACCGCGCGGACCCCGCAGTGTTTTATGGGTCGTCGACGTTACTATATGCGCATGAGGCAAGGGGCTAGGATAGACGCCGCCGGCCACCAGGCCTGAAAAATGTGCCATATCGACCATTAAATAGGCCCCGACCTCATCAGCGATCGCTCTAAAGCGGGCAAAATCAATGGTCCGGGGATAAGCCGATCCGCCGGTAATAATTAGCTTAGGTTTATGCTCCTGGGCCAAACGTTCTACGTGATCGTAATCAATTAAATGGGTTTCAGCGTCCAGCCCATAACTAATAGGTTTAAACCATTTTCCCGATTGATTGACGGAGGCTCCATGGGTTAAATGGCCACCGGCATCCATGGACAATCCTAAGAAAGCATCACCAGGCTGAAGCAGGGCCATAAAAACTGCTTGATTAGCTTGCGCCCCTGAATGCGGTTGAACATTGGCAAAGCCACAGCCAAAAAGTTCCTTCACCCGCTCTATGGCTAGGTTTTCAGCAATGTCGACATATTCACAGCCGCCATAATAACGGCGCCCCGGATACCCTTCAGCATACTTATTGGTCATAATGCTGCCTTGTGCTTCTAAGACCGCTTTTGACACAATGTTTTCTGAGGCGATCAACTCAATCTGATGTTGTTGACGCTCAAGTTCTTGTTGAATTGCAGCGGCGATCTCAGGGTCTTTTTGAAAAATTTCACGTATCATTGTTAATCTTTGTCCTCATTATTTGCTCTGAGTATAACTTTTGAGGTTAAATATGTACACCGCTTTTGGTAAAAGCAAAGCGATCTGATATAATAAACTTAGATAGTTCTATTTTGAGACAAAAAATGGCAAAATTTTTAAAATATTGTTTTTACGGCATCACACTTATAGCCATTTCGCTGACCTGTCAGTATGCTTATCAAGGTTTTGTTGGTGATCTATCTATTCAACCGATCAATCGTTATAGTGCCCCGGATCTCGAAGCGCCTGAGCCGACCGGCCGACCGCCGGTGTTCTTGGTTACTTATGCCGCGGGTGGAGAGCAATATTTTCGCAATCAAAATGCAGTGGCTCAATATGCCCTGAATAAGGGAATTGATTTCATTTTAAATTACCGCAAGTCGCATCTGGATAAGGATTTCTTTGAAAAAAACCGCAGCATTTTCAATGAAAAAATTGGAGCAGGCATGTGGCTGTGGAAACCTTATATTATTTTAAGGACTCTGGAGAGTGCCCCAGATGGCTCAATCATTCTTTATCTGGATTCGGCCTTTAAGGTCCGCCAACCTATTCCCCGCTTTGTTGAAAACCTCGGCAATAATGATATAATGCTGTTGCAAGAACAAGATTATAAAGCCGGGGCCTTTGTCAAGGGCGACAGCTTCCAGCTTTTAGATTGCAAAGAGGAGGGCTGTCGTCAAGCGCCGCTAGTGCGCAGCGCCATTATCGTGATTAGGAATTCCTCGCGCAGCCGCGACTTTATCAAGAAGTGGTTGCAGGCGTGTGAGCAAGAAAAAGCCCTGAATGCAACATCTTATAATCTTATGCCCAACTACCCTGAGTTTAAATGGCATCGTTTCGATCAGTCTATTTTGAGCCTAATTGCCTATAAAAATCCTGAGGGCATCAAGATCGTCAAGGATGAAAACATTGATAATTATTTCCTCTTGTTTCAGCGTAAAGACGAAAAAAGCTCCTCAGCCAGGAATTGGTACTCAATTTATGGTGTTGAGCCTCTGGCTAACCGGGATAACGCTGCCAAGAAAACCTCATCCCTGAGCCTGATGAATCTGACACCGGTGGTGTGGTTGCGCCGGCAAATCGCCAAACGCTGGGATGTCGGGGGCTAAATAAAGGAGGCGTCATCGCTCTCTTTATCACGGCGCCTGGCCAAGCTTTCTAGAGTTATCAAGAATCTGCTTCTAACTCTCGCAATTGTTTGATTGTTTGCCAACGATTAGCCCGTGCTGCCACTAGAAGTTTAAAAGTCGCTTTGGAGCTATTTTTAGGGTCAAGAAAAGTTGATGATAAACCTATAGCTCTGATACCATCCTGAGCTGGATTAAAAAGATCTCCCGCCTCATCTAATGAGCAGAGCAAAGTTTGATATTTATGATTAAGTGGATTTATATAACACATATAATACTCATAATCGAAAGTCTCCCGTCCACGCATCGCAATAGTAGCCCGAGCCGCGAGACGCATCATTTTATCAATAAGATCTTTTTGATAAAGGATCACTTGTAAACGTGAAGTCAAAGTAGCTATTTTCAGCCGCTCCAAGGCACGTAACTCCCTACATTTTCCGTCAATAAATATTTGCTTTATAGTCAACTTTGCAGCCTGGCTAAGTTTTAAAAATATCTCTGCGTGTTTAAAATCTAAGAGATCGCTTGCAATTAGCCCCAAAGCATAAAGACTAAGATCACCGTCGTAAGCGTATTGAGTCGGAACCTGCTCAAATAATTCCTTCAATTTATTAAAATTGTAATCCAGTATAACTCGGTCATTCAATTGCATCGTCTCATCTTTAGCTTCGAATGCTAAAGCTTCCATATGCTCTAGGCAGCGGATTTTATAGTTTTTAGCATCCTTTAAGCAACGAATTAAAGGTAAGCTTAAATTAGTAAAAAATTGATTGGTACGGATTCTGTTTTCGATCAATCTTTTAAGGATATTTTTACCTTTTTCAAGGGCGATTATTGCATTTTCTAGAGCTTGTGAAGAAGATAGATGGGCCTTGTCCAGTTCTAAATATTGTACAAGATTTAATGGACCAGGGTAGTAGCGTGAGGTAATATGGTCTAACTTACTTATATTGGTTTTATAATAATTATTAAAATGAATTCTATAATCCGGCGTATCAGTCATTAGAGGATGGTAACTATTATTAGTTTTTATTTGCTGCATGATGGCTACTGAGGCCAACTCTACAAAATTTCCAAATTCAAAGGATAACTGTTCTAAGGGTAAGTCGAGCGCTTGTAAGTGGTGCTCGAAGTCTAAATACCTTGCTTCCTCGTAAGTAGCAGCTTCTCTTTCTCGCTCTTGTAAGGCAGAGATTGGTGGCTCCATAGTATAGGCTGCTTGGTTGGCTGAAGCCCATAGTAGGCTTAGCGTTAATTTTATTTTAATAGTATCATGAGGTCCTCCTTGAGATTTAATCATTAGTGAAAAAGGACACGGTGGAAAGACCTTAAAGTTAATATCGTTGAGCCGTAAATGCTGATGAGGGAAGCGAAGCCGCATGGTTTTAGCTGCCTCTCTTCATAACTTTTTAATACCTATGAGGGTACTCTAGGGGCAGGCTTAATTGCATGGATGTTAGTGACAATGACCGAGGGATTACCGCTGCTGCAAAGGCGTTGGGCAATGCTCAGTATCATTATGGCTGTCTGTTTATCGGTTCTCGATAGTACCATTGTCAATGTAGTTTTGCCGACCATTGCTCAAGATTTGCAGGCCAGTGCTAAGGCCTCCATATGGGTTATTAATGCTTACCAGCTAACGTTAAGCATTTGCTTGTTACCGTTGTCCTCTCTCGGGAATAAGGTTGGCTATCGTAAAATTTATTGTCTAGGGTTGGTTATTTTCTCGGTTGCCTCGCTGGCGTGCTCATTATCGACGAGTCTTATTATGCTCACCTTATCGCGGGTTCTGCAAGGGATCGGAGCGGCCGGTGTTCTAAGTATGAATGCCGCTATTGTTTATCTTATTTATACTAAGAAGGATCTGGGGCGCGGCTTAGGGTTAATAGCTTTTAGTGTGTCCGTGTCGGCCGCTTTGGGGCCCACCATTGCTTCCCTGGTGCTGTCGCTTGGCCCGTGGCAATGGTTATTTGCCCTCAATGTGCCTTTCGGTTTAGCGGCCTTATGGATGGCCAGCCAACACATTCCCGATTCCGCCACGCGCACTGATTTTGATGGCGCCAATTCTCTTTTATATGCTGTTACGATTGCTATTCTTATCATTAGCATTGACGGGATGGGCTATGAGCTCAATTTGCTGTCAATGCTGGCAGGACTATTGTGTGCCGGTGGCCTAGGGTACATTCTAGTGCGACGAGAGCTCAAGGTCAGCTCGCCGCTTTTTCCGGTGGACCTGTTTAGGATACCGATTTTTGCGGCCTCCATTGCTGCTTCTATTTGTTCCTTTATCGGGCAGATGGCGGCCTATACCAGCTTGCCGTTTTTTATCCAAACTGTCTTAAATCGCAGCGCAATTGAGACGGGGCTGTTGATTACCCCCTGGCCGATTGCAGCAGCTTTGACAGCACCAGTAGCAGGCCTGCTTTCCGATCGTTTTCCAGTGGGAATTTTAGGGGCCATCGGTCTAACCCTTTTTTCGGCAGGATTGTTTCTTCTTTCTGCCCTTACCGCCGAGGCTACAAGTTTCGAAATTATGTGGCGTATGGCCATATGTGGTGGCGGATTCGGAATTTTCCAAGCGCCCAACAATCGTGCTATTTTGAGTTCTGCTCCTCTGCATCGTAGCAGCGCGGCAGGCGGGATGCAGAGTACAGCCCGATTAATCGGCCAAACCATGGGCGCAACCATGGTCTCGTTCACTTTTAGTTTAATGTTGCCCCATCCCACACAAAAGGTTTTATATGCGGCCGGATTATTGTCGCTTATGGCAGCGGGCGTGAGTATGATTCGACTCAACCCCAGAATTAGCTCATCCGTTCAGCTTCCAAGATGACAGAAGGACCCGCTAGTGTGTTGAATGGGAATATCGAAGATGAGCTTCGCCTCAGGAAAAAAGGCAGTATCGCGAAATAGCTTTTATAAGGAGACTCCCTTCAGCCTCCTTATATCAAACGGGCTAGTAGCCACGGTTAAATAAGTTATCTCTGGGAAGAACAGCTCGCCAAATGAAAGTTTCAGCATTAGGATCGCTGTCATCAAATATGGCGTCTCCCACCACAGTTGTACCCAGCGGTGTGATGGCCCCTGCCCAAATCAATTTACAGTTGGGCGGTAAAAGATCTTGGTCACTGAGTAATTCCTGAATAGATTCCATACCTTTTCCCGGCGTCCAGCGAAAGGCTTGAGATTGATTTAAATTTGGTCCCTTTCCTGCTTCTCCCACTATTACTGAGCCATCAACGTTTGTTGCGATAGCTTGGCTTTTAGGCATTCCATTTAAGGTACCGAGTGAGACCATGCCCTCTTTGGCTGTCCAGCGAATAGCTCTTAACTCATTCTGTTGTTTTCCATCACTGGCACAGCCAATAACGATAGACCCATCATAATTTGTCGTATGAGCATAGCTAAAATTTCCGCCATTTAAGGTTCCAAGGGAGACCATGCCGTCTTGCTCCGTCCAGCGGAAGGCTCTTTTCTGTCTGTTCTCTACGGCTTCACCTACAATAATAGACCCATCATAATTTGTTGCCTGAGCATTGCTATAATTACCGCCATTTAATGTACCTAAGAAAAGTATGCCTTCTTGAGCGGTCCAACGGAAAGCAGTGCCTTCTGCTTCACCGACAATGACAGAGCCATCGAAATTTGTGCCCTTAGCAAAGGTGTAGCTAGGTAGGGTGCCCTTTGCGGTTCTTAAGGTAACCATACCCTCGTTCGCTGCCCAGCGGAAAGAACTTTTAACCAATCGGCTAGCCTCATTAACTATGTTGCTGCCGATGATAACGGTTCCATCAAAATTGGTGGCACAAGCCTGATTAGAGCTTTCCCCTAGAAATGTTATGCCTTCCTGAGCTGTCCACCGGAAGGCTTTTGTATTTTTCGATTTATCTTTATCACATGCTGTCCCGACAATGACCGATCCATCAAAGTTTGTTGCAAATACTCCAGCATCATTTCCTTTATTTAAAGAGCCCAATATGGCAAAGGCAGGAATACAATTTGCTCTCACTAATTCCTTATAATTTTTGTCGCCAGCAAGTCCTGGCAGTATTAAAAGTTGAGCTCTTCGGGCATACTCTCTCCACAGATTATTATCCTGCATTAATTGTTTCCATTTATGACAGGTGAGAGTCGGTGAAAAAATGTCCTTTAGATTAAGAAAAGAAAATATATGCATCACGATTTCGTCGGGCAAAATATCAATCTCACAAGGGCTTTCTTGCAAGGTTTGCTGAATTACTCGTTGCTCCCCGAAGCTTGCTTCGGAGGGCGCCCCTTCCATGGCAGAGAGATTTATTGTTGGCCAAGTTGCAAAGAAAGTTAAGGTAATAAGAGTTACAAGATAAGGCATTGCATTCTCCTGATCTATAATAGAACTACTGGCTAGTCTTGTTTAATAATAGAATTAATGGAAATAATTTAGTAAAATTTTACAAAAGTTAAGACTGTATATCTCTTTAACAGTCTTGAGGAATATGGTTTCTTGAAGGTAAACGGGCAGCTAATGTCTCGGTCTTAAAGCCTGCTTTAGCCTATTATTTTAAGCCTCAATCGGCTTAGTGGGGACACAATATATCTGTGCTGCCTTTTCTGAAATGAGCTCTTTTTCGGGATAACGCAGCGCCGTAAGTTTGCCGCCAAATACACAACCGGTATCAATATTAATGGTATTATTTATCCATTGCGGGTCAGGAATGGGTGTATGACCATAAACGATCAAGGTGTTGCCTTGATAATCCTGGGCCCACGGATAACGCACCGGCAGACCGTAATGATCGATCTCTCCTGTGGTCGGACCATACATACAAAACGCCCGGATAGAGGCGGACTCGCGGCCCATATAAGCTTCTTTCAAAGCGGCATGAACGATGGCAAGCTTGCCGCCATCCACAACACAATGACTGGGGAGGTGGGCCAGGAAGTTAAGCACTCTCTCTTTAAAAGCAGCCGATTCGCACGATAATTGTGTGATCGATTCCTCCAAGCCATGGGCTACTTTAACATTGTGACCCTGGAGATAGCGTTTAAGCTTGTCATCATGATTGCCGTTGACGCATATAGCGATGCCTGTTTCGACCATATCCATAACCAGACGCAGAACTTCTGGGGTTTTGGGGCCGCGATCCACTAAGTCTCCGACAAAGATAACTTTGCGCTGCTGAGGATGGGTTACCAGATAGTGGTTGCCATCGTTATGGAGACCATAGCCTAACTTGCTAAGAAGTTGATATAATTCATCAAAGCATCCATGGATATCTCCAATTATATCAAAGAGGCCTTTTTCTTGGGTCAGATTAGTCGTCATCGCGGTCCGTTCCATGCTAATACAGTCAAATGCTAGGGCGCTCAGCAGATAGACACGGCTAAACCCTTCCCTATAATAGCTACTTAATTGATCCTCTTTTAAAAGGGGATGAGGTCATGGTAATAATCTGGCGGGCCCTTGGCCCAACTGTAGTCGTCTTGAGGTTATCTGTAAATATTCTTAATTGGTCGGCGGTCTCTTAATTATGGTTGCGTGGCTTCCTTAACATTATTTTCTGGGAACAGAAGATAAAAAGTCGACCCTTCGCCGGGCTTGGAATGAAACCATATCTTGCCCCCGTACAAGGACATGATCTTCTGGCAGGCCGATAAGCCAATTCCTGACCCAGTTTTTTCCGGCTTTGTCCTTAAGCGTTTCCCGAGTTTAAAGATGTAATCTTCAGCTTCCTGAGGAATGCCAATACCGTTATCAGAGACTGCATAAACTGTGGCACCACTGAATCGTTTTGAGCGAATTCTAATGTGGGGAAATTTTTCAGTATACTTGACACTATTGGTGATAAGATTTTCAAGAATTACGGCCATATGCTGTTCTCTGATTCTGATGGGATGCAGTTTCCCTTTCTCAATTTGGCAGGTGGGATTAATAGGCGACGAATAAAGGGGGACCAGAGTCTTCTCTATAAGATTAGTAATATTTAGGCTTTGAGACGGAGCCTTTAAGGGCTTGGTTCCCATCTGCGCAAGCGTACCAATGCCTTTGATTAAATCTTCCATGCGTTCCATGGCCGCTTTAATGGAAGAAAGCATCAAATTACCTTCTTCATCAATATCCTGCAGATAATTATTTTCTAGAATCTCTGTGTAAATTTTGAAAGCCCTAAGGGGTTGAGCAAGATCATGGCAGGCAAATGTGGTAAACTCTTCCAGCATTTCATTCGTCTTCTTTAGCTCTTGGTTAACTTTAAGGAGCTCATCTTGCTGAAGTCGGGCTTGTTCTTGGGCCTCATAAAGGGGACTACTATCCACAGCTATGCCGGCAAATTTCACAATGTCGCCTTTGCCATTATAGATGGGGAAGCGATAAAAGCTGGTGTGGCGCCATGAGCCATTCTCGAGTTTGTAACGGAAATAACCCTGCCTTACCGAAGGACTTGCCTCCGGATCATAACATTTCATTAAATTTTCGAGATCATCGGGATGAATCCTATTGAGAAATAAAGAGGGATCTTTTACATAATCTTCAGGGGTAATGCCGTAATACTCTTTAAAACTGGGGCTGACATAATACAGTTCACCAGCTGTAATAGGGCTAAGCCACACGACAGCACTCATGTGTTGAATTATTTGCTCAATGATCTCTTGTCGAGGGAAACTAATTTGAGTAGCGTAAGTCTTTTGAACAAAGCCTTCTATAATTCCATTGTGATCTACAGGAGGATATAATTCAATATACAGGTTAGCCTTATGCGAATCGGTCGCCCATACACAGCCGAATTCTAAGCGTTTCAACTTGCCTTCGATAAGGGAATTAATCCGAGTCATAAAGGTCATCTCAAATTTATTTTTACCGATAAAGTCTGCAATGTTCTTGCCAATAAGGTCGGCTCTGTACTGCCCGACTAACTCTAGAAATTCGTCACTAATTGCGTTGATGAATCCATGGGCATCCACATTAATAATCCCCCCATTAAACCTTTTGGAAAGATGGCGAAGAATTGATTCTCTATAAATAGTGTCTTCTTGAGCCGACTTTGGCTTAGAGGTAGTCAGAGGGATAATATTTGAAAAAGAAGCCATTCTAAAACTCCTGTCTGTTAAACAATTACATTTGTTGCATAAAAAACCCCACAGAAAATTGTCGGGCTGGTGGGCCGAAAACATAAATCGTATAGGCGTTTATGCATTTGCAATTGCTTTCCTCTTGCTGCAGTTGAATTAGAGCAGAGAGAGTGCTTCACAGTCGGCCTTAAAAATTCTGAATATCTAAATAGATCACGCCAGATAGGATAACTTGTCATAAAGTTTGGAAAAATAGCAGAGCTACACTTGCGGTTGGGTCGTAGGGTGGGCCACTTTGAGCGTTGGTGGCCGCTAAGGCTCATCTTAAAATCTCTGTCATTTTTTCTGGCTTTCCATAACGCGCTACTTTTTTGAGCATTGATTATGACTTGCTTCGCTTGGGTGTCAGCACTCATGTTAAGCTCAAAGATAGGCATTACATTTTCCTAAAACTTCTATGATTCCTTCAGTCGTTAGATATAATAAATAATGATAGAAAAAATTTAGCAAGTTTTTTTTATTGCATCAATGGTTATCAACCTACCATTTAATCCTCTGAAAAGAAAGACTCATTGCAATATAAATTTAGGGTAACTAAAATCTAACGCCGAGTAAGATGGGATAGAAAGTGACGCGTATGAAGAGGGAGCAGTTTTATGATTAAGCTTTAAATGAAGTAAATCTTTACTTTCCAGGAAGCCTAAGGTTAGACGCTTAGGGTAGTTTAAACCGGGTTAAAATTGTCGGCAAAGAGCATTCAGGTGAAAGTGATCGTAGATGTTAATTGATAAATGAGAATTAAGTAAGGGGGCTAGCTTTTTATCTAGCCGATTATAGATAATCAGCTAGCCATCACAAACGTGTTTAAGAGAGCTTCTTCTCAAAGTGGAATTTAATCCGGTCCCACCTTACATGCTTGCTGAAGACGCGTTTCTTTCCGTCAAGGTCAATCATAACATACCGCTGTCTCGCTTTAAGCTGCTGTGAGGACTCTTCTCCATTGTTGAATAAAGTGAGTAGTTCGGTCTCTAAGGCCTCGTAATTCTGCTTCAAGGAGCCTCCAAAATCCTTGTGGTCATAGTCGGCAATAATTTCTTCTGGGTTTGGAACGTTGCATTGGGCGGCCTCAAATCCCAGGCCGGTCAAAATTTTCCAAGAGGCAACATTGGATGGGCTTGCAGTTGCATCAAGCTGCTCCAGCTCTTTGCCGCCAAAACACTGAAACGCCTGACGGATATTAGCATCTGCATCTCCATTTAACTCTTGGCCCAGCCCAAGGCGTCTAACTTCAGGGGCCCACTCATTAATAATGGCTGTGACCAAGGATTTTCCTAATGCCTGTCCCCAGAACTCAGGTAGGCTTGCATAAGCAATCTCTGATGTCCCGGGACGGTCGCCCCCACCAGCAACCATATGCATAGCGCGCTGTTCACCATTGACAAGGACCATCATTAAGCCATGGGGATGGCCTTTGCCAAAACGATTATTAATTGAATCCTCACATCTGGATTTAGTAAGATTTACATCACGTCTTTGTCCATCCGCAAATCCTTTCATAACTGTTTCATTGTCGAATAATTCTTGGTGGAAAGGGATATCTTCACTGTTAATCTCTCTTACTATCCAGCTACCACTGTTGAATGAACCCGACAACTTAACATGCAAGCCTGTGGCCTCAGCTTGGTTGTCAAAACTAAAAATTGCAGAAGCAAATTGTGATGCTTGAACGTCCTGAGGTGTTAGGGGGAGGCCGAGGAGGGTAGCCAATAAACTGGCGGGAAAAAAACTTCTTTTTATGTTTCTCATTGCTTGTGAATCTTTCTTGATAGTAAAAACAGAAACATTATTAATCGCGATCTTTAATTAAACGCTAAGTAAAAAATATTATATATTTTACGACTGTAATCTCTTTGCTTGATAATCATGTAATTTTTTCGTTTTATTCTATTAATTCTTATGAACCAGCTTCTCAAGGACTTACTACATTAAGTGACGGTGTAACCATTTAGGATAAATAATGTTAATGAAGCTATTAGTGGGTTTTTTAGGTTAAATTTTATAAAAAATTAACTTTGAAAAAAACACAAAAAATCCAAATACTTAGTAAGTAAAATGATGCGGTTTTCCTTGGGAATACCTCTGTTGAACAGCCCAGTTGTCTTGACTTTTCCCTCAGATAACAGTTAATAACATAAGATATTAATGAGGGGAAACCTTAAAAGTTAACACATAGTTGTCAGTAAAATAGGAATAAGCATATGAATCAGGTACAATTAGAAAATTGTATGTCTCAGCCTTGCCTTACGATCTTCATTATGAAGAAAACGAAGTAGGATATAAGGGTAAAGCCTAACCTATGCGCTTTACCCTTTATAACCTCTCTTTACCGCGTCCTTCTTGATCTTCCATACTTTTATCCTTAGAATGATCTTCCCTCCATAGAAGCAGGGTCGAAGGTAAAGTAAGGTAGCTTTCTTAGACGCCAGGGGGTGCCATCCTATAATCTATTTCTGATATTTAAGAAAGACAGTGGTAATTGCTGAATCATATAACGCCTGAAGGTCGGCAATATTATTAAGAGAGATGTCTAAATCACGAACAATACCATCATGCAATTTATAGATCCATCCGTGAATGGTTAAGTCTTGCTTCCTATTCCAGGCATCCTGGACGACCGTGGTATGGGCCACATTAGCGACCTGTTCAAGTACATTTAACTCGCATAAAATATCCCAACGCTGTTCAGCAGTAAATGTCTCAAAGGCATCTTTAAATTTCTGACGAATGTCTTGAACATGGCGTAGCCAATTATCAATTAGCCCCATTTTTTGGTTGGTAAGGGCTCCTAAGATGCCACCACAGCCGTAATGGCCACACACAATAATATGCTTAACCTTCAAGACATCAACTGCATATTGGATAACCGATAAGCAATTTAAATCGGAATGGACAATAACATTGGCGACATTACGATGGACGAAGACATCGCCAGGGGGCAGGTCAACAATTTGATTGGCGGGTACTCGACTATCTGAGCAACCAATCCACAGGTATTCTGGGGTTTGACGGTGAGATAGTTCCTCAAAAAAGGTGGGATTATCTCGGGTCATTTTCTCTGCCCAGCGTTTATTGTTTTCAAGTAAATTTGTTAAATTTTTCATTTTAAAATGATCACTGTCTTAACGGACGCTAATTCCATACTATATAGGCTAATCCCTGAAGATAGCAATAATAAGTATAAGCTAATCTAAGCTAAGCCTTATATAATTAAGGAAGAAGACTCGGATTAAATCTAGCCTTAAACTTCTCAAGAGCTTGAGGGCTAATTTGGAGCTTGAGGTGAATTGAGGCCTCACTATCTTCGCGTCCAATTATAGCGCCCTGTCGGTAGAGCCAGGCGAGGGCTTCGCCCGCCTGCAACGGTAGCTCAAACTCAAGGAGCTGGGTATGACGATTTAGTTGTCGGTCAATCACTTTTAAAAGTGTATCGAGACCTGCGCCAGTAGCAGCGGAGACTAAGAGTTCAGTCTTCTTGCTTCGCTCTTGCAGCAGGTTTAGGTGGGAAGGCGCCAATAAGTCAATTTTATTGAGGACATTCACCACCGTCCCATCCTCTAATTCCTTTTCCAATCCGAGTTCTGTGAGGACTTTATTGACTTCTTGGGCTTGGTAAGTGCTATCCGGATGCGAACAGTCCTGAACATGTAAGATTAAATCAGCAGCACAGACTTCCTCAAGGGTGGCGCGGAAAGCAGCAATCAGTTGGGTAGGAAGATGAGAAATGAATCCTACGGTGTCAGACAAAATAATGGTGCGGCCGCTGGGGAGCTTGATTTGTCGCATCGTCGGATCTAGGGTGGCAAAGAGCATGTCTTTGGCAAGTACTTGGGCGTGGGTCAGCTTGTTGAACAGCGTTGATTTACCGGCATTGGTGTAACCGACTAAGGCAACCACGGGATAAGGAATATCAGCACGGGCTGAGCGATGTAAACTGCGCGTGCGTTTAGTTTTTTCCAGCTCAGTTTTGATGCGAATAATGCGCTCATCAATCATGCGGCGGTCTAATTCAAGCTGCGTCTCTCCGGGGCCCCCAGTAAAGCCAAAGCCTCCGCGTTGGCGCTCTAAGTGAGTCCAGCTACGGACAAGGCGGCTGCGTTGATAAGTTAGGGCGGCTAATTCCACTTGGAGACGCCCTTCAGCCGTGCGCGCCCGTTCACCAAAGATTTCGAGAATAAGGCTGGTGCGATCAATTACCTTACAATTCCAAGCTTTTTCTAGGTTCCGTTGTTGGACGGGGGTAAGCGGACCATCAAAAACCACTAATTCTATTTGATGCTCAGAAATAACTTCCTTTAAAGCTTCGACGTTGCCTTGGCCAATCATTGTGGCAGGAGTAACTTTCTTGAGCTGAATCAGTTGAGTATACACAATATCCAGATCAATAGCTGCCGCCAAGCCCACAGCTTCTTCAAAGGCTGCTGTCAGATCATACTCATTCGTCTTTTGATGGGAAATGTGGAGTACACAGGCAATTGTTCTTGGTTCTTTCATTGGCGCTCTTCTTTTTAGGGGATTAACTTTTACCTTTGACTAAGTATAACTTAATCAGATTTTCTAACAGAACTAAAATAAAATGTATCCTCGAAAAGGAGCTACACAAAAATTAATATTTTTTTACGCTTTTTAACCCCGTTCTCATCGCAGAGAAATTAAATCTTGATTTTCCTGGAAAGATACCAATTTATATCTTAAGGATTATGAAAGGCTGATAATTATGCTTAAACTTAACTCTTTAGGGGCCTTAAGTCTTAATAGCATGACTTTGATGACAGCTAAGGTTTTAGTGTAATATCCGCTCTTTTCTAAAGTAGAGGCCGCTCACTAATTAACTCTACTGTGAAAACAGCAAGAATTAATCCCAACCTATCATGCATAAGTGGATGTAAACAATGCGACAAAAATTGAGAACATTAAGCCTTTATTTTATGGGAGCTCTAGCAGGTTCCTGCCAACAAATAGATGAGGCCCAGATCGGCGACCTTTATAACAGATTCTCACCTGGCTCTCAGCATCTTTCCCCGGTCAATGGCTTGTTAGCGCTGCGTTCCACCCTGATTGATAATATTCGCTTCCAGGGAAAATATGGGCCTTATAATCAGAGCTATTTATGCCATTATCAGATCACAAATCCGCCTGCTGGCATTGAACCGTCGACTGATCGGGACTGTCCTCAAGACGCCACCACTGCAGTTATCCAACAATTGTTCCCAAGTGCCGCAGGCGGCCGTTTAGTGTTGCCCACCCGTAAGCATGACTTCTTTAATGCTCTTCCTTTGACTAAAATAGGGGAGCTGTTAGAATTGTATACTCAGCTCAAGCAAGATAAAACAAGTCAGGACGAGGCTTACAACAGTTTGAAAAGGCTCTTTAGAGCCTGGATACTTTCGTCACAGAGTAAAAACTCATCACAAAGTTTTCTCAACTCCCATAAACGCAATGAACTAAAGAAGTTATGGGCCAGTCAATTTGATAATTTAGAGGCTTTGGCGGATTCCTATGCAGCAATTTTTGCGGGCTCGCTGCAAGAAGCGCAGGACTATCCTCACCATATTATTGAATCTGCCTTACTCGCCTTTGTCTGCAAGAAGTCTGCAACCGCAGCAGATTTAGAGCCGCTGTTACAAGCTTTGGGCCGGCATTTAGTGCCGTCTCCTTTCAAAACAGAGGAATACTCTCAAGCATGGTATACGCAATGGAAACACTCTGCTGTCCACAATAATACTGTTCAGCTAGAAGGTTTTCTCGCTCTTGCGCACAATCCGGAAAACCTTATCTTTACGACGCTTGCTTACGATAAATACGAGAATCCTTATCCTAAAATGTTGGGCACGGGGCAGGCCAACCATACATACCTGGATCCTGTAACCGGGACAGTTGTGAAAGCAACTTTTTCAGATTGTGGTGAAGCAGCGCTCAGGAATTTTCTGAATATTATGCTCGCCGATCCAAAGACGCAGAGTTTTAGAATTGATCATTTAAAGGCCGTATTTCCGCATGCCTCTTCAAAGCTTGTTCAATTTTATGAAGGCAATCCGCACGCGTTTCACGCTTATAGCCAGCTCCATTATACGGATATTATTGGTCATGCAATTGATCGCTCAGCCTGGGCGGATGTGGTCTCAAGCTTAAATGAGGCGGAAGATACTTTAAAAGTCCGGTATGCTGACGCAGGTGGGCGTTGTAATCTTAGGCCCGGCATCGATAATATCTTTGTGGTGCTTGCAAAGCTTCTTAATGATGATCAGTTAACAGCTATGATCGCTCACCCGCCCAAAGAAGCCAGAAAAAACCGCGCTGATATGATGAGCTATATACTGAATAAATTGTCGCGGCGAGACGAGGTTTACTTTTCATGGCATGTTAAGTATCAACGCGAATCTATTGAAAATATTGCTGATTTAACCCTTCAGATTAACCATAGGGATCAGTATATCTGGCAGTTTCTACCCCAGCATTTCGAATTTAATAGCATCGAAAAGTCTTCTCTTAATAAGGATTGGCGCCGTAATTCCTTAGAACCGCTCCAGCAGCTTATAACGCAGTATAAAGAAACAAACCCATCTCTTCTTGGTCAATTATTAAATTTTTACCTAAATCGGCCACAGGTAAAAAAGATACTCAAAGATCTAGCTCTAAAAACTGAGATGCAACCTTTTCTGTTGGAGATTTTCTACACTTCCTCTTTGCAAGGTTTGGATCAAAAATTGAAGGCACTGGATCTCGGATTTACTCTTAGTCCTGCGCATCCACTTTTTCAGCAGGTCGCTCGTAAATGGCTGAATGAGGTCCCGGATGACGCGGCTAACAATCAAGCGCTTGTCGTTTTTATTGATCGCCACAAAGCCTCTTTTGGTGACGATGTGTTTACGCATGAAAGCTATCCGCGCCTTAAAGACCTGTATGAGAAAACTCTGCAAGAATTAAATGCTAATCCCAATAACCTCTTCAATTATATGAACTATTTCTCTCAAGACTTAATCCTCTCAAGCTTAGAAAATAAGACCGCTGAGGAAATTGCCAGCATTAAAAATAGGCGGGGTGAAACACTTTTAACTGTGGCTTGTACTAAGGGATTAGCTAAGCTTGTAAAAGGGTTGCTTCACCGCGCAGGAGAGGCGTTATTAGTGCACGTCAACCCTTCCGAAGGAAGAGACAATCCACTCCATATGAGTTCTGTCTTAAAGAACCCTAAGCTCCTGACGGCTTTTTTGAAGCATAGAGCAGCAAGGGAAATTCTCTTCAATCAGCAAAATCTTAAAGAGTATGGGAAAACATCTCTCCATATAGCCGCAGAAGTTGGAGCAGATGAAGCTATAAAATTATTGCTTAACATCGAAGAGGTTAGAAAAATTCTCCTTAGTCCAGAGAACATTAAAACAGATATGGCAAAAACGCCTCTGCATTGGGCAGCGGAGAAAGGACATGCAGCTATAGTAAAGCTACTGCTTGAAGATGTTGAAGTTTGCCGTCTCTTCTTAGATCCCGAAAACATTCGGGAATGGCAAAGCAGGACACCTTTAGAAAGTGCTATCCAAGCAGGCCATGCTCAGGTTGTCCAAGCCTTGCTCCAACATCCCCAAGCGCGAACAATTTTCCTAAGTGAGGAGAATATTAAAGATAAATACGGAGCCTCTTTGCTCCATCATGCTGCCCATTATGGAAATACAGAAGTAATACAGGTTCTTTTAGCTGATGACGAAGTTAAAGAGCTTCTTTTTAATGACAAGAATTTTAAGGATGCTGACGGGGATACGCCCATCGACTATGCCACCCGCGCCCGCAATCCTCAGGTGATTGAATTACTTAGAGAAGCTCATCAAAGCTTAGAGAAACAGTAGCTAGATGCTTAACCTAGCATCACTGTGGTATTAGCTTTCATAGAGCCGATACTTGGCAACGTTTCTTCTAGCTTTGCGGTTGTCCAGTTTTCAAGGATCTGTGACGTTTAAACAGTTGTATTTATCGGACGTATGATAGATAAATTGAGTATGAATAATCCACGCTTTGCTCAAGTGCGGCTGCTGTTGAGTGCCGGCATCGCTGTGATCCTGGGGCTTGCTGCAGCAACCTATTTCCGTCCTGTGCCGTTAAGCACTGAGGATCAGTATCTTAATGTCTACAATTGGTATGGAATGATTCCCAAAGGCGTGATTGATGAGTTTGAGGCTGAGACCGGGATATCAGTGCGCTATGACCTGTATGATAATAATGAGATTTTAGAAGCAAAACTGTTTTCCGGTAACTCAGGCTATGATGTGATCTTTCCGTCGGCTTCTCCTTATGCTGTTCGCCAGATAGAAGCAGATGTTTATCAAAAAATTGACAAAACTCTGATCCCTAACTTAAAGAATGTAGATCCAGCTATCTATGAGCAGATGCGTTTGGCCGACCCACAGTTAGAATATACGGTTCCTTTTTATTGGGGAACCTTTGGGTTTGCTTACGTGGAAGAAGAAATCACTAAGCGGCTCCCCCAGGCACCGGTAAACAGTTATAAGATGTTATTTGACCCTGAAGTGGTGGCAAAATTTGCTGACTGTGGGGTAACATTATTGGATGAGCCAGTGGATGTCTATCCAGCCGTATTGACTTATCTAGGGAAGGATCCTCGCAGTGATAGCCTGGAGGATTTAGAGGCAGCCCAGCAAGGTTTAACGCGAATACGCTCATCCGTTAAGCGATTTAGTTCGTCTCGATTTGTCAATGAATTAGTCGGCGGCGAGAGTTGCCTAGCGCAAGCATGGTCAGGGGAGGCGCAACTGGCGCAAGCACGCGCTGACGAAGCGGGTAAGAAAATTCATATTCGCTATGTGGTTCCGGACGAAGGCGGTACCTTATGGATTGACACGATGGCGATTCCGCAAGGGGCGCCCCATCCTAAAAATGCTCATAAGTTCATTGACTTTCTGCTGCGTCCCCAAATAAGTGCGCGCATTAGTAATGCGACTAAATTAGCGGTGGCGAACAAGGCAGCCTCCCCCTATATTGAAGATAAGATTAAAAGTGATGCAACTATTTATCCGAAGCCTGAAACTATGGCAAAGCTAAAGCTTGACCGGCCACAGAGTATAACCTATGAACGGTGTCGGACGCGATTGTGGACACAGTTTCGCTTAGGAAAGAATTGAGGGGACGATGCCACCTTTATCACAACCTTTACGGGCCCTTGAACCTTGGCAAGATTCAAAAGCTAAACCGTATATACATATTGATAATGTTTCTAAGTCTTTTGGCGCGGTGCAAGCGGTCAAAGGCGTATCCTTACAAATTTATAAGGGGGAACTGTTTTCGCTTTTGGGCGGCTCAGGCAGTGGTAAGACGACCCTGCTGAGAATGTTAGCAGGATTCGAGTCGCCCACAGCCGGTCGCATTTATATTGATGATACTGATGTTACCGATTGGCCTCCCTATGATCGTCCTGTCAATATGATGTTCCAGTCTTATGCTCTGTTTCCCCATATGACTGTAAGCCAGAATATTGCTTTCGGTCTAAAGCAAGAACGGATGGCGAAGAAAATTATCCAAGACAAAGTCAAATGGGCCCTGGATCTTGTGCAAATGTCGGGCTTTGGCGATCGTAAGCCGTCCCAGCTTTCAGGAGGGCAGCGTCAGCGCGTCGCCTTGGCGCGTAGCCTTGTAAAAGAACCCAAGCTTTTATTGTTGGACGAGCCGTTAGGGGCATTGGATAAACGTCTGCGCGAGCAAACTCAATTTGAGCTAGTTAATATTCAAGAGCGTGTCGGGATTACCTTTGTTATGGTTACCCATGATCAAGAAGAGGCCATGACCATGTCCACGCGCTTGGGAATTATGGAAGAAGGGCGTATCCGCCAAGTTGGCGCTCCTCATGATATCTATGAGTTTCCTAATTCCCGTTATGTTGCAGAATTTATTGGATCGATGAATATTTTCGAAGGGGTGGTGATCGAGGATGAAGATAACTTTGTCTTACTGGATTCAGAAGAGGCGGGCTGCCAGCTATATGTAACTGATTCAGCAGCTATTCCTGTTGGCAGCCATACGGCAGTTGCGATTCGTCCTGAAAAAGTCATGATTTCGTCAACACCCCCGGCTGGCAATCGTAACTCTGCTAAAGGGATTGTCCGCGAGATTGCATATCTTGGCGATATCTCAATTTATTATGTGGAATTAGAATCAGGGAAAATGGTGCAAGCAGCGCGTCCTAACCTGTTAAGGTTTTCTGAACGCGAAGTCAGCTGGGATGATGAAGTATATTTATTCTGGCGAGCAGAAAATGGGGTGATATTGACCTCATGACCCCGAAGAAGCCCTTACCCAACCATCCTCCCATTCGACGTGCCCCCTGGCGGGGCGATCGCCGCCTGGTCACGGCAGTGCCCTATGGCTGGCTAATTGTCTTCTTTATGATTCCTTTCCTGTTGGTCTTTAAAATTTCCCTGAGCGAGTCCACTTTAGCTGTTCCTCCCTACCTTCCCCTTTTAGAATGGACACAAACCGGGGTCATGAATATCCGCCTTAATATCGGCAATTATTTGCGCCTTCTGCTTGATCCCTTTTATGCCTCAGGCTTACTGGCATCTTTGTCAATTGCTTTCATTGCCACGTTGTGCTGCCTGGTACTGGGGTATAGCATTGCTTATGGCATTACGCGACTTCCGCAGAGATGGCGCTACATTTTTCTCTTGCTGATCATTTTACCCTTCTGGACATCTTTTTTAGTTCGGGTGTATGCCTGGATGGGGATTCTGTCAAAGGATGGGCTATTGAATCAATTGTTATTGTATCTTGGAATAATCGCTGAACCGAAACAGTTTCTTTATAATAACTTTTCAGTCATGGTCGGAATTGTTTACTGTTATCTACCCTTTATGATCTTGCCGATTTATTCGGTTCTGGAAAAGATTGATGATTCTTATCTAGAGGCAGCTTATGATTTGGGGTGTTCACCGTGGCGGGCGTTTTGGCGCGTGACTTTTCCGTTATCCTTACCCGGTATGTGGTCTGGGATTGCTTTAGTCTTTATTCCCGCTTTAGGGGAATTTGTCATCCCTGAATTGTTGGGGGCTCCAGATAATTTGATGATTGGGCGAATCATTTGGATTGAATTCTTTAATAACCGTGACTGGCCCATTGCCGCCACAGTCGCTGTGGTTATGCTGCTGATGTTTATTGTACCGATTATGGTATTGCAACGTCGACAGTTGCGCCGGCGAGGATAGAAATGCGTCGTTTGTCTTCATTCAATATCACAGGTTTAATTTTAGGGTATGCATTTTTATACATCCCCATCTTGACTGTGGTCATTCTTTCTTTTAACGAGTCCATGCTCGTCACTACCTGGACACGCTTTACCTTGAAGTGGTATCGATCGCTTTTAGAAAATGAGGGGCTGATTGATGCGGTGTTTGCCAGCCTCAAGATTGCCACCATGACGGCGACCTTGGCGGTGATTCTCGGGACCCTGGCCGCTGTGACTATGGTACGTTTTGGCGCCTTTAAGGGCCGGACATTGTTTAGCGGTTTGATTTCTGCGCCATTAATTATGCCCGACATCATGACGGGCCTAGCGATGTTAATGATGTTTGTGTCCACTGAACAATTGATAGGATGGCCGTCGCATCGCGGGGTGATGACCATAGCAATTGCCCATATTACCTTAGCCACAGCTTATGTTTACTTAATTATTCAAGCCCGGCTGTCAGATTTTGATCGTTCTGTCGAAGAAGCAGCTCAAGATTTAGGCGCTCGTCCTACCAAAGTGTTCCTGGTGATTACGTTGCCGATGATTGCCCCCAGTTTGATCTCAGGTTGGTTATTAGCTTTTGCTTTATCCTTAGATGATCTAGTGATTGCCAGTTTTCTTTCCGGGCCGGGGGCGACGACGCTGCCCATGCTGATTTTCTCCAGCATCCGGTTGGGGGTTAGCCCTGAAATCAATGCTTTAGCCAGTATTATCGTTTTCATCATTTCTATTGGGGTGCTGATTGCAGGCTTAATAACCTGGCGACGCCAACGGTAGGCTCATCGTCTTGAGGACCTCTTAGAGTTTGCGGCATTATTAAGTCAAGGTGCTTACTTCCGCTTTATTTCTCTCAAGTTGAGTCGCCTCAAACCGTTCGACCAGCGCCTCCGTTAATTGATGCCAGTTTTGCTGGGCTTGGAGGCGCATCATGACTGAACCAATACCTACGGCCGCCCGGTCCATAAAGACAAATTCCCGGGGCGGACGAATGCCACCGGCTTGACTCAGTTGCTCGTGAACTTTGCTGGCTGTTTCCCAGCCAATCTGGCCTTTAAGATCATTTTGGATTAAGCGTACACGATCATCTAGTAACGGCTCGTACAATAGCTTGGCCCATTCGGAAATGATCTCAATAAGCTGCTTGTTGAGATTTTTAAAGCCCCAACATTCATAAGCATGTACAGCTCTTGCTTGATCATTGGTCTGTAAAGCCCGGTATAATTCGATGACCCCTAACACAAAGCTTCCCGAGAAGCTGCGAATGCAGCCTAAGTCTAAGATATTAATGTGAGCCTCAGATGTAACTTTATAATTGCCTGGATGAGGGTCACCATGAATAAGTCCATAGTGATAGAATGGATAATACCAAGCATGATAAAGTTTGCCGCCAATACTATTACGCAATTCTTGATCAGCTTGACAGTAATCAAGGGCATTTTGGCCATCCAGCCACTGCATTGTTAAAAGCCGCCTTGTAGTGAGGTCATCATACACTTGGGGCAGATGAATGTGAGAATTATGCGCAAAGATTCTAGCAAATATCTTTAAGTTTTGGGCTTCATTTAAATAGTCGAGTTCTTCTTTTAAGCGTTCCTCAATTTCTTCGCGAATTGCTTCAGTTTTTAAAGCATTATTAAAGGATTCATAAGCAGACAAGATTAAATTAAGCTGGTTTAAGTCCGCTTCAATGACGGAGTCCATATTGGGATACTGCAGCTTGCAAGCAACCAACTCGCCATTTTTAAGTTGAGCTTTATGGACCTGACCCAGGGAAGCAGCGGCAGCTGCCGGTTGCGAGAAGTCCTGAAAATGGTCCATCCAATTTGCGCCCAACTCTCCTGCCATACGCCGCCGCACAAAGGGCCAACCCATCGCCGGGGCATTGGATTGTAACTCCAACAGCTCATTGGCATATTCGGGCGGCAGCGCCCCAGGGATAGTGGCTAAGAACTGGGCTACCTTCATCAAGGGGCCTTTTAAGCCGCCGAGAAGATTCTTCAAGCTTTCGGCATGGCGATCCCGATCAATGGATAGGCCTAAATATTTTTCACCGACCAAACGACTGGCTAGACCCGTCATGGCTGAGGTGACTTGCACATAGCGCTTAAGGCGGCTCGAAAGGGATAGATCATCCATTATAGGTTTTCCAACTGATCAATAAGGCCTGAGATCATGGTCAGTCCGCGATTCCAGAAGGCTGGGTCTTTAGCATCCAATCCAAAAGGTGCGAGCAACTCTGGATAGCGTTTACTGCCGCCAGCACGCAGGAGATCCAAATACTTTTCCGCAAACCCTGGATGACCTTGCTGATAAACAGCATACAGAGAGTTGACCAAGCAATCGCCAAACGCATAAGCATAAACGTAGAAGGGAGCATGGATAAAGTGAGAAATATAAGCCCAGTAAGGGGTAATTCGCTCATCCAAATTAACGGCATCACCTAAAGCGTCGCGCTGAGTTTGTATCCATATCTCCCCTAGATCCGTGGCCGATAATTCGCCACTGCGTCGACGCTGATGGACTTGCTTTTCAAATTCGAAGAAAGCAATTTGCCGGACAACTGTATTGAGCATATCTTCAACTTTGGCGGCGATCATGCTCCGTTTCTGGTCATTGGTCGAGCATTGCTGTAATAAGGATTGAAAGGTTAGCATTTCGCCAAACACAGATGCAGTTTCAGCAATTGTCAATGGCGTGTCAGCCAGGAGGGGGCCCTGAGTTGCTGCTAAAACTTGATGAACCCCATGGCCGAGTTCGTGGGCCAAGGTCATGACATCGCGCAATTTACCCTGGTAGTTGAGCATCAAATACGGATGCAAGCTGGGAACCGTCGGGTGCGCAAATGCTCCAGAACGTTTGCCAGGCTTGGCAGGCACATCAATCCATGGATTATCAAAGAAACGCTTACCAATTTCTGCCATCTCGGGACTAAACTTCTGATAGGCTTTGTGAACGATATCTTTAGCCTCTTCCCAATCAATCGTTCTGTCTTCTGCTTCAGGCAACGGGGCATTACGGTCCCAATATTCAATTTTGTTCTTCCCCATCCATTTGGCTTTTAAAGCATAATAACGATGGCTAAGGCTAGGATAGGCGGCGGTTACAGCGGCGGCTAAGGCTTCAACGACGTCGTCTTCAACTTGGTTGGCAAGATTGCGTGACGCTACCGGATGGGGGTACCGACGCCAGCGGTCATCAATTTCTTTATCTTTTGCCAGAACATTGGTCACGGTCGTAAAAATTGAGATATTGCTTTGAAGGCCGTCATGCATTGATCGCGCAGCTTCTGCTCTCACGGCTTCATCTTTATCACTTAGCTTATCAACCACCTCGCTAATGCCAATCTTTTCGCCTTTCCACTCGAATCTGATGGCTGCTAATGTTTCATCATATAAGCGGTTCCACGCTGACCGCCC
Source organism: Candidatus Odyssella thessalonicensis L13 (assembly GCF_000190415.1). Lineage (GTDB taxonomy): Bacteria > Pseudomonadota > Alphaproteobacteria > Paracaedibacterales > Paracaedibacteraceae > Paracaedibacter > Paracaedibacter thessalonicensis. The sequence continues at coordinate 46,335 of NZ_AEWF01000004.1, forward strand.
GGTTAGCGACTTCTCGATCAACAGTTTTTCTTGCTCTTCGGGGAGCTGGTGCGGTTTATACAAGCGGGCATTATTAATCCAAGATCGATAACGATTAAGGGCGGCTAACTCTGCAAAACTTTGCTCTAAGTTAGCATCTTCCAGTTGACATAAAGCCAGATTATAGAAGACAAGATTAGAGAATAAAGCCGTTATTTGTTCTTGAATATATTGTAAGAACTGTTGAGCGCCGGTATCGTTGAGTTGAGTGGCGGAGTTTAGAAAGGCGTAACTCATAAGCTTCCCTAACAGTTCCTCAAGCCGCTCATAATCTTTAATTGACTGAAGAAGGGTTGAGGACTTTGTCAAAGGTGATGGCTCATTAGCCGGCGTTTGATAGGTGGAAGCAAACTCGTTAGCATATTGCTTGGCCAGGGCTAAATCCTGCTCAATAGCGGAATCCTGAGGGCTTCGATAGAAATCACTTAGATCCCAAGACGGTAGAGTGCTTGATACCATTATAGTCTCCTTAGAGGTTGCTTGCTCTTGTGCTGATGATAGCGAAAATAGATAGCTAATTCCTAGTAAAAATAATGTCGTATTTCTTACCATGGTCTCTCTCGGTAATAGAATTGAGGATCTTATTTATTATCGAGAATAGATGGTTAAGAATATGTCGTCAGATCACATTTATTTATAGATTTTTTGAGTAGACGGTAGGGGCGTTATGGACTATGAGTGCTCGCCTCTGGAAAAGGCTGACTGATAATTCATTTGATCTGCCCCCTTCCTGTGCTCCTGACAAGAGCGCCTTAAATGGAGGGAGCAGGGCCATCGGAAAGAAGTTACTTATCTTTATATTCTGAATCAATTTCGACCAGACGCATAATGTTGGCGCCACTTTGCTGGCCAAAGGGGACGCCGGCCAAGATAATAACATGATCGCCTTTTTTGACCACATTGTTGGCCACCAAACGGTCGCTGGCTTTCTGAACCATTTCCGCCAAGCTTGAAATTGGATCACATAGAATAGGTAATGTTCCCCAATAAAGGCACATCATCCGTGCAGTCTCAATGCGGGGAGTCAGCGCGACCACAGGAGATTTTGGTTTCTCCCGCGTTTCACTTAAGGTTGAATGGCCAGTTTCTGTAAAAATAACAATGGCTTTAATTGGAATTGTTTGTGCAACTTGGCGCGCAGCAGCGGTCATGGCGTCCTGTACGGTGGGACGGGCAGAGGGGCGATAAACCTGAATTAAATTGTGATAGAAAGGATCATTTTCAACTTGGGTAATGATTCGGCTCATCATTGAAACGGATTCCTGCGGATATTCACCGCTTGCGGACTCTGCTGACAACATCACCGCATCTGCACCGTCATAGATAGCGGTAGCAACGTCAGAAGCCTCCGCCCGCGTCGGCGCCGGACTGTGCACCATAGAATCAAGCATTTGAGTGGCAACAATCACGGGCTTGCCAGCTTCTCGTCCTTCGCGGATAATCATTTTCTGGGCAGTGGGAACTTCTTCAGGGGCCATTTCTACCCCTAAATCGCCACGGGCCACCATAACGGCGTCGGAGAGAGCAACAATCTCTGCCAGATGCTCCATTGCTTTAGGTTTCTCAATTTTGCTAATCAGTTTAGCTTTATCGCCGATTAACGCTTTGGCTTCACTAACGTCCTCTGAACGCTGAACAAAGGAAATTGCAACCCAATCCACCCCTAAACTTAAAGCAAACTCAAGGTCAGCTTTATCTTTGTCTGTGATCGATGAAATAGGAATTGTCACGCCCGGAATATTTACACCTTTGCGGTTTGATAGCTTGCCGCCAACTTTAACTCTAGTGACAATTTGATGCTCAGAAGCACGCTCGACAATTAAGCGGATTTTGCCATCGTCTAATAAAAGCTCGACGCCTGGCCGGACAGCCTTAAATAATTCGGGGTGGGGTAAATAGACCCGTCCTTGGTCGCCAGAGATATTCTGATTGTCAAGAATAAAGGTGGCATCATTTATCAGATTAATAGCACATTCTTGAAATTCGCCGATCCTGAGCTTAGGGCCTTGCAGATCTGCTAAAATGGCGATGGGGCTTTTAACAAATTCCTCAATCTTGCGAATAATTTCATAGGTGTTTCGATGTTGATCATGGGTACCATGGGAGAAATTCAGACGGAAAACGTCTGCTCCCGCTTGGTGTAAGCTTAAAATTTCTTCATAGGTTTGGCTAGAGGGACCAAGAGTAGCAACAATTTTGGCTTTGCGGGGTCTGAGCATAGAATTATAGATAAATTGGTGGGTTTTATAAATTAATTATAACTACAACCTTTTATCCTGGCTATAAGAAGTTATTCAAAAGGCGACGGACAGCAAGATTAAGGGCAAGAAGCAGAAAAGCAGATAATCTAATAAGGGGCAGATGCTGGAGTATTTACCCTTATGAAAGACGCCTAAGAGTTATGACTCGGTCATAGCAAATCGGCCTGGCAATGCACTCTCAATAAATTGAGAGGGGATTAATCAACTAACCAACCTGCCTAAAGCTAAAATGATCCTTCTCTTACGGGCTTGGTTGTCAGCTGCTGGAGGTAAAAGAAGAAGCTATTCTAATGCTGCCTCTTCCATTAATTTATCAAAGCTAGCCGAGTCTAATGGTTCTTCTGTAAAGGTAGTGCTTTCAATTTCACTTTCTCGAATAATGTCACTTTCCTCTTCTTCCTCAGCGGTAGCTGGGGAGTGAACGCCACTAATAAGTAAGGATCCACTAGGCGGATTTGCCTCAAGTACCGGCTTCATGAACAGAGCAAAGGTTTGGGCAGGAAGACGGCCCCCCGTGGAGTTTTTAATCATAGGCGCATTGTTGTCATTTCCTGTCCAGATTCCCACCACAAGATTGGTGGTAAAACCGATAAACCAGGCGTCCTTATCGCCGTTACTGCCCGTTTTACCAGCCGTTGGATAATCTGTTTTGGCCGCACGCCCCGTGCCCCCTTCAATAACTGCCATCATCATTTGATTCATCTGATTAAGATAGTGAGGCTTAATAACTTGGATCGGATCAGGCGCTTGATGCTGATAAAGGATGTCCCCCTTCTTATTACGGATTTCTAGAATGCCGTAAGGGGAGACAAAGTTTCCTTTATTAGCAAAGGACGCATAAGCTCCTGTCAGTTCTAAAAGCGTAACTTCAGTGGTTCCTAAGCAAATACTCAGGTCTGTTATCATCTCACTGGTAATACCTAAACGACGGGCGACAGAGGCAATTTTAGGGCCGCCCACTTGCGCTGCAATCCGGGCGGTCACCGTATTAACTGACTTCTTCAAAGCCTCGGCCATGGTAATCGCCCCCACCGAATGATAGGTTCTAAAGTTGCCAGGAGTCCATCCTCCATGACTAAAAGGTTCATCGGAAATTATGGTGCTAGGCGTCAGGCCGCTTTCAAGACCAGCTAAATAAACAAACGGCTTAAAGGACGATCCGGGTTGGCGTAAAGCTTGGGTAGCCCGGTTATATTGACTTTTTCCGTAATGGGTGCCGCCGATCATGGCTCGCACTGCCCCGTCAGGAGTCATTGCTACCAAGGAAATTTCACTGGTTTTGTATTTTTGGGCTAATTCATCCATTTTAGCTTTGGTGGCAACCTCAGCTTGGTGCTGCATAAAAGGATCTAACGTGGTCACGACCACTAAATCTTCATCATAAGAGCCGATTAAGCTTGGAATTTGATCATAGACCCAATCGCCAAAGAAGTTGCCACTCTTAATATCAATTGTCTCTTCTTGAGCTTCATCATGTTTTTGCTGCAGGGCAATTTCCACCGACTTGATGTACCCGGCTTCCTGCATTTGGTTTAAGACGACGAGCGCACGCTCATGGGAGCGGGTAGGGTTGCTTTTGGGAGAGTAGCGGGAGGGTGCTTTTAACAGCCCGGCAATAACAGCGGCTTCATAAACGGTCAAATGCTTAGCAGGTTTATGAAAATATTTTTGTGAGGCCGCTTCAATGCCAAAGGTGCCGGCGCCAAAATAGACTCGATTCAAATACATAGTCATAATTTGGTCCTTGGTGAACTTCATCTCCAGCCAAACAGCCAAAATGACTTCTTGAATTTTACGCCGCAGCGAACGGTCATGGACGCTATACTTGCCTTGATTTTGTAAAAAGTTTTTTGCCAGCTGCTGAGTAATGGTCGAGCCCCCTTGGACGACTCTGCCCGCCCGGTAGTTGGTGTACGCGGCCCGGATCAAGCCGATAACGTCCACGCCAAAATGGCCGTAAAAGCGGCGATCTTCGATTGACATTAAGGCCTGCGGCACATGGGTGGGCAGATCATTTAATTTGACCATTTCTTCAAAAAGGTCGCCATAAGTGCCAACAATCGTGCCATCCCAGGCTTGAATGGTAACGCCGGGCTTGCGAGAGCTGACCATTAGTTGATCAGTATCCGGTAAATCATAACTAAACCATAAGATTGCTAAAACGCCAAAGCTAAAAATCCATACGCCCAGCGTTAAAAAGAGCTTAAAGAGCATCCAGCGGATGGTTGTCCGACCTGAACCCTTCCTTTTAGGCTTCTTGTCGGGGGATTTCTTCCTTTTAAATAATTTCCCTAAGCTAAATTTTGGTAAAGAAAAACTCAGCCACGAAAGAAAACTTTTTGACTTTTTTGATTTAGAAGTCTTAGCGCTTGCTTTTTTGGGCGCGTAGAGTATAGGTGGGCGGTCCGCCACGGATTTTACCTAATAAACACAGTAAACATTATAGCCAGTTTATACTCTATTTGTTAATAAATCACAATAAAAAAGCCCAGTTAGGAACTTTTGCTGACTCTTATTTTTAACAGGAAGAGATGTCTTTTGCTTTGTGTTCAAAAATATTTGTGGTAGAACCATCAAAAAAGTTAAAAATTATTAAGCTTGATTATGCCTTTACTTGGTGAGCTATTAATTGAAAAGCGACTCATCCAACAGGATCATCTTGATACTGCCTTACGTGAACAAAGAAGATCGCGGCGGTTTTTAGGGGAGATCTTGTTGACTTTAGGGTTTATAAAGTCGGAAGATCTTTACCCAGTTCTGGCAGCCCAGATGGAGATCCCCTTTATCGATCTATCGGCCTGCAGTGACTGCCATTATCATCCCAATGGTTGGGTTTATATTGTTAATGATTTAGAAGATTATTTGCAAATTGCAGTATCTGATCCTCAGGACTTATTCTTGCAGCGTAAGCTAGCGCAAACTTATCCAGATCAGTCTTTAAAGCTTTACTTATGTGATCCAAAAGCCATGGATCAATTAAATTATCAGATCACCGCCACCACCCAGGCTCAGGACTATGCGCCTGACTTATTACGCGATTTAATTTCTCAAGCCTTAGAAAACCGTACAAGTGATATCCACTTTGTCCCTGCCTCCCACCATTGTCAGATTTTACTGAGAATAGATGGGGCTTTGGTTGCATTTCGCACATTACATAATGAGCAATGGCAAGCACTGCGGGCTCATATTAAAGTTCTAAGTCATTTAGATTTAGCGCAGACTCGCCGGCCCCAAGATGGGGCTTTCCGTTTCTTAAAGCGCAGTGACCCGATTGATTGCCGTGTTTCCACACTCCCAACCAAAGATGGGGAAAGTATTGTTATCCGATTGTTGGATCCGCGTTCAGTGTTGCTGGGGTTGGATCATCTGGGATTGCCGGACAATCAGTTAGCAAAGCTACAAAAGATTGCGCAGCTGCCTGACGGCTTATTTATTATTACTGGCCCGACTGGCTCAGGGAAAACAACAACCTTATATTCATTATTGCAAGAAATTATGCCATCGGGCCGTAACATAATGACCGTTGAGCAGCCCATTGAATATCGTTTGGAAGGCCTCCGACAAACAGAAATCCAAGAAAATGTGATCAGCTTTGCGGAGACATTGCGATCAATTTTAAGGCATGACCCAGATGTCATTTATATCTCCGAGATCCGAGATGAGGAAACCGCGATGACGGCTGTGCGAGCCGCCATGACCGGACATCTTGTGCTGACAACCTTGCATGTGAGCAATGTACGTTTGATTGAGCACCGTCTTAAGGATTTAGGCGTTCCCCCCAGTTATTTGGCAGGTGTCTTGAAAGGAGCTATGGCCCAGCGCTTATTGCGACTAAAATGCCCAGATTGTTTAGGGGAAGGATGCTCTTCTTGCCTTAGCACTGGATATTATGGTCGCCATGTTGTAGCTGAAGTCTTCGTAGAAGGTGATGATTTAGAGCAGCAATATCATCACCATCCTTCGGAGCGCATGACTAGTTATGCTTACAGTTTGGTGGATCATGAATTAACAGATCAGAATGAAATAACCCGAGTCTTTGGCCTGATAGGCACGGAAGGAGATCAGAATGCGGCGTAAGGTGTCTTTAAGTGAACAGATTCTTTGTTGGCAAACGCTGGCTCACTTGACTCACTCTCGAATGCCTTTGTACCAAGCGCTGGAGGTAACGAAAGATGTCATCAATTCTTCTTTTCTAAAGGGAGAATTTAATCACTTACAATCTGAACTGATTAATGGAAAACCCTTGTCCCAAAGTTTATTACAGCGCTCTGGAATTGGAAGTTGTTATAATTCACAAATGGTTGCGCTGGCAGAGAAAACTGGTGATTATGCTAAGGCTTTTAATTTAATAGCTCAGCACCTTATATGGCGGCGATCTTGGCAGCAGCTGCTGCAGCACTCTTTAAGGTATCCTATTTTCTTGGTGGGATTGTTAGGACTACTCTTCTGCATTATTATACTTTTTGTTCTGCCTGGTCTGATGGATCAATTAGCTTTGGTGGGGATTCAAGATATCCCTTTATCAACGCAGCTCTTAATTGCAGTTGGCCAACACCCGAGCGAAATTTTAGGAGGGGGCTTAATTAGTTTCTTGCTGCTGATGCTCTGGCGCCAACATCGCCACCGTAAAGGTTTGAAACCTTGGCGGTATTCACTGCCCGGTGCCGGCAAAGTTTTATATCGCTTGCAGTTTGTACAGTTTTTACACGCATTAGGCATCATGTTGACAGCACGAATAGATGTCATGGCCAGTTTGTATTATGCCTCACAAACGCCGACCTGTGCGTGGCTAAGAACAAGGCTGCAAACCAAGGAACATTGTCTGATAGCTGGCGATACTTTATCGGTGGCTCTGCAGGATCTCATTCCGGGAGATTCACCAACAGCAGCCTTGATTAAAGTGGCAGAGAGAACGGGACAATTAGGCCCATTGTTAGCTTCTTCAAGTGAGGCTGAACAGGGGCAATTACAGTTAAAATTGAAGTCCTGGCTTGATTTGCTGCAGCCGACCTTAGTCGTGGTGATGGGGATGTTAATGGTCTGGGTGGTTCTGGCTGTGCTTTTGCCGCTTTATGAGTCCATAGGGCAAATTCATGGATAAGGTTATCCTTGATCAAGACCGGTGGCTGTATTTGACAGATCAAGGCGCAGCACCAATTAATTATGCCGACTTGCCTTATCGCTTCATTCTGTTATTAAACCCTCCGCTGTATCTGTGCCATAATGGTCAGGAAAAGGTTATGTGGTCGCCTTTTCAAGAGCAAGCTTTGTCTGAGTTACAACAAAGCCAGCATCAAATTATTTCAAGCTATTATATGGGGCAGTTTGCTAACGGGCAACCTAACGGGGAGATCTTACAAATCCAGGGGGTAGGATCTATCGCCTGTGTTAAAAGGCGCTGTTCCAAGCAGCGGACTGCCATGCGCTGTCGCAAATCCAGGTCTATCTTAAAAGATTTGATATCAACTTTGCGCCCCAAATCACTTCCTTTAAAAAGTTAAAATTCACCCGAGTCCTGCAAGCTCGGTTAAGAATAATTCCCCAGCTTCAGTTGCAACATGTAAAGTGGTGGGACTTTATCAAAGTTAACACGTGTCTAACAATTATCGTGGGTGCGCTGGTTATAGGAAGTCTATTGGCGGTGTGGGACTTAGCAGCAGGCCAGCATAAGCTTGCTCAATACGCCGGTCAAGGTTCATTAACTTTTGAACAGCAAGCTCAGGCGCGTTTATACCAAAGTTATGGTGCCTTAACAGCAAATTTGCAGCAAATTGATTGGAGCAAATATAATCAGTTCGCAAAGGCTTGGCGTTCAAAAATTGTTATCACCCAATTGAGATATGATAATCAGAACTTAAGTTGCCAGTTTATTATGCACCCCGATTTTACCGAAGAAAGGGAAGGGATTCAAGAATGGTTGGACAAGCATATTTCAGAGGCTCAGTTAATGGAAGAAGGCAATGTTGAATTATGGCTACATTTTACGGCACGCTGACCGCCGTCTACTGCTCGCAGCCTTGGTCTTCGCTACTTTATGGGCAGGAGCTCGCCTATATAATACCACTGAACAGCAACTGCACTTGCTGCAGAGCCAATATCCATTGCATCAGCAATGGCAACTCGCCCAGCAGTGCCAAGATGTCGCTTGGCAGAAGGTGAAGGAGGGGGCTGCCTGGGCGCCCGGGCGATTAAAAACTATTTTCAATTATATGGTAAGCCAATTCGGAGTAAGTGTTGATCAGATAAAGGTCGAAGAAGCCACCTTCAAGGGTGAGCTAAAAGTTTATAAAATTTACAGCGTTGTTAGAGCCGCCACAGATGCCGAAATCTTAGAGTTTTTACATTATCTTGAACGGGAACTCTTTCCCTTGGTGGCAATCGAAAAATTTTCACTGCACAGGAGTAGGACTTTGGATGAATCTATGCTACAAGAAGGGCAAGGTATTCATCTAGTAGAAGGGCGTATTAATATTGCGTGGATTTCAAAATAAATTTTTCCTTTTATTTAGTATAATTTTAAGTTTTAGTTGGGCTCAAATAGAGCCATCTATGGTCAGTGAAGCAGAATTAAAAGTTTTAGGGACGCTTCCTCATAAGAAAGATAGCCTGCAAAGCCCCGTTAAAAAAGGTGAATGGCGTCTGGATGGAATTATGTTTACTAGTCATAGCGAGTGGACAGTGTGGCTGAATGGGGAACCGTTTACACCCACTCAGGCGCCTACAGGTATCCGTATTGTTCAAGTATGCAATGAATCTGTTCACTTATGCCCAGAAGCAGAGGAAGGGCCCATTAAAGTTCTGCGCCTTAATGATTGTGTGAGGTTCCATGCCTGAATTACCCGAAGTTGAAACTGTTTGCCGCGGCTTGATGAAGATGCTGCAAGGTTATCGGATCGAGCAAATTGAGCTGCATCGATTAGATCTGCGTTATCCTTTCCCACCATTAATGGCAGAATGCTTAAAGGGAGCAACAGTGATTGAGATTGAACGCCGAGCCAAATATATTTTAATGCATACAGATGTGGGATATACATGGCTAATTCATTTAGGGATGTCCGGCCGCTTATATGAACTTACGGATACCACAGCCATTGGTAAGCATGATCATGTGGTTATTCATCTGAAGGGGAAACGTCGCGTTATCTATCAGGATCCCCGGCGATTTGGATTTATGGATTTGCTGCCGCGCGCTTCAATACTACAGTGTAACCACCTTAAGAATTTATTGGAACCCCTGGATCAAACTTTAACGGCACAGGCCTTGCACCAACTGTTGGTAAAGACCAATCGCCCCATAAAGACTGTCTTATTGGATCAACGCTTGGTTGTTGGATTGGGCAATATCTATGTTTGTGAAGCCTTATGGCGATCACAGATTCATCCCTTAGAGCCGGCAGCAAATTTAACTTTAGATCAGGCTGATCTGTTATTGAAATCAGCGCAAGAGGTTCTCCGTCAAGCCATTGCTGCGGGCGGTTCTACTTTAAAAGATTATCGCCAAGTAAATGGCGAACTAGGTTACTTTCAACACACTTTCTCTGTTTATAATCAAGAGAAGGGGGCTTGCCAAAGACCGCTTTGCGACGGCACAATAGAACGGATTAGCCAAAGTGGCCGATCCACATTTTTTTGTCCAAGCTGTCAAAGGAGGCAATCGTGAGCGCAGCAATAGAAACTGAATCTGCGAAAAATGAGGAAATGATAAGCGTTGACTTTAATGACCGGGTTATGATTATTACGCTGACTCGTCCTGATGCTTTGAATGCGCTGTGTAAAAAACTTATTACTCAGCTTAACGCGGCTCTTGATCAAGCTGAGAATGATACCCGCATTGGCGCTATTGTTGTGACCGGGTCTGGTAAAGCCTTTGCCGCAGGCGCTGATATTGCCGAGATGAAAAATTTAACCTTTGCTGAGATCGCTGAGAAGGATTTTATCCAGCCCTGGGAAAGGTTGGCACGTTGCCACAAGCCAGTGATCGCGGCCGTAAATGGCTTTGCCTTAGGTGGCGGATGCGAGCTGGCGATGATGTGTGACATTATTTATGCCAGCGAAACCGCAAAGTTTGGGCAACCAGAAATTACCATTGGCACCATGCCCGGAGCTGGGGGCACGCAGCGGCTCACTGCTTTGGTCGGCAAAGCGAAAGCCATGGAATTATGCTTAACTGGGCGAATGATCACAGCACTTGAAGCTGAAGCCATGGGATTGGTAACGCGCGTGTTTAAAGCGGAAGACCTGTTAAAAGAGGCCCTAGCCACCGCCCATAAGATCGCTCAGTTTTCTGCCCCTGTGGTGAGGATGATTAAAGAAGCAATTAATGATGTGGCGGAAGTTCCTCTGATAAGCGGGATTAAAACAGAGCGGCGCATGTTCCATTCAACTTTTGCTTTAGAAGATCGCAAAGAAGGAATGTCAGCTTTCCTTGAAAAGCGTGCCGCTGTTTTTAAAAATCGTTGAGATTAGTCAACCGGCATTAGATGACGAAGATTAAGATAAGGGTATACTTTTGCTCTTTTTTTATAGGGGCACTGCAGGAAAAGAATTAACTTCTCCTGCACAAAAAGCGATGTAGAATGTATATTTACTCAAAAAACCAAGGATAAGCTTGTTTAAAGCGTGCATTTCTATAATTTTGTGTTCCTTGTAAGATTAGAATCAATTGCTGGGGCAGGCGTCTTACAAATGAAAAGTGGCTAAGAAGGGTTGTTTGCAAATCATCCATGAAAGTTATGATTCCATCATAAGTTTTTCTTAATGCTGCTGGTTTGCTGTTAACTTGTTCGAAATAAGACTTAAGCATATCTTCTACGTATTTATGCAGGTGTGGGGCTGTTTCTTTCAAAGAGGTAAGTATTAACTTGACGTCTTCAAGGGTATTATTGGTGCGAAATAACTCTAAAGCTTCTTCGTTAAAAAGGATAACCTCATCTAACTGTTCAGATAGAAGATAAGGTTTGCCCATAACAGCTTCAAAGCATTTAATGCAGCTCCAGAAATAATATTTGCCATTTAAAGAACCAACCACCAGATAGCTATCCCAGTGGGGCGCCCGAGGTTCCAAGGCAGTTATGCAAAAACCTGGCATTTTAAGATGTTCGATAAAGTTAAGGTGTCTTTCAACGGAAGTTACTAATTGGGGGCTAAACTCCTGTAAAAAATAACCTTTACCTAATTCATTACAGGTGCCATCTCCATCGGAGAAAGGCGGAGGTTTACGATAAAATTCTCTCATCTTGTGCAGATTATGCTTCAAGTGATCTATAAGTTGTTGGGGGCCGCTAGGGAAAACAGGTACAGGTAAAGTTATAGCAGCAGGCTTAAACATCTTTTTCAACCCGCGTTGGGCCGGCACATAATCTAGGTCAGCAGCCTTCACTAATAATTGAATGGCTAAGTAAGGATCTCTGGCTACCCCCCTGCCATCCATATAAAATTTAGCTAAATTATACTGGGCAGCAGCTGAGCCTTGGTGAGCAGCAGCTCTAAATAATTTAAGTGCTTTTAGAGGATCTTGAGGAAGGTCGCTGCCCTGCCAGTATAGTTTTCCCAGAACGTATAAGTCATTAGGTTTAAAGCTTCCAGGACGCGCCGTGCGTATTAGTATCTCATCAATAAACCAGTCGGGGATGTTCATATTCTTGCTTTCCCATATGGTCATCAGGGCAAACAATTCTCTACTACTGTAAGCGCTACTGGCAGGATTATGGAAAAATAAACTCTCGATCTCAATTTGACGCAGGGCCGTCGACGGAATTTGTCCCTTCTCAATGGCATCAAGAACTCGAGAGATTAAGACAATACTACCTTGGTTGAGCTCTTGAATGGTTCTTGACCAAACATCTTCAAATGCAGCAGCTTTATTTTCTGCCGGTGGTACTGTTAAGGAAAGATCATGGGTGCTGGCTTGAGAGGAAAGGGACTCATTATCACTCTCATCCGGTGATCGGGCAGAATTAAACAATGGTTGTGACGTTGACTCCTCGCCATCCGATTCACAAGGACTAGCATCGCCTGGAAAATAGGGGCGAGGGAGGCCGTTGTCTTCCTCGGGATTAGGAGATGTCTGATCACCCGATTGACCATGAGTCTGGATCTGAACAAAGGAAGGGCGTGGTAAGCCGCTTTGCTGTTCTTGGCTATCGTCTTCAGGACTATCCTCTTCAAATCGCAAGCGCTTTATCGGGGGTGTACTTATGCTGTGAGGGCGACTAGCCTGGGTAAGAAGAGACGCTAGCGGCTGTTCGCTTTCTTTTTCTTGGCCGCTTTCTGATTGATCTAAGTCGTGGAATAATCTTTTTGCTCTCTTTCCCAAGAGACCCCCTTGAAAGCTGTTGTCCCTTGCGGCTGATAAGCTTAATTCCCTGCCAAGCAGTCCATTTTCAGCAGGAGCTTCAGCTGCTGTCCCAAGCTTAAGAGCAAGGCTGATACCATACATCGTAAATTTTAAAAATTTTAATAAACACTTCATAGGTCTTCTTTCTTATTAAAAGTGAGCGGGGATTATTTTTGTCGAGACGATCAAAAAATGCGGCTGGCGAATAAAGCTATGTCCACAAATTTGGACAGGTAAAGAGGCAAATACTTTTTCCTTCTCTATCTTAATAGCTATTTCTTATCTTCCTCAAAAAACCAGGGATGAGCCTGAACAAATAATGCATTTCTATAAGCTTCTGTTCCTTTGAGAATAGTAAATATTCCCTCAACTGCTCTGTTGGCAATCCCTTTATGGTTGAATAATCGCTTTTGCAAACCTTGAAGCCGAGACAGGACCTCTACGAGTGCCGCTGCTAATTGTTTCCGGGATTGATTTCTCGTTAAAGCCAGACTTTTGGCCGGCAGCAAGGCTTTCAAGTATTCATACAGAGGTATGTTTGTTTTCTTTAGAGTATCCAGAACAGTGGGAAGCTGTTGTGGGGTGTACCTATATTGAGATAAAAGCTCTAGCAGGGTATTATTATAGGCAAGCAGATTATTAACCTTGTGAACTAGCTGCTGTGGCCATGCTAGGAAGTCGCGCAGATCATCTATCCCAAACCAAGACATAAATCTTTTTCCAGATGCTCCCAGTTCATGATGAAGCGTTAAAGTTTTAAAGGAGGATTCAAGTATCGAAACACAGAAGCCTGGAACCTCTATGTATTCAATTAATCTGTAAAGGTTGCTGACAAGGTTGCTAACTTCTTGGCTAACCTGGTAGCGATAAAAGTTAGTGCTGGGCTCCTCATTAAATTCTTGAGCGGCTGTATTAGGGGATAAATTCTCGGGGAATGCATAGTCGTTTCTTAGCGTGTCTAGCGCGTTTTTAAGACTATCCAGGTCATTTTTCTTGGGTAAGATGGTAGCTGTTAATGGGGACGGGGTGCCAGAGATTCGGCATAAGCTTTTAATGAGAGCTCGAGCTTCTTTATGTCCTTGAATTGCTGCCATTGCCAACCATTCAAGGGCTTTAATCTCATCCTTAGGGAGCTCTATTCCCATAAACAGGAGATAAGACAGATCAACTTGAGCGTTTGCATAACCTTGATTGGCTGCTCCTAATATATATTGGCTACCCTTGGCTACATCCTTTGCTACCTTCGTACCGGTAATATAAATATGGCCCAGAATATGCTCTGCTGGGGCATAGAAAGCTGCTGCTGCTAATTCCAGATAACTAAGGCTTTGCAGGATCTCTTTGGGATTGCTTTCTCGACGCAGTAACAAACTGGCTAGGGCTGTTAAAGAAGCTGGATCCCCTTGAACTGCAGCTTTGCGAAAGTATCTAATCGCTAATTCGTCATCCTTTTCAACAATTCGACCAGTGTCATACAGGTTCCCCAAGCAATACAATGCTTCAGGGTAATTCAGCTCAGCGGCTCTGGAGATCCACTTTAGGGCTTTTACTTCATCTTGGATCACTCCATGGCCCTGGGCGTACAGGAGTCCTAGTTTATATTGAGCTTCTGGACAATTTTGTTTTGCTGCACGTCTAAACCACGTATGGGCAAAACGTTGTTTGCCGATATTGCTATGGGTGAGACACAAAGAGCCTAACGCAAGCTGTGACGAGAGACACCCTTGTTCAGCCGCCCGCCGATACAGCTCAGTGGCAATATTTAAATTTTTCGGTACTCCGAGCGCCGTTTGATGCATAAATGCTAAAGTATATAAAGCACTAATATCATTCTGCTGCGCTTCTTGGACAATTTTATCTAGAAATGCTTGTTGGACAGGAGGCTGGGCAATCAATTGAGTCGGCTGAGAGGGAGGCAGCCAAGATTCCAAATTCTTCTTGCTTATCTCATTTAAAGGAGAGCTATAATCCAGCCTACATTCTGTTGAGGCATCGTGAGCAATAACAGCCTTATCAAAGGTTGAAAAGATTAATGTCGCCACTAAATTTGAAATTAAAATACGCATAATTTTAACGTTCTTTATACTAAATGATTGATTCTATTATTAAAAATTTTATATAAATTAAGCCATTTTTACTGATAGATATGACCATACAATCAGATGGGTAATTTATCAATACTTATCATAAAAGGGTCGCCAGATTCTCTTGCAATCACTCTATACCCTTAAAAATTAGCATTAAAGAGGACTTTAAAAGGCAGATACGCTTAAAATTCTTCCTCAAAGTTTCTCAAATTTTGCTCTGATTTCTATAAATTTTCAGGTACTATAAAATGAATGAAGGTGATTAAAATTAATGGCTGCCGATATGGGGGGTATGCTCAGTTAAATGTGGCAATGGATTTTTCTTTTGGTTTTAGGGACGGTACTCCTGATATCTGAGGCAGACGCTCGTCTGCGCAAACGCATTGAGCCGAAACCTTATAGCCCAAAGTATTCTTCAATTGTCATGGATGCTGATACAGGGCAAATTCTGCACACTGAAGATGCTACTGGTATCCGTCATCCCGCCTCATTAACCAAGATGATGACATTATATATGGCCTTTGAAGCCTTAAAATCAGGCAAAGTCACCTTAAAAACTCGCATGCCTGTCTCCTCAAGAGCAGCCCGCCAAGCGCCCTCTAAATTAGGGTTAAACCCTGGCGAGACGATTTCATTACAGACTGCAATCTTAGGATTGGTTACTAAATCTGCCAATGATGCAGCAGTGGTAGTAGCTGAGTTTCTTGGCGGCAGTGAAGAAGCCTTTGCTCGCAAGATGACGCAAAAAGCGCGCGCCTTAGGCATGACTTCAACAGTTTTTAGGAATGCTTCCGGTTTGCCCAATCCGGCTCAGGTGACCACTGCTAAAGACATGGCCATTCTTTCTCGGGCTCTTTACCGCGATTATCCCAACCAGTATAAGTATTTTAGTTTGCGCAGTTTTAATCATAAGGGGATTGAGCACCGCAACCATAACCATCTTTTGGGTAAGGTTGCCGGGGTGGATGGTATTAAGACAGGATTTATTGGGGCATCTGGTTTCAATCTTGCTGCTTCTGCTGTCCGTTTAGATCGTTACAAACGCCCGCGCCGCTTAATAACCGTAGTCATGGGAGGTGCCAACCGCCATTGGCGCGATCGGCGGGTAACGGAGCTCCTAGAAGCGTATTTTGCTAGAGAAGGGGCGCGTCACGAGGTGCCGCAAACCCTGGATGATGCTGAATTAAATGAACTCATTTACGAGCAAGAAGCCGCAGAGGAAATTGCTGAAGAAACGCCGGTAACCTTTCCTAAAGATATAGATAGCCTTTTGCATGATGTTTCCATGGAAGAAGAGGATAGCCAGGCTAAATCCCCAGAGATGCCAGTAAAGAAGTCTGCCCAAGGAAGTTCTACAGCCGATATCCGCTCGCTGCCCGCCAATTGGGTTGTTCCTAACCCTGGAAAAGAGGCTTCGAAAGAGGACACTGTTCGGACCATTCAACTCTCAACCGTGGCTTCCGAGAAAAAAGCGCGCCTTCTGGCGACCCAAGCCGCTAAAAAGTTGGGCTTTGGCCGGGCCAGTGTTCAAAAAATCCAACGAGGAAAGCGCACCCTTTATTCGCCGCAAGTGAATGGGGTGCCGGCGACAAAAGCTAAAAATGCTTGCCAAATGCTTATCGGCAAATGTGTTATTTTAGCTTAAAATAGCTTCTATAGCTCTTCTTCTGTAAAACTATATCCGACCCCACAAAACTCGCAGGTTACCGTAATCTTGTCCTCAAAGACCATTTCATGGCGATCTGCGTCCGAAAAAGTGGTTAGCATGTCTTTGATCTTTTCCTGGGAGCAGCGACATTGCGCCTTAACCGGCTGCGATTCATGGACGCGGACGCCCCCTTCCCAGAAGAGACGATATAGGAGGTCTTCGTTAGAGAGGTTTTTATCCAGTAGTTCTTTGCGGCTGACACTTCCAGTCAAGCTCAAGGCGTGGATCCATTGATCGTCAAGCTCCTCTTTTTCTTCGATCACCAGATTCTGGGGCAGAGGTAGACGCTGAATCATTAAGGCCGCCCCTGCCAATCCCTCAGAGGCTTTACATCCGGCTAGAACCACACCTGTTTCTAGCTGCTCCGATTGACGGAAAAAATGATGAGTGGATTCAGCCAGAGTGGTGCCAGTCAATTCGACCACCCCTTGATAACGATCTTCCCCTACAGCGGGATCAATGGTAAAGACCATGGTGCCTTGTCCAAAAACTTGCTGAATATTTTTAGCCTCGGCCTCGCTTAAATTACTGAGGGCTTGCTCATCAAAGCGGGCACAAGCACGCACATCCTGTTGATTGTTGATATCGACCACCATTAACCGCAACGGTCCGCTGCCGGAAATCTGCACAGTAAAAAGACCATCAAATTTGAAACAGTTCGCCAAAGCAATCGATAAAGCGACCGCTTGCGCGAGATACTCGTTAACACGCGCTGGATAATTATGCTGCTTGATAATTTTCCATAACTCCTCATCAAGGCGAACCAGCCGTCCGCGGATGGCAGAGCTATCAAGCTGAAAAGGTAAAACGAGATCGAATTTCTGCTGCATAAATTTAATGTCCTAAGCTTTTTATTTGGGTTTAAACTTAACACAGGGTTAGGCAACTGCCAAGGCATAGCTGTCGCATTTGTCCCAAGACTGAAGGCGGCGGGTCGCTACCTTGCTTTACGAAATGTTAAGTTGATGCGGCGTCGTCCGACTAAAGGATGGACCCCCTCTTTAAGCGGTAAAACCCCATGGTAAGCAAGCCGTGCCTCGTTACCCCAGACCATCACATCACCATGACTGAGCATAACTTTATGAACAGGTCCCGTGCGTTGGCCGCCCCCCATTTTAAACGTTGCCGGCAGTCCCAGAGACACCGAGACAATGGGGGCAGAGAGATCGCTCTCATCTTTATCTTGATGCATTGTCATTTTAGCACCGGGCTGGTAACAGTTGATCAGGCAAGAGTCCGGCATGAATTCTGAAAAGTTAGCCGCCTGAGCCGCTTGTTGAGCGAGCTCTAGGAATGAGAGTGGTATCGACGGCCAAGACACCCCTGTTTGAGGGTCAAAAGCAGCATAGCGGTAGCCTTGGGCATCACTGACCCAGCCCAACTGGCCACAATTTGTCATAGCAACAGATAAGCGTCGTCCACCGGGGGTGTGCATATGTCGAAGCGGTGCAGCCGCAAGGATCGTTTCCATATCACACAGCAGCTGCTGCTCCACAGGACCAGCAAACTCGCGGAGGATAAAGACCCCTGGACAGAGCTGAAATGAAGGCTGAAGCCGCGAGAATAGATCAAGCATGATGCCTTGTCATATCACAGCAGGTCCGGTGATGGCAAATTATAGATGTGGTGTTTATCGCTGAATTATAAAAATCATAATGCACTAAGTTATCTTTTAATAGGGAGAAACCGGTTTGAAGAGCCAAAAGTACAGGTTTTTTAAACTTGACTATATTCTAAAGTCATATCATAAACACTACTAATTTTAACTTTTAAAAGGCCACGCGCATGTATTATTCTTTTTTAAGTGCTCTTTTAAATCGGTATATCAGTTTCAGAAAGATGAGAAACTGTTTAATCCATTTATTCCTCCTGAATATTATTTGTATTTCGGGACAAAGTTCAGAGCAAAATGATCGACTATTTGCTTCAAGCTGGTCGGTTGCTATTCCCACCCAGGTCGATTCACCACTTCCTGATATTATGGACGTATTAGTGACTATAAAGGCTACGCGCTTGTCACCTGCCAATGAAGAACTTTCTTTATATGGTATGACGCGTCCTGTCTATGGAAACAAGCTTCGCCAATACAGTCTTAAAACAATCAGTCTTGTTTTTGACGGCATAATACGTATCGGCGGCTTAATGCAAACCACGACATTAATTCCGCCGGGACAAGTTCTCAATACAAAGCAATTTCGGACAATTGATCACAGTATTAGCTATAAGTATGCTACACCGTGCTTAGAGTTAGGCGGCTTTTGGGAACTGGGCTGTGATTTGGAGGATATTCGTCAATATTCTATAAATTTTTACGAATGCGAGCCTGACATACGGTATCATCTTCATCCAGGAGAATCATATGTTGATTGGATCCGTGATGGAAATTCTAATCTTACGATAATCCAGGACAATATCAAGGTGGGAAAAGTAGTCTCAGATTATCAAACCATCGATATAAAGCGTCATGGAAACTATAGAGCATGGCTCACTTTCAGGCGCCTTAACCAGAAAATTACTCATCCTTCTCTTCCTCAGCCGCCGCTGCTGCAAAAGAATGATGAAATGGAAGCTGAGCTGACGGAAGAGGAGGATTTCTCGGAAAAAAGTGAAGGGGAGGCAGATGCTATTAGTGAGCTTGAGGAGCCTGAAGAAGTCTCCAGCTTATTCTTTGTCTTAGCTGAGCAAGAACTCAGAGGACGGCAACGGACAAGCGGACGAAGAAATCGCTCGGCTTCTTATAGTCCGCCACGCTTAAGAGACACTGCTTATGAGCGGGGTGCTAAGCACGTGGAAACGGCTTTCTCTAAAATTTACCAAGGACGCGAACGTTATCAACAGGAGGAAATTAGTGGCAAAGCCATCGCGCGGACAATAGCTGCTTATGGGTTGGATGGCGTCGGTTGGGCTGTTAATCAGCTCGATCGAGTGTCTGCTGGCGCTGTTACCTGGACAAGTGAGAAAATGGATGAGGGAGCGCGTTGGACGGCAACCAAACTCCGCAGAGGTATTCGAGATCTAACAGGAGATCAGCGTCTTGCCCAAAATTTAGGTGACTATGCCTATCTGGGGTTATCAGCGATCGGACCAAAGAAGTTTTTGGCTCCAGTTCAAACAGCCGCAAAGGCTACCAAAGCCACCACAGAGCTAACTAAGACTGCCAAATATAGCAAAAGTTTAAATGCTCTAGATCTGGCTGATTCTCTGGGGGTAAATGTTAAAGGTATCAAACAGTCTTGGAAGGTTCGGCCGGGTCAAGAATGGAAACAGCAAATATTTGGTAAAGCTCAAAGAACTGGTACCCCAGGTCATGCCTTTAAAACTTATCGGATCACAATTGGAGAAGTGAGAAATAATCCAGATAAGCTGGGATTACTTAATCGCAGTTTAAAACGAGCAACTGGCGAGCCTATTCGCCAAAGACCTGATGTGACGATTGTTGAAAAGGTTGATAAGAAACCAAAGGTGCATCAATATGAAGTACCCAGTAAGACGGATAAGACAGAAATACTGGAGCAGAGGATGGAAATGAACAAAACCAAGTTTCCACACGACCAAAAAGGTAAGACAAAAGTTGAGCATATTAGTAGGGAGACAATGAATGGCAAAGGTATACAATGATATCAAGAGAGGTCCCCTAGCAAATGTTATAGCGCTGCACGATCTTGGCACTGAGAAAAATGATGTAAGAGGTTGGTTCACTTATGTCGTTAATTGGTTCAGAAAAAATGGCTTAGAGCCAACACGGATTGGCATAACTGGAGCCCCTTATAAGGGTAATAAGACCATTACTTTTCATAATGGATTGAAAAGACTTGAAGATCATAATTATCAAGAGGTGCAAGGAATTTCGTTATATGCTATCCCTCCTAACCATAACATCGATATGTTTGATGGGATATTTATATTGGAATATACATGTAGAAATAAAGGGGCCTTTGTGCTCTGTTGGGATAATCAACTTCTCTCTTTTGATAAGGGTAACTGTAAAGATATTGTTAAGGATATATGTTCTTATATTAAAATTAGTTACGGCTATGCTTTTCAACGGTTGTTTAATCAAGGCCCCTCTTTCTATCCAAGGGGCGTACTAGCTAGTAGTAAACTTTCAGAAGATGAAGAAGACAGGATCGCTCTATGGAATAACGAATATATGATGCCGGATGGAAATTATCAAACCGGTGACCTGCGAGATATTTATCCACTCAATATTTTAAGTCGCGTGCATCTGGATCGGGTTGTGAATGGGGGCCGTTTTGAAGATTGGATTCAGGCTGTACCGCAACGAGGAAGTCTTGAACAAATTACTGATTCGCTTTGGACGTGGTGGGTTGAAGCTGATAATATCGATGCTGTTAGAGCTGCCCTGGCGCCTAGTGGGATGATTTTGTGTCTTTAAGTAGGACGCTTTGAAAAGAGAAAAAATGACAAAGTTAGTTAACAATATCAAAAGGGGTCCGCTGGCTAATGTGATAGCGTTGCATGATTTTAGCCCTAATCAACCTCAAGGTAATGTGCAAAAGTGGTTTACCTATGTAGTCGAATGGTTTAGAGGTCATGGGTTGGAGCCTACGCGAATAGGGCTTACAGGAGAGACTTATAAAGGGAACAAAACCATTACTTTTCGTAATGGATTAAAACGGTTGGAAACGAATGAGTATAAGGATGTTCAGGGACTCTCTTTGTATGCTACCCCACCGAATCATGGCACAGATATGTTCGATGGAATATTTATATTAGAATATTCAGCAAGTAATAAGGGTGACCTTATTCTTTGTTGGGATAACCAAATAGCCCCTTTCGATGAAGTCTATTGTAAGCAGCTACTTCTTGCTATTTGTCCTCTTATCCAACCCCGTTATGGCTATGCTTATCAACGGTTATTTAAATATGGCCCCTCTTTTTATCCTATGGGCATAATCGGTGATCAAGCTCTTTCAGATGAAGAGGAGGACAAAATAGCACAGTGGGGTAATGAGTATGCACTGTCTAATGGTTGCTATAAAACCGGTGACCTGCGCGATATTTATCCACTCAATATTTTAAGTCGCATGCATTTGGATCGTGTTGTAAATGGATGCCGTTTTGAAGATTGGATTCATGCGGCACCGCAACGAGGTAGCCTTGAACAAATTACTGATTCGCTTTGGACGTGGTGGGTTGAAGCTGATAATATTGCTGCGATCAGAACGGCCCTGGCGCCCAGTGGGATGATTTTGTGTGTTTAGGCTTTTTTAGAGTATACGCCTTAAAGCTCATGCGGAAGCCTCAAACCCCTCTCTCATCTAGGATGACTGACTATTGGGGAGTGGTGGTGAGTAGCTGTATGCTTCCGATATAATCTTGCAAGACATAGGTTTCAGTTTGGGTTATAGTCCAATTCTAAACTCAGAGTTTAAGAGGAAGGGTGTAGCTGATGATTAAGTTTATTGCTTCAGGCTTTTATAGTGGGTATTTGCCGAAGGCGCCAGGGACCTGGGGCTCAGTGGTGGCCTTACCTCTCTGTTATTTGATCCTTCCCTACGGCTTACAAGCGCTTTATGGGGCAACCTTGGGTTGTTTTCTGATCGGGTGGTTTTGTAGTCATCCGCTAACCCGAGACCCCGCCGCTGACCCTGATCCCTCTTATATTGTGATCGATGAAATTGCGGGAGTGATGCTGACGTTGGCTTTAAGCTTATCATTTCTTAGCTGGAGTCCTGAGCTTCTCTTAAATGTGTCGTCGAGCTCCGTAAAAGTTTGGAGCTGTGCTTTTGTTGCCTTTCGAATCTTTGACATTTGGAAGCCTTTTCCGATATGTATAATAGATGAATACCTTGCTACCACCAGCCATTGGCGCGGCTTTGGCGTCATGATTGACGATATCTTGGCCGCCATTCCTGCTGCTGCTATGGTGTGGGGCTGTCTAACTTTTATTTTTTAAGGAATATGAATGTCCAGTTATCAATATATCTATGTAATGAAAGGCCTGTCAAAAATCTTTCCCGGCGGGCGCGAAATTTTAAAAGACATTTGGTTATCATTTTATCCCGGCGCCAAGATTGGCATCATCGGTCCTAATGGTTCGGGTAAATCGACCTTGCTCAAAATTATGGCTGGCATTGATAAAGAATTTAATGGTGAGGCTTGGGCCGCCGATGGCGTTAAGGTTGGCTATTTAGAACAAGAGCCGCAACTTGACCCGACCTTGGATGTGACAGGCAACATTATGGCCGGTCTAGGCGAGATCAAAGACTTGATGGATCGCTTTGATGCCGTGAGTGCCCGTTTTGCAGAAGAACTGACCGATGATGAGATGAATGCTCTGATTGCTGAGCAAGCTGAACTACAAGAAAAAATTGATGCTGCTGACGCTTGGGATCTGAATCGTAAAATTGAAATTGCTATGGATGCGTTGCGGTGCCCGCCCGGTGATGCTGATGTAACCAAGCTGTCCGGTGGTGAACGGCGTCGTGTCGCTTTGTGCCGTCTGTTGATGCAAAAGCCCGATATGTTGCTTCTCGACGAACCTACCAACCACTTAGATGCAGAATCTGTGGCTTGGCTGGAGCGTTACCTAAAAGATTACTCTGGCACAGTGGTTCTGATTACCCACGATCGTTATTTCTTAGATAATGTTGTCGGTTGGATTTTAGAGCTTGATCGGGGACAAGGCATTCCTTATGAAGGCAATTATTCCAGCTGGCTAGAACAAAAACGTAAGCGCTTAGAAGTTGAGCAAAAACAAGAAACCAATCGTCAGAAACAGCTAGCCCGCGAACTTGAATGGATTCGTCAATCACCTAAGGCACGTCAGGCCAAGAGCAAAGCCCGTATCCAGGCCTATGAAAGCTTGTTGGCGCAAGACTATGATCAGGGTAAAGGCGATGGCTCCATTGTTATCCCTGCCGGTCCTCGCTTGGGCGATACAGTGATCGAAGCCAATGGCTTGTCAAAAGCTTTCGGGGATCGCTTATTAATTGATAATCTTAATTTCAATTTACCGCGCGGTGGCATTGTGGGAGTTATTGGGCCTAATGGAGCCGGTAAGTCGACCTTGTTTAAGATGATTACTGGCAATGAGCAGCCCGATTCCGGCACCATTAAAATTGGTGAAACCGTGGTCTTAGGGTATGTGGATCAATCCCGCGATTCCTTAGATGCTAATAAAACCATTTGGGAAGAAATCTCCCAAGGCCATGATGAGATTGTCCTGGGTAAAAATAAAATCCCAAGCCGTGCTTATTGTGCAATGTTCAACTTCAAAGGCCCAGATCAGCAGAAGAAAGTAGGGCAATTGTCAGGCGGTGAACGCAACCGCGTGCATTTGGCAAATATGCTCAAATCTGGCGCCAATGTGTTAATGCTCGACGAGCCAACCAACGACCTGGATGTGGAAACCCTGCGCTCCCTAGAAGAAGCGTTGTTAGACTTTGGCGGCTGCGCCATTGTCATTACCCACGACCGCTTTTTCCTAGATCGAATTGCGACTCATATTCTGGCATTTGAGGGCGAGAGCCATGTGGAATGGTTTGAAGGTAACTATCAAGCCTACGAAGAAGACCGGCGTCGACGCTTAGGCGTGGCCGCAGATCAACCGCACCGCATTAAATATAAGCCCTTAACGCGTTCCTAATAAAGGAGCAGCCGGGATGCGCATTTTAATGTTTGGCCGTCCGGGCAGTGGCAAATCCACCTGTGCTGTTAACTTGGGGGAGCGGTTATCGCTCCCCGTTTACCATGTCGATAAAATATTCTTTAAATCCCAGTGGCAAGCACGGGATCGCCAAGAGTTCATGCATTTAATTCAGACCTGGGTGGACCAGGAACATTGGATTATTGATGGAAATGGCATGGGGACACTTGAGAGCCGGTTCGGCTGTGCTGATATTGCCATCTACTTTAATTTACCATGGTTTATCTGTTTATGGCGTGTATTTAAACGTTTATGGTTTGCCCGTGATCCCCGCATCGATGACCGCGCGCCGTCGTCACCAGAGCGCGTTAGGTGGGGACTTATCAAATATATGCTGTTTTTCCGAAAACGCTACCGCGCTAAAATTTATCGCCTAGCTCAAGCTTATCCTCAGGTCCGATTTATTGAAGTTAACAGTGATGAGCACATCAAATCCTTGCTCTTAAATTTAGCGCAGCCTAAGTAGACGCAGAGAAAAACCTGACCTTAAAACCCTGGTTCCCTGATCACTTTTGTGCGGCGGTAGCTAATAAGGGTGTTATTTACCATCTTGCTAAGCATGCGAATATCATCGATCATAAATCTATTGTTTATAAAAGATTAGCATGCCAACGGGGGGTATCGGATGAGATCAGAGCAAAATCAAGTTTATGTATTGGGCAGTGCCCGGATTCCTTTTGCCAAAAGTATGACTACCTACCGCAACGTTTCACGGCATGAGTTGATGGCAGCTTCCTTAAACGCCTTAGTTGATCAGTATCGGTTGCAGGGGCGTTTGATGGGCGATGTCGCTTTAGGAGCGGTCTTAAATAGTTCGTCTGAGTTTAATCTGGCTCGGGAAGTAGTGTTATCAACAGCGTTACATCCCGACACGCCGGCCTACAATGTGCAGCGGGCCTGTGGCACCGGTTTGGAAAACGTTTGGCAGATTGCTCTTAAAGCTCATAGCGGCGCCATCACTATGGGAATTGCTGGCGGCGTTGATACCAACAGCGATTTACCCATCGAGGTGTCGGAAGGGCTGCAGAAAGCCATGTTGCAGCTCAATGGGGCTAGAACCTTAATCGAGCGGTTAAAGATAATTGGCAGTCTAAAACTGCGAGATTTGACTCCAAAAATCCCGGTTATTGATGAGCCGCGAACCAAGTTGTCCATGGGCAAGCATTGTGAATTGATGGTCAAAGAATGGGGAATTTCCCGGGAAGAGCAAGATGAGTTGGCCATGGCCAGCCATGTTAATGGTGCCAAAGCTTATGCAGAAGGCTTTTATGATGACCTTGTCACCCCTTTTCAGGGTTTAAAGCAAGATGGGACATTGCGTGGCGATACCAATCTAGAAAAGCTGGCTAAACTCAAGCCCGCCTTTATTGCTGATGGGTTATTGACCGCTGGTAACAGCTCACCATTAACCGATGGCTCCGCCTGTGTGCTGGTGGCGAATGATGTGGGGGCCAGCAGCTTGGGGCTTAAGCCGTTGGCAAAGATTATTGATGTGCAAGCGGCCGCCGTTGATTTCGTGAAAGGGGCAGGGTTGTTAATGGCACCAACCAAAGCCGTGGCGCAATTGCTGACTAGAAATAGGCTGACATTTGCAGATTTTGATTACTTTGAATTACATGAAGCCTTTGCTGGCCAAGTGCTATGTAATATGAAAGCTTGGGAAACAGAGAGCTATTGCCGGGATGTGTTAGGTCTTAGCTCGGCTCTGGGTAAAATTGATCGTAGCAAATTAAATACTGTGGGCAGTTCCTTATCGGTCGGCCATCCTTTTGCCGCCACCGGTGCCCGGATTACGGGAACTTTGGCTAAGCTATTATCGCAAAATGGGTCAAAGCGCGGCTTAATCTCTATTTGTACGGCGGGCGGCATGGGCATTGCCGCCATTATGGAATCAGTTAACTAGACTGTAGTTAATCTGTTAAGGGGGTGCTGACTTAAGAGTGTATCCCTTACTTTTTGGCCTCAACTATTCTATCTGGTGCATCGACACAGGTCTTCCGACATTGCTCTTGCTCATGAAGAGAGAGCATTTTTAACTCTTTAATTTCAAGTTGCCTTTGAACAGCATAATCTCCTTTCCCATTCCATTCCTGTTCAAATTTTTTAAGGCGACTCTGAAAGTTTGCTCCAACCTTTTTGAAGCAGTCTTCGTATTTAATGATCGGATTCTCTGATAAGGCTTCACAAGCGCCGCTAGGCGCTAAGCTAATTAATGACAAAGCTGCGGTGGAAAAGACCATTTTTCTAAACATTATAAGACTCCATAAAAAATTTTCTCATTCATTTATAAACATAGGTTGGTGGAATCGCTTATCAAATCAGAGAGAGTTTGTGAGATTGATATCTTTGTTTTTACAGAGCGGTAATTGGCTTCAGAGTAAGGGAATTAATTCTCAAGCAAGCAACCAAGAAAAAGTATATGCGTTTTTTGTAATTAAATTACAAAAAACTGCTATTAATAATAATTATAGTTCTTAAGATTCACAATTATGCTATTTTTATCTTACGAAGCGTGTAAGATAAAAAAATATGGTCAAAAAACTGAATTATGAAACCAACTCTTATTAATTCTCAATTGAGGTGAAATTATCCTATGCAAGCAGTCACTTCTCCCGCCCCGTCATCTGCCCAAAACTCTAAGCTAATTAAATCCCACTACGGGTGGATTGTGTGGGGCTGTGCTGCTTTATTTTACCTGTATGAATACATTTTGCGGGTCTCGCCCAGCGTGATGACTAACGAAATAGCCATCGATTTTGTAGCTACATCCACCACCATAGGCCTAATGGCTTCATATTACTACTATGCTTATGTCTCGCTGCAAATTCCCTGTGGTGTGATCGTTGATTGGTTAGGAGCGCGACGCGTTATCACCTTCTCTGCCTTATTGTGTGTCGTGGGCAGCTTCATGTTTAGTTATGCCACCACCATGGAAATGGCCAAATGCGCGCGGTTTTTAATGGGCGCAGGCTCGGCGTGTGCTTATTTAAGTACTATGAAAGTAGCCTCCGTATGGCTTAAGCCAGAACGTTTCGCGCTGGTCGCCGGTATTACCATGATGATGGGGACATTAGGTGGGCTGTTTGGTGGTGCTCCTTTCGCGATTCTTGTCAATAATTATGGCTGGCGCTTAGCAATGCTGATCATGGCAATTGCTGGGCTGGGAGTTGCTTTAGCCTGTTGGGTAATGATCAAAGATTCTAAACAGGGCAAAGAAGAAGCGGTCGAAAGTGCAGGGCTCCTGATCGGTCTGAAAGCGATCATGAGAAATCCCCAAAACTGGTTAATTGGAATTTATGGCGGCCTAATGTATGTACCTTTGTCCGCCTTTGCTGAGTTATGGGGAACGCCCTACTTGATGCGCCTGTATGATATCTCCAATGAAAAAGCATCACTCTCAAGTGCCATGGTCTTTGTCGGCATGGCCTTAGGCTGTCCGTTATTTGCAGCCTTATCTGATCGCCTTAAGAGTAGGGTTAAGGTCATGTCTTGGTCGGCTTTACTGACCATACCTCCATTTATGGCTGTGATATACATTCCCAATCTTCCTCTAGAATTAACCTTTGCGTTATTGTTTCTGGCTGGGCTCGTGTGTGGGGGGCAAATATTATATTTTGCGGCCGCGAAAGAAATCAACGATCCGGCTTACAGCGCCACAACCATTGGTTTTACCAATGCTTTTGTGATGGTGAGTGGGGTAATTTTTCAACCCTTGCTCGGAGTAATTATTGACTTTGCTTGGGATGGTCTTGTAAATCTGGATGGAACACCCATGTATAGCATAGGTGATTATCAACAAGCGATGGCGACAATTCCGGTGTGCATGATCGCCGCATGGTTTGTTATGCTCTTTGTTAAAGAGACATTTCCTGCCCATCGCTAGGACTAAAGATAACGTAGGAGTGTTTATGAACATACGCCCGTGGCTTATCTGGGGCTGTGCAGGTCTATTCTATTTATATGAAATGATCCTGAGAGCTTCCCCTGGAGTTATTGCCAAAGACTTGATGGCTGACTTTGGCGTTGCCTCAACAGCGCTTGGCGTTTTAGCATCTTTTTATTATTACTCTTACGTGGCCCTTCAGATCCCGTGTGGCGTGATTGTCGACCGGCTTGGGGCTCGGCGCGTTATCACTTATTCGACGCTCCTGTGCGCCGTTGGTAGTATCCTCTTTGCTTGCAGTACCTCCCTATTGGGGGCTCAGATCGGGCGCTTTCTTATTGGCGCTGGGTCAGCCTGTGCCTTTATAAGCTGCCTAAAAATCGGCTCAGAATGGTTTTCTCCCGCTCGCTTTGCGATGATTGCGGGCCTGACCAATATGATGGGAACCGTTGGGGGGATGGTCAGCGGCCCACCCTTTGCGATTCTGAGTAATAACTTTGGTTGGCGCCAGGCGACAATTATTGCGGCCATTATTGGCGTCATTTTGGCTGCTATTTGCTGGCTAATTATGCGGGATAAACCCCAAGAGTTAACCAATAGACAGGAACGTTTAGGCGAAGGTTTGCTGCGAGTGGCGCGTGATCCCTTAAACTGGCTGGTCGCAATTGTGGGTGGATTGATGTACGTCCCGATCTCCGCATTTTGTGAACTATGGGCAGTTCCATTCTTGATGGAAAAATATGGGGTTTCCAATGAAATTGCCTCTCGAGCCAATATCATGCTTTATTTAGGAATTGCTTGCGGGAGTCCAATGGCGGCTCGCTTGTCTAACTATCTCAGCCATCCGATCCGGGTTATGAGTATCTCTGCCTTAGCGACCGCTGGACTTTTTATGGCTGCTGTGCGCTTTGATAGCATTACTTATTCTGTGATGTTAATCATTCTTTTCCTGGCCGGGGTAGCAAACGCCGGTCAGGTAATGTGTTTTGCGGCGGTAAAAGAAAATGTTAGTAATTCCCTAAGCGGAACCGCGGCTGGCTTTACCAATGCTATTGTGATGATGAGCGGTATAATCTTTCAACCATTATTAGGAGTCATTCTGGACATGGCCTGGCAAGGGCAATTTAATGATGATGGCAGTCGCTATTATGGTCCGGAGGCGTATCAAACCGCGATGATGATGATTCCCCTGTGTTTCGTTGTGGGCTGGGTGATGTTGCAATTTATTGAGCGCAAACAGACCCTAACCAATCAAGCATAAACCTTGCTTTTGCTGAGCAGAAGCAGTACTTTACGGATTATATTTGTTATTTGAAAGAGTAGGTCCAATGCAAGCTTTGGCAGATCATTTAGAACAAGAACTTCGCTCATTGGCGAATCAGGCGAAATCATGGCCATTTGAGGAAGCGCGCCGTATCCTCACTCGAATTGGTCACAAAGCACCTGAAAAGGGCTATGTTCTGTTTGAAACTGGCTATGGACCCTCAGGCTTGCCTCATATCGGTACCTTTGGTGAAGTTATGCGCACCACTATGGTGAAACGTGCTTTTGAAATACTAAGTGACATTCCAACTCGCCTGTTCTGTTTCTCCGATGACATGGATGGATTGCGCAAGGTGCCGGAGAATGTGCCTAACCCTGAGCTGTTACGACAGCATCTTAACCAGCCTTTGACCCAGGTTCCTGATCCATTTGAGCAATATGAAAGCTTTGGTCAGCATAACAATGCGATGCTCAGGCGATTTCTAGATTCTTTCGGGTTCGAGTATGAATTCCAAAGCTCCAGTGAATGGTATAAGGGCGGCCGCTTTGATGACATCCTCAAGTTAATCTTGGCTCACTATGATGAAGTGATGGCGGTCATGTTGCCTTCCTTACGAGAGGAGCGTCGCCAAAGCTATAGTCCCTTCTTGCCCATCTGCCCAACCACGGGGCAGGTCTTACAGGTTCCGATTATTAGCCGTGATGTGGAAGCCGCTACCATTACTTACCGCGACGAGCACACAGGTCAATTAGTAGAGGTTCCGATAACTGGCGGCCATTGTAAACTACAATGGAAAGCTGATTGGGGGATGCGTTGGCGCGCCTTTGATGTGGATTATGAAATGTCCGGAAAGGATTTAATTGATTCTGTCAAGCTGTCAAGCCAGATCTGCCGCATCATTGGCGGACGTCCTCCTGAGAGTTTTACCTATGAATTGTTCCTCGATGAACAGGGTCAGAAGATTTCTAAGTCAAAGGGTAATGGCTTAACCATTGATGAATGGCTAACCTATGCCCCGGATGTAAGTTTGGCTTATTACATGTTTCAGTCACCACGCAAAGCGAAGCGGCTGTACTTTGATGTGATCCCGCGCCATATGGATGAGTATTTAACTTATCTGGGCAAGTTTAATGAGCAGGAATTAGCTCAAAAGCTGGATAACCCGATCTGGCATATCCACAATGGTAAGCCGCCGCAAGCGGAGAGCGCTTTAAGTTTTTCAATTCTGTTGAATCTCGCCAGTGTCTGTAATGCTGAAGATCCCTCGATCTTATGGGGCTTTGTCACCCGTTACCAGCCAGAGGCCAGCCCTGAGAAGCTGCCTTTCCTCGATAAGCTGATCAAGCATGCGATTGCTTATTATCATGATCGGGTATTGCCTGATAAAAAGTATCGCGCTCCAAGCGATCTCGAAAAAGTCGCCTTAGCCGACCTTAAGACCCGTTTGCAATCCTTGCCGGCAGTGGCTGCGGCTGAGGAAATTCAAACCGTTGTCTATGATGTGGGTAAGGCCCATGCTTTTCCCGAATTAAAAGCATGGTTCTCTTGCTTGTATGAAGTGCTATTAGGACAATCCGATGGACCGCGGATGGGCTCATTTATAGAGCTCTATGGGATTAACGAGACCATTTCTTTAATTGAGAGCAAGCTTTAGACAAATCTCAAAGCTTACCTTCCTGATCAATCCCTCTGCTGAGTAGTCTTCTATGAGCTTGTAGGGGGAGCTGAGCTTCTCAGTATCTCACAATCATATGACGATGATGGTGATGCTTATGATAATAATAAGGGTAAGGGTCATAATAATTATCGAATGGATCGATGACGCCGACCCGAGGCTCAGTTAAAATAATGGCTTCGCGTGCTGATCGATCAAAGTAGGTGTTCCTATTAAAGTATGCATTCTGGCTATAAACATCCGGATTACATGCTGTAAGTAATAAACATGCCAAAGCTAGTAAGATAGAGCCCTTCATCCGCAGTCTCCAAATTTATCTTTCTTTATAAAAGATAGAATTATACTGCCGTAGATCAAGTCAGCTGCTTGCAACCTCTCATCAATAAGTATTAGCTTTCTGAGAATTGCTTGTATGGCTTGCGCTCAACTCTTTTCCTCTTGCAATAAAAAGGTGAGTCTTTTATAAGAAAGTGTCTTCCAGTAAAAAATATTAAATTGATTTTAGAGAATCAGAAATGTCTTATCTTAGAATTAACTTTGTTCTATTCTGTTTATTCTTTTCTAAATTAATGGCTATGGAAGAAAACGAAGTACAGGAAGCAGACAAAGCTTGTAGTAATGGAGAACACTGTTTGCTTTCAAGTGCCCAGAATGAGCCATACAATGCTGGTCAAGCTTGGGATCAGCTTTTACAAGCAATTAAAGAGGCGATTACTGAAGAAGAAAATTTTCTTGCACAAGAAGCAGAGCTGTTTATCGTTGAGAATAGAGCAGTGATAAAAAGAAAGCAGCCTGAGCAGTTTGAAGAAGCTTTAAACATAGAACCTGAGGCAGTTGTTACCTCGTGTGGGGAGCAATTAAAAAGACTCAGACTAGCTCTGATAGATCACAATAGTATCCATGACTATTCTTTACTAAGTGATGTAGATCTTATCGATTGCCTTCAAGATAATCCTAATAAGGCAGCTTGGTTAGTTTTATGGAAAAGAGTTCTGGATTGCTGTGATATGCCTTGCCGACACTACCGTCCACTTATAATTGATAACAATTTATTGGGGAGAATAGAGCTAGTGCAAATGTATACTTCTCAGATTGGTTGTTTGATGTACTGCTTGAGGTCTGAAGAATATCCTGCAGGCTTGAGGGCGGAGCTTAAGCACAGGGAACAAGCTGAAGATAAAACTGCTAGATGCCTCTTAAGCTTGGTATCTAATCGGCCTACTTCAATCTCCTCCTCACAGGGAACTTTACAAATAATGGAGCGACTACGCCAAGACTCTAATGAGATGGATTGGAACGCCCTTTTAGAGAAAGCTCTGGACCTTGAATTGTTCCCCTATAGGGATGCAGACTGTACACAATTTATGCTCGATGTCTTACCTACATTTTCTAATGTAAGTCAGTTATACACTGCGCAAATTGGGTGTGTAATATTTTACCTTAAAACCAAACATTATCCTGAGGGGTTAATTGAAGAATTGATTATCAGGGCCAATCAAGATAATGATACGGCTCAGTATTTATTAGGCTTAAGAATTTATTGGAAATCCTTTTTAGAGAGTCTTTGCTGCCAGGGGAAATTTAACCATTTACTGGGGACAACAGCTGAGGCTGACATTTGGCTAGAAAAAGCTGCTAACAAAGGAAATTTGCGAGCTCTATGGCAGCTGGGGCGGCGATACGAAAAGGATCCCTCTTATAAGCAAAAATCTATACAATGGCTAAAGATATTAGCAACCCAAGGCCATTATGAGGCTGCGCGCCATCTCTCAGGTATGTATCGAGATAGATTTGGACAGAATTTTGATCTTCAAAAAGCAGATTATTGGCGAGATAGATACTTTTCTAACCTTAATAGGAGCGGTAAATTACATCTTTACTTAGGTTCGGTTGAGCCTTCTAAGATATTTGAAATGGACGACCCTGATGAAATGTTATCAAACTATATATACTTGAAATCACAAGGCTTATTATGATTTTGTAAAGTTGAAATCCCATTGAGAATTTATACTATCATGGAGATGAGGTAACCGGCTACACACTCGCAAACTTTTTCGTCGATACAATTCCAGAAATCATGTGCCAGAAGAGACAATTTCTTTCCTGACAAGTTTAACTTACTCTTCTATTTCTCTAACTCCTTTATGATTGGAGCCCTTTGCCATTTATGATCCTCTTTAAGCTGTTGAGACACAGCAGTTGTCGTGAAAGGTTGAGATAACTGTTGCTCCAGTGAGGGGTTCCAGGGTATTTTGAGGCAAAGTAATTTATTGACTTAACTAGCGAAATGACAAAAAGACATCTGATAACGAGTGCGCTTCCGTATATTAATGGCATTAAACACTTAGGCAATTTGGTCGGATCGATGTTGCCAGCGGATGTGTATGCTCGGTATCTGCGGCAACACGGCGAACAAGTTCTGTATATTTGTGGAACAGATGAGCATGGCACGCCGGCCGAGATTGCCGCTGAAGCCGCCGGTCAAGAGGTTGCCGCCTATTGCCAAGAGATGTATGCGACGCAAAAAGATATTTATGAACGCTTTGGCATTTCTTTTGACTACTTTGGTCGCTCCTCCAATCCCGCCAATCATCAGCTCACTCAAGCGCTTTTCTTACAGATGCGCGAGAACGGCTATATTGAGGAGCGAGAAATTGAGCAGTATTACTCCCATGCGGATCAGCGTTTTTTGCCTGATCGCTATGTGGAGGGAACCTGTCCTACTTGTGGCTATGCTAAGGCGCGGGGTGATCAATGTGATGGTTGTGGCCGCCTGTTAGAACCCACGGACTTGGTCGAGCCCTATTCTGCCCTTTCTGGCAGTAAAGATATCGAACTCAAAGCCACCAAACACATCTTCTTACTTTTGGATAAGTTGACGCCGCAACTTGAAAGCTGGGTTGCCGATCGTCCTGAATGGCCCGATGGCGTTAAAGGCATTGCGCGCAAATGGCTCAAAGAAGGGCTGCAGCCGCGCTGTATTACCCGGGACTTAAAATGGGGCGTACCAGTACCACTTGAGGGGTTCGAGAATAAGGTCTTTTATGTTTGGTTTGATGCCCCCAACGGCTATATCAGCATTACTCAAGATTGGGCCAGAGCAACAGACCAACCCGAGGCCTGGAAAACCTGGTGGCAGGATCCAGACCAGGTGCATTATGTGCAGTTTATGGCTAAAGATAACGTACCCTTTCACAGTATTTTTTGGCCGGCGATGTTAATGGCAACAGGGCAGAAATGGAAGCAAGTAGACTATATTAAAGGCGTCAATTGGCTGAATTATGATAAAGGCAAGTTTTCAACCAGCCAAAAGCGTGGTATTTTTACGGATACGGCCTTAGACTTATATCCTGCCGATTATTGGCGTTATTACTTGATGGCGAACTGCCCGGAAAGTGATGATGCGGATTTTACTTTTGCTCACTTCGCAGCGATCCTGAATAAGGATCTAGCGGATATTCTAGGCAACTTTGCCAATCGTAGTTTTTCCTTAGTTCATAAATATTTTGAAGGAAGGCTGCCCGTTGCGTTGTCAGGCGCGACCCTGGATCAAGACCTGCTGGCTAAAGTGACCGCCATGGTCAATGACTACCAAAAGTCATTAGCTGATATGAAATTCCGCCAAGCGTGTAGCCAATTGCGGGCGCTATGGGTATTAGCTAATGAATATATTACCGTTCAGGAGCCATGGAAAGCAGCAAAAAATGATCTCAATCAGGCAGCTATCTGCTTAAGTCATTGCCTGTATCTGCTGCGATTGTTTGCCATCCTGGTGCATCCGTTAATGCCGACCACCGCGGTACGGATTCTAGAATTATTAAGAGATCCCCTTGCGGCAACGGTGGCTGCGACACCGTTTGCGGAAGGGCTTAATTTTAGCGCCTACTCGGCTAATCATAATCTGGGTGAGCCGGTGCGGTTATTTGAGAAGATTGAGGACGAACGTGTAACTGAGCTCACACAACAGTTTGGTGGTGGTCAGTAAGAAGGCTGCTGAAGGGCAGTCAGCTCAGCTTGTCTGCTTGGGAGCTTGAAAAAGGAATGATAAGGCCCAGGGTCGAATATGATAAATAAACTCGCGCTGAGGCATCGAATTTTGTTCCCTCCCACCCTTGATTTGAGGTATAATATTTAGTAATTGGACAATAATATCCTAACCATTCCTATATAATAGGTCTTTTGATGGGGATTTAAGTTAGTAAATCTCTGGATTTTCCTTTTAATTATTAATTTTAGTAGGAGAGACGACGCATGCAGATCATAAACAATTCATCCGCAAATCAGCTTCGGTTATTTATTGAGAAAGTTGAACGTTTAGAAGAAGAGAAATCAGAGCTGATGGAAAACATTCGAGAAGTCTATTCTGAAGCGAAGGCTGTTGGTTTTGATCCTAAAGTCATGAAGCAAATTGTCAAGCTACGTAAGATGAAGCACGAAGAAGCAGTTGAACAAGAAGAACTCCTCGATATTTATCGCGCGGCTTTAGGAATGATTCCTTCCAGCCGCGATAATGATGACCTTCCCGCCCATACGCATGTTGCGGAAGAAGAGGCAGCCTAAGCCATACTATGAAACGATAGAAGGGTGAAGGATAAGATTCACCCTTTTTGTTGCCTAAAGTTTTAAGGTTGTATTATTTTACGGCTTGAAAGGGTTAAGAATTAACTTTCAGTCCATAGGCGCGATCGCCTAATCAATAAACAAGTTAGCTAATCTATTTTTGGGCTGTCCTATAAAGTTTAAGAGAGCCCCATAGAGCGAGCCCATTGTGCTCTAGTAAGAGAGATAGTGTAGAGGGTTATAACTACTCTTTTAAATCGGAGCTGCGATGATAAGGGGTACAGACAACTAGAATGAGCTTTAATTGTCGTGAAAGTTAAGGATGGAGCTTGGTTCCTCCAAAAAAATTACATCGCAATAAAATTTAACATTTTGACAGATGCGCCCTAAATGCCCATATGATATACGTGATTTGTAGAGGTTTTTAATAAATGACAACAGCCCTAATCTTAGCCGCGGGTATGG
This sequence comes from Candidatus Odyssella thessalonicensis L13, assembly GCF_000190415.1. Lineage (GTDB taxonomy): Bacteria > Pseudomonadota > Alphaproteobacteria > Paracaedibacterales > Paracaedibacteraceae > Paracaedibacter > Paracaedibacter thessalonicensis. The sequence goes on from NZ_AEWF01000004.1 coordinate 82,285, forward strand.
GTACTCGCATGAATTCAAGTGTACCGAAAGTTCTCCACTCAGTAGGGGGTAAGGCGATGGTACATCATGTAATTGATCTCGCTCTATCAATGAATATGGAGCGAGTCGTGGTTATTGCGTCACCGTATTTAGATAAGGAGCAGATTGTCTCTGGTCGGCAGATTGAAGTCGCTATCCAAGAAAAGCCACTGGGCACAGGCGATGCAGTTCGAGTGGGTGTTGACCATATCAAGGATTATGAAGGCGATGTCTTAATCTTAAGCGGTGATGTTCCTTTAATTGAATTTGAAACGCTCGCCCCTCTCTTTAATAAGCGTGAGCTTTATCCAGAAGATCTTTTGGTTTTGGCGATGCGGGTAGAGGATCCACGACAGTATGGGCGACTGCTAACAACCGATGATATTGTTGATGGTATTATTGAATATAAGGATGCGTCTTTTGAACAGCGCGCTATTAACCTGTGTAATGCTGGCGTCTATCTGATTCCAGCAGCTGTCTTGCGAGCTTTATTGCCGCTTCTCTCTTCCCAGAATGCCGCAGGAGAATTCTATTTAACGGATATTATTGCCCTCGCCAAAGCTCAAGGATTAATATCGCGGTATGTGGAAACACCGCATCCCGAAACCTTAAATGGAATTAATAATCGCGTCGAACTTGCCCAAGCTGAAAAGATTATGCAGCAACGCTGGCGGCAACGAATGATGTTAAGCGGCGTTACCTTAATTGATCCCGACTCTACTTTCTTTGCTCACGATACAATTATTGGTAAAGATACGGTTATCCATCCTAATGTCACTTTCGCCCCTGGCGTTATTGTCGGCAATGAAGCGACCATCTATCCTTTTTGCCATCTGGAAAACTGTGTTTTGAATTCCGGAGCCAAGGTCGGGCCTTTTGCTCATTTGCGAACAGGGGCCATTATTGGTGAAAAGGCGGTGGTTGGGAACTTTGTTGAGATCAAAGATACGACCCTGGGTGCTAAAACCAAGGTTAAACACCTCAGTTATTTAGGTAATGCGCAAATTGGGGACCGGGCTAATATTGGTGCCGGCACCATCACCTGTAACTATGATGGCTTTAATAAATCGCCAACTCATATTGGTAATGATGCCTTTATCGGTAGTAACACATCTTTGGTAGCGCCGGTGCATGTGGGAGAAGGAGCCATTATTGCAGCGGGCAGCGTGATAACGGATAATGTTCCCGAGCATTCCTTAGGAATTGCCCGGCAACAACAAATCAATAAACCCGTTTGGGCCAAGAACTTTCGCACAACCGTAAGCGAGCTGAAGTCCAGAAAATCATAACTTTTTAAAATAGGAATTTGTCAACTATGTGTGGAATTGTCGGCATTGTAGGCCATCAACCTGTAGCACAACGATTAATTGATGGCCTCAAACGTCTTGAGTACCGCGGTTACGACTCAGCGGGTATAGCGACCCTTTGCCAAGGTGATATTGCTATACGACGTGCCAAGGGCAAGCTGCAGGCTTTGCAAAACCTCTATGACCAGGATCCCATAGAAGGGGTTATTGGTATTGGCCATACCCGTTGGGCTACGCATGGTGTTCCCAGTGAGGCTAACGCTCATCCTCATATCTCTGATAGGGTGGCGGTGGTTCACAATGGAATCATTGAAAATTATGCGGGCCTGAAAGAGATGCTGTTAAACAAGGGGCATCAGTTTGCCAGCCAGACTGATACAGAAGCAGTTGTACATTTGATGACGGATTATTTAAGCCAAGGCAATTCCCCGATTGAGGCGCTGCGTCGGACCTTAGCTGATATTGAGGGGGCCTTTGCACTGGTGATTTTGGTTAAAGGCGTGGAAGATACACTGCTGGTCGCTCGACGCGGTAGCCCCTTAGTCATCGGTGAAGGGGACGGTGAGAGTTATGTGGGCTCAGATGCCTTAGTTTTGGCGCCGTGGACGCAGCGCTTACGGTATCTGGAAGAGGGGGATTATGCAATTGTATCGGCCCAAAGTATCCAGATCTTTAATGCGCAAGACCAACATGTAGACCGTCCTGTAAAAACGATTAACATTTCCGCCGATGCTGCCACCAAAGGTGGATATGATCACTTTATGTTGAAAGAGATCTTTGAGCAGCCGACAACTGTGAAAGATACCGTAGAATCGTTAATCGATAGCTCAGCTGAAACCCTCAATTTGCCTGTCGATATTGACTGGAATAATATCAGCAAGTTAACCATGATTGCTTGCGGCACATCTTACTTCTCAACTGCGGTGGCGAAATACTGGTTTGAGATGATTGCTAGAATTCCTGTGGAAATCGATATTGCCTCCGAATTTCGTTACCGGGAATCTCCCTTGCCAAAAGGGGGCGCTGCTCTCTTTATTTCTCAATCAGGGGAAACCATTGATACTTTAGAAGCGATGAAGCAAGCAAAAGCAGATCATCAAACCACCATTGCCATTGTTAATGTGGCTGAAAGCAGTATGGATCGTTTAGCAGATTTCTCTGTTCATACGAAAGCGGGCCCTGAGATCGGTGTTGCGTCCACAAAGGCATTTACAGCACAATTAGCAGTTCTGGCGTGTTTATGTCTGGATGCGGCCCAAAAAAGAGGGACCCTAACTTCGAGTCAGGTTCAGGATCATATCCAGCACTTGCTAAACCTGCCCAATGAGATTTATGGTATCTTGCAAAAAGAAGCCGATTACCAGCAAGTTGCTCACCGGATGCAGCCAGCGCGGGATGCTCTTTATCTTGGGCGAGGGACTAATTTCCCTATTGCCATGGAAGGGGCCTTAAAGCTCAAAGAGATTTCTTATATTCACGCCGAAGGTTACGCGGCCGGCGAAATGAAGCATGGTCCGATTGCTTTAATTGATGATCTGATGCCCGTTATTGTTCTAGCCCCCCATGATAAATGGATGGTTAAGACCTTATCTAACCTGCAGGAAGTGATTGCCCGAGGTGGAATCGCGATCTGTTTTACCGACCGTCTAGGGCGACAACATATTGAACAGGATAAGATTCCAGCTCAGATTGTGGAAATGCCCCTAAGTCATCCATTAACGGCGCCGATTCTTTATGCCTTGCCGATGCAATTGCTGTCTTATTATACAGCCCTGCTAAAAGGAACAGATGTTGACCAACCCCGCAACTTGGCTAAATCTGTTACTGTTGAGTAAGCGTGATCATAACCTCAGCCATCAGGTTGTTCGAGGGCGCCTTATAAATAAGGCGCCTTTTGCTTAAGCGCATTTAAGGAAGAAGTGAGATGTTTCACCCCCTAAGGGACACGTTAGGTTTTCAAGGGCTGCGATTATAAGTGAACCTTTGTTGCCAAGCGTGAAAATTCAGTAGGTGGAGATTAATATAGTTTTTTGAATGAGAGCTCAGCTAGTCTTCAGCTTGCCTTTAAATCCCGGTAAGACTGTGATTAACTTTATGCAATAAAATCGAAGTACGTTTGGGGATGGGGATAGGGCTCGTCCGCCAGGGTATAATGCCACCATTCCAGTTTGTACTCATTAAAACCGTCCTGCTTCATTATTGTGCGTAAGAAATTGCGTTTCTCCAAGTAGGGCTTGTCGACAAGCTGGCTATCGTGATGAGAGATTTCATGAAACAGAGCGAAGGAAGAGCCCATATCCTCTGTATTATCATCTAGGAAAGGAATTTTCTCACCATTTGTCAGCTGGCGGTAAGAAAGAGTAATGGGCTTCAACGGCTCACCATCTTTAATAATGGTTAAGTCAAAAGTGCTTCCCGGCTATGGCCTGACTTTTTAGCCACGTAGCCCAATTCAAATAGGTCCTTTTTAGCAACTGTGGGATAGTAAAGCTCTTTGACAGATTGATCCGCCTCATCCTGGCTCCACTTTATAAACTCATTAACAGCCCGTTGGGGACGGTAGCCATCATAAACAACCAACTTATATCCGTGAGTATTAAGTGCTGCATGGGCTGCTTTGAGCTTTTCAGCGGCTGCTTTGGTGCAAATAATTCTCGGTGTGGTGTAGCCCTCTACTGGTTTTCCCAGAAAGTTCTGCCCCTCGTAACAGCGTGGGCTTTCTATAATGGTAGGGTCAATATCTGTTAAGAACACAAATCCCGGATGTAGCCCTATTTCAGCTGAAAAATCATATTGTTGAGCTTTAGCCCCTTCAAGAACAACTATAGAACCTAATAGATATCGTAGTGTATGAACGACTTTATGATACATCTTAACCCCTCTCTAATGTTTTTGATATTATTTAAATTTCAAGGTAAGTATAGACAAGACAGCAGCCCCTAAGCAGATTAGAGCCAACTCCCTAAATAATGATAAATTCTAATCTGGTTGGAGCTGTTAAAATCACCCCGTGTTTCACCAACGAACTGCGTCCCCCTGCTTAATGCAATTCAACGGGGAGAGGCTTTGTCTTGCGGGATCCCTACGGAGCAAGCCTGGCGACAAGGGTTACAGGCGCTTAAACTCTTAAGATAGCTTTTCAAGATTGCTTTATGATCAAAGGCGAAGTCAAGGGACTCCAATTGCTCTTGGAGCTGTTTAGGAGTATAAAGGATCACTTTTTTGGCATCGCTCGCAGCTTTAGGCTGTTGAGGAGTTGTGCAGGCAAAAGTTATTTCAACTGAGTGCTGCCGCGGATCCCTGCCTGGGTCACCGTGAACTCCTATAAGTTTAAGATTATTAATCTCTGTAATTGTAAGCTCTTCCTGCGCTTCACGCTTAAACGCTTGTTGGGGCGATTCATATTCTACATGACCGCCAAACATTGCTAACCCTTTGGGTGCCTTTCCGCGTTCAATGAGGGCAATTTTATTCTCAGGACAAACATGCACCACACCAGCTGTCGTTAGGACAGGACGGCCAACATTTTCTTGTGGTTTGTCCTCTTGAAAAACAGAGCAGCTACTTAGAGCGCTGCAATTTATTGCTATGGCAACAACCTTTGCTATGGAGTTCATACTATTATTTCTCAGCATTTTATCTCTCCTAGGAGTTAAGTGATGTCGTCGGCTGCATAATAGGGGATATCGAAGCAAAAAACGAGGTTTTTTAAATTTTCCCCATGTCTCTTTAATCAGAGGAGAAGAATAAGGATGTGTAGCGTACAAAATGAGCAGGGTTTCTTTTCTTCCCTGCCAATATTTTATGGTTTAACTTTGATCTTGTTTGCTATGATGCGGTATGGTTGCTAGACTTGAGAATTCAACAGGTGGAAATTAAGGTAGTTTTTTGAATGAGAGCTCAGCCAGCCTTCCTCTTCTCCTTAGATTCCTTTCGGATTATGATTAACCTTATGCGATAAAATCGAAGTAAGTTTGGGAGTAGGGCTCATCCGTCAGAGTATAATGCCACCATTCCTCTTTGTAATCGTTAAAACCGTGCTGCTTCATTACAGTGCGCAAGAAATTACGTTTCTCCAGATATGGCTTCTCAACAAGCTGGCTATCGTGATGAGAGATTTCATGAAACAAATCGAAGGAGGACCCCATATCTTCGGTATTATCATCAAGAAAAGGGATCTTCTCGCCATTTAGCAACTGACGGTAAGAAACAGTAATTGGCTTTAACTGCTCGCCATCTTTAATGATGGTTAAGTCAAATGTGCTGCCGCGGCTATGACCCGACTTTTCTGCCACGTAACCCAGTTTAAATACATCCTTTTTATGAACTGTTGGATAATAAAGTTTTTTGGCTGCTTGGTCCGCTTCATCATGGCTCCATCTCATGAACTCATTAACTGCCCGCTGAGGACGGTAACCATCATAAACAACTAACTTATATCCTTGCTTATTAAGAGCTGCATGGGCTGCTTTTAGTTGCTCTGCTGCTTCTTGAGTGCAAATAATTCTGGGAGTAGTATAGCCCTCTACTGCTCTTCCTAGAAAGTTCTGGCTTTGATGGTAGCGGGGGCTTTCTATAATAGTAGGGTCAGCATCAGTTAAGAATACAAATCCCGGATGGAGTTCCGTTTCAGTTGAAAAGTCATATTGTTGTGCTTCGGCGCTGGCAAGAACAAATATAGAGCTTAATAAATATTTTTTTGTATTGCCAAATTTATGATGCATCGTAGTCTCCCCCCTGAAGTTTCTTTCTATTATTTGAATTCTAAACTTAAGCATTAGGATAAACAGTGGCCTTGTTTAGATTAAGGCTAACGACCTATAATGATAGTAAATTTTAATCTTGTTGGGACTGTTAAAATCATCCCTCGTTTCACCAACCAAATAAGCATCCCTCCTTAATATCACCTAGCGCTTTTCTTTGACCACCAATATCCTCTCGTCTTAAAATTCATGCGATACAGCTACTTTTAGTAAGAGTAGCAACTCTTTGTCATTTTATTCTTTTATTGCTTGGCACTAATTCTGTTTGCTATGATGCAGCATGACTCAAGGAAAAGATTTAACTGTTATTCTAGCAGCTCCGCGTGGCTTTTGCGCCGGTGTGCAGAGGGCAATTTCGATTGTCGAAACCACTTTAGAAAAATATGGGGCACCGGTCTATGTGCGCCATGAAATTGTCCATAATAAATTTGTGGTCGACTCGTTGCGGGCTAAAGGCGCCATTTTTGTCAAAGAATTGGATGAGGTTCCTTCAGGTGCTCATGTGGTTTTCTCTGCGCATGGGGTTCCCAAAGTGATCCCACAAGCGGCCATCGCTGCTAATCTTGACTTTTTGGATGCAACTTGTCCGCTTGTAAGTAAAGTTCATCGGGAGGTTGAGCAGCATCATGCTGCGGGCCGTACGGTACTGTTAGTAGGCCATCGCGGTCACCCGGAAGTAATTGGGACCATGGGGCAGGTGCCCGAAGGAAGTGTGATTTTAATCGAAACTGACGACGATGCCAGAACCGTAGTTATCGAGGATCCAGAAAATCTCGCTTATGCGACCCAGACCACCTTATCGGTGGATGAAGTAAAGGATATCTTAGCCATATTAAAAGCAAGGTTTCCGCACATTCAAGGGCCGCGCAAAGAAGATATTTGTTACGCTACTACCAACCGTCAAGCAGCCGTCAAAGCCATTGCAGCCCAAGCCGATGCTATCATTATCATCGGAGCTCCGAATTCATCGAATTCAAATCGTTTAGTCGAAGCAGCGTTAGCGGCCGGATGTCCTAAGGCTACTTTATGTCAACGCGCCACTGATATTGATTGGGCTTGGCTTGAAAGTGTTAATCGTTTAGGCGTCTCAGCCGGGGCATCGGCCCCTGAGGTGCTCGTGGAAGAATTGATTAACACTCTGCAACAGCGCTTTAATGTTACCTTACAAGAAGTGAAGGTTATTGACGAAGATGTTGTCTTCCATATCCCGGCTAAGCTGCGTAAGGCTTGAGGGTTTGGCACCACTTTCACTTTTTCATTTCATTTCACTTCATAATAAAGCTATGCTGTTGCCAATATAATTATTAGGATAACTATCAATGCAATCAGTAATTGGAATTGTCGTATTTTTAGGATTTGCGTGGGCGTTGAGCGAAAATCGTTCTAGGCCTGAAATTAAGCCTGTGTTATCGGCGCTGGCTTTACAATTCTTCTTAGCGATTATTTTGATGAAGTTTGATTTGATCCGCGAGGGCTTGGGAAGCTTGACAGGAATTGTTGAAGCTTTAAAAGCTGCCACTCAGCAAGGGACACAATTTGTGTTCGGCTATCTAGGCGGCGGAGAAAGCCCGTTCTTGTTAAACCCTGCTTCCCACCAGAATACCTTTATTTTTGCGCTACAAGCGTTACCGATGATTATGGTCGTCAGTGCTTTGTCCATGCTTTTATTTCATTGGCGCATTATGCCCCTTATCGTCACCGGCGCTTCCTGGTTTTTACAGCGAACTTTAAATATTGGCGGTGCTCTTGGTATTGCTGCGGGCGCCAAGGTTCTGTTAGGAAATATTGACGCTCCCCTTCTTATCCGTCCTTATTTGAAAAATTTCTCGCGTTCTGAAATGTTTGCTGTGATGACTTGCGGCATGGCCACCACGTCGGCCACAGTCATGGCCCTGTATTCTTTCATTCTCAAAGATACGGTTGCCAATCCTATTGCTCATATTATCATGTGTTCAATCATTTCCATTCCTGCGGCTTTGGCGATCTCCCGGTTAATGGTTCCGCAAGGATCCACCCAAACTGAAGGAGCTTTAGTCGTTCCACACAAATTTACAGGCTGGATGGATGCCGTTAGCAAAGGCACCTCGGATGGTCTTAATATTTTTCTCAATATTATTGCAATGCTGATTGTTGCCTTAGCACTTGTTTATCTGGCCAATGCCATTTTAGCCTTATTACCAAATATTGATGGCGGGCCCCTTTCGCTCCAGCGCTTGTTCGGTTACTTATTTGCGCCTGTAACATGGCTTATGGGTGTGCCTTGGCACGAATCTGGCGCTGCCGGGGCCTTGCTTGGCACCAAAACCGTGATTAACGAAGTGGTGGCCTTTAGTGATCTGGCGGCCCTTCCTCATAATACGCTTTCACCCCGTACGGCCTTAATTATGACTTACGCGTTATGTGGCTTTGCTAATTTCTCGGCTGTCGGCATTGTCATCGGCGGGTTAGGGGCCATGGTGCCAGAACGTCGAGAAATGATTGTTAGTCTGGGGATGAAATCAGTTATCTCCGGCACTCTTGCCACCTGCCTCTCTGCTACATTGGCGGGACTTCTGCTGTAGACTCGTTATAGAACTGGATAAGATAGATTTGCCTAAATATTTATTTATTAGGCAAATTTTTTATTTTCTTCATTGTTTTTGTAACTTTATATATTAATTCTTCACTTCTGTGTGCTTAAATTATAATTGAAGCAATATAATTGTAATTTAATTTCTAGCATAAGGGGGAGCAATGAAGAAAACACTAATCTTGAGTGTATTACAGTATGTACTGTCAACAATTTACCTTGAAGCTATGGAGATCCAGCGTGAAACCCTTTTCCCAGCTAACTCTGACCCATCTCCGGTTGAGCAACTGTTTACTTCTTTGAGGGCCCCTGAATTCTCTCGAGAAAGCATCCAGCCTTTTATGGTGGTAGAGGATGATCCTTCTCATATTAAAGCTACAAAATTCATTAAGCTTGGGCTCATGCACTATGACGCCTCTCATAAAGAGGGCGAGGATAGAGATAAAGAGGAATCCTGCAGAAAGGGGGATGTATGTTTTCGCCAAGGCCGGCACTATCTGCTGGCAGCTCAAAAGCAGTTACCCCCTGCCAGTTATTTTCTGTCTAAAATAGCGCATCTGCTGCCCGTTGCTGTGAGAGACACTGTCCCCATTGAGATAATTCTTGAAGCAGATATAATGCCCAATGATTCTTTACCTATCCTAGCCTATAAGCTAAGTCGATTGGGATCCATTATCTTAACGCTGACCCCTCAAAAATATGGTTGGACTGAGGAAATACGAGAGACCTTAGCCGGTCAATGCTTTCTTAATGCCGGAAAAGAGATGAGTGAATGGATGCGTCAGACTCATCTTACTCCAGAAAGGAAGGCCGCAGACTTTCTTGAGTCTGCCCTCCTGGCTCAGAGCTATTATAATCAGGCGATCCCTCATCTTAATACTAAAGCGGCCACTCTTATCAAGAAGTTAGTAGATAGTCTGCAAAGGAAAATTGAGTCAGCGCAAAAGTTTTACCTCTTTCAGAATATAAAAGCCGGTTTTACAGACAACCAGGAGCGTCGCAGTGAAATTAACAATTCATCTTATGGTGGTCCAGCTCCAGCATGGGAGGACGTTATGGATAACGTTATTAAAGAGCTAAAAACCAAAGCGCCATCTAAAGAAAAAGCAATCAAAGGTATGGTCGATGAAAAGCGTTTGGACCAAATCCGCAATTTTATTCCTGAATCAGCATTAGGGTTGCCGCCTTCATTTTTAATACAGATAGGTTTAGAAGCGCATGATTCTCCTTATAAGCGAGCATTTAAAATATTTAAATTAGCGATGAATATTCGTTATTACTATTCAGCTTCCGCTGACCGTGACCAAGCCATAGCTGACTGTTGTGAAAAGGCAGGCGATAATCTAGCGGAGGCGCTGGAGCTTCAGCAGGCGCATATTACCACATCCCTGGCTCCTGAACTTCTGATGGATACGGCAATGACAGCTGGCCAATTCTATCTGTGGGCCTTAAAAAATTCTGGCAATGAGTCTCATGACCTTGTCCATAAAGCAAATAACTTTTTTCAAAAAACTGCTGAGGCTGTTATCCATATTCCTGCTGAAAACTATGATTGGCGAGTGATTGGCGATAAAACCTTAAGAGAAGTAATTCTAGGCAATATGGATAAAATCTTGAAAATTTACGGGTACTAGAGTAAATTGTTGCTAGTCAAAACTCGGCAAAAGAATTAGAGTAAGTCATGCCAAATGACTTACTTTTACCGATTGCCGATATTGTCATTAATCCCTGGATTATAATTGCTGTTGGATTTATTGGCGGTGTCTTTACCGGCCTGCTGGGAGTCGGCGGCGGCATTTTTATTACGCCGACATTATTTATATTGGGCATTCCGCCGGTTATGGCTGTGGCCAGTCAGGTTAACTCGATGATTGGGGTTACCTTAGCGGGCTACCTTAGATATAAGCGGAATGATGATGTGGATTATTCTCTGGGCAAAGCCCTAATTGTCAGCGGTATTATAGGAATCGGGCTAGGGATCTATTTCTTAAACTGGCTTGGCAGCTCTGATCGCGTCCAGAAACTAATAACTAGTGGTTATGCAATTCTTATCGCTTGTATGGCCGTCTTGTTATTACGCCAAAGTATCAAAAACCTTAAGCAACAAAATTGCCAGGACGCTTCGCAATCAGGGTCTCCTTTATGGATCACCAAGCTTCCCTTTGTTTACCGCTTTTCTAAAACTGGTCTCAATATAAGTTTTATTGTATTAATTGCCACCGGGATAATTAATGGACTCCTTATAGCCATTTTTGGCGTAGGAAATGGCATATTTATGATGCCAGTTCTTATCTATTTATTAGGAAAGTCAAGCCCCGTTGGTTATGGTACCACCTTATTATCTTCTGCCATACTGAACATGGCCTCAACATTTGCACATGCCGTATATAATGATCTTATCGACCTGCTGCTTGTCGCTCTCTTATCCATTGGCGGTGCTTTAGGGGGGCGATTAGGCGTAAAATATAGTTATAAAATTTCCCGTGTTTATCTTGGCTTTGCCGGCGCGGCAGTTATGGTACTCATGCTCCTTCAAGTCAGTATAAAGATATGCTTCCCAGAAGTATTTACTTTCCCCCAGCACGCCGATATGAGCGCCCTTAGGACTGACTTCCATTTATGGATCAGGGAACTGGAGGATAAATCTCCGCTTCTGTATGCCTGTATAGGAATTGCCTTATCAGCAGCGTTAACTTACATCTTTCAATTTATTACCTCCATGTTGCAGCGTTTCAAGTCCTCCTTAAGTCACTGCGTGCAGTAATTCCATCTTCTCAAGTGAGTGGGGGACGGAAGAAAAGACTTGCGCAGGGCTACCTGTTTTTTCTTCACGTTGATAGTGAAGTCTCTACACGGAGCAAAGTAAATGTTTGAGACTCTTTAGAAGATACCGTTTTATAAGATTCTCCTAGCTTTATATAGATACCCATGAATCGCTTAGAAGCGCTATAAACTGTAAAATAGGGATCGCCTTATATAGGGGAGTTTAAAGTCGTTAACCTTTTCCCAATCCACCAACCCTGGGGAAAGTCCTGCCAGTCATCAGATATCTGTTTCCATTCAAGCCGCACAGAGCAACCCTTGCAAGGCGTTGGAAATAGAGGGGCTTTTTACTCTGCAAATGGGACCAGCATCGTATCAGTTGCAAATTTATCTTAGCTATATCTTCTCAGCCTGCTAGAAAATTTGAAGCTTCTGTTTGATAATAAAAAAGCGGAGAATATTTATATTCTCCGCTCATCTATAATCTAGGTTAAGCGTTAAGCGTCTAAGCCCACTTCCGGCACTTTGCTGCGCTTTTTAGGGAAAGGTTCTTGGGCTTCCCTATTAGGAGAGATGCCTTCTTCTAACAGACTTTTAATTTCATCACCACTCAGGGTTTCGCATTCTAGCAGTGTTATAGCAAGAAGTTCTAACTTGTCCTTTTTATGGCTCAAAATCTGTGTGGCAGCCTGATAACAGTTATCTAGGAGCGATTGTACTTCCTCATCAATAATCTGAGCTGTTCTCTCAGAAATTTGTTTACGCTGAGTTAATGCTTGCCCTACAAATATCTCTTGCTGTTGTTCACCATAAGCTTGAAATCCTAGCTTATTACTCATTCCCCATTCAGTTATCATTCGGCGAGCAAAGTCTGTGGCCATCTTAATGTCCGAGGAAGCTCCGGTAGTTATCCGATCTTCACCAAAAATCATTTCCTCGGCAATCCGTCCACCCATAGCAACTTTTATGTCGGCAATAAGCTTGGCCCGCGACATGGAGATTCGATCGCCTTCAGGTAAACGCATTACCATACCCAAGGCTCGTCCTCGAGGAATAATTGTTGCTTTGTGAATTGGATCTGAGTCTTTCTCATAAAAAGCTATGACCGCATGCCCTGCCTCATGATAGGCCGTCAGACGCTTTTCTTCATCGGTCATAGCCATTGTGCGGCGCTCAGCTCCCATCATGACCTTATCTTTTGCTTGCTCAAAATCAGACATATCGACTGATAGCTTCCCGCGTCGCGCTGCCATCAAAGCAGCTTCATTAACCAGGTTCATTAAGTCCGCTCCGGAGAACCCAGGCGTACCCCGCGCAATAACGCGCACATCCACATCGCTGGACAGAGGGGTCTTGCGCATATGAACTTTAAGAATTTTCTCTCGGCCGTTAATATCCGGATTGGGGACCACGACCTGGCGGTCAAAGCGACCGGGGCGCAACAACGCCGGATCCAAAACGTCTGGCCGGTTGGTAGCAGCTACAATAATAACGCCCTCGTTTTCCTCAAATCCATCCATTTCAACCAAAAGTTGGTTTAAGGTTTGCTCACGTTCATCATTGCCGCCGCCAAGGCCGGCGCCCCGATGGCGTCCCACGGCATCAATTTCATCAATAAAGACAATACAAGGGGCATTTTTTTTAGCTTGCTCAAACATGTCACGGACACGGCTAGCACCCACGCCCACAAACATTTCCACGAAATCGGAGCCGGAAATGCTGAAGAATGGTACATTAGCTTCACCAGCAATAGACCGCGCTAACAATGTTTTACCTGTCCCGGGAGGGCCGACCAAGAGAACACCGCGCGGGATACGGCCACCCAAGCGCTGAAATTTCTGGGGGTCTTTGAGAAAGTCAACAATTTCTTCTAACTCAGCTTTCGCTTCATCGATGCCAGCTACATCGTCAAAGGTGACACGGACAGACTTTTCGCCCATTAGACGCGCCCGAGATTTACCAAATCCCATAGCTCGATTGCCCCCTGACTGAATTTGGCGGAAGGAGAAGAAAGAAAAACCGATTAACAGCAAAATGGGGAGCCAAGATAAAAAGTAATGGATAAAAGGAATGTCTTCTTCAGGCTTGTCATACTTGACCTTGACATTTTTTTCCAACATCTTGTTAGCCACACTCGCATCATAGGGGGCAAATGTTGTAAAAATTTGATTGTCATTCAAAGTCCCAACAATATTATTTCCGCGAATAACAACTTCCTTAACCTTTCCTTCTTCGATGTTTTTCACCATTTCAGAATAGGCCATGGGCATAGCTGTAGGGCGATTCCCAGCACCAGGAATCATTTGGAAGACAGAAAAAAGTATGGTCGCGATCAACGCCCAAACAATTAAATTTCTTGAAGAATTATTCACAGTTTTACCTCCGCGGCGCTCCGATTGAATATGCAAACAAATAGATTATATTCCTGGTAGGATATAAGTGTATTTAAAATTACTATACACCAAAATAACAGGAAAGGGGGGTAATTTTTTCTCTGAGATCTATCTTTCCCTCCTTAAATTTACAAATTTTACCATAAGCTATTAAGACCGATTTGTAAGCCTTAGCAAGCCTAAAGTTTACCATGCATGGCTTAGATGCAACGTCTTTCTTTTTATCCTTTAAAGATACTTGAGGCGGTGATTATTCTAACAAAGGGTTAAGGAATTTTAGGACAAAATTTGAGGCGTTGGGCAGACCTCTGATCAAATAGGAGGCAAGGGGATGATTTTCTTGCTCACTTACAGGATTGTTATCTATCAATAGGAACTGATTGTGGCGTAGGCCGGGTTGGGGGAGAGGGGTAGCCTTATCAGCCGGCCGATTTTCGCGCGAAAAAATAATTTTTTCTTTTTTAGGGACGATATACCATCCCCCCACAGTCGTTCTTGTGCCGGTGAGGATCTTGGCCAGAGTATGGGTGGCCTTTTGACGAGGAAGTGGATAAGAGGTTTGCGCCATACAGTGGTGAATGCATCGCAATACCTCTATCTGGAGCTCTGGGGAGAGAGCATGAAAAGCTGGTCGCTGAATTTCTAAGTAGCCGAGCGGGTCGATTCTCAGATGATGTAAACAAAATTTAACTAATTCCTGGTGACGCTTATCTGTTGCCAGGCTCGCTTCTTGCCGTATCTTATTAACCTTTACTGCCGGAAAACTGCTCTGTTCTAAGACAGGGCGGTCCTGACGTAAGCGAACCCTGAGGTATTTCAGGTTCGCATTTGAAGGGTCAACGACATAATCGCCACCGACCTGGACTAAATAAGCATAAATCTCTGCTTTTGTGAAATTTAATAAGGGACGCAGCAGCCGGCCGAAGGGCCTATACCGGATTGGTAAGATCCCTCTTAACCCCGAGGAGCCAGAATTTTTTTGCAATCGACTCACAACTGTTTCCCATTGATCATCCGCATGATGCGCTGTGAGAAGGTGAATAATGCCGTGTTGCTGACACCACGCTTCAAGGAGGTGGTAGCGAGCTTGGCGGGCCCGCTCTTGAATCCGCGTCGTGGGTTTAGGATCTTGCCATTTCAGAATAACGCTTTCAATCCCTAGCTTTTGCAAACGCTGCTGCGTGATTTGAGCCTCCTCCGCTGACTCAGGCCTTAACCCATGATCAACAATCAAAGCCGTTAGCTTTTGATCCTGTCCTTGGAGTTGCCAGCACCTTAGTAGGTGGCATAGGACCATACTATCCGGCCCTCCTGACACAGCAACGGCAAGATGGCAGCCCGGAGCAAAAGGACCCAAACAGTTCATTGCGTTGGTAAAAGTAACTAAATCTAAAGACATTGAAGAAAGTAAACGATTCAGGAATAATTATTGTATTAATAGTATATCAGTTTGGCCTGCATTGATTAGATTTTTTTATTCTCTACTTGCTCTCAGTTTATCGATGCCTAGCACCCTTATGAGTGTTTGGGCGGAAAACCCTACCTCAGAGGAGGCAATAAGAGAATCCATTGAAAAACAAATTGCAGCCTTGAATGCTCCTCCGCCTCCTTCCAAAAATCAGAAAAAAGCTTTACCCGAAGAAGAAACTGCTGACCAACTGAAGGCCGCTTCCCCGCCAAAAGAGCAAGCAAAAGTGGAAGCCAATTTTTCTTTAGAGCATACCGATGGGATGTTGAAAGCAAAAATTGAGTTCATCAATGGCGTGCCTTTCTATGCAGTATTTAGTCATGACGGTGTCTGGCATATAGCTTTATCTTACCCAACAAATAATACCTTTTCCCCTTGGCAAGCTTCTGAATTTCCAGAATTGACATCTATTGATACCCTTTCTAATGAAAGCGGCTTTTGTTATCGTCTTCACCTGACCCCGGGCCTATATCCGAAGATCGCTTTTGATGACGACCAAAATACGTTAACTGTAACTTTCGATAAACAACCGGCGGAAGAGGGGGAAGCAGTTCACTTAGTCCAGCCCCGAAAGTTACAGGATGCTTTCCGGGTGAAGCTTAGAAACGCCCAAACGGATGTGGAGTTTTATGATCCTGACACCGGTGAAGTTCTATGGGTTATTTGTGCTGATGAGCACAATAAACCGATCCCAGCTTACCACTATCCTGAATTTGATCTTTTAGATTCCTATCAAGGATTAGCATTTCTGCTCCGCGATGAGACTTTGGACTATAGCTATATTCGCAAAGTTGCTGAGATCCGTAAAGACGGGGGACTGGCTAATTCTTTGGCAACGGCCAATACAGGAGAACCGCTTAAAAGTGCTATTTTTTCCACTTTTAAGGCCGACACTGCTCCTCAAGCGACTCAAAAACTCTTAAGAAACTTGGCGACCGACCACTCAAAAATTAAAGACGGATTGCATTTGCTATGGCTGTACAGCGGCCAAGGCTTGGGATTAGAAGCGGCCGATATGGCAGAGCAGTTGCTAAATCAAGCCTCTGATTTAAAGATTCTGCCTTTTTGGCGTAGCTTGAGTGGGCTTGCTGCCCTTTTACGGTTTCGTTATCCCAAGGCTCAGGAACAGCTAGAGTTTGTTCAAAATGAGCCGGATGCCGATTTCTGGAAAAGTATTGCTCTGGCAGCGCAGCAGGCGTATTCGCAAACGCCAAACCTGAAAAAGTTAACTGATTATAGTAGCTTGCTGTCAGGTCTGCCTTTAGTTCTCAAGGAACGATTGCGCAATGATATCCTTGAGGTGGGTGTCTTAACTCAAGATCCTTCGCTTCTCAAAACCTATGGAACAAACATGAGTGAACCGGTCTATGCTAAATATCGCCGCCTCTATGAAGTGGCAAAGGCTGTGTTAAACCTTGATCCGAGTAAGGACAGTTCAGCAGAAGTTTTAAAAGATCTTGCTAACATTAATCCTTCTTCTAAGACCTCTGTGCTCGCCATGCTTAACTATCTAAAGTTTATGCATAAAGCTGAAAAGATTAAGCCGGAAGAGGAATTAGCGCAGCTGGATCATCTGCGGTATCTGTGGCGCGGTGATCAGCTTGAATATACCTTAGATAAGTATCTCGCCCTGCGTTATATGGAAGAAAAACGCTACGCCGAAGTATTGCCTTTATTGCGCAAGACCCTTAAATACTTTACCAAACAAGCCCATCAAGATAAATTGCCAGACCAGATGCAGCAGGCGCTGATTAATTATTTTAATCAAGAGTCACCGCCGGTCTTAGAAATGTTGTCAATCTTTCAGGATTACATGAGTATCGCGCCGGATGATGCGCGCGGTGATGCCATCATGATTAAGGTCACGAATATCTTAGCAAATCTGGAATTGTATGAAGAAGCGATCAGTCTGCTCAAGGAATACTTAAATCAAAAAATCCAGCAGGGAAGTGATGTGCAAGAGCGTAAAAATAAAATCTATTACCGTATTGCTGTCGCGAGTATTTTAGCTAAGAAGCCGCAAGCCTGCCTCGACAATTTAGGGCAAATTAAAAATCCTGATTCAGAGCTTCAAGATGATCTTGATATCTTAAAAGCTGAATCCTATTTAATGCTAAAACAGAAAGATAAAGCCCTGGATGCCCTAGGCGAGACGCCAGCGCAACTCTTCCATAAGGCGAATATTTTTGTGGGTGACAAAAACTGGGCAGAGGCCATTAAAGTTTATGAGAAGATTTGTTCCAATATGCCGTCTGTCCCTGATCACCTCAAAGAGCAATCGATTATTAATCTGGCCCTGTGTTATCTCTTAACAGATGACCAAAAAGCGCTGACTGCTTTAAAGTCTCAATTTGGTTCCTTTATGGAGAAGCGCAAAGGGGCTCAAACTTTCGAGTTTCTAACATCCCCCAATGCTCAAGTCAGCTTGACGCACTTAGCCTCCCTCCAGCAAGTGACATCCTTTGCAGAGCGTTTAAAGAACGTATTTTCTGACGGAAAATAATTAGTTATTAAAGCTGGAGCTATCAATACTGACACGGCAGATATAGCCTACCGCACGACTTGTCATCTTATATGCACTTTTGTATAATATTGATGAAGTTAAAAGAGGTATAGAACCTGAATCCAAAAGGTCAAAGGATTACCTTATTAAATTGCGTGATTTTATTCTGTTTTATGAATATCGACCCACAGAAGCGCTAACAAAAATGCTGAATAATAAACAAATCCTAGAAAAAATGAGTATTGAGAAGGAATAATAAAAATGATGACCAGAAAGACAATTGTTTCGATTGCAGGAATTATCGCTTTGCTTTCTTGGGAAGGCTTAGCGACGGAAATATAGTGCGTGGCTCCTATCCCTTATCAGGCCCCAGGCCCTCATTCTGAAGCTCGCTATAATATATCTGAAGACAAAATAAGAGCAAAGCTTTTAAAACTTACTGAGAACTTTGATATGGAGCAGCTATTTAGGAAGGAAGCAAGCTCCATAAAAACGTATGAGATTGAAAACATGCCCACCACCAGACGGGAAAGGTTTTTAGCAGAAGTAGCATATGATATTGCTTGTGATAGCTTGCAAATCGTGAAGCGGCGGCGGCTTTACCCTATCTTGGCTACTCGCTTTCACGTGGCTATTCAAAAGCTGGTGAAACTCTTTTCCGATTGGCTTACGAACCATATCTTTATAAAGATATTAATTATAGTCAGATCAGTAAAGACCAAAGTAACTATGCCAAGGTACTCTATTGTCGGGCATGTGAGAAATATGGTCAACCATCAGATGACCCAAATCCGCTGTATTTGTATTTTAAAAAACATTGGGACAGGAACTTGATTTCAATTAAGGCTAGAGAAGCTGAAGAAGCCGAACGTCGACGACAACAGCAGTGGTGGACACTTTATGGCCTCAAGCATACCGTGTCTAACTGGTGGCATTCTACCCCTTCGCCTGCCGTTTGAGAAAACTCTCAACTGACAGTGAATTCTGAAAAGGCTGACGCGAAACGGCGGAGGTTAGCAGAGCACTCTACTGTCTTACGGCAGCGTAAGAGGCACGATGATGAGCAACAGCCGCTACTGACTGTAGAAGAGCCAAAACCCTTTATTGAGCCTGACACTAAGAAAGGGGCCTAATTAACCTTAGTTGGCCTGTGCTTCGGAGGAAAGCTTGGGGCTATAAGAAAGACTCGACGTGAAGGGCCGTTTTTATCTGGCTGCAAATTATGGGGTCACCGCACCCTTCCACAAGTATCGTCGCCAGCGATGTTCCTCTATCTATTTAAAAAGCTTTCTTTATCACAATCATCTTCTCTCTTGTAACAAGAATGTCACACAGTTAAATTTAATGAACAGGTAACAATTTTTCTTTTATTTTTAGTAACAAAGTACTTGCCAGGGTGGGGTCAACTCTCTTAAAACCATAATAGGAAGAGTAAGTTAATCTTTTATGGTTTGGGGTTAGGTTAGATGAAAATTTTGCAACGGTTGATGGGAGCTTTGTCTGCAGATATGGCTATTGATTTAGGAACTGCAAACACTCTTGTCTATGTACGGGGAAGGGGAATTGTCCTAAATGAACCGTCAGTCGTCGCAATTGCCACCTCCAAAGGTAAAAAACAAGTCCTGGCCGTGGGTGAGGAAGCTAAGCTTATGGTCGGGCGGACACCAGGAAATATTCAAGCCATTCGCCCCTTGCGCGATGGCGTCATTGCTGACTTTGAAGTCGCTGAAGAAATGATTAAGCACTTTATTCGCAAAGTCCATAATCGCCGCAGTTTTGCTGCTCCACAGATTATTATTTGTGTGCCCTCCGGGTCCACGGCCGTTGAACGCCGGGCTATTCAAGAATCAGCTGAAAGTGCCGGGGGACGTCGGGTGTTCTTAATTGAGGAACCGATGGCTGCTGCAATTGGGGCAGGTTTGCCGGTCACTGAACCGACGGGCTCCATGGTGGTTGACATTGGTGGTGGGACCACGGAAGTGGCTGTGTTGTCGTTGGGGGGAATTGTCTATGCGACTTCAGTGCGCGTTGGCGGCGATAAAATGGATGAATCGATTATTAACTATATCCGTCGTACCCATAACTTGTTGATCGGTGAAAGTACCGCCGAAAAGATTAAGAAAGAGATCGGTTCAGCCACAGTTGATGCTGATAGTAATAAGATTACCATGTCGATTAAAGGGCGCAGCTTGTTAAATGGTGTGCCTTTAGAAGTTGAGATCAATCAAACCCAGGTTGCTGAAAGCTTGAGTGAAGTGGTGGCGGCCATTGTCCAAGGTGTTAAGACGGCCTTAGAGAACACGGCCCCTGAATTGTCCGCCGATATTGTTGACCGAGGTATTGTGATGACGGGGGGCGGCTCGCAACTTAAGAATTTGGATCGCGTCTTGGCGAAAGCAACCGGACTGCCTGTCTTTTTAGCAGAGAAACCGTTGGACTGTGTTGTTAACGGAACTGGCCGAGCGTTAGAAGAAATGGGTGCTTTACAAAGTGTCTTGGTTAATATGTATTAATTTGCTACGCTAGTAAGTGTGATGTTAATTGGTTACCTATTTATACGTCAGTTAGGATTAATGTCTAAGGGTGAGTGAGCGACCATGAGAATGTTGTCTGTCGTTGGGATGAAAACAAGTAAAGACCATCGAACGACTATTATTTCTGAGCTCGACAACTCACCTACTCGCCTTAGTCAAATTCTTTCTAAATTCTCAAAATCTTTTGCGGTTATTTTAGTTTCAGCAATTCTTGTCCTTCTGCAAGTTAAAGATTATTCTCCGGTCTCTACGTTGCGTTACCATCTCACTAATTTTTTTAGCCCGGTGATTTATGTTGTCTCTTTGCCGTTCAATTGGGTGGCTTCTGTTGGAGACTATTTTAAAAGAAAAGAAGATATTTTAGCCCAAAACGAACGTCTCAAGCTGCAAAATGAACAGCTAATCCGGGAACGCGATATCCATCGCCAGATCTCGCTTGAAAATTCAAGTCTCCGGGAAGCTTTAAACGTCCAAGTGGGACTGGTCGACGATATAACGACTATCCGCATTAGCCACCATGTTTATGATGGCTATACAACGGTTTTATACAGTCCGACCTCAAGTTTAGGGGATCTTCATAAAAATGATGCTATTTTAACCACTAAAGGCTTCTTGGTGGGACGTGTTTTAGATACCGACATGCAGTATACGCGCATCATGCCGATTACTGATCCCGCCTCAAGAATTCCTGTGAAGATTGAGTCGAGCACCCAACAAGCTGTATTGGCGGGCGATGGCAGTCCGATTCTAAATCTTGTCCATATCGAAAACCCGGCTGGTGTGCGCGTGGGTGATCGCTTGGTCACAAGTGGTGTAGGTGGTATCTTACCTGAGGGCCTGCCGGTAGCCGTCGTAGAATCCGTCGGCAATACCATAAAATGCCTTCCCTTTGGGCGCGTCAAAGATCAAGATTTTGTCTTAGCGCTAAGCCGTAGCGGTCTATAATTAGACAACAATATCATAAGAATTCGAATAAATGTCTGGAGCGTGTGCCTTCGTATTTGCTATAATTGTTCTACTTTGTGACCATTAATCTTGCCATGATGATTGATCCTAATAAAATATTAAATTTTCGCCGTCTGGCTACGGCCTTCTTCTTCCTGTCAGGGCTAATTATGGTTAGCCTTTTGCCCTTTTGGCGGGAGATTGGCGTGGTGCCTAATTTTATCTCGGTGGTGGTTTACTTGTGGACTATTTACCGACCCGATTTAGTCTCCCGTAAGCTATTTATCTTATTAGGAATCTGTCGAGATGCAACAATGGGCTACCCGATTGGGGTAAGCGTTCTGGAATTACTGCTAATCATTTCTTTAACATCACCTTTTCGCCGCTTTGTTATAGAAAAGAACTTTAGAATTGTGTTTATTGGGTATGTCTTGTTCACCACATTAAGCAATTGCTTGTTCTGGCTGATCTTAAGTGCTACCAAAGGCTATCTTTTGCCGTTCACAGGAGCCCTCAAGCCAATCATATTTAATTTGTTAGCATATCCTTTAATGTGCCAGATAAGCCTGCATATGCAGCAACGAATTGATCGGATAAAGATGCAGGGATTTTATGGATAAGGAAACCCTCTTTACGCGGCGATCCATTATTTTAGGGGGCATGCAAGCCGCATTAATGTCGACGGTTGTGGGGCGCATGTTTTATCTCGAAATCATGTCGAACACCCATTATCAGAAATTATCTGATAAGAATCGTATCCACTCACGCTTAACCTTACCCATTCGAGGATTGATTACCGATAGAGCGGGAAAAGTTCTGGCTTCTGACCATAATGTGTATCGCGCCGTAATTATTCGCGATGAAGCTGATGATTGGCAGTTGTGTCTTAAACGGGTGCAAGAATTATTACAGCTTACCAGTGAAGAGATCGATAAAATATCCTCTCAAATTAAACGCAAGCCTCGCTTCATGCCGGTCGCTATTAAAGATAATTTGTCTTGGCAAGAAGTAACCACATTGGAGCTCCATCTTCCAGATATTGTTGGCATTTTTATCGAGGAGGGCCGCAACCGTTTTTACCCCCATGCCTATGAATGTTGTCATTTCTTAGGATATGTGGCCGCCCCTTCTGAGAAAGAATTAGACGGAGATCCCTTATTAGAACAGCCTGGCTTCAAAATGGGCAAAATCGGCTTAGAAAAAGCCTTAGAAAATGATTTACGTGGAATGCCAGGCATTAAGCAAGTGGAAGTTGATGCCTATCGGCGCGTGGTGCGGGAACTATCAACGACTGATAGTATTCACGGAACCGAACAAAAACTGACCCTGGACTTCGATTTGCAGCAAACGCTTTATCACCGGTTGGCGCAGGAAGAAAGTGGTGCCGCAGTTGTTCTAGATATTAAGACCGGTGGTGTTCTGGCTTATGTTTCTTATCCGGGTTATGATAGTAATCTTTTTGTCAATGGGATTCCTCAGCGTGATTGGCAAGAGCTGCTCAATCATCCACGCCACGCCCTCATTAATAAACCGATCTCTGGCTTATATGCGCCTGGTTCTACCTTTAAAATGATTACAGCTTTAGCGGCTTTAGAAAGGGGCGTAATCAATCCCAACACCTCGGTCAGTTGTGTGGGGCATACGCTGCTGGGAAGCCATAAATTTCATTGCTGGACCTGGAAAACTGGGGGACATGGGCACGTTGATCTTATCCGAGCAATTGCGACTTCCTGCGACATCTATTTTTATCATATTGCAAGCTTAGTCGGCATCGACGCCATCGCGGATACTGCTCGACGCTTAGGACTTGGCACCGCCACAGGGATAGAAATTCCAGGTGAAAAGGCGGGATTAATTCCGACCGCTGAATGGAAAAAGCGGGTTCATAAAGCTAAGTGGACTTTGGGGGAGAGTTATAATGCTGGTATTGGCCAAGGCTATACCTTGACCACCCCTTTACAGTTAGCGGTCATGACTGCCCGTTTGGCGTCTGGTAAGGCGGTAAGGCCGACACTGCTGGCGGATAATGTTCAAGACTTTCCTGTCCTCGATATTGACCCTAAGCTGCTTGACTATATCTTGAAAGGCCTGGATAAAGCCTCAAATGAGGGCGGGGGGACGTCGTTCCGCCACCGGATCTCGGTGCCGGGAATGGAAATGGCCGGGAAAACAGGTACAACCCAAGTGCGGCGGATTACCGAAAAAGATCGTGCTTTAGGGTTAGTTAATAGTGCGGATCGTCCATGGCATCATCGAGAACATGCGCTATTTGTGGGATACGCGCCGGTGCACGCTCCCCTGTATGCGGCAGCCGTATTAATTGAACATGGAGGCAGCGGGGGGCGGGTGGCGGCTCCGGTGGGACGGGATGTGTTATTAACAGCACAACAAATATTAAGAGGTTAATTTGCTGTGGCGGCGACTTGTGCGCAGCTTGGCAACCTGGTACTCTCAAAAAAAGTTTGCATTTGAATTCTAGTCCATGATCGCTTATCGCTCAGTTTTGTACCTCATTGGAATGCTTTTAAGTGCTATGGCAGCTGCTATGTTGCTGCCGATTGCGATAGAACTCTTTGTTTATAAGACCTCGGCTTGGGAAGAATTCTCTTTTGCTTTTTTTCTTACAGGAGCTTTAGGCAGCTTGCTGGCGATTGCCAATCGCTCATCTGAGCGGATTGAACTTAAGGTGCGCGAAGCCTTTTTAATGACAGCGCTGTGTTGGGTGATCACCCCCTTATTCGCAGCTTTGCCCATTTATTGGTCGGATTTGAACCTAAGTTATATAGATTCTTGGTTCGAAGCTGTCTCAGCAGTTACGACGACGGGCTCAACGGTCATCCCTGATCTCGATCAAGCCTCCAGAGGCTTGTTGTTGTGGCGGAGCATTTTACAATGGCTGGGCGGGACAGGTATTATTTTAATGGCCCTGATTATCTTGCCGACCCTTCGCATCGGCGGAATGCAGCTGTTTCGAAGCGAATTCTCTGACAAATCAGAGAAAATTCTGCCCCGTGTCACTCAGATTAGCTCGGCTATAACGGCAATCTATGTTTTCTTTACGCTTGCTTGTTTCTTTGCGTTATTCTTTGCTGGCATGGAACCCTTTGATGCTTTATGTCATGCGATGACGACAGTTTCTACCGGGGGATTATCAACAAAGAACAATTCGATTGCTTTTTATAACTCGATTAGTATTGAATTGATCACCGTCTTGTTCATGTTCCTGGGCAGCATCACCTTTGTTCTCTTTATCAAAATATGGCATGGCAATGCCGACGCTTTATTTAAAGACTCTCAGGTAAAAGCCTATGCTTTATTATTGCTGTGCCTTTCAGTGATCATTTTTGTTTGGTTATGGGGACATTTAGGGGTGCCTGTGGGCAAAGCCCTCAGAAATGCTCTTTTCTCTGTCATCTCTATTTCCACGTCCGCCGGCTTTACCACTGTTGATTATACAAGTTGGGGTGCCTTTCCTTGTGTCTTATTTCTATTGCTAAGCATTGTCGGTGGGTGTACAGGTTCAACAGCGGGAGGGCTGAAAGTTTTTAGGGTGCAAATTATGGTCCGTGTTACGCTGAGCCATTTAAGGCAATTACGGCGTCCCCATGGGGTGTATGTGCCTTTATACCAGGGGCAGAAAATCCCAGAAAGTGTCGCAAGCTCAGTGCTCACTTTTGCCACCTTATATTTTTTTACAGCTTTTTGTTTAACCTCGCTTTTAACCTTATTCGATTTAAGTATGATCGATGCTTTGTCAGCGTCAATTGCCGCCCTAAGCAATATTGGCCCCGGTGTTACCAAGCTGGTCGGCCCCCATGGAAGCTTATCCGCTCTCGATAGTGGCGCTAAGATGTTACTAATGTTTGGAATGACGCTCGGGCGTCTAGAACTCCTGACAATCTTTGTCCTGCTCATGCCTTCCTTCTGGCGCAGTTAGCGGAGTTATTATGCATTTTGAAGCCTTCCTCTGAGTTTAATCCTTTTTACTTATGCCACCCTAGGCAAATTAAATAGCTTAAAAGACAAAATCGGCAAACCGGTGAAAGCTGGGGAGGTGGGCAGTAAGCTTTCTTATGCACATTGCTTTCCTTGTCATAAAATGGTTTATTCAATCGTTAATCCATACAAGATTTTTACTTGCATTGAAAAGAAGATATATAATAATCTTTCTCTAATATAAAGACTAACAATATAAAGCCCCGTAATATCTACTAAATTTAGATACATTCTACCTGATTAAATTCAAATTTCATGATCAATTAAACCATTCGCTGGAGTGGGCAATATTATAAAGCTAAGGGAAAGACTAAAAATGAAGGCTAAACGATTAATCAAACCCTTTTATTAAGTTTACAGTCCCTCATCCTATTAATTCCTTTAATAGAGATAGATTACAGTATGGAGACAACGGAAAATGAGAAGAATGTTTTTGGAGAGCTGGCGCCAGAACTAAAAATTGTTGTCCTATCCCACACTGATATGGAAACAGCGCTTGCTGCTAGGCAAGTTAGTAAGGAAATGCGGGAGCTAGCCGATGCAAGTTCCGTATGGCTAAGTATTGCTAGCAAATACCTCACTGAAAAGGAATATAATACACTTAGCAGTGATAATCTAGGGGGTGTTAAATCTCGTTTCTTTGCTCTGTTAAAGTTAAGAAGAGGAAAGGAGCGCTGGCAAGAATATAACAAAATTACCAACCAAGAGGGGGCTCCCAGCATTGAGAACCCTTTAGAAGTTTTAAAGAGAAGTATTCGAGATCTCAATTTTGCTGCTATTCATGGGCATCTTGAGGCAGCGTCGTTGTTACGACAGACGTACGATTCATTCTCTCTCAAGAATGATGAAGAAATTGGTGACCTAGAACTTTGGCAAATTCCTCCTACTCTAGATCTTGACATTTATCCGGTTATCTCGGCCGATGAACTCCTACAGTTGCCAGATTCAGACTTCTACCATATCTTCTCAAAGTTATTTTTTGGTATTTTCAGGGGGCCAAAAACTCTATCTAGCCGTTATTGTCACATCCTCAGAGATAAAGGTCACCCAATATTGGCGAGCTTCATAGCTACGGCTAATGACATTACAGCCACTGCTCTTAGCGAGGATAGTCTCAATCACCATTTCCAAGCTTTGACACAAAGGGTTCTTAGTCAGCTATCTGACGAAGGGTTCCGGGAGAAAGTTAATGTAGGCATAAATACCTCCTTAACCAATAAAGACTTTGAGCAGCTTGATCTTTGGTTGTCCTATAAATTACTTAAGCCATTGCTTGAAATGGAAGTTAACGAATCTTTCTATATAGATTTAGAGCTTATCAATCCCGACACCTATCGACCTAGCAATCTCACCTTAAGAGACTTTTACTCGTTACCAATAACTGCTGAATTCTTTTTCAACCTTATTGAAAAAGTCATAGACCTTTCTTATGAGAACCCTACACCTAGAGAAGCTAGGGATACGGAAGCCAGTGAGCGTGATAAAAAACAAGCAACCCTAAGAAACCTAGGTTTGAACTATTATCTTTCTGCTCTTAATATTGGAATGAGTAACAATATAAATCTATTAGAGTGCACTCCTGATCTGCGCCGTCAAGAAGAAGGCGAAGCTTTGTTGGCTAATAATTTTACATGGTACTTAGGGATATTAAAATTCCATATTCATCTGGCTTACCCTTCTCTCTTCTTCGTAGGATCTGAGATTGGAGGTAAGCAGGCTAGTTTTTATTACGTCTATTTTGACTCTATTAATCCCTTTGGCCGGCAAATAATCAAAAAGGCACAAAATCTAATAGAAGCTGGCCACCAGGGATCTATCCCCGTTAATTTATTAGCCTATCTTTCCCTTGATTCTTGGAGGGCTGACTGTTTTTATATTAAGCAGCCAGTTGTTGTTGCACATAAGCTAAAGGAGATGCGTGACTTAGATCGTCTTAGGAATAATCTGGAACTTGAGGATGACTTATTAATGTCTCACGGCATTATGGTGTTATTGTTTAAAGGAGAGCAAAGAGAATCTGCGCTAGAGGAGCTTCAATCGGCCCATGTAAAATTTTTCAGAGATAATATAGAAGGTATACCTTCTTATCAGTTACGGCTATTATGGAGCACAATATTAGAGATTTCACTAAATTATAGAGTATTGGATGTGGTGCGCGCGCTTATTGATGATCCTCGAATCGTTGGTTATGTTGATGAAAGGGGGGCGGAAGCTGCCTTTAGGCAAAGATATAACCACCTTCTGGCTGAGCTAGAAACCAACCAATAATCTTGTTTAAGGGGAGAGAAAGCTGCGCTAACTCCTTAAAATGGAAATATAAAAGAAAGCTAGCCATTTTCATCCAGATATTCTTTGGTTATCAGTAAAGAGAGATATAATAAGGATACTAACTTACTTATGAGTATCGCTGAAAGGATTGCAATTGGCGGCGCCTCCCTCAACAGAGAGATATCGCATCAGGTATAATTGTTCTCTAAGGTCGGATTAATAAGTTGGATACTGTTTTGAGCGCTTATCAGCGCGTCTTTACCGTTAAGGCTGTAAAAAGATTCCTGACTCAAGCTGTTCATTAACTAAATCTTCTCACTTAACCAGCGCGCTGCTCTTTTCTTTTTTAAATTTCTGAAGCTTATGCTAAGTTGAGGCACATCTTTTTAGCGGGTAACAATCCAATGCAGCAGATAACAATAATTTATACAACGATGGATTGTTTAACCGCTGCTGAGGCGTTAGCGCGTCACGCCATCGAACAAGAAGTCGCCGCTTGTGTCAATATTATTCCTGTCCTTACCTCTGTTTATAAATGGCAAGGCAAAGTTGAAACCTCTCAAGAATGTGCGCTAATTTTTAAGGTTTCCTGTGAGAAAGCCGCCAACTTAAGGGCATGGATCAAACGTCATCATTCCTACGATGTCCCGGCCATCCTCTCCGGCGACGTCAATGTTCTAGAGGACTTTTATAAGTTTGTCCAATCCCGGTGACAACGCCGTGCTCCTTAGAGCAAACGGGGGATAAATGATTGAGCTGAAATTGAAAGATCCAAGCTGGGCGTGGATGAGCAAGAGACGCTGGCAAGAGTCCGAGGAAGCCAGCGATTGTTCCTCTTCAGCT
This sequence comes from Candidatus Odyssella thessalonicensis L13, assembly GCF_000190415.1. GTDB lineage: Bacteria > Pseudomonadota > Alphaproteobacteria > Paracaedibacterales > Paracaedibacteraceae > Paracaedibacter > Paracaedibacter thessalonicensis. The sequence goes on from NZ_AEWF01000004.1 coordinate 110,655, forward strand.
TTTAACTGGGGCGATGTACTGCTAGCGCCCAATTCATCCACTCTGTCAAGATTTGTAAATCTTCTGCCTCTAGGGTCGGGCCACACCAGATCCGAAAAGACGCAGGCGCTAGGAAATGGTTTTTAATGTCATAGGCCACGCCTAACTCTGCTAATTGAGACGCAATAGTGCTGATTAGCGAAGCTTGGTCGACGCCCTTACAATAGGAGGGGCTAAGTTTAAAGCAAACGGAAGCCCGCGAGCGGGACTGGGGCGCAATGGCAAAATGTTCAAGATCGGGGTTCTGGCTTATCCAGCCATCAATAATGGCAAAGTTGCTTTGGACCCGTTGCCACAAGGCCTCTTGCCCGCCCAGATTATAAGCCCATTCTAACCCTTTAATGGCGTCTTCAACGCAGAGCATCGACGGCGTATTAATGGTTTTCGCTTCAAAGATAGCCGTAATAACCTCGCCCGCTTTAGTCAACCGGAAAAGACGTGGGATAGGCCATGCTGGCTGATGTCGCCTTAAGTGTTCTAAGGCCCGTGGACTGACAATAATCATACCGTGGGCGGCTTCGCCTCCGAACCCTTTTTGCCAAGAAAAGCAAGTAATATCTAATTTATTCCATTCCTTTATCGGAATTACAAACGCAGAAGAGGTGGCATCACAAATGGTTAAGCCGTCACGGTTTTCTGGGATCCAGTGTAAATCCGGAACCATCACCCCGGCACTGGTACCATTATAAGTAAAAACACAATCATGGCTGCTGTTATATTGCGTTAAATCGGGGAGCTGTCCAAAGTCAGCGATAAAAGTCCGCACTTGGGGAAGAGGAAGTTGTTCGGTGGCATCGGTGACCCATAATTTTCCAAACACATCCCAAGCAAAGATATCGACTGGGCGCTGGCCTAAGAAATTCCACAGGGCCGTTTCTACTGCGCCAGTGCCTGAGCCTGGAATCATCGCAATCGCGTAATTCTGAGGAATTTCCAACACCGATCTTGTATAGTCAACAAGCTTCTGAATTCGGGCCACTCCCTCGGGAGCTCGATGTGAGCGACCAAGAAAAGCAGATTGCAACTCGCTCGCTTGCCAGTCTGGATGCTTTTTGCAAGGACCTGACCCAAACAGGGGCGAGCTAGGAACTTTTAGAGGCTTTTGCATCATGGTGGCGCTCCTCTGCAGCTTTAAGAATATTAGCCATCAAATTAATAATGGTCATGGGGCCTACCCCTCCTGGCACGGGGGTAATAAAGGATGCTTTAGGGGCAACTTGCTCAAAATTCACATCACCAACTAAGTTGCCATTAACGCGAATAATACCTACGTCAATCACAATCGCGCCTTCTTTAATGTGGTCGGCTGTTATCAGCTGCGGTTGACCCGTGGCCGAGATAACAATATCGGACATCTGGGTTAACTCTGTTAGCTGACGTGTTTTAGAATTTGCTAAGGTGACAGTGGCGCCTTGATGTAATAATAGGGCCGCTAAAGGACGGCCCACGAGAACGGACGAGCCAATAACTGTTACACGCCTGCCAGTTAAATCCGGACAACAGCTCTGGAGCAATTGTATGCATCCAGCAGGGGTGCACGGGACCAAGCGGGGCTGGCCTTGAAAAAGGTAGCCCTGGTTTAAGGGATGAAGACCGTCCACATCCTTAGCTGGGTCAATGGACTGAATCATGTGATAGCGATCAATATGACCGGGCAATGGCAATTGCAAAAGTATCCCATCAATCTGATCATTATGATTCAGTTGATGAATAAGCTTTTCTAATTCCTGGGCGGTGGTCATCGCTGCTAAGCGATGGGTCACCGATTGGATGCCTAATTCTTCACAGAGCTTTGTTTTGCGGCCAACATAAATTTCACTTGCAGCATCGTCACCGACTAATATGACTGCCAGCTGAGGAGGGCGTCCCAGGCGGCGCGTTAATTTCTGCGCTTTCGCTTGCAGCTCTGGCTTTTGGTTGGCTGCAAGAGCTTTACCATCTAAAATGTGCGCCATCAGTGCACCTCACGGTTTATGCCTCAAGTAAACGTCGCCAGAATCCACGACGCCTTTTCTTCCCTTCTGGAGCAGGAGTATCCTTGCCACTTTCTTCAGAAGAAGGCGCAGCAACTGATTCCGTTGTTACCATTTTGACCTGGGCGGGGATAGCTGAAGACTCGGTGGTCTCAGTTGCTGGCTTAGCTTCATCACTGCGTTGACGCCGACGACGGTTGCGTCCATTCTTCTCAGAGGCTTTGCTGCGGGTTTCGCCGTTTTCCTTTTCCTCTCCAGCTGCGGCTGAAGATTCTGAAGGTGCTGGCGAAGCCGAAGGTGCAGTAAGGGCGGTTTGGTTGGTCTCCGCTGCTTTATCTGACCTCCGGCCCCGGCGACGGCGACGATTGCGGCTCTTAGAGGATTTAGGCTCTGTTAGCTCTTCCTCGCTGGCAACGGCAAGGGGTGGCTCAGGTGTATCCTGACTCTTAATCGCAGCTGCTTCCTGGTTTTCTTTACGCTCATTATGGTTGCCACGTCGCCGTTGGAATGGATTACGACGACCCCGGTTTCTGTCATGACTTTGGTTGGTTGAGGCGTCAGATCTCTTTTCCTCAGTGGCCTCTTTTTCTGTCGGCTCTTCAACGGTTGCAAGAGGAGCTTCTTCAATGGGCGCTTTTTCAAGTTTTGCTTTAACTTGAATTGTCTCTATTTTAAAGTCAGGCACCATCAAATGAGGGTCGCGCTGAATCATTACTGACATGTTATAACGCTGCTCAATTAAGAGGATATTGCTTCGTTTCTGATTAAGAAGATAGAGATCAATGTCAGAGGGGACAGTCACCATCACGGAGGCGCTTTTACCGGCGACACCGGCGGCTTCAATTGCTCTTAAAACGAATAGTGCCATCGACTCTGTCGAACGTACCATACCAGTCCCACGGCAATGGGGGCAGGCTTTCATATTGGCTTCAATAATACTGGGTCGTAAACGTTGCCGTGATAATTCCATCAATCCGAACTGGCTAATCCGCCCTAACTGAATGCGGGCCCGATCATTCTTGACCGCATCCCGCAGGCGTTTTTCAACCTGTTGGATGTGTTTTTGGTCAGCCATATCAATAAAGTCGATAACCACAAGGCCACCCAAATCACGCAGTTTCATTTGGCGGGCGACTTCATCTGCCGCTTCAAGGTTAGTCTTTAATGCTGTTTCATCAATGTGTCGTTCCCGGGTCGCTTTGCCAGAGTTAACGTCGATCGCAACCAAGGCTTCCGTTGGATTAATGACAATTGAACCTCCGGACGGCAACGACGCAACTGGGGCCATGATGGCATCAATCTGAGTATCCACACCATGCTTTTGGAAAAGAGAGGTTTCATCTTTATGCTGTTTAACTTTTTTGACATGGCTTGGCGTTAAGGCCTTCATCATCGTTCGGGCTGCCTTGTAGCCTTCTTCGCCGTCCACCCAAATCTCATCAATATCTTTACCGTAATTGTCGCGGATGGACCGTTTAATAATGTCGCCTTCCGCATAAATTAACTCTGGGGCAATGGATGCTAAGGTTTTTTCGCGTATATCGCCCCACAGACGAATAAGATACTCAAAGTCGCGGCGGATTTCCAATTTGTTGCGATCTTGGCCGGCGGTACGAACGATTAAGCTCATCCCATCTGGAATGGGTAAGTCATTTAAGATATCGCGTAGACGCTTGCGCGTAGACGTATCAGTAATCTTGCGCGAAATTCCGCCACTGCGGTGGCCGGCATTTGGCATTAACACACAATAGCGACCCGGAAGGGATAAGTAAGTGGTTAATGCAGCTCCTTTATTGCCGCGCTCTTCTTTGACCACTTGGATTAGCATAATCTGGCGGCGTTTGATAACTTCCTGAATTTTATAATTATAAGTTCTTGGACGACGGGTAACGATTTCTTCCTCGTCCTCACTTGCTTCTTCGAGCACCAGCTCGGTGGTCGGCGCTTCATTGGTAACTTCGGGCAGAGCGTCAGATAAGGTTTCTGACAAAGCTTGGTCAGATTCTGCGGTTTTCTCTATGTGTTCAGCCGCAGGGCGATCACCTACGGGAATGCGATAATAATCAGGATGGATTTCGGCAAAGGGTAAAAAACCATGACGATTTTGTCCGTATTCGACAAAGGCAGCCTGTAAGGATGGCTCAATACGGATAACTTTTGCTAGATATATATTTCCTTTAAATTGTTGCTTGGTTGATGTTTCTGCCTCGTAATCTTCTAAGCGGTTCCCATCAATAACGGCAACGCGCGACTCTTCTGGGTGAGTCGCGTCAATAAGCATTTTGCGAGCCATGTGGCATTATTCTCCATAACATGCCGCCCTGCCAACCAGTTCCACTGTATTACTTGATAGTATCGTTGTGGTAAATCAGAAAACTGTATAAATACGGATTGCCATGCGGCGAATTGATCTAATTTAAAAGCAAAGGCAAAACCTATGATAATAGGGGTATCGCCTAGTAAATTAAACAGAGCCATCAACAAGACAGTGATATATTGTATGTCCATTCCTGTCATCGTGTCGATCTTCAGCTCCATCAAAAACTCTCTTCTCTTTAAATGTAGCGCTTTTGTCACATATTAGCCAAGCAAAAAATGGAAGAAAGACTATTTGCCCTCTTAGCCGAAGGCTTTATGATCTCCTCTTACCCTTAAATGGTACCTTTACAAAAGCTTTATCAGGTGTAAATGAGAGGAGATAACATGCGTGGCCGCTTCACAGGGATGATCTGCCATCAAAACTCTGGCGCCCACCCCGGCGGCTTGGGCGGCAATTAAGTCTCGTGCTTTATCCCCCACCATAATTGATTGATTCAGATCAATCTGATGCTCTTGTGCTGCCTTTAGAAATAGGCCTGGCTTAGGTTTGCGACAAGAGCAGATAATTGAAAACTCGGGGAGCTTGCCATCTGGATGGTGAGGGCAAAAATAAACCTGGGTGATTGCAATCGAGTGCTCTTTAAATTGGTCGTGCATCCAAGCCGTCAATTTGTGGAAATCGTCCAGGGAGAATAAGCCACGGGCAATACCCGATTGATTGGTGATCACAATAATTAAGTAGTTCTTTGCCAGGGCCTGGCGGCAGACTTCAAAAATTCCGTCAATAAAGTGAAACCGCTCGCGCGTGGCAATATAACCATAATCATGATTAATAATGCCATCTCGATCTAAAAATAAGGCTCTGTTCCGCATTTAGGTACTAAGTTTTTTAACAATGTTGGTGGTACTATGATTGGGGACAAGGTCAATTAACGCGACTGTACCACCGCGGGCCTGCACAATATCGGCGCCGACAACTTGGTCAATTGTATAGTCGCTGCCCTTGATCAAAACATCAGGCTGTAAAGCGGTAATTAAATTGATGGGAGTTGGCTCGTCAAAGATTATTGTTAAGTCGACGTCCCCTAAGGCTGACAAAATCGCGGCCCGGGCTTGCTCATTTTGAATGGGACGTTGTTCACCTTTCAACCCTTTGACTGAGACATCACTGTTTAACCCTACAATTAGGAAATCACATAGTTGCTTTGCTTTCTTAAGCAGGGTGACGTGGCCGGGATGAACCAGATCAAAACAACCGTTGGTAAAGCCGATCCTTTTGCCAGCAGCTTTCCAGCGTTGGATTTGCAGCTGTGCTGTTGCTAAATCAGTCAACTTTTCAGGCAAATGCGAGCGGTATTTACGACATAAATGATTTAATAATTCATCTCGGTACACCAGAGCGGTGCCCGATTTACCCACGACAATACCGGCGGCAATGTTGGCAATTTCACAGGCAATCGTTAAATCAATCTCACAGGCCAAAGCTAAGGCCAGGGTGGCAACAGAGGTATCACCGGCTCCCGAGACGTCATAGACTTGTTTGGCCTCAGTACTGATGTGACTTGCCCTATCAGCAGTAATAAGGCTCATGCCTTGTTCGCTGCGGGTTACCAAAACAGCCCCAATGTCAAACTTATCAATTAAATACTGAGCCGCTGTCGCAATCTCGTGGTCAGTGGTGACGGGTAAGCCCGTGGCTGTGCTCAACTCCGAACGGTTAGGCGTTAAAAGAGAAGCGCCTTGATATTTACTGTAATCAGTACCTTTTGGATCAACGATAATGGTTTTATTTCTTGAGCGCGCCTTGTGAATAAGATGCTGAGTCAAGTCAGGGCTAAAAAAACCTTTACGATAATCGGATAACAGGACACTATCACACTTCTCAATAAGGGTATTAAAGTGTGCGATAATTTGAGCCTGGAGCTCTTGCGAGATCTCAGTGCCCACTTCTTTATCAACGCGCAGTAAATGCTGGCTGTTGGTCACAAAGCGGATCTTAGTTGTGGTTGGCCGGGCCGCATCGATCACTAAGTAAGGGGTAATGCGGGGATGATTCTGTAAGACATGTTGAAAGGTGTCGCCTTCTTCATCGCTGCCAATGACACTGATGAAATCAACCGAGCAATCGTAAGCACCAATGTTGGCCGCTACGTTCGCCGCCCCACCCAGCATCCTAGTTTCATAGGACTCTTGGAAAACCGGGACCGGGGCTTCTGGGGAGATGCGACTCACTTGTCCATAGACGAATTTATCGAGCATACAATCTCCCAAACATAAGATGCGCTTTTCATTTGAATGCTCGAGTTTTTCAATAGCTTGGGAGTTTAGATGCATGGCTGGACCTACCAGATTAAAGGGGTTGAGGCGCGTAGGAGCTAAATAATTGTTGCTCAATTAAAGCACAGATAACATGGCCGATGGTAATATGGCCTTCTTGAATCTTCGGGGTTTCGTGGGAGGGAATGTTAAGCTGATAATCACAGATTGCCCCAATATCGCGTCCTTCTTGACCCAAAAAGCCAACCGTTAGCGCTTGCTTTTCTTTTGCTGCCTTTAAGGCGGCGAGAACATTTTTACTGCGGCCAGAGGTGGAGATGCCCACGACAATATCGCCGGTATTGGCCAAGGCTTCGACCTGGCGCGCAAAGACATAATCATAACTGTAGTCATTGGCAATCGCCGTCAATGCTGAGGTGTCAACTGTCAAAGCGATGGCATTTAAGGCCGGGCGATCAAAGGAAAAACGGCTTACAAACTCAGCGGCCAAATGCTGTGCATCAGCGGCACTGCCGCCATTACCACAGAACAGGATCTTTTTACCATTTTTAAGGGCCTGTAACATCGCTTCAACAATGGCCGTGACTTGCTCAGTCGTTTGCGAGGATTCTAAAAGAGCCTTAAATAAATTAACACTCTTCTGAAGTTCTTGTGTAAGTGTTGTTTTAATCATCTTATCCTAGTTATATGAGTTTCTTGTAAATGTTGTGCCTATCATAATCCCTTGCTCATCTTTTGGCTACAATAATAGTCATAGTTTGCTTAAAGTCTTGAGGTGCTTTAATAAATGTCTTCTCAAAAGCAAGCAAATACCTGGCAGGCGTTTATACCGATATATAAATAGTGTTCATCTTTAATGCAGCACCCTTATAGTAGCTGTCATTAAATTGAGTACATAATTGAATTCAAAACAACATATAGTTGAAAAAAATTTCAATGCTTATATAACAAGTAGTTGTGAATTAATATTGATATGGAAAATAATAAATGAAAAGAATATTTTATAGCTTGTATAGCTCAGCCTCAGTTTTTGCTATGTCTCTAACATTTGCCGCCGCCATGGATGCGCCTATACAGGCAAGCTCAGGAAAACGCCCCTATGAAGCCACACAGGCGCAGGTACCGGGCCAAGTTGAAACAGATACCCCTGAAGTCAAAAGACAACGCCTTAATAGCTTATCTGTGGAAGAGCTTCACACTGAAGCTGAGGCCGGTAACCCAGAAGCGCAGCTAGAGTTAGCGCTGATTTATAAGCAGGGTAAAGGAGTACTTAAGGATCCCGCGGTAGCAGTGGAATAGCTGCAAAAGGCGGCGGAGCAAGGTCATGTCCTTGCTCAATATGCCTTAGGCCAGGCGTATATGAAAGGTAAGGGCATAGCTCAGGATCGAGGAATGGCAGTAAAATGGTTGCAAGCCGCCGCTGAGCAAGGGCATGCTCCTGCTCAACATCGTTTAGGACACGCTTATCTTAATGGTAATAACGTAAAGGAAGATCGTGGAACAGGAATAAAATGGCTTCAAAAGGCCGTTGAGCAAGACTATCCAAAAGCTCAACTTTTATTAGCTGAAGCTTATTGGAATGGCTTTGGCATAGAGTATGATCCTGAAATGGCGGTTAAGTTGTATAAAAAGGCTGCTAAGCAGGATTGTGGCCAGTCTTCATTTGCAATAGGTTATGCTTATCAGAAAGGTGTAGGCGTTCCTAAAAGTCTTGAAAGGGCAATAAAGTGGTATAAAAGGAGCGCTGATCAGGGATATAATTTTTCCCTGCGTATGTTAGGGGAAATTTATGAAAAAGGTAAGGGTGTATCTAAAGATGTAACGACGGCCCTTGAATGGTATGTTAGAGGGGGTATTCAAAATGAAACTGATTCTCAACAATTCTTAACAACAATTACTGGTAAATTGCAAGATGTCGCCTTTAGGGCGACTGATGCAACTCATGAGCGTCTTGAAAACCTAGAGCAGCTGCTGCAGCCTTTCATAGCTGAAAATTATTTGCAAGCAGGCTTGCATAGGCCTGGATGTGGACTAGGGCATGTCAATAACCCAGCAGTAGCAAGTTTCTATAAAAAGATCGCTGATTTTGGCAGAGAAATCTCAAGAATTATCGAAGGGTTCAATAGTCCAGGATTTATGGTTAAATTTGCTACTCCACAGGCTATTGCTGATTTTTCTTCTGTCAATGAAGAGCGACACATCCAACGATATAGTCGTCTTGATAACTTAGTTTGTGTTGGGGATAAGGTTGTCAAGATCGGTAACCTTCTATCTCAAATACTGTTCGAGGAGCATGAACTTCTGCCGCTGAGCTTTGCTCAGATAACAACTCTAATTAGTCACCAGATTGATAAGGTTTCTCACAGTATTGAGCAATTGGAAATTGAAAGCGTGACACTAGATGCCTTAATACAATCTTGTGCTCCGGTTTTGAACGATGAGGAATATGTCAAAAAGCATCAGCAAAATCTTAGACAATTGGCACAGCGATACGCAAGGGAGGAAGAAACGGTTGCTAATTTAGTAACAGAGTCACAGTTTCAAAAACAAGCCGAAGAATTTCGCAATCGTCTGTTTGCAGAGTACCTTAACAAAATGATCATTTGTGAGAATGCCCTTGAGCATCAACAGAATAGCCATAAAAAGCTTAAGGATCAGCTGAGCACGGTTAACACTATTCGATCTGAGCTATTAGAACTTCTCAATCTAGGGGTGAATGAGCGCAATAATCGCTTAAAAGCTCTGTATCCGTGGTTAGGTTAATCCATCTTAACTTTATCTTTCTCCAGCGCCTTTTAAGGTGCTGGCTTAATTTAAGAGCGTTTTAATCAGGTGGCCAAGCATCGTCCGCCTACGGCAGGAAAGTTGAAAATATCTAAATTATCGTTTAGTCTCCTAAAAAGGTAACAAAATTGTATGCTAAAGAGATAGGCTATCTCTCCGCTTAGACTATCTCTTTCGCGTTTCCATTATGGTTCGCTGCAGCTTAGTTTTTTCTCAGGAGTCAACTGATGCAACTTCTCTTTATTGCCCCTAATCGGATTGGGGATGCCGTTTTATCAACGTGTGCTTTAAACTATATCATTGAGAAGCATCCCGGTATCCATGTCACAGTGGCGGCCTCCTCCCTCGTTAGTTCCTTATTTCAAGCGGTGCCATCGCTCGAGCGGATTATTACGTTCGATAAAAGAAGTTGGAAACGGCATTGGGTGAACTTATGGAGCCAAACTGTAACCACCTTATGGGATATTGTGATCGATGCTCGATCCTCTTCCATCAGTTACCTTATTGGCTGCAAAGAACGTTATGTTTGGTCTAAAGGTAACACCATTGGCCATCAGGTCGAACGCTTTGCCCAGTCTTTTAAGATGCCGACGACAATCCCGCCCAAAATCTGGCTGTCTGCGGCATCAGAACAGCTGGCGGCCAAGGTTATGGGTGAGCGCGATGATACCATTGCCATCGCCCCTATTGCTAACTGGTATGGTAAGCAATGGCCATTAGAGAATTTTCAAGTTTTAATTGAACGGTTTTTCACCCATACCTCCGCCCGCTGCGTCCTTCTCTGTGGACCTTCCGAAGCGCAGAGTCTGCAGCCGTTAGTAGCGGCATTACCCCCGGAGCGGACAATTGTGATCAGCACTTATACCGATCTTCTGGAGGTGGCCGCCTGTTTGCAGCGCTGCCGGGTATTTGTCGGCAATGATTCGGGCTTGATGCATCTGTCAGCTGCCCTAGGTGTGCCTACGATTGGCTTATTTGGGCCCACAAATGAGGAGCGTTACGGGCCTTGGGGTGACCATAACCGGGTAGTGCGGACGCCAGAGTCAATGACGCAGATCCATCAGTTAGCGGATTTTGACTTCAAGAGTACCGATAAAAGCTATATGAAATCTTTGGCTGTTGATTTAGTGTATAAAGAACTTATGGAAGCGTATTTACAGAAATCGTCCGACCATGCATCCTTGGCCAGTTAAAAAGATCCTCGTTATTCGCTTAAGTGCCCTGGGCGATGTGATTCAAACGTTCCCGGCGTTCAAAGCGATTCGCCACCATCATCCTGAGGCTCACATTACGGTGTTAACCACGGCTCCCTTCAGGGAGCTGTTGACACAGTCCCGCCTTTTTGACGATGTCTGGGTGCATCAGCGTTTAAAATTTCACCAGCTTAATAGCTTGCTTGCCTTTAGACGGCAGCTGCTCGACGCACAGTTTGAGCGCGTGTATGATTTACAATTAAGCCAACGCACAAGCTTTTATTATTATCTGATGGGCGGACCTTTGAGCGGCGTACAGTGGGTCGGGCGGGCCCCGGGAGCAGCGGTTCGCTTTCTGGAACCGAAAGGATTTGAAATTAATACGCTGGATCGCCAACAAGCCTTGTTAGCTGTGTTTGGTATGCGGTTGCAAAAACCTGATCTCCGCTATCTTGCGACCCCTCTCACAACACCCATACCGACGCCCTATGTGGTGCTGGTGCCAGGAGCATCAAACACTTTTAATGGGGCAAAAAAATGGCCTCAGCACCATTATGCTGCCCTAGGCCAAGCATTGAGTGCGCGCGGGCTAACACCGGTGATTGTAGGTGGGCCGGGAGAGGATAACAGTTTAATCCAGCAATCTTGCCCGCAAGCGCTTGATCTGACCGGTCAGACCAGCCTCACCGATATTATTACTTTGGCCAAAGGCGCTTGCCTGGTCGTGGGAAATGACACCGGGCCCATGCATTTAGCCGCCGCCAGTGTCGCTAAGGTTTTAATCTTGTTTTCCGGAAAAACCAATGCTGCTAAAGCGGTAGCACCCGACAGTAAAATTCACTGGTTGCAATCAGAAGATATTGCTGATCTTTCGCCTGCCGCCGTTATCGCTCAGATCGATACCATTCTTAAGCAAGAGAGTTGCTAGAGTCCGCCCCAAATACAATGCTTAGAAACAGGGCCATTTACTGCTTTCTTCCGGGCCCCCTCCTAAGATGACCCTAAAATCTTCATCCTTATGGTGTAAAGAAATTTAGGAGGAATTTTTACTCATTTCTTTCAGGAATGAGTAAGCCTAGATTTCCCCTTGCAAAAACGCTTACCTCTTCCTATATAGGAGGAAGAAAATGATTAAATCAATTAGCTAAAAATTTAAAAACCAAACTAAAAGTTGATATTAAAATGCAATGTATAAAGACAAGAATAATGAAAATTCTTTTTAGCGGAAGTTTGATGCTAACCACAAGCTTAAGCATGGATGCGCCCCACTTAAGCGCGGATACGCCTGGGCCAGGTGCCGCTTTGGTAAAGCAGGAGCCTATAGACACCTCAGCTTATGCTCAATTTTTTGATCCACGTTTAATAGCACTTCCTCAATTTCAAGAACAGTGCATTAACAAAATTGATAGATTGAGTCCTTATCTTAAGCCTGCTTCTATGAAAAAATATATCGAGTGTATGGGCCAACAATTTAATTCAGCTTTCTTGAGTATGCTTGCCGGAGAATATGATTCCAAGGATGCGCTTATACAAAAATATGCAAGATTCTATTTTGTGGGATTAGTAAATTATGCACGTGCTGAGATGTTACCAAACTCAACTAAACAAGTTTTTCCTTCTAACTTACCCTGTCCACTTGAAATAACGGATACACATGGCTTTAAAGCTTTCCTTCTATATACGAACCCAAATTGGATTGATTTCTTTTATGAGGTGCTCTTAGGACAGATGTCTAAGCAGACTCTTATAGGTTTCTTGAAGAAGCAGCTTTATATAAAACGTACGAATTCATTTGAAAAGATTTTTAAAAAATACGTGATGTTTGAAACAGGCTTAACTATTAAGAGAAAAAGGGGAGAAGAGGCCCCTATTAATGAGCTGCATCGTAATCAAAGGCCTCGACTAGACTTAGAACGGCTGGCACAACCGTCGACGACTCATGATGTGGACTCTGCTCGTACCACCACTGCACAGCCTGTTTCTCAGCCTCCTCTTCCAGCCCAGCACGCCCCCATGGCGCCTAGGTTGCCTGCTTCCCAGCTAGCTAGCAATCAATTAAGAGAGTATAAGTTCACCCAAAGCAGTGCCCTAACAGGAGTGATTATGTTTGCTAACAGGGCAATGAGTTCTGTTTTCTACGGTGATCCGCTTAAAGCAACAGCGTTTACTTACGAGCAGTTAGAATATGTGCACAACATTAACAGACAATTGTTTGAATTATGGCAGCAGGAGAAGCTTGGTTGGGATAACTATCAAACGGCACATTTTGCCCTTAAGAATATAAGAGATAGCCTAGTAAACCATATCACCATTGGCACCACTTGCTTACTTAAGTCCCTACGTGGGATAGAGATGACTGCTAGCACTGAAGTCGAAATGATTTTTATGGCGTACCAGAAAAAGGAGATTCCTGCCGAAGAATATGCTCAGAAAATTTATAATGCTTTGATGCAAGCTTATGATCTTGCCAAAAGAGAAGATCTGCTCCTTGATTTCTTTACCCATGCCTTTGGCAACAGTCAAGCGGAGACAGCAACAACCATCATCTTACCGCATGAACCATTAATGGCGTGGTATCAAAGCAAGGTACAAGCCTCAAGTCGAAATGCGTGAAATTCTCTTTTAAGTTCATAATATAATAGGAAGATGTCAGCGCAGCCTCGCATCTCCTTTTTCGACCATCCTTATTACATCGCTTCCCTGTAAAATCAACTGAGAATAGACCTTGCAGGGAGCTTTATCCCCTTCAAAAGTAGCCAAAATTGTTTTATACGTGGGATGCCGAGTGCTTCTTCCTAGGACGCGGTTAGTCTCACAATATAGCCATTCAGTCTGACAGGATAGCACGAGGGCGACTGTTCTAACCATGACGATGATTTTCTTTTTTACAATTATAGTGTAACCTTTAGTAACATTTTAGGTAATTATGAGAAAAAGAATGAATAACAGTTTTTTCAGCTTGATTCGAGATAAGGGCTTTGGACCGTTATTTTGGGTGCAGCTTCTAGGCGCGTTTCATGATAATTTATTCCGACAAGCCTTAATTATAATGGTCACTTATGGAGTAGGTATTAAGTCTGGCTATAGTCAAGGCTGGCTTATTCCCCTGGTGAGTGCGATTGCCATAAGTCCGTTTTTCCTGTTTTCAAGTCTAGCGGGGCAGCTGGCTGACAAATATGACAAATCTTATTTAACTCAGATCCTAAAAGCTTGCGAGATAGGTGTCGTCCTTATTGCAATTTATGGTTTAGTGGCCCAGTCGTTTCCTATCCTGTTATTAACACTATTTTTGACGTTAAGCCAATCGGCCTTTTTTGGTCCAATCAAGTACAGTTTGATACCGACCCTATTAAAAAAAGATAAAATCGTTAATGCCAATGCCCTGGTAGAAGGCAGCACCTTTTTAGCGATCTTAGCTGGCACGTCCTTGGGTAACTTTTTGGGATACATTGAGACCAGCGGTTTCACCTTGCTGGCGATTGTGATGCTAATGTCGGTGTGTGCTTCCTTCTATATCTCCTTAAAGCTGCCCGCCACTGAGCCTGCGGATCCGAAAGTCGTCATTAATAAGAATATCGCTGAAGAAACTGTCAATCTGGTTAAGCAAGCCTCTGAGGATCGCTCTATCTTTTTAAGTATTATGGGAATTTCATGGTTTTGGGTTATTGGCGTAACCATGTTAACGCAGATCGCGTTTTATGGGAAGGTGGTGCTGGGCGCTAATCCCAGTGTGGCTAACTTCTTTTTGTTTCTCTTTGCTGCTGGAATCGGGCTGGGATCCTATTTAAGCAATCGCTTCATGGGCGGGCATATTGATGCGCGTTTGATTCCGTGGGGGGCTGTAGCCACCACGATTTTTATGCTTGATATGGTATATGTCAGTTTTGGCGTACCCTTTACACAGGATATTGGCGTGGCTGACCTTTTGCGTAAGAATTACAGCTGGCGTATTTGTTTTGATCTCCTTATGATTGCTGTGTCTGTGGGCATGAGCCTTGTTCCTCTTTATGCTTTGTTACAAACAGAAGCAGATTCTAAAAAGTGTTCGCGGATTATTGCTGCTAACAATATCGTCAATGCCTTTTTTATGATGATTTCGTCGCTGGCGACCCTGGTGTTGATGGCGATGGATATTACTATCATCAATATCTTTTTGATTGTGGCGCTGCTCAACTTATTTGCTATGCATAAGTTATCTTATCTGGTGCCTGAATCTTTAGTCCAACTGGCCTTACAAGCTGTTCTCAAAGTGCTTTTCCGGGTTGAAGTCAAAGGGATGGATAATTTTAGAAATGCCGGCGAGCGGGTGCTGATTATTGCTAACCATGTTTCCTTTATTGATGCGATTCTTCTTTTTGCTTTTCTGCCTGGCAAATTAAACTATGCAATTTGGACCCAATATATAACCCGCTGGTGGATTCGCATTATCCGCCCAGGCGTGAATATCCTACCGGTTGATCCGACCAATCCGATGGCAACCAAAAAGCTAGTAGAGCTGATTCGCCAAGGCAAAAAATGTGTTATCTTCCCAGAAGGACGTATTACTGTTACAGGGGCGTTGATGAAAGTTTTTGATGGTCCTGGAATGGTTGCTGATCGGGCGGGGGCCCAAATTCTTCCTGTCCGTATCGAAGGAGCGCAATATTCTTTCTTTTCGCGACTGCGGGGCAAAGTTAAACGTAAGCTGTTCCCCAAGATCTCTTTAACCATTCTCCCGCCGCGGCAGGTTGAGGTTAACCAGAATCTAAAAGGCAGAGAGCGGCGTCGGGTTATTAGTAATCAGATTTATGATATTATGGTCGGGATGATATTTGATACCTCTCCTTATCGCCAGACGGTAACCCAATCCATTATTGATGCCGCAAAAATTCATGGTATGAACCGGGAAATTGTTGAAGACATCCAACGACAGCCGTTAACTTATCGCCAGTTAATTATGCGTAGCTTCATTCTTGGTCGCTGGATCGAAAAAAGAACGACGCGTCATGAACGGGTCGGGGTTTTATTGCCGACCAGCACGGCATCGCTGTTATGTATTACCTCACAGTTCTTCTTTGGCCGTGTGCCAGCAATGCTGAATTTTTCCTTAGGTGCTAATATTTTAATCCATTCCTGCAAGCTAGCGCGTGTCCGCCTGGTGTTAACGTCGCGCAAATTTGTTGAGCTGGGACGGTTAGAGAATACCATTAAGCAATTAGAAGAACATGCGACGATTTTCTATCTAGAAGATTTAAAATCAGAGATCGGCATTCTTGATAAACTGCGCGGCTTCCTCTCGAGTTACCTGCCGGAAATCGCTGCACGTCGCATCCAGCAAACCATTGAAGCTGAGGATCCTGCGGTTGTCCTATTTACCTCAGGCTCTGAAGGCTTACCGAAAGCGGTAGCCTTAAGCCATGCTAATCTCAATGCTAACCGCTATCAGTTAACATCGATGATTGACCTGACTACCCAGGACGTTATTTTAAATGCTTTGCCAACCTTCCACTCATTTGGCTTAATTGGTGGCGTCATTGCCCCCTTAACAGCAGGCATTAAAGTCTTTGAGTACCCTTCGCCCCTGCATTATCGCATTATCCCCGTTATGGCCTATGATATTAATGCTACTATCTTTTTTGCGACGGATACGTTCTTGAGTCGCTATGCTGTTTCTGCCCATCCTTATGATTTCTACTCGATGCGGTTGGTGGTGGCGGGGGCCGAAAAGCTAAGGGAAGAAACGCGGCGTCTGTGGATTGAAAAGTTTGGTATCAAAGTGCAAGAAGGCTATGGGACCACAGAAGCTTCGCCTGCGGTTGCTATCAATACGCCAATGCTGAATAAAGTTGGAACTGTGGGGCGGTTTTTGACGGGCATGCGCTATCACCTACGCCCGGTAGAAGGAATTGAAAATGCGGGGCGCTTGATCATTAAGGGGCCGAATGTGATGCTGGGCTACCTCGATTCAGACACCGGGCAGATTATTCCGGCTGCTGCTAGCTTTTTTGACGGTGAAGAACCACAACTGGGTTGGTACGATACGGGTGATATTGTGGGGGTCGATGACCAAGGATTTGTGACAATTAAAGGTCGAGCAAAACGCTTTGCTAAGATTGCTGGCGAGATGATCTCGCTGGGCGCCGTCGAAGAGGCTCTGCAAAAGTTCTATCCTGACTACAGCCATGTAGTATTAGCCGCCCCTGATGACCGCAAGGGCGAACAATTAGTGCTGCTGACGACAGCTGCCCTTAAAAGGGATGAATTAATTGGGCAATTTAGGACGGGTGGCTATCCGGAATTGATGCTGCCACGTCGCTTGTTCACAGTTGAAGCCATTCCAGTATTGCCGACTGGTAAAACAGACTTTGTAACATCAAAGACAATGATGGAGCAGCTTATGCAGGATAATGCGGCAGCATAGAAAGAGGATTTCCTTAAAGAAATTAGCCTGCAAAGATATGGATAAAAGCCTTGAATTGTTTAAGAGAGCGTGCCGAGAAAAGCGGACGCTCTCATTTTATAGGCTGACAATATTATATAAGTAACGGTTGTATCAATAAAAAAGGGCCATTGAGGTGGTGCTTAACAGCAATGCTTTATCTAGAAGTGGTAGCTTACTTTTGCCAGAACAGCATGCACTGGCTGTTTCCATTTATCATTAAAGTTATCAGTCTGGATCTTAATAGTGAACGTATGTTTTGGTTGCCCGGTAAAGCGATATTCAACTCCTGTTGAGATATTGGTGAAGTTTTTAATCATAAAGCCTGCTCCAAATGCAGGAGCCAATTTAGTAAATGTTTGATTATAGTAAGGCATTTTTCCGCGTATAACGGATAATATATGCTTTTTATATATGTGTGCCCCTATACGACCATAAACAGCCGCGATATCAGCAAAGTTATAGCCTACTCTCATATCAGTCTCAGAGGACCATTTATACTTAAACTTAAAGCCTACTGTTGGATATTTAGAATCATGATCTCTGCCTTTGCCGGATAAAGCAGCAAGTCAACACCTACGCCCCAGTACCAACTATTTGCTGAAGAATAATGGTAACCAAACTGAATTCCATAACTACCAAAAGCTTTATAGGCTTTACTTTTATAATTTGAAACCGGCATATACTCTTTGGTGCTAATATTATTGTGTGAAGAAAGGATGCCTGCGCTTAGGCCTACAGAGTAACCTTTGAATACATTAGCCTGAACAACACAAACCATTGTTGCTGTAAGAATAAGTGGCGTCATAGTTTTTCTCATGACATCACCTGTCTGTCAAATAATGGATGTAATTTTATTCAGTATTCCCCAAATTTTTTAAAAAGGTTGATTTTAGTATAATTTAGCTAAAATAAATAAAAAGTATATATTTCTCTTGGGACCTGTGTAGGGCAAAAATTGTGGGCTTGCCGCTTATAAAGGTAGGTACCAAGGCAAGGTAAGAAAGATAATGATAGCAAATTTGAAGGGTCGTTAAAGCATTTAATGGTGAGACTAAGTAAGACTTCCAGGTAGCAGGTCTTTTACTCCTCACCGGTTAAGTTTTAAGAGCAGCATAGATTGAGAACTGCTACTCTGTAACGCTATCAATCAGGTATGCGAACAAGACGGCTGCTGCCTCTTAGGAAGGGGCGGTAAAGTGATAAGCTAGCTTTGCTCTTATTCTCTCTAGGACAGGGATGAGAGCAGCATTTAGGAAGTGTATGAAGGCGATCCGCTCAATTCTTTTCTGACGAGATGGGCTGAGCTGTTTAAATCTTTCGAACTCTGGGAGTTCTGCTCTGCACTGCACATAGGTGCGTCCGTCAAGCTGATCTATTTTTAGATTCAACATGGCTTCTCGAGTATAGTATTTGATTAGGGACATAAAGAACTGACCAAAATTATTTATTGTCTTTCGAAAAATCACCTCAGCCTCTTGCAGTAATATTTGTTGCCCCGTTCCTAATTTACTAAGCCTATCGTCACTCGTAATATAATCTCTATATTCTTGATAAGTCAGATTGTTGAGGCTTGTTATTCTTAGATGATATTCTAATAAAACACGTAACCGTTTTGATAAGGTCACGCTCCAATGGCAGAATATTTCGTCGGACATAGCTTCTTCGGTCAACGAATGGTAGGGCGGATATAAACATTCTGGACATACACTGCCACTTTCTACCCAGGAAAATGCTAAATCAGAAGGCGGTAAGGGAGAAGCGACAGGAGCGCTCGGCGAAGTTACTACTGCCTGAGGTTGCACTTGTGGCAAATTATCAGGCAAGCGATCGGTCGACTTCCTGGCGACAGGGACAGAGAGAGATTGTGCTCCGTTCGTGCTGCTCTCGGTGCGTGAACGTTGGCAGAGAGAGTAACTGTGAGAGGTGTCTGTAGCTCTTTTTCGCTTATGAGTGAGGCGGGTTGCATCTCCATTTTCGGCCGGTAGGATAGTGAATGGCTGTGAGTAAGATTCTTGTCGGCGGAAGGCGCCAACTGTGCTTGGTAAAGCATGAGATAGGCACTCCTTATTGCTGACCTGATTAATTGTCGTGGGGTCTACAGCGGCTTGTTCTTTAGGGAGGGACGTGCCAACTGTTGCCTTTTGGCCAGGAGAGGAAGCTATCTTAGTTTGTCTGTAGAATCGGCTAGATCGATTAGATACTTTTCCACACTTCACTGCAGCAATAAATGTCTCTTCAAGGTCATCAATCATACGGTAATAGGTTCTTGATCTTAAGAAGGGACCGGTGGCGCCGTGAGTCGTGAAGTTATCGACCATCAAGCTAAATAAATTTTCTAAAAGAGGATTTTCTGTCAAGAATAGCTTGAATCCTGGATTGTATTCAACTTTCACCTTGTCTCGTATTTGAACAGGAAAGGGACAACAAAACTTGCTGCCCATTAACTCTCTGCGAAGATAACTAATAATCCCAATAAAATAAAATCGTGCATAATTTTGTAACAGACACCGCTTGACGTCTGCCTCAGCAGCCGTCCTAAATAAAACCCTAAAGTAGGGCGTAAATTCTTGCTCCATGGCGATTATAACATCCTCAATTCGTGCATACTTAATAGCGGGGGCTAAAAAAGATAGATGATCTAAGCAATAAATCTTGAAAGGGGTGGTATGGGCTAGCTTGCTCTTAAAGAATTCAATATAAGATCGATTAGCTACCGGATTTGCTTCAACTTCTAAGGAGCTATTCTCACCTGCAAATGCTCGGCCAGTAAGTGGAGGCGTTCCAATCTGGCAGGGACATTGCTTGTCCATTGTCAAATCGCCCTTGCGGCCTAAAGAGTACCAGAATCTTCCTTCAATCTCATATAGGCCCTCTTTATAACTACTCAGTTCAAAGGTTTGAGCGTTAATACCGATGAGCGTCAATTCAGCACAAAGGCGAAAGTAAAGCCCTCCAATTTCCAGGGCTGTTGTACTCAAAAAAAACTTAAAAATATGAGCGTCTTCAATAGTTAAATTTGTTGTCAGATTGGCAGGGAATAAAGGCGGTGCTTCGGGAGCTATACGGTAATAGAGCAAATGGCTAAGGCCAATAAAGTAGAATTTAGCATAATCGGTGACATATAGGGATTTACAGGGTTGGACGTCTGCATGTTCAATCAGTGAAAGGAAGGGCGGATCAAAGTGGGTGCTAAATAAATTGATTGCTTCTGTTATCTCGATAAACCTTTCTAAATCTGCTACCGCATCAAGAATGTTAGCCTCTTGGAGGGGCTCTAGCAGCGCCAATTGATTAATACATAATTTCTGAAATTCTGGAAAGGTAATCAATGTTGAATTAAAGTTCTGCAAGAAAATAGACATATTTTCCATTTTTTCCCCTGGTGGTGCCACTGTCCCTATTTTCTCTTCACTTTCGAGCAATGGTGGTGCTGTTACTTTGCTCCTCTCGTCAGCACTGCACGCAGCAGCTCTCCGCTCTTGATCCTTCGAAAAGCCATCAGGGGCTTCCATGCTAGAACTCGCCATTATAGAGAGCAGATAATGACCAAGTAAAAAGGCACAGAAAGATAATTTTTTCAGCATTATTTGTCCTAACTAATTTGAAGTCTTTGAGAGTTAAATGGTTACCAGTTAGCTATATTGTAAGGGGATAGGAATCGTATATCTCTAACATAGCCGATGATCTCTTAAACCAGTCCTCTAGACTTTCATGGGGCAAAGTAACAGCAGTGGTTCCGGGCAAATTGGGGGCTTTAAAAGCAGAGGTAAAAAAATCGACGAGCATGTTGTTCTCAAGCGCAAACTCATAAGCAACCTTGAGGGTGCTATAAATTTGTTCAGCATATTCATGGGCCGGAATTCTTCGCCTCTGACATTCCCTAAAAATCTTCTCAATGTCATTATCGTCAGCACTTTCTATGCCCCTTAGGAATTTAACAAGTTGGCTATTACACAAAGCAAAGTTGTTCTCTAAGATATGCAGGATGGTGTCAAGACTGAAGTAAGCCTGCTGGTAATCATCCAAGGAGATCTGGGTGCTTCTCCATAAGGCAAAGAGTTGGCTACTAATTTTTCGGACCTTTTCTAAATGCTCCGGTAGAGCCACTTTAGCCTTAAGGGGATCACCGTAAAAAACAGCACCACCACTATTAATAAAGATAACCTCGCCTGTCGGCAGCGTCAGTTCTTGGGATAAATAGTGTTTAGATCGGGTTAACTGAGACGGTCCCCAAGTAAAAGACCGATAGGTGTGAGGCCCATTATCCTGCTTTGGAGGCTCTACGGTCTGAGGTGGCTCGCTATTTTGGAGTAGAAGTTGTATATGTTGAGTAGGCAAGGATAGAGGAGGGGTTGGTTCACCATTCACTGTCTTGCTGGTCGAAGGATGCCCCGTTGGTCTTTTTGTTGTCTTTCTCCTTTTAGCTGGTCTCTCTTTATTGGCAGCTGTCGTAAGGGGGGCGTTGAAGGAGTAAGCGAAGCCGTCGCTGCAGTTTTTTTATTCTCAACCATGAATAATTTATTGAACTTCTTTTCAATTCTCCACATTTGCTGCATATATAAGCGCTCTGTGCAGATGGTCTTAAGCTCACTCTCCTCCAGACTCTTTATAATGCGGTCAAACGTATTGGAAATCTTTTGCCGATTCTCATTAAGAAAGCGCCTAAAACTAATGGGGCACTCTATGCAAAAGTTTGAAGCCAGGTTGGAGGGAAAGGCTGCCTTACGGGACCGCGGTACCAGGTGGCGGCGCCCATAGCTGATAATGCCAATCAGGTAAAATTTTGAATAGCTTTGCTTGAGAGCTCTGATGGCAGTAATTTCAGCCGGTGGTATTGATTGGAGCGCACTAAAAAAGGCAGCATTAAACTGTTGTCCTAGAGTGGAGATATAGCTCTGCAAGTTAATAGGAGGAATATAGCTTCCTATCTTGTCCATAAAATTAGAACAATGGTGCTGAAATTCGGCCAGCCTACAAAGCTGCGGTTCGAAAGCAGAAGCAAAAGAGCAAGTTTGTAATTCGGGCGATGATGATTGTGGCGCTGGATCTGTGTCCTCACAAGCTGCTATACGTTGCATGCTTGCTTCTAAGACTGTAGCAAACCATTCAGGATTGGCTGTAACTCTGCGTAGTGTATCTGTCGCAAAGCTTAAGGTTAACATAGAGGTGAACAGAAGAGGATAGCTTAGAACCTTAATATTACTGTAAAACATTATATTAGTACCTTCCTTAAATAGCTTTATTTTTGAAATTTAGCTTTCTTGCCGGCGCAAGGTAATGAGGAGAGCCCAGATTACCACTTAAGTTGTTAGGAGCGGCTATATACGACTTCTCTGCTGATTAGGATGCGGTGTAGTCAGGGAGTGGTTTCGAATCCATGCTTTGCCTAATATATTTCTCCATTCTTAAGAGAAAATAGGAGGTTATAATTGCAAGATGTTTATTTTTGCAGGATTCCTCCAGAGACTCAATTGTTATCGGGGATGAGATTTTCTGAATATACTCTTGATAAGTTAAATTACCGAACCCACTTATTTGTACCTTTGTCTTTGCTTCCTCAAGACAGTCCTCTATTATTTTTTTAAATGCGCGAATATATCCTTCAGCTTCATAAAGGAAACATTTTAGTACCTTTTGACGTATAATCTCTTGCTGATCTTCATCGAGAGACTTAAAGCTGTCCTGGGCACACAAATAATTTCGATATTCGCGATAGGTTAAATTAGTTAAGCCCTTTACTTTGAGATGGGCCTTTAATTGATCAATTTTAGATTTTAAAAGAGAATAGCGAAAATTCCTGAAAATTGTCTCAGGACTAACTTCGCCCGATTGAGGAGTGGGCGATTTAGTTAAATCTTTAGGCACGCTAGAAGCTAATGTCGTTGAGCGAAGAGCCAAGCTTTGAGGATTGATAGATGATAAAGCGTTAGATAACATTCTCTGATTACCCGATGCTCCCACTTTAGTTAAAGTTGCTGCACTGTTAAGTGTTTGCGTGTCAAGGCGAGGACGTTGATAAGGGGGTGGGGTTTGTAAATCTGGGGAGGGGCTTCTTCGTTTAAATTGGCTGCTGGTATCAGTCCTTCTGGCTATTAATTCTGCCTTAAAAATGGTAGCTGGCGGCAGAAGAGGTCCGCTGAGGTTTCGGGAGTGTGCTGAAAACGGTGCAGGATCTCTTTCTTGTAATGGAGGGCTGTAACTGTTAACCGTGCTAATCTCTGGGGTGGGAGGAGCAGTTTCTTGGTGACGTATAGAAGACCAAATATTGGTAGCCAATGATGAAAGGAGGAAAGATTGAACAGATTTATCCTCATCCATATAAGGCTCACTAATCCCCGTCTCCGCTTTTACTTCTAAAGAAGTTGTCTCCCCTAATGGAAATAGGGATGATGTTGGAAAGATTTCAATTGGCTTATTATTTCTCTCTTCGTCATAAGGGATTAAAGCAAGCTTAACGCGACTTGTAAACGTAAGTTTAAGATTATTGACGGCCGCTTGATAGGTATGGTTTTCAAAGGTGCCATTATTAAAACCGATACGTGTAAATTCTGCACATAATTGATCGTAAAGCTTTTCAATTTCTAGTGTGGCTGCCATTAAAAACGCTTCAAAGCATTGGAAACTATTAATTCTTGAGTTAGGGGCCAGGCTTGCGGGAAATAAAGGGTATCGTTCTGGGAATAGGCTTTTGTAAAGGTGGCTGCTAAGACCAATAAAATAGAAGCGAGCATAATGTGCAGTATATAGTGTTTTATGGGATGGTGTTTCCGCATGAGCAAGTATTGATAAGAAGGAGGGATCAAATTGATTGCCAAAAATATTGATCGCACTGACAAGCTCTAGAAAGTTATCTAGCTCTGCTCCTTTATCCGAGCTCAAAACTGCTTGAGAAGGGCTAAGCAGATCGAGAGGGAATACACATAATTGCAAGAACTTTGGTAGTGCGGTTAAAGTAGGATTAAAAAGGGGGAGTAAACTTGAGACGTTGGACGTCTGTTCCGTGGACTGTGCTAATAACTTTTGTTCTTGTAAGTGGGGTGAAGAAGAGATTGAGGGAAGCTCTCCACTCGTTTCCATGCTGAAGCTTGTAGCGATAAAAATTGAATAATAACCAAACAATGAAGCATAGATAGATATCTTTCTCAGCATTATAATTCCTTACTATTTCTCATTTTATCAAAAATTAATTAGTTAGATAATTCTTGTTCATCCATGTCTCATATTTTTATAAAAATGCCCGAAATCTTTAGTAATAAACAAGCTTAATTTTGGAGAAGAGGTTAAAGGATTGAATTTACATGAGTAAGCAAGGGGTGCGCTTAGGATCTGCCAAGATAAATTGATTGTATATTATTATTGTCTACAAGGTCAGGAGGCATACAGGGATGCTTTTGAAAGAGGGGGATGCCCCCTCCTGCGTTTATCTATAAAGTAAAATTTGCCGCAGAAAGAAAGTGTCCGGCGACAAGAATGCAAGGCTTTATTTTCAATTAGATTCAAATTTTTCTGCAGAAGCTTCACTTTCCTCTTCTTCATCACTCTTTATCGGCATTAAAGACTCATTTGAAGCGCCTAACCTTCTTTTAAAAAATTGACGAGGATCTGCATTCTCACTATTTTGTCTTTTTCTTTTATTTTCGCTCACAACCAGGAAATGGTTTCCCTCTTGAGATAGGAAGTCACTTTCCGTTAATTGAAGAAGATCATTTGTTGAACCGTCTTTCTCATTAATGTTGTGATTCACAACAAATCCCTGTTCAAGGAGGTCAGAGGGTAAGTCTGAAAGAGAGTCTAAGAAAGTAGGCAGAACTTCTAGTTCAGGCGAGGGACAGATTGCTATTTCGGCAGATCTCAAATCAAGCTGATCTAAGGCAGGCTGGCTAGAAATGAAAGAAGACACAGGGGCGGGAAGATGGATAAGCAAGCTTTCAGCATCGACAAAAGGTAACCCTAGTGAGTTACTTTCGCCTTCTGCGCCTAAGCATTTTTTGAATTTATTTTCCAGCATGCTTAGCTGTTCTGGGCAATAAAGCTCACTTGTGACGCCCGGTGAAGGGACATCCGTATTGCCCCTTGCTTCTTTTTCTTTCAGCAGCAGATACTTGTATGCCAGCTCAGGATCCTCTTTAAGCTTAGCCTCAGCATCCATGCTGTAGCTTAAGTTGAAACTCGACAGGCAACTGATAAAAAATAAATTATAATAGTTACTTAAGTGGGCCATTTTTTAATCCTTCTTATTTATGAAATTATATTAATCTTTTTATGGCTTTATTTCTCATTCTTCTTTTTAGATGGTACTTTGTATGACATTTTTCAACCGAGCAAGAGATAAGAAAGACAATCAAAGACTTGCATGCCCTTATCTGCTTTGTCGGACTATTTAAGAAATGAAGTAAACCATAGCCCTTATAAAATTTACAGCGACTCGAGAGAGTTGATGAAATGTATAAGGCCGATAATTCATTAAAGCCGTGGGTAAAAGGATGACCTAGTGATCATCATGGCTAAATGCGGCTCTCTAACCGCAGTTTGTTCTGCAAAGTAAAAGTAACTTCTACCTTTTATTCAACATTAAAACAATTTAACATTTATTTTATTTAAATATAATTTAAAATCTGGAGAAGATATATGCTAAGACTCTGTATGTTCCTTTTTTTCACGGCTTTAAGCGCCGCGCTGCCAGCTATGGATATGCCTGAGAAGAAAGTTTTTACTGGAACTGATCTTAGGCAGACTCAACATGTGGAGATACCGCCGGAAAAGGATTTTCACCTCGATCTCTCTCTTAAAAGTGCTCAGCTGATAATTGAGAAAAGCGATGATGCTCTGATCCACATTACTGCTACGGGTGCAGAAAGTACCTTGAAGAATATATCCTATGTTAATGCATACAATAGACTTAGCTTGCAAGAAGAGACGATTGCTTCCCTCCAAGGGGGCAGGGCAGTTTCCCCGCTAGGAGGAGGGCGGTCTGATAGGATGCAAATGCGCGTAGTGTTTGGTGCAATAAAATCGAAAGGGAGTGCTGCCAACCTCTCTGTGCACATACCATCTTTCGACTCATCTATCGTCACCCAGCAGGAACTTGCGGCTGCTTTTGATGAAACAACGATAACAGACAAGCTGCAATTTAATGAGGTCATATTGTCAAAGGTAAGAATGAAGAAAGGTGTTTTAAGTCAGGGCACCATTGTCGCTGGATCTGTTGAACAGGCAGGAAAACTCTACGGTCTAGGTACTGTTTTTAAGAGAGGTATTGCTAGCCGTCCTGGGTGTGATCATTCCCTTCTGAATAGCCCTGCCTCCTCAATTTCTAAAGCAGCGAAAGTTAAGCTTTTATTGCCCACCTCAACCGATATGGATAACATTTGTTTGAATATTAAAGCTGAAGAAAGTTCGATAATTAAACTGAGGGATATTAAGGTTAAGCAATTGATGCTTAATTCTTCTGGGTCTGCAAAAACCACTGCCACCAACTTAACTGTGAAAAATATGAAATTAGTTGCTAAGGAGCGATCCGAGCAAAAAGTTTCTTTGACTGCGAATGCTTCAATTTCGAATTCCTCCCTCACGACCGAAGGTTATGCGGAAATTAGTCTGCAAGGAAATCATTCACTCCTTACCAAGTTCTTTGAAAGCCAGGGCAAAGACAATTCCAAAATTAATATTCAACACTTAAATATTTTAACTATCCCTTCTTATTTCTATCTATATGGTTACTCCAATATTGAAATGGTGGGAATTGTAGATCAGTTTGGGATCTTTGCGCAGGCTCATTCTTCTCTACAGCTTACTTCTTCGGATGATGCTCCGGCAAGGCTGAACAGTAATCCTTTACTGGTTAAGGATGATTATTATTCTAAAGCTGAAATTAGTGATTATGCTAAGGTGTCTATTGAGGGTTGGTTCAATAAAATTATGATTGACCAAAAAGGTCATGGGGAATTCATTCATTCGCAGGCAGAAAATATGGAAGCTTTGATTGTTCATGCTAAAAATTATTCCACATTTAATACACAAGCCACAATCGAGCGGGCAAGAATAGAAGCGCGAGACCATGCAACTATTAATGTTTATAAGGTTATCGATCAATTAGATGACAGTAAACGAGATTATGCCAAGATCCATGTCATCTATAAACCCGGTAAAGAGCCTTTTAAATTTTAAGATAAGCTGATAACCATTAAGAATGATTCATTTCTAAGGCGAGACTTTAACTCTCGTCTTAAAATATGAGAATATTCCTCTATTTAATATTCAGGAAGCGGGGCAAATAAGCCAGTTGCCCAATTAACCAGCTGACCTAAATAGCTTCTCGACGGAAGGGTTGCCTGTGTAAGGTCTTGGCTTTTTAAAGGACGTCCATTAGAAGGCATGGAGGGGGTGTCCAAAAGGGACGATGCGGACTGTAGAGCGTCCGTGGTTTGGGCGCTGAATAAAGGTAATGTCAAGGGCTTGTCAACAACTGGATGGATGGGCATGGTGCGAGTTATCTGAGTAATTAAAATATTCCCAGCTGCTTGTTGGATAAAGCGTTGCAAGCCTGCCTGGTTTAAAGGTTGGGTCTTATAGGTCTGCACACTTCTTTCACAGCGTTTTGTATAAGACACGATAAAATGGCAGGGGGTTTTAAACTGCTTGCTTCCTGGCCCAACTTGAGGGGCGTCCCTGTCTGTGTTTTCCTCGCTTCTGGTAGAGAATAAGGATGTCTGCCTGGTCGTCGTTAATTCTTCTTTCAAAATGGCCTCCGATTCTGGAACAATACCTTCGTTTTCAGACACATAAGAATAGCTAGGGGCTATATTTGCTCCAGGAATAATCGCAGCCCTTTCCTCAGCATGGCTGGGGGCTGAGATTAATAAGGTAAAAAGCAAAGAAGATTTTTCCGCTTGCATCTTTGATTCCTGTAAAAATATAAGTTTTTAAACTATCTGATATTCCAGGATCAATAGAAATGGATATTTTATGAAATTTTTAACGGAAAAAGAGAAAAATTAAAAAATGGAGATAAGACAATGGGGATAAGAAGTAAGGCAAGAGCTTAGGTTCCGAATTATCACCACTGTCCTATTAATATAGTCTGGCTTCAACGGGTGCACCGCTTTAAGGAAGCCAATAATAAAACGATAATTTGATGCTTAATCCACAATCTCTTCTGATTGATGCGTTGAGGTCCCTTCGAAGAGCTGTATGGGGCCTTGTGGCATCACCGTTGAAATTGCATGCTTATATACGAGCTGTGAATGACCATCGCGACGCAATAACATAGAAAAGCTATCAAACCAAGTAACGACACCTTGCAATTTAACTCCATTAATCAAAAAAACGGTTAAAGGTGTCTTGTTTTTGCGAACATGATTGAGGAAAACGTCTTGGACGTTAACTGGTTTATCAGTTGCCACTTGTGAACTCCGTAATTTATTTAAATTTTATTCATATTCCACGTTACGATGAATTTAGCAAAGTTCCAAGGGGGATTTCACAATTTTGCCAAAATTTTTTCGAGGTCAGAGCAATTTTTTATTGCTTGCTGATAACTTTTGGCTTCTTGATGAATGGAACGGATAGGTATTGGCCAGCACCCAATAGCTTCGGCACATTGCCAATCAACAGGAGCATCACCAATAAACCAAACATTTAAAGAGGGCACTTGCTGCATTTGCTCTAAGGCCAGACGAGCTGGCGCAGGGTCAGGTTTATCTTTTTCTGCATCACCGGCCCCAATAACTGCTGAGAAATAATGGTCCCACTTCAGATGACAGACTTCCTTTCTTAACGTATCCCCTTGCTTATTACTGACAAGACCCATGGGAATCTTCTGGACATACAGATATTCTATCAGGTCATGTGCACCGGCAAAGGGAGTGAGAAAGTCCAAGTGATGTTGATGGTAGTAATCCCTAAAAATGGACGACGCTTGTTGCCAACGCTCTCCAAAGAAAGCTGGTAAGCCATCGCGAGCTGAAAGCTGGATCGTTTGCTTGACCTTTGCTTCAGACCAAGGTTCCATACCAAAATGAGTCAGAGCCTTATTAAGTGAGGCACAAATCAGCGGCATAGTATCCACTAAAGTGTTGTCCCAATCAAATAAGATCGCATAAGGTTTCTGCATTTCAGAATAAGGCATATTACCCTCCAGTATAGTCCATGTATAAATTCATCAATTTCAAAGAAATTTCTCCGGGTAATCCTGAATTGATAACTGTTTCATCTATCTGGATGACTGGAGTAATTCCTGATACTGATGCTGATAAAAATACCTCTTTTGCTGCCTTAAGCTCAACGAGAGAAAAAGCCTTCTCTTCAACAGCGATATGATTCGCCTGGGCAAGGTTTATGATTCTGTGACGCGTAATGCCTCCTAAAATGCACTGGGCTAGAGGATGGGTTTGCAGAGCACCATCCGCACGGACAATCCAGACGTTGGTCGCGTTGCATTCTGTTACGGTGCCATCCGCTTGATACAGAATTGCTTCATAACATCCTTTTTCGGCGGCCTCTTGTTTGCCCAAAATATTGGGTAATAAGGATATGCTTTTAATATCAGGGCGAGCCCAACGGCTATCAGGTTTGGTGATAACCCTAACGCCGCTGGCTTTGCTTAACATGAGCTGGCGCTGATTCACGTGATAGGCTGTAACCACCACCACCGGCCGAAGGCCCGGATTGAAGCAATGTAACCGTGGGGCAATGCCGCGGCTAACCTGAATATACACCATAGCATCGTGAAGACGATTGAGGCGAATAACCTCGCGGCAAATATGAATTAAAGCAAGGCGCGATAAAGGGGCTGGGATCCGTAACTGGCCTAAGGAGTAATCAAGACGATCTAAGTGCTGATCCAGATCAATAAGATTGCCCTTGACTAAGACCATCACTTCATAAACCCCATCCGCAAACTGATAACCTCGGTCTTCAATATGGGTTGTGGCTTCTTGATGAGGCAGGTAGCGACCATTGACATAAGCAAATCTAGGCATTAGAAGTCTTTACTTTAGTTAGGATATATAATCTATAACCTTTACATATGCTGAGCGCAACTGTTCTGGGGTAACGCAGTAAGGGGGTAATGTATAAACGGTTGCTCCTAAAGGTCGGATATTTAAGCCGTTCTCAATAACAGTACGCTTAAACTTTTGCAATTGCTCTGGGTTAAAATTGCGCAGATTAAAGGCTAATATAGTTCCTTGTTGGCGGCATTTTTCAACACAGGGTACTGCCGATAAGGCCTCAGCCCAGTGCGCTTGAGCTTGGCTTAGGGTATTAATCTTGCTTAAAGTTTGTTCCTGCTTAAATAAGTCCCAGCTCGCAAGCGCCGCCGCACACGCCAAAGGATTAGCGGTATACGAGTGGCCATGAGTGAGAGCTTTTGCATAACTTGTCCCCAAGAATGCCTCATAAATTTGATTGGTACATAGGGTAACGGCCAAGGGTAAGAATCCACCCGTAATGCCTTTTGAGAGACACAAGAAGTCAGGATAATGTCCATTCAAGGTGTCACAAGCTAACATTTGGCCGGTGCGACCAAAGCCAGTCATAATTTCATCGGCTATGGTCAAAACTCCGACCTGTCGGCAGCGTTTTACCACGGTTTCAATAAAGCGAGGGCGACACATATGCATCCCGCTGGCCCCTTGGATCAAAGGTTCAAAGATAATCGCTGCCGTGCCCTGAGCATGGTCCTCTAAATACCTTTCTAGGCTTTGGATGGCTGCGGCTTCTTTCTCGTCGACGCTATCATCATTTATCCATGTGGCGGGGTAGGGGAGAAAGGTTACTTCAAGTAATAAATCAAAAAACGGATCATAGTAACCTGAGGTCTTGCCTACAGCCATGGCCCCAAACGTATCGCCATGATAAGCGCCAGTAAAGGCAACAAATTTAGCCCGTTTTTGTCCCTGATTAAGCCAAAATTGATAGGCCATTTTTAAGGCGACTTCGATGGCGGTTGAGCCATTGTCTGTATAAAAGACTTTATCATAACTAGGGGCAATTTGAAGCAAACACTCGGCTAAGTTGATCGCAGGTTCATGGGTAAAACCGGCAAACATGACGTGTTCGAGGCGTTGAGCCTGTTCGGCAATGGCTTTGGCGATATAAGGATGGGCATGACCGTGAAGATTAACCCACCAGGATGAAATAAGGTCTAGATACTCTTTGCCATTTTCATCAACCAAATAAGCACCGCGCGCCTGAGTAATAACAATCGGGGCATCAGCGGTATAATGTTGGGTGAATGGATGCCAGATGCAATGCTGATCTTTGGTTGCTAGCATAACTTTCTCTTTGGTTGGATGGTGGTAAGTTGGGATGAGTTTAAGGGGGAGAGAAATGGGAGATGAGCGATAATATGGGTGCCGCTATAGTATTCAAGCGAAAAAAGATTTTCCGGGTTATCTTTCCCCACTGCGATAATTCCCATTATGGGAATGGCTCTATTGGTTAAGGCTTCAACACTTAACAGGGTATGGTTCAATGTTCCCAAGCTGGTACGAGCCACTAAAATAACTGGAACTTTAAGAGCTTGAATGAGATCAATCATTAACTGATTAGCATTCAAAGGCACCATTAGACCGCCCGCACCTTCAATGATTAAGCGATTTTTATTCGGCAGAGCCTTATACGTTGCCAAGATATACTCAATATCAATGGTAATATCTTCTAACTTGGCTGCTTGATGAGGAGACAAGGGCGCTCTAAGTTCATAACAGCTCGCGATAATACTTTCCTCAGGACAGCTCGATAAGTTTTTAACTGTGTCACAATCACGTCCGTCCAAGGTGCCTGATTGGATGGGTTTCCAATAGGTTGCTTTAAGCTGGTTAACCAGCCAAGCAGATGCCACTGTTTTCCCCACATTGGTGTCAGTGCCGGTAATAAAATAAGTCATCGTTTAGCGGAAACAAAGTTACAGTTATTGCCTCAATATATACTCTATTTCCATTCAGCTTGGTAACCAGATTATCTGATATCCATAAAAAAGATCACCACCATCCGCCCCAGGACGTCGTCGATTTTGTTGAGGGAGTGCTGGTCGACGAAGAAACAGGCTGCCCATTCTGATCTGCTAGTGCACTCCAGCCTAATAAACTTGTAAAGGTACTAACACCCTCAGAGAAATTATTATCCACACGTTTAAAGTGATTTAATGTTTCCTCTTTAGCCACATTTAGACGGCTACTGTTAACTGCATTATCATAAAGGAAATCAAATAAGATGGGATAGCTGCGGGTGAATTGACTAAACTTTTCCTTCGTTCCCGAATCTCGGGCTCCAAGCCAGTGTAAGCTCTGGGTAAGAGCAGAGCGGTTATGTTCGTACCAGTATTTAAAAAAGCTGCAGCTTTCGATAAAGAAATTAATTAAATGGCATTCTAAGTTTTTTTGTAAGGCTCGGCGCAAATTATGGCTTCTAAAGTCGTTTAAGAATAAATCATTAAAACGCAGCAAATGTATTTGTAGATTGGTGGTAAAAATGAGCGATTTCTTTTGCCATATTTCCTGCGAGTCTTCGGTTTTAGGTTGGCAATATTTATAGAGCAATCCGGCGATTGTCGAAGAGTAATAACTAAAAATGAGATGAGAGATATTATCAGAGATATTCTTAAGAGTTTTATTAATTGTCTGAAGATTCCGTTTGTGGCGCGTTGTTACTTCTTGAGTGTCAGTTAAGATGGAAAAACTAATAGCACTCTTTTCAAGTAACGCATTTTTTAGATCGCCTTCAAATGCCTCTAAACTTAAATTGATAAGATCTTCAATGGTGCTTAAGTGATCAATGAAGGTCATACTGTTAATATCGAGCTCATGCTCATCAACACCCTGGTTCTGCATGATAAAGTGCACTAAGCTATTCGTATTAAATTTGCGACGGGCCTCACTTTCTTCTTGAAGCTGTTTAAAGGTTTCGCCAATACGTTCAGTATACTCATCCTCGGAATCAGAATAATCACTACTGGCAGCCCCCGACGTATCATAAGCTTGCAAAGCAAGGCTATAATCACTGTTTTTTCTCACCTCTTCTAAGTGATAAAGACTGGTGGAGGGGGGAAGGGAGCCATAGGAAGTTCTCGTCTTTTTCTCAAAGTCCCTTGTCAATTCATGAATTGATGGTGGTTCTGTACCCGCTACCAAGAAAGGAAAAACAATAAATCCAGGGCTAAATCGTAACATTATTCCAAACATAGGGCCTCCATCTTTCATTTTATTCCTGATCTTATCAAGAATAAGTAAAAAAATGATGAAATCAAAGAATTTAGTAAAACTGTATAAATTTTACCCGCCTTTACACCTGCTGTCGTTATGGTAACATGCGATTAAATAATGAAAAAGCAGAGCAATTTTATGAGCGATTTTGTTAACCATTGGATTGATTACCTGGCATCCATAAAACGATATTCTCCTCATACCATTAATGGATACCGTCAAGATTTGCAGCAATTCCTTAGCTTTCTTCAGCAGCACCAAGGGGACCAGATAGATGCTGATGCCCTTAAACAGTTAACCTTAAAAGATATAAGGTCTTGGCTATCTGACCGGTTGCATCGAGGATTTTCACCCCGTTCCACAGCTCGCGCCGTTTCAAGCTGCCGCAGCTTTTTCAAATTTCTTATGCGTCATCAGGGCATCACAGTATCGATTCTGGAACAAATTGATTCCCCACGCTTAAAGCAGAGTCTGCCGCGTCCCTTGTCGCTGGATCAGGCCGCAAAGTTGGTGGCGACGATAGAACACCATGCGCTTGATGCGTGGATAGGATTGAGAGATTGTGCCCTGTTCACCGTGCTGTATGCCACGGGGATGCGCATTAGTGAAGCCTTAGCGCTTAAAGGGGATATTGTTAACGCCAAGGACCATATTACGGTTGTTGGTAAGGGCAATAAAATGCGTACAATTCCCTTGATTGAAGCCGCACAGGAAGCCATTGCCAATTATATTAAGGCTTGCCCTTATCCTATTACTGCCACAACACCTCTATTTTTAGGCGCCCGTGGTAAAACCTTAAATGCAGCCGTTGCCCAGTTAGCTTTGCGCCGTTATCGGCAAAGTGTGGGCTTGCCTGACTTTGTCACCCCCCATGCTTTGCGGCATTCCTGCGCCACCCATTTAATGCAAGAGAGTGCGGATTTAAGGGCCATTCAAGAATTACTGGGGCATGCCAGCTTGTCGTCCACTCAGATCTATACAAAAGTAGACCAACGTCATTTAATGCAATCCTTTATTAAGGCTCATCCCCGTAGTAAATCTGAAGCGGACAGATAAGAGGTAGGTGTTAAGGATTAGCGTTTATTCTTCACAATATCTTGCTGGAGATCTAACGCACGTTGGTAGCCTGGGGACCCTTTAGGAAGTTTTTTTATAGCTTGCTCGACCTTGGCGCGAGCAAAGTCTTCATCGCCCTTAGAAAAAGCTTCCTCGGCCATGGCCAAAGCCGCTAAGCCCATATTGTTGCTTTTACCTTCGGCAACGGCTAAGAGTCGCCACGCAAAGGAATTATCTGGATCCTTCTGGGTGATGGGTAAAAGCAGGGCTTTGGCTCGGGCTTCTTTATTTGATTGCTTAGACTCAAGAATGGCATGCGCCAGCATGACCTTTAAATACTTAGCACGCGGCCGTTTTTGTGAAGCCTTTTCTAAAACTGCAATTGCTTCATCAATTTTACCAGTATCAAATAAGATTTGTCCTTTCATCTCATAATACCAACCGCTATCTGTTGCCTTGATTAAATTGTCTAAGTCCACTAAAGCTTCTGTATAACGTCCCAAACGATAAAGAGCAATCGCCTTAGCGTATTGGCGACCTTCGGGTGAAAGTTTTTTGTTATCTAATTGCTTTAATAACGTTCGAGGTGGATCAAAGAAGCCAATAACCTTACCGCGCAAGCGTTGAAAGTTAGCTTCTATTGTGGCAGAAGGGCCAGGAGCAGGTACTTTAGAGATATGATCTTGAACGGCTTGAATGCGGTCGCTTGTCATCGGGTGAGACAGTGCATAAGGACTAACTTGTTGAGCATACAGGGCTGTCTTTTCGTCGATCACTTTAAAAAAGTCCCGCATTCCTGCCACTCCCCAGCCCAGATGATCTAAGTATTTCATCGCGGCTTGGTCAGCGGAAGATTCTTGGGTGCGGCTAAACTTAAGCATGCTTCTTTCAAAAGCATGACCTCCGCCATACATACCTGCGGCGAGAAGCGAAGGATTGCCTGTCGCCAAGGCCAACGCTCCGCCAAGAATAAGGGCTGTGCCTGCCGGAATTAATGCTTCTGTCATGGCTTGATCCAGGCGGGAGACATGTCCGCCCGCAATGTGCCCAACTTCATGGGCGAGCACTCCTAACAGCTGAGAAGCGTTTTCACAGCGCACAATTAAGCCGGTTTGGATAATAATCACTCCGCCCGTGGTAGCAGCAGCATTAATTTCAGGATTGACGACCAGGTAGACTTTAGGCTTATGGTCTTTTAAGCCAGCAACTTTAAAAAGTTGACTTATCCAGTCGGTGAGATGTTCTTCCACTTCATCGTCAACAATAACCGAGTTCTGTTTAAACTCAATCACAGCATGGGCTAAACTGTGTCCTAAGAAAACTATAATAAGAAGGAGTCGTAGCAGCATAAATATAATTTTCCGCGATAATTATTCATCTAATGATGACATAGTTATAGGAATTAAACAAATTTCTTCAAGTTAATAGAATAGCTTATTTTATACTTAAGGAGGTCAAGCTCCTCATTATCCTCTAAAATCAGAGGATCTTGGCTATTTTTAAGGGTAGCGGGACGTTTATTGGGTAAGCAGCGAATAAGATAAGGGAAATTAATTCCCTTATCCATATCTTAAAATGGAGAAAGCTTATTGAGTGCTTCTGCGCCCCAAGGAACTTCATTGTAATCGCTGATCTGGCCAACTGTGGAGCGAGCAATGCGTGCTTCAGCAATTTTTGAGTAGTCAATGGTATTGCTCGAAGAGATATCTTCACGCCGCACAATACCTTTCAGGTCAATTACTGCCATTTCACCACGATCTCGCACTTCTTGGCGCCCTTGGATAACCAAATTTCCATTAGGCAAGACTTCGATAATTGAAGCTGCTATTTTAAGGATGAGCTTATTATCATATTGAGTTGTGGTCTTTGTCTTGATAACGGGACGGAATTGATAATCAATTAACGAACTCTTATCTACGTTCGCAGGAAATATTTTTTTCAATTTATTTTCATGGCCGAAAACATTTCCTAAGCTTCCTATATTTTGGTGCACATCCCGATCACCTTCAACCTTAGCATCTAAGGACGACTTGTGATTAATATTAACATTAACAGTTAAAATATCACCTACCCTTGCCGCCCGCTGATCCTTAAAAAAGGCGCGCGATCCTGTTTGCCATAAGGAGCTACTATTTTGCGGTTGTGCTTCGGGCAGAGGCATCGGCATTGTAACAGGTTTATAATCGGCCATCAGCGAGGGATTTTGAACTTGGCTCAGTTGCGGCGGTTCCCCGACACCTGATAACCGTTCCGCTAGATTGCAGCCGCTCAGGCTCAAGGTAACAGTTGCGAGAAGGAGAAGATTATAGGCTCTCATCATTAAAATTCCACAGGTCTAATTTCAGCTTTATTGGGACCAAGAACACGGGCCTGAATGACCTTGTTATTCTTGCCGATTTTAAAACGGGCAACTTCTCCAGAAGCGGCATCTCTTTCGGCAGTAGCCGTGGTCGTCAACAGCATGTTCTCGGTTCGGTATGCTATTGTCACGGGATCGCCCCGTTTGATAACGATCGGCGCTCTTACATCATAGCGACTGACGGGCAGCCCTGGCTGTAAAATCCGATTTTTAGCAGTCTGTCCGATAATGTCTTCTTTTTTGAGAATAAAGTTCTGTGATAAACGCCCACTCGGTAATTTTTGCCAGGTAATGTCTGCCTCTTCAATGACTTCACCTGGACCAATAGCACGGGTGAGCATTGGCACCTCTGTTAAGGGCTCCACTTTTCCAGCGATAACCTTTAAGCGAGTTTTATTGTCGGCATTGGCGATGGCCATAAGGGCTTGGAAGCTTTTTTGGTCCTGGTTAAACTGAACCTCTTCTAACACCAGCTTATCATCTTCTTGATCATGGGGAATGGAAAGCTGGTTCGACGTTAAGCTAACATCAAAGTCTCCTGAAAAGTTAACCTTATCTTGAAGGTGAACTTTTAAAGCTTTGGCAACATCTAAGGCAGAAAAAGGAGCAGGTGTTGCCCAGCCTTGAGATACCGCTAATCCAAGTGCAATAAAAACTCTCATTACCATATCTCCTTATTAATTAATCATACGAATGCTGGCATCAAACATTGCATCGCTGGTGGTGATCACTTTTGTTAACTGCTCATAGGCATGTTGAATCTTAACTAAGTCAGTGATTTCTTCAACGGAGTTAACGTTGGAGCCTTCGCGATAGCCTTGCATGATTGTCCCATTTCCTTGGAGACCCGGGTTAGCTATTTGGGGGGCACCAGAGCCATTAGTTTCGGCGAAGACATTCTTACCAATAGCCCGCAGCCCATTGGGGTTGATAAAGCGGCTTAGTTGGAGTTGTCCGATCACCTGATAAGCAGTTTGCCCCGCCGTTTTTACGGAAACAATGCCATCATTGGAAACCTGGAGATCAGTGGCATCGATCGGAATTGTGATTGCTGGCTGTAAAGCATAACCTTCAATGGTGACAAGCTGACCGGTTTGGGCGTCTTTTTGAAAGGTGGCGGTACGTGTGTAGCCTAATGTGCCGTCGGGAAGCTGGATCTGGTAAAATCCATCCCCTGTAATCGCCAAGTCCAATGCTTCGCCGGTGGAAATAAGGTCCCCTTGTTCAAAAGACCGGTAGATTCCAGCGGGCATAACACCCAAGCCAATCGGTAATCCCAAAGCAGAGAAAGTGTTATTATTAGAGGTTTGGATACCAGCTAATGCTTTATCTTGGTAGCCTAAGTCCTGCGCCACCAAATACTGACGCTTAAATCCATCAACGCCTTGAGACGCCAAGTTCTGAGATTTAACGGCGATATTGGTTTCTTGTAAATGCAAACCTGTTTTTGCAATATTTAGTGCATGGGTTAATGACATGGTTTTACCTCAATTTAATTAAATTTTTACATACTAGTACTTGCTGAAACGTTAACAACATCCTTTGCAAGTGAATAACTTTCTTTAAGAATCTTTTCGGCGTGTTCATATCGCCGCTGTATTTCAATAAGTTTAATGGTTTCCTCGATGGCATTCACATTTGAATCCATTAAGAAACCTTGATAAATATCTGCATTGGCAGCAGGAATAAGGTCCTCGTTGCTAACATAATAGCCATCTTTAGTATATTGAAGACTATCTTTATTGGTGACCGTAAATAACCCAACCTTCCCAATCGCGCCGTTTTGATTGCTAATGGTGCCATTGTTACTGATGTGGACATACTTTGATTCAAGAGGAATAACAAGTTCACTGCCGCCATCATTTAAGAGAGGCTCGCCTGTAGGGGTAATTATTTTACCTTGATTGTCTAATTGAAATTGTCCATTTTGTGTTAACTTGCCCCCCGCAATCTGAAAAAAGCCGTCCCCGGAAATTGCCAGGTCATAGGTATTACGGGTTTGTTTTAAAGCTCCTGCTGAGAAGTCCCTTTTTATATTGACGGGCGTAACATAAGAAAGATCGCCACTGGTCCCTAAATTATATTTTGCTTCACGGGACTCGGCGAAAAGTTTTTTAAATCCGCTTGTCGTGCTATTGGCTAAATTTGACGCCGTGACATCAAGTTGTGAATGCAAGTTTTCTTGTAAGGATAAAGCAACTGTTGCTGATCGTTGTACGGGAACACTGAGAACCATAAGTCTGACTCCTCCATTGCTGTCATTTAAATCGTAGCAATAAGCGTGCCAAGTCTGATCAAAGCAGTCAGAAATATTAATGGGGGAGGAAGTCTTAATGAAGTGTTCTGAAATAGGGGGAATCTTTTAAGGGAAGGTAGGGCCTAGAGCGGCCCATTAGCGGCGGCGCTTGCCACGGGGTTGGGGCTTGGAAAAGGTTGGGGCTTCTATGCCTAACTGTTTGGCTTCTAGTGTTTTCAGCTCATCTCGCAGACGCGCTGCTTCTTCAAATTCCAGGTTTGCAGCCGCCTCGCGCATGCGCTTGTCCACCTCTTTAATATATGACTCAAGCGTGCGACCGGTCATCTCTTTGGTCTCCGTATCAATGTCGACCGTTAAATGGTCAGCTTCATAGACACTCTGGATCACATCTTTGATATTCTTTTTAACAGAAGCCGGAGTAATGCCATGTGCCGTATTGTAAGCTTGCTGTTTTTCCCGACGCCGGTTTGTTTCTGTCAACGCTTCTTGCATAGAGCGGGTGATACGATCAGCATATAAAATAACTTTACCATTGACATTACGGGCAGCGCGTCCAATGGTCTGGATGAGAGAGGTTCTTGAGCGTAAATAGCCCTCTTTATCAGCATCCAAAATGGCTACCAGACCACATTCCGGGATATCAAGGCCTTCGCGTAATAAATTGATACCAATCAAGATATCAAATACACCTAAGCGCAAGTCGCGAATAATTTCGATACGCTCTAAGACTTCGATGTCTGAGTGCATATACCGGACTTTTAGCTCTGCTTCGTTGAGATACTCACTTAAAGCTTCAGCCATTTTTTTAGTTAAAGTTGTCACCAGTATCCGCATGCCTTGGCTGATGGCAGCTTTACACTCAGCAATTAAATCATCAATTTGATGCTCACTGGGTCGAACCACGCAAACGGGATCAATAAGACCGGTCGGGCGAATGATTTGCTCGGCGAAGACGCCTTGAGTCTTTTCAAGTTCCCAGGGGCCGGGCGTTGCCGACACGAAAACGGTTTGAGGGCGTAAAGCTTCCCACTCCTCAAATTTTAAGGGGCGATTGTCGGCACACGAAGGTAAGCGGAACCCATACTCACTCAAGGTTTGTTTGCGGGCTCGGTCCCCTTTATACATGCCATGCAATTGCGGGATGGTAACATGGCTTTCGTCGATAATTAACAGAGCATCGGGCGGAATATACTCAAATAAAGTAGGAGGTGGCTCTCCAGGAGCGCGACCCGTTAAATAGCGGGAATAATTTTCAATGCCAGGACAGGTGCCTGTGGCGGCCATCATCTCTATGTCAAATTTGACTCGTTGTTCTAAGCGTTGGGCTTCGAGTAGTTTATTCTGAGTATGAAATTCCTTTAACCTTTGCTCCAACTCAAAATGGATCCCTTTAATGGCTTGTTCCATGGTGGGCCCCGGGGTAACGTAGTGGCTATTGGCAAAAACACGGATTTGCTCTAAACTGGCAAACTTCTCGCCAGTTAAGGCGTCTATCTCGGTGATCGATTCAATATCATCGCCAAAGAAACTAATCCGCCAGGCTCTGTCCTCATAGTGGGAGGGAAATATCTCCAGAATATCGCCGCGCACCCGAAAGGTGCCGCGTACAAAGGAGAGATCATTGCGTTTATATTGGATCTCAGTGAGCTTGCGCAGGACTTCATTGCGCTGAATATACTGACCCACCTTTAACGGTAGAATCATACCGCTGTAGGTTTCCACGCCCCCAATACCATAAATACACGAGACACTGGCAACAATAATAACGTCGCGGCGCTCTAATAAAGCCCGGGTGGCCGAGTGGCGCATGCGATCGATTTGCTCATTAATCGACGCTTCCTTTTCAACATAGGTGTCGGTCCGGGCTACATAAGCTTCAGGTTGATAATAGTCATAATAGGAAACGAAGTACTCAACAGCATTATGGGGGAAAAATTCCCGCATTTCCGCATACAGTTGCGCAGCCAATGTTTTATTGGGCGCCAGAATGATCGTCGGCTTTTGAGTGTTAGCAATAACATGGGCCATGGTAAAGGTTTTACCTGAACCCGTCACACCTAATAAAACCTGGTCTTTTTCCCCTTTGATAACCCCCTCAGTTAATTCAATGATAGCTTGGGGTTGATCACCTGCAGGTTGAAACTCAGAAACAACTTGCAACGGTGGAGAGGAGACACAATTTTTATCATAAAGAAGAGGAATGACAACACTCATAAGCGAATTATGGACAAAAGTCGCTTTTTTCACAACCTTTTATTGCGTCAAAGAGATATTTATTCTTTGTTTTACTTAAAAACTTAAGAGTTATCGTCCCTCAAAGTTGAGGGGGCTCTATTTTATTTGCCGAAAGCAGCTTTAATCAGTTTTCTGGCATAATCAGATTCAGGGTTGCTGATAATCTGCTCAGCGTTGCCGTGTTCGACGACCTGTCCATCTTTCATGACCATAATGCGATGGCTCATGGCTTTAATCACTTTTAAGTCATGGCTAATAAACAAATAAGACAGATTATACTTTGCCTGTAAATTGCGTAATAAATGGATAACATCAGC
The DNA here is from genome assembly GCF_000190415.1 of Candidatus Odyssella thessalonicensis L13. Lineage (GTDB taxonomy): Bacteria > Pseudomonadota > Alphaproteobacteria > Paracaedibacterales > Paracaedibacteraceae > Paracaedibacter > Paracaedibacter thessalonicensis. The sequence goes on from NZ_AEWF01000004.1 coordinate 152,090, forward strand.
TTGAATAGAGCGATCTAAAGCTGAGGTCGGTTCATCCAGAATAAGAATTTCGGGTTTAAGAATTAGCGCCCGGGCAATGGCAATCCGTTGGCGTTGTCCTCCAGAAAACTCGTGCGGGTAGCGATGGCGAGCTTCTTCGGGAAGGCCAACTTCCTTAAGAATACTGATAACTTCTGCCTCGATCTCTGCTGCCGACAGAGTTGAATGGACTTCTAGACCTTCGGCAATAATTTGGCTGATTGATAGCCGTGGATTTAGAGAGCTAAAAGGATCCTGAAAAATAATCTGGAGCCGGTTTCTTAAAGGTCGCATTTGTTTCATGGTCATTGCGTCTAATGGCTGACCACAAAAAACAATTTTGCCTGTGCTGGGCAGTAAGCGGAGTAACGCATACACAAGGGTGCTCTTGCCACTGCCGCTTTCCCCGACAATTCCTAGCGTCTCGGCGCGTTTCAGGTGCACGGACACACCTTTGACGGCGGGAAACAGCTTTGCCTTTTGCCAGAACCATGGAGCAGGGCGCTTAAATTCGACCTGAATATCCTCTGCTCTAAGAATAATCTCTTCGTGCGGGATCGTAAGTGGAGCCCCTGAAGGCTCAGCAGCAATTAATTTTTGAGTGTAAACATGCTGGGGGCTCTGAAGAATCTGGGTAGTAGGCCCACTTTCAACAATTTCACCGTTTTTCATGACGGCAATTGAATCTGCTATTTTTGCAACCATACTTAAATCATGACTAATTAAGAGGACGGCCATATTAAATTGTTGCTGCAATGATTTAAGCAGATCAATAATGCCGGCTTGAATCGTGACATCAAGAGCCGTAGTTGGTTCATCCGCAATCAGTAACTTAGGCTCACAGGCGAGTGCCATAGCGATCATCACCCGTTGACGTTGTCCGCCTGATAACTGATGGGGATAAGCTGTGAGACGATCCTCGCCATCGGCAAAACCTACCAGATGCAACAGCTCAATAATCCGGCACCGGATCTGCTCAGGGGTTAACGGCGTATGAACGCTCAAGGACTCGCCAATCTGTTGTCCCACCGTATGTAAAGGATTTAAGGCGGTCATCGGTTCTTGAAAAATCATGCCAATCTGGTTGCCACGATACGGACGCAGGAAATCCTCACCACGGTTCAGAAGCTCGACATTGTCAAATTGAACGGACCCTGTGGGATGGCTTGCCATAGGATAAGGCAGGAGGCCCATAATGGATAGGGCGCTGACAGATTTACCCGAACCGCTTTCCCCAACCAAGGCTAGCGTTTTGCCCCGATCAAGAGAGAAAGAAACATGGCGTACAACATCAGCCGGAGTATTTTCTTGGTTAGTAAAGCGAACACTTAGGTCATTAACGGTGAGCAGGGTCATTAGGCGACTACCTTTCTCGGATCAAATGCATCTCGGATCGCTTCCCCAATAAAAACAAGCAGGCTCAAGATAACTGCTAAAGAGGTAAAGCCCGCCAATACCAACCAGGGGGCATTCACATTATTTTTTCCTTGGGTGATTAACTCCCCTAAAGAGGGGGATCCCGGGGGCAGCCCAAACCCTAAAAAGTCTAAGGATGTTAAGGTGGTAATAGAGGCGTTAATAATGAACGGCAGATAGGTAATGGTGGCCACCATAGCGTTGGGAAGAATATGGCGTATCATAATGCGCCTGTTGGCAACCCCCAAAGCTTCAGCGGCGCGGACATAATCAAGGGAGCGAGTTCGGAAGAATTCTGCCCGCACCACCGCAACTAAGTTCATCCAACCAAAAAGCAGCATAATCCCCAATAGCCACCAAAAGTTTGGCTGGACCATGCTTGATAAAATCATCAGCAGATAAAGGATAGGCAGGCCCGACCAGATCTCAATAAAGCGCTGTACATAGAGGTCAACTTTACCCCCAAAATATCCTTGCAGCCCGCCCACAACAATACCAATCAGCATGGCAAATACAGTTAAAATTAAACCAAACCAAATGGAAATACGGCTGCCATAAATTAGTCGCGCGAGTAAGTCGCGGCCTTGGTCATCTGTTCCTAACCAGTTATCTTGCGAAGGCGGCGCGGGAGCGGGAACAGTAAGATCGTAATTGACTGTATTGAAGCTATAGGCAATCGGAGGGAATAGATACCATCCCTTGGCTGAAATCAGCTCTTTCACCACCGGGTCGCGGTAATTAGTCTCCGTTTCAAAAACGCCTCCCCAATGGGTTTCGGGATAACTTTTAAGGACGGGACTATAGAAATGGCCATCAAAATACACCACTAACGGCTTATCATTTGCAATAAATTCAGCGCAGCTGGTTATTAAGAAAATAATCATAAAAATGATCAGAGAATAATAACCGCGCCGATTCTTCTTAAACTGGGCAATACGCCGGCGTGTCAAGGGGGTGAGCGTCATAATTATCCTCGGGTTGCTGATAGGTCAATACGTCGGTCCACTAACATATAAGTCAAATCTCCAACCAATTGCAGGACCATCCCAATTAAGGTGTAAATAAATAAGGTTCCAAACATCAAGGGATAGTCACGGCTGAGAGCAGCTTCAAATCCCATGTAGCCTAAACCATCCAGAGAGAATAGGAACTCAATTAAAAGGGAGGAGGTGAAGAATATATTGATAAAAGCGGCAGGGAAGCCGGCAATGACGATCAGCATTGCATTGCGAAAAACGTGGCCGTAGAGCACTGTCCTCTCGGATAACCCTTTGGCGCGAGCTGTTAAAACATATTGCTTATTAATTTCTTCAAGAAATGAATTCTTAGTCAATAATGTGAGCTTGGCAAAGCCGCCAATAACCATAGCTGTCACCGGCAAGATAATATGCCAAAGGTAGTCAGTTATCTTCTGGAGCCAGTTAAATTGTGACCATCCCTCAGATACCAAACCCTTAAGCGGAAACCACGTAAAATAGCTGCCGCCAGCAAAGAACAGAATTAAGAATAGGGCAAATAAAAAGCTAGGAATCGCATAACCGATAACAATGATAGCGCTGGTCCACACGTCAAATTTGCTCCCATCCCGTACCGCTTTACGAATCCCTAAAGGAATTGAGATCAAATAAATCAGCAATGTTGTCCATAATCCTAAAGAAATTGATACCGGGAGTTTTTGCTGGATTAAAGTTATGACAGGTGTATCGCGGAAATAGCTTTTACCAAAATCAAGGCAGCTATAATCTTTAATCATTTTTAGGAAACGTTCATGCAGCGGCTTATCAAAGCCAAATTGCTTCTCTAATTCCTTAATAAACTCTGGATCAATGCCTTGGGCACCACGATAAATAGAGTCATGGCTCCCCATTTGTTCAGCATGGCTGCCCATTTCTGAGCCGCCAGAAAGACGAGATTCAGCATCACCCGCTTGGCCGCGAACCTTGGAGATGATCTGTTCAATGGGACCGCCAGGCGCCGATTGCACAATAATAAAATTGATAAGCATGATTCCCAATAATGTGGGAATAATAAGGAACAGTCTTTTTAAAATATAGGAAGCCATTTAAATCCTGTTAGCTGAATATTCTTTTTATATGCCCTAAGACAGTGGCGAAGAAACTGGAGGTTGAAGATTTGGTCATCCTATTTTTCAGACTCTGTGCTTTTTGCTCATCATACCACCAGGTCTGAATATTGAAAGGACTAAATTTGGAGGAAGTTTGCGGATGACCAAATTTGTCCCAATAGGCTACGAAAATTGCGCCTTTATGCCACGCCGGGATCATATAAAATCCCCACAGTAAAAGGCGATCGAGAGCGCGGGCACGTTGGCACAGTTGCGGATAAGACTCTGATTGGATCATCTGCTCAATAACCTTATCAATAATCGGATCCTTTATACCTGCATAATTGAATGTGCCCGGACTATCAGCGCGGGCTGATCCAAAGAAGTCTCGCTGTTCATTGCCTAAGGAATTACTTTGAAGGATAGAATCCAAGATGATGTCGAAGTCTTTATTGTCGACTTTTTGTGTATAAGCTGCTTTGTCGATGGAGCGGACGCTGGCTTTAATGCCAATCCGTTCTATAACATCGACATAAGGCATACATAGCTTTTCTTTGGATTTGTCATCGATAAGGAGTTCAAAGGTAAAAGGGGCGTTTGTCTGCTTGTTTACCATGCGGCCGCCTTTAATATGCCATCCAGCCTCCTCAAACAATTTAATGGCTTTACTCATGGTCGCCCGCAGGTCATGTGCATCCTGTTTACTAGGAAGAGTGAAAGGTTGTGAAAAAACTCTTTCAGGGATCTGCTGCTTCAGCGGCAGCAGCACCTCCAGCTCTTGGGTCGAGGGCAAATCCCGGGCGGCAAAGCAAGAGTTGGGAAAATAGCTAAGATTGCGACGGTAAGCATTGTAAAAAAGGCGTTTATTAAGCCCTTCAAAGTTATACATAATGGTTAATGCTTCACGGATTTTAGCATCTTGAAAAAGGGGGCGCCGAAGATTGAAGAAAAACCCATACGTAGGCTCAGTATGCTCATGGGCCAATTCTTCGCGAATGATCCAGCCCTGCTTAACGGCGGGAAAATTATATTCTGTATTCCATGTTTTAATACTGCCCTCAACACGAAGATCGATGCGTTGACTCTTGAAAGCTTCAAATTGTGAGGTGACATCTAAGAAAAATTCGAAGCAAATTTCATCAAAGTTATTCTTGCCTATCTGGCTCGGTATCTGGCTTGCCCACCAGTTTTTAACACGCTCGTAAATGATTGTGCGCCCGGCATCAAACGATTTGATGCGGTAGGGTCCACTTGACGGCGGGATGTGCAAGGACGTTGAACTGAAATCGACTTTCTCATAAAAATGTTTGGGGAGAATGAATGTTTGTCCTAGAATTACAGGCAGTTCAGCGTTTTTAGTGCCATCCAGATGGAATTTAATTTGATGCTCTGACAGCTTTTCTACTTTGGTGACGTTCTTATAATACGTCCGAAACATCGGACTTCCTTTATCCTTCAAAGTGTTAAAGGACCAAATGACAGTATCCGCGGTGATTTTAACACCATCATCAAACTGAGCTTTAGGATTAAGATTAAAAATGATAGAGCTGCGGTCAGGAGCGACTTCAACGCTTTCGGCCACGTAGGAATAAGTTTCCCCGGCTCGATCTGTGGTCTCTTCCATCAGCTTCGCAAAGATTAAGCCAATACCTGCCGGATAATCTCCCTTAACAATAAAAGGATTAAAGCTGTTAAATGTTCCCAGCGCACTTAAATGTAACTGTCCGCCTTTGGGGGCGTGAGGATTAACATAATCAAGATGCTTAAAGCCATCGGCATACTTGCGCGTTCCAAAGGTCGACAGGCCTTGCGCTTTGATTCCTGGCGGCGCGGATGGGGACGGCATTTCTGCGCACGCTGGCAGACAGAAGACGGGGCTTAACGCGAGAAGAAGAAGGAAGCTCTTAGCAAGATTAGAGTGCCAGGTGCCAGGAGAAGGGGTGCCAAAGTGCCGACTATAGGGACATTTTAGACTTCCATCTCTTGCAGAAGCTGACTCCATCCAGTTTAATCCTTAAGGGTTTGCAGATAAGCGATTACATCCGCCCGATCTTCGTCTTTTTTAAGTCCCGCAAAGGACATTTTTGTTCCACTCAAAAATTCTTTCGGCTTATGGATAAATTGGTTAATTGTCTCAATATCCCAATTTCCACCCAGCTCTTTCATGGCTTTCGAATAAGCAAATTCAGTGCTGCCACGGCCTCTGCCGACAACACCCCACAGATCGGGCCCCGTCGGTAATGCGGCGGCTCCTTTAGCAAATACATGGCATTGAGCACATACCTTTTTTGCTAAAGCTGCGCCATTTTCGATGTTTGCTTTTGCTAATAGCGGCGTAATAGGGGCTAGCTCTTTTTTTTCTGGCGTAGCTCCCCCTGCTGCAGGGGCCATATCAATCTCAATAATATTTTTTTGCAGCTGATCGCGATGCATTAAACCATCACTCATGAGGCTTCCTAACATGGAGACAATAAGAGCAAACAATATAGCTCCCGCGATCTTATTAAACTCAAAGCTATTCATAAATTTTCCAGAAATTTTAGCTATCCTTGAAACAATTATAATCGCAATTGATTCCATTTGCCAATGGGGATTCAAGGATTATATAACAGAATCATAGATTTCTATAAACACTAACTTAAAAATGACGCAACCTATTATTGTTATTCCGGCGCGCTTAGCTTCCACAAGGTTAGCAAATAAACCTTTAGCTGATATTCACGGTAAGCCTATGATTGTGCGAGTGCTAGAGCAAGCTCAAAAAACAGCATTAGGCCCCGTTATTGTGGCTTGTTGTGGCGCAGGGATTGCCGAGATTGTCAGACAGGCAGGCGGTATCGCCATTGAGACGGATCCGGAATTGCCGTCTGGAAGTGATCGTATTGTGGCGGCACTGCGTCAATTTGACCCACAAGCAAATTACGATGTTGTCATTAACCTGCAAGGGGATCTACCAACCATTGATCCGACGCTAATCCGTGCTTCTCTGGCACCGTTACAAGATTCCAAGGTCGACATTGCTACTTTATGTTGTCGAATTGAGGACCTTGCTGAAATCCATAACCCCAATGTGGTCAAGATTGCTTTATCTGAGTGGCAAAGCAAGCACGGCGCTGATATTAGCCGCGCGGTGTATTTTAGTCGACTCCCTGTCCCAGCCAATGCCAGTACTTATTATCACCATATTGGCCTTTATACCTATCGCCGCAGCTCCCTAGAAACCTTTGTGGCTTTGCCCCCTTCGTACTTAGAAAGGACGGAAAAATTAGAGCAGTTGCGGGCATTGGAATCAGGTATGCACATTGAGGTGGTTTTAGTTGAGGCGATGCCCCAGAGTGTCGATACCCCAGAGGATTTAGCAAAGGTTTGTCAATCTTTTAAAGCTAACAAGGAGTGAGAAAAAAGAAGCTGGTACTGGAGGCTCCTATAAATCGCTTCTGATCACGCTATGACGGATCGCTTAATTATTGTAAATGCTGTTCGCAAGGGGTAAAGTTTTCAACAAGGAAATGTTGGGCTTAAATCAAGAGTTACCGAGCCAATCCCATGGATTTCAGCATGATAAGATAGCGAGACCAGTTCTCACTGTTCTTACGCCCCAGATCATAAAGATAAGCCCAAGTGTAAATGCCGGTCGAATGATTGTCATTAAAATGGATGCGAATGGCGTAATTTCCCACCGATTCAATCTGATTAATAGCTACATTTTGGCAGCCAGAAATGATCTTCTTCTGGCTACTGCCATGACCTTGAACCTCAGCGGAGGGGCTTTCTACTCTCAAGTATTCTGCTGTGAGCCTGAAAAGGGTGCCATCATCAAATTCAACTTCTAAAATACGCTCTTTTTTTAAAAGGCGGATATTGGTGGGCCAGGGAGTGACGGTAAGATGAGCATGACTCATTGGCAATCCTTATTAAACATGTCTTTGAACTCCTGCGCTTTGGCTTCATCAACAATTTCCGCCTCATCAATCAGCATAATCGGTACTCCCTTAACTATAGGATAAGCAAGGCCCGCCGCTTCACTAATTAAGCGATTATTTTGACGATCATAAGTCAAAGTCGTCTTGGTTAAAGGGCAAACTAATATTTCAAGTAATTTGGGATCGACCGCAATACCCACCGTTTTATCCTCAATGATAGGTTGTATTCTCATTCGCGCCCCCCAGAGCAGCCATTTCAATTAACATGGTAATCATTTGTGACTGTTCCTGGATAGACTCTGTTTCTAGTAAAGCCTGTTTTTCTGATGGTGGCAAGGGGCATGCCATTGATAAGGCTGTCAATAATTTATGGTTTGAGGTTTTATTTATTTCATCCCAGTTGGGGGCAATGTCAAGACGATCAAAGTAAGGCTTTAAGGCCCGCAGTAAGCGGGGACGGTCCATCTGAAAATCCACTTCTTCTATAAGATCGCTGGCATAGGGTTCATAATCCACGGTTGCAATCGGATAACCGCTCTCACTTTCTTTCTGCTCAAGTAGGCGGAACCGCATGACTCCTTCTAACTCTGCTATCAGTTTATTTTCTTCATGCTCCACAACATCGACTATTTTAGCAAGACAGCCAGTTTCGAACAGACCTAGCCGATCTAAGTCAGTTTTGCCGCGTAAACTGGCGCTCGGTTGGATTAATCCTAATAGCTTGTTACTGGTCATACAGTCGCTAATCATTGCCAAATGCGACGAATCAAAAACAGGTAGCGGTAGATGAGCTTTAGGTAAAAGAATAGCTCCCCGCACCATAAATAAAGGAATTTGAGAAGGTAAGTCTTTGATAGATATAATAGTGTTAGCCCAATCTTTCATTTTTTTAAAATCTTATATATTCTTTGATAACAAAAAGATGGACATTCTTAACCCAAATCGCAAGGGGAAAATTGAAAAAAATCCTTGGATTACAGATTTTGTTTTAGAAATCTTATGAAAATCAATGTCTTATTTTTTAGTGTCTTTGCGTTTTTAATATGGACTTTTATTCTTCCTGACCTAATTTTTTGATAAAGGGTGTTTAACACGGAGAATAATTATGGTTATTCCCTCTTTCTTAATTATTCTTGCTAGCAATGTTTGTCCTGTTGAAAAAGACGTCAAATGTTGCGTTGACTGTGAAGCGCGTTTCTTAATCTGCCAGAAGAATAGCGACAGTTTAACTGAGAAAATGAACTGTTTGCAAAGGAAGCGTCAATGTCAAGAGAGGTGTAGCAGTAAGAAGGACTAGCCTCTTAGAAAGAAGTAGGACTTTCTTAGGTTGGTCATTCCGCAGTCCCTCTTTATATAAACTTTAAAAGGCCGGCGCCTTGTCAGCGACGCGGCAGCTTAAGATTAGCCAAGAGCATCGATGCTGAAGAATTTATTTAAATGCAACCTTAGATTCTGCTGGAGCTGTTCAAGCCCCGCAGCGGTCTTTGATTCGCAGCGTCCCACCAATGCTGGCTGAGTATTGGAAGCACGGATTAACCACCACCCATTGTCATCACTGTAGCGTAGGCCATCAATATCTGAAAAATTAATATTCTGTCTTTGGAAATCTTTCTTCATCTCTTCAATGATTTGAAACTTAATTTCGTCTGGACAATCAATTCTTAATTCTGAGGTGGAATGATACTTGGGTAGACCATCATAGATCTCAGCACAGCTTTGCTCAGAATTCTGAAGGATATTGATAAAGCGAATCGCTCCATACAGCGCATCATCATACCCATAATATCTGTCAGCAAAGAATAGATGGCCACTTACTTCCCCTGCCAGAGGGGCGTTTTCTTTCTTGGCCATCATCTTTACAAACGAGTGGCCGGTACGACACATGAGCGCCTGTCCCCCCAGTGCCGGGATCATTTCATAAAAAGCCTGGCTGGTTTTTACATCGCCAATAATCTTAGCGCCCGGTTGGTTTTTTAAAATGTCATCTGCAAATATTATCAGCAATTGGTCACCCATAAAGGCGCGGCCTTTATGATCTAAGACTCCTAACCGGTCTGCATCGCCATCAAATGCAATCCCCGCATCACAGCTATGCTCTTCAATTACTTGCCGTAGCTGCATAAGATTCTTGTCAACCGAAGGATCAGGGTGATGATTGGGGAAATTACCATCAATTGTACTATTGATAATAATATGCTCTCCCTCTAAGTGCTGGATGAGAAATTCAAGGATTTCTCCGGCCGCCCCATTGCCTGGATCCCAAGCAAGTTTTAAGGGCTTCTTAGCGGGAATATAATCCTGCAAAAGCCGAGCAATATAAAATTCACGGACATCAATATGTTCGATCTCCCCTGCGACCTCAGCCCGGTGGAAGGGCTGGCTTGCCAGGCTACGGATACTGTCACCAAAGAAAGGACCATCCTTTAAGGTGATCTTAAAGCCATTATCATCTTTCGGATTATGAGATCCGGTAATCATGATGCCGGCAAAAACAGGCAGAGTTTGGGTAGCAAAGTAAAGCATGGGGGTAGGTCCCACCCCTATATCTAATATAGTTATCCCAGCCTCGATTAATCCTTGAGTTAAATGCTGATGCATTTCTGGAGAAGATAAACGGCCATCGCGTCCAAGGCAGATTAGATGTTGATCTTGTTGACGGACCCATGTCCCAAAACGCCGTCCTATTTCTAAGGCATCCTTGGCCCCCAGATTGTGGTTGATCGTTCCTCGGATGTCGTATTCTCGCAAAATATGCGGGCTAAATTGGTGCTGAGTCATGGGGTATTGGTCTCATCTTGAAACTGTTGTTTATTCTCTAATCTTTAAATTCTTGAGGGTGGTAAGAAGCTTTTCGCGGAGATCATTGCGTTCAAAAGCATTGGCTATATTGGCTTCCAGCCAACCTTCCTTGGTGCCACAGTCATAACGTTGACCTGCAAATCGCACACCATAAAATGGGATGCCGGCTTGGATCATGGGATAGAACGCGTCGGTTAGTTGGATCTCTTTACAGATGCCCAGGTTGTGGATATTGATAGATTCAAAAGTCATCGGATCAAGAATATAGCGACCAACGATGGCAGTACAGGATGGGCTACGATGCGGGGCAGGCTTTTCAATAACATGCTTGGCTTTGACAATCCAGCCATCATCACTCTCGATGTCCAGGATGCCATACCGTGACACGTGCAGGGGCTCAACATCCATAACCGCCGTATAATTGCCGCGGCCCAGCTTCTCATAAGCACTGATCATTTGGGCAGTGCAAGGCGCCCCTCCTATAATCATATCATCGGCCAGAAGTAAAGCAAAAGGTTCATTGCCGACCAGATGGCGGGTGCACCAGACAGCATGTCCCAGTCCCAAAGGCTGCTGCTGTCTGATAAAAATAGCGTCTCCCGGACTAAGCTGAGACGATTTTACTTTTTCTAGCTCTTTGGTGTTGCCGCGTTCTGCCAAGGTTCTCTCGAGTAATGGATTGCTATCAAAATGATCTTCAATGGCAGTTTTACCCTGAGATGTAATAAAAATAAATCTTTCTATTCCGGCCGCTTTGGCTTCTTCAACCGCATGTTGGATCAGTGGCTTGTCACCAACGGTGAGCATTTCTTTAGGGATCGCTTTTGTTGCCGGTAAGAAGCGTGTCCCTAAGCCGGCGACAGGAAAAACAGCCGTTCTGATTCTCATGCACTTTCTCTTGCTGGAGCGTTAAAAGTACCCTTAGGATAGGGTAAAGCTTTTAATCTCTCCAGAACAATTTTATTCAATATCTTTTGCATCCCATTCAAGCGTTTTATCATTAAAGGAATAAAGTTTAGGAGAATCAAACTTACCTTCATAGGTAATAATAGCGATACGTTCTTGCCGATCCATACTGGAATACTGACCCAGTCCCATGGATCCGACATAGTCAACATAGCGAATGGAGAAGGTTTTCTTCTTCGCCAGCTCTGGAATTGCCTTTTGAAGATCGTCTAAAGATTTAATAGGCTTATTGTCAAGAGCTTTGATGGCAAATAACTTTGGCGTCATAAAGAAAGGAAGTTTAAAACTCTCATTACGGCTGATTGCGTTAAAAGGAGAAGTTTGCCCGATGCCCATAATAAAAACGCCCTGTTCTTTTTCGCCAAAGAAATAATTAACAAACTCATTGTTGCTAAACCAGGTAGTATCGGCAAAGGAGATAAACTTGTGGTAAGGAGCCGCGCTCAAAGCATAGGGTGTTAATTTAACTTCCTTAAGCTTGCCATCGCGATAAATTTCAAGAGTTATGTCGGCGCCATTACTATGGTTAATACTTTTTTCGAATTGATACAGATGGGGGCCAACCATTTCTCCATTTAATGACCAGATTAAATCGCCTGCTTCCAAGGCCGCACTGGCGGCGGTTCCTTTAACTGTTCCCTGAACAATAGCAACTTTATTTTGGGCGTCTGGAAATTTTTCCTTATATTTTACTAAAGCCTCTTTCGGCAGGATGCCTGCTTTTTCATAATCTGAGATACTGCCATAACCGGGAATGGCGCCGGTGCTCCAGATTTGAGGAAGTTTCCCCTGCTTAATGACCTCCAGCGCATCAATTAAATAGCTTGCAGGGAGGCCAGACCCAGAGGTAAATTTACCGCCATAAACAATCCCGACAACTTTACCTTCATCATCAAAAATTGGTGATCCACTCGCACCGCCAACCGTAAGACCGGAAAAACTGAACGACTGTTCTCCGAAGGGACCTAGATTATCATAAATGCTGTAGACTGTCCCTTTAAAGGTCGAGAATTCATCGCGGGCAGAATTGCCCATCGAATAGACCGTTTGATTAACGGCAATGGGGTGCTTCGAGAATTCAAGAGCAATGGCAGCCTTAGGCAATTTTTCGGGGTCGACTTTAAGAAAGGCATAGTCTCCTAAAGTGGCCAGAGGCAAATGATGCGCCTCCACCGAAGAGCCATCCGCAAACTTAACGGTATAAGTGCTAACCGTCATATCCCCCGCCACATGCTTGTTGGTAGCAATAATGCCCCGTTCTTTGTCAACAATAAAGCCACTGCCTGCCCATGTTGTCCGCTCATTCGCTTCCACATTGGCAAAAGTCTTGACGTCAATAATCACCACTCCTTTACGCACGAGATCCAGAATCCGCTTTTTACCTTTGCTGACATCGGTGCCTTCATTTGCTGCGGAGACGAGGGTAGCGCCTTCCTGGGGATTTGAAACAGTCGGAAGTTGGACAGCTATACTACTGCTGGTGGCCAATAACCCCACAAAAAGCAAAGCAGACGGAAATGTGCACATGGTAAGACCTCTTAACAGTATTGCTTGTGATAAAACTCAACATAGAGCATGATTCTTAAGGAAGGGTAAAAATTGATGACTATTTACTTAAAACGATTAATCTATAACGCCACCCATCGCGGCCTAAAAGAAACCGACGTTTTATTAGGAAAATATGCGTGTGCTTGCTTGCCAACCCTAAGTGATTCCCAACAAAAACTGTTTGAGCAGTTATTAGCAGAGCAGGATGCCGATATCCTTTCGTGGTGTATGGGGAATACCACAGTTCCTGACTGCTATCATGCCATAATTTGTGAAATACTTGCGTTTCATAAACAACAACGCTAGGGTTAGGCCAAGTTTAGGTTATCTAGTGTCGAAAGTATGGCAAGCAGAATTTATTCAGGAATTGCGGTTGGATTCGAGCCTTTTATTATTCAAGATCTTCTCACCTCACAAGGGGCGTCTTGCCTCTTCTATATCGTCCCTAATGAGGAACGAGCCGTCCAGTTAACTGCTCAATTGAAGGTGGTCTTAACAACAATTGCAACTTATCATTTGCCGGCGTGGGATTGTCTTCCCTATGACCGGATTGGACCCAGTCAAGATGTCTTGACACAGCGGATGCAGGTTTTATCGGCCATGGCCGCAAGCCAAGCGACAGTGGTGGTGTTATCGGCCTCTAGTTTCTTGCAACGCGTCCCACCCTTATCTAGTTTGATTAACCGTCACCATACATTAACGGTTGGGCAGACATTATCGATGACTGTGCTGATTGACAGTCTCAGTCAATCGGGCTATGTGCGGGTAGAGACGGTGAGAGAAGCAGGAGAATTTGCTGTTAGAGGCGATATCTTAGATATCTTTCCCGTTGGGTTGGCCGATCCCGTGCGATTAGATTTTTTTGGAGACCATCTCGAAAGAATCCGCCATTTTGATGCTCTAAATCAGACAACAATTAATCAGATTAATTACGTTGAGCTACAGCCGAGCCATGACCTGGCGTTGACCGATGAACAAATTAAAAGGTTTCGACAAAATTACCGAGAACGCTTTGGCCATATTATAACCCCCCTCTATGAAGCAGTTTCAGAAGGGCGACGTTATGCAGGGATAGAGCATTGGTTGCCTCTGTTCTTTAAAACCATGGTTAGTGTTCTCGATTATGCCCCTCAAGCGCAAGTCTTTTATGATCATCAGGTTGAGGATGCTATTAAAACTCGGCTAGAGTTGATCCATGACTATTATCACAATCGCTTAGCAAAGTTACCCGGAGATACCTCACCGCCTTATAATCCTGTCAAGCCTGAAGACAGCTATCTAACCTTGAGGGAATGGGGACAGACCAAAGAGCAGGCTTATCTCGTAACGCCATTCAGCCAAGAACATCAAATTGATTATCAATGTCGGCGGGGGATAAGCTTGCCGGTAGGGACTCCCACCCAGCAAGCTTTACAGCATTTGAAACAAACGCTGCAGCAGCATCCAGATCAACAAATTGTTCTTGCTTGTAGTAGCGAAGGATCGCGCGATCGATTGCAGCATATGCTTGAGGATTCAGGAGTCACCGATTTTAAAGTGGTTTCTCAGTGGCCGGGAGCTGAGTGTGCACGGAGTATGAGCGTATATCCCTTGGATCACGGCTTTGCCACTCCCACCATGCTGGTCATTACAGAAAGTGACTTGTTAGGGGAGAGAATCATTCGCCAACCTAGCAAACAGCGTAAAACTGAGAAATTATTGCTAGAAACTTCACAGTTATCCACGGGCGATTTAATTGTCCACCGCGATCATGGGGTTGGCCGCTATGAGGGGTTGGCGCCGGTAGAAGTGGATGGAGCTTTACATGATTGTTTAACGCTGGTCTATTACGGGGGAGATAAATTATTCTTACCAGTTGAAAATATTGATGCCATCAGCAAGTATGGCGACGCCGATACACTGGTGCAACTCGATCGATTAGGATCTGCTGCTTGGCAAAATCGTAAAGCGCGGGTTAAAAAGCGCATCCGTGAAATTGCCGACTATTTAATTAAACTGGCGGCAGAGCGGGCCTTACAAGAGGCGCCGATCTTACAAATCAAGTCTCAAGATTATGATCGCTTCTGTGCCAGCTTTCCCTATGTCGAAACCGATGACCAGCTCAGAGCAATTGAAGAAACCTTGGCGGACATGGCCTCAGGTAATCCCATGGATCGGTTGATTTGCGGGGATGTGGGCTTTGGCAAGACTGAAGTCGCTTTAAGGGCGGCCTTTGTCGCTGTGGCTACGGGTAAACAAGTGGCAATTATTGCGCCAACAACGCTGCTCTGCCGTCAGCATTATCAAACCTTTTCGCGTCGGTTCCAAGCTTCTGGCTATCGGGTTGAGCAATTATCGCGCTTTGTTTCCCCCAAGAATGCTGAGGCCATCCGCCGCGATCTTAGTGAGGGCCAAGTTGATATTATTATTGCGACTCATGCCCTCTTTTCTGATAAAACCCAGTTTGTTGATTTAGGCCTGGTCATCATTGATGAAGAGCAGCATTTTGGCGTAAAGCAGAAAGAAAAACTGAAAACCTTACAAAAAGACGTCCATGTATTAACGTTAACCGCGACGCCGATTCCCCGAACCCTTCAGCTGGCGTTAACAGGGGTACGGCAAATGAGCTTAATTGCCACCCCGCCGATTGATCGTCTGGCGGTGCGGACCTTTGTGACCCCTTATGATAGTTTAGTGATCCGTGAGGCGATCCTGCGCGAGCATTATCGTGGCGGACAGATTTTTTATGTCTCACCGCGGCTAGAAGATTTAACTGCTTTACAAGAACAACTGACCAAGTTATTGCCCGAGATAAAAATTGTTGTGGCTCATGGTCAGCTGTCCTCGGGGCAGTTGGAAGACGTTATGACAGCTTTTTATGACCGGAAGTTTGATCTACTCTTGTCCACGAATATTGTTGAATCAGGCATTGATATCCCCAATGCCAATACCTTGGTTATCCATCGGGCAGATCTATTTGGCTTGGCGCAGTTATATCAACTGCGGGGCCGCGTCGGCCGGTCTAAAGCGCAGGGGTATGCCTATCTGACCATCCCCTCTGATAAACCTGTCTCTGATACTTCTCTTAAACGATTAGAGGTTATGCAAACCTTAGATAAACTAGGGGCGGGCTTTACCTTGGCAAGCCATGATCTCGATATTCGGGGCACCGGGAATCTAGTAGGTGAGGAACAATCAGGTCATATTCGTGAGGTCGGTGTTGAGCTTTACCAGCATTTATTGCAAGAAGCGATTATTCAAGTCCGTGTCGAACAAGAAATGGGGGTTCCGTCTACGCAAGAAGAGTGGTCGCCGCAAATCAATCTGGGAACTTCCGTTATGATTCCAGAGACCTATGTGCGCGATCTCAATTTACGCTTAAACTTATATCGCCGCATCGCTAATCTAAAATCGCGCGAAGAAATTGATGCCTTCGCTGCGGAAATGGCAGATCGTTTTGGCCGTTTACCAGCAGAGGTCCTCAATCTGCTTGAACTTATTGAGGTTAAGAGTTATTGTCGGGCCGCCCATATTGAAAAAGTTGATGTTGGCCCTAAAGGCGTGGTCATTTCCTTTAAGGATAATAAATTTCCTGAACCAGAAAGGCTTATGAACTATATTCAGGATCCTAAAGTGAAAGCTAAATTGCGACCTGATCAAAAGATTGTCTTTATTCGCGAATGGGACTCTGCGGCCAAACGAGCACGCTCGGTGCGCATAATTTGTGCGAACTTGGCCAAGTTGGCTCAAGCTTAAGTACGCCATCACTTATAATTTAGGGGCCTCGGCTAAAAAATGAGGAATAAAGAGGCGCCCCATCCCCCTTTAACCTTTTCGCGACGCTTCATCAAGTAAGGCGTGCATTGCCCGAAAGAGACGTGGGTTTCCTATAAAACCTTTCTCTTTGTCCAGGCGCTCAAAGGGCGTTAAGCCTTCGCCATCAGGTAGGTGCATATCTGCACCATGATCAATAAGCAGCTTCAAAATATCTATATTGTGCGTCGTAATAGCCTGATTCAAAGGTGTCAAACCTTTGTCTTTTTTGATATTAACAAGGGCTCCATGATCCAAGAGAATCCTGACCATTTCTACATCGTTTATGACAATTGCATAGTCCAGATAGGATATATTTAAAAAGTTAGGGTGTCTTGCATTAACATCAGCGCCGGCATCAATTAACAGCTTGATCACTGCTTTATTATTCTGAGATAAAGCGGCGCCTAAAATTGTTGCATCTTGAGTCATATGATTAGGGTTGGCGCCTGCAGTTAACAAAGCTTGAACGATACTTTCGTCGTTACCTTTAACGGCTAAAAATAGTGGTGTTATCCGAAAGTCATTGGCAATATTTACATCAGGCTGTTTCTTGAGAAGTAAAGAGACTAAGTTCGAGCGTTTTTCTTCCAACGCTGTGTGTAGAGGTGTGTCTCCGATTGCATCCTGCACATTGATGTCAGCCTTTGCCCTCAGCAGAGCCTCAACTAGAGGAACATTGCCTAATTTTACGGCATAATGGAGCGGTGTTCGGCGGTTTTTGTCTGAAGCATTTACATCGGCCCCGACATCAATGAGGAATCTGGCTATCCTTAAATTACCATCTTCAGTTCCTGGGTGTCTCATTAGATACAATAAGGGGGTGTCCTCGTTATCATTATAAATGTTGAGGTCTGCGCCCTTGCTTAAGAGAGTTTTAGTAATATCGAAGAGATATTCAGGATCTAAACTTGAAAATAGACCGCCATGGATACCATAAAATCCCGTTAATGAGGTTTTTATATGGATTCTATCCATTCTTTCCTTAATTGCTGTGAGCTTAGGGGCCCTGATTATCTTACTGATGGCCTTTATTGCTTTCCAAGGATAAAGCAGGTAGGAGATCCTTTTTATGGCGGCTGGTTCATTTAGAGGAATTGTTTTCTCAATCCAGCGGTTTAAAAGCGGTATAAATTGAGGTAAAGGAGCAGATAAGACAAGATTGATTGATCGCAAAATCTTCCTGGAATTCTTTAAAGCGGGGCTATAAACCATATCCATAGGAATATACGGATCCTCTTCATAAGTTCTCAATAAAGAGTCGGGCGAGAAAGGGAAAAGAGATGCTATCCATTCATTACGCAGACGTTGATAGTTTTCGCGCTCAATAAACCAAGCGTCATTATCTTGATTAATTCTACGCAAACTAAAGTGGCCCATTTCGAATTCCCACTGATAAGCCGGGATATCATTTATAAAGAGGATAAGGATGGGAAAGGTGCCGTTAATGGTCGGAGAACCTGTTCTTAAATCCTGCCAAGACAATTTATATCCTTCACGGGAAAACAGCTCGCATAGGCGCTCAAGTTTCTGACTCGCTTGCTTAAACCCTTCCTTTTCCAAATTTAGCCAGGGTTGATTCAGAGCTTTATCGGGAATAAGCTTAGCAATCACATTTAGCATATTAAAGATTCCCTTAGGAGAAGCTTCCTCTACTGGGTAATTAGATTTAATCTCATAAATTGGTACTGAGCCCTGGGGAGAACGGCCATACTGGACATCATTAAGATTGGCAACG
Organism: Candidatus Odyssella thessalonicensis L13; assembly: GCF_000190415.1. Taxonomy (GTDB): domain Bacteria; phylum Pseudomonadota; class Alphaproteobacteria; order Paracaedibacterales; family Paracaedibacteraceae; genus Paracaedibacter; species Paracaedibacter thessalonicensis. The sequence goes on from NZ_AEWF01000004.1 coordinate 170,355, forward strand.
GGGTTTCCGTTGTTTAAATCTGAGACTACTCTAACCCACTCATTATGGACAGTTTTAGTGGTCGCCTGAGGAATATAAGAATAACTTTTAAAGAAAAGCTTCATTTTTTGAAAAGGGGCATCGTTCTGCTTTGCCTGAGATCCTTTTTGAGGAGCTAAGCGCTGCTCAACCCTCTCTAAAGTTTCAACTGACAACAGGCCATTGTGATGACCCAGGAGAACCATCAGAAGATTGCGAAGCGAGGTCTCGCCACAGTCAGGAAATTTTGCCCCCTCATAAACGGTGTCAGTGCGGTAATTAATGTCATCAATAAACAGGCTGCCATAAGATGCTTGAGCCTTTGCCTTAAAGAAAATCAGTTCCTCGTCGTCCGATTGTAGGCTTTCAAACAGGTATAATTTTTTCTCTTCGATGGAGTTAATGCTGTCGGGAAGGGGCAGAGATAAATTAAATTCCCGAGAAGTCATAAGCTCTTCCTCCATTAAATCGGGTAGCTTTTGTAGATCATTTTTGTTGTCCGCCACCAGGCAAAAATAGCCGAGCAATGAAATGATAACGATATTGGATGGATAAAGCTGCTGTTGCGGCTGGGCAGGGTTGGCCAGTTCTTCTTCCATCTGATAGGCATCCAAGAGCAGCTCCGCAAACTCTCTTATCGGCTTAGGCTTCAGATTCCGACTTACAGGTTTAAATTTTGAAATAATGGTGCTGATTTTATTCTCGCGACTATCGGTGTTTATTAAGGTAATAATGATATCATTAATTAGCTCCAGCTTTGTGCTGAGATAGCCAGCAGGGTTACGCGCACTCCCGCTCGTATTGGCGACAAATTGAATGCCATCAGGGCTGGGGAAAAGGACTTGTATCAATTCAGCAATTTTATCTTGCGGTCTATCGGCTGACTCTTCTGCTTCTCCTGAAGTCTGATAGGGGCCAAAAAACCTAATTCTTTCCAATAATCCGCCATGAATGGCAACCATCCCCCAGAATGGAGAGATATCTTTGTAATCCTCTTTAGTCTGCTTATACATCCCCGTCACCTGAGTAAAAGGAATGCTGGCCCTTGCTTGATAGAGGCTTAAGGACAAGACAACGGCTATTAATAATAAAACTATCTTCATAGCAGTGAGGTGTTCATTCAGCATAACCTTAAGCATACAGCGAAATTGTTAAACCTAAATTAATTAGAAGAATAATCTCACTTGTTGTGAAGCTAAATCTGGAGCGTTTATTTGATTTTTACCGGAGGTTCGCTTGAAAAGATTTTGCTTCTTTCCCCACAAAGCCTCGCCAACCCCCACTTAGGGATTGGCAATGTAAGCGACTCCTTTCTTTAGAGGAATCCTTCTTTATGTTGGCTTGTTAAGCGGAAAGATTGCCCGCCTTATGAGTAAGAGCTGTATCTTGCCCTCCCTCGATAGTTTGACTGTGAGCAGGTTTAAAACAATGGACATAATTTTCAATCACAATGCCTGGCATTGAGACACTGCCCCCACTCAAGTAATTGATAAAGGGTGGCATCTCCAGTTTCTCTTTACTTTCACCATAGGTTGGTTCCTGAGGGAAAGCAGGAATTATTAGCGGTTTATTATTGCCACCCTTGTCGTCATTTGAAGAAGAAAGTTGACGTTTTTTGGACTTAGTGGCTTTTGGTTTTGATTTAGATACTTTTAATTTAGCTAAGCTAAAATTGGGTGTCATCAAAATGCTAGTCGTCGCCTCATCGCCTTGTCCTACATTTATTTTAAAACCGGGGGTTATTAGAGTGTGGATTTTAAGGTTGCCGCCTCGGGAAACATCTGCTTTAAAATTATCACTTTTAACCCGTTCGGCATTAATCTGTCCGGAAGGGGGGATCTGTAATAACAGTGAACCTTCAATATCGTCAACTATGTTTATGGTTGCCAGGCCAGGAGTTAGCTTATAGGCGGAAATTGTTCTCGGATAAGCTAGCGTGATTACCGCGCCTGACAGGTCATAGCCAGCATACTTCAAGTGTATAGATCTACGACGGTCAGCGCGGGTAGGATGAGTGTCAGAAGTGGTCAGAGCTTTCAAGCGGGTATTTTCATCAAGATCGGTTTGTTCAAAGACCGCCTTTTGTTTAAATTTCTTGCCAAGATATATCCTGCCCTCATTTATAAGATAATGCTCTGTAAAGCTAAGACGCAAGTGTCCTTTCTTATTAGAAATCTTTACCTTCTTAGCGACTTCAGGTGGAATTCCCCGATAACTAATTGCCAATACCGGCTTCTTGCTATGGCTACCCTCATTTCTTTGCAAGTTAACCTGTCCGACCAGACCATTAATCTCAAGACTTGTTACCTCTTCAAACTTTTGCCCTTGAGTACAATCTTTTAAACGGGTTGGACTTTTATGAGGAATATCTAAACTTTGAAGCGAGGTCGTCAAAGCCAAAGAACTTAAAATGCTGACTCGTAAAATTAGATACATTTATGCAACCTTTATGCTTAAAATTTGAATTAATTTATCTTTATAGAAAGGAAGGTTGCAAGAGATTTATTGGGGAAGGTTGACGTTAAGGGGGCTCAAGAGAGCACCAACAAAGGATGCCGCTCCCCCTGGAAGAGGATAGCTTTTAAGGCTATTAATAATAGCCCCTTAAATCTGGCGATTTAGGGGGCTAAGGGGGGATTTCTAATCTTGGGCCTTACTCTTCATACTGATAAAGAGCCAACCAAAAGACAAAGATTTATAGTAACATTTTAATAACTTCATCCGCAATCACTTGGGCAGCGGTTTTATTGAGGACTGAGGTCCCCGAGGCACTCGGAATTTCATTAAAATCTGTATCTAGAAGTTTAATCCGACCATGTTGCTGTTCCATTTTTACATGGGCCATATGGTTTTCATTCATGCTATCGGCGGGATAGACATAAACTTGACCTTTTTCTAAGTTATCAACGCTTTCAGAGACCATGGAGGTCGACTCGCCGGGAACAAATAATGCCCCTTGCGTATGCAGGACAGCACCATAGATCGCTTTGCTCATGCTGGGTTGCTTGAAGATAAAGCTGTAGAACTTATATTGGTCAGCAGGGAGTTCGGCGGCTAAAACGGCAGTGAAGGCGGCCGAGACTTCATTGGGCTCTGTTGCCAGTGTATGAAAGTTCTCAATAATTGTCTGAGTGCCGGGATCGTATTTACCGGTGCGGGGCCCATCTGTTGCCAGAACAACAGCGTTCTCTGCCTTAGCTAGTTGCGCAATTTTACGAGCTAAGCGTTGCGCTTCAGCAACGGAATAAAACCGAATGTTACCACTAGCGTCCGGGGCATCGCCGCCTAAGATAACGCCGATGTACTTTTTATAATTTTTGAGTGGCAGCAGCTGATTCTGATACTTCTGGTAATCTGCTTCGATTTGGGCTTTCGTAAGGTTATGTGCTACGCCAATTGTTTGAATGAGCTTCTTAGGGTTTTCAGCCACGAATGTGGGAGAAACAGCATGCGCCGGTAAAGCAATCAAATCGGCATACTCTTTGTCACTCGCTATCTTATCAGTTAATTGATGCGAAGAAAGGACACAGCGAACAAACGGTTCATTTATTTCGGTCTTGATTTCTTTAAAAGCATCAATTCCATAGTCTCCGACCGATATGACCACCACTTTATCACGAGGATGCTTTTTGTGGATTTCTTTAATGATCATAATTAATTTGTCTAGTTCCTTAATATTAAATTCTTGAAAGATTGTGGTGTTAGGGACTACTTGTTTGAGCGCACTTTGAATGCCGAGTATTTGGTTATGGTCTCCCACAGCTTCCGGGTTGGTGAGTGTAAATACTTGGGGAGCCGCTTTAGCAAGCATCGGGAAAAATAACAGGGTGAATACCCAAAATTTTTTAAAGAAATTCTTCATTTTGCTCTCTTCCTAAATTATACAAAATAATGTTGATAGCATATCAAGCTAAGCTCAGATGTGTATAATAGCTAAGCTGGGGTGCTTGGATAAACGTTATATTGTGAAGAATATTCGCTCTTTTAGTTAGTTTGTGCTCTCTTTTACCCCAATAAATAAATTAGCAATATCAGTTTAGAGGAAAGAAAGAGCGTCAGGCATTTGCCCACCCGACGTGTCAGCTCCAGTTAGAATAGAAAGATGCCTTATTATGGCTAATCAATATCCCTAACAAATTGATTGGATAAAGAATTCTTAGCTTCTTGATGATAAGAATTATAGGTTGCAAGAATGCTAGCTTTATCTATAGGCTTTCGGGGGACTGGAAGGTCCTGGCCATCAGTATTTAATCCTGAACCGTCACAGCCGTCCGCAGCCTTACCTCTGTCCTCTTGATAGCCTGGCAATACCTGCCAGCGATCTTCAGCGGCTACTGTGCGAGTGTGGGTCTCAATGACTGGCAGATCGGGTAAAGCGAAAGTTTCTGTTCTATAGGTTATCGGATTAAAAGCAACGTCAAGGGCATCAATCGACTTTATAAGCAAGCCTGGCCAAGGAACAAACCACAACCAGCCTGGGGTTTGCATGGTGCGCTCCACAGGGACCCTTCTTTCTCCTGTGCGCCCGGTGATCATTTGAACTTCCTGAAATTTCTCTTCTTGGCTGCGGTTGGTAATGAGTGTTCCTTGACAATGCTTACCATGGCGACCGCCTGTACCTCCTATGCCGCCTATGCCATGGGCTCCGAGGGGACCATCAGCTGCAACAAGCTGCCACTCGCGGTTGCCGTCAATAATAACTTCTCCCTTAAATCCGCCTTGGCCACCATGGCCGCCTCGGCCACCATTGCCGCCGGCTTGCCCATCTGTACCTCGGTCATGGTAATAATACATATTCCCCTGTTTTGTCTTTAATCTTAGATCCCCGTTGCTGCCATCTTTACCGCAGCTGCCATCAGTACCATGGCCGCCTTTCCCTCCGGGACCGCCATTTGTCTGAATAGTAAGTCCAGGGGTATTATGGAAGATTCTGCCTTTCCCGTAGAAATTTCCACCGTTTTTCCCAGGTTTACCAGGTTGGCCATCTCGACCAAAGCCTGTCCCGTCACTACCGTCCGCGCCTGCCCCTCCACTCAAATTAACAAGCCTTCTATCTAGGATCTTCCAAGAGGGAGCGATAATATGGAGTGATACGCCTGGATAACTAATGTTGGTATCAAAAAAGAGAGTATGATGTGCCAAAACTTTAATGCAGAGATCAGGTATACTGCCGATGAGTCGCAGTCCCTTCTCAGCCAAATCACTTAGTCCTAACACATACCCATTTATTAAAAGCTCGCCATTGACGAGTTTGCTATCAACCTGGATTAGCTGCTTTACCTTTTCAAGGAGAACATTATCTCCAACATCTTCTTAAGAGAAGAGGAATGAGAAAAAGCTTCAAGCTCTGTGGTGAAGATTTTATTTAGCTCTGATTTAAAGTCTTGGTCGCTTATGCCCTCAAGATTGCGCAGGCTATCTTTAAAGACAGCTAAAGAATCATGGACGTGCTTTAACTTTAACCGTAAGTCCGTTACAGGGCTTTGATGATTATCAATTAGCTGATGACAATAATCCACGACAGATTGGCAAATATCATTGCTGACAAAATTGCAAATCCGCTCATTAAGAACGCGGACATAGCGGGAGAGCAGAAGTTTTGCCGCTGAGGAGAGTGCTATATTAACTTTAGGCACAACCATAGCCTCAGTAGCTAAGATTGTCTCCAGAATATTAGCCCTTGCTTCTGGAGAGTATTGTCCCGCCTGGCTGGGAGCAGGCATACCTACCTTTCTTTCCTTTTGCACCAAGATATTTAAAAGATCTTTAACCTGGCCTTGGTGGAATTCATGCGTATTATCAGCTTCTAATTCCCAATTTATATTTTCTATAAGTTCTTGTAGCTCATAATATCTTTGTTTAGTAACCACGAGAGAAAGGGAAGTTAATTGCGACTCAGGTTTACTTGGCTCAGCCAGAACGTCAGTCACCCTTTTTAAGAGATGAAGGAAGGCTGTTGCTCGTCCTTCTTCAATGTTAGCTTCATTCTCAGTAGTAACCATCACAAGTTTGGTCGGAGCTGAGCTTTTAAAAAGTTGGTAAATCGCACAAGCATTGATAATTTCTCTTTCAGGGCCGGCAGGGTCACCAAAACCCGGGCAATCCCAGAAAACCATATTGGTTGTCGGTTCATGCCAAGAAACGGGGAGTGCTGTGCCTGCTCTCACGCTGTGGCCAATATGGAAACCTGGTAAAAGCTCCTCGGCTGCCACTTCTAATCGGTATCTTTTAGAGTGAGAAATTTGCTGTGCTAGAAGGTTTTTCCCCGCCAATAAATGAATAAGAGTCGTTTTGCCAGAGCCGGTGTTGCCGATCACGATGATCCGCGGTGCTGTCATTTCATAATGGGGATTTTCCTCTATTGTAGCCAGGGCCTTTTGAATTGCCGTATGCAAATTCTCTATTTTAACAGCAGAGGTTTCGGAGGTGCCTGGGGTTTGAAAGTTTGTGCTGCTCTTCACTTCTTCTGAATGCATCATACCCCAGGAAAAGGAGATTGATTGATAAAGCAAAGAGATAAGCAATAGTAATCTTCTATATTTCATGGCTTCTTCTTTCTCTTTTTGGTGTAAACAAAAATTTTAAATATAAGTTAGTAATTTTTGTTCCGAATTATAAGCGTTATTATTTCAATAAATTTACGCCAATAGATTAACTCTCTCTTGTCTCAAGCAGGTATTTGAATTCATACGATTAATTTTAAGAGAGTATCGATGGTTTTCTGTCGTGATGATTAGGGGAAGAATAGGGGCTAGATTCCTATTGATAAAAAACAAAGAATCTAGCCCTAGAAGATTACTCTTATGAAAAAAATAAGCGCATGATTAATGCGCTTGACTTTGCTCCTTATGCGTAATGCAGGGTAATTAGTTAATCTCCTTGACGAATTCATATATTGAAGAATTCTTGGCCGCTTGATGATAAGAATTATAGGTTGCAAGGGTGCTAACTTTATTTATAGGCTTGCGGGCGCTTGGAAGGGGCTGGCCTTCAGTGTTTAATCCTGAGCCTGTAAAGCCATCTGGAGCTTTACCTCTGTCCCCTTGATAGCCTGGCTGCACTTGCCAGAGATCTTCGGCTGCTACAGTGCGGGTTCCTGTGTCAATTACAGGAAGATCCGGGAGGTCCACGGTTACTTGGCGGGTATAGTATTTATCCTCAAAGAGCTCAGCAACTTTAGCTACTTGCCCAAATGGCCAGAACCATACCCATGTTGGTAGCTTCTCCCTTTCTACTAACTCTTCTCGGACTTCTGTACGGCCGGTAATCATGCGCACCGTTTGAAATTCTTCCTCTTTAACGCGATCCGTGACAAGGGTCCCTTGACAGTGGCGGCCATGGCGACCGCCTATGCCCCCTTTGCCGCCTTTTCCATGGGCTCCCATAAGACCATCAGCGGCTACAAGCTGCCATTCACTATTGCCCTCAATAGTAACGTCACCTTTAAATCCGCCTCGGCCCCCATGGCCGCCGCGACCACCGTTACCGCCAGCTTGCCCGTCCGTGCCCCGATCATGGAAATAATGGATATTGCCTACGGATTTAGTTTTCGATGCGGGATTCCCATCTTTGCCATCTTTACCTGGGGTGCCATCCCTACCATGGCCGCCGCCACCACCGCTGCCACCGTTGCTCTTAATCGTAAGCTTACCAAGGCTAAAGAAAATTCTTCCTTTTCCATAGAAGTTTCCGCCGTCTTCCCCTGCTTGGCCAGGTTGTCCATCTTGGCCCAAACCTAAGGCGTCGCTGCCGTTGGCACCTGGTAGGCCGCTGAGATCAATCAATTTGTTATTAAAGGTTTTCCAAATTGGAGCAATAATGTTAAAGGAAAGGCCGGGATAACGGCCATCCTTATCAATAATGAAAGTATTGAGTGCCATAATATCGACTTGCTTGATACTGGACAGATCAAAGCTGCCAAGATCACTCATACCGATCACAACTCCACTAATTCTAAGTTGCCCGTTCGCAGAATTACTCTTTACCTGAATAAGCTCGGAGATCTTTTTATAAATGGAATCGTGTTTTAATACCCAAGGGTCCACATTATACTCAATAGTTTTATCGATTTTCTTTAAAAAAGACAGCATTTCAATCATCTTTCTTAAAGCCATAGCTGGAAAAAGGCTTTCTAGTTTTGTGGCAAAGAGATTATCCAGTTCCACTTTAAGGTTATCTTCTTCAACCGTTTTAAGCTTTGCTAGCCCATCTTTAAAATTAGACAAAGCGAGAGCAGTACGTTCGAGAGCTAATCGTAAATTACTTACCGTTCCTTGATGGTTGTCAATTTGCTGGTGACAATAGTTTATAACAGCGTACGCAATATCGTTGTCTATAAAATTAATAATACGCTCATTAAGATTGCGCGAATATTCAATAAGGAGAAGCTTTGCCTCCGCGGATAACTCTATGTTAACTGTCGGCGCAACGATGGGTAGTGTCGACAAAATCATCTCTACGATACTCTCTCTTGCTTCACAAGTATACGAGCCTGGTTTCGTCGGTATTGGAAGGCTAGCACTTCTTCCTGAGGGCAGCAATGTCTTTAAAAGAGCACTGATCTGGCTGTGATGCAATTCATGAGTGTTATCATCTTCGAGCGCCCAACTAAGATGTTCTATAAGCTCTTGCGGTTCATAGTCTCTTTGCTTAGTAATGATAAGGCTTAAGGGTAACAAGGAAGTCTCAGTTGTATCTGCTGGGCTTACTACATCAGTAACCCTTTTCAAAAGCCGTAAGAAGTTGGTGGCTCGTGCTGTCAAGAAATCGGCCTCCGATTCTGTCGCCACCAGAACAATGCGAGCGGGAACTGAGCTCTTGAAAAGCTGATAGATAGCAAAAGCATTAATGATCTCTCTTTCAGGTCCGGCAGGATCGCCAAAGCCTGGACAATCCCAGTAAACAGTATTATGGACTTTGTCATGCCACGAAACAGGTAGGCCTGTTCCTGCTCTGATTCCATGACCAATTTGAAAGCCGGGTAAGACATCTTCAGGAGCCACAGTTAACTGATATCTTCTCATATTTGAGATCTGCTGCGCGATAAGATTTCTCCCAGCTAATAAATGAAGTAACGTCGTTTTGCCAGCGCCCGTATTGCCAATGACAACAACCCGAGGGTCGGCTATTTTATAAGCTGGATTTTCCTCTACAGCATCTAATACTTTCTGAATCTCTAGATGTAACGTCTCTAATTTATCAACGGGCGATTGCGTACAGGTCGTGGTACAATGAGATCTATCTATCTTCTCGGCCGGCTGTGTTGCCCCTGAAAGAGAAGCTAACTGACAGATTAAAGAAGCAAGTAATATTATTCTCTGAGTCTGCATAAATTCTAATATCCCCCGTATAAGTATAAAATTTTATTTAATTTTTAATGATGTGATGTTAGCATTCGCTTTTTATAAGGTAAATAACTATTTGAGCCTACTATTGAGGGGGAGGAGAGCATGGAGAGGGGAGACGTGGCAAAGGCGCGATGCTAAATAATTGTTATTTAACTCAGAGATTATACTAGATTTGTAAAGGGAACAGCGTTTAAGAATTCACTCAACCAAGCTATTGTAAAATCTGACTAAGGTGATACTGAGCACTTCCGCGTGGTAAAGGGCGTTGCTGGTTAGCAGCAGGGGCCCATCCTGACATTAAGAGAATATCAAGCTCTAAACGACACGGGTTAGGGGGCATAAAGGATTTAGATAGCTCAGCAAAAAACTGCTTACCAGAGAGTCCTTTAAACCCGGCATACATGCTGTTTGACAAGCCAAGGCTTTTTAATTGCTGGAATAGCGGCCAAGGGTTGTTATCCGTCAATTCAATAATTTCATGGTCAAGGACTGGAATAGCAAAACCTGCTCTTTGGAGAAGCGCTGCGGCATCATGAAGCGAGATTAAAGGAGCTACACGAGGTGAGCAGCCCCCGCGCGTAATGAGTTCAGCTTGTTGGGTGGCTGCACGCAGCTGCCATAAAGAGGTTCCCCCCATGAAGGCTCCCAAAAATAAACCATCGGACTTAAGGCAATAATTGATCTGTTTTAAAATCCCGGGCACATCATTGGCATGATGCAAGTCCATATAACTGATGACAAGATCAAAGGTGGAGGCAGGAAATGGTAAGTGTTCTGATAAAGCTTCGACAGTGCGCCCAAGGGTGACAATACGATGAGGTGGGGTGAGGGGAGAGTACATAAAGTCGCCAATAATAAGGACGGACTGAAAGTCTCGCTTAATATAACTTAGGCGCTCATGGAGAAGGGCGTGCAGAGAATGATGGAGGGGATGCTGCGTGTCAAGCTTCAATTGCTTATGGCGAAGAAGTTGCAGCTGACGATTAAAAATGGGGTCCATCACAAATTAAACCTTGGCTAGAATTTGCTTGCCGACCATCTTAAGAATGGTCTTCCTCCTAAACGGTTGCGCTACGCTTAGGGAAAGTGCTTCCCCGTCGTATTATAAGAGTACAGCCTTAATCTGTCTAAAAGCAACTCTGGAAAATGTAATCATCAAAACAGGTCACAGCAGGATCAAGACTGACTTATTGTTAAACATCTAGTGGTAGCACTTTTCGTTGGTTGGGTGAGATGGCCATATAAACGATTGGGAGCACAAATAAGGTGAAAATTGTACCAAAAGTCATGCCGCCTACGATCACAAATCCAATCTGACGGATACTTTCCGAACCTGCCCCTGAGGCAATTGCTAACGGAACTGATCCTAAAACCATAGCAAAGGTTGTCATTAAAATGGGGCGCAGACGCATCTGTGATGCTTGAATAACCGACTCCATCTTAGATTTGCCTTCATCACGCAGTTTATTGGTGAAGTCAACAATCAAGATACCGTGTTTTGTGATCAGCCCAATCAAGGTGACTAATCCAATTTGGCTATAAACATTTAGGGTGCCATCTTTAATTAACGCAAGCGTAATTAACCCACCGGCTATCGATAAAGGCACCGATAAAATAATGATAAAAGGATCAATCCAGCTTTCAAATTGGGCAGCAAGCACTAGATAAATAAACGCCAAGGCTAATCCAACAATCAATAAGATGTTTTGTGACTCTTCAATATACTTGCGCGTTTCTCCGATAAATTCGATACGGACATCTTTAGGCAGTTGTTCACGGCGGATGGTTTGGACAAAATTAATACCATCTGATAAGCTAGTACCCCGCGTGAGAACAGCACTCATGCTGATGGCGCGATACTTATTGTAGCGAAAGATTTCAGCAGAGCCAGCTGCCGAGTGCACTTCAACGAGCTCCGCAATAGGAACTAATGTGCCCTTTTTATCGCTTGCTTTCATGAACAGATTCGTGATGTCGTTGGGTGTCTGTCGGGCTTCATCCATAACTTCCACCATGACGTCATATAAACGGTTTTCTCTTTTAAAGGTACCGGCTTTACGTCCCCGCACAAGCGCATCAACCGTATCAGCAATGGCGCCGGGATCAATGCCTAAGGTCGAGGCTTTATTGCGACGAATGGTGAGTTTATACTCTTCAGTGTCAGCACTAGAATTGCTGAGAACACGCTGCACCTTATCGACGTTGCCGTATAAGCGGTCTCTCATTATTTCAAAGTAGCCTTTAATTTCTTTAACTGACTTGTTTGCAGCCACCACAAATTGAACGATATTATTGTTTTCCGCTTCTCCGCCCATGCTGCCAAATTTAATGGAGACACCGGGAATAATTTCTAAGCGTTTGCGCAGGTCTGCTACCACGTCTTGGGTAGAGCGGCCACTTTTACGATCCACTTCGGCCATAATGTCATAGGTTGGATTCTTAATATTGACCACCCGGCGGGTAATCTCTGGCATCGTGGCTAATATATCGTCAATCTGCTTAACATAGCGGTCTGTAAAGTCTAAGGTTGAGGATGGACTCGATTGCCCATCAATAAAGATCTTACCTTGATCTTCATAAGGGAAAAATTCTCGGGTCAAGCCGAAGAAAGCAGCTAAGCCTAAAGCACAAAATATCCCTGTGGCAATGATAACGTTTTTCGGCTGCGCTAAAACGGAGGTAACCTGCTCTTTGTAAACTACTTCAAGTTTATCAAGCCATATATCACTGCGGAATTTGCTTTTAAAAGTAGCCCACCATTTTGCTTCTTGGACACCAAGGGTGCCCTCCCCATGCCCTAAAAGGCGTGAACACATCATAGGTGATAACGTTAACGCTGCAAATCCCGAAATGATAACCGAAACTGCAAGGGTAATGGCATACTCGGTGAACGTCTTTCCAATCGTTCCGGAAATGAGAGCAAAAGGCATATAAACTGCAGCCAAGGTTAAAGTCATGGCAATAACGGCAAACGTGATCTCACGCATACCCCGGATTGCAGCCGCAAAAGGTTTTTCGCCTTCTTCAATGCGGCGATAAATGTTTTCAAGAACCACAATCGCATCGTCGACCACCAAACCGATAGCTAATACCATTGCCATTAATGTCAGAGTATTAATGGAGAAGCCCAAGAGGTACATGACAAAGAAGGTCGCAATTAACGAGACAGGGATCGTCACCAATGGGATAATAGAGGCCCGAGCCGACCGTAAAAACGCAAATACGACAAGGGTCACAAATATAAAGGCTTCAAATAGAGTCTGCTGAATGCGATTCAAGGCATCTTCAATAAACTTTGCTGTATCAGATCCAATCCTAAGCGTCATGTCTTCAGGTAAACGGTCCTGAATTTTGGGAATCATAGTGCGAAGCCGGCGTGCCAGTTGCACGGGATTGGCTGTAGATTGTTTGTAAATCCCAATACTGACGCCAAGCTTACCATTGAAATAAGTTCTGGTCTTCGTGTCCATGGTGCTCATTTCGGCCGTCCCAATGTCTTTTAGAAGGATCAGAGTGCCTTCTTTATTGGCAATCGGTAAACGGGCGAACTCTTCCGGGGTTTCAGAGCCGGCTACGGTGGTAACCAAAAATTCTCTATCTTTACTAACGAGTTTACCGGCTGGCTTTTCTATGTTTTGTTGGCGAATAGCCTGGATCACCTCAGTAACAGTAATCCCATAGCCCGACATTTTGACAGGGTCAAGCTTGAGCTGCATTTTAAACAGCCCGCCTCCGACGACTTCAACGTTTGAGACGCCATCAATGGATTCCAGCTCTTTTTCGATCTCGTTTTTGGCATAATCTTGGAGTTTACTGGGTTCAATGGTATCACTGGTCAAAGCAATGGTCATGACTGGACGGTCATCGGTTTTTGATTTTGTTAGTGTGGGATCTTCCATTTCATGAGGCAACTGATTGCGGATCTTAGCTAAGCGATCACGGACGTCACTAATGGCATCGTCGGCCCGACGTCGAGGCGAGAATTCGACGGAAATCTTAGAAGTTTCTGGTGAACTGGTGGAATTAAAATGTTCAATACCCTCGATTCCAGATATTGCTTCCTCAATAACGCGCGTGACTTGGGCTTCAACGACTTCCGGCGCTGCTCCATGGAGGTGCGATTCAATGGTAATGTAAGGAGACTCAATCGTAGGTTTGTGCTGAAGGGGTAACCGCGAGTAGCCGACTATACCCAGTAGGATCAAAATTAAGGTCATGACCCATGAGAATACAGGCCGTTTAATACATACTTCTGATAGACTCATGGAGGTACCCTCTATTCAGTTTTCTCTGCTTTGCTGTCGGATGATGTGGGCGAAGGGGTGGGTGCTGCTGCTGAAGTCTCCTTCTTGACTTCTCCTTTGGATTCTTCGGGCGGCGTTTTACTAGCCTCTGCGGTCTTTGTTTGAGAGGCCGTTGAAGGGGCAGACGATTTTGAATCTTTATTATTTAATGATGATTTATCCTGGTTTGCTTTATCCTCACTATCTTCAGATTTTTTAGTGCCCGTTGCTAAAGATTTAAGCGCCTCTTCAGGTTTGGGACCTTGGGTGGTCACGGCTTTACCAGAATAAATCTTAATCTGGCCGGCGGTGACAACATTTAAGCCTTCCCGCAGATTGGTCAGAATTTCTACCATGGCATTTTCCCGAGTGCCGGTAACCACAGGGACCAGCTGCGCCCGTCCTTCGTGAACCACATAGATTAATTCACGGTTACCATCGCGAATTAAGGCTGATTCAGGGACTAATAAAGCATCCGTTTTTTCACCAATAATCAAACTAACATTGGCATAAAGTCCAGAGCGAAGCTTGCCGTCATCATTGGGAATGGTAGCTCGCACGGCAATGGAATGGCTGACCGAATCCACGCTGGAATCAATGGCTTCTACTGTGGCCGTAAATCTTTCATCTGGAAAAGCGTCAAGCTTAATTTCAGCTAACTGGCCAACTCCGATGTCATGAAGATTCTTTTCGGGAATTTTAAAGTCAGCGTAGATGGGACTATTGTCAACAATTTTTACCAGGTCTTGGGCTGCCTGCACGTAAGCACCGGGATCAATATCAATCAATCCGATCACCCCGTCAAAAGGCGCCAGAATGGTCGCTTTATCTAGGGCAGCTTGAGCTTTGTCGACTTGGGCCTTAGCGGCTTCAAATTGGGCTATTGCTTCATCAAATTTCTTGTTGCTTTCAATTTTGCGTGCTTGCAGCTGTTTAGAGCGTTCGTAATCATTTTGCCTTAATTTAAGTTCAGCTGCTGCCCCTTCCAAAGCTGCTCTCAGATCAGCGTCTTCAAAAACAATCAGCACATCACCTTTGCTAACTTGCTCACCTTCCTTAAAATGGATCTCCTTGATGCGGCCTGCCATCTCTGATCGCAAGGTGACCTCAGCATTAGCATGCAGCAAGCCAACTGTATTTATGCGTTTGGTAATTTTGCCACGATTCATTCGGGCCATTTCTACCACGGCAGGCTGATTTTGCTGCCGCATTGCATTCATATCTTCACCAAGGTAGCTTCGACAAGCATCCTTAATATAGGGACTGATAAGGGGGGAAGTTATCTTGCCAACAACCCAAAGGCCCAAGGCACCGGCAACGACGCCGCCAGCAATAAAGGGAACTTTATCTTTGGTGAAATAATTAAGGATGTTTGCTTTTTTCATTGGTCCGCCGCTGTATATGTTTTGAAGTTTTCCAATATAAACTTTAATAGGGAATAAATTAAGAAAGCCCTAAAATGTGGAATGTGAACTGTTTTTAACTGAACTATACCATAGATCACTTACCTTTGCCAAATATATTTATAAGCATTCTTTTTGTTATTATACTTTAAAATCAAGCACTTAATATATCTCAAGCTGATATATTTTTATTTCAGCGCCAGGATAAGAAAATTTGCTGATCGGCTTAATATCGTCAAATTCTTGCGGTGAGAAAAAACATAAAAAGCAAGTCGTGAAGCCTCTAATTGATCTGAACAACACTTCCTTTGATCTGTGTGGGTCCACCGGAGGTGAGCTGCACGCTGCCTCCCGCTGTAACTTTAAAATTACCAGCGGTTTCAAAGCTGATATTGCCACTCACTGAGATAGTTAGGTTTCCCTTAATTGCTAATTGATAATTGCCGCTAACAGTATGACTGAAGTCTGACCCATTCGTATGGGTTTCTTTATCGCTGACCACAATTTCTCGGTGTCCTGTAATGGTGGTGGTTTGGTTGCCTTTGGCCAGCGTGGTGTGCATATCGCCTTTTTCGATATGAATGGTATTATCCCCCTTGGTTAAGGTTAAGGTATGGTTGCCTTGATGCGGACCCGCCCCTTTTAAATCGACCACTCGACTGCCTTTGATAAGGATAAGAGTATCATTGCCAGCATTTTTTTTCTTTTTACCGTCATTAGCATGCAGAGTAACTTTCCTGTCGCCACACATGATATCAGTGGTGTCATCTTCATCATTTATTCTTAAAGTACGATTATCCTCCACAATCGTATTCATATCCTTTTGAGCGTGTACAAATATCTCTTCCTTGCCTTTGAGATCTTCGAAGCGGATCTCGTTAAAACCTTGCCCGCCCTTTGTGGTATTTGATCTAATGGTGCTTTTTGTGGGCTCGCTCTTGGCATAGGGGGGGATATGATCGCTGTTATAAACGCAGCCGGTGATCAAAGGGCGATCAGGATCCCCTTCTAGAAAAGTTACCACCACTTCCATGCCGATCCGTGGTGTCCATAAACCGCCCCAGCCGCTACTTGCCCACAGTTGAGCAACGCGTATCCAACAGGAACTTTTTTCATCATTGCTTCCTTTTTGATCCCAGTGGAATTTAACCTTAATACGCCCATATTCATCACACCATATTTCTTCACCAGCCTTACCAGTAACCTTGGCTGTTTGGGTCGATGCTATGGTCGGTTTAGGCGTTATTAAAGGTGCCCTAAAGGGTATATGCGCAGGAAAAGCCTCAAATTTATTGCTGTAAATTTGTTCCTCCGGCTGGGCCAGCATGTTAATTTCATGGATAACGCGGTATACGATAAAATCAGAATTTAAAGAGTGACGAGGATGATCCGTGACCTTAAAGCTATGCATCGGCGCCAGGAGAGGGGCTGTTGACACACCGGTGATCATCTCTTTGCGCCATTCTAATTCTTGAATGCGATGTGTTGCTACCTGATCTCCGGTTTCGTTCGCTTTATAATAGCCGGGGTAGCGATAAACTGTTAATCCGCTACCTTTGCCCTCCATTGTGCTAAATAACTTTGTCGAGGCAGTTTCAAAGTTATAATCAGCTGTTTGAAATTTCTTTGAAACAATTTGCTGGGCATAGGTGATGAATTGAATCTGATCAAAATAGGGTTGCGCCGCAAGAGCTGGCGTCATCGGTAGTCGACTATAGATTTTATGAGCGGCGGCCGATTTATCACAGAGAATCATTTTCTCCCCCGCTGCGGAATGCTCAAAGAAGTAGAAAATCCCTTCTTCTTCCATAAGACGTGAGGCAAAATCAAAGTAGCTTTCTCGGTATTGTACACAATATTCACGTCGGCTGCGGCCGCAGGAGGTTGTCATATCAGACTTATGTTTGACCCCATTTTCTGATAACATTGAATTAATAATATCGATTGCTGTTTTCTGCTGAAAGATCTGATGATCCTCACTAAACTTAAGTAACCAAAATTTTGGATAGACTTTAGCGGTGTAGCGAGTTAAGTCAATCTTGTTGCCAGCGTCCCTAGTGTTAACCGTAAATCCTTGGGAAAATTCGCCAACAATGCCACAAAAATAACGTGAATGGCCCTGATATTTAAATTCTATCTTTACATCGTGTCCAATTATTTTATCAAAAGGGATACTATGGTTAATAGAGTGCATTTCAAGCTCTAAGGTAAAGGGCTCAGAAATGGCCTCGATCATTCTTAAGCGATCAATAACTAACACGTTGGCCCCTAAAGGCGTCGTTAAAATTAAGCTTAAATCGGAATGTTCTTTATACATAGTTTCCTCACGCTTATTCAGATTCTATCTTCCTCTTAAATCGGCAGCTTCTCAATACTAAATTGCAATATATGCAAAATTGTGTGTTTTTCCAGGCACAGGTAATTCGATTTTAATTTTTCTAAAATTCTTTTTTGTTGTATCTAATACTAAAAAAATTTTAGATAAGATGTGTGAATTGCGCTTGAGCTTTAAAGCTGTGAGCGTAAGTGAAAAAAGAGGAGTTTAAAATGAAGAGATTTGCTTTAGCTTTGGTTGCTGCAGCTGCAGTTTCTGGTGCTCATGCTGAGATGGGTACAGGTCTGTATCTAGGTGTTAACGGTGCGATGAATGCTTTTGCTGCAGATGCAAGAGTGATTTCCAATTCATATATTGGTACACAGAAATTTAATTTAGGCCGTCATCACGCTGGTGCTGGTCTGTATGTCGGATACGGTATTTCTTCTGGCTGCATGTTCTATGCTGGCGAAATTGGGTATCAATTTGCAAATGCAAGCATGAACTTTGATTCCTCAAGTTTGGGTCTAGCTGCTAGCTTTGAACATAAAAATCAGTTCAACTTTGCTTTCCGTATGGGCTACAAGTTTACACCAGCAACCATCGGTTATGTTCGTCTAGGCGGAGACTGGGGTAAATTTAAGCTACGCACCAACTATCCTTCCTTAAGCGATAGTAAGTCACGCCTGAGCTTTGCCCCTGGTCTGGGAATGGAAACAGCCTTTGGACGGAACTGGGTTGGCCGTTTGGAATGGGCTTATGGTCTAACTAAAGAATATAAGCGCAGCCTTACCACCATTGGTGTGAAGCTGGATTCAATCCATATGAATTCCACCAAGCTGGGTATTGCTTATAAATTCTAAGCTTGCCTTATCTTAAAAATGAACCCTCTGCCACAAGCAGGGGGTTTTTTGCATCTTATAATTGGGAGTTAATATGACGGTCCTCTTCTCTTTAATCAGGGCTCTTTTAAAATCACTTAAAGTTGCAAGAACTTTCAAGCTGCCTCAAAAGGAGCTCACTTTAAAGCCCACCTCAATACAGTTATTAGGCCCCACGATAATCTTCCTTAGTAAGGCTGGCAAGCGGAGAAGTAGAGAAGATACCCGCATGGAAGGGGAGGTTTAAATTCTTCTCTGTAAAGAGGGTTAGTGCCCCGTAAGACTAAGGGATGAGCAAGAAAAGCTGCCGCTCCGCTTAGCGAGGTAAAGCTAAACGCTAGGAAATCATCAGAAAGTTACTTTGTTTCTACAGTAGAAGTTTTAGGTCTAAGGCGTCGACTATTCTGCAGCCTCTCCGCCACGCTCTTTTTATTCCTCAGTGGCCTCAGCAAGCCTGGTGGCTTGGTCTTCCGAGATTAGCACTTCAATCATTTCGTTTAAGCATTCACCTTCCATAATCAGATCAATTTTATAGAGAGTCAGGTTTATACGGTGATCTGTAACTCGCCCTTGCGGGAAGTTATAAGTGCGTATGCGCTCTGAGCGGTCGCCGGAGCCAATTTGATTGCGCCGGTTAGCTGATCGTTCCATTTCTTTGCGCAGGCGTTCTGCTTCATAAAGGCGCGCCCGCAACACTTTCATGGCCTTGGCTCGGTTTTTGTGCTGGGAACGTTCGTCCTGCTGCGTGACCACAATCCCTGAGGGAATGTGCGTAATACGGACAGCACTGTCGGTGGTGTTAACGTGTTGTCCCCCAGCCCCTGAAGCACGGTAAACATCAATTTGGAGATCCTTTTCATCAATGTGAATGTCGACCTCTTCGGCTTCCGGCAGCACGGCCACGGTGGCAGCTGAGGTGTGAATTCGCCCACTGGCCTCTGTTTCCGGCACTCGCTGAACACGATGCACCCCCGACTCAAACTTTAACCGAGAAAACACGCCCTTGCCCATAATTGAGGCGCTGGCTTCCTTAATCGCCCCTAATCCAGTCTCGTTTAAGCTTAAAACTTCAAATTTCCAGCCTTGGTTGGCGGCAAACCGTTGGTACATGCGAAATAGATCAGCTGCAAACAAACCGGCTTCTTCACCGCCGGTACCGGCCCGAACTTCCAGGATTGCGTTGCGTTCGTCGGCTTCATCTTTGGGTAAAAGCAGGATCTTAATCTGATGTTCCTGATGCGGTAGCTTCTCTTTGAGCTGCTCAAGTTCTTGTTTAGCAAACTCGCGCATCTCAGCATCCATATCTTTGTCAGCAATCATCGCTTCAAGATCTTGAATCTCGCGCTCAGTTTTCCGGACCTCTTCAATGGCCTCAACCACAGGGGTCATATCAGAATATTCTTTCGATAAACGGCCAAATTCTTTGGGATCAGACATCTCTGATTTTGCCAGAATATCTCGGAGTTCATGATAGCGAGTTATGACTTTATCTAATTTTGCTGCTAACGCCACGGTCAATCCTATTTGCTTAGATTAAGTTGCTAAGATAATCTGAAATTTCAGAAATTGCGACTAATTTTTGCTCTCCGGTATCCAGATCCTTAATAATTGCCTGGGATGTTGTCAGTTCTTCATCACCAATCATAATGGCATAGCGAGCATTAATTTTATTAGCTCGCTTAAGGCGTTTGCCAACATTGCCACTGTAAGCAATGTCAGTCATCAGTTGTCTATCTCTAAGCTGCATGGTCAGGTTAAAGCAACAGGAGAATGCAGCCTCACCCACGGGAATAACCGCAATAGGACGATCGTGACCGTCAAGAGCAGGCAGCAATAATGCCAGCCGTTCAATTCCCAAGGCCCAGCCTATTCCCGGCGTCTCTGGGCCGCCCATTTGGCTCATAAGCCCATCATAGCGCCCCCCCGCTAAAACCGTGCCTTGGGCGCCCAGCTCAGTGGTGACAAACTCAAATGCGGTATGATTGTAATAGTCTAGGCCACGGACTAGTCGACGATTAATCTGATATGAAATATTGAGCGCATCTAGGCCTTGGCAGACTTGAGCAAAAAAGGTACTTGAGGTCTCATTGAGATAATTTTCAAATTGAGGAGCGTTGGCAACAAGAGCCCGGTCACCTTCATCTTTAGAATCGAGAATCCGCAGCGGGTTGCGCAGTAACCGGTCTTGACTGTCTTTGGAGAGCTGGTTCTGATACGGTGTAAAGTAGTCAATTAAAGCTTGACGGTAATTTTGGCGAGATTCAGTGTCTCCCAGCGTATTAATTTCTAGGGTCGTCTTTTCGAGCACCCCCAGCGCCTTTAACACCTGTGTGCCTAAAGCGATGGTCTCCACATCACTGTAAGGATGAGCAATTCCTAAACATTCCACGCCTAATTGGTGAAATTGACGCCTCCGGCCGAGTTGCGGCCGTTCATAACGGAACATAGGGCCGCTGTAAATTAATTTGAGGGGCAGATGTTGCGTCAACCCGTTTGAGATGACGGCTCTTAAGGTTCCCGCTGTCCCTTCAGGGCGTAGAGTAACCTCTTCACCCCCTCGGTCTTCAAAGGTATACATCTCCTTGCCGACAATGTCAGAGGTCTCGCCAATGGTCCGCTTGAAAACCGCTGTCGATTCAAAAATTGGTGTGGCTATAGGCTCATAGCCATAGGAGTGAGCAATGGTTTGAGCTGTTTGGATAATATGAGCATGGCGACGGTATTCATCACCAATTAAATCTTGAGTTCCGCGGGGTGGTTGCAATTTTTCAGTCATTATAAGCTCAAGTGTTATTCTCGTTTATTCCTTTGTATCATAAAGATCTATCGTGCATCTAGTTTCTTTGCGGAAAAGTCGCTTGATAATATTTGAACAGCGACTAAACTGGGGAGCATATTTTGGGCTATAAAAAGAAAGAACGAGACTTAAAAAACAGAGATGATATATGGTTGGATCCTTTGTTGGTTCATGTATTCCTTCAAATTCTTATTGATTGTGGCCAATAAAACATCATAGTGTTGACAATATGATTTAAGTAACAACGCAGAGTTGGTATGTTTAGTGTGAGGCTTACATTCTTATCATTTATTACTCTGTCCGCTTAGGCGGATTGCTTTAGTCTTATTAAATTTCCTTGTAATTATTGGTTTAATTCCTACCTCTGAGATGAGGAGCTAAATAATGTTAAAAAGTTTGCCTTTCCAGTTAATTGTATGTGTTCTGCTGGCATTTTTTATGGCCGGGTCTTTGGATGTGTCTCACGCTTCATTTTTTTATAGCTTAAGTTGCGCCCTTAAAGATTTTTTGATGATGATTTTGCCGGCCGTCATTATCAGTTATATGGCCTCTTCCATCCTGTCGCTAGAGCAGAAAGCGCCGCTGTTAATCATCAGTATTCTTTTGCTCGTCTGCCTTTCTAACATCGTTGCCGTTTTTACTTCTTATGGTGTCAGCCTGCTCGCTCTTCCCTTCGTCACGGGTGGCAAGGCCATCAACTTAGCAACCTCGCAAGATTTGATCGAACCCTTATTTGTGGCCCCGTTTCCAAGTTGGCTCGAACCAAAATGGTCAATGATTATAGGTCTGGTATATGGGTTAGTCTTTAGTATTTCCCCTCACGCTAAAGCCGTTAGCTTTATTTTTAAACTCAGGGACGCGGTTACAACTCTTTTACAGAAAACCTTTATTCCGCTGTTGCCGGTGTATGTTTTTGGATTTGTTCTTAAAATGCAAATGGAAGGGCAATTGCCGATTTTATTTGAGACCTGTGGCCAGGTTATCTTATTAATGATGAGCGTTATTATCGGCTATATTAGTTTAATGTATGTCCTTGCCGCTAATTTCTCTCCTAAAAAACTTGCAGGGTATATTCGACAGATTTTTCCGGCGGCCCTTACCGGATTTACCACGATGTCCAGTGCGGCTACCATGCCTGTGACCCTGGCCGCGACAGAGGCTAACCTCCAGGATAAAAATTTTGCCCAGCTGATTATTCCCGCAACCGTAAATATCCATCTTCTAGGCGATGCTTTAGGAATTCCTTTGTTAGGGCTTGCTACTTTGCAATTATCGGGCATGCCTTTACCTGATCTGTCTAGCTTTGCCATCTTTACCGGATTTTTCTGCATTGCTAAGTTTTCTACGGCGGGTATTCCGGGCGGTGGCATTCTGGTTTTGCTGCCTACATTGCAAACCCATTTAGGGTTGAGTGTTGAAATGACTGGATTCGTAACTACTCTTTACATTCTTCAAGATTGTATTTTCACGAGCTCAAATGTTGTTGGCAATGGCGCTTTTGCTTTACTCGTGCATCGGTTTATGAAACTGGTGGGGTTGGTGAAAGCACCTGAGGGGAATCGCTGTTCACAGCTTCCTGCTGAGCAGCAGGTTTATTAAACTTTTTAACGCCTTGGGGGGTAATGGTTGCTAATGGATTGACGACCTGGATGGCTGGGCTGTTCTTGCTTCCCTTAACGGTAAAAGTAGTGGAGAATACGCCCCGTTTCTTGTCCCCACTTAAAAAAGATCCAATTACAGGAATATTGGCCATCAACAAATTAATGCTGTTAAGGGGATAGAACTCTCCTTTGAGATCGTAGATCTGATCTTTTATATCAATGACCCCGTTAAAATTGAGAGCAATTGAGGATCCTGAAGCATGAATGTCATCTAATTTAAGCTCATCCTTTCGCCACTGAATCTTACCCATAATATGGTCAAAGTAGATACCTTTGCCGGATAACGTACTAAAAATTCCATCCAAGGAAGATAAAGATAAAATTTTGGCGAGAAGGGGGGCCTTTATTACGGTAACTTGGCGTAAATCAAGCTCCCCTTGGATCTGAGTTTTTTTATCGGATTCACTAATATTGCCAACAAAGTTAAGGGCTCCGCCTTCAAAATCATTATTGGGCATGAAGTAGTCTATTAAATCTCCAGCATTGTGACAGAAGAGACTAAAATACTGTTGATTATTTTTAAGGGGTGCTATATGCAGCTTCAAGACCCCAGGGCGAAGTGAATCCATGGCGAGAGAAGAGATCTTGCCATCCTCCCAGGTCAATGATGTTTCGACTTTGCCAAAGCTAAGTTTGCTGCCGAGCATCACGTTATTGATGCGCAAATTGGCCGCAGCTTTAAAGTTGTGTGGAAGGTCTTCCGTCTCTTCGGATAATTCTTGAATAATTGGGTCCAAATCTAGACGCTCCAGCGCCCCGCCAAGAGTTATTTTATCGGGCGTCCCTTTGATCAGAAGTTTTCCTTTTAAGGGGCCAATTTGCAGCGTTTCTAAAAAGAGATCTATGCCGCTGGCAGGCTTGATTTTCCCTTTGCCTTGAAGGTGGGTCTCTCCCAACACTAAGTTTAAACTATTAATGGCTAAGCTGTTGTCTTCGGTTCTTTCTGCGTTTATCACTAGATTACCTGGCTGGCCAGCCTCTTTTATAAATCGCAGCCAAGATATAGCATACTCCGTTTTACTGAGATCAGCATCAAGTAAGATAGCGCCGTTGTGATATTCTAGCCCAAAGCTTCCCAGATAAGGATCAGCAGCATTATCATTTGCCTGGATGGTGACTTGGCTATCATGGTCGGCAAAGCTTTCGGTAGCTGAGATCCGTGCAGGATGATTAGCAACTAAACCTGTTCCGATTAATTTAAGATGATCATTAGTGACGTGCAGGTCAAATTTCCCCTTCGTCAAAGGATTGCTGATAAAGGGTTCAAGGATATCTGTTACGAGTTTAGCGTCCACAATTTGGCTGTAAGCATTGGCGCGGACGCGATCAAGAGGGAGATCTGATTGCAGCGGAAAAGACAGCTTAAGGCGAGTGGTAGCAATGCCTTTAAATAGAGTATGATCAAGGCTAAGCTTCTGCGGTAGCTGTAATGGCTTTCTTGCCATTAAAGCCAGGGCGGACTCCAACTTGCCTTGAATCGTGAGATCAATATCCATATGCTCGTCATCTTGGTCAAGATTACTAATATTAAGATGGGCTTGGTCAATGCTTAAATCATTACATACCCCTTGTGCGGCAATAATCAAATTACTTTTAGAGTAACTACAATGTCCGCAGGCATTGGTAACAGGGGGAAGATCACCTAAATAGGCAACAGTGACACCTTCAACATCAATGTTGCCGGCCAAGGAATCTACTTTAAAAGCAGGATCTGGGGTGAGATTTGCTTGACCTTTAAGTTGTAAAGTTGCTTGGGAGATGTGTCCTTGGGACAGATTCGTTGTTATCCAACGGCGGGCTTTTACACCCAGGGGTTTGGGCCAATAGGTATCAATCTTATCAATAGCAAGGGTGGTTAGGTGGCCTTTAATACTGATGGTGACAGGCTGTTGTTGGTTAAGGGCAGTGGCTAGGGACTCTGCTTCAACCTCTCCTGAAATGTGAGCTTCTAGAGCGTCGCTTCTAAAGCGGACATCCGTTAAGGCAAGTTTCTTAGGGGACAACCTTGCTTGAGCTTCTGCTTGGGTGATGGTTAGCACGTGCGGGAAATAAGCCGGCAACGTCACTGTACCTTGTTTGGCATTGATATAAATATGGCCATTAATGCCCAGTCGGCCATCATAGGACCCTGATGAGGTAAGGGTAACAGGAAGGTCAATTGCCTCAAAAATGGCTAGTTGGGGAATAAGGGGAGCCATATCTTTTAAATTGCCAGTTAGCTCTTTCAACCGATAAGAAAAAGCAGGCTCTTCTAAAGAGATAGAGCCACTGAGTTCTGCAATAGGTTCATCGTTACGTTTTAGGACGGCTTTTTCAACTGTTAAGCGTTTTAAGGTTGGCGAAAGCAGGAGTAAGCGTCGCAAACTGATTCCCAATTGCATGTATTTTATTGTGGCTTCATACTTCTGGTTTTTAATCACCACACCATTAAGTTTAATGGATAAGGGCGAGCGTAGGCCAGCCCAACGGGTTTCTCCTATGGTAATGTCTTCAGGATAATAGTGGTAATGTTCTAAAAGCCGTGTAAATTGCCCAGCTAAAGTACGCTGAACGTTTTTACTTGATAGGTAATAGGATATACTGCTTAAGGCAAGGATAAGCATTAATAAAGATAATATAATAATTTTAAAGGTTTTTTTAAGATTATCCATTTAAAAATAGTTTAAAAATTAACAACTTATTTACATAGATCATATATAATGATACTTGTAACTATCATAAGCTGATTGGAGATATAAAATGAAGTTAAAGTTACTCGCACTATCCGGATTATCTTTCATGCTTGCTGCTTGCTGGGAAGAGAAAAAGTCTGAAAATCATCCTCAAGCAGATGAAAAAGCGGTCGTAGCTGCAGAAAAAAAGTAGTTGCTGAAGTCAAAAAGGCCGAAGCTGAAGAAAAGAAAGTGGAAGCTGAAGAAAAGAAAGTGGAAGCCGAAGAGAAGAAAGTGGAAACTGAGGAAAAGAAGCTTGCTGCTGAAATGGAAAAGCTGAAAGCTGATGAACATAAAGCTGAAGCTGATCTTAAAAAGGCTGAAGCTGACGAAAAGAAAGCTTAAGCTAGCGAGCGTCTTTTATTAACCATGAGGGAGCCTATAACGGCTCCCTTATTCTTTATCTCCTCTGCAAAAATGAAGTATAAGGACAGCAAGCGCAACGAAGGACCTTATCTCACGCTTGACTGCTTATAACCGATTTCCTTAAAAAAATGGGCTCTGTTTAATATGCTGATAAAAATCACTTTCAAATAGGTTTTCGGGATCGAACGCTTGCTTGATAAGAGTCCAAGACGTCAGCTCAGGATAAGCACTTATAAGCTGTCTTTTACTATAATGACGTCGGTACGGCAGATAAAAGGTTCCTCCTAGCTTGATGACTTCGTCAACTGTGGTTTGGGTGAATTTATGCATTTGCTCTTCTGCTTCGTCAGTTAGATCTTGCGAGAATAAACATACTAGGCCAAAAACATCCGTTTTCGCATAAGGCAGAAGACTGAGCTTATCTTGGCGCACTTCTCTGATGGTGACGTTTAATATATTCATCTCATGCTCAACAATGAGCTTTTTCAAAGTCTTTATAAAAGCAGATAATTGAGATTTGGGAACAAAGTATTCTTGCAGAATATCTTTGCTATTCTTATGAACCGGCCACAATATATGGATATCCGTATTCATGGCGTTGTTCCGGCTAAGGGTTCCCAGACGACTGATCTGTTGCGCATAAAACTTCTCAGCTGACCATCTGATTTTTCGGCCAAGATTGGATTCTTGGGAGACCCGGAGAATGCTTCTCTTTATGGCGATCAGAGCTTCATCTTTGAGGGAAGTCATGACTTTTGAATTGTCATCTTCAAACCAGAATAATCCAGCTTCCTCGAACAAATGATTTTGATCAACGGATAGTCGGCCATAAGCCAATTCGACGTGGGGGTTCTGGCTGATAAATTTATCAAAGGCTTCAGTGAAATCTTCGCTCGGCATAAACTTGGAATGGAATTTTAGGGAGGTATTAGCAACCGTCTCTAATTCGACGTTAACAATAATGCCAAACAGGCCATAGCCCCCTAACACCGCATTAAAAAGCAAAGAGTTGTCATCACGGGTGAGAGTCTGAAGTTTGCCATCTGCTGTCATCACTTGCAAGGAGACGACAGTGGCGGAGAGCGGTGGCGATCCAACTTGCCAGCCATGGACATTTACGCTAAGGGATCCGCCAACTGTAAAAATATTATCAGATTGCATAACCTTGACAGAGCGCCCGTGCGTATCTAGTACCTTTTGTACTTTTCGCCACGTTGCTCCCGGCTCGACAGTGACTGTTTTAGACTCAGGATTATAGGTGACCTTATTAAATCTCATCATATCTAATTGAAGGGCATCATTGAGCAGCGCTTGGCCTCCCATAGAGTGTTTGCGTCCTGCGATGGTAATTTTCTTCTGGCTGGTTTTAGCCTCCTGTAGAGCGTCTTTAATATCCTGCACTGTCTTAATATGAAGAATTTTGGCAGGTCGGCAGGAGGTGCCGCCGGCATCATGACTGACTTGAGCCGTTGCTTGAATAGTCTCCATTAGCTGCAGGGGATTATTGCTCTGAATGCCTAAAATACCCTCATTTAATAAAGTTTGGGCAATTTGCGGTGAATCCACTGTCCACACAATTAGCGGATAGCCATGTTTGATCAAAGATTGGCGTAAGTCGGGTGGGAGACTAAATCGTGGCCCCAAAATGTCCGGCCGGACGAGACGACGAACTTGCTTCTGGATGAACGGCTGCCTTAAAAACCACGGAATCTTATTAAATTGACTTTGGATCTCTTCTCCCATTGCTTGCACATCAGTGGTAAAGTCATACATCAACAAAATATCCCGTGCAGTTAAACGCATCTGAATTAAAAAGGCGGGATTAAATGATTCTAGGACAACGGTCTCTTGCAGGTGATAGCGATGAATAAGATCCTTGAGAGTTGAGGCAAGGGTCGAGTTAAAAATCTTATCACTTTTGATATCGAGGAAAAGGTACTTTTGCGAGCCGACCAGACTGAATAATGTTTCAACACTAATCAGACCTGAACTGGGATCTTGCTTATAATGCAGCTTTTTCAATTCGTCCCAGTTTTTATCTTCAGGTTTGCCGTAACCATTAGTCGCTTCTTCTAATGCTTCTCCATGATATAAGAACGCAATCCCATCTTTAGAAAGCCGAACATCCACTTCTAATCCATCAACCTCGCTCGCTAAAACCTCTTCCACTGCTTCAATAGAGTTGGGTATAGAGGTGTCAGTAATAACTGATTTGTGAGCGATAAACGTTGGCAGATATCCTATTGACGGTGGCGCGTTTAAAGCCGTGGGAGTATAGGTGGGCTCTGTTAATAAATAAGCAATGGTGACGACGCTGCTAATAATGACTAAGAGCCTTTTTACTGCCATACTTTCCTCCCAAAACAATAAATCAAGTGAGGCTCAGTCAGCCTCACAGGGGTGAAGAGAAGCAGGCAGTTAATCATTAACAAGTAGACTACCGACCATCCTTCCGTATTTATTGTAACAGCAGAACGCAGAGAGTCTACTTTTAACTTTGAACCTTAGTTACTAGTAATACTTTTATCGAGCAGCTGCGACCAGGCAGCATCTGTGGCCTCCCGCGGAGTTTTAAGCTCGCACTTGGTACGGCCGGTAACATCAATGGCGCATATTTTGCTAAAACGGTGGCCTTTGCTCCGGCGCTCCCGTGTGTAAAGGATCACGCGGCCATTGGGGGACCAGGTAGGTGCTTCGACCAAATAGTCAGAGCAAATCAAGCGTTCGTTGGACCCATCCGGACTCATGACCCCAATATAAAATTGACCCAGCTGAAGTTTCGTAAAGGCAATCAGATCACCGCGTGGAGACCAAACTGGCTGCGAGTATTTGCCACCGCCAAAACTGATACGTCGGACGTTGCTGCCATCTGCATTCATAACGTAAATCTGTTCATTGCCGCCGCGATCTGAAGTAAAGACAATTTCTTTCCCATCCGGGGAAAAGCAAGGGGAGGTATCAATACAGGTATGTTCAGTCAGCGCCGTCAGAGCCCCACTTTGAAGATCCTTAATGTAGATGGCAGAGTTACCGGCTTTCTCTAAGCTCATGACAAGTTTAGTCGCATCTGGAGAGAAGCGCGGTGCAAAGCTCATACCTTCGAATTGACCGAGAAGCTTTTTTGTTCCGTTAGCTAAGTTGTACAGAAAGACCTGCGCCACGCCGCCCTTTTCAAAGGATAAGAAGGCAATGTCGCGGTTGTTAGAGGAAAAACGAGGCGTTAAGACCATGTGCTTTCCATCCGTTAAATAGCGCACGTTGGCGCCATCATAATCCATAATCCCTAATCGTCGTACTCTTCGGCGGCCATGGGGGCCCGATTCCTCAATAAAGGAGATCATGGTGTTGAAATATCCATCTTCACCTGTGACGCGCTTGTAAACTTCATCGGCAATCATGTGCCCCAGGCGGCGCCATTTTTTTTCATCAACCGCAAGCTCGAGTCCCAACATCTGGGTGCCGCGAAAGCAATCAAACAAGCGGAATCTTACAATTAACTGCCCGCCACTTTGTTCAACCTCACCTGCAAGCAAGCATTGAGCATTGAGAATGCGCCAGTCAGCAAAACGGGGGCCCATGGTGTTAATGGAATTAATGTCCTGCACGAAGGCCTTAGGGTCAACTGGCAAAAATAAACCTGAAGATTGTAAATCGTAAGTTATTATGGCTGCCAATTCTTGACCAAAGGTCTGACCGCTTTTGTCAACAAACGCCGTGACAGCAATGGGCGTAGGTTTAATCTGGCCCTGGTTAATCGTGACCTCCAACTCCGCCTGGGCAGGAGTCGTCGCCAATACAACCATAGTGCTGACCACAACTGTTGCTAATAAATGTTTGCAAACTTGTTTTAGTGCGCTCATTCTCGGTACTCTTTCATGTCTAATCATTTCTTGCCTGTTCCCTACCTGCCTCATCCTGTGGCTACTGCATGTCAGCTGGGTCAAAGGTCATGGTCATTGTTTTCCATTGCTGATGCTTGGCAGGATTTAAAGGAAGCGGATTACAACTCGGGTCCATAATAGCGCGTTCAGCACTTTCAGCAGCGGCGCGGAAAACGGGGTCTGCTGCCATCCGTCCCCTGTCCACAATCTGGGCACGTTCCACAGTACCATCCTTGGCGATATTTAATTTCAGCTTGACTTGCAAGTTGCGGACACCGCGCACTCCATTGGGTACAATCCAACACCGCTGCATTAAGCGACGAATGGCATCGATTTCAGAAGCTGTCACAACTTCCCCAACCTGCTCGGCGGGCGCTCCTTTGGTGCGGCCACTGGACTTAGCGCTATCTTTTTTCTTCGTTTCTTTGACGACCTCTGAAAATAGATTATCAAATTCGGTGTCAATTTTCTTTTTCTCTTTAGCTTCATCCGTTTTTGGCTTGGGCTTGTCCTTCATTAAATTGACCTCAGCCTTCTCCTTGTTAGGCGGTTCCGGCTTTTTCGGTTCCTCTTTCTTTGGCTCCGGTTTTTTTCTTCCTTCTTCGGTTCTGGCTTTTTCGGCTCTTCCTTTTTGGGCTCAGGAAGCGGTAAAGGCTCTGGCTCCGGCTGCTTTACGGGCTCAGAGGGCGGTGCCAATTGCGGTTGTTCCAAGGGGGGTGGCGGCAAGGGAGCCGGTTCTGGCATCGGTAAAGGGGCAGGCACTTGTTCCACCGGCGGCGGTGGGGTCGGTTGAGGTTCGGGTTGCTGCTGCGGCGCTTCCATCACTGGTTCAGGGTCCATGACGTCCATAGGGGCAATGACCGGAGCTTTAGTGATGTCAGAGATATCGACAAATTCTATCATTAAGGGGCGCTGATCCTCTAGTTTGCGCGAAAAAGGATCGATAATTCCGATAATCATGATAATTAGGATTACGAGGTGCAAAAGGCCAGAAAAGATGGCAGCGCGCTTCATAAATGATTACCCTCCAGAAGGACGTGGTAAAGGTGGACGTTGAGGTAAAGCTTGTCCTTGAGGACGTATCCCTTGCCGCTGGCTGTTTTGTGGCAAATTAGGACGAGCGGATGGCAAGTGTTGAGCGCTTGGGGGCACTAACTGTTGCAGCGTTGGTACTTTGGCTGCGGGATGGGGCACCGCTCCTGATTGTCTTGGGACAGAAAGAGAGGCGTGCGGGGCAGGGGCGGCCTTTGTCGCTGTGGGCATTTCCGCAATCAGCGATACCTTGGTAAAGCCAGCCGCAGCAATCTCTCCCATCACCTCCATCACTCGACCATAAGCGAGGCTCTGATCACCACGTACATAAATACGGGCGTCAGGATTATTGGAGGTAATCGCCATAAGGCGGGCGATGAGTCCTTCGTCGCCTATGGCAGTTTCTTGTAAGAAAGTACGACCACTTGCATCTACCGAAACGACGACAGGTTCTACCTGGTCATTCATTTTGGCGGCTTTAGTTTTGGGCAAATCAACGGGCACCCCTACCGTTAACATCGGAGCCGCGACCATAAAAATGATCAACAGAACTAACATGACATCTACTAAGGGGGTCACGTTAATCTCCGAGAACCCAGCCGAAGAGCGGCGACGGCCTTTGCGAGGAGAAGTGTTAAGGGAGGCCATACCCATAATTATGCAGCCCCTTCTTCGAGTTGACGTGAAATGATACCAGAGAACTCATCAGCAAAAGCTTCGAGCCGATTAGCATAGCGATTCATATCGCTCGATAACTTGTTATAAGCAATAACAGCGGGAATAGCAGCAACCAGGCCGATGGCGGTTGCAAACAAAGCTTCAGCAATACCCGGCGCCACAACGGCTAAATTTGTGTTTTGTTGAAGGGCAATTGACTGAAAACTGTTCATAATTCCCAAAACGGTACCAAATAGACCGATAAACGGTGCTGTGGAGCCAGTGGAAGCAAGAAAACCAAGGTAGCGTTCTAAGTCTTCCATCTCTCGGTTAATTGTCAAATGCATGACCCGTTCAATACGTTGCTGTAAAGTGCCACGCGCTTCGGAGGCTTTGGCAATGCCTTTGGACACTGAGCGTCGCCATTCTTTCATTGCGGCACAAAATATGGCACTCAGCGGATCTTGCGGGCGATTGTTAATCCGGTCATAAAGATCATCTAAAGCACCGCCTGACCAGAATGTTTCTTCAAATTGATCCGCGGCTGAGGTTAGTTTTCTCAGGCGCATTGTCTTTTGAAAGATAATGGTCCAGGACCAGAAGGAGGCCGCAATCAGCGCGAGCATAACCAATTTTATAATTGGATCGGCTCCCCAAAACATGTCAAACATTGAAAAACCATGCTCAATAGTCTCGGGTGTGGGTGCAAGAGTCTGGCTATTGATAGCCTGCAACGTCGATTGATCCATAGATGAAGTCTCAAGTTTAAATTTATACTTTAATAATACCTGATAAATACCTGAATCTGATATTAATTGCAAGGATAGGTCATTGATTAATAGATCGCCTGAGGGCGTGAAAGTTTTTCTAAGAGAAAACGCCAAGCGGCCCCGCTCAAGATAAGGGGGTGTCGACCCTGAGCACTATCCCGGAACCTTGCTGGATAAGGGTCGCCTGTTCCCTCGCCGTCTTAATGAGGTTGCCGCGCTTCCATAACCTCCGCGATAAGTGTGTTCAGTTTAGTGGACGTTAACGGTGGTGTGACGATCCGATCATATTGAGTTAAATCGAAAGAATTATCATCTTCTTTCGCAATGCCTAGGATCGGAATATAAGGCTTCCCAGTCATGGCTGTTTTAATGGTCTGGGGTGAAAAGTCTCCATGTAGACTGCCATTTTCAGGAATCTGAATGAGAATAGCGTCAAAATTATCCGTATTAATGATGCCCGCTGCCACTGCCACATTAGAGGCCGTTTCCACCTGGCTGCCTGCTTTTTCCAAAAGATTGCGGGTAAAGGATCCATTAGGATTTTCTTCCTCTATTAGCAAAATATTTAGATTCTGTAAATGTTGCGGGGTTGCCTCGCTTATGTCTTCACTATGAGAATGGGTAATAACTTCAGCTTCCATTTGAAACCAGAAGATGCTCCCTTGTCCCAACTTGCTTTCGACGCCTATCTTTGCCCCTAGCAGGTGGGTAATATTCTTAACAATGGTAAGCCCCAGCCCAGCTGTTTCTTGATTAGGGTTAATCTCGCCTGCCGCTTGAAAAAAGTCCTGGAATAAAGTGTTTTTGATGCCATCGGGAATACCAATGCCGGTGTCAATAATTTGTAAACTGATCTCGCAGCGATTATCCATTAAATCGACGGAGGTAACATTTAATCGTACTGATCCTACCTTCGTAAACTTTAAAGCATTAGTCAGAAGATGTAGCAAGACTTGCCGTAAGCGGATCGCATCGGCACGGATAACCATGGGGACCCGCTCCTCAATATGGATCTCAAATTTTAATTTCTTTTGAACGCTAATCGGAAGTAAAAGACCATGAATTTCAGAGATCATTTGGCGAAGATTGACGTTACTGAACATAAGGCTGACTTCGCCACTTTCCAATTTGCTGTATTCAAGAATGTTATCCACTAACCTGAGGAGGGAGGTCGAGGAAGTTTCCATCGTATTGACATATTCAATCTGGGCTTGATTGAGTTCTGTGTCTTTGAGAAGGGTAATCATTCCCATAAGACCACTCATTGGCGTTTTAATTTCATGACTCATCATCGAGAGAAAGCGAGTCTTAGCTTTACTTGATTCATCGGATTTCTCCTTAGCCTGCATCAGCTCCTCGGCTGATTGCGCTAATTCACCTAGGATAGAGGCATATTTGATATTGGCTTTGATAATCTTCTGGGTAATTAAAAAGCCAATGGATATCAGTAAAAGGATAACAATGAACCCCATAGGAATAAGAACTTTTAAGATCATGCCGGCACTGTCTTGGGGCGACCATGTCATGTACCCAATCGTCTTATCGTCTTGTTTGATTGCCAGATGCGCTAGGGTTTCCATATCCATGTGATCTGATCCAATGACAAGATCAAGATTGGTAAGGGCATAATCATGGGAGATCTGATCCATATAAGCCGCAGTAAAGGGTTTAATGAGAGCAATCAGAGCCTGAGTCTTACCTTCGTTTCGATCAACTATGCGGCTAAGCGTTACCATATAAATCTGCTCATAATGCTTAATGAAATGAGTCTTAGATTTTGCCTTGTTACCTGAAGCCGTAAAATCAATGAGTAAGTTACTAATACTGCTGGGGGCTAGCCTTTCTTTAATGCCAAAGATTTCATTATTACTGTAAAGGGTTGTGTAATTTTTATCGGTTACAAAAATAGCGACATAGGGAATGGAAAAATTATTGCTGATATCTTGGGTAATATTATCTTTTATCCATTCATCATCCTGATGTTTAATCACATGGTCATAGGTCTGGCCCCAGTATCCATAGGATTCTGCCAGATTTGCCATTTTACGTTGCTCGGTCGCTAAGGCGCCTCTTATGGCAGCCGTAGACTCTTGCAGGGCTTGGTTGTAGATGGTCTTATAGCTATAAAAGCAAGTAAATAATAAAGCAATAAAGCATAAGGTAAAGCCTACCAGAAAGTAATAGAATATATCTTTGAAAACAATTTTATTTTTATCAGTTATATTCATGGTTAGCCTCCTTGCGGCTTAATGGTGATTTCTATAAGCGTTAAGTCATCTGAAAAAGCCGGATCGTCAAATTCATCTATTTTATGCTTGACGGCTTGGAACAGATCCTGCCCATCAAGCGTACGGATTAAACAGGGAAGTTCTTCGGGTAAGAACGAAATGTCGGGTATTCCACCGTGATTTTCCCACATCAAATCACTGTAAAGGATCAAGCTATCACCTTCCTGGAACTCCAGGCTGCGATGCGTATAGCGAACATCTTCGACAATTCCTAACGGGAGTCCAGAGCCATCGCCTAAGGTATAGTTCCTGTGTTGAGGATGATAAATAATAGGATGAGTGGAGCTGGCAGATAAGTAATCAAACCTTCTATTTTCTAGATCGATAATGCCAGCCAAAAATGTACAAAAGTTACCTTCCTTGATCATTTCGCGAACTTTGTTATTAACAAGGTGAATTAGGGCGGCGGGAGTCTGAAGGGTGCTACGATGCTCAGCAATAAGAGTGTGAAGACCGAGTGTATAAAGAGAAGCGCTAATCCCTTTACCGGAAAAATCACAAATCCATACCATGATCTGATTAGGTCCGAGTTCATAGAGCCCCCAGATATCGCCGCTCAAAAAACGTGACGGAATAAAAACTGAATTAATCGAAAGGTTATATTTTTCTTCCAAGGACTGAATCACCGCAGCACTGGGTAACAGTGATTTCTGTAATTCCAAGGCCTTTGCGACTTCTTGAGCGGCAATTTTATGGTAATTTTCAAGTTCGCGAATTAAGAAGCTGTTTTCAAGCTGAACTTTAACCCGGGATAATAATTCAAGTTTATGGATAGGTTTGGTGATAATGTCAGTTGCCCCATATTTCCACGCCTCTGCTCGCTCTTCTGGATCAGAGATAGCGGTCTGGACTAGGATAGGGAGCTGTTTTAAATGGGGGTCTGAGCGAATTTCTTTGATGACCGTCGTTCCATCCACATTCGGCATAATTAGGTCAAGGATAACCAGATCGATGGCCTGCTCTTTGAGCTTATTTAAAGCGTCTTGACCATCAACAGCGGTATCTATGCTGCGATAGCCAGCGGCCTTTAAGAAACTGCTGATCAGGTCTCTATTAATTGAGGAATCATCAACCACCAATATTTTATTGTCATATATAGAGGCTTGGAGCGGATTTTCATGATTGTAAAACATGTCCCGCTACCTCAGCTCGAGAAATAAAGGCGTATTGCTTGACCCTTCTTATCGAAAGCCACCTTATCAGTCAAACTTTGGATGAGATTAACTCCCCTAAATTGCTCGGCACAACCCTGACGAGGCCAGGCTATCGGTCTGCCTTCAACATGGATTATAACTTCCCAACCTTGCCCAGACTTTGCGGCATAAACTCCCATATAACGATCTGAATATAGGTTGTCTTTTAATCTTTTTTCAATCTTGAGGAAGAAATCTAAGGGGCGCCGCTCAGCAGAAGACTCTAAATCTAAACTGCTCCATAAAAAGGCATTAGCATAGGCTTCTTGGGTTGCTGTTAAAATGTGGTCATGACAGCTCGAGGAACAATCTTGTAGTTTCAAGAAGTGGGATAAAATTTGGACAAATTCTAAAGCATAAATGTCTTTATTCTTAAAACATAAAACAATAAAATTTGGGGAAGTGTTAGTGTAAATTTCTTGAAAGACCTTAAGGTTTAGATTGCTACGACTATCCGTAAAAATACGTTTGCCTTCATTAAGGGATACAATAATACGATCTGAACTTACGGGTGACCGTAAGATGCTAATAAGAGGTGATCTGGCCGGAACAGCCTTTTTCTTGGCAGCATTATCTTGGCATAATAATAGCGGCTGGCACTTGGCCATTGTCCCCTCCTGCACATAAATGCTTAAGTTTGTTATTCAACGCGAAATAAGCTGGCAAAGTGACCTAAATCAAGCATTTTTTTAACTTGTCCATGAGCCCCTTTTAAGGTTACTTCCCCATCTTGCAGACGCATTTTATCACGCGCAATTAGCAACATCCCGAGACCGGCCGAATCGATGAATTCTAAATCTTGTAGATTCATCTGGCACTCTCTAGATTTATTCTCAGTAAATAGCTCAGTAAGCTCACGAAACTGGCTATAATCAGCAAATGTCAGTCGTCCTTTGAGATCAACAATAACGGCATCTCCCACAGTTTTACATGTGTAATTCATAATCTTCCTCTTGCTTCCTCTAAAAGGATCCCAGTTATAGGATCATCCTAGACGGGAGATGGTTAAAAGAACGTTAAATTACCTAAAAATGATTAATAAACGTGATTACTAATAAAATGTTAGAGACTGCTTTAGGCGAGACTAATATTGCTACTTGCTTGAGAGTTTTCTTGATCACGGTATTTTCTGTTCTTTGTAGATTAAGCACCGAAATGGCTCGATAGGGATATTAGATTACAGAGAAAAGAGAACCTTCTCCCGATCTAAATCAGGTTAAGGCCGAACTCTGTCATGCGAAGATAGTCGGATAGCAGAAGTAGCGTATCTCAATTTAAAGCCCAAGGTTGATCAGTTTTTAACGCCTCAGCAGATTCAACAAATACGCAGGAAACTTCATATTTCTTAATGAGAGGCAGGGCGACGCTTAGGGAGAGGCGAGCGCCAGGTAAAGTCATGCTTAGCCAACCTTTGTGCGCCATTGCTTCCAAGAAAAGCGGCCTACAGTGCTTACAGCAATCATTACGAGAGATCATACTGAGTATACATAATTTTAGAATAGCATCTTTTGGTAGTTTAATATCCTGTATTATTTCACCAGACGTAGGAAATAAACCTTTACCACTTTTTAATGTCTTCTCTAACGGTAGCCTTCCGATAGAAGGGTTGCTTTTCCAGAATCTATATAGTGTTTTGCTAAAATTAATGTAAAATTAATCTTAGATCTAAAAGAGGCACTTAAATTGTCCCTAAAAAGCGCAATCGCATAAACATTTTGTTCAACATAACCTGGCCATAAAAAGGACAAAGTCCAAAAGGAGTATATTATGAAAGCCCATCGTTTAAAAGCAACCCATCTTATCAAAGCCGGAGTCATAACTTTAGGTCTTTGTTCCTCCCTAAAAGCGCTTGACGTCACTGTGCTTGGTCCCCTATCAGTAGCTGCCACGGTATCTGCTCCTTTTGTGACAGCTTATGCCACACCTCAAACGGCAGCCCTCTACAACACGGGTAATCTCGTTTCCCCCATCCTCAATGCTGCTGCTTCTTACACCATGGACTACCGACCAGGGGGGTACTTTACCCCGAGCGGACCTGGGGTAATCTTTGGAATCTCAACTCTAAGAAATCTTGTCGAATTTGGAATGGGTGTTGGAGCTGCCTGCTGCAGTTACGCCTATCTTTTCACCGGAGAGAGCTATTATAATACAATTGCCTTAACGTTGACTACCGTCAATGCCGTATTGACCACAGGGGGCACGGCCATGATGTATGGAATTAATTTCCCGCGTTGGGCGAGCAAGAAGGATCGATAAAATAGAGGGAGTGATGGCTAATTGATCTTCGATACAGCGCCTAAGACAGATAAGTATTGAAAATTAGACGTCGTTGCCTAATAAGATATTTCAAACGGATTAGTCCTCCAAAGGGGGGCTTATCTCAGGCCTCTTTGAAGTTGAAAATAAGTCTAAAGTTTCTGATGTCCTAAGGATAATTCTTTACACAAATCCTCGCACAGCACTTTACCTACTCGTTGTGCAGATCTTTTACGAACTTAACAGTCGATTCTCCTCCATTTATTTTAAAAGTAAGGATCTGTTCAGGAATAATAGATTCAATCAAATTGCCCGGAATTTGCTGATTTCCACATAAGAGAAGATCAGATAATGAAGATTGAGTGCCTTTTCGATTTATTGCCTCCAAGCGACTCTTCTCATACCTTCCTCATAACACTTTTCATGTTCTATAAGACAGACCTTAATGTTATTAATTTCTTTGAGTATTCTCTCCAATATAATATTGTGAGCGCCCTCAATTTATGCCATCCCACCTTGGTCTAATATTTCTCGCTCAGCTAAAGAATTGAGCCGTTTTCACTGCCCTTT
This sequence comes from Candidatus Odyssella thessalonicensis L13, assembly GCF_000190415.1. GTDB lineage: Bacteria > Pseudomonadota > Alphaproteobacteria > Paracaedibacterales > Paracaedibacteraceae > Paracaedibacter > Paracaedibacter thessalonicensis. Next base: position 208,783 of record NZ_AEWF01000004.1, read on the forward strand.
ACATGGTCATTAATTCTTCGTTAAGTTATTGGTTTAATGTATTTTGTTAACTCTTTGTTAGGAAGAAATACAAAGTGTACTTCTTCTAAATATTTGATAGCATTTTAGTAAATGTTGATTAATTTTGCAGGAAGGTCACATGCGAAACGTCGTTATTGCTGGGTATGTTCGTACACCGTTTTCTTTTGGGGGAAAAGGGGAATTAACCAAAGTCAGAGCTGATGATTTAGCCACAGCTGCGGTTAAATCGTTGGTTGAAAAGACTAAAGTCAATGTCAATGACATTGAAGATTTAATTCTTGGCTGCGCTTTCCCAGAAGGGGAGCAAGGCTTAAATATGGCGCGTTTAGTTGTCTTAAATGCAGACTTACCAATTACCATAGGCGGCGTTACGGTTAATCGTTTTTGTGGATCTTCCATGCAGGCCATCCATCAAGCGGCTGGGGCTATTGCGAGTGGCGCCGGTGATGTTTTCATCTGTGCAGGCGTTGAATCCATGAGCCGAGTACCCATGGGCGGCTTTAATCCGTTGCCTAATCCTAAATTATATGAGCGGATGCCGGGAGCGTATATCGGAATGGGTGACACTGCCGAAAATGTTGCCAGCCGTTGGAATATTTCACGCCAAGAGCAAGAGCAGCTGGCGGTGGACTCTCATGCAAAGGCCGCTAAAGCCCAAGCAGAAGGGCGCCTAACAGATGAAATTGTGCCAGTCGCGACGAAGACTGGAGTGGTCGACAAAGATTCTTGTATCCGATCCGGGACAACTTTAGAAGCCTTAGCCAATCTAAAGCCAGCCTTTGATGCGAAAGGGACCGTAACAGCTGGAACCTCTTCCCCGATTACCGATGGGGCCGCAGCGGTTTTAGTCTGCTCGGAAGATTATGCTCGTAAGCACGGTTTACCCATGTTAGCTCGAATTAAGAGTTTTGCTGTTGCAGGATGTGATCCCGATATCATGGGAATTGGCCCCGTGGCTGCCACCAAGAAGGCCCTCGAAAGAGCCGGATTAACAGCAAAAGATCTCGATATTATCGAACTCAATGAAGCTTTTGCCTCTCAAGCAATCGCTTGTGTTAAAGAATTAGGATTGGACTGGGGCAAGATTAATATTGATGGCGGCGCTTTAGCCTTAGGCCATCCTTTAGGGGCGACAGGGGCGCGGATAACCGGTAAAGCTGCTGCCTTGCTGCAACGCGAAAAGAAGAAATATGCTCTCTCAGCTCAATGTATTGGCGGTGGGCAAGGAATTGCAACAATTTTGGAGGCGATTTAATGGTCAGAGAAATTAAAAAAGCTGCTGTCATTGGGGCGGGTGTTATGGGGAGCGGCATTGCTGCCCATATGGCCAATGCCGGTATCCAAGTGTTATTGTTAGATCTTCCGCAATCTGGCTTAGGACAGAAGAACAAATTAGCAGAGGATGCTATTGAGCGGATGAAGAAGACAGATCCAGCCCCGTTCATGTCGGCAGCTGCGGTCAAACGGGTCACCGCAGGAAACACGGAGTCTGATCTAGAAAAACTAGCGGACTGCGACTGGATCGTTGAGGCGATTATTGAGAAGATTGAGTATAAGCGTGATTTATATACTAAACTCGAAAAAGTTATCCGTCCCGGTACTATTGTTTCTTCCAATACTTCCACCATTCCAATGGAAAAATTGGTTGAAGGGCGCTCGGCAGACTTTAAGAAGAATTTCTTTATTACCCACTTTTTCAATCCACCACGCTATACGCGTCTCCTTGAAATTGTCTCAGCCCCCGATTCCGATAAAGAATCTTTAAAAACCTTAACCGAGTTTGCTGATATTCACCTTGGTAAAGGGGTAGTCAATTGCAAAGATTCACCAGGCTTTATTGCTAACCGCATTGGAACCTTCTGGATTCAAAAAGCAATGGTCGAAGCTTTAGACCGTGATATCTCCGTCGAAGAAGCTGATGCCATTTTTGGGCGGCCCATGGGCATTCCTAAAACGGGTGTTTTTGCCCTTGTTGATCTGGTGGGACTGGATTTAATTCCTTTGGTAACCCAAAGTATGCGTAACGCTTTGCCGCAAATCGATCCATTTAATACCAGCTATAAAGATATTCCTGTCATTCACAAATTGATCGAGGACGGCTATACGGGCCGTAAAGGCAAAGGTGGCTTTTATCGCCTTAATAAGACCGCTGATGGCAGTAAAGTCAAAGAGTCAGTTAATTTAAAAACAGGTGAGTTTGCCCCTTCACAAAAAGCGAAGTTACCGATCCTTAATGCGGCTAAGAATAACCTGCGCTTACTGCTATCAGGTACGGATCCTTATAGTCAATATGCGTGGAGTGTTCTCTCTGAAGTTTTACGCTATACCGCTGATATTGCCAACGACATTGCCGATAATATTGCCGATATCGATCAAGCCATGCGTCTGGGCTATAATTGGAAATACGGGCCTTTTGAACTCATCGACAAAATCGGAGCCGCTTGGTTTAGCGACCGTCTTAAGGCCGAAGGGCGAGCCGTTCCCGCCATATTAGCAGCCGTGGGAGACGGATCCTTCTATAAAATTGAAAACGGAGCCATCCACTATTTCAATGGTAGCGGCTATACAGAACTAAAGCGCCCAGAAGGGGTGTTAGTGCTGAGTGATATCAAACTTAAAACCAAGCCTATTGCCAAGAATGCCTCAGCGGCTCTGTGGGATATCGGTGATGGAGTCGTGTGTTTGGAATTCATCAGTAAGATGAATTCTTTAGATCCTGAAATCATGAAGATGATTATGAAAACGGTGGATATCGTTAAGAAAGACTATAAAGCTTTAGTTGTCTATAATGAAGGATCAAACTTCTCAGCTGGGGCAAACTTGGGTCTAGCTCTATTTGCTATTAACGTGGCGCTGTGGCCATTAATTGAATCCATTGTTAAAGGCGGCCAAGACGCTTATATGGCGTTAAAATATGCGCCATTCCCCGTGGTATCGGCGCCCTCAGGAATGGCTTTGGGCGGCGGATGCGAGATTCTGTTGCACAGTGACGCGGTGGTGGCCCACTCTGAATCCTATATTGGCTTGGTTGAAGTTGGAGTAGGAATTGTACCCGCCTGGGGTGGATGTAAAGAAATGCTCCATCGCTACTTGACCAACAAACGTGGTCCTGCTGGGGGGATGGTCGCTGTTGGTAAATTATTTGAGACCATCGGCACTGCCAGAGTAGCCAAATCCGCCTTTGAGGCGAAAGAAAATCTTTTCATTAAAGAAGAAGATCCGATTGTCATGAATCGTGATCGCGTTCTCGCCATGGCTAAAGCGCATGCGTTGTCCTTAGTCGGTGGCTATCAAGCGCCTGAACCGCCGCAGTATAACCTTCCTGGCAGTGCGGCACGTGTTTCCTTAACGATGGCCGTAAAAGCCATGGTTAAGCTGGGCAAAGCCACGGAGTATGATGAAGAAATCTCTAAGAAATTGGCTTACATTCTTACCGGCGGTGAAGATGAGGCCAGCACTGAAGAGGAAATCTTAGCCCTTGAACGTGAAGCGTTTATGACGCTTATCCGTAATCCGAAAACGCATGCTCGTATGCAAAGTATTCTTGAAACCGGAAAACCATTGAGGAACTAGCCATGCCAACCTATAAAGCACCTTTAAGAGATATGATGTTTGTTCTCAATGAAGTTATTGGAACACACACAATTCAATCCCTTCAGCGATTTGCTGAGATTAATAATGACCTTATTGAAGCGGTCCTTAACGAGGCGGCCCGGTTTGCAGAAACTGTATTGCAGCCAATTAATCAATCCGGCGATAAAGAAGGCTGTAAGTGGCAAGAAGGAACTGTCACGACCCCTAAAGGCTTTAAAGAGGCTTATCAAGCCTTTGTTGAGGGAGGCTGGCCAACGTTAACAGGAAATCCAGAATACGGTGGTCAAGGGTTACCTAATCTCATTTCTACGATGACAGAAGAAATGATTTGTTCAGCGAACCTGTCATTTAGTTTATATCCAGGTTTGACCCGGGGTGCCTCCGTCATGTTGGATCGCCATGGCAGCAAAGAGCTTAAGGATAAGTATTTGCCTAAAATGATTCAAGGGATTTGGGGCGGAACCATGTGCTTAACGGAGCCCCATTGTGGGACAGACTTAGGAATGCTGCGTACTAAGGCGGAACCGCAGGCTGATGGTACCTATAAACTTTCAGGGACGAAGATTTTTATTTCGTCAGGAGAGCACGACCTTACCGAAAATATCATCCATTTTGTGATTGCCCGCACCCCCGAAGCCGTGCCGGGCATTAAAGGAATCAGCTTATTCCTTGTTCCTAAGTTTTTGGTCAACGAGGATGGGAGTTTAGGGGGCCGTAACCCTGCTTTTTGTGCCTCCATTGAGCATAAAATGGGGATTAAAGCTTCAGCAACCTGCGTAATGAACTTTGATGGTGCCACCGGTTATCTTGTCGGTGAACTGTATCAAGGGATCAATAACATGTTTACCATGATGAATACGGAACGCATCGGCGTTGGAATGCAAGGCTTAGGGATTGGGGAAGTCGCTTATCAGAACGCCTTGGCTTATGCGCGGGACCGATTGCAAGGGCGTTCGTTAACAGGGGTGAAGAATCCCGATAAGCCAGCGGATCCTTTGATTGTTCATCCTGATATTCGGCGTATGCTGCTTACCATGAAATGTATGAATGAGGGTTGTCGTCTTTTGAGTGCCTGGGTGGCCGAATCCTTGGATATTATGGAACATGGGACTGATCCTGTCCAAGTCCAAGAAGCTGAAGACTTTGTTCAGCTGATGACGCCAATCATCAAGGCATTCTTAACTGATATGGGCACGGACAATGCTAATCTGGGGATGCAGATTTATGGCGGTCACGGTTATATCCAGGAATGGGGAATGGAGCAGTTTGTCCGCGATGCTCGTATTGCCCAGATCTATGAAGGAACAAATGGTATTCAGGCCTTAGACTTAGTGGGCCGTAAGATGCCAGCCCATACCGGGCGGTATCTGCGTCGGTTCTTTCATCCTCTAGAAACTTATCTCAAGGAGCGAGAGACTAATGCAGAGTTAGCAGAGTTCATTCAACCCTTTGCTAAAGCATTTGGGCGACTGCAACAGGCAACAGTTAATATAGCGATCAAGGCCTTAGGTAATCCTGATGAAGCAGGAGCTGCCGCCACTGATTTCTTAAAATTATTTGGTTTAGTGTCACTGGCCTATTTATGGTGTCGTACGGTAGAAGTTGCAATGTCCAAGCTTGGCCAAGGAGAAGATGATTTCTATGAAGCAAAGATTCATATGGCTCGCTTTTTCATGAACAAAATCCTGCCACAATCCTCAGCACTATTTGCCCAGATTATGGCCGGCGCTAAGGCTTTAATGGGCCCAGATGACAAACATTTTGGATAAAAGGAAAAGCGGATGTCATTAAAGGGTAAAACTATCTTTATTACCGGCGGAAGTCGGGGGATTGGGCGAGCAATTGCTTTGCGCTGTGCTCAAGACGGGGCCAATATTATTATTGCCGCTAAAACCGATACCCCCCATACGAGCTTACCGGGTACCATCTATACAGTCGCTGAAGAGATTCAAGTGGCAGGGGGGCAGTGCCTTCCCATTAAGTTAGATGCCCGCCAAGAATCGCAAATTCAAGAAGCCGTGCAGAAAGCAGTCGACCATTTTGGCGGAATTGATATTGTTGTCAATAATGCCAGTGCCATTAATCTTACGGGGACCTTACAAACCCCCGTCAATCGGTTTGATTTAATGATGGCCGTTAATGTCCGAGCAACCTTCGCAACCATTCAAGCCTGCCTACCGCATCTTTTTAAGGCAGCTAATCCGCACGTGTTGACCTTGTCACCGCCGCTCAATATGGATCCTAAATGGTTCAAAAAGCATGTGGCTTATACCATGTCTAAATATGGGATGAGCATGTGTGTGTTAGGAATGGCTGAAGAATTTCGTAATCAAGGGGTCGCCTTTAATGCCTTATGGCCAGTTACTGCGATCGCCACTGATGCTTTTAAAGCAATTGATCCCAATATTCCTGTTGACTGCATGAGAAAGCCTGAGATCGTCGCTGAGGCTGCTTATGCGATCTTTAATCGTCCAGCGGCAGGATGTACCGGAAACTTTTTTACCGATGAAGAAGTTCTTCTGGCCGAAGGATATGATGATTTATCTTGTTACGCAGTTAAAGAGGGCGCATCTCTGTTGCCTGACTTCTTTTTAGATTGATGGATGTGCTGGTAGCTTAAAAGAGAAGGGGAAAGTATTGGCTCCCTTTGCTTTTAAAGAAAAACATCCAGCTCATCAGGCTGGATGTCGATCATTACCTGAAATAAGTGCTGCATTTATACAGCTGGGTTACCGACCTGATAATCAATGTCTACGGCTCCAGCTTTTTCAAAATTGAGACGAATTTTAATGGTCTCGCCGGCGACAAGGTCCCTTTTTAATCCCATCAGCATAACATGTAAGCCACCTGGGACAAATTTAATCTCACCGTTTTTAATCTGAACAGTTTTAACAGGACGCATACGCATGATGCCGTTGTCATTAATATGATCGTGGATTTCAACAGCAGTGCAAATCTCTGATTCAGCACTGAGGAGGGTGTCAGTTGCTTTCATACAGTCAAGTTTGATGCTCATGTAGGCACCCGTGTTTTTATTCTTTTGGGCTGGGCGCACTAAGGGGTGTTCAATGTGAATTTTTTTTGTTGTTGCTTCAGAACAGCATTCTGCAGCTGCAAAGTTTGTCAGCAGGGCAAAAGCCGTTAATAATAATTTTACCTTCATTTTTAACCTCTAGAAAGTTATGGCTTTACATGTACCTAAGAATCATAATTAAAACTATATGACAGTTTGTCTCAGTAGGGGGAATATGAGAAACGGTCAAAATAAAACGGCAGATTTTATCTTTATCACAGGAATGTCAGGGGCAGGACGATCCACCGCCCTTAAGGTGTTTGAGGACCTGGGTTATGTCGTGATCGATAATTTGCCCCAGTATCTTTTCTCTTATATTCAGTCCGGTGCGCTTGCTGGCAAGCTGCAATTGCCTCTCGTTATTGGTGTGGATGTGCGGACTCTCACTCAACAGGTTGATAGCTTTTTATGCACACTTAAGGATTTACGCCAAACCTATAAAGTTAAGCTTTTATATCTGGAATGTCAGGATGATGTTCTCTTAAAACGCTATAACATTTCTCGACATCGCCACCCTTACGGGCAAAAAACCTTAGAAGAAGGTATTCATTATGAACGAGTATCCTTGGCGCCGCTCAATGAAGCTGCTGATCATGTTATTGATACTTCATTAGTGTCGGTGATAACCCTGGGTCGTGTCCTTAAGAATATCTTTGTCCGTTCCACTTCTCCTAAGTTACAAATTCGCCTGATTTCTTTCTCTTACCGTAAAGGGCTACCCTCTGATGCTGATATTGTCTGGGATGCACGGTTTCTGGAAAACCCCCATTATGAGGAGTCCCTCAAACACTTGACTGGACAGGATGAATTTGTTGCCAAGTTTCTGCTTCAAGATCCACTATGGCACCGAATTTTTCATCTGTTAGAAGAGACTTTGGGGCCAACATTAGCGGGTTTTAAGAATTCTGGACGCAGCTACTTAACAATTGCGTGCGGATGCACAGGCGGGCAACATCGGTCAGTTTTTATGGTGGAACAGTTAGCAGAGTTTCTGGAAAAGAATGGAGAAGAGGTCATGGTTGAACATCGGGAGTTGAGCAGATGATTAAAGATGTCAATAACCCGATCCTGGTCGAGGTTAAACGCGGCGACTTGATTGAAAATCGCCATCGCGGCAGCTATGCAGTCGTTGATAGTGACGGCGACCTGATTGCGGCTGCTGGCAATTACCAACAGCTTATCTTTGCGCGATCGGCGCTCAAGCCCATCAATGCTATAAGCATTATCATCAGTGGTGCCGCCCAGCATTACTATGTGAGCAATGCGGAGCTTGCTTTAGCGTGTGCTTCCCATAACGGTGAGCCGGTCCATGTGGACTTAGTGGCACAGTGGTTACAACGGTTGGATTTAAGCGTTGCAGATTTAGAATGCGGGGTGCATGCACCTATGGGCCGCGAAGCTCAGCAGCAGCTACGCGCCCGCGGCGAAAAACCCACAGCGCTGCATAATGCCTGCTCGGGGAAGCATGCGGGATTCATGACCGTTGCCAAAGCGTTGGGAGCACCGGTGCCAGGGTATACCGCTTTAGGTAGTCTCACTCAGAACTATGTGATGCAAACGTCCGCCTCAGTTCTAGGAATTGACTGGGATGCCTCTCCCAAGGGGGTCGATGGTTGCTGTATCCCCATGATGGGAATGTCCTTACTCAAGCTGGCTAAGGGAATGGCCCGCTTAGCACATCCGCAGGATTTGAGCTCAGAGTTACAAGCAGCCTGCTATCGTATTACTCAATCTGTTCAGGAGCATCCATATTTACTGGCAGGTGCAGGACGGTTCTGTACCGATGTTATTGAAAAGACCGACGGGGAAGTTCTTGTTAAAATGGGAGCTGATGGCGTCTTTACAGCGTGGCTACCAGGACGTAAGTGGGGCATTGCTCTGCGTATTGATGATGGCCATCTGAAAGCTGCTGAAGTGGCTCTGGCTGACTTATTGAAGCGTTTAAAAGTTTTACGCCGTGATACCTTACTGGATGACTGGATTCACCAATCCATCAAGACTTGGACTAAGGTGGCGGTGGGCCAGTACCGCAGCGGGGTAATGCTGGAAGCAATTGGTAAGCCAGTTTTAGACACGGAAGAGGCCAACGCCTTATAAAGCAAAATATCTGCTCTCCGCTTGTCTCATAAACGAGCACTATTATGAATTTAAATACTCCTCCAAAATCCTTTTCGAATTCGTATTATGATGTCCATGTTGACTGGTAGATAAGACATCACCACCCCCTCTGATCTTTAAATCCATCTCTGAGATAACTTTTGAATCATTAAGGCCTGAGTATTTTTCAATTGTTTGGAGTTTCTGCAAGCTGGTCTCGGTAATTTTATTTTGATCATAGAGCAGTATTGCATAGCCTTGGATTGAGCTGCGTCCCACTCTACCTCTACTTTGACACAAGTCCGCCATTCCAAATTTGTTGGCATCATGGATAATAATGGTATTGGCTTGGGGGATATCGATGCCTACACTAATAATATTTGTTGCAACTAAGACATTAAATTTTTGGGCTCTAAATTCTGTTAGAATCTCAGAGCGTTCCTCTGGTTTCATTTTTCCATGAAGGGTTTTATGGGAGATGTTGGGAAGGTAATCACTTAGAAATTTTTGCAATATTTTTAAGCTGGCAATCGTATGAGTAATAAAAAAAGTTAACCCATTGCGGTCCTTCTCGCGTTTTATAGCCTCGGTTACCAGAGTAATAGAGGCATCGCAGTCTAAAGAAAAGGGGGAAATTTTGGTGTCAATGGCAAGCCTTCCATTCGGTAAACTATCGACGGTGCTGGACTTATAATACCCCAAGTTAATCAACTCTTGAGTGCGGGGGATAGGCGTCGCTGTTAAAATTAGAGTATGGGCGTCAGGATATCTTTTCGAAAGAAATTCCTTCTGTTGAACGCCGAAACCTTGCTCTTCATCAATAATCACAAGACCAAGATTTTTATAAGTTAGTTTGTCAGATAAAAGGCAATGAGTTCCGATGATAATCTGCTTTCCACCCTGCCGTATCTTATCATAAATATCTTGTTTCTTGTGCTCAGGCAATTTAGTTGCCAGGAAAGCAACGTCAGCAATGCCCTTAAACCTTTTTCTGAAGGAATTATGATGCTGCTCGGATAAAGAACACCGTGGTGTTAATACTACTACTTGCTTACCTAATAGCGCCACTTTAAAAGCAGCATGCATAGCAATCTCGGTTTTTCCAGCCCCCACTGGAGCAATAACAGCACGATCTATACTTTCGGAAGCTTGCATGTCGGTCTCAATTTCTTGAATCACTCTTGCTTGATCAGCGGTCAGCTGATAGGCCATGCGCTTGCGGAATTTCCTCTTCAGATTATCCTCATTCTGAATAGATGTAGCTTGCTGCTGATTATCGATTTCTTGGTCCGTTCGCCTTTTTTTCTTTTTGCTTTTAACGATTTCGAGAAAGGCAAAATCTTCCCCTCTACACCGTCTTTTATGGGTTGATGACTGGGTCGATGTCTGAACTCCCAAAGGAACAGAGGGGACGAGTGGGCCATAGGAGAGGGTAGTAAAACGCCCTCCATGGTAGTTCGGTGCAAAATTCCCCGGCGTCAAAGGGGCAGGATCTAAGAATCCTTCCGGAAAATACATACTATCCGAAACGTGCCACTCTTCTTGGTCAGGTACAGGTATTAAGAAAGGAAGCTGAATGCCCGAAGATGGCAAGATCGGCAACACTGTTGACGGTAATGGAGCAGGGGTTGGTGAAGGGAAAATGTAGGGGGACGAAAAAGAGGGAAAGCCTCCTTGAAAGCCCGAGGGGGCCAGGGGCGTTAAACCGGGTAAGAATGAGGAGGCCAGAGAATCACTTTGAAAAGCAGATCCATTATCACAGCCGTTTGTGGAGGAAATAGGGAACCCCTCTTGAATCGAGAACCCCTCCTGAAAGTTACCAGACTTAGCGTCTTCTTCAGGATGATCAAAGAGATTGATGTCACTTAAACTTGCAAATGCTTCAGCATCTAAATCAATAATCTCTGCCAATTCCTTGTATATATCTTCATCACTAGCGCGTAGATTGCTGATTGAGCATGTAAATAGCACCGTTAGAAATAATTGAGAGGTCGTCCTAGAAATTATATTCATACATTTGATCACTTTATTCATATTTTTATGCCATTTATATGGATAATAGTTCATCAAATTTCAATAGATTAAGCCAAAATTTTTACTTTGACCGTGAAATGTATTAGGGTGCCTCTTTTCAAAGCTATTTAAGAAACTATGCAGCCGAATTTTCGACGTAGGAAGAGCGGAAAAGAGCTCAAGAAAAGAAGAGGAAGCACTGATGTTTTTTATTATATCTCAGCAGTAAGCAACGAGCTGCCTTCTCCTATCCCAAAATGCCCTCAGCGGTCCTGTCTGCTTACAGCTTGCCTCTACTGAGTTCTATTTGCTGCAGTCGGCGGCAAAAAGCAGCCCAATGAATGCCATTATCTGAGGGGTACTATTATAATTTTTATCTCTTATCAGAAACATAATTGGGCCACCAATAATACATTTATCTAAAGCCACTCTTGCCAGAGAAAATGTGGATTTACAGGACTGTAGCAATTATAACACCGAGCAATAATCTCTCTCCCGTTACTCTTGTCCCTTTCTCGTCTGATCGGTGCTTTGGCTTTAAATCGCCCGCCCGACACTGTTCCCCACTTAGAATCTGTTATTCTTGTCTCGGATAGCTTCAAGCTTTTTAGGTTTATAAAGGCCGGGGATCATCGGTATAGTCATATGCTAAGCGCTGATCCGCAGGCTCGAGGTCTTCGTCTCCCTCCATTACCGTAGCTTTAAGTAAGATCACAAGTTCGACAATTTCTTCGGTTTCAGATTTGGCAGAAGCTAATTGGCCGATCCCCCAAATATCACCAATCCAAGGGAGTTTGCTATCCTCGACGGCTTTGCGAGACTCCATTAACCCTCCCAGCACTGCTATACGGCCAGATTTTACCCGCAGAACGGAATCAATTTCGCGGACTTCGACCACGGGAATTAGCGACGGTTTAGGGCTTTCACTCCCACCGCCACTGGCTTGGTAGGCAATATCGACTGCCGGGTCAGCAACCGAGCGATTAAGGCGTGAGATGGTTGGCCGCAAGGAAAGAATAATTTCACCTGTATCCTCATCAATTGAAGGCTGAACCGCCATGACTAAACCAATAGGAACAGTCTGGATATCGCTGGCTACATTCACGGATTCGCGGTTAATAGTTAAATTGAACTGCTTGTCATAACGCAACCGAAAGTATACTTGATTCTGAGCCACTTTAAGGATGGCATTCTGGTTGTTTAAAACCGTTAGACGCGGACTCGATAAAGTTCTTGTTGCGCCAAATTGTTGTATGGCTTGGAGAATGGCTGAAAAATCTCCTGTATCTAAGCCGACACTTAAAATGTCCTGGTGAGGAGTCATAGCGGCGGCTATTTTGCTTTCTTGAGCAATTTTGCCAAACGGTATATTAGCGCGGAAGACGTCGTGGGTTAGCTGTTTCCAGTTGATGCCAGCTTTGAATTCATCTTTTAGGCTGACCTCAATAACCTTAGCTTCAATTAACACTTGGGTGGTTGTCGCGCGTTTAAGATTATTCAAGTATTGATTGACGGCGCGATGTTGTTTGGCTGTGCCTCTGACGGTAATAATGCCACCCTGTTTGTGAAGGGTAAACAGAGAGGGGTTGCCGAGAATGATCTCCAGATTGCTTTTAAGTTCCGACCAGAAATCATTTTCAATCTTGGCAGTGACATTGCTATTGGAGCCATTATCGAGGGCAGTATTGTTTTGATTGCCACTGGCAAAAACATCCGTGGCAATGGAGGTATGATTATCTGCTGATCTGACAAGGTTTAAATGCTGGACATTATAATTATGAGGAAACGGTGTATCAGGTTCAATGCGGATCGCGTGCTCTTTAATTGAAAATCTTAAGTCAGCCAAATCACAGATGTCTTTAACCACATCAATAAAGGGACGTCGATGAGCAGAGAACACGATGCGGCGATCAATGTCAGGCGATAACTGAATGTCAATCTTGCAGTTTTGGGCTAACGCCACTAGTGCCGTCTTGAGAGATAAATTTTCCCCAATCGAAATGCTAACCGGTTGCTTAAGTTTAGCAGGAATTTGGACTTTGGGCTTAGGCGTTTTTCGTTTGTAAGGTTTAGAGGGTGGTACCGCGGGGGGCAGTCTAAGGTTATCCAGGGTTGAACGCGTGGCAAAACTATCTTGGGCGGTTGGCTGGCAAGCACATAACATAAGATTGCATAAAAGCCACAGGCGTCTCATTGGTAACTCGTCCCTCTAATTAAACTTGATAGACTTATGGAGCGTTTCCCCAAAAAATGTCAAGCAGTATGTTGGGGACAAATACGAGGGGGCTTTCTCCAGAGGCGATTTTAGTGTAATGTCTAAACTATGCAAACACTGCTTGTATCTCCTTCAGTCCCAGTTTCCAAGCTTCAGACGTTAGATCTTGTCAATTTTCGCAACTATGAATTGCGAACTTTTTCTTTTTCGGCGCCTGTAGTGGCGCTTGTGGGGGCTAATGGTGTTGGTAAGACCAATATCCTAGAAGCAATTTCTTTATTTTCTGCAGGGCGCGGCTTAAGATCCGCTAAGCTTTCAGAAATGAAACGCATTAACTCCGAGCAGCCCTGGATAGTCTCTGCTGGGTTTTGCTTAGGCGGCATACCTGTGCCGTTTGGGACAGCTTTAGATTATGGCCCTTCAGGGGCTGAGCGACGAATTATTCGCATTAATCAAAATCCTGTAAAGAATCAGACTACCTTATCAGAATGGTTGAATATTGTTTGGGTGATTCCGGCAATGGCCCGGCTTTTTCAAGAAACGGGGGCTATTCGGCGCAAATTTGTTGATCGTATGGTTATGGTTCTCAATCCTTCCCATATGGAACGAATTAACCGGTATGACCATTATCTAAGGGAGCGTAGCCAACTCCTGCGCCAGCGGATAGCCGATGAGCAATGGCTCAGCAGTATTGAGCAAAAGTTATCAGAAGATGGAGTGGCGATCGCTATTGCACGCTCGCAGTTGATTCGTCAATTGACCGAGTCGCAGTCGACCGATCCAGAGTCGCCTTTCCCTCGCTTCTTTGCACAGATGGAAGGGGAAATAGATCAGTGGTGTCGGGAAGGCGCTGCTGTAGTAGCTGAGGAACGTATTCGCGATGGTCTGCGCCAGTCCCGTGATCAAGATGCTTTGACAGGGGGCGCCGCGTTAGGGGCTCATCGCTCTGATTTAGCTATGGTGCATCTGGGAAAACATTTGCCAGGGGAGCTATGCTCAACTGGAGAGCAAAAAATGTTGCTCCATGCATTGACATTGGCGTTTGTCAGGTTGCTTGATTGTTATCGCGATCGCTTAACCTTGCTTTTGCTAGACGATGTGGTTGCTCATCTTGACTTAGAACACCGCAATTATCTGTTTCAAGAAGTTCAGAGTATTTTGGAACGTGGCGCTAATCTGCAGATTTTTATGACCGGAACCAACGTTGAAGAATTTGCAGGCTTACACAGCGGTAATGAAATCATCGCTATTTAGACAAGATAATGCTAAGAGGGTGAGGCGAGGTAGGAAAATAGGGGTAATTTTGGTCGCTTGGCTGGTATAATAAGTTATCAAAGCTCATCAATAAGAAGGAAAATTGATGGCAAAGATTAAGGGATAAGGCTGTCATAGAAATAGTAAATGCAAAAAAGGAGTCATAATTCCTATATTAAAAAATCCGATGACTCTGGTAGAAAATAATGACACAATGAACTGGATTGTGTAAGCTATACGTGTTGTATGTGAAGATATGGATTCAGGTTCAGCAAGCTTAATACCAGCCTGTACATTGGTGATGACATTAAAAAGTAGATGTCTTCTTTGACGGTGGGGCAAGAGTTGGGGTTGGCTTGAAATCTACATTTTCTATTTGCAATGGATGCATTCCAACAGTTATCATATTAAAATTTTAGGAGTCTTTAGGTGGTAATCGCGCAGCAATCTCTGACGCAGCATACGGATCATGGCCAGGTTGCTCATGAATGGGCTTCAGTATGTCAACGGCTGCAAGCAGAACTGGGTGAAGCCACTTTTCGTAGTTGGATTGTGCCCCTAGTGATTACTAATTTTGGTGGGGGGTTAGTACAAATTGCGGCACCTACCCGTTTCATGAAAGATTGGGTTGCTACTAACTTTCTGGACCGAATTCGGAATCATTGGCAGGATATTAATCCCACCATTGACACCATTGACTTAATTGTGCGCCAAGTCGCCACCCCTGTTAATCTTGATGCGCCCCAAACCGCTCCCTCAGTTATGAGTGATGAAACAGAAATCGAAGGAAGTTTCATTGGGTCTACTTTAGATCCCCGTTTCACCTTTGATAACTTTGTGGTCGGAAAACCGAATGAGCTGGCCTACGCTGCCGCTTTGCGGGTAGCAGAATCCGCAACAGTCCAGTTTAATCCTCTTTTCCTTTATGGGGGGGTGGGATTAGGCAAGACCCATTTAATGCATGCAATTGCTTGGCATATTAAGAAATGCCACCCGGATAGACGCGTCATCTATTTGTCAGCCGAGAAGTTTATGTATCAGTTTATTCGCGCTTTACGGTATAAAGATACAGTAGCCTTTAAAGAACAATTCCGTTCCGTTGACGTGCTGATGATTGATGATGTTCAATTTATTAGCGGTAAAGATACCACCCAGGAAGAGTTCTTCCATACTTTTAATGCCTTGGTTGACCGCAACCATCAAGTTATTGTCTCAGCAGACAAATCGCCGTCGGATCTTCAGGGTATGGAAGAGCGTTTGAAGTCAAGATTAGGCTGGGGATTGGTTGCTGATATTCATCCCACCACCTATGAACTTCGTTTGGGTATTTTACAATCGAAGGCCGAGACTTTGCATACCGTGGTGCCAAAGGATGTTTTGGAGTTTTTAGCCTTTAAAATTGTTTCAAATGTGAGAGAATTAGAGGGAGCATTGAATCGAATTATTGCGCATTCTACCTTGGTGGGGCGCGAAATTAATTTAGAAATGACCCAGGATGTGTTGCGAGATTTGTTGAAAGCCAATGATCGCCGTATCACTGTTGATGACATCCAAAAACGTGTGGCGGAGTATTACAGCATTAAAATCTCTGACATGCAATCGTCGCGCCGTTCTCAAAATGTGGCGCGTCCCCGCCAGGTAGCCATGTATCTATCTAAAGTTTTAACCTCACGCTCGCTGCCTGATATTGGGCGCAAATTTGGTGGTCGCGATCATACCACCGTATTACATGCTGTACGTAAAGTTGAAGAATTAATGGCAAGTGATCGAGAGTTTTCAGAAGATTTATCGATTTTAAGACGAACATTGGAGGTCTAATAGTATGAAGTTTGCAGTTGAACGAGGTGATTTTCTCAAGGCTTTAGCGCATGGAGGCAGTGTCGTTGAAAAGCGGACAACTGTTCCAATTTTAAGCCATGTTCTTATCCAAGCAGAAGATAGCCAACTTCACTTAACCACCACTGATATGGATTTAGCATTAGTTGAATCAATTCCAGCAGTCGTGGAGGCGCCTGGTTCAATTACCGTTTCCGCTCATATGCTGCTAGAAATTGTTCGCAAATTGCCAGACGGGGTGAAAATTGAGGCTACTCTAAATCAAGCTAATGATCAATTGACTTTAAAAGCTGGTAAGTCACGCTTTAATATCGCCACCCTGCCGGCTGAGCAATTCCCAAAACTGACTCAAAATGATTTGCCGTTTAGCTTTAAGCTGACCGCCGAGAAGCTACGTTATCTAATTGATCGTTCACGGTTTGCTATGTCCACCGAAGAAACCCGTTATTTCTTAAACGGAATCTATTTTCATGCCCACGAAATTAATGGTCAAAAGGTTTTTCGTTCTGTAGCCACTGATGCCCACCGTTTAGCGTGTATTGAAGTCCCTGTGCCAGAAGGGGCAGAATCCATTCCAGGCATTATTGTTGGTCGTAAAACCATCACTGAAATACGCAAACTGATTAACGATGAAAATCCTGAAGCTGAAATTACGATCAGTTTATCGCCGCAGCGGGTCGAGTTTAAGCTGCCTCAAGCAACTCTAAGTTCGCGTTTAGTGGATGGAACCTATCCCGATTATGAGCAGGCTATTCCTAAAGGGAATGATAAGCCGGTGATTGTCGATGCCAAAGATTTTGCGAAGGCCGTGGACCGAGTCGCGACTGTTACCACTGACAAATTGCCTGTCATTAAGATCTCTGTGGCTAAGAACAAATTAACTCTCGTTGCCGCCAGCAGCGAGTTGGGAGATGCGACTGAAGAAATGGAAGTGGATTTCCCCTTTGATCATTCCATCGAAATTGGCTTTAATGCTAACTACTTAGTGGATATCACTTCTCAGATCGGAGATGAAGCCGCAGAGATTCTCTTATCGGATGGCTCTGCTCCAGCAATTATTAAGGGGATTAATGATAAAGAGGCATTATTTGTGTTAATGCCGATGCGGGTTTAAGGAACTTTAATGACTCTGTCCGCTTGCCTCTTAAGCCATCGGGCCTTAGTCCGCGTTACAGGTAATGATAAGGCAACCTTTTTGCAAGGGCTGATTTCTAACGATGTCAATAAGTTAAGCCCTGAGGTTGCTCTTTTTGCACTGCTGCTTTCACCGCAAGGTCGCTATCAATTCGACCTTATTCTGCATCTAGAGGGTGAAGATTGGCTGCTGGAAGTTGACGCGGCACGGGCCCTCAGCTTAATTAAGCGTTTGTCAGTGTTTAGACTGCGATCAAATGTCACCTTTGAAGTGGTAGAGGATAGAGCTATTTTGGCCGTATGGGGAGAGGAGGTTGCCTCTTGCTTAAGTCTGGAAGGGGGGCTTGGAGAAACTCAAGCTACGTCTTGGGGAACTGCCGTTCTGGATCCGCGGTTAATAGCTTTAGGGGCGCGATTGATAATCCGCTCGGAGGACGTGGAACAAATATGTCACCAGTACGGAATAAAATTGTGTTCTGTCTCTGATTATCGTTACCATCGCTATCAATTAGGCATCCCAGAAGGGGGTGAAGAAATTGAAGTTGATCGGGCGATCCCTCTGGAATGGGGGATGGATGAGCTAAATGCAATTGACTGGAATAAGGGGTGTTATATGGGGCAAGAGCTGACAGCTCGGACCCGCTACCGTGGTCTGGTCCGGAAGCGTATATTCCCTGTCTACGCTCCAGGGATAACCCTTGAACAACCGATACTGGCTGCCGAAACAGAAGTGGGGCACTGGATTGCTAAAGAGCAAGATTGGGGCTTGGCAATGGTGCGCCTTAATGCAATTGATGCTCAATTAACTTGTGACGGGCAAGTGCTAACTATAATTTGCCCAAGTTGGATGAAATTACCGGAAAATAATGACTAAGCTTAAGGATCATTTAGATGCGATCCGTGATCGTTTACCCTTATCTGTGGTAATTGCCCCGTATGTGGCTTTAAAAAAGCGGGGACGATCGCTGACAGGATTGTGTCCCTTTCATAATGAGAAAGGGGCATCTTTCAGCGTGGCAGATGATAAAGGGTTTTATCATTGTTTCGGATGTGGCGCCCACGGGGATCATTTTTCATTTATTGTTGAAAAGCTGCATATGCCGTTTATGGAGG
The DNA here is from genome assembly GCF_000190415.1 of Candidatus Odyssella thessalonicensis L13. GTDB lineage: Bacteria > Pseudomonadota > Alphaproteobacteria > Paracaedibacterales > Paracaedibacteraceae > Paracaedibacter > Paracaedibacter thessalonicensis. The sequence continues at coordinate 227,133 of NZ_AEWF01000004.1, forward strand.
CGGTAGAGCACTTAACCCGCCAAGCGGGCCTAACGATGCCAAAATTTGAGAAAGCTGGTGACAATAATTTGTCAACACCGGATGGTGATCATAATAAGATCTTATATGAAATCAATGAAGTCGCCTGTCAATACTTTGAAGCCCAGTTGCGGGCGCCTGAAAACCAACCTGTCCGCGACTATCTTAAACAGCGCGGGATGACCGGAATTATCGCTAAGCAATTTCGTATCGGCTATGCGCCTGCTCGAGGGTTGGCAGCGGTACTGCAGCAACGGGGCTATCGAGCGGCTGATTGTATTACTTCTGGCCTATTAATTGCACCTGATAATCAGCGTCCAGCTTATGAAAGATTCCGGGATCGGGTGATGTTTCCTATTCAGGACAGCCGTGGTCGGGTCATTGCCTTCGGGGGACGTATTATTGGCCAAGGGGAGCCTAAATATCTCAATTCACCTGAAACTCCGCTTTTTCATAAAGGTCGGCAACTTTATGCTCACAATCATTCCATTGCTGCCGTCCGGGGCGGACAGACATTTGTGGTTGTCGAAGGATATATGGATGTGATATCTTTGCATCAAGCGGGGTTGGCGGTGGCTGTTGCTCCCTTGGGAACCGCTTTGACGACCGAACAAGTAGCCCTAATGTGGCGCAGTTGTCCAAAGCCTGTCCTCTGTTTTGATGGTGATAGTGCAGGTCGTCGAGCTGCTCAACGTGCAGCGCAAGTGGTTCTGGAAAACTTAAAGCCAGGTTATACTGTTGAATTTTGCTTCTTACCACTAGGCGAAGATCCTGATTCCTTTATTAAAAAGAACAGTGTCACCGCATTCCGAGAGATTTTAAAATTCCCTGTTCCCTTAGCTGAGGTTTTATGGCAAATATTTATGGAGGGAAGAGTATTAACTTCGCCGGAAGATAAAGCAAAGGCGCGCCAAGATCTTATTCAGCTCTCCCATCGTATTCCCGATCCCGAAGTACGACATTTTTATCAGCAAGACTTGAATCAAAGGTTACAACAATTGTTAACTCAAAAACCTAGAGAAACTGGCCAGAGCCAAAAGATCCTTATTCATCAAGGGGTTAAGCCAGGTTTGATGAAAAAAATTATTGATGGGCAGAAAATTTTGTTGGCAACTTTAATAAATCACCCCACATTAGTAGCAGATGTGGCTGAACAATTGATGCTAATAAAGATTGAGGATGAGATTCTTGATTCACTACGTAACTTTTTATTAGACTTTTGTTCAGAGGATAACCATACATATAGTAACAACTTATTATCGGTGGTGCGTGAAAAAGGATTTGGGAGCTTTGTGGATCAAGCGTTGACGCAAGATCTCTACCTCAAAGCCCGCTTCGCTCATCCAAGTTCAGACTTAGATCAGGCGCGATCTGGGTGGCTTGAGGTTTGGCATTTTCTGGAAAGGAATAGCCAACTTAAAGACACTGCTGACCAGGCATCACTTGAATTGAAATCTGATTTTAATCAACGCACTTGGCAGAGCTTGCAGTCGGTCAAACGTCAGCAATCTCAGCTGTAATTACAATTATGGGGTATGAAAACGAATGGCAAGCAAAACCAGTCAACATAATGAAATTTCCGATACGCTTGATGAAATTCCTTTGATAGAGTTAAGCAAGTCTAATCCTACCTTAAAGCGCCTTTTGAACCGTGGTAAGGCCAGAGGGTACATCACTTATGATGAGCTAAATGAAGCTTTGCCTCAGGACCAATTAACTTCTGATCAAATTGATGAATCAATGAGCATGATCTCTGAGATGGGGATCAGTATCGTCGATGGTGATGATTTAGAAGAAGGTGCGCTGGATACCCAATTTAAGCGCAGTGACTTTGAAGATTTTGAAGATGAGACCGAGGACGAAGACAGCTTGTCGGGGCGTACCGATGACCCAGTGCGCATGTATTTGCGTGAAATGGGCAACGTGGAGCTGTTGTCTCGCGAAGGTGAAATTGCAATTGCTAAGAGAATCGAGTCGGGCAAGGAGATGCTCCTGGGCGGAATGTGCGAAAGTCCTTTGACAGCTCGGACATTGGACCAATGGCGCGAAGATCTTCAATCCGGTAAAATGTTGCTTCGGGAAATTATTTCCATTGATACCAGCGGCGGTTTTGACGAAGAAGAAGGCCTAGCTGAACTGGATGAAGACGAAAGCGACTTAGAAGTTGTCGATGAGAACGGTGAACCCACAGAAGGTGGCGAGGCCGCTCCTCAAGCTCAGCCTTTGTCGGCGTTTGAGCAAGTCATGTTGCCCAAGGTTATCAACCTTTTAGAGAGCTATACAGAGACTTATTCACAATTCTGGGATCATCACCAAGCTTTAATTTCTAAGGGTCAGAGTGGTGAAAAGATTGCAGATAATGAGACCTATAAAAATCTCAAGATTTCTTTGATTGGCATTATGGATGAATTGAAACTCAATCCCACAAGTGTTGAACGCCTTCTAGAAATCCATAACCAAATGAACCGTCGGGTTGCCAATTTAGAGCGCAATTTAATGGCAAATGCTGATGCTTGCGGGATTAAACGCGAAAAATTCTTTGGCTTTCTTGCTGATGCCCGCTTTGATGAAGCCTGGGTTAAAAACTTAAAATCCCAGTCAGGGCGAGGATGGGATAAATTCCTTGAAAAGCATAGTAAGGATATTGATTTTATAACAGCAACAGTGCGCGAAATTGAGGAAGACACCAGCTTAAGTTTCTCCGAGTTCCGTCGTATTGTGACCGTTGTTCAAAAAGGTGAACGGGAATCTTCTCGAGCGAAGAAAGAAATGATTGAGGCTAACCTGCGCTTAGTCATCTCAATTGCTAAAAAGTACACCAATCGCGGCTTACAATTTCTTGACCTGATTCAGGAAGGTAACATTGGCCTCATGAAGGCTGTCGATAAGTTTGAGTATCGTCGCGGCTATAAATTCTCAACCTATGCCACCTGGTGGATCCGACAAGCAATCACCCGCTCTATTGCCGATCAAGCACGGACCATTCGCATCCCTGTCCATATGATTGAGACCATCAATAAAATGGTGCGGACGTCGCGCCAAATGATGCATGAAATTGGACGCGAGCCAACCCCAGAAGAATTGTCAGAGAAGCTGGCAATGCCTTTGGAGAAAGTTCGCAAGGTAATGAAGATTGCTAAGGAGCCTATCAGTCTGGAGACGCCAATTGGTGATGAAGAAGACAGCCATCTTGGTGACTTTATTGAAGACAAGAATGCAATTCTGCCGGTGGAATCCGCTGTTCAAAGTAACTTGCGCGAGACAACCACCCGTATTCTTGCAACCTTAACACCGCGTGAAGAACGTGTATTGCGGATGCGCTTTGGAATTGGGATGAATACCGACCATACATTAGAAGAAGTCGGGCAGCAGTTTGCCGTTACCCGCGAGCGAATTCGTCAGATTGAGGCGAAAGCCCTGCGTAAATTAAAACATCCTAGCCGTTCGCGTAAGCTGCGCAGCTTCTTGGATACTTAATATAGGAAGACCCGGCTTAAAGCCGGGTTTTTATTACCTTCAACAACCCTATAAATCCTTCACTTCTCGAATAAACTTTTGCCCGTTTGGTGAAGTTGCCCCTATCTGCTGCTCGCATGCTTAAGGTTAACGGCGAGAAGGAGAGATGCCGTGTACCCATGGCTGTGGCGACGCTGGGGACAGCGTGGGCCTTCTCTCAGTGTCCTCTGGCAGCGGGTCCCCCATAACAGGATCAGATTGTTGAGGTTGAGGCTGTGACGGAGCGAGACCCAGAACCCAAGATTGAGAGGAAGCGCTAGGAGGGGCACCTATTACTTTTTCCTGGCTCTGCGAAGATCCTACAGGAATGCTCGGCAGCCCATGACGCGAGACAACGGATTGTTTTTCTCTATAAAAAATCTCGGAAATTATTTGTTCGTGCTGCTGCACTAAGGCGGCGGCGGGTAATTTTAGCCATTTTGCCATAAATGCTTTCTGCTTGGCGACGGGCCAACTTAGAAAAAATCGGCAGGCTTGATGCCAGAGGCGAAGTTTATACGTATCCACATAAGACACCATGCCCCCGTAGTCGGCTGGCTGAAAAGCAATGCCTGAATGTCGCCATTTTCGTGAATTTGTCAGCGAGGGGTCAAGGGTAGAATCCTTAAAACCGCTGGAAGCCGTATGACCTACTCCAAACATTGATTTTTTGCCCGGGGCGGACGTTTCTAAACCAATTAGAATAATCGAGCGAAGATTTTGGGCCGCTTGTTGAGGCGACAGATACGGCATAATATAAGCAGGGATAGGGGCAGTGCCAAATGTCTGGGCATACATATACACATGTCCATGCTGAATTTTCTGGGTGGGATCATTTAATGAGCCGCCGGTCGCGCTAATAATATACTGATTATCTAAGGCAGGATTACCGTAGCCACCTAAGGGAATGTCAACTCCGAGATGACGCTTGCGTAGCCCATGGGTAATAGCTTTAATACTTTTGATTCCAGAGAGTTTGTCTTCAACAATCTGGCCATCTTTTTTTATGCTGGCACCATGGGTGGCAGCGCTCCGATAAGAAATAATGGGGGCGTTACCTGTTAAAGCCGCGACCACAGCTTCCGCAGAGGCGCCGGTAATATCGACATTCCATCTTCTCCCTCGCATTAAGTAGCTGGCACTTTGGGTGTCTTGATCATAGTCAGCAGCAGCTATCGGTTGGCGAGGTGGCACAAAGACTGGGGGAGCTAAAAGCAGCAATAAGCATAATCGTTTCATGAAATCTTGGCGATCAATGGCTTGATGGTAGCCTGGAAGACCAGGGTTTCGAGCAATCGCATTATCCGGAAAAAGTGTCGCTAACAGCACCATGTAATCAGCGTCAAGGCTCTCAGTTAAATCTTTTTTGGGAGCCCATGCCAATACCGGATCAAACGCTGGTCCTGTCGTCCCCCTATTATTGGCATGAGCAGAGCTTATTATCGAGGAAACAAGTAAGGCGATAATACTTAACGATTTCATGAGGTGGTTCCCTTTTAACTATCTCTATCGGATTACTTTAAGCTATAAGAATGAAGAATAAATTAACTCTCATATAAAAAGGCGCCTTGACGGCGCCTTGGACAAAAAGGATAGGCTGAAATAGCACAGTTCTGCTTTATTTGCTGGCATCCTTGGATTTTTTAGCGGCATGCTTATCAGACATCTTCAGCATTTTGGCTGAGTGCTTGTCATCCATCTTCTTCATTTTAGCTTCGTGAGCTTTCTGCATCATTTCTTTTTGAGCAGGATCGCTGACTTTAGCCATCTTGGCTTGATGTTTGTCTTCCATCTTGGCCTTTCTGGCTTGATGCTTGTCATCCATTTTTTTCATTCTGGCTGAGTGCTTGCTATCAGCTTGTGGCATGGCGTTTTGCACGGTTGCTGCATCAGTGGCAACTGCTGTCATAGGTGCAGAACTTAATAGAGCGATCGCGCTTACGGCTAAAATTAACTTGTTCATGGTAATGTCCTCCAGATATATGAACCCTGTACACTTACTTATATAGCTATTAAATCTTAAGAAAGTGTTAAAAACGGCAAAACTAATTGGCAAAAGCCCCAATATTTTAGGTCACAATAAAAAGTTAAATCCCGGAAGAGAGGTGGTCTGTAAGAGGATGGACCTCTTCTTTAGCCCGCTCATAGGAGGAGGAGGTTATAGATCCCGGTGGCTGCTAATGAAATAATTGACATCTAAGTCAGAAGATAAGGACCAGCTCCAGGAGAAAGGATTAAAAGTCATCCCCCTAATATCATTAATCATCAGCTTAGCCTCCCTAATTGTAGAGCCCAGTTCTCCGGGTGTTAGGAATTTTTGCCATTCATGAGTGCCTACAGGAAGCCATCGCATAATATATTCAGCCCCCAGGATGGCAATGGCATAGGATTTCAAGGTGCGATTTATGGTAGAAAAAATAACCAGTCCCCCAGGCTTGACAAGGTGGGAACATGTGGCCACAAAGGCCGCTACGTCGGCGACATGCTCAACAATTTCTAGAGCAAGGACGATATCGAATAATTGGCCGCAATCGGCCAGCGCTTCAGCTGTAGTACACGCATAATTGATATCCAGGCCCATTAATCTGGCATGGGCTTGAGCTACTTCAATGGTTTTTTCGCTGGCATCTATTCCAGTTACTTTAGCTCCTAAGCGCGTGAGTGGTTCAGCGACTAGGCCTCCGCCACAGCCAATATCCAATACTGATAGTCCTTGAAAGTTCGGGGATTTATCCGTATTTTTGAAATAATGATAAGAGATTTGTCGTGTAATATAATCCAGTCGCGTTGGATTAAGGTGATGCAGTGGTTTGAAGGCACCATTTTCATCCCACCATTGCGAGCTGATTTTTGAAAATCGAGCAATTTCTTCCGGGTCAAGGGTGTTGATTTTGTGATCTGTCATAGGTCTTGGAATAGTAGTGATCTTGTATAGAATGCAGTATGGCATAACATTTAAGAAGATAAAAGAGAGTCACTGACGTGCGTATTGTTATGAAATTCGGGGGAACCTCGGTCGCCGATATCGGTCGACTTGAACATGTGGCTATCAAAGTTCGTCGCCAAATTGAGGCCGGGGCGCAGGTTGCTGTTGTTGTGTCGGCTATGGCAGGTGTTACGAATCAACTGGTCAATTATGCCAAGGCTTTAGGGGGCGGGGAATCTTCTATAGAATATGATGCTGTGGTGGCCACCGGTGAACAGATTACCACTGCTTTATTAGCTTTAGCGCTCCAGCAGATTGGCGTGCAAGCACGCTCATTTATGGGGTGGCAAATCCCGATTCTGACCGATGATAGCCATGGGCAAGCGCAAATTCAACTGATTGAGCCCCAGGCGTTAGAAGACTGTTGGGCCAAAGGTATTGTTCCTATTATTGCCGGTTTTCAAGGTGTTAATTCTCAAGGACGCATTACCACCTTGGGACGCGGTGGCTCAGACACCACGGCGGTGGCAGTGGCGGCTGCGGTTAAAGCCGATCGCTGTGACATTTACACGGATGTTGACGGCGTTTATACAGCAGATCCGCGCGTTGTGCCCTTGGCCCAAAAATTAGATCATATTTCGTATGATGAGATGCTTGAACTTGCGGCCCAAGGGGCCAAAGTCCTGCATCCGCGCTCGGTAAGCACGGCTATGCTTGCTGAAGTCCCGGTGCAGGTTTTATCCAGCTTTGGGGATAAACCGGGAACCATGGTGACGAGCGCAGGCCATTTGCACCACGCTGGGATTAGCGGTATCACCCATGTAAATGGATGGCTAAAGCTAACTGCAGAGATTCAGGATAACCTCCATGACACTGCCCAAGAAATAGGAGAAATGTTGAAGTCTTTGGCCATACCTCATGACATGATGTTATTAACCATGTTTAACGGCGGCAATATTGATCTGTTTATTCCCCATGGCCATCTGACACCCGTATTAGCCGTTCTTGAACAGCAACAGGTTGATCCCCAACGTCATGTAGTTATAGCGACTGACCTGGCTAAAGTTACCCTGGTGGGACGAGGACTGGTGGCTGAGAATGGCTATAGTCAGAAGCTGATGGAAATTATCAAAAATCTTGACTTTCCGACTTATCTTGCTACCCTTACACCACAGAAGTTTAGCATTGGGGTACAAGAATCGCAGGCTTGTATCTTAATTCGTTATCTGCACTATCAATTTAATCTGGATCAAATTAATGACAACTCTCCAAAAATTATGGCAGCGGGGCTGTGACTTTTTAGGCACAGACGCAGCAATCCTTGGTGGCGCAATGAGCTGGGTATCCGAGCGTACCTTGGTATCGGCAATTTCAAATGCCGGGGGGTTTGGTGTAATTGCTTGTGGCGCTATGCCCGTTGACCTTTTAGAGCAAGAGATAAAAGCCACCCAATCAATGACCACAAAACCTTTTGGGGTAAACTTAATCACGATGCATCCCCAATTGCTAGAGCTAATTGATGTCTGTATCCGGTATGAAGTAACCCATATTGTGCTGGCCGGAGGATTGCCGCCCGCAGAGGCTATCAGTAAAGTTAAGTCGGCAAATATCAAATTGATCTGTTTTGCCCCAACCTTAACTTTAGCTCGTAAACTAATCCGCTTAGGCGTGGATGCTTTAGTTATTGAAGGCAGTGAAGCAGGAGGGCATATCGGTCCGGTATCCACAAGCGTTTTAGCTCAAGAAATTTTGCCTCATATTACCGAAGTTCCTGTGTTTGTGGCTGGCGGTATTGGGCGCGGTGAGACAATTGCCAATTATTTGTTAATGGGTGCTTCCGGGGCACAGCTGGGAACACGGTTTGTCTGTGCCACCGAATGCCAGGCTCATGCTGATTTTAAGAAAGCATTTATCCGAGCCAGCGCTCGCGATGCGGTCGCTTCTGTTCAATTGGATCATCGTCTACCGGTTATCCCTGTGCGCGCTTTACAAAATGCGGCTTCAGCACGATTTATTGATTTTCAACGGCAGATGATTAAAAAGCTTGATCAAGGAGAGATTGATCTCAAGTCAGCCCAACTGGAAGTGGAACATTTTTGGGGAGGTGCCTTGCGGCGAGCTGTTGTCGATGGTGACATTGAAAATGGCTCGGTTATGGCCGGTCAAAGTGTAGGAATGGTTAAAGAAGAACAGCCAACAGCCCATATTATTGAAGAGTTGATCGCCCAAGCGGACGCCTTTTTAGCTCGGAATTGATTTATCCTTAAGTCGATATATTTTTTATAATAACAATAATTTTATGCCGGAGGAAAAATGAAGAAAGTTTTATTATCGGCTGCTGCGGTTGCTGCAGTTGCTACAGGAATGGGATATTTAACTGCCGTCCATAAGTTTGAGGCTGAAGCAGAAAATTTCAAACAATCATTGGCAACGTCGCAAGTTTTTAAAGTTGGCTCTGTGGCAGTTAATAAGTATAAATTTCAAGTCATATTAGATGGCCTTTCCATTCATGTGCCCAAGGGTATTGACTTGGAGGGTATTAAAGATAAATCTTTCTTGAATAGCTTTGTGGAAATCAAGGCACCTTTAAAGATAACTTATGTGCCGTTACTCAATAAATTGAAGCTAACTTCCCCGGCCGGAAGCCAGGATATGGTTTTCACAGTGAATGATAAGTCCTTCACAGTAACTCAAACTGCAGAAAAACCTCAGCACACAGTTCTTTACTTAAAAGAAGTGCCGAGCTTTAAAGATCAAAAGTTGACACATTTCTTGAATCATTATGTGAAGAAAATAGAAATGACAACCGGTGCCTACACTGCCCATATCAATGGTTCACAAGATCCTATTTCTGCGGCTGATTATCATCATCTCGTTCTTGTCCGTGAAAAAACAGCAGCCGGTGAGCAGTTTGCCCTCGACTATAATATTAAGGGCATGCGCTATGACTTTACTAATATTTTGGCAGCATTCCCACCCAGCACTATGGGGGAAGAGCAGAAGGATGCTTTCCAGAAGACGATGGAGATGCTTAAGCCGCTTAGTGAACTTAATAAGCAGAAAAGGGATGTTTCGGGAAAAATTGTGGTTGCCGGAAATATTGAGCAAGTTATTGATGAAGTTAAAAAGGTAGCAGATTCGGCCGCTTCTGATGGCAAGCTATTTGAAGCTTTAATGGGAATAAGCCTGAATATTGATTCACGCTCTTCTCTCTTGGGATCGTCAACCGATACTTCTATGGAACTCAAGCTTCCTAAATCTGAAAAGGACATGAATTCAGAAATTAAATATCGTATAAGTGGTATTATTTCTCCAGAGCACCAAAAGTTTCTTTCCACGATAGGTTCAGATCTTATCAAGGCTTTCAACCCTGCTTTAGAAATTAAACCGGATACTTTGAGCACGCTTCTTCCTAATTTTCCGGCTCTGGGTAAAATGGTTCTAGATTTTCAAGCCAAGGGAGATCTTCACTCTAAGATAGGGCAAGCTAATTTGGAGGTTTCCGCAGCAGATTATGGGATATATGCCAAAGCTGATCAAAATGCCAATAATATTAGTCTCAAATTTACCTTCAAAAACTATGAGGCTCTGATTAATGATCTACAGGCATATGCTATAAAAGTTCTAGACCATCCAGAGTTGGCCGCTTATTTTGATCCACAGTTAAAAGTACAGATCCCCTCTTATGCTGAAATGGTAAAAATGACTCTAAAAAGCATGGGTAAAGAGGAAACCAGGGATGGCAAAGTTACTCTTACGATTGAGCAAACTATTCCCACAGCGTTAATTGGTAGCTTGGTCGATAAAGCTAATGTTGCTGAGCTGGCAACCAATTAAGAGATCTGGATAGTTTTATAAAACCGCCTTTATAAAGAGGCGGTTTTTTTTATGATGGAACTTGCAAATCTTATAATAAAGTTTTAAAAAAAATACATACATAAATAATATAGAGACTAACTTTATGGACTTTCTGAAAAAGCTTGCCTTGATAACTGCTTTCTTATCGCCTGTGTTTGCTGAGACGCCCGCAGCAGGGGAGGGCTCTGAATCAGCTCATGGTTCAGTGGAAATCAATGATCCTCTGGAGCCATTTAACAGAACCATTTATGCTATTAATGGGGTGATTGACGGATTGGTAATGAAGCCTTTGGCCATTACTTGGCGTTTGGTATTGCCTCAGCCTGTGCGTGATGGTGCCGGTAATGTTTTGAGCAATTTAAAGTCCCCGGTTACCTTTGCAAACCATTTATTACAGGGTGAACCTAAGCGTGCTGCAACCTCGTTGGGGCGTTTTTTGATTAATACGACTTTGGGGATTTTAGGGATCTTTGATGCCGCATCAGAGTTGGGTTTGCCGGGCGAAGAAACCAGCTTCAATGAGACCCTAGGGGTATGGGGTGTTAATACAGGGCCATATTTAATCTTGCCAATTTTAGGACCTTCAAGCTTCCGTCATGTCGCTGGTATGGGTGGCGATTATTTAATGCAGCCTTATAATTATTATTTTAATGGGGATCATCGTCATGGAGACTCTTGGGTTCCGATCGCTATTACTGGCGTGAATGCGGTGCATCAACGTAACCTTGTGTTAGAGTCGGTCGATGATGTTGTTGATAATTCTGCTGATCCTTACGCAACTTTCCGTAGCGCTTACTTCCAATCACAAGCCTATCGGGTTAAAAAGTTAAAAGAAAAATAAGCTATCTAGGATTACCACAAACATCTCCTAAGGGCCGGCTGTTTTTAGCCGGCATTTTTATTGAGGTCTTTTATTGGGGGACTAAGGGCCTATCCATTTCCTTAGATAAAACAGCTTGGCCCCCGCTACCGCAGAACATAGAACCCTGCCTTCAAAATGCCTGCTTTACATAACTTTAAACTAATTGAACAAGATATCTGAGATTTTAGGAAGACTTAAGTTTTTTAACTTTAACAGCTAAAGAACTCTTCTAGTGAGTATCTTTATAAAAATTTTCACGTGGCGATGGGCATACGAAATGTTGATAAAAAGAGAATGTAATAAGTTAATTCGATTTAATCAGGATATTTTTTTTAAATGAGATCTTTTGTTCGTAACTCTTTAGTTTTTAGTTTAGGAACGGTTATTATTATTGGATGTACAACGACCGATGAGCAAGTGCGTCGCTATGAGGAGAAATGTTTAGCTTATGGCTTCTCTTATGGCAGTAGTGATTTTTCTAAATGTATGCTCGAGCAAGAGCGTATGGATCGCAAAGAACAGCTCCATCAGGAACGTATGGCTTCGCAATGGCACAAGCAGATCAGTTACTCCGTTCCTCTTAGTTCTATTTCCTAGTTTCTTAGGTTTCTCTCTGAAAAAAGGGGCTCTATGATCAGTGAGGCATAAGGGAGAAGTGCGCCCCTCAGTTGATGAAGAGTCGTTATTTAAAACCACCAGCCGTCAAACTCTCTATAAGTAAATAGGTTGCCATCAGAGAATACATCTGCTTCACCTTTTACAAGAATTGAGCGCTTTCTTAAAAATAGGCTTGATATTAAAAGTAAATTTTATTCTTGATAGCACAAAAATTAATACCCATATATAAGGTGGTTTGGTAATCAGCGAAGTAAACCTAGAAATGAAGAGCGTTTTAAAATGAAATTTCAAGCTAAAAGTACCTTGGCACTCAGTTTAGTATCAATGTTGATGGTCGGGTGTGCCCCACGTGAGGCAGAGTTGTACCGTTATCAGAAGCGTTGTCTAGATTATGGTTTCTCTTACGGCACAGATGCGTTTTCCAAGTGTATGCTAGAACAAGAACGTTTAGCTCAAAAGGAAGCGCTTCATCAGCAGCGCCTGGCGCAAAAGAATGCGGCAAAAAGCAACTATTATAGGAATACCCCCTCTTATAATTACCAGACACAAAATCAGAATAATTCATATAATTATCAATCTATGCAGCTGCATAATAACACCTGGCCTCCTTATACTCCTCCTGCCATTGTCGCTCTTCCAAGTGATAATGCTTGGGTGAACAGGGACAAAGAGCAAAAAGATCTCAAGAGGAGGGAGGAGGCAGCGCGCGAGGAACAAATTCGCAGAGATGCTGAACTTGCCCATAAATTACAGGCAGAAGAAGTTGCTCGAGCTGTAAAAAAACAAGAGCAAGAGCGCCGTGATACTGAGTATGCTCGTAAGTTGCAAGAGCAAGAAAATGTTCGCGCCCGCCGTGAGCAAGAACGCCGTGATGCAGAATATGCTCGTAAGTTGCAAGAGCAGGAACAAGCTCAAGCTCGAGCCCGCCGTGAGCAAGAACGCCGTGATGCGGAGTATGCTCGTAAGTTGCAAGAGCAAGAAAACGCCCGTGCCCGCCGTGAACAAGAACGCCGTGATGCGGAGAATGCTCGTCAGCTCCAAGCGCAGGAGCAAGCCCGAGCTCAAGCTCAAGCTCGTCGTGAGCAAGAACGCCGTGATGCGGAGAATGCTCGTCAGCTCCAAGCGCAGGAGCAAGCCCGAGCTCAAGCTCAAGCTCGTCGTGAGCAAGAGCGCCGCGATGCCGAATATGCTCGTCAGCTCCAAGCGCAGGAACGAGCCCGAGCTCAAGCTCGTCGTGAGCAAGAACGCCGTGATGCCGAATATGCTCGTCAGCTCCAAGCCCAAGAAAACGCTCGAGCTACAGCAAGAGCTTCTGCAATTCCGGTGCCTCCGCCACCACCGCCCCCTGCAAAGGTGAATTCTGCCTGGTCCGGTCAAGCTTTTGCTGATGAATTATCCGGAGCAGTGGCCGCTAGAAAGGCTAGATTAGGGCAATAACTGAGGAAATATCTTTAAGATATGTTGCCTTTTTAAGGCTCAGAAGTACTGTTCTGAGCTTTTTATTTTTGGTAAAGTTTATTGCTAAAATGTAGAAAGTATAACCTACAATTACGCAAAGTAATATGAAGCCTAAGCTCAACACTTATCGTAAGCCTTGTGCTCAAAGATTGATATAGCTCCCCACTAAGGTAATTAAAGCTAATCACATTATAGCCATTCGGGTTTGAAGCGACTAGCTTGGCTAAGGGAGGTAAAGAGAAACTTAAAAATCTCTCTGTAAGCGTTCACGGCGCTCATGACGTTCTTGAGCTTCGATGGAAAGGGTTGCGATTGGGCGCGCTTCTAAGCGGCGGACGCCAATGGGATCGCCTGTCTCTTCACAGTATCCATAACTTCCCTCTTCAATACGTCGTAAAGCTTCTTCAATTTTATTGATCAGCTTACGTTCACGGTCGCGAGCTCTCAATTCAATGGCTCTGTCTGCTTCATTGGCCGCTGAATCGACAATATCAGGCTCTGCAATAACTTCATTTTGTAAAGCGTTAATCGTTTCGGAAGATTCTTTTAATAATTGATCGCGCCATGATAACAATTTCTGCTTAAAATACTCTCTCTGAGCTGAGTTCATAAACTCTTCTTCATCACAAGGGCGGTAGCCTTCCGGGAGTGTTCTATTCATATCAGACCCCATACAAACAACTATTGTAATAACCAGGTTGCATAAAATTTTAGTAATTGTCTATATATTTATTAATGGATTTGTTAAAAAAGTTTTTTGGGTAACCTTGCCTTTTTTGGCATAAGTGCTTATAAAAATCATAGAAATACTAGATTTTATAGGAAGAAAATGACAAACAAAGCAGATCACGATAAAACAGTTGATACCTCAGTTGAAGAAAATGTAGGCCGTTCGGTAGAAACCGCCGAATCTGATGATTTGCAAGCGCAGCTCGATAAAATGAAAGACCAATGGCTGCGGGCTGTAGCTGAACTTGAAAATACACGACGTCGTGCCCAAAAAGAGCGCGAAGATGCTCTAAAATATGCAGCCACCAACTTTTCACGAGATATTCTTAGCGTCTACGATAGCTTAAGTCGGGCAGTGGAAATGGTTAATCAATCAGGACAGATTTCTGAAGACATCAAAGGATTTACCGAAGGGGTGCATTTGACCTTAACAGAGCTTAATAATATTTTCTCAAGGCATGGCATTCAACGGCTAGATCCTCTCAATCAGCCCTTTGATCCCAATTACCACCAAGCTATGTTTGAAGTCCCGACCGCAGATGTTGAGCCAGGAATTGTTGTTCAAGTTATGCAAACCGGTTTTACTCTGCATGATCGACTGCTGCGTCCTGCCTTGGTGGGGGTCTCAAAAAAGCCTCAGTAAATTGGCCGAAGGTCGGTAAAATCTTGACAAAATATTCTCTGCATCCTATATTGTTAGCAGAGTAAGCATGTGGCTGCTAATTTAAGAGTCACAGATTATAAAAGTTTTAGATGGAGATTTAAAATGGCGAAAGTTATAGGGATCGACCTTGGAACGACCAACTCCTGTGTTGCTGTTATGGATGGCGATAAGCCAAGAGTTATTGAAAACGCTGAAGGGGCCCGTACGACCCCCTCAATGGTTGCTTTCTCTTCAAGCGGTGAGCGTTTAGTGGGACAATCAGCAAAGCGTCAGGCAGTCACCAATCCTGAGCATACCCTTTTTGCAATTAAACGGTTAATCGGGCGGCGTTTTGATGATCCGATGACTCAAAAAGATATTGATCTCGTTCCTTATAAAATTGTGAAAGCTGATAATGGCGATGCATGGGTTGAAGTTAATGGCGAGAAAATGAGTCCGAGCCAGATCAGCGCCATGATTCTAAAAAAGATGAAAGAGACGGCAGAAGCGCATCTCGGTGAGCCTGTAACGCAAGCTGTAATTACTGTGCCTGCCTATTTCAATGACTCTCAACGCCAAGCGACAAAAGATGCCGGCCAGATTGCAGGACTGGAAGTTCTTCGCATTATTAACGAGCCCACAGCTGCTGCCTTAGCTTATGGCTTGGAGAAAAAAGGAACAGGGACCATTGCGGTCTATGACTTGGGTGGTGGAACTTTTGACGTTTCCATCCTTGAAATTGGGGATGGCGTCTTTGAAGTCAAATCGACTAATGGTGACACCTTCCTCGGCGGGGAGGACTTTGATAGTCGAATTATTGAATATTTAGCTGACGAATTTAAGAAAGAAACCGGCATTGATTTGCGGAATGACAATTTGGCACTTCAACGTTTAAAAGAAGCTGCTGAAAAGGCCAAGATTGAATTGTCTTCTTCCACGCAAACCGATGTTAATCTTCCCTTTATCACCGCGGATGCTTCCGGTCCAAAGCACCTCAATATTAAATTGACGCGGGCTAAGCTGGAAACATTAGTAGACGATCTCATTCAGCGCACCATTGCTCCTTGTAAGGCGGCGTTAAAGGATGCTGGCTTACAGGCAAGCGATATCGATGAAGTTATTTTGGTCGGTGGTATGACCCGCATGCCAAAAATTATTGAGACAGTAAAGAACTTCTTCGGTAAAGATCCTCACCGCGGTGTTAATCCGGATGAAGTGGTGGCCGCTGGCGCCGCAATTCAAGGCGCGGTTCTTAAGGGTGATGTTAAAGATGTGTTGTTGCTTGATGTAACGCCGCTGTCTTTGGGAATTGAAACCTTAGGGGGTGTTTTCACGCGCTTAATTGATCGCAACACAACCATTCCCACCCGTAAGAGTCAAGTTTTCTCGACCGCTGATGACAATCAAACAGCTGTCACTATTCGCGTCTTCCAAGGCGAACGGGAGATGGCTGCTGACAATAAATTGCTTGGTCAATTTGATCTGGTAGGAATCCCTTCAGCGCCACGCGGTGTGCCTCAGATTGAAGTTACTTTTGACATTGACGCCAATGGTATTGTGAATGTCTCCGCCAAAGACAAGGCTACGAATAAAGAGCAACAGATTCGTATCCAAGCTTCTGGTGGCCTGAGTGATGATGAAATTCAGCGTATGGTAAAAGATGCTGAAGCCAACGCCGAAGCCGATAAGAAGCGCCGTGAAGCAATTGAGGCTAAAAACCATGCAGAAAGTATGATTCATACAACGGAAAAGACATTATCTGAGCATGGCGATAAGATCTCTGCCGAGGATAAAGCGGCGATTGAAAAGGATCTGGAAGCCTTGAAGCAAGCTGTAACAGGTGACGACGCCGAAGATATCAAGGCGAAGACTAATACGCTCATGCAATCTTCCATGAAACTTGGTGAAGCAATGTATAAGGCGCAACAAGAAGCTCCAGCTTCAGGGGCAGACGCTGCTGCAGCTGCCGAAGGTACCGTGGTTGATGCTGAATACGAGGAAGTTCAAGAGGACAATAAGAAGAAAGCTTAACTAATCTTGATGCCTGTTAACCTATAATTTATGAGGGAGTCCAAAAGGGCTTCCTCATGTTTGCATCAAATAGTCGGCTTAAACTTATCTATAATGTCATTGACTAAATAACGGAATGATAAATGACTAAACGTGATTTATATGAAGTCTTAGGAGTCGGTAAGACTGCTTCGGCTGATGAGATAAAAAAAGCTTATCGCAAGTTGGCAATGAAATATCACCCTGATAAAAACCCAGGGGATAAAAGTGCTGAAGAAAAATTCCGTGAAGCAACAGATGTTTATGACATTTTAAAGGATGACCAGAAACGGGCTGCCTACGATCGCTTTGGCCATGCTGCTTTCGATCAAACGATGGGCGGACGTCCTGGAGGCGGGGGCGCGGGGCCAGGTTTTGGTGGCTTCGATTTTACCTCGTCTTTTGCTGATATCTTTGACGAAATGTTCGGCGATGGCATGGGACGGCGCCAGTCTGAAGCCAATATGCGGGGAGCTGATATCCGTTATGACTTGGAAATTACTTTAGAAGAAGCTTTCCATGGGACGACCACCAAAATTCGTTATCTGGTCGCAGCTCAATGTGAAGGCTGTAAAGGAAGCGGTGCAGCCGACGGGGCGGCCCCTGTTAAATGCGGCAGTTGTCATGGCCGAGGGCGAGTCCGGGCACAGCAAGGATTCTTTACTGTAGAGCGGACTTGTCCAGTTTGTCATGGCGCCGGAGAGTCGATCGATAAGCCTTGCAAAACCTGTCATGGTAGCGGCCGTCAGCGGCGCGAGAAGGTAGTGGATGTTAAAATTCCGGCTGGCGTAGATGATGGAACTCGCATTCGTATTTCAGGGGCTGGGGAATCGGGTGTTCGTGGTGCTTCCGCCGGGG
This sequence comes from Candidatus Odyssella thessalonicensis L13, assembly GCF_000190415.1. Lineage (GTDB taxonomy): Bacteria > Pseudomonadota > Alphaproteobacteria > Paracaedibacterales > Paracaedibacteraceae > Paracaedibacter > Paracaedibacter thessalonicensis. The sequence continues at coordinate 244,647 of NZ_AEWF01000004.1, forward strand.
ATTTGTATGTCTTTATCAATATTCGCCGCCACAAATTATTTAGGCGTCAGGGCGCGGATATCTTTTGCCGCATTCCTATTCCGATGACGACAGCAGCCTTAGGGGGCGAGATTGATGTGCCGACCATTGATGGTGGCAAAGCCAAAATGAAGATCCCCGCTGGCACTCAAAGTGGGCATCAATTCCGCTTAAAGATTAAAGGAATGAGTATAATGCGTTCAACAAATCGAGGTGACATGTATGTAGAAGCTTCGGTGGAAACGCCTCAGAATTTAAGTAAGAAACAGCGGGAACTTTTAGAAGAATTTGCCAGCATTTCTAGCCATGAATCAAATAGCCCAGAGTCTACGGGCTTCTTTAAAAAAGTAAAAGACTTATGGAGCGGCAAATAATGCAAACAAAGACGAATTTTTACCTTTTTGGTGCGACAGGCCGTATGGGGGTAGAAGTGCGTTCTTTGTTATCTGAGCATCCCGTCGCTACCTATTGTGGCGGGACCTCCGGTCAAGGTGAGGAGGGTGATGGCAAGGAGGCGGACATTTTTATTGATTTCTCAGTTCCTGCAGCTTTGTCGTCCAATTTAAAAATTGCTCAGCGGTATCGCAAGCCTGTGATGATTGGAACAACTGGCTTATCGTCTGCTCAAGAAGAATTAATCCAAAAATCTGCTCAAGAAATTCCGGTATTAAGGGCTTCAAATACAAGTTTTGGAGTAGCTGTAATGACGAAGTTAGCCCAGGCCGCGGCTCAACTGCTTGATGAATCTTATGATATTGAGATTATCGAAGCACACCATCGCCATAAATTGGATGCGCCTTCTGGCACCGCCTTATCCCTGGGGCAGGCTGTGGCTCAAGGCCGAGGCACGACTTTAGCAGCGGCAATCGCCTATCCCGATCGTTCCGGCAGGCGTTTCCCCGGCACAATTGGTTTCTCAGTTCAGCGAGGCGGCGGTATTATCGGTGAACATCAAATTCATTTTATGGGCGATGATGAGATTATCTCCCTATCCCATCAGGGACTGTCACGACGGTTATTTGCCCGCGGCGCCATTAAAGCAGGTCTGTGGTTAAAAGGTCAGCCTCCCGGTTTATATACCATGCAAGATGCCCTGGCGCTGGCAGCCTAATTTACCCCAAAGAGCGTATTCTTACGGGTAAATCCCCATTATGTCTTAACTTTATTCTTAAGTTTATTTTTCGCATTAAATCTTAGGTTTTATCTCTTTTTCAAGCAGAGCCATGAATACTTACAGACAAAGGATTATAATGAAGCTTATCATATCAGCACTCTATTTTTTCATATCAGTTTCTGCCGGTGCAGCTATGGAGCTCGCCTCTAGTCCTCGGCCCCCCATAACTTGCACCGGTTGGAAAGAGAGATTTGTCAGAAACCAGAAGTTTGTTTACGTAAATTATAACTCAGATACAATTGAAGAGATTGCGGGCAGTTATATCTATGATAATCAGCCCCGTGTTACCTTGCTCATAAGCTTAAAGACATATGCGTTTACTGATAAGTGGGAGCCCCAACTATATACTCAATTAAAAACGTTATGCGAGAATTACAATAAGCCTTGTATTGATGAGATAATACTGCACAGAGGTGATAACGAAAAATACATTACCCAAGTGCTGCACTTTATTGATTGCCATCACCCCTTTCCCGATGCTATGGCCGTGCAGATATGCCAGTTTATGGGGATACTATCACCTTTTCAATGCCATCAAGCTTTCTCTATTGCGGACAAATGGTTTCAAGAGATGAACCATAATTATTTTAATTACTACCGCCTAATTTTAGAAAAAGAAACAGATAAAGACAATCAATCAGCTCTGGAACAGCAATTTTTAAGCCATCAAATTACGCATGTGCTTCATAAAATTAGTCAGTGCCCTGATTTCTCTCTCGATCAGAAAAATGAGCTTATCCATTCTTTAGCAATTACATGTGAGGCTCACTACGGACTTTCCCATTTTATGACGGCCGCTTTCTATCAGACACTGCGAGGCAATAGCCCTAATAATAGTGTAATCAAGAAGAAATTAGATCAATTAAGCCTTATAAAGAAATCTTTACACGCTGAGAGCAATAAGCAAAGCGCTGAGCTAGCTTAATAAGTACAAGAGAGAACTCTCTGAAACTAGGGGGACTTTGCTTTCTCTATAACTGGAGTTGGGGGCTAAAAGTATCCCCAGGTTTCATCCTCCGCTTGAATAAGTTTTCTTATTTCTTACATTAAGATTTGTACTTTTACAGCTATTAATTATAATTTTAAGTAAAATTTACTTGTAAGGTGGACCGATGTACAAAAATCTTATTTTCGCGGTGATGATGCTGCAGAGCAGCTTTGCGATCGATCAGCGGCCCACAGATACCTCACGCGAGCAAGCAGAGAGCCGAGCTCAACTGTGGCTTACACAAGCCGATGATACCCTTTGCCAAGAAAAGATAACAAAACTTAAACGGGCCGCTGAGGAAGAAAATTCAAATGCCCAGTATGCCCTTGCAAGGAAATACTTTGAAGGTATAGGGGTGTCGAAAGATTTTCAAGAAGCTATGAAATGGAGTCATAGATCTGCATTGCAAAATCACGTGCTGGCGCAATTTCTTTTGGGAGTAATTTATCATGCCGGCAAAGGAGGAGAGGTCGATTATGCTCAAGCCTCCTGGTGGTATTTGAAAGCGGCTCACAAAGGGTATGCCCCCGCCCAGTATAATTAGCCTTATTATATGATGCTGGGTTGGGCGTGCCTTTGGATGCCCATAAAGCCATGCAGTGGTATAAGAAGGCATCCGTGCAAGGGCATAAGTTTGCTCAATATAATCTGGCCTGTAATTATAGGATGGGAATTGGAGTCGAAGCAAATCAAGAGCAAGCAGTGCGATGGTATCATTTTGCTGCTATTCAAGGATATGCACCGGCTCAATATGAGATTGGCTGTGCTTATCAAACCGGCCTGTGTCTTAAGAAAGATAACAAGAAAGCGAGAGAGTGGTTTCAACAGGCGGCAGAGCAAAACCATGCGGGGGCTCTTTATAAGCTTGGTTGCCTTTATGAAAATGGTGACGGTGTACAAGCAGATTCGGTGCAAGCTATTTCTTATTTCTTGCGAGCGGCTCGGCTACAGCAGGGCGGGGTGTGTGAATCTGCAAAACAGGCGCTACTCTGCTATTTTAATTTTGCTTGTCTGTGGAATGGAAAGCAAGGAGTCCCCCTTTTTCCTAAGGCCCAGTGGGATGAACTGCAACTAAATTTACAGAATTTGAAAGATGTGTATCCTGCTCTCGAAGCTTACGCAGGTTCTGGGTTAGGATGGGGAACAGCTAATCAAAATCCTTCCTTGCAAACTTTAAGCCATAAAATCTTTTCATTAATTACTCAGTACGAAGAGCTGATCAATAATCTTAAGGCTAAAATGATACGGGAACCCGGATTTCTAATTAATTGTGTTCACTTTAACTGTCCCCAGCTAAAAGCCAGCTTTAAACAATTGGGTCTATATGTGCGTCTAGATAAGGATTGGCCCTCCTACCTTGATTTAAGTTTTAGTCACGAAGAGGTGGCCTTGCTCCTTAAGCTTATGCAATCCCAAGAACTTCCTCAATTAATTAGTACCTTAAAACATTTCTATTTAAGTGCTAGAAATGTTCTCCAAGAACTGACAAGAAAGGGAACAAACCCTCAAGAGCATCCTTTTCTTCTTGAAGGTATCTTTTTAGCCCTCAAAGCAAGCAATCCCTCTGCTCAAACTGAGGTCGATTTATATAGTTTCTTGGTCGCTTTTCTCCATCCTTATATGGCTGGGCATGGAGAGACAGAGCAGATCAATGCCTTACACCAAGCCATAAAGAGTTTAGATCAGCATTTAGAGGATCTTGATAACCATGTAGAATTTGCCCAGAGTTTGAATCAGGAGATCCTAGAATTGATTCGTCGCTCCCAATCTTATCGCAATCATTTTTTTAGGGTCAGCGTATTAAATAATGCTGTTTAGAGAAAGCTTTAACGATTTTTTAAATTTAATAGGAATAAACTTAAGAAAAACTGATGGAGATCGTCTAATGAACCATTTGTCTAAGTTATCCCTAATTTTATTATTAAGTGTTTCCTCGGTGGCGGCAGCTGGCGAGAAAGAGTCGGGCGGTATCCTCGAAAAGATTAAGATTTTCTTTGGATTAAGTCCACAATCAGCTGACGTCGATCGCGGTGAAGGTGAAAGTCGTGTTCTGAGCGGCTCTACTAAGCCAGCAATCGTAGAGCCAACTAAACCAGAAACCGTAGAGCCAACTAAGCCAGTAGCTGTGGGGCCTGGTCAATCGGTTACCCTAGAGCCAGCGCAACCGCAGCCAGTAATGCAAAATGCTCAAGGGTCCTCTCTAGATGGAAACTGGAAAAACCACCTTGCCGCTGAGCCTCATAAAGAAGGTGTCATTAATCCTGCCGTCTCGACTACGAGCTCTATGCCGACGGCATCTGCTCCGGCCGCTCTGCCTTCTGCCCCTGTCACCCCGGAGTCACAGCCTGTCGTCGTACAACCTTTGTCGCCGAATGAGGGAAAGATAACAGTACATGGCGGAGCAGCTCCGGCGTCTTCAGAGCCACCGCTGCCTCAACCCGAGCTTGGGCATATGCCGGAAAATGGGCAGCAACCAACCCATCCATCAGAGCTGATCATTCCGCCGGCAATGGGAGAAGGGCAGCAATCGCAGGCCAATGAGTCGATACAAATGGATCTCTATAGTGCTGGAGAACCCTACGCTTCACTTCCTCAAACACCGCAAGCATCGAATCCTGCGATTGAGCATCATGAATCGAATCATTCTCTCGATGCAGAATCAAATATGGCGGCGCAGATGCTGGCCACTTCAGTGGTGGAATATGTGCAATCTTTACCTCAGTGGGAAGATGGCAAATAAAAAGTCAAGATTGTCGTCAGGCGGGATGTGCAAAAGGGAGTTTTAGATCCTTGCAAGCGGAGAAGATAAAATTGAGGAAAAAGGAATTGGCGATACAACAACGTAGTCTTGCGATTTTATCAGTGTGCTGCCTCATTCTATCCGCTTGCAGCAGCCCGGCTGATATTTCAGATATGGTTTATACGGTACCGGAAAGCAAGAAAGCGCCAAAAAGTTCCAAATATTTTAAAAACATAACTGTCGATAAAGTGACAGGGGGTGCAGATACAGAATTCTATCATGATGCCAAGATTGGTAACGCTGAATTAAAGGCAGCCATTGAGCAATCTTTAAAGTCAGCTAATATGTTAGCAGATTCAGCGGAGAGCGTTTATCACTTAATCGTGGAATTGCTTGAGCTAAAACAGCAATCTTTTGGAGATCGTCCTAATACAGATATCTATGTTAAATTCATTCTGAAAAATAAAAAGACCAACGTTAATGTTTTTGCTGATACTTATCACAATGATGAATTTGCGACCAATGAAGATGCCTTAAGGCGAGGTAAGAAGGTGGAAATTGCCACCGAACGTGCTGCCAAGGGCGTCATTCATAAACTCCTAGATCGCTTGTTGATGTAAATCTCTTGCTTCTTAATTGCCGTTCTCATTTCCCAGAGGCAGGGGTTCTTACATATGGTAACAATATATTACTACCCTATATATAAGCCTGTTCCCTTTCAAAAAATTCACGTATACTGGATCCAATTTGTTTCTAAATTTATCATTTGAGGGATTTCCTGTATGCGTATTACATCCAAAGTTCGCAAGATCTTGTCCAATTATGAGGCTGATTCTATTGGCGTTAAGCAGAATCTAGCTCGCATTTTAATGCATGGCAAATTAAGTGGGACGGGTAAAATGATGATCTTAGCCGTTGATCAAGGCTTTGAGCATGGACCTCGAGCTTTTGCCATGACGCCGGCAGCTTATGATCCCCATTACCATTATCAATTTGCTGTGGACGGAGGCATGAATGCGTTTGCAGCACCTTTAGGGCTGTTAGAAGCAGGCGCTGATACGTTCCTAGGGGCCGTTCCGACAATTTTAAAAATTAACAGCGGTAACTCTTTGTTTGATAAAGACAACGCCCCCGATCAAGCTGTTACAGCATCAATTGATGATGCCTTGCGTTTAGGATGCTCAGCCATCGGATTTACGATTTATCCCGGTTCAGATCTTTCTTATGAACAGATTGAAGAATTACGCGAGCTAGCGGCCGAAGCCAAAGCCTGTGGTCTGGCGGTAATTGTTTGGTCTTATGCCAGAGGGGCTCTTTCTAAAGACGGTGAAACTGCAGCTGATGTCATTGCCTATGGGGCGCATATGGCATGTCAGCTTGGGGCGCACATTGTTAAAGTCAAGCTACCTACAGCCCATCTAGAAATGAGTTCAGCAAAACCGCTCTATGAAAAATATGTCGATGTCTCAAGTATGGCCGCTCGCGTTAAACACGTGGTTGATTCTTGTTTCAATGGGCGGCGCATGGTGATATTCTCAGGCGGTGAATCAAAAGAAGCCGGCGCTGTATTAGAAGACGCTCGCGCTATTGTCGCGGGCGGGGGATTTGGCTCAATTATTGGACGCAATTTCTTCCAACGGCCGAAAGAAGAGGCTTTAGCCATGGCGCAGGAAGTAGTTGAGATTTTTCGTCAAAAGCGATAAGTTATTCAGATAGTTTATAAGGGATCATAGTGCGATGAAGATTAACGGTGTATCAATTCGGGTTGGTAATATCTTAGATTATAATGGCAAATTGTGGGTGGTGACTAAGACTCAGCATACACAGCCGGGTAAAGGCGGCGCCTATATGCAAGTTGAGATGAAAGCCTTAATCGAGGGGACAAAGCTCCACGAGCGGTTTAGGTCAGCCGATACTGTTGAGCGTGTCCATCTGGATGAGCGTCCTTTCCAATACTTGTATCCAGAAGGCGATGATTATGTCTTTATGGATCAGGATACCTTTGATCAGATTACAATTTCTTCAGATTTCGTCGGTGATGCTGCTGCATTCTTGCAGGATGGCATGGTTGTCAATATTTCCATGCATGAAGGCCGCCCCATCAGCGTCCAACTGCCTGATACGGTGATTTTGACCATTGATCAAGCAGATGCGGTCGTTAAAGGACAGACGGCAAGTTCTTCCTATAAGCCTGCGGTCTTAGAAAACGGTTTGAAAATTATGGTACCACCACATATTGAAGCAGGAATGCGGGTTGTTGTTAATACGGCTGATGCCACTTATGTTGAACGCGCAAAATAATTGCTTTGGCACTTATAACTCTATAATTTTATCTTTTAATGTTATGCCCTTTACTGAGTTAATCAGGGGGCATTTAGTCTTTTTCAGAAAGGAATCATTATGTCATCGCAACGCATGTTGACAGGTTCAGCATTAATAAATGTGATGGTGGCTGCAGCTCAAAAATCGGGTCGTGCCTTAATCCGCGATTTTGGAGAGATCGAACAGTTACAGGTTTCTCGTAAAAGTCTTGGTGATTTTGTAAGCACTGCAGATCTGCGTTCTGAAAAGATCATCATTCAAGAACTTCAAAAAGCCCGTCCTGCTTATGGTTTTGTTATAGAAGAATCAGGTACTATCCGCGGTGAGGATGCTGATAACACTTGGTTGGTTGATCCTTTGGACGGGACTTCGAACTTTCTCCATGGAATGCCACATTTTTCAGTATCTATTGCCTTACAGCGAAAAGGCGAGATTGTGGCGGGTGTGGTCTATAATCCGGTCGTGGATGAATTATATTGGGCAGAAAAAGGCAGTGGCGCTTTCTTAAATCAACGACGCTTACGCGTGTCAGGTCGTCAACACATTGATGAAGCTTTGATTGCTTGCAATACGCCCTATGGCAAACGCGGTAACTCTGATAAATTTATTAATGGGTTCCGTAAACTTGTCGGGATAGTGTCAGGTGTGCGCCATTTCGGTTGTGCCTCCCTCGATTTATGCTATGTCGCGTCCGGGCGTTTGGAAGGTTTCTTTGAGAGCGGCTTAAAGGCTTGGGATATGGCCGGAGGGGCTCTCATTATTAAAGAGGCGGGTGGCTATGTTTGCGATTTTGACGGTGAGCAATCATTCCTTGAAAAAGGCAATATTATTGCTGCTAATGAAGCTGTTTTCCCCGAACTAAAAAAAGCAATCCTTGATTAATCCCTAAAAAGCTAGCTTGGGCTAACCTATCAGGGGCCCAGGCTTGACCCCTAAAACCCAGCCTGTGCAGCAAGAAGAGAAAATAGTCATCTAACATCCTCTCCAAGAGCTACCCAGAACTCCTTATGACTGTTTAGAGTTTACTCGATTTGCATACCATAAATATGCTCTTGCACCCATAAGTAAAATAAGGAAGAAGATGGACAGAAAAAATAGTTTTTCCAGATATTGAACCTGGTGCTCAGTGTAAATAATATAGTCTTTTAGGGCTGCGGAACTTTTAAAGAAATCTAATTCATATTGGCTAGAGGCAGAAAGTAAGGCAGGGGTCTTTGCATTAAGAGCAGCCTCGTACGCCTGGATCTCATTTAACGCGAGGAGCAAATCATTTAGCACACCACCGCCCCCTAATGCCAGAATAAACAGAATAAAATTAGAAATTAAAGTGATAACAATTAATATATTAAGTAAAGTCTTAATTTTTTTATTCATCTGATTAATTATTGATCAGCTTATAGTCATTATAAATGACTTATAACATGCACTGGAGAATAAAAATAGCCGCGTTTTGATCCGTCCTTACCAGCAAAACCAACTGTTCAGCTATTTGTTGAACTGTTAATCAATCTTTTACCTTGTTAGCTTAGAATATTTCTCATCTGTACATGCTACACGGATAAGAGAGATGTATTTTTCTAAAGCTTTAGGTTTTGTAGGTTTGCTCAGTTTACTGTTGATCGTTGACGGGCAAGCAGCTCAATTCTTTCCGCCTCTGGCAAAGGTGAGGGATTTAGAAGCGGCGACTAAAGGGGGGCAAGCTTTTCCTGCTCCAACGCCAGTGCAACCAGGCGACCTTGTAGTTTTAGACATTGACCATACCATCCTTATCCCGGCGACTGGTAAGAATAAATATAATCCTAAGACAACTACCCCAGTTAACTGAGCAGCAATTACCGCAACAGTTGGCAAGCTGGCGCACCAAAGGCATTTACCTTATTGCTTTAACGGCACGTCATGAAAAATATAAGGGAGAAACTGCCGAACAGCTAAAAGCTTTAAATTTTAATTTTGACGCTATTCTCCATGCGCCTAATCAGCGCGATGGCCAAGTTAAAGGCAGAAAGCTGCCGCAAAAAGGCCAGCAGCTTGTTGAGTTTCTAAATACCCTCCCGATGCTTCCGAAGCGTGTGATTGTCGTTGATGACCAACCCCTCAATCTTCAGGACATGGATCATGCTTTAAAAGAAACGCCGGAGTTAAGTCATCTGCCACGACTGCTGTTTTTAAAGCAGCGCGATGATCTCCAGTTAAAAGGCCATCTGTCAGGCGGTTCTGGCGGTGTCTATGTGTTAGAAGATCAGGACCAAACACGGTGGACATTTAAATGCGGCAGCAATATGCCGCAAATGAAAGAGGAAATTCTGGCCGATGGTTTATATCGAGCCTTGGGGGTGCCGGTCCCAGAATTTATGGTTTATAGCAAAGTTCCTGGGAACCTTAGCAACCAACTTACCGCTTGTAATGGCCTAGCCCCTTACCGCGTGGCCCGCTTCATTAAGTCGGCTAAGCAAGTTGATCCCCAGCATGCTAAAATAGAAATGCAGAAGCATTTTGTCGTGGACGCGTTTTTGAGCAACTTAGATATTGCTGTGGACAATTTTAAAAACGTGGTCATTGATACTCACGGCACCCTGTGGCGTGTTGATAACGGCGACAGTTTAAGGTACCGGGCTGTGAATGGTCGCAAACAGGAAGGAGCAAATTGGCGAGCGAAAGAAGTCAAGGAACTCGATACTCTGCGGGATAGCAGTATTAATCCCGGTGCCGCTCTTGTTTATGGCGATATTTCTGAACAAGAGATCCGTCGCCAAGTTCAGGAGTTGTTAGCAAAGGCCCCCAAGTTGTTTGCTACCTTAGATCAAATCGCTAAAGAGATCGACTTAGAAGATCCACAAGAGCTGCGTGAGATGCTGCAAGCCCGTCTTCAATACTTGGCTCAACGCTATCACGAGCCCACCAAATCACCGATTGCCTCAGCTTATAATCAGCCGCATGCCCAAGCGGCTGCCGGTATTTTGGTCTATAGCCGGGATCCAGTAACCAACGAACTGGCCGTGCTCTTAGGTCAGCGTCGGCGCCATCAGTGGTGGGGTAACCTGGGCGGGAAGAGTGATATTGACCCTTCGCAAGGGGCCATTGACCCGACCTTAGCGGCCACAGCGGTGCGTGAAACTAAAGAAGAATCCATGGGGCTATTCATTTATACGGAGCCAGAGCTACAGCGCTTGCCGTCCCATGACTTAGAAAATCCTGATGGCTCCTTGTATCGCATGTATCTTGCCCCTTATGACCATATTCCGGCGCAAACATTTAATGAAAAGCTTAATACAGTTTTAGATAGCCATCAAAAAGAATATACGCAGTTTCTATGGGTGCCACTAAAAGAGGTGGTGGCCGCTCTAGATAACCCGGCCGCAAAAGTCACAGAAGAAGGCCAAGAAACCGTCAAAGTTGGCGACAACATTATTTTGCACGCGCCGCTGTACCGGATGTTGCAACAAGCTCCGATTAAGAAAGCTCTTGCAGATTTAACAGCTGTAAAACGGCCAGCGCCGCGTCATACCCGCGGGGAAGAAGAAATAGGAAAGGTGGCGTGGGATCCTGTTAACCCGGCTTTGTCCAACGATAAGGTCCCGTTTGGGCAGAATGCTGCCGGTCAAATTCTTACCACCCGCACCCGCAATGGTATCAAAGAAACTGTCGCCCTTAATGCGCGCACTGATCAGGAGCAATATGCGGATGCGGTGGTGATGAAAGCTAAAGCTTTAGGGGAGATAAAAGGGCGCCAGCAGAAAAAGGATGTCCTTATTCCTCAGGGCCCCGGCCTTGGGAATTTGACCCAGTCTCAAGCTTATCTCAAGCTAACGCTGGGCGAGCCAACCTTTGGCCAGTTCAAAGGGCAGCCAAAACAGCAAATTGAAGCTTACTTTGCCCAGGGCGGCCACTTGCTAAATTTAGGCAAAGAGTTAGATGCAACCCGGGATGACTACTTCCTGTCAACCTTGGCAAAGGCCTTAGAAACAGAAGAGAAGTATAAGAATTGGTATGTGTTTTATCATGCTACCGATGATATGATGGCATTCCTCTATGATGTCTTCAGCGCTTATCGTCAACGCTTGCAGGCTATGGGGCCAAAAAGTAATCCAACCTTAAGGGCGCTGGATCAAGCGTTTGCGGGGATCAATAATGTTGAGGAGTTTATTGCGTGCTTCCAGGAGGGTGACCAATTAAGTAACTATGCTCATAAAGGTGGCAAACATTATCAAGATATGGGGTTGTCGGTCAATGCCTCCCTATTTGGGAGTGAAGATAACAGGACCTCTTGCCGCTATTATTTATTTCATGCCTCTAAATCAGTTAGTCCCCCTGATTATGCAAAACTCTTCCGTGCATTTGCTGTCAGCTTAGGCATTGACCGCAGCTGGGAAGATTTATTGACTGTGTATGAGCAGTATAAGAAAGATAATGGTCGTCTTTATCAGATCTTTATTAATCCTGCTATTGTCGATGAGGTCGGCTACACGGCGGTCAGCGCCGGCAATATCTGGAATATTAATATTGAGGGCGCCTTAACGTCTAAGCTGAGCCCCACCTTATCTTTGCTGCGTACTAACCCTGAGCAATTCATAACCGCCTTAACAGCAGGCCATAATTGGAAAGATAAGAGTGAGCTCCGCAATCTGCAAGTGAGGCTGTTTTTGAAGCCTGAATACTTCCATAATCAGCAACTGGTGCAGATTCGCCAATATCAACGTTTACCCTTTGCTCAGTATCAACAGCAATATCATCAGAAATTACAAGCGCTCGTCGATGAGGACCTCAGTAAATGGCTGCAAAAGCATCGAGATACAGAAGCAGGAATGCTGCACAATGGCAAACCGGTCTTACAAAACCTTTATAAGGCTGGCTATGAAGGTATTACTGGCAATTCTTATCAGCTTGATGAGTCTAATGTGTTATTGCCTTTAATTGATCAAGGAGATACGGCCGGCTTAGCTAATTATTTTGAAACTTATCCGGATCGAATTAATCAACCGCTCAAGATAGCTCAGGATTACTATCAGAAGCATTCCGATGGTTTGTTGGAGGATGAGCAGACGGCGCTTTCGCGGGCAATTATAAATAATGTTCCTAATCTGGAAGCAGTGATCATGCTTTTGCTGAACAAGGGGGCTAATCCTAATCAGCCTTTATTGGTGGCAGCTGCTCGAGGCTTGACTCACATTATGGAGATCTTGGTAAACTATGGTGCCGATGTGAACTGGAGTAATGATAAAGGAATACCTGCTATTCACCAAGCAGCTGAGAACGGCCATAAAGAAGCTGTCGCGTGGTTGCTTTCTAAAGGCGTCAAAATTGAGGCAACTAATAGCCTGGGCAGTACGGCTTTACATAAAGCAGCTGTGAAAGGGCAAAGTGAGGTTATTACTTTTCTACTTTCCGAAGGTGCTAACGTTAATGCCATTAATATGTACCATATTACGCCTCTGCATTTAGCAGCTGAATTCGGTCATAAGGAGGTCGTTAATTTATTGCTCTCTCACGGTGCAAATGTTAATGAAGCGCGTGAAGATGGGGGCACAGCCTTGCATTTTGCAGTGCTAGAAGACTATGAGGAAATCGCCGAACTGTTACTTTCCCACGGTGCAGATGTTAATGCAGCTCGTAATGATGGAAGTACTGCTATTGATTTAGCAATAGAATCAGCTCAACGGTCCATTATTGAATTACTCCTTGCTAAGGGAGCAAGCCTGAATCTAGAGAAGAGCTCGCAGAAAGCTATATTTAGAATTTTAAATTGGGCACTATCTTCTGGCAACGAATCACTGGTCAAGCTATTCCTTGCTCATGGGGCGGATATTTCAGAACTTCCAAAGGATGATCTTCTGAATACGAGTATAATAAATGAAAGGGCTACGCTCGTTAAATTGCTTTTGACTCATGGGGCTAACCCTAATTGGAGGGATAAATATGGCACGTCCCCTCTTAGAAGAGCAATAAGAGGAGGTAACGAAGAGATTATTTCATTGCTACTTGCTTACGGAGCGGATGTTAATGAAGCTGATCAATATGGTGATTCCTACCTTGAAAAAGCAATAAGTAACGGCAATGAAAAAATTGTTGGGCTGCTGCTTGTTCATGGGGTTGATGCTAACGGGGTTAATCAATATGGTGAACCTTATCTCTCGATAGCAATAAGATCAGGAAATGAGAAGATTGTTGAGGTGCTGCTTGCATATGGAGCCGATCCTAAAAAGGTGGATGAATATAATAAATCTTTGCTTGAACCAACGATAAATGGAGAAGAAGAATTAGCATCTGAGCCAGCGCTAAATGGGGAAAAAACATCTTCAAAAGAAAATAGGGGGACGATGCTCGTAGGAGAGGTTTAGTAAAGTCGGTGGTAAAGCAGAGCGACTCGCTTTTAATCGGTCTAACCTTTTACTTGGGCCAGGTAAAGGCAAAGGTCGCTCCTTTGCCTTCTTGCGAGATTAAGCTAATCTGGCCGCCTTCTTGGGTAATAAGCTTTTTAACGATGGCCAGCCCTAAGCCACTACCATCCACATTCTTTGCAATCTTAAGGCGGGTTAAAGGCTCAAAGACCGTCTGATGAAATCGGGGTGCAATGCCAATACCATTATCTTTGACAATAAAGCGCCAATAATCGGAATCATCCTCAACTTTTATATATATTTCTGCTTGCTCAGGAATCGGATGGTATTTGACAGCATTTGAAATTAGATTACACAGCACCTGAGATAACAGCATCTTTTTCGCTTTAAAAGGCGGTACCTTACACTCAAGCGTTATTTTTACTGTTGGCGGGATGTCAAGGTAAGATACTGCTTGCTCAATTATGCTGGAAACGTCCGTTTCCTCGATGCCCACTGTTTCGCCCCCAATAAAAAAGGAAAGAAGGTCGCGGGTCAGGCTTTGAAGCCGCATAACATTGGTTTGAATTCGGTTGAGAAAATCGATGACACTCTCAGGCAGAACTTTGCTGCTTTCATCTAAAATGAACTGGGTAAAGTTGTAAATCGCTCTTATGGGCGACTGAATATCATGGGAAATAAGATGCATAAGCGATTTTATTTCTTCGTTCTGGCGGACTAATAATTCATTAGTATTTTGCAGCTTCTGGCGGGTTTCGACCAGGTCTGAAATATCACGCCATAGACTAATGCAGCCAAGAGTGTTGCCGTTATCATCTTTTTTTCTGCGAGCGCTTAAAGCGACATGAAGCTTTTCACCATTCTTCTTTTTGAGAGTCAGTTCCCAATTTTTGATCTCGTCATGCTCCATACAATAGGCTCTCATCCGCGCAATCTCTTCTAGACAGTCCGGATGGTAAAGATCTTGCATGCTCAAGGAAAGGATTTCATTTTTGCTATAGCCTAATTTTTGGGCAAAAGTATTATTGCAATTCGTTATGCCAACGCTATCTATATTTTCGCCACCTGTTCCTTCAATATAGGCAAACATATCAGGGGCGTTTTCATAAAAGTCGTAAAAATATTGGTAAAACTCTTGAGATTCAATAAAAGATTTGTTTAAAGACTCAAGAATTTGTTGTTCGTGTTCAATGATGGGATCAAGATTGCTTCCCCTCTTTCTATAAAAACAATGATAGAATAAAATATTCCCCTGTTTATCTTTTGTGGTCAAAACATCTTGGCTTACAAAAACTTTGTCACCATGTTTGGTGCTAAGGATTACAGGGTAATCCCTTAAAAATCCCTGTCGTAGACATAAGTTCATAGCGCCTTCTAACATATCATAACAATCGGGATGATAAAGGCTCTGCCTTGAAGGGAGTTGGGTCATTTCTTCTGGCGTATAGCCTAAGGTTTCTAATAAAGAGGGGCTATAGTTTACAATTTTAAAATTGTAAGGGTTGTTGATAGCCATTAATCTTAATTGCGGAGATTTATTATAGAAATCCTCAAAAAAGAGCGAATGATTTTTTTCCATAAGACGGCCCCCCTCGGACGCAGAAGAAAAAACTATTATAACTATAAACGAGAAAGGTGCTTTAAATTTTATTCTGACTCATAATATTCTTCTATAGCTTCTGGTTGTATGTTTGATTATTACTGTTTCTATAAATGTTTCTAAGTTTAAAGCGGACACTAACATCTGATCTCAAAGATGCTTATCTATCATTTATGGAGATGCATATCACCTTTTTAGTAACGGTTTTATCTATACAACAATAAGCCGAGCTGACTTTAGCGTAAAATTTTTACAAAAAATAACGTTGTAGCAGTCTTTCTTCTTTTGTTGGAAGACATTAAATTGAAAGGTCCGACTAAAATTTTAGGCTAAGTTTAAGGGGAACCACAGCAAGAGCGGCTAATGCTGGAGGAAGCTAAAAAGGAATAATAAAAGGGGAACGCATGAGGGGGAGGGGATATCAGTTTTGCAAGTGAGGAAAGGTGAGGTTAATCCTAGCCAGAAGCGCCTCAGCATTAAAATTTAAGGAGCTGGTAAGGACCATCAATTAAATTCATATAGACAGCATAAGAGAAAATAGTCTATACTCATTTGATGATTGTGACGAGTTAAGTAATTGAATCTAGAACAATGGTAACCAACGCCCACTCCTTGAATTCTGAAATAATAAGTGTGACAAATACTGTGTTAATTCCTAAGCTTTACTTGTTTTCTGGTGAAGTAAAAGTCAAGGATAAACCTTGGTCAGCGGCCAAGGGGATCGTCAGTATTATGGCTGATTTGTCGGCCGAGCAAGGCGGTCGTACGGTACGCGCTGAAGGGGGTAGTGATGCAGAGTTACAGCCCTATATTGACCAGCTTCTGGCAATTGGCTGGGTGCCTATTAAGACGCTCGGGGCGGTGATTGACCCAAACAATCTGGCCAAAGCCACCCATGTGCTGGTTGATGGGGATCACAGCATAGCTCAGTTAGCGCGAGAATTTTATTTAGTGCATATGCCCAAGCTGCAAGAACAAGGTTGGGTTGTAACAGTTGATGATTCTTTCCCGTTTCGACCTGTGGAAATAGAAGGAGAATGGTACGCAAATCTTGATAAGGCTCTGAGTACCACAACGGACTGGTTTGATCTGGAACTAGGAATGATGATCGAGGGCGAGCGGGTTAATATTCTGCCACTACTTGTCCGTATGCTCCGCGAAGAGGGAGCAAAAGACCAATTTAAGTCAGCTCTAAATTCTAAAGAAGGGGGCGTTATCTATGTTCCGTTGACAGATGGACGTTTGCTGCCGGTGCCTGCCGATAAAATCCGCTTTATTGCCCAGACTTTAATTGAGCTTCATGATGCTGATTCCTTAACTGATGAAGGAAAATTACGCTTATCATCCTGGCAATCCACACAATTAGTGGAAATAGAAGCGGCCATGCAAGCCGCACAGATGCGTTGGTTTGGCGATGAGCAAGTGCGTGAGCTCGGGGCAAAGCTTAAAGATTTTACTAAAATTACACCGGTAGAGCCGCCTAAAGGCTTGCAGTGCGAATTACGTTGCTATCAAGGTCAAGGCTTAAGTTGGCTGCAATTTTTGCGCGAGAATAATCTTAATGGCATCTTGGCTGATGACATGGGTCTGGGTAAAACAGTGCAAGCCTTATCTCATATCCTCAAGGAAAAAGAATCAGGGCGGATGGATAAACCCATCCTGGTCGTGGCGCCCACAAGTTTGATGGTAAACTGGCGTCATGAGGCAGCAAAATATGCACCCGAGCTTAAGGTGTTAACATTGCATGGCCAAGAGCGCAAAGACCTGTTTGATCAAATTCATTCCCATGATTTAATTTTGACCACTTACCCTTTATTATCTCGGGATAAGGAGTTTCTAATTAAGCATGAGTTTCATATGTTGATCCTTGATGAAGCTCAAGTTATTAAGAACCCCAATACCATGGCTCATCGTACGGTACAGCAGATTAATGCCCGTCACCGTTTATGCTTAACAGGTACGCCTATGGAAAATCACCTCGGCGAGCTATGGGCTCTGTTTTATTTCTTGATGCCCGGTTTTCTCGGTGATCAGAAGAAGTTTAACCAGATCTTCCGTGTCCCCATTGAAAAACAGAATGATGATGTGCGTCGTGAAAATCTGGCGCGCCGGATAAAGCCTTTTATGTTGCGGCGAACAAAGTCGCAAGTGGTCTCTGAATTGCCGCCTAAAACGGAGATCATACAAAATATTGAATTGCAGCCTGAGCAGCGTGCTCTTTATGAAAGTATCCGTCTAACGATGCACGAAAGGGTGCGCCAAGAAATTCAAGAAAAAGGCCTTAATAAAAGCCATATTGTTATTCTTGATGCGTTATTAAAATTACGTCAGGTATGTTGTGATCCCCGATTACTTAAATTAGAAGCCGCACGTGGCGTCTTGGAATCAGCTAAGGTTCAGTTTTTGCGGGATACCTTGCCCGGTATGATTGCTGAGGGGCGTCAGATTCTGTTGTTCTCCCAGTTTACCAGCATGCTTGCTTTAATTGAGGAGGAATTAGCGCAAATTGGAATTCCTTTTGCCAAGTTGACAGGACAGACCAAAGATCGCGGTACGCCGATTGAAGAATTCCAATCGGGGCGAGTTCCTGTTTTCTTGATTAGCTTAAAAGCGGGAGGAACAGGGTTAAACTTAACTGCGGCGGATACTGTGATCCACTTTGACCCGTGGTGGAACCCAGCGGTAGAAAACCAAGCAACAGACCGAGCTTACCGTATCGGCCAAGACAAACCAGTATTCGTTTATAAGTTAATCACCATTGGTACGGTCGAAGAGAAAATTATGCTAATGCAGCAGCGCAAAGCTTCCTTGTTGTCTGGAATATTTGATGGCCAAAAAGAAAATGATGGTCTCTTTAATGCGGATGATTTAGAAGCATTATTTGAGCCGCTGCCTTAAGTGTTGACATTCTAGGATAGGGATTAATGCCTCTTGTATTTTAAAAGAGGAGAGCCTATTTTAAAGGTAACTAAGAAAAAGGATTATCCACATGGCCATTAGCTTTCGTTCTCTACTTAATCGGGGGGCATCGCCAAGGCGCCGTCAAGTGATTGAGGGAACCCGTAAGACTTTATTCGATGCAACGGAGTCCGGCGCTTATGTTATGCAATTTCGTGATGCGCTTGCTCCCTTAAACAAAAATAAGATGACAATTGCGGGTAAAGGGGCTTTAAATAATCGGCTGTCTGAACTTTTCATGACGCGCCTTAATGATATGGGGCTCGAAACCCACTTTGTGCGGCGTCTTAATATGTCGGAACAGCTTATTCGTATAGCTGATCCCTATAATTTTCGGGTCACTGTGCATAATGTTGCCGCCGATGAATTTGCTGAACGTCTCGGCTTCGGTGATCATGAAATTTTGGTAAAACCAATTGTTGAGCTTTCCCATAAATCCCGCGAGTTAGAATATCCTATCATCGCTCCTGAGCATGTGGAAGCCTTAGATTGGGCGCACGGAGACGAGGTCGAGGATATTATGCTGATAGCCCGTCGCGTCAACGACTTTTTAAGCGGTCAGTTCTTTGCAATAGGGGTGCGGTTGTTAAATGTAACATTAGAATTCGGCCGACTATTTCAAGGGGACTATTTCGAAGAATCAAGGGTCTTAATCATTGATGAAATTACCCCTGATACTTGTTCACTTTTAGATTTGCGAACCGGTGAACGCTTAGATGGGCGGACTCAAGATGATCGGGCGCCGCAAGAGTTAGCTTTGCGGTATCAAGAAATTGCTCGCCGATTTAGAATCCTCGGGGATTCTGGTCCCCTTGAGTTGCAAGAGAACTTTGGGGTTGTGGAGAAAGGTGTATAAATATGGCCATGATGCTTGATGAGATTCATAATCTTATCCAAACTGCGCTGCCAGATGCAGATATCGAAATTAAAGATTTAGCGGGTGATGGTGATCATTATGCTGCAACCATAAAATCTGCTGTATTTGCAGGGAAAACACGTGTGCAGCAACACCAGCTCGTGTATCAAGCTTTAGGAGGGCGTATGGGCGGACAGCTCCACGCTCTCGCACTTACAACCGTTGTAAAAGAATAGGGTTAGTCAATGAATAGAAACATCCAGGCGGAAATAGAGGCAGAGATCAAAACAACGCCAATCGTTTTGTTTATGAAAGGGGATGCAGAAATGCCACAATGTGGCTTTTCGGCGGTAGTTGTGCAGATTCTAAAGCTACTCAATAAACCTTTTAAAACTGTAAA
The DNA here is from genome assembly GCF_000190415.1 of Candidatus Odyssella thessalonicensis L13. Classification (GTDB taxonomy): domain Bacteria; phylum Pseudomonadota; class Alphaproteobacteria; order Paracaedibacterales; family Paracaedibacteraceae; genus Paracaedibacter; species Paracaedibacter thessalonicensis. The sequence goes on from NZ_AEWF01000004.1 coordinate 264,038, forward strand.
TGTTTTGCTAGATTCAGAAATTCGCCAAGGCATTAAAGATTATAGTAATTGGCCAACAATTCCACAGCTTTATATTGCTGGTGAATTTATTGGTGGCTGCGATATTGTCAGAGAAATGTACCAAACAGGCGAGTTACGTCAACTGTTAGAGGACAAAAATCTGTAGTGGTTACAAGCTCACGGGCAAGTTCTAGAATAATTAAAGTGCCCCAGATTTCTACAAATTTGCCCGACTGGAAAATGAAAGATGTAACGCTTTAAGCAGGGGGACGGTTTTTACTTGCTAATTTTGCGCTACTCCTACAAATGGTTTTAAGGGGTTATACACTTAAAGTGTTAAATGAGAACGTATAATTTTCTGGCATGATTGGTTCTCAGTCGTGCAGCTATCATATCAATTTTCTTGTAAAGTAAGCTTGTAAGCGGCAGTGCCCAAAAGCTTGCTTTTAGATATAGCAAATTTTTAAAAGGCCAAGGTATAATTGTAGCCCTGAATCGACTAATTATTGGCTATTTGCATTTTAACGCCCTACTTAGATAATTAATAAAAAATCAGATCAGGTATCTGAGAGTCCTCCCTCTGTATTAATCAATTTAATCTCAAGGGTTGTCGCCTTTTTGACTAGGATTCTGATGGTAGTTGGGTTAACATAGATTAACTCAACTATGCGTCAAATTATATTAATGGTAGCAAAAACGATGACAGTTCAGAATACCCAAGAAACCCTTGATTCTATTCCAGAAAGTGGAGCAGATTACACTGCTGACTCTATTAAGATTTTAAAGGGATTGGATGCGGTGCGAAAGCGTCCCGGGATGTACATTGGTGATACCGATGATGGGACAGGTTTACACCATATGGTTTATGAGGTCGTTGATAATGCGATTGACGAAGCTTTAGCGGGTTACTGTGATCGAATTGATGTAATTATTAATGCCGATAATTCTGTAACCATTCGTGACAATGGGCGGGGTGTGCCTGTCGATATTCATCCTGAAATGGGAATTTCAGCAGCGGAAGTTATTATGACTCAGTTGCATGCCGGCGGTAAATTTGATCAGAATTCTTACAAGGTTTCCGGTGGATTGCATGGCGTTGGTGTTTCCGTGGTTAACGCTTTATCGGAGACACTCGAATTAACTGTTTGCCGCAATGGTAAAAAGCACTTTATGCGGTTCCGCCACGGCGTACCTGAAGCACCGCTTGCGGTCATCAGTGATGTTAATACCAATGGCACAGAAGTCAGATTTTTGCCTTCTAAGGAAACATTTGCTATTACAGAGTTTGACCGAGCTACCATTGAACATCGGCTAAGAGAGCTGGCTTTCCTCAATTCAGGCGTTAATATTATCCTTCGCGATGAGCGCGGTGAAGAGCCCTATGAGATCCAGCTTCACTTCGAGGGCGGCATCCAAGAGTTTGTTAAGTATCTGAAGCGTGGTAAGAATTCCTTGCAGAGTAAAACAATTGTGGCCTCTGGGACCAAGGATAAGGCTAGCGTTGAAATCGCTTTAGAATGGACCGACAGCTATCACGAAACGATGTTGTGTTTTACCAACAACATTCCTCAGCGCGATGGCGGCACCCATTTAGCTGGATTCAGAGCTGCTTTAACTCGCACCATTAGCAATTACTTGGCGCATTCCCCGATGGGCAAAAAAGATAAGACGACTGTCAGTGGTGAAGATGCCCGCGAAGGCTTGATTTGTGTGCTGTCAGTAAAAGTTCCCGACCCCAAGTTTTCATCGCAGACTAAAGACAAGTTAGTGTCCTCAGAGGTCCGCGCCGCCGTCGAAAATATCGTTTCTGAAGCGTTAGATCAATGGTTTGAAGAAAATCCAGCCGATGCAAAAAGTATTATTGGCAAGGTTATTGAAGCGGCAGCGGCCCGAGAAGCAGCCAGACGAGCCCGTGAACTGACGCGCCGAAAAGGGGCTCTGGATTTAGCTTCTTTACCTGGAAAGCTTGCTGACTGTCAAGAACGTGATCCTTCGAAAAGTGAGATTTTTATTGTTGAGGGTGACTCGGCAGGGGGCTCCGCTAAGCAGGGGCGTAACCGTCATTTCCAAGCAATTTTACCTCTCAAGGGTAAGATTTTGAACGTTGAAAGAGCTCGCTTTGATAAAATGCTGGGCTCTGCTGAAATCGGTACCTTAATTACAGCCTTAGGGACAGGCATTGGCGCTGAAGAGTTTAATCCTGATAAATTGCGTTACCACAAGATAATCATTATGACGGACGCGGACGTCGATGGTAGTCACATCCGTACCTTGTTGTTGACATTTTTCTATCGTCAGATGAAACCGTTAATTGATCGTGGTTATCTCTATATTGCTCAACCCCCCCTTTATAAGGTCAAGCGTGGCCAGTCAGAGGTATATCTAAAGGATGAGAGAGCCATGGAGACTTACCTTCTTGAGGCCGCTTGTAATGAATCTAGTTTTACGCCAGCAGGGGGAGCTCCTATTTCTGGGACGGCTTTTAGATCGCTGGCAGATCTTATTATGAAAGCTTATCATAGTGTTCAAGGGTTAACGCGGCGCGTTAATAAGCCTCTATTAATTGAGCAAGCGTTGTTTGCCGGGTTGTTTGAAAATCCAGCAATGGAATTGGAGGCAGTAGTAGCGCGCCTTGATAATGCTTCTGCCGCTTTACAAGCCGTCGGCAAGCCTGCTTACCGACAAAAATGGTCGGCCCAGCGCACTGGGAATGATATGGTTTTCACGCATACTGTCGCGGGTGTTTCTGAGAGCTGGCGAATTGATGATAGTGTCTTGCGGACACCCGAAGTCAGAGCGCTTTTAACCTTAAAAACAGAATTGGTTGACTTTTTCCATACCCCTGGCCATTTTACCGTTAAAGATACCGCTGTGTCTGTTACCGGTCCTAGTGATTTAGGGGATGCGATGCTCGAGCAAGGTCGCAAAGGTATTGCCATCAGTCGTTTCAAGGGACTAGGTGAGATGAACGCGGAACAATTGTGGGAAACCACGCTTGATCCTGAAGCTCGAACCTTGCTCCAAGTAAAAATGGACCATATGGAAGAAGCTGAAGAAATCTTCTCAACCTTAATGGGGGATGTGGTTGAACCGCGCCGTGATTTCATTCAGGCTAATGCCCTTAAGGTTGTTAACTTGGATGCTTAAAATAGACGATAATAGGCGATAGGTAAATCTTGCTTTAACCTTTTGTAACAGAAGGGCGGGGATCAGAATTGCATAAGGGTAATATTCCCTTTTATAACCGCCCCTTTAAATTGTCCACTTATATCCCTCAACTAATCATTCTTAACCTTTCTATTTTCACTCATAAGAAAGAAGAAAGGTTAGGCGATATTATAGAAAATAGGCATATATGGGTTATAATAATACAATAGGTTTTAGGAGCGGTCGTATTGTTAGTAGGCAAAGTTAGTACCGTGCTCACAGAGCTATTCAAGATCTCTTTTTTAAAAGCTTTCTAGCTTTAATCAACTGTACCGTAAGCATTGTTATAACTAATGGCAATCCGCGTAACAAAAATTCGTTTTCTTAATATTGTCAATAATAAAAAAACTTCATTCAGAAAATTTTTGTTAACCGCTCTTGCAAAGAAAAATTGTTTCATTAAAGATCAAGCAGAGATGAGGATTGCATTAAAATTAGGTTCTAAAATTACTTAAGTTCACCTTAAATCCAGTGCAGCGGTTCATTGTTATATGCAGCAACTAGAGAATAAAACAGCGAGAAAGCCCCGTGACTACTCTCAATTCTTTTCAAGAAAAGCGCAATTATATCGACCTCTTTGATGACCCACATACTAAGGAGGGAAGGATCATTGATAAAATATTGGAAAAATATAATTTCGGTCTTATTACGCTTGATCATCAAGGAAAAATCTTATCCGTGTCTGATGTGCTATTGGAGACGGTTCAGCTTCAAAGATCAGCAATGATAGGCCGAAACTTGGTAGATTTTATTGGAGATTCCGAATTTAATGCTTGCTTTATAAGTAAATTAGACTCACTTTTTAGCTCAAAAATTTCAAACATAAATTTTACAACTATATGGAAAACCAATTCAAAGAGATTGCGCTTGTATTTTGAGCTGTATCCTTGTCCTGAAAATAGCAATCAAATTAGTGGTTATAGTCAGACAGTGCAAGAAGCCTCACTTGAACAAAGCTTTAAGGAGAACTATGCAAAAATCATTAACCATTTGGGTGCCCTTGTATGGTTAAGTTTTGCAGATCCCAAGGATCTTCATTACGTGAGTCCTAACTTTAAACTATATTATGAGATGTCTTTAGAGGACTATTTAGCAGATCCTTCGCGCCTTCTTTCACGGATTCATCCTGAAGATCAGGATAAAATGTTGAAAGTGTATGATCCTCACGAGGGGGCAGCAATTAATTACGGTGACTTCCGTTACTTGCTGGACGATAATTCCTGGCGCCATATTACTTTTTATCGTTTTCCAATTTTCAGTACAAAGGGGGAGATAGAAAAGTTTATTGGCATTGCTATGGATACGACGCCTTTCCATGCAGCAGAGCAAATAGCTAAAAGCGAGCAACACCACTTTGCTCAGGTTATTACTGAGCTTAAGAAGAGTAACCAACTGTTGGAAGAGGCTACGTCTTTTGCTTGTCATGACCTGGCTCAACCCTTGCGAGCGTTTAAGATGTATACGGAGATTTTAGAAAGCACCTACTTGCAAGATACTAACCAGGAAGGAAAATGTATTATGCAGTCTATTAAGGCTGCCGTGGAGAGGATGCATGACCTTGTAAAAGGCATCGGAAACCTATCCCTGCTGGGTTTAAGCAGAGCCGACTTAGCAGAAGAGCATACCAATGTTGCAGAACTTCTGGAAAGGACGCTGGTTCCTATTTATGCCTCCTCGATCAAACCCTCGTGCCATATTGACGTGGTACAAGCTCATCCTCTTAAGGTAAAGCAAGAACACATAGCAGCTATTCTGGAAAACCTTATTACCAATAGCATTAAATACAATCAGAACTTTCCGCGCATTCAGATTCGATCTAAAAAGTTTGCCTCTGCAGTCGTCTATACCATTTCAGACAACGGCATAGGAATTCCAAAAGAGGCAGAAGATTATATCTTTGAACTTGGTAAACGCCTACATACGAAACCAGATGCTTTAGGAAGTGGGATCGGCTTGGCTGCGTGCCGTAAAATCATGGACTTGTATAAGGGCAAGATATGGTGTCATTCTCAGATGGGACAAGGGGCAACTTTTTACTTGCTATTTCCTAAAAGCATTCGTTGAAAGCAAACATCTGCCTAATGACTTATGCCTTCACGTGCAATCACTTTGATGACAGTCAGCCATAGAATATAAAGATCAAACGATAAGCTTTGACGTTTCAAGTACTCTTCTTCGAATTTGATTTTTTCCGCCACTGATAATGAATCACGGCCATTAACTTGTGCCCACCCTGTTAATCCAGGCCGAATCTGATCAATCCCCTTTAGGCGGCGCATTTCCAGCCATTCGTGTTCGTTATAAAGAGCAGGGCGTGGACCCACGAAGCTGATATCGCCCTTTAAAATCGACCATAATTGTGGTAGCTCATCCATACTCGATTTGCGAAGAAAGCTACCAATAGGGGTTAAGAATTGATATGGATTTATTAAAAGGCTAGTCGCTACTTGAGGGGTATCGACCCACATCGATCTAAATTTTGGCATATAAAAGGGCAGACCATAGCGCCCAATGCGTTCCGACCAATGCAGAATAGGACCCTTTGAGGTAACTTTGACCGCCACTGCAATTAGTAAAATCGGAATAGCAAATATGATTAAGCAGATTATAGCGATCGCTATATCCAATAAACGTTTGCTCATTGGTTGTTGACCCTTACAATAACCTCTTCCACTTGCCGAACGATGTTCATAATTGCCTGTTGATCGTCGGCTTCGGCCATGACACGAATCAAAGGCTCTGTGCCCGAAGGGCGGACTAGCAAGCGACCACTCATTTGTTGTAAACTCTTTTCAGCCTTAAGCAGAGTGTCCTGAATCTCGCTTTCATCCATAATGCTTTGATTGTAGACGCGGACATTACGCATAAATTGCGGAACCGGCGTAAAGGGTTGGCCAATATCAGACAGTTTTTGTTGATTTTCAGCAATCACGCGCAGTACCTGCAAGGCTGCAATTAATCCATCCCCAGTCGTGCAATAATCTGATAAAATCAAGTGACCTGATTGCTCGCCGCCAACATTGCAGCCATGGGATTGCATCGCTTCGATAACATAGCGATCGCCTACAGCTGTACGAATTAATCCTAATCCTAACTTATTAAGATAACGCTCCAGGCCCAGGTTCGACATTTGTGTTGCAATGATGCTGTCCCCTTTTAAAAGGCCATACTGATGCCATGACGTCGCAATTAACGCCATAATCGCATCACCATTAATCACACTGCCGTTTTCATCAACCATGATCAAGCGGTCAGCATCTCCATCTAAGGCAATGCCTAGATCGGCTTTATGCTTTATGACAGCCTCTTTGAGAGCGGCCGGAGAGGTCGCACCACAATTTTCATTAATATTGATACCATCCGGAGCGACACCAATGCTGATAACATCAGCGCCCAGTTCCCAGAGAACTTTCGGCGCCACTTTATAGCCGGCGCCATGGGCACAATCGACAACTATTTTATAGCCGTCTAAGCGCATTGAGCGAGGTAAGGTAGCTTTAGCGTATTCCACATAGCGACCCATGGCATCATCAATCCGTCTAACTTTGCCCACATGATAGGGATCAGCTAAATTAAACTTCCCTTCGAGAATTAGCTGCTCTAAAGCCAATTCTTCACTGTCATTGAGTTTATTGCCTTCAGAATTAAAAAACTTTATCCCATTATCATGGTAGGGATTATGGGAAGCAGAGATCATGACTCCCAAATCTGCTCTCAAAGCGCGGGTCAGATTGGCGACGGCGGGTGTCGGCAACGGGCCGACCAAAGCAACGTCAATGCCCATAGCCGCAAAGCCTGCGGTTAAGGCAGTTTCAATCATATATCCTGACTGGCGCGTGTCTTTGCCAATCACAACACTATGGCGATGGGAGCCGCGCGTAAAAATTTGAGCTGCAGCCATGGCCGTCTTGAGCATCATTTCTGGGGTAATTGGATATTGATTCGCTTTCCCTCGAATGCCATCAGTGCCAAAAAGAGTGCGAGATTGTTGTTCAGACATTAAACTTCCAGATTTATAAATGTTAACAGCATCAAAATAACCCTCTCAGAGGAAAACGACAAGAGTTATGACCGCGCAAACAGAACTTTAATCAACTGTCGTGCGGCCTTAAAGATCGCCCAACCGAGCCTAATGGCAATTAAGCCCCCAATAATGGCGGTAAAAATGGGATGATTAAGCCAGTAGGTGGTGATGGTTGTATGCAGATCATTAATTAAGACAATGGTATCTTCAAGCATTTTGGTTTTTCCTAAATTGTTGTGAGAACTAAAAAAGATCTCTGATTTGGGCATTTTAGCAAAGTTTTTGAACAAAGAACATATACTGTTAATTTATCGCATAAAATAAAAGATTTTCATGTGGAGTTTGGAGAGCGCCAATTAGTCTTATTAGGTCATAAAAGGGAAAATAATTCCTTAAATGAGTTGCTTTTCTTCTTTTAAAAGAGAGGCTAGGTTAAGACTCGTTTCTTGTAGATTTCCAAAATCCTGCTGGGACAATGGAACTTCTTTTAGAATCTATAATAAGGAAGGATGGTCATGTTTAAGCTAACCCTCAACACATATCTCTTAGGTTTATGGGCTTCTGCCTTGTCAATAACTCCTATTCAGAGCAGTGAGAAGCCTGAGCACGGAACTTCTGCCGGTAAGCGGCCGCTTGAAGAATTAACGGTGCCTTCACAGAGTCATGCTGAAGAGTCAGCAGCGGAGCCCTCCACGAAAAAGCAAAAGGTGGAGGAAGAAGAGGCTCCTGAAGATTTTACCTCAAAACTCTATGAACCACAGCGAAGTAAGCAAATTAAGGAAACTATATTTGAGAAGGCAGGGCCCCAGGCTGATGTCAGTACTTTAACTTGGCAAGAGAAGGAGTGGCTTTATGAGACGAGGCGCTTAAGCGATATCGAGACTATAGAAAAACAGGGAGGCGGCGATGAGGAAGATTTATCCCGGATATTAGGAGAGTTATCGAATTTCTATGAGTATAAAGGTAGAGGAGATTTAGCTGATGAAATGCTTAAAAAGAAAGCAGATCTTGACTTAAGGTGTGCTTTAATAGGGGATGAAGCTACGCTGGGAATATTTAATTATATGATAAGAAAGGGGCACTTGGACGATAGCTTCTTCCGAGAGATCATTAAATATTATCGAGAAGACCCCGATCTCTTTGTCGACGGTAAATATAGTTACCTTATTGAAGATAAAGATTTTCATAAGCATGTTTTGTCCCTAGCTAGGGGGTATAAGAAATCCTTTCCCGAGACTCAAAAAAATCGCCAGGAAGCTAATATCCCGCCTATTCCTCTCTATGATGATCCTCTTCAGATGGAGTTGCAGGAACGGATAGAACGCCGCAATAGCCAACAGAGCAAGTAAGGGGCGACCTCTCGTCTTTTCCCTTGTTATCTGGCGGCTTTAGCTTACGTAATCGGTAACTCGCATATAGTTCCTCTTTCGTAATCAAGGAAGCAGAGTCTGCCGTTATAATGAAGGCTTGCTGAAGAGGCTATCTGAGGGCAATAAAATGTTAAAAGGGAGGATGGATAAATCCTTCCTCGCTAAGTTAAAAGCTTGCGCCGGCGGGTATATCAACTTTTTTCTCCGTACCTTTTACGTCTGCCCAGTCTTTGCCATTATAACTTTCAGCTTTCCCACACACTATCTCAGTAGCGCATTCTCTGCATTTTTTTAGTTGCCAAGTATATTTTATAGCATCTTTCTGTTAAGAGCGGAAATAACTGTAAATTAATTTATAAAATTGAAATCTGCATTTTGCATTTTTCTGTGAATTAAATGATGCTGAATATTTTTTAAAAAAGAGTTAAGCAAAGGCCTTGCTGAAAGTAGGCCTTTGCTCGTCCCTGAGGCTAGGTAACTGTTTTTTAAGACCTAATTAGTCTCTTCCTTCATAGCCCTCCATAAAGGCTAGTTCCCAGTCTTCCATTCCTTCCGTTTCTTCGTCATAAAGCGCTTGCTGGTCCTCTGCCACCATTCTTTCATCTTCTTCTGCCAAGTCCTGTCTGCGAGACCAGTACCTCTCTGCTTTCTCTCTGTAGGCAGGGGCCATCAACGGCGCAAGTTCTTTGTGGTGAGGGCGACCAAATCTTTCCACAACCACTAGGCCTGTGCGAGCAACATCATACATGAATAAATCAACGGCACCTTGTAATCTCTTTGATCTTTCATCAATGGAATAACTTAAATAGTGAATAGCAGGATCCCCCATCGTAAATTGATTACTTTCCGCGTCATGCATTTCAAGGGCCTCTTTTAAGAGGGACTTTATTATATTAAATTTCTGACTGGTCAGGTTTCTTAGGAATACCCTTTCATGCTCAAAGTCATTGCTCGACATTAGATGTAAGCTGGACAAAGAGCGGCTCCTGAAATCTATTTCTTGTTCAGCATAATAATTTGTTTGCATAGCAGCAACACTCGCCAGAGGCGTATGGGCAAACAGCAGCATCAGTCCGGCCGCAATTGTATTTCTAAAATTCATTTCTAAACTCTCTCTTTTTATATTTTTCTATATTAATTAGCTTGCCCGTAATAAGCCGTAATGCTGGCGGGGGAGCTAATTATTTTTCTAGAATTATAGCGCTCTCTTCTCTTTCAGGCTTTTAAAGGCACTCATCGTCGATGAAAAGAATCTCTGTCATTCCTGAGTGGAATAATACCTCTATCAGACGGTTTTCCAATCCGGTAAATCTACCTAAGTACCCTTAGTACGTAGCCTTAGGGGAAGCATCTGCATTCATCCAAGCGTAGGAGCGGCTTAGCAAACCGACAGGGGAACTTAAATTTCTAACAATCGCAGTGACTATGAAAGAAGGAGCTTTGCAGATAAACTTGCATGGCTGGTCCCGCTAAGGTTTAAAATCGATGGCCTCGATTATTGAACGATGCTTGCGTCTTTGGCAACGGAATGTCATAGTGAGGCAGGATTATCGCTAATTTTCTATGAAATCAATTCACTTCTAATTGATTAGACTATAAAACAGGGACCCATAACGGATGATTCAAAACTTTTTTGGTTTTCAATCAACTACGCCACACGAACGGACGCGCCGGGTGCGGGATGTTTTTCGGGGGTGGCCGCCAAGTATGATTTGATGAATGATTTAATGAGTCTGGGGATTCATCGCTATTGGAAATCCCAGTTTGTGCGTGCGTTACCCCTTAAACCTCAGGCGCGTATTTTAGATGTGGCCGGTGGTACGGGAGATATTGCCTTCAAAATATTAGAGTCTTATCCCTATTTGAACCCTTCTGTTACGGTGTGCGATTTAACGCCGAACATGATTGAGGTGGGGCGTTCACGAGCGTTGGATCGCGGCCATATCACACAATTGGAATGGGCCTGCGGCAATGCTGAATGTTTGCCTTTTGCGGATGAGCAATATGATATTTACACGATCTCCTTTGGTATGCGCAATGTCACTCATCTTAGCAAGGCTTTAGCTGAGGCCTATCGCGTGCTTAAGCCTGGCGGTTACTTTGTTTGTTTAGAATTTAGCCAAGTGCAATTGCCGCTCCTGGAAAAAATCTATAACGCTTATTCGTTTAATATTCTGCCTTGTCTGGGAGAGATCGTGGCAAAAGATCGCGATTCTTACCAGTATCTGGTTGAAAGTATTCGACGCTTTCCCACGCAATCCCAGTTTGCTGATCTGTTAAAAAGTACCGGCTTTGTGGACGTCGATTGGAAAAATTTTATGGCTGGTGTATCCTGTATCCATAGTGCACGAAAGAAATAAGAACTGACATGACCATACCTTCTTTAAAACCTGAAACTGTCACTAATTTAAAAGTAGACATTCAACAACTTCCTCATGGAAAAGACTTGCCATTGCCAAGTTATGCAACCGACCAAAGTGCTGGGCTTGATTTGTATGCTGCGATCACTGAGGATATTACTCTACAGCCGGGGGACATTAAACTAGTTCCTTCAGGGATTGCTATTGCTTTGCCGCAGGGCTACGAAGCGCAAGTGCGCTCTCGTTCGGGTTTATCGCTTAAAAATGGAGTTATTGTTCTAAATGCCCCCGGGACAATTGATGCTGATTATCGCGGTGAAATTATGGGGATTATGACCAACTTGGGTAAGGAACCTTTCATCATCACACGGGGCTTAAGATTTGCGCAGTTAGTTATAGCTCAGCATGAGCGCGTCGACTGGAATCAGGTCACGGGCTTAGAGGTAACCATAAGAGGGACAGGTGGTTTTGGATCAACAGGGTTAAAAGGATAGCTAACAAATGGCAAGAGCAGGGAAACTTTACCATACTTCAAAAAGTTGGGTGATCCCTGTTGCTTGTTTCTTAGGAATCAGCGCAGTTTTCGCGGCCTCCGAAAAGTTACCTTTGCCGCGATTTGCTTCAATCCGGTCGAATAAAGTTAACGTCCACGTTGGTCCGGGAAAAAGCTATCCAATTGAATGGACATATACCCGCCAGGGATTACCCATTGAAATTGTGGCGGAATTTGATACCTGGCGTCAAATCAAAGACCCGGATGGAACAGTTAGTTGGGTGCATAAAAGCCTATTATCGGGGAAAAGGACGGCCATTATTAAACAGCGACGTCGTAAATTGCGGAGTAAGCCTAATAAGGATGCCCGAATTATTGCTTATCTTGAGCCTGGCTTCATTGCGAAAATTAAAAAATGTGAGAAAGACTGGTGCCAACTTGAAGCAAAAAATTATAGCGGATGGATGCGAAAAAAAGCGATTTGGGGGGTGTATGACCACGAAGAGAAGGTTTGATCTGTGAATCTTATTGAGCTTACAGATGTCATCTATGCCGTTAGCCCAGGCATGCCCATCTTAAATGATATCAATTTAACAATTTATAAGGGTAAAATTACCACCATTATTGGGCCTAACGGCGCCGGCAAGACCAGCTTAATTAAATTGATGTTAGGGCTTTATAAACCGACGGCCGGCTTAATTCAGCGCCATAAAGGCCTCAAAATCGGATATGTCCCTCAAAAGCTTAAGCTGAATCCCTTACTCCCTATCACAGTCGAAAGATTCTTAGAGTTGGCCACACCACAAAACAATAAAAAACTGGGGAGAGAAATTGAGCAGGTGCTTCATAAGGTCGGCAGTTGCCATTTAAGGATGCGGCGAATGCAGGTGCTCTCCGGGGGAGAAACTCAACGAATTCTCTTAGCCCGGGCTTTACTGCAAAATCCCGATCTATTGGTTCTAGATGAGCCGGCGCAAGGAGTAGATATTATAGGCCAGTCTGATCTCTACCATCTTATTGCGCAGCTGCGAAACCAAATTGGCTGTGGGGTTGTTCTGGTGTCACACGATTTACATTTAGTTATGGCTGCCAGCGATGAAGTCATCTGCCTTAATCATCATATCTGCTGCTCTGGTACCCCCTCAGATGTCCAGAGTCATCCTTCTTATGCTCAGCTCTTTGGCGCTAAGGAAGTGGCCTCTACGTTAGCAATTTATACCCACCATCATAGCCATCGTCATGATCATTCCTGCCAAGGAGATCATAACCATGATTGAACTTATTCAACAGCCGTTTATTCAACGCGCCTTGTTGGCTGGAGTAGGGTTAGCTATTCCATTAGGTGTGCTTGGGTGCTTCATGTTGTGGCGCCGGATGGCATTTTTTAGTGATGCCATGGCCCATGCGGCACTGATAGGGGTGGTCATTGGAGCTATGGTGCCGATTCCACTGCAATTGGCTGTAATTGGAGTGTCATTGGTGGCAGCTCTCATTCTTTCGCGGCATCGCGGCACCTCTGCTTATCCTTTAGATACCTGGCTCAGTGCTGTTTCTTATGGAGGCTTGGCAATAGGATTATGTTTGATTGCTCTTTATCCTGAGTTGCGTGTTAAACCTGATGCCATATTATTTGGCGAAATTCTTAGTATTACAGCTGTCGATTTATACTGGGTCTTGGCTATTGCTTTGATCACACCGCTCATTTTTGCATTTATATGGCGGTCCCTCTTATTGGTGACTATGGATGAAGACTTAGCCGCCACTTCAGGGATATCGATTCAAACAACACAAGCCCTATTCTTGGCACTTATCGCTTTAGTTACGGCTATCGGACTCAAGATTATTGGGGCGTTACTTCTTCCGGCCTTAATGATTTTTCCGGCAGCTGCTTCTTCACGCTTTAGCCGCTCTCCCGAGACGATGGCCATCGGCAGTAGCTTAATTGCTATCTTATCTTTTATTATTGGGACTTTAGTATCATTTTATCTCGATTTGCCCACAGGGCCTGTGGTTGTTATAACGGCGCTCATGAGCATGGTTGTCGCAACTTTTAGCAAAAAAGGTTAAAAATATGTTGCAATTTTTCCCAGGATAAGCCATAAAGAAAACACGATGTTCGAAAGAACTTTGCCTCACACGAAGCGGGCGTAGCTCAGGGGTAGAGTACAACCTTGCCAAGGTTGGTGTCGAGGGTTCGAATCCCTTCGCCCGCTCCAAAATTTCCACCAATCTTTATTCTTTCCTTAACAAAATTTTGCTACAATATGCTTAACTGTTTTTATCCAGTTATGCGAACCTATATCTAGACTAGGGAAATTGAGGGAAGGTTATGTTTAATAAAGCCAGGAACCAAATAGCTGAACATTTATGCCAAACCGTAGCAGCGGCGGCTGAGCAAGAAGAACTAAGAACATTTATACGCCTGTTTATGGAAAGATTTCCAGTCACGCATATAGAAAAATCCTCTGTGGAAGATTTATCTTATTATGTTACTTCTGTTTGGGAGAGTTTTAAGACTTATGATCGCTCTGCGCCTTTTGTAAAGGTACACACGGGCACAATATCTAGCCATCGCACCGAGCGGCTGTTTTTGACGCTCATTAATCGCGATCGTCCCTATTTAATTGAAAGTCTTCTAACATTTTTTCAACGCTGGAACCTAAAGCCACAACTGCTTATCCACCCTGTCCTAGCCGTGGAACGGGGCCCTGATTGTGCGCTACAAAAGATTCATGAAACTAACCATGGGGATGCTAAAGAAGGTAAGAATTTCTCCTTTGAATCTGTGATATTTATCCAAGCTAAGAACCAATTTACTCCCAAACTTCTGGAGGCTTTTACCCAGGAATTGGCCGAGCTTTTAAAGAAAATCTGTCTCACTGTTGATGCCATGCCGGATATTTTGGCTACAATTGGCCACGTGCAGGAGAATCTGCCGCATGCTGTCATCGGAAAGTGTAGTGCCGAGGATGTCACAGAGGTCCGTGATTTCCTTTCTTGGCTAAGTGCGCGTTACTTTGTTCCTCTAGGAGCGCGATATTTTAATGTCGAGAGTAATGCCCCCGGTGCAGAGTTTTATTGTTTGAGCGAAAACGCTACCACCCGCCAAGGTTTATTCTTATATGACGATTTCTATCAGCTGGATGATGTGGTTCCTAGCTTGAGTCGCGCGAAAGTGATCCTTGAATCCAATATTAGTGATCCAGGTATTCATCAGCTGATGACAGTGGTTAAGACTAATCAACGCTCCCCAATTCACCGTCCGTCCCGGATCGATTCTATTGAACTGATGGATTGGGATAGTACCGGCAAAATTAAAGGCGTCTATCAGATTATTGGTGTTTTTACCAAGGAAGTATTTAGTGTCAGCCCCTTTGAAATCCCGTATTTGCGCAAAAAAGCCCAAATTGTATTTGACCAATTTAACTTGGACCCAAAATGGTATGACGGTAAATCATTGTTAGCAATTCTGGATAGTATCCCGCGCGATGAGATGTTTTATCATTCCATAGAGCAGCTGTTTAATATATGTGATACGGTGCTGGAGTTACGCGACCATGCAGGTCTTTGCGCCTTTGCTAGACCTGATGTCTATGGGCGCTATGTTACAGTGATTGTCTTTATGACTCGCGAGCGCTATAGTCATACCCTTAAGGAGAAGTTGGGTCAGTTAATTATTAATCATTATGATGGAAAAATTGGCTCAAGCGTGGCCCAAGTGGGCGATTTACCCTTTGCAAGGGTCATTTATGTTATCGAATTTGCGCATCCGACTCAGATTGAGAGCAATATAACTAGCCTACAAAAAGACCTAGCCGAAGCTTCTTTAAGCTGGATTGACCGCCTTGAAAAGTTTTTAGACCAGCAAACAGATATGGATAATACCTCAGGGTTCCTAGCCCCTTATCGCCACAGCTTTCCTGCGGCTTATCAAGAAGCGTTTTCAGCTCACGAAGCCTACACGGATATTCTTTATATTGAACAGTTAACGGAAGAGATGCCGATCAATATTAATATTTATCCACGTAAGGAAAAGGGCGTGGGTGTGAAGATTTACTTCAAAGGTCACTCGTTATCGCTGTCCTCTTTATTGCCAATCCTAAATAATTTCGGTCTAAGGGTTCTCTCGGAGACCACCTATGCAGTTGATCGCTGTGGGATGGAGTATCATATTCATGACTTTGAAATTGATATAGATGCCTCTGTTCAGTGGTCTCAGCATGAAGCCTTGCTCCGTCCAGCCTTTCAAATGGTGTGGTTTAACAAGATTGAAAATGATGGTTTTAATCAGCTTATCTTAATGGCCGGCTTGACAGTCAATCAAGTCAATATGATTCGGGCGTATGTCAAATTTAACTTACAAGCTAAGCTACCTTACTCCCAATCCTACGTTGAACAGACCCTGGCCGCTTATCCGGATATTTGTCAGCTGCTGGCTGAATTATTTAACCATAAATTTAATCCGGACCTTGATCATAGAGTACCATTGCATATTATTGAAGAAAAGATTCTGGGACGTCTGCAAGAGATTTCTCGACTTGATCATGATCGCATCCTACGGCGCCTATTAAACGCTATGCAGTCAACCTTAAGAACCAATTTTTATCAATTAACTGATGACCAAAAGGATAAAGATTACTTGTCCTTTAAATTTGATTCCTCTCAGCTGCTTGATCTGCCGCAACCTCGTCCCGTTTATGAAATATTTGTCTATTCTGCCGCTATGGAAGCCATTCATCTACGTGGTGGCAAGGTAGCTCGGGGCGGATTGCGTTGGTCTGATCGGTTTGAAGACTATCGTTCAGAAGTTTTAGGCTTAATGAAAGCACAAATGGTCAAGAATTCTGTGATTGTCCCCTTAGGATCCAAGGGAGGGTTTATCGTCAAACGTCAACATGAGTTTTCAGACCGTAACGATTTAATGCAAGAGGTTATCCGGTGTTACCAGACCATGATCAGAGGTCTATTAGATCTTACGGATAATCTGGTGGGAGGAAAGGTTGTGCCCCCTGTGCAGGTGCTGCGATATGATGAAGATGATCCTTATCTGGTGGTCGCCGCAGATAAGGGAACAGCCACTTTTTCAGATATAGCTAATGCGCTTTCCAGTGAGTATGGGTTCTGGCTTGATGATGCCTTTGCGTCCGGCGGTTCTGCTGGTTATGACCATAAGAAGATGGCCATCACGTCACGGGGCGCGTGGGAATCGGTTAAACGCCATTTTCGAGAAATGAATAGGGATATTCAATCCGAAGCCTTTACAGTTGTTGGCGTCGGCGACATGTCAGGTGACGTTTTTGGAAATGGGATGTTACGGTCAAAGAAGATTTGCCTGGTTGCCGCCTTTGACCATCGTCACATTTTTATTGATCCAACGCCGGATATTGAGATTTCTTATGGCGAAAGAGAGCGCTTATTCAAATTGCCACGTTCTTCTTGGGACGATTATGATAAAAGCCTTATCTCTGAAGGTGGTGGCGTCTACGCCAGATCACAAAAATCTATCCGGTTAAGTGATGCTGCTCTTAATCTGTTAGGACTGGAGCCGGCTGCCTATAGCCCGGATGAAATTATCCGCGCTATTCTAATGGTTGAGGTTGATTTGCTGTGGTTTGGGGGAATTGGCACCTATGTTAAAGCGCAAGCAGAATCGAATACTGATGTAGGGGACCTTACGAATGCTGCCTTAAGAGTCGAGGGTCGCCAGTTACGGGCAAAGGTCATAGGTGAGGGGGCAAATCTGGGTATGACCCAGCTTGGTCGTATTGAGTATGCTTTAAAAGGGGGGCGTATTAATACTGATGCTATTGATAACTCTGCCGGCGTAGACTGTTCTGATCATGAAGTGAATATAAAAATTCTGTTTTCTAGTATTCAGCATCAAGTTAACAAGGAAAGTCGTAATCAGTTACTAGTAAATATGACCGATAAGGTGGCGGAGCTGGTCCTGCAAGATAATTATCGTCAAACCCAAATCTTATCTATTATGCAGCGCACCAGTAAGGACAATTTAAATAGTTATCAGAGCTTGATTAAAACCTTAGAAACAGAAGTGCAGCTTAACCGGAATTTGGAATTTCTTCCAGACGAAGAAATCCTGGAGCGGCGCCGTGCCAAAAGCCAAGGCATGACACGGCCGGAGTTGGCAGTCTTGTTGGCTTATTCGAAAATATCTCTTTACAATAAGATTATGGCTTCTAATATTGTCGACCAAGCCTTCTATCACAAATATTTGCTTTCGTACTTTCCTGCTCTGATGCAGGAAAATTTTGCAGCAGAAATCCTAGCCCATCCTTTACAGCGCGAGATCATTGCTACGGTTTTGGCCAACACCTTAATTAATCGCGTGGGGCCAACATTTATCTATGAAATATCAACAGCAACCAATTGTTCTACCCCTGAGATTGTCCATGCTTTCTATGTGGCTATAGAGGCATTAGGGCTGGAGCAATGGTGGCATGAAATAGACCAAATTGATGGCTTAATGTGTGCTGATCTCCAGTATCAAGCTTATGAAGGTATTGCTTTTGCTTTAAAAATAGCAGTTATGCGGATCTTAGGAAGCAATTATAATAACATCTCACAAATAAGTGGCATTATGTCAGTCTTGCCTCATCTTCTGGCTCTGGAAGATCAACAACGATTGAGCGAGGATATGAATGGCTACTTAGATAAGAATATCCCGGCACCTGTTGCTCAGAAGCTAGGCTTACTAAGATTCTTAGGATCAGTCATTGACATTGCCTCCCTGCCTCTCGAGAATTATAGTCCTGCTGACCTTGGTCGGCTCTACTTTGCGGTGCGTTCTCTATTTGGGCTTGATTGGTTGCAAGAACAAGCGGTGGGGTTTGAAGCCACAAGTGACTGGCAAAAGAGCGCCCAATTAGGATTAATTGATGATATCGGTCAGACTGTTATGTTTCTATCCCAACAGGTTGTGGGGGCCGGCGGCATGGTTAACTTTGAAGAATGGGTTGATAGGCAACAGCCCCACCTTCGTCAAGCCAAGTCGATGTTAGCCCCCTTAAAAGCTACCTATCGCCCGGATTTGGGAATGTTAACATTTGCGGTGCGCCAGATTCAGCGCTTGCCCTATCTGAGAAATGGTTCTGGTACGCTCTCCTAGCTTTGAAATGAGACTGGTGAAATATTTTGGCTTTTTTCACGTGGCAAAGTGGAAGGTTCCTTCCTATGGTGTAGGTGGATTAACACATAAACAATAGCTTTTAATGCTGATCTTACAGTTAAATGTGAGATCAGCATCCTCCAAGCTCTCAGCTAGAAAATTAATACTAATTGAATTGTGTTGATTATAAGAAATTTAAAACGATAAAAATAAAGCCTTACAGTAAAGATGGAACTCAAGACTCAGTAAGACTTTAATCCTCTTGTGGCTCAAATATATTAAAGTGATTTGTACTTTGTAGATGTTCACTGGCAAAGTTGCTTATATTGTTGAGGTAAAGTGCTCTTTTCTAGTTTGGGAATAAGGTTAAAGCAGAGCAGGCATGGAGTCTAGAAAGTGATACAAATGCTCAAATTGGACCGCTGCTTAAATAAGCTCACTCACATATTTCTCGTCACGCTACTAATAGTAACTACGGATTGCAGCCATGCAGGAGAGGTCGAAAATAAAAATCTAAGAATCACAGACAAAGTATTAAGCTCTGACTTTATTATAGGCGATTCAACGATAATTGAGGCTCTTCCGGTAACTCCTCATTTGATACTGTCTTCCCCTCAGCTTATGGATTCTGAGGTCAAGAATGATCTTAAATTAGAGGATGTTGATTGGGTTCTCCTTGATGCTACTATCGTCGCCACCTCGCAGGTGGGAGGAAAGGTAGAGGAGCTAACGCTTCAGGAGGAATTCTTAATCAAGAAAAGCTCGCAGTGGATGAGAAGAAACGCTTCAAACAATACAGGGCATCTCATCTCTGTGCCTACGGTAAAACATTATGAGAGTGCTTCGTCTTTGGCGAAGGAACTTGCAGCTCTCCAACCCCAGGCTTCAGGTTTTTTGGGAACGGAAGAGCTTGACCTGGAGACCTATAAGAATCTTGATGTTAGCTCGGAAAATAGAAGTTTAGATCAAATTATACAGGCTGAGAAATTATCCTCAGATAGGCATTTACAGTTATCTTCAGAAAATGATGTCTGGTCTTATCGCTCACTTCTAGCCGCATTATCTGCCGCTGACCTTCCTTCATTGAGCTTAAGGACAGGGACCTATATGCTTGTCCATTGCGGGGTAAGATGGTATCTAAAACCGCAAAGTCTTGTCTTTAATATCCTTTTATGGTTGATCACTGATCCTCTAGGAAAACTGGCTTATAATAAATTGTTAGACGGTATTTTTACCTCTCGCCTGCAATCTCCTCAAACCACTCTTCAAAGTTGCTGATTCAGAACCTAATCGGTTAATTTTTCTGATAAACGCAATAAGTCCTGTCCCTGCGTCAGTCGCTCTTGGCTCTTAAGGGATTTCATGAACAGATTCTAATCTATAAAGATAAACCTATCTTTATTATCACGAAAGCTTGAGATATGAAAACTCTGATCTCAAGCTCCTTTCAAGCGATTATTAGCTTTTATGGTCAGCAATATTAGTCGCGAACATCCACTCATAACCATCTGGATCGATAAGAGTGCAAAATCTGTCTCCCCAAAAACCATCCTTGGGTTTCATGGTTGAGGTGGCCCCATTCGCTAGAGCTTGCTCATATAAGGCATCCACATCTTTGCAGTAAATATATAAAGACAAGGGGCACATAACGCCTAACGTTGCTGGCGAGCGGCGGGGAGAGTCCCAACAGCCTTCAGGCGCAAACATGACCCAAACATCTTGGCCAAACTTCATCTCGACATGCTGAATTTTGCCATTGTCATCTTTTGCAGGGTCCGAACTTAAGGTAAAGCCAAAAGCCTTTTTATAGAACTCTATCGCTTTATTTGCGTCCTTCACAACTAAGTAAGGAAAAAGGGCAGGGATGCCGTCTGGCTTATAGGGGCGAGTATTCATAATTGCTCTCTGTGGTAGGTGATAACTAAGCCATGCTAGAAATATAAACTATTGATGTCAAGGGCTCCCCAAGAGCTAAAGTCAGGAGCTGCGTTGTTACTGCTTCTAGATTATGGGGAAGCAAAACGAAGATAAAATTCCATCAATGTTCGCCCTTAAAAAGAAGAGATTATCTCCCTTTATCCCTAACATCCTATATTTGCATTGAAATATTCAGCAGTATTGCTTAATATAAAAAAATTTGTTACAGAGAAAAATCTTAAATAGGTTCACAATGTCTAAAAAGATGGGGTTTAGAGAAGTCGTTTCTCTAGTTATTGGCAGCCAAGTAGGGTCTGGGGTCTTTATGCTCCCTGCTAGTTTAGCCCTTTTAGGACCTATCAGCGTTTTTGGCTGGCTCATCTCCAGTAGTGGGGCGATTCTTTTAGCGCTTGTCTTTGCGCAATTATGTATCCAACTTCCTAAAGCCGGCGGGCCCCATGCCTATGTAGAGGCCGCTTTTGGTCGGGAAGCTGCGTTTTTTACCAGTTGGGTGTATTGGATGATTTCGTGGGTTAGCAGTATAGCGGTGATTATTGCGGCGGTTGCTTATCTTTCGCCGTTGCTCAATTTACACTCCCCTTTACAGAATCTGATCTTAGAGATCACTTTATTATTAATTATCACTATTATTAATATTCGCGGGACCGCCTTTGCTGGATCAATGGAGTTCATTTTAACTATTTTTAAATGTATTCCCTTGTTGCTCATTCCCATGCTGGGGCTGTTTTTTGGCAGTGCGCAAAACTTTGAGCCGATGAATCCCAATAATTTTGAACTGATGGATGTTCTCCATCAAGCAAGCTTAATGACATTATGGGGCTTCATTGGCTTAGAATCAGCCACCGTCACCACTGCGGCTATTGATAACCCGCAAAAAGTTATTCCTAAAGCTGTTATTATTGGAACAATTACTGTTGCAGGCTTGTATATCCTAAATAGTATCGGTGTGATGGCTGTAGTGCCTTTACAAGAGCTAGCCGGGAATAAGGCCCCGTATGTCGAAGCATCCTCTCACTTGTTTGGAAAGGGATGGGATAAAGTCGTGGCCATTGTCGCTTCAATTGCGTGCATTGGTACCCTTAATGCCTGGGTTTTAACCAGTGGCCAAATCGCTTATGGCGCTGCAAAAGATAATCTTCTGCCTGAGATGTTGGGAAAGGTCAATAAGTATGAGTCTCCGTATATGAGCCTGATTTTGTCTTTCCTGGGCAGTGTCCCTCTTCTCATTATGACATTGGATAAGAATTTAGTGGTCCAGGTGAATAAGATTATTGACATCTCTGTCACGGCATTCCTTTTTGTGTATATTCTGTGCATGCTTTCGTATATCAAATTAAATGCTCATAAGAAGCCAATTTATCTAATTATTAGCCTATTAGCCGTTATGTTTTGTAGTTGGGCGCTTTATTATACAGATTTAAGTCTGATTCTTTGGAGCTCAATCTTTTTCTTAAGCGGTTTGCCAGTTTACCTTTGGCAATATAAGCATTTTAAGAGGCCAGTCAAGGCTCCCAAATTAACTTAGAGAGTTGGGAGAGAACGCTTGGCTGATGGTCAAGGGATCTTCTAGCTTGTTAGCTAAGGGGGCTTGGGCCTTGAAATTGCGAAAAACACTGCTGCATTTGATTGTAGGATTGACCAGCCATTGAGGCAATAAGTACTAGCAATGGTGTTTTATTTTTAAAGCCAGATGGTGGCAATTAAATTCAAAACCGTTATTAATGTAGAGTCTGTGGGCAGCATGACGAATATACCCTGAATCCAGATGGACTTGATCACAATTGAGTTCATGGGCAAGTTTAATTGCATGTTTGATTAATAGGCTGCCATACCCTTTGCCCCGAACCGCAGCCCTCGTTATAAGATCGTCAATATACAAAATTTTTCCCCAAGCAAGCATTGTAAGAATACGTAATCCCAGACAAGCAACCACCTCGTCATCTTCCTGAATAGCATAAATTTTATATCCTTCACTCTGCTGCTGCATAATTTGCTTTATAAATGATTCTTCGCTTTGTAAATGTGGTCGCAATTCTAAAAATGCCGGATAGCAACGGGATAGATCAAGGGGATCTTTGATAAGTATAACGGTCATCAATTTATCCTTTTAACTCTTAGAATACGGGTAATCTATAGAACAGGAATAGGGAATATTGTGTACGAAGTAAAGGAGAGGATTAATGAAATATATTTAAGCGGGATAAAATAAAGCCCCCTAAACAGGGGGCAAAGATTTTTATAGGTTTAGCCGCTTTAGACTAAGCAGCGGCTAATGATCTTAAAACATACGGGAGAATACCACCATTATAGAAATAGTCCACTTCATCCTGGGTATCGATCCGGCAATTAAGTTGTACCGTTAGCTTTTCTCCGTTAGGACGGGTAATCTCACAGCTGACAACCATTCTTGGAGATATACCCTCTTCCAAGCCTTTAATGGAAATGGTTTCAAACCCTGTTAACATTAGGCTCTTGCGATCCACCCCTTCCGGGAATTGCAAAGGAACGATGCCCATGCCCACTAGGTTGGAGCGATGAATACGTTCAAAGCTTTCGGCAATAACTGCTTTTACCCCCAGCAGCCGTGTGCCCTTGGCTGCCCAGTCGCGCGAAGAGCCGGTTCCATATTCTTTGCCGGCAATAATCACAAGCGGCGTTCCTTGGTTTTGGTAGGCCATCGCGGCGTCGTAAATGGAAACAATTTCGCTGTTTGCCCCCGTTCGGGTATACCCGCCTGTTTTCTCCGGGACCATTTCATTAGCTAAGCGGATGTTGGCAAAAGTGCCCCGCATCATCACTTCATGGTTACCTCGGCGTGCTCCATAAGAATTGAAATCTTGCTGTGCCACCGCATGCTTTTCTAGGTAGCGGCCAGCTGGTCCTTCCTTCTTAATGCTTCCTGCCGGTGAGATGTGATCTGTGGTTACGCTATCCCCTAACAACGCCAGCACTTTAGCGTTATTAATGTTTTTGACAGCGCGATCGGCGGATTTTATGTTTTCAAAATAAGGCGGGTTTTTGACATAGGTACTGGTCTCATCCCAGCGGTAAGTTTGTGAGGCAACTGCATCAATCCGTTGCCAGTGTTCATCGCCTTTGAACACATTAGCATATTTCTGGCGATACATTTCTGGCGTCATGGAGGAGGCAATGGCTTCGGCAATTTCTGCTCGCGTTGGCCAAATATCCTTCAGATAAACGGGCTTGCCATCTTTAGAAAGCCCAAGCGGTTCCGTGGTAATATCAATTTTCATAGAGCCTGCTAGGGCATAAGCAACCACCAATGGCGGTGAGGCCAGATAGTTCAGTTTTACATGCGGATTAATTCTGCCCTCAAAGTTGCGGTTACCTGATAGAACGCCGGCCACACTAAGGTCCCCTGCTTCAATGGCTTTAATCAGTTCCGGATTTAAAGGTCCAGAGTTTCCAATACAGGTAGTACAACCATACCCGACAAGATTAAAGCCAACAGCTTCTAAATCTCTCATTAGGCCTGATTTTTCCAAATAATCACTTACGACTTGCGATCCCGGAGCCAGCGACGTCTTGACCCAAGGTTTAGGCTGGAGCCCTAAAGCACGAGCTTTGCGGGCTACCAAGCCAGCGCCTAACATAACGGAGGGGTTAGAGGTATTGGTGCAGCTGGTAATAGCGGCAATAACCACATCACCGTGATTAAGTTCATAATTCTTGCCTTCAACGGCGATGCCAGCGGCGTCTGATTTACCTTCAGCTTTAAGCACGCTCTCGCAAGATTGTTTTGCATCACTGAGAAGCACTTTGTCTTGCGGGCGTTTCGGTCCGGCAAGAGAGGGCAATACGGTCGCTAAATCTAGTTCCACATATTCATCATACGCGGGGTCAGGGGTGGTGCTATCTCGCCATAGACTTTGGGCCTTGGCATAAGCTTCAACCAGAGCAATGCGTTCTGAGTCGCGGCCGGTAAATTCGAGATAACGCAGGACCTCTTGGTCAATTGGGAAGAATCCGCAGGTTGCCCCATATTCAGGGGCCATATTACCAATTGTTGCCCGATCAGCAAGGCTTAAGTGATCAAGGCCACTGCCATAAAACTCGACAAACTTTCCAACCACGCCCTTGGCCCGCAGGATGTTTGTGACTGTCAGGACCAAATCGGTTGCGGTAATGCCTTCCGCTAACTTGCCGGTTAACTTAAATCCGACAACTTTAGGTAGCAACATACTTAGCGGTTGCCCCAACATCGCAGCTTCTGCTTCAATGCCCCCGACACCCCATCCTAAGACGGCCATGCCATTCACCATGGTGGTATGGCTGTCGGTTCCTACAAGGGAGTCCGGATAAGCTACAATCTCGCCAGCTTCAGTCTCTTGGGTCCATACCACTTGTGAAAGATATTCAAGGTTCACTTGGTGACAAATACCTGTTCCAGGGGGAACGACGCGAAAATTCTTAAAAGCTTGCTGACCCCACTTTAAGAATTTATAGCGCTCAGCATTACGTTGATATTCAAGCTCAACGTTTTTCTGAAAAGCCGTTGAGTTGGCATAATAATCCA
This sequence comes from Candidatus Odyssella thessalonicensis L13, assembly GCF_000190415.1. Classification (GTDB taxonomy): domain Bacteria; phylum Pseudomonadota; class Alphaproteobacteria; order Paracaedibacterales; family Paracaedibacteraceae; genus Paracaedibacter; species Paracaedibacter thessalonicensis. The sequence goes on from NZ_AEWF01000004.1 coordinate 289,093, forward strand.
CCATAACAGAGTGGTCGATCACCAGATCCACGGGGACGAGAGGATTAATTTTCTCAGGATTGCCCCCTAAAGCTTGCATGGCGTCGCGCATGGCGGCTAAGTCAACCACAGCCGGCACCCCGGTAAAATCTTGCATTAAAATACGCGCTGGTGAAAAGGCTATCTCATTGGATGATTTTCCTTCAGCAGGTAATTTTGCTGCCGAACGGATATCATCGACAGTTACGTTCTTACCATTTTCATTTCTCAGTAAATTCTCGATTAAGACTTTAATCGTGTAAGGTAGCTTTGAAATAGGACCCGTCCCAGCTTTTTCCGCTGTAGCTAAGCTGAAATATGTATAGGTTTTATCTCCTACTTTTAGCTGGCTTTTCGCTTTTAGCGAGTCTAAGCAGTGCGTCATTGATCGTCTTCCCCCAAAATTGTCTAAATAGAGCACAGTTAATAATAAGGTATAGCGATTCTGACTCGAACTCAAGTGAGAGCACATATCAGATTAACTTTCTAGGTCATGGTATTTAGGTTGTATTTATGGTAGGGTGAGACAACAAATAACCTTTTATTCTAATATTTTGAGCGTAATAAATGAGTCGCTTATGTGCATCTTACTGTCTTGCTGACCGTTATCAAATAGATGAGCTCGCAAGAATTTTTCGAGCTGAAGGTTTTGATCCAAAATTTTATGATGACGTTATTCATGTCCAATATGGTCAGGACGAAGAAAAAGGTCATGCATTTTTCTTTCCTTATGGCTGTGCCGTATTTTGGGGAATAAACAAAAAGCATATTGCCACTCTGCTAGATTTGGCCACCGCCGCTACCATCAAACCGGTGGCGGGGATAGTCTATGATGAGTGTTATTACCTCTATACAAGTCAGTCTCGCATTATTGAAGAAGAAGATATGATTGAGCTCGATGGCGACGATCCAGTCTTAAAGTTATCTTTATCTTATGGATTGTCGCAGTCTGTTAAGCTCACTGTTTTTGAAAATACCATTGCTGAGGCCATTCAAAAAAGCAAGCATTTACCAGAAGAGTTAGCCGTAAAAGGCAAAACCAGTTTATCACGCCAGCAATTATCCCGTAAAATTGGGGCGCTGTATGCTGAGCGCCATTCCATCAATTTGCATAGTGACCTTTTAGATACGCCGGAATTTTTTTGGCGACGCCCTAAATATGAGAGCTATTATCATATGGCCTCTGACTATCTTGACCTGCATATGCGCACCAATATTCTTAATCAGCGCTTATCAATTCTTCATGAACTCTACGAGATTCTCTCAGATGAGCTTAAGCATTTGCACTCGTCTCGCTTAGAGTGGATCATCATCCTGCTGATTGTCTCAGAAGTCGTCTTGACGCTGCTCAAAGACGTTCTTAAATGGCTGTAACTTAATTGTTTTTACAAACATTTAAATTCTTCTACTATTTTAAGCCAAGGCGCATCAGTTCATCTTCTATCATCAGTAAATCACGCCAGACGGTCGCTTTTTGACCCGGGGAGCGCAGAAGGAAGGCGGGGTGATAAGTAGCCAGGGTCTTGATAGGCTCTTGCATTCGCTCAGTTTTAAACTCATGCCATCTGCCGCGGATTTTCATAATACCTTCATTGGTATTAAGGATCGTCTTTGTGGACGTTCCCCCTACTAGGACCAAGATCTTGGGAGCCACAAGCTCAATGTGGCGCTCAACAAAGGGCTGACAGATAGCCATTTCATGGGGCGTCGGGGTGCGATTGCCCGGGGGGCGCCAGTTGATGATATTGGTAATGTAAACATTGTCTTGCCGGCTTAAGCCAATGGTTTGCAAGGCTCTGTCCAGCAGTTGTCCGGATACTCCAACAAAGGGCCGTCCCTGACGATCCTCATCAGCGCCGGGCGCTTCGCCAATCACCATAATCTTGGCCTCAGGGCTGCCATCACAAAATACTGTGTTGGTCGCCGTGGCTTTTAAATCGCAGCCATCAAAATTGAGAACAGCTTGCCGCAGTTCCTCTAATGTCTGACAAGCAGCGGCAATGGCTTTAGAGTTGCTGGCTTGTTTCGTGTGAGCAGGCTTTTCAGGTAAAGGCTCTACATGGGCTCGTGTTATCGGTGCCGCTGCGACCGTCACCGGAGATGGCTTTGGTCGCGCTTGCTTATGATTGACCGGCTGGTCGCCAATGGCAACTGTCATGCCGATATCCGTATACCATTCCAGAATATCAGAAATGGGGTTGGAGGCGGAATTGTTGTGCTTATCCTTCATGCCCGCAGCTTATCATACTTTATCAGGATAAGTCTTTAATCTTTTTAACCTAATTTTTGTTTTAATTAAAAGGGCTGTTCGCGTAATCTGGGAATAAGTTGCTAAGATTAAGAGGGTAAGCAAATGTCATCAGAGTCGATGAATTATGATGTGGTCATTGTCGGTGGAGGCCCGGCTGGATTATCAGCTGCCATTCGACTAAAACAATTAAACGCAGATATAACAGTTTGCTTGCTCGAAAAGGGATCAGAGATCGGCGCCCACATTTTATCCGGCAATGTCTTTGAGCCGCGGGCCCTGAATGAATTATTGCCCAACTGGAAAGATTTAGGGGCTCCGTTGTCGACCCCTGTTAAAGCAGATCGTTTTTATTTCTTATCTAAGACTAAAAAGTACCGTTTGCCAACGCCGCCGCAAATGCATAACCAAGGAAATTATATCATCTCTCTGGGAGCTTTATGCCGCTGGTTAGCCGAGCAAGCGACTAACTTAGGGGTTGAGATCTATCCTGGCTTCCCAGCCGCTGTTTTACTCAAAGATGATTCCGGTACTGTCATTGGCGTCAGGACGGGGGATATGGGCGTCGACAAGGAAGGCAAGCCCACTGAGTTGTATCAACCCGGCATGGAGATTTTTGCCAAACAAGTTATCCTGGCGGAAGGGTGTCGCGGTTCCTTGTCCGAGCAAGTTATCAAGGACTATCAGCTGCGTGATCCTGAGAATCCGCAAACTTATGGCATTGGCTTTAAAGAAGTCTGGCAAATTGACCCTGAAAAACATCAAGAAGGGTTGACAGAACATGGAATCGGTTGGCCCTTGGATCAAGCGACTTATGGTGGCTCGTTCATTTACCATGCTGAAAATCATCAAGTCTTTGTGGGATATGTGATCGGTCTGGACTACCAGAACCCTTATATGTCCCCTTTCGAAGAATTTCAACGCTTCAAAACTCATCCTAAAATTCGCACTCTCTTTGAAGGCGGGAAGCGCATTGCTTATGGGGCCCGGGCCCTCAATGAAGGTGGATGGCAAGCAATACCTAAGCTGACTTTTCCGGGTGGGGCTTTGGTTGGCTGCAGTGCCGGCTTTGTTAACGTGCCTAAGATTAAGGGCAGCCACACCGCCATGAAATCCGGCATGTTAGCGGCAGAGGGCGTCATCGAGTTCTTTAAAAATGGCCATAATCCTTATAATGAATTATTAGAATCCAGCTGGGTGGCGGAGGAATTAAAAGCAGTGCGCAACATACGCCCAGGTTTCCGTCATGGGCTCATTCCTGGTTTAATCAATGCCGCTTTTGAAACCTATATTAGCCGCGGTAAATCCCCGTGGACACTTAAGAATCACAAGGACAATAAGAGTCTGCGCTTAGCCGCTGCGGCTACCAAAATTGATTATCCTAAAGCTGATGGCAAACTGACCTTTGATCGATTGAGCTCTGTTTATTTATGCAATACCAGCCATGATGAAAACCAACCGGTGCATTTAAAATTGCGCCAGCCAGAGATGGCCATTGCGCATAACTATCAGCTTTATGATTCTCCGGAACAACGCTACTGCCCGGCAGGGGTCTATGAAATTGTGAAAACCGGCCCTGAACCATATTTGCAGATCAACTCAGCCAACTGTATTCACTGCAAAACCTGTGATATTAAGGATCCGCTTCAGAATATTCAATGGGTCCCTCCTGAAGGCGGCAGTGGCCCAAATTATGGGGCAATGTAATTTATTCTTACCTTTATGAGCCAGTGGGACGCCTTGAGCCCGGGCTGCCTGTGATTTCCTGGCGCCCCTTTTTTATTTGGCTTATGTATTAAGTCAGATTGCTGTTAGACAGAAAAGGGACTGTTAACTGAGAGAGACCTAAACCCTTATAATTGGGGGAAAATGAAGGGGCTCTAATTCTTTTTATCCTGTCTATCTGTTGAGAGTAAGACCCCTTAGCCTATTCCAAGCATTAATCTCTAATTTAGCTTTATTTTAATAAAAAATTAGATCATCTCTTTATACCATAAATTACAAGTGAGAAGAGTTTAATCAAAGTTAAAGGATAATTGATGCAGATTAACCACAAAGTAGGCGTCCTGGGTACGGCGCTTATAATTGGAGGCTATTTAATATATGCTAAAATTACCTCAACTATCCCCCCTTCACCCCCTTCTCACGAGGAGAAGAAAGAAGGGAGCCATGAAGAGAGGATGCTGATTATTCTTGATGAGCAGAAAATAAAGAATCTTGATCTTCAAATCCTCAAAGTCGCTGATGCTCACCATCGAAGAAGAATTACTTTTCCGGGGCAAGTTTCCTTAAATGAGAATGAGGTTATCCATGTCAGTACTACTATTCCCGGCATTATTAAGAAAGTTTATAAAAACCTTGGTGAAGAGGTTAAAGTAGGAGATGCCCTTGCGCTTATTGAAAGCCGTGAAATGGCTGAAGCAAAGTCTGCCTATATATCTGTCTACAAAGAGTTGATCCTAAAAAAGGATCTTTTAGAAAGAGAAGAAAGATTATGGAAGATGAAAGTGAAGCCAGAAACAGAGTTCCTTAAAACTCAGAACATGTATGAGATAACTAAAATTGACTTGGAACAGAAAAAACAAAAACTCTTGGCTCTCAACATAAAGGAGTCAGAAATTGAGAAGCTTCCCTTTCAAAGTGCCCCTTTAAACTCCTATGCGATAGAAGCTCCTATCAACGGTAAAGTATTAGAACGTCATGCTTCGCTGGGAGAAATAATAAACAGTGACCGCCAGCTTTTTGTCGTCGCTAATCTTGATAAAGTTTGGATTAATATCTCTATTCCCGCTCAGGATCTATCAACCATAAAGAAAGGTCAGCATGTAGATATATATGCGAGCAATGGAGCGCCTTTCCTATCTTCTACCCTTATGTATGTGAGCCCTGTTATTAGTGAGGAGAGTCGCACCGGACGGGCAATTGTCGAACTCGATAATACTCGCGGAGCCTGGCACCCGGGAGACTTTGTATCGGCGCAAGTTATATCCAATGAAATCTCTCCGTTTATAAGCATTCCGGCAGCAGCGGTACAGAAGATTAAAGGAGAAGCCTATGTCTTTGTTAAAACAGGGGCAACTCAGTTCGAAGCTAAAAAAATAACCATACATGGAACAGAAAACGGTCAATTTTTCGAAGTGAAAGAAGGGGTAAGTCCAGGGGACGAGATTGTTATGACTAACACGTTTTTATTAAAAGCAGAACTTGGCAAAAGCGAAGCAGAACATTCCGATTAATAGATAGGATCCTTAAATGCTCGAAGGAATTGTTAACTATTCGACTCAAAAAAGATATCTCATTATTTTCCTAACTTTCATAGGGGTAAGTTTTGGCATCCTATCTCTTAAGCATCTCCCCATTGATGCCGTTCCCGATATTACAAACAATCAAGTTCAAATTAATACCCTTGTGCCAGGATTTTCTCCCTTTGAGATTGAAAAGCAAGTTACTTTTCCTATTGAGACAGCGCTAGCGGGAATCCCTGGTTTAATATCAACGCGGTCGTTATCTCGAAATGATTTTTCTCAAGTTACCGCCATTTTTGAGGACTCAGTTGATATATATTTTGCCAGACAACAAGTAAGCGAAAAAATTGCAGAGGCAAAAGAAAGTCTTCCTAGGGAGGCTGAGCCCAAGATGGGAGCAATTTCGACTGGTCTGGGTGAGATCTATATGTGGACGCTGCAGTATGCGCACGATGCTTCAAAAAGATTTGAGGATGGTAAGCCGGGATTTCAATCGAATGGGACCTATCTAACGCCAGATGGCCAAGTCTTAAAAACAGAAGTAGAAAAGTTGGGCTACCTGCGGACTGTCCAAGACTGGATTATTAAACCTAAACTCAAAACAGTTTCTGGCATAGCCGGTATCGACTCTATTGGGGGCTATGTTAAGCAATACCATGTTCAGCCCGATCCAAATAAACTTATCGCCTTAGGGGTTACATTTGAAGATATTATCAATGTTGTGGGGAAAAACAATATTAGCTTAGGAGCGGGCTATATCGAAAAGAATGGAGAGTCTTTAACTGTTAGAGTAGATGGGCGTATAAAAACCATCCAACAATTGGAAGATATCGTAATTACCTCTAAACATGGAACACCTGTTTATATTAGGGACATAGCAACTGTTGCTATTGGTAAAGAGCTGCGCACAGGCAGTGGCAGTGAGAATGGTGCAGAGGCGGTAGTGGGGACAGCTCTCATGCTTATTGGCGCGAATAGCCGAGACGTAGCTGCAGCAGTCGAGCAAAAATTTTCAGAAATTACTAAAACGTTGCCTGCCGGAATTATCGCACAAACAGTCTTAAACCGCACTAAGCTCGTGGAAGCAACCATTGCCACAGTTAGTAAGAATCTAACGGAAGGGGCTTTGCTTGTCATTGTTATTCTTTTTTTAATGCTAAAAAATTTTCGGGCCGCTCTTATTACGGCCTCGGTTATCCCTATCACTATGCTCATGACCTGCATAGGTATGCTAACCACAAAGACAAGTGCGAACTTAATGAGCTTAGGTGCCTTAGACTTTGGTCTATTAGTGGATGGAACAGTTATTATCATTGAAAATTATCTAAGACGAATTGCAGAAAGAGCACAGCAGCTAAACAGACCTTTAAACTTGATAGAACGTTTAAAAGAGATCGTAGACTCTACTACAGAAATGAGTCGCCCTACACTGTTCGGCCAAAGCATACTTATCCTTGTCTATCTTCCCTTATTTACTTTTACCGGTGTTGAAGGAAAGATGTTCAAACCCATGGCTATAACAGTGATTATTGCCCTGATTTCAGCCTTTATCTTATCAATTACCTTTATCCCCGCAATGGCAGCCCTACTGATAAAAGGAGGGCATAAGGAAGAGCATGATAGCTTCTTTAAGACAGTCGAAGCCTTTTATCAAAATTGGTTGGTTTATGGGCTGCGTCATCCCAAACAAATTCTTGCTGGGGCTGTAGGCGTTTTTTTAATCTCTGTCCTGACCTTTTTTCAGTTAGGTCAAGAGTTTATCCCAACTCTTGATGAAAAAGATATCGCCCTGCATGCCATGCGTATTCCCAGTACGTCGCTGACTCAATCTCAATCCATGCAATTTGAGGTAGAGAAGACTGTTGCCACCTTTAAAGAGGTGGCCTGCGTTTTTTCTAAAACAGGAACGGCAGAAATGGCCACGGACCCCATGCCCCCCAATGCGTCTGACACATTTATAATCTTTAAACCTCGAACAGAATGGCCTGTTTCAACCCTTCCCAAGCAGGTGCTTATTCAGAAAATTGAAGACGCTGTTCAAAACGTTATCGGGCATAACTATGAATTTACTCAGCCTATACAGATGCGATTCAACGAGCTGATTGCCGGGGTAAGAAGTGATGTCGCTATTAAAGTTAGTGGAGATGATTTCGATACTCTCAATACTTATGCGAATCAAACAGCTGAGCTATTGAAAGCTATCCCGGGAGCTGCAGATGTGAAGGTTGAACAAACAACGGGGCTTCCGATGCTAGAGTTTAAATTAAATCGCAATAAAATCGCCCGCTTAGGCCTCAATGTGAGTGACGTTTTAAATGTTATTAGCATTGCTATTGGCGGAAAAGAAGCAGGCGTTATATTTGAAGGCGATCGACGCTTTGACATCATGGTTAAGCTGCCAGAACCCTATAGGCAAAACCTAGAGATTATTGAGAATCTTCCGATCTTTTTCTCTAAACCCCTTATTAAAGCAGATCTTATCACCAATAAATCAGAAGAAAAGATTGCCTCAATTCCCTTAAAAGAAGTTGCAGAACTTGTTGTGACCGATGGACCTAACCAGATAAGTCGAGAAAATGGTAAGCGGCGGATTGTTGTCCAAGCCAATATTAGAGGAACTGATATGGCTTCCTTTGTTATTAATGCTCAAGCTAAGATAGACCAAGCAGTTAAACTGCCTGCAGGTTATTGGATAGAGTGGGGAGGGCAATTTAAGAACTTAATTGAAGCTAAAGAGAGACTAATGTGGGTGGTGCCCCTATGTTTCCTTATGATTTTTATGTTGCTTTATGCAGCTCTAAATTCAGTTCGAAGTGCATTATTCATATTTACCGCAATTCCCTTAGCTTTCACAGGCGGAATTTTAAGTCTTTGGATTTGTGGAATCCCTTTTTCAATTTCAGCAGCTGTTGGATTTATTGCTCTTTCAGGGATTGCTGTGTTAAATGGGCTAGTTATGGTAACAACAATAAATCAATATCTGCGAAACAAGGCTATGGATAAAGCTATTATTGAGGGGGCACTAACGCGTTTGCGGCCGGTACTGATGACGGCCCTGGTCGCCTCTTTAGGCTTTATTCCAATGGCAATTTCAACAGGAACGGGTGCAGAAGTTCAAAAGCCACTGGCAACGGTTGTAATCGGTGGTTTGATAACCTCGACTCTGTTAACCTTGATGGTCATTCCAACGCTCTATAAGATTTTCAATACTGAAAAAGTTGTTTAGTGCTGAGTAGAATCTATCCGCTTAAGATAAATAAGAGAAAGCATATAAAATGGGTATATGCTCAAAAAACTCGCCAGCATAATTACTTTAAGATTAATTGATTGAACTAATAGTCCTAAATTACTGGATCTCAACTTCAGGCCTTTTTCTTGTGCATATGCTGTTTTTGCAAGTCTTTATTCCTATGTATTCAAAGTCTTTCTCTCTAATTATTATAGTGAAACTTTATCCGCTTTAGACGCTTCTCTGCCTTAGTAACTCCTTTGACAATTCTTGCCTATAAAACGGCCCATTAAGGCTGTTAGATGGTTTGGTCAGACGCACTAAAGTAGAATAGCGATCCTATCCTCCGGTAAATATGGGAAAATTCGCATTGACTTCTGTAATAGGGGTAACCATCTGTAAGTTATGAGTTATAGTTAAGGGTCGTAAGCAATGGGTTTAAGAAAAGTATGGGGCAGTTTAATCTTCCTAGCCAGCCTAGCTACCTCTATGTGCACAGCAATGCAGGTGACCTCTCTTTCGTGTAATGGGGATTATAAACTACCTGGCCAAAAGCCGCAGGGAGTTGCTCACCATGATATAAAGCGGGTTGGGGTCTTACTTGTCAAAGATTATGGACAGGATGACAAACAAACAAATGATCGTTATTCGATTATTCTTGGGCACGATAAAAATCTATCTGTTTATCTTCCTCAAGCAGGTAAAGTTGAAGCTCAAGATAAATATTCTTCTGAGACTGCAGCAAGAGAGCTGGAAGAAGAGACAGGCGGGCTAATCAAATATACGGCTGGCCAAGTTTCTAAGCTTCCTTATCTTTATGCTGGAAGTAAACAATTATTTATTCTGCTTGATCCAACGAATACAAATATCTCTGTTAATGCCATCTCTAAAGCTTGCAAAGGTACCCAGACTCGTAATTTGCCTCAAGCCTTTAAGGAAATAGATTCCACTAATGCGGTCTCTTTGATCGATTTTATGAAACTTGCTGAACAAATCGATAATGGGACGGTGCCGGTTGGTAAAAAGTACACCCTTAAGACTCGCAGTGGGCGCCACAATATTCAGGTCGAGGGATTTTATATGCAAGTTTTTGGCCATCCCCGTGATCGTGGGCGTTATCAACGAGCTCGTTTAATGTTTAATAGCTTGTTAGGGGTTAACCTATTTTAAGAAATTCTTAGAACTGCTCTTTATCACTCTGTAAAGAAAGGCAGGACCCAAAGGTACCAAGAGGAATACCATTAGGTTAGTTTCTCCTTATCAATGAACTTAAACTAAGGTAATCTAAGGATATTCAATATCTGCGAGCAATAAAGCTATGAGTCAGTCTTTTCACTTAACCGCCCACGCTAAAGTTAATTTAATGTTGCATGTGACCGGTAAGGGGCCAGATGGCTACCATAATTTGCAATCAGTATTTGCCTTTACCACCCTTGAAGATCATTTACACATAACACCCACAGCGACCACTTCTGTAAGCTTTGAGGGGGAGTTTGCTGGCGCAGTTAGGTCCGGTAAAGATTCCATCACCCAGGCCTTAAGTTGGTATTTTTCTCACATGAATTTGCCGCCGCGCCATTATCGGGTCATAGTTCACAAGAATATTCCTGTGGCCGCAGGCTTAGGGGGCGGAACCAGTGATGCCGCTGCTGTTCTAGCTTGGTTGTATCGCCAGGATTATCCACAGAGCAGTGAAGCGCAGGCTTGGGAATTTATTAAAAACACCGGAGTTTTAGGAGCGGATGTGCCGGTCAGTTTAGCTTTTCATCTAGGGCTAGGACAGGTTTTTTGGCTGGAAGGGAGCGGCCGCGAAGGAAATTGTACTCCCTTAAAAGCTGAGGGGCTGGGCCGGCAGTTGGTGCTAGTTAATCCAGGAATTGAATTGTCGACCGCCTCTGTTTTTAGTGCCTTAGATGGCCGCTTTGATCCGCCGCTGGAGCGTCCACAGGTTTTAAATCAAAAATTTCTCCAGCATAGCCGTAATATTTTGCAGGGGCCCGCCCTGAAGCTAGCTCCAGAAATAGGGAAAATTTACTTAATGTTTATGTTGGATCAGAGTTTTCACTACTTCCGGTTGAGTGGTTCAGGCTCCTCAAGCTTTGTGGTCTACAAAGATCGTCGTCAGGCAGATGCTATGGCGGAAAAGCTGGCTAAGAATAATCGCGGTTGGTGGATCCAACGGACCGAGCTTATCCTAAGATAGATCCAATCTTTTCACAAATGTTGCAAAAACTCTACAGGTGTGAAAAATCGGTTTTAATCAGTGCTGAAAATATTTCAAAGATTTTATAGGTTTGTTAACCTACAATTGGTTTAATAGACTAGTAATTAACCTATATTTAGAGGCAAATAGTTATGCGTAACAAGTTACTTTCTGCAATCGCATTAGGTGTTCTCCTTGCAGGTTGTGAATGCTCACCAGAAGCTAGCATGGAAGCAGGTTCTGCTCCAGTTCCAGGTTCTGCACAAGACTTCACAGCAAATGTTAAAGATCGCGTTTTCTTTGGATTCAACAAGCACAATGTTTCTGCTGAATCTGATCGCGTTCTTGAAGCTCAAGCTGCTTGGTTCAAAACCTATCCAAATACAACAGCTACCATTGAAGGTCATGCTGACGCTCGCGGAACCCGCGAATACAACTTGGCTCTCGGTAAGCGCCGTGCACACGCCGCTCAACGCAGCCTAGCTAAGCATGGTGTTGATGCAAAGCGTCTGAAGACCGTTTCCTACGGTAAAGATCGCCCATTCGTTGCTGATGCAAGCACAGAAGAAGCACACGCACAAAACCGCGTTGCAGTCACAGTTGTTAACTAATAGCTGCTGTCTTAGCGATTTTAAAAAACCCTGCAACTGCAGGGTTTTTTATTGAGCGATTAACAGCTAGGCTTGCTCTCAACTTTTTGGACGCCAAGTTTATTGCTTAAAAGGCTCTTTAAATCGACTGCTCATCCTTATGATATACCAGATCCTAGGGTGACTTTTGCTGCATCACCTTTTTTGCTATCTATAAATCTTGGTAACCTTTTTCCCTCTTTCCTCTGCTTTTAACCGCGCTAAGTTAAAGCTGTACTTTCCCTCCTTCAATAGTTTAGGAAATAAGCCCTTTAGGATCCTGCCAAGCCTAAGAATAAACTTTGCTCACACAGCGCCGCTGGGGTGCTTCAATCCTAGGCCACTTTGCGCTTCAGTTGATATAAACAATCCAAAGCCTCGCGCGGAGAAAGGCTATCCACATCAAGCGTTAAAAGCTCCCGTTCTACGGGGCTGATGACTGGAACAATAGCTGCTGTCGGCTCGGGAATAGTAAGCTCGGCTCGGTCAGACTCTAAGGAGTGGAGGATGGCTGTGGCCCGTTGGATAACTGGTGCAGGAAGGCCTGCAAGTGCGGCCACGTGAATGCCATAAGATTTATCCGCCGCTCCTTCAATAACTTCATGCATAAAGATGACTTTGCCTTCCCACTCTTTGATGCGCATGGTTAAGCATTTTAAGGTCGGTATTTTTTCTTGCAGTTGCGTGAGCTCATGATAGTGGGTGGCAAAAAGCGTGCGGCATTTATTCTGGTCACAGATATATTCAGTAACCGCCCAAGCGATAGACAGCCCATCAAAGGTTGCGGTGCCGCGGCCAATTTCATCCAGGATGACAAACGATCTTTCGGTGGCTTGATGCAGAATGGCGGCTGTTTCTACCATTTCCACCATAAATGTTGACCGCCCTGAGGCTAAGTCATCGGACGCGCCCACTCGTGAGAATATTCGGTCCACAATTCCAATATGCGCACTTTCAGCAGGCACATAGGAGCCAATTTGCGCTAAAATCGCAATTAAAGCGTTTTGACGCAGATAAGTACTTTTTCCGGCCATATTGGGGCCCGTGATTAGGAACATCTTCGTTTCATTGTCCATATGACAGCCGTTGGAGACAAAAGTATTTTCTCCCCGCTCTTTCAACAGACAGGCGATCACAGGATGAAATCCGCCTGCGATCTTAAAGGTAAGAGAATTGTCAACAATAGGGCGGCAATATCCCTGACTGTAGGCAAGCTCAGCTAAAGCGGCGGCCACATCTAAAGCTGCTAACGCTCGGCAACATCTTAAAATGTCATCAGTTACCAGTTGCACATCATTGACCAAATCATTGAATATTTGGGTTTCCAACTCTAGGACTTGCTGGGCGGCAACGGTAATCTTTCGTTCTAACTCTGCAAGTTCAGGCGTTGAGTATCGGATCGATGAGGCCAGGGTCTGGCGATGGATAAAGTCTTCCGGAACCTTGCTGGCATGACTGGGGGTAATATCAATATGATAGCCAATAATATTGTTATGTTTGATTTTAAGGCTATTAATCCCCGTCCGGGTGATATAGTCAGCTTGTAACTGCTCGATATGTCCTTTGGCATTATCGCGCAGATAGCGATAAGTATCCAATTCACCGTGATACCCTTCAGCAATAAAGTTTCCTTCCCGTGTATAGAAAGGCAGCTCTTCCGCTAAGGCTCGGGTTAACTTATCGATCAGATCTGCATGGTATCCCAGCCGTTGTAAATGCTTGCTCAGCCCAGAAGGTAGTGCTGCGGGTTCACTAAAATGCTGCTTGATACCCATAGCCACCGAAAGGCCGTCGCGTAAACTGGCAAGGTCGCGGGGCGAGCCACGCATCATATTTAAGCGCGAAAGGGCGCGCTCCATATCAGGGGCCTGTTTGAGCGTGCCACGTAAGTATTGGCGGACATCTGGATGATCAACAAAATAGCTAACATTATCTTGGCGTTCCTGAATCATATCCAGCTGTAACAAAGGGGCGGCTAGCTGAAGGCTGAGTAAGCGACTGCCCGCAGAGGTGACGGTCCTATCAATTGTATCCATTAGGGAGCCTTGCCGTTGCCCTGATTGAGTCAAGTGCAGTTCTAAGCTACGGCGGGTAGGTGTATCAATTGTCATAATTGATTGAGGCTTAATCTGCCGCGGACGATCAATTAACCGCAAAGCAGCTTTCTGGGTTACTTGAATATAATCAATTAACGTACCGGCAGCGCGAATTTCCGCGGGACAGAAGTTTCCAAAAGCATCTAAGGTTTTAACCTGATAGGCTGTTTCTAGTCGCAATTTGCCATTTTCATAATCAAACCGCGCTAAAGGCAGCGGCGACAGCTTTCTTTTCCATTGATTGAGAGCTTCGTATAAGGAAGGCTCCATGATCAGCCGGTCGGGCATAATAATTTCTGCCGGGTTAAGGCGAGCTAACACCCCCGGCAAGTTTGCCATGTCGGTTGCTTCTACAAGAAAAGCCCCGGTGGAAAGATCAATACAAGCTATCCCAAGCTGTTGGCTGGTTAACGGCGATACGGCCATTAAGAAATTACTTTGTCGGGCCTCCAGCATGCTTTCTTCAGTGATGGTGCCAGGGGTAACGACGCGGACAACGTCTCGCTTTAATGGCCCTTTAGCACCGCGCTTTTTAGCCTCGCTGGGATCTTCAAGCTGCTCACAAATGGCCACCTTGAAACCCTTTTGAATCAAGCGGGCAAGATAGGACTCATAGGCATGTACCGGAACACCACACATGGGGATGGGCTGCTCCTCATTTTTTCCACGTTTAGTTAAGACAATATCGAGGGCTTTAGCCGCGGTGACTGCATCTTCGAAAAACAGTTCATAAAAATCACCTAAACGGAAGAACAGTAAAGCATCGCCATATTCTTTTTTCATCTCCAGATATTGGGTCATCACCGGCGATAATTTCGCTCCCGAAGGTTGCGGTTGCTCTAAAGGAGAAAGATCAGGTGTGGGTGCTTCAGCAAAGCCTAGGTTTAATTGTGTCATTATTCTTTTCAGTAAACTTATCAACTATGAAACTTTGCTTATTTTTACGACAGCTCTGGCTCATAACGCAAGGCTGAATATTTGCAATGTAAGCGTAAATGAAGAGGTAAGGAAGAGTAAGACACTACAGGATAGAGACGAGGGAAGAGAAAAAGGCTTAAGCGAGCTGAAAGGCAATCTTTAGCGCTCAATTAAGAAATAAGCTTAAAAACATGATAGTATCACCTCTAAGCTGGAAAAATAGTTTGTATATTCGCGCCTTTTATGCAAAGAAGTTTGCATGATTGTGCATAATCTGCAAAGATATTTGCATCATCAGGCCATAATCGGCAAAGAAATTGCATCAGTATTATCAAGGTTATTAGGAAGACAACAATGCAGCGAGTTCTATCGGGTGTCAGACCAACTGGCGGGATACATTTAGGTAATTACTTAGGCGCCATTCGTAACTGGGTTGCGATGCAGCACCAGGCCCAGGAAAGCTTATTTTGCATCGTTGATATGCATGCATTAACAACCTTGGAGGGCACTGATGATCTGGCCGAAAATACCTATACCATTGCAGCTGCTTATCTGGCCGCAGGAATTGATCCAGCTAAGGCTTCAATCTTTGCTCAAAGCCATGTCCCCGCCCATACAGAATTAGCTTGGCTATTTAGCTGCCTGACCCCTTTGGGATGGTTAAATCGCATGACGCAGTTCAAAGAGAAAGCCGGTAAACATAAAGAAATGGCCTGCCTGGGGCTTTATGCCTATCCGGTACTCATGGCAGCGGATATTTTATTGTATAAGGCCACCCATGTGCCTGTCGGCGAAGACCAGAAACAGCATTTGGAGCTTGCCCGTGATATCGCTGGCGCCTTTAACCGTCGCTTTGGCGAGGGGTTGTTGCCTATTCCTGAACCCATGATCCTGGGGGCAGCGACCAGGGTTATGAGTTTGCGCGATGGGTCTTCTAAGATGAGTAAGTCCGATATCTCTGAGTACTCGCGGATCGAATTAATGGATTCGGCCGATACCATTGCCCTTAAGATCCGTAAGGCTAAAACGGATATGGAGCCGCTTCCAGAGAAGTTTAGTGATCTCGAAGGCCGCCCCGAGGCTCAAAACCTGGTCAATATCTTTGCAACATTAGCTGAAATCACCCCCGATGCTGTCTGTCAACAGTTTGTTGGCTCTAACTTTGCGCCATTCAAGCAGCAATTAGCCGATTTGATGGTGGCAACAATTGTGCCCATTGGGGAGCAGATGCGTCAATACTTGGCTGATAAAGCGACCTTGCACGCGACTTTGCAGGCGGGGGCACGCCGGGCTAATGAGTTAGCGCATCTGCATATGAATGATATCCGTCGCGCCATTGGCATGATTCAGTAAAAGAGTAATTTTATTTTTTTTTGGGCTGGAGGTAGAACAAGTCAGTTAGAAATTTTAGGCCAGAGGCACGCTGCTCTGCCTTAATCCCGGAGAGCTTAATATCGGAAAAGCATAATTAGTGCTCCTAAACTGAAGATTTTAAACAATAAAAACACGCTACGAAAATTTTTTTATGAAATCTATTGATCTATAAGTTTAAAATTGGCTACTATCACAAAGAGTAAAAAATTACCTGGTAGTTTATAAAACTGCAAATTGACACCGGTAGTTATTGTTCCTTTTGTTTATGGGAGGTATCCATGGCCCAAGCACATCAAAAATCAGATGCGTCTAAATTGCCAGTTGAATCACCTCCGCAGTTATCCAACCTTAATTCCTGTTTGCCCCAGGATTTTTTTTTATCTAAAGCCATGAAAACTACACATAAAGAAAAAAAATCAATCCCTTCCACCGTTTGGATGATTGGATTGATTATGTGCCTCATCAATATTTCCTATATTGTTATCTATAGCTTATCGGCCTTGTATTTAAATACATCGCTGGGCGTGGATATCCGGTTGATTGGTATCTTGGAAGGAAGCGCTGAAGCCATATCCTTTATTATGAAATTGTTTGCAGGTGTGATCAGTGACTATTTTCGCCGCCGTAAACCTATTATGGTGATCGGATATTTTATGACAGTTATCAGCAAGCCAATGATGGCTATTTCTGCTAACTTTTATAATGTCTTTGCCGCCAGACTGCTAGAGCGAATTGGCAATGGGATTCAAGCAACACCACGTGATGCAATTGTCGGTGATGTGGCACCTGTTGAACAGCGAGGCGCCAGTTTTGGTCTAATGCGCTCCTTAGGAACCGCTGGTTCCTTCTTGGGAGGCGGTCTTGGATTCTTGGCCATGTGGTATACCGCCAATAACTTTCAACAAGTCTTTTGGCTGGCTTCTATTCCGGCCGTTGTCGCCTTTACGTTGCTGGTAATCTATATTAAAGAGCCGCAAACTCACATCGATAATGATGGCAAGGTGGTTGCGCTGAAAAAGTCGCGTCGACCAATTAAAATGGCGGATCTTTTGTCCTTAGGAAAGAATTACTGGACCTTAATGATTATTGTATTCATTTTTATGTCGGCTAGATTTAGTGAAACTTTAATGGTTCTTTATTCTCATAATAGCTTTGGTCTTGATAAGACGTATGCTCCTTTAATTATGAGCTTATACAACTTAACTTATAGCTTTTCTTCTTATCCAAGTGGCGTATTAGCTGATAAATATGGCCGTAAATCAGTTATGATTTTCGGAACAGCAGCTTTAGTCTTGTCGGATTTCTTTATGTATACTGCTTCAGGGTTACCGACCTTCTTTGTTGGTGTCATGATCTGGGGAATTCAATTAGGCATAGTCCATAATATGTTTGTTTCATTGATTACCGATTATGCTCATGAAGACGTACGGGGAACCGCAATTGGAACTTACTATTTAATTGCTGCTATTGGTTCTTTTGCTGCTGGAGCTGGCGGGGGATTTGTTTCCCATTACTTTGGGATTCAAACGATTTTCCTAGGCAGCTTGCTGATAGGACTTTCAGCTTTAGGAGCAATGATGGTGTTGTTGCCGTGGGGTAAAAAACCTGTGGTAATTTCGGCTAAAACCCAGTAGAACTGATAATAAGTTTGAAATAATAATGACTTAAATTGTGGAGAGAGAGTATGACTGCCCCACTAATGCCAAAAGCGACAGCTATTTGGCTAGTTGAAAATACAAGGCTAACCTTTGATCAGATTGCAACATTCTGTGAGTTGCATATTCTGGAGGTTCAAGCTATTGCGGATGGTGAATCCGGAACGAATATGATTGGCTTGAACCCAATCACAAGTGGACAATTATCGGAAGAAGAAATCAAGCGCTGCGAAGAAAATCCTAATGCGCGCTTAATGCTTAACCCAATTGTTACTGCTGATAGTGTTCTTGGAAAGAAAACGCGTAAGTATACACCTGTTTCAAAACGGCAAGATCGTCCAGACGCAATTGCATGGCTGGTTAAGTTCCATCCTGAACTGCCTGATGTGGCAATTGCCCGTTTATTGGGAACGACCAAAAATATGATCAACTCGGTTCGATCAAAAACCCACTGGAATAGTCAGAATATTAAACCGCGTAGTCCGGTTCATTTAGGGCTCTGCCGACAAGTGGAACTAGATGCTGCGATTGCAAAAGCTTTAAAAGATGCTCCAAGAACGGATGCAGCTTTCGGGGAAGCTAATCCTTCAGAAGACGAGCATAATGCTTAAATTATAATTGCAGCTCAATATTTTTCTAAGATTTTAACAATAAAGTGATCTTTTTCACTTTATTGTGAAGATTTTAAAATTGTATAGAGCAATGCAAATACTATAATAAAGAATTAAAGGCAGATGCCAGACTAGTCCTTTAAGAACACCTTAAGAAACGGATAATCGTTTCTAACCATAACTGCATAATAAGAGGAAAAATGATGACGATTCTCACTCCTACACTCATGTCAGGTAAAGAAGTCTACCCACTTGTTGAAGGGGGTAAAGGGATTGCTGTATCGACGGGCCAAAGCGCAGGTGCGTGGGCGGCGGCAGGTGGAATCGGAACTTTTTCAGCAGTTAATGCCGATGCTTATGATGCCCAAGGAAATCTTATTCCTGTCTTTTATAATGGTCGCACCCGCCGTGAGCGTCATCATGAATTGATATCTTATGCCATTAAGGGCGGTATTAGCCAAGCCAAAGTGGCCCATGAGATGGCAAACGGTAATGGGCGTATCCATATGAATGTACTGTGGGAAATGGGGGCAGTAGAGCCGATCCTGCATGGTATTCTCTCACAGGTCAAAGAACTCGTCCACGGCGTCACTTGTGGGGCAGGTATGCCGTATAAGCTAGCTGAAATCTGCAGTCATTATCGAGTTTTCTATTACCCTATTGTTTCATCTGCTCGAGCTTTTTCGATATTATGGAAGCGGGCCTATAACCGCTTTACAGAGTATTTAGGGGGGATCGTGTATGAAGATCCTTGGCTTGCAGGTGGGCATAATGGCTTATCCAATACTGAAAATCCTGCTATCCCTGAGCCACCGTATGATCGGGTGCGTGAGCTGCGAAAAGCTATGGTGGAGGTCGGTATGGCCGCTACTCCCATTATCATGGCGGGCGGTGTCTGGTGGTTAAGTGAGTGGCAAGATTGGATAAATAACCCAGAAATTGGGCCCATTGCTTTTCAATTTGGAACGCGCCCCTTGTTAACTCAGGAAAGTACCATTTCACCTGCTTGGAAACAGAAACTCTTAACTTTGAAAGAGGGCGATATTTATCTTAATAAATTTAGTCCCACGGGCTTTTATTCTTCGGCGGTAGAAAATAGTTTTCTGCGCGATCTAAAGGGACGGTCTGAACGACAAATTCCCTTTACCAGTGAAGCCGTCGGGGATCATACCGAATCATTAGCAATCGGTGCGCGCGGGCGAGTGGTTTATGTAACGGCCCACGATAAAGAAAGCGCTCTTAAGTGGATTCATCAAGGTTTTACGCAGGCAATGCGAACGCCCGATTCTACTTTAGTCTTTGTAACCCCGGAATCGGAACAAACTATTTTAAGGGATCAAATTGATTGTATGGGATGTTTATCCGCCTGTAAGTTTAGCAACTGGGCCCAAAATGAAGCCGGAACCACGGGCCGTAAAGCGGATCCGCGTTCTTTCTGTATCCAAAAAACCCTCCAATCAGTTAGCCATGGCGGGGATCCGGAACATGAGTTACTATTTTCGGGACATCAAGCTTATCGTTTTGCAACAGATCCGTTCTATGCAAATGGCAATATCCCAACTGTTAAACAACTGGTGGATCGAATTTTGACGGGATATTAATGGTGACAATTGCCTCTTTTTCTCCGGAAGTTCTCTCTCAGGCCTGTGAATTATTATCATCAGGTGATGTAGTCGCTATTCCCACTGAAACTGTGTATGGTTTAGCAGCAGATGCCACTAATGATAAAGCGGTGGCTAAAATATATGCAATAAAACAGCGTCCTGAATTTAACCCTTTAATTATTCACTGCCATAGTGCGCAACAAGCCAAAAGCTATGTTCAATTTGATAAACGCGCTGAAAAGCTAGCTGATGCTTTCTGGCCAGGTCCAATTACTTTTGTCTTAAAACGTTATCCAGATTCGGCAATCTCCTTTCTAGCCAGTAGTGGCCTTGAGACCTTAGCGGTACGCATTCCTGCCCATCCCGTTGCTCAAGCATTAATCAAGGCTTACTCAAAACCTTTAGCGGCCCCCAGTGCGAATTTATCGCAAACTATTTCTCCCACATCGGCAATTGATGTGCAAGCCTCCTTAGGGAATCGGGTGCCTCTGATTATCGATGGTGGACAAACCCGCGTTGGCGTGGAATCCACAATTATTGATCTGACGGAAGCAATTCCTCATATATTGCGACCCGGGGGAATCTCCGTTGAACAGATACAAGCTGTGATTGGTACGGTCGATTTATCTAGACGCGCCGGAATAAAGGCTCCCGGTATGATGGCGCGCCATTATGCCCCTTCAGTGCCGATGCGTCTTAATGCAGCCGCCCCCTTGAAGGGAGAATTATTCTTAGGCTTTGGGTCTATGGACTGTGACTATAATTTAAGCCCCTCTGGGAATCTGGAGGAAGCAGCTGCCAATTTATTTCGCATGATGCGGTTGATGGACCGGCAAAATATTGCAGGAATTGCCGTTGCTCCTATCCCTAAGCATGGATTAGGATTGGCTATTAATGATCGATTAATGAGAGCTGCAACACGAGAGGAGTGAGTATGACCTCCATAATTTCTATTCGCGGAGCCAGAGAGCACAATTTAAAAAACATTAACGTTGATATACCGCGCGATAAGCTGGTGGTAATTACCGGGTTAAGTGGATCAGGCAAGTCCTCGCTGGCATTTGACACCTTGTATGCTGAAGGCCAGCGACGTTATGTTGAAAGTTTGTCGGCTTATGCACGGCAATTTCTGCAGCTTATGCAGAAACCGGATGTGGATTCAATTGAAGGGTTAAGCCCTGCTATTTCCATCGAACAAAAGACCACGTCTAAGAATCCCCGTTCTACGGTTGGCACTGTCACAGAACTTTATGATTACTTAAGGTTATTATTTGCCCGCATTGGCATTCCCTATTCACCTGCCACCGGTTTGGCAATTGAGGCCCAAACTGTTACCCAGATGGTCGATCGGATCCTAAATTTACCGGAAAAGACTCGTCTGATGCTGCTGGCTCCTATTGTACGTGGACGAAAAGGCGAGTATAAAAAAGAGATCCTAGAGCTACGCAAAAAAGGCTTTCAACGCATTCGTATTGATGGCACGGTTTATGATATTGAAGACACTCCGGATCTTAATAAGAAGGTTAAGCATGATATTGATGTGGTGGTCGATCGCATCGTGGTCAATCCTGATGTGGCCACACGCCTAGCTGACTCCTTGGAAACAGCCTTAAATCTAAGTGATGGGTTAGTGTATGTAGAAAATGTTGACACTCAAGACAGCTTTACGCTTTCGTCAAAATTTGCTTGCCCCGTATCAGGATTTACTCTTGATGAAATCGAACCCCGTTTATTTTCTTTCAATTCCCCCCATGGGGCTTGTCCCACCTGTGATGGGTTAGGGGTTCAGATCAATTTTGACCCTCGTTTAGTGGTGCCTAACCCTCATCTGAGCTTGCGGCAAGGCGCGATTGCTCCTTGGTCAACCTCTGATAATACGAGTAAGCGCGCCGCTTATGTTTATGAGTGGTATATGCAGACCTTAGCGGCCGTGGCTGAGCATTTTGGGGGCGATATGGATACTCCCTTTGCCGACCTGAGTGAGGCATTGCAGAAAGCGCTTTTGCATGGTTCAGGGCGCCAAGAGATTCCTATGCTTTACGATGATGGGGTTCGCCGTTTTAAAGCAAGTAAACCGTTTGAAGGTGTGATTCCCAATCTAGAGCGGCGTTGGAAAGAAACAGAAAGTGATTGGATGCGAGAGGAGCTGTCTAAGTACCAAACGGCAATTGCTTGCCATTCGTGTCAGGGCTATCGCTTGAAGCCTGAAGCATTGAGTGTTAAAATTGCCGGTAAGTCCATTGGCCAAGTCACCGAGCTTTCGATTCAAGACGCCGCAGAATGGTTTAAAGGCTTAGAATTAACTCAAAAACAGCAAGATATTGCCCATCGTATCCTTAAAGAGATTAATAGTCGTTTACAATTTCTAGTTAACGTCGGTTTAGATTATTTAACGTTGTCGCGCTCAAGTGGGACTTTGTCAGGCGGCGAAAGTCAGCGCATCCGCTTAGCGTCCCAGATTGGTTCTGGCCTTACGGGTGTCCTCTACGTTCTGGATGAGCCTTCCATCGGTCTGCATCAACGGGATAATGATAAGCTTCTCGATACTTTGCGGCACTTACGCGATATTGGCAATACCGTGGTGGTGGTAGAACACGATGAAGACGCAATTCGCCTGGCTGATCATGTGATCGACATGGGGCCGCGCGCAGGGGCTCACGGTGGGCAAATTATTGCGCAAGGTACTCCTCAAGATATCATGGCTAATGGTGAGAGTATAACCGGCGCTTATCTCAAGCATGAAAAGAAGATCCCGGTCCCTACTAGCCGCCGACCCGGTCACGAGAATAAAAAACTCGTGCTTAAGGGGGCGACTGTTAATAATCTAAAAAATGTAAGTATAGAAATTCCTTTAGGGACTTTTACGTGTATTACGGGTGTTTCAGGCGGTGGAAAGTCCTCGCTTACCATCGAGACTTTATATAAAGCTTTAGCCAACAAGTTAAATGGCAGCCGCGACTCAGCTGGCAATTATACAGAGTTGCAAGGTATTGAACATCTAGATAAGGTAATCGATATTGATCAGTCGCCGATTGGCCGCACCCCCCGATCCAACCCTGCTACTTATATTGGGTGTTTTACCCCCATCCGTGAATGGTTTGCAGGTCTACCTGAAAGTAAAGCACGAGGCTACTCGCCGGGACGTTTTTCTTTTAATGTTAAGGGTGGGCGCTGTGAGGCGTGCCAAGGCGATGGCGTCATCAAAATCGAGATGCATTTCTTGCCCGATGTCTATGTTCAATGTGATCAATGTCATGGTAAACGTTATAACCGCGAAACCTTAGAAGTTACCTTTAAAGGGAAGTCGATTGCGGATGTCTTGGATATGACAGTTGAAGAAGCAACAGCATTTTTTGAGGCCCATCCTGCTGTTCGCAATAAACTGGAAACTCTGCAAAGGGTGGGGCTAGGGTATGTTCATGTTGGCCAACAAGCCACCACCTTATCAGGCGGAGAGGCGCAGCGGGTTAAGCTGGCCAAGGAGCTGTCTAGGCGTGCGACCGGCAAGACCATCTATATTCTTGATGAGCCAACCACTGGATTACATTTTGAAGATATTGCCAAGCTTTTGGAAGTATTACATACGCTGGTAGATCAAGGGAACACGGTGATTGTCATTGAGCATAACTTAGAAGTTATTAAGACTGCTGACTATATTATCGATATGGGGCCTGAAGGCGGCCACAAGGGCGGTAAAGTTGTGGCCTGTGGGACCCCTGAAGATATTATTAATGTTCCTAACAGCTACACAGGACACTATTTAAAAGCATACTTGTGAGACAAAAACTAAGGCTTTTTTTAGCCCTCTTACCGAGGGCCTTAAAGTCGTAGTCATCCGATAATTCTGTGCAGAGAGGCTGTAAATTCTTTTCAGCGAGCTCCCTATAGTTTTGACGTTCGTTCTGATGTAAAAAGGCAGGCTGCCTTTAAAGCGTCAAATTAACTGTTATAGCCAGACCTTTCTCTTTTGTAATATTTATGGAGAATATAGTCCGCTTTTAATTTAAATAAGATCTTTGTTGATGTTTAAATTATTTGTTGACCCTTAACATTACTAATATAAAAAGTGATAGTAAGTTGTATTTTACTTATAGGTGGAATATAACTACATTAGCGAAAAAATATAATCAATGGATAAATAATGAAAAAAATATTAAATTTATCAGGGCTTTTAGCTTCTCTTAGCTCTGCCATGGATGCTCCCAGAGAACAGCCTCTTCAACTAGCCGCCTTATCTCAAAGCAGCTCAATCGAGATGGCAACGGCACACAGCTCTCAATATAAAACTTATGTTAGCGATCAAGAATGGGGGCTAATATATTCTTTCATGGAGAATATTTTTGCTGCTCCTCAGATCACTTCAAATCCCGGCGCACGGGCTTTTGCACAACGCGACTTAACCTATGCAAGAGAATATTTTTCTTTATATAAAAAATTATATGGTTGCTTAGATAAAAATTGTCTGTCGGATATTAATCTTAAAGAGCTTATTTCAAAGTTAGGTAATTTCACTCTTATCTTTGAACAACATTTGATTCTGCAGCAGGAGCAACACGATAAGAAGACAGTAGGTGAGGTCTCTAGTATTAGTAATCACCTTTTTCCTATACTTCAAAAGACTTATAATACCTATATGTGGGCCTATGAAAAGCTGACCAACAAACCTTTAGGGAATGTTGGGGATCTTAATTTTACCCAACGGGAAGCAAGTATACCTAAAAACTTTCCCAGACAATATCTGCCGCAAGTAAAGAACCTTATGCATGTAGACAGTTATGCGTATTTATTTTATAGCCGGAATGAGGATGGTTATATAATATGTAAT
The DNA here is from genome assembly GCF_000190415.1 of Candidatus Odyssella thessalonicensis L13. GTDB lineage: Bacteria > Pseudomonadota > Alphaproteobacteria > Paracaedibacterales > Paracaedibacteraceae > Paracaedibacter > Paracaedibacter thessalonicensis. Next base: position 313,748 of record NZ_AEWF01000004.1, read on the forward strand.
CTAACAACCTCTAATAAAATTGATGATAATCTATATTACAAACAGACTAAACATTATTATGGTGGCGATCAATCAAAAACGAATCTATTGGTGTTTACAGTAACTCCTTCTAATAAGGCCGTTATTATCAATAATAAAGGGTGGAATATTATCAAAGAAGATAATAACTATTATATAACCTTTTACACCGGTAATACAGGTGAGGCTCCTTTTAAAATGAAAGGGGGAATAACCTTTTCTGATCCTCGAGCAAATGAAGTGGATGGTGCTTTCAATAAAAAGTTATCCATTATAAAAGATATAGACCAGCGTATTATTGATATGGTTCGTCACCTTAATCAAGCACCCGATCCAGAAGAAGGAGATAAATTATTAGCTTCCATCACTAGAATGCAAGCTCAGCAAAAGAAAAATAAGGAAAATATTTTGCGGGAGGCCGAAGCTAAAGGGTACGATGTCGATAATCTAGCAGCAACATTAAAACATACTGGCATTACAAGCTCAGGCCAGATAATGGATGTGAGAAAAACATTTTCAGGGGTATTTGCCAAGAACATCTATTCTATAGTGGATAGTCTTTTGGGAAACAAGAAAAGAGCATTTATAGGCTTCCCCACGCTTCCATTAGAAATATTGGAGATAGAGTATCTTTTTATCAGAAGCCTTCTTGAAAATTCAAGTAAAGAAAACTTCGAAACTAATGAATTTTCTCAGCAATATATTGAGGCTTGCTTTCCGGATCAAACATTAGAAGGGCTCGTAGAACAGTATGAAGCAAAACTTTTGGACTATTACGTAGCGGAAGAAAAAGAAAAGTTAGAGGAAAGCTCAAGAGAGCCTGAGGCTTCAGCGTCCTATGAGGAGGAGTGGGCACAAAGAGCTAGAATGGTAGCTCAAGGGGAGCATAATAAAAAGGCACCGCGCAAGAAGAATCATAAAAAACGTCCCCAATCTCAAAAACCCGGAGCAGCAAAGAAAGAAACGCAAAAGAATCTCCACGATCAAGCAGTAAGAGCCGCTAAACAACGATTAGCAGATTTATCAAATAAACCGATAAAATTCAAAAACTATTTAAAGTTGGTCAATAAAGTAACGCAATTATTCAATGAAGCGGGGGTGAAAGTATCCGGTCAATTAAATGCAAGCAGCCATGGTTGTTTGGTTGTGGGGGATAAAAAGATCTCTATTGTAAGGCCCCATGGACGTCATGATACAATTCATCCAAAAGCCTCACACAGTATCTTAGAAGAATTAATTAACAGTTATTTAAGCATTAAAAGCTAAAAATCGAAAACAAGGAGAGGGCATCGCCAACCCTCCCTTTTCCTATAGCTTTAAAATTAAGTGTCACGAGCTTATGATATACGCATTTTGGTTAGCTAACAGATGAGATAATTTAGCGGGGGGCTATTAGTGATGTTTGTCATTTTAAAAATGGGCCCCTTTAACTGTTTGGTTAGGCTTGCTGTTACGCGAGTATTCTCATTACAGGGCATACAATAGCTATTATCACTTTAGCCCTCTTATGGAGGGCTTTAAATTACCAGTAACCTTATAATCTTGTGCGGAGATGCTGCAGGTTCTCTTCAGCGAGCTCCAAATAATATCGGAGCTCTGGCTGAAGTAAGAGAGCTGGGTACTTTTTAAAAATCACATAAATTGTTAGCCACTCGACTGTGGAAATAGATTTCTCATAAGTTATCTTAGTTGGTAAATCTTGTGCAGTTCCTGCTTGCTGAAAGTGATCCACATCATTGATCAGTTGAATAAGAAAGAAAATAAGGTTGTTTGGTGGAAAATTATCGGAGGCTAGGTCTTGAGAGGCTATCGATCTTACGAGAACTACGTTAACAAGGATGCGAGAGGCCTTTGTAAATTCTAAATGTGCTATAAATTCTTCTTTCTTGCGGGAAATCTTGTTTAAGTAAGAAGTAAGGCTTTTATCAAATGCCGTGGCTAATTGTTCAGGAAATTTCTCATGATCTCTTATTAATTGGAGGCTCTTTCTTTCTCCTGACTTATGCTTAAGCTCATCCTCTAAAATTAATAACAGCGATAAATAAATACAGCACACCGTTTTCTTGTCTAGAGTATAGTTGTTAAGGTCTAATTTGAAGAGATCCATATAATCGACTAAGTGTTGGTATTGACGATTAAGGGGATCTATAATCTCTGGTAATGTTTTAATGAGCGTCTGAATGCGGTTTATTTGGTCCCAATGCTGAAAGAGGGGGCCTAACCTTAGATCTCTTGGTTGCTGGCGCGCTTTTGGGCCCAGATAACCGGGAGCTTTGGTAAAATTACTTAAGAGTTGTTTATTATTCTCTATCTTCTCATTTAGAAACAGCAAAGGCGTTACCGCATCCAAGAAATACCTTATAAAGTGATCTGAACATTCCCAACTTATAACTGTACATGTTAACCCTAAAGCACCTAAATAATTAGATTGCAAGAAATTTCCTATAAAGGTCTCTTTCTTGGGGAAGGAGACGGTTGTTAGGCCTTTTGCTTGAAAACATTTCTCAAAGTAATTCTTTAACTTTGAGCGTGCAAAAGAGACATCAGATTCAAATTCAAGCTCTTGTAGCAATCTATTTTCAAGCTCACAAAGAATCTTCTCTTTTTTTTCAGTTTCCCAACTCTTGACCTCTGTTTCCGAATAAAGCTGCAGGGGGAAGGGCAATTCGGTTGCATTGAGAATGGAAAAAGCTGCCATCCATACAATTATCAAAAATTTCATAAAAGGCTCCTTGTCATTTTTAAGGCTAATGGTGAGATGCTTTTCCCCTAACACGCCGCAAATTTTCCGGTTGTATGCTACCTAGTTATAAGAATATGATTGTTTTTAGTTTTAGTAAAATTTATTTAAATATTTTTTAAGGATAAACGTTATGCGTCGAATTGGTCTTTTTCTGACTACCTTAAATTTATTAGGTTCTGGAGCATGGGCTGAAGTAGAACAGATTGATAAGTCTAAATATAGTTTTTTTCGCCCCGTTCCCTCTAAATATTTAAGAGATATGACAACGGATCGTCCGGATAAAACAGAGAGTCCTTTCACTATTGATCCGGGGCATTATCAGCTTGAATTTGATGCCGCAACATGGACCTATGATCGCAATAAACGCGATAACACCCGCACAAGATCTTATACAGTGTTTGCTCCTAATTTTCGAACGGGCTTAACAGATAAATTAGAATTTGATATAGCAATGACCAGTTTTACCTCGGCCAGAACTCAAGACACTCAAACAAGAAAATGGAGTCGCCAACAAGGGTTCGATGATACGCAGCTGCGTTTTAAGTATAATTTCTGGGGCAATGAAGGTAAAGATTCTTCCGCCATAGCAATCATGGTCTTTGCCAAGATTCCAACCAATCAGGACAAGCTTGGGAATTCTTCTTATGATGGCGGCGTGATTGTACCGCTTAAACTTAACTTTACGGATAAGTTAGCGCTCACCTTAATGACTGAGATCGATTATCAGCGCGGCGAGAATGTACGCCGTCATATAGCGAACTTCGTCAACGCTGGCTCCCTTGGCTATGAATTCTCTGATAAAATCTCGGGCTTTATCGAGCTTTATGCGGAGCGGAGCTGGGAGCGAAAATCGCGGTGGAAAGTAACCCTTGATATGGGCGGATGTTACAGTCTAACTGATAACATTCAATTGGATGGCGGGGTTTATATCGGGCTTTCGGAAAAAGCTGATAATGTGACTCCCTTCTTAGGGATGAGCTGGCGATTCTAAAGGGATAATAGAGCTACAGCTTTCTTTTGAGTTGTTCTAAGATTCTACTGCTCAGGAGATAAGTTGCAGACAAATAAAACGTTCGGTCATTAATATTCTAAGTGCTCTTGCATGTGGCTAATTTTTAATAAGCTTTGCATAAAGACAGCAACATACACGGAGCACACCGAAGGTCTATTGTTCTAAAGCTCTTAAGAGGGGAGCGTTCCTCGTACAAATTGCTGTAGTGATGGGGTCAGTTTTAGGGGGATTAAGGTTTATATAGAGAAAACTCACAGGCTAAAAAGGGACCTTGCCGTCCCCGAAAAAAATTTAAATATAAATTAGATGTATTAGTATTAAAGCTGTGTCTTATGGGGCTCTAAAGGCCGTATATTAACGGCCACCTGTCATTTTAGCGATCTCTTCCGCGACCATCTGTTCAACAATTTTAGGCAGATTTTGATCTAGCCAGCGCTGAATCATGGGGCGAGCTAACTCACCAATTAATTGGTCTAGAGTTAAATTTGTCCGTGTCGAAGACGGGGATGTAGAGGTTTGCGCCTCTTTTTTAGTGGCTTCAGCTAGGCGTGCAAAGGGATTCTGAGTCGGCATATCTGACTTTTTCTCAAAGTGAGCACCTTGTTGAGGACGGGGCTTTAAGGTTTCCCGAGTGATCGGATAATCTTCCGGGAGATCCTCTTGACTCGCCGCATTAAATAGAGAGCTGTCCTCAAAGGTATTACGAGGTACAAATACTGACTCCTCATAGGCCTCATTAGAAGAGGCAGAACGCCGGGAAGATCCCATACCTTCTTGGCGGTAAGAAGACTCAGCTTTTGCAAGTGTCTGCTCTACAGGGCGTTCAGTTGTTTCTTTAGCTGTGGTCTCTTCAGAGACATATTTGCGAATGGAGGCAAGGATTTCCTCCATCGACATATCTTCTTCCTCGTGCTGTACTTGTGCTTTTTTGCTGCCCCAACCTAATACCATCTTTTTATCCTTTTCTTGAGCTTAATCTACTCTTAGATTACCTTGAATCAGGTTTCAAGAGAACATTAAAAAATCAAAAACTATTTGTCGTTTCCCTATAATGGATGTCTGGATCATATAGGTCAACTTTCAATCCCAATGATTTTGCTGTCAGCTCGCCCACCGCAGCCATCAGTTCATAGGCCGCTGCCAGATAGTTTTGTTCTGCGCCAATAAGGTTTACCTGAGACTCAACTAAGACTTTAATGGCATTCAACACATCGAGAAGAATTTTCGAGCCCACTAATAATTCTTGCTGGGTTCCATCAAGGCTAATCAGATTTGCTTCAACTTGTTTTCTATATTCAACAACTTGAGCCTCTGCGGTTTTGAATTTGCTCCACGATGCCACTGCTTTTTCCACAATGCTGCGACGGGTTTGCTCAATTCTGATGCGAGCTTGTTCTGCATTTTCTGAGGCTTCACGCCGTTGAGAGCGGGTAATTCCAGCTTCATAGAGCGGAATCGTCATTTTTAGCTGTACAGAGTTATTAACTTGGCGGTCTTTTGCAGGGTTGATCCGATTCGGATTGTCCTGGTTATAGCGGCTTTTAGCTTCTGTTTTAGATGCTGAGCTTGAGGCAATTAAATCTACGGACGGTAATAGTGCCCCGGTTACCCGATCAACCGCATAGCGTGCTGCCCGTTCTGCTTCCATAGCCTTAAGAAGAGCCGGTGCATTCTTGCGAGCTCTTTCTAAAGTTTCTTCAAGGCTAGCTGGTAAGTTTTTAGGTAAGGATGGCCGCGACAGTTTGCCAGGCTTGCGGAAAGTTAATGTTTCAAAGGATGCTTTAAGTTGATCTAACTGATTTTCAGCCGATATGCGCTTGGCAATACCGTCTGCCAGCTGTGCTGCCGCTTGCGCCACGCTGGTGCGTGTTTCTTCGCCGACATCAAACTTGTCCTGTGTCACTTTTAGCGTTTCCTGCAGGTTAGCTTCATTGCGCTTCAGGAGCTCAATTTCCGCATACTTTGACATCAAGGACATATAAGTGGTGGCCACCTTGAGCAATAATTCTTGCTCTGTGTTCGTGAGGTCCGACTTAGCTGCCTTATAGTTGGAGGTTGCTTCTCTGACCTTATTAATTGTTTGTCCACCCGCAAAGATATTCTGTCTTAATTCGACACCCACACTTGCCGATTCGCTTTTCTGTGAAGCAGCGGCATAGGAGCCTGAGCGTTGGTTAGTACTATCCCCTTTATCCTTTTGCTTGGATAAGTTAGACGTTAGAGATCCATTAATGGTTGGACGCCATTCACCTTTCGCTTGAACAGTCTTTTCAACAGAGGCTCTTAAGGCAGCAATCTGCTCTTTGATGACCGGGCTGGTGGTGTACGCGTCAGCCATCGCCTTTGACAGAGAATCTTCCTTAAGGTCTGATCGGTTCTGAAAGATTTTTTGGGCCAAGCTTTCGATATTATAGTCTTTATTTGCCAAAAACCCTTCAGCACCCGTCTGATTAAAATGGCTCCCGATATCTGACGAAGTGGTCGTGTCGTTGTCTTTAAGAGGGGGGTCTTGCTTCTCTGCCTTTAGTGTGTCGGGAGCAGATTTGCCTGAGCGGGACGAGGGGGCATTTAGAATGGGATCGTTAAGCGGATCTTTTTTCTTTGTTTTTGCGCTGCTTGTTGAGAGAGAATCATTGTCAGCCTTGTCTGGTGCTGCACTTATAAGTGATGCTGACGACAAGAGAATTAAAAGTTGTCTAAACACAGTGTACCTCGAGAACATACTGTAATCTGTTCTAAGGCTATAATGTTTTCAAGATATTAACAAGATTATTTCGTTAATAAAGCGTTAAAATCGTGTAAATTAACCACGCAGTCTACTTTTAGCTTAGCAATGACTGGAAAAGGCACTCCATTGTGGAATAAATTATCTTCAAAACTACCCTGAAGCTATCACCTGAGTGCGGCGTATATGCTAATCCTTAACTCATATGTCCTTAAGCCTGCCGTTTAACGACATCTCTTTCATCGTCTTTGTAAGCCGAGTAAGGGCTTGTGAAGCCTTAGGGCGTTGTTAATAACGCTTCATAGACGCATCGACGTCTTTAGCCCAGCTGTCAATGCCCCCTGACAGGCAGAAAACTTTTTGAAAACCACATCCCTTTAAAAAGGCGGCGGCTTGGCGGCTGCGCGAACCATGATGACAAATCATAACAATAGCTTTATCTTCAGGTAGAGCATGCATATGCACGGGAAGCTCTGCCATCGGCACGCTGATACTGCCTTCTATGGCACATAATTGTTGTTCCCAGGAGGGGCGCAGATCGACCAAGGCGATATCTTCTCGCACTTCAAGCATTTTCTTTAATTGCGGGGCTGTAATTTCTTTCATCATGATTAATCCTCCTAACGAATATCTTGACGGTAAGGGTTATTTGCGTCTAATATCACAACATACTTATGAGGCCGGGTGGCAGAGTGGTTATGCAGAGGACTGCAAATCCTTGGACGTCGGTTCGATTCCGGTCCCGGCCTCCACATATCTTTAAATTTCCACACCATTTCCTTGTTCTCCAAAAAAATTAAAAAAATGTGTTGCAACAGTAATCCTTTTTAGGTATATAATCGGTATTATCCAGTCCCCATCGTCTAGAGGCCTAGGACACCGCCCTTTCAAGGCGGCAACACGGGTTCGAATCCCGTTGGGGACGCCATTTTTCATCCAATTATCCACGAATTAATTAGCATTAAATATAAGCTTGCGAGTCTGCCGGCAAACCCCGGATAGCAGCCACCCCCAGTTTCACTATTTTCTCTTAAGCTATGCAGTAAAAATTGACGAGCGGCAGAACTTGTCTCGAAGATATTGCCTGGCGCTCGCCGCTCTTCAAAGCTGCTGAGATACCAGATTCGCGATAACAATTCCTTTACATTCGCCCCTGTCTCGGCTGATTCCACGGGACTATGGCTAAAATGATTCCTTAATATCGTCAAATTTTGGCGCACTGATTGCTGCGCTTGAGGAGACAAATCTTCAAATTCTCGACACCACAAGATACTTTCCGCAATGAGGTCAGGCGCAAAGTTTGGATCAGAATACAAATATTTGTTATCAAACTGATATAGGTCAGCTAATACCTGACGCATATTAAGGGTGCGATTAAAGGCATGGACATCCATGGTGCCTTTTTGCTGCTGTGATAAGCTCAGATAGGCCTGATAATGCTTCTGCACCCTTTCAATATCCTGTAGCGGAATCTGAGTCGTAACGTCCAAACATCTTGAATCGCTGGTAAAAAGAAGTGCTAATGCAACGATCATCGACTGATAGAACATAATATTTATCTCAAATTATACTTATATAATTTAACATTAGGGAAAATGTCGTTAAAAAATAGTTAAAATAGTAATTGTTAAATATTAATTATTAAACCCAATTGGAAGGGTATTAGAGTCTGGGTTAAGTAGAAAACTATTATCAAGCCTTTTTAAAAGAGGAGAGTTAATCGAATTGCTGTTGAAAATTTTTAATTTAACTTCTTACTTTCTGTTGGTTATATAATACTTCGGGGTTGACTAAATAATAAGTTGTTGCCTTACACTTGAATTGGGGTAATCCCTTTGACAAAGGGAGGTCAGGAGCATCTTCTCTATTATAAAATGCTCTAGACTTACAAATCTATTTACAGGGAATTGTTGCTTAGGTTGTTAAATTCAGCACAAACTGCGGATCACTATTTAAAACTGAGACGTATATTCAGACGATTAGTCACCGCAATAAGAGGGAAAATAGTGCCCTGTAGTCATAGCGGCGGCGTATGCAGGCCAATTGTGTATTGAGAGAGAGGACGGCCGAGGCCCCCCTCATCTTCCCTCAGGTTAGCTAAAGTTAGCGCGGAATTGTAAAGTTAGCCCCTGGGCACAGGTTATTAAACTGTTTGACTGCCCATTCTAAGTTATAGGCGAGGGCGAGTACATAGAAAACATCTAAACGCGTTGGCTGGCCTTCACGGCTGTGTATAATATAATTACGGTCACGTGTCGCCGGTCCTGGAAATCCTGCCTTTCTGATGGCAGCCGCAGCATTAATGAGGTTTTGAACTGGAATAGCGCGACAGGCATAAGTTTCTTGTTGATCACGGCGCAAGGCAGGGTTATTGAGAGCAGCCTGCATTGCTTTGGTAATTTCACGAGCACTTACACTATCATCGCGCACAAAGAAGAGTTGGATAGGACTGCCTTGGTTAAGTCCCCTATCGGATATAGGTAAGGCGTCTTATGCGGTGTCACAGGTATAATGATATGGAATTCTTCCTCAGTTTCACGTTGGGCTGTCTCAGCTGAATTTGTATCTTTTTTAAAATCACACTTGCCGCCTGGAAAATTCCATAAAGAGATGCCTCCATTTTGTTTGCAACGCACATGGCTATGCCTGTCCTCGCCAACTAAGACTGCATAATCATTGGGTCCGTATTCTTTAATTAAGAGTAAGCCTGCTCTAGCAACTTCTCCCCCTCGTCCTTGTTCGCCGCCATGATGGCATTTAAAATCAGGTTGTACTTGCATAGCGTTTAGTGAGGTCATCGTGCAAGCAAGAAACGCTCCCACAAGATACAGTTTATTCTTCAAAGACATCCTAGAAATCCTTCCTTTATTTAAATGGAATGCTTTTACATCTTATAGATGGGGTGATTTTTTTTATTTCAAGTAAAAAAGATAAGTATTTTTATACAGTTACATTAATAAGTATATTTTTGCTCTCTTCTTTCTTTAAAAGATCTTGCCATAATGCCTCTTGCAGAGAAGGTAGAAATGATATTAGTAAAGAGTGCGCGACAGCTATAAGCACTTTACTGGCAAATGATCATGGGAGTAGCCTTAAATTTTTATACTTGGATAAGAATCCGTTAGAAGATGGCGTAAGCATGATCGCTGAAGCACTTGTAAACAATACTTGCTTAACTGCTTTATGCTTAATGGGAACTAATCCTGATATATCTTCTTCAAAAGCTTTAGCAAGAGCGTTGGAAAGCAATTCGACTCTTACCTATTTAAGCTTAGGTCAGAATTCTACTGACCATGATCTAGAGGTAGTCGAAGCTTTTCAAAAAGCTTTATCACAAAATTCTACGCTTGAAACTTTAGTGATAGCAGTAAGTACTGAGAATAAAGCCGCAGTTCAAAAGTTAAAGGAGTCTCGCCCGACGTTAACAATAATTCCAAGCGTATAACATCTCATAACGAAGAAGCTTCAGCTTTCCTCTGTTTTAAATAGGAGCTGGTTTCTATCTAAAGCTTCTCTTTACTCCTGGATGCTTATATTTTAACTGTTATCAAGTTGTCTATTTTCTTAATTTAAGGAGAAGCTTATTGCTTCTCCTTCCGTGTTAACCTTGGCGCCAGAGGAAGTTACCTTAAATGTTCAGACCAATAATTAAAAAGAGACTTGCGATTGTATTTGCTGAAGATATTTCTCTACCAGTGCATTGTACTCCTTTTCACCGATAATCTTTGCCAGCCGATAGAGTTGGCTCTCATTTAAGAGGCCTAAATCTATATTGCTGCTAGCTCGCAGAATAAAGTGATGCAAATGAGGATCCTTATTAAACTTAACAATTTCGCGAAAACGAGAGACGAGTTTTGGATCACAATGACGGGATTGGCGCATCTCTTCTCGAATGGTCTCAGTTAAATGCCCCAGACTAATATAGGTAACGGCAAAATTTTTGAGCAATTCCGGACAATGTATGGCAATAAAACTCAAGTGATGCTTGCCTAAGAGAGCAATAAAACTGTCATCTGCTTGGAGCATATTCTGACACATGGCCTCTTCCCTTACAGGACCAAACACAGCTTCGGCTGCTCCACATACTCCCCGCGGGATTTTATTTGAGCGATCATATTGATCAATAGGAACAATTTCGAAGCCTAAAGCGTCGGCAAACTGAATCTTCTGTGTATAAAGATGTGCTCCGACAAAGGGTTGATTGAGAGCTTTTGGCAGCGCCTCATAAAAATGCTGGCCCGGAGCCTCAAATAAAAGTTTGCTAATCCCTAAAGAGCGCGCCAGTTTCATCAACGCCGTAAAGGCTAAGAAATGGGACATTTGATCATGCTCTTCGCCAACAATTAAAGCAAATTTCTTACCGTCAGGAACGGCACTATACTCTGTCAGGATTATCTTCACAATTTCTTGCGAAACGTGATCAATTTCCTGAAATGCATCACAGTAAGCAGCCAAGATAGGGGGGGTGCTGCAGGCTAATGATAAAAATGGATTATTTTGCAAAGGCAAAGGAAAGGGGAAACTGGGACAGGTCCCATTGCGCTGGTAATCTATAATATTGGTATCTAAGCTTCCATCTAAGAGATGATTAAATTTATTGGTCTCAATATAGGAAATGTCTCTGGCTAGAACCTCTGCTGAAACCGTAGTGTCCATTATCCCTCCGGCCGTTAGGCTTAAAAGAGGGGGCTGGAAAGAAGAGAGCCGTGAGGAGACAGCACGTATTTGTGTCCTATTGTCAGATGACTCTGGGAGCAGGGAAGGGATCAACGTATTATAAAGTTGTCCCATTGTTCTCTTGAGATTATTGGCAGTATACCAGCCCGCTTTACGGCAGCAATAATAGGTTAGAGCCTCATACACGTGTTTATGGCTCTTTAAGAGAGGATTATGGGCTGCAATTTGGTCTGCTAACAAGAGGCCTAGAAAGCCGAAACTATAGCTAAGTGCCTGTTCTAAAGGATAAGTATAGCAGTCATACAGATGCAGGAGCGTAATCGCGGTGGTGGTAAGGCTTCTAAAAGCGGGCTTGAGGGCAGCGGGCAAGAAAACCTCACAAGTTTTGAAGATGGCGGTGGGTGCATTATGTTGGGCAATGCGATAAGTCGCATCGCCTAAAACTCCCCACGCTCCCAGAGCAGAATATTTTAATAAACTTGTTGAAGCAATTTCAGTCGCCAGGAGGCTGCGATAAGTCCAAGAATTCTTAATTTCACTTTCACGTTTAAATAGGTCCTGGACGGTGGCGACCACGCCTCTGTCTGAAAGGATTGGCGAGGCAGTGTGCTCGGCTGAGATCGAGGCGCATATTATTGAAAGAGCTATCACAAGAGAGAAAATGATTCTAGTAATTTTAAGCATTGAATTCGTATCTTCTGATTGCATAACTCGATATCCTTTTAATGAATTTAGACTACATTATCTCTCCTTGAGACATTTAAGAGGAGATAAATCTGAAGTAGAATTGGCTAAACATATACGCCTAAGTATCAAGTGTGATCTAGGTGATAATTTTGCAAGTTATTTTTTGCATTGTTACTAAGGTGAAGAGCCAATAAAAGCACGGGGTTTAAAATTCTGGCGGGCAATACTTGGGGCGGCAGAGGAGATAAAGTTATTTCTACGACAAGAAGGATATTGGGCTAGCCGCTTTCCTATAAAACATGGCTGTTCCTTATTTAAGGAGCACGGCCTCATGCTTGCTTGCAGCCTCAGCGATAGCAGATCCTACCTCACTCCCTCAAAGCGATGGTCAGAGAGGTACGCTATGCAGTCACAAATCAATTCTTAGGATTATTATCTTTAACCTTTAAGAGCGTAATTTGATTGCGATGACGGCGAAGAATTTCAAAATAATATCCATGAATATTGAAGGATTGGCTGACCTCGGGGATGGCACGAATCTCATAAAGAATTAAGCCTGCCATGGTTGAAGCTTCCTCATCGGGCAAGTCCCAGTTAAGTTGACGGTTTACGTCTCTAATCGTAACTGTACCATCAATAATGAAGGAGCCATCTTCTTGGGGGCGGATACCGCGCACCGCAATATCATGTTCATCCGTAATATCACCAACAATTTCTTCCAGAATATCCTCAAGCGTTACAATACCATTGAACGCACCATATTCATCAACGACGATGGCAAAATGCTCCCGTCTGGCCTTGAAAGCTTGTAACTGTTCAATAAGGTCAGCTGTTTCAGGAATAAACCAAGGCGTTGAGGCCACGGACATAATGTTAAGTTTATCAAGGCTGCCTTTATGAGAATTAACTGATCTCAATAGAGCTTTGGCATGAATGACACCGACGATGTTATCGGGATTATCCTTATAAAGGGGAACACGCGTAAACGGGCTTTCAAGGACTTGCTTAACAATTTCGGACGGTTTGTCATCGGCATTAATCATAGTAACATTTTTGCGGTGCGTCATAATTTCTTCAACGGTTACTTCACGCAGATCAAGAATACTTTTAAGCATCGCCCGTTCATTATTAGCATCGGGCTTGGCATCGGCAAAATGCATGTCTATGGCGCCTCTGAGCTCTTCTAAGGCGGCATATTCATCATCGGCGCTTGATTTTATGCCAAACAATCTTAAATGGGCGCGCGCAAAATTGTTAATAGCAAGGGTAAGGGGGCGGAACGTCTTATACACAATCCATAAAGGTCGAATAAGGAGCATGAGGACTTTTTCGGGACTGTTGACAGCAATAATCTTGGGTAAGGTTTCGGCGTAGACTGTGATAATAACTGTCATGCCGATAGAGACAAAAATGATAGCCTCTTTACCAAATAAGTCGGCAGCTATATCACCAATATTATTGTTAACGATGGTCAGACATAAAGTATTAAAAAGTAAGATTGTCGACAAAGATAAGCCAACGTTTTTTTGTAACTCAAGCACCAGTTTAGCTTTCGAATCACCTTTTTTGGCTAAACTGTGCAGTTTGGCTTTTGATACTGCAGTTACCGACGTCTCTGCCGAGGATAATAAGCTTGCCAAGATGACGAGCAATACTAAGACTAAAAAAATAACCGTTAAAACCGACATAAATTATTCGACCTCTCTCAGTTTATCAAATCCGTGGCGTTTGCCGACATCAATTGGCACTGATATTGACATTTCTATAGGAGCTTCTATGTCGTCTTCCCTTTTGCTTTTTTTTGCAGGCGCATGGTCTGCACTCCCTGTTAAAGACGCATTATCTCCATCCGAAATTGTGACCCCCTGCCACTGTTTCACATCAGGTTTTATGGCCGAGGCAAGGTGAAGACGGCGCTCAAGCAGTAACATTAAGTCATGTTCTTGTTTTAGCTTATCTAAAGTTGCATCGTGCGACAGTTCGCCGGTTTGGATTAATGTTTGAAAGTTTTCCGTTTCCGCAAGTAAAAATGCCGCCTCCTTATCATTGGTAGGCATCATTGACTGTAGCTGCTTAATATGGCGTGCATAAAGTTTGATTACTTTTTTGAGGTAACGATCAAAATCAGACAGATTTTTCTTAAATTGCATTATTGTCAGCCGATTGATTGCTGTCTCTCTTTTTTCAGAGAGGTTTTTCTTTGCAGTAGCAGAAGAAATAAGGAGTAATAGAACGCAGAGCGTGGTTCTTAGGAAAGATATTAATTTGTTATTTGGATGTGCCATAATAAAAATCTTATCATGATCTTAAGTTAGACACAAATACTCTAATATCTTCGGCAGTGAACTTTAAGCAATAACCCTGGCCAGGCGCCGTTGCCACAACCATTTGCAGGATATGTTTGTAAGTTTTTTTATCTTTGAGTATATAGGCTATAAGTTGCTCACTATTCTTTAGATAGTCCTGATAATTTGTCTTAAGGCCGACCCTTTCTAGCGTTTCTTTTAGTTGCGCAATTGAATGAGAGGATTGAGTGAGCATCTCTGCAAGCTCATGCTCGGCAATTAATCCTAAAGCAACAGCTTGTCCATGCGATATTTCAGGATATAGGCGCTCAATGGCATGGCCAAAAGTGTGTCCGGCATTTAAGAGAATACGTCCCGTATCCTCAAGTTTTTCAAACCAATCTCGACTCACAATTCCAAGTTTTAACTTAATTGCATACGCAATAAGCTGATCAATATCTTGGTTCAAAAATGTCTGCCACTTCTCAGCGTCCAGAATCCAGGCCATTTTAATGATTTCCGCTAATCCCTCACAATAGCGGGATGAGGGTAGAGTGGCTAGAAAAGAAGAATCGATGATGGTCTTATTAGCGGGATAGAAACTGCCAATAAGATTCTTAACATTATTAAAATTAAGGCCGGTTTTGCCGCCAACACTCGCATCTACCATCGCCAATAGGGTGGTGGGAACTGCCCACCAGGAAATCCCGCGCATGTAAATACTTGCGGCTAAGCCCACGACATCTAGAAGGCTGCCGCCGCCGACTGCAATCACGGTGGTCTCACGGTCAGCTTGATAATCAGCTAAGAATTGAAGAATAGTTTGTAATCCTGAAAGGCTCTTCGTCGCTTCCTTTGATTCTAAAGGTAAGGTGGGAAGAGGATGCGACGGCAGCTGAATAATAGGATCACAAATGATAAGAGAGTTGGCAGGATACAGCTCAGGTTTAAAAGCTAAAAATTCAATTGACCCTTCAAAAACTTGACTGCAGAAAAACTTGATATGGCTTTCAACCGAGGGGGCAGGAGAGCGTTTTTGGTGCCTGGGGGAAGAAGCTCTCACTGCTCTGCCCTCGCTTAATTGACAGCCGGGGCTGGCTTGAAGGGTAAACGCACTTCAAGACACAATTCTTTTAGTCGCTCTTTATCGACAATTGATGGTGCTCCCATCATTAAGTCTTGCGCTTGCTGGTTCATTGGGAAGGCAATAACTTCACGGATGTTGGGTTCATCTGCCAAAACCATAACAATACGATCCACACCTGGGGCGCTGCCACCGTGGGGAGGGGCACCAAATTTGAATGCACTCAGTAAACCACCAAAGCGCTTCTCAACGTCTTCTTTAGTATAGCCTACAATTTCGAAGGCTTTATACATTACCTCAGGTAAGTGGTTGCGAATGGCACCGCTTGATAATTCAATGCCGTTACAAACAATATCATATTGGAATGCTTTAATTGTTAATGGGTCCTGGGTGAGAAGAGCCTCCATTCCCCCTTGCGGCATGGAAAAGGGGTTGTGAGAGAAATCAATTTTACCTGTTTCTTCATCCTGTTCGTACATTGGAAAATCAACAATCCAGCAGAATTTAAAAGCATTATTCTCAATGATTTTTAAATCTTGGCCAATGCGGGTTCGCGCCAGGCCCGCCACTTTTGCGGCAATTTTAGGCTTATCACTGACGAAAAATACTGAGTCCCCTTCTTTAAGATTAGCCACTGCTCGTAGTTTTTCTAACCGTTCCTCTGTTAAGAATTTAGCAATTGGTCCTTTGGCAGTACCCTCGGTAAAGGTGATGTAGCCCAAGCCCGGCAGACCCATCCCCCGCGCCCAATCGTTCAATTTTTCAAAGAAACTACGCGGCTGTGCTGCGCTATTGGGAGCTGGAATAGCACGGACGACCCCCCCCTCACTCACAATATTGCTGAACACTGCAAAATCAGACCCTAAAAAGATCTCAGATACATCAACAATTTCAATGGGGTTGCGTAAATCGGGTTTGTCATTTCCATACTTGAGCATTGATTCTTCGTAGCTGATACGCGGGAATGGATAAGGGGTGACGGATTTACCGCCAGCAAACTCCTCAAAGACGCCATATAATACCGGCTCGATTGCCGCAAAGACATCTTCTTGCGTCACAAAGGACATTTCGAAGTCAAGCTGATAGAATTCACCAGGGGAACGATCGGCTCGAGCATCTTCATCTCTAAAGCAAGGGGCAATTTGAAAGTAGCGATCAAAGCCGGCAACCATTAAAAGCTGCTTAAACATTTGTGGTGCTTGTGGTAACGCATAAAAGCTGCCAGGATTAAGGCGGCTTGGTACGAGAAAGTCACGGGCACCTTCCGGAGAAGAAGCTGTTAAGATCGGTGTTTGGAATTCCAAGAAGCCCTGCTCAATCATCCGCCGCCGCAGCGAGGTTATGACTTGGGATCTTAAAATAATATTCTGGTGAAGCTTTTCTTTGCGTAAATCTAGGAAGCGATAACGCAGGCGTGTTTCTTCAGGGAAGTCACTATCACTGTTAACTTGAAGGGGCAGGGTTTCCGCGGTTGACAGAATTTCAATGTCACTGACTTGGATTTCAATTTCACCTGTATCCATTCTCGGATTAACCGTATCTACAGCGCGCTCAACAACGATTCCATCTAAACGGATGACACTCTCATTGCGTACAGATTCGGCAATTTTAAAACTTGGTGTGTCTGTGCTGACAACACATTGTGTTATTCCGTAATGATCTCTAATATCGATAAATAAAAGGTTGCCATGGTCCCGTTTGCGATGGACCCAGCCAGATAGACGAACGGTTTGCCCCGCATCTTTTTTCCGGAGTTGGCCACAGGTGTGGCTACGATAACTGTGCATTTAATTTATCCAATTTTATTATTTGGTTAACCTGCTCTAAAAGAGACATAATCGGCAAATTTTGTCAAGCAAGCCTTGCGATCTGGAGGAAGAAGATTTTAGAGAATCATTAGGAAAAACCACGAAAGAAATAATTTATTTTAATTTTTTGAGGGTTAATAGTTAACGGGTATTATAAGGAGACGCTGAAAGCATTTTTAACCATCGAGAGAGATGGGCTTTTTAAAGAGATTAGCAATTTTGGATGCTAGCCCTTTTTATTAGTGAAAGTCGTTGAATTTTGCCGTAATCTTGAAAACTATTAATAATAGATGATGAACGGTAGAGGTTACTGTGCGCATTCTAACTTTCTTATTTGTCTTTATAATAGCATCTAAGGTTGCTGCTAATCCAGCTAATCAAGGAATAAAACTTATTTATCAAGGTAAAATCGGTGAGGCTTTAAAAGTGCTTGAACCCCTAGCCCAGAAACATCAGCCGAAAGCCGCTTTCTTTTCTGCTTTATTACTGCTATTTGGTGATAAGCCTGAGCCATCGAAGGGCCTGCAATATTTAGAGCAAGCGGTCAAGGCGGGTTATGGGCCCGCCTTGGATACCTATGCTGGCTTATACTTGCATGGTGATTTTATGCCGAAAGATATCCATAAAGCTAAGATGTATTACGAAATCTCGGCACGGCGGGGTTATGGACCTTCACAATTTAACTATGGGATTATTTGTAAAAATGCTGAAGGTGTACCGCTAGATCTAGAGGCTGCTTATATCTTTTTAAGTCTAGCCTCAGAAAACTACTCAGATCTTGGGGAGTTAACTTTGGATGCACGAGAATTCCGCGATCAAGTGAGAGAGCAATTGTCACCGTCTGCCTTAGAACGAGCGCAACAAAGCTTTTATCGTCTAAGAAAAGAAATTGCTGCTAAGAAAATCAATAATGATTGAGAAGTGCTGACAGCGAATTGTCTTATTAAACTTTCGCGCTCCGCCCTTAGCCTTTAAGAACAGGGGAGCGACTCTAACTAGGAGAGTATCCCCGCTAAGAGCAAGCTTTTCGCCTTCGTCAATTTTAAGGTTCTGTTACTCTCAAGGAAGGGGGCTACTTCTTTTGCTTAGAGCGCTCTTCCGCCTTCAACTCTTTTTTAGAGAGCTTGCCAATCATTGTTTTAGGCAACTCGTCTCTGAACTCAATGAATTTTGGCATCTCAATCGGTGACAGTTTGCCTTGTAAAAAGTTGAGCAGTTGTTCTTCGGATAATTCAGCACCTTCTTTGAGTTTAACGAACGCTTTTACGGTCTCACCGCGCTTTTCGTCAGGAATACCAATTACGGTAACTTCGGCAACACTGTGATGGCGATAAATAACTTCTTCGACCATGCGCGGATAAACATTAAAGCCACTGCATATAATCAGATCTTTTATACGATCCACAAGGAAGGTGTAGCCATCCTCATCCATATAGCCGACATCGCCGGTCAAAAGGAAGTCGCCCACAAATACCTTTTCAGTTTCATCAGAACGGTTCCAATAGCCCAGCATCACTTGCGGGCCTTTAATAGCAATTTGTCCGTTTTCCCGGATCTTCATCTCCTTGGCAGGATTGTCAAGAGACAAAATCTTGATCTGTGTGCCGGGGAACGGGATGCCAATAGAACCTATTTTATTGATTCCATACACAGGGTTAGACGTCGCTGCAGGGGAGGTTTCACTCAACCCGTAGGCTTCGACGAGCTTGCAGCCGGTTAAGCTTTCAAAATCTTCTTTGACTTTTATGGGCAAGGGGGCGCCGCCTGAAAGGCAAATCTTTAGAGAGTTTAAATCCATCTCCTTAACCCGGGGATGATTGGCAATCATATTATACATCGTGGGCACACCAGGAAAGAAGGTGATTCGATGCTTTTGGATAGCCTTCATTGCATCCAAGGGATTGAACCGTGGAAACATCATCACAATCTCAGCCGCTGTTTGAATAGCCAAGGTCATGACAGCTGTCATAGCATAAACATGAAATAGCGGCAAACCGGCCAGTATCTTTTCTTGACCGTAAGTAATGCCTTCAAACCACGTGCAGGCTTGTACAGAGTTGGCGTAGACATTGTAGTGGCTTAACATGGCCCCTTTGGGCGAGCCAGTGGTACCGCCGGTATACTGTAATAATGCAATATCCTTTTTAGGGTCAATTGCCGGCAGTTGCGGGTTTCCAGCATTATTGGTAAGGCTATCGAAGGAGACAATAGTATGATTGGTGGGGACCTTGGCTATTTCCCCTCTTTTAAACAATTTGAAGAGAATGTTTTTCGGAAACGGCAAGCTGTCGGCAACAGAGCAAACAATCATTTTTTTAAAATTCGCGGTACCCAGTTGAGGAATAAGCTTATCACATAAAACCTTTAGGTCTAAAGTAAACATGATCTCAGTATCAGAATCTTTGATCTGATAATTAACTTCATGATCAGCATAAAGAGGGTTGTAATTGACCACTATGCCGCCGGCTTTAAGAATGGCAAAGTAAGCAATGACAAAATAGGGAGCATTCGGCATAAAAATGCCGACCTTTGTGCCCTTTTTCACGCCCAGTTTTTGCAAACCTTCTGCGGTTTGATTAACAAGCTGATTAATTTCTTGATAAGAATACTTCTTTCCTAAAAAGTCGATGCAAGGTTTATCAGGGGCGTTGGTTGCAGCCTCCTCCATAAGCGACCAGAGGGGCTTTGCAGGTATGTCTATATCCCATTTTAATGTTGATGGGTAAGAATGAAGCCACGGAAACTCGGGTGTACGGTTGGCTTTGGCAGAAAGGGCCGAGTTACTTTTATCTTTTTTAAGGCCAGGCTTCTTGTTAACTGCTGTGTTCTGGGGGCTGGATGCGACAGCTGATTTTACGCTTGTAGACTTTGACGGTTTCGCTTTTTTGGCGGGGGCAGTGGTAGACGGTGCTATCTGCTTGCTAGTCTTTGTCTTTAAAGCAGAGGTAGGCTCTGGCTTGCTCGGGGACGCTTTTGCATTTTTAGCCTTAGTAGGTGCTGCCGTCTTGATTGTAGTGGCATCGACAGAAGCTTTGCTCTTTTTCGTAGCTGCTTTTGGCGAGGTTAAAGATGGTTTCTTGGAATTTACCGTTTTTTTAGAGGAAACTTTAGATGGTGGGGGCGAAGTCAGGTTCTGATTCTTTGGTAACTTTGATTTCTTTGTTCCCTTGTTTGCCTCGGTCATAATGATAAAATCCGATTGAAATGTTTCTCCTAAAATTAAATGTAACATTAAATTATTGATAAAGTATAAATTTTTTTAATGTAACTTCTTGCTTTATATTGATACTCTTAAAGAAGAGGATGGCAGTTTTAAAGGGTCTCCGGTGCTGGATAATCTTATATTCTGGATTAAACAAGAAAGTTTTGATCCATTTTATAGTGCTATTTTCTTGTTTATTGCTGGTATGCTTGCTAGCATTACGCCCACATTAAAATATATCTCTAAGCTCAGGCAAAAGATTGCTCGCCTTAAAGATCGACATTATATTTATAAACTTTTAATTGATGGTGCCATCGAAGCGCGATGCTGGTGGTCTAAAGAAAGTGGCGAGCTTGAGTATTCGTATAGCCTCATCCCCCTGATGGGCCTGGATCCTTATCAGCCTGTCTCTCTCCAAGATATTATAAATCAGTTTAATGCTAATGATGCCTACAAATTAGATGAAGCGCTTCAGCAACTTCAGGATACCAATGAGCCATTTGAGATCAATCTAATGCTTATTGATGAACGAACGGTCTTAAAAAGCGTGGGCTACTCTTTTACTGAGAATAAACATAAATATATTGTCCTAGCTTTCGCAGATATAACGGATGAAGATTTTATCCTCGATAAGTTGCATAAGCAAATCTCTAAATTAGAAAGTGAAAAGAGTTTTTATCGGGATATCCTGAATAATATTCCGGTTGCTTTATGGGGCCGGGATCGAGACGCAAAGATTGTTTATTGTAATCAGGTATTTGCTGGGATTCTTGATTCGACGCCTGAGCTTGTTATCAAAGAAGGACGAGAACTGATTGATAATGCGCGCTCTTCAAGCTCGCACTCCTTAGGCCAGCGCGCAATGATGGCTGGTCTCATTCAATCAAAACGCTGCCATGTGGTGGTTGACGGGCATCGACGCCTGATTGAGATGACAGAAATTCCCTTAGCAGACCAGGCTGGAACAATTGGCTATGCTATGGATTTCACAGAGCAAGAAGAAGCTCATGCTACTCTGGCCAAACACGTGGCCGCTCACCAAGAAATTCTTCATAATTTGTCAACACCTATCATTGTTTTTGGCGCCGACACCAGGCTGGAATTTTTTAATAAAGCTTATGAGAAGCTGTTTGAGTTCGAAGAAAGATATCTTTATTCAAAGCCAACGTTTAATGAATTAATGCAAAACTTGCGGGATCGCCGGAAGCTGCCTGAAGTTTCAGATTTTACAGCGTACAAGAATTATCAACTTAATCTGTTTAATGCGTTAATTGATCCTATCCAAGAATTGGTTCATCTGCCTGATGGTCATACTTTACGAATGGTTATTTCTCCTCATCCCATGGGCGGCCTGCTGTTCTTATTTGATGACGTTACTGACAAATTAGCTATGGAACGGCGATATAATACATTGATTGCCGTACAAAAAGAAACGCTAGATCACCTGTATGAAGGGATTTTAGTGTTAGGCAGTGACAATCGTTTGCGCTTGTCTAATCCGGCCGTCTCACAAATATGGCAAGTGGAGAGCGTGGAATTGCAGCCGGGACGTCATGCAGGGGAAATCTTATACGGGATTCGCCATCGTTTCATTGGCTACAGCCATTGGGATCATTTCCGGCAAAAAGCTCTTGAGATGTGTAATGCCCGTCAACCGGCGAGCGAGAGGCTAATTCTGGCCGATCAATCGGTTGTTAATGTTTCTTATGTTCCTTTGCCCGATGGATCGCATATGCTAGGCTTTGTTGATGTCTCCGATAGATGGCGCTTTGAAGAAGCGTTAAAGGAACGCAATGAAGCGCTGGAGCAAGCTGATCGCTTTAAATCCGACTTTATCTCCCATGTTTCCTATGAGCTGCGTGCTCCTTTAAATACCATTATAGGATTTACCGAGATTTTACTAAATCAATATTTTGGCGGACTGAATGAGCGGCAGATTGATTATTGTAAGGGGATTAATGAATCCTCCCAGCGCCTGCTTTCTCTGATCAATGATATTATTGACTTTGCCAGCGTTGAGGCCGGACAACTGACCCTCAAAATTCATCCCATTGAGCTAACCCCGTTTCTAGAGAGCTTGGTGGCCTTAGTCTATAATAGGTCGAATGATCATGGCTTAGAGATCATTTGTGAAAACCATACCCTCGTGGATCGATTTTTGGCTGATGAACGGCGTTTAAAACAGGCACTTTTTAACCTGCTCATAAATGCTATAAAATTTACGCCATCAGGCGGTGTCATACAGTTAACAGCATCTCTAGAAAGTGAAGAGGACGGCGATTATCTGATTTTATCTGTCAGTGATAATGGAGTCGGGATGGCCGATGATATAAAAGAACATATCGCTGAATTGTTGGCTTCGACCAGTGGTAACGGAAGTAGCTTTGGGTTTAAGGGGGCCGGTATAGGGCTTCCCCTCGTTAAAAGTTTCATTACCCTGCATGGAGGAAATATTCGTCTTAATTCAAGTAAAGGCCTGGGCACCACAGTTTCTTGTCGTATTCCCTTGATTCAGGAGCCAGGAATGGCTGAGCTTAATTTGGTTTCAAGGCCAAGTGAACTCGACGCACCTGCTCATCTTTCCTGAATCAAGAGCAGCCTTAATATAGATTAATTCAATCAATACAGAATGCTTTTGCCAGGAAGACTAAGGGCAATGGAGAATAGATTGCTTTTCAAAGGCGAAAAATGTATTATATCTATAGGTATAATGTATTTCTAGTTGCTTTAACTTGAGAGGTTACGCATGTCATATGAAAATCGCACCGTTACTCGCTCTGGTCAGTTTGCTGCTTTTGAAAGTGGTCTGCGTGGCTATATGCAGCGAGTTTTTGCCTACATGGGCCTGGGATTAGCTGTAACAGGGGTAGCTGGGTTTTTGGCGGCTACTGTTCCTGCTTTGCACTCTGTCCTCTATGCTTCACCGATGCTCTATGTTGTTCTTTTTGCGCCTTTAGCTCTTGTTTTCTTTTTAAGTTTTCGCATTGAGCGGCTCAGTCTTTCAACTGCGCAGACGTTATTCTGGGTGTATGCTGTTTTAGTCGGATTCTCTTTAACGCCGCTTGTAAGCCAATATACAGGGGAAAGCGTCACGCGAATCTTCTTCATTACTGCAAGTACCTTTGGCGCCATGGCTTTGTATGGTTATACAACCCAAAAAGATCTGACTTCCATGGGGTCCTTTATGTTTATGGGGCTAATGGGAATTGTTATCGCTTCGCTCGTCAATATCTTCTTGAAAAGCAGTGCTATGAGTTTTGTCTTGTCGGCGCTCTCGGTCATCGTTTTTACAGGGTTAACAGCTTATGACACTCAGCGAATCAAGGATCTGTATTATGATTCAGACTCTGCTGAGACTGCAGGAAAGAAGGCTGTTATGGGGGCACTGACCTTATATCTCGACTTTATTAACATCTTTATTTCACTGTTACGTTTGTTTGGTGATCGTCGGGATGATTAATTAGTTAGCTAATTCCTTCCAAAAGCCGGAACTATTCCGGCTTTTTTTATGAGGTAGATTTATAAAAGCAACTCCTTAAACATAAGGTTAAATAAACGACTATATAAGTATTGGAGGGGGCGGATACAAGGCGCGGGCTCAAGCAGTTTTAATGCTAACACAGTAGGGCTAATTTCGCTTCACAGCTTTAAGTTTGTAAGGTCATTGTTTGCATTTGCAATGTGAGGTGCTCCTATTCTTCCCACGGTTTCAACATTATAGTTTGATATGTTTTACTATGTTTGCGTGAAAAAGCAAGGTTGGTCGGGACAGAAAGGAAATATGATGTTTTGAAGAAAGAGCGTCCAAAATCCAATGCTAAACAAAAAATACTTTAGATTTTTATCAAAGGCCTTCTTTATCACAGGGTCTTGGAGCGCTTTTGGAGTGAGGTTCCTTGCTTTGATTTCAGTCTACTAGCAAGGAAGAGCCTGCGGAGATTTGCTTTTCTCCAGTTTCTTCTTCATCTTCTGAAAAATCTGATAATAAAGCTGCCTGTGCAAACTTTTGAGCTAGTTTATCATCTACAAGCTGGCGGGGTGAGTTATGATCCTCATCGGTCGAAAAACCTGGAGCGATCCAAAGAAACCGTCCCAACGTGGTCTTCTCGCTGATATCCCAGCCAATAGAGGTATGTAGAAGCTGTTGGTAATAAAGGGGTGACTGCTTTCCAAGAATGACACGGGTAACAATTCGCTGGGATAAAGGGGATGTAAATGTATATTCTACCGTTTTAAAGTCAATCAGAGGGACTTCTAGATTCTGCAGTTTGCGAGTCTCTATCACAACCTTCATAATTCCCTCTTCAGTAATTTCAATAGAATCAAGGTAGGTAAAAATTTTTCTTCCAGGTTTAACATCCTCATAGTTATAGTCTGTATCTTTTGTATTTTTATGCCTTCTTAAAGCTCTTAAAGGAGTTTTCTGATCAGTATGGGGTAAGTCTAAGGCCTGTGTTAGTTCTTGGAGGACAGTAAGTCCCGAACGTGGCCTATAGGTTAACGCAGCTGAAATAACCTGCATCGGAAAAGAGGGAAGAATATAGTTCGTGTCTTTTAAGGTTAGGAATTTGCCAAGATTGGTGACTGCAAATTCGCTCTCCTTGCCACCGAGCAGCTGAGTAAAGAAATGAGTGAGGTGAACGGCGTCTAGCTCGTTAGCGAAAATGCTTAGAGCTAAATGCTGTACCTTCATGTTGCAAAATACGAAAACTTCTAGTTTATTTCTAAAAATAGTTCCGACATGAACGTATAAGTTCTTACTGGCTTCAGGATTACTTTGATAGCCAATTCTAGGAGCATATAAGCTCATACTAGATGGAAAGTTATGGTGATAGCCAAAATCCAAATGTGCGATAAATTTATGATAAAGCTTATCGTCACCAGTATTCTGCTCAAATGGGATGGATGATTCTGATTCCACTTGCGGATGTTCCCTTTCTCTAACAGCACTGTCTGGCCTTTCCATCGCCAACAAAGGAGTCGCGGTTAGGAAAGTTGCAAGTAAGAATTGAGTTAATTTATGCATGGTGTTTTCCTAATCTATAGTCTTGTGTGGTGTTAAGGGGCAGCTTTTCTTAGTCACTATAGGTATAGATGGTTATGAAAATAAAGGAATCAATAAAATAATGCTGAGTTAGTTGATGTCCTTAATAAAGTTAGTAAATATCCAAGTATTTAAAAACAGGGAGCATTAAAAATAGCTTAAGATTTAGCCTCACCAGAATTTAGTATCTATGGCTATAATCTTCTCTGCAACCAAAGCGCAACCGGATAATAGCGAGAACTATAAGTTTAATACCTCAACAAGGAAATGAAGCTAGTAAGAGAGTGTGCCTAATTATTGCGCACATCCAAAAGTTAGTGTATGGTGTCTAACAAGGTATTAAATGTTGGATAGAGAGAAAGACGCTTTAAGCAAAAACCTACATTCACTATTTTGGTAGATGGGATCAGTAAGTATTTGCCAAGTTCTAAAACATGGAACTCAAGATGACGATTAGAATAGATAAAATTGAGCTGGAGATGCCCGTTATCTTAGCACCTATGTCAGGTGTTACGGATATGCCTTTCCGCCGACTGGTAAAACGGATGGGTGCAGGATTAGTTATCTCCGAGATGATTGCTAGTCAAGCCATGGTTCGCCAAGTGCGCCAGACAATGAAAATGATTGAAAAGTCGCCAGAAGAATTGCCGATGGCCGTGCAATTAGCTGGGTGTGAGCCATCAGTGATGGCAGAAGCGGCCCGCCTGAATGAAGATCTAGGAGCCCAGATTATTGATATCAATATGGGCTGTCCGGTAAAAAAAGTGGTGAATGGTCATGCGGGCTCCTCGTTGATGCGCGATGAGGCTTTAGCTGCCCGTATTATCGAAGCGACGGTGAAGGCTGTAAAGGTACCGGTCACTTTGAAAATGCGAACAGGATGGGATGACAATACTCGAAATGCGCCCCGATTAGCTAAGATTGCTGAAGAGTGTGGCATTAAAATGATTACAATACATGGCCGGACACGCTGCCAACTTTACAATGGTCGGGCAGACTGGGCCTTTATCCGTCAAGTCAAAGACGCCGTAAAGGTACCAGTTATTGGTAACGGTGATGTAGTGAGTATTGAGGATGCTCAAACTCTATTGCAGCAAAGTGGAGCTGACGGCGTTATGGTCGGGCGAGGATGTTATGGTCGGCCTTGGTTTATCAATCAAATTGGCCACTTTTTGAAAACTGGAACATACCTGCCGGACCCAGACTTAGCAACACAGCGACTTATTGTGAAGACTCATTTGGATGATATTCTATCGCATTATGGCGTTGCTACAGGAATCAAAATTGCCCGTAAACATGTGGGTTGGTACAGTAAGGGGCTAACCAATTCTACGGATTTCCGTGTTAACGTCAATCGTGTAGAAGATCCCACCACTATGCATCAACTTATTGATGAATTTTATCAGCCGTTGATTTAGGAGCCGGTAATGAGCGTCGCAAAAGAAAACAATACAGAGGTTTTAACCATGAATCCAACTCGCGGTCTAGGGGGGATGGTTGAAACGTTCATCGATAATTATTTTAAAGCCCATGAGGGAGTGACGCCGGTTTCAGGCTTATATGAGCGCGTTATCCAAGAGGTAGAGCGCCCCTTACTGAAGGCTACGCTCAAGCTAGTGGGCGGGAATCAAAAAAAGGCTGCTGAAATACTTGGCATTAATCGTAACACATTAAGAAAGCGCCTAACTGAACTCCAAATAAATCTGTCTGAGTTATAGTAATGGCCGAGGCAGGGCTTCTCCAAAATTTAACGAAATGGTTAGGTCGCGCTGTCCATAATGATATATGGCTGCGCCGTCTAGGCTTAGTGTTGAGCGTTGCCGCGATCTTATCGGGCGTAGCTACTTATTTGGTATTAACAGGCACAGACGACTTTGCGGATAAATCGAGTCACGTATTACCGTTAATCTACCTCGATTTAACTTTAATGTTATTGTTGTCAGTCGTTATTGCTAAACGGCTTATCGAGTTATGGGCAGAACGACGCAAAGGTGCTGCGGGATCAAAGTTACATGTTCAGATCGCAGCTTTATTTGCATTTGTTGCGATCACACCCGGAATTTTTGTTACCGTCTTCTCTGCTCTGTTTTTCAACGTTGGTGTCGAGGCCTGGTTCAGTGAGCCGGTCCGTCAGGCGTTAAATGAAGCAAAAGTGGTGGCCAACGCGTATCTCTATGAGCGGGCCAAGTCGATTGAGAAGGATGCGGTGGCGATCTTAAATGAAATTGCTCCGACCATTGAATCGCAGGTGCGTTTTCCAGATTTAATATCGGAGAGATTAACCAAGATCACGCGTGAGGACCGAGGCATTGATGAAGCTTTAATCTTGGATGAGTATTGCAATGTGGTGGGACGAGCATTTCTAACGTTCGCTCTAGAGTTTGAAACCGTCCTCGTCGAGGCATTCGAGCGAGCAAAGGCAGGCGAAATTGTTGTCTTATCCAATGAAAAGGATGATCGCGTTAGGGCCTTGGCCCGTATTGATCCCCAAGGTCACTACTTTCTTTATATTGGTAAGTTAATTGATGCGGATGTTTTACGCCATGTGAAACAGACAGAAAGTGCTATTGCAGAGTATGAGCGCCTTGATGCTCAACGTTCGGGCTTACAGATTACCTTTATTTTGTTCTTCTCGCTTGTGGCACTATTGCTATTGCTGGCTGCTATTTGGGCAGGACTAACTGTCGCTAATTTGTTTGTGCGGCCGATTAGTCGCTTGATTACTGCATCTGATGCCGTCAGTCAAGGCAATCTGGAAGTGCAGGTTGAGGCAGAAGGGTCTATTAATAATGAGCTGGGGATTTTAGCTGAGGCCTTTAACCGGATGACATATCAGCTGCGGCATCAACGCCAAGATCTGGTGAATGCCAGCTTGCAAATCGATCAGCGACGCCAGTTCATGGAAGCAGTTTTATCTCGTATTTCAGCCGGCGTAATCAGCGCTGATCATCAAGGAGTGATTAGTCTTATCAATCGACGGGCGCGAGAATTATTTGATATAAAAGATGAATCAGCAAGTTTAAGTTTGACTCAACTGCTGCCAGAGGTTAAACCGTTAATAGAGCAGGTCTCTAAGGAGCCCGATGGCGTGGCTTCAAGCCAACTAACTTTGATGCGTCGCGGCGTCACGCGGGTATTGCAGCTAGTGGTGGTTACCGATCATTCTGGGCGCCGTAAATCGGGGCTGATTATAACGATCGACGATGTAACCCCCCTCCTTTCCGCGCAACGTAAAGCAGCCTGGTCTGATGTAGCTCGTAAGATTGCTCATGAAATTAAGAACCCATTGACACCCATTCAGTTATCGGCGGAAAGGTTGAAAAGAAAATACTTGAAAGAAATACAAAGCGACCCTGAAGTATTTAAGACATGCGTTGATACAATTGTCAGGCAGGTGGGGCAAATTGGGCGCCTGGTTAGCGAGTTTTCGTCTTTTGCCCGTATGCCAGAGCCAATCCTAACCGTTGATAATATGGTTCAGATTTGTGCGAATGCTCTTGCTTTGCAGATTCAGGCCCATAGTAATATTAAATTTTCATTAATAGCTGGTGAAGGTGAACTGCTTGTAGATTGTGATCCCTCACAAATGAGTCAAGTGCTGACAAATTTATTACAAAATGCTATTAATGCCGTAACGCTCGATGAAATTGCAGGATTAAAGAAGCCTCTTCACCCTGAAATATCCATTACTGTGGCCCAGCTTGATACTAAAGTATGTGTCATGGTCGATGATAATGGGCCCGGTTTGCCAGTTAACGGCCGAGAACGGCTGACAGAGCCGTATTATACGACTCACTCGAAAGGGACTGGTCTTGGGCTTGCAATTGTGTCTAAAATTATAGAAGATCATCGAGGACGACTAGAGCTAGGAAATAGTCCTCTGGGGGGGGCTCGCGTGCTTTTTGAATTGCCACTGGTAACAAAACGGATGAATGGATAGATGACTCAAGACATTTTAATCGTTGATGACGAAGCCGATATTCGAGAGTTAGTGTCAGGCATCTTATCGGATGAAGGGTACGGAACTCGCGTCGCAAAGGATGGTACAGAAGCACTGGCAGCCATTAAATTTAGGCAGCCAAATCTGGTAATTCTGGATGTGTGGTTAGGCGATGGTGAAAGAGATGGTATCCGCATCTTAGAAATGATCAAGCGTGATCATCCCTATGTGCCGGTTATTATGATGAGTGGTCATGGGACTATCGAGACCGCGGTTTGCGCAATTAAGCGAGGTGCTTATGACTTTATTGAGAAGCCCTTTGAAGCAGAACGGATGTTGTTGGTCATTAACCGGGCACTTGAAGCTGCTAAGCTGCGCCGAGAGAATGAAGAATTAAAAGTTAAGACTGGGGGAACAGAACTGTTGGGCTCCTCAACAGCTATCTCGCATATCCGCCAGGCGATCGACAAAGTTGCTGGTAGCAATAGCCGTATTTTTATTGGTGGCCCTTCAGGGTCCGGCAAGGAAGTCATTGCCCGCTTAATTCATCAGCAATCAAAGCGAGCTAATTCACCTTTTATTCATATTAACTGTTCTGCGATTCATCCGGATCATATAGAGGCTGAATTGTTTGGCACGGAAATCATTGGTCTCGATGAGTCTCTTCCGCGCAAGATTGGCTTAATCGAACGAGCTCACGGGGGAACTTTATATCTTAATGAAGTTATGGATCTGCCGTTGCCAGCTCAGGCTAAACTTATTCGTGTTTTACAAGAAGGCGGCTTTTGTCGGTTAGGGGATAATCAAAGGATCGAAGTTGATGTCCGTATTATTGCTGCTACTTCCAAATGTGTCGCAGAAGAAATAAAGGAAGGACGTTTTCGACAAGATCTTTATGATCGGTTAAGTGTTATTCCCATTGAGGTCCCGCCCTTAACAGAGCGGCTGACAGATATTCCTGAGTTGGTTAACCATTTTATGTATCAGGCAAGCCGATCCCATGGACGGGCTGTGCGCACTTTAGCGCCCGAAGCCTTAATTATGATGCAATCTTACCCTTGGCCGGGGAATGTACGACAGTTAAAAAATGTGGTGGAATGGGTGTTGTTAATGGCACCCGGGGATGCGCGAGAGCCCGTGACATGTGAAATGTTGCCACCGGAGATTCGAACTGATGTTAAAATGCCAAGTTTAGGAAATCCATCCATTGTGATTATGCCGTTAAGGGAAGCCCGAGAAGCCTTCGAACGGGAATATTTACTGACTCAAGTCAACCGATTTGGGGGAAACATTTCAAAAACAGCTCGCTTTATTGGAATGGAAAGATCAGCGCTTCATCGCAAGTTACGAGCATTGGGGGTACATGAAGGACGCTCTGAGGTAGACGAGGATGAGCTACAAGACAAGGACGTAAGTATAGCATGAAGGTGGTCATCCTCGGCGGCGGGCAAGTTGGATTTAACATCGCACGCTATTTATCGGGTGAAAATAATGACATTACCATGGTTGACCAATCAGGGGAATTGTTGCGCAAATTAAGCGACAGCATTGATATTCAGCCGGTGGTTGGATACGCTTCTCACCCGGATGTTTTAGAAAAGGCTGGTCTTTATGAAGCCGACTTGTTGATCGCCGTCACTGCCTCTGATGAGGTAAATATTGTTGCCTGCGAAGTGGCTAACTCCTTATTTAAGGTTCCCAAGAAAATCGCGCGTATCCGTAATAAAAGTTATCTAGACCCTAATCTGCATTGGCTTTTTGATCCTGATCGCATTTCTATTGATCATATCATTTCCCCTGAATCAGAAGTGGCCCAAACAATTAGCAGCAGCTTACAAGTGATGGGGGCGTTTGATGTAAAGTCCATCGGCAGTGATGAAGTCAAGATTGTAGGGGTGAGGTGTGAACATCCCTCGGCGATATTAAATACACCCCTGAAATTCCTGCCTAGCCTCTTTCCAAAACTAGAATTCATGATCGCTTGTATTTATCGCCAAGATTCTATGTTTATCCCCTCAGGGGAAGATAAAATCCTGATTGGCGATGAGGTATATTTTGTGGCGCACCAAAATTATATTCCCGAGATCATGCGCCATATTCATCAAGATTCAATTTATGGTAAGCGAACCTTAATTGTAGGGGCAGGCAGTATTGGTTTAGCCTTAGCTCAAGAAATGGAAGCAACGCTAGGGCAACAGACAACAAAGATTATTGAACGCAATGCCGCCCGAGCCGAATTTGTTGCACGTCAGTTACGCCAAACGGAGATACTGTGTGGCGATGCGCTAGATGCTGAAATTCTGACAGAGGCTAATATCATTGAAACCGATACCATTGTCTGCGTGACTGAGGATGACAAAGTCAATATTCTCGCCGCTCTTTTAGCGAAACAAGAAGGAGCGACCCGCGCCCTAATCTTACTAAATAATATGGATTACGCTCCCTTGGTAACTTCTTTGGGCGTTGATGCAATTATTAGCCCCCATGCCATTACGGTTTCGACCATCCTTAAGTATGTGCGCCAAGGTCAGATCCGGGCGGTTCACTCGCTTAAGGAAGGGCAAATCGAAATCATTGAAGCAGAAGCGAAAGAAACAACCAATGTTGTCGGCTTAACCTTAGAAGATATAACCATTCGCGATCAAATCGAAGTCGCGGGTCTATACCGCAGCGGACAATTTTTTATTATGCCGAGCAAGACCACCATTCGCGTCGGCGATCGCTTAATTTTAGTGGTGGCAGAAGCATCGGTCCCTAAAGTTGAGCGTCTTTTTGCGCAACGGCCAGGATATTTATAAAAAACAGCTTTTAGAGCTTCAAGATAAATTGTCCCTCGATTTAATAGAGTATCTTAAAGTGCTATGGGTGGAGCTACCTATTCATGAGCGTCTCGACACGGCTTCTCCGGAAGAGTTTGCCACCAAAATCTTGGCAATGCTTAAAAGGAAAAATTAGGGATCGAATAGTCTAAAGAGTCAAGCTTAAACTTGATTCTTTAGGCCTATGAGCTGAGTTCTAGAAGCCTAAAATCAGTTTAATTCTGAGGCTCTGACATTTCTATGAATTGAAAACAAGCGCAGCATCAAACACAGGGCTGCGCTGTTTGTTTTACACTACGCCCAGAGCTATATAGAGGGCAATATGGTCTGCAGTATTATAGGCAGGGCGATAAAAAATATTCATCAAATTACCCGCATAATTAACCATTACTGTCTTGTCCGCTAAAAGGTGATAACGGTGAGCAAAGGATTGAACTGTCTCTTGTAACGGTAATTGGTTAAGAGGATCCTCAAAAAACGCTTGGCGCACTTCATAGGTTTTCCCATCCTGCATGGTAATAAGCTGCCCAACTGTGGAGGATATCAGCCAAGAGCTAGAACTGCCTGCAAACTGAGGAAGCTTGTTGAGAATTTCTGCTAGAGTATAAGTAGGAGCATCTTGTACAATCAGATCAGGATTAATCTTAAGTGGTGCAATGGGGCAGACATTTGTCTCTAATCTATTGGACTCTAAAGGCTGAGGGCGGATGCAAAAATAGAAGTAATGCTCATCATTATTGACATGATACATGAGCAGAGGGCCATAGCCTTGATTGATGACCATCGGCTTCATTTCAGCTAATCCTTTACTATGTATATAGTAACTGAGCGATTGTTCAGCGCTGTCTTGCTTTTTATTCTGGAAGTAAAGACTGCGGATTTGATAGTCACGTGCCTGAAGATTTAGCCTCTGACCGGTTACTGTTGCTATCCTGGGATTAGGTAAGATATTGCGTATTGCCGGCACTGCGTCTATCGCTTCTCCAAGTGTAATTCTTTGATATTTATTATTTGTCACTTCTAAAGCTGGAGCTTCAACGTTAATCCCCAAGAGCATTAATCCAAAAAAAAGATTTTTCATTAAATCCTCATTTAATCTATTAAACATTTTAGATAAGCCATCAGCATGGATTTTTGCGGCAGCATACCCCCTTGCTCTTTGATAACGGAATGAAGCCAAGCTGTAAACTTAATAATTAAAATTTTAGTAAAATTTTTATTATGGTTGTGTGGGGCAGATTGAGAAGGATATATAATTTAAAATTTAAACCCGCAGGAACGCAGTAGAACTAAGCTCGCAATTAAGGCTACTTGCGGCAGCTGACCTTGTCAGCGCGATAATTCTTTTACTTAAGATATCAATTTGATTTATAGCCAGAGTTATCAGTGCTGTTAAAGTAAGAGATTGTGGCTTACAAGTGAGCTTTGATGGTATCCGAGAGACAGTAAATTCTGAGCAGGCAACCTTTACCACAGTAAAATAAAAGAGTTATAGAAAGCCACAGAATAGAAGGGTAAGAGCATTTTATTGTGCTTCAAACCCCCTCTTATCATCTTAATTAAAACAGCACTTGATCTAAATAGGTGACATGGTTCTCAACAAAGGTAGGTCGCAAATGGCAGCCGTCTTTATAGATAGGCTCACCTGTGACTGTGAGTACTTGGCATTGTTCCTTATCACATAGAGAGAGGGTCGGATCAATAACCGTGACTCCGGCTTTTTCGGCGACCTTTATAAGTTCAGAGTAAGAAATCGCAGCTACAGTGTGCCACTCTTGAGCGGGTAACACCGTTGGCTGGTAGCTGATTGAGTCAAAAAATTTTCTCTCAAGCATATGGATGGGATCACATTTGAAACTAACAGGCATATTCAGAACTAAGTAGACCTTTTTGCCACTATCAACCCAAGTTTTCAGCATAAGCATGAAGTCATGACAGGCCCGGCTCAAGCCGATGTTTCCTTGCTCAAGAGTATGCTGGGTATTACCAGATCTATAATAATAGCTGCCTTTCTTGCCAAGATAGCCCATCCATTGGCCTCCTATTACGATGACGTCGACGTCAGGTCGGGAAGCATATTTTACTGCTGTCCCTACGAAATCCTCAAGCTCGGGACGTTTGTCATCGTAGACATTGGGAAGAGGGGGGCAGCCGCCGTATGTTATAAAAGTAGCGGAACGTTTTACTTGAGGGTTCTCTAAGATAAGCTTTTTAATGCGAGGCGCATATTGTTGTATATTGCTATCGCCAAAGAACAAGGCTCTCTTAGACTGAGAGCCTAAGGTATGTATCTCCCGACCATTAAATTTCTCCATTGTTAAACCATTAGGAAAATCCCATTCACCGATGGCCTTTACCACTTGTGCTGTCGCTACATTCGTTGCAGCATGGCTTTGGTGATAGTGGTGCTTGACTGACCACGCAATCAGAATCGTGGGGATCATGCCAAGGCCCAAAGGTAAGGCTATCCAGTTTTGTTGTCTGCGCGTTGGGCTCTCAATAAATTTGTAGGTGAGATAAGCGAGAACAAAGCTCAATCCTAAAGCTTGGCAAGTCAATTGATAAGGGAGACTCTCGCCTTTAATAATATGGCAAAATGATAAAATTGGCCAATGCCAAAGATAGAGAGGATAGCTGATAAGCCCAATGCCGCGCATCAATTTATTGCTTAACACGGTGGTGTTGAACCAAGCCTGCTGGCCAGCAAAAATAAGCAAAAAAGCTCCCGCTGTAGGGAGGAGTGCCCACCATCCGGGAAAAAGGCTCGATTGATTAAGACATGCAACACCGATACCAATGAGAAAGCCCCCTAATAAAGAACTTAGGTTCTGAATGGTTGCTGTATTGACATATTTATTCAGACAATTTTCCAGCTTGCCCATGCTTGAGCTTTTATAAGTGGTTATATAAGCTAATGCTGCCCCTACCAATAGCTCCCAGAAGCGCGTTGTCGGCATATAGAATGCATAAGAATGGTTATGGTAAACATAGTAAATATTGAGAGAGAATGAAAATATAAGTCCTGCTAAAATTATTGTTCCGACCGGCAGCTTTTTTCTCTTTAAAAAGTAAAGCATTAAGGGCCAGATAAGGTAGAATTGTTCCTCAATGCTGAGCGACCAAAGATGCAATAATGGTTTGCAATTTGAAGCTACATCAAAATAGCCGTTTTCTTTATAGAGAACAAAGTTATTCATATAAACACTGCTTGCTGCGGCGTGCTTGGTCAGTAGTCTATATTCCTCCGGCAAGAGCACGAACCAACCATAAACAATGGCAGTGATCAAAACAATCATTAAACTCGGATAGAGCCTTTTTATACGCCGAGCGTAAAAGTTCGTGAACGAAAATTTATTTTTATCCATATCCTCAAATAAGATACTGGTTATCAGATAACCTGAAATCACAAAGAAAATGTCGACACCAATAAAACCACCTGGCAGTCCGCCAGGGAATGCATGAAAAAAATGACCAGAAGAATCGAAAGGGCTCTCAGCCCTTCAATATCCAAGCGATAAGCTTTCATTATGAACTCTTTCCAATTAATTAAGATATTTGATGATGAGAAGGATATAAGAATTGGCGTCTATTACTTATTGTAACTTGTGCCAAGCTATTAATAACTGAGCCCTTAACCCTCCAGCTTGGAAAAGTCAGCAATGATCGCTGTTTGATGAATCATTAACTGTAGCAAGGCAAGACGATTATTGCGGATCATGTCATTTTCATCATTAATCTTTAGATTGAAAAACGCATCTATTGGATCCCGCAGATGGGCGAGTATCATCATTAATCGCGTATAATCATGGTTTTCAAGTAAGGATTGGCAACGGCTATTTACAGTTTCCAGCTCCTCAAAGAGTGCCTTTTCTTCATGCTCTGTAAAGAGCTGCGGTTGTACTTTAAGGGCTTCGTGATCTTTGGGAAGAATACCATAAGCCCTGCGGAAAGCCGCTCTTAGAGCATAGCCGGCCTCACTGGTTAAGTATTCATTGAGGGCCTTTATACGCTCAACAATTCCACAAATATTATCGCCTCGATTAGCAGACTGCAGCACGGCGGCAAGGGTATCAGGACGTAGGCCTTCGGCTTTTAAAGAATGGCCGAGACGTTCCATGATAAAATCTAAAACAGCGGGGGCACTAAAGCGTTCATTGATCTGCAAGCCTTGCGCTTGATAAGCGCTTAAGGCTTGGGTGATTTTATCCAGAAGCCGCCAATCTTGAAGGTTATTGTCGCGGACAATGCGAATAATTCCTAAAGCAGCACGGCGTAATGCATAAGGATCTTTAGATCCAGTGGGCAGTTCACCAATCGCAAAGAAGCCAACAAGAGTGTCGAGCTTTTCAGCAAGAGCCAGTTCCATCGCAGCAGGATTATGAGGGCTGGCATCTTGAGGACCCACTGGTTGATAATGCTGAGTTATTGCTTCAGCAATTTCCGCGGTTTCCTGTTGCGCTTGCGCATAAACACCGCCCATATATCCTTGTAATTCCGGAAACTCGCCAACCATACTGGTTACAAGATCACATTTGCATAACTCTGCCGCCCGCTTAGCAGCGGTCGAAGATACCAAATTCATTAAACGTTAACCCGCTGACCCAAAGAAGCCAAGTTTAGTATGGAAGATGATCGAATCCAGTTGGGGCAGATAAGCCTGCAACGGGGTTTTTAGATCTTGATCATAAAAGAAGCTAGCATCGCTCAATCGAGCCCGTAAAACACGTTCATAACCGCGCAGCATAGTGGTTCCGTTATCACTGGCAACTGTATTGGCCACTAATCCGAATATGGGCGCAATATTTCCCAAAGAATCTGTAAACGTGAAGTATTTCTGATGTACTCGCATGGAAGTTGATAACACTTTTTTAGGAAGTCGTAAGAAAGAGCCTTCGATTTTTCCTACCAGAGGCTGCGGATATTCTGATAAACCAGCGACTTCTTCGAGTAGTTTCTCATCGTGTTCTAGAGAATATCCTTGCTGTTGGCCAAGTTCTATAAGCTTATTAAGGATAAGTTTCTGACGCTGTTCATGGCTTAAGATTACAAAGTTTTTTTCCAAATTGTGTTGGTAATCACTGAAGCAGGTAACTTCAAACTCCCCAGAAGCCAAGAAACGGTGACCTTTTGTTTTATTGCTGGACACTAAATTGAACTCAGGTACTTCAAAGATTAATGGCTTCCCTGCCAGAACTGCTAAGATGCCGCGCACGGGGCGGACCCAAGTATGAGGGGCACCATGCCAACGCATTGATTTAGGCCAACTAAAACTACGAATGATTTGGCGGCATATATCGGGAAGGATACAGGAGGTTGGTTTAGCCTCCGTAATAAGATTGGCATACCAGTAGCCATCTTTTTGAATAAGCTGTTCCTTTGTCTGACCACTCGACTTTAAAAACCCTTGCAGAGCTGCTTCAGGGGCCTCTAAACGCGGGCCTCGCCGCTCTTCGGTTGTTGCTTGGGTTGCTGATGCTAATCCAGAAATGGTGGCAACAAGACGACGGGGAGTAATATAGGTTGTTACAGCTTCAAATGAGAGGCCCGCCTCTCTTAAACCAGTCTCAAAGGCTGCCTTGAAATCCTCCGCAGCTTTAACCTGCATGCGAGCCGGAATTTCTTCTGACAAAATTTCAAATAAAAATTCTTGTGACATTAAACTTGGTCCTCGACATAAGCTTGACAACATCCCTTAGCTAGAGTGCGAACACGACCAATATAGCTGGCCCGTTCAGCAACACTAATGACGCCCCGGGCGTCAAGAAGATTAAATAGATGGCTTGCTTTAATACACTGATCATAGGCAGGAAGGGCTAATTTGTGCTCAAGTAATTTCTGGCATTCTTGCTCGGCATCTTTAAAATGCTCAAGCAGCTTCTCTGTGCTGGCATGCGTAAAATTGTAATGGGAGAATTCAATTTCACTGCGCTTAAAAATATCTTGATAGGTAAGCTTTTTATCCCCGTGTTGACCATTCCAATTGAGCTCATAAAAGCTATCTACGCCCTGGGCAACCATGGCGATACGCTCTAAACCATAGGTAATTTCTACACATACCGGATCGCATTCAATGCCACCCACCTGTTGGAAATAAGTAAACTGCGTTACTTCCATGCCATCGCACCACACTTCCCAACCCAGTCCAGCTGCACCTAAAGTAGGACTTTCCCAATCATCTTCGACAAAGCGAATATCATGTTTGGTTAGGTCAAAGCCGATGGCTTTTAAAGATTCTAAATAAAGGTTCTGCGGATCCGCCGGGGCAGGCTTTAAAATGACTTGGAACTGATAATAATGCTGCAGACGGTTGGGGTTTTCCCCATAACGGCCGTCGCCAGGGCGACGCGAAGGTTGAACATAAGCAGCGTTCCAAGGTTGCTTGCCTAATGAACGCAGAGTTGTAGCCGGGTGAAAGGTACCAGCCCCCATTTCAACATCATAAGGCTGCAGAATAACGCAGCCCCAGTCAGCCCAGAACTGTTGTAATTTCAGGATCATATGTTGGAAAGATTCTCGCGGATTCATGACCATATTAATAATTGAATTGATTAATACTTCAACCTAGCCAAAATGTAAGAAATGGTCAAGATATTGATTTGAAAAGCGGGGTAAGGAAAGTATGAAATGAATGGCGGGAGTGACGGGACTCGAACCCGCGACCTTCGGCGTGACAGGCCGACGCTCTAACCAACTGAGCTACACCCCCGCTTTATCGGGATGTCATCACTGATGACTTCTATTTTCTAACGTACTCTGGGGGGAACTGTCAACAAAAAACTTATCAATTTTTTAGGAGACATTAAATAAACCTAATTATAGTAAAAAAAACGCCTAGGGATGGAGGGCGCTGGCCTGCCCGGGTAACAAGAAAAAGGTGGTGGTTTAAACTGTAAACAATTTATAATCCTACTCAATTTCCCGATTTATGTTTTCTTGAAACAGCCCATGTTGTGGCGCTTGTCTCTTAGAGAAACTAAATTTATAAGATTTAAGGGGACTCTAGAGAATAATGGGGTTGCCATCGAGAGCACCCCTTAATTCTAACAGGGGCGGCTGCAGAAGGTCTTGCTGTTAACTTGACTTGCTTTATTCCTGTATATAAACGCCTGCATCAGTAATCAGCTTACGTAAAGAGGTAATCCGTCCGCCATCAAGAATTCCATTATGAGCATTATGCAGATGTATCGACATTTTCTTTTTGTTCAGTTCAAAAGCTATGCGTGAGCCGCTGTGGCTGTCATCAATTTTCCCACCCAGCCCCTTAAGGAGTCTTTTAACCAAGCTAAAACGCAGATTATTATGGAGGTAAGTAATAGGGGTGTGCATTAAAAGCAAATAATCAGCCTCATAATTCTTCGGTATTAGAATGCCGTAGGTCTTCTTCTTGTTGACTAAATCTGCTTGCCTTAAATCGTTCAATCTTTGGGCTAAGGTGTGAGTGGCTTCTTGTATCCCAAGCAGAACTTGTTCACCATTATTTTCCAGGTCTATAAGGAGATGGCGTGCTTTATTAAAGATAGACACATAATTACCCGGCTTTTGAGCCGTTTTTTGGAGGAGACCTTGTAGCCACTTAGTGCATTCTTGAATCAAATTATCTGATTTAGGCTCTGCTATCATTGCAGCAGCCGCGGCGTTCTGAAAGGGTGACGGTAGCATTGAATCAGATGCTGCTGTGATGGGAGAGAGAGAAGCTGTCTCCGCTTTAGGTGTACTGTGTGTTTCTTTGCTTGGTGTAGCAGCTTGATCAATGTCGCTTGCAGTAGTTTTTGCCGCCAGCGTAGAAGAAGGTGCTGAGGTGGAAACAATAGGGAGAGGAAAATTGATCAGGCTTTCAGTTGCGGCGCCTGGCGTCGCAAAGAGATGCTTTGTACCTTCTCTCTCTTCCGGAGAGACAAGAGGTATTCGGAGCTGCTGCTTTGCTTTCCGTCTGTTAGTATTACTCTGTTTGGATCGAGACTTTTGCTTGGTGTAAGGTTTATGGCCGTTTCTATGGGAGGGCTTGACTTGCGCTAATTTCTTGGAGGAAGATACGGGCTGCTTATTACATCTATTTTTTAAGGATCGGTTTTCAGCTTCTATGCTAGCAGAGTTCGATGCAGCTAGCATTGACTGTAATGTTTTAAGATTTTCCGTCCTCTCCACCTCAGAAAGCATTACGCATTCTTCCTCTGCATAAAGATCATAGTACTCAGGTAATAATAGATGCCTGTTATGAAATCTGTGATTGAGAAGAGAGAAAATAATATTATAGGCGGTATGAATGT
Organism: Candidatus Odyssella thessalonicensis L13; assembly: GCF_000190415.1. Classification (GTDB taxonomy): domain Bacteria; phylum Pseudomonadota; class Alphaproteobacteria; order Paracaedibacterales; family Paracaedibacteraceae; genus Paracaedibacter; species Paracaedibacter thessalonicensis. The sequence goes on from NZ_AEWF01000004.1 coordinate 354,059, forward strand.
TCATATAGTTCTGAATATAACCAAAGTTGAAAGGGAAGCCATTTGCAATAACAAGATTGATGTTGGATCTCTTCACCATCTCTACGAGCTTCTTTTCACGGAAAAATACATTCAATTCACCGCGCAACTTATTTAAGTGAGTTTCTAGCAGAGCCTTATAAGGAAGATTAGTTAAATTAAGTTTATTCAGATCAATTTTATCTAATAAGTTGAGGACATTTTTAAAGCCTCGATTGAGAATATTAATCAACCTTACATGGCTTAGTCTGATATCATCAGCACTTCTAATATCAATAAACTCAGTTAAGAATACGTCTGTCGGTGGTAGTGCGTTCTTTAATTTATGATCAACAGCTTCTTGAAAGGTGCGGATTATGAAAGGTAAAAGCTTATCTTTCTCCAGCGGTTGAAGCATTGCCAACTTCTGAGAGAAGGATAAAAACTTGGCATATCTTATAAATCCTAAACCAAATGTATCTCTTTTTTGCTGTATATTCCATAGAATTGGTCGTTTATAGAAAGAGTATATTTCCAAAGACTCTTTAACTATCTTAAGGGCTTGATTGTTCAGTTTTAATGCTTTACGCCAACGGCTGTAATCCGACCCATCTGCTTCTTGTACCTGAGATTCTTCTATTTCTTTAATATTATTTTCAATTGCTGTCTGTACGGCAATAAATTGGTTGTGGATGTCTTCTTCAGTTTTTATAAGGACAGAGGCTTCATGAGTCATATTGTCAAAGGAAAGACAAGGATCTAAGAAAGGTGGAGAAAGGGCTGGCTGCATCGCCATAGATGTGCTGAGTTGTAAATTGACCGTCAGGAATAAGAACGAGATTTTAAGTTGAAGAGTTTTTAGCTTCATATTTATTGGTTATATTTGAGGGCTCTATAAGGTATAGATGCGGGTAGTAAGAATAATTTTCAACAATTATCCATTGCTAACTATTTTAATATTGCTGTCTACCATTATTACTCGTAATTTTGAGTCAGTTTTTATGCGACTAGAGCTGAATTAAAACTGTAGTCTGTACTCTTTCAGATTTGCGATTGCCAGAAACTCAAATTAAACCGGGTTGAGAAAGCGTCTAAAGTCGCTTAATAAGTTTTTGTCCTTTTCAGGGGCAGAATGTGCCAGTGTTTGCTACATTCCTGGTGACTCTAATTTAGATAACAATTATGCTGGTCTAAAATTCCAACGTTCTGAGTTGAGATAAGTTGAAACGTGCAGCCATACTGTTTTCAGTGACTATCTTATATTGGCGCTTTAAGACGTAGAGCCGTTGCAAGTCTTAGAGCGTTCCACCCAGATGCGAGGACCAAGAATCTCGCAAAAAAAAATTCTTTAAATTTTATAAACAAGAAAGCACTTTCTCAGAAGATAGCATTTTGCATCATTCTGTTGAATTCTCACCAATAGCTTGCAAATTCTAGAGGGATGGCTGGATGTTATCTGTTTCTTCCAGTAAATTAGCAATGCTTCAGACGCGGCTAGCAGAGTACTTTTTAAATAGGTAGGGCGGAAAAAAGGGGAGGCTATATCTTTCAGGCAATAAAAAAACCTTCGCAAAACGAAGGTTTTCTTGAGAATCTATGACCTGAAAGCTTATCGAGAGTAAAATTCGATAACGAGGTTAGGTTCCATATGGACCGGATAAGGAACTTCGGTGAACTTTGGTCCACGAATATACTTTCCTTCCATTTTCTTATGATCAACTGTCATGTATTCTGGCACATCACGCTCATTTGATTGCGTAGATGCGATAACATTAACATTTTCTTTAATCTTCCCGATCAGAGAGATTTCGTCACCATCTTTAAGTTGGAAAGAGGGGATGTTAACGCGCTTGCCATTGACAGCAACATGGCCATGGTTAACGAGTTGGCGAGCTGCAAACGGTGTTGCGACGAACTTCATGCGATAGACGACTGCATCTAAGCGACGCTCTAGCAACTCAATTAGATTTTCAGAGGTATCACCGCGACGACGGATCGCTTCTTGATATAAGCGGCGGAATTGACGCTCGCTGATATTACCGTAGTAACCTTTGAGCTTCTGTTTAGCCCGAAGTTGCAAACCATAATCAGAAGGCTTGGACCTTTGTTGGCCATGTTGACCCGGGCCATAGCTGCGACTGTTTACAGGACTCTTTGGACGACCCCAAAGGTTAACACCTAAGCGGCGGTCGATTTTATATTTAGCGTTAATGCGCTTTGTCATTAAATTACCTATGTACCAAAAATAAATACAAATCTTAACGAACAACCTATACTATCTGCATAGCCAGTGTCAATTCGTTTGTTTAATTTGGATGATTTTATCCTTTAAAATCATCACTAATCCTGCCGCGATAATTAAACCACATCCAGTATACAATGATTTCGAAGGAATTGCATCAAATAAAATTATATCGTAAAGAATGCTCCAGACAATCTGACTGTAAATCAACGGCGCCAGGGTTTGGCCAGGTGCTAAACGTGTAGCAGTAATAAGCAGATATTGACCAATGCCGCCCCCTATCCCTAAGACAATTAATACAATTAGGTCATAAGTGGAGGGCGTCGTCCAGACAACAGGCAAGCCGATGGCGGCAAAAATGGCTGCAAACAAGGCATAATAGAAAGCTATAGCTGAGCTGGAGTTTGTAGCAGAGATGAGGCGGCTATGAGTTAGGATAAAGCCTTCAGCGATTGCAGATAAGAGTCCACATAGTACCCCTAACTTTAGGTGAATGCTATCTGGTTTTGCCGCAATGATGACGCCAGCAAACCCTATAAGGATCGCCAGACAAGCCATTAAGGAGACTTTTTCTTTCAATAATATCCATGAAAAGATGGTGATAAAGAAGGAGGAAGCAAAAGAAATAGTGACGGCCTCAGCTAAGGGGAGCAGGCTAAGCGATTGAAACAGCATTAATAAGCCGACCACTCCTATAGCTCCCCGTAGGATATGAGGTTTGAAATCGCTAATCTTTAAACTGGCCCCTTCTTGGCGCGCCCATAGAACGATCAAGCAGGGAATAAGGGCGAAGAAATATCTAAAAAATACGACTTGTAGCGGGTGATAGGAAAATTCAAGCGTTTTAAAGATGGCATTAACACTGACAAAGCTAAACATTGCGCCTAGCATATAGAGCGTCCCTTTAAAGAGATGGTGCTGCATTAGCCTGATGATTCCTTTCTTGCTTGCTATTAGTCCTAGTATTTCATGAAATATTAAAAGATTGAATGCTAGAGTGATTAACTAACACTTTCTTCAGTGCACTCATAAATTAGGTTTAACCTTTAATAAGACGCTTGCGGTTTAAATCGCCCACAATGCAAAGATGCTCGGTATAAAATTTAAGTGAACGGTTGACAGCAAATGGAATGCCGAGACCGAGACTAGCTATAATGATAATAAGATTACTTAGATAAAGGCTAATTAAGCCGGTGGGACGCATGGTGTTACGGAATTCGAGATCCATAAATTTCATATGGTCAAAAATAAAATTATGTAGCTTAGCCTGATACCATAACCGCGATAATCCCAAAGTCGGAATAAGCAAGAGTAAAGAGATCAGATGGGGCTTTAGAAGATTATGTGTTTCATATTGGAAGCGATATTTTTGGTCCCCGTAATAAAGCTGATTTATTAGAGAACCATAAATTTCCAGCGTTGATTGGGGGACCGTAAAGCTGCAAGTGATAATATTTAAGAATGATTTCTTTAAACATAACTTTGTAAATTCCCAACTTGAACCTGCTAATTGATAACGGACTCCCTTCCACGCCAGGCGCGAAAAATAATAGATAAGAGAGCGATGCACTCCGTAAAAAAGCAGCCCACTGAGCACAATAGCATTTATCCCAAAAACGGTCTGAATAAACAAGTCACAATTCCAACCAATTGTATGGATGCCGTACCATAAAATGCCATAATTGAAGAGGAGATAGCCCAGGCAAACACAGCAAAACCGCAGGAAGCTGAGACATAACTCTTTTCCTGTGCCCAGATACTGATAGGGCGTCTGATTAATTAAAATAGATCCTATTGTGTAGCGTAGAATAGCGACCCGTCCCCAAAAATAGTAAATGCCACCCGTTAACAGACATCCGCCCAGCAGTTGCGCATAGAGCATGAAAAGGGTAAGGGAGTCACCTTTATATTCTAACTGGTTTATAGGCGTATTTGACATTATTGATTCCTACTCTGCTGATATCTAAATTTTAAAAACCCATCTATTAAGAAACAATTAATCTAAATTTTTCCTTAAAAAGGGGCGGACTTAATGGGGCAGAGTGATAATTTTAATGGGGGATAATAAACTTCACAGTATCTAAACACCAATAATCAAGCTATGATGATAAACGGCAGCCCGAGCAGGCATCTTTAAGGAGAAAAAATGACAACAAAACTTGCTGCAAAACCTTTGCTTTTTGGCTCATTGGCAACAGCATTTGAATGGTATGATTACGCACTATTTGGCTATTTTGCTAATATTATCGGTCAACAATTTTATCCGAGCCATGACCCTGTCAGCTCTTTGCTTGCTACGTTTGCCGTTTTCGCTTCTGGATTTGCCATGCGACCTTTGGGGGCTATCTTTTATGGCTATATCGGTGATCGGGTTGGGCGTAAATATGCTTTAGCGGCGTCGTTGCTGATGATGGCGGTTCCGACCACTTTGCTGGGCTTACTGCCTACCTATGAAACAGCGGGAATTTTTGCCAGCATTGGATTGGTGTTAGTGCGATTACTTCAAGGCTTGGCTGTGGGCGGCAATTATGGAGGCTCTTTCATCTTTGTCATTGAGCATGCACCCAAAGGACGTCAAGGATTTGCGGGCAGCTTAGCATCCTTTGGGACGCTTGGCGGCTTGTTTTTAGGGTCCGGGGCCGCCACGCTATTGGCTTCGATTTTATCGCCTGACGATCTAAAAAACTTTGGTTGGCGTATCCCCTTTTTACTAGGAAGCCTGTCTGCTGTTGTCGGTTTTATGATTCGCAAATATATTCCGGAGCAATCGCATGGGCAGCCGACTTTGCAGCAATTACCGGTAAAAGAGATCCTTCAGGATTATAAGGCAACTTTGTTGCGGGCCATCGGCATTATCCTCTTGGATGGGGTAGGCGTTTACGTGGTCTTTGTATTTATGACTACTTTTGCCACCCTATTTTTAAAGCTCCCTGAAGAATCGGTTTTATTCTGGAATACCGTGAGCATGGGGAGTCTGGTTATATTTATTCCCTTGTTTGGCTGGCTGGGTGATCGCATGGGACACAAGAAGATTCTAAGTGGGGTCTGCCTGGGGTTTCTCTTGCTTGCTTATCCTTTATATCATTATGTGATAACCTCCTCGCAAATAGGGGCCTTAGCCGTGCTGCAGCTGGTTTTCAGTGTGTTAATGGGGGCCGCTTATGGAACCTTGCCGATCATGGTGGCGACGGCTTTTCCCCAACATGTTCGTTACACTGCCGCAGGACTATCTTTTAATATGAGTGTGGCCTGTTTTGGTGGTACGGCTCCGTTTATTGTGACCACTTTAATAGATAAAACAGCGAGCCTTTATGTACCAGCAATTGTCCTGTCGATTGTGGGGGCTATTGGATTGGTTTGCCTAAAAGGGATGAAGAAAGCTGAGAGCTAAAATAAGGCTTCTTCTAACTGCATACTAAAGATAATAAAGCTATAGTCATCTCCCCTGCCCAAGGAAAGCTACCTGCAAATTAATCCTTTGGAGAGCTTTTTTGAAAGGCCCATTGCTATATAAAAGGCAGCAAATTCCCTTTTGCTTTAATAAGAAATAAATAATAAGATTTTGGATCGCGCCGTAGCAGTCCCTAGAATACATTAATAATAAAAAAATTAATGGAGCAAAAATATGAAAATATATGCATTTCTTGCCTTAGTTCTTACTGGAAAAACTGGGTCGCTTGCCGGGTGGGCTATGGACGTGGACAGGCCGCAAGCGGTTTCCTCTTATTCACATGTATTACCGCAAAGGGATGGCGAGCTTGCCTTTAACCCTTTTCGGTCCCTATCTAATTCTGATTTAAGAAATTTACGCTTATCATGCCGAACTTTTAACGAGCTGGTTTTACAGCATTATCAAGTATGCCAGCCTGTCTCGGGGAAAAAACAACATATTCCTTTGAATAAAGCTGAAAAGTTTTATTCCTTGGCAAAGATTATTCGTAATGAGTTCCATAAAATTGGACTAAATTGGTTTAATAACTTTGGAAGGATTTGGTTGGAAGACAGATATAAAGAAAGAAGAGATTCTTACTTTCAGTTAGGGGAGATGTATTGGCAAGGGCTGCGCAATTCTCCTAAATACTATAAGGCCTTGGACTGCTACTTACAAGCTTATCGCCTAGGCTCGGAGGAGGCTATAAAGAATTTGGCAGGCATCTATGAGGGTGGCCTTGAACATAATGGAATAATAATTGTCAGCAAAGATAGTAATAAAGCTAATCAGTTACTTTCTAGGTTCAGTAAATCAGAGATTTATATCTCTGGACAATTACATCGGCACCCCTTAGCTGAAGATTCTTAAGAAGTACGCGAAGAAAACCCTATTAAGAGGCGGCGGCTGTGTGAGCCTCTTATTATGAGAACAGAAAATGATTTATCTTTCCTAATTTTTCCTGGTTTGCCGATAGAAATTATCTTAACTGTCGTCGATTTTTTACCTAACTCTGACTTATTGAATTTGCGTCTTGTTTGCCATAATTTAGATGCCCTTATCTTAAGCGAATATGAGATCTGTCAAACAGTTACCGGACGTAAAGAATGTGTGCCCCATAAGAAAGCAGCCTATTTTAAAAAATGTACAAAAAAACTCCAAGATGAATTCAGTAAAGAAATAAAGATAGCAGCTGAGGCAGAGGGAGAGAGGCTACATGCATATGTGGCTAGACATTACTTTATGTTAGGTAATCTATACTGGGAAGGCCTTCGTAGGGCTCCTAATCATGATCAGGCTTTATACTACTATGGAGAGGCTTACCGACGACTCGATAAGGCAGCTTATTTACGATTAGGCATAATTTATGATGAAGGCGTCATCCTTACCAAGGATAATGAACGAGCTTCTCATTTGTACAGCAAGTATCTTGGGGGACGCTGGTACACTAATGAATGTAATAATGCTGCTGACGCTTACTATTACTTAGGTAGACATTTTGTTAACAGTTATCAAGCTTCTGAAGAAGAAAAAAAGAAGGTTACTCTGCTTAGCAAAGCTGCTTCACAAGGGCATTTACAGGCACTCTTCGAACTTGGAAAGTTTTATTACCGAGCAGAGGAGGGAAGCAAGGATTTTCCTAGAGCCATCGAATGTGTTAGAAAAGCAGGAGATTTGGGTCATAAGAAAGCTTATTATTGGTTAGCTAAGACCTTTGAAGCCAGAAAAGATATTTACCAAGCTGTAGAGTTCTATAAAAAGGCAATACCATTTATGGGATTTTATGAGACAGGACAACTGCATCCAACAGGGGTAGTTTATGATTTATGCAAGGTATATCTTAAGCATCAAAATATCCCTGGTTATCTTAAAGATACAGTGGATTTGCTAAAGCAAGCAAGCGATCAAAATATCAGCTGGGCTGAGTATCAGTTAGGAAGACTGTATTTAAAAGGACAAGGTGTTGAAAAGGATACTGTAAAAGGTGCTGCTCTTTTAAAAAAGGCTGCTGATAAACCATACTGTTTACATCATGATCACGATATAAATGTAAGAATGAGGGTAGGGATTGACTACTATAAAGGCAAACATATTGGCAAGAATGACCAACAAGCCTCTCAGCTCTTGAAATTTGATTTTAGTTTTGCCTCTCGATATTTTAGGGCTTTTCTTTATCGTGCCAAAATGATGTATGAAGGTCGCTGGTATGATGAAGAGAAGGCGTGTTTCATACAGGATACTCGCCAAGCTGTGTCATTGCTGGAAAGATTAGCAATAAAAGAGAATTATGCAGAAGCTCAATTCTTTCTAGTTCAGATTTATCTGTCGGATATTAATGTCATCCTAGATAACGACAAAGCATTAGATTTATTGAGAAGGGTAGCTGATGAAGGCAGAAGTTAAAGCCTCCTCTGTGTTGTAAGTGCTAGCAGCAAGCTAGTTAGATGCAGCTATTCTTTAAGAGAAACTCTCCTTAAAGAGAGCCGATAAGGAAAAAAATAGTATCTCTCAACCAAGGCTCGAGCGGCAAACAATAATGCTTCTAAAACTGAAATAAATCTGTTAGCTTTCCTACCATGAATGATAAAGACTTAATTTCCTGGCTAAAGCTTGCCTATTGTAAGAATGTGGGCCCTATAACATTTTGGCAAGCTCTATCCAGATTTGGGTGCTGTGAGGAAGCCTTAGCGTGGCTAGCGCGCAATAATCGCGCCAATATTATTCCTGAAGAAAATTGGGTAAAGCAGCTTCTAGAGCTATGTAATAAAAAAGGCGTTACGATCGTAACCGGCAAGAATAGCAGCTATCCTGTACAGTTAAAGCAGCTGCGAGATGCGCCCACCCTGTTGTTTGTTAAGGGGCAGGTCGATGTCTTGCAAAAAGATATGGTCGGGATTGTCGGGGCGCGCAATTGCTCCTTTGCGGCCAAGAAGCAAGCGCATCTTTTGGCCCAGGATTTGGGGAAAGCTGGCTTTATCGTGGCTTCTGGTTTAGCACGGGGTATTGACCGCTCAGCACATCTCGGGAGTTGTCAGACGGGAACCGTTGCAGTAGTGGCTGGGGGCGTGGACGTTATTTATCCACCCGAACATGAGGATCTCTATAATGATATTCAGCGGCATGGCTGTATTGTCAGCGAGATGCTCATCGGCACTAAGCCATCGCCCAATCATTTCCCACGACGTAATCGGATTATTTCTGGCTTAAGCCGAGGTGTCGTCGTGGTTGAAGCGGCAATCCGCTCAGGATCCTTGATAACAGCACGTTATGCAATTGAGCAATCCCGTGACCTGTTTGCGGTGCCGGGGTCGCCTCAGGATCCACGGTGCCATGGCAGCAACCTGCTTCTTAAACAAGGGGCCCATCTTGTGCAATCCGCGGACGATATTCTGCAAATCCTTAAGCCTGAGTTTAATTTAACCATGTTGTCAGAACCTGAAGCTGAGGCTTATGTTGCCTCCGTTGAAGACTTCTCTGTTCCAGCGTCCCTAAAAGAAGAAATTTTAAGGGGACTGAGTGAGACACCGATTGAAATAAACTTTATTGCTCAAGATTTTAAGCTAAATTCTCAAGAAATTATGGCGATCATTTTAGAATTAGAACTAGAAGGCTTGATTGTTCGCCAGGCAAATGGTACTGTTTCAATTTCCACCCAAGTGTTGTGAATGATGACTTGCTACAAGATTGAAAATACAGCAGAATAAAAATTAGAGAGGTGTGGCATCATGAAAAGTGTCGTTGTTGTTGAATCGCCAGCAAAAGCTAAAACAATCAATCGTTATCTCGGCAACGATTATATTGTCTTGGCCAGCTATGGGCATATTCGCGATCTTCCCTCTAAGAATGGTTCTGTTGATCCTGATCACGATTTTAAGATGGTTTGGGAAATGCAAGATCGAGCCAAAAATAAAGTAAATGAGATCCTAAAAGCAGTCAAAGGCGCTGATCAATTGTTGCTTGCCACCGACCCTGACCGTGAAGGGGAAGCCATTTCTTGGCATGTTCAGCAAGTGCTCAATGAAAAAAAAGCCTTAGTGGGTAAAGAAGTTAAACGTATTGTTTTCCATGAGATTACCAAAGGCGCTATCCAGAATGCGATTCAGCATCCGCGTGAAATTGATAAGAAATTAGTGTCAGCCTATTTGGCACGACGGGCTCTCGATTATCTGGTGGGTTTTACCTTGTCTCCGGTGCTGTGGCGCAAACTGCCGGGGGCTCGTTCCGCCGGGCGGGTGCAATCGGTGGCTCTACGCTTAATTGTCGAGCGTGAACAGGAAATTGAGGCCTTTATTACTCAGGAATATTGGTCGATTGAAGCGGCTTTATTGAATGCAGCAGGTCAGGCATACAAAGCCCGTTTAACACATCTGCACGGCAAGAAACTGGATAAACTAGCTCTAAAAACAGAAGTAGATGCTCAAGCCGCTTGTGCTGCGATCCGAAGCCGAAGCTTCTTAATCGGAGAAGTGGAAAAGAAACAAGTAAAACGCAATCCAGCTGCTCCTTTTACCACTTCTACCTTACAACAAGAAGCTGCCCGTAAACTTGGCTTTAGTGCTAGCCGGACTATGCAAGTCGCCCAGCGTTTATATGAAGGTGTGGAAATCCAAGGCGGCTTAACCGGTTTAATTACTTATATGCGTACCGACAGTATTGCAATTTCCAATGAAGCAATTACGGAAATGCGCCAGCATATAGATAGTGTTTATGGCAGTAAGTACTTACCCAGCTCGCCTCGAGTTTTTAAAAGTAAGAGCAAAAATGCGCAAGAGGCCCATGAAGCGGTGCGACCGACTTCTGTTTTACGGCGCCCTGAGGATGTGCGTGCTTATTTAGATGATAGTCATTACAAGCTTTATGAATTAATTTGGAAGCGTACAGTTGCTTCACAAATGGAAACAGCACTTTTTGACCAAGTGGGTGTCGATATTCTCTCTGAAGATCGCCAAGTTATTCTCCGAGCCACGGGCTCTACGATGACCTTTGATGGCTTTATGAGGCTGTATTTAGAAGGTAAAGATGATGCTAGTGGTGATGAAGATGAAGAGCGTCTCTTACCACCGTTAACCGAGGGCGAAGCCGCACCTATTCAACAGGTAACGCCTAATCAGCATTTTACTCAACCGCCGCCCCGTTATTCGGAAGCGAGTTTAGTTAAAAAGTTGGAAGAATTAGGGATTGGCCGCCCTTCAACCTATGCGTCAATTATTCAAGTGCTTCAAGATCGGGACTACGTACAGCTGGAAAAGCGTCAGTTTATCCCAGCCGAACGCGGCAGATTAGTTACTTCTTTCTTAACAAATTTCTTTAAGCGTTATGTGGAATACGATTTTACTGCCAACTTAGAAGAGCAGCTGGATGATATTTCTAATGGTGCGGTTGCCTGGAAAGAGGTTTTAACTCAGTTCTGGGGCTCTTTCAAGCAGACGACTGATTCAACCCAAAGCTTAACCATGACAGAAGTCATTGACTCTTTAGAAAAAGACTTAAGTCATCATCTCTTTCATGGGGATGAAGCCTCTCGCGTGTGTCCACAATGCCAAAAAGGCCGCTTGAGTTTGAAGTTAAGTCGTTATGGGGCCTTTTTAGGGTGTTCTGATTATCCTGAGTGTAAATATACAAAACCTTTGAGTGGGGATACGCCTGAGGGCGAGGGGGACGAACCCCCTATCGTTCAGGACGAGCCTAAGGTAATAGGTCACGATCCTGACACCGGGGAAGAGATTACTTTGCGTAAAGGCCCGTATGGTCCGTACTTGCAATGGGGCGAAGCAAAAGCAAGTCCTGATAAGGAGAAACAGAAAAAAGGTAAGGCGAGTGCAGGCAAGCCAAAACGAGTTGCGTTGCCGGCCGGCTTTAATCCAGAAAGTGTTACCTTTGAGACGGCGATGGCTCTTAAGGCTCTGCCTAAGACGGTGGGGCCTCACCCAGACACAGGGGAGATTATGTCCATAAGTATTGGGCGATTTGGGCCCTATGTGAAATGTGGTAGCACCTTTGCCTCAATTCCTAAAAGTGAAGATATGTTTGCTATTACATTAGAACGAGCTGCCGAACTCGTCACGCAAAAGCAGAATAAACCTGCCTCAGGCCGTAGTTTTGGTCGAAAGAAAGCAAATAAAAGCGAATAATTCTGAACCTCCAAGGGCGGGCAGTTGCTTGTCCTTGAACGGCTTATAGGTTTTCTTAGTCAGTTGCTAACAAATAACTCTTAAAAGAGATTGCTTTATTATTAGCTGGGAAGGAAACTATCTGATAGGTGGTCCTTGAGGGTAAGCTTGGGATGCAACTGAGAAAACTGATGCCGGAAGATACCAAAAGCCCTCAAGCTTTACCTACAAATTATCTTAAAAAGAAACTGCCAAGCACGGGCGGTAGCAAACTTCAGCAGAGTATATTCTTCTGTTTTAGATAATTATGGAAATATATTTCTTAATCTTTAAAAAAACTTTACATTGTTACAAAAAGGATTTAAAAATTGTAACTTATGGTGCGTTTTTTATAATAAAAAATAATTTAAATAAAACTAGCTAAAGGGTTGCAATGTTGCTTTGCAGCCTTTTCTTATATTAGAGGAGCGAAAATGAGGAAAATAATCACTACGGCTTTTGGCTTGCTTCTTATCCAATTGTCGAGCAGCGCTATGGAAGGGGGCTCTGCTGCTGAAATTAATCTTTGCCAAGCAATGGGAACCTTAAAGGCTGGTGAGCTGGTGACGGACAAGCGATTAATAGGCGAGAGTCTTGAGTCTTTTAAAGAGATCGCTATTGAATCAGTGAAGCAAGATAATGTAGGAAAAGATACTCCTGTTCTTTCTATTATAACACTCTGGTCTTTAAAGACTCATCTCTCTAAACTTTATGATGATCAGTATTTTAAGACTTTGTCTTCTACAAAAAGAACAAGCTATCTTTTTGAGATGCTAGCCAAAGCTTGTATGCTGAGTAAGAAGATAAAAGGTCTTCTTTTGGAATACAGTGATCCTGCTACGCAAGCGCAGCTATATTTTATAAAGGTTCTTTGTAAACGCAAAACCTTTGAGTTGAATCGGCGCTTTTCTAAGCAAACAGGGTGGGGTGCAAATTTACTGTCGCAACGCTTAGCAAAGATTAATCGTGCCTCAGCCAAAGCTCTGTCAAAGGTCGTCAAGTTTATTGCTACTCTACAGCGGCCAACGCTTCCTGAATTTACCCTCCAAGCAATAGCTTTAAAGAATCTTGAGGCATTAACAAGTTATAGGATTAAGAAGGTAAAGTATCTTCGTCGGTTAAGGGAAATCGTCATAAATATACTGGCTGATGATGATTTTGATGCTTTCTTTTCTAAGGTCCCTAACTTTGAGCTTATTGAAGGGACGTTTGAAACTGTCGGCAATTCATTAACCCGGTTAGGATTTTATGATCAAGTGGTCAATAAAAAGAGGGCAGTAAACATTAATCTATTATATCGGGACTATCCTAATTTAATTTTTGAATCGATTGAGGAAAGAATTAAACAGCTAGCAGGGGGGCTTAGTAAGGCGATGCATGTGAGGGCCGTTAAAGGGCCCTCAATAGTGGGAAGAAAGGAGTGTCCTGGCACTAAGGCAATTGACATAAAACGAGATTCTAGCGAAATATAGAGGATAATAAAAGAGCAGCTTAAAGCTGCTCTGGGAATTTCTTCTTCAAGGAATGGCTTACTTTGGCGCTGCCGGAGAGAGAATCATTAAGATCTGGCGCCCTTCTAGCTTAGGAGTTTGGTCAACTTTTGCTATTTCTGACACGTCCTCTTTAACGCGGTTAATAACTTCCATGCCCAGGTCTTGGTGCGTAATTTCACGGCCGCGGAAGCGGATAGCAACTTTAACCTTGTTGCCTTCCTCTAAGAAACGACGGATAGCTCTCAGCTTAACATTAAAGTCATTCTCATCAATGACGGGACGCATCTGAATTTCTTTGACTTCAATAACTTTCTGATTCTTTTTCGCTTCAGTTTTTTTCTTCTGCTGCTCGTACTTATACTTACCGTAGTTCAGAATTTTACAAACCGGTGGCTCTGCATTCGGTGACACTTCAACGAGATCCAAGCCAGCATCTGCGGCCAATCGAAGGGCTTCACTGCGACTGACAACGCCGACCATTTCTCCATCGGCTCCGACCAGGCGAACTTCTTTTGAGGTGATTTCTTGGTTTACACGAGGACCATCTTTGGGTGATGGCGCATTATTATTAAAGCGAGCTATGCGAATTTCTCCATTGAATGCGAACTAATTCTATATAACTACAATACCTCATTTTATTCTTGTGCACTAGAAAAAATAGCAATAGTTGTAAAGTTTAGCCTTCTAGCCGAGGCGATTTAAAGAGTTATATTGCTTATCAGGAGCAGCATAAGGGGGGGATTGGCAGGATTTTAGCTGTAAGAGATAAAATCTAACCGATTTTCTTGAAAAAATAGTTAATCAGCACCACTTAAAGTGAATAGAACCATTCAATAAACAAATTTCAAGCGACGCAATAATAAGAAGGCATAATTATGAGGAAGAATTTAGTAAAAAACTTGTTAGCAACAGCGCTTATTCCATTAAGTCAGTCTACTTCTGTAATCGCGTGCGATTCTGATGCTTTAGCTGAGAGTATGGCAGGTCCATTGAGTATAAGGGAGGAGAGAGTCTCTAAAGAAACGCTCAGACACGGCCTGCTTCAACAAGTTAGCTCTTTGGTCCCTATTCTAGAAGCTAATATTGATTTTTCCCAGACCTATATTGATTGTTTAAAAGAAATCTCTCCAGCTACGCTAGAGACTTTGAATATTGAAATTTCGATATTTTTAGAACAATTTGCTCCCAGATATCGTCAAAACAAATATGAGCCTTTCAAAAAACAGCATCTGCATCTTACAAATGCTTATGAGGTGCTGGCTTTCGATGTGATTGCTAACATGTACCTTCTTAAGGCATTGAAACAAATTTTTAACTTCATGGATGAGCCAAAAGTGCCAACCACTGTTATGCAAAAATCAGTAAAAATACTTCTAGAAGAGCTTGTGGAGTTAAATCAGAAGACAATCAATGAAATTTACCAACTTTGTCTTGATAGTGCAGGTGAGGAATACGCAATATTAATTAAGCGGCTAGATAATGGCTCTACGGCACTCATTGCTCCCTTAAATCATCGCAATGACCCTCCCTTAAGCGAACTTATCAAAGAATTAGGTATCTTAAGCGCAGCTTCCTCAAGATCTAAGGCATATGATGTGGCCTGTAAATTAATCCCAAAATGGTTTAAGAACAAGGGCCAGTTCACTTCCATGTATTCTCAGCTTGAAATCGGATTGCTATATAATAATTTAGAGGGCATCCTTGCTAATCTTTATCAGCATTTAGCATCTATAAATGGAACTTTCGATGAAATTTCTTACCAGTCCAAAACTGACATCGCTAGTATTATTGTTTCAACTCCCAGCAGAGATAAGTTTACTAATCAAATTATAGGCTTTGTAAGTAAAAAGCTAATTCCTTATACGGAAGATTTAGAAGCTTTAACAAAAATTCAAATTGCTAAGCAAGCGACTGCAAGTTCTATGGTGCCAAAAGGCAGGATGGCCAAGCCTAGAGCCACTACTAAAAGCGTTAGAGAACGGCTTTTAGAGAAAAACATTCAAAAATTTGAGAGCCAAGCCTCCTTTGAAAGTTGTTTTGTTACTATGACAGAGATAGAGCATTTCGTTAACAACCATATTCAGTCCTCTCCTATCGGTAAATACCTTAAATCTTTAAACACTAAAGCTTTACCACTTAAGCCTTTAAAGTCGCCGCTGGATATCTATCAAAAAAGGGAGAGTAAGCCTCTCAAAACTTTTCAAGTAAAACCAACTGTGATCCCTCCAGCGTCAGGTGCTAATGTTCAGGTCGCTTCACGAGATGAGTTGCAAGAAAGTGCCCCAAAAACTGCAGTAGAGTCTCCAGAGCAAGAAATCGTTCAATCTGGGGTTCCTACTGCCTCTGATAGCACCAACATCGCCGATCCTGAAGGCGAACCTACTTTAGAGGAGAAATTTGGGGTGCCGGAGAGTAAAGCCAACGCTCGTGTCCAAGAAACCGCTCAGGGCATGCTTCCCGCTGCCTCCGCTAGCATTAACACGGCAGATCCTGAAGGCGAACCTACTTTGGAGGAGAAGTTTGGGCTGCCGGAGAGTGAAGCCGACTCTCCTGTGTCTGACTTTGTCAAGGAGACAGAAGCAGGGGCGGATGCTGTCGACTGGAGCCGTCCTCAAGATTTTCCTAAAAAAGACAAGGTTTCAATACCCGTCGAAAGCGCCTCACTTGCACCCGCTGCTTTTAATCCTTGGCAAAAGCTGCAAGGGCAAGCCTTAAAGTTTTATAAGGCAGTTTTTGGGTTAGGCGCCCATAATGTGAAACGTGAAGATTTCAATGACTTTCTCAGGCAAGCAAAGGGAGGTAAGCTAAAACAGACAGCCCAGGGTCTTAAAGAAGTACCGATCACAGATGCCTCTGTTTTATGCGTTTATCGCTTGCCCGATCTTTTTAACCCGGGGAATAATAAAATTTTTAAGGTTCACCAGCCCCATGGGAATGAATCTTTTCCTTACAGAACACTGCGAAGATTCTTCGAACATCATCTCATCGCCGCTGGCTATGCTCCTCCTTCCCTAAAGATTGATATACAGAAAGTATCCGACAATAAACAATCTTTGCCATCCAAGAACAAAGGGCGTAAAAAGGGAAAAAAAGGATAGGGGGGCACCTCCCCCATCTTTAGCCATACCATCATTGGAGATATAAGGTAGCCTTAGAGTTGATAGTTTATATCAGAACCTATAAAGCGATCTGCAGGATAGGACATCTTGCCGGGCAATAAAGTTGTTGGCAATTGATCGAGCCCGATATGGAGAAGTCCGCGCGAGGCTCATTTAAGATAGCTAGAAAATAGCAAGTAGGATAATTCCTAAAATAATCCGGTATAAGCTGAAAATTCCGAGACCAAAGCGGGTCAAAAAGGTTAGCATAAAATGGATAGCAATCACGCCAAAGAAAAATGATAGGGCGAAGGCGCTCCCAAAGGCCGCATTAAAGATATCGTGGCCCTCTTTGATGGCATCAATAGTTGTTAAAATACCGGCCCCTAAAATAGCAGGAATGGACAACAGGAAAGCGAAACGGGCACTGGTAATGCGATCAAATTTCATACTGCGTGCCGCGGTCATGCAAATTCCAGATCGGCTTGTTCCCGGTAGCAGCGCAACCGCTTGGGCCAGTCCAATAATGAAACCTGCTTTCCAGGTTAATTGTCGCAGGCCCAAAAGTTGAGGATTGCGATCGGCTAAGTACATTAAGGCGCCAAAGATAATACTGGTGGAAGCAATCAACGGCACATTGCGCACTAAGTCCATGCCTAATTTCTTGAGGGTAAAGCCGACAATGACAGCTGGTAGAGTGGCGACAATAATAACCAGGCTCAAGCGAGTTTCATCAGTAAATTGGTCTTTCTTAAACCCTGAGCCTAAATATGTTAAGAAGTGTAATAGCATATCCCTAATATCATGACGGAAATAGAGAACAACTGACAGAAGCGTGCCTAAATGGACGGCCACATCCATTTCTACTCCTTGGTCAGCCCATCCCAAAACTTTAGGGATAAGAATCAAATGACCGGAAGAAGATACAGGTAAAAATTCTGTTAGACCTTGAATAAAACTCAGGACAAGAATCTCAATATAGGACATAATAGTAACTAAGTTGTTTGCGATTATGGTTTGACTATTACACACATCTCATAAAGTTAAAAGGTTGTTTTGATGCGTACGCTATATCAATATATGCTTTGTCCTTTTTCCCGCAAAGTTCGCCTTGTCCTGGGGGAGAAACGCTTAGATTTTGATGTGGAGCAAGAACGGTTCTGGGAGAGGCGTGAAGAATTTATTTCTTTAAATCCTGCTGGTCAAGTTCCTGTTTTTACGGATTTAAATGGCACTATTGTCGCAGATAGTTATGCTATTTGCGAGTATTTAGAAGAAGCTTACCCGGAACGATTGCTGCTTGGGCAAGGCATCGCACACCGGGCTGAAGTCCGTCGCTTAGCCGCGTGGTTTGATGATAAGTTTGCACGTGAAGTCAGCTTGCCTTTAATTTTTGAAAAGACCCTGCGCCGATTTATGCGAAATGTAGGGCCGACGAATTCACAAGCAATCCGGCAAGCAAAAAGCATGATTGGCTATCACTTAGACTATATCTCCTGGCTGATTGACCGACGGCGTTGGTTAGCGGGCGATGAACTTTCCTTAGCTGATTTAGCGGCCGCTGCCCATTTGTCGGTTATTGACTATTTAGGGGATGTTCCTTGGGATGGGTACGAAGTGGCGAAAGATTGGTATATGCGCATTAAATCGCGCCCCAGTTTTAGGCCTTTGTTACAAGACCGCTTAGGGGGGCTGGTGCCGGCACAACATTATCAGCAGCTGGATTTTTGATTGCTCGCTTATGCAGAATTTCGGCATGCACATGTGGTAAGAAATAAGCTGTGCCTTAAGCTCTCGCTAGGCGGCGCTGCATCAAGACTTAGGCGATCAAAATCTTCTGGCAGGCACTAAAGGAATCGAGTAAATTAGCTTTAACTAAAAAGAACGGAGAATTGTGAAATGACCTCCTATTGTTCAGCCATCGTGATGTTGTTTGCTGCTAGCTTAAGTTTTGCTCATGCAACCCAGAAACTTATCCCTTATAAAGATGCCCGTACAGGCTTATATGGCCTTAAAACTCCTAAAGGTAAGAGAATTATTCCTGCTCAGTTCCAAAGGGTGACGGAAAGCGGCGCCGATGAGACTTTGATCCCCGTTATCAAAGATGGCACCTATTATCGCATGGACCTCAATGGCAACTTAAAATTTGAATCGGTCTTCTATGATAATGGCTGGGATTATTATGAGGAAGGCTTAGCTCGATTTCTTAAAGATGGCAAAGTTGGCTTTCATGATAAGAAAGGCAATATAGTCATCCCGCCTAGCTACGACTTTGCTAAATATTTTGAGAAAGGTGTTGCCATCGTCTGTAATGGCTGTTGGGCTTATTATCCCCAAAGCCCAAAATGGCGTCCACTTTCCTCTGGCCATAATATTACTATCCAAGAAGCCTACCTAGACATAACTGGTGGCAAGTGGGGCGCAATTAATCTTAAAGGTGAGATTGTCGTTCCGATTGAGTGTACAACCGCCGAGGAAGTGGCCGAAAAGCTTAAGCCCCAGGGTTAGTGGCTAATCATATATCCTCTCATAAGTAGAGCCAAGAAGGGGGAGGGCCGCTTAGTAAGTGTGGAGAGATCATTCAATGATGCTCTCACTGTTATAGTTTTGCTGCTTTCTTAAATCGCCGGCAATTTGTAGTAATCTGCAAAGCGGAGCTCTTAATTTATCCCCATGGCACGTTTCATGAAGAATCTTTTTAATGGTGGTACCTTGTTTACAATGCCTAGGCCCATGCTGCGAATGGGGGACAGAATCTTAGAATTATTGCTGTAGAGCCGTACCATTCCATCGGTCATCGCGAAAATGGAGTAGGCATCAAGCCGTCGTCCGCGCTGATACTGTTTTAGAGCGGTCATATTGCCGAGATCTAATCCGAGCTGCTTATTACGTGTTAGAATTGTAGTTAATTCGTGGGCATCGCGCCAGCCAACGTTAACGCCCTGCCCTGCAACGGGGTGGCAGATATGGGCAGCATCACCAATAATCACGAAACGGTTGTCGATAAAACGGTCGACAATTTGCGCCATAAGCGGATAGGACCAGACATCTGTAAAGATTTCCATGGCCCCTAAGTGCGGAAACAATCTATATAATTGCTCGGCGATAGCCTCCTTTGATGCTTGTGTCCATTTATCTGCTTCAGCGACAGGTAATGTCCAGACCACCCCAGAACGGTAAGCGCCTTCTGGGCTTTCTAACATCGGCAGGAAGGCAAGGGGGCCAGAAGGGTGAAAAACCTCCCAGGCAATATTGTGATGGGGGCGATCATGATAAACTGAAAAGACTAATCCTTTTTGGTCATATGAAAACTGCTTTTTATTGATCCCCGCTTCTTCTCGGCTCGGGGAATGGCGGCCTTCAGCACAAATTATTAGTGATGTTTCAATCTCACAGCCATTATCCAGATAAACGGTAGCTTGAGTCTGATTGATTTTCTTTGTCAGTGTCTTTGCTGGCGCTTGCCAGTTAATCAGCGGGTGGTTTAAAGCTGCCGCAAAAATGGCCTGACGAATATAGCGATTCTCGACAATGTAGCCCATGGGGTCCGCGCCAAGATCGCGATGATCAAAATTGATCGACCACGGCTGGCCGCCTTCATACACTTTGATGAAGTTAATAGGTGCCGCATAATTTTGTATAGAGTGCCATAAGCCAATCGCAGAAAAAAATTGAGCAGAGGCTAGGTTGACGGCAGTAGTGCGACCATCTAATTTTTGGTCTAATAGGTTTTCCGGTGTCTCAATATCTGCAACAGTTACTGATAACCCCGTGTGAGCTAACGCTAAGGCTGTTACCCCTCCAACAAGGCCGCCACCTAAAATACATACGTCTGACTTATGATGCATAATATTATTGATCAATGGTATAAAAACTTATTTCTAGAGTAGCCTTAATGGTATGAAAACTGCAATAAGCATCTCAACAAAAGGTAGACTGTAATCAGAGTAAATTTATTGAGAGCGTACTTTCGATTAAGAGAAGGGGCGCCGAATGACTCGGCTTTCTTATTCAAAGGTTGTCTATCGCTAAGCTAAAGTTGGATATAAACTCAGCTGGCTGTTGCTTTAGTAATTACTTGCAGCTGCCTTTTCAGACCATTCAACTGCTAACTTATCATTTCTTTCGACTCCTTTACCACTGCGATGCAGGAATGTTAATTGGCGTTGAGCTTTTGTATTTCTCTGCTCCGCGGCCCTAAGATATCACTTAAATGCGAGTTCGCTTTGATAAGCTTGGATGACACCCTTATCTCTTTCATACCATTGATCTAAGTTATGAAAATTGCACCCAATATATACAGCTGAAACGATGCTGATCTTTTAAGTAAATCTGCTCAGGGGATAGTAGGAGGGATCTATTCAAGAAAGCGGGTCGTTGTTGCGGTAATGCTGGCTCTCTTTTCTTAAAGCATCTCATGGATGCTGGTTGACTATAATTACAATTCTTTGGCTATATAGTCGCTTCCCTACCTCATTTTCTTAAAGAAGCAGGGGAGCGCTGTTACGTTTATCCTTTAGGCTTATCCAATTACAGTCCTTCAAACAAATTGATTTCATCCAGAGACGGACGCAAATCTAAATAAGAGGCTATTTGCTTTGCGCTGCGATAATATCTTATTAGCATATTGCTTGCTCTTTTCTCGCGGGTACTCCCCTGTAAAAAGGAGTAGCCGGGAATACTTTCAAGTTGGCTCAATATATGTTGAGCATCTTTAATTGCCTCATTTTTAAGATTTTCACGTGGATCACCCATTAATTTAGTAAGGTACCCTTTTGTAAAGGAATAAGGCTTGGTGGACGTTTCTGGCAAATTGTAAAATGACTTTAGGACTTCAAGAGTTTGAGTCGACCATTTTTCACCAGCACCATTAATAGTTTTTTCGGCCAAAAAAGCAGCTGCTTCGCCTCTGGAAATTGCCCCAGCTGCACTGGCGAGCGGATGTAATAATGTTGTCATATAGCCTTCAAAGAGGTCATGAGTGGGCGCTAACTGTTCTAACACCAGATGTTTTAAAGCTGTTGTCGGATCTAACAAGGCGACTGGAAATTGAGAGCTTGTGACCCGCTTAAGGCCTTGCGCTGACTGTCTGGTGACAAAACTTGACACAGGCGCCGTCCCCCCAGTAAGAGCCAAGAAGCTTCCATCGACCGCTGTCCCTACCTTCCCGTTAAAGTAAGAGGCCGTGATCCGAGGCATAAAAATCTCATTCATCTTTTCAAGAATAGCTTTTCCTGCTTGCTCGCCGGCATGGATGGTCACATTATGAGCGAGATTTTCTATCCCTTGAAACAGATGGGTCCAAAAGTGCTCTAGATAAAAGAGACGATTTATGGCCTGATCATATCGCCAACGCATAGGTTCATCAGTAAAATCTTTAAGAGAAAAGTGCTTTAAAGCGAAATCGTTTAAAGGAGCTAAAATAAACTTATTACATAGCAGCTGGGCCCCCATGCCAGTACTATGAAGAGTGGTGTTATCTGCCGCGGCTTTGCCATACTCTGTCCACGTTTGCGTATCTTGAGCTGAAATATATCCAATCTCCTCTTGATAGCTTTTGAACTTTTTCATAATTGTCTCACTGAGAGAAGAGATATGTGCTGCAATAAAACATTCTGCATTGACACGCCCAAATGCCTGTAATGGTTGGGTGGGATCATTCTTTAAGGGAGGCAATGTCAGCAATCCATTGACCAGGTCGTCAGATGAACTGGCCGCTTGAACGTTCAGCATAACTGTATTATAAAAAGTAACTGCTTGATCGACAGAATAAAGGGTAAGATTGTGCAAAGCTGTTTGAAGCCCTCGGGACGCACATCTGACAAAGTCCTTTAAAAAGGATCTGGCGTGGTCTTAGGGCACATGGCTCCAAAATTGCTTAATTCTTGCCTGCATCTCGGGGATTGGTTGAGTCGATCCTTCCTCCTGAAAGATGGTAGGGATTTTGACGTCCTGCTTAGGCACTTCCATGGCTTGACAGGAAAATGCTGCCCCAAATAAAAATGCTATTGATAAGGATCGGACTGGAAAACTGCTCATAATGTAAAACCTCAAAATTACTTGTTGCAATACATATGGAAAGCGTTTCTTTTTTTGCCGTAACTTTTAGGCTGTAATGCCATAATAATTTTAGTTTTACTAGTATTTAAATAGGTAAAACCTTTCTCATCAGTCATCAAGTAAGCTTCCCATAAATAGTATTAGCTGAAGAGACTTTAAGAACAGCTTAGAAGATGCTGATCCTTTAAGCAAATCTGATCGTTAATTACTGATTTGATAAACGAGCATTAAAGATGCAGCCTGTCTAGGCTTCCTCTTCACCGTCTTAATAGTGCCAAGCTAGTTTTACCTATTAGCTCAGCTAGACTGAGCTCAAATGCTCGCTCATAATCCTGATCTACTCCTTGACCAAGCTCGTACAAAGTTCCTACTTGGCGTTGAGCTTCTGTATTTCCTTGCTCTGCCGCTTTCAGATACCACTTAAATGCTCGTTTATCACTGCGCTTTACTATTAAGCCCACATAATAAAAGTGGTCGACATGAAGTTGAGCGTCTGCGTCATCGGCTTTAGCCGCCCTGAGATACCACTCAAATGCTAGCTTATTATTCCTAGTAACACCTTTACCTTCTTCATAACATTTACCGAGCGCATATTGAGCCTGGGGGTAACCCTCCTTTGCCTGCTCGAGGATCTCAGCAAAAGTATATCCCGGAAAACATTCATTCTCCTATTTAACAACAGTTTTGTTCTGGCGGTCCGCTTTTAAGGAAGACGGTTTCGGATCTGAGAGGCTAGGAAAGAGGAAGTTTTCAGAAAGCAGATCAGTCGTAGCAGCGGATGTAGCTTCTGAAGGCGTGAAGTGTATAGCTCTCTTTCTTAAGCCTTCATTACTTCCTAATGTTTCACTTGCTGACCCTATGTCAGTTAAGGCTAGGACTAATAAACTGCTTGCTAATAAATGCTTTTCGGGTAAAATTTTTATTTATATTTCTTTCAATTATTATGTGTTTATTTTATTAATATAAAATTGTATGGTATGTCTGGAGTAAAATCTATTAAAATCAATTCAGCTTTTATATAAGCTCTACCCGGGCTTGCCTCCCTAATCCCCTTGCAACACATGGTTATGAAAAAGCATGTTCCTCTCTAGTTGGGAATTGGAAAAAGAAAACAGGTGTAAGGCCTTTGAGAGCAATAAAGCTTCCCTTATGGTCAAGGTTATGAAGGGCAAGAGTTAAGATTAAATAACCATTCTTTCAACGAGTTGTTTTCTGATAATTTATCTTTAATTTTGTATTCGTAACATTGGATAGAGATAATTAAGGCTCAATTGTTAAGAAATGCCTGCTTTTATGTTAACTTCTCCTTAAAACTTAATGGCTATTATTGATAACGATTTCTATGGTTAGATGACCGTTTTTCTAGAGTTTTCTTTAATTAGTAGGGAATACTTAGTTCAGAGGAGGGTAACGGCGGGGATTTATGGGTTGCGCCCTTTTGGGAGATTAATATAAAATTTTATTATAAATGAACAGGATGAGCATAGAATCATATGGCAAAATGTTGTTTAGTTTGCGGTGAACAGGAACAGGTAGCTCTTATAGTGACGGGAGAGATTTATCGTCTGGAATGTAAATGGTGTTCTGCCCGCTTTCGCATCACACGAAACTTATTTGAGCAGTTATCCTTTGGAAGGCAAAAAGTCAAAGGATTTGAGGCATTCTATAAGAGTAGATATAGCTCTAAAGTGGAAGCTCTTGCTTATGGGCAGCCTTTGCCAGTGATAGGGCTTGATGTAAGTTATGATTAAAAGCGTTTAACCTTTAAAGCCAATGCCAATGACATACATTTCCGCTGAATCTTTGCGGCTGGCTGGGGGCTTAAAGTGAGTTACTTTTTGAAAGGCAAGTTTAAGACGCTTTAAAAGATTTGCCTCGGTTCCGCCGCGTAGAACCTTAGCGACAAAGGCTCCTCCAGGGGCTAAAATATTTTCTGCAAAATTAAAAGCTTCTTCTACCAGCACCATAATCCGAATATGGTCCACATCTGTCATCCCACAAGCAGGTGCGGCCATATCACTCAGAATAACTTGTGCTTTGCCGTCAAGTAATTCAATCAGTTTTGTTTGGGTTTCTTCTTCGGTAAAGTCGCCTTGAAAAACCGTAGCGCCGGCAATAGCTGCCATTTCCGTCAAATCAACACCAATAACGCGCGCTTTAGGGTTAGTCTGGGATTTAACACGTTCGACCGCCACTTGCGTCCATCCTCCAGGACATGCTCCTAGGTCAATAACTCTTTGACCTGGCTTTAAAATCTTGAACTTCTGATCTATTTCAATAAGTTTGTAGGCGGCACGAGACCGATAACCATCTGATTTTGCTTGCTGAACATAGGGATCGTTCAACTGACGTTCTAACCATGCCCGTTGCGAGGTTGTGCGTTTCTTGTTGCTAGCTAGTTTGACTTTAAGGCGTCTGGTAGGTGTTTTGTTGGTCATGATTTTCCTGCTTACCCCATCTTGATGAGTTCTGCTATTTATTATTCGGCTTCTTCTTTATAAGGCATAATACGCCACAGATAAATACATAACCAGAAGGAAATGAAGGCAAGCCAATTTAAGCCTAAATATTTTGGCACTGAAATAACCCTGTACCCACTTCCTCTTAGAACTTGCTCTGCTTCAAACTGAGCAATCATTATCAGGAAGGTGGCAATTGTTATAATAGCAATAAAAGCAACAGTTGCTAAAGCTGCTGGAAGATCTGTTGGTGGGCTTATGGAGGTGAGCTGGCTGCTCGTATTCACTCTTTTTAAAATAGATCTAAAATAGTGGTTATTAGCTTGGAATGCCATTGCAAAAAAGAGAAATATACTGAGGAATAAAGAGCTGCCGATTAAACTTGTTGGGTAAAGAATCTCTAAGGTAGTAATAACTTGACTTAGCAAGCTAAGACCAAAGGCTAGCTTATATTCGCGACGATACATTAACCATATGGATTGCAGAAAAGCTGCCGCCCAATTCGGAAGAGGAAATTTGTTAGCTAGAATGTTGGTAAAAGACCGGTCATAGTAATGAGTATTACGATCATCGGCATCGGAGGAGGTAGCATAATAAGGCCTTATTTGCTTGATAATCTTAAAACTCTCATCCTGATCTAATTTCTCATACATAAACTGCACTTTACTTCTTTAAAAATTTGGGATGAACGGATCGAGAAGGATAAATCTCCTTAACGAGTTCCATCAAAATGCCTTCTCGCACGCCTCTGTCTGCTACTCTTAGCCGTGGTACGGGCCAGGTATCACAAATTCCTTCAAGAATGGCTGTTCCCATAACCACCAGATCAGTACGGCCAGTGCCAATACAGGGATGATCTGCCCGTTGATCGTGATTCATCGCAAAGATCTCGGAACTCATCTGATGGATGTCTGGCAGCTCCAGGAAAACGCCATCAATCATACGCCGGTCATATCGTTCTAGATTCAAGCTGATCGCGGCTAAGGTGGTAACAGTGCCCGAAGTGCCGATCATTTGCACTTTTTGGCGGTTGAGTGCAGAGTGAATGTTATGCTTTGACGAGAAATCTTGAAGTAGATCTTGGATTTCTTGTCGGATCTCGTTGTAAACCAGGGGATTATACGATTGGTTATTATAGCGATCACACAAAGTAACAACCCCATAGGGCAAAGAGATACAATCAATAACTTCGATGACAGGAAAGCGACGGCGATGTAAGCGGCGAGGCTCATTAATCCTTAACCACATGACCTCTGTGCTGCCGCCACCAATATCAAAGGCGAGGGCAAAAGGAATACGGCTGTTAAGGACGCCGGCGCATCCTGATAAGGCCAGACGAGCTTCTTCTTCGGGCGAGATGATATCAATTGATAATCCCAGCTCTTTAAGGGCGCGCTTGACGAGCTCATCACTGTTTTTAGCGCGGCGGCAGGCTTCGGTTGTTACGGCTCGTAAATGGCAAACTTTGTTATGTTCGATCTTTTCTTGGCATATACGTAAGGCATCAATTGTGCGTTCAATGGCTGCTTCGGTCAAGAGATTGGTGGAGTGGACTCCTTCACCAAGCCGCACCACACGCGAGAAGGAATCTATGACGCGAAAAGATTGCCCTTCGACCTTAGCAATCAAGAGGCGACAAGAATTGGTGCCAAGATCAATCGCAGCAATAGTCGACTGCTCCCGAGACGGGGATGAGGATGTATGACTGCGATGGCGTGACCTTAACATATAAACACTTCTCAATAACAGATGTTACCCATGTAACGACTTCGTTCTCTTTATATTTGATGACAGTGTAACAAAGTTTCAATAAAAAAAGCCGCAAACTAATCATTTTTTTACTTGGAAGATCGAAAAAATTTGTGTATCCCTATAAATGAAGCCTTAAAATACTGAGGGTATCTCGTTTTGGGGGATAGTTTAGTGGTAGAACTCCCGGCTCTGGACCGGGCAGCCCAGGTTCGAATCCTGGTCCCCCAGCCAAATTAACTAATTGCAATCCCAAGCCCGCCTGCTTATATCTCTAACAAACTATCCTTAATAATCATTACTTGGATTATCATAAAAAGATTAGCCAGCACGGCAAAAACCATATTTTTTCTTATCAACTTATGGTTAAGGAGCCGTGGCTAGCGAAAGAGTCAACGGTTGAGTATACTGGCAATCTATATAAGATCGCAAAGAGTATCTTTATAGAGGTCTCTCAAGATCATATTATAATGAGACAAAAGGATTAATTAACTGGACAAAGCGGTTTTTTGCCTCTAATAAGGATGGGTTTTGGTATTATGACTTTGCTGGCATTGGAGTAGCAAAAATAATAAGCTTTTTATTTAAGTAAGGAATTAAATGAACCTACAACATTGCCGTTTTCGGGCTATCTTCTGGATTTTTTTATGGTCTGCGCTGTTCTCGGTGGCCATGGCAACCGCAAAAACACTTGATAGTTCTATTAATCAAATCAGTTTAATCTTTGTCCGTAGCCTGGTGGCTATGATTGCGGCTCTACCCTTATTCATGCGTTCTGGCTTTAAAGTTCATTTTGCCACCTCTCGGTTAGGTCTTCATCTTATAAGAATTATTCTGGTATTCTGTTCTATGGGCTGCACCTATTATGCTTATCGACATCTACCGATTGCTTATGCTGCTTCTATTGGCCAAACAGGTCCTCTGTTTACGACAATTCTAGCAATTCTTCTGCTTAAAGAGCAGGTTTCAACTGCTAAATGGTTGGCTTTGATCTTGGGGTACGGTGGGGTGATTGTTATGGTGCGCCCCAATGAAGGAGGAATGATCGACCTGGCGACGTGGGTGGCTTTAGCGGCTAATTTACTGGCAGGACTGACCATTATCGTTGCCAAGAAACTAACAAAGACAGACTCCTCAGAAACAATTCTATTTTATGCGACCTTTGGGGTGTTGGCTGTAAGTGCCCTTATGAGTATTTGGTTTTGGCAAACGCCGTCGGTGGAAGATTTAGGACGATTATCTATTCTCGGCATTGCGGGGGTGCTCTCCCAGTATTGTTACCTGAGGGCTCTGAAGTGTGCGCCCGCTTCTTTTATTACGCCGTTTGAGTACACGCGCTTGTGTATGAGTATTCCCATTGGTTATTTTATGTTCTCTGAAATTCCAGATCGGTGGACGATCGCTGGAAGTTTGATCATTATTGTCGCTATTGTCATGTTAACCTTAGCCGATCGTGAAAAAGGAACAGAGTCTTAATCGTTGAGGTTTTTATCGTCTAACCCATAGTCAGATCCTTAGATGTGGATCGTCAAAGAAAGAAGGCCCCGAGATGCTGCTCATTTAAGCGCAGACAGGGGCCTTTTCAATTTTGGATAAATGTTTCCCAGAGTATTCGCTCCGAGTACTAAAGGTGTTGTATCTTAACAGTGAGCGGGCACTCTCTAAAAGGGCATGCAGAGCTTTTTCCAAGAATAAAGAAGCTATAGAAAGTAAGAAAGGTTACGTTTTACCTGTTAGTAACAAGATATGTAGCCTTAGCCATAAGGATGGAGCATTAAGAAAATTGCGGTGAGTGTAAAAAGAATAGAGATAATTCACCTTGTGAGCGTTAAGAGAAAGACGTCAGTTTAACGTAGTCTCCTCTCGCTGAGCCTTAAAAGGGCACAAAAGACAGCGAAAAAGATAGCTAAAACGTTGAGAAGAAACGAAGAGATAACTTTTTTTCAA
>NZ_AEWF01000003.1 GCF_000190415.1 Candidatus Odyssella thessalonicensis L13
TATCGCATAATTAAGTGCTCCGGTACCCAAAGCATGAATATTATTGATATTAATGGTACCGGCTTGCAGAATGGTGCCTCCCGCATAAGTATTGGTGCCGGTTAAGGTTAAGATGCCGCCGCCTGTTTTTGTCAGCGTGGCCCCGGTGGTACCACTGATCCCTCCATCCAAGAGATTGCCAGCAATAGTTCCCGAAGTCAGGCTCAAGGCTTGACTACCGAGCTTAATATTGCTCCCCACGACTGTAGTAACGTTGGCTAGTGTAGGTGTGGCCGGGCCTTGACTGATATCAAAGGTAGCACCCGAACCGACGTTAACTGGGTTGCTAAAGCTGGAGCTCGAATTTAATAAGGCGAGGGTTCCTGACGTCACTGTTGTTGAGGAAGGTGTATTTGTTCCCCCCACCACCACGGTACCGCCGCTTCCTTGAACAGTGAGAGCCTGAGCCCCTGTAATCGGACCATTGAAGTACCCCGTATATCCTTTGCTATCCACAGTGACAGGGCCGGTGATCGCAATGGCATTCGCTACCGGATTGGCAGAGCCAATATTACCCGCCAGCTCGAGCGATGTATTAGTGGCCAGGGTTAAATTACCACTGCCCAGACTTTGATAATGATCCAGCCGGAGCCCTCCGGCATTCACCGTGGTTGTCCCTGATCTTGAGCTGGCTCCAGAGAGCGTGAGTGGACCTGAACCGTTCTTAATAAGAGCGCCCGTACCACTTGATGAAGTGAGTGTTAACGTTTGCGTGCTTAGATTTTCAATGGTACCGCCTGAAGCCGTTATTGATGGACTGGCAAGCGTGACCGCACTCGGGGCGCTAGCCGTCAGCTGAAGTTTACCGCCATTCAAAGATACCGTCGTCCCCACATTGGCGGCTGCGGAAAAGGTTACCGTGCCTGCACTAATCGTCGTTCCCCCGAAACTGCTTGCTCCTGTCATTGTTAGGGTGTTCGCTCCCGTTTTAGTCAGAATACCTGTTCCTGTCACTGCTCCTGAAGCGGTGACATCGGCTTGAGTATTGATGGTGCCGTTGGTTGTTAAAGTGATCGGGTTAGCTAAGGTTAAGGCTGAGGTCACGGTTAACATAGGTTGGCGCAGCATCTGTATTGATATAAATCTGCAACGGATCCATTTTAACAATGCAAGAGCCGTCGTAGTTGGCGATATAAACTGCCCCTGAACTATTATCCACGGCAATCCCTACCGGCCGATCAAATTTCGCAACAGCACCGGGCACATCCACCACGAAACCTTGAGTCGTCCCTGCAAGAGTGCTCGTGACTCCGCCCGGGGTTATGGTGCGAATACGATAGTTAAAAGTATCGGCTACGTATACTGTCCCAGCATTATCTACGGTAATACCACTAGGAATCAGATTAAAAAAGTTAAACCTCGCCGCAGAGCCCGTGCCTTCTGCGTAGCCTTGTGTACTGCCAGCAAAGAGGCTAGTAGTGCCGCCCGATGTTATCTTGCGAATGCGATAGTTATTCGCATCAATAACATACACTGTTCCAGAGCTATCCACTGCCACTGAAGTAGGGGTGCTAAACTGAGCTGCTGAGCCCGTGCCTTCGACATAACCCGTGGCCCCACTTCCGGCAAGAAGGCTGGTGGTACCTCCAGAGGTAATTGCCCGTATACGCTCGCTGGTAGCGGTAGCCACATATACTGTTCCCGCACTATTTACTGCTAAACCTCTAGGACTGGAAAGCCTAGCCCCTGCTCCCGTACCCTCTTGGTAGCCTGAGGTACTTCCAGCAAGCAGACTTGTTGTACCGCCTGAGGTTATCTTTCGCACTCGATTGTTAGTGGTATCGCTGACATACACATTACCCGAATTATCGGCAGCAATACCCCACTGAAAAGTATTAAATTGAGCACTAGCACCTGTACCTTCCGCATAACCTGTAGTACCACTCCCGGCCAGCAAACTTGTAGTGCCACTAGAGGTTATTTTACGAATACGGTAATTACCGTTATCAGCTACATATAATGTTCCTGAACTATCGATCGTTATCGCGTATGGGTTTTCAAATCGAGCGGCTGATCCTGTTCCTTCTTGATAGCCGCGACTATACGGTGAGCCTACGAATGTTGAAACAATATTCCAGACCCCTACCTTTGGATTTGAGTAAGCAGGAGTAGTGATAAGCAAACAACTTATTAAAGAAAAAAATATGCGAGACTTGGGAACCTTGACCATAAGAAGGCACACACTCAACCTTAACACTATGTTAAAATTTTAGTATTATTTTAAATAGAAATGAAAGCTATAAGCGTTAACAATCTTAATTCTTTACAAATAGTTAACGTAAAACTAGTAAGGAAACCACCCAGCGGCAATATCAAAATTAAAGAGCCACCTCTGGCTTTTTCCAGCTTTTCCACTGGGTTACCGAGACTATCAAATCCTAAGAATTAAAGGTAATTTTATTATAATCCGTTAAAACCTCACCTCTTCATCTAGAAATAATAATTGCTTAGCGAAAGTAATCGCGCCTTTCTTATTTCCTGTCACTCTTAAACTTACTACAATCTCAGAAATTATAATCGAGGCGAATAAGAGCTTGATGTAAGCGCTGAGCTGGAGAAATCTCCCCTGTATAGCTGGCAGTAAGCGAGAGCTGATCCGTCAATAGCGCCGTTATCCCTAGACCTGGATTGAACATGTTCTGCTGCTTATTATGAGTGAAAACTGTAAAGTTACCCTCATAGCCAACAAAGGAAGCAGTAATTGCTTGCGGTTTTCCGAGCGGAGTCTTGTAAATATACCCAAGCTTTGCATAGACATACAACTGGATGTCCTTATATTTATGTAGGCTTGAGAGTTGCAGCCCGGCTTTAGCCTGGATGAAACGACTGATGCGTCTTTTAACTCTTAAGCCTGGATTTAAGCCATCGGCGGTTTCTGTATAGCCATTTTCTTTAAGCGATAATCCCCCCATACTTCCATATGGTGTCAAGGTTGTTTGATTAGGCAGAGCAATATCACGGCCCACCTCTATAATCCCACTATAATGATGCCCTTGATGGCGCTGGTGATTACGGTAAGTCGTGGACGAGAGCGCTAAGTTCCGCTTACCTTTAAAACGATGTCGACCGTAAAATCCTGACACATTGACATACCATTTTTTCTTAGGCGTCCACATCCCGTACAGAGCGAAACGATAACTACTAATTTGGCCACTTCCATACTTTTGCCTTAATTTGTAGGATGTTTTAGTATGGCCGACGGTGGTCCCGAGAAGAAGCTGATCTGTAATCTGGGTGTCTGCCCCCAGTGATGTGCTATTAAGATTCGCTTTGACACCGGGAACACCAAGTGTTGGGCTGCCATCCCTCACGGATCTGTGATTGATATTACTGGTAGCTTGCTGGAACCAGATATTCAGGCTTCCAAAAGATGTTCGCATGTTTTGAGGCGCAGCTTGAGGCGGAGGTAAAGCAGAGTAGGGATCTGTGAAAGTGGGCGTCTTGGTAAAGAAAAGGCTGCTAAGCCCCTCTTTTGCAACAGGCATGTTTGCTTGCGCAACTGCAAAATTAAATTGAGCTGAGTGCGGCTCATCCACGTTACTCCGTTTGCTAAGCTTATGAAGACGCCGCTCATTAAGAAGCGACGTAAACATTCCATCCATTTCACTCAGCTCATTCGCAGCAACCGCAGAACTGATCAAAGTGTTGGCAGCCGGATGAAGTTGATTCAAAGAGTTATAAAGATCACTTATAGAAAGGGTAGGAAAGACGTTTAAAAGATCACTGAGATTGGACCCCGCCCCCGGAGTAACCGTATCAATATATTGAGCTATAGTACCTGCATTACCTTGAGTAACCACACTACTTAAGGACGTCCCTTGGGTTGCAGTTAATTGGACCATATTTGGTAAATAGTTAAGTGTATATTTTAATAAAATAGAAGGGGAGGTCACACTATCAAAGGTGGTCACAATCGGATTGACAGCCGTCAAAATGGTATACGTCTTCGGGGTACTATAATTACCGGGCTGCGGCAAAATATTTAAAGTCCCGCCTAGGGTCGCAGTACCTCCCACATTGATAATATCGGAAATCGGCGTGGCATCAATTTCACAGTTATAAATTCCTCCAGCATTACTGAAATTGCCAGCAATATTGATCACTCCAATCGAGTTCCCAGGCTTAACGGTCCCGGAGTTGCTCAGGTTAGCAACAGTGTTATTTCCAGTAAATTTTGCACCACTGTTGACGACGATAGGGGCATTGGTCATATCACCATTAAGATTGACTTCACCGTCGTTAATTTCCAGCTGTCCTGAAAAAGTAGGATGCGTAGGATTGGTGATCCGCACTTTGCCGGTCCCATTCTTGGTGAACTTTCCAGCACCACTAAAAGCAGTTAGACGAGTAAGTATCCGTATTAATATAAATCTGCAAAGCATCGATTTTCCGGATAAGATGATTGGAAGAGTCTGCAATATACAGTGAACCAGAACTATCCACATCAATCCCCGCAGGATAATTAAATTGGGCCCCCGCACCCGAGCCTCCTGCCGTGCCTGCAATACCAGTACCGGCAATAAGGCTGGTCGTACCCCCGGATGTGATTTTACGGATACGATGGTTATCAGAGTCAGCCACATACGCCGTCCCCGAACTATCGACTGCAATACCATAAGGACTACTAAATCGCGCACTAGCGCCGGTCCCTTCCGCATAACCTATTGTATTGCTGCCTGCCAGGAGGCTAGTAACCCCTCCGGATGTAATTTTACGAACGCGCTGTGTATAGGTATCTGTCACATATACTGTTCCTGAACTATCGACTGCCACGTCGATCGGAGTGCCAAATTGCGCAGCCCCTCCTGTCCCTTCAAGATACCCCCCCGTAGAACTGCCTGCCAGGGTACTCGTAACCCCCGCTGACGTGATCCTGCGAATACGGCTGTTAAAAAAGTCTGCGACATACACAGTTCCCGAACTGTCAACTGCTACGCTATAGGGCCTATCAAATCGAGCTCCAGAACCTGTCCCTTCTGCATAACCCTGCGCACTGCCAGCCAGAAGACTAGTGACTCCTGCCGAGGTGATTTTACGGATACGGTGGTTTGTGTACTCGGATACATACAGTGTTCCTGAACTGTCAACTGCCACGCCATAAGGATTGTTAAATTGAGCACTAGCACCTGTGCCTTCTGTCGTGCCTGCTGTACCGCTACCTGCAAAGACGCTTGTGGTGCCCGCCGATGAAATGCTGCGAATGCGATGATTAGCAGAATCAGCCACATATATTGTACCGGAACTATGTACCGCAATACCATAAGGATAATTAAATCGCGCGCTAGCCCCTGTGCCTTCTGCGTATCCCCCAGTGCTACCAGCGAGTGTTGAAACAATATTCCATACGCCAACAGTTGGGTTTGAGTAGGCATGAGTGGTGATAAGCAAACCGCTTATTAATGAGAGGAATATTTGTGATCTTGAAACCGTGCTCATAAGTAGGCATACATCTCATCCTAGTATTATACTAAAATTTTAGCATTATCTTTGATAAAAGCGGAAGTGATGCAGTAAAATATTCTTATTTCTTTACAATTAGTTAACGCAACTCTATTAAAGAAAATTACTAAGAGGTAGCATAGGAATAAAAGCCACCACCCAGGCTTTATCCTAGCTTGTCCAAGGGGGTGCCTAGACCCTCAAAATTTAAGAAGGATAAATTTTAAAAGTTCTTATCTGTACTCAATATCTAGGAAAAATAGCCGCAACAATCGTCAAAAGATACAGGAAGCGCCTTAAACTCTGAGAGTATATTTTAGAAAAGAAAGTGACTCTATGAAACTAAAAGAGAGATAAAGCACTCCTTTACCCCCCTAGCCCCACTTTTTCATCTTTGTTATAAAAAACTAAGCAGCTCATTCATTCTACCTTTAAGAATGAGCTCCCAGTGGCGTCAGTTTGTATCCTTCTTACGATTAAAGTAAGTATTAGAGCCTTCATAAAATAGGCTGATCACACAGACAGTGGTATCTTGATCTTTGGAGGAACCACCAAAAACCATATCTGCATAATCTGTTTCACTATAAGCTGGCGTAAATTGATTTGCTTTAAAAGTAAAGTTATCGCCATTCCAATGGGTTAAAGGGGCTTTAAGGTTACGATACTTTATAACGAGATGCTCTCCTTCTTGAACAATCTCCACGGAACCATACAGCTTATTCTCATAAACACCGACATAACGCTGTAAGGAACGAGCTGGCACAGGATTTTTTAACCGCTGGGCACGCCGGCTTTCTAAAGATTTTTCGCGGGACCCATATAAATCCGCTTTGAGTTCGGCGCTCCAATCATGATCCTCTTCAATTCCGGCAACCAGATCTAAAAAGCGAGCCCGAATGGCTTCAGGTAATAAATTAACACGCATTCCTCCAAGATTAGAAAGAATAACAATACCCACCTTTTTCTCAGGCACGTAAGAAATAAGCGCGCGTACCCCGGTCATTCCCCCCATATGTGATATAACTCGATTGAGCCCGGCATAATCATGAGTATACCACCCCATGCCATAATAGATATCTTTTACCCGTTCTTTAGGAAATAACCGCCCCCCTTGAGGCGCCCCCACGTGGGTTAACTTATCAAGCATCTTAGCAAGCTGATCAGGGCTTACGATCTGCTTTCCTTGATCAGTCACACCACCATTAACCCAGAACTGCAACCATTTTGCCATATCCTGGATGCTGGCATTTATGCCGCGCGAGGTGGCAAACTTATAAATTGCTGGGTTTCCTCCTTGAATAATATGAGGAGTGCCTTGGTAATCGGAGTAATGCTGCTGGACATGATCCGTAAACTGAAATTTGATCCGTGCCCATAGGCGTTTTAACCATCCATCTGTAGCTGTTACACCGAATTCGCCTAAAGAGGCTGAGGGCATGCCAATCGGCTCAAATATCTGCTCTTTAAAGGTCTGATTAATCGGTTGGCCGGTAATTTTCTCACTGATCCAGCAAAATAATCCTGGAAAAATATTCTGGTAATCAAAGCGCTCATCAAAGGTATTATCAGGAGTAACTTGGTCAAGAACATGATAGATTTCTTGCTCTGACCATCCCATTTCCACTAAGGTGTCAAAAGCAAATCCTCTTAAACCACTGCGATGTTGAAACAATTTTGCTACTGTCATCCCTTGTGTGGCTGTATCCGCAGCTAGTTTGAAGTCAGGCAGATATTTGATGACAGGATCATCTAAGTTAAGCTTCTTATCCTCAGCGAGCTTAAGCATCAGCAGTGCACTAAAGGCTTTAGTTAGCGAGGCAATCGGGAAAATTGTATCTGGGGTTATCGGCTTCTTGTTATCAGCTGAGCGAAACCCAAAGACTTTTACATAACTTATTTTGCCATCTTCAACAATGGCAATGGCAAGTCCGGGAGATTTCCAATCTTCATTGGCTTTTAGAATATAAGATTCCAGCGCTTGATAATTAAGGCTCCATGAAGTTGAAACGAGAGCAAGGACCATCGCCAAAATACGGATCAACATTATTTTTCCCCCAACGGATTAGCTTAAACACTTGGCTTAACGAATCTGAAAGATAGCTTCAATTTCGACGCTGGCGCCTAAAGGAAGAGCCGCCACCCCCACAGCAGCACGAGCATGGCGCCCCTTATCTCCAAAAACATCGCCGATCAGATCAGAAGCTCCATTGATTACAATGGGATGCTGCGTAAAGTCTGGCGTACTGGCCACAAAGCCTCCCAGGCGGATGCACTGAATAATGCGGCTCCAATCACCGTCAACGGCCGTCTTCAGCTGCGCTAGAATATTGATTGCGCATTGGCGTGCGGCGGCAATTCCTTCCTCCAAGCTGACAGTCGCACCTAAATGACCCGGATTTAAAATTTCACCGTTTTTAAAGGGCAGCTGTCCTGAAATAATAACCCAGTCACCCACTATTTTATAGCCGACGTAATTAGCAACAGCCTTAGGGATTGTGGGAATATTTAGCTCCAATTCCGATAGACGAGCTTCAATTGTCATTCAGACCTCCGAATTATTCTTAAAATTTCATTTAAGCACAACCGCCCTTGGGGGCTGACTTGTATCGTATTACCATCATAAGTGATTAAATTTGCTTTGACTAGGCGTTCGATGCCCACAGCGTCTAAAACCTCGTCTCCAGAGCATGGCAAACGCTGCACTTCAAACTGTTGGTTAAGCCTTAAGCCCATTAACAGCATCTCACTCGCTTGCTCTTGGGCAGATAAAGCAAATAGTTCATCAAAACCATCTCCCTTTTCAGCGACTTGACGCAGCCAGGTTTCGGGGGCACGATATTGTTTGGTGGCATGACGCACACCATTTAATGTCAAGCGTCCATGGGCACCCGGGCCAATACCTGCGTAGTCTTGATAGGTCCAATAAGCAAGGTTATGCTGAGATTCGCACCCCACACGGGCATAGTTTGATATTTCATAATTTAAAAGGCCAGCTTGGGACGTAAGCGTGGCGGTTAACTCATATAAGTCAGCAGCAAGCTCATCAGTCGGTAAGACAAAATCCCCCCGGGCATAGCGCGTCGCGAACGCTGTACCCGGCTCAATTGTTAACTGGTACAGAGATAAATGTTCCGTGCCAAACGCTAATGCCTGCGATAACTCAGCTTGCCATGCCGCGACTGTTTGATTGGGCCGGGCATAAATCAGATCAAAGGATACGCGTTGGAAACATTGTTGCGCAGTTTCAATAGCTCTCATCCCTTCTTCAGCACTGTGTAAACGTCCCAAAAAATTTAGATCCGCCTGATGTAACGCTTGGATTCCCAACGAAACGCGATTGATGCCCGCTTGGGCCAAAGCCCGAAAATTATCAACTTCTACTGAGTTGGGATTGGCCTCCAGAGTGATCTCCGTTTCTGGTAAAAGCGGCCACAGACGTGCGATCTCTGTTAAAATACTGTCGACTAATGACGGAGGCATAAGGGAAGGAGTGCCGCCGCCAAAGAAAATGCTTTGAATGGTACGCGGTCCCACTAAGTCCCGGTGACGCTGAAGCTCTTTAAGATAGGCCTGGTGCCATGCTTGCAGATCAATCTGGTCGCGCACATGACTGTTAAAATCACAGTAAGGGCATTTTGAAGCACAAAAGGGCCAGTGGATATACAAAGCAAGTGAAGTCATCTTTATTTATTATTGAGTTGTTTTCTTTACTAAATCATACTTTTGAGATAAATGGCTACCTCCTTTTATAGATTGTCTATTTAGAAAGAGGAAAACTACTAAGAGTGAAGTCAGTAACCGCTTAGACATCAAACCTCTAGCCTTGCCAAAAAGCGTTTATACCAACCAGCTGAGCGATAGTGAGAAATGGCAGTGTTTCCAGTATGCCTGTAGCTGAGAGCAGCAAACTAACTTATAAACTTGACTAATTGCTTAAAAGCATGACGCCGGTGAGAAATCTGGGATTTAAGACTGGGATCCATTTGAGCAAAGGTTTGATTATAGCCCTCAGGCGTAAAAATCGGATCATAACCGAAGGCATGCTCTCCGCGCGGGGGTAGACTGATATGGCCGTTTACTATTCCGTCAAAAGAATGAATTGCCCCTTGTGGGAAGCTCAGCGTTAATACGCATCTCATCTGGGCGGAATAGGATTGACTGCGGTCTAAGGAATCAAAAATCTTAGCAAAAGCATAATTAAAATCTCGCTCTCCATTCGCTCGCTCCGCCCAACGGGCTGAATAGACTCCCGGTGCCCCGTTCAAAGCCTCCACACACAGCCCAGAATCATCAGCCAAACAAGGTAATTGGCAAGCTTCCATAATTGACGTTGCTTTGAGAACAGAATTCTCCACAAAGGTTGTTCCTGTCTCCTCTGGCTCGGCAATATTCAGATCCCGGGCGGAGACAAGATTTAGAGAGAAAGCCGCCAACATCTCACGGATTTCTTTAATCTTTCCGGAATTATGGCTGGCAATAACGAGCGTGTCACCTGGTTTCAGCATTAGATCTTGAGAACCTGCTTTTGGAGAGCGATTAACTCATTAATCCCCGAACGCGCCAATTCAAGCATATGGGCGAACTCTTTATCGCTGAAAGGTGTTTTCTCAGCAGTGGCTTGGATTTCCACCAACTTACCGGATCCAGTCATGATGAAATTAGCATCCACTTCGGCGCTTGAGTCTTCTATATAATCTAAATCGAGCAACCCCTCGCCCTTCGACAGACCACAGGAAATCGCTGCGACCTGATCAGTAATCGGCAGTTCTTTTAATACTTTTTTGTTTACCAATTTCTGTAATGCCTGATGCATGGCCACATAAGCCCCGGTAATACTAGCAGTTCGGGTGCCGCCATCGGCTTGAATCACATCACAGTCAATTTTAATTTGACGTTCACCCAGAGCCTTTAAATCAATCACTGAGCGCAAGGCCCGACCTATTAAGCGTTGTATTTCTTGAGTACGACCACTTTGTTTACCTTTAGCTGCTTCCCGTTCGATGCGTTCATGGGTAGAGCGTGGCAACATCCCATATTCAGCTGTGATCCAGCCAGCGCCAGTGTTACGTAAAAATGGTGGAACTTTTTCCTCTACAGTGGCTGTACAAATCACATGGGTATCTCCAAACTTAACAAAGCAAGAGCCTTCAGCATGTTTAGAAAATCCCGGCCCAAGAAAAACTGAGCGTAATTCGTTTGGCTTTCTTTTATCGTGGCGCATTTTTGTGTAAACTGTCCTTAAGGTAATTGAGTTTTCTTAGTTTTACACCAAGTTGATATTTGTGAAAAGTTGAAAGTTGCAATGACATCCATTCGTGATTTAAATAATCGATCGCTTGAAATCTTTAAAGAATTGGTTGATGCCTATATGGAAACAGGAGAACCCGTCGGTTCACGGACGCTGTCGCGGCGGCTGACCACGACTCTTTCTCCCGCGACCATTCGCAATGTCATGGCCGACCTTGAAGATGCGGGTTTACTGTACGCTCCCCATACCTCAGCGGGGCGCATGCCCACGGAAGAAGGGTTAAAGCTGTTTGTTCATGGCTTACTGCAGGTAGGAGATATCGGCGACAAGGAGCGAGAAGAAATTGAACGCCGTTGTCAAACTCAAGGGCGGAGCCTCAATGATATTCTCGAGAATGCCACCTCAGTATTGTCTGGTCTTTCTCAATGTGCCGGGTTGGTTATGGCGCCTAAGACCGAGTCGCCGTTAAAGCATATAGAATTCGTCCCCTTAAGTCCGACACGCGTGTTGTTGGTCATTATTACTCAAGATGGCTTGGTTGAAAATCGTGTCCTTGAATTTCCTGAAGGTATTCCCAATTCAGTCTTAACCGAGGCAACGAATTATTTGAACGCCCATATGATTGGCCATACCCTGTCGGAAGCATATGCAATTATTAAGGGCGAGCTTATTAAAGATAAGCAAGAACTGAATGTTTTATCCCGTAAGATTGTTGCTGACGGGGTAGCTGTATGGAGTGGTGAGGAAAGCTCAGGGTCACTGATTATCAAAGGCCAAGCCAACTTGCTTAACAATGTAACCGTTGTTGAAGAAATTGATCAAATACGCAATTTATTTAACTTACTCGATACTAAGGAAAACCTAAAGACCATCTTAGATGCTTCTGTCCAAGCCGAAGGAGTGCAAATTTTTATCGGCGCAGAGAATCCTCTGTTTGCCCAATCTGGATGTTCCATGGTCATTGCCCCTTATAAAGGAACGAATGAGCGGATTATTGGTGCTATTGGGGTGGTAGGACCATCACGAATGAATTATGGCCGTGTTATCCCGTTGGTGGATTACACAGCCAAACTCGTTAGTCGATTGTTGGGTCTATAACCTGGGCATTGTGGTGAGGGACCACCTCATCCATGATAACACTCGGAGCCTCCTCACTATGCGGTCGAATCGATTGCCTTTCAGCTTGATTCATCTGGAAGTTGCCATTTGCTTCTTTAAAATTGCTGCTTTGTAAGCCATTATAATATTCAAAGTTAGAAGCTTGCCCTGGTCGACTTGGCATCTGTGCCCCTTTAATGCAGTTTTTAATCTGAGATTCAGGACAACTCACCATACACTTCGAGAATAAACGCAGATCCTTATTGCAAGTTCGTGCTCGACACTGGGCCCGGCAGAAGACGCTGTCTCTTGCCTGTCTTAGAAGAGGTCGATTTTTACGCAGCAGATAATACTGACTGTAGCCCTGATTAACAATATTCTTTGCAAAAAGCCCAGCATTATTAGCAAGCTTGCGTAAATCAGCAACTTTCCAACGAGAATTGCCTTGAATCTGCTGTAGACTAAAATCTATCTGTTGCAAGTTCGCTTGGAACTCTTGCACGCTTTTGATAGCTTCAGGAGTTCTTGATTGTCTCTTAAGCTTTTCAATGATGACTGCTGCTTCTTGACGTAGGCCCATCAGCACATTAAGAGTGTCGACAACTTCTTGGCTTGAGGCAAAGCGTTCAGTAGGGGTAAATCTACTAGCTTTATTTTCGATGATAT
This sequence comes from Candidatus Odyssella thessalonicensis L13, assembly GCF_000190415.1. Taxonomy (GTDB): domain Bacteria; phylum Pseudomonadota; class Alphaproteobacteria; order Paracaedibacterales; family Paracaedibacteraceae; genus Paracaedibacter; species Paracaedibacter thessalonicensis. Next base: position 12,491 of record NZ_AEWF01000003.1, read on the forward strand.
TCCGTGCGCCTCGATATTGATTAAGTAGCTGCTCTTTTTTCTGCGTCAGCATCATGTTTCCCTGCTGGTTAGCATCACTAATTCCGGTAATCCGCGGCAAAGTCGCATTACAGGAAGTTGTGTCCACAATGTCTGAGCATTGATCGAAACAGAAGCGGCGGTTGGGAATATCTTGGCAATTTGCGCAAACATATTTGCATCGCTCAAGTTTCTGCACCATTAGGCCTGCGACATCTGATTCGGGCATAGCAGCAAAGGGAGATGCACTCTGGACCCCAGAGGGTCCTGGGTTTGCTGGCGAAGCAGGTTGCATTGACGCATTTACTGACAGCACCAGCATTCCTAAACTTACTAACAATTTAAACATTATTCATTTCCTAATCTAATTCATATGAGGAGCGAGGGTTTCTGTAGACTCTGCTGCGAGCATCGCTTGCAGGAGGGGTGACAGAAAGGGACTGAGTATATTGATCTGCATCGATTTCTTCAAAGTTTGATTGCTTACCCCGGATACGATCGACAGCTCCCTTAGCTTTGCCTTTAACAAAGTTTTTGGCTCGGGCAAATCTTGAGGGCTTTTTAGGAGAGTCTAGGTCCTGTTGATCCATCGTTACCGGATAGTGTGAAGCCATGCTCCGTACTGCCAGACCCGCATCATTACTTCTTGCAGCAGGGGCAAAGTCACCAAAAGCTTGAGGATCTACACTATATCTATCCTCATAGTCCTGCTGCCCTTGTGGCTGAGCTGGCATAGGTTGAGCGGCTGATGAGTTTTTACCTCTGACACGATTAACAGCCCCTTTAGCTTTGTCCTTAACAAAGTTTCTGACTCGTGAGAATCTTGATTCTTTGGCAGGTTGATCAGCATCTAAGGTAGAAGGTGACGCCATGCCAGCGGCCGTCAAGCCAGCTGTATCTCGCATGGAAGCCGGATTGAGCTTGCTATAATCTTGCGGCTTTAAAAGAGGCCCACTCTTATATTCTTGATCCCATGGATCCTGGTTCTGGATAGGTTGTACGGCCTGCCGCCCGATTAATCGGCCACCCGCGCTTTCAAGATGCCCTTTAACAAAGTTTCTAGCTTGCGCTACTTTTGAAGGTTGAGCAGGCGAGTTAGAAGCCATGCCGTAGACACTCAAACCTGCCACATCTCGCATGGCCTGCGGTCTGATCTTGTTATAATCCTGCGGCTTTAAAACAGAGTTATTCTGAGGATTCTGTTCCCAGGGCTGCTGAGCTGGGGTAGGCTGTGCTGTCGCCGGCAATCTTCCTGGAACCCAATTTGCGGCCCTTTCCACTTTCCCCTGAACAAAGCCCTTAACCCTACCTAAGTGGGAAGCTTGGGCGGCAGAATGAGAAGCCATCGCAGCCGCTGCATTACCGGCGACATTGCTCATATCTGCTCCGGTGTCCAGATCTAAATCATCCATTTGATTCCAGCCATACTCATCCTCGTCCCGTTCCCAAGGTTCTTGCTCCAGTCGGCTCTGGGCAGGGGCAGCACGATTGCCTCTCAGACGGTCAGCGGCACTTTCCATTTTCCCCTTAACAAAATTCTTAACTCTCGATACCTTGGAAGGGTGCTCGCCAAGCGGGGCAGCATAAGAAGCTGTCGCTCTCTTAGTCGCATTTCCAGCCCAGCTGGGATCATCATCAAGATTAATAACATCTCCATCAAGCCAATCATCGCCAAAGCTATAACTTCCTTCTTCCTCAGCTTCTGGCATAATCCAGCCATCTTCTGAATCATAACTACCGTCTTCTTCATCCAGTCCTAAATGAGTACTGTGGATACCACCATGTTCTGGTTCGGCGTTGCCCAGCATACCCCGATTGTTATCCATCTTCCTTTGGTTGGGACTACCTAGCATTCCTTGCCCACTTCTAATGCTATCGCTTGCAAAAGCACCAACATTAGGAGCCCCTTGCTGTCCGCTTCTCATTGAAATGTCCTTATAAGGCAATGCGTGCCCTTCACCCATTAAAAGACTTAGGGTAAAAATTGCAAGCGGAGTAAAACGGGTTTTCATATTCGCCACCATTACTTATAAATTTAACTAACCTTAAGGATATATCTCTTTAGTAAACAAATACTTAAAGCTTGACAAAAAACTCTCTATTGAAAGATTTTTACTAAAATGCTTTCATTTAGGTAACATCGATTTATTGTTGATTTATCATGCGTTCCTATTCTCACTTTATAAACGGTCACGAAGTTAACGGTTCTCGGTCTCCTACATTACCAGTCATCAATCCTTCGACAGGCCACTCTTTGGGTTCGCTTCCGCTTGCCGGAAACGCAGAGGTAGACTTAGCCGTCAATGCCGCTAAAAAAGCTTTATCAAGCTGGTCAGAGACGCCGCCAGCCGTTCGTGCTAAAATTCTGTTCCGATGGCGCCATTTAATCGAAGAAAACCAGGAAGAGATAGCAACGGCTATCTGTGAGGAACATGGAAAATCCAAAACAGAGGCGTTAGGATCCATCGGGCGCGGCGTTGATGTATTGGAATTTGCTTGCGGCATTCCTTCCGCCTTAAAAGGGGAATTTAGCACCAATGTTGGCAGAGCGGTTGATTCTTATAGTATACGACAACCTGTGGGTGTGGTTGGTGCTATTACTCCCTTTAATTTTCCAGCCATGATTCCCTTATGGATTTGTTCTGTGGCCATCGCTTGTGGTAATACGGTGGTCTTGAAGCCATCCGAGCGCACCCCATCGGCAGCGTTAATGTTAGCCAAGTTAGCTTTACAAGCGGGGCTACCTGCCGGCGTCTTCAATGTGATCCATGGAGCTAAAGAAGCAGTTAATGGTTTGCTCACGCATCCAGAGATTAACGCTATTAGCTTTGTTGGTCAAACCTCCACGGCAAAGTATGTTCAGCAAACAGCAATTGCTCATGGCAAACGGGTACAAGCCTTTGGAGGAGCAAAGAATCATGCTCTAGTTATGCCTGATGCCGACATAGACTCGACAGTTGATGCAATTTTGGGCGCTGCTTATGGATCAGCTGGGGAAAGATGCATGGCGATCTCCGTCATCGTTGCTGTGGGTCAACAAACGGCAGACCGCTTAATCGTGAAATTGTCCCCTAAGATTAAGGATCTTAAAATTGGAGCCCCTACTGATGCAACCGCAGAAATGGGCCCCTTAATTAGCCAGGATCAGTTAACCAGAGTTACCTCTTATCTTGAGCAAGGGGAAAAGGAAGGGGCTAAGTTGATCATTGACGGGCGCAAGCACGCCTGCCCAAAGACAGGATTCTTTCTCGCTGGATCCCTGTTTGATCATGTTCAGCCCTCCATGACCATTTACCAGGATGAAATTTTTGGTCCTGTTCTCTGCGTGGTGCGCGTCAGTTCCTATGTAGAAGGCCTTAATCTTATCAATGGCCATCCTTATGCCAACGGTGTTGCTATTTTCACGAGTGATGGGGACAGTGCACGCGATTTCTGTCAGCGCGTTCAAGTGGGGATGGTCGGAGTTAATGTTTCAATTCCTGTGCCGGTAGGATTTCATAGCTTTGGCGGCTGGAAGAATTCAGTATTTGCTGATCACGGCATGCATGGGATGGAAGGTGTTCGCTTCTTTACACAACTTAAAACCATTACCAGCCGTTGGCCCTCTGGCATCCGCCAAGGGGTCGAATTTTCATTACCTAGGGTGGAGTAGACTATGGCAAAAATTGGATTTATTGGTTTGGGCCATATGGGCAACCCGATGGCGCGGAATTTGGTTAAAGCACACCATGAAGTGCATGTCTTTGACTTAGACAGAGCCGCAATCGAGACCGCTGTTCGCGGTGGCTGTATCGGCGCTTACTCGCTGTTAGAAGTCGCCAGCGATAAAGACTTTATTATCACGATGTTGCCAGCCGGCAAGCATGTGCGCAGTGTTTTACTCGGCGAAAACGGATTATTGGAGCAACTCAAAGAGCCTGGCTTTTTTATTGATTGCTCTACCATCGACTTGACGACAACTCAAGACGTCCATGAAGCGGCCACCTTCAAAGGACACGGTATTCTTGACGCTCCCGTCTCGGGCGGGGTTGCTGGGGCAGAAAAAGCAACGCTGACATTTATGGTCGGCGGCCTGCACGATGCCTTTATTAAGGCCCAACCGATCTTAGCGTCAATGGGGAAAAATGTGTTCCACGCCGGAGCTGCCACCCATGGTCAAGTGGCGAAGATGTGTAACAATCTCATGCTGGGCATTCATATGATTGGCACGTCCGAAGCTTTTATTCTCGCTGAGAAGCTTGGACTTGCAGCCAGCACCCTCTATGAAATTGCCTCTGCTTCTTCGGGCCAAAGCTGGACCTTATCCCGCTATTGTCCAGCGCCTGTCTTACCAGATACCCCGGCGTGCAATGGCTATAAAGCTGGTTTTGCTGCTGCCATGATGCTGAAAGATTTAAATCTAGCGATAGAAGCAGCTCGCAATAATGACACCACGCTACCTTTAACAGAAAAAGCTGGTGATCTTTATGATGACTTTTGTCGAGACTCTGGCGCCCTTGATTTTTCAGCAATTATTGAGTTTTTAAAAGTTCGGTAACTTTATCACTGCGCCATAAATGATTAAATTTACCCCCTGATATCCTAGGAGCTCTGATCAGATGACAGCTACCCCTTCTGCTAATAAGACCTTACAGAATCAAGTTCAGGAGATCTTACATCAATTTGGCATCAAATTGTCATCCCCCCATGCTTGTGAAGTCTTATCTGTAAGCCCGATTAATGGCGAGTTGTTAGGGAGTATTCGCGGCAACACGGTTGCAGAGGCGCAATCAGCAATCAGCCAGGCTTACCAGGCTTATGGGCATTGGCGATCTGTTCCAGCCCCTCGTCGTGGCGAGCTTATCCGTCTTTTTGGTGAAGAACTGCGGCTCCATAAAGAAGCTTTAGGAAGATTGGTGACCATTGAATGTGGCAAGATTTTGCAAGAAGGTCTAGGCGAAGTCCAGGAAATGATTGATATTTGTGACTTTGCGGTCGGCCTATCCCGCCAACTTTATGGCTTAACCATGGCCTCTGAACGCCCAGGGCACCGTATGATGGAAACCTGGCACCCCTTAGGGATCGTGGCGCTGATTACTCCGTTCAATTTTCCCGTTGCCGTGTGGGCCTGGAATTTCGCTTTAGCTGTGGTCTGTGGCAATGCAACCATTTGGAAACCCTCAGAGAAAACTCCGCTCACGGCGACTGCTTGCCAGGCCTTATTTGAGAGGGCTCTTAAAAAGTTTGGGGCAGCCCCGGACGCTCTTTCTTTACTTCTTCATGGAGGGCAGGATATTGCCGAGGCTGTGATCGACCATCCACAAGTGGCCCTGGTAAGCGCCACAGGCAGCACCGAGATGGGTCGGGCTGTTGGCCAACGCGTTGCCAAGCGATTTGGCAAAGTGTTGCTCGAACTCGGCGGCAACAATGCCATGATTGTCACCCCCTCGGCCAACCTTGATCTTGCTTATCGTGCAATAACCTTTAGTGCCGTCGGCACGTGCGGCCAAAGATGTACCACTCTTCGGCGCCTGATTGTGCATCGCTCCTTAAAGGAGCAAGTGATCCAAAATCTTAAGAATATTTATCAAACGGTCCCCATAGGCAATCCATTAGAATCAGCCACCTTGTGTGGGCCTCTTATTGACGAGACCTCCTTCTTAGCCTTGCAAGCAACGATTGCTCAAGCTCAAAAGGAAGGCGGCACTTTGGTTACGGGAGGTATACGGGTGCTCGATCGCGACTATCCCCAGGGTTATTATGTGGCACCTGCCCTTATTGATATGCCTAAGCATCATGGTATTGTCCATACTGAAACATTTGCTCCTATTTTATATGTGCTCAGTTATGAAACCTTAGAGGAAGCGATCGCCATCAACAATGAGGTTCCGCAAGGATTATCCTCATGTATTTTCACTAACTCGCTTCAAGAAGCCGAGTTATTCTTATCGGCGTGCGGCAGTGATTGTGGCATAGCCAATGTTAATATTGGGCCCAGTGGGGCCGAAATTGGTGGGGCTTTTGGGGGTGACAAGGAAACTGGGGGCGGTCGAGAGTCAGGCTCTGATTCGTGGCGTAATTACATGCGCCGCGCCACCAATACCGTTAATTTTTCCAGCCAGCTACCGTTGGCCCAGGGAATACAATTTAACTTCTAGACCATCCTTTAAGGGAATGCTTAAGCTGCTTTCAAGTACTGCTGGAGCTTATCTTCGTGTAGTGGCGGAGAAAATAAATACCCTTGCCCGTATTTAATTCCAATTAATTTCAGCATTTCAACTTGTCGAGGAGTCTCAATTCCCTCGACAAGAGTTTCTGTCTTCATGAATTCAGCTAAGTTATAGATAGCCTGAAGAATTTTGACTTTTTTCTCGTTAAGATTATAGATAAAGGAGCGATCAATTTTAATCTTATCGACAGGGAATTGGCTCAGATAATGGAGCGATGAGTAGCCAACGCCAAAATCATCAATTGCAATTTTAAACCCTAAACTTTTTAAAGCTTCTAGCTGATACACCAGCGGATCAATATAATTTAAATCAAAGTCTTCTGTAACCTCGAGTTCAATATCTCGTGGAGAGATATTGTATAGTTGAGTTATTTCCATTAAATGATCAATAAGGTTACCCGATGTTAACTGTTGCCCCGCAATATTAAGGGATAACGATAAATTTATATTCTGATTTTTCCATGTCCGCAGATGCTGGCATGCTTGGTGAAAAACAATATCTGCCAATTCATTCAGACCGTCAATCCGTTCAACAATTGGTAAAAACTCTACCGGTGAAATTTGTCCAAAAGTCGGATGATTCCACCGCACAAGAGCCTCCACCCCAACCGTGCCCCCTGTCGATAAATCGACTAAGGGTTGATAGACCACATTTAATTTACGGTCTCGCAGCGTTTGCTTCAAATCAGATTCAACGCGCGTGGAAAACAATAAAGAGCGTTCTTGTTCTTCACCATAATACTCTATAAAGCCGTGCCCCTTACGATTCGCAAAAGAAAGCGCTGTCTTAGCTTGGTCATAGAGTTCCTTAGGATCAACAATATCCCCGCTACTCATGGCTACACCCATATCTATACTCAGTACCACATTGTGGCTAGAGAAAAAGACGCTGGTTTCATGATGGAGGCGATGCAACTGAGTATCAAATGCTTGAACGGATTCAATATTGTCAACGATAAGTCCTAATTCAGAATTACCGAAGATATAGAATTTCCACGTTGACGGAAATAGACTTTTTATATGGGCATAATAGTGATGTCGAAGCTGACTAATCTTTGTGCTTTGCTGCTGATGCCGTCCATAGACGATAAACTTGAACAAGACCAAGCCTAGATGAGAATGCATGACAAAGGACCAGTTCAGATTATCGCCTAGTATTTCTAAAAAATTGGCCCGCGATATGCACTTTTCATATACTGAAGATTGAACTCGGCTCAATTCTTCGCGTAAAAGTTGCATTTGCAAACACTTATCCGTTAAGTAAAGAAATGCCTCTGTATCGTCCAAGGACTGAAAGAAAATTAAATCTTTAGGCATTTTGGCATGATTGAGGGACTCTCTCGATTCTTGAGTGCAGATAATAGGGAACTCGTCAGGTAGTAAACCAATAACTTCTGCTGTTATCTCCTCATTATAGATAATCAAATGTATGGGCTGGCCTTCATCGTGAGCTTGATGAATGAAGTGGGGAATAATATCTATTGAAAAAATAGAGTCAATTTTAATATTTTCTTTAGTGCCGCTTATGGAATTTTCCATACCCTTTAAGGCTTCACGGACACGTAAATGGCTAGAAAGCTGAGTGGAATAAGATAGAATACGGATCATTGACTCTCCTCTATTCCAGGATAGAGGATAAATCTTAAGGAATACCTAATTGCATCAGAATTTATTTCCCTGTAAGATCGGCAGAAAAGAGGGGAAAATATGGACATTATTCACCTACCGAGTGATCCTATTGTTTTATTTAATGATTGGTTTCAAGAAGCTGGCGAAAAGGAACTCAATGATCCCAACGCTATGTCTCTCGCAACCGTAAATAAAGATGGGCGCCCTTCTGTCCGCATTGTCCTCTTGAAAGGGATCACGGATGGAAGTTTTGTGTTTTACACCAATACAGAAAGCCGTAAAGGTAAAGACCTGACAGCCAACCCCCAGGTGGCTTTATGCTTCTATTGGAAAAGTTTACGCCGACAAGTGCGCATTGAGGGTTACGCAGAACCAGTAACCGCAGCTGAGGCCGATGCTTACTTTGCCACACGTCCAGTCGGCTCCCAAATTGGCGCTTGGGCGTCACAACAATCGCGTCCTTTACAAGATCGGGGTCAACTAGAAGAAGCCTTAGCCGCTTACTCCTTAAAATTCGGGGATGATGATGTCCCGCGCCCACCCCATTGGTCAGGCTATCGCGTCATCCCTCAAGAAATTGAATTTTGGCAAGAGCAGCCTTTTCGTCTCCATGATCGAATCGTCTATACGCGCCATGACGATGCGTGGACAATTGAAAGATTGTACCCATGAGTACTGCAGATTATAACCTTGTTAAGCTGGCGTCAAAAGCGGCCATTGGGGCTGCTGGCATTATGGTTATTTCTAAATTCTACGCCTGGTTTCAGACCGGCTCCTTAAGTCTCCAAGCCTCCCTTGTCGATTCTATGCTCGACATTCTCGCCTCTATTCTCAACTTTCTTATCATTCGCCATGCCATTAAGCCAGCCGACGCCGATCATCGTTTTGGCCATGGCAAAGCAGAGGCTATCGGCGGCTTAATCCAGACGGCATTTATTGCCGGCTCGGCCGCTTGGTTAATTATTGATGTCATTCACCGTGTTTTTGAACCGCAGCCGTTAACTCATCTTAATCTTGGCAATATGGTAATGGTGGCGGCATGCCTTCTTACGGGCGCTTTAATCACCTTTCAACGGTATGTCGTCAAACGTACCGGCTCTTTGGCGATCAAAGCTGACTCGGTGCACTATGAAACGGATTTCTTAACCAATATTGGCGTCTTGCTCAGCATGAATCTATGCACTTATTTTGGCTGGATATGGCTAGATGCGGTGGTGGGAGCCGGCATTGCTGCTTATATTCTTATAGCGTCGATTAAAATTGCATTGAACTCAGTTGATGTGCTGATGGATAAGGAATTAGATGACTCGACCCGAGCAGAAATTGAGAGCCTTATTCGCTCTCATCCTGGGATCCAAGATTTCCATGACCTGAGGACGCGAACCAGTGGCTATCATATGTTTGTCCAATTTCATCTGGACCTTAATAAGAGTCTGCCTTTATGGCAAGCTCATGAGATTGGCGAAGACATTGAAAGAAAAATTATGGAAAAATTCCCTAAAGCAGAGGTTATTATCCATCACGACCCCGTAGATTAGCACCCAGAAACCCCATGAAGTTTCTTAAGTCTCTCGTCTTAGAGGTTCTATGACCTCTGCCCCGCCGTATCTATGCCTAAGAGATTCAAGCCAGCTTTCTTAAGTCGTTGGGGAATAATGCGTGAAATAATCTGCAATGCCTCTTCTTTCCTCCCACGGCAACAAGGAGTGCCATAATTATAGTGAGCCTGCTTCATTAACTCCTGACACTGCTGCAGCTCAGATTTAATTATTATTTTCTTATCAAGAAAGAAAGCCACAGACTTTATCTGACGTCACTCTTAACAGCAAGAAATAAAAAGTTAATAGCAAAGGTCATGAAAATGGCTCAGGTTAAAGCTGATTCCTTTCCTTTATTCTTGTATGGTTAACTTTTTACTGGACAAGACCGGTATTTATTTGTTAGAAAAAAATATCCTCACTTGAGGGCGCTTAGCTCAGTTGGTAGAGCAGCTGACTCTTAATCAGCGGGTCAAAGGTTCGAGTCCTTTAGCGCCCACCACATTTTCTCCCGCTTTTAAGTCTTTCTGACTTAATTTCAAGAATTATCAAGCTATCTCTCCGATCCTAGCCTTAGAAAAACTTTCAGTGCATTTTAAAGATTCACTTGGGTGACCTTTTCTTTATTCCCTGAGTTGCGTATAGCTGTACGTCTTGCCTCCCCTCTCTCTTGAAATTGAGGTAAGGATGCCGGGTCCCGGAACCCTTCTCAACAATTGATAGCTATGAAGAATTTAGCACCAGAATAAGTGCAGAATCAGAAGAGTATAAGGGTAATTTAGGGGAAGCGGCGGAAAATTGATGATAGCCTTTGTTAGCTTTGCCCCGAAGATTCACGTGTCATTGGTGGCGTTTCCGCCACCGCTACTTGCAGCACCTGCGGTACCAGTTATTGATGCAGCCTTTGGGCCACTATTTTCGCAATAGCTTTTCCACTTTGGACTGCGCCTTCCATAAATCCTTTATACTTTACAGACACATGTTCACCGATAAAAAAGAATCCTTTATCATAAAGAGCAGTTGCGATACGCGTTAAACGGTCATCCATGTCATTCATTTCATCATAGGTACCGTACACATCGCCGGCTTTTCTGACAGAGTAACTTCCTTGAGCAAAAGGATCCTTGGACCAATTAACCACCGTTATATTTGAAGTATCAACCTCAATCATGTTGGTTGCATTTAAAAAGGGTTCAACATACACGGAAGCTGCCGCATTACTAACTTTCTTCCCAGCTTTACCACCAAGCAGAATATGCAAGTCTTGATTAACACTAGACCATGCGGTTGCTCCTTGTAAGTCAACACCATAGGTCAATCGCAGGTTTCCTAACGGTACAATAATCTTACTATTGGTGCCATATGAAAGAGTATCGATATAAGTTCTCATCTCAGGGGTAAGACCAAGAGAAGTATCCTCTAAAATTGATGAGCTTTTTAACGCAGAACTCCTTAAGACCGAAAAAGGAATTGCCATAATCACCGTTTTAGAGCGTACAAGAGAGTTGTCTTGGAATTGGATCTCAAACAAGTGCTGACGATCATCCCAACTGACTTGCGTTACCGGATTTCCCTTGGCAATATGCTCCTCTTCTCCAATCTCCTGAGCTAATGCATTGACGAGCGATTGAGTGCCATTTAAAAGGCGGGTCTGGTCCTTATAAAACCGTAATAAAAAGTTTATGTGTTTCTTAACCTGTACGATCGTTTGATAATCTTTTATTAAATCTTTCAAACTATTCAGAGAACTTAGAGGCGCTTCCTGGGCATCAATCCCTTCCTCATCAGCAATAAGCGCTGCAAGCAGCTCTGATTCTTGCTGGGAGAGCTTAAGGTCTTCAACGTCAAAGAGAGCAGTTAAAGCCCATTGGCCGTTTCTTTGTTCTATATAATCATCGTTCTTTATATTCTTTGATACTTCTTTGAGCTTTCTAAAGAGAGATTTTAGACAAGGCTGCATTTGTGACAAGGTTTTCTTTTCACCATTTGAAATAAATAGTACCTCATCCTGTAGCCTGGCTTTGTTAGTTTTGAGTTTGTAATGTTTAACAAGCCTATGCATTTCCTTGTGATCTTTGTCAATGAATTCACCACCGACATCAACTGGTTTGCCATTAATTTCTTTGTTCCAGCCTCTTCCCCCTAAACGATCTTAAGCTTCAAAGACCATAAAGTTCTGGGTAGTTTCCTTAAGATTCAATGCGGCACTGAGGCCAGAGAGCCCACCCCCAATAATGGCTACGTCCAAGTTGGCTTCTCCAGCCTCGGCTTGAGGGGATACCATATTCATCAGTAAACAAGTAAAAATAAGAGCACTAACCTTTTTCATCACAACCTTCCTTAAATAAATAAAAGTTTTTATAACTTTATAAAAATCAAATAGTAATTAATATTTATAAATACAATATATTTTTATAGTTAAGAGGAGATGGGGTTAACAAAGTCTGGAAAGCTGTATATAGTTGTTCCGGTCGGCTCATTGTCTGGTAATTTGGTGGGCGTGATAGAGAACCCCTAATGACGCTATTAAATGAGGTAAGTTGGGAACGGCTGTGTTGGGAAATAGGCATACTAATTACCTTTCTACTTTATTATGCTTGGATTAACCTCAACAACTGGCATATTCTTGCCAAGTTGAGCTTGAATGCGATCAATCTTTGTCGCGTTTCAAGCCTAAAACTAATCCAAAGTAGCGGCCCGTTACACGTTCGTTCCCTTAGTAGAGTATTCAGCCCTCCGCAATGAGGGCTGAGTTCTCTACTTAATGGAAATTTATTTCACTTACGAGTTCCTTTTGCTGAACTGGCGTCCTAGAGTTTTAAGATCAAAAGCGTAAGGTTGTAATGGGCGACCAAAATAAAAATGCCTAATAAATGACCAGGTTTTATCTTGCCGTTCGTCAGCTGATATAGATTTCACTATCTCTCCATTGAAATTAGATATCTGAAGGTTCCCTTTCTCATCATATTGATAAACTTTACTTACAGCCTTTCCGCATAAGTATTCCTCAGGAAGTAAGGTCTTTTCAATCACCTCTACCATCGGAAAAGCTGGATAAGTTATCATAAATATTTTTTGGGGATCATAAAGACTGATAGCTTGTGCGGCAAACCCATGCAAAGCCATAGATAAACCAGAGTGGTGGGGAAGCTCTTTTTTATATGCTTTCTCTGCATGATAAACAGTCCGGGCAATTCCCATATGAATAGTGAAGGGAGCCGCGGGAGAAGTAAGAACAGTAAGAGCCATTTCAATATGAGGGAAAAGTTCCTCTGTAATTGGCGAAGAAGGATTAATGTGACCAGCTAATGCACATGCTATCCAGACTTCGGAACCGTGAGATTTATATAACTCAAGAGATTCTCTAAATGCCATTAGCCCATCCAAAATAGTAACCTTGCCCCCTGGTCTGGTGATATTAATAAATCTTAAATATTTTTGTATTTCTTTTGGCTGCTCTGGGTAAGGTTTTTTGTCGTTTTCAGTAATTTCATCCCAGATTCTTAAACATGCCGTATTCTGACCTTGCGCAAAATCTTGCCAGGTCTTAATACTCTCATCTGTCAGTTTGACCATTACAAAGTTTAAGTCTTTGTCACCTACTCTATGACCTACGTAATGGCAAGGGTTAATCTGCTTAACCACTTGTTGGTTTTCTTGTTCACATATAGCTTCTTGTGAAGCAATTACCAAATCTGCTGAGAGTGATCCGAAAAGGAGAACGGATAAAATTCTCAAATACCTTGATATATTGTTAAAGTTCATTGGATTTGTTCTCTTTCAATTAGTTAGATAATGATTTGCTCTTGAAATATGTGCAAGAGGCAATACCTCGTCAGAGGCAGGCGCAGGATTCAAGAGAAAGGTGAAGAGCGTTAAAGCCGAAAATGAGATTTTAAAAGTGTTCATATAATTTTTCATAAGCTTGTTCACTTTCTTAAGAAGAGAGTTTTTACTTCTCAATCTAAGCCTAATATGGGTGTAATTTTTTACAAATCAAGCGTAAAAGTTTAGACTTGATCTGACAGTTACCCGTTTATCAGGTATGGGTTTCTTGGCAGTTCAAGTGGTTCCGTTGCAAATTTTTGAGAAGTTGTTATGTTAAGGAAAATTACACAATAGATGAGCTGTGTGACGAAGTCCAAAGAGTTTAAATACCGCCATTTTCTTCCCGAAGTTATCTTGTAATGCTTACGCAAGTAGTTACATTATCCCTTCAGCTATCGTCAATTAGCAGAAATGTTTAGTGAAAGGGGGAGAACCCCCTTTTACTAAACCAACCCCTCCCCCTACTGTCAGCAAATCATCCACCGCATACCGCGCCACTCGGGCGTTGACCTGATTAGTTAAACCAGTATGATAGAGGGTTGCTTCTAGGGCGAGACCTGGCACACTGCTCAAAGTTCCTGTTCCCTGGAGAACACTTTGGCCAAAGACCAAGTCCCCATAGCTGTCTTCAAAAACCTCCATCTGTCGACAATGAGCTAAGTGCTCCACTGTCATCGGCGTTGCCCCATTCCAAACTTGCTGGATGCGAGTATTTACATAGGCTTCATAGCCTTGGGCGAGTGTTGAACTGCATTCACCAGAGTCTTAGGTTTTAGTATTTTAAGAGGATAGCTTTCCGGGAATGATAACTACGTGATTTCGCCATTAGAAACAGCAAGCATTAATTCATTCAGCTTGTTGACAATTTCGTCTTTGTTACGAGAAGAGAATTTAACCAACGGATGTTCCCAGTATTCATCATCTGTTCTAAGCATAGTTATATAGAAGGCTCCGTCCGGCTCACCATCAGGCCCCCATCCCATATCAATTAGAATCTGCTGATATTCATGTAAAGCTTGAAACAACGTAGATCTATATAATTCGTAGGGAAATGGATTAGCAGGCTCTTCTTCAAAATATACAGGCTCTCCTTGATCTAACACATCAAAAAAGAAATTATAGATTATATTAAACCCTCTCGGAATAGCTAAAGGCTGTAGCTTTAAGTCTTTCAGACGAATTTTTACCATATCTTTAATTCCCTAGATTTTCTAAATATTGCTTTGCTGTAACTTCTGAAATAGGATGCCCATGGTATTCTGGCTTACCTGTTTTAGTTAATTCTACTCTTATCCATTGGGTGGCTTGACCATTATTATACCCTATTACTTCATTAAATTGACATATATAATAGTCCGCACCCTTGCTTTGATCACGCTTGATCAGAGTCCCATTCCTTAACCCTCTCTGCTCTAACTCGATCCTATTAAAGTTAGGCAAATACTGGGCATTCCTCTCCCCTGTCTCACTCATGCGTTTAGCTTCCTCAGCTGTTCGCGCTTTGGTGTGCTTTATATAATCCGCCGGCTTTGCATTTTTGATCCGTTGCTGCCAGTTATGCTGCTCGGTTCTTTCATTCTTGCGAGTATAATAGCCGTCATGCGCGACCCGGTCATGATTCTCACTAATATTGGGGGTAGTTGCTGGGTTAGAGTTAGCGGATGACCTTGGTACCCCCTCTCTTTCCTTACCTTTTCCTTCTTCTTTATCGTCTAGGGTGCGACCTAGCTTGCTTGTATGGCCATTCACCCTCTTGTCACTAGTGATCTTACCACTTCCAAAGCTTGCAGCAGCACTCGTGCTCGTCGCAGAACCACTTGATGTAGAACTAGCGCTACTTCTACCGGCATTATTGCTACTCGCGCTCGCTGACATACTCGATGCATGAGTGCTTCTATTTATCCACTCTTTGGCAGACATGCGTTCGGGCATGCCAAACTTTGTGCCCGCAGTTCTAGCTCCTAGAGCTAAGAAAGCTGACCTATGGGTATTACTGCCATTCGCAACAGCTCTCATATCACTATATAGACGGTTAGCTGCCTCTGAGCGTTGGCTTCAGAGGCTGGTGAAGAGTATACCGCTTTATGCTATTAATTATTAGAGAGACGGAGTATTATGATTCATCGTTATCAGGCACTTCCTCATCGTTACGGAGATTATTGATAAACTCATTAAAGCTATCCGCAATTAAAGTTAGATTAGAGTAATCAGGCACTTCACCCTGCGCAGGATCAGCCTCCATTTCATGGTCCCAGAAATAGATTTTGCCTCGGTCAGGGCCTTTTACTGAAAGCAGTATAAGGTTACCAAAAGTATCATAAGCTATAGGAAAAGACCAGGTAGGTATACGCCCGTTATATACTTTTAAGGTTTCAAGCAAGTCTAGATCCTCGTTTAAGGTTATTCCTAAGAAAGCTTGCAAGACAGAGCCTTCATCTTGCCCTTTGAAATTGAAATGCTTTTCTTTTGGAAAGCCACCATTCTTTTCTAGAAGAAAAACCTTATATGTCTTAGGTAGATTGAATTCCCAAAACCTCTCTAAGCACTCTAAAGTTTCCTTGCTTAAAGTGGGCGAAGAATTTTCAAGCTTAATCATTCTTCTTCTCCTTACTTTTTATAATTGCTACTCCTCCAGTATGCCCTATTGCATTATGGAGATCTCTTGGAACTAGCTGCATTGTAGTACCATTTTCATGATGATGCCATGTGTAACCGCTTGGTGTCTCTGAAAATCCTGCAGCTTGGTTAGCTAATTTGTTATCCGCTTCACGTTTACCTGTCATCTTTATATCTACTTTCTTAATAGCATACCTTGAAAAATCAGGATGTCCAGTGCCTGTAAAAGGAACACTATGAGGATACTTTTGCCTTAGTTTCTTTGAAAGCTTTTCAAGAGAATATACTTTTCCTGCGGATTCGTGATTTAAAGGTCTTTGCTTATTAATGGTGCGAACTCTAGGGTGAGTGGAAGGTACTTTAGTAGTCCCCTGTTTAGCCGTACCATTCACACTAGTAGAATTAGCAGAGATAGAGCTGGCGCCCACTCTTGTAGAGGTACTGCTTCCGCTCGAACCTGAGGACATACTCGATGCATGAGTGCTTCTGTTTATCCATTGTTCGCCAGACATACGCTCGGGTGTTCCAAACTTTGTGCCTGCAGTTCTAGCTCCTAGATCTGAGAAAGCTGATCTATGGGTATTACCACCATTCGCAACAGCTCTCATGTCACTATATAGACGGTTAGCGGCCTCTGAGCGTTGGCTTTGAGACGATAGTCCATTGCGGTTAGCGGCCCTATAGGCTTGAGAGCCTTTGCTCCCTTGAGAGGCTCTCGCCCACGCCATTATAGTCATCAGCTTGTTGACTATAATTCCTGATAAAATGTAAAAACCTAACTATCGGATTGGTTTGTTCGTCCTGCAGAGCTTTTTGTTGGCGCTGCCATTCTTGCGCGTCATCAGCTTGCTTCCTTAAGAAGGCACCAAAATTATTGGGATCTTGCTAAAAGTTGGTTTTGGCTGTATGAAAGGGGCACCCTAAAAGGTCATAGCGGCGAGATAAAAGATATAGTAGTCGCACCTCTGCTTAGACAGCGCTTATAGCAACTAGGAGTCAAAAGATCATGGTTGAGATTAAAATACATTCAGCCAGGCAGGATAGTATTTCTTATCAACTTCTAACCGAGCTAAGCAATCTAAAAATTCTTGCTCCTTTACAGGGTATAAAGAGTCCTCTCCTTGCATTTCTTCATGAAGCTGCTCTATGTTACCAGCAACAATAAGAAACTGTTCAAAGTCCTTGGCTAAAGGATGGATCTGACTGTCCTCAGGATTATAAATATCATAGCCTTCTTCAACGTACAGGATTTCACCTTCCCCAAACTGATCCGTTCCTTCAGTAATACAAAGTATATCTGTATTCCAAGAGCCAATCTGATACATTTTGTGCTTTTGCATAAATTCTTTAGGAAAAAATGGATCCTCATATGCTTCAATTAAATCTTCTACCACGTCTGGATTAGTATTGAAATAAGGTGAAACATTAAAACCTGCGATTTCTAATCCATTAATTGAGTACAATTTAATAATATCAGTATAACTTTCTGGAATTTGAGGCAGCATTTGCATTAAATCCTGGAGTTTCTCCGTAGGGCTTCCCGGACTGAGCATCATATATGATCTCTTAAACAGTGGGTCATTTTCCAAGGATGCCTTTAATAGGCACATCTGTTGCACTTCATCAATTGAGTTAATCATTCTTCTTTTTCCCTCCTAAGTTCGCATGGAACATTGATCTCCCTGGTGCAGTACCATGTAGCTTATCAGGTAATGCTGTTGTTAGATGGTTATGCTCAATATGATGATGAACCAAAGTTCTTCCTACATAATGCTGATGCTCTGGAAAATACTGTAGCCATTGATTATCAACTTTTGGTGCGATTTTAGAATAAATAGCTGCTAAGTTCCTCGCACTCAATGTTTCCGGATATTTCTCAGCCCATAATTTCCAGAATTGCACCATATTTCTGAATTCTTTTTCAAAAAGTTATCATCCTCTAATCAGCCCAACCATGAAACTTTTTCAGTTTTTGGTAAACTCTATAGAAAGTTTTTTCCGCATTTTCATCTTCCTCATAATATTTTTCCCAAAAATCGTTGGAAAAATCTGCGGGTTGAATGCATAACCTTTTTTCATCAACTTCACAGACCCAGTCAAAAGGGATATTGTTATCAGTAAGAATAAAGTTATCAGCATTAACAATAATAGGACCATTATCGTTATCAGCTAAAACGCTATAAAAAATACCCTCTTCATTATTCTGCATTGATAACACTATGTATTCTTTATTGAGCTTCAAAAAAGAATCTTGGCGTTCCTGATTTTTAAATTTAACAATCATTTAATCATTCCTTTCACTTTAAAGTCCCTAGTTTGATAATCAATCTTACCAGTTTTAACATTCATATAAAAATGAACCTGTACTCTTTGACCACTCTGTAGAGTTACAGTGTTTGTCGTAAACTTCTTCCAATCCTTTATTAGAGATCCATCCTGAGTTAATACCTTTACCACTTCAGTATTTTTAATTTCTACATCCCTCAAATCAATAAGTTTTGCCTCCTTTATAGCTTGCTCTGTAAGCCTCCCATCAGATGTAAGTATTCCTCCTTCTTGAAGCCTCAATACCACCTTGTGACGAAGAGCGTCTGTCATATTTTTAGCTCCACCTCTATCCTTAACCGAGGAACTTACGGTATTGCTTAAGCCCCCTTGAGTAGTGCTAGCTCCCTCCCCCACCTTTCCTTTATCCTTAAGCTCCATCTTACCCGTCCTTCATTACGGAACTTGACATAAAAGTGATCCTGAACAGCGGCTTCAAGTTCTTCCTCAGTTAATTCTTGCTTCTCGCCATTCCCGACGAAAGCCTTGGCTGCCTTTTTTTCTTCCTCTCTTAGATTATTCTCAAAAACTTCATCAGTGAAGAGTTGCAGCTGTTTTTGCAGGGAAGCAGGAAGAGGGGTTTAAGGGGAGAAATTATTCACCCCACTCTAACTTAATGAACGGGAAGGTTTGCTTAAACCTTTCAAGAATGTGGGGGTTCTTCTCAAGATTCTTAAGCGCTGTTTTTTCAGTACAGACATCACATGGATTTTCTTTGGTATAAAAGCCACGTTTGTAAGCTATGCCGGTGAGTGCTTCCCACTCAGAGTCAGATAGTTCATAATTAAAACGACCATATTGCAATATACCCACAGCATCCCTCAATTCACTTATACTCGAGGTTGAAACTATATCAAAGATATAAGTAGGCAAATCCGAAAATGATTCAATTTTATAGAAACACCAATCAATTATCTCCTGAAATAATATAGCACCTGAAAACCTTGATGCTAATACAAAACCAACTTCCGCTTCTAATTCTGTGATCTCCTTCATGACTTGTTTCCCCCATTTAAACCGACACTCCCAGTATGCCCAGTCTTTTTATGCTCGCTTTCTTTTACTAATTGCATTCTTCTCGCTTGTTGATCATGATGCCAAGTTAAATCTTTTATTTTGCTCTTACCTAATTCAATATCCTTCAACTGTCGGTGAGTAAAAATACTAGCACTGACTTTACCAGATATAATATCCTGCCATAAATTCATTGTAGCCGCTTCCATGTGATCCACTCTAGATTTACCATAAAATTGTTCTGATTTTATAAAGGTTTCATATTTCATGACAGGGGTAAAATCAGGATTTCCTCTAGAGTCATAAACAATATCTGATTTTTCGTGTCTTTGGCCTGCCATTTTATAGCCAGACGTTCCAGGTCTTTGCAGGGTCGATGACGACACTTTTTTATCAGCATGTGTATTCTCAAGATGTTGCCGCCATGCATGAGGATCATATATTCCTTGATTGACAGCAGCGTCACTTGCTCCTACATTACCTTCTTAACGTGGTCCTCCCTCTCTTTCCTTACCTTTTCTTTCTTTTTTACCGTCTAGGGTGCGGCCTAGCTTGCTTGTATATCCACTCGCCCTCTTGTCACTTGTGAGGTTACCACTGCTGCTCGTAGCACCATAGCGAGGAGCAGATGAAGAGCCAGTCGAGGTAGAAGCGGAACCATCTCTGCCGGCATTACTGCCCCCACTTGAGCTCGCTGATATACTCGGTACATTAGTGCTTCTATTTATCCACTGTTCACCAGACATGCGCTCGGGCATGCCAAACTTTGTGCCTGCAGTTCTAGCTCCCAAGTCTGAGAAAGCTGACTTATGAGTACTACCACCATTCGCAACAGCTCTCATATCCTCATACAGACGATTAGCATTAGCGGACCGTTGCGTGCCCGCGGGAGCACGATTCTGGTTGGCGGGGTTATATAACGGGATTCCAGGTCTCAGGTGGCCATTTGCTGCGGCCTGCTGATGCGGCGTTCGCATCCACGAAGCTCGGCCACGTCCAAGCTTACCCCCACCAACAAAGCCAGACATAACTCCAGTGCAATTTGCGGCCCAATCCCCAAAAAGCTGACCGTAGGCATCCAAACGACTATCATCGAGAGAGCGTCCATGCCATAGATCCTGCAACAATGCTTTGCTTTCGCGGTAAACCTTTGGCGCATCCTTATAAGCTCGTCGTATCTGTGAACGATCCCGATGGGCATGCATAGGAGTTGTTCCCTCAACTTCCCCTATAGCCGTGCTAGCATAATAGAGAAACTTTTTAAAAATGCTGTCACTGTTTAAGGCATCATCGCGCACCGCTTCATCAACAGATTCTACGATCTCCATTTCATAAAGCTGCTGCAGTTCCGTAAAAGATTTTGACTTCTTTAAGGCCGGACGAGAATTCTGCTTAAGAACTTCCGTGAACGGATCTTCGGTGGCGGCAGAAAGGTGCGTGGCAAGGCCTTCATACACTTGAGTGGTGTTGAAGGTCATGGCATTGATGGCGGCTTCTTGGGCCGGTCGGTCTTGCCGGCCTCGAGGTCAGCCTCAACCTCCTTCAAACGCTTGCCACCGATTTGGGCAGCGCCAAAGTGAGCCGCGGTATCGGTGACGAGATTGATCCCCCCTTCTTTCAGCTGCTCACGCCAGTTACCATAGACAATGCCACTGGCCACAGTGTTGGCCATGCCCGTCTTCAGGCTTTCACAGAAGGCTTCTTGCAGTTGTTTTGTCCAGCTCGCCGCCTCAGCCGCTGTCTGGGTGCCAACTTGGGTTGCCGCTTGAGTCGCAGTCTGAGTGGCGGCCTCAGCTGCTGTCTTGGTGGCCGCCTCCGTCATCGACTTTGCTACTAGGGGCCCCCCTTGCAACAAGACTTGCGCTAACAGCTTAACCCCTAGATAATCTTAAGAATAAAGAAGAGAACCCTTATAAGTTCTTCAAGAGATTTAATATGTCAGAGTCTTCGTCGATATATCTTTCAAACCAGTCCTCAATTGAAGCTAACTTTTCTGGCAATAGCTCAATGTTTTCCCCTGAAGGGCCATTGATACGCATGCGCCAGCTTTCAGGAACTCTTTGCCAATTAAAGTCAAATAGCACTGCGGGGAATATATCTACATTATTCTCCTCATCATGTCTTATAATATATAGCCATGGTATAGAAGACCTACATGTTACACCTAGAAGCTGATAAAATACGCCACTTGTAAGATAGAAATCATAATCAAGGGGATTTACATCATTCCTATAATTGTCTATGCAAAGATTAGCAATATCACTTAACTTTTCATATTTACACATTACCTTTATCATAGCTCTTAACCTTAATTTAAATTAGTCGACACTTCTCTTTTTGAATTTGAAGTCCATTATCCTTCCTGTTTTAGGATCTCTCACATAATGGACTACCGTATCTTTTCCATTACCTGATTTAACCTTATACTCCATTTTATCCATACCTTTATAGCGAGGATCGTTTAATCCTTTAATAATTCTTCTTCCTTCTCCTCTTTTAGCAGCATCTAAAGCCATTTCATCTTGCAGGGAAGCTGGCTCTCGAACCCATTTATCGTCTTCCTTTTTATTGTTCTCCGGATCCTCATCTCCTGGCATCCCGCCACCGCTGCTTGCCGCCCCTGCAGTAGTATTGGTGGACTGAGTCTCGCTTTCCCCCTCCTTGTTAACCAAGGCATCTAAGCCAACAGCCGTTAAAATCCCTGCACCTACTGCAATTGCCGTTTGTGCGCCTACACCTATACCAACAGCCCCGCCGCCACCGCTGCTTGCCGCCACACGCAGCACCGATAGCCGCTAACGCAGGCAACAAGTTGTTCTCAACCGCATTCTCAGCAGCTCTCGAAGCAACCCCGGCGTCAAGACCACTCAACATAGCAGTGGTTGCCCCCACTACCTGAGACATGGCTACAAGTGAGCCCTTATTTTGCCGTAAAGTTTCGGTTGTCACCGCCCCCTTGCTAACAGCGTTGAGGCCAACAGTTTCACCAAAGATCTCGCCCGCCGCGGCTCCGGTTCCCGCTGCCAGCGCAGCTCGGCTTATATCTTCGCCTTGGATAGCAGCACCAATCCCATAGGAAGCAGCAGCCCCGGCGAAGTGCCCCACTTTGTGAAGTCCATTCTTAAGAAGATTATCTCCCTCTTGCAACATACCAGTGCGCAGATCCGACAATTCATTAGCTGCTATACCCGCTAAGGTATTGGCCGCCGTGGAGGCGGCTGCTGTTCGCAAAGCATCGCCACTAACTCTTGCAGTTGTGGAAAAGTATGCTCTAATCTATTTATTTGATTGCTTTTCTATACTATATTTCTTCTTGAAAGCCTCAAGTATTTCTTTATCCATTAGCTTGTGGATATCACCATCCTTCTTAACTTTTGGCCATTTATCTACTGGTACTTCCATTGCTACAACAATTGAATGGTAAGCACATTCCTTAAGAAAATCATTATACAAGGAGTTGCTTATGATCTCATAAATATAAGAAGAAATTTCTTTCTTTAGCTCCTTGTCAACCGCATCTATTACAGCACCTAAATTTGATATGGCTAATCCTCTCACATTTTCGTAAGGGTCCTCTTTAGCTAACTCTAACGCCTTCGGTGCATACTCGGTTAAGAATAGACGGCCTATTAAACAACCTACTGCTACTTCCCGGATAAAATCATCCTCATCATCTAATTTGGTAGCAATAAGGGGGCCTAACTCTTTTAAATGTGCATCTGTTGCTAATATTATTGCCATGTGTGGCCGTAAATCATTCTGTAGATGCCATTTTAAGTCTTGAATTGATTGAGGAGATAAACGACCTTTCTCTATCAATTCATCCTTGATCGTATTAATATTTTTAACCATTTTTAATTCCTTGGCACAAACTGCTCTGTATAATCAAGCAATTTACTTGCATTTGACAACTCTCTATTTAAAGCTTGGCGCTCCGCAAGAGGCAGTTCTACAAATTCTAGGCGTTTATTAATGTTATCAATATGCCCTTTTAAACCTCTCTGGGCATTTTGAACCTTCGTAATGTGATCATATTCTACACCGCGATGCTTGGCTAGATCAATTTGCTCTCCTTTTATCTCACTTCGAGCTGCATTTAAGGTAGTATCTTGCTTAGTTTTACCAGCTCTCTCAAATAATTGTTCTTTGTAATCATTTGTTCTACCTAAAAGCTTCTGTGTTCTTTCTGAATAATTTTTATCATCCTCCGGATCCTCGTCGCCAGGCATTCCGCCACCGCTGCTTGCCGCCCCTTGAGTGGTATTGGTGGACTGTGTCTCCCCCTCCCCATCTTTGTTAACCAAGGCATTTAGGCCAACAGCGGTTAAGATGCCTACACCGGCAGCGATCGCTGTTTGCGTTCCTGCACTTATAGCCGCAACCCCGCCGCCAACGCTTGCGGTTCCGCCACACGCAGCACCGACAGCAGCTAACGCAGGGAGTAAGTTATTCTCAACCGCGTTCTCAGCAGCTCTCGAAGCGGTTCCGGCGTCAAGACCACTGAGCATAGCGGTAGTTGCTCCGACCACCTTGGACATCGCAACAAGCGAGCCCTTATTTTGCTCTAGAGTTTCGGTTGTCACCGCCCCCTTGCGCATGGCGTTGAGGCCAACAGTTTCACCAAAGATCTCGCCCGCCGCGGCTCCGGTTCCCGCTGCCAGCGCAGCTCGGCCTATATCTTCGCCTTGGATAGCAGCACCAATCCCGTAAGAAGCCGCAGCCCCGGCGAAGTGCCCGACTTTGTGAAGTCCATTCTTAAGAAGATTATCCCCTTCGTTCAGCATATCACTGCGCAGATCCGACAATTCATTAGCTGCCATACCCGCTAAGGTATTGGCCACCGTGCAGGCTGCTGCTGTTCGCAAAGCATCCCCAGGCTTTTCTCCCATGGCCATCCCAACGCCCGCTCCCACGGCTGCCCGTGTGGCATTGTAATTAAAGTGCTGAGAAAAGCCTGAGAGGTCCGTAGTGGGAATCTTAAGAGTGGAGGTCACGCCTTTTGTAATGCCGGCGGTCAAACCCGCCCCCACAACTTCCTTAACAGTACTCGCTTTGGCTAAGTCATGGCCTACTTCAGCGATATTGCCGCGATGATCAACCATAGAGACAATCGTTTTTGACGTTAAACAGGCAAGTGAAGCGGCTACTCCTGCGGAGAAATTAGCTGCCATGGCGCCGGTCATTCCCAGTTTAAGGGCGCAGCATTGCCGACGGTTTGTGCCCAAGAAAGCGATGTCGCTGCGGTAGAGGCCATGGTCGTGGTTCCAGCTGCCGTTGCGCCAGCCGCTGTTCCAGCTCCTGCTCCCGCCGATCCTGCGGCCCCGGCGCCTGCAAACCATGAGCCTGCGCCCATGGTGATGGCCGTAATGATCAGGGATAAGACAATCTTCGCGGCTGCGGTCATGCCTTGGCTGGCAAAGCGGCCAGAGTCGTGGCGCTCAGTAACATAAATACGGACCAGCCTCGCAGCATCTTAGGTTTTAATATTTTAAGAGGGTAGCTTTCCTGGAATGATAACTAACTAATTTCATCATTAGAAACAGCAAGCATTAATTCATTCTGTTAACACTGGTTTAAAAAATGATACAGATCTGAAGTAATCACCAATACAAGAAGTGGTATAAAGGCCCAAGTTGAGCCTTAACTTAGCTACTAGAGAACTAAGGGTTCGGAATAGTAAGGGTTTTAACATCGACCAGCTTAACATCCGGTGCATACTGACGCATCAACTGGTGAATTCTATCCCAATCTGTATGCTCATTAATATACTCATGGGAGTCCTTCTCATCTAGATCGCTTATTGCCATGCTTTGTTGATAAGAAATTTTGATCCCACAAACGTCTAAAATACCAAGCTGCGCTTTTACTCTCATAAAGTAGCTAGAAGATTGTGTGAGTACTCTATACAAGTCTGCTAATACGGCTGCATCTTTTGTATTATCATAGTAACCATACCAGATTCCAAAAGCGATGCCTCGTGTTAGGTCAGTTCTATTTTCATCATGCCAGATCTTGTAAGCTTCATCTCTGAAGCCTCGATCAAAGATCTTATGAGGGTACCCTAAAGATTTAATAGCTTCCTCTTGGAGATGATCCCACGGGTAATCTAAATAAGCCCAGATATCGTCGGTGAATTGATAATAGTCCTCTCGCCCAGCATCTGCAATTGCTCTACCTACTTTGATTTCCAATTTCTCAGGCAAGCATCCTTCATCATTTCTAGGTGTTTTCTTAGCTTCTTCAAAGATCTGCTTGATCTCCTCAAAAGTCATTATATAATCAAAATCTTCTTCATCCACCATTGGGCTTACCTATATTTTTTTCATATATATCTAATAGTTTACTTGTGTCCTTAATACTTTCATCCAGGAGATTCCTTAGACAAATAGGGAATAACACAGCTGATAGAGTTACTTAAGAAATTGCCTTAGTTTATTTCTATAAAAGCATCATTATTGATATAGAATTTTATTGCCCGTATATAATCGCTCTCAGAGTAATTCTCTTTTTGTTCCTTCAAGTTAAGTATGATATCCTCAAGCTCATAAACTGACACTATTATCTTATTGTCACTTTGAAGATCCTGACCAATATCACATTCAGCATCGGGGCTCAAATCTTTATAGTTTGATGCAATTGAAATATCATCTAACTCATTTAATTCTGAAAGTTTGCTAATCACATCCCTTAATTTCATCTTTACCTCTTTCGCTAAACCGGCTCTTCTCCCTACTGTTATGAGATCATCCACAAAATACCGGCTAACTCACACTATGAACTAATCGGTCATCTTGATAAAATACAATATTACTCCTGTTCCCCAAACCCAGCACACGACTTAAGCTTTCCACTTCATGCAGAACTTTTTAGAATATAGGAAATTCAAGCCTAAACAAGTTTACTGATACAGCGTATCAGAGAGGATTTTGTCTAAGAACTCTTCAAAATTATCCGCAAGTTTAGTTTTTTCAAAATCAGCGTCATGATCAGAGACCCATACTCTCCCCTCCGGATCAATACCAATAGGATTGCCGGCACCGTCATCAGAAATCACATACCAGCTCTCAATGCCTGGCCAATGACGATCTTCCTTATAAAACTTAGTTCTATCAATAACTGACCAGCAATCATCAGTCATTAGGAGTAACTTTCTTAAACCATGGATAATATACCCATCCATTATAGCTGCTCCGTATTTTTCTAAGAAATCTTTATATTCTTTAGAAAATTTACAGAGAAGCTGCGCCTCTGCTCTCATTATTTCATCCCTGCTACAAGGCCCTCCCTGTAAACCTTCTATCTCATTTAGGCTCTCGTCAAGCCTTTTAACTAAGTCTATATTCATTTAGGTTTATTCTCTCTTCTTAGCAATTCTGTTCTGGCTCTTTCTTTCCAATAATTCTTTCTTAAAGTATTATTCCATTCTTTACGTGCTTGCTCTTCTAAGCCAGCTCCTTTCCCTTTAGGATGCTGGATCTTATTATTATAGTCATGCAGATTTTCTGGAATTTCTACAATAAACCCATCAGCCGAGCGGTGAGAAAGCTGTTGATAGTGGTGACCATCTAACTTTTTACCATTGAGATCCTTTGCAGCTATACCTTTAGCAGCCATTATCTTTAGCTCAGCCTCACTTAAATGGCTTAAATCTCTAACTGCTCTGAATTCTACACCATCATATAATACTCTACCAGGCCCCAAATATTCTAATGACAACTTCATTACGGCGCTTGATATAAAAGTAACCCTGAACAGCGGCTTCAAGTTCTTCCTCAGTTAAGTCGCGCTTCTCACTATTCCCAAGGAGAGCTGCTACTGCCTCTTTTTCTTCCTCTCTTAGATTATTCTCAAAAACTTCATCAGTGAAGAGTTGCAGCTGTTTTTGCAGGGAAGCAGGAAGAGGGTTTTAAGGGGAGAAATTATTCACCCCACTCTAACTTTATGAACGGAAAGGTTTGCTTAAACCTTTCAAGAATGTGGGGGTTCTTCTCAAGATTCTTAAGCGCTGTTTTTTCAGTACAGACATCACATGGGTCTTCTTTGGTATAAAGGCCACGTTTGTACGCTATGCCGATTAGTGCTCTATGTTCGCTATTACTAAGATTAGTATAGATATACTTTGAATGAGGTAGAGGTATTCTTCTGAATATGTCTCCCTCTTCATGAGAATCAATCAGATCATACATGAATGTAGGCAGATCAGAGTAAATCTT
The DNA here is from genome assembly GCF_000190415.1 of Candidatus Odyssella thessalonicensis L13. Taxonomy (GTDB): domain Bacteria; phylum Pseudomonadota; class Alphaproteobacteria; order Paracaedibacterales; family Paracaedibacteraceae; genus Paracaedibacter; species Paracaedibacter thessalonicensis. The sequence goes on from NZ_AEWF01000003.1 coordinate 39,880, forward strand.
GATCTGCCTATATAACCACTCTATCAATTCAGGGAAATGAATTGTTCCAGAATATTTCGCATCCATTATAAATGATAGATTTTCATATAATGTTCTCAGATCAACTTTCATTCTTTTTCACCATTTCTAATAAACTGATACTTCCCGTATGGTGCGTATTATTATGAGTACGTGTATTAACCAATTGCATTCTTCTTGCCTGCTGGTCGTGATGCCATGTCAACTCAGGAATTTTTGCCTTTCCCCCATTGATAGCTGATAATTGTTCTAGCGTAAATATGGACGCATCTATCTTTCCTACATTTATATCATTTCTTAATGCACGGTGTTGACAGACCGCAATATCTTTTCAGTGGAAGTGGGTCATAATAAGAATAAAGCTCCCGATCAACGACTTGCTTTTTCTGCCGCCAAGGCTATTTGGCTGGAGGCGGCTCTACAGCTTCTTTGTGTCTAAAGTTGACAGTGCCTTTAGTTGCAATAAACAGCAAATAAGTGCAAACATAAAAAAGCAGAGGATAATAGCTTTCCTCTGTTTAAAACAAATATCGTTTCAATATATTTATAGATTCATGAATTTAAGGATTTATAATAATGAAGACTTTTGTCTTTTCTTTCCATCGCTTCGCTAATAGGTCCTTTAGGCTTGTCTTTGCTCTTAGAATTAGGGGTATCTTTAAGGAATAAACTTTTCGATTTTTCGACAGTTTCTAAGAATCTTTTAGCTTCTTTATAACCTAACTTTGCTGCTTGTTTAATAACAGTTAAGCCTTTCTTTTGATCCAAGGGCAAATGTTTTCCCTCATATAATTGAAGGCCATAAAAGTACATTGCTTCTGTATCTAAACTTCTACAAGCATCCTCTAATAACTCTAAACCCTTATCAACATCTTTGTTTATTGGAAAAGGGAGATTGAGAATGCCTAGATGATATTGTGCTAGGATACTTTTTGCTGAAGCGTCGCCCCCTTTAGCAGCTAGTGTAAGAAGTTTAAACCCTTTGAATATATCGAGAGGGATAACTTTAGCTATAAGGCATAATTCCCCTAAGTGACGCTGAGCCTCAGGTAACCCGGCTTCTGCAGCCTGGTTTAGCAATCTTAAGCTTTCTTCAATATTTTTTTCAACATCCATACCATCAAAGTGCCTTATTGCAAGACTCAGCTGGGCACGAGCATGACCTTTATCTGCAGCCTTCTTATACCAATTGAGAGCAATAGTAGGATCTTGACTTCCAATGGCATCGGTATAAAAGTAGCAATTACCCATCAAGCGTAGAGCATCTATATCTTCTTGCTCAGCTAGAGCTTGAATGGCTTCATAGATTTCTTCTGCATCGGCTACATGACCACGCATATAGAAAAGGCGAGCCACTTTTCTTTGAAAACTATGCTGTAAGTGCTCATCTTTTAACCAATCAAACAATAATTGGTCAGCCTCTTTGGTATTATCTGGAAAGCGTAGAATACCTTTATATAGGAAAGCGCACATTTCCTCTTGAGCATTACTATCCCCTTTACCTGCATTTTCTAATAAGGTTAGATAGTTTCCTGGTAAAGACCACTCAGTTATATGTTTGCTAATGTTGGTTTCTCTTTTTTCTTGTTCCTCTTCTTTCATAGCTTCATAGAGATTATCGATTTCAGCTTCAAGCATCTCTATTTTTTCAATTCGCCGATGATACTCTGTCGCTACAATTTCGCTCACAATAGGCCCATTATCCTCATAAACTGTATAGTTAATAAAATTTTCTTTTACTAGATTGGTAAGGTAAAGATAGTTCTCATTTAATTCATAGATTTTATCAAGAAGAGTGAGGAAAGTAATAAGTTTGGAGGACATGTGCCTTTCAACAAGGGGAAACATATAATAAAGTATTACTCCATACAGTGCATGCGGAGGAATCTTGCTCGATAATCTATGAAATGCTGGAAAATTATGAATATACTTTTCAAAGGCGTCTAAACTTAGAAAATTACTCATGTATGCTATATAATCCTGTCGGCAAGCTTTGATTTTTTCTAAGTTTGCTTTAATCAACATAATAAAAGGATCATAAGCTTCTCTATTTTCCAGCTTTCTATTTCCTTTTAAGACATCGATAAAATCTTCTGCTAGGTTGTAGGGGAGATACTTATTTTCTAGGGTCTCTATTTTTGCTCTAATAGCTGCCATCACCATGAAATGTATTCCTACGAGCTTTTCTAAGCTGATAGTCCTTTGATAAGATGGCATTTTATTAATGGTATCCATATATGCTCTAAGATTGAGTAACCGTTTATAATGAGTCCCGTTAAAATTGGCGAGTACGCCACAAGTAAAAAACACTAGGGAGGATCCAAAGAGCAGCTTTATTATAGATAACTTATTCTTAGGAAGAAGCTTGATAATCAGAGCTCCCAGCACAGATAGGACAAAGAGAAGTGAGAATATTGCTTTAAATAATGGCATCCCTAAAAGCCAGATGCTTTTTTCAGGATTTACTAAATCTGAAGCGTAGAACTCATAATATTGAGTAAATATCATTCCTGAACCGAATAGAACTGACAGGATTAGCGTGAAGAGAAGCCAAAGGATTATTTTATAGATTTTTTTCAACATAGCTTTTCCATTTGTTTTGTTTTCAATTATTGTGGTTGGCCTTGGGAATTCTTCATATCGTTAAGATGGCTTCTAATCTGGCTCTTTAATTATCATTTTTTAGCATAATATGCTTCGATGATAGGACCATAAAAACTTGGGTCTTCATAGTAAAGCCGCCATATAAATCTTTCAAATGAGTCTTCTATTTTTACCCCACAGTCACTCCAAACAGCATTCGGATTTTTGGAATTAAGTTTCATTACCATAAAACTTGAACCATCACCTATCTCAAAGAACGGCAAATCTCCTGGTTCTAAATCCTCATAGGTATCAGGTGACATATAATACGGATCCTCCTCTGGGTGTTCAATAATGCCCTGCATATAGTCGACTGCTATGTGAGGGGGTAGTATCTCGTTTGAATTAGGGAAAATGGCGTCTTCTTGTTCGCCACTCTTTGTTGTCAAATGCCCGTATCCAATTGATAAATAAAAACTACGTAACTCAGAAGGAAAATTTCTTCCCAACTGCTCCTCAGCTCTTTGTATCTCTTCTAATGAGCAATCATAAAATATGTTATCTCTACCTATCCTAACTATAGATTTACCATAATTTTGCCAATTATATTTCTTTAAATACTCATAGGTGTTATCCATGTTTGCCTCTCTTATTGTGCCTGCTTCAATACTTCTTTTAGAGGAGACCCTGTACCATGGATTCCTCCTTGATGATCCCCCGCTTTGATTGGAACCCCATTCCACCAAGTATGGGGGCCACCTAACTCTTGAGGTATAATATGGTGAAATTGATGATCCACTTCTTCTACCATTCCAGTCCTCTTATTTTTTTGTGAAGATTTTAACCAATCTTGGTCGGTATTTTGGGTCCATTCTTGTTTTAGTTTTTTCTTCAACTCTGGATTTTTATAGGGCGCCTTATGTTTCTTAGCAGCATCAGCACTCAACTTATTAAACTCATTATTACGTAAAGCTTCAGCCAAATGGTCCTTCTGCTCCTTAGTAAACTTAATTCCACTTCTTGTTTCCATATCGTGGATATAAGCTCGAACGTTTTTACTGAATTCAGTATGCAGCAAACCTTTCTGATCTGTCACTGAGGAATTAGATGTTCTTGATTGCTGCTGCTTCTCTGCATTCCTTAGCGACGTACTACTCTTACGAGTGCCACTACCCTGATTTACCCCAGCCAGATCCAACGCAGCCAGCCTGCTTCTGCTCGCAATTTTGCTAGCACCTCCCACTTTCATAGCCTTTGCCGCGGTGCCTGGCGTGACCATCTCAGCAACTAACATTATATAGTCAGCCGTTTCTTGAGCAAACGTAGCATTTCCAGTGAGATCCCGTAGCCCTCGCCGGATGCTCGTGTTTGCGGACTGAGAAGCTTGACCCATCAGTTCTCCTGCTTTCGAGAAAGTCCCTCCGCTAACAAAGTCCACAGCCTTTGCCGCATACCCAAGAGTATCTAACCAATCTGCACCATGAGCTCTCAAGAAGGTCTTTACATTTCTTTCACCGTTTCTAAAACGGGCTTGGCCTTCATAAAGAAAGTCACGCGTATCGCTCATCATACGTCTAAACTTCTCAAAGCTTGCCTTTTGATCCCTTGGTGGGCTGTTTCCTTGAGAAGAACTTGAGCGAGGCTCGCGTGTCCGACTCCGGCCGCGCGGTTCCTCTTCGGCAATATGCCACATTAGATTCTGAAAGTTATTTTTATCCGTAAACTGCGTATCAATGTTCTCCGTTATGAAGGAGTCAGTCTCTTCTAAATCCTCGTAATCATTCTCGTCTACTGCTTTTTCTTTCCCTTTAGAGTGGCTTTTAGAAGTACTCGAGGAGGAGCGTCGGTCAGCATACTGCTCTTGCTCGAGTTCCTGGTTCTTATCACCCCATAAGTTCTCTTCCTCCTCTTCTTCTAATTGAGCCTCGACCATAGCGGCAAATAAGTCATCAGGGTCGTTACTCTGCAGAACTCCTTCATACACTTGAGTGGTGTTGAACGTCATAGCATTGATGGCGGCTTCTTGGGCCGCATGGATGTCGCCGCCTACTGCTTTGGCTGTGAGGACCGCGGCAATCTGGCCATAAGCTTTGATGCGGATCAGCTCGGTGCTCAAAAGCTCTTGCTTACGCTCAAAGTAACGCCTTGTTCCCGAACGCAGGCCTTCTTCGCCGAGCTGGGTTTCAATGCTGTTTATCGTCTTAGGCATCATTTGTTCAGCAACGATCTCGGCGGCAGCAGCTCGGGTGGCCGCTCCTAAGGCCGCATGCGTCACTTTATGGGAAACATAATTAAAGATGTCCGTCTTGCCGGCCTTGAGATCAGCCTCAATCTGTTCCAAACGCTTGCCACCGATTTGGGCAGCGCCAAAGTGAGCCGCGGTATCAGTGACGAGATTGATGCCGGCTTCTTTCAACTGCTCACGCCAGTTGCCATAGACAAGGCCACTGGCCACAGTGTTGGCCATGCCCGTCTTCAGGCTTTCACAGAAGGCCTCTTGCAGTTGTTTTGTCCAACTCGCCGCCTCGGAGTCATGGTGTTCATCAACGTAGATGCGGATAACGTCATCACGGGCGTCCAGGAGCTTCATCCATTCATAGCCCGGTTGAGTGCTGTAATCCTTAAAACGGTGCCACTCCCTTGGCTTGCCTTTATCCACATCACCGTCGGCGCGGGAGTGCTTTTCTTGCACCAACTCGACAACGATGCCCTCTGGAGCGATAAACTCGATACCGTCTTCCTCATTATAGAAGAACTGGCACGGCAGACGGGTTTCGTTATAGTCAAAGGTCTGGGACTGACATTGCCAAACGGCATCTTTGGAGCGCTTTTTGGTCTCAACACAGTCCACATTCAAAGCGGTCAGCAGCTTGATTACCCCTTCCGCTGTTTGCAACCGGATCTTACGGGCGCGGATAATGCTGGCTTGTAAGGCAATCCCGTGGGCGGCATAGTACTCGACATCGTTTTCTTTGGTGACGGTGGTACAGCCTTGATTCTGGAGGGTGAAGTGCGTGGTCTGCACGTTTTTCTTACGCCCGATCCCGCTTCTCTTGCGGGTGACCGTGTGCTCACGCATCCAGTTTTGGATGGCGACTTCGACTAACACCCCGCCTGACCGTTTGGTTACCCCCTTTAAGGCTTGAGTTTGCAGCCCTTGCTCGAAAGCATTGCCGCCAGACGATAGATACACCTGACCTTCCGCCGCTTTGTGCTCATAAAAGCGATTAAAATCTTGTTGTTGAGCGTACGTCAGTAAGACATTGAAGTGATTGAGCCCCGTCTCGGTCGCTTCTTTAGGAGCAGCATAGCCCCCCTCAACACCCGCTAAGGTATGCAATAGCGTAACAGGCTCGCCGTCAAAATCATCTTCATGGAGCAGCTCAAAGTCGCCCGATTCTGTCTTCACCATAATCCGCAGCTTTTGTCCCTGTAAGCGCGCTAACAGATCAAAGGCGGAGCTGGTACGGCGCCAGGTGCCGGTGCTGGCGTTATATTGATCCGGCAGATAGCCCATCATTTCATTGGTGTCAAAATAACGATAAAGATAACGCTCATAAACCTCAGCATCCCGGGCAAAGGCCTGTAAGTCGTCCATAAAGCTGAGATACTTCTCGGCCGCTTGCATAAACTCTGGGTAGGCCTCCGCACGGTCTTGAGCGACCATGGCCTGGTAAGCGTCAAGCCAGCTATGACCGGCAGTTAAGCCGAGCTCAGCACCGTGGCTTTCCATAAATTGGTTCAGCCAGCGCTGGCGGTGTTGCTGGGCTTTTAGGGTTTGGTAAACTTCGAGACCTTGGAAGCCGGGCAAGCGATCAATGTCACCGCTAAGGAAGGCCTGGAGAATTTCAGGAGCCACCAGACGGCGAGCCTCTTCATTGTCTTTCTCGGCCAGCAGCTTAAGGATGGCTTCGGTGCGCGAGGTCCCCAGACAGTTAAAGGCGCAGTCATTACCGTCTCCGGAGACAGGATTCTCATAATAATCGGTTAAGCTGTCGCTGTCCCGGGCGGGACAGAGCAGAGCGCTGCCCAACACGCGAGGAGCTGGGTCAGCCGCTGCCTCTGTGGCTTGAGTCACCACGATGCGGGTCGGAAAATGAATGCAGCCGTCACGGGTGGTGGTCCTCTTTTTACCAGAGTCCACAGTATGCCAACTCATGGGAGTTGCCTCGAATTCGCGGCTCCCGTCCGCATGAATATCAACTGAGGTCCCGCCAAACAAGGCGCCGGTCGCTTTCATGTCCGTGGCCACATCGACGACCAGCCCGGCATGGCGGCTGGCTAACACCGTATCCGCCCGAGGACGTTGATAGTACCCGTTATGGGTATAAATGGTATCCAGCAGGGTTTCCATTTCCAAGGCTGCGGCCTTAAGATAGGTCGGGCCCTTGTCGCTGATAAAGCTGCTGGACTGGAGCGTTGCCTTGCCGCCGACTTCCACGGTGGTAGCTTTGGCGGCGTTATTCTGGCAATTGGTTTGCGTTAGATTGCCATCCACGCGCACCGAGCGATTACCCGCCACAGTACTAATCAGACCTTCTTCTGTGACCTCCCCGGTCACGGCTTGCCTGAAGTCGCCGCGTTCCACCGCTTCCGTGGGTCGCACGGTTTGCCCGCCCACCTTTACCGAGGCAGCGGTTTTGGTTTCCGTCTCCAGATTCATCGCCTGACCAGGCCCGGTGGCTGCTGTGCGTCCGCCTTGGCTGTTAAACGTCTGAGTCTTGCTGTGGATCTGCTCAGCGCGCGCGACGCCCGAGGCATTAATGCGATCTTCTTGGAGGGTTTGTGGAATATGAGCGGTCGCGACGAGGAAGTCTTGGCCATTAATCTTTTGCAAGCGATAGAACAGTAAGCAGGTGCGAGTCTCTGCCAGGGTCTGCTCGGTAATACCGGCCTCTTGAGTGGCTAACTCTTGGGCCCGGCGGACAGATTCCTGAACCACCCGTTCCCCACTATGGCCGTGATCATCATAAATGCGCCCGGTATTGACGCGCATCTGTTCGGTAAAGGCGATCTGCTCTAAGGCATTGTCGAGATAGAAGGGGATGTTAGTCGGATAGGTAGGGGTGAAGCGTTGCGTTGTCTCATCCCAGAAAGGCGCGGTTTTAGGCTCAGCTTGCTCCGTTTCCCCTTCTCGCAGCTCCGGCTTCAAAGTTAAGCCGCCGTAACTGGTGCGACGCAGCGTGGTCATCGACTGAGATAACCGTTCTGCCACTTTATCTAATCCTGCAGTTTCCAAAGCCACGCGCGGTAAATGGGCCCGTAACGCCTGCAGCGTTAAGGTATTGGCTGCGACAGTGAGAAGCTGCGCGGACACACCGCCGCCGATGACCAGCAGATCATCCCCCGTTAAACGCAGCTCCTGACCAAAGAAAACGTTCCCACCGCTGGTGCCGTACATATTAATGCGGCTTGCTAAACTACGATTGAGCGCATCACAAATGGCAAATGCAAAACCTGCCAGAAAACTGCTTCCGCTGCTACTATACGCTGTTGGAGGAGTATAATAACGCTTATGTTCATAAGCCTCACTGATCAGGGCTGTTTGGGAGCTAGACTGAGGACGGATCAAGCTTCCTGACACTAAGATATCCACGCCTTTTAGCACCGGCTGTTGAACAGCGAGCTCTAAGTCCCCGAGCACCATCAGCAGAGGCACATAAGAAGTTTGAACGATAGCATGCATTAGAGGCCAGGGAGAAGAAGCCTCTCTATTGAGGGGGCGATGGAACAGCAGGTGATCGGCTTGGAGACGAGAGCTGGCTAATAAGATGAGGTTAGCACTCAGCAGATCAATGGTGGGGGCCACGGCCCTTAAGCCTTGACGCGCCAAGATTGTGGCAAATCGCCCGTTAATTTCTTGCTGAGCCTCCAAGATCACTTGGCCGCCCTGACTCGATAGTGTCGAGCCATTGCTGAGGTAAAAATCTTGGTAAAAGGTGTGCCCTTCCCAGCTAGCACAGCCTAACAACTCGCTCGCATTGACCTTGACACGGCTCGCCACCTCATTTGCCGGCACCACCACCTGCTCACCGATCTGAATCTTGCCGTGGGGGGCGCGTAAGCGCAACCGCCCCTGAGAGCGCAGCTTACCATAGCGCGCATCAATCAGATAGTGACCCTCTATATCGATAGCCCCAGCGTCGGCTTGAATCTCCGCCATGTGGTCGTTATCTCGGCCCACATAGAAATAGGTGATATCTTGCGTGGTTAGATCGCCATAAATTAGGTGAAGCAGACGATCCACAAAAACTTTGTCAATGGCTTCTAAACGCAAGTGATTGACTGTGGTCGGTTGCTTAAAGACCACGTGTCTGCCGTTGCGAATGTGCACCTGCTTGGCAAAGCTCCAATCCGCATCCTCAATATCGAAGACCACATCTTCGCCTTGAGCCTCAATCAACAAGCGCGCAGGGCGAATCTTATCCTTTAAAAAGTGGTACCCGACGTATAAATCGAGCAGAGGCAAATACAGGGTCCCGGTGACTCGAATCGGTTCTCCTTCGTAGGTTAATAAGTGCAGGATGGGGCTCTCATCACGCTTCTCCGTCCGGGGACGGTAATCCCCCAGAACCGTCACGTACCCGCTGTTATGCAGATACTTCTCGAAGAAGTAATGCTGATGTTGATAAGCGCCGTCATGCTCCAAGTTAAAGCGGGTCTCAAAAACGCCTTCATTATCAATGCGGGAAGCCTGGTCAGCTCTTTCCACCGCAGCCCTGAGCCGGCCTTTATTGGTGATTTCAGTCTGGCACGGAAGTTTTTATTATGTACTTTTATTTAAATGTTAAATTTATTTTATTTAAATATATTTCCATACCGAGCAAAAAGCAACTGAATTTTGCGCTTGCTTGAGAAAGCATTTCCTACCTCTTAAGGGCATCTAGTTATTGGTGAGCCTGATAAAGGCTTCCTTTCTCAAAGAGTCTGCTTATTATTCTATCCTTTTCTTTATTGTGCTTATCTCAAGACTTAAGAGTATAGAGCAGAGACTAACGAGCATTTGGCTGCTTTTGAGGTACCTTTGTATAGTGCCACTTACTCGTCAGCAAGGTGAACAACTTATTTGCCTAATGGTGGACTATTAGAGGTAAGCGTAAAAAAGCAATCTAGATTATCTTTGTGAAGTATTTGATATTACGACGGTATATTGTTTCTTTAAAAAAGCCGCAGTGTTTTATATATAAAATTTTAAATAATTTAGTTTAATTTTTGTAAAATTACTGCTGAAATTTTAAGGGGAATTGTGGATTCACTATTCCAGGTTAGATTTTATAAGCAATTAGTATAAGGAAGATTTGTATGAAAGACTTTTTAACCCTGCTTGCCTTTATCGCTTCTATGACATCAATGCATTGTTCGGCCTTGGACGCCCAAGATATGCCTTCCAATGAGAAGATAACCGCACCCTCTCTATTATCAGCTTCCCTTTCTAACGCTGATACCCCTGCAATCTCAAGCGAATTAAAGGACAATACTGCGTCCGGCATAACTGGCACTTATACTGACTCTGATATTTCAGAGGCAATATCAGAAGACAATGCCACTGTGAGTGAGGAAACAACAAATAATTTTAATAGAAAACTTGAATTACTTAAATTACATGACCAAGCTACTGAAATAATGATTGAGCGTTATGAATCTCGAGCAGAACATAAGCCTTTGATTAGTAAAATTGCGACCGGCGCCCTTAAAGGGATTATTGGTGTTCCTGCCGCTGCGGTCGGGGGTGTTATTGGTGGCACCGTCGGGTTAATTGGAGCTCCGGTCATCGGCACTGTCATAGTACTAAGCCATGGTGTAGGAAATAGGATCTTTCCGGGGGTAAGACCTTCTCCATTGCTTACCTGGGTGGTAACTACCGCTCTGGCCCCTATAGGGGTGAGTATAGCTTTCGCTTCCGTCAGTTATGATTATGTTGCCACGACCATTGATGATACCGATAAGATGATCCGTGGCGTGGACAGGTATAAAGGTATTCTCTACTAGAAACTCCTATTTAAAACATAAGGAAGGATAAAAAGCATCCTTCCGTTTTATTGTCAGCTTTTACTGCAGCTGCAATAGTTTGGGAAGTTTAGAGGGTAGCGGAACAAAATAATCTAAGATAATTTGAAACGAATAGAACCTTAAACGGGCAAGAGGTTGAAATAGAGATGCTAAAAGGGCAAAGAACAGTGTCAAAGGTTAAATTTCTAGTCATAGCTGGGCTATTGATTAATCTCTCAGCAGACTTGTGAGCCCTTTGTAATATCAGCGTGGTTTTCTCCTATATCATGGCATTACAATTAAGCTTCCCTTATCTTTAACCTCAAAACATTCATCAGCTTCAATAGGGTAAGGAGGCTTTTCCCTCTCCTCAAAGAGCCCTGTTTTACTCTTGAGCACTCACCGCCAAATAGAATTTACAAAACTATTTTACCTATAACTTCTGCAGCTGATCACAGATAATAATCCTCAGTTATATAATTTCTCCTATTTCCAGTAGGAGCAAAGTAACAGGATGACAGCATGAAATTAAAGAAATCTACAGCCTTCTTGCAAATAGTGCGGCAAGCCGCTGTTAATACCTTTATTGCCATTATTGTTCTGCAAGTTTTTATTGGCGACAGCCAGGCAGCAAAAACAACAAAATTTAATTCGCTGTATCAGGTCCTCGATTTATATGGCTGTGATTCTAAAGCAAAGAAGCAAGCTTTAGAGTATTTACTCAAGAAATCCGGGAGTATTAAAGAAGAGGCCAACTTGCAAAAGGAGTTTCCACCGCGTCATAATAACGATGACCTTTTTAGGGATATCCTGAAATTTGTTAAAGCAGCCCAGGAAAAATTTGTTATCCGCCAAGGGAGCCAAGAACGATGGCAAGTAACGACACCTTCCTGGATGCAAGAGGATACGGGAAAGCTTAAACAGGCGTTGACAGAACTCGGCTTAACCCGAGAGATTTATCCTTTTCAAACAAAACCCAATGCCATTTGCATCCTGGGATCCACCCATCCCTCAATGACGATTAGAATGAACTATGCCAGTAAATTGGTTAAACAGGGAACCTTGACAAGTCGTTATTTAATCCTCTTAGCCGGCGAAAGAAAGGTGACCGTTGGCGTGGACGGTAGTGAAGAAGATTTGTCAAAGATAGCGCTACGCCAAGGAAAGAGCTCAGTAGACATGCTAACTGAGACGGATCTGATTAAGGATATCTATGAGAACTCAGATCTGGTCAATAAATTTGAAGTAGTAATTATTGATACCCCTGCCGGCAATTTGCCGCGGCCTACCACCGAGACCACTATTCTTGAGCTCAGTAAATGGCTGGCAGATCATAAAGATATCAAGACCATTGTCTTCGTTTCCCACCAACCGTATGTGGGGTACCAGAATGGCATTATATCAGCGGTGTTAAAGCATAAAAAATTGTATATCAAATTTAGTGTCGTGGGTCCTGCCGCTGCCGCCGATATTGCTCCTTCCAAGTTGCTAGAAGCTTTGGGCTCTGAGATCTGGGCTCGCACCCCCACTATTATTGCTTCCTTAAACATTAACCTCAAAAATAACCCAGATGCTGCAGAATTAGCTAAGTTATATGAAAAAACCCCTCTGGTTTATAGCGTACTGAATAGCATTAAGGATAACGACCCAAGAGCCAACAATTAATATTTACGGGGGCAAGGGTCCTGCTTTAATGGTCCTTAGCCTCCATTATAAAGACTTATTTTTCAAATTTTTGATCAGTTCAATAAAGTAACAATTTTGGTGAGTAATGCGGCAAAGGATGAGAGTTCCCTGAATTAAGGTTACCAACCTTAAAGATTCTCCTCTCAATAAAGATAATAGGAGCTTGGCAATGACAGGGGAGGAAGCTTACAAGGAATGGTGAGATGCTTCTAATTATATTGCCAACAGCCTGATTAATGAAGCCTTTGGCAACCATTACCCTATTTCTCATGGTACAACTTCAACCAGAAGCAATGTATCCGTGAATGCCGTTTTATCCCTTGTCTACCTTTAAATAGTTATTCTAACATTACCGCCACTGAGGCTGTTACCATTAAAACCTTAGAAGCAGAATCTCGCCAATTCCCCTGACTCACCTGCCACCATGGCCAATAAAATTAAAATCGTCCATTTACCCTATGGCTTAACAAATTGTTATCGTTTAAAATTGGCATAAATCTCATCATGTTTAGGGGTATCTACCAGCCATGAATTTCCTAAAGTGTCTCCTTACTGGACTCTGGGCCATCGCTCTTCCCGGGCTCGCCACCCAAGCAAAATTAGAACATACCACGGTTGAATTACTAAGTGAGGTAGAATCTGTTAAACCACAACAACCATTTTGGGTAGCCTTTAAAATCACCATGAAGCCTGGCTGGCATACGTATTGGAAGAACCCCGGCGATTCTGGCCTCGAGACTCAGTTAAATTGGCAGCTTCCCGATGGCTTTTCAGTCTCACCCATACAATGGCTGCCGCCAGAAAGATTGCCACAAGGTTCCTTTATTTCTTTTGGGTACACCAATGAAGCTTATCATCTAGTTCAAATTACGCCGCCCAAGGATTTACCCGAAGGTAAAGTCACCATTTCCGTGCAAGCCAAATGGCTTGTATGTGAAGAAACCTGTATCCCAGAGGAAGCCCAATTATCATTGACACTGGATCGATCTGGGGAAAATGATACGCTTTATAGCCAACATAAAGCCTTGATTGATGAACTTGTCAGCGAGTTACCAGAAAAACCCCATCAGTTTGGGGAATATCGCATTGAGGGCGATCACTTGGTATTTTATCTCCCTCCTGGCTTTCTAACCGATAAAAAGATTAGCGACATTACGTTCTTCCCAGAAGAGAAGGGAACAATTCAAAATAAGGTGACTCAACATTGGTCTCTTAAGGAAAATCGTATTATTATTAAAATCACCAAGAATCACACCTTTCCTGACCGAATTACAGGCTTAATCCGAGCCACCGATGCCGAAACGAAGACCATAAATTCGTATCAGCTTTATTTTGGCAAAGTTGACGTTCCACCGGTAAATGAGGGATTGGAAGGAACATTATGGGGCATTTTAATCTTTGCCTTTTTAGGGGGACTAGTTTTAAATGCAATGCCCTGTGTGTTTCCGGTTTTATCTCTTAAAGCCTTGACCATTGCTAAAAAGGCCCATTACCAGCCTGCCTTTGTCCGTCAGCAAGGCGTGCTTTATATGGCTGGCGTCATTAGCACGTTCATGCTTCTAGCCTTTGCATTGATAACATTTCAGCACACGGGGGATGTTGCGGGGTGGGGCTTCCAAATGCAGAACCCCTATTTTATTGTATTTATGGCTTATTTAATGTTCTTTATTGGCCTCAGTTTATCAGGAGTAATCTACTTGCCGATGCTATTCGGCAACATGCAAGCCACCATCGATGATGAAAATAATAAATGGGGCAGCTTTTGGATTGGAATGCTGGCTGTTTTAGTTGCTACGCCCTGCACAGCTCCGTTTATGGGGATTGCTATTGGATATGCCATGACTCAACCAGCTGTAATTATTATGCTAGTCTTCTTAAGTTTATCCCTAGGTTTTGCGGTACCGTATCTTCTTATTAGTCTTTTCCCTGTCATCCTAAAAGTTCTGCCTCGGCCTGGTCGCTGGATGGAAACCTTCAAAGAACTTATGGCCTTTCCTATGTATGCGACGGTGGCTTGGTTGTTATGGGTACTTGTCCAGCAAGCGGGCTCTCGGGGCTTGATTATATGTTTAATGGGTTTGGTGTTGATGGCTTTCAGCATCTGGGTTTGGCAGCGCCATCGCCCACAGACAAAGTTTAACAAGGCGCTAATAGCGCTGTGTCTGAGCGCCTTAACAGTCTCACCGGTAGCTTATCTACGGGAACCGAGCGAAATTATCCGCATCGAAAAGTTCTCGCGGCAACGGCTCCAAGAGCTTAGAGCTCAGAATCGTCCCGTGTTCGTCTATGCAACGGCAGCTTGGTGTATCACCTGTAAGATGAACGAGCTTTCCCTCAAATCAGCCGCCTTACAAATGCTGTTTAAAGATAAAGATATAACGCTTTTAGAAGCGGACTGGACCAATCAAGATAGTGAGATCACAGATTATCTGAGCAGCTTTGGCCGCAGCGGTGTGCCGCTCTACGTGTTTTATCCTAAGACCGGGGAATCTAAGATTTTGCCACAAATCTTAACAGAAACAATTATTGTTGAGGCGATATCCCAGGAAGAATTTAGTAAATAAAAGAGCAGACAGGATATAAAATAGGCAGGGTTAACCTGCCTGATTTTTCTCTGTTTTTTCAAGGAGTCCCTATTTAGAGAAATCTTCCATAAATCTTTAGCTTGAACCTTCCCCTTAAGTGGGGCGTGGGAGCCTTTAAGAAGATAACTGCTTAAAGTTGGTTGTTCAATTGCTCAAATCAACTCTAAAATATCGCCTAAGCAAACTCAAAAACATAACCTTTTTTCCTCTATTTTTGTCAACCATAAGGAGATATTTTCAACCATGGGTATTGACGTTCATACCTATAATGGATATATCAATAATTGACATGAAAATATTATTAGTTTCCGTAATTTTATTTATATTTAATTATTTAAAATAATGGATAATAATGCAACACTTTAACTTCTAATAAATATTAATAAAAAATAAAATGCAAAAATTATCTTTACTAAACAAAGAATTTGCTATCTGCGATCTTCCTTTTATCTTGCTGGATGAAAATTTTTATTCCTCTATTCGAAGAGAAGTAAATCCTGAAAGGCTACGTTATCTTTCCGAAGCATCCCGGAATTTAAAGCTTCCTTCTTTGTTTGGTAAATTCTCATGTGATGCTGACTATTTATCAACAGTAGATTTATTCATAAAGGCAACAGAGGAAACTCGGAATAGAGGGATGTTTCTTCTTAAAAAACTTCTGCCTTATTTTCCGAACTTTGATACCTTCTTAGATGTCGGCCCAGGAAATGGTAAGATCACAAGTTGGATCGGAAGAAAATTTAAGGAAGTAACTCTCATAGATCCAGTACCGCAAGTTTTAGAGAATATACAGCCAAAATCTTATCCAAGTTCCACTGTTCTAAAAAAAATCTGTCGGCCTTTTCTAGAAACTATTCTTCCTAAAAACTATTTTGATTTCATCCTATTATCCCATGTAATTTATCATTTCCCACAAGAGAAATGGATAAATGCTATAGAAAGCGCTATGTATGCCTTAAAACCTGAGGGAACATTAGCAGTTGTCATCAATAGTGGACTGGATAGAGAGAAGTTGGGAAATAATTTTAATGGGAAAACTCACTCTATAGAAAGTTTTATCCATCAACTCAGCAGAACCAATAAAAAAGTAGAGGTTTTTCTATCCAAAGAGTCATTTTATGCTAAAGACTTAACTACGATGCTTCATATCTGTGGTCTGCATCTGCATGATACTAATGGCAAAGCTCCCAAGGAAGAGTTAGAAAAATATATAGAAAGTAATTTTTCCTTAGGAAATAACAGCTATAAGATGGAAATATATCAATATTTTATAGTTATAAAGAATGAGCTTACTAAAAATAGTTACTAGTAAGATTAGAGATAAAGCGGCAGAAGAGAGTTATCCCTACTTTGTATATGCCCTATTTCAAACAATCAGCAATCCTATATATTATCTGCTTTGGTATTGCTTTGACAATACCACCTACGAAAGCTTTACGGTTAGGCTAATTATCAACATTTTATGCATCCCTTTATTATTTCACAGATATTGGTCGGCTAAGTTCTTAGACCTTCTGCCTTATTATTGGTATATTACTATACTTTACTCCTTACCTTTCTTCTTTACATTCATGCTCTTAAAAAATAATTTTTCTTATGAATGGTCTTTAAACTCTTTAACTGGCTTTGTCTTATGTATTATTTTTATAGATATATCTTCCCTATTAGTCCTTTTACCCATCGGCGTAGGCTTAGGAATACTGTGTTATGATTTCACCACCAGTCAGCCTTTTTATCCCTTAGACCGTATTCAACCTGTGCTAATAACATATAGTTCTATAATAATATTTGGTAAACTGTTCCTTACGAGGAATAGCATTATCCAAAAAGAAAAACAGCAGTCCCTTAGGATGCAAGCAGCTGCTATTGCTCATGAGATGCGCACCCCCTTATCGGCGGTAAATCTCATGGCCAAAGCGTTAAAATTATATCTACCTTCCCTTATAAAAGCTCAGAGACTTACCCAGGACAAAGATAAAGAGGTACAGTTTATTAACCCTAAAAAATTAGAATATCTTGAAGAAATACCAACTGAATTGGAAGGAGTCACCAAAAATACTTTTGCGGTTATCGATACTCTTCTTATAAATCTTCAAGAAGTACCGAAAAAGATTACTGCTGAAAAATGCTTCATTGCGGACTGTGTCAAGTCTGCGCTTACTGCCTATGCACTGACAGAGCAAGAACAAGAGCTGATCTCTCTTGAAATTATTGAGAACTTTGAACTTGAAGCAAATTTACAACTTCTTCAGCATGTCTTTTTTAATCTTCTCAAGAACTCGCTTCACTATGTTAAGGCAGCCGGGAAAGGAAAGATTTATATCTGGACTGAGACAGGCGAGAAAGTAAATGAGCTCCATTTTAAAGATACGGGCCAAGGTATTTCTCCAACAATTTTGCCTTATATCTTTGATCAGTTCTATAGCCGTACTGACCATGGGACCGGTGTTGGCTTGGCTTTCTGTAAAATGGTGATGCGCAGACTAGGGGGAGATATTACCTGCCACTCAATCGAGGGTGAATTTAGCCACTTTATTTTAAGTTTCCCCCGTGTAAAAAGATAAGTGCCCTCTATATTCCTCACCAAAGCTGCCTTCTCGCACTACAAAGCTAGAAGGCTAATAGATCAAAGTTTAAGGATAACAGGGCTAAAAATGATAAAGTTTGCAAAATCTTGCACGCCACCCCCTTAATGCGTTGATATCTATCAACAAGCCTCACTCCAAAGGATCCTTTAATATACCCTAGTTTAATTGCTACCTTTAGCTTGCTGCGCTTCTTTGATTGCTAGTTTAGAGGCTGTATCCTGAAGCATAACAAGGGTAACAGTGCGCGCTTTTGCCTTATCCATACGGGCAAGGATTAAGGCCGCCTTTTTAGGCTTCATAAATTTAATAATCTGGCTTAAAGCGGTCAATTCAAGTTTATCAAGAATCTCAGCGGCTTGTTCTGGTTTCATGCCTTCGTAAATCTTGACCATTTGCTCTAGATTCAGTTTTTCTTGCTGCGTTAAGCTGCCTTTAACCTCATTAATATTCTTCTGAACTTCTTCAAGCTGCTTAATTTGATCACTCAGTTTATTTTCGGCAACCTTCACCATCTCTTGCTGTTTTACCAGCTCGGCGCGGTCATCAGCAATAGTCGGATCACCTTCTTTTTTGGACATCGCTTTTAAGATTTTCACCTGATTTTCATTCAAATTCAAAGGATCAAACTCTTTGCTTTGATCGTTTGAATCTTTAGGCCTATCTTGAGGGCTCGGCGTACCATCCTTTTTCTTTGCAGATTCACTATTTTTAGCGGCTTCCTCGACCTTGCTGGCAGCTGCCGACTCAGAGACCGCCGCATTGGCGGGCGAGACTAAAGTTATCTGATTTAAATCAATATGTTTGCCTCGGTTTACAAGGTCCTCAAATCTATTCAAGACGCACAGGCCCGCAACAAGGATCACCATGATTATCAGGTCTGGGCGCCACGTTAAAAGCCTTAATACTATCTTGATAAGTTCATATTGCATTCATACGTCCTTTAGATGCGATTTTCTTCAGGGTTTTAGTCGAGAAAAATGATTCGATGGTTGGCTTTTTCTTAATCCCTGGTTCCTCTAAGGTTTCCTCTTCCAAGGGCGCTTCCAACTTGTCCTCTTGCGCGGCCCTTAGTTTCGGAGGTGGTACTGTTTGGCTTGATAAGTCCCGAGGACTTGCTTTGGGCATATCTTCGCTAAGGGTCTTATTTAAGACTGCAAATTCCTGCAGGCGTCCTTGTGAAACCAGCGTTTCTAAGTGATCGGCTAATTCATTAGCGCGGCCGACCAAGAAATCTAAATCATTCTTGACCATAAGGGCGGGTGGGATTCTAGAACTAATAATGTGATCAACTTCCTTAGAAACTTTTTTCAATTCATTAATCTGAGCTTGGGTATCAATCAATGTCTTGGCATAATCCTTCATCATCGGTAGCATCTCAGAATGCAAGGATTTAAAATTTGTCAGGGATTGGGATAGGCGTGCAGAGTGAATGATAACACCAACCAACAGCCCAATCATAATTATATCAACAAGTATTGGCATTTACATCTCCTCATGACTTATAATATGGTCAATTTTGACGGCAATATTGCCCGATTTAGTTCCAACCGCCCCCCTAAATAAAGGGATATCCCCACAGACAACTTTGACCAAGGAGCTGGGGGTAGCATTAAGCTGAATTTGACTTCCGACCTTCCAGCTCATAACTGAAGATAAATCCATCATAATTTCATCCAGGATCGCACTTACTTCTAAGTCTGTATGCAATAACTCGCGGATTAAGTGGCTTTCCCAAATTGAGTCCCGTCCAAACTTTTCTCCCATGAAATTCTGCAATAACAATTCACGGATGGGCTCAAGGGTCGCATACGGGATTAAAAGCTCAATGCACCCCCCGCGCGATTCCAGCTGAATGCCTAACCGCACCATCACAGCCACGTTGGTCGGGCGGGTAATAGAAGCAAACTTTGGATTAGTTTCCATGCGATCAAAGCGAAAGGTAATCGGGCAAATGGGGTCAAAGGCAGCACTTAAATCCGAAAGGAACACCATCACCATTCGTTCAATTAAATTCATCTCAATGGTGGTAAAATGGCGATTATCAAAGCGCATAGGAGCATTACCCCGCCTGCCGCCTAATAGCACATCAATCATGGTGTAAATGAGATCTGTATCTATCAGAACAATTCCATGGTTATCCCATTCTTCGGCTAGAAAGACGTTAACCATGGCTGGAATAGGAATACTATTTAAATAGTCGCCAAAGCGGATTGAAGAAATAGATTCTAATGATATCTCAACATTTTCACCACTAAAGTTACGCATCGTCGTTGTCATCAATCGTACCAAGCGGTCGAAGACCACTTCAAGCATGGGCAACCGCTCATAATAAACAGCACTACTGGTAACAAGGGACGATACCCCTTGCTGTACATTAGAAGCTTGATTTAATGACTCAGCGGTATCCTCTTCGTCAAACTGCCCTTGCACTTCATCAGCAGTAAAGTTTGAACTACTGCCCCCTTGAGCTTCATCAGAAGAATTAATCGGTGAGTTATCATCCTGGTCAATCATGGCATTGCCTCTGCGATTACTGGATCAAAAATGGGCCGAAAAGAATATCTGAAACTTTTTCTGGCGCAACAATATTATTTATTCGGGTTAACAGTTCACTTCTTACGCGCTGCAAACCCGCTGATCCGGCTAAATCTTCCACATCTAACCCTCTTAAATAATCTTGGAATTGATCAACAATAATGGGTTTTAATTTTTCCACCTTTTTACCGACTTCTTCATTAGGGGACTGAACAATAAATGTAACTTTTAAGAAACTGGATTTACCATTGGCGTTACGCAGATTTAACAAGATTTCAGGCAGCGTTGTAAAAGCGACCTTAGTAATGTCTAAAGATTGGGAGGTCTCTTCAGCTTTCTTCTCCTCTTTTGCTTCAGAGGTATGGCCAAGCATACGCCCGCCGAGCGGCGTAAAAAATATGACAGCTGCAGCAATAGCTAATAGAGCTGCAACCGCAATTATAATGATCTTCTTTTTACTGCCTTCTTCACCAGGTGCTGCCGCTTCGCTATTTGGATTTTTCTCTGACATTTTATCCTCAACAGTAATCGCTCTCTTTACCATTAGGATAAAACTTATTTTACTAAAATTTTATTAACTTAATTTCTGACTATCACTTTATTAACGAGAGAGTTTTAGGCGCAACCTCAGGCTTTTCCCATCCAATCTGGTCAAAAGCTTGGCAACTAGGGCAGAATATTGACCAAGAATTTTGATGAGTGTGACAATTTTGGCACATCCATTCCCCTTCATTGGTTGCTTGAACAGCCAGTTGTAAGTACTCCTTGATCTTAACTTCATTATGAGGATGTTCAGCCATTTCAAGATCTGCGAGCAAGCTGTAGACTTCTTTGGTGAGCTTCTCTTTTAAAATGGTGATATGCAGACGCGCCTGCCCCCACAACTTTGCCGCAATAGCTAAATGAGCCAGAATTAAATGTGAAATGCGATGATTGGCCGCTTTAGAAAGAATTTCTTCGACATGGCGGTATTGATCTAAAGCTGATTCAGAGGCAAAAACTGCTCGAAATACAGGCAAATAATCGATATGCGGTAGGTGCTCGTATCCGCGCTCAAGAGTTTTAATAGCCTTGGCTAAATGATTATGGGCCAGATAATATTGGGCTAATTCTAAGGTCACTGTTGTCAGTTTAGGCTCTAATTTCAAGGTTTGTTGAGCATAGCTTTCAAATTTACTCTGATCGCCCTTACGTTGCTCTTGTTGAGCTTGCAGCCATGTCACCAACGCGTGATAACGATTTGCTTGATGCTTATCAATATGTCCGTTTATGCGGAGCTGATCCACAACGGTAGTGGCTTTATCAAATTCCAATTGTTTAAGATTATAATCTAGTAACTCCCTCAAAACCCATACTGAGTTAGGCCGATCTTTTAAAGCTTCAATCAATAAAAGGCGAATGTCTTGAAAACGATTTTGTTTCTTACGCAACATAACCAGACCTCTTAAACCTAAGAATCTAGTTGCGGAGCCATTAGATAACTTACTAAATTTGTTCTCAGCTTTATCCAGCTCTCCTGCCATAAAAAGAGCTTGGGCTTCGAATATATCTTGGAAAAGACTGCTATTATCCAAATTCTTAGATTTAGCCACCATATCGATAGCCAGATCTATCTCTCCGGCAGCCATCGCTGTATAGGATTCTAACAAATATTCCTTTGCCCGCTGTTGGCGACGTTGCTGCAGTTGGCGTTTAAGATCGCAGGGAATTCTCTTAACCCAAGAAAAAAATTTAAAAGCATAAAAAGCTAAAATTAAAACAGCAACAGCCCCGGCAGCAAGGGCGCCTGTTTTAATATCAACCACATAATCAATAAATCGTAGCTGCGTCTCGCCTTGGCCGGGTACATAGTAAGCCACAGCAATTAATATGCCTGCAAAGATCAGCTTAAAAAGTAGAAATAATAGTCCTAGCCATGCCCGTTTCATTTGTGTTCCTCCTCAGCTTTTGCTGATCCCTGTTCCATATGGTCCCGGATAATTTGCAATGCGTTCTTAGTCTGAGAGCAGTCCTTTATCCATGCAGCCCATGCCGAAGGTAACACCATTCCTTTAAAGGCACTTAGGAAGCTGAAATCGCCTGTTTTCAATGCTTTGGCCGCATCCTCCTTTAAGGAGGTTGCCTCAGTACGACGTATTTTTAAGCCTATAAAATCCATCGCTTTGCGCGACAAAGAATCTTTGACTTGCACATTAGTTTCTCGTTTCAAATCAGGTAAGAGCTGTAATTGGTCCAACAGATCACGCACTGATAAAACTGAAGCCGGTAATTGCTGCTTCTCAGATAATTGTTTATTAACACTGATAATTGCTTCTGGTTTTACCGATCCCTTTAAAAAGTCCTCATAAAGGGCTTTGAAAGTGACTTCAGCTACTGGTACCGCCCCAGACTGAGGCTCATGGCGCTCAGTCGCAATTGATGACGCTGGCGTAGAAGAGGATGAGGAATGCTCTGAAGTATAGGTCGTAAAGGCTTCTTGTAAGCTTGCTAATCTTTCATTTAGCTTTTCATTTTCCTCCTTTAACGTCGGCACTTGCTGCAAGCGGTCTTTAAGGGTATTAATATCTTGCATGAGACTTTGAAGCTGAGTCTGGACGATTTCTATAGTCGCTTCCTGAGCCGGCTTTGGCCATAAAGCTACGGTAAGGACTGAAACCGCACCCACTATAATTGTTGCTAAAAGGAGTTGCTTCACAAATGATCCGTGCTTCATCGAATAATCTCCTGGTCGCTTATAATATTCAGTAATCCGATCTGCCGATAAGCCAGGGACGACAATAACTTCTTTCCAATGCAACTGCCGCAAACATCGGGCAATTGCTTCACTATGTGCTAAAGCCGTAATCTTAGGTATCTCGTCTGCCCATTCGCTTTTCTTTGCTATTTCTACAAACACTTCTGCCGTTCGCAAAGAGAAAAACGGGACCTGGTGGATCAAACCTGCTCTCATAATCTTCTCAGCTTCTGGTGTTAAGCTGTGGGCCGCGTCAACTTCATAAATTACAATCTTATCCGCCTTATAACCAAGCTTAGTTAAGGCATCGGCTAGATCCACATAAACAACTGAGCCACAAATATGGGCAAAATGGGAAGAATCTTTAGGGCATTCTTTAACAATGTGCTCTAGAATTTCATGAGCTGACCGATTTACTTGGAAAATGGTTTCAAATCCTGCAGCCTTTGCCGCGGCTGCTGTAGCCTCTCCTACACACCACACCGGAGTTGACGTCATTGATTTAATATTCGCAACCATTTCAAATACCCGAGCTGAGGTCACGATAAGGTCGGTAACACCTTTGGGTAATTTAACTTGCTTTAAAGTTTGTTTAACTATTAATAGCGGTGAAGAGATAACGGGCACAATAAGCTTTTTCGCTAACTCTTGACAATCTTCTTGAGGGCGGGTCAGGAGAACATATGTCATGCGAGAAGACTCCTTGCTACTTGGGTTGCCAGTTCATAGGGATCGTCGCCTTCAGCTAAGGCGGTACGTATACGGCCCTCATTCTCGAGGACCGATTGTAAGGCTAGCCTACCATTGTTTAGTGGATATGCATAGACGCCAATAGGGGTATGACATGTTCCCTTGATATGGGCTAACACCGCCTTTTCTGCGGTTATACATGACCAGGTGGCCGCATGATTTATCTGCTGCAGAATCGCATTAATATTATGGTCATCCACACGGCTTTCAAGGGCAATTACGCCTTGCCCCGCCGCAGGCACCATTAAGTTTGTCTCAAAGTAAGCCTTAATTTGCGACTCCAGACCGAGTCGTTTTAGTCCAGCAGCGGCCAATATAATGCCATCCAGCCCCATCTCTTTCATTTTCTGCAGCCGTGTTTGGACATTACCGCGCAGCGGGATCGTTACTACGGTTGGCAGTCGATATCGTAACTGTGCAATTCGCCGCGGCGCACACGTACCAATCAGCGCATTGGGGGGCAAGGCATCATAATGGGGGTGGGTTAACGATAGGAAACAATCCCGGGGATCGTCGCGTTCTAAAACAGCAGTCAGTTGCAAGCCGGCCGGAAAGTGCCATTCCATATCTTTAAGAGAATGGACCGCCACATCGATTTTTCCTTCCAGAAGGGCTTGCTGCAGCTCTTTGGCAAACAATCCCTTGCCGCCGATGTCATAAAGGGGTTTATCAAGAATCTGGTCACCAGTGGTGCTAATAATGATGGTTTCCATCACTTTAACACCTGCTTTCGCCAATTCTCGCTTGACTATTTCTGTCTGTTTGAGTGCAAGAGGACTTCCTCGAGTCCCTAAACGTATACGGTCCATTGAACTCTAAAATTTAAGACATATATGGGCGATGCTATCATGGATAGCTAGGAATGGCTATGGCTTTTTAATGCAGTAAGGGATAGGACAGAGAGATAAACCAAGCCACATAACAAAATAATGGTTGGACCGGATGGCCAATTAAACTGAAAGGAAAGGATTAACCCCAAATAACTACAGCTTGCTGCAATGATCACTGCCCGTAGCGCCGTCGACCACACTTGCGTGGAGATGAGGCGCGCCGTAATAGCGGGCAGCATCATAATCCCTAACGCCATTAAGGTTCCCAAAGCTTGACAGGCACCGACTAAATTAATTACCACTAAAATCATGAAAATAGCATGAAATTTTCCTTCTTTTGATCCTAATAATTTAACAAACGTCGGATCAAAGCATTCATAGACCAAAGGACGGTAAATCACGGCAAGGGTTATAAGAGAAAACGTCGTCACCCCAACGATATATATCATTGTAGGATGATCCACCGCCAAAACACTCCCAAATAAGAAGTGGGTTAAGTTCATATTGCCACCTTTAACGGAAAGAATTAATATGCCTAAAGCTAAAGCAATTAAGTAAAATCCTGTAAAGCTGGCATCTTCATGCAATATGGTCCTGCGAGTAACCAAACCACTGGCTGCTGCCACTAATAAACCGGCAGCAATTCCGCCTAAACTTAACCCTGGCAGCCATAAACCTGTAATCAAATATCCTACCGCAATGCCGGGCAAGATCGCATGCGAGAGGGCATCTCCTAGTAGGCTCATGCGGCGTAACACCAGCAGCACACCGATGGGACCACAACTAAATGAAATCGCCATACACGCCAGTAAAGCACGGCGCATAAAAACGTATTCCATAAAAGGGGCTATAAAAATATCATACATTAAATGCTGCCATTGTTAAGTTTTCAGGAGTTAGAACGTGCTCTGTCTGTCCATAAGCAATTAATGAGCGCGCTACAAGAGCGGCTAAAGGAAACATTTTGCGCACAAGACTAATGTCATGCAAAACCGCAATAATTGTTCTCCCTTGAGCATGCCATTGATGCACGAGGGAAATTAAATCATTTACGGTCGGTTGATCAATACCAGTAAAAGGTTCATCAAGCAGAATAAGCTTGGCATCTTGAGCCATAACACGGCCAAAAAACAATCTTTGAAGCTGCCCACCACTTAACTGTGAAATCGATCTTTTTGCAAATCCCTTCAATCCTACTTTATCCAAGATATCGAGAAGCTCTTCACGCTCTTGAGGGCCCAACCTATAACATCCTCCTGTTTTTGGCCATAACCCCATGGCAATTACATCTTCAACTTTCAAAGGAAAAGTTCGATCGATCTCAGTGCGCTGAGCCAGATAAGCAATATCTTGAGGGCGAAGATTTTGGCGCCTTACTGATCCTTGGGTAGGGTCAAATAGGCCAGCTAAAAGCTTCATTAAGGTACTTTTACCGCCACCATTAGGTCCCACGATCGCGATCATATCTTTGGGGTAAATTGTCAGATGACAAGAGGTTAAGGCTTGAATAGCACCGTAATGATGATCATTTATAGCAACGTTAATAAGGGCAGACAAGGCTTTATCCTAATGCCACAACCCCAGCCCATAAACCAAATAGGGGCAAGGATACAATTATGAGGCGTTCAATAACACTAGAAAATAATGGATTTCTCATCTTATGGCTCCTTTTATAATTAAGAATTATTCTTAATTAAGCAAAAAGTCAAGGAAAAGCCTTCGTTAAGCAACTGCGACATGATGTCAAAGGGCCTAGTAAAAGACCTTTACCATTTAAAACCTAAAAGGAAATTAGAGGTTCCTTATCACTAATTTCTCTTATCCAGCAGCCCAGGCAACCTTAGGCTTGGATATTAAAAATCCCCCAAGCGGGGGACAATAAAAACCAGAGCAGTACCTCTACCTGAGCGCTCAGAACGGCAACTTCATTCCTGGAATATTCAAGCCACCGGTAACCTTGCTCATCTCATCAGCCATCTGGGTCTCAAGTTTAGCTTTAGCATCATTAAATGCGGCCACAATCAAATCTTCAAGCACCTCAACTTCAGCTGGATCAACCAAAGAGGGATCTATTTTTAGAGCGCGCATCTCGCTTTTACCATTAATTGTAACTTGGACTAACCCAGCCCCTGCTGCGCCGGTAATCTCTGTTTGCTCCATCTTCTGTTGCATTTCAGCCATTTTCTGCTGCATCTGCTGAGCTTGTTTCATTAACTGTCCAATATTTTTCATTCTCTAATATACTCCTAATGAATAGATTCTTGTCGTTCAACTTTTGCTGAAATGCCGGGAAACTGTGCCATCATTTCTAAGATAATCGGATGAGCGAGAGCGGCTTGCTCCATTTGCAAAGCATGCTGGCGGTTTTGGTCCACAATTGTGGCCGCTCCCCCCTCTTTCACCACTTGGACGTCCCAATTTTGACCGGTTTTATCGGTTAGCAATGTCTGTAACTGCGTTGGCAACGAGGTGGACGCTCGCTCTCCTAGCCGTAAAACAATTTTACCCGGATTAAATGAAACTAAATGAATATCTTGCATCAAGCTACTATACAAAAGCGGTTCGCGGGACTGAGCAACAATTTTTAGCACCTCTTGAAAGCTTTCTGGCATGGCGGAGATAGACGGCACTGGAACGGCTACGGCTGCCGCCGCAGGTTGAGACGGTGTAGATGCAGCACCGGTAGAGCCAGAAGCGACCCGAGAGGGTAACATTCCCCCACCAGAGGAGCCACCGGAGGTTAGTTTTAGTAAATCCTCCGCCGACGGCAGGTCACTTAAATAAGCCAAGCGGATTAAGACCATTTCGACGGCTTGATTGGGTAAAGGTGATCGTAGAACTTCTTCATAACCTTTGGAAAGCACTTGCCAAGCGCGCATCAAGATCGGCATAGAGAGTTTGCTGGCTAATTCTCCACCTTGGCGCCGATCAGAGTCAGGCCAGGTAACATCCGTTAACAAGGATGAATTAACTTTAAGACTGGTGACCCAATAAATTAAATCTAACAGATCGTGTAACAAAACTGTCGGTTCACTACCTCGGGCATATAAATCGCGAACTTCAGTAATAACTTCCGCAATTTTCCCCTCCATCAACAGATTAAGAAGGGTAAACATACGACCGCGATCCACAACACCCAACATATCACGTACAATTGCGGTGGTCACTTGCCCTTGTGACAAAGAAATCGCTTGATCGAGGAGGGACAATCCATCCCGAGCAGAGCCATCGGCGGCCCGAACTAATAAGGCAAGAGCTTCATCTTCTATGGTGGCTTGCTCTTTGCTGCAGATTTGTTTGAAGTAATCGCATAAAACTTGAGGGTTAATCCGCGCCAGATCAAATTTCATACATCGAGATAGCACCGTTTCCGGGATTTTCTTAAGCTCCGTCGTGGCAAAGATAAACTTGACATGGGGCGGCGGCTCTTCCAGCGTCTTCAGCAGGGCATTAAAAGCACTCTTTGATAACATATGGACTTCATCAATGATAAAGATTTTATAGCGGCCATTGACAGCTTTATATCGTGCCGATTCTGTCACTTCCCGGATATCATCGACGCCGGTGCGGCTGGCCGCATCCATTTCAATAACATCCAGATGGCGATCTTCCGTTACAGAAACACAGGAAGTGCACACCCCACACGGGTTAGCCGTTGGACCGCCTTGCCCATCGGGTCCTTGACAATTTAAGGCCTTAGCCAGAATACGGGCGGTTGTGGTCTTGCCCACGCCTCGGATTCCATGCAGAACAAAGGCATGCGGCAATCGATTGGTTTCGATCGCTTGGGTTAAAGTTTTGACCAGCAACTCTTGACCGACCATTTCACCCATGGTCTGAGGTCGATATTTTCTGGCTAGAACACGATAATTTTGAGGAGTCTCTGACATAAATAACCTTTGAATTAGGCCCTGACTAAACAGAATCAATGAGTCTGGTAAACAGCTCAATGGTGGAAGGTTAACATGACCCAAACGTGGATCCTACGATGGCTGCTGCCTTCCGGCTCTGACCAGGTTAGCAGGGTGTTTGCCCATGCAACCTTCCAGTTAGCACTATAGCAAAGTTAAGCTTCCTTGTCTTGTCTTTTAAAGGCGGGATTTTTTCTTTTAGAAAGAAGGCTAAGATAAAGGAACTGAAAGACACCAAGATCACTAAAGATAACGCAGCTTGATAATCTTGCACACCGTAGATGGGCAAGCCAACATCATTAATCTGGCCATCCCATAACCATTTTAAAACCACCCCGACAAGCTGCTGGATAAAAGCAGCCCCGATGGTGACCACAAAGTTTAAAAACCCTGTCACTGTGGCCGCGACACTGATATCATTTTCTTGACACGCCTTTGAAAAGCACAAAATTTCGGTCCCAACTAATACCCCAAGCGTAATTAAAAGGACAGAAATCGTCATCGGTGACAAGGTGGGCATAAACACCAGCGTGGCCATCAACGTCGTCACCAACGCCGCGGAAATTCCGATGAGAAGACGCGGGCCCTTTAAAAGATTACTAGCGAGTGCAATAAAAATTACTCCCCCACAGGTTCCCAAATAAGATAAGGATAAAATGCTGGCGGCCGTTTCTTTGGAGAATCCATATTTAAGAGTCAAAAAGGAAACGCCCCACAAATCAGCAAAAACGGATATGGGCAAATACATCCCTAAGGCAGTTAAGGCATACATCCAGGCAAACCGGCTCATCAATACATCCTTAATCTGCTGAACAATTTTTTGGCGATCGACAATCTGAGCGGTGATTCGACTCCGATCTTTTAAAAGGAGAATGTTAAGAATAAAGGCGGCCACTCCCAGCCAAGTTAAATAACTTAAGCTATCCCGCCACCCCACGGCCTGAGTTAATCGGGCAAGGGGAGCATACCCGAGCATTGCCCCTAAAGTTCCCATTAAAACAGTAAGCGCTAGCCACAGGGCTTTTTGGGAAACAGGAAACCATTCGCTGGCAATCTTGCTGACACAAACAAATCCGGCGGCACTGCCGGTACCAATTAAGGCACGTCCAATAAACGCAACAGTCAGGTTTTCTGTCCAAGCCACAGCGGCAACCCCGACAATACAAGCTGCCAACGAGTATAGAATCATTTTACGGGCGCCAAACAAATCCGCCACAATACCGACCGGAAGCTGGGCCAAAGCATAGAAAAATGTGGTAATAGCAACTAAATAACCAAGAGATTGAGCATCTAAGTTGAAGGCTAACATTAAATCGTCAACCATAACTCCCGGGGAAACGCGCAAAATATACTGATAGAGATAATAAATGACTGCCGCAAACCACACACCAAGGCCGCGTCTCGAAATAGAAGACATAGGATTTATTCTTATCTGTTAATGTAAAGTCAGAATACACTTTTATAACAAGGACATCAAGGCGTACCCCAGCCCTAAGCGCTTTTAAATCTGCGCTTATTTCTTATCTATTCCAGCGATTAACAATAAAATAGGTTCCACTACCTCCCTTCACCTCAGAAGATAAGGGAAAAGTATTTTCCTATTGCTACTCTTGGTTAAATAGTTTAAATACTCCATGTATCTCAAGCACTCTAAAGGAATTTAAAATGATAATAATAAAATTATGGTTAAGACTTTTTATCGCCCCTTTCTCCCTAACTTTACTTGAGGCTGCAGACCAGCCCAGCTCTGAACCGAGTAAGCCCTTTCAATTCTGTCTTCACCTTGGTTCAGCAGAGGTAATTCAGAACAATATAACCCATGCCCTTAAAACCAAAACGTGTACTATCGATATTATGCAAGCGGATGCTTTTAAGCAAAGTAGCTGTATCGACCTCAATCTACCTGTTTTTTTTGAACATACACAATTGCACCAAGCCCTCGCCCTTCAGAATACTAACTTAGTTAGGATAGGTGCTGAAGTTAAAGGAGCTCTCGAATCTTATTTTCGCCTGACTCTCTCTCAGCTCGACCCTAAAGAGCCGGGAAAGATAGAACAGCATCTAGCTAAACATAAACATCTGAACTGCCTTAAGCCTTTAATGGAAGAAGCCATCGCCAAGAGTAAGGAATAATTCTAACTCACAGTTAATTTATCAAAAAGAGGAAGCTTACTGATCACTGCTATGCATCAGTGAGCCTTTTTTCTTTCTTTTACGGTGAAAAGAAAGCAATCACTTTTCTCCTTTAGTTATTTAAGGGGTGTTACTTGTATCCATATAATCCGTTTATACGCAGCCCTGCACCTCTTAATCGTTAACCCTAATTTCAGAGTTGAGCTGATATGCTGGTCAAAGCAAAGTTAAGCCTGAGATCTTATTTATGAAGCGGCGGACCATCCTGCAATTACTTGAAAGTTATATTGATCATCATCCAGAAGCTCATATCTCCGTGAATGACCTTCTCCATTCTTTAGGTGATCGAGGGTATGGCTTGGCACTTTTAGTCTTAGCCTTGCCGAATGCTTTATTATTGACCGCAATTCCCGGCACTTCTACTTTTTTTGGTCTACCGATATGTTTTCTCGCCCTACAATTGATTCTGCGCCGTTCTCATCTTTGGCTGCCTCAACGACTAAGATCTCAACAGGTTTCCCGCCAGACATTACTGCTTATCTTAAGGAATTCCACGCGCTATCTTCTTAAGATTGAGCACTTTATTAAACCGCGGTGGCCATTCATGACGGATAAGTACATGGAGCAGCTTCTCGGCGTTTTCATTTTCATTCTCGGAGTAATCATTACTTTACCCATCCCTTTCGGAAATTTTCTGGGCGGATGGGGAGTTATGCTCTTCAGTTTGGCTTTGATTGAAAAGGATGGCGTGCTTGCGCTTCTGGCGGTAATATTGACAACCCTGATGGGCTTGGCTATGGTTAGAATTGCTGGAAACTTAATCGGTTTTCTATCTGATTTATTTTAACCAGGGGTGCCTTTCGGCTGAGAAGGATATGTGGCGAGGCCTGTGTCCTAACCCTTAGAACCTGATTCGGTTAATACCGACGGAGGGAGGTCACTTATGCACTATTTACGGTCACTTTTTAGGGAAACTCAATCCCGTTTAGCGTTATATGGCACTATTCTTGAGTATTATGATTACGCCTTGTATGGTTTTTGTGCCAGCCTTTTAGCCCAGCAACTTTTTCCAGAATTATCCCCTGACAGCGCTTTATTGCAAACATATTTAATCTTCTGTGCCGGCTCGCTGGCCAAGCCTATTGGCGCCTGTATTTTTGGTTATATTGGTGACCTTTATGGCCGAGCCCCTGCCTTGCGGTGGAGTATGATCGGCATTGCGCTGCCCACTCTAATTATTACGGTCCTACCTCAAGGGATGGATAGTCAAAGCGCCATGTTTATTGTCCTAGGAGCCCGTATCCTGCAAGGGATTTTTATAGCTGGCGAAAGCGATGGCGTACAGATTCGTCTCTTTGAGAACCATAACCGTTACCCCTTTCTCAACAATGCGTGTGTCGGTCTTGCCAGCTATCTCGGGATTTTTCTAGCGTCTCAGGGCGCAACTTTAGCAAAATGTTACCCTGACTATTGGCGCCTTCCTTTTCTGGTGGGAGGCATTCTAGGATTAATTCTTTTGCAAGCCCGGCGCCACATTACTGAGTCTCCTCATTTCCAAAGACCTCACAATTTAAGGGATAAACCAGATGCACTAGGGTTGGCGGCTACCGTTTTATTATGTGGCGCCGTCGGTGGCACTTATCATCTTTTCTTTGTCTATCAACCTAATTATTGGTCTGCAATCTTATCCGCCCTTTCGGCCACTCAAGCGCAATCCATTATTAGCTTATGTCTTGCTTGCTATATTCCGGGGCTTTTTATAGCTGCTATCTTGAGTGAGAAATTCCGCGGTGAATGGGTCGCGCTCACGGGCATTCTAGCGGCAGTTGCTCTGAGTCCTTTCTTGCTTATGCCCCCCTTAGAAAACACTCCCTTTTTATGTGGGATGAGCTTTGCCTTGGCGTTGATGCATTCCCCAGGATATGTGTTACTGATGCGCCAATTTAACATTAGTTCTCGCTATCGTCATCTGAGCATTGGCCATTCCCTGGGTTCGCTATTAATGTCTGGAACTGCACCCTTATTAGCGACCTATTTTTGGCAAAAATGGCATAGTCCCACCAGCCTTGTTAATCATCTAATTATTTTGTTAGTTTTAGGGTTTAGTGGCGTCATATTGAGTACTTTTAAACATTTTAAGATTCGCTCTTATGACCAGAACAGCTCTTGCTCCACCTTAACAAAGGTGAGTTTAAAGTAATTTATCCATTACCTTTCATAATAGGAGATCAGGAATACTGCCTAAGCATTTTTGGCGAGTAATACCTGCGGATCATGTTTAAATCCTTGCCCTTTTCCACGTGTCAACCAAGTAGTCTGGCCAAGCTTAAAATTGCCTGCTAAGACTGAGGGGGGAATGTCTTGGTGTCGAATTGATCCCCATAGCTGAAGGTTATGGACAAGCCCGCAATAAAAGCGAGCTAGCGATAGCAACTCCGCATACCCTTGTCCCCCTGGAAGGTGCGTTAAATATTGCTGCCAGGTTAATTCTGTTAGCTGTAATGATACGCCAGATGCTTGATTCCAGCTTCGCCGTCCTAAAAGGGTACTCACGCCTAAGCGCTGATGTTGTCCAGCCGTACCAATACGGCTCCAATCTTCCTGAGGAGCAACACACCACGCCCCTTTAAACTCCTCCAAGCTCACCTTTATCTTGAAATAGCCCCGGAGAAGCTTTTGCAAGCCTGCAGCGTTGCGTTGGCGCTGCCAAAACAGAGGGGTAAAATGGAGGATTGAGCGAGTGTGAACCCCTAACGACTTCTGGATGTCAATATTCACTAAGCCAGCAAGGTCAAGGATTGCTTTACCCACCGAGGTCCGCTCTGGAGGCACCATTTCTAAGCCAGGCGTATGCTTCTTTTGCAAGCGATACCAAAAAGAGGCATAGCGGTGATTAAATATATCCAGAAAGTCTCTAAAAGCTGTGTCTTTATGGCGAAGTCGTTCGACAATTAAATCGGTGTAGGGCTGAGGTAAAGGGCCTTGGATTCCGGCGATTCCCAAGAAATTGATCGTCATGATGGGGGGACGATCATACAGCCTGTTAGAATATAAGCTATAAATATCACTTGCCGGCGCCGCATAACTGATCCGTGATTGGATTTGTACTGGATCATCTTTAGGATGCTCAGACTCCCCAAATGGCTGAGCTTCGGGTCTTAAAGCGGCTAAGATCCTTATCGATTGGTAATACTCAAATTCATAGGGCTGAGTAAATAAAAGATTGGCTACAGTACAATCTGAGCGCCGTGTAAGGGTTGCCATGACATCCATTCGCCTTGTCGTTGAACACTATTGACCTGTAATTGCACAAAGGAGTTTAAAGAAGTTTGCAGAGCAAAAAACGTCCGTAATACGCTGGCAAGTAAAAAGACACTCTCACCTGTATAAGCTCTCTCATTGACAGTCAATGTAATTTTTAAGCCATTTACAAAGCCGCGCCATGCTTGCTCGCCCAGTCGTCGTGACGTTGGATGTGTCTCAATATTTACCAGTGAATCGATTTCATTGTGATGAAAATTGCCTGCAGTCTTAGCATACAACAAAAGGCTCTCTTTTAACGCCTTTAAAGAGGTTGAGCCGGCGCTTACGCTTAGATGATTCACAGATAACATTGAGATTAAGCGCCACATAGTCTCGCCATCGTTAGGAGTATAAACTTGTGAGGTTGGCTTGGTGAGGCATATTATCTTACTTATAGGAGCTTTGTCCTCCAATTGCAGCAAGCACCCAGCCGGGATCTGCTCTGCCAGAAAACGGTTGGTACATAATGCTTGAGCATAAATAGTTTCGGTAGGGGGAGTATGCGGATTGAAATCCAGATCGACAAAGCGTAAATAGATATCACTGCCAGGCACATCTCGTCGCTCTGAGGGCGTGCGCCGTGCCGTCCAGAATATTGACGGATCAGTCTGTTGCGCTTGATGATCAAATGAATAATAGGGATGATAGACTAGGGTTTCAGTACTACCATCCACACCGGCTAGGACTTTCTCAATGGAATAGATCTCTGTTGTACGCTCGCGACGTTGGTCAGCAACCAGGCGATACTCAAATTTACGATGGTCTAACCTTAATGGATCAGTAATTTTAGGAAATAGGTTAACAATTGGTGTGCACCCTAACCGAAAATTATCAGCACTTATGGAGATATTTTCGAGCGGGTGATGGGAGTCTAAACCAATTAGAATTTCAACCGTTTGTTCGGCTTGCTTGAAATTAAGGTTATTAATATCAAAGAAAAGATATTTTTTGGGAAAATGAAAATATTCATGCAGAATCTGATAAGCTGGGTGCGAATGCTCAGGGGATGGCAAAATACATTCATTGGCATTAAAACCCACCGGTTGGATAGAGCCTTTAGGCAAGCAATAGGCTTGGCGATCCTTAACCACCTTCAATACTTGAATGGCGGTTTGAGCAAAAATAATCTCATATAGCACCAGACTTAAAGCATCATCAGCATTAATAAAGAATCTTAATGTTTGCAGATCAAGGTCTGAAAAGTCTAATCCCTGGCACGAAAGCTTCAGTCTTAAATATGACTTATGCAATTGCGGCGTCTCGAACTGGTAATCCAGGGGCTGAATAAACTCTGCAGCTTCAACAGTGATCGGCCACAAAGTGACAGGATAAGCTGTCTGGAACCGACAGGCAACCCCTTCTTCCGAAAAAGATTGGACACGGGTCTTAGCACTCACGTCAAAGCCGGAGGTTAACTTTCCTTTAGAAGGGTCAACCACGAACTGAGCTATCGCCATACTGGGAACAGGATTAATAAGATGGGGGTAGAGAACTTCCAGAAGGGCCGAGGCTATCTGCGGCACACGATCATCAATTTCTTGACTCAGACGCGCGGATAAAAAAGCAAAGGACTCTAGAAGCCGTTCAGTATGCGGATCCGGAGATTCACTGTCAGATAACTGTAAGCGCCGCGCAATTTTGGGATGTTGAGCTGCAAAAATCTGCCCAGCATTGCGCAAATAGCTTAGCTCCCGATGATAATATCCTAAAAACTTATCCTGAGAAATGGAGGTCACATTATCTTGCTACATTCAACCCTTTATTAAAATTTTAACATTATTTGATAAGTTTTCTCAAGAAATTGCAATCCCTAACTCTGAGGCGGCCCCTTCCTTAATTTTAAGGGTCCAAGTAAGATCAGAATCAGACGGTCTGTTTAAGCCGCCGCAAGGGTAGCATTCAATGGTGACCTGTACTGTCTACGGCAGCAGTTAAAAAAAAGCATACCGAGCTAAGCATGGTGACTCTGAATGAATTCAAACCTAAATAAAATAGCCCTGCAATCGCAAGGCTATGAAAGGTAATTCTTAAATAATTTAAGCGATGGCTTGAAGTTTATCTAAATTGTCTACTGCCTTCTTATCCTGATTTTTGATCGATCGCAGCACAAGTAGCGCCACTAAAGCTCCAAAGGTTAGATAGTAGGCCGGAACCATATTGCTACCAGTTTTATCAATCAGGAAGGTGACCAACATGGGGGCCGTGCCACCAAATAAAGGACCACTAATATTTGTTGTGATGGTAACAGCCGAAAAACGCACAGACGTAGGATAAGCTTCAACCATCAAAGCAGGAAGAGGTCCGAAATATCCACCCACAGCAATTGATAGCAACATCTGCGCTCCTAAAATTACCATTGGATCACTTGTCTTATTAACAATTTCTAATAAGGGGATCGTCCCTACCACAAACAGGAAGGCTGCGCCCCCCAGAACAGCTTTACGGCCAATTTTATCCGATAACCAGGCCGAAAATACCGTGAAAATGCTAACGACCACTAAGCTTGCTGTATTAATGGTTAACGCCATACCTTGGGATAATCCCAGTTGCGTGCTCAGATGGGTTGCCATATAAACGAGCAAAATATAAAAGCTTAAATCATGTAACATAACCGCCATAACTACCTTGACTAAGGTACGGCCATGGGAAGCAAAAACTTCTTTGATGGGGTTCTGTTTTAATTCACCCGCTGCTTGGGCGACAATATATTCTGGAGATTCTGGCACATTACGACGAATGTAAAATCCAACAAAGCAAATAAGGATGCCGACAACAAAAGGAAGGCGCCAGCCCCATGCTATGAGATCCGCTTCCGAAAAGAAATTGCTCGCCAGAGCCGCCGCGCCAGAACCTGCAAGAATCCCTACTAAACAGCTGGTGACAGCAAAACTACCAATGAGGCCTCGATGACTTGAATCCGTATGTTCGGTCGTGAAAGTAATTGAACCGCCATAGTTTCCTCCCATTGAGATTCCCTGCAGCATTCGAATAACCATCAATAATATCGGCGCCCAAATTCCGATTTCTGCATAAGTTGGCAGTATCCCGATTAAAGCAGTTGGCACTGCCATCAATAAAATGGATAACACCATTGCTTTTTTGCGGCCCATACGATCACCAATGTAACCAAAAATCATGCCACCAATAGGCCGAATTAGGTAACCTGCAGCAAAAGCTCCGAAGGCAGAGATGAGCTCAACGGCTTTATTATTAGAGGGGAAAAACAATTTCCCAATAACGGGGGCAAAGTAACCAAAAAGGGCAAAGTCGTACCATTCAAACAGGTTTCCAACCAGACTTGCCGTTACGGTTTTAAATAAAGACCTTTTCATGACGTGAGCCATCTCCCTTTGAGCCTATTACAACCAGCATAATTTATATCTAAAGAGAATTATAGTATTTTTGCAATAAACATTTATCGAAATTAATGGTCAGGCAATATGTTTTTAGGTCTGTAGCCTTATATAATTATTTGGAAGTTATGACGTGAGCTACCTTCACCCCTCAGAAACCTGGGACGGCTGGTCTGCAAATTAACCCTGGAGGTGACTCGCTCCACCTTATCAAAGCGTGGCTAATAAAGCAAAGCCAAGACAATGATATCTATTTAAGTAGAATAGCCCATCTAGAACCATAAGCCGTTCCGACTTTAAATAAAAAAAGAGCTGCGATGAGCAGCTCTTTGAGGTGAGAATCAGCTAAACAGCTTAGCTCTGTTGAGCTCTAGCTTCTGCTTCACGTTGCTCTGTCAACGCTTTAAAGCGCTTTGACAAGGACAAGACAGAAGCAAGCCACAAGGCTACAACAACAATTGTAACCACAGCTAAAATGTGAGACAAGCTAGCTAATGTTTGACCGGCAAAGGCGCTTAATAGGGCTGCTTGAATGGTTGCACCACCGGACTTACCAGCACGACCACCAATCACATCTACAGCCGCTTTACCTTTAACCTTAAGCTCTTGATCAAGGGGAATGTAAGCCATTTCCTTGGTTGGATCAAATAGAGAGTACTTAGTTGCCTTAGACAAGACGTTCTGAGTAAAGCCAGCCATCACCGCAACCATAACCATGGTGGTACCAGCAATTGCATATTCAGGATTACCAATGCTCTCGGAGTACATAATGACGCCAAAGAAAATTAAACTGGTAACAAGAATCATAATTGGCGTAATCATCGCTGCTGACAGCCAGCTAAACCGACGCAGAATGTTATTACCTGCAATCATAAGTAGAACAGTAATAACACCGGTTGTGGCTGAGAATTGTCCCATAAACGCGTTATAAGCATTGTTATCGCCATGGAATGCAATTTTAATCTGTCCCTTCCATACGCCTTCAACGATATTGATAGAAACGCCATAAGCTAAAACAATCATGGCAATCATGCCCAAATATGGCGAGCGAACAAGATACATGAAGCTTTCGGTCAGAGATAATTTAGGCTTGCTCTTCTTCTTGGCGCCAGCATCGGCATTAGCTTCACCATCATAATAACGCTTATCAGTTAGAACGTTTTTATTCATCCATGCATAAATTGCGACAACGATTAACCCTGAAATGACCACAAAGGTCATCAAGTAATTTAACGTCCATCCCCAGGGATCAACGCCTTCAGGAAGATTACCACGGTTCTTAGAGAAAGCGTAAACGGTATAGCCAGAAAGAATTAGGCCAAAGTTTCCGATTAAGCCAAACATACCATAAAATCTTTTAGCTTCTGCTACCCGAGTGATTTCGTTAGCAAATTGCCAAAACAGCAATGAAATAACAGCACTGCCCCACAGTTCAGAAAGAATGTAGAACAAGCTATAGCTCCAGTTACCGATCACCGGCACAAACCAAGCAATATTAGGATATTCTGCTTTCATAGCTGCAATTGCAGCTTCGGTCATATGGAATGACTCACGGTTAGGATAGATAAATAAAGCAAATGCACCGAAAAATACCAGAAATGGAATCAAAGCTGCATAAAATAAACCTTGACGGCTTAAAACGTTGGATAACTTTGCATAAGCAATCATAAAAAGTATTGCAGCAGGAGTTGTTCCAAACAGCTTAATAAAGGCTAGAGCCTCTGCACCGGATCCCGGAGCGTTAACAACTAGAGCGTCCTTTGTATCCCGTAGAACTGTATAGTTAAACAAGATACAGAACATCATGAGTCCCATAGGTAGGAACTTTTTGA
The DNA here is from genome assembly GCF_000190415.1 of Candidatus Odyssella thessalonicensis L13. Lineage (GTDB taxonomy): Bacteria > Pseudomonadota > Alphaproteobacteria > Paracaedibacterales > Paracaedibacteraceae > Paracaedibacter > Paracaedibacter thessalonicensis. Next base: position 78,710 of record NZ_AEWF01000003.1, read on the forward strand.
TTTCGTAATTGTGAATCGGCCAGAGAATGGCGCGTAAGCCTGTAAACTCTGGTTGTTTCACAGCTTCTTTCGCTTGTGACATGCTATTATCCTTTTGTTTAGCAACATCATAACCAACTCTCCTACAAGAAAAGTCTGTCAAGATACAGGTTATTATTATTGAATAATGTATGCTTGTATAGAGTTGAGGCTATTTTGTTAACTTAGTATTGTACAAATAAAAAAGTGGACAGAGCTCCTAAAGTTTCCTTCAAAAACATCTATCAAACTTTCCTTTTTACAGCGTGAATATAGTGTCAATTTCATATTGCAGTCAATAGAAAAGTGTACAAGTTATTAACGCGCCTGCATTAAACGACGACGACTATGAATCATTAGGAGGGCAAAAAAGATCGGAAGTGCCCTTAAGCTTATCGAATCGTGGGTACAGCTAATGGTGAGCAATATAACGAGCACTACCAAGCGCCATAAAGGGGATAATCCTTTGGTTGCTTCCCCCATCATCTTAATAAACACGCCTCCTAGTAAAATTCCCACTATACCTAGTTCAGCAAACCAATAAAGGAACTGATTATGAGGATATTGAAACTCTGTACATCGGGCTCCTTCAACAAGGTGAGCGGCGGGCATAAGTTGTAATGCTTGGTACTGGCCTAGCCCCAGTCCAAGAGGGAAATTTTTTACACCTACCTCCCACGCTTGTTGCCATAAATTCAACCGGACTCCCAATGACTGTAAGAATACGTCTTGATAGCAGTAGACGAGGCTCGCAACAATCATAAAGGCTAGAAATAAAAACAGCACCAAGATGCTCTTATTTAAACGATACCTCTCAAAAACAAACGTAACTAGCGATAAAGTTATAAGTCCTAGAAGCTCTAAGCGCTTAAAAAGGAGAAAAACGCACAAAATTGTAAGAGTGGTTAAGCCAAATACTTTCAGTTTCTGGGACTCGAGATGGCATGAGGCGATACATGTTACTAACCATGTGAAGAAGATATAGAAAGCAAACGGCGAGAGATACCGCCAGTTGTGACCTTCATAAGGATTATCTATTAAGACTATCGCAATAGCCGCCATAATTGATAACCCTCCTATCCAATTCAGATTATACCAATCTGCAAGATAATGGCGATATACTGCCATCCCCATCATAAATATCATCAGCTTGATTAAATCCTTAACCACATTTGGATAAGAGATCTCGCTGAATTGTAAAGTTATGAGCATCCCAAGAACTGATAGACCCACAAAAGACCACTCGCTAATAGAAAATATTTTCTTTGTATTTTCGTCTCTTCTATAGTAAATAACTAATAAACTGAAAAGTATTGGCACACATATATCATGAAGAGAGATATGAATCTGGGGTAGCTGATCACTATTAAACTTGAAAAAAAAGCTGAATAGCGGAATAATTAATAAAAAAGGCTGCATAGTAAAAGAAGGTTCTTTAAAATAACGTAATCGGAAAAGCTGTTGCTCCATTAACTTACATAAATTAAGGTACTTCTGCTTGTTTAATCTGTCAATTGTTACCCTTTGCTTATTAGCAGCAAACTTTTTGGGCCTGCTCAGAGAGGTGTTTATAGCTCGAAATTTGGGAACGGGCAATGATTATGATTGTTTTGTTGCTGCTTTCTCAATTATCTCTTTCTTTCTAGTGCTATTTAATCAGCAGAACATTCAATCTCTATTTATGCCTGAATATCATAAGACCCGTCTAGAGAATAATAATTCTTCTTTACAATTAAAACTTAAGTACGGGTTATATTTAACCGCTATTACGGGATTATTTTCTCTGATTATTTATCTCCGTGCTCCCCAAATAATATCCTTTGTCTTTTCTTCATTCAATGTTGACCAGATCAACCTATCAAGCACTTTATTACGGATAATGGTGCCTATTATTGTAATCAATGCGACCCTTGGGATTTTGCACTCCTACTTTCATAGCCATAATCAGTTTTCTTATCCCTCAATAGGACAATTGGTTCATAGTCTTATGATCCTCATTTTACTGTTCTGGGGTCCTTTAGACGTTATATGGCTTGCAAAGATCTTTTTAATTGCGATGATTACATGCTGGGTCTTCACAGCCTATCCAATTATTAAAAGTAGCCAATTTATCTATGCTTCTAACGTTAAACTCTCCGGACCATCTTCTTTAAAACTCGGTTTTCTTCGGGATGGTTGCTTTATTTTGATGATAAGCTGCGTTGAGCAATTGATGCAATTATGGATCAAAAGTTGCTTTGCTTCTTTTGGTGATGGCACTCTATCTGAAGTAGGATATGTTTTAAAAATAATTTCTTTTCCTATTTATCTAATAGGGTATAGCGTCTCTACTACTTTTTTCCTCGTTTTATCGAGGAAATAAAAACACAGACAAAAAATACCAAGGTGATTCAAACCAGCTGCCAGTTTATGCTGATGTTATTAAGCTTAGCTGCAAGCTTTTTATATTTTTTTGCAGATCCAATAACTTTAATTTTGTTTGGAGGAAGTGCTATAAGCCAGGCTTCGCTCATTTCAATAGCCGAGCTTATACAGTGGTTCTCACCTTATATTGTTGTGGCTGGGTTAAACATTTATTTGTCACGCTTAAATTATCTCTGTCAACAGTCAGGGGCCTTACTGATAGCCACGATCCTTATAGCCAGCGTTCAAGTAGGATTAACCTTAGTGCTTAAACCCGTGATAGGGATAGTTTCTATCCCCGCATGTGCTATTATAGCAAGCTTTGTATTGATTATTGTCCAGCATAAATTTCTTAAAAGAGATCAGATTAACGTCTTAAACTGGTCGGAGTTTTTATGGGCCACTTTACCTGGCTTGGCCGGCACCCTCTTATCTTGGCTATTATCAAAGAGTTCAAGCATAAGTTTATCTGCCTTAATCTTGAATGCGGCTGCTTGTTTATTCTTAACTTTGAGTGTTCTGTATTTGCATAAAAATAGTTTCATTCACTCTTTTATAAATCAGACTAAAAAAGGTTAAGTGTGAATGACCAAATGGGTACATTAAAACTGATGTCGTCTTTTACCTAAGATAAGTAGATAAGTGAAATTTATTTTACAAGCCACAGTTATTTCTTCTTCCCTTTATCTCTGCGATTAACCCTATGGCAAACAAATGACTGGCATGAATCATAACAGAACTAAAGAACGTGTACCGTGGGATTCCGGCCATTGAAAGCACAGCCAGGATTGCTACTAAGAGAAAAGCAGGTAGAGTAAACCCTAAAAGAATCCTAGCGAGTTGCGATCTGCGCCAATATATCAATCCAAGAAATAGATAAAGGACACCTAACCCAGAAACCAATAATTGGCTAAGAAATATATATCCAAGTGTCTCGACCATACTTTTTACTCTAGCATACAGGGGGGTATGAGGGGGTAAGAATCGAGACAATATCGCATCTAACTGTGAATAACCAGGGATTGCTGTAAAGCAGTAAGATAAGTTTGTTAAGCGATATTTAAGATAAAGGAATGGGTGCTCTTTAATCGTATTGAACCACACTGACCATAATTCTTTTCGCTGCTGCTCTGTGGCTCCTTTTTGAAACAGAGGTTGATCACCATAAATATACGGATCCACAAGATTAGGCTTAAACCTGCTCTTTAACTGCTCAGCACTATAATAAGGAGTCTTATTGAAATCTGGAATTAAATCCTTGCCAGTTTCGAGAGAAATTGCCGCCAGATCATAAAGCTTTACATACTGCCAGGCATTACTCTGCTGAGTTTTAGGAGTTAGAAATATATTAATGCTGTGAATGCTCGAATAAACAGCTAAGGTTATCAGGCTACCAGTAGCCAACCTAGTAATAAAATTACAGTTGCGAGCTACTAAGAATCCCAACCATAAAGTTATAACAGGCAAGCAGAATTGAGCTTGATACTTAACTGCAGTGCCATAAATTAAAGCGACGATTAATAGAAATGCATAGAATAAGGACAGCGGCTGTTTATGAATTGTATAATAAGCTAGCGTACTTGCTACTGTTAAAAAACTAAATGTAAAATGACTATCTTTCAGCACACAACTTGTGTACACCAATATTTGCGGCCACCACGGGAGAAGAAATAGCAGGTATAATAGCCACGGCCTTTCTTTGAAATTAATAAATAACTCTGTGGTTCTAAGGATAAAAAACAATCCCCCATACAGAAAAGATATCTGAATTAAGTACATTGAACCAAAGCCCGGCATAACTGGATGAAGGTGATGCCAGATAAATGCCATCATCGCTGGATGATGATCATCATAATTCCCAGTAAGGGCTTGTGCGTATTGAGCTTGGCTATCTGGGACCGCAATCCCTGGCCAGAATATTGCTAACTGCAGTAAAAACAATACACCAAGGATCTGATAACGATAAATGAATAGATGCACCCCATTAATTATACTTTTCAAAGCTTCTCCCCCAAGAGTTAAATAACGCTCTACCCCCCCTTCCATCTCTCTGGGCTATTTTGGCATTATTATAGCTATTACATTTTGTCTTTGTGAAATTGTGATCAGATAAGATCACATTAAATTGAGATGATCGTATCCTAATTCCGTTAAAATTCGTCCGCGCGGTGTACGCTGCAGCAAGCCGCACTGTATAAGATAGGGTTCAATGACTTCTTCTAAAGTATCTTTCTGTTCTGAAAGCGCTGCAGCTAAGGTTTCGACACCTGCAGGGCCGCCCTTATAGAACTCTGCTAAGTAATGCAGATAGCGACGGTCCTGAGCATCTAATCCTAAGGGATCAACCCCCAACCGATTAAGAGCTGTTCTCGTTAGTTCCAGCATGATTCTTTCATCGCCTGAAACCGCAGCAAAATCCCGAACGCGCCTAATTAAACGGCCAGCAATACGCGGTGTTCCTCGTGCTCTAGAAGCAATTTCTGCCGCAGCTTTTTCTTCAATCTCCCACCCCAAAAGAAAGGCACTGCGAGTAATGATCTTCTTTAGTTCGTCAAGGGTATAAAATTGTAATCTGAGAGGAATACCAAACCGCTCTCGTAAGGGCTGTGTTAATAAGCCAGAACGTGTAGTTGCCCCAATTAGAGTGAACGGAGGAAGATCAATCTGTATCGAGCGAGCTGAGGGCCCTTCACCGATCATTAAATCAAGTTTAAAGTCCTCCATTGCCGGATACAGAACTTCTTCGATGGCAGGATTGAGGCGATGTATTTCATCAATAAACAATACATCGTGCGGCTGTAAATTCGTCAAAATAGCAGCCAGGTCCCCTGCTCTTGCAATAATAGGTCCAGAGGTGGAGCGAAAATTGACCCCCATCTCTTTAGCAATAATCTGGGCTAACGTTGTCTTCCCCAGTCCCGGCGGCCCATAAAGCAAGACATGGTCTAAAGCCTCACTCCTTGTCTTTGCCGCATTGATAAAGATTTTAAGGTTTTGGCGAACCTCTTCTTGCCCTGTAAACTCTAATAGTTTTTCCGGGCGCAAAGAATGATTTAAAGAATCTTCCCTATTTTCATCTAACGATACAAGCCGCTCTTCCATTAAGCTGCTCCATTAATTTTTGAGGCCAATAAACTTAAGGCTTTGCGAATAAGCGCTGCTGTCGGGGCGCCAATCCCTTCTTCTTCAATAGCCCGCGCTACTGCCGGCGCTGCCTCATTCTTTTTATAGCCCAGATTTTCCAATGCTGACAAGACATCTTGGGCATTCCCGCTTACTGCCCCCGGTTGAGCACTAGCTCCGACCGTCAGTTCGATGCCTTTAACTTTGTCTCTCAGCTCAGTGACCAGGCGAGAAGCGAGTTTAGGCCCGACCCCATCAGCACGACATATAAGCGTCTTGTCGCCACCCTGAATGGCTTGAATGAGCTCAGATGGGGTTAAGGCGGACAACAGAGCCAAAGCAACCCGCGCTCCTACCCCCTGAACGGTAATCAATTTATCAAACCATTCTTGTTCTTCTAGAGTAGCAAAGCCATATAAAATCGGTTGCTCTTGTCGAACAAGCATCTGTATATTTAAAGAGACAGCTTCCCCTAGAGGCGGCAACAAGACCATTGTCTTATTAGAAACATAGACTCTATAGCAAACCCCCTGTACATCGAGAATTACCCAATCTAATCCTGCTGCATCTAAAATACCTTTAAGCTTTGCTATCATTGAGGGTTCTGGCCATTTGTTCGTATTAAACGTGTCACATTCCGGGCTACATCTTCCGCTAAAGAAATAGCGGTACGAGTATCGGCGGCTTGGTCCGCATTACGCGTAATAAACTCATCCGCAGCTATAGCTGGATATGAGGTTGTAATCTCACTGGTATAAGCACCGAAATTCTTACCTTTTTCTTTGAGAGTATATTGAGCAGCTAATGTGGTCTGGCTTCGGGTTATAGTGGCGTCCTGCTCGTAGCTTGCGGCACTTTTGGTTTCGGTTAGTACCACATTTAACTGATACTCTCGCTCATTAATCCGAGGAATAATAGCAAGCTGTTTTTCAAGTTCTCGACGGAATTTATAGGCTGTGTACCCATTACCCTTAACGTTTATACAAATAGCTTGGCTCTGCGATTTATCACCGCAATACATGGGGGCAAAGTTACAACTAACCGTAAAAACGGCCAACGATAATAAAGCACAGAGGTAAACCCAACTCCTTTTATTGAATGGCATAATTTCGTTCTCCCTCTTGCTTATAAATGGTCTCAGACAACAATGTTGACAATCCGATTAGGCACCACAATTGTTTTCCTGATAGATTTGCCCTCAAGTTCACGTTGAACCGTTACTAAAGCTTTTGCTTGGTGGAGCAAGCTTTCTTGATCACTATCGACAGCCGTCTGGAAGCTTCCGCGCATTTTTCCATTAACCTGGACAGCAATTGTGACTTCACTCTTAGTAGCAAGCTTAGGATCAGCAACTGGCCAAGCTGCCTCTAAGATATTTGAGGAATTATTGATCTGTTCCCACATTTCACTTGTTAAGTGCGGAATAAGAGGATTTAGCCCCATTATTAAGATTTTAGCGGTTTCCATAAGGGCTTCTCCTGTCACCGTCGCCTCTTGGCAAGCCTCCTCTAGAGACCGGGTCAGTTCCCGAGCAAAGGCAATAACCTTATTGAATCCGTTCCGCTCATAACCCTGAGCAAATTTTTCAATGGTTTGGTGAGCAACTTTGCGCAAAGCTAAGGAGGCCTCTGCTTGACCAGGACGATCCTTATTCTCCGCGACCGTTTGCAAGACTCGCCATAGACGGTTCAGATATCGCCAAGCTCCTTCCAACCCCTCATCACTCCACTCGAAATCTTTCTCAGGCGGTGTATCCGACATGACAAACAAACGAACAGCATCGACGCCATAGGTGTCGATCATTTCTTTGGGATCAACCACATTCTTTTTAGATTTACTCATTTTCTCAGCACGGCCGACCATAACAGGTTGACCATCCTTAGTTGAGATATATTGGTTCTCAGAGAGTTTTGTTACTTCGTGGGGAAACAACCACTGGCCATCGCTACTTTTAAAAGAGTTATGGCAAACCATACCTTGGGTCAATAAATTCTTAAATGGCTCATTAAGACTTATATAGCCACAATCTCTCAAAGCCTTGGTAAAGAAGCGAGAATACAGCAAATGTAAAACAGCATGCTCAATTCCGCCAATGTAAGCATCCACCTGCATCCAATGCTCAACAGCTTCTTTATTGATGGGAGCCTCAGCGTGCGGATCACAAAAACGCAAGAAATACCACGAGGATTCAAAGAAAGTATCGAGGGTATCGGTCTCGCGAGTTGCCTTGGCGCTGCAGCTAGGACAGGTCGTATGCTTCCAGGTGGGATGATATTCTAAGGGGTTACCCGTCTGGTCGAAAGTTACATCCATTGGCAGCTTAACAGGCAAGTCCTTCTCAGGAACCGGCACAATTCCACACTCATCACAGTAAATAATGGGGATGGGACAACCCCAGTAGCGCTGACGCGAAACTGACCAGTCTCTTAAGCGGAAAGTAATTTGTCTTTGACCGATGCCTAAGGCTTCTAATTCTTCAATGGCTCGCTTGCGAGCGGAAAGCACATCTAGCCCATCTAAGAAGCCCGAATTGACCATGACCCCGGGCCCGGTATAAACGCCGCTGACTTCAACAGCTTCACCTAGAGGCCGTACCACATAACGAATCGGCAGATTATATTTCTGAGCAAAGTCAAAATCTCGCTCATCATGGGCAGGACAGGCAAAAATCGCGCCTGTTCCATAATCCATTAAGACAAAATTTGCTACATAAACCGGCAGAGTTGCCCCCTCAATAAAGGGATGCTTAACCTTTAGGCCAGTATCATACCCTTGCTTTTCCACCGTGCTTAGAGCTTCTTCGGTGGTTGGAGTGCGCTGGCACTCTTCAATAAAGGTTAGAAGTTTAGAGTCGGCTTGGGCCAGCTTGTCAGCAATGGGGTGAGTCGGCGCAATGGCGCAGAATGCAGCACCAAAAAGGGTTTCAGGACGCGTGGTGAAAACAGACAAAGCATCAGGATGACCCTCAATTTCAAAGTTAATAAGCGCCCCTTCCGACCGTCCAATCCAGTTCTCCTGCATCTTGACAACTTTTTCAGGCCAGCCTGTTAAGGTTGCTAGATCATCGAGCAACTCTTGAGCATAATCGGTGATCTTTAAAGACCATTGCATTAATTTACGCTTCTCGACAATCGCTCCAGAACGCCAGCCTCTGCCGCTGATGACTTGTTCATTCGCTAATACACAGTGATCGACCGGATCCCAGTTAACCCATGATTCACGACGATAAGCAATACCACGCTTATAAAACTCTAAAAAGAATTTTTGTTCTTGGCCGTAGTAATCGGGCAAGCATGTAGCCAATTCATGACCCCAATCAAAGGAAATGCTCAGCATTTTAAATTGCTTTTTCATTTCTTGAATGTTCTCAAGGGTCCACTTTTCCGGGCAAACACCGCCTTGGATTGCTGCATTTTCTGCTGGCAAACCAAAAGCATCCCATCCCATCGGATGTAAGACGTCATATCCCTGAAGACGCTTAAGTCGAGCAATTGCATCACCAATGGCATAGTTTCGCACATGTCCCATATGCAGCTTTCCTGAGGGATAAGGGAACATTTCCAAAACATAGCTTTTTGGACGTTGAGAAGGCTGGGGAGTTTTATAAGATTGATTCTGCTCCCAGATTTGTTGCCACTTAGTCTCGATCTCGCGGAATGGATATGACATTATCTTACTTCTTACCTTGCTGTTTTTACTTTAAGCTCGCGTGCTCTGGTCAAGATTAAATCTTCAATTGTCCGCGCCTGTCTCGGATCGGAAATTACATTTACCCATTCACCCGATTTCTTGACCTGTTTTGTGATGGTAACGTGTAAAGCATCAGCCCTCAGGACGCGATCTGTAATTCGGGCGGTAACCTTAATTCTTTCATTAGGTCGATCTGTGGTCGTATACCAGTCTGTCGTAATTACTCCTCCTGCATAATCAGAAGTAAGGGAAGATATAGACGACAATACGCTGAGGGCAGCTTGCCATAAATGATAGTTAACATTTGCGGAGCCACCAGCTTGATTAGGATCATATTTTTTAGAGGCACCAAATAGAAGGATATCGTCTCCCATTAGTTTACCGTATCCTTGCTTGCGAGCATCATCTCTCCCCACCGGAGCTTCTTGATCAGAAGTTGGAGAGTAATCTCCTGAGCAACCACACAAAAGAATTGAACCACAAACAAAACTCAGTACAATACGTTTCACTATAACGCTCCTCAGCATATCTTATATTTTTATCATAGAGGCTTCCCCGTCAAAGGTGAAGGGACTCTACTATTCATTAAAGTAGCCTTATTGTAACCATAACTGGCAGGATTGCCAAGTAAGATTGAGACGGCTGACAGGAGATAAATTTTATGACTTTCTAACAGCCCCTGATGAGATAAAATCTTCTCATTAATATTGAAAAGACGAGTAGTTTTGTGCTTAAGTCTTGAGAGAATCAGGGAAAGCACCAATCTTATTAAGTGGGTTTAAACGAAAGAATTGACTGTTGGCTTTGGCAGAGGCATTTAAAAGCAAGGTCATAAAAGAGACTTTATGACCTATTTTTTATGTTGTGAAACAATTTTTTAGAATTCTCCTGCTTAGGAAGCAAGTAAATTATTTTTCACCAAATAAGTCTCAACAGTTTCTTTGACACCGCCCAGCAGCTTATTGAAATTAGCATCCGTCTCTTTGATATCCATGATAGTTTGGCTTAAAGATTTCAGATACAGGAAAGTTGTCATCTGGAAACGGCATTTTAGGACGTCGTGCAATTGCGTCCCTAAACGGGCATCGCTGACCAGCACTTTGCCAAAATCTTCTAAGTGTTCCCCTAAGGCCGTAATATGGCTTTTCCAAGAGCTCTGCTCTAATTTCAACCGATTCAAAAGTTCAATATTGACCAATTTCCGATAAGAATAAGCAGCAGCTAAGATGAAATCACTTTTAGCCAAATAGCTAACAACTGAATGCCACGCCTCTTCAGGGCTTACCTCGAGAATCTCTGTTAAAGGACGCGATTGTTTTTTAAGGTGATTGAGATTAGGGGTTTCCTCTGGCGCCTCTATTCCTTCAAGAATATGTTGAAATAAATCAACAAAATTGTTATTGGAGGCTAAGATATGAGGGTGCTCAAGCTGTTCACCTTCGACAGCAGCCGCCATACTGGTATTTAATGTACACCCGGCGGCTAGGATTAGAATTAACAGGCAACTGGAGGCTATTTTGCGTAAGAAATATGATGGCATTCCGGTCCTCTTTGAGTAGATGATTAACGACATCACAGCTAAAACTTTAGAGCTGTTCATTAAGATTCACGCCCACATCTTAGAGATAATCTCTTAAGCATTAGTAAATGAGCCCAAAATAATTAGGATAAACTTTCCTCAAAGGATTTCCGTCTCAAAATATTTTATTGAACTTTATACTTAAATAACCACATAGAAGTAGTAGCGCTTAAATATAAAGAATTTCTTAAGGAGAATAATGTGTCAAAATTAAGCCGTCTTTTACTAGCAACCCTATTGGCGGTCCCACCGTTAATGGCTATGGAGCTTGAAGAGGATCGCAACACCTCCGATCAGAACATTGGATGGAACAATCTCGTGACAGAGCTCCAAGCCCACCTTATCGGTCAGCTTGATGGGAGAGATACCGTCAGGGTTGGCCTGGTAAGCAAAGAACTTTATACTCTCGCAAATGATGACATCGCCTGGAAACAGCGCGTTAATCAGAATTTTCCAAATTATCACGGGGAACCACCAGCTGGAGAATCGTGGAAAGGGATATATAAAGCAATCAAGAAACTTCATGATGATTATAAACAGTACTTTGTGATGCATCCTGAAATACACATCTTTGTAATGACTCCAGAGATTTCTGCTCTCCCCTCAATCTGGAAGCGGTCATTCCTCTCAGAATCAAATCAGTTTTCATCGATGATCAAGATATTGTTTCATTACCACCCAGTATAGAAAAACTCACCCATATTACAAGTTTGGATCTTAGCAGTAATAAAATTCAGATCCTTTCTGAGGGGATAAGTAAGTTAATAGAGCTGGAACACCTTGATCTGAGCGACAATCAATTGCAAGCTCTTCCTGAAGGCCTCAGTAATTTAAAAAAGTTGAAGAAACTCGACCTTTCGGAGAACCCCCTAGCCTCTGTTTCCGTGATTAAATATCTTGAAACCGCCCCTAAAGGATTAGCAGTAACTATCTCTAAAGATTTAGTTAATGAAATAAAAGCAAGTAAGAATTACAAAGAAATTATTAGTAGATGCCATATTCGGTATCTATTGGATGGATAGTAGTAAAGAACATAAAACAAAAAATTGTCAAATTTATCAAGGAGCCAAGCCTCTCTTATTTAGGACTCAGCTCCAAAACTTTTTTAAAACGGAATTCATTTTAATGGCACTGAGCCTATTATTTTGGATAGGATGGCTATCTTCACTACTTCCCCCTACTAAAGCGCCTGCCCTTGGCTTTCGCACTGGCGACGCTAAGCGAATTCTTAGAAGGCATTACTTCTGGCAGATCGCTCTCTGAGGAGCATCACACCATTTAAGACCTTACAATCTACCATCCATTTAAATGAGAGTTCCATAAACGGTCATGACGGCTTAAGGGGGCCTTTGAGGCTTGGTTATCCATAGTATTGGTGCTAGCGCAAGCTGATAAAACTAAGGGGACGTTAAGTAAGAGGGCAATAACAAGAGCTGTTCTCATAGCAACCTCCTGATTTAGCACTTACATTAGAAAAAATTAGGTCTACTTATTTATTAGTCAAGCCCCCCTTAAGAAATAATTAACTTTTAAGGCAGATCGTAGGCAGCAATCCACAAGAAAAGCATTTAAGACGATTATCTCTCCCAAAGAAAAAGGGAGGCCAATAGCCTCCCCTCCTAAAGAGCTCATCTTTCTGGTTTAACTTACATGCTTCTTGGAGCCTAGGTTATACAGGATATAACCAAACGCCGCAAAAGCAAGGGTCCCCAGAATAGCTGCCGTTTGAGCAAAACTATCATCAACTAAGGCAAACACGCTTGTACTCTGATAGGCCGCAAATGGGATGGCTAAGAATATGCCAATCATTGCATCGCCTGCAATCATACCGGCGCTAAAGAGGAGACTTTTACGTTCAGAGGCATTAAAGGCCCTGTCGCGAGTCTCGAGTGAGTCTGAGGCGACTTTGCGCGTTAAGCTGCGGCGAGCAAAATAACTAATCACGCCACCAATAATGATCGGCAAAGTCACATCCATCGGCAGATAAATCCCCAGCGCAATCGCTAATGCAGAAAGGCGATACTCAGAAGCGCGAGGAGCGAGAATGAGTCGGTCAATTAACACCATAACTAATCCAATCCCTGCCCCCATTAGCACCAGCTCCCAATCAAGTTTATTCTCGAAAATTCCTTGAGCGACACTGGCCATCAACGTAGCTTGGGGAGCTGCCAGAGATTTAGTGGTATCCATCCCTTCACGGGGGAAGACGCCACCAATTCCATAAGCATCGAATAACAACTGCAGGATCGGAGCAACAACCGCTGCACCAGCCACAACGCCAATAATAAGGGTTAATTGCTGCTTCCAGGGGGTGGCGCCGACGAGCTGACCTGATTTTAGGTCCTGTAAATTATCACAGCTTAAGGAGGCAGCTGCTGCGACCACGCCGCCAATAAAGATGACAACAGCGGCGAGCGACAATACTTCTTTAGACGCGACCCCAAAGGTAATTTCATGACCAAGGAAAGTAAGCAGCAAGAAACTAACCAGGAGAATAGCACCAATGGTAATACCTGACAGAGGATTAGCTGAAGAGCCAACAATGCCTGCCATATAGCCACCAATGGAGGCACAAATAAATCCGATCACGAGAGCCGCAACAGTTAAGAATACTAAGGTTAAACCATAGGTGAATGTTGACAACGGCAAGTTAGCCGCCCCCATGACATGATTAAACAGCAGCATGATCGGAATAGATAGCAATAAAGTACCACCAATAACCCAAGTCATTGGAATATCATACTCCGTACGAATAGGTTTCTCAGCTAAACCTTGACGGGCCAGTTTCATGGCAGCAAAGGAAGAAAGAACAGCCGCTTTAATAGGCTTTACAAGATTAAAGATGGCATAGATTCCACCAAATACCATCGTCCCAACACCGATATAACGGATTTTGGTGCCCTTAATGGCCATGGCGAAGTCTTGTGCTGAGACACTGGCATCCAAGCCGAATGCTTCAGGTCCGCCAAAATAAGCATAGAGTGGAACGATAACGCCCCAAGCAATCAAAGCCCCAATTAATAAGTTAATAGCGACTTTGAGTCCGACAATGTAGCCGGCGCCCACCATCGCTAAAGACAACCCATTACTAAACCCGAATACGCTTCCGCCTATTTTAAACCAACCGGAGATCGATTCACTCATAACCTGAAAGCCGCTTTGCAGAAACTTCATAATACTGGCACCGATGGCTCCGCCTAGAAGCAGGCCTGCACCGCCCCTGGCCTCGTTTTCATTTTTACTGGCGCCAGCTTTTAATACTTCGGCAGTGGCTACCCCTTCAGGAAAGGTTAGACCGCCTTCAACGATAAGGGCACGGCGTAAAGGCACAGAGAAAAGCACGCCCAAAATCCCGCCAATAACTGCCACCATGGTAATCTGCCAGTAATCTAAGGTTTGCCAGTATTGCAACACTAATAAAGCGGGTATAGTGAAAATGGTACTAGCAGCGATGACTTCCCCAGCAGACGCTATGGTCTGAACAATATTGTTTTCAAGAATGGTCGAATTTTTGAATAGACGTAATACTGCCATCGAAATAACGGCAGCGGGAATAGATGCTGAAATAGTTTGCCCCATCTTTAAGCCTAGATAAGCATTTGAACCTGCTAGAATAATGGCTAAGATAATGCCCAGAATAATTGCTTTTAGCGTTGTTTCAGGAACATTTTCAGAAGATTTTATAAAGGGGACAACTGGTCCTTGTTGTTGTGGTTCCATGGATTCACTCTTTCGTGCGAGATTTGCATTCGACATGAATTAACCTTTCTTTAACTTACTGTTAATTCTACGTTAGCTGACTAAACCCATAAACTCTAACAAATATTTCATCTTTAACCAAGGTTAATCGTTATTTTTTTTATAAAAATTCCCTAGATAGAGAAAGAAGATTAGTCATAAGATTATTTTGAACAGTAAAAAATTATATATCCTCTCCCTACAAGGCTGCAATAACAAGAGCTCATTATATTTGCATTGCCTCCTGCTATAAAAGCCTAATAACGTATTATTTTTTCTCGTCGTGATAAAGTAAGGTCTCATGCTACGAAGCAAATAACATCAATTTCATCTTAAAAAACAAGGAACTAGAAAAAATGAAAGCTTTTCTAATCTTTATGACGTGTCTGTCAGCAAATGGGCAAGAACCCGCGCAACTGGACGCCATTTTCAGCCCTCCTTCCCCTACAATGGTCGACTCTTCCTCACCAAAGTCTATTGCGTCAATTTTTACCTCCCATCTATCTATCATTTCTGCCACTCCCTTACCCCCCAATTATTTTACATCCTCCATCTCAGACTCACAATCTCAAGGGCTCCAAAAAGCAGTCTATGATTATTTTCACAACACCCTTTTTAAAGAAGCGTATTCACGTAATTTAGCAACTTATCTACAGGAAGCTAAGGAAGCAGCGCTTGAGGTAGAAGAAGGTGAAGGAAATGAATCACAGCCAGAAGAGCCTCAAGTCATGAAACTATCTAAGGATACGAATAGATTCGGTAAATATTTTTATGATATCGCTACAGGGCTTATTGATAGAGAGCTAAAAAACAAGCGAATCAGTTGTGAGACTCCAACCCAAAAATTACAAATCATAGAGAAAATGTATGAATACCTTTTGCAACACGTCATTCCTGTGGCTGAAGACCTCATTCAATGGTACGACAATGATAAAAGAAAGCAGCAGTATAAGTCGCTAGTAAGTTTAATAACTAACAGATTTAAATGCCTTCAAGATCAGTACCCTCGACTTACCATCGAGATTCAAGGAGAGGCCAATCGTCTTTTAAACAGCACAGAGGCTGCTTTAAAGGAGAACAAAGTTTCCTACCCTATTTTTGAAGCAGAAATCAAAGGTCATATTAAATTCTTTGAAGGTCAAATTAGAATAAAATATAAAGAATTTAAGAAAAGAAAGAACGCTCGTATCAAGAAATTGATAAATTAGTAAGAGGATCTCTTATCTCTACGCTCCTCAAATTAAGCTGCCAAATGCTTAGGGTTAGGCGGTAACCATGTAAATGTCGGCTACTATTAACCCTCCTTACATTTTAGGCTTGCTGATTGAGGAGTGAAATTGTATTTTCTGAGTAATAATTCTAATAGGTATTTAAAATGGATATATTATCCACGGTATTTCTTCAAGGGACGCAATTTTATACTATTGTTCTTATCGCTGTTGTGGGGTTGGTTTTTATTGACCGCCGTATCTTCATGCGCGCCTTAGTCATTACCTTATTCAGTATGATCGTTAATGCCTGTCTAAAATTAATATTTAAGATTCCTCTTAAAAGCCATCTGGGAAAAGGGTGGTATGCTTTTCCAAGTGGACACGCCAACACCTCGACCACCTTTTATGGGTACCTTGTTTCCCAGTTCAAGAACATATTGGTAACCCTAATAGGAATTATTGTGATAGGGGGTATCTGCTGGGCTTTGATACATAACAATTTCCATGATTGGAGCGATGTGCTAGCTGCAGTGGGCGTAGCCGTATTATTGCTTACTATTTTCCATTTTGTAGAAAGGTCACGACTATTTAAGGATAACTTTATGCTTTTGGCCCTCCTCATAACGGGTGTGGCGGTAAGCTTGGAACAATTTTTGCCTTCTATCGTTACCCATACCGCCATTCCCATTGGGGCATTGTTTGGTATCAGCATTACGACTGTTTTAGAAAAGATGTTTGGCTATCGGGGCATCAATCCAATTGTTGACTTCTTAATTATCATGCTAGGCATTATTGGTCTGGATATTTTATTTACAAAGTTACATCTCACTAACTATACTTATCAAGTTATGAAATTCGCGCTTATCAGTTTTTGGGCTACCTACAGCCCGCATATTCTAACTCAATTAAGAAGATAGACTATTATGGTTGCTCTACCAATTATTCATCGCCATAAAACGCATATGGTGCGTGTGGGAGATATTAACATTGGCGGCGAGGCTGCGGTGGTTGTTCAATCCATGACAAACACCGACACTGCTGATATTGCTGCTAGTGTCCAGCAAGTCAAGGAGCTAGCTGATGCGGGATCGGAAATTGTTCGTCTCACGGTGAACACTGAAGCCGCCGCCCGGGCTATGCCTGAGATTAAGAATCAACTACTTAAAGAGGGGTATACCACTCCTTTAGTTGGTTGCTTTCATTATAATGGCCATCGCTTATTAAATGACATCCCGGATTGTGCAGTTGCTTTAGATAAATACCGAATTAATCCAGGGAATGTGGGGTTCGGCGAGAAAAGATCACAACAATTCGAAATGATGATTGAGAAAGCCATTCAGTATAATAAGGCGGTACGAATTGGCGTTAATTGGGGAAGTTTAGATCAAGATTTATCAGCTACCTTGATGGACGAAAATGCGAAGCGTGCTACCCCTTTACCTGCAGAAAATATTCTACGAGAAGCCTTAGTCCAATCGGCATTAAATAATGCCCTTCTGGCCGAGTCCATTGGGCTTCAACCCGCTCAAATTATTCTTTCCTGCAAAGTTAGCCGCCCCCAAGACCTGGTGGCTGTTTATACAGAACTTGCAAACCGCAGTAAATATGCACTTCATTTAGGACTAACAGAGGCTGGAATCGGCTATAAAGGAATCGTTGCCACCACAGCTGCCTTATCGGTTCTGCTGCAGCAAGGAATTGGCGATACTATTCGTGCCTCTTTAACGCCGCGCCCAGGTGAACCACGTACGACTGAAGTGGCCGTATGCTGCGAGATTCTTCAATCTCTTGGATTGAGAGCCTTTAGCCCTCAAGTCACTGCCTGTCCCGGCTGCGGCAGAACCACGAGCAGTTATTTTCAATCCCTAGCTGATCAAATTCAGACTTATCTCCATCAGCAAATGCCGATCTGGCGAGGACAATATCCCGGCGTTGAAACCTTGAAGGTGGCAGTAATGGGATGCATTGTAAACGGACCTGGAGAAAGCAAGCACGCTGACATTGGCATCAGCTTACCTGGAACAGGGGAATCCCCGGTAGCTCCTGTATTTATTGACGGTCAGAAAGCTTATACCCTGAGAGGAGATAGGATCGCTGAAGAATTTATGGAAATCTTGACTACCTATGTTGTAACCCGTTTTAACACAGCACTGTCATCCGAGACAGGGCTAACGGTATAAGCCTATAATTTCTAATAGGTACCCTATTTAGAATTATTAAAGTGTGGGATAATATAGAGTTATAATGAACTGCGCCTTAGGGAACTTAACTCTGAATTTCACCGCGATTTTTTAATTCTCAAGTCGTGGTATGAAAAGAACTTATAGAACCTGTTAGAAAGATAAAATGATATTTGAACCCTCCGCCTTTATTCAAGGTTTTGCAGCGAGTGCTGGCTTAATTATCGCCATTGGCGCCCAAAATGCGTTCATTTTAAAGCAAGCAATTTTAAGAAATCATGTTCTTGCTATGGCTATCTTATGTTCCCTTATTGATGCCTGTTTGATTCTATGTGGAGTCTTTGGCTTTGCTACACTCCTTGAATCTAGCCCAATATTAATGCAAATTGCCAAATGGGGTGGTTTTGCCTTTCTTGGATATTACGGATTTCGGTCATTTAGGAATGTATTTACTTCCCATGCGATAGAGATGGGTAATGCGACCCATAAACCATCCTTAAAAAAAATTATTTCGTTAACTTTAGCCTTTAGTCTTCTCAATCCCCATGTTTATTTAGATACAGTTGTTCTTTTAGGAAGTATTAGCTCTCAGTTTAGTGATGCACAGCAGCCCTCTTTTGCTGTCGGCGCTATGCTCGCTTCCTTTGTATGGTTTTTCAGCTTATGCTACGGCGCCCGTTTCTTTGCCCCTCTATTCACAAGACCTCAAGCCTGGAAGATTTTAGATTTTATTGTGGGTTGCTTGATGTGGATCATTGCTATCGCTCTTATAACCTAATCTCGAGCATCCGAAGTTGCTTGGATGAGCGGTAAATATATTTCCGCGCCCAGGAAACGGGATAGCCTTTTATTTCTCTAGTGCCTTTCAAACCAGAAGTTTTACCCCTTTAATGCTTAAGAGTGTAAAAGCAGTAAGAATTATAAAAATTATCTTTTGTTTTTTCCTCTTAAAAATTATAGCCTACTCCTCATTTATAAAAAGAAATAAAATATTTTTTTAATTTACATTTAATAAGGTGGGTAATAGGAGTAAATATTTAATAATCTTAAAAAGTTTAACAAGCGTACTGTTGCTGGCTAGTTTTTCCAGCATTATTGCCATAGAAGCCTCAGAGGACCATCACAATTTTTCCGAAGAGCAACCAAATACTCGTAAGGAAGATAAAGGCAGTTTAGGAAAATAGAAGGTGAAGAAAGCCTTCAGAGTACTTCTCCACAAAAAATAGCCCAAACGGAGGCATTTGATTTCCCCTCTCCATTGTTAAGATTATCGGGCGAATTCTGGCTACGCATTTCGCTTTACTTATTTCCTGAAGATAAAATTAATATGGAAAGCCTTAGCCATTTACTTTGGCTCAATGGCTCTGACCCCGTCATATGGCAAAGACTAGAACATCGTCTTGAGCAACTAAGAAAATCCTCTGAGATTGAAGGATTTCCTTATAATAGTGACGCTGCCGACCTGGGAGAAGCACCTGGCCTGCCATCGTTGCTAGAGCTACCAGAAGAAATTTTGCAGAACATCTTCTGGAAATTGGATTACATAGGTTTCAAGAATTTAGAGGATACTTGTCATACTTTGAGATCTATTAAATTTAATGAGGCACTAGGGAAAAGCTTGGCAGCCAGAGACAGGATGATAATAACCCACTATTGGAGTCATGTTGAGCAACCCCAACTTAGATATGAATTGAATCGCTTCGGAGTAAAAGCTTTGGGTGCTTATCCAAACTTACCCTTAATCAAATTTGATATGGCTTATGGACATCATTTTGGAAGTTTTGGTGAGTGGGGTGGAGACGCTCCTTTGGAAAAATTTGATGGCGTGGAGGTAACATTTGTCACCGCTCAGGACCGAAAGCTGCAATTAACAACTTCTGCACGGTTTATAGCAAAAAGTAACGCTTTACATTATCTACAAATGAATGAGTCAAAGTTACCTCCCTTGGAGGAAGAAGATAGTGAAGCGAAAGCAACAGAAGCTTGCTTAGAGAATGGAGAGCCAGAAGAGGACGTAACTGCTAACTCTTATAAAGATATAGTAACTGGCACGCGCAACTATTTACGCTTCTCCTATAATGACTTCCCTATTAAGGTCTTGTTCAAGTTACTTTCAGGACATGCGGGTATGAATCCTCCGGCAAATTTTGGCTGGATAGTCTGGAGTAATTGTGACTCAAATATTACTAAGTGGCACCCGAACTATCCTCAATTTGGTAAAGAATTAAAGGCTGAAGATACCATCTTAACTGAATTATTCTCTAAAGAAGTGCAACCAGTAAACCTCTAGCATTAACAATTCCAGATAAGGGAGAAGGGAAATTGGAGATAATTGATCAATCCTTAACCCCGATTAATAAGTCCGGCACAAACTGTTGTATTAACAAATGCAGAGAGTCTTTTTGATCAGGCTGGGACAACCGGAACATTCCCACAGCCATTGGACAGGATCACAAATTTAAAGATGATTCTTACCCATCTTTGCAGAGATAGTGAAGATTACCTTCTCCGCGAGGACAATGATATTCTTCTCAACCAAGATAGCTATAATAATCAGTAATCCTTTTATAGAGTGCTTTAAAGATTTGCATGGATTGTCTCTGTGCAAATCTTTTTTTCTAACTATATCTCTTTTTCACTTTTTAATTTCTGTTTATTGCTTACTTTAACGATTAGGAGGACTTACCCCTGATCGTTATTTAGGCGTCTGATGATAACTGATTATACAAGCAGCTAAGTACTCAACTTACCATCACTTTAAAACAGATACTTAATAAGATTAAGTTTTTACCCTTACCTATTTTTAACGGCAACATCTTATTCTGAGTGACCCTCTTTCGGGTTTGTTACTCCTCTTCTCTAAAACCCCACCCATACAGGACAGCAGCTATGATAGTGATGGCTTCTTAAATTGCCTTACCAATTTTTGTTTAATATCGGAGGCGGATCAGCAGAGAAAGGTGAAATTATTAAGGAATCTATAGCTTTTTATAGATAGGCAGAAGTATCAGCTTCTGCCTCTGCTTTATTGTTTATGAGTTAAGCTTCTTTTCTAACCAATGAATGTCATAGTCACCAGAGAGGATGTCAGGTTCCTGTGCAAGCCTCTGGTGTAGAGGAATAATAGTATCAATGCCATCAATCACATACTCTTTTAAAGCTCTGTCAACCCGATTGATACACTCGCTGCGATCATGTCCATAGACAATAAGTTTAGCCACTAGACTATCGTAATGAGGCGGAATTCGATAACCTTGATAGAGATGGCTATCAATTCGCACACCCCATCCGCCGGGCGCATGATAACGGGTAACTTCCCCCGGGGAAGGGATAAAGCTTTCTGCATGTTCAGCATTTATTCGGCACTCAATGGCATGACCTGTAATCTTAATATCCTGTTGCGTGATCTCCAGCTTCTGTCCAGCCGCAACTTTAATCTGCTCCTTAACCAGGTCAATGCCTGTCACTAATTCAGTTATAGGATGTTCCACTTGAATCCGAGTATTCATCTCCATAAAAAAGAATTCACCATTTTCATATAAGAATTCAAGGGTGCCGACGCCTCTATACCCCATTTTGGAGATTGCTTCGTTAACAATACTGCCAAGCTTTTCTCTTATTTCATTATTTAAGGCTGGAGACGGCGCTTCTTCCCAGATCTTTTGATGACGGCGCTGAATAGAACAGTCCCGTTCCCCTAAGTTGATGGCATTTCCATACTGATCCGCTAGCACTTGCACTTCAATATGGCGCGGGCGGCTTAAATAGCGCTCCATATAAACTTCATCATTACCAAAGTTTGCTTTAGCCTCGCTGCGCGCTAATTTAAAAGCTTGGGAAACTTCACTTTTATTATAGGCAACCTTCATACCTTTACCACCCCCGCCACTGGTGGCCTTAATAAGAACCGGGAAACCAATTTGCTCGGCTGTAGCCAAAGCATGGGCTTCATCCTTAATTGCCCCTTCTGATCCGGGTACGACCGGCACTTTCAACTCGATCATTGTTTTCTTGGCGGTAATTTTATCGCCCATCATTTCAATATGTTCAGGTGTGGGTCCAATAAAAACTTTACCGTGTTCTTCAACCATTCTTGCAAAAGTCGCATTTTCAGATAAGAAGCCGACCCCGGGATGAATGGCATCCGCCCCTGTTATATCGGCTGCACTCAGGATAGCCGCCATATTTAGATAGCTTTCACGTGAAGGTGCCGGCCCAATACATACGCTTTCGTCAGCGAGACGGACATGCATGGAATCGGCATCCGCTGTAGAGTGCACAGCAACAGTTTTTATTCCCATTTCTCTACAGGCTCGCAAGATGCGCAGAGCAATCTCACCGCGGTTAGCAATAAGAATCTTCTCAAAAAGTGGTTTGTTTGACATTATTTTGTCCTAGAAGAAATTATTCGATCACTAATAAAGGCTCACCAAATTCAACCGGCTGGGCATCTGTAATTAAAATACTGGTAATCTTGCCGGCGCGGGGTGCCTTAATCGGATTCATAACCTTCATTGCTTCGATAATGAGTAGAGTTTGCCCCTGGCTTACGCTATCACCGACTTTTACAAAAGATGCGGCACCAGGCTCAGGTGATGTATAAACAGTCCCGACCATAGGGGACTTTAATGCGCCTTCTG
The DNA here is from genome assembly GCF_000190415.1 of Candidatus Odyssella thessalonicensis L13. Lineage (GTDB taxonomy): Bacteria > Pseudomonadota > Alphaproteobacteria > Paracaedibacterales > Paracaedibacteraceae > Paracaedibacter > Paracaedibacter thessalonicensis. Next base: position 101,292 of record NZ_AEWF01000003.1, read on the forward strand.
GACCCGCTGCACTTGGTGGGTTAGGGTGGACTGCAGCAGGAGCAGCATAAACAGCGGCACCAGAAGGATTAGCACTTCCAGCACCCATGGAGGCAGCGGTGGGAAAGGTTATGTTTGACGAAACGCTTAAATTACGAGCCACTCGGATACGATGCCCCTCGTTTTCGTATTCGATCTCAGTAAGGTCTGTCTCAACAAGAATGTCAGCTAATGCACGGATCGCATCTTTTTCAATAGAAAGTTTGTCTGTCATTTTATTTTTGTGCCTGAATTAGGGTGTGAATATATTCTAATGCCAAAATATAACCTTTTTGACCACATCCTGCAATAACTGCATTTACCACAGGACTGATAAAGGATTTTTGGCGGAATTCTTCGCGGGCATATATGTTTGAAAGATGGACTTCAACTTTTGGTAGTGTCAAGTTTTCTAACGCGTCATGCAATGAAATAGAAGTGTGGGTTAGCCCGCCCGCATTAATAATTACTGCCTGAGCCTGATCTGCCGCTTGTTGCAGCCAATCAATTAGTTGGCCTTCATGATTAGATTGACGACAATCGACCGCCAGTTTTAAATCTTGAGCTTTATCGTGCAGGGCTGCCATCAAACATTTAAGAGTCTGCTCACCGTATATATGAGGCTGTCTCTTACCGAGCATATTAATATTTGGGCCGTTAATAACCCAAACATTAAACATTGGCCATCCTTAACTTGGTTATAAGATCATCTATTTCTTCATAAGAATTAAAATGTACCGTCAAAGTACCACCACTACGGTTTATTTTTAACTGACATTTTAGCCCGAGCAATTGTGCAAGCTGTGCTTCAATCTGCTGAGATTGAACTTCATGGTCACTGGGCTCAACTTGCATTTTCTTCTGTTTTGCCAGCTTTTCTGCTTCACGGACATTCATTCCCTCGGTTAGAATGCTTTGTACCATTTCATCCATATTTGGCGACTTAATGAGTGTTCTGGCATGGCCGGCGCTAATTTTACCTTCATTTATTAAATCTTTAATATTTTCTGGCAAATTCATTAGCCGTAACATGTTAGCCACATGGCTTCTGCTTTTACCGATGGACCTGGCTAATTCTTCTTGAGTATAGTCAAACTCTTTCATCAAACGTTGGTATGCTTCTGCCTCTTCAATGGGCGTTAAATCATCACGCTGAATGTTCTCAATAATAGCTGTTTCAAGGGCTTCACGATCACTATAATCGCGAATCACCACAGGAACTTTTTCTAGACCTAGCGTTCGCGCAGCCCGCCAACGGCGTTCACCTGCTATGATCTCGTATATTTGCCTTCCATCTACCACCAAAGGTCGCACAACCAACGGCTGAATAATACCTTTCATTTTGACAGAATCGATCAGAGAGGCGAGTTGCTCATCATCAAATCGGCGGCGGGGCTGATACTTACCCGGCTTAATTAAATGGATATCAATATTATTTGAATCTTCAATTTGCTGAACCGGATTATCTATGGTATCCCCTAAAAGCGCTGAAAGGCCCCGGCCCAAGCTGGGTCTATTAGGACGCTTTAATTCTGAAGTTTTCATCATGTCTATCTCTCATCAAAATTTCTTTTGCTAATGCCATATAAGCCTGAGAACCGGGAGATTTAAAATCATACAAAAGCACTGGTTTACCATGGGAAGGAGCTTCGGAAACCTTAGTATTCCGCGGTATAACCGTCGTAAAGACCTTTTCTCCTAAATAATCTCGTACATCCTCTGCTACCATCTGACACAGGCTGCTACGCTTATCAAACATTGTCAAAATGACACCAAATAAATCTAAAACTGGATTCAAATTCTTCTTAATTTTTTGAATAGATCCTAAAAGGTAACTTAATCCCTCTAAAGCATAATATTCGCATTGCAAAGGAATAAGTACTGAATCAGCTGCCACCAATGAATTTAATGAAAGAAGGCCCATTGAAGGCGGGCAATCTATAATTATATAATCAAACATGGCTTGATAGGGCGACAATATATCCTTTAACCGCCGTTCTCTGCTCTGCATATCGACCAGCTCTACCTCAGCCCCCAACAGATCAATAGATGACGGTATAATCGATAGTCCAGGGATAGCCGTCTTAATTAATGCTTGTGCCAGAGTATACTCTCCGATCATTAATCCATAAACGCTTATCACCCGATTTTGTTTACTTAGGCCTAAACCTGTCGACGCATTAGCTTGTGGATCGAGATCTACTATTAGAACTCTTTTACCAACAGCAGCCAGAGCTGTGGCTAAATTTATAGTTGTAGTTGTTTTACCAACTCCACCTTTTTGGTTTGAGACTGCAATTACGTGTGCCATTATTTCTAAAGCTTTACAATTTCCCCTATCTTTAATATAACACTATTACGATCGGTCATACTATTAAATTTTTCATAATTAAAATTAAATTTCTTCTGTGCTGTCTCAATTTCACTCTGATAACTTTTCCCTTTTAAAGCGACTAAAATCGGTTTTTCAAGTGTTTCACGTGAAACATAGAGAGTGTGTTCCAGTAAAGTAGATAATTCCGAACAAGCTCGAGTGATGACTTGTTCAAAATGACAGGGGGATAAAGATTCAACTCGTGAACAGACAATATTAACATCAACTTTTAACTCGCGCTGAATTTCGTGAAGAAAAACTGTTTTGCGTCTGTTTGAATCACATAGGGTGATTTTTTTTACCCCTGCAATTGCTAGTACCATACCGGGGAAACCAGCCCCTGTTCCAATATCAATGGTATTCTTTGAGATATCCATAATACTTAATAGTTGAAGAGAATCCAAAATATGTCTTTCCATAAAATTTGCTAAGGTATCGATTTGAATTAAAGAAGTTTGACGATTCCAATTTTCTATAAGTTGCATATAAAGTTTATATTTTTCATATGTTTCACGTGAAACATAGCTCAATATTTTATCCTCAACCCTTGAGCTCATTAAAAACTCCCATATTCATCATTTGTTAAGCACTTCCATCATACAATACATTATGCAGACCGAAGAGTAATTTAGCATGATATTCCGTGTAAAATTGTATTTTATTATACCCTTAATACTGCTCAGCAATACTCACTCTTATGATTGGAGTATATGGCCAGGTATAAAAAGGCAACAATTTGGCAAGCCCACAACTGATTGTCCATGCCAGGCTAACCTTGCGGCCAGATATGGAACAAATACGTTACAACAGTCATCGCAATTTACTGCAAATTCTGCAACCATGCAACAAGGTTTACAAAATGGGGCTCAAAGTTCAGTAAGAACCTTAAATCCGTCAAATGCAAATCAGTTATCAAAGTCTACCCTATCTACCAATGCCGCAACAGCTCAAAACACAGGACAGGCCCAGTCTGTACAAAACGCGCAGCAGCAAGGAAAAGCTAGCAATGCCTCTCAAACTTCTGCTCAAGGAGTTGATACAGGTGCTGCTGCCCTTGCCGGCCTAGGAGCAGCGGCTCTAGCTGCCTTTGGCAGCATGAAAAATAGCTCAGGCGGCTCTTCAGGCAATAGCTTTTCAAATTTCGCAATGGGGGGACAAGGCGTCATTACTAAGAATTTTAGTTGTACAAAGTCAGCCCTTGAATGTCAAAATGAATGGAATGCCCTAGTAAGTAGTATTGAAAGCAATCCACAATATCAAGTTCTAACAAAGCAAATGAGCTGCGGCGGGACCATGCCTCCAGGAACTTATCCAGGACAAATGCCGGCTAACATGCAAGGTTATGGGATGCCGGCAACCAATTATGCTACAGGCATGGGCACGCCTCAATCGACAAGCTCATCACTGATGAGCGGACTGGGAAGCATAGCACGAGCCTTCTAGATGGCAGTATGCCCCGTAAGGAGAAAAATCAAAGAGGATTATATAAAATTCGAGAAATAATTGCAGTACAATTCACCTTAAGCTAACCTTAAGTTAGATTGTTAACAATAACGACATAGTAGGTTTAGAATGGCTTTGTTAAGCAACACATCTTTTGATAATCATGAATTAGTTAGTTTCTGCGCAGATGCAGAAACAGGGTTGAGGGCAATCATTGCCATCCATAACACTAACCGCGGCCCAGCCTTAGGAGGATGTCGTTTTTGGAATTACGCCTCTGAAGAAGATGCTATTAGAGATGCTTTAAGACTTTCGCGGGGAATGACATATAAAGCCGCTCTAGCTAATCTGCAATTAGGAGGAGGCAAAGCCGTTATTATCGGAGATTCCTCAAAGATTAAAACGCCAGAGCTAATGCGTGCCTTTGGACGTTTTGTAGAAAAGATGGGAGGAATTTATATAACTGCTGAAGACGTAGGAACAAGCCCGGCTGATATGGAAAATATTCGCCTTGAAACTAGGCATGTTGTCGGCCTGGAAAATTCTGATGGCGGAAGTGGGGATCCATCGATAATAACTGCCTATGGTGTTTATGTAGGCATAAAAGCAGCTGTCGCAAGAAAATTAAAAACCGATAGCTTACGAGGTGTAAAAGTAGCAGTTCAAGGCTTAGGTCATGTAGGAAGTTATGTTGTCGAGCGGTTGGTAAAAGATGAAGCCGTGGTGACAGTGGCTGATATTAACTCAGAGAATGTTAAAAACGCAGTGGATAAATATAAAGTGACTTCAGTAGCAGCCGAGGAGATCCTTTATCAAGAGTGTGATGTGTTATCTCCATGCGCGTTGGGTGGAATAATTAATGATACGAGCATCGACAAATTAAAGTGCAAAATTATTGCAGGAGCAGCCAACAATCAACTGTCAGAAGCAAGACATGGTGATGAATTAAAGAAAAGAGCCATTTTATACGCTCCGGATTATGTAATAAATGCTGGAGGCTTAATTAATGTTACCTTTGAAGGACCAAATTATAACAAAGATAAGGTAATAAAGCTGGTTGACGGAATCTATGATACTCTAAATGAGATCCTTAGTTACGCCGAGGATAAAAATATATCAACAAACCGAGCAAGCGATCTTATAGCTGAATCAAGATTTCAGGACATTGAAAACAAATGGGGCTCAAATAAACTTAGTGCATAGGAGAATAAAGTGAGCGAAACAACAATCAATACTTTTATCACATTGCTTGTGATTATTAATCCGTTTGCTGTCACAAGTGTTTTAATTGATAGTACGCTCGGCCTTGATAAGAGTATTAGGAATCGTTTAGCCAACAAAGCTGCAGCTATTGCAGCTGTCCTGCTCACTTTATTTGCGTTAATTGGTGATATGATCCTGGACTTCTTAGGCATCTCAGAGCCAGCCTTCAGAATCACGGGGGGAGTCATCTTAGCCTTAGCTGGACTGGACATGGTTATGGCGAAGCCAAGCAGCATTCAAAGCCCCACCGAAGAAGAATCAAAGCCTAGTTCAAATGTGATGGAATTAGCGGTTTTCCCACTCGCTATTCCGTTAATGTCAGGGCCCGGCAGCTTAACATCCATTGTAATTATGATGCGTCAAGCTCAAGAGCGGGGGTATTCGGAACAAATTCATATAATTATCGCTATGTTAATTGTTGTCGGTATCACCCTATTAGTGATGCGATCTTCCGAATTTGTCATGAAGGTACTCAGGAAAACAGGTATCAGCGTTTTAACGCGCGTCTTTGGTATCATTTTAACAGCGCTTGCGATTCAAAATATTATTGATGGTGTTTATCAACTGATAAGCAAGGCCTCTTAACCTTTATTAGAAATCAGGTTACGCTTAAATCATTGCTCCAGAATCGAGGTTTAGTATGCACAAACAGAAGCAAAATGGATACGTTGACCATACCCTATGGACCCCAGCAGATAACTATAAATCTTTGCTGAAGAAGTTTATGGATGAGGGGGGCTATAGCACCTATGAGCACCTGTATAACGATTCCATCAATAATATGGAGAAGTTTTGGAACTCGGTGTGGGATTTCTGCGAAATTATAGGAACAAAAGGAACTCCTCCGTATATTCATAACGCTCAAAACGTCAAAGAGGCAGCGTTTTTTCCCAACGCTTCTCTAAATTATGCAGAAAACCTTTTAAGGAGAAGAGACCAGACTCCAGCGATCATTTCTTACACAGAAAAGGGACACTATAAAGAGCTAACATTTGCTGAGCTCTATTTGCTTGTCGCCAAGGCAGCAGCATTTTTAAAGGAGGCAGGAGTTAAAAAGGAAGATCGAGTAGCTGGCTATCTTCCCAATATCCCAGAAACTATAATTGTCATGTTGGCTGCTGCAAGCATCGGTGCAATCTGGTCGTCTTGCTCCCCTGACTTTGGCGCAAAAGGAGTAACGGATAGGTTTGGCCAAATTCAACCAAAAATCTTATTCACGGTTGATGGCTATTTTTATGGTGGTAAAACATTTGATAATATCTCTAAGATTTCTGAGATATGCAGCTCCATTACTTCCATTGAAAAGGTAGTTGTCATTCCTTATACCCAGGCATTTCCGATACCAGAGATTTATTCAAATTTTGAGACAGTCATTGAACAAAGAGGCGAGACCACCCTTAAGTTCGAAACTTTACCGTTTAATCATCCATTATTTATTATGTATTCCTCGGGAACAACTGGTGTTCCAAAATGCATTATTCATGGAGCAGGGGGTAGTTTAATCCAGCATTTAAAAGAGCACCAACTTCACTGCGATATCCATGCCAATGATCGGCTATTTTATTTTACCACTTGCGGATGGATGATGTGGAACTGGCTCGTATCAGGATTAGCAAGCGGAGCGACTCTTATCCTATACGATGGCAATCCTATTTTCCCGTCGGCTAAAAAATTATTTAAAATTGCTGAAGAGACGAAGATGACTCATTTTGGTACCTCAGCAAAATATCTTGATAACCTATCGAAGCTGAAATTAAAAACGAAGACTAATTATAAGTTAGATAATTTACGGATGATAATGTCAACTGGATCGCCATTACTAGCAGAGACCTTTGATTATGTGTACAGTTCAATCAAATCCGATATTTGTTTGGCATCCATATCAGGCGGCACTGATATTCTTTCCTGTTTTGCCCTAGGAAATCCCTTACGATCGGTCAAACGCGGCGAACTTCAATGCCGAGGTTTAGGCATGAAAGTTGAAGTCTTTAATGACGCCGGGCAATCGGTTATCCAAGAGAAGGGGGAACTGGTATGTACAGCACCATTTCCATCTCGTCCGCTAGGCTTTTGGAATGATTCAGATGGAAAAAAGTACCATGATGCATATTATTCCGTTTATGAAAATGTATGGCATCACGGGGACTTTGTTGAAATTACCAAAGATGATGGCATTATTATCTATGGAAGGTCCGATTCTGTTTTAAACCCAGGCGGCATAAGAATAGGAACAGCCGAAATTTATCGCCAAGTCGAACAAATCCCTGAGGTTCTAGAAAGTTTGGCAGTAGGGCAGGACTGGAAGGGGGACATTAGGATTGTTTTATTTGTTAAATTGCAACCGGACATCAATCTTGATGACAATTTAGCAAATAAAATTAAGCAACAGATTAAGGTTAATACGACTCCTCGCCATGTGCCCGCCAAGATTATCCCAGTCACAGATATTCCGCGGACAAGAAATGGAAAAATTGTCGAGGTTGCCGTCAGGAAAACCATTCACAATGAAGCCATAAAAAACTTGGAGTCTATTGCTAACCCAGAGGTCCTAACAGAGTATCAGAATATCCCCGCCCTGCAAACGGATTAAGTCGCATTACAGTTTTTTCCTGAGACTTGGTAAAGGAAAGCGGCGACACTGCACCTGAAATAACGTTCCCGCTTTCTTTAAATAAAAGGCTAACTTTCAAAAGTTAGCTTTAGACGCAAGCAGCCATGCGTTGCAGGTCATCCAGCATGTTACGGATAGGCATTTTTGTTTGAGGACAAATTAAATCAGGTGCAATTTCTAGGAGGGGTCGCAAAACAAACAAACGCTCATGATATAAAGGATGCGGTATTTTCAATTTATCACTATTAATAATGGCCTCATCAAAAAAGATGATATCCAGATCAATTATCCGTGGCCCATATTTAATGGTACGCTTGCGTCCCAAGCGAACTTCTAAATCAGACAGAAATTCTAAAAGCTCATAGGCATCACCATGACCTTGAACTTCTATAACTTGATTATAAAAATCAGGCTGGTCCTCTATATATTGAGCTTTGGTCTTAACAACAGAAGACTGAGCGATAACAGGATAACACTGATGAATGGCGGCAATTGCATGGTTTAAATTTTGTTGACAGTTTCCTAAATTGCTACCTAAAGCTATAAAAACACGCATATTTTTCTCTTTATTGTCTTGAACAGCCTATTGTTCAGTTGTAGAGTAAAGCTTAAATAATTAAAAAGCAAAAGCTTGTTCGTGTCTGAAAGCACTTTACCCCTCTTTCCTCAATTAATTCTCAAGCGTTCAGATCAAATTTTATTGTTGCGGCGGGCGCCAACATCTAAGTTTTATGGCGGCTATTGGCACTTACCGACTGGTAAAATTGAAAAAAATGAGAGTCCATTAGAAACAATAATTAGAGAAGCCCACGAGGAAGTAGGGATGATTATTAAGCCTAAGCTTGTATTAACAGTTTACAATCGCATCGAGAGCTTTTTTGATGCGACAAAGATATGGCAAGATGTGTGCCTATTTTTTGAAGCAGAAGCCTTAGATCAAGATCCTGTAAATGTTGAACCAAATAAACACGATAAGATGGCATGGTTTAAAGTCGATAACATGCCAGATAAAATGATTCCCCATATCCAGTTTGGCATAGAAGCTTATTCAAAAGGCCAGCATTACGCAGAGTATATAAATGCTGCCAGTTAAATTGGATGTCATAATTAATTTTACTTGATAGGACTAATAGAAAAACTCTCTATATCTTATCCAAAAAAAGGCTTAGGAGTTACAGACTAGAATAATTTATTGAGACCTCTTTATTAAGATAAGAGCGATTATAGCCAGCTGTGGGTAAGATCATCTTGCAGATTTTATTTATCAGCAATGGAGTACACTAAAATCATTTGAGGGCCATTACCCGACCATTGGCAGCTGGGTCATTAATGGTCAAGCAGCAGGTATTGGCATCTGGGAAGAAGAGTCATTTATTCTCACGGATCAGAGACGCTTTATACCGCATTGCTTCTCATAAAGCTACCGACATTATTGAAAAAAAACTTAATTACGCTACATTAAGAGCAACATTCTTATCAGATATTATAATTATTGACAATGACTTCAAATCTTACTCTTGCCTTTGGCTTAACTTTTTCTGACTTATATAGAAGAGAAGGCCTTATCAAATTAGATCTCGCTTTCCAGGACTTCCTTAATCAAGCGGATCCTGAACTATGTCGTAGTTATGTACAAGCTCGCACAGCCAGAACGGGTGGAAGTGAGCTTCTTATCCAAACTGCACCTTATCTAGAAGATTTTATTGGACAGCTTTTCAATATCTCGCAAGAAATCAGTCAATGTCAACAACAGCACCATAAGTTGGCTATTGTGCCATCAGTTAAACGGCTGTTTGTCCAGCGTCTTGCGGCCCGTAAATATTCGCCGATAGAAGCAGCAACCTTTGAAGGCGCAAAACTTGGCGAAGATCTTAGCGCTCTAATGGGACAACCTTTAACTCAATTAAGCTTAGCAGACGCCATCCATCAGTGGATGAAAGAGGAGAGCCGGTTTAGTGGCGAATTAGATTTAGCCGCTCGTTATTGTGCTTGGGCAGTTCACACTCCTCAAGGGCAACAAACTCACAAAGCCGATGTATTATTTAAGCTTCCCCATAAATTGGATTGGGCTCGCTTGATTGACTTGCGAGCAGAAAACGGCTTCCTAATAGGGCATCCCGACCATTATCGCCCACGCGATGGCTTTAATTTAACCGATTCTGGCTATGATCGCTTACAAGCCTTAGATCAAGCCAATTACTGTATTTGGTGTCATCATCAAGGTAAAGATTCATGTTCACAAGGGTTAAAGCCTAAAAATAACAGTCTAGAAAAATTTCAGAAGAGTCCTCTCGGCGCCTTATTAAATGGCTGTCCGTTAGAAGAAAAAATCTCTGAGATGAATGAGGTTAAGTCTCAAGGGTATACCATCGGAGCCCTTGCCATTGTCACCATTGATAATCCGATGGCAGCAGCCACTGGCCACCGCATCTGCAATGATTGTATGAAGTCTTGTATTTATCAAAAACAGGACCCTGTCAATATTCCGGCCGTTGAGACTCAAGTTCTCCGCGACGTTCTTGATTTACCGTGGGGATTTGAAATTTATAGCCTCTTTACCCGTTGGAACCCGTTAAATTTTGACCGTCCTCTGCCTCGAGAAGCCACCCAGCGTAATATATTGGTGGTGGGTATGGGGCCTGCTGGCTTTACCCTGGCTCATCATTTAATGAATGACGGCCATCAGGTGGTGGGTATTGATGGTCTTAAAATTGAGCCTTTGCCCACTGAACTATTAACTCAGCCTATTTATAGTATAGACACTGTGATGGATCCACTTTCCAGTCGAATTACCGGAGGGTTTGGAGGGGTGGCTGAATATGGAATAACGGTCCGCTGGGATAAGAATTTCTTAAAAATTATTCGCCTTCTTCTAGAACGCCGACAGCAGTTCTCTCTTTTTGGGGGGATTCGCTTTGGCGGCACCTTGACCATTGATCAAGCCCTTGATATGGGGTTTGATCATATCGCTTTATGTATGGGTGCAGGCAGCCCCACTCTTATCCCCATGCGTAATAGTTTAGCTACTGGCGTGCGCCAAGCTAGTGACTTTTTAATGGCCTTGCAGTTAACGGGCGCTGCTAAAGCAGATTCAATTGCCAATCTTCAGATCCGCTTACCTGCTGTCATCATTGGCGGTGGTCTGACGGCCATTGATACAGCCACAGAAATTATGGCTTATTACCCCATTCAAGTGGAGAAGTTTACTCAACGGTTTAAAGCACTAGCCAAGCAGTCTTCAGAAGGCGAGTTGCTTGCCCAGTGGCCCGCTGCGGAACAGGAAATTGTTCAAGAATTTTTGCGTCATGGAGATCAAATTATCGCCGAAAGGACTCGGGCAGAAGCTGCCGGAGAGACACCAAATTTTGCCCCACTCGTGCAACAGTGGGGGGGCGTCACGGTAGCTTATCGCCGGGCTTTAACACAAGCGCCAAGTTATACCTTAAACCATGAGGAAGTGGCCAAAGCTTTAGAGGAAGGAATCCGGATCTTGGAGGATGCCACACCGTTAGGCGTTAATGTTGACCAAGCTAATACTGCCATCTCTATCGAGTTATCGATTAATGGCCAACCAAAAACTTTGCCCGCCAGAGCTATTTTAATTGCCGCGGGGACGAAGCCCAACATTAATTTAACCTACGATGAGCCCGGTCGCTTTAAATTGGATGGTAAAACTTTTCAGGCCATTGATATAGATGGGCATCCTGTTACTCCTGAGCGCCTTTGCAAGCCTGAGGCGGCGCATGTGCTCATGTCGGAGATGCGACCAGGTCGATATCTGTCATTTTTTGGTGATATGCATCCTTCCTATGCGGGGAACGTTGTCAAGGCCATGGCCAGCGCCAAGCAAGGCTATCCTGTAATTAGTAAAATACTTCAGCGTTGTTCTGCGGCCCCCGCCGACATTGCTCCAGCAGAAGTCTTATCTCGAGCGCTTTCTGCCACTGTTGAGATGGTCAATCGCCTCACCCCCACCATTGTCGAAGTTGTCATAAAAGCCCCGCTGCAGGCTCAAAATTTCCGACCTGGACAATTTTATCGTTTACAGAATTTTGAGTCCTTTGCTCCTTACATTAAAAATACCCGTTTGGCTATGGAAGGATTAGCCCTAACTGGGGCCGCGGTAGATATAGAAAAAGGCTTACTGTCGACAATTGTATTAGAAATGGGTGGGTCCTCCGATCTTTGCCAACGTCTACAACTGGGAGAGCCCGTAGTCTTGATGGGTCCAACGGGTGAGCCGACGCATATTCCTGCAAATGAAACAGTACTTCTCGTAGGCGGTGGTCTTGGAAATGCTGTTCTTTTTTCTATCGGCCAAGCTATGCAGGCTCAAGGCTGTAAAGTTTTATACTTTGCCGGCTATAAAAAGATAGAAGATCGTTATAAGGTGGCCGAGATTGAAAAAGCAGCCGATCTGGTTGTTTGGTGCTGTGATGAGGCGCCTGGATTTGCGCCAACCCGCCCTCAGGATAAAAGCTTTACAGGTAATATTGTTCAAGCCATTGAAAACTATGGCCTCGGCCATTTAGGAGACGCAGCCATAAGTTTGTCCCAAGTTGATCGAATTATAGCTATTGGCTCCGACCGGATGATGGCAGCGGTTGCAGCCGCCCGTCATGCTCAGCTTCAGCCATTCCTCAAAAGCAATCATATGGCAATTGGGAGTATAAACTCGCCAATGCAATGCATGATGAAAGAAATTTGTGCCCAGTGCTTACAGCGCCACGTTGATCCACTGACGGGCCAAGAAACCATTGTGTACTCCTGCCGCAATCAAGACCAAGACCTAGATCTGGTGGACTTTGTAAATCTTAATACGCGCTTAAAGCAAAATAGTGTTCAAGAAAAGATGACAGCTTTGTGGCTAAAACAAATTTAAATAAAATAAGATATGTTTCATTGATAACTGATCTAGATTTTGTAAGATGGAAGGGAGCACATTTTACTCTAGTATTATCAATGAGCCTGTTCTTACGCGTCACATTACTCTTCTTCAACCATGCCACCCCTCTCAAGACCTTCCCACCCTATCTTTAGAACAGCTGCATACCTATGCGGATGCTTGCAATAATGAAGGAGGTCAGGTAGCCGATTGCTTGAATGAGCAGCAGCAATGGAGCTGCTTTCATATTCTTCTTGACCGGCCCCTTATCGATCGCCATATCTTAGCGGTTTTAAATGCTAGCAATAAATTTTTGCTGAAAGAGAGCATGATTGCTGAGTACCGCGAGGAAAAAGTTAATCAAGCCTGCTTACTTATTCTGAGTTATCTAATCGATCATATTCGCCACATTGCTTTGCTCGATGTCGATAAACCGGAGCAATTAATGGTTCATGTACATCGCAGATCTTCGGGCATAGCGCAAATTAATACCTTGCTTATTCCTATGCTCTATGAGTTTTACTATGGCGCTCTCCAAACTGAACTCTTGTAGGTCTGTGAAGTTCTTAGCAAAGATCCAGAGGACTATCGCACTAAGTTAATGCTTCCCCATCATACTGGGATCATTTTCCGCAACGGCTACCCCCCTAAAACCTTTAAGGATTATGAAGATAGCCATTTTACTTTATCGCTCGGCTTAGTCATGGGTTTAAATTCGCAGTGGTCATCGGGAACGCTTCTTCCTGAAGACTTTATCCCGACAGATGAAGTTTCTGGCTACATTTATGAGTCCCAAAAGTATCGAAAGAAGAATTCTCTTAAGGATTACCTTGGCGTTATCATTGCTGATACGGACAGGCAGCAAAAAGTGATCAGCATTATTCATTCTAATCCTGCTTATCATTCTTCTAATCCAGATAAGCCATTTCGCCCTTTATCACCGCTCACTTTAAATGATTTCCATGCGCCTCAAATTCTTCAGATTCTTACACTTTGGAGTCCTAAACTCGGTGATTCTAATTTGAAAATTGTTAAGTAGGCATAAGATTAATGATTAACGGAAACTCTTGGGAGTTTTATTAAATTTATTAGCCCAGGGGTAAAAATAGCTGAAGATTATCTGGCTAAGCAAAGCTCGTTCATGCACACTTAAAACCGCTGATCAAGATGTCGAGGCCCTGCCTATCCTAAAGATGTCCTTGAGTATATCTACAACACTTCTCAACAAACGTTTCCACCTCATATATTCATAAGATTTAGCTGCTAAAGAAAGTTAAATCACCTCGTTTTTTTAAATCTTTCAAATAATTAACTGTTTTTTAAACTATTCAGCAATAGTAGACAAAGATAACAATTAATATACAATTTTAGTATAAATGCATCCATTTTTGGAACAGGAAACTCTACCATGACTTCTTGTTACCCTTCTCAAAAGCCTCTTCTTGAAAGTTCTTATAGAATGTTTCTAATGAGCTTGGGTTTTTCCTGTTCTCTAATATCATTAGCAAGCGCCAATACTTTAAATAGATGGAATACCCAGGCTTCCTTAGGGAGTGGTATGACATTTGCTGCTGGGATTGCCGTTGATACATCGGGCAACGTCTATGTTACCGATCGTGCTAATAATAATGTGTATAAGTTAACGCCCAGCGGCGCAACTTATACACAGTCAACGCTTTTAACCGGCTTTAATGATCCTAAATCCATTGCCGTTGATAACTCTGGGAATCTTTATATCACTGACTCCGGCAATGGGAATGTTGTTAAAGCAACGCTCAGCGGCGGGACTTATTCTCGGTCAAATATTATTACTGGTATCGGCGGCCTTAATGGAGTTGCTTGTAATAGCACAGGTAGTACCGTGTATGTTACTAAAAATGGAAGCGGAGCAGGGGTAATCAGAGGCGTTTTAAGTGGAGGGGTCTATGGAACCACCACTATTGCCAGTGCCGGATTAAATAACCCTATGGAGGTTACTGCCGACAGTTCGAATAATGTTTATGTAGCTGATTTTTATGGCAATAAAATTTTCAAAGAAACCTATAATGCCGGCAGCTATTCCCAGTCACAGATTGATAGCGGGGGGCTCAATGCGCCATACGGCGCTGTCGTTGATAGCGCCGGCATTGTTTACTTCAGTCAAGGCAATACTGCAAGCATACTTGCCTTAACTCCTGCCGGAGGCGGAACCTATACACAATCGACGTTTGCGGGAATAAGTAACCCTTGGGGACTAGCAATGGATAGCTCGGGCAGTCTTTATGTCGCTCGGCAAAGCAACAATGTTACTAGAATAGATATTAACAGACTCAATATCACTCAGCCAACCACAAGTGGAGGCACCGTAACACTTAGCAATAATTCCACTTATACCCAAATTGATGGGGTAGCTAACAGCCAAATCAGTATTGGCAGTTATCAATTAACTGCGAATATTAGTTCTAGTGCACCATCTACATTTAATGGAAACATCACTGGCACAGGACCTCTGATAGTATCGGGCACTGGTACCTTCACACTCACGGGGACAAATACTTATTCGGGGACGACCACCATTAGCAGTGGAACTTTACAAATAGGCGATGGAACAACCACAGGGAGCATTACCAGCAACGTTACTAATAACAGCTCCCTGCTATTTAACTTAGGCAGCAGCAATTCGACCTATGGGGGAGTTATATCAGGAACGGGATCTGTGACTAAGCAAGGCGCTGGAACTTTAATTGTTACAGGCGCCCATACTTATAGTGGTGGTACAACCATTACAGCAGGAGCCCTGCAAATTGGTAACGGTGGCACAACTGGAAGTCTCTCTGGAAACATTACGAATAATGCTGCTTTAATCTTTAATCGCTCTGATGCGATAACCTTTGCTGGCATTATCTCAGGAAGTGGTTCATTGGATAAGCAAGGGGCAAGCACGCTGACCCTCACAGGGGCCAACACTTATATCGGTGGAACCACCATTACAGCGGGAACTTTACAAGTTGGAAACGGCGGTACAATTGGGAGTATTACAAGCAATATTACCAACAATGGCGCGCTGATCTTTAATCGTTCCGATGCCGTAACCTATGCCGGTACCATTGCCGGAACGGGGACGTTAGATAAGCAAGGCGCCGGTACTCTAACTCTGACGGGTGACAGTACTTATACCGGTAATACCACCATTACAGCCGGAGTCTTACAAATTGGCAACAATGGTACCACTGGAAGTCTGGTCAGCGATATTACCAACAATGGAACGCTAATCTTTAATCGCTCCAATGCCTCCACCTATACTGGCAATCTCTCAGGAAGTGGTGCTTTGAGCAAGCAAGGTACCGGCATATTAACATTGACGGGGACTAATACTCATAGCGGTGGGACGACCATTACAGCGGGAACTTTACAAGTTGGAAACGGTGGTACAATTGGGAGTATGACAGGCAATATTACCAACAATGGCGCGCTGATCTTTAATCGTTCCGATGCCGTAACCTATGCCGGTACCATTGCCGGAACAGGGACGTTAGATAAGCAAGGCGCCGGTACTCTAACTGTTACAGGCGCCCATACTTATAGTGGTGGTACAACCATTACAGCAGGAGTCCTGCAAATTGGTAATGGTGGCACGACTGGCAGCATTTCTGGAAATATTACCAACAATGGCTCGTTGATCTTTAATCGTTCTGACGCGATAACTTATAGCACCATCATCTCAGGAACAGGAACGGTGAATAAGCAGGGCACAGCTACCCTGACTCTGACGGGAAACAATACTTATACAGGTGGGACAACCATTACAGCGGGAACCTTACAGCTTGGAAATGGCGGTACGATTGGGAGTATTACAGGCAATATTACCAACAATGGCGCGCTGATCTTTAATCGATCCGATGCGGTAACTTATGCGGGCACCCTCACAGGGACAGGTTCACTGACCAAGCAGGGCGCAAGCTCCCTAACGCTTTCAGCAGCTAACACTTATAGTGGGGGCACCACCATTACCAATGGCACCGTCAGCATTAGGCATCACCAAAGCTTAGGCACTGGCGCGATTACTTTTGCCGGCACGGGCACGACTTTAGAAATTGGCACGGCTTTGAGTGGGCCAATTGCCAATGCTATTACGGTTAATGCCAACAGTAACTTAGATACCCAAGGATATGATGTAACTTTAAGCGGCACCCTTACCGGAACCTCAACCTTAAGAAAGCTTGGCACCGGTATCTTAACCCTGGCCAGTGCCAACGCTTTTAATGGCGTTATCCTTGATCTCGATACAGTGGCTATCGGTGACAATCAAGCACTGGGATCCGGAACATTTACCTTTAACAATGCCGGTACCAAATTAATTATTGCCTCCAACTTAAACAATGTCGCCAATCCTTTAGCTCTGACCGCCAATGGCATTATTGATACGAATGGTAACACTGCGACGTTGACCGGAGCTCTGACCGGTACCGGAGATCTGACAAAGGATGGGCCCGGGACGTTACAGATTACCACCGCCAACCCGGGGTATTCCGGAGACGTAGTGGCCAACGCTGGCGAGTTGAAGGTTAACGGATCCCTGCCTAACTCAAATATTACTGTGGCCAATGTGGCACGCTTCACCGGCAACGCCACCATTAATAGCCTTGTCAATTCAGGAATTGTCAAACCGGGTAACTCTATTGGTACTGTTCAAGTTTTAGCAAACTTTGATAATACCAATGGAACTTATAACTGTGAGATTAATGATGCCAGTCAGTCCGACCTGATCCAAGTCACCGGCACCGCTACCCTAGGCGGGACGTTGAATATTCTCTCCCAACCGGGTGACTACAGAACGCCTAAGACTTATACCATCTTGACGGCCGGCAATCCTATCGTCACTCAGTTCACGACCGTAACCTCATCTTCAGCTTTATTAAGCTATACCCTCAACTATCTAGCCAATAGTGTCCAGTTAACAGCCTTCCAGGCTACTCTGCTCAGCGACGTCATAGGAATAGGCAATGCCGGAGAGGTGGCCGATTATATTATCCGCCATAATCCGCCGCCCGGCTCCCAGCTGGGGCAGCTCTTGGCAGTTTTGGCCACCTTACCCCTCAATGAATTATATGAAGCCTTAAATCAGATGCAGCCCTCTGCCAATGTCTTGATTGGAGCAACAATTGGTAAATACGAACTAGGTCAAGCTGATGAACTCTTTTCTTCCTTTACCATGGAAGAGACCTTAAAGCGCCTGCGTAATCTTAAAAAGAAAAACACCGCATCACAGACCGGCCTTGGTATTGCGGCCGCCTTAACTGAGGACCTGTCCTTAAGCCTCAACTATAATAATGAGTGGTCCTCTTCTGAGCGCTTAAATCGATTGCTTCTCGAGTTCAATTATCGGTTCTAAACAGCATTATCAGTTCGGAGATTAAAACAGTTGCTGTTAAACTTCTAAATATCTTTGCTCACCCAAATGAGTCTCCCTAGCAAGCAAAGATGTTAATTTTTGCTAATTAGTCAATTTTTAATAAATATTTATTTATCCTAGACTTATATGTAAGCATTATACTGTCTAGCAAATGAAAAAGCTTAAGCTACAAATATGGCTGATGATTGCAACTGGCTTGGCCACCTGTCTTTCGATAAGCCAGGCCACCCAAACATATAATGTTACGATAGCTACTGATACACCGGCCAGTCCCACCATCGGCACAGCTGGTCCGGCTGGAAGTGGTTTTGATCTTCGAGGCGCCATTCTTACGGCTAACGCTTCCAGCAATACTAATATAGTCATCAATTTTAACTTTGGTAGCCCGCAGACTATTACCTTGGGTAACCACTTGC
Source organism: Candidatus Odyssella thessalonicensis L13 (assembly GCF_000190415.1). Lineage (GTDB taxonomy): Bacteria > Pseudomonadota > Alphaproteobacteria > Paracaedibacterales > Paracaedibacteraceae > Paracaedibacter > Paracaedibacter thessalonicensis. Next base: position 119,694 of record NZ_AEWF01000003.1, read on the forward strand.
CCATGATCTCAAATTACGATGGGGCAAGCGCTACAGCCACTCCCATCAATAAGACCTGGACATTTAATGGTAACAGTAGAGTCACTATCAATGGTAACAATCTTTACCGTGGCTTTTTCTTAAGCCCAGTCCCGGCTTCACCTTCCCAAAGCGATCTCCCCTCGAGTGGCTACACTCAGCAGCTTAATGCGACTTTTAATGATATGGCGATCCAGAACGCATTGGCCAAGGGAGGAAATGGCGGTGGCGGCGGTATGGGTGCGGGTGGTGCGGGCTTTCAGAATAGTTATACTAACGTGACCTATAGCAATGTGACCTTTAATAACTGCAGAGCTCAAGGAGGTACCGGAACATATAATATTGGTGGCGGGGGTATGGGTGGAAATGGCGGCGCCAGTGGTGCTGGAGGAGGATTAGGAGGCGATGGTGCCGGGGGAAGTCTTTACGGTGGCGGCGGCGGTATTGGCGGTAATGGGGGTACTTGTGGCGCCGGTGCCAACGCCTCAGGCGGCGGCGGTGGCGGCTTTGGTGGTACAGGTGTGGGGCAAGTCCTAAGTACGGTTGCTTTTAGTAGTGGCGGAAGTGGCACCAGTGGCGGCGCTGGAGGTGCCAGAGGCGGCGGCGGCGGAGCTGGGGGGGTGGCTAATGCGGGTACAGCTTCATCTAGTACAGGCGCCGGCGGTAATGCTACGGTTAATAATAGTGCCGCCGGCGGTGGTGGTGGTGTTAGCGGAGTCAATGCTAGCGGAATTAATGGAGGTAATGGCGGCATAGGCGGCGGCGGCGGTGGCGGCGCTGCGAGTGGTTTTTATGGTCCAGCGGGTAATGGTGGCTTTGGCGGCGGTAGTGGGAGTGGTTACGGTGGCTCAAGCGGGGGCTTTGGTGGCGGTAGCTATGGAGGTTCTGGCGGCTTTGGCGGCGGTAGCTCAGATGGGATCGGAGGCTTTGGAGGAGGCAGTGCGGGCGGCGACCTTTTTGCAGGTGCTTATGCAGGTGGATATGGGGGCGGCGCTGGCGGTGGATTCGCCTCAGGTGTAGGGGGTGGCGCTGGTTTTGGCGGCGCTTTGTTCGCTCGCAATGGAAGCTCCTTAACAATTAAAGGTCCGGCGTCCTTTGGCGGCAGCACAGGTAATACTGCCGTCGGGGGAGCTGGCAACGGTGGTGGTAATGGCACGGGCGCCGGACAAGATTTATTTGTTATGGGAACGTCCTCGAGTGCGACAACTGTCAACCTAGATACCACGGCAGGCAATATTACTTTTAATGGAACAATTGCCGATGACAATGGCAACAATTCGTCTTTAGGAGCCAAGTTATCTATCTCTGGTACCAATAGGGTTATTCTTAATACGGCTAACACTTATATCGGCGGTCCAGACATTCAGCAAGGCATATTAGTGATGAATAATGCCAGTGCCTTGGGGAGCAGCACAAGCACCATAACAATGGGGACAGCGACCACCGGCGGTACGCTGCTGTTAGGTGGCGCTTATACGATTGCTAACCCGATAGTATTGTCCAGTACCCAGACCAGCACTGTTGACATTAATAGCTACACACCAACTTTAAGCGGTGTTATTTCCGGCGGCGGAGCGACTTTAGCTTTAACCAATAGCGGTGGGGCGACACGTGTTTTGTCTGTAACAGGGGCTAACACTTACTCCGGTACCACGTCGATTGGAGCATTTGTGACCCTCTCTTTAAGTGGCTCGGGAACCACAGGAACCTCCAGTATTAATCTTGCTGCAGCCACTTCTAGTATTGATATGAGTGCCATACCTTCAGCTTCGCTAACACTAGGGGATTTGAATGGTACACAAGGTCAAGTCATTATAGGCTCTAAAAGCCTGAGCATTGGCACAGCTGCCAGCACAGCCGATTTTGGAGGGGTAATTCAAGGAGTCGGAGGCTCGGTGACAAAGGTAGGCAGCGGCAAGGCAATATTATCAGGCACCAATACTTATACCGGCGGCACCACGGTTACAGCGGGGACCCTACAAATCGGTAATGGAGGCACGACGGGGGGTGTGGTTGGCAACATTACTAACAATGCAGCGCTGATCTTTAATCGCTCTGACGACCTTGTTTATAGTAATGTGATTTCTGGTAGTGGATCTCTGGAAAAACAAGGGGCAGGAAAATTCACTGTCAATACCACTCAAACTTATAGTGGCGGCACCACCATTACTGCCGGGGCCTTGCAGATTGGTAATGGCAGCACTGTCGGCAGTATTACTGGTAACATTAATAACAATGCGGCGTTGATCTTTAATCGTTCCGATGCGGTAACTTATACGAGCACCATCTCGGGGACGGGGTCCCTAACCAAGCAGGGCGCAAGCTCATTAACGCTTTCAGCAGCCAACACTTACAGTGGGGGGACGACCATTGCTAACGGAACCGTCATTATTAATCATCACCAGAGTTTAGGGACAGGCGCCGTCACCTTTACTGGCACGGGCACGACCTTAGAAATCGGTTCAGCTTTGAGTGGAGCTATTGCCAATGCTATTACTGTTAATGCCAACAGCAATCTTGATACTCAGGGCTATAATATAACCTTAAGCGGAACTATCACTGGAACTTCTACTTTAAGAAAACTCGGCACCGGTATCTTAACCCTGGCCAGTGCCAACGCTTTCAATGGCGTTATCCTTGATCTCGATACGGTGGCCATCGGTAACAACCAGGCGCTGGGATCAGGAACATTTACCTTTAATAATGCCGGCACCAAATTAATTATTGCCGGTAATTTAAACAATGTCGCCAATCCCATGGCCCTGACCGCTAATGGCATTATTGATACGAATGGTAACACTGCGACGCTGACTGGAACTCTGACCGGCACCGGAGATTTAACAAAAGATGGTACTGGCACCTTGCAGATCACTACTGCCAATCCAGGATATTCTGGGGACGTGGTGGCCAACGCCGGCGAGCTGAAGGTTAACGGGTCTCTGCCTAACTCAAATGTTACTGTGGCCAATGTCGCCCGCTTCACCGGCAACGCCACAGTTAATAATCTTGTCAATTCAGGAATTGTCAAACCGGGTAACTCCATTGGTACTGTTCAGGTTTTAGCAAACTTTGATAATACCAACGGAACTTATAACTGTGAGATTAATGATGCCAGTCAATCCGACTTGATCCAAGTCACCGGCACCGCTACCCTAGGCGGGACGCTCAACGTTCTGCCCCAACCCGGCGATTACAGAACTCCTAAGACCTATACCATTTTGACGGCGGGCAACCCTATCGTTACTCAGTTCACGACCGTCACTTCGACGTCTGCCTTATTAGGCTACACCCTTAATTATCTAGCCAATAGTGTGCAATTAACGGCTGTTCAAACCTTTACGCTCAACGACGTGGTGTCTGAGGGCAATCCTGGAGGCGTCGCTGATTATATTATCAGCCATAATCCACCTCCCGGCTCCCAGCTGGGTCAACTTCTGGATGTTTTGGCCACCTTACCCCTCAATGAATTATACGAAGCCTTAAATCAGCTGCAGCCCTCTGCCAATGTCTTGGTTGGGGCGACGATTGGCAAGTCAGAAATGGGGCAAGCTGATGAACTTTTCTCTTCCTTTACCATGGAAGAAACCTTAAAGCGTCTACACAACACCAAGAAGAAAAATACCGCAGTTAAGCAGATCTCTCAGATGGTCTCGCGCTTAGCAATGCCCATGAGTCAAAGCTTGAATAGTTTATATGCCAGCAAAGGCTCGCCTAATTATGCCAGTCAGTATAATCTCCTGCCCCAAGGCCAAGAGGCACCGCAAAATATGAGTGTATCTTATGGAAACACGACGCTGTGGCTACAACAGACGGGCGTTTACAGCAAGCGCCGGGCCGTCCAAGATGGCAGCCCCACCATCGGAACCCCCGGGGTAAGAAGCAAGCTATCAACAACGACTGTGGGCAGTACCACTAAAGTTTCCGAGGATTTATTAGTGGGCGGCTCTCTAAGCTATACTAAACGCTTATACCGATTACAACGCAATTATGGCAAAGGCCGGATCAATAGCTACAGCGGCGGTCTGTATGGTCAGTGGCGTCCCCAAGCGAGCTGGTATGTAAAAGCCGCAGGGTTTTACGGTCATCACGCTTTTAAAGGCGCCCGTCATCTCAAACTTCGCTCAGCCGTGTATGCCAATACGCAGCGCCATGAAGGCGAACATGTGAGCGGCGCCGTGGAAGTAGGCCATGATATGGAGCTGACCTCCACACTGACAGTAACCGGTTATGGCGGACTAAGTGGTCTGTTTTTCAAAGAGCGCGGTTACCGCGAAAACAGTCAAGGTCTCAACCCTTCCTTGAAAGTGGTGGGTCGCAGCACCCGCTTTACCCAGAGCCGGATCGGAGTTCAAGTTACCCATAGCCTGCTGAGAGACGAGCTACCAGTGTACCTGCAAGGAAGAGTAGCCTATATTTATCGCCGTCACTTGGACAATCCGCAACGGGTAATAGCATCCATGAATGAGTATGAAGATACGTTTACCGTCAAAGTTAACGATAAGCAGCAACGCATCTTACAGACCGGTATCGGCATTGCTGCCGCCTTAACTGAGGATCTGTCCTTAAGCCTGAACTATAATAATGAATGGTCTTCTTCTGAACGCTTAAATCGATTGCTCTTAGAGTTAAATTATCGGTTCTAAACAATATGAAAAGAAGCTAAGTAAAGCTAAACCTTAGCACTTCGCCGTAGCTACTTTATTATCGAGATATAGCCAACGCCTAAAAGCTTGCCAAGCGAGATCGTCAATCATGTGATGGTTGGGATGATTCATCTGATTAGCAGTAAATTGCACCACGTCTGGGCTAGGCTGTATTAATTCTCTTCCTGTAGAAAGGGCTAAGATTTGTGTTTTAGCGGAGATCTCTAAATTATACATCAAAAAGAAAGCTTCTCCTATGCTAGTGCCCATGGTAACTAGCCCATGATTGCGCAGTATCATCGTTTTGTGCTGATCCATGGATCTAATTAAATTAGCTTTTTCTTCTCTGTCAAAAAGAATTCCGCCGTATTCATGGTAAGCCACCCGCCCATAATAGCGGCATGAATGTTGCGATAGGGGCAGCAATCCTTCCGCCAACATGGAGACGGCCATCCCATAAGGGGTGTGGGTATGCAGCACACACATAATCTCTGGTCGTGCTTCATGGATAGCACTATGAAGGGTGTAACCGGCTTGGTTAATTAGTCCTCCTTCTGGAGACAGCACCTTCCCTTCAAGGTTGACCTTAACTAAATTTTCTGGAGTTATTTCTTCAAAGTTAAGGCCAAAGGCATTAATTAGAAAAGCTTCTTCGCCGGGAACGCGTACAGTAAAATGGGTAAAAATTGAATCTGTCCACCCTAATTTAACGGCCAAATGATAGCAGTCGCTGAGCTCCTGACGAACTTGCTGCTCTTCACAGCTCCATAAAACTCTTTTATTTGCTAGGCCCATAGAGCTCTATTCTCCTTCTGACGCTCAGACAAGTTGAGCGAATCTGTAAATTGCAGCGTTGCTAAGCGCCGGTACAATCCGTCCTCAGTAATCAACTCAGCATGTGTACCAACAGCTTCCACATAACCTTTGTTGAGGACGACAATACGGTCTGATTTTAAAACTGTCGCTAATCTATGGGCTACCACTAAGGTAGTTTTTGTAACCATAAGCCGCTTTAAGCTTTCTTGGATAGCGGCTTCACTTTCCGCATCCAAAGCGCTGGTAGCTTCATCGAGCAACAAGATCGGCGCATTACGTAAAATCACCCGCGCAATTGCTACCCGCTGTCTTTGCCCCCCGGACAGTCGTACCCCTCGAGTACCTAACTGCGTGTGGATGCCCTGGGATAAAGCCTTAACCACATCCAGTAAATGAGCCCCTTCAATCGCATTCCAAATCTCTGTTTCAGAGGCACTCGGACGAGCATACAGAATATTCTCATAAAGGCTGCCTGAGAAGATCATAGGCTCTTGAGGTACAATGCCGAAGCGTTCCCTAACTTGCGAGAGAGGGGCTTCTTTAACATCTACACCATCCACATAAATGGCCCCGGATTGGGGTTCAAAGAAACGCAAAAGTAAGGATAAAACCGTGCTTTTACCAGAACCCGAGGGCCCGACTAAGGCAACTTTTTCTCCAGGTGCTACGGATAAGGTAAAATTGTGCAGAATCGGCCGCTGCGGATTATTTGGATAAGCAAAATTTATGTTATGAAGCGCAAGAGTACCGCGGGCTTCTCGAGGTAAGGACCGCAGTTTAGAAGACGGTTGAGGTTTTGGTTGGATAGACAAAATCTCGAAGATGCGCTCAGAAGCCCCCGCTGCCCGTTGCAAATCAGCATAAATTTCACTAAAGGAAGCAGCCGCACCTGCAACCATTAAGGCATAGAAAAGAAACGAAGCAAGCTGCCCAGCACTGAGGGTGCCTAAGACCACATCTTGTCCTCCAAGCCATAATAAGCCGCTTACACCTAAAAATACGAGCATCATCACTGAAAATGTTAACCAAGAACGCATTAACAGATGCTGGGTGGCGCAGGCGAAAGTTGTATCCACCAGTTTCTTAAAAACAGCTTGTTCAACAGATTCTCTATTAAAAGCAAAACATGAGCGGATACTGCTTAAAGCTTCTTCAAGAAAACCTGAAAGATCACCGACAGAGTCTTGAGCGTGGCGAGAGCCAACTTTAACGCGCTTGCCAAAAATCACTAAAGGGATAAGGATTAGGGGCACAATTAAAACGGAAATAAGGGTTAGCTTGACCGACATGGCCAACATCATTGACGCCCCACCAATAAAAAGTAGTAAATTCCGTAGCGCCAGTGCTGCTGAATTACCGATGACAATCTGGATTAGGGTTGTATCGGTCGTCAAACGTGAAATGAGTTCTCCCGGACGCGTCATTTCAAAAAAACCGACCTCCAGCCTTAAAAGGTGACTAAAGAATCGTTGGCGCAGATCTGCGACGACGCGCTCACCTAACCAGGAGACAAAGTAAGTGCGTCCAAAACTGGCCACAGCCATAATGGCTACACATCCAATCATTAATAAAATACTTTGGTTGAGGGCGGTCAGACTTTCTTGGCTGAATGCATGGTCGATCAATGAAGTGAAAACAAGCCCAATGCCTAAAGTGGATAATGTGGCTAATAATAAAGAGATTAGCCCCAAGGTAATTTGCCCTTTATAAGGCGAAAGATAAGGAAGGAATAGTTTTAGAACTGTTAGGTTGCTGCTAATCTGACGCTCTGGAAGCTGAGATCTTTCAACTGAACTTTTTTCACGCATAAGGTATATTTATATCCCGCTGACAAATATGGCTTAATTCCCTTGATAGTAACTGAGATAAAGTATCTTCGCTACGGGTACAATGCCACACCCCTGCTTCTGTTAAGGCAAAATGATGTGCCCCTGATATAGCTGATGAGTACCAAACCTGCTGAGTTACACCATGATAATTTAATAAAAAATGACGATTATAATTATCAATGATTAGCACATCCTCTTCACCTGGCTCAACTTCCACTTCCGGCATGTGATCTTCAACAAATTCAGCAATATGCTGAAGAGTTTGACGAGCAAGGGCACGAATATTTATCATGATAGGTTACTTATTTGAAGTGGTGGAGCCAAGGAGGATCGAACTCCTGACCTCTACAATGCCATTGTAGCGCTCTCCCAGCTGAGCTATGACCCCACATAAGATTACCACTTCATAATTATCTAGATATCCTATCGAATGCAAGAGTTTTTTACACTTCACTTCCGCTCAGTCAGAAATGATAACTTCCTCTTGCTTGTTTTGCAGCTTAGGTGATTTCTGCGACCTGGCCCGCAAAGAGCGTAAATCTGCTTCCAGCTTATGAATTTCATGGAGGATAATTTTAGTATCAGCCGACAACGGCGAATCATGAGGGTTTTTATGTTTACCAGTTAACCACCCCAAAATGAATGAGTGCTTTTTATGTTCCTGGTCTGCCACGTTCTGCAGATGTAAAGCATTAATGATCACTCCAACAACCATATGCAGAATTAAGAAGTTCAAAATAATTATGGTCGGATAAATAAAGAATCCTACAAATGGATCCACCTCGACCATCCTAGCGTAAATATGTGACCAAGTATGTTCCAGAATAACGGCATGGAAGATTGTGGAGAATGCTGTCGGCAAATCGCCAAACCATTCTGGAAATGCTAGAGCATACTCAATTACGCCCCATACGGCAAAAATATAAATCGATAACACTAATAATAACGCAGTTGAAATGATTTTAGGAATCGCCTGACCCAGTGAGAGAATAAGAAACTGCAGGTTGGGAAAGATAGAAAATGTTCGCAAGAATAAAAACAACCTGAAGGTGCGGATAATTTGGAAAAAGCCCCCAATAGTTATAAGAGAAAGACCGACGACAATAAAGTCGAAAACATTCCATGGGGCTTTGAAATAATCAGCCCCATAGGCAAAAATCCTGAGAAGAATCTCAGCGGCAAAGATATATAGAATTAGCGTATTGATTATTCCTAGATAGGCATTGATAGTTTGCGCTGCAGCCGTTTCGTGATAGCGGACAGTGATTTCCCAACTAATTGTAATAGCACTAATCATTAATAAGATGGCAATACAGGTTTGCATAATCTGAGTGGCAAATAAGTCTCTTAATTTGCCCTGATACATAGTTACCTTTTCTAACATTCTCCCTCCGGCTAATATACCTGTGATTATTTTAACTTTAGAGTGATAAAGGTTAACAAATAATGAATAGTTAAAATGCTATCTCTCTTCGAAGATTTTCAGGAAATCCTAACCTTACCATCAGATTATGCCTGGCCAATAATTTAGTACCCATTTAACGAGAATATTCGATAAATAAATGTTACATTTTCTATAAGTGTAGGTTGATCTTTAAAGAAACTTTGGTATTTTTATATTCTAAGGAAGAACAGCTTAATGGCACAGCAAAGAGCCAAAAGTACTAGTCACGCATCGGAGGTCCTATATCTAAGCCCCCCGAAAGCTGGGAAGAATAAAAGAGGATTAATAATATTTAACGTGCTACTACATACTGCCTATCAAGAACTATAATTCTAGAGTTAACATGATTACATCAGAAAAAATTTATACAGGTCTGTGCACTCTTTTCTGCGTATTTATTCTCCTCGGAAACCTGACCTATCAAAAGTTTGTCGTTCTCTCTGTCCCCTTATTACCGGTGCTGGAATTATCGGTCGGGGCTATTCTTTACCCTTTGACCTTTTTATTAACCGATTTAATAGCCGAATTTTATGGCAAGGAAAGAGCTAATTTTTGTGTACGATTTGCCGTTGTCATTAATGTTATAACTGTACTCATTATTACGGGTATGGACTTACTGCCAGCTACTTCATGGTCAAAAATTGACGATGCTACATTCCATAAAGTGTTTGGTTTTTATGGTGTTGCCTTTATGGGGTCCATGATCGCTTGCTATACCTCACAGTCCATTGATATCTCCCTTTATCTTTGGCTGCGTAAACTGACTAAGGGAAAATACTTATGGCTTCGTAACAGTAGCTGTTCTGCGATTTGTTTATTTGTTGATACCTTGACTGTCATTGGTATCATGTCACTCTTTGGCCTCCTGCCTACTAAACAACTATGGTCAATTGTCGGTAATAGCTATTCCTGGAAATTCTTATCAATGCTGTTAAGTACACCGCTGTTTTGTTATTGCGTGAAGGCTTTCTCTTACAAAAAGCAACACAGCTGATGAAACAGGAAGAGTCAGAACCTTTTAGGCATTTATATCAGAATAGATCTCATTGCCATCAAATAAGCAAACTGTCAGGGTAGGGGTCATTTTGTAAGCCGTGAGCGAAGGTAGCGCCTCTACTAACAAGAGCTATATCAATTTATTCCCTCTCCTTGTTCCGAGTATTCTTCACATAAAACATTAAGATTACTGATATTTTGTCTCTAACAATACTTAAAATACACAGTATTTTAAAGATTTCTTATTTAAATTTAAACGTTACTAAAAGATTTTTTAATTGAGATCCTATAATTTTGTTCTTTTCCCCTTTTATTTTTTACGAAAAACACCTATTTTATAGATGTCAGGTAATACTGACTATGACGATAAACGGTTTATGGAATAAGCGTTGCGGACCCGGGGGCGGTACCCGGCGTCTCCACCAGAAAAATATGGGGACGAAATAGGATCGACGCGCGTAGTAAAGATAAACTCTTCGTTCGGTGAGCACCGCCGTTATCGGGCAAAAACAATAAATGCAAACCGTAATTTTGCATTCGCTAACTCAAACAGCCAAGTAGCTGTTGCTGCCTAATATCTTAGCTATTGCGGATATTAAGCACTTAAGTTAGCGCGGTTCGGGGGCACCGGGCAACAGAAGCCCCCACTAGAAATTTTATCAGAAAGGCGATGAGACCGTGACTAAAACACCAGCGTTTGATTATGAGAATTTAGTTCAAGAATCACTGCGTAATGTTATCAAAGAGACCTTAATCGAGGTATCTAAAAATGGTCTTCCCGGTAAGCATCACTTTTATATCTCATTCAAAACCGACTATCCGGGGGTTGACCTTCCCGATTATCTGCGGGACGAGTACCCTGAAGACATTACCATTGTTCTGCAGTATGAATTCTGGGATCTTGAAGTCAATGATAAAGCCTTTAATGTGACTTTATGCTTTAATGATGTCCATGAACGCTTAAATATACCTTTTGGAGCCGTTGTCAGTTTTGTCGACCCGTCAGTTAAGTTTGGCTTACAGTTTACGCCGGCAGAATATGAAGCCCAAGCAGAGCTGGTCGAGCTTGATTATCAGAAAAAGCCTTCTAAAAACTCTGTCGACCCTATGCTTAAATCAGAAGCAGGGGATGGTTCAAATATTATTACTCTCGATGCGTTCCGTCGCAAATAATGCCCTTTCCGGTCTTAAACCTTGAGGATAGACCCGATGTGGAAGTTATGGCTGCCAGTAAGATGCAGCCAGTTGCTAGCATTCGCCAATTATTAGATTATGGCCATCGCTTTTTCGGCGAGAATCGCGTCCAAGAAGCACTCGCAAAATGGCCAGCATTACTGCAGGAATTTAGTGATTGTCGGCTCCATCTTATCGGCCCTTTGCAAACCAATAAAGTTAAGGCCGCCTTACAACTTTTCCACGGCATCGAAGTGATTGACCGTCTGACCCTTGTGGATGCCTTAGTCAAATATTTAAAACGTCCCACCACCCGCACGCGTGAATTTCTAATTCAGATCAATATCGGCGAAGAACCCCAAAAAGCGGGGGTAGCCCCTGCAGAATTTATAACTCTCTATCATTATTGCCAGGAAAAAGGCTTGCCAATTCAAGGACTTATGTGTGTTCCGCCAGCCAAGCAAGATCCTACTCCATATTTTCAACATATGCAACAGCTCGCCGACCAAGTTAACTTAAAAATTTTAAGCATGGGCATGTCACAAGACTATACCTGCGCTGTCAGATATGGTAGCACTAGAATCAGGCTAGGAACCGCCCTTTTTGGATCAAGATGACGCGACGCTTATCAGCTTTCAGTTTAATTGAGATTGCGATCTCTTTAATTATTATTGGTCTTATTGCAAGCATCAGTATCCCCTTAACAACTGCCAGCTATCGCTTACACCAACAGCGAACAACCGACAACCATCAAAAGCAGATAATGACGGCTATCGCCGTCTATGTGTTAGAACACCGCCAATTGCCGGCGCCAGCTCAGCGTTCTGATGGCCTTGCTAATGTCTCCTGTCAGCAGCAGCCCGACAAATGTATTGGCTTTGTCCCCTATAAGACACTGGGGCTTTCCCAAAAAGTGGCTAAAGATGGTTATGGGCGCTGGTTTACTTTTGCAGCGCATCCTAAGCTAGCAAACATTACAACGACAGACATGCCTATCGCCAGCCAGAGACTTAGCCGCTTTTGTGCAGTGAATTTTAGCAGGATTACGATCCGCAACGTCAATAACGCCCAAGAAGTTACTCATAGCCAAGTCGATCCTATTGCCTTTGTCCTTATCAGTCATGGCAAAGCGGGCAGGGGCGCCTTAACAGATAGCGGCGAACGCATTGCCGCTGTCGACTCTGAAAAAATAAACAGTGACGCTAACCTTGACTTTGTCGAAGGGATCGCTCCTAATTTTGATCATCAGCTCTTTTGGGAAACACGTGATAATTTAATGGCTTTCTATGCTAAGACTCCCTGTCAGAAAGAGCCAGTAGTGCCCTCTCCTGAAGACAAGAATAAGTTGGGGGACTGCCTTTAATGGCTATGGATGAAGAAAAGCAAAACTTAAGGAATTACTTAAGGCAGCTGCGACGTCAATATCATGCAACTGTAGATCAGCTTATCATCGACCAGCAATTGATAACGCGTTGGCAAAAACTCACTGAGCACCTCTTTCTTGACGCCAATTCAATTATTGCCGGCTATTATGCGGTCGGCACAGAGCTTAATATTCTGAGTCTATTAAGATATCTCGACCGACAAGGGTTTTGTCTTTGTTTACCCGTCCTTACCGCCTCTCACCACATGGCATTTAAAGCTTGGACGCCAGCGGAGGTTCTAATCCCAGGGATACTTAAAATCCCCGAACCTATCCCAGCAGCTCCAGACGTAGTGCCGGATATTATCCTTGTTCCACTTCTAGGGTTTGATGCCCAAGGAAATAGATTAGGACAAGGCAAAGGGTTTTATGATAAAGTATTATATGAAATAAAGGCAAACAAAGAAATAATAACCATAGGGATTGGTTATGGTTGTCAATATCTTGACAATATTATGGTTTGTGATAAGGATTACCCTATGGATTATATCCTAACGCCAGAAAAAATATTTGTAACAAATAAGGATTAACTATGACGCTTCGTCGGATTTCTGTTATCGGGTTAGGCTATGTGGGCTTACCTGTAGCTGTAGCTTTTGGTAAGCACAACACCACCATTGGTTTTGATATCAACCAAACACGCCTCGATGAATTGCGTCAGAATTATGATCGAACTCGTGAAGTTAGTGCGGATGGTCTAAAGAATACACAGATCCTTTATACCAGTGACATTAATGATCTCAAGCAAGCTGATTTCCATATTATTACAGTTCCCACCCCTGTTAATCACATTAATCAACCCGACTTTACCCCTTTAGAAAAAGCATCTCACACAGTGGGCCAAGCCTTGAAAAAAGGTGACATTGTCGTTTATGAATCAACAGTTTACCCAGGGGCAACGGAAGAAATCTGTATCCCTATACTCGAAAAAGTTTCCGGCTTAAACTTTGGTAAAGATTTTACTGTGGGCTACAGTCCCGAACGGATTAATCCAGGGGATAAAGACCGAACCTTTACCAAGATTACCAAAGTTGTTTCAGGCTCCGACCAAGCAACATTAGACATCGTAGCCGACGTGTATTCTTCTGTGGTAACAGCTGGGGTTTATAAAGCAGCCTCTATTAAGGTCGCTGAAGCCGCCAAGGTCATCGAAAACACGCAGCGCGATATCAATATTGCCTTAATGAATGAGTTAGCTCTTATCTTTAATCGCTTAGGGATTGATACGGTTGATGTTTTGGAAGCCGCAGGGACAAAGTGGAATTTTCTACCCTTCCGCCCCGGCCTTGTCGGAGGTCATTGTATTGGTGTCGATCCTTACTACCTAGCCCACAAAGCTCAAGAGGTTGGCTATTATCCAAAAATGATTTTATCTGGCCGTCACTTGAATAATAGTATAGGTCAACATATTGCTCACCAGGCCATTAAAGCACTGATCCAGTCAGGGACAAACCCGCAAGAGGCAACTATTTCAGTTTTAGGCTTAACATTTAAAGAAAACTGTCCTGATATTCGTAATACCAAGGTTATCGATATTATCAGCGAATTAAAAGCTTATGGCGTACCCTTTCAAATATGTGATCCAGAAGCGGATTCCCAAGAGGCTAAACATGAGTATGATCTAGAGCTTGTGGACGCTGCTCACCTTAAGCCTGCCGCTTTAACCATTTTAGCGGTAGCTCATACTTCTTTAATCGAGCAGCTCACCACCGCTCCAGAAAAGCTACTAGCTCCGCATGCAATAATCATTGATGTCAAGAGCTGCTTAGACCGCGATGTAATGGCTCGTAAGGGATATAAAATAATTCGACTTTAAGAGGCAATCTGAGCAATAAAGCCGTAGTGATCAGAGCCCAAGCAAGGAAGCCGATCAACACGTTGAGTTCGAATACCGGGCGTTAAAAGCAAACGATCGATGGGAAGAAATGCGGGAGCCTTATAGCCTGCTTTTGCATTTCGCGGTGCCGGAAAACTTGCAATTAAACCGCATCCCTTTAATCCATCTTTAAGACCGAGCATTTGGCAGAATTTAAGATAGTAATGGGACCAGGGAACCAGATTAAAGTCACCTGATAAAATCGTTTTACCGTCAAAATTGCCCAACTGATTGGCAATCCCTTGATAATATTCCTCGGTAACGTTATAACATCTCTCCAAATGCACATTTACAAAGCGGTATCGTTCACCGGTTTTAAATGAGCGCCCATAAATCACAAGCACAGGATGATCTTTTAGTTTATATCGCTTAAGAACCTTAAATCCCTTAGTTAATATAACTAAACGATTATAGCGATGATGATGGCGAGGATCATAATTTTCAAAATCTGAGGATAATGCGTATCCTTGCGGACAGAGTTCCTTGCGAATGCGCCAATAAAGTTTAGGAGGGCATTCCTGTAACATCACCACATCTGCTTGGCTCTCTTGGATATGATCAAAAATTGCATCAGTATCAGGGTTTTCTCCCCAACAATTCTGATGCATGACTTTTAAAGGTAAAGTTACAGGGTTTGGATGGTCCTGTGCCGAATGCCAGTGCGAGACTAAAGGATAGCAAAGCGGCAACCCCGTAAGAAACAGCATCAGCCAGTAAGGCCATTTAGCACGCAAGATAAGAAATAATAAGGATAGACACCCTAGCCCAAAGAGAATGACAAGTCTTAATTGGTCTAAAAGGAGAAGGATTTGCCCAAGGTTCACGATAAAATTTAACTATTTAAGAGGAGATACTTAATCTATTATATCAATTATTTATGGTGTTGCAGCAAAAGTTGCAATAGCTTTTTGTAAAGAAGTTAATACATTTAATCCTTCTCAATTTCTTTGTAAAACCAAAAAGGACATTACTTAAGATTAACCTTGCGAGCTAGCTTAAGGTAATATCCTTTTTTCACTTTGTTCTTATGACTTTTTTAAAAAGCACTCCATAAAGATAGAGTAATTACTCACACCCTAGCTAACCCTTACAATACAAAGAACTTCATTACCTTTTCCTTGGTATTCCATGGAAGAAAAGCAATCTTTTGATAAGACAATACCACGACCATGGGGATCAGTTAGGCGATCTGGTGAAAGCTCCATAAATTTGTGCCATTCAAAGCCATCCCCTTCATCTTTGATGCGAATTTCAAGGACATCCTTGTCTAAAACAAAGCTTAACATGGCTTTCTTTCTTTTATTCTCATCAAGTGCCAAGCGCCGATCAATTTCCTTTTCCCATTCCCCTTTAACTAAGTATTTTGTCTTATCAGTATAAGTTAAGCCAAGATTCCCGTGCTCAATGGCATTAATCATCAGCTCTGTTAGACCGAATGCCACGTGTAAAGAATTAGGGCATAAGCAAGAAACAAAGTAGGCAATACTCTTAGCTTCATCCAGGCTTTGGAACTCAAAAATGCCATTCTTCATCAGGTTCGGAACAATTTGAGTCTTCTTCAGTTCTTCACTAATTTCCTTCAAGCGAGCGGCCTTATTGATAGCAGCATGGACAATGCTGATTAGTAAATCGGCTTCATAGGGCTTTGTTAGATAATAATAGACGCCCGCCTCAATTCCTTCAACCACTTGAACCGTTTGGGCAGCGGCAGTCTGCATGATTATTGGAATATGTTTATAATACTCACTTACTTTTAAAGATTTAATGACCTCTATACCGCCCATTCTTGGCATCATACGATCAAGGACTATCACATCAATTTCAGGGTGATCCATAATCTTTTGTATAGCTTCGTCGCCATCGGTGGCCGCCAAAACATTGAAACCTGCATCAATTAAATGGTCTTGTAAGATATCTAAGTTGAATTCTTCATCGTCGACAGCTAGTACTGTAGGTTTCTTCTCATCCATTCCAATTTACCTCCGCTCGAAAATTAGATCCACCTTAGCTAATATCTTAACTATAAACCATAAAAACTTTTCTCTCTTTTAGGATAAATGTAAGTAACAGACGGCCTCTTCATCGCCTAAAGATAATCAATTAATTCATCCAAAGATCCTCTAAGATCTCTTCATGACTTCAATAGGGTCTAGATCATCTCTGCCTTATCAATCTACGTCGCAGGGAGACAGAAAACCACTCAAGTCTTTAATCTCATGCCTGCAGGCTGGCAAGAACAAAAGCCCCCTTACGACTGAGCTGCTTTTTAAAGAGAAGATCGCAAATTAAAGAAACACATTTCTCTCTGGAGGCGCGCTGTTGTTGTGTAGAGCTATGAATAAAATATTTTTCTGTAGAATTGTCTCAGCAAGAAGCGGCTATGCAATTTATATCCACTATAACTTTGCAAGGTTTTAGGGTTAAATAAGGTGAATCTTGCAAAAAGCTGCCTTCAACTCCTTTCTTATTTGTTTCTAAGGCGTAGAACCACTTCAAGCCTCAGAACCCACTTATAAAAAGGGAGAAAATGTACCCCGAGCGCAGCGAGGAACTTTTCTATTTATCTTAAAGGAGGAGGGGGACTTATGGATATCTCCTCCTCAAGTTTTCCAATTGTTAAGGTGCGTGTGCTTTGACGTGCGCCGCCCTCCATAAACTCTCTTCGATTGTTAAAGGTACTTCTTAAGAGGACATTGTTTAACCTAATGCTCTGCTTCACGTTCTTCTTCGGACTCGTTTACTCTCGGTCCCTCATAAGACTGAGAAATGGAGGTGCTTCCCGCTTTATGCACTGTATCTTCCTCCTGAATCTTGTCACCTATTTCCATGGCTCTTTTGCTCCGGTTCTTTCTTCTATTCTTGCTCTGAGAAGAGGTAAGAGATTTTTCTAACTCCTCACGGAAAAACGCTTCCTCCTCAGCGAATGATGGTGGCTCGTTGGGAACTATTTTTAGAGGGTCTCGCTCCTGAGGTTCTTGAAGAGGCTCATCCCCATCCGTGGCGCCTGCCCACCCATCAAATTCCGTATCAACTCCCCTAATATCTGGTGACATCATTTCAGACGCTAGAGAGGAGTTTTGCTTTATAGGAGAAGAGGGAGGAGGAGAGCTTCCCGTGCGACTCTTTAGAGTTTTCCGCGGAGGTGTCAGAAAGCCCTTCTCATCAATAAATGGTCGCCGAGGATCGATAGTTGTCTCTTCATAGCGTCGTTTGTGTCCTTGAGAAGGCTGGGGATCAGGAAGGGGAAGATCTACATCCGTAGCAGCTTCCAAGCCGTCACACTCCTTTGCTGAGCCGTCGCTATCTTCAAGTTCTGAGTGGTGGTCGGTGGTGCCATCTTCCCCCATCTCAGCTTCTGAGGAATGTGCAGGGGCGGCCTCTTCCCTCATTTCAGCCTCAGAAAAATGATCCGAATCAGAACTTATGGCTTCCGGATCTGAATCCGGCCTGGGGTCTAGATCGGTGTCAATATCTGAAAGTGTGGGAGAGTGTCTTCCCCATCCCTCATGGTCACTGTCTGAGCCATTACTTTCGTAACCAGGATTAAAGTGCTCCTGGGCTTGGACCTTGCTAGGCAAAGCTGATCCCAGGATACTAAGCATTAAAGACAATTTACCAAGAAACCTTAGCTTCATTTATGGCTCCCATTACCCGCGTCACTTTATGAGTAGGTATAAGAGAAATACTTCAATAAATTGCTAAGCTGGTACTTATTTGCAAAGAATTATATTAATGGGAGGGCAAGCGTCCATTGAGTAGGGGGAAGAGAGAAACAGTTATAATAGAGGAGAATTTGTAAAAAGAAGAAAGGCTTTTAAAGCCGCCTGTACCGTTTGTTCTGAAGTCCCTTAAAGGCTCTTTTATGATTAAGTAAGCTAATTGAGATGCTGTTCATTCCCTCTTCTGGTCTAGCTAATACATGCGTCCTTACTATCTCTTACCTATTAAGAGGAAACTGAAACATAAAAACAGCACCTTTACTGCCATTTTCTGCCCAAATTGTGCCGCCATGTCCCTCCATGATCTGCTTACAGATAGGAAGACCTAAGCCAGTTCCACCGGCTTGGGTACGGGTAATACTGCTCTGGAAGAACTTATCAAAGATTTTTGTGACCTCGTCTTTGGGAACACCGATACCTTCGTCCTCTATTCGGCAAGATAAGCCTTTACCTTTAGCAAGGCTAACATTTGCAACCGTTATATGAATTCGAGAATTAGGAGAAGAAAATTTTATAGCGTTTGAAAGCAGGTTAATGACCACCTGAACGAGCTTCTCCTTATCGAATACAGCTTCAGTAAGATGAGCCTTATTATCAACAGCTAGAGTGATACCTTTTTGAGTAAAAAGTGACTCTAATTCATTAAAACTATGATCTATGACAGACTGAAAATCATTTAATTGAAAATTGAAATCCATTTTTCCGGCTTCTAGCTTAGCGAGATCTAAGAGATTATTGAGAAGATTTAAGAGCCTGTTTCCCGCAATTTGAATATTATTGAGATATTTGTATAAGGGCTCTGAGGTAACTTCTTGTCGATCTCGCAGCTTTTTCAGCCCCATATTAGAATAGCTCAAAATGGCATGCATCGGGGTGCGAAGCTCATGCGACATATTTGATAAAAATTCTGTTTTTGCCTTATTTGCTTCAGCTTCTTTTTCAAGTTCAAATTTAAAGCTCCGCCGCATAATATTGAAAAGACTTAAAGCAAGCAACGTTAAAATAATTGAGAAGGAGTAGCCAATATTGCGAAAGTTTTTTATATTGTGGACAGCTGTGCTTTGAAAAAACTCTGACTCATTAGCCCCTACCCACAATTTTAGGGTTCCCCCTTTATCATTAATGTCAATAGTTTGGACTGTTGAGAAAAGAAAATGGGGGTCAAGTTCAGCCTTTCTAATCCATGGAAAGGAACTTCTTAAATTTCCGGGAAGGGAAGAAGGGAAAATATATACCTTATTGTCCTGATTGCGGATCAGAATATCGCTATCACCTTGTAAATGTGACGATAAAATATTCAAAGGAAATACCGTAACAATGATTCCCTTAAAGACCCTTTCAGGGCCATAATAAGGTAAAGAATAAATAATTGTAGGACTTGGGGTCGATACCCTTCGATCAGGCGCGGAAGGAAAGGAAGGTCCTAAAGCCTTTATATTTATCCATTCCATTTTAGCAGGAATAATTGAATCCTTATCCATTGGCTTTAAAGGACAGTCCTCTTTGAACCAGGCTAAGTGATGTCGGGCGACCTTCAGAATAATCTCTTCGGATAAGCGTGGCGCATAACTTTTATAATTTAAAAGTAAGCCGGGAATCTGCTTAGTAGTTGAGTTAATGTCATCTGCCGTGTGATCTCGCGTTAGAATTATTAAGTTTGTTTGAGGGATAACCTTAAAATTGTCATGAATGTTCTTCATAACATCAATAGAACGCTGATCTAAGGAAGCTGAGGTATCTGCTAAATTATTTAAAAAGGGTAACTTCGATATCGTCAACATTTCAATATAAAGAGATTCGAAGGCTTGCCTTACTGATCGCACGATATGATGAGCCTTCGTTGTTTCAGCCTGGCGGAAATGTATTAAAGCATCATCGTAATTTTCGCGGCTATGATAATAGATAAGAAAGGCTGTGGTTGCCCCCGTCATAATAATAATAAGGTTTAAAACAACAGAGCCTTGAAAAGAAAAAACTGTTTCCTTAGATTTATTCTCTTTTAAAAAACCACGGCTGACTAAGAAAAAACCAAATAAGGAAATTGAAAGCGAGACAATCACAACGGCAGTCGCCAACGTTGATTGATCAGAATTCTCGGTGAAACGACAATCGGCATAAGGAGAAAATACTGTTGCCGCCATGGCCGTATAATGCATTCCTGTCACCGCTCCCCCAAGAATTAAGGCTGCAACGAACATGAGGCCTATTTTATGGATAGTGGCCTTATTGACAGAAGACATAATCCACATGGCCAAGCCAGAAGTCATAATGGCAATCAAAACCGAAGTCCAGAAATAGGATCTCAAATAAAGGATATCGCATTTCATCTCCATAGCTGTCATCCCAATATAATGCATGACGCATATACCGATTCCCATAACAGGGGCATTGATCACAACAACCTGAGGCGTTAATTTTTGACGTGTTATATTAAGGAAAACTGCAAAGGAAAAACCGGCAGCAAATATCATTGAGAGAATGGTTAAACCTAAATTATAGGTATGCTCCATTTCTATCTTATAAGCCAACATCCCCGTAAAATGCATAGACCATATGCCGGCACCCATGACAAGAGCACCCAATAAGCAGCCCTTAAGACGAGTATAAGTATGTGAAATATTAGTATTCTGAAGAATTAAAAGTGCTGTCCAGGCAGCAATAACTGACACAAAGTAAGAGATTAAGATATAGAAAGTATCGTACTGCCCTACAATAGTGTTATAAGGAATTTGTGATTCATTGATAAGAGTTAACACAATTTACCAGTCTTATAGAAGGGGGGGTTGTTGTTAAAAAACAACTTACGTTAATTGTGCCTTGTTTAAAAGAATATATTTTTAGATTTTGCTTTTTATGCCGCTAGAGAAATCACCCGACGCTCAAGCATCTTTAAACGCTCCTGATCTTCAGCACTCAAATTTTTATAGTAGTTGCACTTATTTTTCAACCATAGCAGTTCAAACCTTGAGGCTTCAATCAACCCTCGATGAGCAATGTTATGACTTACCACAGAAGCATCAAATGCAATTTTCCGGGTTTCGTATCGTTTCAGATGGGTAGTATGAATTTCTCTTAAAGTGGGTACGCTTTCAGCATCAATGCCACCGCCCACAGCAAACTGGAGATTATGCTGCTGGCACAGCAATCCAACCTCCTTAATACGGCGGGTAATCTCAGGTTTATTGGCGTCACGGCGATGGATACCTAACGATCCACAAAAATCAACGCGGCCAAAAACAGCACCGGTCAAACTGCAAGCCGCGACCTTATCAATGATAGCCTCGCGTTGCTCATATCCCATAATAGTCTCAATATTGATCAAAAATTCAATATCCATCCGTTCTTGCTCTGCGTAAACTCGGTTTACTGATTGCACAAATTTACACACAGCATACGAGGATTCAATCATAGGAGCAATAATTACACCAGCGCCCAATTGTTTGGCTTTCATTAAGTCAGTAACCGCTTCACAACCCCCAATCTTAATAATTAGATCGAGATCAGCCCGAAAGGTTAGCTCTATTAACCTAAGAATTTCATCTTCGCGTATCCCTTCAGACTCAAATTCAGCACGGACATGGGTAAATCCGAGATCATTTTTACCATTTTTTAACAAGGATAACATTTCTTTTTCGAGTGTATTCATCGGTCAACCAGAACTGTTAGATGGTTATTATTAATTATTTATCAATCTTGGTTAACAAATAGTTAAAAAAATTTTAACACTTTATTAACGATTTCTGTAAGATCAGCCTTCAAGCAAATTTTTATAGACTGAATATTTTTTCTAACATTTTTTGGAATTTTAACCAAGTCCTTTTCTGTTGTAATCAATTGCGCCTGCTGAGCTTCAGCTAAGTGTAATAATACATCAAGATCATAAGTATTATAAACGTGATGATCGGCAAAAGATTTATGCGCACTTAGTATAAATCCTTGTTGCTTAAGCAAGGCATAAAACTTTTCCGGATACCCTATGCCGGCAAAAGCGACATAACGGTCTGAAGTAGGCACGGCAGCGGTGGTAATGCGAGCAAGAATATGAGGCTTATTGGCAGCCCACCTTGGCAGTTGAGAAAAATTAATCAGCAGCAAGTAATCGACACGCTTCAGCCCGTGCTGAAAATCCTCTCTGAACGGGCCAGCTGGGAAAACTTGAGTGTTATCCAAGGGAATTTGTCCATCAAAGACAGCAATTTTAAGGTCCTGGAAGAGACTAGGATTTTGTAATCCATCATCCATAATCAACAGGTTGGCGCCGGCAGCAATGGCGGCTACAGCTGATTGATAACGATCTGCGCCGACCCAAGTGGGGGCTATGTCTGCCAAAAGCAGAGCCTCATCCCCTACCTGCTCAGCCGTGTGGAGCTCAGGGTCTACCCGTAAGGCAGTATGAGATTGTCCACCATACCCTCGCGTTAAAATATGCGGCATTTGTCCCTGCTCCTGAAATTCTTTAGCCAGAGCAATAACGGTGGGGGTCTTCCCGGCGCCACCCATAATTAAATTGCCCACACACAGCACAGGGACTGTAACTTTAGGCTTAGAACAGCGTAGCCGCCAAGCAACTACTTTTCCATAAATCCATCCTACTGGTGCTAACAACCAACTTAGCAGCCCTGGGGACCGCCAGAATTGAGGAGCTCTTAACCTCACCGTAGTTCCTCTACAATCTTATCCACTATTTCTTCTAAGCCTTGCCGTTGATCTTGGAGAATGGCTGCTGCTTGTCGTAGGAGCTCCATTACATGGTCAGGTTGGTCTAAGTAAAGCTTGACTATTTTGCTGAGGTCTTCAGCATTCTGTACCGTTGCTAAGACAGGCCTGAGGAGCTGATTAATGTGGTGGGATTTAAAGGTTTGCTCCCCTTGAATAACGGCGCAGTCCAGTAAAAACGGTTCAATGGCATTATGTCCACCAATCGGCATGAGCGACCCCCCCAGAAAACAAAAAGGTGCTAAAGAGTAAATAAGGCCAAGCTCACCGATGGTGTCGATAAGCCAAACATCATGGGCCTGTGTTGGAAGCTCCCCTAAAGAACGCTGCGCGATTGATAGCCCTTTGGCCCGCATCATTTCAATTAAAGAAGAGGCCCGATGCGGATGCCGCGGCGCTAAGATTAAAAGAAGAGTCGGGTAAGATGGTTTAAGTTTGAGATAGGCTTCAATAACCACCTCTTCTTCCCCAGGATGGGTACTGACGGCGGTGTATAAAGGCCTTTTTAGAGAAGAGCTTAGAGAGTCTAATTCATCCCTATTGACGGGCAAGGGATCAGCGAGAAACTTTAAATTAATACTCAAATCCACGTGCGTAGCGCCTAAGTTTTTCAGGCGGACAGCTGTTTCTAAGCTAGGAGTCATAATGCAGCTGAAATATGATAATAACTCTTGAATAACCGATTTGGCGCCCTGCCAGCGATGATAACTCTTTTCGGACAGGCTGGCATTGAGAAGGATTAAAGGAATTTCTTGGTGTTTTGCTTGGTAAAGCATATTGGGCCATAATTCTGACTCTATAATCACACCCCCATCGGGTTGCCAATGCTCAAGAAATCTTTTCACCCATTTTGGCACATCCAGCGGCACAAATTGATGGATGACATTTCTTGGTAACCGTTGAGCCATCAGCTCGGCTGAAGTAACAGTGCCCGTGGTCAACATTATATTAACTTCAGGATATTTCTGATTTAGGCGAAATATGAGCGGGAGAACTGAAACAGATTCCCCCACACTGGCCGCATGAATCCAAAGCAGTTTCCCTGAGGGGCGAGGAAGAGAGGCCCCGCCAAAGCGTTCATAAAGCCGAGTGGGACTTTCTTTTCCTCTTTTCAAACGCCGGCGTAAATGCAGCTTGAGAAGCGGCGCTAATAGCGGGGTAATGAAACGATAAAAACTGAGCATTACGGCAATTTTATCTGTAAAACACTTTCTAATTCACGCCATTCTCTCAAACTCATCCCCGCTTGTTCGCGCGTCATACTTTGACCCGCAAGAAGAGTGCGAACCACCGCCAGGCCCTTAGCAGATAAATTAGCAGCCCCAACGCGGTAATCCACAAAAGCTTGATAAGTGGCTGGCACCCACTTTTTGAGAACGTCTAACATTGCTTCAGCATAAACACGAATTTCGTACTGAGCATGGGAATCTGCGCGCAAGGAAAGGAAATGCATAAGATTGTGCAAATCAATTTTCCAATACCACTGAGTGTAAAAATTGACCGGCAGATTCATGCGGGCTAATTCACGAGCTAACCCATCTTGATCCTCGTCAATTTTCTCACCTGTTTCAGTCTCGTTAAGCATATATTGATAATGATCATAGGCTCGCACAGCATCTTCTTTTAAGAGCTGCATAACTCTTTGGGCTCTCATTCCGTCCAAAACGTCGCCCCGGCCTTGATTGTTTACCTTAGATTGAGCTGCTAAATGTTCTGGCAGAGGCAAGTAAAATTCTTTATCCATAATCGAATATCGAGCTGAATATTCATTCACATTAGCGGTACGATGACGAATCCATTGACGGGCCACAAAAATAGGTAACTTAATGTGAAATTTAATTTCACACATCTCAAAGGGCGTCGAATGGCGATGGCGCATAAGGTAATTAATCAACCCTTGATCTTCACTAATTTTTTTTGTGCCTTTACCGTAAGAAACCCGGGCTGCTTGTACGATTGCAGAATCATCCCCCATATAGTCAATCACGCGAATAAACCCATGATCGAGAACGGGTATGGCTTCATACAGGATCTCTTCCAGAGCCGGTACAGTCATCCGCCGCGTCTGATAGGTTTCTTGTTGCTGATGAAGAATTTCTTGTTCTTGTAAAGCATTCAGGGCCATGGGTTATACTCATTTATTGATTGTGGGTCAAATATCTCCCCTATGCTACAACCTCTGCAAATTTATTGCCATTAAAAATGTTGCTTTAGGAATCCAAACCTTTAACAATCTCTTGAGTATTATGGCGAATCATAGCCACATAACTTTGAGCAGGTGAAGCTGTTTGATGGGAGGCAGACAAGGAATCCGCATACAAGGTTCCATCGACGTTTACGCCCGCCTCAGCTGCGATTTCCACAATGAGTTTACGGCTGGACAGGCTTTCGATAAAAACAGCGCGGATATTTTTTGTCCTGATATCTTTAATCAGGTTAGCCACTGCTGCGGCTGATGGCTCGGCGTCTGTAGAAATTCCCACCGGCGAGAGAAAAGTAATATTATACGCATCCCCATAATACCAGAAAGCATCATGAGTGGTCACCACCAGACGCCGTGCAGCGGGAAATCTTTGATATTGAGCCTGAACCCATTCCTCTAATTTAATCAGCTCATTTAAATAGGTCTCTTTATTTTTTAAAATTTTATCTTTTAAAGAGGGCCGAGCTGCAATTAGAGCATCAGCAATACATTCCACATATAGCATAGCGTTTTTAACACAATGCCAAGCATGAGGATCATCTACTGTTTCTCCTTTAGAATTTACAAGGATTCGAGGCTTGACTTTGGCAGAAGCAGTGATGACTTCTCCTGTGTAGCCTGAATTAGCAATCAAGCGTTCTAACCACCCTTCAAAATCAAGCCCATTAATAAACACCAACTCCGCTTTAGCGAGCATAGCGGCATCTTGGGGGGTTGGTTGGTAAACATGCGGGTCTGCACTTTCAGGTACGATAAAGTTGACCTCCACATCCACACCACCGACTTGACGAATGAGATCCCCTAAAATAGAAAAAGTAGCTACCACTTTTAGTTTAGGCGCATTACAAAAAGCTGAGCTTATCAGAGACAAACAAATAATTAAGCGATAAAGCATTAAGTTATGACCCCATATTTATAAAGTATATTTAGGGAGAGTATACCCCAAAAGGCATAACGCGTAAGGTCTATTCGTGTCAAGGCAGCAAGAATATTACCGATTGCCAAGCCAATAAGGGCTGGGTAAGTTACCGCCAAGATTTCCCCTAAGATAGTGCAGAGCTTGGAAAATCCTAGAAGAGAAATGATAAAAGTACTACTAATCGTGATAAAAATTGACATTTTTTCACTAATTTTACCTTTTAAGATTTCCATATAGAGGAAGTCTACAAATAAAATTGTAAGAATGACTGCCGTTGCTAAACAGGCTACAGCCATCGTATATCCCACGATAGGCAGGGCCAGACTCCCAAGGGCCTTCTCGGCAATAACCACCAGTAACGATTCGGGTCTAACTTCTATCAAGCTTGAAGCATAATGAGCACCAAGGGAAACAAAGCCTATATAAGCTAATGCCAGTAGAGCCGCGCCAATAAGCAGTGCTTTTAAGCTAATTTGAAACAGTGTACGTCCATCAGCGCCAGGCTTTAAATTCTGTCTGAGATAGGCCACTGTAGTAGCAGAGAAGAAGAAAGCTGCCATTAAGTCCATAGTTTGATAACCAAGATAGAGCCCCGTTGAAAATCCTATTTGCGGTAAAAGGGTAGTAGGAGAGACCTCTGGGGCATGGTACAGACCTATGAGCAACAGTAATAATAGACCTCCCAGCTTAAAGGGAGTCAAAATTAAGCCAATAACGTCGACAACACGGTTGGATCGCCAAATCAGAACAGTAATTAGAACGCAGAAGGCTAAAGAAAAGAGGGGATAATTCAGAGTAGGATAGAGGACACTCAAGCCACCATAAGCAACCGTTATACAACGGGGAACCACCCCAAAAGGCCCCATTAATGATAACATCATCGATATTAATATAAGGGCCGGTAGCTTTCCTAACTTGTTAAAGTAGAGACGGGTGTCACCATTATAAAGAATCATTCCAAACAACCCCAAGAAAGGCACCACAACGGCCGTAATAATCAAGCCTAAGGTTCCATAAAGAGAGGTATCTAATGTCTCTTTGCCGATTAATAAAGGAAAAACTAAGTTGCCTGATCCGAAAAACATCGAAAACATAGCAAAGCCTGAAGTTAAAATGATCCGTTTATAAGCCATAAATTATTTCCATTACTTACACACCTACCCTCAGACATTCCTGATGTGGATAAGGGGTATAAGTTGATAAGAATTCAAATAAGTGAGAGGATGTAAATTTTGAAAAGCAATCAACAACACGTCCCCTTAAGGGACGACAATAATGGGTATACTCCCTCTATAGCTGAGCCTTATGATGATTGTCTTAAAAGTATAACCGATATTTTCTGCCATAACTCTAATATTTATAGAGATGAAAAATAATTTTGTCAACCCAGGGATATCTGAAATAAAATTACAACGCTAGCATGGTTTGAGCTACGTTTATTATCAATTCCTGATCTAGATGGTTTAACCTGATAAGGTAATCCTCTTTCAGCTTAATATTCAGATCTTGGGCTATCATAATTAAGGCTTGCACAGCTTCCTTAGTTTGGCTGGCCTTGAGGCCAAAATAGCCTAGAAATTTACTGAGAAGATTGCGATCAACTTGATAGCGCAGCATTAAATATTCGAGCCCGACGTCAAGCAACTGTTGTTGCTGATCTTTAGATTTGATCTCAGCAAAAACCTTATAAAAGTAATCTTTAGCAGGGGCTTTCTGAGAAAAAAATGTCACCATTTTTTCCACATAACCGGTCTCAGTTTCTATCTTTAAATTATGAATTCCCGCCAAGATATGCAAAGCTTGAATAGCTTCCTGGGTTATACTAACTCTAAATCCATGGCTAGCCAACATCTTGCTAACCGACGAGCGCTGGCGGTCAAGCCTAATAAGCAGCTTTGCCAATTGATCATCATAATATTTCTGCAGATAAAAACCAGTGACTTCTTTTAGGAGAAAATCTGATCGAACATCTTTAAAGCCTTGCGAAAAGACAAGGTAGGGTTGCCGAGTACTTACCGCCTTCTCATAATCATCTGCATGATCAAAGAGCTTTTTCCGATATATTAGAAGCACTTCATCAATTTCTTCGATATGTGCTAGTTCCTTTAACTCTTCAAGATCAATGCGCAGGTGCTGAGAGATAGTCTTCTCAAATTCCTCCTGTTGCCCATAAGCAGGGATAATACTTAAAAAGATCAGCATCATATAAGAAAGATAACTTTTGAGCATTCCAATATCCCAAATTCTTAACTCAGCACCTATAATTGGCATCCATCTAAGAAGAAACATTTAAACCACAGTATTTAGTCAAGCGCTATAATCTTATGGTACGTAGATTCTATCTCCCTATAAAACATAAAATTTTATATATTAGATATTAAGTCTCAGTTTTGCTAAAAGAGTGACAACAGCTATCTTAGTTAGGACTAATAAGCCAGCCTACTTAGCGATCATTTTTTCGATTGATTAAAGCTGTTGCCAGGGCAATAAGACGTTCTTGATCATCATTAGAAAGCTGAACGTACACCCGAATTAATTCTTTAATGCCTGAATTTAATTCTAACTCATAAGCTGAGCCATCTTCCTCTGATAAGTCTACATAAGCTTCACTGCTATCAAAGAATTGACGGATATCGACATTTAGCTTATCGGCAAGAAGATGTAAGGTTTTCGAGGAAACTTGGCTTTGGCCGGTTTCATACTTCTGAATCATTTGACCGGAAACACCAATGCTTTTACCAAGAGCAGCTTGGCTAAGCCCTCTAAATTTACGAATCATCCTTAGATTATGACCAATATTGATGTAACTATCTTCAGACATCTTCTCTCCTACGCAGGCTAACCATTAAAACCCCTAAGCTTACTGCTAGGACAAGAAAAATAAGATCCCCATATTGTGAATATAGAGTTGGTTTTATTAAAGGCTTAGGTAAGTCAAAATCAATATATCCAAACTCATCCAATCCTAATTGTTCGGTAATCCTTCCCGCAGCATCAATAGCTGCTGAAATGCCATTATTAGCGGCTCGGACTAAGGGAATTCCTTCCTCAATTGCTCGCGTGCGCACAATTTGCAAATGTTGAAAAGGTCCTGTCGAATAGCCATACCACGCATCATTGGTTTGATTGAGCATCCATTCGGGACGAGGGGCCGTGACAACAGCTCGAGGAAATATGGCTTCATAACAAATTAACGCAGAAAAGGAAGGCAATCCTTCAACTGTTAGAGTGCGAATTCCTGTCCCAGGCGTATAATCTTGCTCACCAGGAGTCAATTTACTGATAAAAGGCAAAATCGATCTAAATGGAAAATACTCCCCAAAAGGAACGAGATGGGTTTTATCGTAGGCTGCCGCCATTTGCCCTTGACTATTAATGGCCAGCGTACTGGTATAAATCTGATTATCGGTCCCTCGACGCGGTCCACCGACAATAATATAGCCATTTTCTGGAGCGACAGCGGCCAAAGTATCTCTTAATATGGGATAATCATTGATGAAAGCAGGGACGCTGGCTTCAGACCAAATAATTGCCTTTAAGGGGCGCTCACTCGGCAGGCTGCTTAATGCTAAATGTTTATCAAGATTTTCCTCAAAGTGATTTGAGAGCCATTTTAAATTTTGAGGAATAGCCGCCTGAACCAGACGGATATTGATACCTGTTCGCTCCGTTGGGAACTGATGCAACCGCTGGTATCCCCAGATATAAATCCCTATAAAAAAACGACACAAGTAATCGGGAATTTTTTAGTTTGGCTGGCAAAGCTGACAAACAGCAAGGTTGTCAAAAGACTTAGTCCATAAATACCTAACGCAGAGGTTAACTGCAAAACTTCTAATGACCAGGTGTATCCATTCAGATTCCATGGAAAACCAGAAAGCACATGGCCCCTTGCATATTCAGCTACCGACCACAATAACGCAAATAATAGGCAACGTTTTACGCCGGGATGAGAATATTTTATGGTTAACCCTAATATAGGGGCAATAAAAAGTGCTAAAAAGGCTGGCAATCCAAACCATCCAAGCGGCATAAAATACCATAGCCCTACGGTTTTTAAGGCATTGGCAATCCAATATAGGCCACCCACAAAGTAACCAAAGCCAAACCACCAACCATATAAATAGGGCCGATCTGACCAGATGGGCAGGTTAACTAAGTAAAGTAACCCTGAGAAGCTAATTATGCCGACGGGAGAAAAATGGAAAGGGGCAAAATACAAAATAGAGAGCCCCCCCAACAAGAAGGCGGCTGCCCTTGGATAAGATTTCGCAAAGTTAAGAGTTTTTAACAGAATCGTATGCATAAACTTATTACCATAAAAATACTATATAAATTATTCCTGCAAACAAAGTAAGCTTTAATGTCTTATGGAGCACAGGAAAATCACGCTTTAATCCACGCGTGGATGTATGAAGTACAAAGATATACCTAAATAATCTGTTTAGAATACCAAGGGGATCTTGAGGGGTATTTTGAGCTGAAGCTGCCGTTATAAAAAATCGCCCAAAAAACCAACGGATAAAAGAGGTGACTCTGTTTACCATTGGACGTTCGATGTCACAAAAAAAGATTAAACGATCGACACTCGTCTGATTTTCTGCTTGATGAAGATAAGTTTCATCAAAAATAACATCTTCGCCATCGCGCCACGAATACTTCTGGCCATCGACTTCTATAAAGCATTTATCACTGTTCGGCGTAACCAGGCCTAAATGATAGCGTAATGATCCAGCATAAGGATCACGATGAAGACCCAATTTACTGCCCGCAGGCAAAAATGTGAACATGGCTGCTTTAACACAAGGTACTTTTTTGATTAATTCAAGAGTTTTAGGACAAGCAAGTTGAGCTGAGGGAAGAGGGTCATTATACCACTTTAAATAAAATCTTTTCCATCCTCTTTTGAAAAAAGAGTTAAAGCCAATGTCATCCCTTTTCTGTGATGCTTTAATGTCCCCCTGCTGGAGGAGTTGTACTGCCTCATCTCGGATAATTTGCCAATTTTGTTGAAAGATATCTAATTCGGGAAATAATTGACGATCTAAATAAGGGGCGTTCGGCACGCGCGAGAATAGATACATAAAACAGTTAATAGGTGCCATATAGGTAGAATGGTCCGTTAATTGGCGAAATGGTTTATATTTCACCTTTCCCCGTCGGTGGGTATACAGGGCAGAGATTATAAAAATCATTAAAGCCGAAAGTTTAGTGATTGAGAGAGTATAAAGCATTTTAATTTATAGCGAGATTAGGCGTTTAACTGTCAAAATTAAGAGAATTTGAGGTTTTATTTACCATCAAAAATCCCTATGACAGTTTATAACACAAAATTTGAAAGATATTTATATAAAATTTAACAAAAAAGAGCTTCATATTTCATTAAACAACAGAAATTATTAAGTTAATTTAAAAAAGGGGTAGGTTTTTCCCCCTTTATTATAGTTATTATTTTAAGCTTATTATTATTTCTTTTCTACAGGCGTTTCGACCGATTGCTTAATATACTTGTTTGCATTTCCCATATAACGTTTACAATGACGAGCATGCTTTTTCATATGTTCTGCCATTTCTGGATCTTTAGCAGCGTCTCGTTCAAGCTTTGCATGTGCCACAAATAAATCGAACATCTTTTTATCGACGCCGGTTAAAGTTTTTCCTTTCTCCTCAACTGAACTGAGAGCAGTTTCACAAGCATCTAAAATCTTACGGGCATAGTCCGAAGCTTTAGCTATTTTTTTTCTTGCTTGGAGAGAGTCGGATCAACTTTTTGTGACTTCTCCGCTTCCTTAGAAGGTTCAGCCTGAGCAGCACTTGAAAAACCAAAGATAACGACAGCAGTAATCAATAATTTATTCATGAGACTATTCCTATCATGAGGTTTTCTGATAATATCTAATCTAATGACTTTTATACGCCAAGCAAGAGCAATTTTTAAGTTTCAACAAAATGCAAGACAAATCTGATACTTATGCGTTAACTATAAACGAGCCACAAGTTGGCCAGCGTCTTGATCGCGTCTTAAGTACTGCCTTCGATCATTTAAGCCGCACCCGTATCCAAGAACTGATTAGTGCTGACTGCGTAAAAATTGAGCCTCATCGTAAACCCTCAGCTTCCATGAAAGTAATGTTGGCGGATGTGATTACCCTTCAAGTGCCTGAAGCGGTTGAAGCAGAGCCAACACCTCAGCATATATTACTGAATATTGTCTATGAAGATGAAGATTTATTAGTTATTAACAAGCAAGCTGGTATGGTTGTCCATCCTGCACCTGGCCACCCGCAAGAAACCCTGGTTAACGCCTTACTTGCCCATTGCGGCAATAGTTTATCGGGCATTGGCGGTGTCAAGCGACCCGGAATAGTGCATCGCTTAGATAAAGACACTTCTGGATTAATGGTCGTTGCAAAGAATGATAATGCGCATCATGTTTTATGCTCTCAATTTAGCGACCGTAGTCTATCACGAACTTATCTAGCTTTTATTTGGGGCGTCGCCACGCCGCTATCTGGATCCGTTAATTCTTTAATTGGACGGCATCCGCGCCATCGTCAGAAAATGGCTGTTGTGAACCGTAAGGGGAAGGAAGCCCTAACTTATTATCATACCTTATCCATTTATGGACAACCTGAGGGGGAAGCGCTCAAAATTAGCCTGGTTGAATGCAAATTGGCCACCGGACGTACCCATCAAATTCGTGTACATTTGGCATCTCTAGGACATCCTTTGGTGGGCGACCCCTTGTACGGACGCGTTCCTAAAGGGGCTCAATCCCTATGGCCCGAAGAGGTCACCCAATTTTCTCGCCAAGCCTTGCATGCGAAAGAAATATCATTCATTCATCCTAGAACAAAAGAGATAATGCATTTCAGCAGTGACCTGCCAGACGACCTGCAAAAGTTAGAAGCTTTATGCAAAGCAAAAATACGTTGAGCGACCCTCTCTGTCTACCAAGGAGGCTGTAATAATCCGGGCGAGAGCACTACTGTCCGTATTAAGCTTAGCTTTTCAGCGGGGTTGAGAGATCATCCTTGCTTATATTTCTTAAAAAAATGAAATTTCTTGATATCTTTCAGACACTGAGGGGACGGAGGCATGTTATAGAATTTAGAGTATCTCATTCATGGATAGGGTTATTTACTCTAGAAATTACTCCCTTCAGGCCAAGACTTTATGGCCCGCAAATTAGCATAATCAACTGTGGGAATTTCCTAAATTATTTGTTAGATTAATACTCATGAATAAACAGGCAAATAATCAGGACAGCGTACCCTTATGAAGCAAATCCAATCTTTGTGCTTATTATTGTGCTTAACCTCTAGCTCCTTGCTTATGGCAGATGAATCTTACGGGGATTTAAGTGCGCGGATTGATGACCTTGAAAAGAGGATGGGCGGCAAAGGACCGGGCGGTGAAGACTTTGTGACCCGAGATGAGCTGGAATCAATTATAAAACAGATCAGAGAGTTGCGGGGTCGTATCGAAGTATTAGAACATAAGGGCGCCAGCCTGCCTGCACGTAGTGCTGATGCCATTCTATCCTCAACACCACCATCTCATCTTCCAGGGGAAGTCGGACCCACGGCCGTTGTAGAAGATGAGGAGCAGGCTGAAGATGATGTTGAGGCTATTTTAAAGGATTTAGGTGGCACTTCCAAAGCTGCCAAAGATACTCTCAAAGATAAAGCCACTGAGAAAGCAGAGAAGGAAGCGCCCACGGGAAGTCTTGAGAGAAACGATGAAAGTGCTCAGTATAACCAAGCGATGGCATTATACAAGCAGCAAGAATACGCTGAAGCCGAAGAAGCCTTCCGTTATTATGTAAAAACCTTTCCAAAAGGCAAACAAGTATCCCAGGCACGAATCCATATCGCTGAATGCCAACTGGCCGCTGCCTCCCAATCTAAACAAAAAGATTTAGCAAAAACGGCTGCAGCGGATTTTGCAACCGCTTACAAAGCAAATCCCAAAGGCTCCCTGGGAGCGCAGGCGTTATTAGGAATGGCCAAGTCAATGAAGCTGCAAGGAGAAACTAAGAAAGCCTGCGTGGTTTTAAAGAAACTGAAAGCAGACTTCCCCAATGAGAAGGCCATAATGAAAACGACCCAAGATTTATCAAAGCAGTATAAGTGCGGTTAATGCGGTGATAAATCTTCCTGATTTTCTTCCCGCAGTGAAATCGGGGCTCTATATTGTCGCTACACCGATTGGCAATCGGGCCGATATCACCTTAAGGGCTCTCGATATTCTGCAAAAGGTCGATCTTATTTACTGCGAAGATACGCGCACCAGCCGACCTTTGTTAGAAACATATACCATAAAAACTCCCTTGAAAGCCCTCCATGATTATAATGAAAAAGGCTTAATCCCAGAGATTATTACCCGTCTTCAGCAGGGTGAAAAACTTGCATTAATCAGTGACGCAGGCATGCCTCTTATTAGTGATCCTGGCTACAAGCTTGTCAAAGCGCTTCAAGATAATGATTTGCCGATTACAGTCATTCCTGGCCCATCGGCAGGGATTACGGCGTTAGTTCTGTCAGGCTGGCCAACAGACCGGTTTATGTTTGCCGGCTTTGTCGACCCTAAGAAACTTGTAGAGTTTAAAGAAATTGATGCAACTTTACTGTTTTATGAGTCCCCGCATCGCCTCATCAAGACCTTAGAAGCCATGCAATCTGTCTTCGTGAACCGACAGATCGCTGTTATAAGAGAGCTAACGAAAGTTTATGAAGAAGTAGTTAGAGGGCCAATCCCCCAAGTCCTGCAAACCTTTCAAGACCGTGACAAAGTTCTGGGCGAAATTGTGATTGTTCTCTCACCGCCCTCATCCCAAGATCAATCCCTGTCAGAGCAAGACATTGAGATAGCGTTGCGAGAAGCTTTAACAACGCACTCGTTAAAAGATGCCTGTACTCTGGTGGCCGGTGCTTTAGGGGTAGCACGTAAAGATATCTATAAACGTGCTTTACAACTCAAATGAAATGGA
This sequence comes from Candidatus Odyssella thessalonicensis L13, assembly GCF_000190415.1. Lineage (GTDB taxonomy): Bacteria > Pseudomonadota > Alphaproteobacteria > Paracaedibacterales > Paracaedibacteraceae > Paracaedibacter > Paracaedibacter thessalonicensis. The sequence continues at coordinate 154,461 of NZ_AEWF01000003.1, forward strand.
CATCCTATAGCAAGGGGATCTGGGCAGAATACCTAGCATCATTATGCCTGATGGTAAAAGGCTATAGCATCCAAGCGCGTCGCTATCGCACTCCTTGGGGGGAAATTGATCTGATTGCCAAAAGAGGTAAAACACTCACCTTTGTTGAAGTTAAGCGTCGCCAGTTTTACCGGCAAGGATTAGACTCCATTTCCCTCACTCAACGCAACCGTATAGAAAGATCTGGTCAAGCTTATATGGCATCAGTTAAAATTAATTTCGATATTATCAGATTTGATGTCATGATTGTAACCCCTTGGAGATTATATCATCTAAAGGATGCTTGGCGCCAAACTTAACCAACGAGAAAAGAGGAGAAGAATGAAAAAATAAATATAACACTGTCCTTAGTCAGTATTATGCTTGCTGGCTGTGCTCCTGCCATTATTGGGGGTGGTGCTGCCGTTGTTGGCGGCGCAATGGTAAAAGAGAAAGGGATCTCAGGATCTTTATCCGATACTCAAATTTCTACCAAGATATCAATTGCTCTTTACCAGAAAGACCCCGAACTTCACGCCCGAGTTAATGTGAATGTGCAAAACGGTGAAGTAATGTTAACGGGTGCTGTTTTAACGAATGAGATGCATTTAGATGCGGTTCGGATTGCTTGGGAAACGCCCGGTGTTAGACGCGTTATCGACAACATCGCTATCTCTGAAGGGGCTTCCGTTGGTGTCTATGCTAAAGACACTTGGATCACAACACAGCTTAAATCTAAGCTTCTGTTTGACAAAAATGTTCAATCAATTAATTACAGCATTAAAACTGTTAGCGGTAATGTCTATTTGATGGGAATAGCGCAAGATCACGCTGAGTTAAGTACGGTGATCAATTATGCTCGTAACATTGATGGCGTTAAAAAGGTTACCTCTTATGTGCGCTTAAAAGACGAGATCGTCTAAGACCTATAGGAACAGGCTAGGTTTGTGACATAAAAAAACCTCGAGACTCTCCGAAATGGTAAGCTTAAAGTGGTCCTCTGCTCATAGATTAAAAGTTGAAATTTTAATCACTGCTGGCAAGAGGCCACTTTTCCTTTAGTCTAACTCATCAACTCTTGTTATTGTTGGTGCCTTAAATGTGGTCCTCAGTGTTAATCTTGTCCGTATTATCGGTAGTAGGGTGATTAAATTTATTCACAAGTATATCTCGGGTCTTCTTTTTCTCTTCGTCTCTTACAAAGCCCGCTTTTTTCCTAATCTCTCTATGCCATAGGCGGTGATCCAATTTCTCTATGATTATTTACAGAAGAATTGCGAGAGCAATTTTCTTTCGCTCCATTACTAAGTTATTAGTATAAATATTTAAGCAAATGCTAAAAAAATCATCCACTTTCATGAAGGTATTAATTAGATACCCTTTTTCTTCGCAAATTTTTGGCACTGACTTTTCTGTGAGATACCTATCCCTATCTTGATAGGGCGCTCCTTTTAAAAGACAAAAATTTAAAACTTTCTCTATAGTGGGGGGAGGTATAATTTTTTTTCATTTATTCTTTCTGAAAATGCAATTGCTTCATCGCGCAGCATCTCAAAATTGAATTCTACAGCGTGAATTAAATTGCACCCTAATAAAATTTTATAAGAAGAATATTCTTAACCATTGCCTCTCTCCTTTCAAAAAATATGCTTATCTAGAAAAATTATATAATTTTGTTCTTGCTACTATCTGTAAAGATTTAAGGTGAATCTTATTTCTTCACACCCCGACGATAAGCCATCAATCTCCCCCTGTTTTCAAAGCCAGCGATGACTCAAATATTACCCCCAAACGGATGCAGATTTGACGCGGACGTAGTAGGCGCCTTGGCCACCATGCTGATCTTTAGCAGAAGTATAACCGGTAACTAAAGAGACTTGTTCGAGCCATAAAGGCAGAAGCTTTTTCAAGGTATGCGGGTTGTCAGGATGGCCTTTGCCGGTGATAATCAGAACCCATTTCAAGCCATCATGGTGCGCCATCGCGATAAAGTTTTGTAATCGTCGCTGAGCTTCTTGACGAGTAAGGCCATGCAAATCAAGACGCGCTTCAATAACAATTTTTGTGACCTTTTGCAGCTTTTTTGTTTCTGTATAATAAGAACCTTCTATGGGGAGAGCGGTACAATGGAGCTCAAGATATTCCTTTACCCTTACCGCATTAATCTTTGAAGGCTTGACGGGAGACGGAGTCTTTTCAACGTAGGCAGGCCTGTGTTTTAGTGGTTTTATCCCTTTAATTAATTCCTGCCATAAATGGCTATCTTTGGGTGGGTTTTTCATTGCGGCAATAGGACAAACAGTTGCCCTTTGGCATTCATCGCTCCTGCATAATAGCCGGCTTTCTCACCACTGCCCCAAAAATAGTCGCCGCGAACCGCCCCTTTAATGGCTCCGCCCGTATCCTGAGCAACCATTAATTTACGCAGATGCGGCTGATGATGATCTGGATGGGTGGCATCCAACCACAGAGGCGTTCCTAACGTAATAAAAGTACGATCGACGGCAAGACTCCGATGGGGCGTAAGAGGAACGCCATGGCTACCAATAGGCCCACCTTGATGTTTATTCATGACCTTAAAGAACACATAAGACTCATTCTTCGACATAATTGATTCAGCTTGGCGGGGATGTGCGTGCAGCCACTTTTTGATACTCTGCATAGTAACATGCCCGTGCTGTAGTTCCCCCTTATCAAGGAGGACTTTACCAATCGGCAGATAAGGGTAACCATTTTGGCCCGCATATCCTAAGCGTAGCTCTCGTCCATTATCTAGTCTGATTCTTCCAGACCCTTGGATTTGTAAGAAGAAAGCCTCGACCGGGTCATCAACCCAAACAAGCTCAAGTCCTTTCCCCTTGAGTGCCCCCCGCACAATCCGAGCCCGCGGAATTTTATAATTTATATTCCGGCCTGGCAATTTGTAAAGAGGCGTCTGATAGCGGCCATGGCGTCTTAACGACCCCCTTAAGATAGGCTCATAGTACCCTGTAAAAACGCCTTCCGGATTCCCTGAAGCCGCTATCTGATAAGGACGCAGATTAGTTTCTAGGAACTCTCGGACCTCTTGATGGGAATCAAAATTCTCGGCTTGCAGCTTTCGACAGAACTTAAACCAATCTTTGGCACGCCCTCCACCATCTTGGCGCGTCACCATTTCTGTGTTTCCATCTTTTTTGAGGATAACTTGACAGGATTGTTGCAGCACCGGTAAAGCGAGTAATTGCTTATCTTGTTCCCAGCCGGGCAAAGCCTCAAAAGTGACGGGAATGAGATCTCTTTTAACTGTGGGGGCACATCCACTTAATAGAAGACCCAGAACCAAGAGAATTTTATTCTTATTCATTATTATTATACTCGGATTAGGGGCCTCTTTAGGCCGTTTGGGTACGGGACAGATACCAATTGGGCTCATCAGATCCAATGGTGCGGGTAAAGGTCCAGATTTCTGTCACGGGAATGCTGATGCGGGCTTTATTTTCAATAATTTCCCCCGCAGCATTTTGAGTAACCATAATCTGGTGGGTTCGGTAACGCACAGAGATAAATACTTCTGCGCCATGGATCTCAATTGCATCGACGTCTATTTTATCAAAGCTATTAATGGTAGCGCTATAAGTTTCTCCCCGCTGTTCACGTTCCTCAATTTCAGCCACAAATGCATCGTAAACTTTGGGAGCTAAAAGGAGCTGCAGGGTGGCCCGATCATTTGTAGCAAAAGCATCCAGTACCATCTCATAGGCCCCTTTGGCTCCTTTAATAAAGTTAGAGAAATTAAAGGTGGGATCCTGCTGTTGCAATAAACGGAGTTTTTCTCGCACGCCCGATTTAAGATTGTCTTCTTCAATATCCACTCGGGATCCTGCGGTCGGGCGAGGGGAGGGAGTTACCACCCGTTCTTCCATCGAGGCTTCAAAATGACGCCTTTTTCTTTCACGACGTTCTTTGTCTTCCTCTGATTCTTGTCCAAGGACTGACCACAGCCGGTAAAAAATGTAACCTGACAATAAAGCGAAAAATATTAATTCTAATAAGGGTCCCACGTTTTACGCCTCAAAATCTCTTGATCTAAATATATATTATAGTAGACGAATTAGACATGCAATTGATAGACTCAAGTTCAGAAACTTAAATTATCTTAGGAGATATAATATGGAACAAGCAAATTCTGCGGCTAATAATGCCACAACTATAGTTCGTGCCCAGTATATTCGCGATCTATCCTTTGAAAATCCCAATCCATTGGCAATTTTCACAAGCGAGAGCCAAGACCAACCAGAAATTTCAGTTGGCATTCAAGCTAAAGCTCAAAATCTCGGGGATCGTAACTTTGAACTCATTTTGGATTTCAATATTGACGCTAAACGTGCTCAAGATACGATGTTTATCGTGGAACTGAGTTACGGAGCAGTTGTGACCGTAAGCGAAGATGTGGCCGAATCAGACGTCCAACGGTCAGTAATGGTGGATGCAGCACATTTACTATTCCCCTTTGCGCGCAATATTATTGCTGACATGACCCGTGACGGCGGCTATCCACCATTAATGCTCGCTCCCATTGATTTTAATAACCTTTACCAACAACAAAATCAGCAACCAGCTGCTGGCCTAAATTAAATGTTTAAGGGGGGGGCTATAAGTCCCTCTTCAAAACTGGACGGAATTTAGAAAATTAATACCGTAATTTTTGACATTTTTTGAAACCATGAGTATGCCGCCCTTATCACACAAGCAGCTCCTTGTCTTACCTTTGATCCTGGTATTGGCAATTATTGTTTTTGAAATGTCTTCCGATCTTTATATACCCTGCCTACCAGAAATGTCATCGTTTTATGGGGTTCAGGACCATACCATTGTCATGACGATTAGCCTTTATATGATTGGGTTTTCTTTTATGGGGTTAATTGGAGGCGCTTTATCAGATGGTCTAGGCCGGAAATCTATTTTTATGCTCGGCCTTGTAATCTTTACTGTTGGCAGCATTGGTACATATTTTGCGGATTCGATTGAGGTGTTGTCGCTTTTCAGACTTATTCAAGGAATGGGAGCCGGCACCAGTTACGTTATTTCCACCGCTATGGTCAAGGATATCTTTCCCGATCATTTATGTTCCCGAATCTTCTCCCTTATGGGGACAGCGATTGCCTTGTCGCCCACAATCGCTCCCATTATCGGAGGTCAGATTAGCGCTGTTTGGGGCTGGCGGTTTAACTTTACAATTATTCTCTGGGCGGCTGTGGTGACATTATGCGCTTGCCAGATTGGCCTATTTGAAACCTTAAAACCTGATAAACGCCAACCCATTAGTTTTAAGGCCACCGTAAATGCTTATCTAGCTCTGTTTAGCAATCTTAGAGTCTGTGGCTACGCTTTGATTTCAGGAATGACTTATGGTTCCCTGTGGGCTTGGATTGCTTTAGCTCCATTCTTCTTTATAAAAAGTTTAGGGATAACTGCACAAGAATATGGCTATTATGCCATGATAGGCCCGATTTCTTATATGGGAGGAGCGTTTATTAATCAAGCCCTCGTCGTCAAGCATGGGGTTGACCGACTCTTAAGAAGTGGCCTTGCCATCATAACTGCTGGAAGTTTGTATTTAAACTTTTCAAGCTTTAACAATTTATCTGATCAGTGGGGATTAATCAGTGGACTTATCTTGTTTTGCATTGGCTTAGCTCCGGTATTTTCAAACTCTGCGACCCGCTGCCTAGATGTACCGGATCATCAAAGAGGGGCAGCATCGGCAGTTCTGGGCCTTGTAGAAATGGTCTCTGCAGCTGCTTATGCTTATGTCGCCAGCTGGCTTAATGATGGGACGATTCGCCCCGCCACGATCATGATGGGCGTGAGCGCGGCGGCATGTATTCTGCTATACATTTGGATTCAACACAGTATAAAATATACTCATAACCCTTCATAAGATAAAATAAATAATGGCAGCATCTTCAACTCCCCGTATTTTCGGATTCTGGACGGCAACCTCCCTGGTTTTAGGCAATATGATTGGTTCTGGCATTTTCTTTTTGCCGGCCTCATTGGCCCACGTGGGACCCATCAGTATTTTTGGCTGGCTGATAACAGCAGTTGGTGCAGTCAGTTTAGCTTATGTTTTCTCAAAGTTATCGCTTAACAATCCCCAAGCTGGCGGCCCTTTTAGCCACACCCGTCAAGCTTTTGGTAATCAGATGGGCTTCTTTATGGCTTGGGGATATTGGATTATGGCTTGGTCCAGTAACGCCGCTGTCTCTTTGGCTTTTGTCAGTTATCTTTCCCACTTCGTCCCCTTGCTAGCAGAATCTAAAATGGCCAGTTTCCTCGTGGCAACCTGCTTAATATGGTTCACCACTTTTCTTAATTGTTACAATTTGAAATACGGCGGCTTTGTTCAAGTTCTCACCGTAATTATCAAAATCTCGCCTTTAATAGCGGTTGCTTGCCTAGGATGGTTCTATATTGATTTCCAAAATTATGTACCATTCAATCCTAATTTTGATACTCCCTTACAGGCCATCAATGCGGCCGCTGCCATTACCATGTGGGCTTTTATTGGCTTAGAATCAGCAACCGTACCGGCAGAAAATGTCACCAATCCAGGCAAGACGATTTCGCGGGCTACCTTATTTGGCACGTTGTTAGGCGCACTTATTTATATTGTTATTACAGTCGTAATTTTTGGATTAATTCCTGCACATGAATTAGCAAAGTCGAATGCCCCCTTTGTTGACGCTGCCACACAAATCTTTGGCAGCTGGGTTGCCCCTCTAATTGGATTTTGTGTATTGATTTCAATATTTGGTGGCCTGAATGGCTGGATTATCTTACAAGGCCAAATCCCTTATGCTTTAGCGAAGGAAGGACTTTTCCCTAAAGCTTTTAGCAAACTATCTGACAATGGCACTCCAGTGTTCGGATTAGTCTTTACCAGTATTTTAATGACAGCGTTAATGTCGATGAATTACAGTAAGTCTCTTGTTAACCAATTCAATAATATGATTCTCATTGGAACAATTATGACGTTGGGGACGTATTTATCGTCGACAATAGCCTCACTAAAATTGCTCAAGCATTCTTTTGTCGTGAAGCTAAAGCCAGCACTTTACGGGGCAATAGTGTTGGGCGCTTGTTATTGTGTATGGGCTATCTTAGGAGCGGGGCTTGAAAATATATCGGTTTGTTTTATGGCGTATGCCTGCGGCATTCCCGTCTATATTTATAGTCGCTGGGAACACCGCAGAATTAATCTGAGAAGTTAAGCTTTTACCGATTCACTCTGACGGATAGCTATAAAATAAATGATTAGCATCAACACAGCCAAAGTTAAAAATAGCAAAGGCATCGGTGCTAACGTATCATCATGTAGGATCCCCATAACAAAAGTCACTCCTGAAATGATGGCGTAGTACATGAAGCCGAACAGAGCTGAGGCCGTCCCGATCACCGCTTGATATTTAGCCAGGGCAACACTAAGGCTGCTGATCGTGGCTAAACTCATCCCCAGCATCATAACTGTCATACAAGCTAAAGTAATCATCACCATATTAGAAGGGGAAACGCTTAATCCGAACACAGAACTTGCCAAGACTATACAGCCTAATAGAATCAATAATAAGCCATATTGTAAGATCTGAACCGCCGACAGCGTCTTAAACAGATGGCGCCCTAACAGCCCGCCGATGCCCCCAGCACAGGCCAAGAGGATAAATGTTAGACCATATTGCGAAGGGCTTAAGCCCAACATATCGATCATAAAGAAGGACCCTTCTGCGTAATAGCTGAAAGTAATCCCATTTCCTAAGCCGACAAGGCAACAAAATCCCATCACCATTTTATCACAGAGCAATTCTTTCCACACAGATATAATGGATACATTCTTCTTTCCTAAGTGAAGGTTAGTTTCAGGTAGCTTTTTGGCGCAGGCCAAGAGCACTAAAAATCCGACGCCTAGAAGAAATAAGAAAATTGTTGACCATCCAAAGGACTGACTAATAAATCCGCCCACGACCGGCCCAATTGCTGGTGATAAAGAAAGGGCACTGCCAATCGTGGCAAACACCCGTCCACGCTCAGCCCCAGAAAAAGCCTCGCGGCAAATGGTTTGCCCGAGGACACTGCCTGTGCTCCCGCCCAGCGCTTGAATAAAGCGAGCAATCATTAGCCACTCAATAGAAGAAGCGGCATAGCATCCATAGCATCCTAAACAATAAATCGCTAATCCCAAAATCAGACAGGGTTTACGGCCATACTGATCAGAGATATATCCCCAAAGCAAAGTCCCAACAGCAAAGCTAATCAGATAAATGGTCAAGGTAAACTCAACCCAGTTTTCTTCGACCCTTAAGGCTTGGGCAATTTGAGGCAACGCAGGGCTGTAAACAGTTTCAGAAAGTTGCGGTAACCCCACAATGAATACCAGCAACCATAAGGCTGGTGAAGATATTTTCGACATGATAAAAATCCTATACGTAAGAAATAAAATGATGTGCTGCATTTTTTACATGCTGCTTAAAAAAACCATTCCGGCTCTGGGGGCAAATCTATCGAACGGCTAGGATAATTCTCATGTTATCTCTCCAAGGAAGTATTAATTTTTAAATAAGCAATCAAGCTTAATATTTCAATACTTAAATTCTAGGTTGATTTCCTTATAAGTTGCAAGACAGCTTAGGTAACAATGAGGACTGCGGAGTTACTCTAAAAACAGCAAAAGAACCTGCCTATTTCTTCCAAGAACACAAATCTCCAAAAATAAAAAAAGGGGTACCAGTTAAGGCACCCCAAGAGATTATATCTCTTAAGAAAATTAAGTTATGCTTGTGCCAACGATCTTACAGATAGACGCTGCTTTACATATCCTTCAATCAGCTGGCATAGTTCAGGTAATTTACCGGTAAAGAAATGATCCGCATCAGGGATCTGAGTATAATCAATGCGAATACCGCGCTGCTGTTGCAATTTATCTGCCATTTTTGCAACATACCCAAACGGAACAATATCATCTTTTGCACCCTGAAGAATGAGGCCAGGTACCGGACAAGGAGCTAAAAATGAAAAATCATACCGATCAGCAGGAGGAGCAACGGAGATAAATCCATCCAGTTCAGGACGACGCATCAGTAACTGCATAGCAATCCAAGCCCCAAAGGAGAATCCAGCAATAAAGCATTTGGAAGCGGTGGGATTAACGGTCTGTAACCAGTCAAGAGCTGTTGCCGCATCGTTGAGCTCTCCTTCACCGTTATCAAAGGTTCCTTCTGAACGGCCAACTCCCCGGAAATTAATACGTAGAGTTGAAAATCCTAAATCCACAAAAGTACGATAGAGTGCGTATACCACTTTATTATTCATGGTACCGCCAAATTGCGGATTCGGATGAAGAACAAGAGCAATAGGCGCATCTTCATGCGAGTTCTGGTGATAACGGCCTTCAATTCGTCCAGCTGCACCATTAAAAATAACTTCGGCCATGGGTTTCCCCTTTCAATCGCGATGTTATAAAAAATGAATTCTGGAGAAAACATACTTGACCAATTTAGTCAGAATAGGTATTTCTATCCCTATAAGTATTGGATTTTAAAGCCAGAATTCCAATCTATAATTAAGTGTAACATGCCTTTTTTAGAAGAGCTATGGGGAATTTATGAAATTAAGCTCAAAAGCAAGATATGCGGTTATGGCCATGGCAGATATCGCTTTTTATGGCGAAGCTGAACCCGTTTCATTATCCGCTATTTCTGTGCGTCAAGGGCTCCCTTTAGCTTATTTAGAGCAACTTTTTAACCGTTTAAAAAAAGCTAATCTGGTTATTAGTTGTCGCGGTTCAAATGGCGGTTATCGATTAAGCCGTCCCCGAAAAGAGTTAAGAATTTATGATGTCATTGCTGCGGTGGACACCCCTTTAAAGGCTACGCGATGTGCCGATAAGGAGGCTACCAGTTGCCAAGGCAAGTCCAGTCGGTGCATGACTCATAATTTATGGAGAGAATTAAGTCACGTCGTTGAACAGTTTTTGCAGCAAGTAACCCTAGAAGATGTCTGTTCGCAGCAAATCCCAAGTAAAGCAGCGGAATTTGGAACACCATTGGTCAGAGAAGTATAATGCAGCGAGTTTACCTAGATTATAATGCATCTGCCCCTATACATCCTATCGCTCAAGCCGCTGTGGTCGAAGCGTTAAGGACGGTGGGTAATGCTTCTTCCATCCATACGCATGGACGTGCGGTCCGCTCTTTATTAGAAGAAGCACGGTTTAAAGTCGCAGAATTCTTTACTGTCAAACCGGCACAGGTCATATTCACCAGTGGGGCCACCGAGGCCAACAATCTCATTATTAAAGGTTTTTCAGGCCAGGTCATAACCAGTGCCATTGAACATGACTCAATTCTAGAAGCGGACAAAGCAGCCTTCAGATGTGCGGTCGATGGCCACGGGCGGGTGGACTTGCTTCAGTTAGAAGAGTTATTAAAGCAATCCGGTGGTTCCACGTTAGTGAGTATTATGGCTGCTAATAATGAGACTGGGGTGGTGCAACCGCTTGCTGATATTATCACTCTGGCACGTCAATATGGAGCCCAAGTTCATTGTGATGCTGTTCAAGCCATAGGTAAACTGCCTTTAGATTGGAAAGAATTAAAGCCTGACTTTATTTCTATCTCAGGCCATAAGATTGGTGCCTTACAAGGAATTGGTGCTCTAATTATCAATGAGCACATCCCTTTAACTCCTCTCATCAGAGGCGGGGGCCAAGAACGCTATTTTCGCTCCGGCACAGAAAATAGTCTGGGAATTATAAGTTTAGGGGCGGTTATAGAGAACTGTAAAACGCAGCACTGGGTGGCAATTCAAAAGCTTCGCGATACTTTAGAGCAGCGCTTAACAACACTGTGTCCTGAGCTTAAGATTTTTGGCAGTCCTGCTGAAAGGTTACCTAATACCAGCTGCTTTGCTACCCCCGGTATGGCTAGCAATACCCAGGTTATGCATTTTGATCTGATGGGAATTTCAGTATCGGCAGGCTCTGCTTGCTCTTCTGGCAAAGTTAAGGTCTCGCATGTCCTGAAAGCGATGAACGTTCCTGCCCCCAGTTTACAGCAATCACTGCGTGTCAGTTTAGGGCACTCCACTACTGAGCGCGAAATAGATCACTTCATAAAGGTTTGGCAAGATCTTTATGACCGAACACACAGCAATTTAAAAGAAAGGATTGGGGCATGAACACTACCTGTCATCCCGCTGCCCATCAGCTCACCACTTTAGAAGGCCAAATCTATCTGGATTATCAAGCCACCACGCCCTGCGACCCACGTGTGTTGGAAAAGATGCTACCTTATTTCTGCGATATTTTTGGTAATCCCCATTCGCGCAGCCATCCCCATGGTTGGTTAGCAGAAAACGCAGTGGAAAAAGCGCGGGAGCAAGTGGCACAGATTATTAAAGCTGATCCTCGGGAAATTATCTTTACCAGTGGGGCCACTGAATCCAATAATTTAGCTATTAAAGGTGTCGCTGAGTTCAATAAAGAAAAAAAGAATCATATTATTACTGTGGTGACCGAACATAAATGTGTGCTCGATACCTGTCGCCATTTAGAACAGCAAGGCTTTGAGGTAACTTATCTTCCCGTCAAACCCGATGGATTAATTGATTTGGATCAACTGCGGGCGTCGATTAAAGGGTCCACGGTACTGGTTTCAGTCATGGCCGTGAATAATGAAATAGGCGTTATTCAATCACTGGCGGAGATTGGTAAGATTTGCCGGGAGCATGGCGTACTTTTCCATACTGATGCGGCGCAAGCGGTAGGCAAGATTGACCTAGATGTGGAGGCCATGAATATTGATTTGCTGAGTATTTCCGGCCATAAGATTTATGGACCCAAAGGAATTGGAGCCCTTTATGTCCGTCGCCGGCCGCGGGTGCGGTTGCAGGCTCTGATCAATGGTGGCGGACAAGAGCGCGGCATGAGATCAGGAACCTTATCGCCGGCTTTATGTGTCGGACTAGGAGAAGCCTGTGCGATTGCCCAAGCAGAAATGGCAACAGAACAAGCCCGGATCAAGCAATTAGCAGATAAGTTTTATCGCACAGTCATGGAGCGCCTACCTGAAGTTTTCCTCAATGGTCATCCGACCCAGCGCGTACCGGGTAATTTAAATCTGAGCTTTGCCTATGTTGAAGGGGAAAGCTTAATTATGGGAATTAAACGATTATCTGTTTCTTCTGGCTCTGCCTGTACGTCTGCTTCTTTGGAGCCTTCTTATGTACTGCGTGCTATTGGGGTAGGGGAAGAATTAGCTCATACGTCCATCCGTTTTGGCATTGGCCGTTTTACCACTGAGGCGGAAGTCGATGCGGCCATCGCTCTGCTTATTGAATCGGTGGAGAGATTACGTGCCATGAGCCCGTTGTGGGAGATGGCCCAAGAAGGAATAGATATCACTAAAATTCAATGGGCAGCCCATTAATATTAGATCTCAATTGCAGGAGATAAAAGGTTAAGCTTCTTTCATCAGGATGAAAAAAATTAAGTCAGACTTAGAAAATTGAAAGAAGAGACCTATTTTTATTAATAATATAAGGAGAATGAGCAATGGCATATACAAAAGAAGTTTTGGATCATTATGAAAATCCGCGCAATGTGGGATCTTTAGATAAAGATGACACCTCGGTTGGCACTGGTCTGGTGGGCGCCCCCGCTTGTGGTGACGTAATGAAACTGCAGATTAAAGTTACGGAAGAAGGGATTATTGAGGACGCCAAGTTTAAAACTTTTGGGTGTGGCTCAGCGATTGCTTCCTCGTCCTTGATTACTGAATGGGTGAAAGGTAAATCTATTGATGAAGCCCAGGCCATCAAAAACACGGAAATTGCGCGCCATTTAGCGTTGCCGCCAGTAAAAATACATTGCTCAATTTTAGCTGAGGATGCCATTAAAGCGGCAATTGCCGATTATAAAAGTAAAAATCAGAAATCTGAGCAGAATAGCGCAGCATAAATTACGAGGTGAACCGTCATGCGTCCAGTAGCGATGTCCATAACTGAAAATGCGAAAAGCCGGGTCCGAGAGTTATTAGCACAAAGGCCGACGCCCGCTGCCGGCATTCGCATCGGCATCAAGACTAAAGGTTGTTCAGGGATGTCTTATACTATGGAATTTGCGGATGAGATTTCACCTTTTGATGAAGTTATCAAGGTTGATGACCTAACTTTAATGATTGATCCTAAAGCGATCATGTTCTTACTCGGAACTGAGATGGATTATGTGGTCGAGCCTCTCCATTCAGGATTTGTATTTAGGAATCCAAATGAAAAAGGTCGGTGTGGTTGTGGGAAATCCTTCCATGTCTAATGCTTATGAAATATTCGGATTAACACCTAAATTTAATATTGATCTTCTAGACCTTGAAAAGCGCTTTCGACAGGGCCAGCAGCTTGTCCATCCTGACCGTTTTGTAGCTAAACCGGCTCAAGAGCGTGCCGCTGCAGCAGCCCAAGCCCTTAAACTAACGGAAGCATACAATATTTTAAGGGATCCTTTAAAACGGGCAGCTGAATATCTGCGAGCCAAAGGTAGCAGTATTCCCGGAGAAAATGGCCAAACCGTCAGCCACTCTACCTTACTAGCTGATGTTATGCAGTGGCGAGAACAATTAGAAGATTGTTCGCAGGCAAGTGATCTGAAAGCGCTCGAAAATGAATTCCTGAAGCGATTAGATTTGATTAAACTAAGCTTTGATAACCGTGATGCTGACCAGCTTGCTTACTTATACTTAGAGTTAGTATATGTTAGTAAGATTCTTGAAGATATCAGTTACCATCCCTTAAGGAAAAACTATGTTCGTTGAGCTCCTTGACCCTTCCAGGTCTTCAGAAAAACCTCAAAAGAAAAGCCTCGCCATTGGTATAGATCTGGGAACCACCCATACGGTGGTTGCTTGCAGCAGAAATCAGCAAGCGCAAGTCTTAACCACCTCTACTGGCGCAAGATTGATTCCTTCAGTTGTGGCTTATACCGATCAAACGATCCTGGTGGGGGCCGAAGCTCAACCTCACGCCCAGGCCATTACTTCGATCAAGCGTTTGATGGGAGCCGCAGAAATCTCCAGCTCTTTGGCTGCTAATTATCCTATTGTGCCCAATGAGAAAGGAATAGTGTTAGAGGTGGGGAAGGTGGTTAAAACGCCCGTCGACATCTCCGCTGATATCTTAAAATTTGTCAAGATAACAGCAGAAGAGACCTTAGGCGAGCCGATCTCTGAGGCCGTTATCACCGTACCTGCCTACTTTGATGAAGCGGCACGTCAACAGACCAAAGAAGCAGCCCAGTTGGCAGGCTTGAAAGTACTGCGGTTGATCAATGAGCCTACTGCTGCGGCACTGGCCTATGGCTTAGATCAGCAAGTCGAGGGTACTTATGCTGTCTATGATTTAGGAGGAGGCACCTTTGATATCTCGATCATTCGTTTTACGAAAGGGGTGTTCCAAGTGGTGGCTACTGCGGGCGATATCAGCCTCGGGGGCGATGATATTGATCAGCTGCTCGCTGAAAAGTTAGAAGTCTCATCTCTGGCAGCCCGCGATATAAAGGAATTTTTATCCGCGAACATAGCTTGGCCTGATCCCCATTTTAGCCAGGATGATTTAGCAGAGCTAATTGCCCCCCTTATTTCAAGGACTTTAAACATCTGTGCGATGGCTTTGGCTGATGCTCAAGTATCCATTTCCGATCTGGAAGGGGTAATTTTGGTTGGCGGCTCGACGCGTATGCCAGCAATAAGGCAGGCGGTGGAACAGTTCTTTGAGCAGCCGCCGCTAACGAATCTGAATCCTGATGAAGTGGTGGCCTTAGGGGCGGCTTTGCAAGCCGAAGCTTTGACTGTAGGATCAGATACATTACTGCTCGATGTGACACCGCTGTCTTTAGGTATTGAAACCATGGGGGAAATTGTTGAGAAAATTATTCATCGCAATACTCCCATTCCAGTAGCGATTGCTCAAGAATTTACCACGTATGAAGATGGTCAAGATGCCATGGTTATTCATGTGGTGCAAGGAGAGAGAGAATTTGTTAAGGATTGCCGTTCTCTCGCAACCTTTACGCTGAAAAATATTCCACCGCTGCCTGCTGGCATTGCTCGTATTCGCATTACATTTAATTTGGACGTGGATGGTCTATTGACTGTTAGCGCCCAAGAAATGACCACAGGTCTGCTGCAAAAAGTAGAAATCAATCCTTCTTATGGCTTAAAGGATGAAGACCTGATCACCATCTTAAGGGATAACTATGAGCATGGGACGCAAGATATTGAGGAGCGATTGCAGGTGGAAGCCATCTTAGAAGCGGAACAATTTTTAAATATGTTAAATACCGCTCTCAATAATGATGGTGACCTTTTAGAGAATGAGGAACGGATGGTTATTGATGAAGCGGTTACTCATTTGCAGAAATCTTTGAAATCTAGAAGCAAAGATGATATAAAAGCTCAATTGAAAACCGTTGAAAACTTAACCCAGGATTTTGCTGAACGACGTGTTAATCGCAATTTAAGGCGAGCCTTATCAGGGCAACGGGTCGATGCACTATAAGAGAGAGACGAATGCCAAAAATAATTTTTATTGACCAAAATGATACCCGCAAAGAAGTGGACGCCCCTGTTGGCCTATCTGTTTTAGAGATTGCCCATCGCAATAACATCGACTTAGAAGGGGCTTGTGAGGGATCCTTGGCCTGTTCAACCTGCCATGTTATTGTCGACCCTGAATGGTATGATGTGCTGCAAGAAGCCAGCGAAGATGAAGAAGATATGCTTGATTTGGCCTTTGGATTAACGCATACATCCCGCTTAGGCTGCCAGATTATTATGAGCGAGGAACTGGATGGGTTGATCGTGCGTTTGCCAGCCGGCACTCGTAATATGTCTGTCTAGCCCTTTGCAGCTGTCCTGATGCTCCCCCTCTGGTTACAAACCCATATCACCCAGATGACAGCTGCCTATTCCTCCACACAGCTTGCCCAAGCCTATACCAACCTTAGCAATCGCTATCGCTTATCCGCTGACAAGCGCGGCTTTAAGAGTCAAGCAGAAGCGGTTGCTTATGTCGCAGCACGTCTGCCAGCCACCTATGCTTGCGTTCAGTCTTGCTTAAAAGAGCTTCCAGAAGAGTATGCACCTCAGATCATTCTAGATTTAGGAAGTGGACCCGGGACAGCTACTTTAGCATGCCTGGAGCGCTTTAAAGGCTCCCAATATTACCTGTTAGAAGAAGATGCCCATATGACTAATATTGGGCAACAATTAATCCCTCAGGGACTATGGCATCAAGAAGATATTTCATCCGCTTCTAAGTTCCCGTCAGCTGACTTGGTTTTATTGTCGTATGTCTTGAATGAGCTCCCTTCTTCTAAACGCTTAAAAATAATAGATAAGATATGGAATGTAACAAACGATTATCTGCTCATTATTACGGCAGGGACCCCTCAAGGTTTTGAGCAATTACGCGAAGTACGGTCGTCTCTTATTGACCAAGGGGCAAGCATTATTGCCCCTTGTCCTCATAGCTTAAGCTGTCCGCTCCAGGGCCAAGATTGGTGCCATTTCAGGACCCGCTTGCCTCGGTCTTCCTTACACCGAAGCGTGAAAGGTGCAGAATTAAATTATGAGGATGAAAAGTTCAGTTATCTGTTAGCGAGCAAGCATCCTAATTCTCAAATCTATCAGCGCGTGCTTAAACAGCCACAGCATCGTTCAAGCCACGGTATCATTGATCTGTGCACCCCTCAAGGAACAGTGGTTAACGAATCCTATAGCAAATCTAAATCCGAGAAATATGCTCTCTTAAGAAAGAGCACTTGGGGCGATAAGATTCTCTAATTTATAAAAGCTTACTGGGGTCCGTATAATTAAAGTTAGCTCAGATGTGAAAACGTCCCTTCCTTAGTCTGTTTTAAGGGGCAGGGGAGTAAGAAATTGATTTTGTGGCTATAGCGCCGATAATAATAGAAATCCTTGTAAAGCCTCTTTACAAGGATTTCTCTCTAAGCAGGATCTCAGTAAGCCCTTTCCTTTATTCTCAAGATTAAGAAGTGTCGCTAAACCCCTTCTTAAAATTCGTATTTAAAGCCTAGGCTGATGGCGGGATAAGTTGAGAACCATTTTTTATCGTTAAGCAGCTCTTCAGACGCACGTTTAGTAGCGCTAACAGCACCGGGATCATCTTTTAAAAGACCTGTCATCCTTACCTTAGCACTCACTTTTCCCATAAAATAGATCCCGGCATCCATGGTAAAGGTCCACTTGCTACCGCCCAAATTGCGAATATCCACGCCTGTCCCAATATAATATTTTAATGGATTCTTATAGCGATACTTTGATGTGACAACGCCCAGTAATCTTTTTATCTGATCAGGGTGATTACTAAAATCTTGGCTAAGATTAATTTTAGTTGCATTATAGCCAGCACCGAGGCTCAGACGCCACCACTTGGTGTAAAAATACCAGTCAGCATAAGCATTAACCGTCAGGGGACGGAAACGGACATTATGGTATTTTACATTGTCATAACTGAGTGTCTTTTTAAAGTGGTCCCACCAGGTGCCTTGCAGTCTTAAGGCAAAGGTTTCATTAAATTGGTAACCGATTTCGCCAGCGAGTCCCAGTGTACTGATTCTTGCTGCAACATTCCAATTCCCAGCGTGGGCAAGTTGGCAACAAAGCATAGAAGTTGCCATTACAATAATCTTATTATTCATTAGAAGCACCATTAAGTTAAACTATAGATTGTTTATAGGATATTTTTAACAATTTATCTACAAAAACTAAGCTTTTTGCATGTCAAAATTGATAATTTTAAGGATAGGTATCGGATATCTTTAAAAGGATAGATCTTAAAGTGCAGCGAGAATAAATAAAAAAAGCTCGGGTAAAACCCGAGCCTTCATATCATAATCAGGTTCTAAATTAGAAGCTGATTTTTGTACCCATAATAAATACAGCACCCTTGTTCTTGGCATTGGCTACTGTGTTCATGTTGGCTTTGCCATCAAACTTATTGGTAAAGTCTTGAGCCAAGTTTTGTGCTGCAGCATTTGATTTGGTTTGAACATAGTCAACTTCACCAAAGAACTTCAGACCAGCAACTGGAACAACATCACCTGTCAAGCTCCAAACATCTGTTTTAGCTTTACGGGTAGCTTCTGTTTTTCTTTCCATGTGTTGATAAGAAGCAGCAAACTTGTAAGCACCCATGGTGTAACCTGCACCAACGTTCCAAGCTTCACCGGAATCACCTGTATGGAGATTACCTGTTGTCGCTGTGTTAGCTCCACTGGAAATTGTTGCTTGGCGACGGAACAAACGAGAATGTCCGTTATCTAACCAACCACCACCGACTTGTACCAAGTGACCATTAGCCATACGGTAGCCAACGATTGCACCCAACTGATAAGCGGATGTATTGCGAAGTCTTAGCTTATAGTTACCAGACAGAGCTGCGTTATACTTCACTGTGCTGCTGTTTGTAGCAGAAATATAGGACTGATCAGTGATATAAGCACCATTCAAGTTAATACCCCAGTTACCAATTTCTTTCTTGAAGGAAAGACCAAAGGCCCAGCTATTAACACCATACACATCCATATTGGAAGGTAGAGCTGGTAAGAAGTTGCGTACACCAGGAACGTTGCCATTACCTTGGATGGAGTTGTTATCTAATTTGGCATCACCAAGATGAGATGTCTGAGGTGTGTAAGCTACACCAAAACGGAAGTCCCAAAGCTCAGGTGTATAGTAAACCAACTTGGTTGCATAACCGGTATCACCGATGACGTCGTTTCCGCGTAGGGAGAAAGCTGAGATATTGAAGACGTTTTTATATGCACCATCAAATGTGCCTGTACCGCCAACGATCGCGCCGGCATCTTCAATCATTGTGTCTTCTGGACCAACAACGTTACCAAACTGGAATGTACCAGCTTTTGTATTGAATTCGACGTAGTTTTGAGCAACTGTCGGATTTGCATTTGAGAATGCTTGGAAGTTGATTTTGTATTTATATTCAATTCCAGATGCGGTCCGACCAGCAACTAGAAAGAAAAGATCAGAAATGTCATTTGAAAAATGATGCGCACGTGCTTTACCGTTATTTTTTACCTTTTGGCTAACAGCATATGCGTTCATAATTGTGTTACCGCTAATCTGCAGTGTTGGTGCAACAGCTTCAGCCATAGCTGAGGTGCTAAGTGCAGAAGCGGCAATGGCGCTAAGAACTAGCTTCTTCATAAAATACCCTCCGAATTAACAATTTAGAACCCTCTCCAGGGCTCAACTAGTATAATAACACCGCAAAAAAACCTTAAAAGCAAACAATAAGAACACATTTTCCAACGTATTCTCACTAATGTTGTTTTAAAATCACACTGAAGTTTTACTAAATTTTGCTTAAAGATAAAGTAAAATATAGGCTAAATATCTATTTCTTAGAAGAATTTAGGACACAATTGCGGACAGCAATATCGGGATCCAACAGTCCCTTTTTAATTTTTATCTCATTAGTTAGAGTACTCACAAATTGATCTTGGCTCTCTGTTTGATGCAGGGATCGGTTATGATTATTAATGAGAATTCGCAGCATATACATAAAGTTATTCTTAACCTCTGCCCCCTCTAGTGCCATAATCTGCACAGGGACAAACGGTTTCTTAGTCTCTGTTGAGGGTAATGGAGGAGTCAGGGCCGCTTTAGGCTGTGAAAAGAGTTCGATTTGCTCAAAGGATTGTACAGCTTTTTTAGACATAGGTTATATAATTTTGGTGGTGCCTGCTGCCAGACTCGAACTGGCACGCCCAGAAGGCGACAGATTTTAAGTCTGTTGTGTCTACCGATTCCACCAAGCAGGCTTATTGTAGAGAATAAACAAAACTTTTAAGATGTGCAAGAATTTCTTGCAGACTTAGGGGAATATTTACTAAAAAAATGATATAATAAAAATATCCTTACAAAAATTAAGGTCCCTGTGGTGACAAATAAATTTGATAAAATATCGATTCAGAAGTGTATCCTCTTTCATCATCTGGTAAAAGAAGGCTCACCTGCAGTCGTCGCAAGAAAGTTAAAACTTCCATCTTTTAAAGTGCATAACGATTTAAACTCGGTAGAAAAGTCTATTGGCGAACCTTTAATCTATCGCAATCAAAATCGACTGTCTTTAACAGAGATTGGACAAAATTTTGCAGAGTTCTGCCGGATTGTGGTGGAAAACTTAAGCCTGGTAGAACCTTCACAGCAATTACCCGAAGAATTAACGATTGCGACAACCCAAGGCGTAGCCGACATTGAGCTGCCTGGCATACTGATGGATTTCTATAAAGAGTTTCCGGATATACGGGTGGAAGTGATGTCAGGCAATGAGTATATAGACTTTACGGATCCAAGCGTGGACGTGGTTATCGGCCCTCATCTGACCAACCGCAGCGATTTAAGCCAGACTCTTCTTTATACAGATCCTATGCAATTTTTTAGCTCACCCGAGTACATTGAACGGTATGGGGCTCCCAAAACCATTTACGAGTTAAGAAATCATCGTCTGTTAATGTATAAAGGCTTAAAATTTCACCCGAAAGAAGTCTTTGATACGATTGAACCTTTTGTAAGCTCAAACAGCGTTCGCAATCTTTATGCTTTAGCTTTAAAGGGTGTGGGGATCTGTATCCTACCGCGCAGTCGCTTGCCAATAGAGGATTTAGAAAAGGGTCGGATGATCAATATTATCGAGAATTTTACCAGTTATGAGATCAAGACCAGTTTTATTCATCGGCGCTTTTCTACCAAGAGGGCATTGACCGATCGATTGTTTGAAGTTGCAAAGAATTATTTGGAGCGAGAATTTAATGGCAAGCCATAAACTCTCCCCCACACTATTCTTTACCTCTCTGCGTTAAAGCCCTCTTGTAAACTGACTCGCTTGCCTGAGAACCAAGTTAGCACAGCACCATTCTATCGCTATCAATATTATCGGAAAATAGTTGCATAATCTTTTCCAGCGTTAATTCTTTGCGCGCTTCGCCTTTAATATCATAAATTATGCCTCCAGCATGCATCATGATCGTTCTATTCCCAAAGTTTAAGGCTTGCTGCAGACTATGGGTAACCATAAGTGCCGTTAATTTCTTCTCGGTGATTAATTGCTGCGTTAAATCCATAATAAAAGCTGCTGTTTTAGGATCAAGCGCAGAAGTATGTTCATCCAGAAGTAAAATTTTGAGGGGACTTAGGGTTGCCATAAGCAAACTTATTGCCTGACGTTGCCCTCCCGATAGGGCAGACATCGAGGTATCTAAACGCTCTTCAAGGCCTAAATTTAAACCTTGTAACATTGCTCTATAAGTTAATTTGTCCTGCACGTTAAGCGCTCGTCGCAATCCTCGGGATGATCCTCTATAGGCAGCCAGGGCTAAGTTTTCTGCAATGGTTAACTCACCACAGGAACCTGCTAAAGGATCCTGAAAAACGCGGGCAACCACAGCAGCACGGCTTTGGGCAGGCAGCAAAGTGACATCCTGGTCATCAATAAATATTGAGCCCGAATCAGGAATGTATTCTCCAGAAATTGTATTTAACAGCGTAGATTTACCAGCGCCATTGCTACCGATAACCGTAATAAAATCTCCCTCATTAATCTGTAACCCTAAATCAACCAACGCCTTTTTCTCTCGTACCGTTTGGGGTGCAAAAGTTAAATTAATATCGTTCATGACAATCATTTTTGGGTCCCCTTTCTGAGAGTAGGTAAAATCATGGCGCCGGCCAGAATGACCGCTGTAATTAAGTTCAGATCCGTTGGTTCTAAGCCGATATCTCCCACATTCAAAGCCACAGCAAATAACAACTGATTAACGATAGCTCCGACCAGACAGGCAAATAATTGCAAAAATAGACGGTGCGAACTCAACAAAGTCTCGCCTAAAATTAAGCCAGTCAACCCCACAACAATAATACCAACGTTGATGTTAACATCTGCAAAACTATTCTCTTGAGCAAAAATAGAACCGGCTAAAGCTATCAAAGCATTAGAAAGGGCCAAACCCACTTGAATCATACGCCCATCTGCGATGCCATTTGCTCGTGCCATACGGGCATTATTACCGGTCGCGCGTAATGCTAAACCATAATGACTCGACAGAAAAAGGTAGAGAAGTATACTAATACCGCTCACCAATAAGACTAAAAGCGCAATCAGAGCATAAGATCCACCTAGAAAAGCAAAGGTAGGCTTTAACTTACTAATTAAGGTTTCTTGGCCTAAAATGCTAAGATTGGATTGGCCATGCATAACCCTAATATTGACTGAGTACAAAGCAGTCATGGTTATAATGCTCGCGATTAAATCTATAATTTTGAAACGGATCGACAACGTCGCTGTAACCCAGCCAGCCAAAGCGCCAGCCGCCAGGGCCGCTAAAGTGGCAAGAAATGGATCAATCTCAAGAGAGATTAGAGAAACCGTGACCGCAGCTCCCAAAGGAAAACTGCCCCCAACAGTTAAATCAGAAAATTTTAAAACTCGAAAAGACAAAAATATGCCGATCGCTACTAAGCTGTAAATAAGGCCAAGCTCAATGGCTCCGGTGAACTGTATAATATTCATTGAATTTCCTTTCCATTGGGCATGGGGTCAGTAGGGACACCAAGAGATTTCATTTTCTCAGGATTAATAGTAAGAGAGACCGAATCAGGATAAGTGACCGAGGTCGCATCAAAGATCGGGCCGGCAACTAATATTTTG
Source organism: Candidatus Odyssella thessalonicensis L13 (assembly GCF_000190415.1). Classification (GTDB taxonomy): domain Bacteria; phylum Pseudomonadota; class Alphaproteobacteria; order Paracaedibacterales; family Paracaedibacteraceae; genus Paracaedibacter; species Paracaedibacter thessalonicensis. Next base: position 177,258 of record NZ_AEWF01000003.1, read on the forward strand.
TTAACCATATGCGCTGCTTGAATACCAATCCTATATTGATCAGGTCCTAAAACGGCAAGAGCACCACTTTTAATGAGATCAACGTCGCTGGCAAAAACAGGAATCTTAGCCTTATCAGCTACTCTTATCACGCAAGGAAAAGCCGCTAAAGCTGTATTATCGTTGTTAATAAAAAGGGCATCGACCGCCCCGACCAGTTTTTGGGTCGCCATGGCCACGTCAGCCGTCTTGACCGCTATTGCACACTGTAAATCAATCCCCTTTTCTTGGCAGGCTTGACGGGTTAAGGATAACAGCTTCTCCGAGTTAGCCTCACTTGGATTATAGATAATGCCTAATCTTTTAAGGCGAGGAAGAATTTCCTTTATAGCCGCAATTTGGCGTTCTACGTCAACAAAGTTAGAAACACCACAAGCTTTTCCTAGGAGCCCGGCTGAACGAGGATCAGTAACTGAAGCAAAAATGACAGGAATGGTAGCTTGTTGGCAAATTCTTACGGCAACTTGAGTCGGCATGGTGCCTAAAGTGACGATGGCTGCTACTTTTCGGCCGACAAATTTTTGCGTTAATTGGACTGCTGTCGCCATATCTCCCTGGGCAGAATACCAAGAGACTTTATAATCGGGGGCAAGTTTCTGAAGAGTCTCTATAAGCCCCTGCCGGGTGGCATCCAGGGCGGGGTGTTCAATAACTTGAATAATGCCAATCGTTTTGGCATACCCACTGGTAAAACTAAAAATTATGATAGCGGTGATGTATTTAATAAACGCGGATAGCATAATGATTCTCTCAACAAAGTAGTGTAAATAATATTACGTCTCATTTTTTGATAGGGGCGATGATGGCAATGCATATTATTCTCCTGTAATAACTTGAGCATTCTGAAGCAGATCAGCGGGAATGTTGATCTTCAATCGCGCTGCTGCTTGTTGGTTAATAGTAACTTGCGTTGCGCTGGCTTCAACAGCAGCGATGGACGAAGGATCCTCGCCTTTGAGAACGCGTACAGCTAACTTTCCGGCCTCTTGGCCAATTTGATATTGCGAAATTGCTGCACTGGCCAGACAGCCGCGCGCAACAGATTCAGGATCTGAAGCATACACAGGCATGTTAGGTAAATTATTTAGAACAATATTAAGACCAGAAATAATAGTATTGTCATTGGGAATGTATAAAGCGTCTACGGTGCCGTGGATACGCTTAGTAATAGCCACCAACTCCATCACCGAAGGACAAGGAAACAGAAAAATCTTGACCCCTTGAGCAGCGGCTTGCTTCTTAAATAACTCGACCAAGACAACGGAGTTAGGTTCACCAGGATTATACAGAACGCCGATTCTTTGTGCCGATGGCTGTAAAGTACGGATAAGTTTAATTTGTTCAGCAATCGGCGGTAAATCACTCACCCCCGTTATATTTTGGCCGCGCCGCGTTGCAGCATCAATAAGATGGGCAGCCACAGGATCGGAAACCCCGGCATAAACCACCGGAATATTTTGAGACAAGGCGGCCTTGTAAACCGTTTGGGCCGAGGGGGTCGTAATCGGAATAATTAGGGCTGGCTTTAAAGCAGCATATTTTTTAGCAATTTGCACGGCAGTGGAAATATTCCCCTGGGCAGTATCTGCCTGAAATTCGATCTCAAGACCAGAATTTTCTAACTCATCTTTTATGCCTTTTGCAATCAAATCAAGAGACGGATGAGGGGCAATTTTAGTTATTGCAATCAGATATTTTGCTTCAGCAGCACAAAAAATATTTAAGGTAAGGGTAAATAACGCGATAATAAGTTTAAACATTGAGGACCTACAAACATAACATTGGACAATAGACAACAACTCATCAACAACTGTGATGATGCCACCATCGCCATGCATGTAAGTAGGATAAACCTATCATTAAAATACTTTCTTTTTGGGTTGACCTTTAGTCATTCATAATTAGGATATAGGAGCTGAAATAATAAATGTCAAATATTTTTATCGCTCCACATTGTTCATCACTAAAATTGATTGAGGTATTCCTTTTTGCAGCGTCGGCAAATCTTTGACAAAGCGATCAATATCATTAATCAATCTCTCAATGAGTTTCTCATTATCTTTTAAAAGGTTATGGTGCCCTTCCTGATAAAGAATCTGTCGGCATTTAGGCATAATTGCACATAGTTCCCGTTGAGCATCCGGATCAACTAGATGATCTTTCGGAACAGTTACCATCAGCACAGGGATTAAAATACGTGACGTGAAATCATAATCTCTTATTAAATCACAAGATTCAAAAGCTGCAGCAAGCCAAGAAAAACTTGGGCCCCCCGTTGCCAAATTTTGATGCGAATTTAAATACACGCAATCGGCCAAGTATTTCTCCCGATCCCCATATTTTTCTGGATCAAAGCTAGCAATACAACGATCCAGATTAAATTGTTCGAATCCAAACACATAACTTTCTGCGCCGCCCACATTGCTCAACAGTGTTGCCATGGAACGCGCGATAAAATAGGGGTAATTCTGAGTATTGATATCAACCATCGGCGATAAAGCTATTAAACCATCAACCGCATTAGGGTGACTATAAATATAGCGTAAAGCAATATGGCCGCCCATAGAGTTTCCAACAATAATGACGGGCCGCGCAAACTCTTTTTGCTGTGCAAAGTAAACTTCTAAATCCTTAACGTAGTCATCAAAGCTGGTAATATGAAGCAAAGTTTGTTTTTTGGTCGCACGGCTTGAACCGCCTTGCCCGCGCCAATCAAGGGTAAAGACATCAAAGCCCAAGTTATTCATCCGTTGAGCAAAGTCAGTATATCCTTCGATAAATCCTCCCATCCCTTGTAAAAAGAAGAGAGTGCCACGTTTTTTGCCCGTAGCTTCCCACCTGGCCACCCGTATATTGAGATTATCATGGGTTTTCAGATAACCATAAATAGGCTCAGCTTTCACACCATTACAGTGAATGAGAACTAAACAAAAAAATAATTTTAGGAAGGTCTTAACCATTTCTTATTGAGTCTTAGTGCAAACTTTAATTAAGTCTAGCATAGATTTAGTTTTAGTAAAAAAGCAACAATTCTCAGGATACATAGATGAAACCATTACTTAAGAATGATGTCAATCAGTGGGGTGTTATTTCGAGAATTTTTCATTGGTTCATGGCGCTCTTAGTTATCGGGCAGCTTTATATAGGATTTACGATGACAGCTTTGGCTGCCTCGCCAGCTAAATACGATCTCTACAAGCTTCACAAATCTTTTGGGTTAATTGTCCTAAGTTTGGTTGGTCTCAGACTTCTCTGGCGCAGCCTATTCCCGACCCCAGCTTTGCCCAGTCAGGATATCCTTACTCGGTTAAGCGCACCTGTATTGTACTTAATGATGCTGATTATGCCTCTCTCGGGAATAATCATGACTCTTTCGGCGGGCTATCCTATCCCTTTATTTAATTGGCTTACTATACCTGCGTTTATTGAAAAAAACTTTGTGACGAGCAAGGGGGCCGCTTTAATACATAATCTGTGCGGCACAAGTTTTGTTGCATTGATTGGCTTGCATATGGGGGCAGCTTGCTACCATCAATGGGGGCGTAAAAATAATTTGTTAAGAAGAATGATTAAGGGGCAATAAAATGCTTGGCTGGTGGTCAAAGAGAAGGAAAACCCCTGATAACCTTAAACAGAACTGGATTATTGAGGGATTTAAAGAATGCCTCGATGGTTTTTTTGTTATCCAGAATAATGACTTTTTTATCTCTAACCGGCTAATTTCCATGCTGGGATATGAAGCTGAGAGCGATTTCTTAACTTCAGAAGAGGGGTGGAGGGAAATCATTTATCCCGAAGATCGCGCCCGCGTTATCCAATATATAGACATGAGGCGGAAAAGCACTAATAATCTTAAGAATCAAATAGAATGCCGCTTAAAACATCGTGCTGGCCATTTTATTAGCGTTTTAATTACGTCCTATATCTCTCCCACACCGAAGAGCCCTTATCCACTTATGGGCACGGTTGTCAATATAAACTCTTACCGGGTGTTGCAAGATCAACTGGAAAGAACCATTCAGGATGCAGAAAAAGCGTCCCAAACTAAAACAAAGTTTATCGCTTCTCTTAACCATGAATTACGCACACCCTTAAGTGGGATAATGGGTGTGGCCACACTATTACGCGAAACGCCCCTCGATGAAACGCAGCAAAAATATATCAACACAATATTATCGTCGACCCAGATGCTCCTCACCTTAGTGAATGACATCTTGGATGTTTCCAAGATCGCTTCTGGCAAGCTGGAACTCGAGAAGGTTGAATTTAGGCTTCACAATGTTATAGATGATATTTACAATATCTTGCATCCGTTAGCGGCTGCAAAGCAGCTGGCTTTTGACTGTGAAATTGATCAAGATGTACCGCAATATTTAATTGGCGATCAAGTGCGGCTTCAGCAGGTATTAGTTAACCTAATCAGCAATGCCATCAAGTTTACCAGCCAAGGAAAAATTAGTGTTTATGTTAAACTCTTTGAGGCAGCAAAAGACAAAGCCTCCTTACTTTTTAGAGTCGTTGACACCGGCATCGGCATACCAGCTGACGTTATTCTTAATCTTTTCCAGGACTTTACTCAAGCAAGCCCTTCTACAGTAAGAACGCATGGGGGCACCGGTTTAGGGTTGTCAATTTGCAAGAAACTGGTAACCCTAATGGGAGGCGATATTGGTGTTCAAAGTAGCTTAGGTAAGGGGAGCACCTTCTGGTTCACAGTTATTTTTCCTTTGGTAACTGACACACCTTTATCTGTTTTATCTGCCCAGGAGAGTGAAAATCTTCCCACCTTAAATATTCTGGTTGCAGAGGACCATCCTATTAACCAGCAAGCTATCAAAGGCATTCTGACAAATTTAGGCCAAAAAGTAACCATAGCTAATAACGGCCAAGAAGCACTTCAGTTATTTGATAAAGATAGCTTTGATATGGTGTTTCTTGATATTAACATGCCTGAAATGGATGGGTTACAAACAAATAAACGCTTAAGAAATAAAGAGATAGGAAGAAATCTACCTATTATTGCCTTCACTGCAGATACAATTACCACTTCACCAGAAGAATTTAAAAGCCTGGGATTTGATGATATTGCTAGTAAGCCCATTAATAAGGCTCAGCTCATTCAACTGATTACTAAGTATTCGTCTATACTGCCTGCCCAATCGCCCGAGAACGAACCAATCCAAATAGCGCACGAGTCCATAGCTGCTGATAATAAAGCATTAAATGACGGATTTATTTATAGTCTCTTAAATGAGATTGGCAAGGAACCCTTAACGAAGATGCTGATCACTTATAAAACAGAAGCGCAAGAGCTAATAAATCAATTGAGAACAGAAGAAAATATAGAAGAATCTTATAAACTCGCCCATACCTTAGCGGGTATTTCTGAAAATCTGGGTGTCCAAGAAATTGGAAAGATCGCCCGCTCGATAATGGTGATCCTTAAAAAGGAACAAAACCGCCCGTTAGATTTAATAAATAAAATATATGATAAATTCCCTCTATCAACTAGCGATATAGATTCAATTATTGATAAATTCTAGGTTTAATTCAAAATGTTGTTCCCCATCCAAAACTATGATAATATTTGGAAAATGCAAATACTGGGTGCATAAAAAGCATCTTTGAAAAAGAAAGGTCAGTCAATGACTTATGTTGTCACCGACTCTTGCGTGCGTTGCAAATTTATGGATTGTGTAGAAGTTTGCCCAGTAGACTGTTTCTACGAAGGCGAGAATATGCTCGTTATCAATCCTGATGAATGTATTGATTGCGGGGTTTGTGAGCCTGAATGCCCTGCAGAAGCGATTCAACCTGATAGCGCCGATAATATCGAAAGATGGGTTGAAATCAATCGACAATATGCTGCCCTATGGCCAAACATCAATCGTAAAGGCGAAGAACCAACAGACGCCCGCGAATGGCTAGGCGTAAAGAATAAATTTGAGCAGCATTTTTCCAAAAGCCCCGGTAAAGGGAGCTGAGTAACAAACAAGCAGCCAAATGCCTGTTTATTCTGCTATATATAAAAATTTAGGAGATAATCCATGGAAAATGAAAACTTTAATGTGGGTCAATATGTGATCTATCCAAGTCACGGCCTAGGACAAATTGTCGCTTATGAAGATCAAGAAGTCGCTGGCTTTAAAATCGAGTTAATTGTTATCTCTTTTGAAAAAGATAAAATGTTGATGCGTATTCCGCTCGCCCGCGCCAAAGCGTCCGGATTAAGAGCCTTATCGACCCATGCCGAAATGCATAAAGCTTTAGAAACTCTTCGCTCTAAGATCCGTCCTAAAAAAGTGCTATGGAGCCGCCGCGCCCAAGAGTATGAAAACAAGATTAATTCAGGAAATCCGATTTTTCTTGCCGAAGTTATCCGAGATCTATATAAATCTGATGTGAAGTCAGATCAATCTTATAGTGAACGTCAAATCTATCAAGCCGCGGTAGAACGCTTTGCTCGAGAACTGGCTGCCATTGAGAGTATTGATCAAGAGACAGCATTAGAAAAAGTTGAAGAACTTTTAAGAGCTGCTTAGATCTGACGCTCTGCTAACCTCGAGTAGGTCTATATTATTCCACAAGCTGGATATACCTAATAATTAATAAGGTAAAGGCTAATCCTTTTACTTTTAGCTGTAGTATAAATCAGAAGCTATAACTTTTCCCCCAATCTGCTTCGTAGCTCTGATTAAACAGTCTACCATTCTTTTGCCATCTGTATTTTTTATAATTTACTCTTTTTCTGATAATAGTTATTATGGCAGCTTAGCCGCTGGCAAAAATTGTGTTGAACCTGTTCGCATATATTATTCCCCGACTTGCACACAAATGCTTTAGCAGAACAGTTTTTAAAGCGAAGATATTCGCTGATAATTCGCCACCACGAAATTGACTCTTATTTAAGTTTTGCTGAGAATTTTGATAATCGGTTGATCAAGTTAATGTATGAAACCGCCGGTAAGCGAAATAAACTGTTCTTAGATAAAATTTGGAAGAAATGACATCACTCGCGCTGGTCCCTGTTTAAAATCTTTGGATAGAGTTTTTCTGACAAGCCCAGTTATTCTTCTGTTCTTGCCGTCGTCCACAAGGGATTTTTTAAGGTAGCGACAAATTGCTTGTGAAGTTCAAGTTCTGTTTCACTTAAGGAGAAGCGTCGTGACGGTCGTGGCGGACGGTTACGGTAATGCTCTATGGTACTGGACATGGAGATCTGATCCCGCATGGAGGCCTCTTCTTGCTTAAATGAGAAAGCGACTTGACGTCCCCCACGTAATTCAAGATACACAGAGGCTAACAACTCAGCATCCAATAAGGCGCCATGTTTGACGCGGGCTGATAAATCAATGCCAAAGCGTCGACATAAAGCGTCAAGCGAAGCGGGGGAGCCAGGATATTTCTGTCTGGCGAGTTGCACCGTATCAATGGTCCGAATGAGAGGCAAAGGATGACGACACAACCGTTCTAATTCCGCATTAATAAATCCCATGTCAAAAGCCGCATTGTGGATAACTAAAGGCGAATCTTGGATGAACTCTAGAAAATCATCCACCACATGAACAAATAAAGGCTTATCATATAAAAATTCGGTTGTAATACCACTTACCTGTGAAGCCCCAGGCGGTACATCGCGCTGCGGATTAACATAAGTATGATACGTCCGTCCTGTTGGCAATAAATTGTGAAGCTCCACACATCCTATTTCAATAATCCGATCTCCTGTTTTGGGATTAAAACCGGTGGTTTCGGTATCGAGAACAATTTCTCTCATTGGAATTTCCTTACAACTATTTCCATAAACTGTGTCCAGGTTTGATAATGATTTAGGCCTGACTGGATAACAATATCAGCACGCTGTTGCTTGTCTTTTTGGCGCCACTGCTTAGAGAGTAAATGATCCATCAGCGGCTGGGTCATCCCTGGTCGCTTTAAAATTCGTTGCCGTTGTAACCAATCAGGACAGGCAACGGTAATAGTTATATCACATAAGTGCTGTAAATTCTTCTCAAAGAGTAACGGAATATCTAAAACGCCAACAGGCTTACCCATATGGCGTATTTTTTTAAAAAATTTCTGCCGGCTTTCTGCTAGCCGCGGATAAAGCACAGATTCAAGTTTTACAAGTCCTGTAGGATCCTCAATAACTGCTTGCCTCAATACGCGGCGATCTAATCCTGTCACTGTTCGTGCCTGAGGAAACAGGAATGCAATAATTTCCATTGTCTTTGGATCCTGGTAAAGCTTTTGCACTTCTGCATCCGCATCCCACACCGGCCACTTAAGGAGACGACGGATACGATGGGTTAAGCTTGATTTGCCACTGGCCATGGAGCCAGTAATCCCTAAAATAATCATTTAAGATGTTCCCTTATTTCGTCAAGGTTTGGCATAATATTCCACCAACGTTTGAAACTGTGCCGAGCTTGACGAATCAAAATCTCCAATCCATCACAAATAAAATGTCCTCCCTGCTTGGCAAGATTAATGAGGGGGGTTCGCACCGGTTGGTAAACCATGTCGATGACCAGACAGGGATGCGACGGTAGAAATTCTACAGGGCAACCCTGATTATTTAAACCCAGAGGTGTCGCATTGATAAGAATATTCACCTCTTGCAGGTGGTGATGGCGATCCTGCCACGACACTTCAAGCTCCTGACGCGGTAAACGACTACACATAAATGCTGTCACATTGAGTTCTTTTAAAGCAAATAATGCTGCCTTAGCAGCGCCACCTCCCCCAAAAATCATTGCTTTTTGGCGGTTGGGGAAGTCTTGTATGACCTCTTTGATCGCTAAGTAATCTGTATTGTCGCCAATCAGCTGGCCCTTAGACTCAAAAAATGTATTTACAGCCCCAATGGCTTGAGCTACTGGGGTCAACTGATGCAAATAAGGAATAATTTTTTCTTTATAGGGGGTGGTAACATTTCCCCCCTCATAATGAGCAAGAAGGGCTGCAAAATCCACTGGATGCTGATCGATTATCTCATAGCTGCCGGGTAATCCATAATGGCTTATCCAATAGTGATGGATTTTAGGAGAAAGGGAATAGGAGATATTATGGCCAATAACTGCCAACTTCATTTTATAAGAATTCCTTGCCGCCTCAGTTCTTCCATTAAGGGTAAAAGGGGCAGCCCCATAATGGTAAACATATCGCCTTCAATAGATTCAAAAAGCTGTGCTCCCAGACCTTCCACTTGATAACAGCCCACCGAGCGAAGTAAATTATCCCCTAAGCGTTCCATATAAAATTTGATAAATTCGTCGGAAAAATTACGGCATCGGAGCGTGGTGATGACAACTGTTGACCAGATTTCCTTCCCCTCGCGGTAGAGAACACATCCCGAAACTAACTGGTGCGGTTTGCCACGTAAGAAACTGAGCTGTTCTTTAGCTTCTTCACGGGTTTTGGCTTTATCAAACCATTGCCCTTCACAGATAAGCATTTGATCAGCAGCAATAATGTAGTCAGTTTGATAGCGAGAGGTAACCGCCATAGCCTTGGCAATGGCCAGTTCTAAGGCCGTTTGTTCGATGGACCAATTCTTTTCTTTTGCCACCGCCTTTATTGTATCCTCATTAACATCTGACGGTACAGCAATAAACTCAATACCCACCTGCGAGAGAATTTGTGCACGTGAGATACTCTGGGAAGCCAAGATTAAATTTGGGCTGTGGATAATTCTGTTCATAACTGCATTAACCTTCCTGCAAACATAGTGGATAACTGTTTAAATGGGGCATACTTATCTAAAAGCTGTGTATAACTATGCCAGTTATAGAGATGTTTCCCAAGTAATTTTCATCCAAACTCTAAAACAATTCACATTTGTGGAGAAGAATGAAAACTATCCCCATTATTCACATAGTTATCCACAGAATGTGTGTGATAAAGTGTCACGTCAAGCTTTGATTTTCCAAGAATTTCAGTTAGGTTTATCAAAGATAGCATTGTGGATAACTTGAAGATGTGGATAAGTTAGGGATAATTAATAATCCACATAATTCACAGGAATCCACTACTACTACATCTTATTTAAATACATATTATAGTTATTAATGCAGAACCGTCTTTTAAAAACCCTTAAGGGTCACATTTTCACCATTCCCCCCCTTTGGATGATGCGTCAAGCAGGGCGTTATTTACCTGAATACCGCGCTGTAAGAGAACAAGCCGGAAGCTTTTGGAATTTATGTTTTAATCCAGAATTGGCTTGCGAAGTTACTTTACAACCCATACGCCGGTTTGATTACGATGCGGCTATTATATTTAGCGATATTCTGGTAATTCCCAAAGCCATGGGCCAAACGGTTGATTTTGCGCCTAATCATGGCCCGCTTTTAGGGGAGCTTAATCACGAGCAAATCCATAGCTTTTGTAACTGGTCTGATTTTGATGCTCAGCTTATGCCTGTCTATGAAGCAATCAAGTTGACGCGAAATGCTTTAGATCCTTCAAAAGATCTTATTGGATTCGCCGGTTCGCCTTGGACGATTGCTACCTATATGATTGATGGGGGTAAAGGCCATGAGTTTTCCCAAAGCCGGCAGGTATTAAGATCTGTAGAGGTCTTAGCACCGCTTTTACAAAGTCTTACATGCGCCATTACGCGTCATCTTGTTAATCAAGTTCGGGCCGGTGCCACTGCTGTACAAGTGTTTGATTCTTGGGCTGCACTTGTGCCTGCCGAATTACGCGAACAAGTGTTATTTGCGCCGCTGCGGGAAATTGTGACACAAGTACGGCAGCAAATGGGGGACGTTCCGATAATATATTTTGGCCGGGGCATCGCAGAATCCTATTTAGAACTAGCGCCCCAGGATTTGAATATTGCCTTAGGGGTTGATCAACACGCTAACTTAGAAGAATTAGATAGAATCTTACCGCCCAAAATTCCTCTCCAGGGTAATCTGGACCCAGAAATCCTGATCCACGGCGGGGAAGAGTTAGAAATTGCAGTCCAAAAGATTTTAAATATTGCCAACAACCGACCCTTTGTGTTCAATTTAGGGCATGGTATTTTACCGCAAACACCGATTTCGCATGTGGAAAAGGTATGTAAGCTTGTAAGACGAGGATCATGAGACGAAAAAAGTTAGCAGTGGTGTTGATGAATCTGGGGGGACCAGATAGTCTGCAAAATGTCCGTCCTTTTCTTTCCAATTTGTTTTCCGATCCAGCAATTATTGGGCTTCCTAACCCCTTCCGTTACCTGGTTGCCAAGTTGATCTCACGGCGACGGGAAAAAAAGGCGCAAGAAATTTATAGAAAACTAGGGGGACAGTCACCCTTACTGGAAAACACCCAAGCTCAGCAGCAAGCTCTTGAGGGCTTGTTGCACAATTTGCTGCCTGACTGGGAGTGTCGTGTCTTTATTGCCATGCGGTATTGGCATCCATTATCCGCTCAGACATGGGAAAATGTGCAAACTTGGGGGGCAGATCAGATTGTGGCCTTGCCATTATACCCTCAATTTTCGACAACAACCACCGCCTCAAGCTTAAAATTATGGCGTCAGCTCGCTCCTGACACCCTCACCCTGCAGCAGGGATGTTATTTTCAAGATCCTGGTTTTATCACGGCTTATCAAGACCTAATTGATCAGGAAATCAAAGCAGCACCCTCTCAGGTCAAGCTACGGCTTCTATTTTCGGCCCATGGCATACCTCAGAAATTGGTCGACAATGGGGATCCTTATCAGTGGCAAGTGGAGCAGAGTGTTGCTGCAATAATGGCTAACTTTGAGATTGATCATCGTATCTGCTATCAGAGCCGAGTTGGGCCGTTAAAGTGGTTGAACCCGAGCTTAGAGGCAGAAATAGAACAGGCAGCTCAGGAAAAAGTTGGCATTATCATTGTCCCCATTACCTTTGTTTCTGAACATTCCGAAACTCTCGTAGAATTGGATATGGATTTTAAGGAAAAATCTTCAGAGTTAGGGATTCCTTTTTATGGGCGTGTTGCGACTGTTGGCACTCATCCCGAGTTTATTGCTGGGCTGGCACGCTTAGTTAAGGCTCGCGTGGAGACGCAACTGTCTTATCAAGCAAGCCTGTGTCCGCCTGAATTTAAATACTGTGGGTGCCGAGGATGACTGAATTTCTTATTGAATACTGGTTATGGATTAAAAGTTTCCATATTTTTGCCATTATAGCGTGGATGGCTGGGCTATTTTATTTACCGCGATTATTTGTTTACCACAGTAAAACTAAGCGGGGAACTGAGCTTCATGAAACCTTTCTAGTGATGGAAGATAAGCTTTATCGCTTCATCATGCAGCCAGCCATGTTTTTTTCCTTGACATCGGGGGGAATTCTTGCCACGATTGGTGATACATGGCACATGCCGTGGCTACATGTCAAATTATTATCAATCACTTTTCTGTTGGTCTTTCATTTTTTACTTCGAAGCTGGCATAATGACTTCAAGTGTGGAAAATTCTGCCGAAGTGAGCGCTTCTATAGACTTATCAATGAGCTACCAACGTTATTGCTGGCGATAATCATAATTTGCGTAGTGATCAAACCTTTTTAACCTATTCAGGAATTCTTTATGCATCTTCAAGAACTTAAACGTCAGTCACCCGCTGAATTATTAGCAAAAGCCGAAGAGTTGGAAATCGAAAATGCAAGCGCGATGCGTAAGCAAGACTTAGTTTTTGCAATCTTAAAAAAGCTCGCAGACAAGGATGTTGCGATTTTCGGTGATGGCGTTGTAGAAATTTTACAGGATGGGTTTGGATTTCTTCGTTCTCCTGAAGCAAATTATCTGCCCGGCCCCGATGATATTTACGTTTCCCCCAGCCAAGTCCGTCGTTTTGGTTTAAGGACCGGTGATACGGTCGAAGGACAAATTCGTGCTCCTAAAGAAGGTGAGCGCTACTTTGCTCTGCTCAAAGTCAATAAAATTAACTTTGAAGAGCCTGAAAACATTAAATATCGCATCAATTTTGATAACTTAACGCCGCTTTATCCTGATGAACGTATAAAGCTGGAAATGGAATTACCGCCTAAATCGGGTGGTAACAATGATCTGTCGCAGCGCGTCATTGATTTGGTCGCCCCCTTAGGCAAGGGGCAGCGTGCGCTTGTGGTCGCGCCGCCGCGCACCGGTAAAACGGTTATGTTGCAAAATATTGCCCATGCCATTACCACCAATCATCCTGAAGTATATTTAATCGTTTTACTGATTGATGAACGGCCTGAAGAAGTAACGGATATGGCCCGCTCAGTTAAAGGCGAAGTGGTGTCGTCGACTTTTGATGAGCCGGCGGCTCGCCACGTGCAAGTGGCAGAGATGGTTATTGAAAAAGCCAAGCGCTTAGTTGAGCAAAAACGGGATGTGGTAATTCTTTTAGACTCCATAACACGCCTAGCGCGGGCCTACAACACCGTTGTCCCCTCTTCGGGTAAGGTGTTGACCGGCGGCGTCGATGCGAACGCTCTACAGCGCCCTAAACGCTTTTTTGGTGCTGCTCGTAATATCGAGGAAGGGGGATCCTTAACAATTATTGCCACCGCCCTTATTGAAACCGGCTCGCGGATGGATGAAGTCATCTTTGAAGAATTTAAAGGAACGGGTAACGCGGAAATTGTTATGGATCGCAAATTATCCGACAAGCGTGTCTTCCCGGCTATTGATATCAACAAGTCCGGAACCCGTAAAGAAGAGTTATTGGTGGCTGATAAAGCAGAGCTCACGAAGATGTGGGTATTGCGCCGGATTCTCAATCCTATGGGAACGGTGGAAGCCATGGAATTCTTGGTTGATAAGCTTAAATTCAGCAAGAATAATGCTGATTTCTTCCAATCTATGAACTCCTAAAAGTATTATCTAGCTTTAGAGCAGGCTCAAATCGAGAAGATTTAAGCCTGTTTTTTATTGATCCCAATTTTCAGAAGCTTCCTGAGTTCGCTTTTAAGGGTGCTCTTAAAACCGAATTATCCTGTAATTTCCTGCTGATAAGGCAGCCCTCACCATCCTCTTCATTTTAATAGTCTGGTTTTCCCAACAGGCGGAGTCATCTATTATATCAAATTCTTAAACCCGTAAAGGTTATGGGTTATAAAATTTTTATTAGGAAATTGTAAACTTTTATAAAATCCTGGTGGACTATTAATATTTAAATATACTTAAATGTAAAGGCATCTCAATTATCTATGAAGTAATTATGAAAGTTATCAAGAATATAGCCACTCTTGTGGCTTCAAACCTTTGGTCTTGTTTAGCAATAGAATATCCGGCTCAAGAATCGCTGCATAATTTAACGCTGATGGATATGCCGACAGAAATGTTAGTCAGAATCTTAGAGCTCACCCCTGATGACGAGCTCTTAGGGGTACGGCAAGTTTGTCGAGAGTGGAATGGCTTAGTCTTATATGGCCACAAGGTCTGTAAGAATTATAAGGGGAAACCCCAGCAAAGAATGCTACAAAATTTGAGGAGCTGACCGCAACCATACAGCTTAATTTAAAGAATAATTCTCCCCAGGAAGCGGCGACAGCCTACTTTTTATTAGGAGATATCTACTTGTACGGTATTAGTAAGGGGCGGCCTAAGTACGAGGAAGCTCTCTACTATTATGAGGAAGCGCACAATCAGTCCTTTGGAGCAGCATCTCTAAGGTTAGCTATAATGTACGAGGACGGGCTAGGAATAGTCCCCGCAGATAAACAAAGAATTGCAGAACTTTATGAAAATGCTGGATGTACGGGATATGCATCTGCATGTCTTTTGCTGGGTGAGATGTATCAGGCGCACGCAAGTGTTCCCCAAGACTATGAAAGAGCCATTGCTCTTTACGAAAAGGCAGCCGCTAGAAAAAACTCTGAGGCACTTTCCAATTTGGGTATGCTGCATTACGCAGGTATAGGTGTCCCTAAAGACTATGTGAAAGCTGCAAAGCTATTGGAGGAGGCAGCTGCTCAAAGTCACCCCCCTTCTCAAGTCAGTTTGGGAGCAATGCTTCACGAAGGAATAGGGATTTTTAGGGACTATAAAAGAGCCGCAGAGCTATTTGAAAAAGCAGCCGCTGTAGAGCATCCTGGTGGTCAATATTATTTAGGCCTCATGTATCAGCGTGGAACCTGGGTTCCTCAAGATTATAGGAAAGCTTTAGAATTAATAGAAAAGGCGGCAGCTCAGGGCCTTGCGGAAGCTAAGAATTATTTAGGTCTCTTGTATGAAAAAGGTGAACTAGTCCCCCAAGACAGTAATAAAGCTCTAGAATACTATGAAGAGGCAGCAGCGCAAGGAGAGGCTGATGCTCAGTTTAATTTAGGGGTGAGCTATATGATGGGAAAAGGAATGTCTCAGGACTATACGAAAGCTGCAGAACTTTTTGCAGAGGCAGCAAAACAAGGGCTTGCTACTGCTCAGTTTAACTTAGGAGTGATGTACAGGCTGGGGCAAGGGGTCCCTCAAGATAATAAAAAAGCTTTAGAATTATTTGAGGAAGCAGCCGCTCAGGGTGTTGCTATTGCTCAGTTTAATGTAGGGATGATGTATATGCTGGGGGAAGGGGGCCCTCCAGATGATAACAAAGCTATAAAACTATTTAGAAAGGCAGTCTTCCAAGGTGAGGCCGCTGCTGTCAATGCTCTAGGTTGGATGTATGAGCTGGGCCGTGGTGTTGAAAAGGATGAGGGCAAGGCTGTTTCTTATTACAAAAAAGCAGCTAACCAGAACTGTGCTTGTGGAATATTAAATCTGGCTTATTGCTTAGAACATGGGATTGGAATAGCTGTTGATACGATGAGAGCGGCGGATCTCTATGCCAGCATCGATGACGCCACTAAATTAGAATGGCGCCAGGCGCGAGGGTTAGAGAACTCAACCGCCAGCAGTTAATTATAGGAGTCAACTCGAGCGAGAAAATAGGTCTCCTCAAAAGCAGTTGAGACAATACTCAGGAAGATCCTTCTCAAAGTCCGCTAACAGCAAGTATGCACTGAGGCATTGTGTAACTTTAGCTAATAGCTTAAAAAGGCTTAACTAAGAAGAGGGGGTTAATCCTCTCCTTTAATGGAGCGCCGCATTTCTTGTAAGCGTCGGGCGAGCACGTCTCTTAGATCACTGTCTTGGTAAAGTGGCTTGTCCTTAAGCATCCGCTCAGCCACTGGCTTCAATTTAATTGATCCCTTTTTAATCTCGCTTAACACATCCGGTGACAATGAGGAAGTTCCCGATTTTGTCAGTTTGGGCGGAACCTTTTGCTCACCGATAGGACCGCGGAGCTGAATCAACCCAATACCTTTTTTCTCAGATTTCAATGGAGCGGTATTGATTAAATTGCTAGGTGCTTTCGGTGCAACAGGTGCGACTGGAATCAGATAAGCCGGGGGTGCTACGGGCGGCGGCGGCGGTGGAATGATTGCCTTTGCCAGCTCTGCTTCAATCTGGCGCTGTTGATCTTCTACTAAGCGGGCCCGTTCAGAAGCTTGGGCGTAATCATGATGATAATCTTTATTCAGTTTGATTCCCAAATTTCCAGCAACCACTTCGAAAGCTAAGGTTGCATGGTACTGCGGGGGAGTATTGCTCCAGACATGTAAGCGCGATTTCGGGGCATTGGCATAATCTATTTGCAGGCAATCCAACTGATACTCAAAGTACTGAGATAAGATGACTAAGGCTGCTTTCTTATTGTTCAGTAATGTTGCCAAAAGAAATTGATGAAAATGACTGATGCGCGTGGTGACTTCTTGCTCCAGGGGGGAACTGGGATCCCGCCAAAAATGGGCAGCGATGTCACGGATTTGCCGCCAGTCATCTTTGTGATATTGCTCTAAGGTCGCATCAATGGCATTGCTGACCATCTTCTGAAGGATTTGCTCATTTGTTTGGGGGTCTGCGCTTAAACTCGACTGAATAAAGAGAGAGACAAGACCCAGATACAGGAGTTTTCTCATTTTTCACTCCTAATAGGTAAGAAGTATAAAACCAGTATTCATTAAAAAAGTTAATTTTTCGTTAATTTCTTAAGGGATTATTAGTAATCAGCACACTGAAGCGCGGGCAGAGGACAATTAGGGCCGTCTTAGAATTTATAGCTACTTTGTCTTAGTCAATAACAGCGCTCTTATGAGGAAGTGGATCGAGGCAGCTCTTGATAAATTTCAAGAGCCCGATGGCGTGCTTTCTCATGGTCAACCATAGGAAATGGATAGGTTACCCCCAGCTCAATACCAGCTCCCTTCAATTTTATGGCACTGGCTTGCCAAGGTTTATGGATATAATCTGCAGACAATAAGTCTAATTCCGGCACCCAACGCTTAACATATTCTCCTTCCGGATCAAACTTTTCTCCTTGAAGCACAGGATTAAAAACACGAAAGTAAGGCGCAGCATCGGCACCACAGCCAGCAACCCACTGCCAACTGGCACTGTTGTTGGCAAGATCAGCATCGACGAGCGTATCCCAAAACCAAGCTTCACCTTGTTGCCACGACAACAATAAGTCTTTGACTAAGAAGGAGGCCACAATCATGCGGACACGATTATGCATATAGCCTGTATGCCAAAGCTCGCGCATGCCCGCATCAATGATTGGATAGCCGGTTTGCCCTTGAGACCATTTTCTCAGGGCATTTTCATCTTGCTGCCAGGGAAAATTGGCAAACTGTTGGCGCAAGGGATGGGTGGGTAAGGTTGGCACATGATACAAAAGATGATAGGAGAATTCGCGCCATCCTATCTCCGACAAAAAATTGAGAGCATCTTGCTCTAGCACAGGATACAAACGAATTTGAGTGTGAATAGCGTGCCATAACTGCCGTACACTAATCTCTCCCCATGCCAAATGAGGGGATAACAGGGAGGTGGCTTGCTGGGCTGGGTAATTGCGATTTTGTTTGTAGCCAGCAATGCGGCTGATAAAGTTGGCTAATTTTTGTTGCGCTCCTACTTCCCCGGGAGTCCATGTCTGTCTCAAACCGCTGGCCCAATCGGGTTTAGTCGGCAGCAAGCCTAACTTTTTAAGGTCAAATGTTGCTCCACTCATAAGTTGCATGTTAGCGGGAATTGGC
This sequence comes from Candidatus Odyssella thessalonicensis L13, assembly GCF_000190415.1. Lineage (GTDB taxonomy): Bacteria > Pseudomonadota > Alphaproteobacteria > Paracaedibacterales > Paracaedibacteraceae > Paracaedibacter > Paracaedibacter thessalonicensis. The sequence continues at coordinate 195,335 of NZ_AEWF01000003.1, forward strand.
AGGGGAGGCTCAATGCGGGCTCGGGCTAAGCACTTTTTCCAGAAAGGCGTAAAAACCTGGAAGAATTTACCTTGGTTGTTTTGAATTTCCCACGGTTCAAACAGCAAATGACTATTAAAAGACTTAACGCCAATACCACGCGCTTCCAGCTCAGTTTTTATCCGTGTGTCTACAGCTATTTCTTCCGGACCATAACGCCGATTCCACACGACAGCGGTAGCCTGCGTCTGTTTTATCAATTCTAAGAGAATAGGGAGAGGGTCGCCCTGATAAAAATGCATGGAATTATTAAGTGCAGAGTTTAGCTGGTGTAAACTGTGATGTAACCACCAACGGCTCGCGCCGCCCGGTTGCCAAGGCCCAGAATTTTCAAGAATAAAAATTGGAATAATTTGCGCCTTTAAACGAACCGCTTCCTGGAGAGCCGGATTATCAGTTAAGCGTAAATCTTTGCGAAACCAGACAATGCACTTCATGATAGTTTCCTATTCTATCTGAGTAGAAATCCGATAAAAATTAATAAGCCGACCCACTGATTGGCAACAAAAAATTCACGACACGCTTGAGGATCTGTGAAGTTTACCCCTTTAAGTTTATAAATTGCCAAGCTGCCGGCACCGCTGAAGAAAGCATACGCAAGTAAGCTAGAATGGGCCAAGTAACAGGCTAAGCATAAGAGCAGGACCATCATCCCATACAATCCTACAAGGATGGCACGGGCCTGGCTGCCAAACCTCAACGCTGTGGATCCAATATTAAGATGGCGATCATCCTCAATGTCTTGAAAGGCATAAACAGTATCATAAGCAACAGTCCAGCAGATCCCCGCCGCATAAGCGGCCACCACGCCCGGATGATACCAATTCGCTGTAAACAGAGCTACAGCCATAGGAAAGCCGATATTGAAAGCGAGCCCCAGAAAGATTTGCGGGTAATGGGTAAAGCGTTTAGCCTTTGGATAAATCATAAACAGCACAGTTGCGATCGCGCCGATCCCCCAGCATCGCGGCGGAAACTGCAGCAATACCGCTAAACCCACGCCACACAGGGCAACAAAAAATAACAGAGCCTGCTTAAGAGTCACTTCACCCGTGGCTAAGGGGCGGTTCTGGGTCCGTTGAACCTTCTGATCAATATCAATATCACAATAGTCATTGATGATGCAGCCGGCAGCACGCATGACTGTAGCTCCCAGCGCAAAGAGCAGCATTAGTTTAGGGTCAATGGCAAAACCTTGGATATAGGCCAGGCCCCACCAACAGGGAAACAAAATCAGCACAATTCCAATCGGCTTATCAAAGCGGCCTAACCGCCATAACGCTGAAACTAACATGCGGGTGTACTAAATGTATTAACGCGTCTTTGATGGCGTCCCCCCTCAAAGGCTGAATTTAGAAAATGATTCACAATGTGCTTGGCTAGTTCTACGCCGATGACACGCCCTCCCAAACACAGGACATTAGCATTGTTATGGCGCCGAGCCAACTCAGCATCCAACCCTGTACTACACCGGGCTGCACGGATGTGACGGTGACGATTAACAGCCATGCAGACGCCCAAGCCTGTCCCACAAATCAAAATACCTAAGGCCTCAGCATCTTGTTTTAAACAAGCGGCAATTTTGTCGCTATAAAGTGGATAATCAACCGACTCCTCAGACTCTGTACCTAAGTCCACCACGTCATAGTTAACCAAGTAGGAAATCAATGCTTGCTTTAAGTGGAAACCGCCGTGATCCGCGGCAATATACAGTCGTGTCATTATGCTTCTCCTTAAGAGTCGATGTCTTATCTGTAGCATAATTGTGGAGCAGCGTCTATTTGCTCTCTAGCATTATATTATTATAGCCTAAATAAACTGTAAGAAATAAATCTTCTGCGATAGAGATCTATCCTTTATCTAGTCAACTTTTCTTGGAAAACGCTAGTAACTTTGTAAAAAATCAAGGTAAAATTTTACTTTAATTTTTCTTGCTTATTTTATTGAATTTCAACCTACAGTTTCATAGGAAATATTGCAAAAAGCTTTACGGGTATATAAGATCCTTAGGGATTTCTATCTGTAAAGAAATTTATTAACATTTAAGGAAATATTATGGGTATAAAAGTGAAATCTATTTGGGCCATTGTCGCTATTTCTCTGTTGAGTGGCTGTAGCTCAAACAATATTCGTGCTTATCGTCTTGATTCGAGCATTAAATATGATATCCCGCACAGTACTATGCAAAAGGTATACATTAAATCAGTCAAAATGCCAGAAAATGATGCTCACAGCATTATGTGTCGCGCTGTAGGGCCGATCTACTTGCCCCAAAAAATGACTTACTCTCAGTATATCAATGATGCTTTACATAAAACGTTGATAAGCATGGATAAATTATCAGATTCTCCCCATGTAGGACATACGCTTGAAATTGCTTTAACAAGGGTCAATTTTGATACCTTAGCTGGGGAATGGTATATTGATGGAAACGTCATCATCGATAGTAAGAAATCGTTTACTGTCAATACCACTACCCAGTATGGTACAGCATACATTGCGGTTGATGCTTGTCGAAATACTGCAGAAAGCTTTGATGAAGCCGTAACCAACTTTATCAAAAAACTTTTGAATCAGCCTGATGTAGCACAAGCTCTCAGATAAAACTTCTCTAAGAGCATTATAGGTAACTAACAAACTTTGCCTTATGCTCTTAAGGCTTAAGCAATGGCTTAGCTTGAAATTAAGCTAAGCCATGAAATTACCCTGTATATAGTGGAAGGCATTTACGAGCCATATTGACCTCCACTTTAGCGGTTATCTTATTTAAAAGTCATAAACTTAAAACATAGAGCCTTATTGATATTTCATCTTTTCCCGATGCAGACACTTATAATATTCATATTGCATCGCATACCTTAATATTTTTTGCTAAGCTGAGCTCAACTGTAGTCTTAGAGGACAAAGATAATGCCGGTGTCATGGTCGCCCTATATTGGGCAAGGATTGCTGTATATTGCAGCTTTGATGGCTGGTATAACGGTGTTATCTCCTCAATATAAACGGCTTCTTTATGGAGCAACGGCAATAATAAGTTTGGGGGCGTTTGCTTGGCTTGTGTTTGCTCATCTGACCTCCGATTTCTCTTTTGTTAATGTCGTGCTGCATTCTCATACCCAAAAACCCTGGTTATATAAGCTTTCTGGCGTTTGGGGCAATCATGAAGGGTCGATGCTGTTATGGTTGCTGTTAATGCTGGGCGTAGGAGGTACCGCTTTTCGACGCTTGCCCCAAGGGTTATCGTTTATTGCCTATGTGGCGTTGGCAATATTATTGTTTATGATTTTTGCCTGTAATCCGTTTACGGCAGTTCTGGTGCCACCCTTGGAAGGCCGTGATTTAAATCCACTGTTGCAGGATCCCTTATTAGCAATTCATCCTCCGGTTTTATATTTAGGAATGGTCAGTTCTTTGGTGCCTGTGGTCTTGATGAGCCTTCATGAAACTGATAAGCGTTGGCTGTTGTGGACGCGCTTCTCTTGGGCGTTTTTAGGCATAGGTATTATGTTGGGAAGTTTCTGGGCTTACTATGAACTGGGCTGGGGCGGTTGGTGGTTTTGGGATCCAGTGGAAAATGCTGCTTTAGTACCTTGGTTACTTCAAACAGCTAGCTTTCACAGTTATTATTTAGCACGACAAGGGCGATTATCACTGGGCGTCGTAAAATGGCTAAGTTTTGCAGTGTTTGCTTCTTGTCTGTTAGGCTTATTTATCATCCGTTCAGGTCTAGTAACTTCGGTCCACAGTTTTGCTGTTGGCCCTGAGCGCGGGATATTCTTGCTCCTTGTCTGTGGAGTGGTGTTGTTTCCCTTGGGTCGACGCTTATTGAGCTTACATACTAATAGCCCAAGCTTAAAGCAGCAAGGGATTAATCTGATCACCGCCCTGAAGTTAGGAATATTCTTGTTGTGCTTTTCTGCTTTCACCATCGCTTTTGGCACCTTATATCCGCTTCTCTTACAAGTTTTTGATATTCAATTAACGGTGGGAGCCCCTTATTTCAACGCTACTGTTGTTCCAATTATGCTCCCCACCTTGGCGTTGATGGCTTTGCAGCCGTGGATGACCGTCTCGGGAATTGATAAACAAGCCTCTCTTTCTCCTCTGTTAATAGCCACCATGGCCGTCCTAATCTTGGGGTACAAATTTAATCAGACACGTTTACTGCTGCTTTTAAGTTATGGAGCGAGTGTCTGGTTGATCAGTAGCCTGCTGTTGGGGATAAAAGCGCAACGCTGGTCTTGGCGAAAGGCTCCGATGCTGCTAGCCCATTTAGGGGTTGGGGTTGCGGTCTTAGGAATGGTGTTATGTTTGGCCTTTGAAGAGGAGAAATTGATTGCCCTAAAACCGGGACAATCTATAGAAATGCAAGGAAGAAATTTTTCTTTAGCAAGTATTAGCGGCATTAAAGCCGAGAATTATATGGGACAAACGGCTTTCTTTACATTGAATCAAAAAACGGTGCTCATGCCTCAGAAACGGTTTTATTGGACGCAGGGGATTATTCATCAAGAAACATCCATTTATTCCTCTGGTCTTAATCATTACTATGTATCCATGGGAGATCATTATCAAGATGATGCGTGGGGGTTTCGATTTGCGTACAAACCGTGGATTAATTTAATGTGGTTAGGGTTTGTGGCCATTGGCCTCGCGGGGCTAATGTCGCTCGGGCGCTCAAAGGAGAAGTAATGACAAGATTGATCCTGCTGATGGTAATGGTATTGTTGGTTAGAACCCATGCCTTGGAAGTTCATGAACAGCTAGCGTCGCCGGCTCTAGAAAAGAGAGCGCAATTATTAGGATCACAATTGCTATGTCCGACTTGTGAAGGGCAGTCTTTAAATGATTCACCAATCGAAGAAGCTATATTATTGCGCCAGGTCATTCGTGAGCAAATTGTGCATGGCTTTACCGATCAGCAGATTATAGAATGGTTTACCAACCGTTATGGCGAACGGATTCTTATAACACCGCCTTTAAGGGGAGCCACTTTGGCGCTATGGGCACTGCCGTGGATTTTGTTGGGCCTATGTTTAGGGGCGGGGGTTTATCGAGCTAATAAAAAAGGCTCTCATAGGAGAGCCTCTTAACTAAGCTAATTGAAAGCTTATTTTTTAGCGCTAAAGCTACCAAAACGCTTTGTAAATTTACTGATTTGTCCAGCGGTATCAATAAGACGAGCTGAAGCACCGGTCCATGCTGGATGGGACTTGGGATCAATATCAAGCTGAAGGGTGTCGCCTTCTTTACCCATAGTAGAGCGAGTGGTAAATTTTGTTCCATCTGTCATGACAACATTGATTGTGTGATAAGAAGGATGAATGTCTTTTTTCATAATCGTGACCTGATAAAATAAATAATCTTACTATGCTATATAGCTTATTATAATATATTATGCAATAATTTTCCTTAAGAATCATAGATTAATCTGGAGATTAATTGATAAAAAATAAGCAGTCTCATTTACAACCTCAGGTGCAGCTCATTACACAAGATGAGCAGCAAACGCTTGTATTTTCAGGGGCTTGGCAAACCTTAAGCTTGAGAGGTGGGCTTGACAGTCTCTCTCAGCTACAAGAACGTATCTCCGCTCCTCTAGCCGTCAAGATCTGCTTTGAAGATGGTTTCAGTCATGATAGTGCTGGCGCTTGGGTCATTGCAAAATTCTTAAAGGCCCTCAATATTGATAGGGATTTAAGTGAGCACTTACCATCCCCAATAAAGCGGTGGCTCGATAAATCCTTCGACTTCCCAGCTGAAGAAAAATCTTCTGGCGCAAAAGCAATTCTTGAAGAAATCGGTAAAGCCGCTATAGAGACTGCGGAGACTACGAGAAAAATTATTGAGTTTTTAGGGCAAACCCTAACTCATATATATGTTACGGTTATCCGTAAATACGGCTTGCGCTGGGCGACAATTGCTCACTTTGTTGATACGGTGGGAATTAAAGCTATTCCAATTATTAGCCTTATTTCCTTACTTATTGGGGCTGTTTTGGCATTTCAAGGGGTCAACCAATTAGCTCGCTTTGGAGCTTCAAGTTTTACGGTTGATTTCTTGGCCGTCTCACTGTTGCGAGAGATTTCAGTGCTACTGACATCAATTGTGGTGGCGGGGCGATCGGGAAGCTCCTTTGCAGCGCAAATTGGAACAATGGCCTTGAACCAAGAAATTGATGCTATCCGCATGATGGGACTTAATCCGTTTCATGTATTAGTAATTCCCCGAGTATTGGCAATGGTGATCTCATTACCATTGTTGGTCTTACTGTCTATCTTGGGGGGAGGAATTGGAGGAATGATCGTGGTGCGCTCTTATGTCGGGCTGTCCTATTCTGAGTTCTGGAGCTCGTTTCAAGCAGCAGTCAGCACCACCTCTTTTTGGACGGGTATGAGTAAAGCGCCTCTATTTGCAATAGTTATTGCTATTATTGGGTGTTACCGGGGGATGCAAGTTAAGTCCAGTGCTGAAAGTGTCGGAATTATGACCACGCGCGCGGTGGTTGAATCAATTTTTATGGTTATAATTTGTGATGCCATTATGTCGCTATTCTTTACGGCAATGGATTGGTAATTATGGCACCGATTATTGAAGTTAAGAATTTATCTACCCAGTTCGGTTCTCAGATAATTCATCAAAATCTTAATCTGAGTGTGAACGAAGGTGAAGTCTTAGGTATTGTGGGCGGTTCAGGATCAGGCAAGTCAGTTTTAATGCGCTTTATGACCGGCCTACAACCTCCTCAAAAGGGTAAGATTGTCTATAATGTGCCTGGGGGCTTTAATCAAAGCCATCTGGGAGTCTTATTTCAACATGGAGCCTTATTAAGCTCCATGAGTGTTGTTGAAAATGTTATGGCCCCGCTTCGAGAAGTGGCAAAACTCCCCTTTGAGCTGGCCCGAAATCTAGCCATGATAAAAATTGAAACAGTTGGCTTGCCTTTAGATGCCGCCTTTAAGTCGCCGGCAGAGCTATCGGGAGGAATGATTAAGCGGGCGGCGTTAGCTCGCGCCCTTGCTTTAGATCCCCCTATTGTCTTTCTGGATGAACCGACTTCAGGACTCGACCCCATTAGTGCCGCTGGCTTTGATGAATTAATCCGTGAGGTGCAACGTGACTTGCGCATGACCATTATCATGATTACCCATGACTTAGACAGTTTAGTGCGAATTTGTGATCGAATCGCAGTCTTGGTTGATCGTCAAGTTTTAATAGGTTCCCTTGCTGAGATTATAAGAATTGATCATCCATGGATAAAAAGTTACTTTCATGGGCCGCGTGGTGAACGTTATTTTCGCTAGAGGATGAAATGGAAACACAAGTAAACTATGTGCGCGTAGGAATGTTCGTGGTGGGAGGATTCTTGGCCATGATTTTATTCATATTGTGGCTGCACCAATTTGGATTTGGGGAGTCGACCCGGCCTTACCATATTTATTATAAAGGTTCTGTTTCTGGCCTTAAGGTGGGAGGAGCAGTCCAATATAGAGGAGTTCCAATTGGTAAAGTTTCCACAATTAAAATTGACCCCAAGAATGTTGAACAGATTATTGTAACCGTTGATATTGATAAAACAGCGATCATTAAAGAAGATATGATTGCGACTTTAGAAAGTCATGGCTTAACAGGTATCTCTTATATCCAGATTAATGGAGGTACTACCACAAGCCGGCGATTAATTGATATAAGTCACACGCGTATCCCTGTTATCCCTTCAAAATCATCTCTGTATGAACAAGTCTCTGCGACCTTGCCTGATATGTTACAAAAAATGGACTATTTGATCACAGATATTCGCGGCGTTTTTAATGATGAAAATCGTGAAGCTTTTAGTAAAACCATGAAGAACATAGAAGAGATTACCACCTATTTTAAGCCTGACGATGGACACGATAAAGATGCTTTCTTACTTGAGCTTACCAAAGCTATTGCAACACTAAATGCAACCCTTACGGAGATTCAATTTATGAGCAAGGAATTTACCGAACTTATGAAAGAAAATCGGGGTGGCTTAAGAGAATTTACCACCTCGGGATTAAATTCATTTTCACGTTTTATGATCGAAGGCCGCGAATCATTGGCGGCTATCCGGCGTATTACTGAATCTCTTGAGCGATCACCTTCTCGATTTTTTTATAATGATCCTAAACAAGGAGTACCGGCCCGATGAAAGCACAGCTTTGTAAACTTTTACTTGGATCCTGTGTGTTTTTAACGGCGTGTGGTCCTTTGATCCCTATCCCCGGTGAGGCCCCCAAACGCTATACATTATCTTATTGGGAGGCGACAGAAGACCGGCCTAAAATAGCGCGGCAGTTAATTGTGGATGTACCGACAGCCTCTATCAAGCTGGACTCACAACGGGTTGCAGTTATTCCGGCGTTCCAGCAAATTGATTATTATGCTGATATGGAATGGTCTGACCGCTTACCGTTAGTTGTGCAGGAAGCAGTGTCTTATTCTTTACAAAATCTGCATGTTTATCGGGCCGTGGTCCGTAATAGTGACGGTATTGTTCCCGACCATGCCTTAAAAATTGATATTCGAAAGTTTGATGTCGACCAAACCACTACGCCGCGGGCAGAAATTGAATACTTTGTTCAATTAATTGATCTCAGCACTCGCAATGAAGTCGCGAGCAAACTGTTCAGTGCTCATTATTACTTAACTCATATAAGCGCAGATACTATTGCCGCCGCCTTAAACGCAGCTAACAAGCAAGTAATTTGGAATATTCACGAATGGTTGGTCAAAGGGTAGCTACTTTATCACCCTCGAATGATAAAGTTTAACCTTAGCGAATTTATGAAAAGAGAACCTGACAAAGCTGCTGATAAAGCTTTGCCAGGAAAGATTTACTCAGAACTATTTAAGTGGGAATTAAGACCCGTAAGAAGAGAACTTACGCCATGGTCTCCACTGTTAGCCAAGACTTGCTTCAACTTTGTTACAACGGGCACAATTAAATTGCTCCGATAATGGCCGCGCTGCGAGAAAGATTGTCCTAATTTATCTAGATCTATCTCTACCCCGTATTTGCTTTTTGCTTTGATATAGTAATCAGCCATGTCCCTTGCTATTTCTTCAATGGTATCCCTTTGATACGGGGTAAGTTGTTTAAGATTACCATAATCATCGGTTACTAAGGTGGCTCTTACGGCTAAAGTCTTAAAAATTTCTGGATCATTTTCAGGGCACCCTTCTATAACGTGGCCCTCTTTATTGACAGTTCTGCCGCTAAAAGAGCGAGGAGCTATATTCATAGGTGTCAGTTTACCCACAAGGGCGGACGCACGCAAATTATAAGGGGAAGCTAAGTTACCTTGAAAAGAAAGGCGAATGTTTGGAAGATAGTGCCCTGTTGTATACACGGTAGGGATTTTAAAAGGATTATATTGGATAACTTGTGTTTCCCCTGTCAGAGTCATTATTTCCCTTGTACCGCCTCCTTTTGCTGGGATAGGGTATAGAGGAGAATAACCGGCAGTTAGAACTTTATAGGCGAGTTGTACGTATTCGTACCCATGGCGATAGTCCTCATTAATACTCCAACGTGCCCCATCTCTCCTAGAAAAAGGGGTAAGAGTACCAACGATTGTCTCTTGGCCACGGGCCAGATCCACAATAATCATTTCTTTAATATGATCAGGAAATTTATGGTCCACAAATTCAGCGCTAACACGCAGGGGATGAGGGGGATAATCTTTGCTCATACCCGGATAGGTATGGGGCCATGGATGGTATTCTTCAGCAATGGCGGAGGTGCCAGAGATTAATTCTTTTGTCTCTTGGTCCATCGTACACCCAATCCCGGTTGTCAATAAGGCTACCATTAAACACTTACTTTTAAACATTCTTCGTTTCCCCCATTAGGTTGAATCATCTATGCCTCACTAATATGGAGATAAATTAAAGTAATACAAGTATCTTTGAGGGATATTTTTCTCTCTACTAAGATTGCTTATAAATAGATTGGTATATTATGGATTTCTATTAATGACTTAAAAAGTAGGCATTCTGCACCCGCTTTTCGGTATCTTAAATGACAGCTGTCTTAATTACTTAATTTTACCTTTTTAAACCCTTTATTATAAATTTTACTTAAAAAATATAGAATAAAGGCTAACCTTAGATAGAACTGTATTTTTTCTCTAGTAAAAAGTAATAAGTTCCCAATTAATTAATAAAAACTATAACTGGGTCTTGAAAAGGACTAAGACTGCCCCCATATCAAAAGCTTGAAGAACTATAATAATAATGGAGGCAGCTATGGCTAAGCATGTCGCTTATCCATGTGTTTTTGCATTCATTTTCTGTAACTTTGCAGCAAAATCTGTGGAAAGTTTAAATGAAAATGAAGCAATTTTTAGGAATATTACATCTTCTGTATCACAGATGCAACCGCTATCTTTACTTACAGATGAATCTTTTGAGAGTATCGAGTCTTTTTTAATAGGGCAATCTCTTAGAGAAAATAGCTGGGAAGGAGAAATAATAGCTCAAAAAGATGCACTAGCCGCGACTGGGGTTAGTGAGATGCCAGTATCACTTACACCAACTTCAGCACGCATTCTACATCATGCAAAGTGGGTGGAGGCTTTAGAAACCACAGCTCCGCAAACTCATGCCGAGCATACGGCTGTCTTTCTAGACTCTCTGGTGCCAGGGGCTTATCATTCCCCCATAAAAGTAGGGACTAATACTTATTATCTCTTAAAGGGGATTAGCCCTAAAGGGACACCACGACGTAAGGAAAATCTTACAAAGCTAAGAAAAGGAAAGGCTCCGCTATTAGTCAATCTTAAGACCGGGCAACCGATTCCCTATGAAATGCATCATGTGGGCCAAAAAAACCGAAAGAGTTCTATCGTTATGTTACCGGTTGAACTGCATAAAGAAAGGTCTAAGCAATTTCATACATATACAGGCCCTTCAGACATTGACCGTAATGGATTTAATAGTGAGAAAAGACGGGTATTTAAACGATTAGCTGAGAAATTTGAAAAGCTAGAAAAGGGGGATCAACAGATGGTGGGCCCGGCAGGACTCGAACCTGCGACAACTCCGTTATGAGCGGAGGGTTCTAACCAACTGAACTACAGGCCCACGTATTTTATATTAATGAACAATAATTGCTCAAAAGTCAAGAAAATCAAAAAGGAGGCTTTTATTAGCCTCCTTATCTCCTTACGCAGCGTCAGCCTCGTCTTCTGAGTTCGACTCAGAGCCGCGCATCATATTATCCGATAATAGGCCCGCATTATTACGGATTGCCGTTTCAATCTGATTGGCAATATCGGGGTTATCCCTGAGGAACTGGCGAGCAGCTTCTTTACCTTGGCCAATTCTTTGAGATCCCATGGAGTACCACGAGCCAGCTTTTTCAACCACGCCCGCGGAAACACCCAGATCAATAAGCTCTCCGGTTTTTGAGACACCTTCACCATACATAATATCAAAATCGACGACTTTGAAGGGAGGGGCCATCTTATTCTTGACCACTTTGACGCGGGTCTGATTACCCGTTACCTGATCTTTATCTTTAATCGAACCAATACGGCGAATGTCAAGCCGGACAGAGGCGTAAAACTTTAAAGCATTTCCGCCGGTGGTGGTTTCAGGATTACCAAACATAACGCCTATCTTTTGGCGGATCTGGTTGATAAAGATCACCATACAATTGGTTTTGTTGATCGACCCGGCCAATTTACGCAGAGCTTGGCTCATCAAGCGAGCTTGAAGACCCATATGGGAGTCACCCATGTCCCCTTCCAGTTCTGCTTTTGGAACCAGAGCCGCGACAGAGTCAACAATGAGAACATCGATGGCGCCACTGCGAACTAACGTGTCAGCAATTTCCAATGCTTGCTCACCGGTGTCAGGCTGAGAAATAATCAGGTTATCAATATTAACTCCCAACTTACGAGCATAAGACGGATCGAGCGCATGTTCAGCATCGACGAAAGCACAGGTGCCGCCGACTTTTTGCGCTTCCGCTACGGCATGCAGAGCTAGAGTCGTTTTACCCGAGGATTCCGGTCCATAAATTTCAATAATACGGCCGCGTGGAAACCCGCCAATTCCGAGTGCAATATCCAGTCCTAATGATCCCGAAGAGAGAGCTTCAATTTCAACGGTTTCACGTTGGCCAAGGCGCATAACGGACCCTTTACCGAAGGCGCGCTCAATTTGTGACAGAGCTGCGTCGAGAGCCTTTCCTTTATCAGCTGTTGACATATTATTCTCCTTCTTCACTGTCAAGTTTTAAACTTTAATGAATTATCGCACACTTGGCGCCTTATGCACAGGAGATTATGTGACAAATATTGTTATTTTTTACTGTTTACAAAATGCTTTGCGAATGGCTTGGAACAGGTAATTGTTCCACCACATTTTGGAAATAAAATTGGGGCTGCCAGCTTGGATCCATAAGGGTGATGTTAATTCTTCCTCTGCATGACGATGAAAGTTATAAACGCCAAATTGTTTCCGTAATTCATCACGCCGGACAATCAGAATATCGTCAGGGGATTGGGCAACAAGCGGGCTTAATAGCGACTGATCATGTTGATGATACTCAAAAAGGGGATCTTGAAGAGCCCGATCTAAAGGTTCGTCTGTTATAGCTTCAGCTTTTTGGCAGACATCAAGCCAGCGTTGGATAAAAGCGCGGGTTTTAGGGGTATTCTTGACGACAATAAAGAAACCCCAAACATTTTCAGCATTGAGAATCGATTCCGTTACAGGGAAATCGAACATTTGATAGGCCTCTTTCTTAAGATGCTTTCTTAAGGGGGTAGAGCGTCCTTGAGACAAGACAAGAATATCATGATTTTCCATCCTCTGGAGGATGGTATCAATGGGTTTTCTAAAGATAAGACCTGAATCGGCATAGATAATCACTGCATCGTCGGGGAGCTCTTTCAGGGTTTTCAAAATGAAGTATGGCTTCCACAGCCAATACCCAGCCCCTTTTTTGTGATGCAAAATAGCTTTATTCTTCTGATAAAAGTCGTCATCGATATCGCTTCGGGTGTATTTATAGATGCGATTGAATCCCTTGTCGGCGGCACTCATGCTCAAAGAATTCTGATTCTTATAAAAAACTGCGTCTCCATCGGCGTAAGAAATGAGCACAATAGGAGTCCCCGGATTTCGATGAGCATTGAAGGAATCCGGCTGAGTAATCGCAGATAAGGGAGTAAAAGCAGCGTCAAGTTTAAACAGCACAAGGTAAGGAGGAATTATTAAGGCTAGCAACAGCGTATAAAGGACCCAAGGTCGCCCCATCTTCGTGAACATATAATCTCAGTACCTAAAAGCATTTCTTGCAATTCTAGAAAAATTTGACCAAGTTGTCTATGTTTAAACGATGCTGCATTTACAATAGGAAAGAAGTTAAGCTTAAAAAGTCTTATTCAACCGCTAGCACTTCTTTAACCTTGGAGGCTAAATCCTTTAAAGTGTAAGGTTTGGGTAAGAAATGAATATCCGCGTCATCATCCAAGTTTTTCCGGAAAGTGTCTTCCGTGTAACCCGAAATAAAAATTGTTTTGGCGGTTGGATAAATATCACGAATGCGCTTATTTAAGGTCGGACCATCCATCTTAGGCATGACCACATCGGTAATAAGGATATCAAATTCTTCACCTCGTACAACCATGGCCAGTGCTGCTTCACCGTTATTGGCTTCAAGCACGGTATAACCTTTTTCCCTTAAAGCTCGGGCGCTGAACATTCGTACAGCATCTTCATCTTCCACTAACAACACTCGCCCCCTTCCGGTTAGATCCTGAATATTATGCTCAGCCTTAGTGGACTCTATTTCTATGGGGCCAGTATAACGGGGGAGTAGAATTTTAAAAGTTGTTCCTTTGCCCAGGATACTTTCTACTTGGACGAAACCGCCGGTTTGTTTAACAATACCATATACAGTTGACAGTCCCAGCCCTGTGCCTTCGCCCACCTCTTTGGTGGAAAAGAAGGGCTCAAAGATATATTCCATATGTTCGGGGGCAATGCCTGTGCCAGTGTCAATTACTTCAATGGCTATATAGTCTCCTTTGGGAATGACATCATGACCATAACGCATCTGTTTTGGAAAAGTTACGTTAGCGGTTCTTAAAGTTAACGTTCCTCCCGACTTCATCGCATCGCGTGCATTTACCACCAAGTTAATGATCACTTGTTCTAATTGGCCCACGTCTGCTTTGACAAACCAAAGATCACGGGCATGGATCATCTTTAATTCGATCCCAGCACCGATAAGGCGTCGCAGTAAAGTAGAAATTTCTCCCAGATTATCGGTAATATTGACAACCTTTGGTTGCAGGGTCTGTTGGCGAGAAAAAGCAAGAAGTTGGCGGACAAGGTTGGCAGCCCGGTTAGCATTTTGCTTGATCTGAATAACATCGTTGTAAGAAGGATCATTAGGCAAATAACGCTGTAGAAGTAAATCACAATAGCCGATCATTGCTGTCAGCAAGTTATTAAAGTCGTGCGCTATTCCCCCTGCTAACTGTCCGACTGCTTGCATTTTTTGGGATTGGATGAATTGGTCTTGTAGACGTTTTTGTTCAGAGATATCAATAAATTGTAGCATAACTTCTGCTGCTCCACCCTTACTAAAGGGGCGAGAAGGATAAGCTGTTGTTTGCAGACGGTCGCCATCAAAGCGTACTTCAAAAGGAGACGTCAGGAGGCGTTGATCAAAAGCCTTCTTTAAATGTTGCTCAACTTCGGAACGTTGTGAAGTTGCAACCAGGTCAGAAAATCTTCCGCGCGGTGTAAGTTCTCCGAGCATGGTCGAAAAAGCAGGATTGCAAGAAGTTATATCGCCATATTGGTTGACCATAACCGCAGCAATAGCCGCATCTAAATAAGTGCTGTCCTGAATTATTTCAGGGGCAGACAGACCAGCAACATTATCTAAGCGACATAAAATAGATGGACGATTTTTGGTTTGTGTGTCGTCTTCAGGCTTAAAAAGTAATGCTTTGAAGGCAGGGCCAAATTTATTGAAAACGCGGACCATGCCCCGGCTCGATTCAGCATCTTTAATCAGGTCGCTGGCCAGCCGCCCAATGATTTCCTCGCGGGGCATTTCTAACCATTGGCACAGCGTCTGGTTGACCCCTAAAATCGTGCCTTGTTTGCTGATGTAAAAAATCCCAAAGGGAGCTTGATCAACAAATAACTGTAATTGCTCGAATTGGTGGCGTAATTGATAGTAAGAGTCAAAATGGAGGGTCACATCGCGTAATATGGTGACAAAGCTGCTCTTTTCAAAAGGACATAAGGTAAACAGGTACCAGCGTTGGTCCATTCCTAAACCATTACCACCGCTATGGAAAAGCAACTCACCGCGCTGCTTTTGATCAATCATTTCTTTTAATTTTTCAGCATCTGCCGGATCTGCGGCGCGATTGAAAAGTTTACGAACGAATTCCAGCTGGTTAGGATAAGCATTTGGATGAGTCGACCATATAACCTTGCCCTCATTATTAAAGGTAACTGATTCAATATTAGGGGCTAAAGCGCTAACAGCCCCATGGAGATGGCGATAGCGGGATAACAGCTTACGATTTTGATAAAAGACACGGATCCAATAAACAAGACCAATAACGGTTATGCTGCCGATGCAAAGCAAGCTGATGGCTTCATTCCAGTCCTGTATAGTTAAGCTTAAATAACCAAAAGCTGCTGACCAGATAGCAGCTAACAGTACAATAGCAACTGAGACTAGCAAGCGTTTCATTCCACCCTCTGAGGCAAGGCTGTTTAAACTCTATGACTATGGTAGCCGATGTCCTTAAAAAAAACAGAAAGAAAATGAGGAGCCATCAAAAAATTAAAGCGACTGTTAAGCTCGCTTATAAGAGGAGCCCAATGCGGCGTCTATTGAGAGATGTGGCTGAAAAGTATATGGTAGATCTTAAACACCATCCCTGTTATGAGATAGACTCGAGGTCAGTTAATGATAAAAAACAAGTTGATGATTTCATGCTTTCATCCTGTGCCTAAGCTCGACCAGGATACCCTGATTATTGCGTGTCCAATTATGATCCATAACTATGGCCTACCTTATTACCTTGAAGGATTCGCTTATATGCGGGCAACCTATCCTGCCCTTGCATTAGAGTTTGCAGTTCCCGCTCATCAGGATGTGGGATTAGCCCTAAGAGCTTTGGCGGCAGGACTAAAGCAGGTCTATTTTGACCTAAAAGCACCGGCATGGGATCAGCTTAAACAGATGGCGGCGACGTATGGGGCTGAGCTGCGTGATCAAGGAGAATTGCATGGTTACCTGGATTAAAGCAGATCAATTCGTACCTTATCCTGAAGCGCTCACAGCTATGGAACGTCAAGTGAAGGCCATTCACCAAGGTGGGGAGGAATGCATTTGGCTGTTAGAACATCCCCCTCTCTACACCTCAGGGACGAGTGCTCGCCCTGAAGATTTGGTGCAACCTAATCGCTTTCCTGTTTACGCAACCGGCCGTGGTGGGCAGTTTACTTATCATGGTCCCGGTCAACGCATCGCTTATGTTATGCTCGATCTTAACCGTCGTTTGCCTGATATACGTCGGTATGTAGCAATGCTGGAGCGTTGGATTATCTTAACATTAGCCGAGTTTGGCATTGAAGGGCTGCAACGGCAAGGTCGGGTGGGGATCTGGGTGGCCACCCCCAATGGCGAGGAAAAAATTGCTGCCATTGGGGTACGTGTCTCAAAATGGATTACCTATCATGGTTTAGCAATTAATGTGAACCCTAATCTTGATCACTTTTCGGGAATTGTTCCCTGTGGCTTGCCGCAGTTTGGCGTTACCTCCTTCCACAAGCTCGGTAAGATAATTTCTATGGATGACCTAGATCAAGCCCTCGAACGGGTATGGCCACAGCTTAAGCTATAGATTGCTTTGTCAAAACTTCACAAAGTTTATCAATATTATCCTTTTGATGATGGGCTTGCAGGGCTAGCCGTAACCGACTGCTATGAGGCGGGACTGTCGGCGGGCGGATGCAAGAGACCCGAATGTTATGATCAAGCAGATGCTGGTAAAGCCGCTGCGTGTGCTCAATGTCGTCGAGAATAATAGGAATAATATGAGTGGTGGAGTGCCCGGTGTTAAATCCGAGCCGAGCTAAGTTACAGCGAGCGTAAGCGCTTAACTCCTCTAAGTGTTGCCGCTCATGGCTAAGTATTGGAAGGAGCTTTAAAGCCTGGTGATTGGCGGCAATAGTGGCTGGCGGCAGGGCTGTCGAATAGATAAACCCTGGAGCAAAATTAATAAGAAAATCCTTTAGGGTCTGACTGCCGGTCACATAAGCACCAAAGCCCCCCAAAGCTTTACTAAATGTTCCCATGACTGCAAACAATCGCTCAGCATAAGCACTTGTTAAGCCACAGCCATTCTGGCCCACAACGCCGGTGGCATGGGCTTCATCCACATAGATATAAGCCTGGATGCTCTCCGCAAGATCACAGAGAGTCGCTAAATCAGCAGCGTCGCCGTCCATGCTGAAAATGGATTCAGTTAAAATGAAATGGGGATGGCCTGGCTTGGCATATTTCTTGATTAGATGCTGTAAATGATCATAATCGAGATGCTGATAACGATACTGTCTTACTCCCGCTAATTGGCATCCTTGGTGCATGCTTGCATGGTTGAGGCGATCAGAGAAAACGATGGGCAAAGCATTGTGATGCTGAGCATTTAATATGGTCCCTAAGATGGTTAAGTTAGCCTGAAAGCCTGTATTAAAAATTAAGGCAGCTTCCTGGTTTTTGAGATGAGCGAGATCGACTTCCAACGCTTCATGAGCGGCAGAATTCCCACTTAACAGTCGCGCCCCTGTCGAACTTGTTCCCTGCACTGTGATTGCTTCGATAGCTGCTTGGATGACAAGAGGATGCTGGGAGAGATTAAGATAATCATTACTAGTAAAATCTAACAGTGTTTGCTGCTGGCTGGATAATTGCCGCCAAGTTTTGGTCTCTTGTTTGGCGGCTAAGGCTCTCTGAAAGGAATGCGGGATCACCCAAGGACCTCTTTTAGGAAAGCATCCACATAGAGAGTAGTGCGTTCATCAAGACAAGCATCAAAAACGGTGCCAAAGTCTGGATCATTAGCGCCGGGGGTAGTGAACGCATGGTAACCTTGGCCATAAGTAATCATTTGCCAATCCACCGCGGCATTTTGGAGTTCTTCTTGAAGCAGCCGCACCTCTGCTTGGGAGATCATCGGATCTTTAAATCCATGTAAGGTTAAGACTTTGCTGGTATAAGTCTTCGGCAATTGATAGTCTGGTCGTCCATATAAACCATGAATACTCACCCCAGCGCAGAGGCCTAGATTATTACGAACTGCGTCTAAAACGCATAACCCGCCGAAACAATATCCTATTGCCACAATCTTGCTAGAGTTGATCCGCTCGTCTTGTTGAAGATGAGCAAGAATGGCAGCCATTCGATCTCTTAAAAATTGACGATCCTGAATAAAGGGTGTCATCAGACGTGAGCATTCCTCTTTACTGCTTCCTGTTCTACCTTCTCCATATAAATCCACTGCAATTCCAACATAGCCTTTTTCAGCCAGTGACTGCGCTTTGGTCTCAGCAAAACTAGTCCGACCGGTCCAGGGTGAGAAGATTAAAACGGCAGGCAAGCGTCCTTGAGTGTTTTCAGGATAACTATAATAAAGCTCTAAACCGGTTTGGTGATGAGAGAGTACGCGAATTTCGGGCGTTGTTGGCATCATGTCCTCCATTAAGCGATCTTAAAACTCTTCTACTGTGTCATATTTTAAGAAGCAGATCTAGCGCCGTATAAGAATGGGCTGCAGCAAAAAAGTGACCTTTCTTCTCCTCATGGGAGGCGAGGTAAACTCCCACAATTATTTAAAAATATTGAATTTTTCACACGGCCGCCTCTATCGTTTAGACGTCCCTCGCTCGGCTACATATAATAAATCCCTAAAATGACCTGCCGTAAGTTTAGAACTAAGGCCAACAAGAATCAATTTAACCTTTTGATTTTAAAAGATTTTTTCTTTAGGTCTGCTTAATGATAATGGCGGAAGCTTTGGTTGTGTTCCAATAAATAGAACTAAGAAAGCAAAATTATAGATAAGGAAGCCTTATATAGAACAGCCCTAGCTTTTTCAGTGATATTTTCGTATAACTATAACAACTGTATTTGTTTTAGCGAGGATGTTTAAAGATGGCGGGTTCCGTAAATAAAGTAACTCTTGTTGGACGGTTAGGAAAGGACCCTGAAGTCCGCAATAGCCCTGATGGTGCTAAAATTGTGACAATGTCTGTGGCCACCAGTGAAGCGTGGAAAGATCGATCGAGTGGGGAAAAGAAAGAGCGGACAGAGTGGCACCGTGTTGTGATCTTTAACGAAAAACTCGGGGAAATTGCTGAACGTTATTTGAAGAAAGGCAGCCAAGTTTACGTCGAAGGCTCCCTGCAAACGCGTAAGTGGGCCGATCAGCAAGGTATCGAAAAATATACCACTGAGGTTGTCATCCAACGTTATCGCGGTGAGCTTACCCTGCTGGATAATAAGGCCGGAGGTGAAAGCAGTTATGGTAATGATTTTGATACGTCGCCTTTAGGATCGTCCGGGGGAATGCAAGACCCTTTCAGTCTCCCTTCATCGAGCAGCTCGAAAGACTTTGATGATCTGAATGATGATATCCCATTCTAAATTAGCTCTGATCACACGACTATAAAGCTTCTATTACCATTTAGGGAATCGACCCATGACAAATGCCTTGCTTGCGACTGATATTAAGCCTGTTGCCATTGAAGATGAAATGAAGCGCTCTTATCTCGATTACGCTATGAGCGTTATCGTGTCGCGCGCCTTACCCGATGTTCGAGATGGGCTAAAACCTGTGCATCGTCGTATTTTATATGCGATGAAAGAATCCAACAACGAGTACAACCGACCCTATCGTAAGTCAGCCCGTACGGTTGGTGATGTGATGGGTAAATACCATCCTCATGGAAACATGGCTATTTATGATGCCATGGTGCGCATGGCCCAGGATTTCAGTTTGCGGGTTCCTTTAATTGATGGTCAAGGAAACTTTGGTTCCATGGATGGCGATCCAGCCGCTGCAGAACGTTATACAGAAGCCCGACTCAGTCGAGCCGCCCATGAATTATTAGAAGATATTGATCGGGATACAGTAGATTATCAACCGAACTACGATGATTCAACGGTTGAACCGAAAGTCCTGCCCGCTAAGTTCCCTAATATCTTGGTTAACGGTGGTAATGGAATTGCTGTGGGTATGGCTACCAACATTCCGCCTCATAACTTAGGGGAAGTCATTGATGCCTGCTGCGCATTAATTGAAAATCCTGCCCTAGAGGTTGAAGAGCTGATGCAGTATATGCCTGGGCCTGACTTTCCGACAGGGGGCATTATTGTCGGACGGGCCGGAATCTTAGAAGCTTTTCGTACCGGGCGTGGCTCCATTGTTATGCGGGGTAAAACTCATACTGAGACGGTACGGGGCGAAAAGGAAGCCATTATTATTGATGAAATCCCTTATCAGGTTAACAAGGCACGCTTGGTAGAGCGGATTGCTGAAATTGTTAAAGAAAAAATTGTTGAAGGGATCTCTGATCTGCGGGATGAATCGGACCGAGACGGGGTACGAGTTGTCATTGAATTGAAACGAGATGCAGTGGCAGATGTAGTTCTTAATCAGTTATATCGTTTTACGTCCCTTCAGACTTCTTTTGGCGTTAATATGCTGGCGTTGAACCATGGCCGTCCCGAACAGATGTCAATCAAGCAAATTCTGACGGCATTCTTGGAATTCCGTGAGGAAGTTATTTTACGGCGGACGCGGTTTGAATTGGCTAAAGCCCGGGAGAAAGCGCATCTCTTTGTCGGTCTGGCAATTGCGGTAGCGAATATTGAGCCTATTATTGAACTCATTCGTCAAGCGTCAGATCGCAGTATTGCTAAAGAGCAGCTGATGAGCCGTGATTGGCCTGCCCAAGCTGTGGCACCGCTGTTGGCGATTGTCGATGAGCCGGGAAGCTTTGTTGAGGGGCAAAATGCTTATCGTTTAACCGATGCTCAAGCACAAGCAATTCTTGATCTACGGCTCCATCGCTTAACAGGCTTAGAGCGTGAGAAGATCGCCAATGATCTGAATGAATTAGCGGTACAGATCAAGGATCTTTTGGATATTCTCGGCGATCGTCCGCGGGTATTATCGATTATGCGGGACGAAATGTTAGCTGTTAAAGAGCAGTTTAAATCACCACGACGCACAGAAATTGAGGAGGGAGATTCATCTGTTGATGTTGAAGATCTCATTCAACGGGAAGAGATGGTGGTCACGGTTAGTATGGAGGGCTATATTAAGCGGGTGCCTTTGAGCACCTATCGGGCTCAACGCCGCGGCGGTAAAGGACGCTCTGGAATGACGACAAAAGAAGAGGATGTCGTTCAGGACCTATTTGTTGCGAATACCCACAATCCCGTATTATTCTTCACGACTAAAGGGATAGTTTTTAACTTAAAAGTTTACCGCTTACCGTTAGGAAGTCCGACCTCCAAAGGGCGACCAATGGTTAACCTACTACCTTTAAGCCAAGATGAGAAGATTTCAACGGTTTTGGTCTTGCCTGAGGAAGGAGCAGATTGGGAAAATATGCATGTTATGTTTGCAACTTCCCATGGCAGTGTGCGCCGCAATAAACTCAGTGACTTCATGAATATCCGCTCGAATGGTAAAATCGCGATGAAATTGGATGAATCCGAAGAATTAATCGCTGTTAAGCTTTGCACAGAACAGGATGATGTTATGTTATCGACATCGGCCGGTAAATGTATCCGTTTTAATGTCGACGAAGTACGAGTATTCGTCGGACGCGATTCAACCGGCGTCAGAGGCATCAAGCTAGCTGAGGGTGACAGCGTTATCTCTATGACAATTCTCGCCCAAGCGGAAGTATCCACCGAAGAACGTGATATCTATTTGCGACAAGCCTCAAAATTACGACAACTTGATGAAGAGGAAATGGATGCAGATGGCAAGGACGCAGAGGGGAGTTTGTCTCCAGAACGCTTTAAAGACTTAGCAGAAGCTGAGCAGTTTATTTTGACCCTCACCGAGAATGGCTTTGGTAAGCGTTCTTCCGCCTTCGAATACCGTACCACAGGGCGTGGCGGTGTTGGTATCGATAGCATTATCGTCAATGCTCGTAACGGTGGTGTTGTTGCGTCCTTCCCTGTAAGAGAGCAGGATCAAATTATGCTAGTTACCAATGCTGGAAAGCTAATTCGCTGTCCAATTCATGATGTTAGAATTGCGGGTCGTCGCACGCAAGGGGTAACGATTTTCCGTATTGCCGATGGCGAGCGAGTCGTCTCTGTCAGCCATATCCCCGGTGATAAACTGGGCGAGGATCTAGAAGGCGAAGAGATCTTACTTGAAGAGGGACAAATTATTGAGGCAGAAACTGCCATTTCTCCAGGTGAATAACCTTATATAGATGCCATTAGTAAGCCCGGCTGGACCGGGCTTTTTTTGTTTTAAGCTGCAGCCATACTGCTCTGCACCGTCCTGACAAGCCTACATCCAAAAGCTCTATCTTGAATCATGATGATTAACACCATCATCTCACTCAGCAATGTTAATGGGTAATAAAAGGAATCACTTGGAACAACTAAGTATATTATTGCATTTATCATAGAATATACTACAATCCATGTAATTGAGAATTTGAATAAATTAATGATTCCAATTTTTAATCTAAATCTAGCATATTTTCCCCAAAAGTCACTTGTAAAGAACTTTAGAGTAAAGAAGGTGGGGATAGCCAAACATACTGTCATGTAGATATTAGTATCCATCAAAGTTTTAGCGGATATGACTGATAACCTTTCTATAGCATGGAAAGTTGCATGAAGGTCTTGATGTGCTAAAATGAAATCAATCATTAGCTCTGCTTTAGGATAACGGACAAGGGATTGCTTCTGAAAGTACAGCATTAAAGGTAAAGAATAAAATTGCATTGCGCATATAAAAAACTTTAGTCCCCCATATATAGATATATATTTAAAAATATTATCTTTAATATAGTGGTAAAATGTAAGAAAACTAAAATAAATCTTATTCATAAGAAATCTTTCAACAAAAATTTAAAAGCTTTCAAGCGTTTAAGTCTCTTATCCTTGAATTGAAAAAATATTCTTCTCCATATAGAAAAGTAAATTTTTATGGTAAGTAGGTTGGACGCTTAACTTAAAAACTTATAGCAAATTAGGAGGAATCGAGAAACATTTTAGTTAAATTTTAGCAGAATCTTATTGGCAAAGATTTCTAAAAGAGGATCTATGCCCTTCAAAACTCTGTAATAAAATATTTTAACGATTGGAAAGTAGGAATACCCCTGGAGGGGTATTGCTTTGATCATTTCCAGCCATCCTCTTTCATAACCGTTGTATCAATCTCATCCACAGTGGCGTGGATAAGATCCTTATGGATTTCAGTAATATTAAGATTATTGCGATGTAAAGTGTCCATATGATTTTTCAAAGCTTCTTTAAACACATGAGCTATCTTCGGTGGGGAAATAAAATATATCTTGGAAATGGTTTTGTTATTGATGAGATCAATAATATAGCTAGAAATCTCTTGAGCAAATACAAACTTCTGCGATTCATGCCAGTCTGTTGCCGGCTCATAAGCATGGTGATCCGCAGCTGACCCAAAGCCTCGACCTGGCTTATCCCGACCATGTTCATGAGTTAATTCGTGGCTATGACTAAAAGATTTGAGATGTTCCAAACTTCCAAAACGGGCTGCTTTCTTAAACAATTTTGCTTGTGCGCCATCACAAACGACCAACAATATCATTGTTATTTTACTCCTTTAATATTGTGTGTTTGTCCCCTTTATAACGCGTGTCAATCGCTGCGCCCAGTGTTAAAATTTTATAATTTTAACATATGGTTGCTACAAAAGCAGAAGCTATAT
The DNA here is from genome assembly GCF_000190415.1 of Candidatus Odyssella thessalonicensis L13. Classification (GTDB taxonomy): domain Bacteria; phylum Pseudomonadota; class Alphaproteobacteria; order Paracaedibacterales; family Paracaedibacteraceae; genus Paracaedibacter; species Paracaedibacter thessalonicensis. The sequence continues at coordinate 219,397 of NZ_AEWF01000003.1, forward strand.
GATAACGGTAAGAGGGGATGTTGGCCTTTCGCTTTCCTTTATTTACGACCTAAGTTAGATGATCTTATTTGCTAAAACCATAGGGTTGTGGAGTGTTTAATCTATTTTATCTCCTTATCTCCCCCTTTATTAACCACAGTGTAGAGATTGTGAAGGCGTATTAAAACTTCAGGGAATGAGAGTAATTAAAGCTTTACGATTGTGTGGCTCTCAATTAGCAATAGGGCTTCTATATCAATGGGAACGATAATATTTTGAAAATATTAAACTTGCCTGAGTAAACACTTAAGCGTTTATATAAGTATACCCTCTGAGAAAAAAGCTTTCTAACTGAAAGTACTGAATAGAAATTTAAAATAAGGAGACAGAAAATGTCTAAAGTTTTATTGATGGTTCTTCTTGCTGGTTTACCTCTGAGCGGTTGTAACACCGTCGAAGGAATTGGTAAAGATGTTAAAGGGGCCGGTGAATCGATGGAAGAAGCAGCCCAGGATAATAAACCGGCTAACAGACCGACCACCCATCGGACACGTTGGTAAAGCTAACAGGAGTCTGGATTAAATACTAGCATTAATCTAGGCTCCCGTTTATGAACTAAAGTTCTTATAGGTAAGTTGTAGATAGTTACTGAAACTGAATGTCAGACTTTCGGAGAAAAGAGTTGATCTACATTCCATCATTGAGAGGCAATCCATAACATTTAGGGCTGACTAGTTTAAATCTCAGTAAAATTATTCCTTTTTTCCTTTTAAGGACTGACATACTCCCTTTGTACCGAGCACATCCTATAATTCTTAAGGCCAAGCTTTCTAAGAAGAGATTATAAAGCATCCCTACGCCTGCCAGTAAGGTGTTGATGCTGACTATTTCGATAAGACTTTCTCTTTATCCCTTTAATCCGATGTAGATATCGAGAACAGTATGGAACGGATCTTGGGCGCGATGATCATAAACTTCAAAGTCCGCCTGATACGCCCGCTGCCCGCCTAGCTCCTGCGGACTCATTTGCCATATTTCCTGCCAAGCAGAGATACATACAGCGGGCATCTCTCCGGCTTGGGTGGTAAATTTTTTATAATGCTGAGAGGGAATGATTAACGAGGCATAGCCCGAAGGTATTTGATCTAAAGTGGTGACTTCTTCACCGATAAACACGGTATAATTGCCTGCCATATCGCTTTCATACTCGGTGTAAACGCAATAAGTAGTGCCCGGATGCTTACGGTTGCAAATCTGGTCGGCAAGGTTTTGGCTAAAATAGGAACTAAACAGGGGACCAATCTTAGCTGTGGCTTGCTCCATTTCTTGGGTGTTATTGGTTCGGCAGGTCTGTCCTACCAAATAAATTTGATCATGCATAACACTAATTTGCTGCATCATTAAATATGGACCTTTCTTAAGAGTTCTAAATCCCCTGTGGCTAAGGCATTAATATGTTGCGAAATTTTTTCAATTGGCCAGTCCCACCATTTTAATTCAAGAAGAAACTCAATGGTCGCTGGATCAAATCTGGGGCGGATAGGACGTGCGGGATTGCCACCAACAATAGTATAAGGTTCGACATCTTTGGTAACTAATGCATTGGTTCCGATAATGGCTCCATCCCCAATTTTCACACCGGGCATAAAGGTGGCTGAATTGCCAATCCATACATCGTTACCGATAATTGTATTGCCTTTATGGGGCGCATCTAACGGTGCGTTTACCCAAGCTCCGCCAAAAATTTTGAAAGGATAAGTTGACACTCCCTCCATTGCATGGCTGGCCCCGTTCATAACAAAGCGGACGCCAGCTGCAATTTGGCAGAACTTACCAATAATCAGTTTGTCTTGTATAAAATCAAATAAATATAAAACATTCTTGTGAAAATTGTGGACGTCTTCAGGATCATCATAATAAGTGTAATCCCCGACAATAATTTGGGGGTTGGTTACGATATTTTTCAGAAAGCAGGTGCGCTTAAGTCCGTTAATCGGGTAGACAGTATCAGGAGAAGGGGACAAGTCATGTGGCATCTTTATGCTCCGTAATGCTTTGCTTATTGGAAAATATATCTTACATAACCAATAATCTGATCTTGTGTTGTTGTTACTTTGGTTGCCAAATAAGCATAATCCCGTTCCTTATTATAGTAAATGGCCTGGATTACTTCTTGGAGTTCATTGCCACTTGTATCAATGCGGGCGGTACGTCCTAGTCTTGTGGTCGGCGTTAAGCCAAGCGTCCCAAGATTAATTTCATCCTTTATCCATTCGTCCAGAGTATGTTTTAATTGCAGCAAAAACGGTGACGCATTTGCCACTGAAGCATCACCATGGGCGACTTCTACGCCGTCACGTTGATAGAGTGTTAAGCAGCGACACGACTTATTTGATCGGCATAGAATTCTCAGAAGCCCACTCATCTCCCCTTCAGAAGTGGTGTCAGTATAAGATTTAAAAGGCTCGCTGCTGGCTATTTGCCGCCGCTCAGTGTCGATCAGATTTTGAATCTCTGATGCGGACCACTTTTTCTGTTTTAAAAGGAAATCTTTGATAAAGTTATAGACTTCTGTATGGGACTGATCACCAACAGGAATCTGCTGCATCTTCTTCGTGATAATGTGTTGTCTCGCCTTAAGGAGCCAGTCGATGATGTAGGCCCGATATTCATGAAACCAAGCATCAGCATCTTTATCACCTAAATGAGTATCAATGCTGCGCCAGAAGGGGCCCTCTTTAAATAGCCAACTAAGTATTGTACTGGCTGTTCCGTTCGTGCCAAATTTGTGAAGCTTATTAGCAAAGTAAGCATTATCGCAAAAAGCACTATGTTCAACCGCCGGTGACCAGATCGTCGCATTTTGAACCTTTGTCAGCTGGTCGCCGACCTCTTCTTGGTATTGCAAAGCACCTCGAATAAATAAAACAGGCTTAGCCTCTGGATTGGGGGGAACGCCAATATGACCAAAAACCTCTCGCTCGGTAATCTTTGAATCAATATCAATGACTGCATTTATTCGATCATCTTTGAAGCCAGCAATATGAGCAATATTGGCCCCGAGACTATGGCCCATCAGAATAATATTGGTGTGATCACAGGCCTGACCGACATCTTCTAACTTGTCTAAATGGTTAATAAGATAGTCGATATCTCCCAGTGCCCCTTCAATGACTTTATCGTCATAGGCATATCGGTAATCGCGATCATGTAGGACATACCACGCATCTTTTAAAGAAAGTACAACTTTATCGCCGTTAGGAAATTTTACAAAGTTAGCAACGTAAGGCTGATCAATAGCAAGGACGACATAGCCATGTGAAGCTAATTCTTCAAGCAATATGGTGTATTGTTGACGTTGTGCCCCTCGACCAGGGGTAAAGATAATGATGGGAAATTTAGCGGAGCTCAAGGCGGGCGCCTCGGGTTGAGCCCAAGCTAAAACTTGAATGTTTTCAACAACCCCCTCTTCAAGGGTCGCAGGCATATAAGGGTAGGGGCCCTTGCCTGGGGCTGGGGCAAGGACAGGATAAAACGCCTGTACCATTAAGCGTTTCTTATTCTTGCTTCTCAATAAAGTGCGAGAACAATCCATTAACTCAATGGCTCGTGTTCCAACAGCATAGTGTCCAGTTGGCTTGGGTAAAACTAATTGATCTTTAGTAAAGGCTAACGTGGCCCAACATACTGACAACCCAAAAAGGAATTTCTTTAAAACGGTTCTCATTGGATAGGCACTTCCTTTTTAATTGTAATGCTACCATTTATACCAAAAATGCGGCTTAAACCGGCGTAAACTCGCTTAATTATGCTGCTTGCCATAAAACGAGAAGAATTCATGCTCAGGAACCTTTATTATTCTTACGGGTGCGGGGCACCATTAATCATTATATCCTTAATTTAGATCTGAGAACTATGATACAGATCTTATTTCAATAACTTACAGGAATTTTTGTAAAGGAGTTAACAATTTTATTACCTTACAATCAGATAGATCTTATTTTGATAAAGAGAGAGAGGCTCTTATCGTTTTTCAAAAAATGTGAAAACGGCGTTAGCTGGCCGCAAATTGATCAGTCTCAGCTTTTTTATTGATATGATCTCAGCTATGATACCCTCACTAGTAAAGGAGGATTCAAAAATTTAATAATCGATAGGATAAATGGTCATGGTCTCCCTTATCATTTTTGATTGTGATGGTGTTCTAGTGGATAGCGAAGAGATTGCTAGCCGAATTGAAGCAAAAATTTTAACCGAGTATGGATATCCAGTAACAACAGAAGATAATATTCAAAATTTTACGGGAAAATCTTTTCAATCTATTCAGCAGCATATTTGGGAGCAGGCGGAAATTCTTGTGCCCGATGAGGTGCTGATGAAGATCCAAGCCATTATTATGACAGCATTTGAACAAGAATTGTTCCCTTTGTTGACTTCGGTGTTGAATGAGGATCTGATTAAACAAACAGCAAAATGTATAGCAAGTAGCAGTCCAAAAACACGGGTGCTTAAATCGCTGGACCTTACAAAACAGAGCCACTTTTTCCAAAGTAATCACATTTTTACAGCTGAGCAAGTGTCTAATGGTAAGCCAGCGCCAGATTTATTTTTATTGGCGGCAGCAGAGATGGGATATCCTCCCTCTGATTGCTTAGTTATTGAAGACAGTGTCGTGGGTTTAAAAGCTGCTCAGGCTGCCGGTATGCCGGCTATAGCTTTCTTGGGAGGCGGACATACCCGATTCCCCTGGTATCATGAGCAGATTTATGTTGAAACCTCTTATATAGCCCATACGGCCGCAGAGTTACTGGGTATAATTAAAACCTTTATTAATATTGGAGATCAGCTATAATTATAGTACGCCCTTGGGATAATGATAACATCTATGAACTCTTACCCTTATTAAACCAACTCGGATATCCTGTAACGGAGCAGGACCTCAAGCGGCGCTTAACCACCTTTTTGGCTCAAAGAGGACAGGGAATTGCTATAGCGTGCCACGAGAAGGGAAGCATTGTTGGCCTTATTGCCTGGTCAAAGTCTCATCTATTACTCAAAGATAAGGTACGCTACCATATAGAAGCTTTAGTGGTCGATACCCATTACCGCAAGCAAGGCATCGGTCAGAAACTTATGCAATATCTAGAGTCTTTGGCACTTCAAGGGGAACCAGCAATTATTGATTTGACGTCAGGCGTTAGGCGCGCCCCAGAGGGAACCCATGACTTTTATAAGCGCCTGGGATATCATAATGAGGGAGCTATGGCTAAGATTTACCTTAGAAAGGAGATATCTTGAAATATACTAGAGCTGATAGAGAAAGATTAAGTCGCTGGGCAAGATGAGTTAAAGTTAAATTAAGCCCCATAAAGCTGTGGAGATCTGAAGGATGATTAAAGGACTCATGAAAATTTTATTAGGCCTTATAAAGGCTACACTTTTTCTTGGTGTAGGAGGTATTGCAGGATATAAGTTCGCTAAGTTTGAAGACGAAGTTGGCACCACAAAGGCATTTAGTCAGTACTTAATGGAGGCTGAAAGTGGAGTGGCCGCCTCTCAATATCAAGTTAGCCGTTATTTATTTCATCGCAATCAAAAACCTCAAGAGTCATTAAAATGGCTAAAAAAAGCCGCTCAGAATGGCTATTTAAGAGCTAAGATTGAATTGGCCTCCCATTATGAAGAAGGGGGCTTGGTATCTAAAGATGAGGTTATGGCTTTAAAGCTTTATCAAGAGATTGCTGAGACTTCTATTCAGCGTTTAAAAAAGATAAACTGACTCTCTGCAGAAAATTTAATATTTATAACAGATAGTCATTTTTCTGCTCTTAGACCGGTATCGCCTGTTTGGTCGGCTCCTGCAAGCTATTCACTCTTAACTATTTTAGATCGGATACGTTTGATATGGGATGAATTAGGAGGAAAATGAGCTTCTACAATTTTGATTGCTTGGTCAAGACAGTCATTGGCTTTTGCTTTTAAATCCGCTGTTTGTCTTGGATCACTTTTAACGTGAGCTTGGGCTAGTTTTTTTATGCATAGATCTGCCAAGCATTCCAAGGCTATATAAGTTTCAGGATGGTTGCTGTGAGCAAATAATTTCAATGATTTGTTAACCAGCTCTAACGCCTTCTCTATGTCGCCTTCCAAGGAATACACTTTTCCGAGTTCCATTAAAATACGAGCATTTTCGACATGATCTTTACCATAATGCTTTTCATAGTTCTTAAGGCTACGTTTAAGTAGAAGTTTAGCTTTCTCATAATCTCCTAAGCTTTTATAAACCACTCCCAAATGTGCAGTTGCCCAGGCGAGAGCGATATTGTCTTCAGAGAGATGATTACCATAAATTGCTAAACTTTGTTCAAGGAGTTCTTTTGCTTTGTCATAATTTCCCAGTTCTCTGTGAACAATTCCCAAAGGGGCTAAGACCCAGGAAATCCGCACATTGTTCTCAGATAGATGAGCCCTATAAATCTTCAAGCTTTGCTCAAATAAGGTCTTGGCCTTTTCATAATCGCCCAAACATATATAGACTCGACCTAAATGGGCCAAAGTCCAAGCTTGACCGCCATGGTTCTTGGGGAAATTCTTCTGATAGACAGCGAGACTTTGCTCTAACAAATCCCTTGCTTTCTCGTACTGACCAAGTTTTCGGTAAACTACCCCTAAGGAGCCTAGGGACCAAGCAAACCCTCGATGGTTCTCAGAAGAATGAGTTTTATGAAGGACAAGGCTTTGTTCAAACAGTTCTTTAGCTTTCTCATAATTGCCTAAGCTTTTATGCACCATTCCTAGATATCTTAAAGATTGAGCAAGTTGGATGTGATTGTCAGGAAGATGTTTATGATAAAGTTGGATGCTTGTTTCAAGCAAATTTTTAGCCTTTTCATAATTTCCAAATTTTCTATAAACCATCCCCAGATGAGTCAGTATAGAGGGCAGCCGAGGATCATTGTCAGAAGCATGGACGGCTAAGTTATGGCGACTATCCTCTAAAATCTTATGAGATTTAATATAATCGCCTAAGTGAAAATAAATAATTCCTAGCTTACCCTGCAGAACTGCTCTTTGTGCCGGGTTTATAAAGATGGGGTGACTCAAAAAGGCTTCACAATGACTGGCTAGAAGTTTCATCTTTGAAAAATCTTCCTCCGAGGTTATTGTTTCCAGGTATCTTTCAAGAGAGGTTGCGACCGCCTCGATATGAGAGTTTTTTTGTTCTAAATGTAGCGTTTTAATAAGGTACATTAAGCTGATTTCTTGAGTGCTTTTATGAGTGGAAAGGGTCGGGAAGGAATAGAGAACGCCAGAATGACTGTTGGTTAAAAGAGAGTACTTTTTCAAGTGATAGATAAAATTGTCAACAATAACCTCGCCTTTATGAGCATCCAATAAGGTGCGTGGAATATCTTGAGCATTTAAAAGGGAGATAAATAACAAAAGCTCTTCAAAGTCTTTATCAGTCGCAAGGATATTCTTTAAAGATACTGCGATAACGCTGTAGCGGGTGCGCGAATAGCTGTTGGCCCCTTTGAGAATATTCTCCTGGATAAGAGCGAAGTCATCATCATAATTTTTTAAATAATCCAGGTACTGCTTGTAAGAGACATGTGAGATTTTTAGATAGTATGCCGCAATTGAGATATCTAAGGGAAAAGATGGTAAGTGGCTTAAAAAGCTTTCGGCTTCTTGTTTGTGTTTAGACGGAAACTTATTTAAAGATCCTTTTTGAGTAATCTGCGTAAAGAGAGTTAATTTCTCGCTGGACGTTAGTTCACCGACTTGAACAGTGTTATCTATATAACCATTATTACTAATATTACTATCGCGGGTAGTAATAATCACTTTACCTTCACCCCACACGTTCTGGTCATGGGGAATATAATTCTGAATTTGGCTAAAATTACTGGCATCATTATAGATTAGAATCCAATTAGCCTTAGCTCTTAACTTTTCTTTGACAAACGTCAATAGTCGTTGCTCTCTTTCCCCACGGTTTTTAATTGATTGGATCTCTGCTAAATCTTTTTTCTCTATATCCGACTTGGACAGTGCATGCGCTAAGCTTTCAAAGGAATTAACTAGATTTTCTTTAGTTTCGGCATTAATCTCCCAGGCGACTGAAGCCGGATAATTGCGAACATATTGACGCGCAAGAGTCGTTTTTCCTGAGCCGCCAATACCCACCAGCGCCACGACGCGGATCGACTGTTTTCGTCTAAGGCATTGATCTATCTTAGCTAGAAGCTCTGGCCGTGAAAGCAGAGTCGTATCGGTGGGAACAAATAAATCTGATCTAATAGACTGACGCGTTGAGAGGAATATGGTCTGCATTCCTTTCTTTTCTAGCCAGATCATTCCTAAAATGAGAGCAATAAATATGCCACCTCCTAACACTACCTTATAGAGACTTAGGGAACGATTAATTGCTAAGCTGTTTTCTAATAGCGATACTTTTTCTTCAACAGCTAAGCTGGGTAAGGAAAGCTCCTCATTATCCAGCTGGTTAGAGGTATATTGTTGCTTAAAGTCACTTATTAAGTGTTCTAATTTAGGATGCTTTATTGCCCTTCTTAAGATTTCTAAAATGTTATCAAGATAGTGATCCGGTTCACTAAAATCTAGATAGTTTAGGCCTTCAGCTTGCCCCAGAAAGGATAAAGTCGCTTCTTTGTCGCCTTGCTCTAGAAATAAAAAGACGACATCCTCCACTCTTTCATCACTGTGATCAGGTAAAATGTTCTCAACTAAGCTTTGAAGTTTCTCAGAAATATCACTCTGGCCACTTTTTACATTATTTATAACTAAAAAGCAGCCGCTTTTAAAAAGGCCCTCTTTCGGCGCAGTACTCGTGCTATTTTCACCATGAGAGTAAGGGAAGAGAGATAAAGTTAGCCCTGCCAATCTTAAATGCTTTTCTAATGTTTTGGCAAAAGATAGGTTTTGTGAAATATCATCCTGGAAGATAAGCTTGAGAGCAAAAGTTTCTGGGGGATTAAAACGGGCAGCCTGCTGTAAAAATTGCTTAAATGTATTTTCCTTTAGAAGCTGAAGATAATGCTTTCTTAAATTCGGAACCTGGGGAGTTTTCTCAATAAAGTTTATCAGTCCCTCGCGCGAATGGCATTCTGACTTAAGCATAATGCTACGGATATGAGTTTCAATGGTGCGGGGTGAAACTGAAAAAAGGGAAGCAATCCCCTTGGGAGTTCTTCCGTTTAAAAGGCAGGCAATAATATCTATTTCGCGTTGACTAAATTTGATATTATTTATTGTGCCAAGATATTTTGTACACTTATGGTCTACAGGCCCATCTTTATTATTTATCATGTCTAATAATTTACATATTGTATTGAGATTAAATATCTTGCAAAAAAACTTTACCGGAGCATGCGCTTAAATTCAAAAGGAAATACATGCCGTTTTTTTCTTTTTTAACTTAAGTAAAGTTTACGTATGTATCCCTCTTAAGCATATTTATGCGATCGAAAAACAAAATTTTTACAGTTAATTTAGGCGCATTAAAGCCATTCCCCTCATTCAATGGCTTTAATAGAAGCTAAGAAGCCCCTTTTTGGGGCTTCTCGAATGAGACAAAGTTACTCTGTAATTAAGGCTCAGTCTAAGGAAGGTTGCCATGATTATTCAAGAAAATAAATCTGTTTATGGGAATTTAGGTGTTTCCAGTTGCGTACTGGCTTGTGCCACCTATCTGTTGTTCGCTATGTGCCAAAGCCAGGAAGTTGGGTCTTTTGCTCGACCTGCTGCTTTAGGGGATTTGCAAGCGACGCTCTGCCCTTTAGAAGTAATTACTGCTGGGGATAGAGGGCATTCTTCAATAAAGTTACTTTATTACAAGAAGAAACCGACTTACCAGCAGGTCACAATAAAAGTGTAAAATGTTACGTTATAAGGGACTCTATTAGCCTCCTCAAAGAAAATGACAGGGCCATAGAATTCTAGGCTAGCACTATCCCAAAGATGCGGATAGCAGCTTAAAGACTTTTTGAGATTTAGCTTCCTACCTTAAAAAGTGGGCGGCAGACAGGGAGCCATTATCTAAAGGGTAGGTGTTACCCTATTTATATCTAAGCATAATTGAAACATCTCCATTCCAATGTCTTCACATAAATTCATACCGTCCTAGTCGACGCTCAACTCCGCCTAAAATTCATTGAGCTAAACTGGGTTTCGCATTATGCTGCAATTACAAAATTTTAATATTAAAGGATTTCCTTAAATGAAACCCGCTGCCCGTATTCAAGCAGCCATTGAACTGATGGCTGAGATTTATCATTCCACTGCGCCAGCAGACGCTATTGTGCATGGTTATATGCGTCAGCGTCGTTATATTGGGGCAGGCGACCGGCGCGAGATTTCAGAACTAGTGTATGGCGTGATGCGCACCTATTGGCTGCTTGAAGGCATTCTACATCATTTCTGGGCCTCGCCAAGTGATGATGCAATTCAAAAGGCACGCCGTCATATCCTTATTTATTTGCATAAATTTAAGCCTGAGTTTTCAGTGGTAGACCTTTTTTCAGGGGAAGAATACGCTCCTAAGCGCTTGACCCCCACGGAACAGGATCTGTTAGGCCAGGTCAAAGAATTTAATTGTGAAGATTTATCAGAGGCAGCACAACTGTCCTGCCCCGATTGGGTATATAACCTCTTGAAGGCCAACAATCCCCATAATTATCGGGCGATATTGTTAAGCTTACAAGTAACAGCCCCCTTAGATCTCCGGGTCAATATCCTGAAAAGCGGGCGCGAGAAAGCTCTAGCGAAGTTGCGCCGTGAAGGGTATAGCTGTGAGCCGACTTTGTTATCACCCTGGGGAATTCGGCTCCAAGAACGCCAACCCTTAAAGCATCATCCGCTATTGCAAGAAGGCGTCTTGGAAATCCAAGATGAAGGATCGCAATTAATAGCGATGGTGTGCGCGGTTGAGCCTGGGATGGCGGTCTGGGATTATTGTGCAGGGGCCGGCGGCAAAACCTTAGCCTTAGCAGCGATGATGCAAAACAAAGGGCGGATTCTGGCGACAGATACTGTAGCGTGGCGCCTCAAAAATGCTCCTCAACGGTTACGCCGCGCCGGCGTCCATAATGTTGAGACACGCGTGTTGGATGAGCAGGCAGGTAAATGGGTTAAACGTCAAGCCGGAAAATTTGATTGCGTGCTAGTCGATGCGCCCTGCTCCGGATCGGGGACTTGGCGCCGTAACCCCGAATTGCGATGGCGCATGGATGCAACGGGGTTTCAAGAATTGCTGCAAAAACAGCAAGAAATTCTTGATAAAGCGGCACTGCTTGTAAAACCCGGGGGGCGCCTTGTCTATGCGACGTGCTCACTGTTAAACCCGGAGAATAGAGAACAGATAGAGATGTTTCTTAAAAAGCATCCCCAGTTTGCGTTTTATTCATTGAGCTATGACTATGCAAATAATGGCGCCCTTGAACTGAATCCAGCTGATCACCAAACAGATGGCTTTTTCGCGGCAGTGCTCCAAAAAAGCGACTCTTAGGAATGGGGGGGCTCTGGCTCGTTATGATTAAGCTTTTTCCAGCTGGAATAGGCAATATAAATGACTATGACTAGCAAGCCTATAGAGATAAAGTGAGTATATTTCTTGATTACAGCTAAGTCGATGGCGGCGAAGATTGGACCGATGATATAGTAGCCCACTGAGCAACTTAAGGATGTCCAGATGATAGCCGCCAAAAAGTTAAGCGGAATAAATAGCTTAGGGGCAACGCCAGCGGTACCAATCACAATAGGGCTGATGATACGGATCCCAAAGATAAATCGAAAACTTAAGATATACCCTATATCCCATTTATGTAAGAGATGGAATGCTTTTTCTGAAGGGATTTTAAGCTTAGGAAAGCGACGAATTATTTGATGACCATAAAATCTACCCACATAGTATAAACCTTGGTCAGCCACTAGGGTACCTAAAAACGCAATACCGGCAACTTTAGAAATGGATAAGTCCTCATTATAGGCCAGGGCGCATGCTGCAAGAATGATGGTCTCACCTTCAACCATTGACCCCAACAGAACGGCTAAATATCCCCACTCTTTCAAAAACTCTAAGACATATTCCACTAATGTTCCCCTTCCTTATTCTTCATTTATGGGAGGTAATACAAGAAAAATCAAGGATAAGCATGGTGACAAAGTAAAAGAACGTCAGCAAATGTGCACCAATCACGATCTTATGGCTAATAGAGCATTGTTTTCAATTGTATCATTGTAAATTTTTCGTGGCTAAGCTTAAGGAAAGCTTCAAGTTAGAAATTGATAAATCTTGATTACAACTTTTTTACATTACCAGAAAAGCGAGCTTAGTTAAAGGAGAGGCATGACAAAAAAAGATTGAGTAAAGGCCTCAATATAAGGGATATGGTTGAAATATCGACTGTTTCAGCCTATTTTATACCTAAAAGGATGAAAATTATGCTGCTGACTATATTAAAAGAACCTGATCCTCGGCTCCGTGTTAAAGCTAAACCTATAGAGGCTGTAACTGATGAAATCCGTCAATTGATGGAAGATATGCTCGAGACTATGTACCATGATGAAGGGATTGGCCTAGCTGCTACACAAGTTGGATCTGATAAGCGTGTGATCGTCATCGATTTAAACTCAGGTACTGAGGAAGCGCCCGAGGTATTTTATATGGCTAACCCGGAAATTCTTTGGCACTCTGAGGAGAAATCAACCTTGAAAGAAGGCTGTTTATCGGTTCCCGAAACAAGGGCGGATATCACCCGGCCAGCCCACATCAAGGTTCGCTATTTAGATCGCGATAACCAAGCTCAAGAAATTGAAGCTGATGGCTTATTAGCAACTTGTATTCAGCACGAAGTCGATCATCTAAATGGTGTCCTTTTTATTGATTATTTATCGCGCCTGAAACAAGAAATGATCCACAAGAAATTAAAGAAACTTAAGAAATTTCACGCTCTATGATTAAACCAAGATTAATTTTTATGGGCACACCCTCTTTTTCTGTGGTGGCTTTACAAGCATTAGTAGAGGCCGGATACACGGTGGCTGCTGTTTATTCTCAACCGCCCCGCCCGTCAGGTCGAGGCCATCAGGTTACTAAGTCGCCGGTTCACCAATATGCAGAACAAGTGGGAATCCCGGTATTAACGCCCAAGAGTCTGCGTAATGCTGAAGCTCAGGCTGAGTTCCGCTCGCACGCAGCGGACTTAGCGGTGGTGGCGGCATATGGATTAATCCTTCCGAAAGAGATTTTAGAAGCGCCTCGGCTTGGATGTATTAATATTCATGCGTCGTTATTGCCACGTTGGCGCGGTGCGGCTCCGATACAGCGCGCTATTATGGCGGGGGATACCCAAAGCGGCATTACCATTATGCAAATGGATGAGGGATTAGATACAGGGGTAATGTTGCTTAGTGAAGCGATCACACTCTCTCCCCTCACCACAACACCAGAGTTGCATGACCAATTAGCGGCTCTAGGAGCACGCTTGGTCCTTGAAGCTATCCCCCAGCTGATGAATGGAACAATTCAACCCGTCGTGCAGCCGGAAGAAGGGGTAACTTATGCTCATAAGTTAACCAAGGCTGAAAGCCAGATTGATTGGCAGCGGCCTGCTGACGAGATTCAGCGCCAAGTTAATGCGCTATACCCTTGGCCGGGTGTATATTTTGTTCATGAAGAAACCACGCTAAAGGTAGCGACGGCGGAAGTGGTGCCGTTAGCAGGTAATCCTGGTGAAGTTTTAGAAGGTTTAACAATTGCCTGTGGCAAAGATGCCTTGAAAATTACAAGCATCCAAAAACCAGGCAGTAAATGGCTGTCAGCTGATGATTTCTTGCGTGGTTATGCGCTTAAACCTGGGACCCGTTTATGCCGCGTTACAAACTGATCATTGAATATGATGGGCGTCCCTTTTGTGGTTGGCAACTTCAACCTCAGGTGCCTACAGTGCAAGGAATGTTACAGCAAGCCGTCAAGAAATTTAGTGGTTACGATCTACTCGTGGAAGGCTCGGGCCGAACCGATACAGGCGTCCACGCTAAAGGGCAGGTAGCCCATGTGGACTTGCCTCGCCCTGACGCCCCTTATCGGGTACTCAAGGGCCTTAATTTCTTCTTGCAGGAGTCAGGAATTGCAATTGTCGCCGTCGAAGAAGTCGATGAAAGTTTTCATGCTCGTTTCTCTGCTAAGCGCCGTCAGTATATTTATCGCATTATTAACCGGCGGGCGCCTCTAACTTTTGAGCAAGGCCTTGCCTGGCATGTAAATAAACCTTTAGATGTGGAGAAAATGATGGCGGGGGCAGCCTTACTGGTAGGGGTACACGACTTTACCACCTTTAGGTCAATCAATTGCCAAGCCCCGAATCCTGTCCGCCGTTTAGACCGTTTCGAGCTGATACAGCAGGGCGAAGAAATTTTAGCTACCATCGAATCGCGAGCTTTTCTACATAATCAAGTCCGCATTATGATGGGCTCCTTAAAGATGATCGGTGAGGGGCGTTGGACGCTGAAAGACCTGCAAGAGGCCCTTTTAGCGCGAGATAGGACTCGTGGCGGCGTAACTGCGCCGCCTGACGGCCTTTACTTTTCAAGAATATTTTACTAGCTTACCAATATCGTTATAAGTCCTTACTAGATGCTATTAGTGCTATCCCTGCGAGGATGAAATTTATTCAGAAGACGCAAGACCCGCAAGGATTTGTCGACCAAGGGAGCTGGCAAGATTAAGAGCCTACATCTAAGTTTAAAAAGATAAACTAATGGTTATGCTTAAAACTGCTTCAGTTAAGACTAGCTCTATGAAAGCTGCTTAAAATACTCTGCAATAGAATAAAGAAAGGTGGCCTCAGTCAAGGGCCCCTAACTGAGCCGTTGATTCTTCGGCGGGCGTCAGCTTTTGCGCGTGATGGGTCTCTTTAATAAAGCGAACCACAATGATGCCAAATAACATGCAAATGGGAACAATAGAAAGGGCAAAGCGATAATCCCATTCACTATAAATGTTGACATCGTTTATAACTGTGCCATTCCAATGATAATCCAACAAGTTACCGACCAGGGGATGGAACAGGGCTCCTGTTGCCATAGTAATTGTGTTCAAGAAGCCAACGGCCACGCCGCTGCAAGATTTTGGCATAATCTCACAGATGGATGTAAATGACAAAGATTTTGCTGTATAGCAAAAGCCAATGGCAAAGAACAGCATATACATGGGAATCAACGGAATATTGGGGACAAAAACCACCAACGCGTTAACAATTAAACTGAGGATAATTCCGACCATCATCGGCGGATGGCGCCGTTTAATTTTATCTGAGTATAAAGCAAAAACTGGACTTCCAACAGCGGCTCCAATAAATAAGGCTGTGGTAAGGGTGGCCGCAACAGTTTCTTGAATATTATAAACCGATTTTACAAAAGGCACGCCCCAAGCTGTTCCCATAATTGTGACCGGCGCATACATAAGCATTCCGTAAGTAGCAATTAACCAGGCTTGAGGTTTACGGATAACCTTAATTAATCCATGCAATAAGCTATCAGCGGGCTCATAGGTATGAGGTTCTCCATGCCGCCCGACAGCCATAAAGATGATTAGGGAAATAATAAGGCCGATAACGCCCAAGAATTTTATCGCATATTGCCACCCATAATGGTCAGCAGCAGCGGACAAAGGCGTGCCACCAAAACTAGCCCCAATTGTTCCGAATAATAAGGTTAAAGCAACAACCTTGGCCAGTTGAGAAGGGGGAAACCAAGTGGTGCCTAATTTAATGCTGCCGAGAAAGCCAGCTGCCGATCCAAGGCCCATAAAAAACATGCCAATACCAGCGACGTAGATCGAGCTGCTAAAGGCAAATAAGAAACAGGATAAGGCGCAAATGGTGGAAGCAATAACGATAATACGCCCTGCTCCGAAACGATCAAGCATGACGCCCAGGGGAATCTGTACCGCCGCATAGGACCACGAATAGAGTGAAACCAGCTGGCCGAAATCACTCGCATCCAGGGAGAAGAATTCGCACCAGTCTTCTTTCATAACATTGGGGGCAACCCGTAAAATAAACTGATAACAATAGAAAAGTGCCCCACTTGATACGACAATCCAAGCACGCGGAATGCCAAATATTTTTCTTGATAGTTCTGACAACGCGATCAAACTCCTTCAGTGACAGCAAGTTAGTTTGTCGAATATAATAAAAAACAAACGAATATCGGTTACTTTTGCAAATTTAATGGCACTAGGTCAAGTTTTTTATGATCAGACTGTCCTTATCACTTTATATGCTATTCACAGAATGAATCAAGAAAGATATGATAAGAAGTTAATAAAACAATAAAAAATCCTGCACTACCGCTATTTTTATTCTAAAGCATGACTATGGTGGTCTCAAGATAAATGGTGTGAGGGGCTTAAGAATGTTTAACTTGCTCATTTTTTGAATCCTCTCCATTCTTAAATACAACTATTTTTAAAATAAAAAGGTCTTAATAGATGAATATATTATTTTGCGGTGATGTGGTGGGGCGGTCTGGCAGGGATATCCTATTGCAACAGCTGCCCCGCCTTAAAGCCGAGCTTAGCTTAGATTTCATTATCGTCAATGGGGAAAATGCTGCCCATGGCTTTGGGATCAATAAAGCAATCTGTCAAGACTTCTTTAAAGCAGGGATAGATGTCGTGACCACAGGCAATCATATCTGGGATCAGCGCGAAGTCATGTCCTATATTGGCTCTGAGCCCCGTTTGCTACGTCCCGCTAACTACCCTGACGGCGCCCCAGGACGCGGCCATGCCCTGTATCAAGATCAGCGGGGCAGAAAGGTGCTAGTAATTAATGTTATGGGGCGTCTATTTATGGAAAGCCTAGATGATCCTTTTAAAGTTGTAGATCACATTCTTAAACCTTACCCTTTAGGAAGTGCGGTGCAAGCGATTTTCATCGACATCCATGCAGAAGCAACCTCAGAGAAAATGGCTTTAGGACATTTTTGTGATGGGCGCGTTAGCTGTGTGGTTGGTACCCATTCTCATATTCCCACTGCCGATGCTCAGATTTTGCCCAAAGGAACAGCTTATCAAACAGATGCAGGTATGTGCGGTGATTATAATTCAGTAATTGGCATGGATAAAGTTGTGCCTGTGCACAGATTTACTCGCAAGACGCCGACTGAGCGTATGATCCCTGCCTTAGGCGATGGAACTGTATGTGGTGTCTTTGTCCAAACAGATGATCATACTGGCTTGGCACTTCGTATTGAACCGGTTCGTATCGGTGCCAGGTTAATAAATACAATTCCCTGCTTAGGTGAAGAGCTACCCGTTGGCACCGCGGAGGGAACCAGTTAACATCATAGCAGAAGAGGAAACATTAAACGATAAGCTAAAAGTTTTTTTAGTAGATACGGCTTCTCAATTTTTCTGAGCATGTTGATGATAAACCCCTTTGCCCAGCTCCATAAGAGTCGCTTTTAAAGCAGGATCGTGAATGCCCTCCAGCAGAGACTCAATATAGGATAATTGTTCTGCGCTAACGGTGGGCGTTGGTTGGATCTTTCTTGAGGGAGGCGTGACTTTGCCATTGCGAATGATTAATTTGTCGATAGCTTTATACCCAAAGTAACGGTTAATGCGCTCAATAATAATGGGCTCCAAGTGGGAAATTTCTAGGGCAAAAGCACTTGACGTTTTCAGAGTAAGACGCCCACCCGTACGGCGCTGAGGCGGAAAAGAGATTTTTTCAGGTTGGCAAAAATTAGCAAAGCGATCCCCAACAATAAGATGCCAGTCTAGCAGTATTGATGCTTTTACAAACCCTTGCTGTTGGCTAATCGGGGTGGTAAGCTTATCTAAAACTGAGCGCAGATTTTTCATGGCTTTCTAGACGAGTCACAATTATATTAAGTTAAGCAATTATAACAAAGAATGATCGAAAGAGCGATGCGTGTTTTAGGAATTGAATCAAGTTGTGATGAAACCGCAGCCGCTGTGGTCTCTTCAGATAAAGAGATCTTATCAAATATTATTTATGCTCAGATTGCTGAGCATCAACCCTATGGAGGGGTGGTGCCCGAGATAGCGGCACGCAATCATCTAACTTACCTACACCAAGTGATTGAAAGATCCTTATTGGAAGCGGAGCTGACTTTAACGGATATTGATGCTATTGCTGTGACAGCGGGGCCCGGCCTCATTGGGGGAGTAATGGTAGGAGTAATGGCTGCAAAGGCTATGGCTGCCGCGTTGGATAAGCCGTTAATTGCGGTTAACCATTTAGAAGGCCATGCTTTAACGGCGCGTCTGACCGATGATGTTCCTTTTCCCTTTCTGTTGCTGTTAATGTCCGGGGGCCATTGTCAGATCCTTCTCGTTAAAGAGCTTGGCGACTATGAGATTTTGGGAAGCTCCATTGATGATGCTGCGGGGGAAGCTTTTGATAAGGTCGCTAAATGTCTTGATTTAGATTATCCAGGGGGACCAGAGATTGAAAAACTGGCCCAGCAGGGTAATGAGGCACGCTATAAACTGCCTCGGCCTCTTATAGGGCGAGAGGGATGTGATTTTTCTTTTGCAGGCTTGAAGACAGCAGCGCGAAATTTAATTTTGACCGCTGAGGTCCAATCAATCCAAGACAAGGCAGATCTATGTGCCTCTTTCCAAGCAGCGGTTAAAGATTGCCTTGTCGACCGCTTGCAACAGGCTTTGAAGCACTTACCTGATAACGTTAAGCATGTGGTGCTGGCCGGCGGAGTGGCAGCCAATCAATATTTACGCCAAGCATTAACTCAAGTATGTAAAGAACAACAAAAAATTTTTGTGGCGCCACCCTTGAAATTGTGTACGGATAATGCTGTGATGATTGCTTGGGCGGGGTTAGAAAGATTAAAGCGAGGTTGGGTATCATCCTTAGATTTCCAGCCGCGACCGCGCTGGCCTTTAACGGAATTAAAAAATGGCTGAGAATGTTAATATTGTGGTTATTGGAGCAGGTGCATTCGGCACCGCCCTTGCCCTAAGTTGTGTGAAAGCAGGCGCAAGCGTTACCCTATATGCACGACGACCAGAGCTTGCCGAAGAGTTAAATCTTAGCCAACAAAATCAACACTATTTACCGGGAATTTTCTTATCATCAACCCTAAAAGTTGTCTCGAATTTGGCCTGTTTGCAGCAAGCTGATATCATCTTATTAGCGACGCCCGCTCAAGAGACAGATGGTATAGTTTCCCAACTAAAGCCATTCTTAAAGGATGACACGTCTATGGTTTTATGTGCCAAGGGAATGCATCTTATTCAGAAATCTTTACTATCGAATGTGGTCCAAAGACAGCTTAATAATCCCTTAGCGGTCCTCTCCGGTCCCTCTTTCGCCGATGAATTGGCCCAAGGTAAACCAACAGCTGTAATGATAGCAAGCAGCAATATTGAGCATGCGAAATTCTTGGCGCGGAGCCTGCGACATTCTACCTTGCGTTGCTATGCTACTGAGGATGTCATTGGCGTCCAAGCAGCAGGGGCCAGTAAAAATGTGATGGCTATAGCCAGTGGTATTGTCGATGGCCTCAAAATGGGCTGCAATAGTCGTGCCGCATTGTTATCAAGAGGGTTGGCCGAGATGTCACGCATTGGTATCAGTTTGGGAGGCTTGCCGGAAACTTTTATGGGATTAGCCGGCATGGGGGATCTTATTCTTACCGCGACCAGCCAAAAGTCCCGAAATTATTCCTTTGGTTATAAACTAGGGCAGGGAGAATCAATTGATGCGCTTCTGAGCGGTCGTCATCAATTAACAGAGGGGTTCTGGACCACTGCTGCTTTGTTTAATATGACACAAGAACTGAACATTTATGCGCCCTTGACTGCAGCCGTAAATGATATTCTCCATAAAGGAGTCCCGATTAGTGAGGTTATTGATAAGATCTTATCAAAGCAATCAGAACAGGAGTTTTAGATAGATGGCCTATTGGCTAATAAAAACGGAACCATCAACCTGGTCATGGCACGACCAGAAAACCAAAAAGGTTACCCATTGGGATGGCGTGAGAAACTACCAGGCTTCGAACAACATGAAGGCCATGAAGAAAGGGGACTTATGTTTCTTTTATCATTCGGTGTCTGAGCGCCAGATTATGGGAATCGTTCAAGTGATCCGCGAATATTATCCCGATCATACTGATGAAATGGGTCGGTTTGGTATGGTGGATGTGGAATACGTTGAAGAGTTATCTATGCCGGTAAGCTTGGACCAAATAAAAGCACTGCCTGAGTTGCAGCATATAGCTTTGGTCCGGCAATCCCGTTTATCCGTCATGCCAATAGATCAGGATTCCTGGAAAATTATTTGTCAACTAGGAGGCAAACATGCTGTCTTTAATTGAAAGCCTTGGCCGACGTCTCAATCTGCTCGCTCTTTTCCTGTGGGCACCTTTGGCGTTGGTAGCCCCGCGGGCCATGCATCTGCCTTTATTTATTCTCGCTGCCACCAGCTGCTTTAGCCACCGTTTTAAGAATATTCGCCTTTTAATCCAGCCCGAATGGTTGCTGTTGAGCGCCTTTCTAAGCTGGGCTCTGATCTCCAGCCAGTGGAGTTTAGACCCCGGCTTTGCTGTGCAAGACTGGGTTAAGCTGTTTTCCATTTTATTAGCCTCAGCCTCAGTCATTTTACACTGTCACGAACTTAGCCGCAAAGAGATTGATTTATATTTGAAAGCGTTTATTTTAGGCGGCGTGATAACTCTGATTGGCATTATTATCGATCGCAGTCTGGGTTACTCTTTAACGCACTTCACCCATCGATCCATAGCTTTAACCTATGCCCGGTATATTACTCTAATCTCTCTGGGAATCTGGATCTTTTTACTG
The DNA here is from genome assembly GCF_000190415.1 of Candidatus Odyssella thessalonicensis L13. Taxonomy (GTDB): domain Bacteria; phylum Pseudomonadota; class Alphaproteobacteria; order Paracaedibacterales; family Paracaedibacteraceae; genus Paracaedibacter; species Paracaedibacter thessalonicensis. Next base: position 240,257 of record NZ_AEWF01000003.1, read on the forward strand.
AGATTACCTCAGAGCAATTTTAAACCATTGATGGCAATCGTGGTCTTATTGATTATGGCCTGCTTTTTCTGGACGTATGAATTCGATGCGGGGCCCGTCGGTCTTCTGTTTGGCACCGGGCTTATGGTGATGACTTTTCTGGTTCCGAGATTTACTTCCTATTTATTGCGGTGCGGATGTGTCCTCGTCCCGATTATTGTGATCTTGGGATGTGGACTGTGGATGACGGAAGGGCATTGGCAAAAGATTACCTCTTTTGGAGTTCATTCAACCTACCAACAACGTTTAGAGATGATTGATTGGGCCTCAAAGAAAATTATTGAAAAGCCGTTAGGATATGGGTTTTCCCAAACACGTGCGTTAAGCGTAAAAGATAAAATTAAGGGGTATGATTTACAAAATGACCAGTTAACAACCACTACGATCTGGGAAAAAGGCACCTGGCATCTCCATAATGGATTATTGCAGATATTCCTGGAGCTGGGAGTCATCGGCTTCTTACTGATCGTTGCTATTATCTGGCGATTATTAACTAAGCTCTGGAAGCTAAATCTTGATCGATACCGGTTAGGTGTAATGCATGGTTACATTACAACATTACTTTTTATTGTCTCTGTTGGCTTTGGGATTTGGCAAACGTGGTGGTTGTCGACCATAATAATGCTAACAATTTTATTGTCATTTAAGGTTAATTATGAAAGACAAATTGTCTCTACTAATCTCTAATATACGTCATTTTTATAAGAGCAGAATTGCTTTTTTTCTGCCTCTTGCATTTGTCCTTAAATCTTTATGCTTCTTTGTTATTAGTGCTCTGATTACCAATGATTTCGATTTAACAGGATATTCGGCCCCTTATTTATCCAAGACACTGCTTATCTATTGTTTAGTTAGTTTAGGCGTATTCCTATTTTTACAGGCTCCAGATAATCGATCAATGGTTCTCAGGATTTATGCACGCCTTGATTATTGGCAAATCATAATAACCACTGTGATTTTCTTTCCCTTAATGTTATTGGGCGGAAAGAAAGAGATGCTGCCCTGGTTCACCCCAGTGTTGGCAATGGGCTTAATGCTGCTCATGGTGAGTCGGCGATCTTTGTTGAGATTGATGCGCTATAACTTTAAATCAGCGACAGTGGCTGCTAAGGCTATCCAAAGCTGGGAACACCTTACCTCGACTGTGCCTGTAGGCTTAAAGCTGGCTAACAAAAAGCCCTGGATTAATTATGATAGCATCATGATTTCAGGGGCTAGCACAGCTTTAGGACAAAAGATTTTAAGCTTTATGGGGACACCTGCTTTAAAGAAGGCTGTGTTAATTGACTCAGATGAGAATCAGTTATTATTGTTGCGCTTGTGGATGCAAAAATTTTTCCCTCAGGTTCAAGCTGTTTACTTGTTAAGTAGTGAATTAACACCTTCCTCCTTGAAGAATTTATTCAAGACTTATGGAATTAAGTACGTCTTTGATATAGACCGATCATTTTATAGGTCGCCGATTGAAGGCAGCGATAAACTGCTATGTGAACGCAATCTTAAATTTCCACGATTGCTTCTGGATCAGGCAGTTGCCAATAAAGCAAAATTTGTTATTAGCCTGTCGGCTATCCCCGGTGAAAAAGACGACACCCTGGCGGCTACTCAAACCTTGCTGGAAAGCTATGCCCAGCGGCTTGATGGTGACAAGACCCGCGTTATCCCTTTCCGAATTCGACCTTTGGCTGAATTACCAGAGGTCAAGAGCAAATTGTTGGCGCATCTGTGGCAATTTGATAAGAGCAAACTTTTGCTCGCGCCCGTTAATCAAACCGCTTTAACACTTTTGACCGTTTTAGAGCAGCTCACCGAAAATCCTGCCCATTTTGGCGCCGTATGGGAAGTTACCCATGTCTATGAATGCCAAAAGCTCAAGTTGCCTCGGCAAATTAGGATTAAAGAGACCTTGGCTGACCTCTCGTACAAGCTTAATTCCCTCATTTTAACCCTAAAATGCTCCACCTTGTCCTCCGATTTCCTGTTTCCAACAAGTCGAGAGGGGGCTGCTCTTGTTGCTGATTGTCCAATTGTCGAAACAGATTTTGAGCAGTCGTTTAAAGAGGTTGAGACCTTATTGCTCTGCCGCGAGCAGAGTGGCAGCCCTCGCAAGAAGGTTGCTGCTAAATAGTCTTACTTGAAGAAACGCCTTTTGCAAGGATGTAAAGGGTCTTCTCATTTAATAGGAGGCCTAAAACGCAGATCAATTTCACGCGTGGAAGACACAAGATAGAAACTAATGAGGATGTGAGGGTGAGGGGAGATCTCCCATGCCTGGAAAAGAGCTGATAAGCTTTAGCCTTAGATACTCTCAACCCTTGCGGGCAGTTTAGGCGGCAATCTATCCGGAATAAGAATTAAGAAGTGCTAGCGGTTGAAGAGTTTAATTCTTCAAGATGCTCATGAATGTGTTTAGGTTTATGGGGTGTGGGCCAAGGTTTCTGGACATCACCTAAGTGTAAATGAATATCGTTGGTCTCAAGGCGTATTTCTGAACCGCCAGAAAAAACCAAATGGATAGCGCCCTCATTTTCACCGTGCATGGTTAGCAAATTATAATGTTGATCATTTTTCTTGAAGTCGATGCCTTTATGAAGGACTCGCTCAACATTATGAATTTCAAGACCAGAATGAACGCGATGATACACAGGTTTACCATCACCTTCCATCTCACCATGCTCCCAACAGAATCGATTAGCCAAAGCCCTAAATGTTTTTGTCGTAGGATCATATTGCATAGCCATTAAGGGAAGAATGGCATCTTGGAGATGAGCAGCTAGAATCTGGAGATCTTCTAAATCTTTTGCAATCAACTTTAAAGGTTTTAATTCAGGGGTATCCATTCTAGCCTCTCAAGTTTTAATATAGTCTCTTTAAAATTAGCATCAATAACCCTAGGCGCATATACATAAAAATTTATTAAATAACAATTTTAAGTCATTTATATCCTGCGCTGGATATGCTGTCAAAAATAACTTAGGTATCCCTATATTACAACCTCTGGTTGATTAAATTTTTTGCCCGTGAGTTTAATAAATTGTCGCGGCCGCGACAATTTATAGACTTAAAAGTAAGCTTTTTATAAAGGTTTTTGAGGATGAAACGGCCTACTTTTATGCCGAGTTTAAGCTTGTGTGACATTGTGCCACATGCTCTAGGGTAAGGAGTCCTGCCCACGTTCTAACAGGGCAGGTAGCTACGGAGTTTGAGACCCCAAAGGGTCTCTAATTTCTCAACTAAAAAAGAGAGCCTCTGCTTAACCGTTAATTTTTGTCATCATGGCTTGATTCACATGGTGCACATCAAATACTTTTTCAGCTAAGTGGCGGCTGGCTTGGGCCATGGGCGGCAGAAGCTCTGGTTGCTCGATCAGCATGCGCATGGCTTGCATTAAGGCTGCAGCATTCTTGATAGGAACCTTAAAACCGTTATGGTCAATTAAGTCTCGGCATCCTTGGGTGTCGGTGGTGATAATAGGACGGCCTGTGCTTAAAGCTTCTAACCCTGCGCGCGGCATCCCCTCCCGGTAAGAAGGCAGCACAAAGACGCTTGATTGCTGAAGAATAGGATGGATTCGATCAACCTGTCCTAAATAAGACAAGCGATGGGTGCGGCAGAATTCTTGAATTTCGGCGAGGGGGATGGCAGCGGGGTTGTTACTACTGCCGCCCACTAATCTAAAGTCAATCTGAGGATAGAGCTTTTTCAGCTGTGAGGCCGCCTGCAAGTATTCCCATATCCCCTTATCCTTTAATAACCGCGCCACCATCACAAAGCTCAGTGTATCTGGCAGAGGAGTAAAGGGAAACTCATTAAGACAGACCCCTGACCCGCCAACTACACTGCATTTGTCAGCCGTAATTAAGCGTTGCTCTATAAATGTTTGCTGGTCATCCTTATTCTGGAAAAACACCCAAGAGTTACGCCGAAGGGCTAATTTATATAATCCATTGGTAATCACTCTCAAGCAGCGCGCTTTTAAAGACAGATCAGTATAGACATACCCTAAACCGGTGATAGTACTGATCACCTTAATGGGTAAGCCATAGCTAGCTAAGCTACCATACAAGACAGGTTTAATACGGTAAAGTAAGACATGAGAGGGGCAAACTAACTGATAGAGCTGCCTCATCCGCACAATTAAAGTTAAGTCCTGAAAAGGATTAATTCCCCCATTGCTAAAATCAAGAGGGAAAACAGGAATCTTTTCTTGTAAAGCGTGCTCTTGCAGCTTCGCAAAATAGGTGTCCGGATTACAAGCAATGGTAACCTGCCATCCCTGACGACGGCATTGCTGAACAAAGCTCCAGCGGAAATCAAGTAGCGACTTACTATCATTTGATAAAATGAGCAGAGACTGCGGCTCTGTCACGATAAAATCGCCTCAATGGCTGCCATGGCTGCTGGAATCTCAGTGGGATTACTGCCGCCTGCTTGCGCCATGTCGGGCCGCCCCCCACCGCCTTTGCCCCCTAATACCTCAGAGCCAGCGCGGACCAGGTCAACGGCATTAACTTTGTCCGTCAAGTCAGCAGTGACGCCAATTACCAAGGCAACTTTGTCTTCCACGACACTTGTTAAGATAATCACGCCCGACTTGACTTCAGTTTTTAGCTGATCAACCAGAGGTTTTAAATCTTTGGCGGGTATATCGACCAGGTTTTTTGTTAAAACATTAATGTGCCCAATCTGTTTAAGGCCAGCAACAGTGGTACCTGAGGAGCCACCTAACGCCATCTTTTGCCGTAGATCGGCCAGTTGCCGTTCAAAGGTTTTCCGTTCCTGAAGTAAAAGATCAATTTTCTCGGGAATCTCAACGCTTGGGCATTTAAGAGTAAAGGAAAGTTTGCTTATTTGCTCTTGCAAGCTTCTAAGGTAATCTAAGGCGGCTATTCCAGCAATCGCTTCAAGGCGACGTACGCCGGCTGAGACACCTGCCTCAGAAAGAATCTTAACTAAGCCAATATCGCCTGTCCTAGAAGCGTGGGTACCGCCGCAAAGCTCAATTGAATAAGCAGCACCGTCACACTGGCCCATTTTCAATACTCGAACTTCATCACCATACTTTTCCCCAAATAAAGCCATTGCCCCACTGGCAATGGCTTCTTCTGCAGCCATTAAGTGGGTTTCAATCGCGGTGTTGGCTAAGATTTGCAAATTGACTTCTTGCTCGATGGCCTTAATTTCTTCGGCAGTTAACGGCTTAGTATGAGTAAAGTCAAAGCGCAGGCGGTCTGCAGCCACTAAGGATCCCTTTTGGGTCACGTGCCCGCCCAGATGACGGCGCAGAGCCGCATGTAAAAGGTGAGTCGCTGAATGGTGCGCCCTTAATCCTTGGCGTCGCTGGCCATTGACTACTAGCTTGGCGGTCTCCCCCACTTTAATCCTTCCTGATTCTAAGGTGACATGATGAACATGCAAGCTTCCCAAATGCTTGTTGGTGTTTAAAACTCGTGCTTGTGCACCGTTAGCAAAGTGGATAACTCCCTGGTCACCTTCTTGGCCGCCTGATTCTGCATAAAATGGAGTTTGATTAAAAACGATATCGCCTGTCTGTCCAGCGCTTAAGTGAGCAACAGTTTGGCTGTTGACGACAATAGCTTGGACCAAAGCTTCGGCAGTTTCACTTTCATATCCTAAAAATTCGCTGGCTCCAAATTCCTGTTGGATGTCAAACCATACTTGCTCGTCCTTTTTCTCCCCGGACCCTGACCAATGCGCCCGCGCTGCTGCTTTCTGGGCCGCCATGGCAGCATTGAAGCCTTCTAAATCAACAGAGCGATCCTGGCTCCGTAACACGTCTTGTGTTAAATCAAGGGGGAAGCCATAGGTGTCATAAAGCTTGAACGCAATCTCGCCTGATAGAGCCTGAGTCGGCGCTAGTTTAGCTGTTTCTTCTTCCAGTAAACGCAAACCCCGCTCTAAGGTTTGGCGGAACCGTTCTTCTTCGAGCTTCAGGTTCTCTTTAATCATGGCTTGGGCGCGGGTAAGTTCAGGGTAAGCCGTGCCCATAACTTCTACCAAACGATCGACTAAGCGATACATGAGTGGCTCTTTGGCTCCTAATAAATGGGCATGACGCATGGCCCGACGCATAATCCGGCGCAACACATAACCGCGGCCTTCGTTACTGGGCATGACACCATCAGCAAGAAGGAAGGAGCTGGCCCGTAAGTGATCAGCAATAACATTGTGCGAATGTCGATAAGCCGCAGCCTGGGTCCCGGTCAACTCCGTTGAGGCCTCAATTAAAGATTTAAACAGGTCAGTGTCATAATTGTTATGCACGCCTTGGAGTATGGTTGCAAAACGTTCCAGCCCCATACCGGTGTCGACGGAAGGCTTAGGTAAATTTATGCGCGTGCCATCGGCTTGCTGTTCAAATTGCATAAAAACCAGATTCCAGAACTCAGTAAAGCGATCTCCATCTTGATCGGCACTGCCGGGAGGGCCACCGGCAATGCTTTCGCCATGATCGTAAAAGATCTCAGTACACGGACCACACGGTCCTGTATCGCCCATGGACCAAAAGTTGTCGCTGGTGGCAATGCGGATAATTTTGTGGTCCGGAAATCCTGCTATTTTCTTCCACAAATTAGCGGCTTCCTCGTCTTCATGGTAAACGGTGACTAACAACCGCTCAGGACTAAGCGCAAAATTCTTAGTTACTAAGTTCCAAGCTAAATAAATAGCTTCTTCTTTGAAGTAATCCCCGAACGAGAAATTCCCAAGCATTTCAAAAAAAGTATGATGCCGAGCCGTATAACCCACATTTTCAAGATCGTTATGTTTACCGCCGGCGCGAACACATTTCTGAGAGGTTGTCGCACGGGTATAGGAGCGTTTTTCAAGGCCGGTAAAAACGTCCTTGAATTGCACCATACCGGCATTTGTAAAGAGCAATGTCGGATCGTTGGCGGGCACCAAAGAGCTGGAGGCCACCACTTCATGGCGATTTTCTTTAAAATAATTAAGGAAGGTGGAACGAATATCAGCAAGTGTGCGCATGGATTTCTTGTCTAATTACTGAGGTTGCTTAGAAAATAATTTAGCACACAATCACTCAAAATGTAAAAGGAATGAAGGTCCAATTGAGAGTGTTTAAGAGGATCACTTAGGAGGTAATAAGCATTTCCATAGGGTGGTTAACCACAAGTAGTTTCTTATGGTCAAGGTATTCACCTTATCGTTATTCTTAACTTTATTAATCTTCGCAGAATAGCAGTTGCAAGAGGTACAGTCAGTCTAAGCTGAGAATCGGGATCAGTTTTATCCAGGTTACGATGAAGGGAAAGAAGCTCAAGGTGTTCTTTCCCAATTAATTTACTTATACCTTTTGCTTCTCATGGCCAATAAATAATCCTGATGATTAGCATAAGGGGCGACCTCAGGTATATACTGTTCAGTGCTTCTATTTTTTAGGTCATTAAATTCATACAGAGTAAAATAACTTTGCGGCAAATACTTCTCTAGATGGTCTGCATAGTTTTTGACTCGATCAACTTCCCAAATGATTTCTTCTGTCTCCCTTTCTCGCAGAAGGTTAAACTCGGACTCGGTTAAGGGAAGGGTGCGAAGCGCATCTCTAGCTGCGTTTTCTAATTTCCTTCGTTGAGCTACCAGATGTGTCGCTCTCTCATAATTGCTCCAGTTAGTACTCTCGAGCGCCTGTATAGAGCTCAAAGACAATAAGAGCACGCTTAGAAGTCTTAAGTTTACCATTAAATGGAATCTCCTTGTAAGAAATACATAATCACCATTAATGAGATTACAATAATGAGATTACAAATAATTTTATTCAAAACAAAATTAAATTTTGTAGGCCTATTGGGCTTGAATATGAGACTAGTTTAGGTTGGACAGTTAAATACAGCTCACAGCTCTTAAGCTTCTGAATTAATGCTGATCAAGTCGACGGTCTGTGGAAGTCAGTATTGGTAATCTATCGCAAGTTTTGAGCTTCCATTTGAACTAGCCGCGACGCCGTTCGCTCAAAAGGTAAGAGGGGATGTTTATGATCCTGATATAAGCGATCAGGGGCGTCTGCAGCGTGGAGGTGCAGCTGCACCCCTTCATCGTATAAGCAATCAATGAGGGTAATAAAGCGATGAGCGCTATCACGATGTTCTGCTGTTAGCAGCGGCACATTCACCAGAAACACTTCTTTGACTTGCTTGGCGATCGCTTGATACTCAGCTGCACCGTAAGCAACCTCACAAATATCCTTAAAGTCGACCCACAGCGTCGTCTGTGACGCTTCAGGGAAATGGATAGAGCGCTGATGAATAACAAAGGTCAGGCCTATTTTATCTTCCTTGTCTAATTGCTGGATAAATCTGTCGCGCAGATGCGCATAAGTTTCCGGCTTAAAATGGTGGACACCCTGCGCGTCGAGCCGTCGGTAATCAATATTATTCTGGCTATCTAAGTGAATAATTTCTAAATTAGTTTTGAGAATGGGAATAAAAGGGGCAAAGCGATCGTGGTGAAGGCCGCCTTGATAAAGGTCATCCGGAGCGGTGTTAGAGGTGGTCACAAAATAAATGCCTTGGGCAAAGAGGGTCTGAAATAACCGCGCTAAAATCATGGCATCAGCAATCTCAGTGACTTGGAATTCATCCAAACAAATTAAATCATAGGCCTGTCGCAGCGCTTTCGCTGTCTTGATCAGATCTCCCTTATGATCAAAAAGCTGTTGATGGACAAGCTGCATAAAATCTGTAAAGTGATATCGAACTTTTCGATTAAGGGCTATGTGATTAAAAAAGAGATCCATAATGTAGGTCTTGCCGCGCCCAACTTCGCCCCAGATATAACCTCCCAAGGGTTTAGGGCTTTTAAAGATCTTGGCGAGAAAGCCCTGGGAAGTCTCAAAGATTTTCTCCAGTTGTTGTAAAGCGAGCTGATGATTGACGTCCGGTTGCCACCCTTGCCGTTCGCAGTCCTGTAAGTATATTTCTGATAAGCTCATCCATTCTTCTCCAACAAGGTGGTGTAGGCAGCTTCATACTTCTTGACAATAGTCGCTAAAGAGAACTCAGTTTTAATCCTTAACCGGGCTTGTTCCCCCCATTGCCGTAATGTCCTAGGCTCTTTTATGGCCGATAGAAGCGCGTCTGCCAGAGCGTTACAATCATTCGGAGGGACGATTAAGCCTGTGTCGCCGACAGCTAAAGCTGAATCGCCGACATCAGTGACAACGCATGGGATGCCACAGGCCATGGCTTCACCGACCACATTCGGAAATCCTTCCTGCAAGGAAGGGGAAACAAATAAATCTAAAGCATTTAGACAGTGCTCAGGATGAGGCAGTTCACCAAGTAAAATAACAGAGTCTTCTAAATGATGATGCTTAATTGTTGCCATAAGTTCTGAATTTTGATCGACCACCTGATCTCCTGCGAGCACCAACTTGGTGTTCGGCTGCTTCTTGTGGACGTAAGCAAAAGCTTCAAGCAGATTGTGGAATCCTTTCAATTTATGAAAGCGAGCAAAGAAACCTATGGCTATTTCTTGCTCCTTTAGAGCGAGTTTTTCTCGATACTCTTGGCGCCACTGGGGATTAGGAGAGAACCTATCGAGCTCAAATCCATTAGCAATTGTAATATTGAGAGCAGATTGGTAGCCGGCAGCTTCATGTTGAGCGCGGGCGACATCTGAAACATAAATAATCCCATCTGTTAAAGATGATAAGTAGCCACCCAGGCGAATAAAGCACTGAGTTCTAAAACTCTCGAAATTAAAATCATAAAGGCAAGCGCGAATGCCAAAGATGAGCTTAGCTGTGCAGAATAGTTGAGCGAGCCAAGCCAATAGATTGCCGTGGTACATCCATCCTTGAATCAAGTGTGGCTTAAATTGGCGGCAGTCCCTTAAAAATTTCCATAAATCTGAAAGCATAGATAAGGGTTTATTAAGTTGATAGGTATAAACCTGGATGCCAGCCGCAATAAAATCAGATTGCAAACTGCGATGAGTGGTTAGGCAGAAAACACGTGGCTCAAAAGTGGTGCGATCAATGGTAGATAGTATCTTTAGCAGCATTTTTTCAGCACCACCACGATTTAAGCCAGTTATGATAAAAGCCAATTTAATCATCACACTTCTTCATTTTATTTGGGTATATAGCTGAGTCTATACTATAGTAAAGCTAACAAAATAATAAGTGGATTAACGGACTTTGTGTGGATTTTCAGGATTTTATCACAACTCACCTCGCTATGACCAATTAACGGTGCTCCAAGCTATGACCCAAGCCATCAGCCATCGGGGGCCGGATGGTGAAAGTCATTGGCTGGACCCCAATGGCATAGCTCTGGGTCATCGACGCTTAGCAATTTTAGATTTATCTGAGAATGGTCGACAGCCAATGCATAGCCATTCAGGACGCTTAACGATGATCTTTAATGGGGAATGCTATAATTATCAAAAACTGCGTGCCGAGTTGGACGCGCAAGCGCCGCGACAATGGCGGGGGCATTCAGATACAGAAGTTATCTTAGAAGCCATTGATCATTGGGGAATGGAAGCAACTTTAAAAAAAATGATGGGGATGTTTGCGATCGCTTTATGGGATCACTCCTCACAAAGTTTGATTCTGGCACGAGATCGGATCGGAGAGAAGCCCCTTTATTTTGGCTGGTCTAAGGGAGCCTTGCTTTTTGGCAGTGAATTAAAAGCCTTAAAAGTGCATCCTTGCTTTGCGAGCGAGCTCAATGAGGAAGCGGTCGATCTGATGATCCGTTATGGATATGTCCCTTCAGGGATGAGTATTTATAAGGCAATTAGTAAATTAACGCCGGGAACCTATAGGCATTTTACTCAGAAAGAACTGCAAAACCATCTCCTGCCTGAGGAATGTCCCTATTGGCGATTAGAGGATAATGTGGTTCAGAACTCGGCCAGCTATTCCGATCCCGAAGCCGTTGATGGCCTGGAGTCCTTGTTAACTGATGCGATCGGTCAGCAGATGATCGCGGATGTTCCTTTGGGCGCCTTCTTGTCCGGAGGTGTAGACTCGTCCACAATTGTGGCCTTAATGCAGAAGCAATCGACGCGACCTGTTAAAACCTTCTCAATTGGCTTTCATGAGGCTGGTTTTAATGAAGCTGAGTATGCCAAAGCCGTGGCCAATCATTTAAAAACTGATCACACAGAACTGTATGTTACCCATCAAGATGCCTTGGATGTGATTCCAAACCTACCGACGATTTATTGTGAACCCTTTGCCGATTCCTCCCAGATTCCGACCTACTTGGTGGCCCGTATGGCCCGCCAACAGGTTACCGTTTCTTTATCAGGCGATGCAGGGGATGAGTTATTTGCGGGCTATAACCGCTATCTGATGGTTGAAAAGATCTGGAATAGTATCCGTTGGTTACCCCAGCCGCTGCGCCATTTAGCCTCTCAGATTATTAAAGTTATGCCCATTCAGGCCATTAATAAAGTCGGACAACTGTCGAATAAACTCCCGAGCCAACTGGGCGATAAATTAAGAAAGGTCGCCGACATCCTGCCCCTTGATAACTTGGCGATCTATGATTCCTTAACCAGTCATTGGAAGCATAAAGATCCCGTTACCTTAAGGAGCAACGGTAATGCGCCGTTTTCTCCTCATATTAAGACATCAAGTAAGGCCGCCTCTTTCACCGAGCAGATGATGTTCCTAGATACTCTCAGCTATCTCGTGGATGATATTCTGGTCAAAGTCGATCGGGCAGCGATGGCCAATAGCTTAGAGACGCGAGTGCCACTATTAGATCATCGCGTTGTTGAGTATGCTTGGTCTTTGCCATTATCCCAAAAACTTCGCCACGGGCAAACAAAGTGGCCCCTCAGGCAAGTGTTATATCGCTATGTGCCGCGTGAATTAATTGAACGGCCTAAACAAGGCTTTGGTGTTCCCTTGGATCAGTGGTTGCGCGGAACGCTGAAGGAATGGGCGGAGGAGTTATTGTCAACAGAGGCTCTGCGACAGAGTGGATTGCTCAATGTTGAATTTGTTCAGCGCAAATGGCAAGAACACTTATCTGGGAAGCGTAATTGGCAATATGGGCTGTGGAATATTTTAATGTTTCAGGCTTGGCTGAAGGAAAATGCTTAATATGGTAACTTATTTTACTTCTTCTACCTCTCACTTAACCTTGCCAGGCGACTTTATTTTGGAAAGTTCTCAGTTCAGTGACGGGGCTTACGATTTGCATTTGCCGGATGAGGTGAGGAATTGTACGGTACAACTGATTCATAACACCCGCACCCATGATGATTGGATTTTCTTGTATTTGCTGATTGATCGCCTGGCTCAACGGCAATGCTCAACTATTTTAACGCTGCCTTATCTTTCTTATGGTCGACAATTGCCGTGTTATTTGAGCACTTTATTAAGGCCGTTACAGGGGACAACAGTTTTGAAGATTCTCACGTTTGATCTTCATCAAGAACACCCAGGAATTATTAATTTGCCGCTGGCCTCTCTGGTCGCCGAAGATATCAAGAAACGTGGCTTACAGGACGCCATTCTTGTGGCTCCCGATCGGGGCTCTATTCAGCGGGTGGAACGGCTTGCCCAGCTAACAGGCCAACAGATGATCGGCTTAAAAAAATCACGCTTGCCTGGCCAGGTGACCATTAGCTCCGATACTGCTTTGCCCCAAGGCAGAGCCGCAATTATTGTGGATGATATGGTGGACACTGGCTCAACCTTGCAAGCTTGTGTACAATATTTATTAGATCAAGGTATACCCTCAGTGCATGTGGTGGCCACCCACGGGGTGTTGTCTTTTGGCATTGGGGCCTGGGCTGATCAATTAGCGAGCTTGACGTTTCTCAATACGCTGCCACCGGTGGATAGCTCAACCTCAGCTCGATGGTTAAATATAAGGGAGTGCTTAGCAGATGCAGGACAATTCTAGTTTAATATTAAGTTTAAAAAGAGGACTAGCTCGATGCTGCCCCGCCTGTGGAACGGGAGGGATGTTTAGGGGCTATCTTAAAATTGCCGATCACTGCCCCACTTGTCAGTTAGAATTTGATAAAATTCGTTCTGATGATGCTCCTGCTTATTTTACTATTGCTATTGTTGGGCATATCTTGCTGCCGATTATTTCTTACCTTGAATACCGTTACCATATGTCGATGTTAACTCATCTAATTGTGTGGCCCCCTATTATTATTGGAATGACATTAGGATTACTGCCCTTTATGAAGGGCTTAATGATGGCCGTGATGTGGCGGGTCAAAGTCAGAACAGATAGCTGATAGCGCCTCGACACCCTATCTCAATTATCCTGCGTTAAGCTGCTCAAAAAGCCCGGGGAGAGCATTTCGAGACGCCAGACAAGCATTGATAACCTTTTTCATTAAAGTAGGAATGGGATAGCAATGGAAATTGTCAGGATGGTCTTTGAAAGTATCTGATATCTGTAAATCTTTGACAATAAAACAGTCAATAATCAGATGGAAATGCGTAAAAGTGTGCTTAACTGGTTTAGGAACACGGCGCCATTGCGGTAGGATAGGTGGTAATTCAGCAGGATCATTAACCCAATCACTGGTCGGTAACCCCACGAGATTTGCCAGAACACCTGTTTTAGGACGACGAGCCAGAAGCACATCACCATCCTTATTTTCACACCAAAAAGCAAAAGTATAACGGGTTGGCTTTAAAGGTTTAGGCGTAGTGCGGGGAATAGTATGTTGCTGATTAGTTTGATAACTCAGACAAGATGCTGTTAACGGACACAGGTCACAGCGGGGTTGTTTAGGTTTACAGATGGTCGCCCCTAAATCCATTAACGCTTGGGCGAAGTCGCCAGCTCGTGTGGGCCGTAAAGGGCTAAGCACCTTACATACTTCCTCTTTAAGTGCTGGAAGCGGTGTCTGTAAACTAGCAATCCGAGCAATAACCCGCGTAATATTACCATCGACCGGGACAATCGGAAAATCATAAGCAATGGCGGCAATAGCTGCAGCCGTATAAGGGCCGATCCCGGGCAGTTGCAGCAGCGCTTCGGGAGATTGCGGGATTTGGCCGCCACAGTCGTGTACTAATCTTTTGACGCAGGCATGTAAATTGCGGGCGCGACTATAATATCCTAAGCCTTGCCATTGATGATAGAGCTCTTCTTCCGTGGCGTGGGCCAACGTCTTTAAGGTGGGCCAGCGCTCAGTAAAGCGATTAAAGTAATCAATCACGGTCGAGACTGTTGTCTGTTGCAGCATAATTTCACTGAGCAGGACGTGATAGGGATTAGGATGCTGTCCCGGCCGCGCCCGCCACGGCAAATGACGTTGATGACAATCGTACCATTCAAGCAAACGCTGATGAAGCAGGACAAAGTCGTTATTTTCCACTGATGACCCTTATGTTTTTACCTAAAGTTGTTGGTACAGCTAAGTTGAGGTGTTTTAATGTTCCTTGGTTGACGATAATCTCCGAGGCGATATCATGACTTACCGGAAAAATAGCGGTGGGCTGGCCAGAAAGAAGGCCTGCGACAATAGCTGCTGTTTTTTTACCCATGGCTATGCGATCATAAGCCATCGCCGCCAAGGCGCCATCCTTAACGGATTCGGCATCATTAGCGAACAAAGGGATCTGGTTTTGGACAGCCACATGAGCCACCGTTACCGCTGCTGCCATAGTGGTATTATCATTAGGAAAGAATAAGGCGTCCACTTTACCAATAAGGCTCTTGGTAACTTCTGCTGCCTCAGCGGTTGAGTTAACTGTTCCGCGGACTAACACGATGCCACGCTTGATGGCTTCCTCTTCTAAGCGCTTCAAGAAAGCTACAGAATTGGCTTCTGACGGATTATACAAGACCCCTAATCGCCGCAGATGCGGGACAAAGGCGACAATTAAATCGAGCTGGGGGTCTGGCGGCATATAATCGCTGATTCCGGTAACACCTTGATCTGTTTGAGTGTAAGCGGTTACGAGTTTGGCGGCAATCGGATCAGTGACGGCCGAAAATACCAAAGGAACTTTACTCTCTTGAGCAGATTTAATCAGAAGTTGGGCACTGGTGGTTGATAGCCCCACAATAACTGCCGGCTTAAGGCTGATAAATTTCTTTGTAATCTGGGCGGCGATGGCTGGATTACCATTGGCATTATCATAGATAATCCTGACAGTTTTACCATCGATATAGCCTTGTGCTTCTAAGCCCTGGATTAAGCCCTCACGGACGGTATCGAGGGTGCGGTGGCTAATGATCTGGGTTATGGCAACGGTGGGAAGAGGGGAAGAGGTTGTAAAACTTGATAAGTTGAAAATAATAAATATCAGTGCGGCCAAAACCACACCGTAGCGAATCAGTAAAGGCATTATAGTCTCTAGATTTATTCTTTGTCTTGGGAATTACCCAGCATCTCATCGAGCTCTCCTGACAGATTAGCTGAAGCGAGAGATAGATAACTTCCAATATGTTTTCCATTAATAACGATTTGGGGAACGGTCCGTTTGCCGGTAACGTGTTCCATTTCATCAATCAGTTTTTTATTACCGCGCACGTTGATCTCTTTATAAGCGATCTTCCGTTCTTGGAGAATTTCTTTAGCACTGGTACACCAGCTACACTGGTCAGAGGAATAGACAATAACTTCAGGTTGTTTCTTCTCTACAGCCTGCTTGATTAGATTTTTTGATTGTGAAGGCTGCTTTTGATCAGCTAAGACTGCCGTTGACATAATTAAAAATGATAGCATAAACTTCTTCATGATTGTCGACCCCTTGTAAAATACCCCTATAATCATAGGTTAATTTATTAATGATTGCAATAAAAGCACCAGTGCAAAAGATTTATAACTTGGCTTTATCGACAGTGCTGCCACCTTGTTGCCCCGGCTGCGATGATGCTACCTTAAATCCATATGTGTTTTGTGCAAAATGCTGGGCAAAGATAAATTTTATTCAAAAGCCATATTGCAGCTGTTGTGGCATGCCTATGCCTTATGAGGATGGTACTCTAGTCTGTGTAGCTTGTCTAGCGTATCCTCCTCATTTTGATCAAGGACGCTGCGTAAGCCATTATGAGGGCTTAATGCGGGACCTAACTCTAAAGCTTAAGCATGGTGACGCTACCTATTTACCGCGCAGTTTATCCCCATGGTTGGTTGAAGTCGGTAAGGAATTCTGGATACAAACGGATTACCTTATACCGGTGCCCCTACATCGCTGGCGCTTAGTGCGCCGTCGCTATAATCAAGCCACACTGCTGGCGCGCGCTATTGCAAAGCGCACAAAGCTGCCGGTGCTGACCAATATTCTCATTCGTCACAAGGCCACAGCGTCGCAAGGCCATAAAACTCGTCAGGAAAGAGTCAAGAATGTGCAAGGAGCATTTACTGTCAAAGATTCCCATGGACTGTTAAATGGGAAAACCGTTACCCTAATTGATGATGTTTGGACCACCGGCGCCACCCTAGAAGCATGCGCAAAGGTTTTAAAAAAGGCTGGCGTGAGCACGGTTAACGTCTTAGCCTTAGCAAGAGTTGTGCAAGATATGTAAAAAAGGAGAAAATAATGCAACCTGTTACCATTTATACCACCCAAGTTTGTCCTTACTGCGTTAAAGCTAAAGCTTTACTCAATAAGAAAGGGGCCAATTTTACAGAAATCGATGTCGGTCAAGATGATGCGTTACGCGAAACTATGATCGCTAAGGCGGGGGGACGCCGCACGGTGCCGCAGATCTTTATTGGTGAGACCCATGTGGGGGGCTGTGATGATCTTTATGCGCTTGAAGCGGAGGGCAAGTTAGACGCTTTACTAGCATCCTAATTAACCCTCTAAAGTTAGGGTCATAAAAAAAGCTCCCATTGGGGAGCTTTTTTCTAAAGGTTGGCCACGTTCTAGAAGTGGTAGCTAACTTTTGCAAGAACAGCGTGAGATTGTTGCTTAAGCTGCGCATTATAAGAAAGAACGCCAAGAACGTCACCTTTATCGGTCATCTTTCTTTCAAATGCATAGCGATACTCTGCACCAACTGAGAGATTATTGGTAACTTTCGCCTTTACGCCTGCACCAAGGACAGGAGCAAAACGATGTTTGCGAGCTTTATCCTTAAAGTTCTCATTATTAAGAGAAATTTTTACTTCTTTATTGTAAAAACGAAGACCGGTTAATGCATAAGCTACGACATTATTGCAGAAATTGTAACCAAAACGAGCATCTACCTCAGAGGACCACTTGTATTTAGCTTCCATTTTAACCGGTACATTCACACCGATAGTGGCGTCAGTAATTGCAGAAGATTTCGTCGCTTTTCCTGTGTAAAACATTAAGTCTAAGCCTAGACCCCAATAAAAAGCATTGGCGGCCGAACGATCATAATCAAAATGGATACCAAAAGAACCTAATCCTTTAGCAGCAGCTGATTTATGGGAGCCGTTCGTCACTCCAGGAACATCATGATTAAATCTAAAAGTATTGTTAGTGTTAAGTACTCCAGCTGTTAAACCAGCAGAGGCTCCATTAAATACGGCAGCTTGAGAAGCTGAAAGTGTTGCGATAGCAACAACTGCAGAAGCGATAATCTTTTTCATTTTTCAATCCTTGTGTGAATCTGTTTCAAAATAATTTTCACACCTGAACTTCTAACACGGCCCTCCGCTAAATAATAAATGAAAAATATTAATCGCTCCCCACAACCTTATTACCTGTGCGGTTAAAAGCACACTAGTTTTAGTAAAATTTTCTTATAATAAACTTTATTTTTGTTATCCTAGTATACTTACACCTGTATTATCACTCGAGGGTTGAGAAAAAGCGAAGGTTAGCTAATTTTTTATAAAATTCTATTAATTACTCTTTAATATGTTAGCTGCCACAATTAAGAATAGCGGGCAGCGATGATCCAGATTAATCCTTATGAGTTTTAAGGCCTTAATTGTTGGGTAATGGTGGGCTTTTTTGCTCGAGCTGACCGCTGCAAGATAAGAACTGACCACAGGTATAGGATGGAGTGACGTGAAAATTCAACTGACTCAACCCCAATGGCGGCTGCTCGGTGGCATTGGAATTTTAGTCCTAAGTTTATTCTGGCTTTTTTTAGCAAGAGGATCAGCGCCAATTCAGGTCCCCCCTATTGTTAAAGTGGCCCCAGTAAAATGCCAGGATATGGTTCACCAGCTCAACTTAATTGGCAGTGTTACCGCTTCCGAATCGGTGGCGATAAAATCCCGTCTGGATTCGCAGATTATGGAGGTCTTTATCAAGGATGGGGCAGTGGTCAAAAAGGGAGATCGCTTGTTCCAATTAGATGATCGTGATCTAAAAGCTCAGTTGCTCCAATCAGAAGCGGTCTTAAAAAGCAATGAGGCCGAGATCATCCGGGCCCAGAAGAAATACGAACGAGATACCGAATTGGCTAAGCGTGGTGTGGCGGCAAAGGAGCAATTAGATCAATCTACCCAGACTTACTTGGCAGCTCAAGCCAGCTTGGCGGCGACACAAGCACGAATCACGCAACTGAAAACTCAGATCGACTATGCTAATATCAGATCACCTATAGATGGGGTCGCTGGCACCATTGCCATTACGTTGGGGAATGTGGTTAAGGTCAATGATACGGCGTCTCTTGTAGTCATTAATAAAGTTGATCCTATTTATGTAGATATTGCCTTACCACAACGATATTTCTCAACAGTTCAAGCTAATTTTAAGAAGCTAAAGGTGGACATTTATAATAGTGAGGGGCAACTTCTTAAAGTGGGCTCAATTGCTGCCATCCAGAATACCCTGGATGTGGAGGCGCGCACCCTTATTCTAAGGGCTCAGCTCGACAATGCCGATCATAAGTTGTGGCCGGGGATGTATGTCGATGTGGTCCTAGGAATTCAGAAGGTCAAACAGGCTCTAGTCGCGCCCATGAAAGCCATTATGCGAACTCAAAAAGGTAGCCAAGTTTATCAAGTCATTGAGAGTAAAGTTGCCTTAAAACCAGTCACTGTTAAATTCGCCACAGCCACCGAGGCTGTCGTTGACGGCGATCTAAAAGCTGGCGATGAATTAATAACCGATGGTGGGTTTAACGTAAAAGCAGGAATGATGGTTAAGATTTCTAAGGATGATAAGCGATGAACCTATCAGAATTCTGCATCCGGCGTCCCGTCTTTACCACCTTATTAATGCTTTCCTTATTAGTCATGGGTATAGCCGGCTATAGTAAATTGTCGATCAGTGCCTTACCGAATGTGGACTTTCCCACCATTCAGGTCAGCGCCACTCTGGCGGGGGCTAGTCCTGAAAGTATGGCGGCCACTGTTGCCACCCCCTTGGAACGGCAATTTGCCACCATTGACGGGATCGATAATATTACTTCTTCAAGCGTGACAGGCTCAACCAATATTACCATTCAATTTCGCTTGGATCGCAATATTGATGGCGCTGCCTTAGATGTGCAGACGGCTATCTCAGCAGCGCAGGCAAACCTACCGGTTGAAATGACCACACCGCCGCGGTTACGCAAGGTTAATCCAGCGGATCAACCGGTTTTTTATATTGCGGTGTCTTCCGATGTAGTGCCGATGACGGATTTGTCAGAGTATGCCGATACTCTGATTGGCCAGCGACTTTCTATGTTGCGGGGAGTCTCACAAGTCAATATTTATGGTCAACAGAAACGAGCGATCCGTGTCAGAGTGAACCCAGAACTTCTGGCGGGTCGTAATCTAACTTTGAATGACATTGCCCGCGCCGTGCAGCAAACGACTTCCATTACACCCCCTGGCGTTATTATGGGATCCTATCAGGCCTATAACATTGAAGTCGTCGGTCAACCCTCCGCCGCCGAGCACTTTAATTCTATGATTGTCTCGCGCACAGCGTTGGGAGGAAATGTGAAGCTCTCTGATGTGGGGGAGGCTGTCGAAGGGGCCGAAGATGATCGTACCGCAGGCTATGCTAATGGCCGTTCTGTGGTAACGGTGGCGATTCAGCGCCAGCCTGGTAGTAATACCGTAGAAGTGGTCGATGAGATCAAGAAATTATTGCCACAGTTTAAAAAGATTCTGCCAGCCTCTGTGGACTTAATCCCGATGTTCGATCGTTCGGTTTCAATCCGGGATTCTATTCACGATGTGCAATCGACAATTATTATTGCTATCCTACTGGTCCTGCTGGTCATTTTCTTGTTCTTAAGACAGGTATCTGCCACCTTGATCCCTTCTTTAGCCTTACCCTTCTCTTTAATTGCGACTTTTGGCGGCATGGCGGCCCTCGACTATTCTTTAAACAATATCTCTTTGTTAGCGATGGCTTTAGCGGTAGGCTATGTGGTCGATGATGCCATTGTCATGTTAGAAAATATTGCTCGCTATCGAGAAAAAGGCTTGGAAGCTAAAGAAGCAGCCTTAATTGGCTCAAAAGAAATCGGATTTACTATTTTATCGATTACATTTTCTTTGGTTGCTGTATTTATTCCGATTCTATTTATGTCAGGGATTATTGGCCGTATCTTTAGAGAATTCGCTGTGACCATTAGTATGGCGATCCTAATTTCTGGCTTGGTCTCGCTCACCTTAACCCCCATGTTATGCCAATATATGACTTTTAAAGAAGGGGGGCGCGCCCATGCTTGGACAGAATGGTTCCAGATCGCCTTTGACAAGGTTCTAGAAGCCTATGAGCTAACCCTCAAGGAAGTTTTAGCTCATCGTTTCACAGCGTTAATGGTCACCCTCGGCACCATGGTTGTAACCGCTTTATTGCTCCTTTATTCCCCGAAAGGTTTTTTTCCGCTGGAAGATAATGGTTTAATTCTGGCCCAAACCGAAGCCAGTCAAGATATCTCTTTTGAGGCCATGACTGAACTTCAGGCTAAGCTTGCTATGATTATTGAGCAGAACTCGATGGTCGATCGCTTAACTTCGCGGGTGGGCGGAAGCGGAGGCTCAATGAATCAGGGGGTTCTAGTGATCGGATTAAAACCGCAGTCGCAGCGCCCCCGCATGCCTGAAGTCTTACGTCAGCTTCGCCAAGAGTTAGCCCGAGTGCCAGGGATTAACGCCTATATGCAACCTATACAAAATATTAATGTTGGCGGACGGCTGACGCGTGGGCTTTATCAATATACATTACAAGGCCTTAATTATGCTGAATTGACCCCCTGGGCCGATAAAATGCTAGCTGAGATAAAGAAAATTAATGGCGTGATTGAAGCGTCCACTGATCAACAATTGGGAAGTCTACAAATTGGCGTCGAGTTGATTCGCGATAAGGCTGAGTTTCTAGGAATAACCTATGATGATCTGCGTAAGGAATTATACTATGCCTTTGGGACGGCGCAGGTAGGAACGCTGTACACACAGAGCAATAATTTTAAAGTTATCCTTGAAGTTACCAAGGCGCAGCAAAAATCTTTGGATGATTTACGTGATCTTTATATCCGTACCACAACAGGCAAATTAGTGGAAATCGATTCAATTGCTAATCTTAAAATGGGGCCTGCGCCTTTATCAATTAACCATCAAGGCCAACTGCCCGCTGTGACCATCTCCTTCAATTTAAAAGAAGGGGCATCGCTGGGAAATGTAACAGATCAAATAGAAACTATTGAGAAAAGTATGTTTTTACCGTCAACAATCATTCCTTCTTTCCAAGGCACGGCACAGATTTTTCAAAGTTCTATGGCGGGGATGGGGTGGCTTTTAATCCTCTCAATACTGGTAATGTATATTATTCTTGGGATGCTCTATGAAAACTTCATCCATCCTATCACCATTTTATCAGGTCTGCCGTCTGCCATTATTGGGGCTATTCTTGCCATATTAATAATGGGGATGAATCTCGATATGATCGCCTTTATTGGTATTATTATGCTAATCGGTATTGTTAAAAAGAACGGAATTATGATGGTTGATTTTGCCATTACCGCTCAAAGACAAGGCACCCCTGCGGAAGAAGCAATTTATGAAGCATGTGTTGTTCGCTTTAGACCGATCATGATGACCACCCTCTCAGCTCTGTTAGGTGCAGTACCGATTGCCTTGGCCTTAGGGCCGGGCGCAGAGCTGCGCCAACCGTTAGGAATCGCTGTGGTCGGAGGCTTATTTACGTCGCAAATTTTAACCTTATATATTACCCCGGTAATTTATTTGTATCTTAACCGGTTTGTGCGCAATATTTAATCCTCAAGAATTGACCATATACTAGGTACAGCTAAGGAAGAGAGGGGAAAAAAATTCTCCACTGGAGTTACTGACTTGGACATACAAAAAAGCTTAGCCCCTAGAAATGCTAAGCTTTCGAGAATACCTAAAGTGTTAGTAGCCTCTTTTATGCTAAAGCTTGTTTTGAAGAACAGCGTTTGGCGTTACTTTGAGGCTGGGACATTAATTGAGAAAGTTTCTCGATGGCTTGGTCATTAAAGCGTTCCTGGACGCTCTTCTTACTAGCAATAATCATTTCTTGCAATGTGGTTGTTGCTTGCTCAGTTATAATCTCTCTTAAGGATATAATGGTGTTATGGCGGATTAAGTCTAAAGTGGTATCTGCGATTTCTTGTTTAGCGGCTAATTGAGCCGTAATTTCGGTTTCTGTAAGCTGGCGAAGCTCTTCAATCCTTTTTTCTGCAGACTGTTTAAATTCTTCAATTTCCTGTTTAAGTCTTTTTTCATCCTTATGGGCCTGGAACGCTTGACTTTCAGCATTTTTTAGGGCTATTTCAGCCTGCTCTACCGTTGCTTTGATATCTTTAATTTCAGTATCAATGGTTTGAATTATTTTATGATACCCGTATTTTAAGGCAAAGCCGATGAAGATAATAAACCCTATAAAAACCACGAAGCTTGCATCAAAGAAATTGGTTTCATGCATTGGTGATCATCCTTTATCTTACAAATTCTTTGCGGGAGCCGAGGGGCTGCTTTCTGGATCCTGCTGCGTTAAACTGCGGTACATATCTTTAACTAAATGCTGAACTATCTCTTCTGATGAGCTCAAGATTTCCTGTTTATGTTGATTTAATTGCTGCTGTGTTTGATTCAAGTGGCTTTGTAATCGGGCCTCAAATTCGTGAAGCTTTTCTTCCTTTAATTTAGCGAGCTCCGTCATGGACTGCTTAATTTTAGAATGAACTTCAGCTTTTGCCGCCTGCAAATTCTTCTCATTTATATGGTTAAGCCGACTTGCTTCTAACGTCAGCTGTTCTGTCTTTTGGCGTAATTCTTCTAATGTTGCTGCACGATTTGCCATAACCTGGCTTAACCGTGGTACAAGAAAAGCAACCATCGCAAAGCAGAGAAGCGCAAAACAAACGACAAGCCAAAATATCTGTGATGGAAAAGTTGAAACATCTAGCTGTGGCATTCTTACCCTCTCTGCTGTGGTCGATAAAAAATTCCTTGTTACTACTTAATGCCGTATCAACAAGGATAGTCTAATAGATTAGCTGAACAAAATCATCATCGCTGTAACGAAGGCCATTAAAGCGATCGATTCAGTTAAAGCAAATCCTAGCAAACCCACAGGCATGACGTCGCCTTTGGCTGATGGATTACGGGCAATAGCGGTAATCAGGTTTGAAAATATGTTACCCAAGCCAATACCAACACCTAGTAAGGCAATAACAGCCATACCTGCACCAATCATTTTTGCTGCTGCTAAATCCATAAGTCCTCTCTCCTTTTCAAGTTTAATGCAGATGAATTGCATCATTTAAGTAAATACAGGTTAATACCGTGAACACGTAAGCCTGGAGAAAAGCCACCAGGAACTCAAAGCCCACCACCGCTAGGTTCACGACAAAGGGTAGGGCTGCCACAGGGAACAAATTTGTCCCTGCTAAGATAATAACAAAGCCAGCAAAAATTTTTAGCATCGCATGTCCTGCCATCATATTGGCAAACAAACGTACGCTTAAGCTTACTGGGCGCGTAAAATATGACATGATTTCGACAGGAACCAATAACGGCATGATATAAATAGGGGTTCCTTGCGGACAAAATAACCGTAGAAAATGGCTGCCGTGTTTAATGAATCCCAGGATGGTCACACTGATAAAAACAATCAAAGCTAAAACAAAGGTAACGATAATATGGCTAGTAAAAGTAAACCCATAAGGGATCATTCCCAAGAAATTCCCCATAAGAATAAATAAAAATAAACTCATAACGTAGGGTAAATAAGGTAATCCTTCTTTGCCAACATTGTCCGTGATCATTTGTCCTATAAAGCGTTGTAGGGATTCGCCAATAAATTGGAGGCGACTGGGGACAAGTTGAGGACGGCGGCTTGCTGCGGCCATTAAGACAATAGAACTGAGGGTTGCTAATACCATAAATAAGGACGAGTTCGTAAAAGAGACATCATAACCGCCAAGATTTAGATGAATCAAAGGGGTAATCATAAATTGGTGCAAGGGATCGATCATCATCAACTCTCCGCTTTATAGGCATATATAGAAAAAACTGTCCAAAGCTTCATGGCTTCTTCTCCAAGTCGGATGGTTTCCCGTGGGGATGATTCGATTTTACCGTGGAAAAGTTTTGACACACAAGCTTAAAAATATTTCGGAACCCTGCCGCGGCCCCTAAAAGGATCATAATAATCAGACCAAAGGGCTTGGTATTAAAGAAGTGATCAATGGCTAAACCAAAGATAACGCCCACAAAAATCCCCGAGGTAAACTCTGTTCCTGCCCGTAAAACAAAGCTTGTCATTGAATTTTGTGGTTTAGAAGTGTTATCTGTCATATAAGGCAGCTGAAGTTACACCAACTTGAGCCCACCATAACAAAAAAAATAATTTTGGTAAAATTGAATCTTATGAAATTGATTGTTTTAGATAAGAAAAGTTTTAGTGCTCAGTATCCTGATCGCCAAGTCGGGCGTTTCAGATTCAGCAATTATGGTGCTGTTGAAGCCGAATACAGCGGCTCGGTTCTTCACCGATTAACACCCTCAGCTCTTACGCCGAGTCTGCCGGAATTACCTCAGTTTACGTCCTTAGTGGTCAACGGTACTGTATTTCAAGCAAAAGTTTGGCAAGCGCTTTTGGATATCCCCTGTGGCCATACGCGAGCTTATAGTGATATTGCTCAGCAGATTGGGCATCCCAAGGCAATGCGGGCGGTTGGCACGGCTATTGGCGCAAACCCCATTGGCATTCTTATTCCTTGTCATCGTGTTATTGCCAAGAATGGCGATTTAGGCGGATTCGCCTGGGGGATAGATTTAAAGAAACAATGGCTTGGTTTAGAACTTACCAAAGAACATCCTTAACATCATGAATATTGCGAGCCAAGTGATATTTCATCTTGCGCAGGGCGCGAGCCTCTAATTGACGGACCCGTTCTTTACTAATATTCATCATCTCGCCAATCTGCTCTAAAGTTAATGGCGCATCCGAGAGATGACGGCACTGAATAATTTGACGTTCTCGAATAGGGAGCTGACGTAAAGCTGCCTCTAACCAGTGCCTGCGGACCGACCGGTCATATTCTTCTAAAGCTTCACTTTCAGGACTGGGATTCTGATCAATTAAGGTATTAACCCAGTCTTCATTGCTTTCCTCTCCAATCGGGCTGCTTAAAGATAAATCATGACCAGCCAGACGATTTTCCATATTTTCTACTTCTTCAACGGTCACGTTTAAAATATTAGCAATTTTCTGACGATCTTGAGGAGCTAGATTATCTGTGGTCACATTGGCTAATTGAGCGCGCAGGCGTCGTAAATTGAAAAAGAGCTGTTTTTGCGCAGAAGTGGAACCTGTCCTAACAATTGACCAGTTTCTTAAAATATAATCTTGGATATGAGAGCGGATCCACCACTTTGCATACGTAGAGAAGCGAATATCGCGTTCGGGCTCAAAGCGTTCGGCCGCATGCATTAATCCCACATTTCCTTCTTGAATCAAGTCCCCAATGGGCAACCCATAATGGCGGAAACGGGTTGCTGTTGCCACCACTAAACGGGAATAAGCCTTCGTTAGATCATGGAGCGCATTTTCATTGCGCTCTTTATACCATGCGTTTGCAAGTTCAAGTTCTTTTTCACGAGATAAAACGGGCTGATTCATAACGCCTCTAACATAAGCTAGATCAGCCTTTTGAGTCTCGTTATCTCCAAATATGGATACCTTTCCTGACACAATCGATCTTCCTGATTAATTTTGTCTCAAACCAAGGCTAACGGTTGATCAGTAAAGATCTCGTTAAGATGAGGCTAAAAAATATATACTTGTTTGATTTTTTTAGGTTTGTAGCGGGAGAGGCGTAAGGGCGTAAAAAGGGAATACATCTTGGCAGGCTTGTTGGCGCTCTAGGCTCAGATTGCCGAGGTTTTCTTTTAAAAAGTCTTATTCTAAGTCGCTAATTTTCCAGTCCTGGGTATCAGTTCCCTGGGCTCGCGATAAAAAACTCTGGACAGAAGCATGTTTTTTTCATATACATTGAATATGTGTTTGCCCGGATAGCTCAGTTGGTAGAGCAAGGGATTGAAAATCCCTGTGTCGCTGGTTCGAATCCGGCTCCGGGCACCATACAAAATAACAGAGTTGTTTTCTCCTGCGTCTCCTATATTAATTTATGCTTAATATAATAAAAAGGCGATACTCATGGGTGTTGATCCTGAAACTTTCGTTGCACTTCACCATAAATTAGACTCCCTCAAGAAAAAACACATGGAGCTTGAGAGTAAAATTGAGAGCCTTTTGCAAGAGACAGGGCATGATAATCTTGCGGTTCACCGTTTAAAGCGTGAAAAGTTAGCCTTAAAAGATCAAATGGCAAAAATTGAAGCCATGATGGTGCCGGATATCATTGCCTAAATTCTTTCAACCTTTTCAATCTTTCTCTGCTTTTACTGATAAACTGTAAGAAATGGAATCAATTACGTTTTAAATAATGCGGTTGCTTTAGATACCAATCCAATTGGCCACATGTTTGCTGCAAGATGCCTAGTATTTGGTTCTGTAACAAGAATTTATGCTTGATTTGTTCTTTCTTAAGGTTCTGCAGAATTAAAGTTTGCCCTAATAAATGGTTACATTGAGTCAAATGTTCACATAAAAATTGAGCTGATCGCTGCAGAGTATTTAATATCTGTTGTGTATAAGTGGGGTTCAGAAACTGAGAATTTTTTATTCTTTCCAAGGGGACCTCATAACTTAAGGTTGAGGGCCAGCCTTCAATATCCATAGCTTCCGAGGATTGGAACCCATAAAAATGTTGTAACATTTTTATCTCGCTCAAGAGTAAAGACAAGGAGGGGGAGAGCTGGTTAAACTTGGCTTGATAAAGCGTTTGAAGCTGGAGCTTTTCGGTAAGATTCTTGCAGGTCAAGGCGTGGCTGACAATGGTAATAAGCTCTTTATGCGCCTCAATAAGTCTGTGACTACTGATTAGAAAGTTTTTAAACTTTTCCTCATGAGTCTTCAGGGCAGCTGTCTGATCCTGTAAAATCTGGATATCTTGAGTCAGAGTAATAATCTGTTGCCAGCTCTCTGCTCCGTATCCCACTAAACTCCTGAGAGGCTCTTCTGGGGCCTCTATGGCAGCAGTTTTGAAGAAAACGCTAAGTATTGAAATAAGTATGACGTGTTTCATATTTTGCCATAAAATTGCTTATCCTTAATTTATTATTGGGGAATAATGTTAATTCAAAGCAAATATTCCTAGTTTTTTGAAAAAAGTAATTTTTTTGAGTTAGCGCCTAAATGGAGAGGATATCGTAGACGAACTTAAATTGTCAGGGTATCCTTAAAACTATAATGCTTATGATTTAGGAGCTCTGTAATTTCTAATACTGCGATGACTGACCCCCTTGAAAAAAAAGTATCATTTAAATGGTGGCGCTGGGATATCCTGGCGGCGACGGCGGCTCTTAACCTCTTGAGCCTTGCTTTAGCGCTGCTAATTTTTCACTTTAGCGTTTCCTGGGGAGATAGTTTTGTATCAAGTACAGGATTACTATGGATTAGTGCACTGTTGATAATGGTGTTCGATTTGATTATTCGTCAAGCACGAGGTCGTCTCTTAAATTGGTTAAAAATGCGATACTCTTATCAGTTATCAAGTGCTTTGTTTGATCGTTTAACCAATTCTAAGATTGTTAATCCTTCTTACAGGTCTGTGGGCAATTATTTAGAGCTGATCAAGCAGACTAAATATTTGAAAAAGTTTGTAAACAGCCAAGAATTTTTAATGTTTCTTAATCTTCCCTTTAGTTTCACAACCCTGTGTGGGGTTATGTATTTGTTCCCAATCATGGCTGGAATCCTTTTTGCGGGCATTACCTTTATTGCAGGCGCGGTTCATTATAACGGTACTAAGTTAAGAACACTCTTAAAGGAGCACCATATACTAGAGGGTCAAAACGATGATTTCAGGGCGCAAGTCTTATCCAATTACTTAACTGTGAAGTCCCTGGCGATGGAAAACCTTCTCCAGAGAAGATTCGAGAAATTACAGTTCCAAGCAGCTTTCTTTAATGATAAACTCATCGAACTGCACAACGCGGGGCGCGACGTGGTGTCCACTTTAGGGTACATTATCTTAATTACAGCGATGGCTGTTATGGCGACCCAGGCGACTCAAGGACAGATATCAATTAATACGATTTCTGTAGGCATGTTTTTGCTGTTTATCAGTTTAGAGCCAACATATTCCATTTTCGTTCATTGGTTTAAAATTTACTATATACGGCAACTCGAGCACTCTTTTACACAAGAAGATATGGGTTTTCCGCACTGCTCGGCATCAAAGGTTAACTGTCCCGAGTTAACAGGGGCCCTAAGATTAGAAAATGTTCAATTTACTTATCCTGGTAAAGACAAACCTGTTCTGTCTAATTTAAGCTTATCCATACAGCCCCATACAATTGTGACCATCTTTGGGGCCAGCGGCGCAGGCAAGACCACCTTAGCACGCTTAATTCTGAATAGGCTTACCCCTCAGCAAGGTAAGATTCTAATTGATGGCCATGAACTAAGTGAGTTCTCCACAGCAGAACTAGCGCGCCAAGTCATGTATGTTCCTGCCAGCACGCAAATTTTCTCAGCCAGTGTTCTGGATAATCTAACTCTATTTCGTACGGGCGTTATTGTTGAAGAAGCAATCAAGCTTGCTCAAGAGTTTGGTTTAGAAAGTTGGATAGAAGCGCTGCCGTCCTCTTATCAAACAAGGTTGAATGATGGCTTATCCGTAACCCTAGCAGAGGGGATAAAGCAGCGTATTGGCTTAGTTCGGGCCTTATTAATGGAACCTAGAGTGTTGATTCTGGATGAAGCCAATGAAGCGCTTGATCAGGAAGGAAACTCGCAGCTTAAAAAAATCCTGCTAAATTTAAAAGTAGCCTCAACCATAATATTCATCACGCACCGTCCCTCTATGAAACAGATTGCGGATGAATCTTATGACTTGATTGGTGGTCGTCTTGTTCCCAGTCTCAATGTAGTATCTGAGGTAACGGCAGCCACCTTTAGACCTGCTCGGGTCTCAGGAGGCAGCGAATGACAACTTTTAATTATATAAATTGCCTTAAGCCACTGCTCCGTTGTCTAGGATGGCAGGGGGATTCACGGCGTATTTTTGAGGCTGTGCCCTATGAAGTGAAAGCAATTGATCTTATTGATCTAAAAAATATTTTTGTCAGTTTAGGATATAGTTGTTATAGCAAGCACAGTGGATTAGCAGAGATCAAGCGCAGCTTTTTGCCCACATTATTTATTAATGAGTCAAAACAGATCTATTGGGTTATTTATGAGAGAACAGAAAAGGACTTCTTATATATTGATTGTCGTACCGGGCAAAAGTCAGCTGTTCCTATTCGTAAAAGATTAAAAGGTATCCGCTATAATTTTGTCAAAGATACCCCAGCCCTGGGTATTGCTGAAGCTTCATGGTCTAAGCAATTAATGAAGCGTTTTAAGCATGAGCTGTGGTTGCCGGTCATTATTTCTACTTTTTGCAGTTTCTGGTTTGCTTTAGTGCCCTTATTCTTTCTATTTGTTAATCAGTACCTTCTTCAAAAGCAATCCCAAGAAACTTTGATGTATTTTTCAACAGGGATAATCTTATTCCTTTTAAGTTTGTTGGCCTTTAGTCACTTTAAAGGACGACGGTTAGCCTATCTAGCTGCTCGTATAAAAGTGATTATTAATACAGAGTTATTAAGGCATTTATTGAAAGTTCCTTTTGCAAACACTAAAGGTTTAGAGCTGACGACTCAGTTAGATAAGCTCAAATGTTATGATGAGAATCATGCTGATCTCTGGATATCAGCAACAGTCGCATTAATGGACTTACCTCTCCTTATTTTCTCTTTATTATTCTTAGGCCTTCATGGGGGGCAGCTTGTCTTTGTGCCCTGCGGTGTAATCGGGATACAACTTCTCTCTGTGAGATATTTCTTGTCCACTACGAAAGACCTGCAAGCACAGGTTCATGCGGCACAGGAAATTACCAACGATTTTCTAACTGAGACAGTGACCAATCAACAGTCCATAAGCAATCTAGCAGCAACACCACCCTGGAAGGAGCGCTATTGTGCGTATCTGTCACAAGCGAGTGGCTACGATAAGGAATGGGAACAGCTTCAAGCTCGGTTCGCAAATTGGCAGTTATGGCTCTTAAAAAGTTCTGCTACCTTAACTTTGATCTGGGCTATGCATTTAATAAATCAAGGTAAGCTGCCCCAAGCACTGTTCTTACCGGTCACTCTCTGGCTGTGGCAGATTGGTACAGCCATTTATCGTCTGGGGGGGCTTTTTATCCAGTGGCCAGCCTTGAAAAAAACTCTGACGGATATAGACAATATCATGTCCCATGTTCCTGAAGGGGATGCTGCCGTTCATGGTCAACCCAGATTCCAGGGACATATTACGGTGAAGGACTTGCATTTCCGCTATCCAGGACAAACCCATATGGCGTTACAGGGGATTACCATGGATATCAAGCCCGGAGAGATTATTGCCATTATTGGACAGAATGCTTCTGGCAAATCGACTCTCGTCAATTTATTGATGCGTTTATATGATCCTTTAGACGGTGAAATAAGAATAGATGGGGTTAACATTCAAAACTTTGACCCCTTAAGCTATCGCCAATCCATTGGCTTTGCCCCTAGTACGCCGCAATTATTTGAAGGGAGCATTGCTCAGAATATCCGCTTAGCTAACCCCGAGGCCACCGAGCAAGAAATTTTAGAGGTTTTATCTCAAGTGGGACTAAAAGAGGTGGTGCAGCAGTTACCGGACGGCATTTATACCCACTTATATGGCAATAACGATCAACGTTTTTCGCCGAGCTTTTTACAACAGCTTAATCTCGCTCGAGCCTTAATTCGGGACAGTAATATTCTCATCCTTGATGAACCCACAGGGCACATTGATTTTAAAACGGATGCAATCTTTAAGAATACGCTCCAGACGATAAGAGGAAAGAAAACAATCATTATTGTGACTCATCGCCCTAGCATTATTAACTTTGCTGACCGCATTCTTGTCCTTAATAAGGGCAAGATGCGACTCTTTGGCTCTAAAAATTATTTTCTTAATATTCTTTCGGGGAATGCCGCATGACCGAGAAAACTCAAACAGCCGCCTTAATTCCTTCATCTTTGCATGAGATTACGCGTCAATTTCCTGCGTTGAAACAATCAATTATGCTTGATGAAAGCGCGGCGCCGCGCTCTTCTCAAGCAATTATCTTAGCCAGCTTGGGACTATTATTTCTGCTCGTGGGTTGGGCGCTCATTGCTCCCCTCCAACAGAGTGTTAACACCACGGGTGAAATGGTAACAACGAATAAGCTTCACATTATTCAATCGACCCAAAAGGGGATTATCTCTGAACTCCCTGTTGCCGAGGGGGATCAAGTCCAGGCCGGCCAACTATTGATGAAGCTTGTGACCGATACAACGCAATCTGACTCTGATGCGTTGTCAATAAAGGCTCAGATATTGCAAGTGAGGGCTGATAGGTTACAAGCATTAAGCTTAAATAAGAACTTTGAGACGGCACACTATCCCGACAAATTATCGCAAATAGTGCAAGGGCAGAAGCTTATCTATGAAATGCGCCTAAAGAATCGTGAAGAACAGAGATCATTGATTATGGAGCAAATTGAGCAGCGGCGTGCTCAGCTAGCCCTCACCCTAGCTCAGGAGCATGAAATCCGTGAACAGTTGGAAAATGCTGAACAACATCGGGATGTGGCCAAGAAGCTCTTTGAGAAGAAATTAGGGCCTGAATTAGATTACCGTCAAGCGGAAGACATTGTTGCCGCCTTAAACAGTGAATTAAGGGCCTCAATTAATCAGAACCAACAGTATAAGCAAGAAATCAGTGAGGAAGAAGGACAACTGGTTGCCCTGGACGCTCAACTGCGCGAAGAATCTCTTAAGGAGCTGGCCGAGGTCACGAAGGAACTCACAGCAATAAATGAGCAGAAAGCAAAAATGAAAAGCCAGTTTGAGGAAGCAATTATTAAAGCTCCCAGCAGCGGCTTAATTAAAGGTCTTAGCGTTCACAAAGTGGGGGGAACTTTGCAGCGGGGGCAAAAGATTGCCCAGATTATTCCTCTGGAGAATATTGAGATCCATCTGCAGATCCCTGCTCAAGACATTGCCGCGGTTAAGATCGGCCAAGGCGTACAAATTAAAGATAATACTGATAAAAGTTGGTCGACAGAGTCCCTGGAGGGGCAAATTACTGCAATTGCTAGCCATCCTTATGTGGATGCTGACAAGCAATCTTATTATCAAGCCCGGGTGACGCTTACTCCCAGTTCTCTGAACTCTCCCTCTTTAGGTCGACTCTTGGCCGCCGGCATGAAAGTCAAAGCCGAGATCCAGACGAGTAAAAAACAGTATTCAATTATCTTATCTCTCCCTTACTAAAGTAATTGATTAATGGGGGCCGTGAGCACTCTTTATGTGGCCCCAGCAATTGATAAGCAGAGAAGGTGTGAGGGGTTTCTAACTCTTCCAAATTGTGCTGCTCTCTTAGATCCCTTTTAAGGTGTCAACGTCTTCTCAGCAGTTAAGAACCTCAGGTTTCTTCCTCCGAAAATGTGCAGCATAAACCTCTTATCTTCCTGCTATATCGGTTTCCCAACTTGTCCTTTCCTAATCGATTAGGATCATTAATTCTGACACCCGATCCAGCAGCTTCTATTCGCAGTATTTTTAATTAACTTATTGTTAATCAATATTAAAGTGTTTAAACCCTTATCTATAAAAAGTAAAATTTTAGATAAATCAGATATTTGTAGGACGGATCAAAGAAAATCTAGTTCAGGATTTGATTATAGAAGGTTCAGAACGTTTCTTTTAAAGAAAATTGCGGTTCTGGAAGAGGTGAAAGCATGAATGTTAATTGTCGACGCTTACTTGCTAGTCGTATTGCTCAACTGGCTGAGGCTTACTATCTCTCTTCTTCTTTAAGATCAGCAGAGGCTCTTTCTTCTCTAAAATTACCCTACAAGGCGATGCTTTTCATTTTCCCGGCTCTGTCTTGGGCGGGCGACCCGGAATGGGTAGGAACGACCAGCACCGACTGGTTCGATGCCAGCAACTGGAATCCTAATGGTGTTCCAAATTTTCGAGCAATTATTGATACTAATATTCCGCAATCCCCGATTATAGCAGGCGCCTTCAACTTTGCCTTGGACAGAGTCACCATAGGGGTGAATAGTACAGCAACCTTATTGCTAGACGGTAATGGAACGTTAACTCTTGATGATGCAGACATAATTGGTGTAAACGGCGGGAGTCATGGCACCTTGACGCTGCAGAATGGGGCAGTAATCAATAGTGCAACCGCAGGAAATGCTATCACTGCTGGTCAGGCAGGTACAGGCATCGTGACAGTGACGGGGGCGGGGTCGAAGATTGAAGCCGGTATGAATATAGGAACAAGTGTTGGGGGAACTGGTACTTTAAACGTTCTCAATGGCGGCACTGTTAGCACAGGCGGTATGGTTGTGGGTAGTGCTGGAAATGCGACCATCAATATCGACGGTGGAGGCTCAAATATTACTGATGTCAGTAATACTTCTTTCGCGCAGTCTGCCGGCAGTACAGCCTCCCTTAGCATCACCAATGGTGGCACCATGGGGTCAAACCAGATGGTGCCAGGAAATGATGGAAATATTACAGTCCTCATTGATGGAACTAACTCTTTATATCAAACGCGGACGTTCGGTCTAGCGGCGGGAGCGGCAGGTGTCGGAAGCCTAACAGTAAGTAATGGCGGTAGACTCCTCAATGACTTAGCCACGTCCTTTGGGTCGGATGGTAACAGTACAATCCTGATTAAGGATCCGGGATCGTTAGTCGCAGGTTTCGATCTTTACGCAGCGAGCAATGCTGGAAGTAACACCTCTTTAACTGTGCAGAACGGAGGGCAAATAACGGGAAGGAGTCTTGATGTTGGTGGGGGAACGGCTACGGTTAATGTGACCGGCGCCAGCTCTGTTATTACTCTAGACGGCTTAGGACTTGCCACAGCAGCCTCGGGACAGACGACCCTAACAGTTAACAATCAAGGGTCGATCCAAGCCACAAACCTAAATTTGGGGGATCAGGGCCAAGCAACCGTAACCGTTGACGGCGCCGGAAGTGTCCTTAATGGCTCTTTCTCAACCCAAGCGGCAACCAATGTTGGCAGCACGGCTTCGATCACTGTAACTAATGGCGGCCAGTTGCAAAATTATAATTGTGGCTTTGGCATTGCTGGCAATGCCACCATGCTTATTGATGGTGTCGGTTCTGTTTGTACCTCTTCCTTTGGCACAGATTTTGCGAGTAATGCTGGTAGTATAGCCACCCTAACTTTACAAAATCAGGGCAAGTTATCAACCTATTATGGAAATATCGGCGGCGCCGGCCAAGCAACCGTTGTTATTGATGGTGCTTCGGCTGAGCTTAGTTCTGGTGATTACGTTAATATAGGGGCCAGCTCCGGCGGCCAAGGTACCGTAACTGTGCAAAATGGTGGACTGTTAAACCCCCGGTTTACCAATATTGGTGACTCAGGTCAAGGAAGTGTGACAGTGACGGGGGCGGGTTCAACAGTTTATTATGAATCCGGTACCTTGGGGAATTCAAGCGGGGGCGTGGGGACCGGCTTAGCGACCAATCAAGGATCATGGGGCCCCTTTAATACCACTATCGGCGGCTCAGGGACCGGCACCTTAACCATTGATGGGGCTGGAACACAAATTAATGTTCCTAGTGGCACTACAATCGGCGCCAATGCCGGTGGCAGTGGAACGTTGACAATTAGAAACCAAGCTACCGGCAGTTTTAATCAATCCTTTGTCCCTACCTCTCTCATTGTCGGAGGAGCAGGCCAAGGAACAATGCTTATCCAAAGTCAAGCGACAGTTACCAGTGCTGACAGTATTATCGGCGCTTCAGGGCCTTCAGGACAAGGGACTTTAACAATCGAGGATGCGAGCTCTAGTTTTACAGGAGCTCAGTGTCACCTGGCAGAGGTGGCTGGTAGCACAGGAACAGTCATGGTCCATAATAATGGCTCTTTAACTCTGGATACTGCCATTGTTGGTAAGGCGGGTACGGGCCAGCTCACTTATGATGGCGCCGGCTCTTCCTTTACTCTTAACACCAGTATGAGTGTTGGTGATCAGACGGGAGGCAATGGAACCTTTACAGTGCGTAATGGCGCGAATGCCAATTTTACGGCTGCAACAATCATTGTCGGTAATGGCGGAACCGGCAATCTATTTGTTCAGAATGCGGGCTCGGCCTTGACAGCCACAGCAGCGAATTTGGGTGAGGTGAACGGCGGTAATGGAACCTTAACCTTACAGACCACTGGCTCCTTAACCTTAGATACTGCCATTGTTGGTAATGCCGGCACCGGCCAACTGATTTATGACGGCTCTGGCTCCTCTTTTACTTTAAATACAAGCATGACAGTTGGTAACTCAGTTGGGGGGAATGGAACCTTTACGGTGCGCAATGCTGCTGCCTTTAACTCACCACCGATGGTGGTAGGGTCAGCAGGCACAGGTAACGTTGTTGTTCAAGATGCCAGCTCTTCAATTACGGGGACGACCACAACCTTAGGAGATTTGGCCACGGGTAATGGAACTGTTACCATCCAAAGCAGTGGCACTGTGTCAATGGATAGCGCTATTGTCGCCAATGCTGGAACCGGAAACTTAGTTGTTGATGGGGCTACCTCTAATCTTAGCTTAGCGACCAGTCTTGTGGCTGGAAAGCTAGCGGGAAGTAACGGGACAGTCACTCTGCGCAATGGTGCTACTTTCGCGTCACCGCCG
This sequence comes from Candidatus Odyssella thessalonicensis L13, assembly GCF_000190415.1. Lineage (GTDB taxonomy): Bacteria > Pseudomonadota > Alphaproteobacteria > Paracaedibacterales > Paracaedibacteraceae > Paracaedibacter > Paracaedibacter thessalonicensis. The sequence goes on from NZ_AEWF01000003.1 coordinate 276,547, forward strand.
GCTACCATTGGCGAAGGCGGTCGCGGTCGCTTAATTGTAAAAGATTTAGGATCGGCTTACTCATCAGCAACAGCACCTTATATTGGTCTCAATAATGGCAGCGATGGCGGTCTCACGCTCCAAAGTAGCGCCACAGCTACAGCAACAGAATTTCGCGTTGCTGAGAATACGGGCAGTGTCGGAGCCATTAATATCGGCGATGAAGCCGGCAACACTGCAGCCGCTCCCGGCACCCTCGTTGGTAACGTTACCTTCGGTACCGGCACCGGAACAGCGTATTTTAATCACACTTCCGGTAATTATACTTTCTCCAATGTTATGAATGGTCCAGGGCGCGTCATTGCCAAAGCGGGAACGACGCATATTCCCAATTCAAAGAATTATACCGGGCAAACCTACATTCAAGGCGGTACCTTGGTCATGGACGCGGCCGGCTCGATCCAACCGAGCTCGGGCGTGGATATTAGCAGCGGCACCTTTGATATTACCGCAGGTAATCAAACCATCCAAGATTTAAGTGGTAGCGGTGGTACAGTGAGCTTAGGCGCTTATCGTCTTAGAGCAGGGACCGCCAACTCGACCAGCTATGCGGGCATCATTACTGGCACCAACGCTGGAGAATTAGAAAAGCAAGGCACCGGCGCCTTAACCCTTACCGTGACCAGTACTTATTCCGGAATCACCCGTTTAACTGATGGCTTTGTGGGCATTGCTAGCAATGCGGCTTTAGGCACCAGTGGTGTCATCTATAACGGCGGTAAGGCACGGTTTGCAGCCTCTGGGTTAACAGTCGCGAATAATATTAATTTGTCAGCCTCGGGGGCTAGCACTTTTGATTTGAATGGTTATGATGGTACCTTAAGTGGCGTTATTGCAGGGGCGAATACGTCAACCTTTAATCCCACCAACAGCGGTAGCTCTCTTAAGACAATAACGTTAACAGGTACTAATACGCTGCAAGGTAATATCGATATTGGGCCGAATACGCGGGTAGCACTTGGGGCAAGTGGCACAGTGGGAACGGCGACAATCAATTTGACTGCCTCTACTGCCGGCTTCGATATTAGTGGGATGGTTCCGGCAACTGTTACTGTTTATGGATTAGGGGGCACCCAGGGAACCGTATATCTTGGCGGAAAGACTTTGACAACAGATATTGCTACCGCCTCTTCTTATGGGGGGCTAATTCAAGATGGTGGTCTGGGTGGCGGCACTGGCGGCAAAATCATCAAAGTTGGAACGGGAGAACTAATTCTAACCCATGCCAATAGCTTTACCGGTGGCGTCGACCTCACCCAGGGGACTGTAACAGTGGGCGATGCTTATGCCGCAGGAACAGGGGCAATTGAGTTTAAGGGCAGCGCCCTTGATACCCGCACCTTAAAAATCCAGACAGCCTTAACATCAGGATTGCCCAACGACATCAAGATTAATGCGGATGGCTTCTTGGACACACAAGGCTACGATGTTACCTTTAATGGGGCCATTAGTGGCAGCTCTGCGTTGACTAAGCTGGGTACAGGGACTTTAACGTTAAATGGTCCAAACACTTTCATCGGGGCTCTGTTACAAATGGGCGATATAAAAGCGGGTAATAATCAAGCCCTCGGTGCGGGAGACTTTACCTTTAGCTCTCCGGGGACTCGCCTCTACTTTACAACTGATCTCAATAATATTGCCAATACCATTAACTTAAATACAGTGGGTATAATCCATACTGGCAACAACCGTGTTACAATTACCGGCCCCATCAATGGCAATAGTAACTTAGTCAAGGAAGGCCCTGGTATTCTCGAACTTAGTAACGCTGTTAATGGATTGGCCGCACAAATCGTCATCCAGCAAGGTGAAGTCAAAATTAATGGTACGGCCAACACTGCGGATGTGGTGATTAATAATGCCTCACGGTTAACAGGTAACTTCACAGTTCTAAGTATTCTGAATAGTGGTACAGTTAAGCCTGGAAACTCCATCGGTGTTGCTCAAGTCCTAGCCAATTATAACAATTCCAATGGGACCTATGCTTGTGAAATAAATGATGCGGGCTTATCAGATATTATTAATGTCACAGGTACGGCCACTCTTGGTGGGACTTTATATGTTATTCCGCAGCCCGGGGACTATTCTAGCGGCCTAACATATACCATCTTGTCCGCTCCCAATAATCCATTGATTGGCACCTTTACAACGGTGACAGGATTATCTCGCCTTCTGCGATACACGGCGACCTATGATACCAATAACGCTTATTTAACAGTGATCCGTTTGCCTTTATCTGACGTGGTTAAACTCGGTAACCCTGGTAAAGTTGCGGAGTATATAGAGCAGCTGGGCACCCCTCCCTCGGGCAGTGTTTTAGAACAGTTGGTTAATGTGCTGCCCTCTTTGAGTGAGGCGCAGATGTATGATGCTTTGAATCAGTTGCATCCCGCCATTAATGGCATGATTGGTTCAGCAATTACCTCTCTTGAACTTAGCCAAGGCGACAGCCTGTTTGCTTTCAGCCATATGGATCGCAGCCTACGTCGCTTGAAGAAACGAATTAAGGAAGCAACAGAAGAAAACGTTACGGAAGAACAGTTGGGACTCGCATTAAGTCAGAACCAGGCGCCTGTGATGGGTTCTGCCAATTCAAACCGACCTCAGCCTTCAACTTTCCCTCTTAATCTTAAGATGGCGGCCCTACCTCAAAGTGTTCGCGCGGTGGTGGGAGCGATCACCTTATGGTTACAGCAAGGCGCTAGCTTTTTAAACCAGCGCTCTAATCGCGATGACAGCCCAACAATTGGGGTCGCCGGCATCAAAGGTGATGTTTATAATGCTTTAGTGGGGGTCGACCGGGTCATTAATAGTCAAGTTTTGATTGGGGCAGCGCTTGGTTATAACCGGATGTCCTATCGCCTGCGAAAAGGCTATGGCAGTGGTAAAGTTGATAGCTATCGCTTCGGTATCTACGGGGTTTGGGAACCGGATGAGGTGTGGTACTTTAATGTGGCTGCCTTTATTGGCTATCATGATTTTAGTGGCCGACGCCATTTAGTTTTGCCGACGGCTAAATTTACCAATGGCCAACATCATGGCGGCTATCATTTTAACGCCATCATGGAAGCGGGCCGCGATATTATTCTGACACGACTGTTAACACTAACCCCTTATGCAGCGCTAGGCACCATGCAGCTAACGGAAAAAGGCTATACCGAAAGTGGTCAAGGGTTTAACCCGCGTTTAAGGGTGAATCGTCATGACAGCCGTTTCTGGCAAGTTAAACTGGGAGCGCAATTATCCCAAACTTTGGATATAAATGGTACGTCAGTCTACCTTTATGGCAAAATAGGTTATACGTATAAACGCTATGCAAGCTATCCCCAAGGCATTAAGGCTTCCTTTGCGGAGTGTGGGGGCAGCTTTAAAGTCTTTACATATATGAAAGCGCAGCACATGGTGAATCCAGGGGTGGGAGTTATTGCCTTGTTAACAGATCAGGTTAATATCTCAGCGAATTATTCGGCTGAAATCGCGCGCGCTCAGTATCTTCATCGGGCACAATTGCGGCTGGATTATCGCTTCTAAAGCAATATAAGGGGTGGCTAACGCCGGCTTGCTTTAGCTTGCCCCTTTCAGAATCCTCCTAATTTGGTACCTCCTAACAGATGCAAATGATAATGAGGGACTTCTTGGCCGCCATTAAGGCCACAATTAGCGATCACTCGATATCCTGCCTCATCTAACTTAAATTCGGCAGCAATCTCTGCGACTTTCTGGTAAAAGTGAGCAACTGTTTCAGCATCGGCATGGCTGTGAAAATCATGAAAACTGATGTACTCTCCTTTGGGAATAATCAGGATATGGATAGGGGCGCGGGGACAAATATCATGGAACGCGAGAATTTTCTCATCCTCAAAAACCTTTTTACATGGAATTTCTTGACGCAAAATTCGTGCAAATATGTTATTAACATCATAAGACATGAGTAACCTCCCTCATTGTTTTGACCATAATTGCAGGAGTTTAGGATGGAATCAACCTCTTCGATGCCGCAATGGCGCGGAACAACAATAATAAGTGTGCGCAAAGGTAACCAAGTCGTGATTGCTGGGGACGGTCAAGTAACATTGGGAAATGCGGTCATTAAGTCTCAAGCTCGTAAAGTTCGGCGTTTAGCAGGAGGAAATGTGATCGCTGGCTTTGCGGGGGCAACCGCTGATGCATTCACTTTATTTGAAAGGTTAGAAGCTAAGTTAGAGCAATACCCCGCCCAGTTGACCCGTGCCTGTGTGGAACTCGCTAAAGACTGGCGCACAGATCGTTATTTGCGGCGCCTTGAGGCAATGATGGCTGTAGCGGACAAGGCGACAAGCTTGATCTTAACTGGAAATGGCGATGTTTTAGAGCCCGAAGATGGATTAATGGGCATCGGGTCTGGCGGCTCCTTTGCCTTGTCAGCTGCCCGTGCTCTCGTGGATGTGGAAGGTATTACTGCTGAAGAAATCGCTCGCAAATCCTTAAAAATTGCCGCTGATATTTGTATCTATACGAATAATAATATTGTGTTAGAGAGTATTTCCCTATGACAAACTTAACACCTCGCGAAATTGTAAGTGAGCTTGATCGGTTTATTGTCGGCCAACACGAAGCCAAACGTGCAGTCGCCATTGCTTTGCGGAATCGCTGGCGACGGATGCAACTCTCACCGGATCTTAAAGATGAGGTCCTGCCTAAAAATATCTTAATGATTGGCCCAACGGGCTGCGGTAAAACAGAAATTGCGCGTCGATTAGCCCGGTTGGCTAATGCCCCTTTCTTGAAGGTGGAAGCAACTAAATTTACTGAGATTGGATATGTTGGTCGTGATGTGGAACAAATTGTTCGCGATCTTGTGGAAATTGCCCTCCATATGACCCGGGAGAGGCTTAAGAAGGAAGTCGAGGCAAAAGCTGTGGTCCATGCAGAAGAGCGCATTCTTGATGCTTTGGTCGGGGAAACAGCAGGCTCGGAAACACGTCTTAAGTTTCGCAATATGTTACATGCTGGTGAGCTTGATGATAAAGAAATTGATGTGGAAATAGCCGATAACTCGAACGTTAATATGCCGGCCTTTGACATTCCGGGTATGCCAGGAGCGCAAATGGGCATGGTCAGTTTAGGCGATATTTTTGGAAAGTCTTTAGGAAGTCGTACCAAAACAAAAAGAATGAAAGTTGCAGAAGCTTTACAAATCCTAATCTCTGAAGAAAGTGATAAGCTTTTAGATCAAGAACGGGTCACTCGGGAAGCAATTGAAACCGTAGAACAGAATGGCATCGTATTTATCGACGAGATTGATAAGATCTGTGTACGCAGTGAACGCTCAGGAGGAGATGTGAGCCGGGAAGGAGTCCAACGGGATCTACTTCCTTTGATTGAAGGGACCAATGTTGCGACAAAACACGGAACTGTTAAAACGGATCATATCCTTTTTATAACTTCGGGGGCTTTTCATCTGGCCAAGCCATCTGATTTGCTTCCAGAATTACAAGGTCGGTTACCCATAAGGGTCGAGCTTAAAGCGTTAGCAAAGGAGGACTTTGTCCGAATCTTGACAGAACCTGAAGCTAATTTAATTACCCAAGCTAAAGCCATGATGGCGACAGAATCTGTCGCTTTACACTTTAAAGAGGATGCGATCGAAGCCATTGCCACCCTTGCGGCTAATGTCAACCGTGATGTAGAAAATATTGGCGCTCGACGCTTGCACACTATTATTGAGAAACTTGTTGAAGATATCAGCTTTAAAGCGCCCGATATGGCTGGGCAGTCGGTAGAATTTACGGCTCCCGATGTCCAAGAAAAAGTAGGATATCTGGCGCAGAACACTGATCTATCAAAATTTATTTTATAAGAAGGTTTAGTTATGACTCGCAGACCAGTTATTGGAATAACGTTAGATTCTGATATAGGGGGCAGCTATTCACGCTACCCTTGGTATGCTATACGGTATAATTATGTTGATGCGGTCGTGGCCGCGGGCGGTATCCCTTTTCTATTACCGTATACCTATGATTTATTAGAAGAATATGCTGATCGAATCGATGGATTGTTGATTCCTGGTGGATTTTTTGATATTTGCCCCAGCAATTATGGGGAAGAAGTTAACCATGAGACTGTTAAGGTGAAGCCCGAGCGAACACAGTTTGAGTTTGCTATTGCCCGCTTAATTAAAGAGCAGCGTAAGCCGCTTCTGGGGATCTGTGGTGGAATGCAATTAATGAACGTGATTTTCGGCGGCACATTAATCCAGCATATTCCGGCTGAAATTGAGAACTGTTTGGCCCATGAACAGCCCAATCCGCGCCATGAACCTGGACACGATATTCACATCGTCCCTGAAACCTTGCTGCACCACTTGTCTGACAGGGAAATACAGGTTGCTGTTAATAGTGCCCATCACCAGGCTGTGCGTAAGGTTGCTCCCGGGTTTATTGTCAATGCCACCGCCACTGATGGGGTGATTGAAGGCATCGAATTTCAGGATCCTGAGCAGTTTGCATTGGGATTGCAATGGCACCCTGAGTTCCACATTAGTCAGCTGGATCGAGCGATTTTTAACCATTTTATAAAAGCAGCACAAAAGTGACCTTACAAAAAGAAAGAATTGCTAAAAGGATTGCTGCTGCAGGCCTGTGTTCTCGTCGCGACGCTGAACGTTGGATTGAGGCAGGACGAGTGAGTGTGGATGGGACCATTATTACTTCCCCTGCCTTGGATGTCTCCTCAGCCAACAAGATCTTTGTTGATGGCAAACTCTTACCAGAGTCTCAAAAGCCGCGCCTGTGGGGCTATTATAAGCCCACCGGCATTATTACCACCCATCATGATCCGCAGGGACGTCCTACAGTTTTTGAACAACTTTCTGATCGCTTGCCGCGGGTGATCTCCATTGGCCGTTTAGACTTAAACTCTGAAGGGCTGCTGTTGTTGACGACCGATAGTTCGATGGCACGGTACGCGGAGCTACCATCCACCAATTGGCCGCGTCGCTATCGGGTCCGAGTTTATGGGGATATAGATCCTCAAGCTTTAGCCGACCTGGCGAATGGAATCACCATTGAGGGGATAAATTACGGGCAGATTGACGTCGACATGGAACAACCAAAAGGGCGCAATTGTTGGCTATTTATGACCTTATATGAAGGAAAAAACCGTGAAATCCGTCGAGTAATGCAGCACTTAGGATTGCATGTTAACCGCTTAATTCGCGTCGCCTATGGGGAATTTTCTTTAGATAAAAAGCAGCCAGGCGATGTATGGGAGATACCCTACAGTACCTTTGTGAAACATTTCCCTCATTTAAAACAGGCATCCGCCGTTCGAGCTGTGCCCCCGCAACATAAGGATAAGGGTTATGCGGATCGTCGGCGGAAAAAATAGGGGGCGTAAGCTTGCTCTTCCCGACCAAGCTTATACACGGCCAACCACCGACCGCATTCGTGAGGCGATCTTTAATATCCTGTGCCATCATCCTGAGATTGATTTACAGGGCGCCTATGTTCTTGATGCCTTTGCCGGAAGTGGTGCCTTGGGGCTAGAAGCCTTATCACGGGGGGCAACCAACGTTACCTTTGTGGAAGCTCATCCCAAAATAGCAAATATCCTACAGCAAAATCTTAAGCTATTTCCTGAATCTGACCAATTACACCTTATAATTAGTGATATAAGGAAGCTTAAAAAGGCAGCAAGAGCCATGGATCTGGTGTTTCTAGATCCTCCTTATGGTAAAGGCTTAGAGTTCCAAGCCCTACCGTACTTAGTCGAGCAAAATTGGATTAATTCAGATACAGTCATCGTATACGAGACTGAGGTCCAGACCGACATAGCCCCTTTATTAGCGTGTACGGCTGTCCTTGATGAACGTCGTTATGGTGGCACTAAGGTCTATCTTCTTAAACTGAAAAAAAAGATGAGGAAGCTATCGGTAAATGCGATTAGATTCTATTTTTGCTATTGCAGAGCAGTATGATACGTTGCTCGTGGATGTTTGGGGCGTAGTATATGATGGGGTGCATCCCCTGGCGGAGGGTGTAAAAGCGCTAAATAAGCTAAAACAGCAGGGTAAAATAATTATTTTTGTATCTAATAATCCTCGCCCGAGCAATCTGGCGCGTATGACGCTGCAACAGCTAGGAATACACGGTACGATCAATATCGTGACATCCGGGGATGTGATGCGGTCCCTGTTGCAAGAAAAGCACCAAGGCCAAAAGGTATATCATTTGGGTCGGGCGCGAAATAAGGATCTGTTGTCAGGCATGAATCTTATCGAAGTCGATACGCTTGATGAAAGTGACTTTGTTATCCTGAGCTGTTTTCTTGAGGAAGCTGAAGATTTTAGCCAATTTGACCCCGAGTTGGAGTACATTGCTAAGCAGCACCTGCTTGTCTATTGCCCCAATCCAGACATTCATGCTGCCCATGAGAATACCTTACGAAAGACAGCAGGGTTCTTTGCGCGGCGGTTAGAAGAAAAGTTCGGCGGTCAAGCGTGGCGCATTGGTAAACCAAACGCTATTATCTTTGACTTTGTGAATGCTCAATTTCCTGGAATCCTTCAAGATAAGCAAAAAGCATTGATGATTGGTGATACCCTGACCACTGATATCCAAGGCGGACAGCAGTATGGGATTGACACCTTGTTTGTGGAAGATGGTATATCCGGCCTGCTAAGAGAGTACTGTGATGTTAAGCCGACATATACCATAAAAACACTAAAATAGGCGTAATTTTTACTGATTATTAAATCATTTATGTATATAGTGATCCATCACAATAATAGAATGTGGGGATACAATCGATGATGAAATTAACAAGAATAATATTCTTAGGCATTTTATTGATCGGTGCCGGTTGGTGTGGCACTTCTAAAGCGCTTATCCAAGATTTGGGTAATCGTGCAATCTTAACCTTAACCAATAGCAATGATTCCCCCGATCAAATTGAGCAGCGGTTTGTTGCTTTATTAGAAGAAGGATTTGATGTGCGGAGTATTGCTCAATTTGTTATGGGTAGTTATTGGCGCCAGGCAACACCTGCCCAGAAAGAGCGTTTTATCGGGGTATTTAAGGATCGGCTTAAAAAAGCTTATGCCAATCGGTTTCGTGAATATCGCGGTGTAGATTTCAAGATTGGCGACGTTTCCCAGCGTGCCGGTTCTGACATCGTTAAATCTACGATTCAAAAGCCAGGCAGCCCTAAGACTGATGTCGAATGGCAGGTCAAGAATAATAAGATCCATGATGTCGTTATTGAAGGGATCAGCATGAGCATAACCTTAAGAGATGATTATCGCAGTCTGTTAAATCGAAAGAATGGTGATATTGAAGCCTTCCTTAAGGATTTGGAAGCAAAGAAATAATAGAGTGCTGAGAAAGTTAGCATATTATTAGGGAAAAACTTGACAACCTTAACTTACCTCTGTATTAATTGTACTAATTGTTTTAAAAAGGTTTTCAAAAATGAAGATTGCTAATTCAATCAAAACATTAAAAGAGCGCCATAAAGGATGCAAAGTTGTGCGTCGTCGTGGCCGTACTTATGTTATCAATAAGCAAAATCCTCGCTTTAAAGCGCGTCAAGGCTAATCGATAATTGGATCTACTAAAAAAGCGGCCCTCAAGGCCGCTTTTTTAATGTGTGTAATAAGGCTAAATTATTGGATTTTATCTTAACTCCTTCCAGAAAAGGAAGTAATTATTGCTGGTCGCTGCAGGGATGGGCTTAACCCATCCTTTTGCGCCAAACAGGTCCCTCTAAAAGGCACGAGGATATCCATTTTTGCGGCTCAGGACTGCTAATTTTTGGTTAGTTTCTTTAAGTCGATTGCTTGCTTCTTCTTGTTGTAATGCTAAGATTTGCCCCAAAGGCTGAGAGTTGAACCCAGCCAGCGGAGCCTGATCAATAAGTTTTTTAAAGTTCTCAAAATATGATACCTGTTCGCTTTTATTTTTAAATAGCTGCTCTCTTTGCTCGCGAAGTTGTAAATATTGAATAAAGTCATCACTTAACTGAATTGATTCTGCTTCTTTATGATCTCCTTCATTACTCTCTGAATTATTGAGAATAAAATAGAAAAAATCATTGCTTAGGCCCCAATTTTTTGCCTGAATATAATAATGATAAATTGTCTTCATACTCTTTGTACTTACGGAAGAGTGAAGATAATCTTGAAAGTCTCTAAGTTTTCTTTCAGTTTCTTCTATTCCTTCACAACGACTTAAAGCCTCCTCTAAACAATTAAGAATTTCATTCTTACAATCTTCTGGAGTCTCGACAAGAGAGAGATCAATTTTTCGGGTCTTATAAGAATGCTTGTCGCGGGATGCCTCATTGTCTTCCTTCTCTCGTTGTCTCTTCCCTGTTGTAATTACCGTAGGGGATGATGCTTCTTCATTGGCGCATGATAGTGCGCTTGAGTCAGCTGGACTAATATTTACATTTGAATCCGTAACAATAGTTGAAGAACTGGCGCTACTGTTCGACTCTCTCATAGAGGACTGGGCAGCCTGGTGACCGGTCCTATCAGAAAGGGAGATGGAAGGCATTACTGAATAAGCGGAACCACTTGAGGGAGCATAAGGAGAAGGGGGTAGCCACCCATAAGGAGAAGGCGGTACTGGCGTAGGAGATGAAGGGGGTAGCCACCCGTAAGGAGAAGAGGGTACTGGCGCAGGCGATGAAGGGACAAGATCCGTAGTAATAGTAGTTGATAAAGCCTTCTTGAAGGTCTCCAAGATGAATTTATAGGCTGATGCCCGCCCTTGGCTGTGATTAATGGTTGCTATATCTTTAAAAAGGTTAGCCTGCCCGCCTTTACTGTTGATATTAAACTTAAGATCTTGCACGCGTTTATTTATTTTATTGATAAATACTGAGGAGGAAGGGAGAGATAGAATCTCATGGAATTTATTTCTATCCAATTTTCCACAGCTCCTCATCTGGTTGGACAGCAAGTTATATAAATACCCCTTCGTATTCTCAACCAGTTGCTTGTTTTCTATCTTTGCAAGAGAAAGTTGATCCATAATAAATAGATATCGCAAGTTTGCTTCTATCGCAGTTAGCTCTATTTTCTCAGAGTTTGGCGGATAATTGATGGAGAATAGTTCACATATTTGCTTTGTTGCCTGTTCGATGCATTCTTGAACTATAGAGGGGGTAAATGGCGTAGCCATAGATGAGAGGGGCAAAATCTGACCATTTCTAAAGAGATCTCCCATATCTGGCGGTATGATAATCTTGGAGAATAATTGATACTGATCATTATCCAAACGATTTAAAATTATCGTTTGATTATCGGGGATACTTTTCTGGATGCTTGCTTGTGCCAGAGCCTCTAGAGGATTAAATGCAGACGGTGCTTCCATGCTGATCACTGAAGAAGAATTGAGCATTAATGCAAGTAAGTGGAGGGGCTTAATTTTCATTTCCGATATTCCTAATGTATTTGATGGTAAAATTGTTTATTTTATATATAGGGGAAGTAAAATTTATTATGCTAGCCTTTTTAAATCTTCCTAGCATATGTTGATTGTAATCGGATGAGACTCCCTATTTCCTCTTCACAAGTTTAAGAATAAGGGATGCTCTCTTTTAAAAGTAAAGTCTGAAGATCAATTCTATTTAAACAACGTTAAATCCTTACTAATTTCCTAATAAATAGGAGAAATATATTAATGGTTTGGTCCTATTTCGCTTATATAATAATCTATCCCAAGCTAGTATTAGCTTCTTATGAATTAGGTCAATATTAGGTAGATTGAGAAAGATTGGCGGTACCCAAGTTCTCCTAAAATATGCGCGGATATCCGTTTTTACGGCTTAAGGTTACTAATTTTCGGTTAACCTTTTCAAGTTGATCGCTTGCCTCTTGCCTGTAAGATTCTAGAATTTGTACTAACGGCTGAGAATTAAATTCAGATTGTTCAGTTTGGCTAATAAGCTTCTCGAAGCTTGCAAAGTATTTGGCCTGCTTGTCTTGATTTTTTAGTAGTTTCTCGCGTTGCTGCCGAAGCTGTAAATACTGAATAAAGTTATCACTTAATTGCGCTGGCTCTGCTTCTTCAGGATCTTCTTGATTATTCCCTAAGTTATCGACAACAAAATAGAAAAAGTCATTGCTTAAGCCCCAGGTTTTTGCCAGAGCATAATAGTGATAAATTGTCTTCATATCTTCTGTGCCTGCGGAAGAGTGAAGATAATCTTGAAGGGATCTAAGTTTCTTCCTCACTGCTTCTCTTCCTTGGGAGCGGCTTAAGGCTTCTTCTAAACAATTAAGAATTTCGTCTTTACAATCTTGCGAAATCTCAAGGTGGGAGATGTCAATTTTTCGAGCCTTATAAAGATGGTCGCTGGGGGAAGCATTCTCCTCATCCTCTTCCCGTTGCCTCTTCCCAGGTGTAATCACTACAGGGGAGGATGCCCCCTCATTGGCGAAGAATAATGAGACAGAGTTAGCGGGCTAGTCTCTTTCTTGAAGTCCTGAGTACTAGGCAATGAATGAGTCGTGCTGTGGATAGGGGACAGAGGTAATTGGCTCAGCGGGCCGAGGAATCCATTAGGTGCAGGAGTAAAAGATTCTGATAAAGGCGAAGAATTATCTACTGAGGCGTAAAAATTGGGAGAAATAATATCATTAAACAATGACTCTATAAAAGTAAAGGACGTATCGAGTTCGTCTAAAGTAGAGAAACTATCGGAGGGAGTATAAGGCCAAACAGGATCACTAAATAATGACTCTATAAAAGGGGACGGCTGAGAGAACTCTGCGGCAGTTGGAGAGCCACTCAAGGCAATTGGAGAAACTGGAAGGACCGAAGCATAAGAAGAGGGAGGCGCTGTCGTATGAGCAGGTGGAAGGACAGAATTAGTAGCGTACTTGGATAACAATGATAACTTTATGAGTTCATTAGTGATGGATCGATAACATAGAGTTCGTGCATAGGTATTATTAATCTGCTCTATCTTATTAAAGAGTTTATCGTGCCCTCCTTGCTCCCTGATACAAGATTGAAGATCTCGTACCCGTTTGTTGATCCTAAATTCGGCTTGAGCTGAGGCTGAGATCAGAAGGTGATTGAGCATTTCTCTATTCAATAGAGGGGATTTTTTCACTTTCGTCACCAGCAAGTTGTATAAATACGCTTTGTTGCTAGGTGGCTTTGTAAGACCTGTGGCTCTGAGAGAGAGCTGGTCCATAATAAATAGATGCCGTAAGCTTGTCTCTATAGGGGTGAGTTCTATTTTTTCAGATATGGATGAATAGCTTATTGAGAAAAGTTCACATGTCTGCTGTGTTGCTTCCTCAATACATTCTTGCACAACTTGGGGAGTAAAGGGTGTATCCGCGGAAGAGATGGTCAAGATTTGTCCGTTTTCGAAAAGAGTTTTTATAGTAGAGTGTGTAATAATTTTGGAAAATAATTGATAGTAATCATTTCCGACAGGCTTTAAAAATGTGGTTTGGCCCACTGTCAGGTCTTGTTGGGTTCTGGCTTGGGTAAAGATCTCAAAAGTAGGGGGGATAGAGGGTATATCTACGGCGATTGCAGAGCAAGAATTGAGCATTAAGGAAAGCAAGTATAAGGACTTAACTTTTATGGTAGATAGTCCTAATTAATATATCCATGATATAAACTTCCGTGTTCTATAAGATGAAAGCTCCATTTTATGATGCCAATTTCCCCTAGTTTTACTAAAGTGTTTTTATTTTAAAGCATTAAAGATAATGGTTACCCTTTCACCGTCTCAGAATAAGAAATATTCCTCTTAATTTGCTGACAAATAAGGGAAATATATGAAAGCTTTAATCTTATCGCGCTTAAATAATCACTCGTAAGAGGACGGTGCTTAACTCCCGGTAAAAAGGTAAATGTTAACTTATACTTTTACCATAATAACTATTTGAGCGTTTAAGAAGACGGGTAGAGCAAAAAATATTTTAAAAGAGGAACAAGAGAAGAAGAGACAGAATAAGCTTATTGAGTTCATGATGTCCTTTAATTTGTCAGCAATAATTTTAATTAAATTGAAAGATGCTCAAGATTGAGAAGAAGAACTACATTGATGCTTATAACTTGTAGCCTCGTATAGCTAGAAGAAGTTTGCAGTCGCGGCAGAATCACCTGCGGCTCTACTATTAGATTGATGCTTGTTTATGGGGGAGTCTTAATGGCGGAGAGAGAGGGATTCGAACCCTCGATACGCGATTAACGTATACACGATTTCCAATCGTGCGCCTTCGACCACTCGGCCACCTCTCCACAGGGATAGTCCGAAGATACCTTTTTTTCTGCTTAAGGACAAGAGTTTTTTGCTTCAGTCCGATAATTACCGCACTGGCAACACTGTTTGCCGTGCTCCTACGTGAATGGTATGGCAAGAAGATTCTTGGAGGTCTAATAAGAAAGAAAAGGCAAAATAAGCTTGTATAATACCCTCAAAGAGATGAAGGTGAAAAAGGTCAGAATAATTAAGGCTAGCTTTAAAGCGCTCTTTAATCTTATATCTAAAAGGGAACATTTAATAAGCCTAACAGTAATAGATTAGGGATAATCAAGTAAAAATATTCAGTGAAAGGTTAATAATGAAAAATAATTCTTTTAAAATAATAAAGTGTGTGGGGATATTAAGTCTGTTTTTGGGCAGTACTCCTATTTATGCGATGGAGTTAGAGGAAGAAGAGAAAGAGGAGAAAAATAATTGGTCTATTTTATCTGCAATTAATACGGAGGCCACCCCTATGCTACCATTCCTCCATGAGCCGTACAAAAGAGTAGCAGATAATAGTGATGATTTAATTGACTCTTTAGAAATAGACCCTTTAAAAACTGAAGTTAAAAAAGTAAAAGGTGAGGAAGAAGCACCCCTATCTCCAGCAATGATGCCTATCAGTGAGATCTCTAATATTATTGGCAGTCTGCGAGCTGAAGAAATGGCCCAGCAATATATATTGCAAAAGAATCATGCTGCTGCCCTCCGAGCTCTGGTAGAAGCTGAGAGACTAGCAGATGAGCCTTTCAGGAAAAGCGTCTTAAACGAAAAAATTGGTGATCTCTATCTTCAGCTTAATGATGAGGAAGATTCTCTCCACAAAGCTCTAGAATTTTATTTGCATGCTCAGGCAGATAATGCTAATCCTATGAAAAAAAGTTCTCTATATGAAAAGATGGGGGATGTTATTAGCCGGCTTACTGTATCCAAAACAGTAATGGGGGATGCAGCAGGGTATTACCTATTAGCGCAAGCAAATTTAAACGAAATTATAGAAATGAGTCGATCGTCTGAAAGAAAGAGCGAACTTTTTGAAAAGAAAGCCTCCCTTCTTAAAAAGCAAGCCGAACTCTCCACTGATAACCATCCTCAATATTCTAAAATCAGCGCATCAGAAGCTTATTGGAAAGCCGCTTCATTGACCACCAATAAGCAGAGAAAGTGTAAATTGCTTGTGTTATCGGCGGAAATAGATTCGCACCTCCAAAATCCATCCTATTTAGTTGACGCCGCTTCTAAATTTTATCAAGCAGCCGAGCTGCTCGCGGAACAGGGGGAATACGCTGAAGCGGCGAAAATGAGCCGCCATGGCATCGGTTTAGAAAAAAGATATTGTGACACCCAGGAAAGCAGTGCCTCAGATCTGTGGGTGCTGCCAGGTGAATTTCAGGAATTTATAGGTGAGCAAATGTTGAAAACCTCTCACTATTATTATAAAGGCACAGATCTTAACGGCTGTTATGACATGTTAAACCTTAGCTATTCAGCGTATGAGGAAGAAAGAGAATCTATACATCTGCAAGCAAGAATGGCTTTCTTATATAACTTTGCTTATGTAGCCGTTAAAATTGACCCTTCCTTGATAAGAGAGCGGGCAATGGGGGCCGTCAATGAGCTTAAAACTTTAGCTGAAAATTATGAATTCGAGAAAGATACTATTGGAACGTTGAGAGGTCGGGTGCATGTAAGTAAGCTAAAGCAAGGAGAGAGCTTGCTTAATGAGCTAAAAACACAATAATAGCGTGTCATTAGATTTATGGTTGACAAGCACGCTTATCAAGATTCTAACTGGATAGGCTGCTCACCCTTTAGCAGCCTCTGAGGACGCCTTATTCTCCAGCATCACATACCCTCGTCTAGCTATCGTATCTAACAGGCTGCTCATCGCTGCAGTATCGCGTATGGGAGATTGGATAACCTCGCAGGTACGGAAAGAACTCACTCTTTTTACGATTTCCTCTTGAAAGGGTCCATAGGGACCGTTAGTAATGAAAAGGGTGCTCTCAAAGTCATAGGTTTTAAAGTAGGCTTGCACTGTGTCTAGCGTATTGGCGCGCCGAGTCGGGAGCGCAGATATGGTCATGATTTCAAGGTCTTTGGATGCTAATTTAGAGGAAAAGGATTTCTTCCAGATCTCTGCCGCGGCTTCATGCTGATAATTCTTCTCCTGGTAGTGGTATTCTAAAAGCCAGTGTTTTTCTATCTCCTTTAAAGGGCGATGTCCGTTAATGTAGATAAAATGCGACGGTTTTATTTTATTGGCTTGGATCAGCTTCTTGAGGTAGGAAAACCGCTCTTTAGTATCCTAGGGGGCCCCTCCAAAGATCACAATAGCGCTATAGTCCTGTTTGGCAGGATAAGTGCTCCGAGTTAAACCTATCTCTGTAAAGAAAGGTATTAACGGGGGATAATTTGTATAAGGAGAGGAATTATAAAGCTCTGGATGGTCACAAGTTGGCGGTCGTAAAAACTCTTGTTGCAAGAATGCATTCCAGTCCTCCAGAGAAGCGCTAGCGGCAGGAGAGGCGTCAATGAATGGGGTTAAGGTAGCCGCAATTGAATGAATGTTAGCAATTAGCGGCCGTTCACTTTCAGACTCGGCTAGACTTTGATCAGCGCTATGGGAGCTTAAGAGGTAATTTGGCCAAAGCAGGAGAACGTAAAAAGATAGACAGAATAAACGCAGGAGGTTGCCCATAATTTCTCTCCACTATTAACGTACATCTAATTAGATACACTAACGAACAAGCACTTAGGTTGATAGGGAAAACATATTTCATTTTTATTCTTTGCCAATTAATAGAAAAGTATTAAAAATTTTGAAGATGATAAGCAAGCAATACGATTCTTAAGTAATTATGATTATTCAGCCTGCCTCTCTTAAATTACGCTTTGCGGCGCTCGCTTATCAGGAGGGAAGGCTCTGCCTTACAGGTAATGCCTGTAAAGCCGGTCCAGATATTGAAAAGTATCTAAAGGTTTTCCGGCAAGCTTTAGGACGCAAAGATCCTAAGTATTTAGATGCTATGGTAGGATATGATTGGTGTTGCGCCTATGTTCATTATCTTCTCCAATTGATCGATGTTAAGCTAGCAATCCAACCGCTTACTCATTCGGATTGGATGCTGGGTGCCGTAAGAACCTGGTATTTGTGGGCCCGGCAAGAAAATATTTTCTTGCCCGCTTCCCAACAAGCCGAGCCGGGAGACCTGGTTCTGTTTGATCAGCTTATTGATCAAGTGGAATTAGATCATATTGGTATTGTTCTGCAAGATAAAGGTGATCATATCCTGACTTCAGAAGGGAATTACCATAATCGGTCTGGCATCTTTATTCGACCAAGAAATCCCACTATCCGTGGCTATATCCGCTTATGACATTTTAAGAAGGAGGGGCATTTTCCTCCTCTTGTTAGGGGGCTTTCACCGATTTCTAGCTTCAAGCGGGAGTGAGCATAAGAAATCTTAAGAATTTATATAGTTAATCCTTTTAAAATCAAATTGAGCCGGGTGTATAAACAGCTTGCTTAAGTAGTAATTTCAAGAGGCAGGAGGGCGATAAATGCTGCAACAATATTTTCTAGTCGGCATCGGGGGCGCCTGCGGTGCTATACTCCGTGCCTTTCTTGCTGACATGCTCCCCGCGACGCTAGGGGGAATACCGTTGCCCATTCTCGTTATTAATATTATAGGATGCAGTTTAATGGGGTTGGTGGCCGGATTCATGTTCTCCATAATACCTATATCAGATTTAAATCGTTACTTCTGGGTAACGGGGTTCTTAGGCGGATTCACTACCTTTTCTGCTTTTGCTTTTGATTTTGGGGTTCTGGTTGAAAAAGAACATATTACAGCTTCCATTATTTATGTGATCAGTACAATCTTTTGCAGTTTGTTGGGATTCATAGTGGTTATGCGCAGCGTGAGCTTAATTATTCAGAACTTACGTCCCTAGAAATAGAGTCTTGACCCTGGCTGGACACTCTTTCTAAGTTAAATCATTTAGGTTTGACCAGGCTAAGGATGAGATCTTGCCACTGGCTATGTATCTTATCGGCGTCAAGGAGCTGAGTGGTTTGCTGAGCATGAAACGATAAGCGTTGGCGTTGCTCAGTGTCCTTCAAAAGCTCAAGCATTAAGCTGGCTAACGAAGCAGCATCTCCCACGGGAAACAACCGACCGTTAATGCCATCTTTAATAAGGTCAATATTACCAGTACAGTTGGACGCAATGACCGGCAAACCGACAGCCATTGCCTCGCCTAAGGCATTAGGAAAACCTTCATAGTGAGAAGGAAAAACAAATATGTCTGCTTGCGAAAGCCTGGTCAAGACATCCGGCACTGTGCCAGGAAGAAGAACTCGCTCCTTTAAATTGAGGCTTCTAATTAGTTCTTCTAAGCGTGGCCGTTCTTCCCCTTCACCATAAATGGTAAGTATAAGGTCAGGATTCGCCTCAGCAACCTCCTTAAAGGCTTGGATGAGCGTCTCAAACCCTTTAGATTTAATCAGCCTTCCCACAGAAACGAGATGGCGCGGTGAGGTGGAGACGAGGGCTGTTTTAGAGAGGGGCGGCACTTGCAGGGCATTCGGGATAATTGCTACATTGTTCAGATAGTTAAAGTAATCAGCTATGCTTTGGGTTTGAACGATAACTTTGGCGGCCTGAGGGTAAAGAAGTCGGCGTAATAAAACATGGAATTTGGGCGTAAAATGATAAAAAGGGTGAGTGCGCTCAGAGACAATTAGTGGAATGTTGTGTCTTGCTGCCGCTAGTATGGCCATAATATTACTAACAGTTATAAAGGATAACACTATATCAGGCTTAATGAGGTTAAGAGATTTATTTAATTTGTTAAAGCGTCTAAAAATACTGCGTAGCCGCTGAAGAGGAGATGCTGTCAAATTACTCTCTCCCAGCGGGATTAATCTGATGTCTGGTTCTAGTCTATAGAAGGGTAAGCTTTCTGGAGTACTGAAGGTGATGATAGTCACATCATGGCCTTGTTGAGAGCAATAGTTAGCCAGATTGGATAATACCCTTTCCGCCCCGCCAGTTGCTAAAGAAGAAATAATAAAACTAATACGCATGCTTTAAAACTGAACTAAATAAGGAGGCTGTGAAGACTCTACGGCTCGATTAATAAGGTAAACATTCTCCACTCGCATCTCAAGCACTTTTCGCGTCTAGTCCTGTGTTATTTACTGGTGCTCCTCCTAAAGGGTTCGTGCTAGATAAAAACGCTAAGAGTAATCTCGGTTATCTTGACAGCTTATATAGAACTTATAGGAATTAGTATAAGAATTCTCTCGGCCTTCCTTTAGCGTGGCCTTCCCTTTAACGTGGATAGAAAGAATATTTTGCCTTATTAAGTTTTCCTTAAAAGCTTTAGAGATAGGATATAAGCCTGAGAGGATTGGGTTATGCATAAAATTTTATTAAGCATTTGTTTTCTTAATTTAGGGGTAGCAGAGGATGCTAACCGATCAACAAACCAGCAGACGAAGACCAGCTCATGTGTCCACGAAGAACAAAAGTGTGAAGCTAAAATCGATCTACTCAAAAAGCGTCAACCTTTTAAAAAGGAAGAGCAGACTAGGCGCCCAGCTTTGCCAATTCCACAGCTGCCCGTGTCTCAATCTCACGAATAAGATTTTCCAGCTCTGGATCGACCGTAAGGGCAGGGCGATCTTGCAGCAACTTCATTAACTCGATAAGATCCTCTTTAGAAAGCGTGCCACGCACTAAATCAGCATGAATTTTATCAAGTTGATCTAAGAGCTCATTACCATAGGTTATGGCTTGATGGTGGTTCTGTTTGGGAGCATCATCCAAGAATAAAGCTGATAAGCCGCTTACGGAAAATGTCTGATAAGTCTCGCCCGTCGGAGCAGTTTGACCAGATTGCTTAGCATTGAATTTATCAGTGTTTTTTTTAACTTTTGTGGAAGCTGTCTTCAAGCTATTAACAGGAAGAGATGAATTGATCTTTGTTGTACTAACCATAGTAGACCTGCAAATAGGATTGGTTAATTAATATTACAGAAATTTTTATGAATAAAGAATCTTGATTTTTGAGGTGAAAATTGGTTATAAACAAACAACTGTGTTTAAACGCTCGCATTATTGCGTTCGTCAAAAATAAGGATTAAGATCGTGAAAAGAACATATCAACCAAGTAAACTGGTTCGCAAGCGTCGCCATGGATTTCGGGCGAGAATGGCAACTGTTGGAGGTCGTAAAGTAATTGCGGCACGCCGCGCAAGAGGTCGTAAGCGTCTTTCTGCTTAAGAGAGCCTCAGTCAAATGGAACGACGTTTGAAGAAACGTCGCGAGTTTTTAAGGGTCGCCCAGCAGGGGGTTTACTGCCCGGCCTCGACTCTTATCGTCCAATTAATTCCTGTCGATCCAGTCTCAGGGGATAATACCATTGGTGTCGGTTACACGGCAACCCGACGTGTGGGAAGTGCTGTGCGTCGTAACAGAGCCAAAAGACGCTTACGGGAAGCAATACGCAGTATCTTACCTACTTTAGAATTGCCACCATGTGACATTGTTGTTATTGCAAAAGTAGCAACAGTGGATTCTGCATTTGATCATCTGCTAAGAGATTTAAGGTATGCGATTGGGAAATGCCTAAAAGAAGTGTCGTCCAAATGATCGTTAAAGTTTTGATTTTTTTCGTCCATAGTTATCGCTGGTTAATCTCACCTTATTTACAGCCGCGTTGTCGCTTTCAACCCACTTGTTCTGCTTATGCGGTGCATGCTTTGCAGCATCATGGATTAAAGCGTGGACTTTATTTTATAATGCGCCGTTTGATGCGCTGTCATCCTTTTAAATCTTTGGGGGGAAGCTATGGCTATGATCCGGTACCTCATCCTCAATCTTCAACTTTCGGAGAGCGTTCATGAATGAGCAAAAAAATTTAATCGTTGCGTTTCTTCTCAGTCTGCTTGTCTTGGTTGGCTACAACTACTTTGTTGACACTCCTAAGGTCAAACAGCAGACAGAGGTCGCTGCCAAAAATAGTGCTACTGTGCCTACAGAAGCTCTTCCTTCTCAAGAACTCTTGAGCCGGGAGCAAGCGCTCGTGGGGCAACGGATCCCTATTAATGCTGCCAAAATTCATGGATCAATTAATCTAGTTGGCTCTCGCTTTGACGATATAACTTTAGCTGATTATCATGAAACCCCAGATCTTCAAAGTGCAGAAATCGTCTTATTATCGCCTAAAAAAACGACGCAGGCGTATTTTGTCGATTTTGGATGGATAAGTGCCTCTTCGCAGGCTCTACCGACCCCTGAAACAGTTTGGTCGGCCTCAAGCAATGAGTTAACCACAAATAAGTCGTTGGTGTTGTCGTGGGATAATGGACAAGGGCTACGCTTTACTCGGACAATTATGATTGATGATCAGTATATGTTCACAGTCACTGACAAGGTTGAAAATAAAACAGCAACATCGCTCAAGCTGAATGCTTATGGCCAGATTACCCGCGTGGGTAAGCCTCAAACAGGGGGCTATTTCATTTTACATGAGGGTCCAATTGGGGTTTTGAATGGCAAGCTGGTTGAGCTTGATTACGATAAACTAAAAGATAAGGGTTCAGAAGAATTTAATAGTGCTGGGGGTTGGCTCGGTATAACTGATAAGTACTGGCTAGTCAGCTTAATTCCGGATCAAAAGGTTGCTTATCAAAGCAAGTTTAAGACACAAACTGTGCAAGGGGTTGACCGTTATTTAACGGAAACGATTTCCCCTGAATATGAAGTGGCGCCAGGGCAATCTGTTGAAGTTTCGCAACATCTTTTTGCGGGTGCAAAAAATCTTAGAATGTTGGATGCCTATGAACAGAAAGTGGGGATCGACAAATTTGATTTAGCGGTTGATTTTGGCTGGTTCTATTTCTTAACTAAGCCTTTGTTCTATGTGCTCGAATATCTTAATAAAATATTGGGGAATATTGGTTTGGCAATTTTATTGCTGACAGTCATCTTTAAGGTCGCTATGTTCCCCTTGGCCAATAAATCATACCGCTCCATGTCGCGCATGAAAGCACTGCAGCCGAAAATGGAAGTTCTTAAACAGCGGTATGGTGCTGATAAAATGAAGTTAAACCAAGAGCTAATGGAGCTATATAAGAAGGAGAAAATTAATCCTATGGCTGGGTGCTTGCCAATATTAATCCAAGCCCCTGTTTTCTTCTGCTTGTATAAAGTCTTGTTTGTGACTTTAGAGATGCGTCATGCGCCTTTTTATGGCTGGATTCATGACTTATCAGCGCCTGATCCTACAAGCGTTTTTAATCTATTTGGCTTATTACCGTTTACACCGCCTAGCTTTTTAATGATTGGCGCTTGGCCGTTGATCATGGGGGTAACCATGCTTCTGCAGCAAAGGCTCAGCCCTCAGCCAGCCGATCCCGCGCAAGCAAAGGCAATGATGATTATGCCGGTGATGATGACGGTGCTCTTAGCTAATTTTCCAGCGGGACTGGTTATTTACTGGGCCTGGAACAACGTCTTATCAATTGCTCAGCAATGGTGGATTATGCGTCTTGAGGAAAATAATCAAGCGAAATCAGCATGATCATGGACTTTTCCCTCAAAAATCCGGATGGAACTTATACAACTGGCGCCCTCGAGTATGGTCGTTTGTTGTTTACTCAGTCCTGTGAATTTATTCGCGGCGTTCAAAAGCTAACGGATTTAGTCGACTTTGAGGTTCCAGAAATTGCCTTTGCCGGCCGCTCCAATGTTGGCAAATCTAGCTTAATTAATGCTTTAACAGGGCGCAAAACCTTAGCACGGACCTCTAATACGCCAGGGCGAACCCAGCAGTTGAATTTCTTTGATCTGGGAGGGCGGCTTTATCTGGTGGATATGCCTGGCTATGGTTATGCTGAAGTCCCCAAATCCGTAGTCGCTGAATGGCGTAAACTTATCGATTTTTATTTGCGCGGTCGGCCGACACTGCAGCGTGTTTATGTGTTACTGGACGCGCGGGTTGAAATCAAGAAGCATGATCTCGAAATAATGGAGCAGTTGGATAAAGCAGCTGTTTCTTATCAGGTTGTTCTTACTAAATGTGATAAAGTTGGCCCGCTTCAGTTGAAAAAGATTATCTCGAAGCTTGAAGACCTTCTTCAAAACCACCCCGCAGCCCATCCCACGGTAATGCCGACCAGCTCTGCTAAGGGGTCCGGTATCGAAGAGCTGCGCGCTGAGATGGCCCAGTTTGGTTGTTAAAGCTCAATCGATTGCAACTTTCCTGAGATCACGGTAGAATGCATACAAAAATCTAAGGTAACCACACATGTCCTATCAAGATATCATTGAAGCCGCCTGGGAAAGCCGTCAATCTCTGACTTCAGAGAATAAAGACGTCGTTAATGCTGTCGACCATGTTTTGACGCGGCTCGATTCTGGCCAGGTGCGCGTGGCAGAAAAGCTAGGACAAGAGTGGGTGGTGCACCAATGGATTAAAAAGGCTATCTTGTTGTCTTTTAGGCTGAATCCTAATCAGTTAATGGCGGGGCTAGGTAATACACCTTATTACGATAAGGTCCCCTTGAAAATGACAGGTTGGACGACGTCAGATTTTACTGCCGCTGGCTTTAGAGCTGTTCCGGGCACAATTGTCCGCAGATCAGCCTTTATTGAGAAAGATGTGGTATTGATGCCGAGCTTTATTAATGTTGGCGCTCGGGTGGGGGCTGGCACCATGGTCGACACGTGGTCAACAATTGGTTCCTGTGCCCAAATTGGGGCGAATTGTCATATTTCAGGCGGAGTGGGCATCGGTGGCGTATTAGAGCCGCTTCAGGCCAATCCGGTAATAATTGAGGACAATTGCTTTATTGGGGCACGCAGTGAAATTGCGGAAGGCGTTATTGTCGAAGAAGGTGCCGTTATTTCCATGGGAGTTTTCTTAGGAGCGTCCACTAAAATTGTCAATCGCCAAACCGGCGAAATTACCTATGGGCGTGTACCCGCCTATTCGGTGGTCGTACCTGGTACTTTACCAGGGGCTACTGCTGATGCGCCGGCGTTAGCATGTGCTGTTATTGTCAAGCAAGTGGATGCTAAGACCCGATCAAAGGTGGGAATTAATGAGCTATTGAGGGCTTGAGGCGATGTCAGTCGCTGACCTTGCTCAGAAGCTAATCTCCTTTGCCAGTGTGACCCCCCAACAAGCCGGGTGTTTAGATTTTATTCAATCTTTTCTAGAAGAGTTACACTTTGAGTGCTGGCGTTTGCCGTTTGGAGCTGTGGATAATCTTTATGCCCGCTGGGGCAAGCATAGTCCTCATTTATGCTTTGCTGGCCATATTGACGTGGTTCCCGTGGCGAACCCGGTAGCTTGGCAACATAATCCTTTTTCTGCTGATTTGAAAGATCCGCAAACAGTTTACGGGCGGGGTGCCGTGGACATGAAAGGGGCAATTGCAGCTTTCTTGATGGCAGCTCAAGACGTGATCCGATCCCAACCCACCGGATCAATTAGCTTTTTGCTGACAAGTGATGAAGAAGGTGTCGCCGTCGATGGCACTCGGCAGGTGGTGCAATGGCTGAAAGATCGCGGCGAGGTTGTCGATTTGTGTCTTGTGGGTGAGCCAACTAGTGTTAAGCAAGTAGGAGATATGGTCAAGATTGGCCGGCGCGGCAGCTTAAATGTTCAGGTTACTGTGCAAGGTCAAGCAGGCCATGTGGCGTATCCTGAGAACTTTATCAATCCCATAACAATCCTCATGGATTACCTGAATGAATTGAAGCGCCACCCCTTGGATCAGGGAAATGAGTTGTTTCAGCCTTCAAACTTAGAGATTACTTCCATTGATGTGGGTAATCCCACCACCAATGTGGTCGTCCCCAAAGCAGAAGCCCGTTTCAATATCCGCTTTAATAACTTACATAACGGTGAATCTTTGCAGGCCTACCTTAGGAAGGTTGCAGCGCAGGTCTCTTCGCGCATCACCTTGACTACGCGCACCAGTGGCGAAGCCTTTTATTGCTCAAATCCTCATCTTACTGAACAAATTGTTAATTGTATTGAACGGATAACGGGCAAGCCGCCAGTGCTTTCCACCAGCGGCGGGACGTCAGATGCACGCTTTATAAAGGATATTGCCCCGGTGGTGGAGCTGGGATTATTAAATGCTATGGCTCATCAAGACAATGAACAAGCCGCTGTCAGCGACTTAAATCTTTTGCAAGCCCTGTATGCAGAAATCCTTTCGAGTTTCTTGCTCTTAAAAGATAAGAGTATCAGTTAACTTTGAGAGTTAAAGTGAGACTTTTGAATGTTGTCGCTATTCTTCTAACTAATGTGATCATTTATAGAAATGGCCAGCAGCCATCAAGATGCTCAAGTTTAAAGTTATTAAAAAAGGTAGCTATAATTAGCTACCTTCTCAGTTTAGGATATTTACAGCAAGACTTACGCGCACAATTTATCTTACCTATCTGACGAGTTAGGAGCGCGCTAGATTCAGTCTATTGAGAAGAGTGCGGCCTGGCAGATGTCTGAGAATAAATTGGTTATAAAGATTATAGCTGTTAAAGTAGGTAAGTTTAATAAGCCTTATCACTTGTAATTTCTTCTCAGCAGTAAGTCCCGACCATTCATCCTCGATCCAGTCTAGAATATGTTCTGCCTCTGAACCTGGGACAATGTTCTCCCGTGCTGTTTTTAATGCCATATTATCCGCATTGACTATAGCAGCCCAGTCTCTGTTGACCGCTGCTGAGTATTGCTCAGCCTCTTCTTGGCGCCTGTTATCTCTGTCTGGATTAGGGACATCAATACCAATGAGCCCTCTTGAAAACCCAGATCTAGTTAAGAACAGGTTCCGGGGATCTGAGAATGCAATTTTTGCATCAAAACCGCTGCGTATGGTAGCGGCATACTCTCTAACGACGCCCAATGTAACGGTTTCAAGGCGTTTTTTAGCATTTAAGCACGCTTCAACATAATCATTAATTTGGTGTTCACACATGTTTATGATGTCCTGCTCCTTCGCATTCTTCAGCAGAACAACATATTGGGTCATGGGGTTAGCTCTTTGAAGTTCCTCCAATGTAACGCGCCCATCGGCTAAGCGCGACTCAGTTAGCTCTTGGGGGCGGGCAGGCTCAGCGCCGTAACTATTAGCTACAAAAGTATTTGCCAGAAGCAATAAACTAGCTAATTTCGTAAATTTCATTGTTTTTCCTATTATTTGTTATTTTAGATTAAAACACTTAATGATAATGCTTAACTTGAATTTCTAAGGTAGAAAACATCCTCTATGGTTTAAACATAAAAAAATACAACTTGCAATGAGAAAACAAGAAGAAATACCATAAATAAAATATATTTAATAGTGAATAATAACTAATTATTTTAATTAAAACTAATTTTTAAATTTAAAATAGTCTTGTCTAAACAAGCTAAACATCTTTTTCAGAACGTCTTAAATAGTTGGGGAATAGATACCATTACAAGAAGGAGGCAATGATCTTTCTTCAATTCAATTTTTTTGATTACGGAGTAAAGCGTATAAAGCGATAAGATGAGATTGTTTGACAATTTCCTCATTTGAATTAAAAGAGGGTAATAAAGGAATATTTTTAGGGCAGCCCCCTTGGCCGTTAATAGTTCGCAAACTGGTGCCATATTAAACATTAAGAGTTATCTGATCAGGGCATAAAGATTACACTCAATTCTCTTTGTTCCCTATTCTTTAAGGCAGAAAGCCATAGAGGAAGTCCCTCCTCTAAAATAGGTCCTTTTATTTCCTAACCTGCTTTATTACTTCCTTCACCATATACTGAAATACGTCGATAGCCGACGGCTTCGGAAAGATGCTGCGTTTCAATGGTGGCTGATTGTTCCAAATCAGCGATGGTACGCGCGACCCGTAAAATACGATGATAGCCACGGCCGCTGAGCTTAAATTTCTCCATGACTTTACTTAGTAAGTTAATTGAGGCTTGGCTAAGGTCAATAATTTCTTCCAACGTTTCACTATCTACGGTGGCGTTGGACTGGACCTCACGCTTACCCAGTGCTTCAAGGCGCGCATATTGATAGATCCGCGCTGCAGCGACCCGTTGCACCACCACACTGGAATCTTCACCATCTGGGGCACGCAGTAAATCGGTGGCTTTAACTTCGGGCACATCAATGACGATGTCAAAGCGATCCATTAAAGGGCCTGAAATTCGCGATTGATAATCGCCGGCACAGCGAGGGGCCCGAGCACATTCTCGCTCTTTATCGCCAAAAAAGCCGCACCGACAGGGGTTCATGGCTGCCACCAACTGGACTTGAGCCGGATAGGTAATATGGGAGTTGGCCCGGGCAACCGTGATCTTTCCGGTTTCCAAAGGCTGACGCAACGCCTCGAGTGCATTGCGATTAAATTCAGGGAGTTCATCGAGAAATAAGACGCCTTTATGAGCTAAGGAAACTTCGCCGGGTTTACAGCGAATGCCACCACCAACCAAAGCCGCCAGAGAGGCAGAATGATGCGGTTCACGATAAGGGCGTTGCCGCAGTAAGCCTTCTTCGGGCAACTCGCCATTAAGGCTATGGATCATCGTAATCTCGAGCGCTTCTTGCGGGGTTAACGGCGGCAAGATGCCGGGAAGCCGCACGGATAACATTGATTTACCTGAACCGGGTGGCCCCACCATTAATAGGTTATGCCCCCCGGCGGCGGCAACTTCAAGAGCGCGCTTGGCGAGCATTTGTCCTTTAACATCTTTTAAATTAGGCTGCTTAATCGGAGTCGCGGAAAGCTCCGGAATTTCTGGCTGAGATAGAGTTTGGATGCCCTTAAAGTGGTTAACCAAGCTAATCAAATTGGGAGCGGCAAGAATTTTAAGATCACCCGCCCACGCCGCTTCTGAACCACATAAAGCAGGACAAATTAACCCTAAATCTTGGGAGGCGGCATGGATCGCAGCCGGAAGTGAACCTGCGACCCGCGCAATACTACCGTCCAGGCCTAGCTCCCCCAAGATGACATATTCTGCCATCTCGATTCCATCCAGGATCCCCATTTGCGTCACCATGCCAATGGCGATCGGAAGATCATAATGGGATCCTTCTTTTTGGATGTCAGCCGGGGCCAAATTGACGACAACCCGTTTAGCTGGTAGATCCAAGCCGATAGACTGGAAACTAGACCGAATACGCTCCTTCGATTCGGCAACCGTTTTATCGGGAAGGCCGACAATTGTGATGCCGGGCAATCCATGAGTAAATTGAACCTGGACATCGACCGGAAGCACGTCAATGCCCGCAAACGAAACAGTATGAATCTTGGCAACCATCTTTATAATTCTTTTTAAAATATCGAAAAAAATTTAAAAAAACTGTTGCCGAAATCCTTTGCAGGAGGCAACTTGACATTGGTATACCCTGTTTCGGTGCGGATAATCAAGGATTACAAATTATCCTATGCACTAAACGATCCTGAAGGGGATGGTTTATCTTTTCTTCAAAACTGAGTATTATTATTTTACGAGCAAAAAAATTAGAGACCAAATGACCTCTCCCAGTTTATGGATTCCGCCTTTAGCTACATATTTATGCGCAAGTTTGGTGGTCTTAATGCCATTAACACAGGGGGAATTCTCTCAGATTATCACGCTTCTCTTATATGGGTTGGCGATTGTTGTCTTGTTGAGTCATATCAGTGACGTCATTCAACCTGATCTTTTAGAGGGGCACTTGGCGTGGCTGTTGAGCCATGGCACGTTACCGTCAGCTTACTTCTTGCAGCAAATGGGCCAAGGCCTAAGGCAGCTGGTTTTACCGCTGACTCTGGCTTTTTCAGGGATCCATTTATTTGTCTATTCAACTTTATCTCTAGGCTTTCTCATTCTCTCTTTCTTCCTCACTTGCCTGACTATGCTTGGCTGGGGAATCATCCTCTCTCTATCCCAAGGAAAGCAAAGTCAGTCCTTCATCACCATGGCGGTGGCGCCTTTAGCTATTCCTAATCTTCTTATTGCTGAGGCGATAATTTCAACGATTGCTGTTCACGGCGACCCGGTCTATTATATAGGCATGCAAGGGGGGCTAATGCTGGTAAGCTTAGGTTTGTGTGGGGGCTTAGCATCGCTGGTCATCCGTAATCTTGAGTGGTAGGACATATTATGAGGCAGATTATTTCGCCTGTTTTTTTATTAAGGATTAGCCAGAGTTGGCTGCGCCCCTCCGCATGGGTTGCAGGAGTTTTATTGCTGCTTGGATTTTGGCTAAGCCTGATCTGGTCGCCAGCAGATTATATTCAGGGCGAAACTGTACGAATAATGTATGTTCATGTTCCGGCTTCTTGGGGCGCAATGATGACCTATTTTGCTATGGCTGTCCTATCACTGTATGCTTTTCTTAAACAGAACCCGACCGCTCATATTCTTACGCGCTCCATGGCGCCTATTGGCTTATGTTTATGTATGATTAGTTTGCTGACGGGAGCAATTTGGGGTAAGCCCACGTGGGGAGCTTGGTGGGTATGGGATGCTCGGCTCACGTCCATGCTCATTCTTGGGTTTCTCTACGCCGGCTATATCTTGGTTTGTGCCTTTGTCAAACCAGAACAACACGCCTTAAAAGTAGCCGCAATTCTTGCAATTATTGGCTCAATCAATCTGCCGATCATTAAATGGTCAGTCAATTGGTGGCATACCTTGCATCAACCCGCGAGTATTTTGCGCTTAGCTAAGCCGGCTATTCATTGGCAAATGTTGGTACCGTTGTTGACCATGGCTTTTGGCATGGCCGCTTTATGCTTCTGCTTTTTCCTGATAACCTTAAGAGGAAACTTGCTTCAGCAGAAATTTCTGGCTTTGTTATTGAGAAAGACTCACCCATGACCCAATTAAGTTATGTTTACCTTGCTTATGGCTGCGCTATAACCGTTTTTATGGCTCTCGGCATCAAACAACTGCGAAAAATGCAGCGGTTAGAGAAGCAATTGGATCAGCTTGAGTCATGACCTCACACCAACGCCAGCGTGTTAAATGGATTAGCTTAATTACTGTTATCCTGATGGGTGGTAGTCTCTTTATCTTCTCGGCTTTGCGGCAGTCGATGATGTATTTTATGGCACCGACTGAGATCTTAACGGAGAATCCAAGTCGACCAGTGCGTTTAGGGGGAATGGTTGAAAAAGGCTCAATTATAAAGGATCCTGCCACCATGACGATCCATTTTCGCGTGACAGACTTTAAGTCAACCGTAGCAGCGAGTTTTACCGGTTTAGCCCCTGACTTATTTAAAGAAGGCCAAGGGGTTGTCGCGGATGGAAGGTGGGATGGTCATGTGTTCCAAGCTGAAAAGCTACTGGCAAAACATGACGAAAACTATATGCCTATTGAGCTGGCTGATCGCCTTGCCAAGCAGTAGAGGTATTAAATCTCCGCAAGAAATATTTGCTAAGGGGGCAGCTGAGGGGTTTTTTCTCTTTTTTAGGATAAGTCCTAATAGGATCTAAAAGATGCCTATTAGGAATTGAGGGACTGATTTACTAATCTGCTAGCTTGCGCTAGAACTTTTTTCCCTTAAAAAAGCTGAAGTTAGTCTCCTTTTACCATCTTTAAATAAGCATCCATGTACTCCTGCTGTTCTTGCTGACGTACTTGTTGCGCTGCTTTTGAAAGCCGATTCATGTTTTCCTTTTCCTTAATGATTACTCTAAATTCTAAGTCATGCAGATAGGTAAAAAGCCCATCCAATCTGGTACTAAAATCTTTCCAGTGTCCGTAATTCGACTGAACCTGCAATTGCTCTAGATACCTCCCGATAGCGAGAGCAAGACACGAAAGAGCTGGGCGGGTCAATTGATCTGGAGCGCTGGCACGTTTTG
Organism: Candidatus Odyssella thessalonicensis L13; assembly: GCF_000190415.1. GTDB lineage: Bacteria > Pseudomonadota > Alphaproteobacteria > Paracaedibacterales > Paracaedibacteraceae > Paracaedibacter > Paracaedibacter thessalonicensis. The sequence continues at coordinate 307,712 of NZ_AEWF01000003.1, forward strand.
TTACTAAGGATATGATAGACTCCATTAATTCAAATCCATTGCAAATGCCTGCCTGATTATCCTCATGAAGTTGTCCTTCCACATAGTTCAAAGCTAGTTCTAATACAAATACTCCTGAAGAAGTTAAGGCAAAAATATCTGCACCATATGTACATAGATCGCTTATCATATCTTGTTTACCTTGACCGGCGGCAAGATGCAGTGGTGTTATGCCATTAGGAGTGGTTGCATTAATATTTTTTATTAGCCAGGAGCGTTGGTAGCACTCTAAGCTTCTAATGGCGCTAGTTAAATTGAGCTCTGCTATCACATGAAGGAGGCTATATCCATTCTCATCACGATAATTTAAATCTTTATCTGTTTTAGCTTGGCACATTATGTGTTTGAACTCTGCCATATCGTTTTCTTTAAGCATAGCCATTGCGACTTCGCCGAGCTGCGAGCTAGACTGCATATGCGGAGCGAGGACGCCTCTATCTCTGTGAGTGCTTGGTGCGTCCATGGCTGTGGCGGCAGCAGATAAGAAGACAGTACCAGTTAACAAGCTTTTTAAAAACATAACTAAAATCCTTTGTGGGTCAATTTTTAATGGAAGCTTGAAGGAACCACCATCACTTATACCTGTGAAGTAATAATCGGTATAAAGTATTTCAAGTATTTTTATTTGTTTGTATAAAATAAATATAATTATGTATTAATAGTATTTAATTAATATTGTATTTCTTAAAAAGAGTAAGGAGAATATTATGGATTTATAATATTAACTGAGAAGCCCAGGATTAGAATCACTAAAGTATATCTTTTAGAGCAATATTTTTCACTTTCCCCTTCAGCACCCCAGGTTGTGAGCATAAACTCACAAAGATGCTTCTTCATGCCTCTCTCTTTATTCTTCTCTTTACAGACCAGAAATCTTATTATACAGTTTAGTTGATTTAAAGCTTACTAAAATTTGAAATAAACTTCATAATTAAATACTTAACGTAAAATATTTACCAAAGAAATTTATTATATTATTTTTGCTTTTACTGCTAAAAACACTAAAAAGGTATTTTAAGTACTTGAAAAAATATTAATAAATGGTTAAAACCTCTCTCAGTTAGTTATGTGCTTGGTTGCCGGCCTCTGTGATTTCATATCATAGGGGCTTTATTATGAGGGCGGTTTATGTTCAGTTTTCGTAAAATTATTAACATCTTCGTGCTAGTGGCCTATGTTAAAATGGTGCTGGTTTCCTCCTTTGCCATGGAGGCCGAGTTTCACCGCGCCAACCAAGCTTTCAAGCTGTCGATGGAACCAACGCTGAGCCCTCAAGGCCATATCCAAGCCATGCGTTTACGCTTGATCCGTCAAGATCGCAATGGGGGAAAGAAAAAGCAAAGTTTGCTTTCTCAAGCTTATGTTGATCTCCAGAAAAGCGAGCATACAGCGAATATAAAGGTGGTCGAGAGTAATGGTAGCCAATGGTTTGAATGGCAAATTCCTAACCTTGGCACCGTTCAAGTTGATTTAAATGGTAATATGGTCCTGCAGGGGGTTACGCAGCAATCACGGACCACCATTCTAAAAATCAAGACTTCCCACCTTATTATTCTGCGCAATTGTGCTGTTCACAATTTGCATCTCAGCAGCCATGCCGCCTTATTGGAAGGTAACAATCGCATCATTAATCTTAAGGCTAATCATGCCTTTGGTTTAACAGCTTTTAAAGACCGCCAAGAACAATTACAGAATTTAATCCTGAAACATGGCCGCTTTCATAATACTTCTACCTTAACCCTGCAAGCGGGCGGAACCTGGGATCTGCGGGGCAATGCTTTTCTCAACCAAGGCAAACTCATCCTAGAAGGCGGGGGGCAAACCATTCAGCAAGCAGGTTTGGTCTCAAACTTAGGGCAAATCCAAGGGGTTCAGCTAAGTATTATCACCCAACATTATCTTAACTCGGGCATGATGGACTTAGCGCACCTGCACATCCAAGCCCGCGACAATATTATCAACCAAGGGCAAATCCACACCCGCCAAGAGGGCATTTATCACTTTGGCAGCAAATTCATTAACAGTGGTAAAGTTATCAGCGATGGCGTGGCCCGGATCACCTCGAGCATATCCCAAGGCACCTTAACCAATACGGGCTTACTTAAATCAGCTCAAGCGGAGCTTAAGAGCCTGCAACTGGTCAATCAAGAGTACGTCGAATTTCAGCGCAGCCTACTACGAGATGTGCATCTGACCACCCTCAATTCTTTAAAATTGGGAACGATTGTTGAAACCTCTATCGTCTCATCGCTGATCAATTCTGGGATCATGATGGGTAATGGTAATCTTACCGTGTGCTCCGGTCACAACTCTGGGCAAATGAATCTGACCAATTTAATGCTGACCATTCAAGGTGAACTGATCAATCAGGGGCATTTCTGGATCAGTGGTCTGGCCGGCAATGGCAGTTTTATTAACCAAGGCAAGCTGTTAACGGCGCAGAATACGGGCGTTACGAAGATTGACATTGCTCATTTTGAAATGCGCAACCAAGACCAAGAAGGGAGCAAAGTTACCGGCCGCCAGCTAATCCTGGGCAAAAATTTAAAGCAGCTACTTATGACCGATCAGAGCCAGCTGCTGGTAACAGAGCTTTATATTGTGCCCCCAGAGTCGGGCACCGAGATGCTGACCTTACGCGGTACGCTGCAATGCACCCAGGTGTCGATTAGAGGGCGGCGCGTGCTTCATCAAGGCAGCTTGTCGTGCCAAACCTTAAGCCAAAGTGGCGGATTGCTGGTCCTAGACGGTACGCAGACCTCCGTTGGTGCGACCCTATTAGATCAGCAGGGGCGTCTCGTCAACCAAACGCCCAGCAATTTAGGAAAGCTGACCCTGACCAGTGGTACTGTGCAAAACCATAATCAGCTGGAAGGAGAGGTGGTCGACATGACCGGTGAGGTGCAGATCGATAACCGTGGCACCTGGGCCGTGACCTTACCTAAAAAAGATAGCTCTGATCATCGTTCTGTCTCTACCCTGCTGAGTAAGAATCTCAGCAATAGCGGCCAAGTGATTATCCGTGGCGATTATGCCCCCGAAGCTCTGAAAAGGGGCAATACCTTAACGTTGGCGCTTCTGCCAGGCCGGGTTGAGGTCTTAGGGACCTTTTGGCTTGATGCCAGCCAGCTCGATCGCACCTATCCCCTCTTAAGCAAGCTGTATGATATTCGTCGCTTGCACATTGACGGCAGCGGTCGTAGCCTGACTTTCTCTCAAAGTTATAACTGGCACTTTGCCGACATTTTATCCCTTACCGGCCGCAAGATCCGCTTTCAAGAAGAGATGAATGTATGTGGTCTCGAGATTCAGGGCAGTGCCACCGAGCCCACCGAGGTTATCATTGACAAGCAATTGCGGGCCACAGAGGGCAACATTAAGATGACCAATGTGAGTACCATCCTAGTGGGTCAAGATAACGACCACATGGGTGAGCTCCAAGCCCGTCAAGGTGAGATTACTCTGCACACCAATGGTGGTGATATTGATCTGAGATTTGCTAAGGTCCGTGCCCAGGAGAAGCTCCACCTTAAAGCTGAGCGAGGCAGTATACATTTTGGTGAGCGGGTAGTGGTACCTCCTCATGAAGTAGCGCAAAGAGTACCCAGTGATCCATTACAACTAATGGGACGACTAACTTATTACTTTTTTTACGACCCCACGCCAATTACTGGAAACTATTGCCAATTTTTTCTATCTAATGATGCGGCCCTCGTATGTAAGAACGGAAAAATTATTCTTGAAGCTGATAAAGATATTAAAGGTAAATTCGGAAGTATATTTGCTGGCGGAGGAATAGAGAGCCGCGCTATTAGTATATCCCTTCTGAATGTAAATATGATCTCGTTAAACAGTTCAATGTTCAAGGCAAAAACGTTGTCTTATAGCCGGACCCCCAATGAATATATATATCTCAATATTATGGGCTGCTTAGTAGGACCTGCATGTAATAGATCACTTAGCCAGACGTCTAGAGTATGTTCCATGTTTGTGTTTGGCAATTTAAGCGTAGAGGCAGACTCTTTCAATGTTCTAGGCAATAATATTCTTATCTCTCATAACTTTCTTTTTAATCGAAAGCCAATAACCATAACCAATGCAGCTGAAGAAACCTCTCTTGTTATTAAAAGTTATGAGCATAAGAGTGAGTTAGGCTTCCCACCTTCATTTAGCAGACAATATTCCATTACTGAATATGCCTATCATTCTGAGCCTCATTATCCTCGAGGCACTTCAGGAGGATACGTAACTATAGGCCAGCAGCTTTCTTTAACGAATGATAATCTGATCTGTGTCGGTGGTGGTATTTCTGCACAATTAATCAATGCCCATCTTAACAATCTCCATTTAGAAGCCTTGCACAGTGCAGTACCACGGATAGTTCTGACGACTGTTTGTCTTAATAAACTAGCCGAATGTCTGGCTAATAGTAATCCAATTATTCGGCCAACAGTAAAAGGTGGCCTAACTTTAAAGCTAGCAATTAGGCGAGGAACGGAAGCTCAAACTCCTCTCACAGCGCAAGAAGAGTTGCTGGAAGCTAATCTCAGTGAAACAAAAACCGCACCGTTTTGGGATGAGGCCGCCCAACGCTTCACCTCTACTTATCCCGCCGATGTACCGTTCTATCTCGACAATGAATTGGAACGGATCACCTTTACCGAACAAATGCGTGTCAATACCGGTCGGATTTATGATGATAACGGCCACAGCGGTGAGCAGCTGCTGCGGGAATCGACGCGTCGCGCGCAAGCTTTAGCGAGCCAAGGAGCACCCATCACCGAGCAAACCCTGAAAGATAACCGCACCTGCTTGTTATTTTACCGCTTGCAAAAGATCAATGGCCAAGACTTCCTCGTGGCCACCGCCCATATTCCGCAAACCACCGAAGCGGACCAAACGAACCGGTCAGGGGCAATGCAGGGGCGCCAGATGGGAGTGACGGCTAAGACCGAAACCAATATTGGCGGCACCAAAGGCGTGGCCGGAAGGGACGCGACCCTTAATCTGAATATTGGCCGCCAAAACGTTCGAGCCGCAACAATGGCAAACGGTCGGACTGTGCGCGCCCAAGAGATTAATGAGCATGGTGACATTCACAAAACGCTGCACCAAAGTTCCACCTTAGATGGTCTCGATATGTCGGCGCCGCAAGGCAATATCTACTTTAAGGCTGGCGGCAATGTGGCTATGACGCACACTACCGCACGTGCCGGCCAAAGTACCCAGGTGAAGGTCGGGGAAAACTTGACCCTTAAATCCAGCAGCATCACCAGCGGCACTGGTCCAACGCAGGTGCGGGCCGGGACCTTAGAAATGGAAACTCTGATTGAGACTATTTATACGACTTATGGCTTTTATCAACGGGCCATGGCAGACGCTACCCTCGGCAGTGATAAGTCCTTCCTATCAGTCCAAGTGCAAGGAGATGCTAAAGCCATGGGGGCCTTATTCCACGGCACCTCCATTGACTTCGTCACTGGCGGGCAGCGTTATTTTGGGGCAGTGCCGAAATATGCCCACTTTGAGTTTCATAGCAAGAAAAGTACAGTGATTCAGGACTCCTGTACCCATCACCGTACCCGCTTGGTCATCAATCCAACCCCACCACCAACAGCGTCATCCGTTCCAGCGCCCCCACCGCCGCCGACCCAAGCAAGTCCAGCTGCTTCGCGCACTGCGTCTCCCGCTAAACCAGGGGCGCAACTTAACAGGACCACCGGGACAGCGACCATTGGCGCAACGCCGACATTGCGTCTGCGTCCCTTGCCAGAGCGGCAAGCGGCTGCTACCTCCCCTCAAGCTGAAGGCCGCACCAGTACTCTCAGGCCTCGTCCTGACGCACGGCCGTTACCGACGCCACCGGGGCCCCGCAGGGCTATACCCCCCGCAGCCGCGTCAACTCCACCAGCGCCGGCTCAAGCGAGAACCTCGGCTCAACCTCTAGGCACGGCATTGATGTGCCCGTCCCGCAACGGCACCATGCTCACGGCCTTTTATGAGAATCAAGTCTCAGGCGCGGACAATGATTGTGCTTTCAACTGTCTCGGCATTTCTCGGGATGAAGCGATAGCCTTACTCTTATCGAAAAAGGACGATGCAGAGGCCCGCAGAGTGGTTGCTCCAGAAATCAAATTGGCCTTTACCTCAGGGGAGTTGGCACAGCTGCCTGGATTTGCCGCGATGCCTGCGTACCAAGCCTTGCAAGACCAACAAGCGCGCCATCAACGGTTGACCACCATAATGGATAATCAACTTCGTCAACGCTTTGACTTACGGTCAGGCCACAGTTGGAAGGATGCCTATGATCATATTCAACGGCAAAATCTGCACAGACAATATCCAGAGTTTGTGGCTGAAGCCCAGCGCTATCTCCGTTTTGATGCTGAATTAGACGCTTTCGCCCAGCAGCCTGAAGTGTATGAACGTTACCTGTACAGCTATGTTAATACTGTTAAGATGATGCAATATCAAACCGATCAATATGATGCAGTACGCGGGATCTGGAAACGCACCAGCTCGGCCTTTGATCTGCTGGCGCGCCTGTTAGGAATGCAGCTGCGGGTCATGGTTAAGGATCGTGATGGTCGATTTAAATTGCTGCATGAAGATGATTTTGATGGCGAACCGACAACAGTATTGCACACAGTTTATGGCACCCAGGGTGGCTTTGCGGCTGAGGCAGCGACTAGGGCAACCCGTCTGAACCACTTTAACTTATTATTGCCTAAAGACGAGCAGCAAGACTTCTTGTCCTTTATGCAGCGTCAAGCCCCAGAGGGCGGTATCCACATTTCTTCAGGCGGTGACGCCTGGGATGAAGGCGTTGTCACCCAAGCCTTGAACGGCGTCACCAAGCGTTCGGGCGGGACCTTGACGGAAACGGTGGTGCAAGATTGGTACCGTGAGCAACATATTCGCCGTAAGAAACGTTGGACCGGCCGCACCAAGCGCGTTGAGACCAAAATCTCTCGTACCACCAGCCAAGCTTGCCAGACCAGTACTCAAAAGGGCGACGTCAATTATTATGCCCAAGACGGGATCCTTCTACAGGCCAGTGAGATCCGCGCCCGTAAGATTCGCTTGGAAACGGCGGAAGGTGTGATCAAGCTCCTCACAGCTCTCGATATCGACTGTGTTGAGACCAAAAAGCGCTCCAAAGATGCGATCTGGCAAGCTCAGTCTCAGACCTTTGATTATAATGAGCGCCGGCGTCCGTGCCAGTTCTTCTATAATGACGAGGACGGCATTGAGTTCATTACCCCGGAAGGCCTGGTTGTTGAGTTCGTCAATGAGGTCCACTCGCGCGCTGACGGCAATAAGAACAAAGGCAAGCCACGCGAATGGCAACGCTTTAAAGATTACAGCACTCAACCAGGCTATGAATGGATGAAACTCCTCGATGCCCGCGATGATGTGGTCCGCATCTACGTCACTGAGCGCCACGACTCCGGCCGCTTTGCCAGCCAAGGCATGACAGCTGCGGCAAAGATTGTCTTATCGTTGATCCTGACGATAATGACTGGCGGCGGCGGCTTAGCCGGTTTAGGCGTCACAGGTGGGGCCGCAGCCGGTGGGGCAACTGTAGGGGCAGCGGCCGTCAGTCAAGTGACAATGGCTAATGTCATGTCAACTTTTGCCAGTGCCGCTTTGCAAGGAGGACTGGCAGCGGCGAGCAATGTCTTCATGTTCTCTATGATTGATAATCGCCTTAATATGCGCAATGTAGCGCGGGATATGACTTCCAAGTCAACCTTGAAAAATATTGGGGCAGCTGGATTAGCCGCCGGTTTGACCGGGGGCATCAGCAAAGCAACGGGTATCTCAACGTCTAACTTGAATGGTATAACACAGCAACTTCAAGGTCACGCCATTAAAGCGGTCGCTCAGGCAGCGACACGGGTTGCCTTTGGCGAGAAGCCAGAAAATGTCATCAAATCCATTGGTGCCAACTATATCATTGATGTGGCGTCAGGAACCTTGGCCAATCAGATTGGCGACTGGCGCAAGCTTAATATCGACAACGGCTTAATCAGTGACTATGTGACCCATAAATTGCTGCATGGAATTCTGGGGGCGGCAAGCCGTGGGACGGCCACAAAACTGATGGGCGGCAATAGCGGTGAGGTCAAAGACGCTGCTTTGGGGGGCGCCATTGGCGGCATGGTCGCTGAAATTGTCGGAGAAGGCTTAAGAGAGCAAGTTCAGAACCGGCATGCTGAACGGTACCTGCATGAGAGCGAGGGAAAAAGTAATGCTGAGAAAGTGGCTTTATGGAATGTTATCAAAGAACAAGAGCAGGCTCGCGTTCGGGCTTATGGTGAGCTTGCCGCCACTATAACGGCCAAAGCTTTTGGTGCCGATGATGAGGCAGCTCGAGTAGCGGCAAGAAATGCGGTTGACAATAACTGGGTATGCCTCGTTTATGCACCTCAAGTTATCAGCGGATGCGCGCATCTCTATCGGGCTTACCGGGCATATAGGGCCGCGCAAGCAGCCCTTAACATTGCGACAACGGTTGCAAATAATATCTCAGATAAGGAAGAAGGGGAGGGAAAGGCAGCAAGTCCTTCCTCCTCTAGTGGGGGTGATAGCAATTCTCCACAGGATGAAGATCCTGAAGAAGAGAAGAAAAAAGGTCTAGGTAATCCGTTTAAAGGTAAAACTCCTGAGGAGATAGACAAGATGTTTAAAAGCAAGGGGTTTGAAAAGAGAGGGCCAGATCCATTGAATGGCAAAGGGGGATATGTTAATCCAGAAACAGATCGCTCTTATCATATTGATGTCAATAATAGATTTAATGAACCTCCTCATATAGATGTTAATAGGTTGAGGGATTATAAGGGGGTACTGCCAAAGAAGAAGTATTGGTTATAAATAGGATGTAATGGATGACACTAACTGTAGAATTAAAAGATTATGATAGTTTAGATAAAGCTGAAGTAGAAGTGTATATGGACGATGAAGGTCTCGATAAGCTTATAGACATCTTAAATAGGCTAAAAAAGTTTGGCGGCCATGAGCATCTTATGACTGCCGAGTGGGCAGGTGCTGAATTAACTAGTTTAAGACAAAATAGTCAAAATATATTGATTAATCATCTCTGCTTTATTCTAAAGCGTTAGAGTATGTGGGGATAAATTAATCTCAAACGATTTACTAAATAGAGAGAAGGTAAATAGGATCTTGAAAAAGTCCAGCTTGGGAGCATTCTTAAAGAGCAAGAGTTAAATAAGATCCGTGCTTATGGTGAGCTCGCCGCCACTATAACAGCCAAAGCCTTTGGTGCTGATGATGAGGCAGCTCGGGTGGCTGCCAGAAATGCGGTTGACAATAATTTCTTCATGGTTTTGTGGCCCGTTGTAGTGGGAGCCATGAAGCTGTATGACATTATCACCACTTGCCAAGGAGCCTGGGAAGCTTATGAGCAAGGCGGCCTCGAAACGCAGTCCAAACATGGCTTAGAAGAAGCGACGATGACTCTGTATATGCTCCTGATTTTAAAGACACACAACCGTAAGCGAAACAAGCGGAAAGTATATTCAACTGACTGCCACCACCTTGACTTTGCTGCTGATCCCGATCATATTGGCATGTATTTTTAAATAAAGGGAATAAGCATGCATAAACTAATGTTAGGGATGGTGCTGACAGCAACACTGTCAAGCGCTAGCGAGCCGCCGCTAACTCGAGAAGTCGATGTCGAAGGCATCTCCGCTTTAGAGATTCAAGATCTGGCAGCTGATGTGGAAATTACCACTCTTAATGAGGAGGACGCTCTAACGACAGTTAAGCTTCAAGGGAGCGAAAGCGTCCTTGATCAAGTAGATTTGCAAATTCGCAACACTACTTTTGTCATCTCAATCAGCCAGAAGGGGCGTCAGCGGACAAAGGGGATTCAAGGTGAAGAAATAAGCGGGAATGGAGACACAGTTAATTCCTCTCATCTGTCCGTCCCTATGACTGCGCTTCCCCACTTAACCATTACCGTGCCTAGGAATTGTATGTTGAGCGTCTTAGGGGCTAGGGGGGGAGCATGGACCATTACTCATAGTTATCAGCCAGTGCATTTCTCTCTTAATAAAGGTGCACGCTTCAAAGTTAACACCCTTTATGGAGGGGGGACGATTAGGTTAGCAGAGCAAAGCCAGCTCTCGGTAAACGCCCTTATTGGTGAAACCCTATTGGTACATATGCTTGGCGCCTCCCGGATGTGTGCCCAAAATATCGACGCCCAAGTGGTAAATCTTAGCGTTAATCAAGAGAGTAAAATGGTGATCCATCGCGGCGACATTGAGCATATTTTAAGTGCTCGTATCTGTGATGCTGGAGAAATTACTTTTAATGGTAAGGCAACAAATGCAAGTTTATCGATTACAGACACAGGCAGTATAGCGATCAATAACGTCATCAATTTCCCAGTCCAACGGATAAATGGCAAAGGGAGGATTATAGTTAATAATTGGCCACAGTTAGCAGAGGATCGAGCAAATACCAATGAACTGGAGGCAAGTGTTCCTAGCCGTATTCTTAGTCCAAGAAAAAGAGGAATGCATCAATGCCGAATCGCTGACTTCTGATAACAGTAGGGTTGCTCCAGCCAGGGCAACCATCCTAACCCTCTTTATAAGAGAGGGGAATAAGGTCAAGCGGGTAAGTGTTTTAGGATAGTTCTTGTTATGTGGCCTCCTTATTTTATAAGGTCTATTTTAAAGAAAAAGTTGAGGGTAAAAACCCTCGTGCGCTTGGCACCTTAGCCGCTGCTAAGGCTAATAATTTATAAGTTCTCAGGATTTATTCAGAAAAAATCCCATTTTTAACGCAGCTAAAATAAACTTCTACAGCATTAAGATAGCCTAGACGTCCCTTAATATCCTTATTATTTCGACAAAACTCCTGTAAGTTGGGGAAACTCTCTAAATCCTTTGCCATTCTTTCTTTGGCCACATCTTCTCCTTTATAACGAGCTAATAATTCTTTCTTAGCTGCCATCAGAGCGCTAAATAATTGTTTCCGCTCATGGCTGGGCTCTGGCTGCTCGTAGGACCCGATTCTTAAGACCCAGCGTTTTACAATTTCTGCTGAACAATTGTATTTTTTAGCTAAATGCTCAAGATGCTTTTTACGTAGAGCTTTTTGCCCAAGGCTAAAAGTGTTTCCTCCCTTAAGAGTTTTAGTGATAAAATTTTTATAATCACGAATAATGTTTAATTTTACTTCAAGAGATAAATGGTTGCTTCTAACCCTTTCTTTAGGGACCACCAAAGAACCGCTCTTAATCCGCAGGGACACTAAATTGTTGATTTGTGAAGAGCTTAGCTGAGGAAAATTCTCTTTTAACCACTCGCGGAGTTCATTTGTTGTAGGCTTATCTTGACCTACTTTAGTGTCAAACCATTTACGTATTGCTTTATTTACTTCTTTTCTTAAGTCAGAATGATCGCGCGTCGGCTTTGCTCCTTCGGAAGTAAGATGTCCCGCTTTTTTAAGAATGGCCCTAACGCTTCCATTAGAAACACCATAATTCTCGCCATAAGTTTTATAAAACGCTGAGAAGAGCTTCTTAGAGTTAATTTGGTTCTCAGAGGTTTCTTTGAAGTTTAGAAAATCATTAAGAATCTTTTCTTTAGTGCTCTGATCGATTCTCTTTCTCCTTTGGGGAGCAGGCGCTTGATCAGTGAGCTCCTTTAAGAATTTTTGTGTATATTTCTTAATCGTTGTTCTTGAGTATCTATCAGCTTGACGCTTAACTTCTTTGGTAATGAAGGACGATAATTGATTTATAGAAAGGTCTGTGCGAATGGGATGCTTCTGAATGTGCCTTTCAAGATTCCGCTTAATTTGTTCCTTATCTTCATCCGTGAGAAAACGAGAATAGAGACGCTTTGAGGCAGATTGATCTGCTTCATCCATAGAACTGTCAAGGTCTTCCAACTCTGCATGCGGTCGCTTTCTTGAAAGGTGCTTCTGTCCCTCGGCGCTTTGCTCCGGCATCTCTGCTTCTTCAGGATGAGGAGGAATTACAACCCACCATTCACCTCCCCCTTGAGTATTTTTAAAGTGATGTAATCTGAATTCTGAGGTTGCTGCCATGTCATAGGGAAACGCGTAAACATGATTAAAGCTGTAGTGGTTATTTCCTGTAAATAGAGTTAATTTGATTGCCGTAAGATCTAAGGTTTGAGCGATTAAGCCTGGAAAATCACTGTAGATGTCCATAGGCTCACCTAGATTAATGGTGCTAATTTCATCATTGAAATTGTGAGTAATTTCTTCAAGACCTGGATAAGCACTAACAGGTTTCAGAGTATAATTGATGCGCGAAAATAGGGTATTAGGACCCCTTATCGGAATAATAGTAAACGCTGGCTGTTCTTCTTCGTTCTCTGCCTCAGAACCTTCCTCCCCCTCTTGCTCATTAATTAGAGAAGGTTCAGAGAAAATAGATACCTCGCCCATGAAAGTATTCGCTTCTTTTGGCAAAGCACGCTCGTCCGTGTTTGAAGAAGGAGGAACAACATTCATGGTCTGGGAGTCTCTTATTTGTGTAGCATGAAGACGATCGCGTTGATCTGAGAGATCCTCTAGTAAATCCACATAGAGTTGCTGCTGCTCTTTCCTACTCATGTAAGGAGCCTTACTTACTAATGGCTCTGGTTCATCGGAGACAACAGGAAGCGGTTCTAGTGCATGTTGTAAGGTCCGCCGTTGTCTGTTCAAACGGCTGCGTAGGCGTTGACTCTCCTGTCCACGTATCCCGACTCGATCTAAGGCATTAGCTGCAAGTTCAAGGGCTTGGGTTTCACTTATTGTGATATCATTGTCTAACCGTAGGTTATAGCGTAGATAAAGTTCGGCAATCCACAATAAGGCTGTATCAGTAGCATTGTGATCGTGCGCTTCTTTTAATAATTGTTGGGCGGATTGCAGATAGGTTTGAGTTAAATCTTGATCGTCTAGGTGAGAAGAGATTTTCATAATTATCCGAGCAAACCATATGGCAGCATGACTTTTAAATTTCTGTTGAATATCTGCTGATAGGATCTGCGCAAACAAGGTCTCAATATGACTGTATAGCTCGAGAGATGGACAAACTGCGGTGGCATAAAGACGTCGGCTTAATAAGATATCTGTGTGCTTTGCCGTAATCTTAAAGTATCCCAGAATAAACCCAGCCTCTTTTTCTGGAGTATGAGTTGTGGACGCATACCGCAATAAATGCTTTGCTGCCTTTCTTACTGATGCATGGCGGTCAAGTCCTTGAATACGGCTACCTTCTTCAATGACGACATTAAATGGAAACCAGGGTAAGTCTTTGGCTCTTTCCAAGGTTGTAAAGTCAGCCCGCCACCGTTGAGAAGGGCCAGCTTGATCATTGTTAATAGTAGCTTCATTCATTTCCATAGCATAGCTGTAGCTAGAAAGGGATAAAGATAGCATATAAGCCGCTACTAAAGATTTTTTAGATAAAATTGAAAGATTCAAGAACAGTCTCCATTACATCTACTTGAGATGTAATAATTATTTTCAAATTTTCAAGGCCTCTTGCCAGTGCTAAGCTAATCCTTTATAAAGCCCTAACTAGAGCTTTAGCTCAGGCCGATCCTTGAACTGAGTAAATTTTCTTCATTTAAGACCAGACGATCAACAATAGGAACCTTTAAAGGAATAACATTTTGAAGTTACCTTAGCATTAATTCTCTAAGGTAAGGGGGTAGATAATTCTTTATAAGTATAAAATTTTAGGCATTTTTGTTATATTGCTTGGTTAAGATAATCTAATTTAGAATTTTAATAAAGCAGGTCAATTTTAGGGGAATTTTATGTTAAGCAGAATATTGTGGTCTTTAAGCGTGGGATTTATTAGTGTAATGCCGCTGGCTGCCATGGAGCTGGATAGCGCTCCCATACATAGTTCGGGGTGTTATGATGGAGCCTGCAAAGAAAGTTTGCAGCCTTCAGGCCAAGTGATTAAGGTCAGTCTCATTAACTGCTGTTCTTCGTCGTTACGGGTCTTTGGTAATAAAGAGGCTTCCAATATACGCGTGCGGCTGGTTAAAGGTAGGTTTGAGGGCGCAGATAAAAGGAAAAGACTAACAGAGTTTTTAAACCTTTATGCTGCGGATATTCCAGCTATCGCTTTGCCTCGGGCTGGTGAAAGTCCTGTAAAGCACCAGATAAATCTGGAATCGGTGCCGGATCAGCTGGACGAATTGGAGAGAAATATCTTACCTCCTAAAAATCACTGCTACCCGTTGGAAATTAAAAACTTTGATGTATTTCCCCTTACTGTTATTTATTCCTTTAATATCGAGGGCTGGAAAGGGCGCTATTCTAACTGCCAAAAGTTTACCGTGCAGAATTTCTTGGCTGGTTACGGTTCTCAAAAAATTGCCATCGATTTGTTTTTTCTTGGATTTCCTAATCGTCTTACAGATGAAGCAGACATACGGCTAAAAATTCCGCAATTCAATCTTAAAACACCTCAGATTCAATATACTGAGATTGATACTGATGAGGATTGAGCTCATTCCTTCTGGTGAAGGGGAGGCTTCACCAGAAATAGAATTCTCTTTCTAAGTTTAGAGATTTTAAGCCGCAATGGCTTCTTTCACCCGTTCAATGTGAGCGCCACAGTGCCGGAGTTTATCCTCAATATGTTCGTAACCGCGGTCGAGGTGATAAACGCGATTGACCCAGGTCTCACCTTCAGCAGCCAGCCCAGCTAAAACCAAGGAAACAGACGCCCTTAAATCCGTAGCCATTACCGGAGCCCCTCGAAGTTGACTGACGCCGCGAACCAGAGCCGAGGAGCCGTGTACTGTGATATTGGCGCCCATGCGGCACAGTTCCGGCACATGCATAAATCGGTTCTCAAAGATAGTCTCTGTAATCAGGGACGCCCCTTGGCACACTGTCATTAACGCCATCATTTGGGCTTGCAAATCGGTGGCAAATCCTGGATAAGGTTCGGTCATTACATCCACGCCCGTGATGGGATGGCCTGAGGCTTTCACCCAAAAACCGTCACTGGTTGGCTCGACAATGACGCCGGTTTTCTGAAGCACGCTAATAAAGCTGGGGAGCAGCTCAATACTGGTATCTTTAAGATAAAGCTCTCCGCCAGTAATTGCCGCAGCGATCGCAAAGGTACCGGTCTCAATACGGTCAGCGACGACTCGGTGTTGGGCATGGTGAAGTTTGGTGACTCCGTGGATCGTAATCGTGTCCGTGCCGTCGCCTTCTATGGAGGCTCCCATGGCCCTTAAACAATTGGCAAGATCGACGATCTCTGGTTCTCTGGCGGCATTGACGAGCTTAGTAGTGCCGTCTGCTAAGGTTGCGGCCATCATTAAGTTTTCAGTGGCGGTAACGGATACCACGCGCATGGTAATGGTAGCCCCTTTTAATCCTTTGGGAGCTTTAGCATGGATATAGCCCTCTTTAAGTTCGATCTCGGCTCCCATCTCTTCTAGCCCCTGAAGGTGGATATCGACCGGGCGCGTGCCAATGGAGCACCCACCTGGCAAAGAAACTCGGGCCTCTCCGCAGCGAGCTAAAAGTGGGCCCAGAACGAGAATAGAGGCGCGCATCTTGCGAACAATATCATAAGGAGCAGTGGTATTGGCTATAGATTGGGCGTGTAAGAGGACCTTTTTCTGCTCCAGATTCCGGGTCGCTTGAATGCCATGCTGTTCGAGAAGTTCTAGCATACACTTGATATCAGCGAGTTCCGGAATATTTGTCAGCTCTAAAACTTCATCGCTTAAAATAGCAGCTGTTAACAAAGGAAGAGCAGCATTTTTAGCGCCACTAATTGTTATTGTTCCCTTAAGTGGCGTTCCACCGACGATGCGAATTTGATCCATTTTGGCCCCTGTTGCCTTATACGTAACTTATGAAATAATAATCTAGACAACTTTCGTAAGCCAGATTAAAAAGGCCAAAAGTACGAATCGAGTCTACTTTATTCGTATATCACAACCGGTGTTCCTTCTTCAACTTCTTCAAATAATTCATCCATTTCATCATTTGTTAAAGCGATGCATCCGGCTGTCCAATCAACCCACCGATGCATCCGTTGCAAGAAAGACGGTAAATAATAAAGGTAATCGCGCATGCCATGAAGGCAGAGGTGATCCCCAATGTCTACTCCGCGAGCTTCAGCATCCACTTTTTCTTCAGCGGTGGGATAATTAAGAATCAAACTCTTATAGTAATCACTCGCGGCTAGCTTACGACGAATATGATAATGGCCCACAGGAGTGCGTTTATCTGACCTTTCCATTTTCTTGCCTTTGGGCTGACGGCCTAAAGCAATCCTGTAGGTTTTAATAACCTTGTCATCTTTGATGGTGTTAAGCTCATGGCGATGTTTTATAATTTCAATACTATCGACCTGGGCCCAACTACAAGACACCCAAAAAGAAGAAGATATAAAAAACTGCCTAATTGCTATCATAGTTTTGGAAGTGTCACACCTCTTTGACCCATGTACTTACCTTGCCGGTCTGCATAAGAAACTTCACAGTCGCTAGTACCTTTCAGGAATAGAAATTGGCAAACACCCTCATTGGCATAGATCTTAGCCGGTAAAGGAGTGGTATTAGAAAACTCTAAAGTTACATGTCCTTCCCATTCAGGTTCTAACGGGGTGACGTTGACAATAATGCCACAGCGAGCATAAGTTGACTTTCCTAAGCAAATAACCAGGACATCGCGGGGGATGCGGAAGTATTCAACCGTTCTGGCCAAAACAAAGCTATTGGGGGGAATAATACAGATGTCTGTTTCTTTCTCAACAAAGCTAGTCTCTGAGAAGCTTTTTGGGTCAACGATGGCATTGTTAACATTAGTGAAAATCTTGAATTCAGGGGCAACTCGAGCGTCATAGCCATACGAAGAGACTCCATAAGAGATCACGCCTTCGCGGACTTGTTTCTCCACAAACGGTTCAATCATTCCGTGTCTTAACGATTGTTCGCGAATCCAAGTGTCTGGCAAGATACCGCCATTAACTTGAATTTGTTCTAAAGCTTGTTTTGCTGTCGCATTAGTCATAACAAATCCCACATTTTCAAGTGTTTTATTCTTGAAGGTACCAGGATTTAGCGCTCAGTGTCTATTGCTTTTTGTTGAGGATGAGACTGGTCGCGATCCCGTTGCTGCTGTTTGCGGCGACGCAAGTTTTCTCGTAACGCTTCGGCGAGCCGTTGTGCTCGCTCTTGGGGGGATATCTTTTGGCTCATGTATAATATATAAAATTTTTACTGAACACATGCAAGAAAAAATCTTGCATTTTGACTTGAATGTATGAGATGCTGCTAACGTTAATCCTTTGCCGCTGTGGCTCAGAGGTAGAGCACACCCTTGGTAAGGGTGGGGTCGAGAGTTCGATTCTCTCCAGCGGCACCATTAAATCCTTTTCCCTCAAGCTAATTTCTGTGATAATAGAGCCAAAGATATAACGAAGAAACAGTTATAAATGGCACGCAATAAATTATCCTCAAGATCTGTCCAACTGCTTCCTCCTGAAGTTTGGAATTTGATCCGTCGAAAAATACAGCAATTAATAGGGGTGACAATTGCCAGTGCAGGTACCTTTGCGCTGATTAGTATCTTAACATACAGTGCAATGGATGCTTCTCTTAATACAGCAAGTGCAGGCCCTTACGTAAATTGGCTTAAATTGCCGGGGGCAATAGTGGCGGATCTCCTGTTACAGTTTTTTGGACTGGCCAGCTTTATGGTTGCTTTTGCTGCCTTGATCTGGGGCGGAACCTTAGTTATAGAAGGTAGGCTTAATCGTCCTGTGGCCAAGATGGTGCTCCTGTTGATCGCTCTGGCATTAGCCTCAATTGCATTAACTGCCGTACCGCGAGCCCATTGGTTCTTTGATCTGCCGCAGATGGGCGGGATTTTTGGTTTGCTGCTTTTAAAATTGATAGCAGCTCTGGTTCCACTTCGGTTTATAAATAGCATTCAAATGGTGAGTGCGGCAGGCTGTGGTGTTCTGTATGTGGCGGCTTTGGGCTTAAATGTGCATCAGTGGGGTGCGATCCTAGCGAGTTTTAAAGCAAGCTATAATCCTGTTTACAAGATATATACGGCCTTAAACTATTGCTTGCAAGGCGTGTTTTTTAGGAAGAGCGTTGCTGAAGAAAAGCTTTCTCCCGTACCATCTGTTAGCGATAAACCAATGCTGCGGGCTCATCTCGAGGACCGAGTTTCTCTTAAACGAGAGGTCGCCCCAGAAACTGTCGCTAACTATGTCCCTATTAAAAGTTCCATTTATGAGGAAAATAATTACTCTGATGCCGCCATCGATGCTTATGAAGAAACCTATGAAGGGGGTATGGAATCTCGGCGAAAATCTTTGGGTGATGCGGCAACATTAAGCACCTCTTATACAATTGATGACTATCAGCTTCCCTCCATCGAACTATTGGATGCCAGCCTTAAAAAGAATGCAAAGATTATCCCGGATGAGCAGCTGCAAGACTATGCAGCCCAATTAGAGCAAGTTCTTGCTGAATTTGGCGTGCGCGGGGATATTGTCGGGGTTTGTCCCGGCCCTGTGGTGACCCTATACGAACTGAAGCCCGCAGCTGGTATCAAAACGTCTCGCGTTATTGGTCTGGCCGACGATATTGCCCGCTCAATGAGTGCCCATTCAGCCCGTATCGCTGTTATTCCGGGCCGCAACGTTATTGGTATTGAATTGCCTAATCCAGTCCGAGAAACAGTTTAT
This sequence comes from Candidatus Odyssella thessalonicensis L13, assembly GCF_000190415.1. Lineage (GTDB taxonomy): Bacteria > Pseudomonadota > Alphaproteobacteria > Paracaedibacterales > Paracaedibacteraceae > Paracaedibacter > Paracaedibacter thessalonicensis. The sequence continues at coordinate 326,502 of NZ_AEWF01000003.1, forward strand.
TTGCGAGAGTTGCTGTTGTCAGAGGACTATCAAAAGCATTCAGCAAGTTTAGCAATGATCCTCGGCAAAGATATTGGCGGTAATCCAATTATAGCTGACCTGGCTCGTATGCCCCACTTACTCGTTGCCGGTACGACAGGGTCGGGTAAATCAGTGGCAGTCAACACGATGATCCTGTCCTTGCTGTACCGTATGGCCCCTAATGAGTGTAAATTCATTATGATTGACCCCAAGATGTTAGAGCTATCGGTTTATGATGGTATCCCGCATCTCCTGACCCCGGTGGTGACGGATTCAAAGAAGGCAGTGGTAGCTTTAAAATGGGCAGTACGGGAAATGGAAAGTCGTTATCGCGCCATGTCAAAGTTAGGGGTGCGTAATATTGATGGCTATAATACCCGCATTCAAGAGGCCCGCCAAAGCGGTGAAGTTTTAATGCGGCGCGTTCAAACAGGGTTCGATCCTGATACGGGTAAGCCCATTTTTGAGAATCAATCATTAGATGTTGATCCTTTGCCCTACATTGTGGTGGTGGTCGATGAAATGGCTGACTTGATGCTAGTGGCCGGTAAAGAAATTGAAACCGCTGTCCAACGTCTGGCCCAGATGGCGCGTGCGGCGGGCATCCATCTTATTATGGCGACCCAACGGCCTTCAGTTGATGTGATCACGGGTACGATTAAGGCTAACTTTCCAACACGAATTAGCTTTATGGTTACCAGCAAGATTGACAGCCGCACAATTTTAGGAGAACAAGGGGCTGAGCAATTGCTTGGTCAAGGTGACATGCTGTATATGGCCGGCGGTGGGCGTCTGTTACGGGTGCATGGTCCCTTTGTCAAAGATACCGAAGTTGAACGAATTGTGCAGTTCCTTAAAACTCAAGGCGAACCCACTTATATTGATAGTGTTACCGAAGACGATGGCGAGGCATTAGGGGCGGCTGGCACTGAAACCGAAGGGGGCGATGCGCTCTATCAGCAAGCTGTTGACCTTGTCCGTCGTGAAGGTAAAGCGTCGACCAGCTTTGTTCAGCGCCATTTGCAGATTGGTTACAACCGTGCTGCCCGGATGATTGAGCAAATGGAGAAAGAAGGTCTAATTACGCCGGCAAATCATGTGGGCAAACGCGAAGTTATCGGATAGTAGATTTCTTGCTGGCTCTTTTAGACTAGCTAGGGCTTTCAAGAGTAACGAGAAAGTAGAAACACTCAACAAGATAGGTGGAATATGAGGCGTTTATTTAAAACAATTATTGGTACGGCTGTGATGGTTGCTGTTACGCAAGCAGCCCCTAAGACGGGTGTCTCTATCCATCCTGTCGAGGCATCGTTAGTTAAAAAAGTTGAAGATTATTTGAATGGGATTAAAACCTATCGCGCACGAATCCTGCAGACCAATGCCAACGGTAGTATGCAAAAAGGTTGGTTTTATATGGAGCGTGGTGGCAAAAGCCAGTTCGGTAAGATGCGAATTGAGTACGATGCGCCGGTTAAAGATTTGATGGTCGTCGATGGCCGCGACTTTATTTTTTACGATGCCCAAGCAAAGGAAAAAAATACGTATGATATTGACTCCACACCGGCCGCCTTCTTGCTTCGCCGTAAAATTGATCTGCGCCATGATTTAAAAGTTGTTGAGAAAGCCACCGACGGCAATGAAATCGGCCTCAAGATTATCCGAGCGGGTGACGAGTCGGGGGCCGCCTTAATCTTAAAATTTGCGACCGTTCCCATTTTTAAATTGAATGGTTGGGCGGTTATGGATCCTCAGGGCTTGCTCACCCGAGTTCATTTAGAAGAAGTCAATATAGGTATCAATCTAGACGAGAAATTATTCAAATATAAAGACTGATCGGCTGAAAGTTTTAAAAGCATAACAATTAATCGGAGCAAGAAGACGGCAATATTGCGGTCTAGAGAGATAAATTTATAAAGTACTGTGTAGAGAATAAATTATGCTGCAATTTGAATAGGGATGTGATAAAAATGTCTCTACATTTGCTCCATATTAGCAGCCACCATAATTAAATAAACAGCAAGCGTAGCGGCAGCACTAATTGCAAAATTGAGTTCCATTCCCATATGTGATCTCCTAATCTCAAAAAGTGACATTGCTGTTCTTACTTAATGTGGGTAAACTAAGCGGCGAGTGCAACAAAAATTTACCTTTTATTAAATTATCATAGATTATATCGACACGAAAGGTCCTCTTAATGAATAAAGCTCGATGTTTTCTGCTCTTAGCAGTTTTAATTGTAACAGCGTTGTCAGTATCATTGCTTTATCATAAATATCAAACCAATAAAGCTTTAGAGATTTATAGCTACGAGCAGGTTCTGGCCCATGCTAAGAAACCGAAAAACTTGCCGCTGATCAATGAATTATACCGTTTAGGCAATCAGGTGCGGAGCTTTAAAGATCTGAAATCAAGTGAAGTATCGGACGAAGAAAAGAGAAGCGTTCATATTTTACTGAGTAAAATTTGTAAAGATTCTTGCCTGCCTATCCGCTGTCGGATTGATCCCGGTCTAGGCCATGCCTGCCGGCTTAATTGTCCGGCTCACAAAGTAAAGTTCTGTGTAACCAGCTTAAAACCGTTGACTCCAATAACACCTGCGTCAAAATAAACGCGGTTGCTCAGGGTTAGGTTTGGGAGAGCGGGACCGCGAAGCAGGTGCACCGGGTCGGCTTTTGGTGACTAATACTTTGCCGTCGGCAAAGGTTAATTGGACGGGGGCCTCCGGAAAATCTTTTGCTGAGGTCACAGGCTCACCTTGAGCGGTGGTTGCCATAAGGAAACCTCTTTCTAATACTTTCTCGAAGCTAGCTTGTTCCAAGCGCGTCGTTAGCTGTTTTAACCGTTCCTCGCTGATTTCAAGCGTACTTGTCGGCAGACGCAAGCGGCTAAAAGTCATCTTTAAGCGATCTTCTAAGTTTTGAAAAAACTGAGGTAAACAGCGACCTAGCCTTTCTGACCAATCATCGACACGTTGCATTCTTTCTTCTAAAAGCCGCTGCGGGTGAACCAGGCCTCGGCTTAGAGCTGCTAGTCGCAGTTGACGATTGTCAATAATCTGGCGCATGACATCTTGTTGGCGTCGGGCTCGGTCTTGAAGATAGTTAATGAGATCAATCAACACGGGTACAGCAAGTTCAGCGGCCCCGGTCGGGGTGGGAGCACGGAGGTCAGCCGCATAATCGATTAAGGTCGTATCAGTTTCATGACCAATGGCAGAAATGAGGGGGATCTGGCTGGCAGCTGCCGCCCTAACAACAATTTCCTCGTTAAATGCCCACAAATCTTCAAGACTACCGCCGCCGCGAGCCACAATTAAAACATCAGGGCGCTGCGAGACAGCATTAAATCCTTGGATAGCGGCGGCAACTTGCTCGGCAGCGCCGGGTCCTTGAACCAGCACGGGCCACACGATCACATGACAGGGGAAACGGTCCTGAATACGATGCAAGATGTCTCTTATTACTGCTCCGGTGGGGGAAGTAATCACCCCAATGGTTTGAGGAAAGGGCGGGATTTTTTTCTTATGCTCTGCAGCAAACAGGCCCTCAGCAGCTAAGGCTCGCTTACGATCTTCTAAAAGTTTTAACAAGGCGCCTTGGCCTGAAGCCTCGTAGCTTTCAACAATCATCTGATATTTAGAGCGGGCTGGATAAGTGGTGATGCGTCCTGTGGCAATAATTTCTAAGCCTTCTTCCAACTGAATAGGATTTCTCGAATAGGAGCCGCGCCAGGATACGGCATCAATCACCGCATTCTCATCTTTTAGAGCATAATAAATATGGCCTGAGGAATGGCGTTTTAGGCCAGAAATTTCACCTTTAATTCTGATAAAATTAAATTGGTCCTCTACCGAGCGTTTCAGCGCTAATGAGAGATCACTAACACTCAGGATAGGCATGAGAGGGGGCTGATTTAAAGAATTTGTTAAGTTTTCTGTCACCCGCGTCACCTTGGCGTTATGTTTTTTAAAATTTATGGTTTATAGTGTCAGTATATAGGCCGCTACCCAAGAAAAAAATGCATTACGATAATTTTTTCGCAACCTACCTTCAGCATCTGAAATCAGAGGGTAGATACCGTGTGTTTGTTAACCTAGAAAGAATGGTGGGAAAAGCTCCACTAGCATTATGGCATCATGACCAAATCGTTGAGGAAGTGGTGGTCTGGTGCAGCAATGATTATCTGGCCCTCAGCCAAAATCCAGAAGTCGTTGAGGCTATGGTTGCAGCAGCGCAGACTTATGGTTCTGGGTCTGGGGGAACCCGTAATATTTCAGGAACCTCGCATCCGCATGTCAAGCTTGAACAAGCTATAGCAAACTTTCATCGTAAAGAAGCAGGCTTATTATTCTCTTCTGGCTATGTGGCCAATGAGGCTGCAATCAGTACCTTAGCAAGTAATTTACCAGGCTGTATCGTTTTAAGTGATGAAAAAAATCATGCTTCCATGATTCAAGGCATTCGCAATAGTCGCGCAGAAAAGTATATTTTTCGTCACAATGATCTAGCCGATCTAGAAGCTAAGCTGAAACAGCTGCCTCAAACGCAGCCCAAGTTAATCGTATTTACAGCTGTTTATTCCATGGATGGGGATCGGGCCCCAGCGGCAGAGATTTGTGCTCTGGCCAAACAATATAATGCCTTGACATTTATCGATGAAGTTCATGCGGTCGGCATGTATGGTGCTAGCGGTGCCGGACTTTCAGAATTGCTAGGTATTCAAGATCAGGTCGATATTATTCAAGGAAACTTTGCCAAGGGATTTGGGGTAATTGGTGGCTATATAACTGGTAATAAGAACTTAGTCGATTTTGTTCGCAGTGCCGCATCAGGGTTTATTTTTACGACTTCCATGCCCCCGGCAACGGCGGTGGCTATTTTAAAATCCATGGAGTTAATTGAGAACGGCCAGAAATTGCGGGCCCAATTTTGGCAACAGGTCAACTATTTTAAGCAGCAGATTGCAAAAACTGACCTGCCTTATCGAGAAAGTCAAGGCCATATTGTGCCGGTGGTGGTGGGGGACGCTGCGTTATGCAAAGAGATTTGTGATCGTTTGTTGTATGAAGATAAGATCTACATTCAACCGATTAATTATCCCACTGTGCCGGTGGGCCAAGAACGTTTACGTATAACCATTACACCTGCCCATACGCGCGACCACATTGATCAGCTGCTCACCGCTCTTCAGAGAGTTTATGCCGACTATAAATTAAGTAAGGCTGCTTGAATTCTAGCGCAATAATAAAGCAAGAAGAGGTTTAAGGGGAGAGGGCAAAGATCTGCTCCTCAGCTGAGCCAGATCTCCTTAACTGGGGAAAAATTGAGAGATTCATGGGAAGTTTGGACAATTGCCCCGCCTTCGGCAATATGAGCCCGTATAAGATCAAGAAAGTGTGTTTTTGCTTGCGCATCCAAATGCTCAAATGGTTCGTCCATTATCCATAATTTGTGGGGCGATAACAAGAATTGACATAAAGCAACTTGTCGTTTTAGGCCCGCTGAGAGATGGTTGAGGGGAAGAGGGCGGAGATGGTCGACTGGAGTCGCTGGTCGGGGGACATTAAAGTAGCGCGCAATAAAGTCGAGATGACCGGCAACCGTCGTATGGGGGCGAAAACCATTGTCGTGACCAAGATAGCAAAAATCAGTGCGCCAGAGCGAACCACTGTAGGGAGATAAAAGTCCGACAATTGTCTTTAAAAGTGTGGACTTTCCGCAGCCATTTGCGCCCCGGATAACAAGCCATTCACCGGCGGCCAGGGCTATAGAAAAATTCTTAATGATGGGCTGATTATCCCTTAAAATATAAAGTTTATCTGCTGTTAAATAGGAATTCAAATTAGAAGTCAATGCAACGACCATTTTTTTCCCAATCACCAAAGCGGGTCGGCGAAGAATTGTCCACTTCAGCGGGGACAGCTGTTTCATCCGACTCTGATATCTGCGTTTCTTTTTCCGGGGAATTAACTTTAGGATTAGTCATGGAATCCTTAACTTTCTGGCAAATATTTGGTACTATCAAATTAAAGTATAACCTTAACAGTGGAAGACATCCAGGCGCAAAATGCATAATCATAATCGAACGTTTATTCTGATTGCCATCATAGTAGCGTTATTCGTCACAGTCGGTCATTTAATAGGCGGTCCTCGCGGCGCGATGATGGCCTTTTTTATTGCTGGCGCTATGAATTTTTATGCTTATTGGAATTCCGATAAAATTGTTTTGCGTATGTATGACGCCCATGAAGTAACTGCCCATAATGCACCTGATTTCTATTGTCTGGTTCAAGATTTAGCCGCTAAAGTAAAACTGCCGATGCCGCGGGTGTATATTATCAGCTCTGACCAGCCCAATGCCTTTGCCACAGGACGCAATCCTGAAAACGCCGCGGTGGCGGCAACCACCGGCCTCCTTAAGGCTCTAGATTTACGTCAGCTTGCTGGGGTTATGGCCCATGAGCTAGCACATATCGCCAATCGTGATACTTTAACTATGACAGTGACAGCCACCCTGGCGGGAGCAATCGGTCATCTGGCACACCTTCCCTTTTTATTCCATAGCAACCGTGAGGGAGAACAACGATCCCATAATACAGTTATCCACTTAATTGTCATGGTGTTGGCGCCGTTAGCAGCAATGTTAGTCCAATTGGCCATTTCTCGCACGCGTGAATACTCAGCCGATGAACTCGGGGCTATAATTTGTGGTGATCCTTTAGCCTTAGCGAGTGCTTTACAACGCATAGAAGTCTTAGCCCAAGGAGTTGATAACCCGGTGGCAGAGGAGAATCCAGCTACGGCTCATATGTTCATCATTAATCCGTTGATGCACGGTGGGATCGATAATCTGTTTGCCACCCATCCCAGTACATCGAACCGGGTCCGCCGCTTGCAGCAAATTGCCGAACATTTAGGCAGCACCACTATTACTCGCCATAAGGGGCCTTGGGGATGACATCTCATATCAAAATATCACCTTCCATTCTATCTGCAGACATTTTGAATTTGGGAGCAGAAGTACAGGCTGTGGCGGCGGCGGGAGCTGACTGGATTCACGTAGATGTCATGGATGGGCGATATGTCCCCAATATTACCTATGGCCCCCATTTAGTAGCAGCTTTACGACGCTTTACAGATTTACCCTTGGATGTGCATCTGATGATTTCCCCAGCACAACCGCATATTAAAGCCTTCGCGGAAGCAGGGGCAAACTTGATTACAGTTCATCCTGATGCTGATACTCATATCCACCGCGTTCTTTGTGAAATCAAAAGTTATGGCATTAAGGCTGGGATTGCGCTTAACCCCGGTGTGCCCATCACAGCCATTGAGACTTTGGTGCCATTTATTGACCTGATCTTGGTTATGACAGTAAATCCTGGCTTTGGCGGCCAAGCTTATATTCCTGAAATGACTAATAAAATTCGCCAGGTTCGCCACCTTATTAACCATAGCGGTCGAGAGATCGAATTAGAGGTTGACGGTGGCATAAACCTCGAGACCGCCCCATCAGCGATCGCTGCTGGCGCAACTGCTCTGGTCGCGGGGGCCGCCATTTATGGGGCTGCGGATAAAGATTACCAGTCCAAAATCACTGCACTGCGAGGGAAATGAGAATGAGCGCATATTTACATTTGCAGCAATGGCCGGTTGAAAGGGAAAGATCCTCTGTATTTCAGAGTGTGAACCGTAAAATTCGCTTGGTGTGGCAGAAAAACCCGTTATACTCTTTAAGTTTAAGAGGAAAAGGAACACAGAATTTAAAGCTCATTCCTTCTGATTCTTGGCCGGGTAGTATAAGTGAAGGACGACAAATAATTGAAGGAAAGTTTGTTTTAGGCAGTGAGTCAACTTTGATTCAGCATTTATGGTATCCTAAGCATCTGTCTAACTCTGCTTTAGCAGAACTTCATAGCTTTGAATGGTTACGTAACTTGCGCGCTCATGGAGAAAATATTGCCAGGCGTAGTGCTCGACAGCTAATTCTAAATTGGATTGATCGTAATCAAAGCTGGCAAACTCTTGCTTGGCGCCCTGATATTGTTGGCAATCGGCTCAGTAATTGGATTGGCCTGTATGATTTCTTTTGTGCTAGTGCCGATGATACTTTCCGATATCAATTTTTCAAAAGTTTACATAGACAAGCGCGTCATTTAAGTCGTTGCTGGATGGATGCACCCTCGCCTGCGCAAAAGCTTTATGCTTTACATGGACTTATCTATGCTATTATCTGTTTAAATCACGAGCAGCACCGTTTGCCGGGTTTGCTGAAGCATCTCGATAAATTGGTAACCCATCAGATTTTACCCGATGGTGGACATTGTAGCCGCTCTCCCATATTACAGCTGATGGTATTAAGACTCTTAATTGATTTAAAGGCTCTCTTGCGCCAAGCTGGGCTATCATTGCCGCCGTCTATCCCCAAAGCCATTCAAACGATGGCCCCTTTAGTTCGTTTATTCCGCCATACGGATGGTGGAATGGCCTGTTTTGGCCCCTATCAAAAAATCAGCCCTAATCTCGTGGACATGGTTTTAACCTTATCCGATGTTCGCGGTAGACCCCCTCAGCAAGCCAACGAAATGGGCTATGAACGGGCCACAGCAAAGTCCGGCTTAATTCTTTTCAATAAAACGCCAACTTTGTTACGCTCACCTTGTAATAATATTGAGGAAGGGACCGGGATTTTCAATTTTGAATGGAGTTCTTCCAAACATCGCATCATCACTTATGCGGATCTCATATTGCAATCTGAGCGCGGTCTTTATGCTCAGGCTTTGAAGTCTGCCCATGGCCACTTGCAAGTCCATAATAAGGCCCATATTGAGGGGGCATTAATTGAGGGCGAGTACCAAAGCCACCATCCGAACTGGAATTTTACCCAGACAAGAACTTTATATTTAAATAATAAAGAACTGGATTTTCGGGGGGAAGAAGTGGTGTCCTCTCATCTTCCGGCAATGTTTGCGCTACGTTTTGTTTTTCATCCTGAAATGCGAGTTACCCATCATGGCAAAAAGATCTACGTTGACATGCCCAACGCTCAACGTTGGGTATTTGTTAGCAACTGTGGGGATATGCATATCGAGCAGCTTGACACCAGCTATCCAGCACAAATGTTGCTGGTGATGGGGCAATTAACCGCCAACAAGAGTCGTAAAATCTGCTGGGCGTTTCGAGGGGACTAAGACTTTACTTCTTAAGAGTTCCTTAACGCCGAAATTAACAGCTTGTTTACGATATATCCGTCATCCTAAACCTATAACAGGAGGATGCATATGAGCGATTTTATTCGAAGCCGTTTTTTCTTTATTATAGTGATGATTTCCCTGTCTATAGCTCAAGCATTGATCGTTCATGCGGGACAGAAAGCCTCTGCCAAATTTAATCAAAGCCTTCCCACCGCCGTAAACTTATCACTTTTAAGGTTTTATCCGTGAGGAAGTTTTATGAGACTCTTAATTATATTAAGCTCCACCAAAGAGTCCGTAAGGTTTAAAAGATAGCACTTTTAGGGAGCTAAACTCCCTTAAGCTCTGAACCAAAGAGCAAGAAGATCTTCACTATTAAGAGCAATCTGTCCTTATTATTTCTAGCGTCAATTGATTGCGGACGTCTACCGTGGCTTCGATAACCTTAATAATCTCTGCTTTCAGAGACAGAGCTGGTTCCATCATCTCTTCTAAAAGCTTAATCTTGTTTTGGATAGCTTTTTGTTGCTGATTAAGCAGTAATAGAACAGTGGCTTCATTCTCAGATTGAGTAACAATATCTTCTAAAAAGCTAAGGGAGTCTCTGAGAATTTCTGAAGAGTGGAGCTGTTCATGACGCAAGACCTGGAGCATTGTCTCGCGGGTGCCTGCTTTTACAAGAGCGATGACTAAGGAATTAAGCTTAGATACTGCCGCTTGAACCTGTTTTAGCTCCTCAATACAATTATCCTGCTGGAAAACTTGGGTAGGTTCGATGACAGTGTAAACTCTGTCATTTAATTTAACTGCCAAGGGAGCAATTACTTGTTCTAATTTTAAGCAATTGATCCAGCAGAAAGGTTGGGTCAGCTGGACAATAATTTTCTCGTAATTTTGGAATGTTTGAGCAATCGAGCTAACCTTTTTTTGAAGAGGCTTATTTCTAATTGTGTCACCGAATTGTCCTTTAGCCCATACTTCTAAATGATGGGTTTCAATTAGTAAAGAATTTAATTTTTCTGAAAGTTGCTCTTTAAGAGAAGTCGCCTCACTTAAAGAGTAATCTGTTTCTACGTATTCAGAAGTTTTTGTTGAACAATAATTGGATAATAAAGTTCTTGTTATTAACTTGCTTGATGAGTAGTCTATACTCTTATTGGTAAGCGCTATTACCAACCAGTTAAAAGCTTGCATAGGATCTTGATTTGAACCTTCTGGGGGAATAGAGTATGCTTTAACTAGTTCAAATTGTGCAATAGGACATCCCTGGGTCGCAGCTCGTTTGTACCATTCCATCGCCTTTTCAAAATTCTGCTCAATTCCTTGCCCTTCCTGATAGCAATATCCTAGAGAATGTTGTGCAGCAGCATTGTTCTGGAGAGCAGCTTGTTGATACCATTTTACAGATTCTTCATAGCTCTTCTCAACACCTGCACCTATACAGTAAGCATCTCCTAGAAAGTTTTGTGCTTTAGCATACCCTTGCAGGGCAGATTTGTAACACCACTGAACAGCTTCTTTATAATTCTGCTCAATACCTATGCCCCTCCAATAGGCGTAGCCTAATGCATATTGTGCAGCAGCATGTCCGTGTTTGGCACTCTTAAAATAGTACTTAATGGCTTTTTCATAGCTGTGGCCTTGCCAATAGACATTTCCTAAAATATAGAAAGTTTCTCCATCTTCTTGCGAGGTTATTTTTATAGGAGCGCCTTTTATATTATCAGCACTATATGAAATTAGACCGAGTTCTATTTTGTTATCGTCAGCTTTACTAAAGAGCTGTGTTTTTTCTTGGTCCATGGCACAAGCAGGAAAGAGTAATGTAAGGGGTAATAATTTACAGAGCTGCATTATACGTTACCATTTGCTTCTAATATAATTCTTTTCCCATATTAGCATTAATAGATAACTGATTATAAGAGTATTAGTAACGCTAAGAGGTCTATTAAGGTTGGATACTTATTTTAGTCTTGATACCTAGGAAAAATTTATTTCTGTTGGCAACAAAGATATCTTCCTAGTTTTTTTAAAAGGCAAAGTTCTCTTATAGACTTTTAAGATAGCTATGAATTTAATACTCTCCACTTTAACGGCAGTCTGTCTTTAACTCAGTGTGCACTAGGCTCATTAATACATCACCGGCGAACTTTTGAAGACGGGAAGAGGGGAGAGTTTCCACCGGCGGCTTAAAGCCAAAACGCGGGGACGGCGATTTAGGAACGGCACTGCCTTCAGCGGTAACTTTAAAGGCCTCATTGAAATAATCCGTATTATAAGGACAATGGTCCTGGGTGCATTGATCAGGATCAAATTCAATTAGGACCGCTTGAATGACTTGAGGGGCCCGCTGCGGATAATGACCGCTGTCGTCAGGGATTCCTCGTGATTTTATGCGAACCATGCTGCCGTCCTTATGGATGTAGATCTGCATTTTTACGCCTGTCGGGCTGTTTGGATCGCTTGTTTTGCTGCCATCCAATTGCCAGAATTTAGCTCGTCCTGCTGACAGCGCAACTTCTTTCCAGGTAAAACCAGCAGCGATCAAGTCTTGGTGAAGCGAGTGCGGGGTCTTATTCGTAAGGTTAATAGCTTTTAAGGCTTGCCCCCGCTTGCCTTCAAGGAACTCAGTAAGAGCTCGCTTAACTTTAGGATGACTTTCTAAATAGCCATGGTTCCATAAGCTGTTGGGACTAAAAGGATCTGCTTGGGAGGCTTTATAAACTTTAATAGCTAATTGATAGTGTTGGTTGCTTTGCTCGGTCTTATTTAGATTGGCTGGGCAATAGGGCTCTTGAAACGTGGGTAGCTTTTTAAGAGGGGAGGAGGTGCCGTAACAGGTGCCTGTTATGACTAGGATAACTATCCATAAAAAGCGTAGCATTTCTATACTCATCATAGGCTCCCGCATAAGGCTATTATAGCACCCGTGGCTAAAAAATTATCCGTTTTTACGGCTGGCTTTTCACCTTTATAGGCGTTATTAATTCTAACCTTCAGGTTAGTTCAGCGTTTTTACTCATAACTTTAAAAGTGATCTTAATTCAGCTGCCGCCTTTTCATTGACCCTCAGGGGCGTGACCGGGTCAGCTTTTGGCTTGCCGTCCCACCACTGAACACGCTGAATCTGGAGAAGTGATTGATGAAAGCGGGTATGTTTTTTAGAAACCTGCGACAGTTTGTAGAGATAGACAGGAGCTTTCGTGGCGCATGCTTCCGAGATCATGCTCACACTATCGCAGGTCACCAGAATTGCATCGGCCAGCCCTAAAAGCCCAAAGTAAGGATTTTCTCCCCGGCCATCCCATACGTATATCGAAGCGGGAACTTCTTTAAATCTGCGCACAATAGTAGAAGGCGTTCGGCGCGACAGCGTCACGAGGATGCGCCATCCTTGCTGATCAAGTCTTACTAGATCAGGGATTAATTGATCTGCCAGGCTTGCATCCATTTCAAATTTCTTAGTCGAGCCGCCAATAATGACAGAGAGAACCGGCTGATTGTTTGGGTTCAAAGGGTGAAACTTAGCTCGGGCTTCCTGCAGCTTTTCAGTGGTAATGCGATGGGTCGCGCCAATCGTCTGGATGACATTAGGACCGCTGAGGCGATCATGCGCCGGACAGACAACCGCATCAAAATGAGTCGGATTGATACGTGGATCTTGCACATAAACCACTTTACTGTGACCCGCCGCCAAGTGTTTTAGGTACAGCGCCGGTAAAACTGCCCGACGCCCTGAGGCTAAGATGAGATCAGGATAAGGAGGTAAAAGGGGATCACTATCTGCGCGCAGGCAAAAGCTTAATCCCAAGCGTAAATAAGGACTTAGACTCTCCCAGGGTTGGCGCAAGCTGATCTTTTTTACTTCCACCTCATAGCCCAGGGTTTCTGCTAAACCCCAAGCTTGATTGATCATGCCGGCACTACCATCAGAAATGATCCAACATCTCTTAGCCACTTAAACCTCGCGTTTACGCTCCGCTCGCTTGCGATCATTAGGATCCAAAAGGGCTTTACGCAGGCGAATATTTTTAGGTGTAACTTCGACCCGCTCATCATCTTGAATATAAGAGATCGCTTGTTCCAAGGTAAAGATTTTAGGCGGCGTCAAGCGGATCGCATCATCTTTACCCGAGGCCCGGAAGTTGGTTAATTGTTTAGCTTTTAAAGGATTTACTTCTAGATCATTATCGCGGCTGTTTTCGCCAATGATCATGCCTTCATAAACCTGGGTTCCCGGCGCAACAAACATAACACCTCTTTCTTCCAGAGCATTGAGAGCATAGGATACAGCTTCACCATTTCCATTAGAGATCAAGACTCCAGTGTGGCGGCCTTCAATAGGGCCGCGATAGGGACCATAACTGTGGAAAACCCGGCTCATGATTCCGGTGCCGCGTGTGTCGGTTAAGAATTGGCCGTGATAGCCAATCAGACCACGGGACGGGGCATGGAAGGTAATACGCACTTTACCACCGCCAGAGGGACGCATATCAACCATCTCTGACTTGCGCTGATTCATGGCATCAACGACAGCACCGCTATATTCTTCATCCACATCGATTTGGACTTCCTCAATGGGCTCTAATCGGTCACCTGTTGCCTCATCCGTCTTATAAAGAACGCGTGGGCGGCTGATCGATAATTCAAACCCTTCACGGCGCATGGTTTCAATCAAAACACCCAGCTGTAATTCGCCGCGGCCAGCGACTTCAAAAGCATCTTTCTCTGCTGTTTCTGTAATACGAATGGCCACATTGCCTTCTGCTTCACGCATCAAGCGATCGCGAATCACCCGGGAGGTTAGCTTGGTGCCTTCACGCCCTGCTAGAGGCGAATCATTAACAGAGAATGTCATTGCCAAGGTTGGGGGGTCAATCGGTTGCGCTGCAATCGGATCACTCACTTCAGGAACGGCAACGGTGTCAGCAACGGTTGCTTTTTCTAAACCAGCGATGGCAATAATATCGCCTGCTTCGGCTTCTTCAATCGGCAAACGTTCAAGGCCACGAAATGACAACAGCTTATTGATACGACCAGTTTCCACGACCTCACCTTCGCGGTTCAAAACGCGTACTGCCGTATTTAATTTAACCCGTCCGCTCTTAACTCGTCCGGTTAACACGCGCCCTAAGAAATTATCATATTCGCGGGTAGTGACCAACATCGAGAAGGGGGCATCTTTATCGCCTTCGGCCTCGGGGACATGGTCAATAATCAAATCAAATAGAGGTGAAATATCTTTGCGCTCATCCGTCAATTCTTTAACGGCCCAACCGCTACGTCCTGAGGCGTACATAATAGGAAAGTCAAGTTGCTCTTCTGTAGCTTCCAACGCTAAGAAAAGGTCAAATACTTCATCAAGAACTTCATCAGCGCGCGCATCTTGGCGATCAATTTTATTAATGAGAACAATAGGGCGCAGACCAAGCTTTAAAGCTTTACTGAGTACGAACTTCGTTTGGGGCATCGGGCCCTCGGCGGCGTCAACGAGAACAACCACTCCATCAACCATGCTGAGAATACGTTCGACCTCACCGCCAAAGTCAGCGTGGCCTGGGGTGTCGACGATATTAATACGATCGCCTTTCCATTCTAAAGAAGTACACTTAGCTAAAATAGTAATGCCGCGTTCCCGTTCCAGGTCATTAGAGTCCATCATCCGCTCGGCTACTTGTTGGTTTTGGCGGAACGTGCCACTTTGCTTGAGCATACTGTCCACGAGGGTGGTTTTTCCGTGGTCAACGTGAGCAATAATTGCAATATTTCGAATCGAAGTCATAAAAAATCTCTAAAATCATAAATTGTTTTAAGGGCGACCCTGGAAGGTCGCCGCACTTACCCTTGAGTATATAGGTATTGTGCGAAAACTCAACAAGTTAAAATATGCAGAATATATTAAACTAATGCATCTTTACCAAGCAAGTATATAACTAGACTTAGAGCTTCCGGCGGGGTTCTTGTATTCTTGCAAGCTGATCCTTATTTAAGGTTAACCTAGTTTATGAGCACTGGACCCTATTCGAGAGCTAAAATATCGCGACAACTATAATAGGGTGATCAAATTCGCTGAAATCCCTTTTATCCCCTGTCACTATCTCCTTCTATAGGATTCAGGATGAGGGACTCCCATAAAATGGCAAATCTCCTCAATGGTTGACGGGGACAGGGGAATATGCCGGCCAATAATAAGCAAGGCTTCGTGGACACATGTCTCAGCAAGCGCCTTCCTAGGAATTTTTATGCTACCAAAAAGGCAAGATAGATTATATTTACGAGCAAAGGAACACAACTGCTCATACAAAGGGCTGTGAGAAGAAAGAGTAAGTTCGTCTAAGGTAAAGTTAAGGCAAAAGCTTTGGCTTTTATGATCTAAGCGCAGATTATTAAGAGCATGATTGCCGAGTACACAATATCTGATAGAGTGATCATCCGCTTCAATTTCTTTCTGTAAGCCAATAGCCGTTTGGACGGAAAGGGTAGAATAATCTACTTCTTTAGCTTGGCAGAGGCCGATGGCCAATCCCAGAATTAACGTTAAATTTTTCATAATTAAGTGTACGCCTCTAAGGAAGGAAGTTGAGTATCTTTTAGGGTTTACAATTCTTTTATTAAGAATATACAAAAGTATTCTAGGTCGGCAATAGACTTTAAATAACTGTGCTCTCTTAGGAGGCGGGTTAGGTTTCCTCTTCCATGCCGCCTGTTTTAATAGACCCCTTATCGGATGACTGTGGGGCATCCCTCATAAGTTTAACAACGTAAACTGTAAGCGAGGAGGACAGTGTTGTATTGCCCCCCTGGCTATACTACAGTAAAATTAGGATCTCAAAATTTTATTAGAAGGGCGCTTTTTATGCAGAAAGATTATTTGGCCATCACCCAAGGAATTTCCCATAATCTAAAAACTTTACGTCAAGACATTACCGATACCTTGCAGGGATTTTCAGCGCTGGCGCAAGCGGCAACTAAAGATGGTGTTTTAGATAAGAAAACTAAAGAGCTAATTGCCCTTGCTTTGGGGGTTGCGGCTCGTTGTGATGGATGTTTGGGGTTTCATGCTGAAGCTTTAGTGAAATTAGGAGCGACCAAAGCAGAAGTGGAAGAAATGTTGGGGATGACAGTCTATATGGGCGGCGGACCCTCCCTGATGTATGCCGCTGATGCCTTAGCTGCTTTCGAACAATTCCAAGCTCACTATCAAGATAAAAAGTGAGAGCAGGGGGATTTCCATTCCATAAAAATATTTGCTAAGGCTGGAAAGAACCAGCCTTTTAGCAGTAGTTTTCAAAGAGCAATGAGGGAGGCACCCTTAATCACCTCTCTCCTTAATCGTGCAACCACTAAAGCTATGGGGCTAACGTCTTAAGAACTTTAAAATAAGCTCTCCAATATTAATTCTTAATTCCTTGCTTAACTGAGGATCAGGCAACACAGCAGAAAGTACTGGAATAGGATCTACATTTTCACAAGACTGAGCACGATTTTCATATTGCATTAAGACTATATAATAAAATGCAGTTGTTCGAAGTTCATGCTCTAACTGCAAATCCTGGTTAATGTTAATAAATATTGCAATAGCCTGAGCATCAAGGATGCTAGCTGTACGCTTATGATACCGCATTAAGGCTTTATAATAATCGCACATGGCATGGTCCTTTGCAGTTAGATACGGATCTTTGCTTGCTTCATCAAATAATCTGAAACATTGGTCATCGCTTATCTTGAGACTACGATTATTAAAACGCATTAGAGCTTGATAGTATTTAACCTTCGCTAGATAGGGGGAACTTATAAAGTGATTAGCATAAATCCGTGTAAAGATATCAAAAGCTTCTTCATCATTTATACATGCCGTACGATTCAAGAAGCGCATCTCTGCTTTAAAGAAATCTGCTAAATCGTAGTATTTAATTGGTAAAGAAGGATTCTGAACTGTTTGCTCCAAAATTTCAATCGCATCAGCATCACAGAGTTCTGAAATGCGGTTCTCGCAATGCATGACTGCTTGGCAAAGATTTGCGATAGCTCTATATTGAACAGGAGCTTCCAAGTCCCTGCTGATCAAATCAAAGAGAAAAAAAGCTTGCGAATCGCTAATAGCTTGGGTGCGTTTTTGGTAAACCATAAAAGCTTTATAATAAATACATATAATATGATCCTGATGGGATAATTGCGGATTGTCACTTAATTGATTAAAGATTTGAAATGCTTGCTCATCTGTGAGATGCAAAGTGCGATTTCCATAACGCATGCATGCCTTATGATAAAGTGCTAACGAAGAATATTCACTATCAGGTAAGTCAGTTTGTGAAACTAGCTTAAAAAGAGCAAAAGCTTGGACATCATCAGTTTTCTGAGTACGTTTTTTATAAAGCATAAAAGCTTTATAATAGGTCGCCATAATGCAAAATTTATGGTCTAATATATTAGGCTCGCTTGCATGATCAAGCAGATGAAAAGCTTGCTCGTCATCAATTTCTTGAGTGCGCCTGAAAACTCGCATCAATCCCTTATAAAGGTTACACAGATTTTGCTCTGCCTTACTAATTTGTGCTTCTTGACTAATTTGATGGAAAAGATCAAAAGCTTCTTCATCACTCATAAATTGATTAGGCTGGTGGTAAGCCATCAATGCTATGGAGAACTTATAGACTCTTCTTTCCTGAATACTTAGGCTGCAATCTTGGCTAGCTTTTAGCATCAGTTCAAAAGCTTGTGCAGAAGAATTGTTTTCTAAGATTAATTTGCCTGCCTCCACTAAAATGTCTTTAAAAGAAGTCTCTACACTTTCAAGTAATTGATGGCTGCTTGTACTCACAGGGGGAGACCCAGGAACGTCCTCAGTTTCATCGTCTCTCGGTTCTGTTTTTATCCGTTTAAACATGTCCCCAAGAGGATTGACGGGGAGTGGCGTAAACACTCTTGCTTGGGTGGAAAAGTCAGCCAAGATTTCAGCTTTTATCTCCTCCTCTGGAGGTCTTTTTCTCTTGCTTGTGTCAGTGGTTCCCTCATGATATTGATCCTGTGGAGCGGAGGGTGCTACCGTCGTGTCTTTCTCCTTTCGTTGGAAAAGAGTGCTTTCCTTAAGGGATAGTTCCTCTTCAGTTGCACTTACTGATAAAAGCAGCAGAATAAAAAAGTAAGCGTTTATTTTTAACAGAAATTTTATAGAGGGGTTGCTGGAGAGCATAATTTTTCTCTAAGTTTTTAGGTAATATTAAATTTATTTTATTTGTTATAGTTTTCAGATTTTTTTATATCAAAGTCTATTTGTCTAGATAAGTAAAGATAAAAATCTTTCACTTGTTCTAGAAGGAATAATAATTAGCGAAGCTGGTTAAAATATAGAGACTGGAGCCTCTGTAAAGATAACCATTCTTCACCTTTAAGCCTCTAATCCCACTGCTTATTGGGAAATTCGCATAGGTCAGCAATTAAGCATTTTGCACACTCAGGCTTACGAGCTTTGCAGGTATAACGTCCATGTAAGATAAGCCAGTGATGGGCATGAAGGCGATAATCTCCAGGGATACCGTTCTCGAGCTGCAGTTCCACGTCTAGCGGCGTCTTACCCTGGGTTAACCCGATACGATTGCTGACGCGGAAAATATGGGTATCCACCGCAATCAGGGGGTCACCAAAAGCCACATTCAGGACAACATTAGCAGTTTTTCGCCCCACCCCCGGTAAACGTTCTAATTCTTCACGATTGCGCGGGACTTGACCATTAAACTCTTCCACTAACATCTTGGCGGCAGCAATAAGGTTTTTTGCTTTTGAATTAAAAAGGCCTATGGTTTTTATATAAGACTTTAAGCTTTCTTCCCCCAGGTCGAGTAATTTTTGCGGGGTATCGGCCACTTTAAAAAGCGACTTGGTGGCTTTGTTAACCCCCACATCCGTGGCCTGGGCGGACAGAGTTACCGCCACCAGCAACGTATAGGGATTGGTGTAGTCTAACTCTGTTTGCGGGCTGGGCTCGCGTTCCTGAAATCGACGAAAAATCTCAGCGATGGTAGTAGGGTTCATGACATAACACTTTTCATTTTCTCACACGCTTTCATGAGCTCCCGACGCAAAGGCGGATCAAAGGCTGAATGGCCAGCATCGGGCACCACAATATACTCTGCTTCGGGTAAGTTCTTTGCAATTTCATCGGCGGTGACAATAGGGCAAACAATATCATAGCGACCTTGAACCATAATTGTTGGGATATGGCGAATCTTATCCAGATTTTCTAATAAGAAATTCTCTGGCAAGAATATATTGTTGCTAAAATAGTGGGCTTCCATGCGTGCCAGGCCCAGGGCCAAAACAGGATCTAAGAAGGATTGGACTGTATTTTCACAGGGCATTAAGGTCGCACAAGCTCCCTCGTACTTACTCCAGGCTAAGGCTGCTGGCATGTGGATCTCGGGGTTGGGATCTAGGAGGCGTTGATGATAAGCCGTCAGCAAATCATGGCGCTCTGCCATCGGAATATGGCTAGCGAATTCTTGCCACTGCTCGGGGAATATGGTGTTCATCCCATATAAAAACCAATCAATTTCTTGTTGGCGGCATAAGAATAAGCCTCTTAAGATTAAGCCGCGGCAGCGTTGAGGATGGTGTTCTGCATACGCAATCGCAAGCGTGGATCCCCAAGAGCCGCCAAAAACAAGCCAGCTTTCAATATTAAGATGAGCGCGTAAGACCTCGAGATCATTAATGAGATGCGGAGTGGTGTTATGACGCGTTTCTCCCAGGGGCGTTGAGCGGCCTGAACCGCGTTGGTCATAAACGATAATCCGATAAAACTCAGGGTCAAAGAAGCGCCGGGCTGCTGCTCCTGCGCCCGCGCCCGGGCCACCGTGAATAAAAACGATCGGAACTCCATGAGGGTTGCCACATTCTTCCCAGTACATGTTATGAAGCTCATCAAGCTTAATAAAGCCGGTGTGGTTGGGCGTGATATCCGGATATAATTCAGTGCGCATTAGCCATCTAAGGTTAGAAATTGAGCTGTTTATATCCTAAAAAAGCTAATCCGATATGGCAAGAAAAAACCCCTGCGCAAAGCAGGGGTTTATCTTTTATAAAGCTTGCTGACAAGTTAGGCAGCTTTTGCATCTTCTTTTGCTTCTGCCTTAGGCTCAGCTTTCTTTACATGCTTTTTAGCTTTTTTGTGGTGCTTTTTCTCGCCAGGCTTATAGTCTGGATTAGCTAAACGGTTAGCTTCTGACTCATCAGTTGGCTCAAACTGTTGATAACGCACAGCGCAGAAGAATTTTGAACCGGTGTCATTCTTCTTGCCAAGAATTGCAGAAGAGCTGTAAGCTAGTAGTTCAAACTTTTCTTCGCTGGCTTTACCTTGGCGCTCATTGTCGACGCCAGGAGTTGTTTCAACATAGTTAACAACTGCTTTACCGTTGCTTGAATTGCGTAGAGCAGCAAGGATTTTTTCTGTCATTGGCATGCCTTGGCCATCGCGCCATGTATCGGCACCTGACATTGTATCCCGACCAACTTTACGAGGGTCAAGTTGGTTAACAGCATAACGCCCATTCTCAACACAAATAATTTGACCTCTGCGATCATCTGATTTTGTGAGCTCAGCCCAACGTAGACCAGCTTGGTTTTCACGGTTTTTACCGGAACCAGCACCGTCATGTCCATTCAAAAAGTTGAAGGAATTTAAACCTTTATCTTTGAATAGCTCGCTTAACATATCCATCCGATCACGTGCTTCATCTGCTGTCTGTTCATTGCCAGCAAAAGTCCCACTGATGCCTGCGACCAGAACTGCAGCAACAAGTGCAAATTTCATAGATTTTTTCATACCCATCTTCTCCTAAGGGAAAATTCATACACAATTTAATGCTAATCATAAAACTGACCAAAAACAAACGATTTCATTAAAACTTTAAATAATATTAAGAGAAGGTTAATTTTGGGCGAAGCCTAGATGATGAGACTTTTAGGCTTATTATATAAAGAGTTACAGATTTAGAGCCGTAAGTGTAGAGAAGCTGGTCTGAGGAACGGCCTTTGCTACGTACCTTATGCTTTTGTCAATCTTGACAGGGCGCTTATAAGAGTTGAAACGTTTCTGCGCCTTATCAACACGTAAGTAAACATCTTTAGAGATACTATTTTTGCAAAATTATTTCTATTTGGCTGCAAAAACTGCAAATTTACTGGAGAATAATGGCAATTTGAGCTTTCTTCGAAAGCTAGCAAATACTTCACGCCTATCTGAAGAGAATTTAAATATTGTCGACCAATCTATAAGCCGGGTTCTGTCCATAGCAGTCGCTACTGGATGGTCATTCATCTGGATTACTTGTTACCAAGCATCTCAAGCAACCTACCCGAGTGACATGCAGGGCGCATGGTTCATCATCTGATGAAGTTCACTCCTATTTGGTCTTGCTCCGGATGGGGTTTACCCTGCCACTTCAGTTACCTGAAGCGCGGTGCGCTCTTACCGCACCATTTCACCCTTACCTGGCATAACGCCGGGCGGTATAATTTCTGTGGCACTTTCCCTAAAGCTGGCCTTGACGCCAACCCCGGCGGACGTTATCCGCCATCTTGCCCTGTGGAGCCCGGACTTTCCTCGGAAACACTTTTCCGCGACCATCCGATTGATCGACACTAGATGATATATTAATGAATTTAGATATAAAATCAAGTGTCAGAGACAATTTTTAAAGGAATTTCAGTTTTTTCTTCATCTTCGGGATTATTAACAGGCACGCGATAGTCTTCATTAAGCCATTTGAGTAAATCAATATTTTTACAATGCCGCGAGCAAAAGGGAGTAAATTCTGTGTTAGTAGGCTGGTGGCAGATAGGACAAGTCATAAATTAAAAACCTTTCTGTGATGCAAGGGGCTACGACGTTTGACGCGACTTAGTTCAAGGAAACCTAACTTTGAAAAGCCATGAATCGTAATGCCATCATTAAAATACGTTAAGCCTTGAGTTAATTTCTCAATAAGTTGCGGACGGTGGCCTTGGCCATGATCAATAAATTCTATTAGAATACTCCCTGATAGGGTGCGCCAGGTGATTTGTTGTCCTAAAATTTCTGCAGCTTGTAAATTCAGCGACTCAGTTTTACCGATCCCGTTAATATCTATAATGGTTGCCGCAGCGGTAGTCTCAATTATTAAATTCCCGCCGGGAAAATCAACGATGGGACATTCTAAGAGGGCCCAACTGTCTTCAAGCCCATATTCTTCAAATAAATTATGGGAAACGAGCTTTAAGGCTAAGGTTGGGTGTGCTGTTTTGCAATAAGCCCTTAAACTAATCATAACTTCCGCATTATCAACCAGTAATAACTCTAAGTTGTTGAAGAGGGGAAGAAGTTGCTCCCACAGCGAGAGCTCTTGAATTATCCTTCGGGTCAAAATCGGGGACTTAAAGCCTTTCTCTGCGGTATCAAAAAAGGACTCGCGACTAATTTGCACCGTTACACTCTGGCCGACATTTAACGGGGGAAAGTGTTTTTCTTGGGGCAATAAGCCCGATCCAAAAGAGCACTCAACCCAATAATGGCGTCCTTCTTTATGACGCACCACTCCTTGATAAGTTTGCGTATACAAAGGTTGGCGATTAAGAGTGTCCGCATCAAGGTGGAGTAACGTACAATCACGCAAAATTGCCGCCCGAATAACAGATTCATGGCGGCTAAGGATCCCGATGAGAGGCATTATTTCTGCCGGAAGATGATGCGGCCCTTTGTTAGATCATAGGGGGTCATCTCAACGACGACTTTATCACCAGCGAGCACACGAATACGATTTTTACGCATACGTCCTGAGGTATGTGCTAAGACAATATGCTCGTTTTCTAGCTTAACCCGAAACATCGCATTGGGAAGCAATTCAATAACGGTGCCGTTGAATTCAATTAAATCTTCTTTTGACATTAAAAATCCTAGTTAAATTGGTACACTTATCTATTTGAGGCTAAATCACTTAAACGTCAAGTTTATTTTGCATGAATTGATATATCGGTTAGGAAAATAAGCTTATTACTTTCCCTGTGACCTGGTATTCAACTTAGCTAACTTAAGGTATAAATAGGGGCGTTTCTTCTTAAAACATAAAATGCTAATTCTTATATCTTAAATGTTTAGCACGAGCAGCTAAAATTAAATAGCCCTCAAGTTTAATGATAAGTTAGTAAAATAAAAGGATTCAAGATGAGAATAACAACTAAAATAAGAAGGGCTGTGTTAGCCGGTATAACTGCGGTGAGCAGTATGGAGCTCAACTCAGGAAAACGTGGAACTGGTAAGCGACACAGCGAACAGCAGGAAACTGAACAAAGTACCAAAAGGTTTAATGATACTGGCAATGGATAAAGTCTCTTCGCTTGCTGCAATTTTGCCTTCTGAAGAATTTAGACGTTAAGGATGGAGCAGTCCGAATAAGAATGTGTTAAATTGAATTAAACAAATACACCAAGACTTTCAAACAATCGCCTAAGAGCAAAAACAGTTTTCGGCTGATTTTCGCGTTCCTGCTATCGAATCATTAACACCTTGCTAGGATGACGAAGGTTTAAAGCATTGCGGATCTCAGATATTTTTATACCCTCGCTTCTTTATCCCCAAATTTTTAGTTTTGGTTGTTTTTCACTCTCAAGAAGAAGTTCAGTCAAAGCCCAGACAAGCGCATCCATGCGATCAGGGGATTTATGGGTAAGGCCCGGGATGTAATCACACATTTGTTGCTCTAAAATAGAGAGAGGCTGAGCATGGAAAACCCTTTTCTGCTCATACAAAGCGGCAATGGGCTCGGCGCGGGTATACTTACCGCGCGTGGCTCTAACTGATTTCAAAGGAATGGTGGAATCAAAGGCTTTGAGGACATTTTCTACTAAATCGCCGCCTTTGTTAATTTCAACAATGATACGATCTGCGCGCAAACGATAAAAACAGTCAACAACACGCCGTCCCCAGTCATGAGGTGAAAATTTACCACTGTGATCTTCAAGTACATAGGCCTGCTTGTGGGTATCAATGCCGGCAACAATAATGCCGGTCTCATCGCTATGATCATGGGTGGTGGTGGCGGGATCAATGGCAATCACAATCCGCTCTAACTCTGGGCGATGGGCTGCATCATATAAGGGCTGCTGGTAAGAAATCATGCTGCGTTGCCACAAAGCACCGGCTGTTTCCGTCAACATTTCGGCATATAGTTCCTGGGCCCCGAGGCGTGTATTGAGAAATTGTTTGCGGATCTGTTCAATATAGGCGGGGGCAAGATTGCGAATATTATCAAAGGTCGAGCCTTTCGTGAGGACCACCTCGGGAGAGGCAATTAAGTCTTTCATTAATTTACTGGGGCGAGGGGTGGTGGTGACAAGGCAGCGCGGATTCTCGCCTAACCTCAAACATAATTGCAGCTGTTGCCAAATATCTTCAGCTTTGCGGAATTTGGCGAGCTCGTCGACCCAAGCACAATCAAATTGTGGTCCCCGCAGCTGCTCGTAAGCTTCGGCCCCAAATAGCTGAGCAATAGCGCCATTCGGCCACTTAATAATCCGTTGGGTGGGGATATAAAGGGGGCGTTCGTGCAGGGGATGCACATTTAAAAGACCACTTTCGCCTTCAACCATAACGCTGCGAACCTCATGCAAACTGCCGCCAATGAGCGCAATCCGTTGACATTTTCCCTCGCGCACCCACTGACGCAAAGTTTCGGCGCCGGTGCGCGTTTTACCAAAGCCGCGGCCCGCTAAAATTAGCCAGGTTCGCCATTCCCCTGAGGGCGGTTTTTGATTATCTCGTGCATTAAGTTGCCAATTATAGCGCTGCTTTTCTTGATACCGCCGTTTTAACTCTTGGGTTAATAAAGCTTTAAGCTGCTGGCGTCGCGTCATACCTTCTCCCTTGAAGGGGGGACCGTCTCTAAATTCCGCCGATTCGCGGAAGTCCCTCCCATTATTGACGTTTTAGTCGTGTTTGCTGACAAAGAGATCTTTAAGAAACTTATAAGATTTTTTGGGGAAGAATATAATTAGGGCAGTTTTTGTCTGCCCTGAAGAGGGTTTATCGAGAGGAAAAGGCTTATTTAGAAAAGTTTAAAATTAAGAGTTATTATTAATTACCTTTAGAGGATTTATTCTCCTTAAGATAGCGTTGTATCTCACTCTTCCATGCTCGTTCATGATCTTGAGTGGCTTGAGTTTTTATTATAATTAAATAATCAGTTTGCCGGCTATTATAACTCAAAATACCGCCTTTGATAAGGATAGGATCCTTAAAAAACCAGCAAATAAGATAATCGGCCACTCCCTTTAATTGAGGAACCGCTGGGGCAATACTCCTAGAATTGTTTGAAGCAGTATAAGTTTTATTATACTGCTTATATTTTTCAATAATTGAGTCATGCAGGAGCTGGGGATCCCACTCACTGGGAATTTGATCAGCTTCGCCCCGGAACTCTTGATAAGACTTCCCATAAAAGTTAAATAAAAAATCCCGATTAAGAGCGATCTGATTATCTAATTCTTGGGGGATTTCTTTTCTTCGCGCAGCATAACTATGTCCACTTGTTAAATGGAGATTATACGGCTTGCCAAGAGCAGCACGATAAGAGTTATCATAATTCTCATAAGCGCTGAATCGGTAGGAAGAATGGATATCAATTACTAGCTCTCCGCCAGGCTTTAAAAAACTAGCAGCATTAAATAAGGTCCAGACATTACTTAAAGTTGTCTCCCAGTTCCGTTCCAGAAGCACGATATCAAATTTACCTCGATAGCTGCTAAGAGGATATAGGTGACTATGAGTAATATCTAACTCATCATTTGCTTTCAGGAAGTCCCACCTTTGTTGTTGTTGCTGTTTATCCAGCGGCGTATAAGTCGTACCGAGTTTATAATAATGAGGGATATAAGGCTCAGGGTCTTTGATATTGACGCACCACGCATCTAAATGACGATGATCTTCCGTGGCGGTTGCAGAGTCTTCATGGCTACAACCAATGATTAAAATGGCTTTCTTATTTTGGTGCGTCATGGCGTCAAGATAAGAATTTAAGGAGGCCCATGCTATTTGAGCCGGGACTTTCTCTGCCCCCATGGCGCTAGTCTCAAAGATAATTAGAAATAGTTTAATAAATGCTGAGAGTATTTTCATTTTATATTTGTCTTTATAAAGATCGAACTAATCTTTTTATTTTAGTTGTTTTCCTATAGGTTGCAAGAATTTTAAAAGCCGTGATGGGATAACATTGCGTTAAGGTTTTGAACGCTAGCTTAGCAACATTTTATTAACTTTCCATAAATTAGTCATTGTTTTCACGGCACCGTATTTAGTCCCGAATCAGGCAGTAAAAATTTAAAAGCTCCCAAGGCGGGGTAATTATCCATAAAAACTGGTAGCAGTATTGATAACATTTAATTAAAATAAGATAAAAATGCTTAAGGTGGGGGAGCTTTATGTCACAGATCGTTCGTCACGTTGATCTAGAGGATAAGTACAAGCTTGATTCAGGTCACGTTTTTATTACCGGAACGCAAGCTCTTGTGCGATTGCCTTTAATGCAGAGCCGTCTTGATAAGAAAAATGGTTTGAAGACGGCAGGGTTTATCTCGGGTTACCGCGGCTCTCCTTTAGGGGGATTTGACCAAGCTTTATGGAAAGCGCGTCAATATTTATCTGATCATGATATTCGCTTCCAGCCGGGTATTAATGAGGACTTAGGTGCCACCGCCGTATGGGGCAGCCAACAAGTGCATTTATCTCCCCAAGCAACTGTGGAAGGTGTTTTTGCCATGTGGTATGGTAAAGGTCCAGGGGTCGATCGTACCGGCGATGTTTTAAAGCATGCTAACTTTGCGGGCTCTTCTAAATTTGGTGGTGTCTTAGCTTTAGCAGGCGATGACCATGCCTGTAAATCTTCCACCTTACCCCACCAAAGCGAGTATGCTTTTATGGATGCCTTTATTCCGGTTATCCATCCTGCAACTGTGCAAGATGTGCTCGATTTAGGTTTGTATGGTTGGGCTTTGTCGCGTTATGCCGGGGTGTGGGTCGGCTTTAAGATGTTATCCGATACCGTTGATACAGCCGCGTCTGTAGCTGTAGATCTAGATCGTTTCCAGATTAAACTGCCAGAAGATTTTGAGATGCCTGTGGGGGGGCTCAATTTACGTTGGCCCGATGCGCCTTTAGAATTAGAACGGCGTATGCATGATTATAAAATGAAGGCTATAAGCGCTTTTGTCAGGGCCAATGCCCTCGACCGCCCCATCTGGAAATCTAAGCCCGCGCGTATTGGTCTAATTGCGGTCGGCAAAGGCTATATTGAATTAAGGCAGGCTTTGGCGGATTTAGGAATCGATGAAAATAAAGCTACAGCATTGGGAATCAATTTATATAAAGTGGTTGTCTCTTGGCCTTTAGAAAGTGAAGGGATTCGAGAATTTTGTCGAGGGCTAGAGCAGGTCATTGTTGTCGAAGAAAAGCGTCCTCTGATAGAAAATCAGCTCAAAGAGATTCTTTATAGCCTGGCCCCTGAGCAGCGGCCAACCATTCTAGGTAAGTTTGATCAGGACCAGCAGCCGCTTCTACCCTCAACCTATGAGTTAACAAGCCAAAAGATTGCAGCGGCCTTAGCACGGCTATGGCAAAATGTGCATGGTTTTGAAGCACTGCGTTCAATCTTTAAGCAGGTTATTGAGGAAGAGACGCAAAAAACAGCCGCCGAGGCAAAGTTATTACGGCTTCCCTATTATTGTTCGGGCTGTCCTCACAACACCTCAACTACTCAGCTCCCGGAAGGAAGCCGGGCTTTAGCCGGTATTGGCTGTCATTATATGGCGACATGGATTGATCATCGGACAACTACCTTTACTCAGATGGGTGGTGAGGGAGTGCCATGGATCGGCATCGCTCCCTTTACCCAGGAAAAGCATATCTTTGCTAATTTGGGCGATGGCACTTATTTCCATTCCGGTCTATTGGCGATCCGTGCCGCGGTCGCGGCTAATGTTAATATCACTTATAAAATTCTTTATAATGATGCAGTGGCCATGACGGGCGGACAGCCGGTCGATGGCCCGTTAACCGTTGGTGATATTACTTATCAGTTGCATGCGGAGCGCGTGCGTCGGATTGCCATTGTCACGGATGAGCCAGAAAAATATCCGCGCACGGCGCAATTTGCGCCCGGTGTCACCATTCACCATCGCCGCGATTTACCTCAAGTCCAAGAAGAATTAAAGAGCACCCCGGGCACTACTGCCTTAATCTATGATCAAACTTGTGCTGCAGAAAAGCGCCGTCGTCGTAAAAGAGGGCTTCTAGTTGATCCTAATCGCCGGATCTTCATCAATGAAGCTGTTTGTGAAGGTTGTGGCGATTGTAGCAAGAAATCAAACTGCTTGTCCGTGGTTCCTTTAGAAACTGAGTGGGGCCGTAAACGAGCAATCGACCAATCAAGCTGTAATAAGGATTTCTCCTGTGTTAATGGCTTCTGTCCTAGCTTTGTCTCGGTGATTGATGGTAAAGTGCGTCGGCCAGACGCCGCCAAAGCTCCCGAAGAATTATTTGCTCAACTTCCGCTACCTCCAGAAGTAAGCTTAAGGGACCAACCTTATAGTATTTTTATTACCGGGGTAGGCGGCACAGGCGTGACCACCATTGGTGCTTTACTAGGAATGGCAGCCCACCTGGAAGGTAAAGGATGTTCAGTGGTTGATATGGCCGGTTTAGCGCAAAAAGGTGGGGCAGTTGTTAGCCATTTACGAATCGCGACACGTCCTGAGGACATCCATGCCACCCGAGTGGCAAACAATCATGCCGATCTTATTCTCGGGTTTGATTTGGTAGTTACTGCCAGTCCGGAAGGGATTCAGAAGATTAATGCGAGCCATACCCACCTTATTGTTAATACGTATCAATCCATTACGGGCCATTTTACCAAAAACCCGGATTATGTTTTTCCGCAATCTTCCATGGAGAGCGATATTCTTCAAAGAGCTGGCCAAGACTATGTCAGTTTTATTAATGCTCAAGAGATTGCCACAAATTTGATGGGCGATTCTATCATGACTAACCTGTTTATGGTCGGTTATGCCTTGCAGAAAGGACTTTTGCCGCTCTCGCCGGATGCTATTGAGGAAGCGATTGCTTTGAATGGGGTGGCGGTGGAGGATAATAAGCGGGCCTTAAACTGGGGACGGTTAGCGGCCGTTGACCCTAAGAAAGTGCAAGAGTTTGCTCACCGCGACCATCCTATAGACACCGATCATCAGTTAAGCGAGACCACGGACGAGATAATTAGCCGGCGTGAACGCTTTCTTGAGGACTATCAAGACAAGGCCTATGCCGCACGTTATAGGCGGACTCTTGAGCGTGTCAAACAAAGCGAAGCCAGACTGGGGACAGATCAATTAACACGTATTATTGCTCAGTCTTTATATCGGTTAATGGCTTATAAGGATGAATATGAAGTGGCGCGCCTTTATTCGAATGGCGATTTTCTCCGCCGGCTTAGGCAGCAGTTTGACGATAAAGCTAAATTGGTATTCCATTTAGCCCCGCCGTTATTGGCACGACGAAATGCTCAAGGAGAACTGCAGAAAATGACGTTTGGCTCGTGGATGATGACAGCTTTCAAAATATTAGCTAAGCTTAGATTCTTACGCGGCACAGCCTTGGATGTTTTTGGCTATACCGCAGAGCGTCGCCTAGAGCGTCAATGGATTTCTGATTACCAGGCTGCCCTTGAGCGAGTCTTGGAAAAAGTAACGCCCGAGACGCTGGCTCAGGCTTGCGCGTTAATGGAGCTGCCGCAAAAGATTCGCGGCTATGGGCATGTTAAAGAGCGCAACCATCAGTTGATTAAGCCCCAGTGGGATCAAGCCTTGCAAGACTGGTGAGTCTTGTTTTGGCTTTTTTAATTCTGCAGCATTTTTGCGGCTCGGTCGATTAATTCCGGATTGTCTTTAATGTAACTTAGCGCTGCCTCTTGAATAGCTCTCAGATTAGTGGGGCAATAATTGTCTAAGGTTAAGTCGCGCGATAGACTTCCATTTAAA
Source organism: Candidatus Odyssella thessalonicensis L13 (assembly GCF_000190415.1). Lineage (GTDB taxonomy): Bacteria > Pseudomonadota > Alphaproteobacteria > Paracaedibacterales > Paracaedibacteraceae > Paracaedibacter > Paracaedibacter thessalonicensis. The sequence goes on from NZ_AEWF01000003.1 coordinate 356,770, forward strand.
CGCACCAGTTGATCTGCAGATAAGAGCTTGGCAGAGAGCTGGCAATACATGGTGCTAGCCGACTTTATCATCATATCACTAATAGGGGCGGCCCATTTTAACGTTCCCATGGTTGAGGCATATTCATAGCTGATGCCGGTGTTAAAGGTACCCGTGCCAAAAGATACCATTTTCAAAGTGGGCAGCACCCCCCAGCCATAAACTTCTATTAACTGAGTCAGGGTGACGGTACTGGGGTTATTGACTAATAAGCCACCATCACATAAAGCATCCCCCTTCCACAGTGTGGGAGCAAAATAGGTGGGGGCTGCCGTGGACGAACGGATGGTAAACCAAATCGGCGCATCATCCTCAGGGCTGTTTCTCGCTACCTTGGTATCGAAGACTTGCAAGCGTTGTTGAGTGATATTGGTGGCAAAGGCCATAACATGATGGCATTTTAGGTCGCTTAATTTCATTTGCTCGAAATTTTCGTTTAAAATGCTTTCAAATTTTGAGGGATCATACTTGGGCCCTGTTAAGCCATCACCATTTTCAAAGTATTCCCAATCGGTCTGATAGAAGATATCTTGGCCGTGGTTTATATATAAGTTTGCTAGAGTCTCTAAGGGTCTGTCGATGGCCAGGCCAAAGCCAAGAATAGAACCGGTCGAGGTACCTGCAATAATTTGCGCATGCTCTGAAATTTTACCATTGAGGCGGCCTTCTACCGCTTTCATCAGTTCTATAGTATAAAGCCCTCGCATACCGCCGCCATCAATGGTTATGGCTTTAGTGGGAAGTGCGAGGGGCTGAAGGATGCTGGTGGGGGAGACTTCCTCAACGATTGCAGTTGAAGCGATAACTTGTGTACCATACACTAAGCTTTTGAACCATTCCATATAGACACCTTTTATAACTGTGACGGTTATAAAATTAGTCTATATCAGAATTTGTTAATATTAAATTTCATTGCTTACGGCTCTTACCGTCAGACCCAGAATTGCGAAGTGGACGATTACTACGAGGGGAGGTAAGTGCTTTTTCAGTTTCAGCATCAGAATCTGAACAAATCAACTCTTTTATTATATAAGGTTCTAGGGCTTCATGCTTCTCAGGAAAGCGTCTGCGAAGGCTTTTTACATGGTGAGTTATGAACATACCAAAGACATTCCGCTGGGTTTGCACCGGATCTTTCTCGTGTTGAGCTTGATTCATTCCCTCAAAAATGCACTCCCAGCATTGAGCAAGGGCTGGCCCCTTATGGACAGAGGGAGGAAAGGGCTTAGTTTTATCACTAGAGGATGAAGTATGATTAAATAGCAGGGCTATGAAGTCTTCAAATTCTTCTTTAACCTCAGGGAGAACAATTCCTTCAAATGCTTTGGTAACTTCCGAATAAGTATAAAAATGATTTTTATTGGAAAAGGGGGTCTCACTTTCCATCGCCCCAGCAGCAGATAGAAAACCTGCAATTAATAATGTAACTTTTAATAAGGTAACTTTCATTTTCTTAAATTTATTTAAATTGTTTATATAAAATATATAACAGTTAACCATATTATTTTTCATAGGGCACATTGCCGCAGCTTTAAAGCAAATGGAGGCTTTGATGTATAGCCTGAGTAAATAATTTCAAAAAGTAATAGGAATATTTAATTTAAACAATATCTCATAAAAGGTCTGGGCTAAAAAACTAAAAGTCTTCACACTCAATATCTTTAAGGACAAAGCAGGCAGTCTTAAGGGCTAACTCATTCTCTGAGGACAATTAAAGGAGAGACAAGCCAATCTTTAAAAGTGAAGAAGTGTTTATGGTGGCTATTCTTTATTGTGTCTATGGTACATACTCTTATGTCTCATAACTTAATTGGTCGCACCATAAGGGCTTCTCCACTGACTGAAATAGTGACAGGTGACGATTTGATAATATTGCAGGCACTTTCCTGTTCCCCCAATCTGAGAGAATAGTTATTAAGTTCCCACTCTAGTCCTTTTGCGCCTGCTTTTCCCCGTGAACTCCCAACCGCTGCAGGAAAACCAAATAGTCCAAATTTCCCTCCTATCGGAGCTTCGAAAGTTACTTCTTCATCCTGTAGAAACTGAGTAATTTTATTTGAAGTTTGGAGAGTTATTGAAATACCACGCTGATATTGTCGCTTAAGAATTGAAAAGTTTGCTAGTGTATGATCTATTCTATCGCCGCCAAGGGCACAGGTTATAATAATGCTCCTTGCTCCTCTATCCTTGCAGAATTCGATACCCTTTTCTAGATCAGTATAATCTTGATTTAATGCTGGAATAAACTCCACCTGCTTGAAGGCAGAACAAGCTTCCTCACTTATGGAATCCATATCTCCCAAAATAATCTGAGGTGTTAAACCATGCTGAAGAAGCTTGTTAGCGGCTCCGTCCAAAGCGACAGTCTCACAAATTTCCGTATATTTCTCCACGACTTCTAAATCAAACGGCCCATTGGCCACAATTAAGAATGAGTGTTCATCTCGTCCTGAAGCGAGTAAATCACCTGACCACATAAAATTTATGATTGATAGGACGTATAGATAAGTTTTCATAAGCTTCTCCTTACAAAGCAGTAATATCTTAAGCTCATACCTTTGCTTGGTCAACAGCTCAGCTCTGGCAAACAGAGTCTTGTTAAGAGCTTTTCAGGGGCACTCTAAACATTTATGAGGAAATGGATGGTGTTTACTGCCAATTGCTTTTAATTAGTTTTAAGTAGAAGTGAATTCTTCGCTTTTAAAAGAATTCCATACTTAGGATCGGCCCTCGTCAGAAGCCTACTTTAAGATCGCGGTGATTTTGAGAGCAAGTTAATCATGCCCCATAATGATCTTAAATCTTGTTCGGTCGGTTGCAAACGCGTGAAGACATTCTCCAGATTTTGCTTCATTAACGGTTTTTTGCCAGGAACACGCCAATAATTGATCGCATCGAGCTTGGCTTCAAGAAAGTTAAGGAAGGCTTGTAGCTGGGCTTGTGGGGCCGGGCAAGTTTCCCCATAGACCATGGTGGGAGTGGCAGTACTGACATAAGATGAAAGCTCGTAGGCTATAATTACACTCGCCTGCGCTAAATTCATGGAGGAAAATTCTGGGTTTACAGGAACTTGAATAATACTGTGACAGCGGGCCAGGTGTTCGTTAATAAGTCCTGTGCGTTCAGGGCCAAAAAGAATACCAACCTGTCCACTTTGCGTTTGCGCAGCGATAAGATTGGCTGCTGCGCGAATGGGAACATATTCTTTAATGAGGTGACGTTGCACTGCGCACGTGCCATAAAGCCAATGGATGTCGTGGGTCGCTTGCTCAAGGGTTTCATAAATTTTGGCAGTTTCCAGGATAAATTCCGCCCCCGCGGACGTGGCCAAGGCTTTAGGATCGAGAACATCACACTGAGGCGCAATTACTCGCAGTTCCTTCAAGCCAAAATTTCCCATGGCTCGAGCCACGGCTCCGAGGTTCTCAGGGAGCTGGGGGGCTTGTAAAAGAAAAATGGGCGAAGCCGTCATTGCTTTATAGACGGCGCCAGGTGGTGCCAGCGGGCGAATCTTCTAGAACAATTCCCATATCAGTTAACTGCTGTCTTAAGCTATCTGCTTTAGCAAAATCTCGCGCCGACCGCGCTTGATTGCGTTGCGCAATTAAAGCCTCCACTTCGTCCGCATTGGCAAGTGTTGCCCCTTTGAACCAAGCCTCAGGGTCTTGTTGAAGAATACCTAAGAGATAGCCTGAAGCTTTTAGTGTCGACGCTAACTGTGATTTTTGTTGAGGATCCTCTGCTTTGTTAGTAGCGGTTGCTAGCTCATGTAAACGGGCTAGGGCTAAGGGGACATTTAGATCATCGAGGAGCGCGCTCATCATCTGGTCGTCAATGCCCCCCTCATAAACCTTAATGCCGCGTAAGGCTCCGTAGAGACGATCTAGACTCGCTTGGCATTGGTGGATAAGCTCTTTGGAAAGATCTAAAGGCTGGCGATAATGAGCGCTCATCAGCATATAGCGGAGCGATTCCCCCGTAAACTCGCTTAATAGCTCACGTACCGTGTAGAAATTGCCTAAGGATTTAGACATTTTTTCCCCATTAACGGTCAAATGGCCATTATGCATCCAGTATTTAGCAAAGTAATCTGTTTTATTAGCGCAGCAACTCTGAGCTAACTCATTCTCATGATGAGGAAAAGATAAATCAATGCCGCCGCCATGGATGTCAAAGGTTTTCCCTAAATACTTCTCGCTCATGGCCGAACATTCAATGTGCCATCCGGGACGACCGCGACCCCAGGGGCTATCCCACCCAGGTGTTTCCGCATCCGAAGGCTTCCACAAAACAAAGTCGCCTGGGTCTCTTTTATAGGGGGCTATTTCAACGCGGGCCCCTGCGAGCAATTCATCGTGGTTGCGGCGCGAAAGTTTGCCATAAGCGCCAAACGTCTTGACAGCAAAAAGAACATGACCCTCCGCCGCATACGCATGACCGTTGGCAATCAAGTCCTCAATCATGTGAATCATCTCAGGTATATGATCGGTGGCTCGCGGCGTAACATCAGGAGCAAAGGCTGCTAGAGCTGCCATATCCTCATTATAAGCTTGGATGGTTCTTTCGGTAATAGTGCGAATGGTTTGGCCTGACGCTTTCGCAGCCGCGTTAATCTTGTCATCTACATCAGTGATATTACGAACGTAGGTAACCTTAGGATAAAGTTGGCGTAAAAGCCGGCTTAGAATGTCAAACACCACCACAGGACGTGCATTGCCAATATGGGCAAAATCATACACGGTGGGTCCACACACATACATCTTTATATGGGTGGGGTCTAAGGGAACAAAATCCTCTTTTTGACGAGAGTAGGTATTGTAAACTTTTAAGTGCATCGTATTTCTCTATCCTTCGACTGATAGGCGCTTAACGACCCGCTCGTAGCCAATCAAAGGGAGGAGATCTTTCATCTCCGGCCCATGCGGATATCCCGTAAGCGCTAGACGCAGTGGCATAAAAAGTTCACGGCCTTTCCGCCCTGTTTCAGCTTTAATTGCTGTGGTCCACTCGCTCCAGGTTTCTGTGGTCCAAGGCAGGGGCGGAAGTAGCTTTAAGGCGGTCGCTAAGTAAGGCGCCTCATTGGCTAGGGGAGCAATCTCACTAAAGAATACCTGTTGCCAATGGGCCAGCTCTGTTAGGTTTTTAATGTTGCCACGGATCTGGTGCCATATCGTTTCCGTAATGTCCGCCGCTTCCAAATCTTTGAGTCTGGAGACTAAAGCTTCGTATGGCCAAACCTGATAGATTTTATGGTTGAGGGCTTCTAAGTCCTGCATGTCAAACCGAGGCGGGGTGCGGCTAAACGTTCCCAAATCAAAGCCGCGCGCTAAGTCATCTAAGTTGTAATGTGGCTCAATAGGCTGAGAGGTGCCCAACCGAGCTAATAAGCAATTAATTGCCATGGGTTCAATGCCTTGGGCACGTAAGCTCTGTAAGCTTAAGGATCCCAAACGTTTTGAAAGCGGGCTGCCATCAACATCCAAAAGCAGTGAAGTGTGACCAAAATGAATAGTCTCTGCCCTCCGACCTAAAGCTTCAAATAATTGGATCTGCACTGCGGTATTGGTTACATGATCTTCGCCGCGGAGAATATGAGTAATCTGGGTATCAATATCGTCCACAACAGAGGTTAAAGTGTAAAGATAAGCTCCATCTGCCCTTATTAATACGGGATCACTTAGGTGAGCGCCGTGAAAAGTAGTGTCGCCCCGGATCAAATCTTGCCAGGTGATTTCTTCGGGCAAGAGCTTGAAGCGCCAATGGGGACGGCGGCCCTCTGCTTCAAAGGCCGCTTTTTCCGCCTCTGTTAACTTAAGGGCGCCCCGATCATAGATAGGAGGCTCTCCTCGGCCCATTTGGCGCTTGCGCTTAAAGTCTAATTCTTCAGGTGTCTCATAACAGGGATACAAGCGACCTTCTTCAATAAGCGTTAGTTTCATTTCATCATAGCGCGCAAAGCGATCCGATTGCTTTATAAAGCTATCGTGAGTCACTCCTAACCAAGCCAGATCTTGCTTAATAGCGCTGGCAAACTCTTCTTTTGACCGTTCAAGATCGGTGTCATCTTGACGCAGTAGAAAGTGCGCCTCTTGGCCATTAAGTTGATGCTGACGCATGAAAAGCCAATTAATTAACGCTGCTCTGGCATTACCAATATGCAGCAATCCAGTGGGACTCGGGGCAAAGCGAACACGAATTGTCATTTTTCTTCTTTTCTTTGAAACTCTTATCCCTAATTTACCTGGGGAAGTGATGGTATTTCAAGGATTAATCAATACGACAAGCCTCAGAAAAGTCGAATCGTGGACTGCGTGGGTGAAGAACTGAAGCATCGCCAAAGCCCAAATTGCACAAAATGTTAGATTTTGTGGAAGTTCCTTTAAAGAAAAGTTCATCAACTTTACTGTTATCAAACCCTGACATTGGGCCACAGTCAACACCGCAAGCTCGGGCTGCCAAGATAAAATAAGCCGCTTGCAGGGATCCATTCAACACTGCAGTGCGTTCAATTAATGACTGATTGCCAACAAACCAAGAGCGGGCGTCAACATGCGGAAATAATTTGGGAAGCTGCTCATAAAATTCCATATCATGTCCTATTATTGCGGTGACTGGGGCTGATAACGTTTTGTCAATATTACCCGGCGCTAGACAGGGGCGTAATTTTTCCTTCGCTTCTTTCGACTGGACAAAGACAATACGCATAGGTGAGCAGTTGGCACTGGTCGGCGCCATTTTTGCTAGATCATAAATCTTCTGCAAGGTTTCTTGGGGGATAGATTTATCCTGCCAAGCATTATGGGTACGTGCATCAAGAAATAATTGCTTCAAAGCGTCTTGCTGTATCATTGTGTCCTCTGTAATAAAGGGTAGGTATCTATAAAAAGGATAATGAATATCCTTCAGAGGTCAAATGAGACCCTCCCAAATTTTATAGTAATCAGAGGAGATGTCAAAATATCTTATTATAAAGTAAGGGAAAATATAACGAATAAAGAGGCAGAACCTCTAAGTAGATGCTTAACGCACGGAGGCACGAGTGCCTCCTAAAAGATAGTTTTAGTCTGTTTTGTCTTTAGAATGTTGATCACTAAATGACTGATACCACCACATGGATGTCCGATCACATGTATGGCTGATCCCGTGACGGAGCCAGTTAAACGCCCGCTGGGTCGGCTTGATGCAGAAGTGATTTACAGCTGAAATGTTGCTCAAATAATAAAGACCGATTGCTGCGGACGGTACTGCGAGAGAAGAAGGAAATCGGTTCAGTTTGTCATTCCAAGTAAGTTGTTCTTTAATGAACGCAGCTTTTTCTTGGCGTATAGCTTTGACTTCATGAATATAAGGACTATTTTTGTCAAATTTATAATAGCCGTCGAATGTTAATAGGGCATACGAGGTCACAAGAAAACCCCCGGCAATTGTTAGATTTAGCATATCTTTAAGTAAGAAATTATAGGCTTTTCTCTGATCCTTAGAAGCAATAGCTTTCAGGCTAGCGACATCTTCACTTAACCTCTGAAGGCCTTTCTCTAAGTCTTCGAAACGTTGAACCGTCATGGTTAATTCTTGACGGCTAGGGGGAAGAAGCTCTTCGCCTTCTTGCTTGGCAGGCACCGTTCCGGTTGTCACAGCCCAATCGCTAGCAAAGCTACTCTCGATAGTAAACTTTTGCAGTATTATAGCAATAGTAAGATAAGCTAGTTTCTTCATAGTTTTTCCTTTATTTTGAGATGTAATAATTGGTGGGCAGTTATAACTCCGTTGAAGAAAGATATAGAAATCTTAACCCTTGGGTTACGCATGCCAATTAATAGAGGTGTGAGGTTATAGGCTAGATTTATTGAGTAAATGGTAGGAAAAGGGGGAATCCTGCCCTTGAAATGAAAAAATGACACCCTATGGATTGCCTTAGTAAAATAGTGAGATGGCGCCGGTTTTTATTGTTGTTCTTCCGACGCCTAAAACATAAATAACAACGATAAAAATATTTTCAAGCTTTTTTTGGAAACTATTTAAATTTTTTTAAAGCTAGGTTTTTACATTTAATTTTTCGGTATTTAACTAAAACTATTTACTAAGCTACCTGAGAGCAAATGCCATCCATCAATAAGAACAAAGAAGATAATCTTAAAAGGCAAAGAAATCATTACCGGCGGTAGCATCATCATTCCCATGGACATTAAGATGGCTGCGACCACTAAGTCTATAATAAGGAACGGAATAAATATCAGAAACCCAATTTCAAAAGATCTTTTCAGCTCACTAATCATGAAGGCAGGCACCAGAACCTTTAAAGGCGTATCTGATGGTTTTTCTAAAGTGCCGGTCCGGGATAAATCTAGAAAAAGGCCGAGGTCTTTCTCACGGACATTTTTCAGCATAAACTCTTTAAAAGGCTCGGCAGCTTTATAAAGGGCTTGTTCTTCAGAGATTTTCTCTGCAATTAAAGGGGCGATTCCATCATTATAAGCCTTCTCAAAAGTCGGAGCCATTACAAATAGAGTTAGAAACATTGCTAGGCTCACCATCACCATATTCGGCGGTGATTGCTGTAGACCGAGGGAGGTCCTCAAAAAAGATAAAACGACAACCATACGGGTGAAGGATGTGACCATAATCACCAGAGAAGGAGCCACACTGAGGACCGTGATTGCCAGAAATAGCTGAATTAGACGAGCACTAAATGAGCCTTCCGCATTCCCGAGATCAAGTGTTAAGCTTTCTGCAACTGCCTGGCTTAAAGTTAGGATCAGAATAGTTAAAAGGCTAATGTAGAATTTACGGTGATCCCTTTTAATAAACTTCACTGGCAACTCCCGTCTAAGCGGTCACTTTTATCTAAAAGTAAACTGGTTTCTCCCATTAGGATGACATAAATAAAGTTTTTATCGCATAAGCGGATTATTTGATGCTTATTATCTAAGGGTAGCCGATCAATAATGTGAAAATCTGTCGCCTGGATAGGATAAAGCTTTATGTTTGCTTTATTTAATATCCAGCGTAGTCCATATAAGGAGCCAATCATAAAAAAGAGAACGCCGATAAAGGATAAGGTCGCGTAAAAAATAGAGGGCGCATCCATTTAAAAGATTTTTCCTTGATTATAGGCGCGAATTCCTCGATTACGATTCTCAATAATACTCATATCTGTTGACAGCTCTTCCATGCGCTGCTTTAAAACAGTTAGTTTATCAGATAACTTGTCGGCAAATAAGCGCATTTCTCGCCGTGCTGATTCCTGTTCTTCTGTAGTGAACTGGCTCAACTGAGTTAGTAACCCAGAAAGTTTTTCTTGCTCTTGGGTAAAAGTTTCGGAAAGAGCCTCATTTTCTGGCATGCTCAAGAGTCGAGCTTGTAGCGTATGAAATTCTGATAAGAACTGCTGGAATGCTAAACTTAATGCTGACATTACATACACCCGTATTATTAGGTTAGATACCTATAGTGTATTCAATTTCTATCAATCTTGTCTATTTTGTAAAAATGTTAATAAAATTTAACCTAAAGGTTTAGAGAGCAATAAGGTGATCCTCAGCCAGGCATAATTTAGAGGCATTTTGCTGAGGATTAAGCCTTATTTGTTCACAGCAATAAAAAACAAAGAGTAGGGAAGGATTTCCTTTTATTCTTGGGAGTCCCTTTCCACGTTAAAAAATGCTTAATTTTATTGTCATGAGTTTTTTGAGGCGATGAGGCTCTAGAATTTTCCTTCAAAAAGAGGAGATTTAGGGTCTAAGCCGTTAATTACATTTAATTTTCTTCTGGTAAAAAATTTCAAGGGAGGAAATTTAGAAGGAATTAAATGGATTAAATCGGTCTTCAGCGCTGGCAGTGTTGCGAATAGTAAACGTAGGTAATTCATAATTGTAAAAATTTTGGGATATAAATAACTAAAGTATTTAAAATATTAATATTATTTGTTAGAAGAGATAAATATCTCAGGCTGAGCAAATGCATGTAATATTTGCCTTTTTTAGTCTGTGTATGCTAGGCTAAATCCATGCACCATGATATGCGACTGATTGAAATTACTCTCGTTGTGGTCGCAGCACTTGCTGGCGGCTTAGGATTTGTGCGCCTTAAACAACCACCCATTTTGGGTTACATTTTAGCAGGCATCATTTTAGGTCCTTCTGGCTTTGCTTATGTAGAAAGCCGTGACATTGTGGAAACAATGGCCGAGTTAGGGGTGCTCTTGCTTTTATTTGTGGTGGGGATGGAGTTAAATCTTCGCACTTTCAAAAATGCTTGGTTGCAGACTACCTTATGTACAGTTTTGCAGATTTTTATCAGTTTGGTCGTTTCGCTAGGCCTAGCCCCTTTTTTCGGATGGTCTTTGGGGATGTCTTTACTGTTGGGATTCGTTCTAGCATTATCTTCCACCGCCGTAGTGGTCAACTTGCTCGAACGCATTGGTGAAGTACGCAGTGAATCCGGACAGTTAGCTATTGGTATTTTAATTGCTCAAGACTTGGCAATTGTTCCGATGATTTTAATTCTGCGCAATTTAAATAATGGCTCGATCTTTGATCCTGGTTTAATCATTAAACTGGCGCTGTCTGTTGCAATTATTGTCGCTTTAATCTCTTATCTTTCGCAAAAACAACGGGTGCGTATCCCTTTAACTCAGATCATTTCAGGTGAAAAGGATTTAACTCCTCTTGCCAGCTTAGGATTTTGTTTTGCTGCCGCTGCTGTTTCAGGGTTGATTGGCTTATCGGCAGCTTATGGGGCATTTTTAGCGGGACTCGTGCTGGGAAACACGCATGAGCGTATTGTGCTCTTGGAAACGACAAAGCCGATCCAAAGTACCTTGCTGATGGTTTTCTTTTTGTCCATTGGTCTGTTACTTGATTTAAGCTTTATTGCTGAACACTGGATAATGGTAACGGTACTTCTATTTGTCATCACTGTTGGTAAGACGGCGATTAATATCGGCATTCTCCACATTTTAAGGTTGCCCCGCGCTCAATCCTTTCTCGTTGGCGTTATTTTGTCTCAGCTAGGCGAGTTTGCCTTCTTATTGGCAACGGTAGGCTATCAATCAGGCATTATTGATGATCATGGCCAAAAGCTTATTGTCGCCTTAACTGTCTTGTCGCTTGCCTTTAGTCCGTTATGGTTGGCTTCTGCTCGGCGTTTAAAGGCGCATGTGGATTCACGGGCTTTAAGCTTTACAAAAATACTGGCTATGGCCTTTGGCCCTGAGTTTAGTTGGGTGCAGCGTCGAATTCAGCGTAAAAAATCTATGCTGAAGGAAGTGATCGTCGACGATGAAGACGGCTAGCCCTACTTTCGAATTAGAAAACTCTATTTCTGATAATTATCATTATATTGCCGGCGTCGATGAGGCAGGATGTGGTCCCCTAGCCGGTCCAGTTGTCGCAGCAGCCGTCATTTTCTTATCTAGGAAATTGCCCGATCACCTTACTACCCTTATTAATGACTCCAAGAAACTTACGGAAAAAAACGTACGCAAGCATTTAAAATCCTGTCAGAAGAATCAGGAAATCTTCTAACTTTTGGAGTAGGCTGCGCTTCTGTCAGTGAGATTGATCAGCTCAATATTGGACGGGCCACACGCTTAGCTATGGAACGAGCCGTGAAAAATTTAGGTATGGCGCCTAACTTTGCCTTAGTCGATGGGATTCGTAAACCTAATTTTGCATGCCCGGTGATGACTGTTGTTAAAGGAGATGCGACCTCCTATTCAATTGCGGCGGCTTCAATTATTGCAAAAGTGACGCGGGATCAGATTATGCAGGACTTGGATAGCGATTATCCGGCTTATGGCTGGCGAGAAAATTCAGGTTATGGAACGGCCTTTCATCTTAAGGCAATTCAAACCCAGGGAATTACACCTCATCATCGTAAATCCTTTGAGCCCATTAAGTCGCTTACTGGAAACCCAGTGCAACTTAAAATGTTTTAAAAAAATTCCTTAATTTTACCGAAATTTAACTTGAATCCTCTTACCTTAAGGTATGAAGAACGATCATGATGACTACTATTATAATCCGTATGTAGCCACCCATCGGGCCGGTAAGGGGGAAAGCATGTCCAGTGTTAGAGCTTCTTTCGTGTTTGCTTTTGCCATACTTACAAGTGTGGCCGCTATCTTGCTGTACTTAGATCAAAAAGAACGTTTCGAAATGGCACCGGCGCGTCAAGGACTCTATATCTTTGACAAGAAAACTACAGCTACCAATTTCTGTGATACCTATCGCTGTGTCGGTATTAGCCCTGAGTTTATTTTACCCAAAAAGGTGGATGTGGCTCAAATTCCCGGAGTTAGAGTTAATACGCAGATTCAACAGCCGGCTCCGACAATTGCATCCCTGATGATGCCCCCTTCACAATCCCAGGCCCAAGCTGCCCTTAATAGATCTGTGAGTCAGCCTGCTCCTGCAGGAGGGGCGACTGCAAACCTTCCTTTAGCTGGGCCCTCTACCACCTTAAATCCGCCCGCCGTAGCTGGGATCGATGTTAACAAGCTTCAGGCTCAGGCAGCTGCCCAACAATCTCAGACCAATAATAGTTTCCAAGTGGTGGAAGATGAGGATATGGGTGGGTTTATTGACTCTCCCGACAACTAAGATATAACTCTCCTGCAGGAAGAATTTAAATAATAAGGCTAGGGGAGGCTATGCCATGCATTCATTATTGCTATGGTTCTTAAGGTCACTGTCATACGGAATAATATCAGCAGCCATAAGATCCGTTCATTAATAAAAGAAACGTCGAGAATATTTTGAAATGTTATTTTAGGTGATCTTTGATTCTCAGGAGGCGAAGAGGTAGGTGGTTTCTGCAGGTGCTGAATAAAAATATTATCACATTGAGGCAGTTTAACCCTACACAAGATCCATAGATTACTGAAGCTTAAACCAAACATGCCTCCTGCCAACCAAGTTACAGCTTTAAAGGAGAAAAAATCATAGCTAGGACCTATAAGCATATAGGCGCCTATTGTCGTCCATATTAAGATAGTAAAGATATGATTTAAGCTTTTGGCGGGAAAGGATTTTCTCTGAAATGTAAGCGATAAGAACGCTATTAAATAGGCGATACCTATAGTAATGCATAGTATGCCAGTGTCCTGGATAATTTGAATAGCTTCTTCCCGAGTCTCGGCATAGCCAAGAAAGGGGCGGTCAACATTAATAGACATTCTTTCTTTTTATCCTTTAGGCGGAGATACTAGGAGTAGGTTTATTACTGTTTTTATTATGGTATTCGAAATATTGCAATAAATAAACTAATCCGCGTTAAAAGAAGCCGGAGGCATTTTATGGTGTAGGGCAAATAAAGAATCCTTATCTTATAAAATGCTAACACTACCCTGAGAAAACTCTTTTGCACCTTAAGCATCAATTCGCCTTCCTGTTAACTTCTCTCTTCTCGCGTTATTTCTAGAAGAGCGCATCTTTGATTAACTCGGAAATGCTATAAGTTAAAAGAACACTATCTGATAGGAGGTGAACATTTAAAAAAAAGAGGTGGGTTTACGCGGAGACAAGAGAGCAAAATTAAATTTGCTCTTATCTAAAAAAGTGAGCTATGCACGCCTTCTGCAACGAGGACTAAATCTTATTATTCCTCACCTTGGCAAGTTTAGGCATAAGCGGTGCTCGCTATTATGCTGCCTGACTGCGATCCAAGCTTTTTGGCAAGTTTAGGCCCTCCAATAAAGCTGTTAACTCTTGCTTGGCTGCGAGGTGAGATAATGTCATCGGTGTACCTGTTTCTCGCATATCTAATAAGGTTAAACCTGTTAAAAACAGTTCACGGAAAATAACACGTTCACCAAACCCTGGCATAAGGCGGAAACCAATTCTCTTAGCTAAAGCGCTTAAAACACGCTCCATTTCTTCACGGTTGCGTGAATGGATGCTTGCTAAGCGATTGCGCAGAACAATCCAGTCAATTTTACCCCCATCACGCATCGCTCGGTGTTTTTTTTGATCCCAAACCATTTCAGAGTAGGTACTGGGCCGCAAGATATTAAGCGAATCCGGGTCCACACGAACCAGCATATCGAGATCAATAAAACTGTCGTTTAAAGGCGTGATAAGCGTATCTGCATAAGAATGAGCTAAGCGAGAGAGGTGAGTGTCGCTTCCGGGTGTATCAATGACAATAAAGTCACAGTTCTGATGCTGGGTTAATGCCTGAGTGAAATTTGCCTCTTCTTCCTGTTCAGCTTCCGTGACATTGTCAAGGGTGCTCTTATAAATTGCTGTATGTTGCGGGAGCGGAATCGAAAGATTAGATTCCTTAACTCTATGGTGACGATTTTCTACATAGCGGGATAAGGTTCCTTGACGGGCATCCACATCAATAGAACCAACCTGATAGCCTTTCCAAAGTAAAGCCGTAATAACGTGCATGGTCACCGTTGACTTACCTGTGCCACCTTTTTCATTACCTAGTACAATAATATATGGTTTTGATTCCGAACTCATGCTCATATACCTTCTTCATAATCTTGTTTTTTAGTTTATGCCAACTATCTTCTAAAAAAAAGGACTGAATGCGATGAGAGTTAGAGTAATATTTTGGCATAACTTAACCTGGCGTATTAATGTCGTCCTGTCGCAGCCTAAATTGTCAGGTAAATCTGCCTCGCAGCAGTAATGAGGAAGCTGGCGCAGTGATCAGTTAAAGGGAGCTGAATTTCATTTTTTAAATACTTGCAAACAATTGCTGCTCTCTTCTAGGAGGCTAGTGTGCCTAAATGAAAATAAAAACTTAATGCTCTAAGAGCCTCAGAACTCCTTAGAGATGTGACGATCATCAATATTTTTAAGAAGCAACATAAACTCTGAGCGATTTATCAAGCTTTAAAGGAAAGGCTATAAAGCTAAACTACGACAAACTAAGTTATAATAATAAGGAGGTATAATAATGTGTGGACGCTTTACACTGGCAGCTGATACTTCACTTTTTAAAAAGCAGTTTCCCATCTCAACGACACTCGATTTTAGTCTTAAGCGTTATAATATTGCCCCCAGCCAATCGGTCCCTATCATCCATCTGCAAGACGGAAACTTATCTTTAACGCCCATGAGTTGGGGGCTGTTGCCAAGGTGGGAGGCAGGTGTTCCCCCCGTGCGGCCCATTAATGCGCGGTTGGAAACACTAACGTTTAAGCCGATGTTTAAAAGGCTGTTTGACCAAAGACGGTGCTTGGTTCCCGCGACCGGTTTTTATGAATGGGATGGCCGTATTAAACCCAAACAACCTTACTATTTTACCACTCCCGGTACGGCTTTATTTGCTTTTGCAGGGTTATGGGATAAAAAACAGGATACGGATGGTCAGGATTTTTATAGCTTTGCTATTATTACTCGGCCTGCTTCATCCAGTGTCAGCGAGATTCATGATCGGATGCCCGTCATTCTTAAACCTGAAGCTTATGAAGCGTGGCTTAAAGACCCCTCTTTTAGACTGCTAGAACATTCATCCATAGAAGAGTTTCAGTATTATCCTGTAAGCCCCCGCCTTAACTTAGTGGTCAATAATGATCCGGATCTAATTAAACCTTATTAAGGGCCCTATTTTGTGATATTAAAGCTAGCCATTGGTTGACAATGTCGACCAATGGCTTAACTCTTAACGTAGATAATTTTAACTCATTTTTAGGCTATTTTCTCCTCTTTAAAGAGTTGTGAGCTGATATGCTTAGCGGAAAGCAGAGATACCTGCTTTCCGTCGCGATACCAATGATTCAACTTTATTGAGATTTGATGCTTAGCACATCTCGTAATATTTCTATATTGGATGGTTCTATGTTAAATACTTTCTCTTCGACAGGAGAAAAATTATAGCCTTCAGCTTGTAATAACCTAGTAAGGCTATTTTGGCCTGCTAAGTGGGTTGCGCCAACAATAATTAAGATGGAGTTATCAGGATTCTCCTTTAGGATTTGCTTTATTCGGGGGACCCATACTCGGTTGCGTTTTACTACAGATTCACTGGCGCCAAGGGAAAATTCTTGAATATTTTCCTCAACAAATGCCTTAAATGAGTTCTTTTTAAATGTTTCCACGTTTTTAGAAAACTCTTTCAACGAAGCCGGCGTAAATTCAAAAGGTTTGGCCAGGGTGTTATAAAAGATGAGGACATGATCTTGCCATAATTTTTCATAAGCGGCTTCAATGACAGCCTTATCTGCAGTGTTAACCAGAAGTATAAAATCCAAGCATCGCTTAAGTTTTTCAACGCTGACTTTAACCCCTTGCTCCACCAATTCATTCATCTTATAAATGCATTTTAATCGAATGACGTTATCCTCTAATCCAATAGAATGGTCTTCAGATGTGGTTGAGCTGGAAGAATCATGGTTACTTATAAAGTAATCTTCAACAGTGCATGCTCCGCCGGTAGGACGGGCAACTGCATTATCGGAAGCTGTTGAGGCAGGTTTATCACTTCTCTCTTGGGCTGAAGTAGTAGCCTGAGTGGGGCTCCATTGACTAATAACTCTCTGTAAACAGTAATAATAAACGGCTGGTGCTACCTCAGCTAAAGATAAATTCCATCGGCGCTGGACGTCAGCTTTAAATTTTTCTGATAATAGCCGTCTTTGTTCAGAAGTTAGGTGTAAAGCCAGCCAATCTTGGTTAGCTGGCATCACGAGTCCTTCTTCTCTTAAGGTTTTAAGAGAAATGCCATCAAATTCTAATAATTCGTCACAATCAAAAGATTTAGAATTGGGACCTTTTTCCCGAACTAAGATCGGTGACTTTTCAAGCTTATCTTTAATTTCCTTCCTGATAAAGGTATGAGGTAAATCATGATGAGTACCCAATAAATAAACTGGAGGGCGAGGCTGAGAGGTGCTGGGTTCTATATCAAGTTGATAAAGGAACGCCTTAGATAAGTGCTCCTGAGAAGAAACTTCAGCCTCTTGCCTCTCCACTGCAAAGCTACCAAACTTGGCAGTTATCAAGTAGAGAAAAATTATTTTTTTAAAAATTATGCCTTTATTATTCATTTTTAAACTATTTTAAAATATGGTACTCCCTTACAAGACTTTTTTATTAGATTTACATTTAAATGGCAAGTATTTTAATTCTTTTATTCACCGAGGAGGATTAAGGGTTTATATGACGTGTGACCCCTAAACTGGCCGGAATTAAATAAATTCCTTGAATTTTGTTTAAACAGAGCATAAATTCAATCTGTGCTTTGGCAACAAAGCATATAGATATTTTATTACTTGCGTACTCGAGCCACTGAGCATATTTCAGGATTTAAACCGTGGATATACTTAAAAAAGTTGAAGAAATTCTTGAGCCCTCATTAAGCCATATGGGCTATGAGATTGTCCGTGTTCAAATGTCGGGCCTTAAGAGAAAGACCTTACAGATTATGATTGATCGTTTGGATGGAACGGGAATTAAACTCGAGGACTGTGAGCAAGTTAGCCGGTATGCATCAGTTCTTTTGGATCAACATGATCCTATCAGTGGCGCTTATATGTTGGAAGTCTCCTCGCCCGGATTGGATCGCCCTCTTGTCAAGCAAAAGGATTATCAACGTTTCTTAGGACATGATATTGTTTTAAAAAGCCATGTGTTGATTGGTAATCGGAAAACTTTTCATGGTAAACTTGAGTTTGCTAGTGAATCTGAAGTAGTCTTGACAATAAAGAATAGCGCAAACGAATCGGAGCAAGTGACCATTCCTTTCTCAGATATCAAGTCGGCCAAACTACATGTAGCTTTTAATTAACCCTTTGGATCAGAGGACTTAAGACTGTGACAACACGACGAATTAACCCAGTTGACCATTCTATTAGCCAGCCCCGTCACGAAATTTTAGCCGTTGCTGAAGCTGTTGCTCGGGAAAAAGGAATTGAGCGGGACGAAGTTCTCTATGCCATGGAGCAAGCAATCCAAAAAGCAGCGCGGGCAAAGTACGGGTTTGAAAAAGATGTCCGAGCTAAAGTGGATAAGCATACAGGTGATGTCAATATTTGGAAAGTGTTGACTGTTGTCGAAGAAGTTGAAGACCCATTGGTGCAAATTTCACTTACAGATGCCCATCAAATTGATAAATCCTACAATGTAGGAGATGAACTTGTTGAGCCTTTGCCGCCGATTGAGTTTGGCCGAGTAGCCGCCCAAAGTGCAAGGCAAGTTATTATTCAAAAAGTGCGGGATGCTGAACGCGCTCACCAATATGCTGAGTTTAAAGACCGTGCTAATCAAATTATCAGCGGCGTAGTTAAAAGGGTTGAGTTTGGAAATGTTATCGTTGATTTAGGTCGCGCAGAAGGTATCTTACGTCGGGAAGATCTGATCCAACGTGAAGTTTTTCGCAGTGGTGATCGAGTGCGGGCTTATGTATCTGATGTTCGTCCTGATGCTCGCGGGCCTATGGTATCTTTATCTCGTACACATCCGCAATTTATGGCGCGTTTGTTCGAATCTGAGGTGCCGGAAATTTACGATGGGGTCATTGAAATTAAATCTGTGGCCCGTGATCCAGGTAGCCGTGCTAAAATAGCCGTATATACAGCTGATCCTTCCATCGACCCGGTGGGTTCATGCGTAGGATTAAGAGGGGTTCGCGTCCAAGCAGTCGTCACTGAACTGCAAGGGGAGAAAATTGATATTGTGCCTTGGTCATCAAATCCGGCTACCTTTGTAGTAAATGCTTTAGCACCGGCTGAAGTCATTAAAGTGGTCCTTGATGAAGAGGCTCATCGTGTCGATATGGTCGTGGCCGAAGATCAACTAAGCTTGGCCATTGGTCGACGTGGTCAGAATGTACGTTTAGCAAGCCAGCTAACAGGCTGGAACATTGATATTATGACAGAAGAGCAAGAAGCAAAATTGCGTACAGAAGAATATAATACGCGCACTCAACTGTTTATGAATGCTTTGGATGTAGACGAAGTTATAGCTCAGCTTTTAGCTGCCGATGGCTTTACCACTGTTGAAGAGTTATCCTTTGCACCGCTTGAAGAACTGACAGCAATAGAAGGATTTGATGAAGCAATTGCCCAAGAAATTCAATCACGAGCTTTGAGTTTTGTGGAACAAAGAGCTAAAGCTTCCCTTGAAAAAGCCAAAGATTTAGGCGTCAGTGAAGAAATCCTTGAGATTGACGGCATGACAGCAGAAATGTTATTGAAGTTAGCAGAGCACAATATTAAGTCCTTAGATGATTTTGCAGATCTTTCTGGTGATGAATTCCTTGAAATAGCCCAGGAAGATCAATTAACATTAGAACAGGCAAATGCCATGATTATGGCAGCGCGTGCCCATTGGTTTGATGAAGAACCAAAAGCATAAATTACGATTGGAAAAGAATAATGACGGATCAAAAGCAAGGTGAAAAGAAAACGCTGACTCTTAATTTGAAGCCAGACGCTAAAAAGTCTGGAGATTCAGATCAAGTGCGTCAAAGTTTCTCTCACGGCCGCACAAAAGCAGTTGCTGTTGAAGTAAAAAAGAAACGGACAACCTCGGCTAGTGACACACGTCAAGCCCAGAATACTCTTAAAGCTGTCGCATCAGGAAAGTTGACAGAAGGAGAGTTTGAGGCTCGGATGCGTGCTTTGCAAGAAGCAATTAAAAATCAGACTCAAGAGGCTGAAGAAAGAGCCAAGCGTGATGAGATTGAGCTAAAGCGTCGTCAAGAAGACCAGAAGCTCTTAGATGATAAAGAAGCGTTGCGGCGCCTGGGTGGTGAAAAGCGTGAGCGTGAAGAAGCTGAACGGATAAAACAGGTTGCTGAAAAAGCAGAAAGCCAAGAGGAAGCTCGTCCTGCTCCGGAGCAACCCGTAGTTATAGCTGAACCAACCTTTGAAGAAGCTCGCCCTGTAGTTAAAGTCGGACCTAAAGTCCGTCCAGTTGATGACGAAGAGGAAGAGTCAAATGCACGGCGTTCAGTGCGGGGGGTCGAGGTCCCAAAGCGTGCTGTCCCTGTAAATCGTAAAGAAGTGAATGAGGGCCCACGTAAGCTAAACCGCAATATTTTATCACGGGCGCTTGACGGTGAAGAGATAAACCGTGGTCGTTCCATGGCATCCTTAAAACGAGCCCGTCAGAAACAGAAGGGAAATAATTCAAGCCAAGATCAATCTAAAATTGTTCGAGAGGTGATTATTCCTGAATTCATTACTGTAGGCGAACTGGCGAATAGGATGGCAGTGCGCGGTGCTGATGTTATTAAGTCTCTGATGAAATTGGGGATGATGGTAACAATCAACCAATCAATAGACGCGGATACGGCGGAATTAATTTGTACCGAGTTTGGTCACACCCCAAAACGGGTTTCCGATAGCGACGTCGAAGTGGGCATCCGTGGAATAGAAGATAGAGCGGAAGATCTAGTTTATCGTGCGCCAGTTGTAACCATTATGGGCCATGTGGATCATGGTAAGACATCACTTTTGGATGCTTTACGTAAGACAGACGTGGCAGCAGGTGAAGCAGGGGGAATTACCCAGCATATCGGCGCTTATCAGGTCACTCTTCCTTCCTCTAAAAAGATCACCTTTATTGATACCCCTGGCCACGCAGCATTTACAGAAATGCGTTCACGCGGCGCCAATGTTACCGATATTGTTGTTTTGGTCGTAGCTGCGGACGATGGAATTATGGAACAAACCATAGAAGCAATTAATCATGCTAAAGCAGCAAATGTTCCTATCATTGTAGCAATCAATAAGATTGACAAGCCTGAAGCTAACCCAGAGCGTGTCCGTGGAGAATTGTTAAACCATGGTCTTGTTTGTGAGGAATTTGGTGGGGATATTATGTCTGTGGAAGTTTCAGCAAAGCAGGGCATAAATCTTGATAAGCTCGAAGAGATTATTTTGCTGCAGGCTGAAGTTCTGGAATTGAAGTCAAATCCTAACCGTGATGCGGGTGGTGTTGTCATCGAGGCTCGGGTTGATCGCGGACGGGGAACGTTGGCAACAGTATTAATCCAGAAGGGCACCCTTAAAGTGGGTGATATCTTTGTTGCTGGTACCGAATGGGGACGGGTGCGCGCCTTACTAAACGATTTAGGGCGCAGGCTAGAGTCAGCCGGTCCGGCAATGCCAGTAGAGATTCAAGGCTTTAATGGTGTGCCGACAGCAGGTGATGAGTTTATTGTAGTTCAAGATGAAGCTAAAGCTCGTGAAATAGCCGAGTATCGTGAACATAAAGAGAAAGAAGCCAAAGCTGCAGCATCAGCAAAGTCAACCATGGAACAGATGATGTCGCAAATTGCTGCTGGCAATGTTAAAGAGCTGCAAGTAGTGGTAAAGACTGATGTTCACGGTTCCCTTGAAGCCATTGCCCAAAGCTTAGCAAAGCTTTCAACAGACGAGGTTGCTGTACGAATGCTGCATGGAGGTGTGGGCGGAATTAATGAGAGCGATATTACCTTAGCGCGTGCTTCTAATGCTTTGGTGGTAGGCTTCAATGTTCGTGCTAATCCGCAAGCCCGAGAATTAGCTCGCAGAGACGGTGTAGACATCCGCTATTATTCAATTATTTATGATGTAATTGATGATGCTAAAGCAATATTATCTGGCTTGTTAGCGCCGACCCTGCGTGAAAAATATCTGGGTAATGCTGAAATCCGAGAGGTCTTCAATATTACCAAAGTTGGTAAAGTTGCGGGCTGTTATGTTACGGATGGAATCGTTAAGAGGGGTGGCAAAGTTCGCTTGTTACGAGATAATGTGGTTATCCATGAAGGCACTCTTAAGACGCTGAAGCGCTTTAAGGAAGAAGTCCGTGAAGTTAAAGAATCTTATGAATGCGGTATGGCCTTTGAGAACTATAATGATATCCGTGCAGGTGACATTATTGAATGCTTTGAAATTGAATCCATTGCGCGGCAGTTGTAAAAATGAGAACAAAGCCTTCCGCTAAAGCTCCATCTCAGCGGCAACAACGGGTTGCCGAAGAGATCCGCTATATCCTAGCAGAGATTTTGCTGCGAGGCGATTTCTCGCGGCGGGATCTCACTCTTATGCCTGTTACTTTGACTCATGTTCACGTCTCGCCCGATCTACGTAATGCAAAGATCTATGTAATGCCATTGGGAGGAGGAAGTGAAGTGAGTTCAACTTTGACGAATCTCAATGAAATGGCAGGGGAAATACGCTTTGCCCTCGCTAAGAAGCTGACGACCAAGTATGTTCCTGCTTTGAAATTTTACAGTGATGATGCTTTTGATCAGGCTCAGCATATTGACAACCTAATCGATAAGGTAATCCAAAAAGAAAATAGTGCTAAATAGCACACAGTATCTGTGAAATTTCATTCTCCTTCATCCGTGTTTTCCATTATCTTTGCGGATATCTCTATGCATCTTTAAAAGAGTTGCTTACATATTCTCTCTAAAGATACTTTAGGGATAAAATTGTTGCATAAGCTATGCAAGTGCTTGCTCAAGCCTTAATGGAAGGAGGGATGAGCATGAGAAGGGTGAACCCTTTTTAAAAGTTTGCATGTAATTTAATGGCGTCCTTAATTTAAACTACTCTGCCTGGATATAATATAAAAAAAGCAAAGTGGAAAAGCTGCCACAAATCACTGGCTAACATTGCTCTCCTAATCTCTTTTGTCTTTTTATAGATAAATATATATCTCTAATTACAAACTACTACTAAGAGAGTCTTGATCAGAGCCCACTTAGCAGGGATTTATTGCCACTAACACTGTGGCGAATTGGGCACCAAGATTTTTTTTAATTCCTAGAACTCTTTCTACAAAATTTTTAAATGCCAGATAGGTAAAAATTGACAGCTAAATTAGATATAATATGGAAAGAAAAACAACCAGCAATAACGTTATAAAATTAAACTAACCTACAGGTGAAAAATTTCTAAATAACCTAAAGATTTTCCGCAAAATTACCAAGATATGAAGATCGTTTTATACAAGAAACGTTAAATTTCCCTATTTATTACTGAGCAATAATCAGAGGATCTGTGACATTGTCCTAATTAATAACTACTTTAATAGACAGTATGATTAGGACATGACCGTGAAAACTAACCAAACAAAATCCAGGACCCAGTTTTTTAGAAATTTTAAGAAGATCTGCTTCCTTACAGCATCGCTGCTGATAGGTAGCCATCAATTTTCACATGCAAGCCCTTATGAAGGAGAAAGGGCAGCAGGAAGAGCCCCAAAACCTGTATCTGAGCCAAACGTAAAAAAATGGCTACCTACAATGAATTTTGGTGGAAAATTCGGTAATCATAGACATCTAGGTCAGGTTTCATTATTTACGCCTTTAGTACAAAGTGAAGACGAATTGCTTTATCTTGATTTCCGCTTCACCGGCGATACTAAGAGATCGAGAGAAGGAAACTTTGGAATTGGAAAAAGATGGATTACGAGTGATAACCAATTTATTTTGGGTGTTTACGGATTTTATGATCGCCGGCGTACTCAGTTCCATAACATAGTCAGTCAAGCAACGGTTGGTTTGGAAGCGATGAGTGATAACTGGGATTACCGAGTTAACTTCTATTATCCTCAACGCACAGTCAAGCAACGAGAAAAAAGCAAAGAAAGATGGAATCAGGAACGCCGTGACTACCCAGCTAACAACGCTTACTTATATATCGATACCCATGAAAAAGTGACCAGAATTAAAGAGGTGCCATTAAAAGGTTTGGATTTAGAAATTGGTACAGCTATTCCTAACTTTAAAAGATTAAGAATATATGGAGCCTATTATCGTTTCCAAGGGGCGGCAGGCGCAAAATCAATTAATGGTTTCCGATTAAGAGGTAATTTTAAAGTTACCGATAATTTCTCTCTCCTCTTGGAAGGAAGCCGTGATAATGCTCGAAAAGGAAATGTCTTTGCTGGGTTCCAATTCCGTATTCCTTTAGGCGGTAGCAGCCAGCCCTCACGGCAATTAACCAGCCTAGAAGAAAGAATGGTTGAATTACCACAACGTGACGTAGACATCGTAACCAACTATGCACCGATTGTAGAAGAAAAAATAATAGCAACAGTAGTACGGCAACTTCCAAATAACGTTGCCAGACTTGATGGAGAACAACTTATTCCTGGAATGCAGCTTGATGTAAATGTTCAACCTCGAGCTGGGTTGGGTGAAATTCAACAGCTTCTTGAAGCTAATCCTGATGCAGCAGCTCAAGGAGCTCCAGCTAATCTTCCTCCACTCGTAGACGAGCAAGCGAATGAGGATCACGGAGGTGAAGATAATCAACCTCTTGAACGGCGTAGACACCGACGAGAGGCTGTAAATGCTCGAGATGAGGCAGCCCGCCCAGCTGTGGTAGAGGTAGCCGCTGTAGTAGCTCCTCAAGAGCCAGCTGAAAGACAAGCTGTAGTAGAAGCACCCGTTGTTGCAGTCCGCCAAGAACACGCTGAAGCGCAAGCTATGGTAGAGGCCCCAGTTGTAGTAGCTCCTCAAGAGCCAGCTGAAAGACAAGCTGTGGTAGAGGCCCCAGTTGTAGTAGCTCCTCAAGAGCCAGCTGAAAGACAAGCTGTGGTAGAAGCAGCTGGTGCAGTCGCTCCTCAAGAGCCAGCTGAAAGACAAGCTGTGGTAGAAGCACCCGTTGTTGCAGTCCGCCAAGAACACGCTGAAGTGCAAGCGGTGGTAGAGGCCCCAGTTGTAGTAGCTCCTCAAGAGCCAGCTGAAAGACAAGCTGTGGTAGAAGCAGCTGGTGCAGTCGCCCCTCAAGAGCCAGCTGAAAGACAAGCTGTAGTAGAAGCACCCGTTGTTGCAGTCCGCCAAGAACACGCTGAAGTGCAAGCGGTGGTAGAGGCACCAGTGGTAGTAGCTCCTCAAGAGCCAGCTGAAGTGCAAGCTGTGGTAGAGGCACCCGTTGTAGCAGCTCCTCAAGAGCGGGCTGAAGCGCAAGCTGTGGTAGAGGTACCCGCTATAGAAACTCCTCAAGAGCGGGCTGAAGCGCAAGCTGTGGTAGAGGCCCCAGTTGTAGTAGCTCCTCAAGAGCCAGCTGAAGTGCAAGCTGTGGTAGAGGCACCCGTTGTAGCAGCTCCTCAAGAGCCAGCTGAAGCGCAAGGTGCTCCAATCAACGCTGAACAGCCAGCCGCAGCACCAACGGCGCCAGTTACTATAGTTACCCCACAAATTGTTACAGTCGAGCCCACTGTTACTCCAGCTCCTACAGACGCTCAAGAAGTAGAAACTCCGTCCAGTGAAGTTGCTACAGCTACCTCTACAACTCCTCCTACTTCTGAAACTGCAGCCCCTGTTGAGCTGGCAGAGGTAAAACCAACCTCTCCAGTGCGCAAAGGTAAAAAAGGTAAAACACCTAAGGACCCTGCTCAGCAACGCCAAACTAAAGCTCGCCATCAGCAGCAGGAACAAGCACGTCAGAAAGCGACGGAACACACTGGTGAAGATATAGGGTCTCCGCGTCCAACTGAACAAGATGCCGTATCAGCTTCTTCCAGTGTTATCCCTACACGGCCAACCCATGAAGAGACTTCGTCTAGCGCGGACAAAGGCAAAGAAAAAGAAGAGGGAGATTCTCAAGAAGTAAAAGAAAATCAAGTCCCTGACGTAAAAGAGGTATCCTCCTCAAAGCTACAGACGAGAGAAAATGTATCTGTGAATAAAGAGGAGATAAAAGCTAGAAGAAAAGCCCGGAAAATAGAGAAGCGTCAAAAGAAACAACAGGCTGCAGAGCGAGCTTCAAAAAGTGAAGCAGAGAAGCAGAAGAGTAACCAAGAAGCCCAGTCTACCAAGCAAGGTTCCAAGAAGAAGCCTAGAAAAAATATGCCTAACACTTCGACAGAATCAGGTGAGCCAGAATCAAACTTGCAAGCTAGTGATTTAAACACTGCGGATGAGCGGGCTAGCTCCTTAGACGCTAATCAAGAAGATAGTATCTTAGATGTAGATGATGTAGATATAGTATCACTTATCCCTGCAGGGTTTAGTGCGCAAGTCCGTAACCATCAAATGCATAGAAACCAAGACCTAGTAAATGTAGTAAGTGAAGAGGATAATGATGAAGTTTCTGCAACAGACAATTAAGCATCGTCTTCTTCGTCAGGGCAAGCCTGAAGGCTTTTTAGATAAAGTCTGGCCAAGAACAAAACAAACATAACCTTTAATTGGGACATTATGAAAACTTTTATTTTATCTCTATATTTTTTCTTAATAGGATACTCCTCAGAAGTTGCTGCTTCTGAGGAGCTCCACTTTAATTCAGATTTATCGCAAGACAGTAAGGCACAGGCAGCTACAGTAGAAAAAGATAAATATGTAGATCCAGAAGCTGAGCAAGAGGAAGAGTTTATTTCCTTTCCTTCTCTTACTGAGGAATCATCATCCGCACAGCCTATCATTGGAAAAGATCGTGCTGAGCTTTTAACCGAAGAAGTGAACAGTAACTACAAAGTAATAATTCTAAGAAATGAAAGATTTGGTGAAAAGCTTGAACTTTCAAATCATGAAACGCATCTTCTTCTATCACACAGAGGACTTAACGCTTTGGAACCGTCATACAAACGGTCGCAAGGTGAGGAAGATCTCTCTCTTCTTCTTTATTCACCTACTGCTAACGTTTCTTTTTTTGTAGCAGCCGATGTAAGACCTTTTTTGATTTTCACTAAAGAATTTTTTGTCGATTCTTCTACATCAAATTCAGAAAAATCATTAGTTGCGGACTTTGTTAAGGATTTAAATATAACAATAACTAAAGTTTGCGAGGAGAGAGTTTGTAAAGAGCTTCTAAATACCCAAGATTACATGAAATACTTAGACCTTCCTAAGCTTGCAAAATTGCAGAAATATGAAAAAAAGAGAATTATTTCGCCTTTAGCCTATTTAGCAGACATATATCACACTCATCGGGAACAATTAGACTCTATTATGCTTGGAATAGCTAAGTGTGAAATAGATTTTCATAAGCATAAAAATCGAGAAGTTTTTAATCGAGAATGCAACAAAGTTTATAGACAGCTTGTAAAAGAAGAATTTATTAAGGCTATCCTTAAAACAGCATACCATAGAGATCTAGCCGCTTATATTCGTATTTATTATCTGATTCTAGGATGGGGAGATTTAACTGAATTAATTTCAACAACCTGCCTATTAGGAACACAATTTAATAAAAGTAGAAGTAATTCATTTTATGAAACATTTGTTTTTCCTTTTCTTGATAAGCTCTTTATGAATTTAAATGGTAGCTATTCAAACTTTACTGTTTTCCACTATGATTCTGGTCCGCAATCATCGCCTCGTAAAAGAATGGATATCATTCAATTTAGAGTTAGGGGTGACGATAAGAGTATCAATAGTAATAGGGAGCCAGCAATTGCGATTCGCGGAGTAGGGATCCCTCTTAATAGCCAAACAGGAGCCGTAGCTACGAAGCGGGAAGGGGGAGGCTGTCTGCTTATGTAGACGATAGTCAATAGTGGCAGAGAACCCTAAAACGTCAGAGCAGCATTTATAACCCTAGATTGAATTCGGCCGTTGAGTGAGACTTAAATAAGAATGCTTTGCTTGTTGAGGGTTTAATCCCTCACCCCTTTCTTTCTATATATTATATTGCCCAAAAACTTTTAAATAGGATAGCTTTCCTGGATGATTTTTAGGAGCTGAGCTTATCCTCTTCCTTCTTTTCTTCTCTAGAACAGCGTTAATAGTTAATAAATTAACGATTTTTTAAGAAAATAAAGCTACCATTAAGTATGAGTTTTAATTGAGGAGTAAGGTATGGATAAGAAAAGCTCTAAGGTTGGACATAACGATCCTGCAAAAGGAAACGGTAAGAAGAGAGTTTCAATCGCTTTACAAGGCGGCGGATCACATGGCGCCTTTTCCTGGGGAGTGTTAGATCGTCTGCTGGAAGATGGGCGTTTTGAAATCGAAGGCTTAACAGGCACCAGTGCGGGTGGTATGAACGCCGTCGCTGTAGCCCAGGGACTAATTAAAGGGGGCAATCAAGGAGCCCGTGAAGAATTAAAAGCATTCTGGCAAAAAATTTCTGAGTCTGGCAAAAACAGTCCTCTTAATCAACGCGGACCGATTGACAAAGCCTTGGGTAAGTATACAATGTATCATTCTCCAGGATTTGTTATTTTTGATTATCTAAGCCGTATGTTTTCGCCTTATGAGTTAAATCCTCTTCAGATCGATCCTTTAAAGGATGTAATCGTTAAGAGTTTTGACTTTGAATCAATTCGTAAAAGTAAGTTGGTTAAGCTTTATCTCTGCGCGACTCATGTCCGTACAGGAAAGCTTCGTATTTTTGATACTCAAGAAATGAGTGTTGAAGCTTTACAAGCAACGGCATGTTTGCCAACCATTCACAGTGCCGTAAAAGTGGACGGTGAATACTACTGGGATGGCGGTTTTATTGGTAACCCAGTTTTCTTCCCCTTAATTTATGATTGCGAGACAGCGGATATCATCTTAATTCAGCTGAATCCAACGGTCAGAGACAAACTACCGACAACAGCGCGTGAAATTGCTGACCGGTTGAATGAAGTGACCAATAATGCGTCGGTTGTCCGTGAAATGAGAGCTATTTCTTTGATCTCCGATTTAATTGATCAAGGCGAACTTGATGCTAAAAAGCATAAACGCGTTCATATGCATGTCATCGAAGACGAAGAAGTTTTTGCAGAGCTAGGTTGGTCTAGTAAGCTAAACACAGAATGGGAATTCTTTATGCATTTATTTGAAAAGGGCCGCTTAGCTGCCGATAAATGGATTAAAGAAAATTATGAGTATGTTGGTAAAAAGACGACAGCTCCTATGCGCGAACATTTTGTTGGCGAAAAATGGAACAAGCATTAATTTTATCAGTGTAATGAATAGGAAAGCCCGGCACTCACGCCGGGTTTTTTATTAGCGCAGACTTATTAAATCTTCATATTTCTGAATAATTCTTAAATCATCTTAATTAACTAGTAACTCCTAATAAGTTATGTTTAGCTCCATAAATAAGGGATAAATATCACTACAGAACTTGAGGAGTCTGAAAGATGAAAGTATATCTTTTGTTAAGTTGCTCTCTTTTCCTAATAGTCCCTAGCCAATCAATGCAAGCCCCAGATCAGAGTGCTACCAATCTTACGGTTCAGGATAGAATAAAAATGTTGAACCAAGCTGCATAACAACAATCCGCCTCCCCCGGTAAAATCGAAGCCGCCAGCAAAGTCAGTCTCCTCGGCCATGTGTTAATAGGGAACAGGTCCAAGCGCGAGTGGCGCCTGTCCTATCAAGATTTAACCAAAAGGAGCAGCCAGAAAGGCCCTTACCGCCGCTGCCGACTGCTCAAAGTGATGGCTCAAGTTCATCCTTTAATCGAGAACAGACTCAACCGCGGATTGCTCCTGCCTTACCGAGATTTAATCAAAAGGAGCAGCCAGAAAGGCCCTTGCCACCGGTGCCAGCTCCTCAAGGTCCTGGGATAAGCTCACCCCTTAATAAGGAACAGATCCAACCTCGGGTGGCTTCTCTCGTATCGAAGTTTAACCAAAATGTGCAACCAGAAAGGCCCTTACCACCGCTGCCGGCTTCTCAAAGTCCTAGCTTAAGCCCATCCGTTAATATAAAAGAGGCACAAGCGAAGATTTCTCCGCTCTGGTCGCTGCCTAACCAAAATAGGCCACAATCAAATCAAAATACAGGCTCAACGCCTTCTTCGGGCGAGCAGGCAAGACCAAACCTTGCCTCAGGTCCTCAAAATGCTGAAAAAAGTCAGCCAACTATCGGAAAAACTCCTGCTAAAGGAGCCAATGCAAAGCTACAGTATTCTGATTTTAGCCTTACCTTGGAGGAAAACCGAGCACAGATGCAGGAAAGAGAAAAAGCACTGCAGATGTTTGATAATCGTGCTTATTTTGAGGTTGCAAAGAAGTTTGAAGTGCTTAGCCCTATTCATCAATATTATTTAATGAGAGACTTAGAGAATAAAATCGATCAAGAAGTTGATAAGTTGCCCCCTCACATAAGCGAGGAGCAAGAACAGATTCTTCGCCAAGCCAGCCAAGCATATAAGAGCGTTTTAGATACAGGCCTCGGTCAGCAAAAAATGGATGCTTATGTGTCACGCCTGCAGCCTATCTATTATCTCCTCTTTCAGTTGCAAAAATACGCTATTGAGCAGCAACGACTAAGAGATGCTGAGAAGGCAGACAAAGGTTACTCTTTTATGATGGGGGCAGCTCGTGATGCGTTTGAAAGCAAGGATTCTCTATCATTCGCTGGCTATATTTCTAAAATGAGCGTCAGGAGTCAAATGTCATTATTTCATGATTTATTAGAAAGGGCACTTCAAAAAACTATACTGAAGAATACTTTCGCTGCCTTGGAAGCTAAAGATTATGAGAGCTTCGTCGATTACTATTCTCAGCTTAAAAATAAACAAGATAGTAATATGGTCGGCAATTGGAATCACAATTGTCTGACTCTTGCCGCTCAAAACGGCCAACTTAAAGCACTCCAATACATTTTGAGTCAAAAGGAGGCTCCCTCTGGCTGGGTAGAGGGGAAAAATGACAGTTCTGCCAATAGCTTACACTTTGCCGTTATGAATGGCCACCTTGAATGTGCACAATATTTAGTAGCACAGAGATACTCCATCGCTTCTATCGCAAAGGATTGGAGGGGTAAGAAACTATCTCCTCTTGAACTAGCAACTGATTTCTTATATGGGAGCATTACAAAAGGTGATTCAGAGAATATCCGTAAAGGATGCCAGTTAGTGCGGTGGGTCTTAGAGGAGCTAAGGAAGAATGATGATACTAATGATCCTGCGTACCTCTATGAATATGTCGACAAGTGGAAAGAGGCCCTTGAGGACCTAAGGGCCCTTCAGGAGAGGCTAAGTCGTAAAACTCAAGAGGAAGAGAATCTTAGATTAGTTACTGAAGCGATATACCAATTTATCGCAGAACGCGAGCAACAGGCTAACTATATTAAATTTAAGCAGGAGCAAGAGAAGAAAAAACGCAAAGCAGAAAAGCCAAGTCGTGCTTATGCCCGTGCCTAACCTTTAGCTCCTTTAACTTCTTAGAGGTTAGAAGGACGTAAAAATAAAAATGGTGAGTACTACTGCTCACCATTAATTTTTTATAGCTCTGAGATGCGGAAATAATTTATATCGTTAGCAGTTATAAAAGGCCAGATCCATTTTATCCGATATTCTATACAAACTGTAGAAGTCAGTGTTAGTAAGGTGGGTCGTGCTTATAAGTGCCCCTCTAAGAGCACTTAAAATTCATTTGCTTTTTGCTTAGTATGGAAATATATTTAAATAAAATAAATTTAACATTTAAATAAAAGTACATAATAAAAACTTCTCTAG
>NZ_AEWF01000002.1 GCF_000190415.1 Candidatus Odyssella thessalonicensis L13
TAACGGCGGCAAAGGTGGCTCTAGGCCAGCCTTCTTAGATCTGGAGGCTAGAACTGATGGCACAAAGTTCGGCATACCCGAACGTATGTCTGGTGAACAATGGATAAAGAGAAGCACTAATGTACCGAGTATGTCAGCGAGCTCAAGTGGGAGCAGTAATGCTAGCAGGAGTGGTTCCAGCTCTGCATCCAGTGGTTCTTCGACGAGCACGAGTGCTGGTACAAGCTTTGGAAGTGGTAAGATCACTAGTGACAAGAGGGTGAATGGCCATACAAGCAAGCTAGGTCGCACGCTAGACGGTAAAGAAGAAAGAAAAGGTAAGGAAAGAGAGGGAGGGCGAAGGTCATCCGCTAACTCTAACCCAGCAACTATCCCCAATATTAGTGAGAACCATGACCGGGTCGCGCATGATGGCTATTATACTCGCAAGAATGAAAGAACCGATCAGCATAATTGGCAGCAACGTATCAAAAATGCAAAACCGGCAGATTATATAAAGCATACTAAAGCGCGAACAGCTGAGGAAGCTAAACGGATGAGTGAGACAGGTGAAAGAAATGCTCAGTATTTGCCCCAAATAGATAATAAACAATTAGAGAAACTAGCTTTAAGTCAGGGAATCAAAGCAGCGGATAAAGGTAGTGTGGCATATTTCTTTTATAAATCTGAGAATATTATTGGATATGATGATGGTAATCCGACCCAATGGATAAGGGCTGAAATTACTTCCTCAAATACTTATCACGGGCACCCTATGAGTCAGGAAAGAGTTAGGAAATATATAAAAAATGCCACATAATCGTCTTAAAATAGCTAAGGAATAAACATAGGATTAAGATCATGTCTATAAATAACTTTCTGCTTAAAAGGCAAAGCTTTGCTCCTACTATTGGATGGCAAATTTTATATAATGAATTTTACTCCATTAGTCCAGAGGATGATATTAATCCGGAAGGGAGCAGCTTAATGCCTTCCTGGAGTTTGTTTTCAAGTACACTTTTACACATGCTCCATAAGGAGAATAAGGTAATAATTGACTTGGGATGGGGCCCTGAATCTGATCCGGAAGGGGCATTTTATATAACCATGGTCAGAACCGACGATAAGCGATGGGAACATCCGTTGGTTAAATTCTCTTCTCGTAGTAAAGATGAAATTGTCAACAAGCTGAATGAATTAATGCTTGCTGTTTCTAATGGTGAAATTAGTTAGTTATCATTCCAGGAAAGCTACCCTCTTAAAATACTAAAACCTAAGACTCTGGCGAATGCAGTTCAATAATCGCCCAAGGCTATGAAGCCTACGTAAATACCCGCATCCAGCAAGTTTGGAATGGGTCGACACCGATGACAGTGGAGCATTTAGCTCATTGTCGACGGATGGAAGTTTTTGAAGACAGCTATGGGGACTTGGTCTTTGGCCAAAGTGTTCTCCAGGGAACAGGAACTTTGAGCAGTGTGCCAGGCCGCGTTGTAGAAGCAACCCTCTATCATACCGGCTTAACCAATCAGGTCAACGCCCGAGCGGCACGGTATGCGGTGGATGATCTGCTGACAGTAGGGGGAGGGGTTGGTTTAGTAAAAGGGGCGGCAAAATCTGTTGTCAAGAACGCACGTCATTATGGGGCTCGCCTTGGTCGTCTGAAAGGAACGGTCTTTGATGCTGGGCAAGGGACCAGCCGCTCTTTAAGTGCGTTGGATCTCGCCCGGGGTAATTATTCTCAGCGCACCTCTAACTTTGAATGGCTGCAAGCGGCCAACCGCAACCTACAGGGGTATCGGGTCCCACAAGTTGCCAATAGCAATAGCTTCTTCCAAGACCTGCAAGCGGTGGCTAATAGCAATACCGGCGCCCGAGCTGCTGCCGGCAATATGAGTAACGGCCCCCGCATGTCCGTGGGTAAAGGGGGAAGTAATAATCATGCGGCATTAGAATATTTGGGGCCTGGTAGAGTATTATATGATGGTGTAGAATTCAGAGCAGTTAGAGATCTAAGCTATTTAAGTGAAGCCGAATTGAGAATCATGGAAAAAAGAGGGGTGGCTCCTAGGGGAGGCGATGGTAAGCCCATGCACGGCCACCATTATAATCAGCTTTCACATAGAGACCCAGATGGCTTTATAGTTGAAATGCCGAGATCAAAGCATAAATATGCAAATAAGATACAGCATCCCAAATCAGCAGGTGAAGGTCTACCTGCAGAAGCTAGAAAGGAGTGGAACGAATCCTTGAGAGAAAAGTATTGGAAGGAGAGGGCAAAGACTGAACTATTAAAAAGAGGGATTAGTATATAATGGAAGATAAATTTTCTGTCAAGCTTGCTGCTCATATGAATGAACTGGAAGGGCTCTATGGTGGCCCATGTTCTAAGCAAGAAATTACTGCAGCCCAAGAGCAGCTAAAGCTTAAATTTCATAAAGAATTTGTTGATTTCTTACTTAAATATGGTGGAGGAATTGTAGGGAGCTACTATATTTATGGTTTAAAAAGAATTCCTTTGATGGGCAATGAACTTTGGTCAGTTACTCAGAATACCGATTTTTACAAAGATAAGCAGCAATGGCCAGGCATTGAGGAATGGTACGTAATTTCTGAAGATGGCTTAGGCAATCCTATTGGTATTGATCCGGAGGGAAAAGTATGGGTTTCTGATCATGACGCTGACTTTGAAAAAACTAAACTTGCCGATAACTTTGAAGAGTTCTTAGATAAAATCCTCTCTAATACGCTGTATCAGTAAATCTTCAGACTCTCATCAGTCTTTTGAAGCGGTCAACACCGACTTAAAAATGATACATTGAGCGATCCCCAAATACCTTCTTAAGGAAGCAAGCTGATGAGGCGCAAGAATGGCAGAGCCAACAAAAAGCTCTGCAGGACGAACAAACCAATCCGATAGTTAGGTTTTTACATTTTATCAGAAATTATAGTCAACAAGCTGATGACTATAATGGCGTGGCTACTTTGCAAATGTTTTCGGACATGTATGATACAGTGGAAGGGTTTCCTGAGCATTCCCAGGAGGCTTGGGATCTGATGCAACAGAAGCTTGCTGGCCAACCCTTTGATGAAGCAAAGGTGCAGGCTGGGAGAGAGTACGCCCTTAATACAGGAGCAGCGCTGAGCAGCTGTGTAGGTCCTATGGGCAAAGGCGGAGGGAAGGGAGGCAAAACCAAAGGCCCAATCGCAAGCAATCAGAATCGTCAGACAAGATTCTCTCAAGGGAGCAAAGGCCCTCAAGCCTATAGGGCCGCTAACCGCAATGGACTATCGTCTCAAAGCCAACGCTCAGAGGCTGCTAACCGTCTATATAGTGACATGAGAGCTGTTGCGAATGGTGGTAGTACTCATAAGTCAGCTGAATGGTGGTAGTACTCATAAGTCAGCTTTCTCAGACTTGGCGGCTAGAACTGCAGGCACAAAGTTTGGAACACCCGAGCGTATGTCTGGCGAACAATGGATAAACAGAAGCACTCATGCATCGAGTATGTCCTCAGGTTCGAGCGGAAGCAGTAATGCAGGCATAGGTGTTCTAGTTCTGAATCTCCTGCTTCCACGGCTAAACCTAGCTTCGTATTCTCTTGTATTTGTTTTACATCTCATTAACTAGGAAAAATCTAGCCTTAATAACATAGGGCACAAGATCTAATTTGTTCTTGTTTTGTCAAAAAGTATTCATAGTAAATTTTAATTTAATTTGTCTGTTGTGCCAATTTTATTCTTATATTGATGGCACCCTGTAAAATAAAATATATGAAAGTAAAAAAAATATTATTGAAAAATATTTTCCCCCTTACCATATGTGATTTGTACCGGTTAAATAAACCTTTCCTGTATTAGAAGATTTACTACGAAGAGAGTATACAGATGAATAAAACAACATTGCTGTCAGGATTGCTGTTAACGGTTGCTTTTGGCTCCCTTGCATCATTCGCAAGCGATCACAATGACAATAGAAGATTCCAAACCGGAAAAGTTGGAAGCCTTATTAGTAGATTTGAGAGCATGGCTCAACCTTCAGCTCAGCCTGTTAAGCCATCTAAATTTACACAACCTACACGAATTGCTGCTGAGCCAAAAAAAGTATTTTAAGCGCCTGCACCAGTTGTTGCTACTTACATTCAAGCAAGCAACAATAAAGTAAATGTAAGCCAATTAAAGAATCTGTTTGAACAAGCAAGCAATGCAGCACCTGTCAAAGCTACCGGTCGGCCATTGCCACCCCCACCCGTTGCTAAGGCTGCTGCCCGTCCGTTGCCAGCTGTGCCAGCCCCTAAAAGTGCTGCTACACTCTCTATTGCTTCTATGATTAATGAAGCTACGAGCAAAGCGACTATTATGCCAACTCAGGCTACCAGCGGAAGCATGGTTGCAGACAATCTAGAGGTTTCTGCGCCAGCAAAGGTAGAGAATAAATTAACATTTAGCAAAGTAGCCAACCTTGCGACAAAGAATCACGCACCAAAGAAGTATGATTCAATTGAAACTTTCCTTAAGAAGTACGGTAATGTCAGCCAAGCAGCTGATATAGCTCCAGAGGATGCACAAGCTGCAGCTAAAATCTCTAGCTTAGCCCAGGGCCATTTCTCACCTTCTCGCAATCTGGTACTTAATGCTGACTTAAACAAGTATGATAATATTGAAACTTTCATAGCTAAGTTTAAGAACGTTAGCAGTGCAGATCAGTTAAGCTCGCAAGATCACCAAACAGTGGCTGAAATTGCTAGAATCTTGGGTATTCACGATTCACAAGGTGGAAAGCTTTCCGATGTACTTATTGCTAATCACGATAAGCCAGCTCAAGCAGCTCCAGCCTCTGAAACGCTCAACACAGCGGACTCTGTCTGTGAGGGCAGCAATTCAGCAGCAAGCCACGCAACCGAAACGAGGCAAGCTCTTGAGGAATCTCACCAGGAAACGCTAGCTAAAGCATTGGCAAAGAAGCGTCAAGATATGGTCGACAATGAAGCTGATGCGCGAGAGGCAGAAGAGTTCGATGATTTCAAAACCGATGAGGAAGTTAACCTCGAAAAAGCTCGCCAAGTCCAGGAAGAATATGATGCGCGTAAAGTAGAATTAGAGAGCCAGATAAAGACACTTAACGATAAAATCTCAAGTGCTTCACCTGATATAGCTGGTAAATATAGTACGCAGAGATTTGCTATTGAGCAAAGGCTAAAGCGGCTTGAAGAAGAGCATACACGCTCTAATTCAAAAAAAGTTCCTAGCCAAGCTGGTATTTCTTTGGAAGGCTTTAATCCAAGTGCCTTTTTGACAAAAGCTAACCTGAATCAAACCTCAGAGTCTGATGATCTTAATGAAGAATGGAACGATTAATCAGCTTGGCAGTCTGGGGCTTAATTAACTCTAGCTACCTAGATTCTTTTTAAGCCCTGCTGAAGTTAACAACTTCCTAATCAACCATCCTCCCTATTTCGTTGGCATATCCAGTCCTTATGAGATAGGGATTTTTATTGAGTACAAGTCAAATGGATCAAAGAGAATTTAATTATTGGATGAAATATAGTTAATGTTCCTACAATTATTAACTCTATCCATAGTATTTTATACTTTACAACTTAAAGTTTAGCAGTAAGTTTTAGCAATTCTAGAATCCATTAACCGAAGAGTTAGTCTATGAAAACCTTAAAGACTTTATCAGTTTTCTTTGTTACATCCGGTGTGATGTCTTCCTATGCGCAAGGTCAAGTAGAACTTGACGATTTAGCAGCTATTCCTAGAGGAAGAGTCTCAGATCTGAGAAACCGTTATGAGGCTCAGACCAATGTTTCACCCCAGGAAAGTCCCGTAAGCCCCCGCAAGCAGACGACCTTTGGCTCCCCGGTCAACCGTGCTATTTGTGCAAAAGAATCTCGCCCCTCCTCCTTGCCAGCAAATAGTGCTGTTACATCTGAAGATGAGCCCCATCAAAATATACCGGCTTCTTCGATAGCCGCAGAAGGTAAAGATTATTTGTCAATATTGCCTGCAGAAATCTCAGAGCAAGTCTTTCAACATTTACCTTCAGCCGATCTAATTCGCTTAAGCTATACCGGTCGCGAGCTAAAAGAAAAGGTGAACAGTTTTGCATCTTTCTCTGCTCTGACCTCAGCTAGCAACCCCTTTCAGTACATTTATCAGAAATTATATAGTGACCGAGATTTTCAGACAAAGACTGCCTTAACGAGTGAGACAATTGCTGACAAAAATAAAAAACAATTGCATCCTTTGATTCAGAAGCGCTTACGGCATCTTGATTTTTCCTACATCTCTGGCGGTAAAATTATTTCCTATTTAAGAACTCATCAGCATATAGGCGATCTTCAAACTATTTATATCCATGCAAATAAGGAAAGCCCTAAATTAACTGTAGGAGAGATAGTTGCTCTTCGTACCTTTCTATTGCGTCATAAACGTCTTGATACGCTGGATCTTTTAGGACAGCAAATTGATGATAAAGCAATTGCTGCGCTCGTGCCCTTACTGCCTCGGTTAAAAAGGATCAGTTTAGCCGAACATCAGTTAACAAAAAAAGGTCTTGAGATCCTTTTCAGCCACCTTTCTCCTAATATTGAAGAGCTAAGCATATGGAAAGGATCTGATGATTCTTTTCCAAATACGGATCTGCTTCCGCTGGCCCAAAAAATGAAGAGCTTTACTAAATTGACAAAGTTAGATATTAGCGGCTTTAATCCACACTCTGAGACTTTAACATTGCTTCTTAGTAACTTACCTAAATCGATTAAGGAGCTCTATCTCAGGGAGTTAGGCTTAGCTTCAAGAGGGCAGTTTAATGTCATGTTACGGCAGGCAGAACAGCTCGCAGCTTTTACAAGAGAACAAAGAACAGGCAAGAGTAAAATGGATATCTCGCTGGCACAAGCAAAGGCCTTGCGAGTTAAAGAGAACAAGCTATCTCCCGCTATTAAGTTTTCTTATTTAAGTGAGTCTTTAAATAATCTAAAGGATCTAACTCTGCTCGATTTAAGTCAGAACGATCTTGATTTTCAAGAGCTGGATTATATGGTGAAACATTTAGAAGGTCTGCCTTTGCAATGGAAAGAATTCAACCTAGGCTTCAATTCTCTTAAGGTAAAATCAGAAGAAGATGAGGCAACTCTCAACCGGCTTAAGGCACTCATACCTGCTACGGCTATCAACTTAGAAGATCAAATTTAAAGGATTTTTTAAGGAGCTAGGTGGCCCGCTAACTGTTAATCCTATGGAGTGCCTTTCTGTTATCTTATAACAGCTTAAATCTGCACCTTTAAAGTGCAGATTTATCTTTTTTCATATGAGCCGTATAAATTAGTGAATCCTTGCTCCTGGTTCAGCCTGCGTCAGAGGCTCCGTAAAAGTTATCCATATCATCTTGAGTGGGGGTTAAGTCAGCCGCTGCGCCATTATTCTGGTTAAGGCCTGGTTGAGCAGGGAGAGGCATAGGACTAGATGATGCCGCCGCTTGTTGTTGGGAGCTTGCGCTTGCCTGTTGTCCGCCTAATAATTGCGAAAAAATGCTACTGAAAGCAGTCATCGCATTTGTTTCGCTACCTTTGGCTTCTTCTTTGCTAGATTCCTTGGTATTACTATGGAAAATTTCCGTATTACCTTGCATGGCGGTGCCATAAACACCACCTCCTGAAACAGTGGTGGTGATGCTGGAAGAGCCGCCACCATAACCATTCATGCCAAAGGTGTTGCTGCCCGCACCACCAAAGGCATTGTAATTACCACCATAAGCGCTGGCTCCATAGCCACCCATGCCAGCACCGTAGCCAGCAGCACCTCCCATACTACTATAGCCGTTGCTGCCATAAGCGTTATTTGTGTAACCATTCATGCTAGAACCATAACTACTAGCACCGCCCATAGTGTTATAGTCGCCATTATAAGTATTGTTATCATAGCCATTCATACCAGAGCTGTAATTACCGGTATTGCCGGCACTATCATAGCCGCTGCCGTAATCATTATCTCCATAACCATTCATGC
This sequence comes from Candidatus Odyssella thessalonicensis L13, assembly GCF_000190415.1. GTDB lineage: Bacteria > Pseudomonadota > Alphaproteobacteria > Paracaedibacterales > Paracaedibacteraceae > Paracaedibacter > Paracaedibacter thessalonicensis. The sequence goes on from NZ_AEWF01000002.1 coordinate 7,993, forward strand.
CAGAGCCATAGCCATCCGCACTGCCTATGTTGTTATAGTCGTCATTATAAGCATTGTTATTAGAGTTATTTATACCAGAGCTGTAATTACCATTATGGCCAGTATTATTATAACCGCTGCCATAATCATTACTTCCATAGCCATTCATGCCCGAGCCATAGCTGCCCGCATTCGCGGAATTATTATAGTCAGTGTCATAAGTGTGGCTATTGTAGTGATTCATGCCAGAGCTGTAATTACCAGTATTGCCGGCATTATTATAACCGCCGTCATAATCATTATTTCCATAACCATGCAGGCCAGCGCCATAGCTGCCCGCGCCTCCAGAATTATTATAGTCAGTCTCATAAGTGTTACTATTGTAGTGATTCATCTGCAAATGGTAGCTATCAGCAGTTTCAGGGTGGCTATATTCATTGTTGTGCGGATGGTTGCTATAATCATTCATACTGGGGTGGTAGCCATGAGAGGCTTCAAAGCTATGATCCGCGCCCTCAAAAGCATCATGCTCACCATTATAACTATGGGGGAGATGATTATTTAGGTACGAGGAGGAGTTACCATTACTGCCTAATTTATGATAATGATTGCTATTCAAGTAAGGCTTATAACCCCCCATGCTCGAGGGGTAGCCATTCGAAGTTCCTAAATTATTATAGTTGCTGCTGTAAGGATTGCTGGTATTACCATTTAGGCTGAGGGAGTGGCCGTCAGAGCTTCCGGAAGTATTAAAGCCATTCTGAGGGGTATTAAACCCAGGAACATTGCTGTTTGGGTGGGAGAGGGGGCTATTGAAATTGTGATCATAAATGCTATAGCTATTATTATGGTCATATGCTCCTACATAACTTCCCGCATTGGCAGGGGAAGGGCTTAGATAATTTTGGCCAGTTAGGTAAGGGTGCCCCTCCTCACCGTGATGTCCATTAGCAGCGCTAGCCGGGGCAAGACCTATATAATTTTGGCCAGTTTGATTGGAATGCCCCTCTTCAACGTGATGCCCATTAGCAGCACTGCCCGGGACAAGACCTATATAACTCTGGCCAGTTTGATTGGAATGGCCTTCCGCACTGTGATGTCCATTAACAGCGCTACCCGGGGCAAGACCTATATAACTCTGGTCAGTTTGATTGGAATGGCCTTCCGCACTGTGATGTCCATTAACAGCGCTACCCGGGGCAAGATCTATATAATTCTGGCCATTTTGATGGGAATGAATCTCCTCACCGTGATGTCCATTAGTCGCATAAAGGGTTCCTATCTGAGGGGAAATAGAGAGTCCCTCATTGTTAAAGTTGACGGTTGACCCCTGCAGAGGGTTCTGGCGTTTCTTGCGTAAGCGGTTTATAAAGCCGGAGTTCTGATGAGTATAAGGGACGCTAGACTGCGCAGTATTGACTCCCCCGGCTGTTAAAAGCGGCACGTTGCCACCATTGTGAAGGTGAGTAAGTTGCTGATCAAGTTGGCGTTTGCGCGCTTCAAGGCGCTTAATATTGTTACACGTCACGGCGCAGCGCTTTCCTTTTTTAAGATCAGAACTAATCTCTTTAAAGGTTTTCATTTTATAAGCTGGATTGATTTGGTGTTTTCTTAGCTCCAATTGAATATTGAGATGGCGAATTTCTTGCCGCAATTCAATCTCGTTATCACAGTTTGGTGTACATTGACCCTCTAAGGCAGCATCGCTAGAAGGAGGATGGTTCCCTTTAAGCGCTGCCAGTTCGGCCCGATATTGATTAAGCTGCCTGGTCATGCCCGTAATCTGAGGGCAGGTAGGGTGGCAATGCAGAGTTGAGGGAGTCAAGTTTGGCTGTTTGATCGGCCTCATTTTATAGGAGGCATCGCGCTCATGCTTCGCCTTTTCGATGGCTAAACGAAGCTGATATATTTCTTGCAGGATCTCTCCTGCCTCATGACAATTTTTAGGACATTGACCTTGAGGAATTGAGGAGGGCAAAATCTGATGATTGGGATGAGTTGGATGAAGCCCTTTCAGTTGCGCTAATTTTGCCTCAAAGCGCTGGATCTGCTTTCGAATTCCTAGGAGTTGAGGGCAGGATGCCTCACATTGGCCCTGAAAGTGGCTGGGGTTCATCGGGTGAATGGTTTTCCTTTGATAGTTTGGGTTATGCTGCAGTTTTTCTGTTTCAATTTGCTGGCGCAGCTCATAAATTTGCTGTAAGAGCTTGCCTGCTTGTTGGCAGTTCTTTGGGCATTTGTCAGTAGGAGGGCTACTGGACGAGGAACTTGAGCTCTGATGTCGGGCTTTTAGTTGCGCTAATTCTGTCTCAAAGCGGTTGATTTGCTTATGAATTCCTAGGAGTTGGGGGCAGGATGCCTCACATTGACCTTGAAAGTGGCTGGGGTTCACCGGGTGAATGGTTTTCCTTTGATAGTTTGAGTTGTGTTGCTGTTTTTCTGTTTCAATTTGTTGGCGCAGTTCATAAATTTGCTGTAAGAGCTTGCCTGCTTGTTGGCAGTTTTTTGGGCATCTCTCGGAGGTTACCTTGACAGTGCTGGGCCCGTGAGCTTCAGAGTTAGCGGAGGTTGAATCTTCAGCTTGAGACGCGCTCCTTTGGACGAGGGGCGATGGATTCGCCAGTGATTGCCCAGCGAAAAAAATGCTTGCTGCTAAGACGATAAACTTTTTCATCTATTAGTCCATTTTTACGGAAACCTTCATTAGGCAGTATAAGCGTATCTTGGTTAAGATAGGGTTAAGGTGACTTTTTTGGCGAGCAAGAGCTTCCTAAAGTAGAAAACCTTGCGGCCAGGACCGCAATAGATTAGAATTTGAAGGAACAAACAAACAGATAATGAGACGATAATGCGATCCTCAGTTAATAAAGTCTTGCTTGCTTTAACGGCAACCCTTTTAATTTCTTGCTCTGAGAAAGACGAAGAAGCCCTGGCCCAGATGCCTGTTGAACAGTTGTATAATATGGCAAAAGACCAGATGGATAGTGGAAGCTATAATACAGCAGCGAAGACGTTTGCTGAGGTTGAGCGTCAGCATCCCTACTCTGAATGGTCGCTTAAAGCTCAGTTAATGTCAGCCTACTGTTATTATGAGGCAAAAAAATATACCGAAGCTATTGAAGGCTATAATGTCTTCATCCAGCTGCATCCTGGTCATGAACATATCCCCTATGCTTATTATATGGTTGGCTTAAGCTATTATGAGCAGATCCCAACAGTCCATCGTGATCAAACGGTGACGGAAAAAGCCCAAGAAGCTTTCCAAGAAGTTATCAACCGCTTCCCTGATAGCCCTTATGCCAAAGATGCAAAGTTTAAGATGGATTTATTAAGGGATCATCTAGCTGGTAAAGAAATGGATGTGGGGCGGTATTACCTAAGACAACGGTCCTATTTAGCAGCAGTTAATCGCTTTAAAGAGGTGGTAGATCGCTTCCAAACGACCTCCCATGTCCCTGAAGCCTTACATCGTATGGTCGAATGCTACCTGGCTTTAGGCTTAGTCGAGCAAGCTTACCAAACAGCGGCAATACTTGGTCATAACTTCCCAGGCAGCTTGTGGTATGCGGACACCTATGCGTTGATGACGGATAAAAATCCGAAGACTGCTCTTCCCAAGAAGCAAGCTTTGAAAGCGGAAGTCAAGCTTCAGGATAAACCGACAAAAACAAAGCCTCCCGTTAAATAAAAAGATAGGCGAAGAGGGAAGATTATGTTAACGACCCTGACAATACAGAACTTTGTCATTATCGACTCTCTGAATTTATCTTTTAGCCCTGGCATGACCGCATTAACCGGCGAAACGGGAGCCGGTAAATCGATCTTGCTGGATGCGTTAGGAATTATTTTGGGCCATCGCAGCGATGTCGCTTTAATTCGAAAAGGGTGCGATCAAGCCTTTTTGGCAGCTGAGTTCACTTTGCCTGAACAGCACCCAGCAATTGCTTTGCTGCAAGATCAAGGCATCCCAGAACAAGATAATCTAGTTATCCGGCGCACCTTATCTAGAAACGGTAAAAGTCGTGCTCTAATCAACGACCAGCCTGTGACAATAAATTTTTTAAGATCTTTAGGGGATCTTTTAGTAGAAGTCCATGGTCAGTTTGACCGATTAATGGATGTTGCTTCGCATCGGCGTATTCTTGATGACTATCTCGATCAGATCCCTTTTAAGGAGCAAGTCGCCGACACTTATCATCAGTGGCAAAATGCTGTCGATGAACAGCGGCAAGCCATGGAGCGGCTTGATCATCTCAAACGGCATGAAGATTTCATGCGTTATCAACTAAAAGAGATCGAGAGCCTTTCTCCAGAAGAAGGGGAAGAAGAACGGCTCTTAGAAAGTCGCCAATCTCTTGTAGGTATTTCTAAGCTGTTTGAATCTGTGGGAACAGCCCAGGCGAGCTTAGAACAAGCCCAAGTCTTGTCAGCCCTGCAAACAGCCCATCGTATTCTGCAAAAGCACCCGGTCGGCGACAATTCCCATATCGACCAAGCCAGTGTTGCTCTTGAGAAAGCTCTCAGCGAAGCAACCGAGGCGATGGCTCAGCTTGAAGAAATTCTAGGCCAAGTTGAGGATCAGCCGCAGCAGTTACAACGGATTGATGACCGCTTACATGCGTTACGGGCAATTGCGCGCAAACATAATGTTACCACCACCGATCTGCCTCAGTTTTATGCACAGCTGCGGCAAGATTTGGAAGATCTCGACCACGCTGAAAGCCGCGTAATGCAGCTCGCTCGGCAAACAGAGCAGCTTAAACAGCTATTTGTTCAAAGTGCAACGGCTTTATCGGAGGCCCGAAAGCAGAAAGCCGCAGAACTGAGTGCGGCCGTAATGGTTGAATTGCCCGACTTAAAGCTTCCCAATGCTCAGTTCACTATCCGAGTCAGCCCTCTAGAAGAATATGCATGGTCAGAGGCAGGTTTGGACCGAGTCAACTTCCTAGTCGCTATGAACAAAGGCCAAGACTGGCACCCCTTAGAAAAAGCCGCTTCCGGGGGAGAATTAGCGCGTTTAATGTTGGCTCTTAAGGCAATCCTAGCGACCCGGTCCACAGCCCAGACTATCGTCTTCGATGAGATTGATATAGGTGTTGGCGGGGCGGTGGCGGCTGCTATTGGCCAACGGTTGTCACGATTGGCACAGCATTTGCAAGTGTTAGCAATTACTCATTCGCCGCAAGTGGCAGCCACAGCTGATGAACATTTCCAAGTCATTAAAGAAGATCAAGGTAGCCAAGTTTTAACAAATGTGGTTCAATTGCCATTAACGCGGCGCCACGAAGAAATAGCCCGTATGTTATCAGGAGAGGTCATTACCGATGAAGCAAGAGCAGCCGCAAGAAGCTTACTCGCTCGATTCACCAGAGCTTAATGTATTCGCCCATATTCCTGTCGACAATTTAACCCGAGACCAAGCAGCCTTGGAACTGAGTCGCTTGGCTAAGACCATTGCCTATCACGACGAGCTTTACTTTCAAAAAGACATGCCACAAATTAGTGATGCTGCTTATGATGCTTTGGTCGTCCGTAACCGTCAAATTGAGAATCTTTTTCCTGACCTACGCCGCGAGGATAGTCCTTCGAAGCGAGTGGGCGCTCCGGTCTCTAAAGGCTTTAAAAAGGTCAAGCATCGCATCCCTATGTTATCGCTGGAAAACGCTTTTACCAGTGACGATGTGATCAATTTCTTTGAGCGAGTACGACGGTTTTTATCGCTGCCAAGTGACCAAGAGTTTCCCATTGTAGCTGAGCCCAAGATTGATGGACTGTCAGCAGCTCTGCATTATCAAAGAGGCAAACTGCGGCTGGCAGCCACCCGAGGGGATGGCAGCGAAGGTGAAGATATCACTGAAAATGTTCGCTGTATTATTGATGTGCCTCAAACCTTGATAGGCAAGAATGTACCAGAGAGTCTTGAGGTGCGCGGTGAAATATATATGAACCGTTCAGATTTCTTTGCCCTCAATCAACAGCGTCAACAAGAGAGCGAGCCTGAATTTGCCAATCCTCGTAACGCAGCTGCTGGATCCGTCCGACAATTGGACCCTACAGTGACAGCTCGGCGTCCTTTGCGCTTTTTCGCTTATTATTATGATGCTATTTCTGGCGATACAACCATGACCCATCATGAAGCCTTAGAAAACTTAAGACGATGGGGATTTACAGTTAATCCTGAGATCCAATTATGCTTATCAATTGCCCAGCTTCAGGACTACTATAATTCTATCAATGCGCGTCGGGCCGATTTGCCTTATGACATCGATGGCGTTGTTTATAAGATTGACGCCCTACAGTGGCAACGCCGTTTAGGAAGTGTGGGCCGGACGCCGCGTTATGCGTTAGCCCATAAGTTTGAAGCTGAAAAAGCGGAAACCATTTTAGAGGATATTGCTATTCAAGTGGGACGTACGGGCGTCCTGACACCGGTCGCTCATCTCAAACCTGTAACCGTGGGTGGCGTGGTCGTTTCAAGGGCGACCTTACATAATGCCGATGAAATTGCTCGTAAAGATGTGCGCGTCGGCGACCATGTTATTATTCAGCGCGCTGGCGACGTTATTCCGCAAATCGTTTCGGTGGTAAAGGAGAAGCGATTACCTGAGTCACAGTCTTTTGATTTCCCGGCCACGTGTCCGGCCTGTGGAGGAGAAATTGTCTATGTCCCGGGGGAGGTCGCACGGCGGTGTATGAACCGGCTGTTGTGTCCGGCGCAAGCGGTAGAACGGCTTAAGCACTTTGTGTCGCGGGATGCGTTTGATATCGAAGGATTGGGGAACCGTAATATTGAGGCTTTTTATGAAGAAGGTCTGATTCACTCCCCGGTAGACATTTTTACCCTGGCAGCCCGCGATAGAGAATCGCTCACCCCCTTAAGGGCTAAAGAGGGATGGGGAAGCCAATCCGCTGCTAATTTGTTTGAAGCGATTGAAAATCGCCGTACCATTACCTTGGATCGATTTATTTATGCTTTGGGGATTCCACAGGTTGGCAGTGTGACGGCTAAATTACTAGCCCGTCATTATCATACTCTACCCAACTTGCTTAACACCCTGCAGCAAGCTCAGGATCCCACAACAGATGCCTATGTGGATCTTTTAAGTTTGGATGGGATTGGCAAGAACATGGCGGAAGACATTCTCAGCTTTTTCCATGAGGCCCACAATCTCAAGGTTATTGATGCTCTCAGTCACGAGCTATCCATACCTGCTTATGCGCTAGAGATGTCGACAACTTCCGCAGTGTCAGGCAAAACTGTTGTCTTTACCGGAACGCTGACAAGGATGAGTCGCGCCGAAGCCAAAGCGACCGCTGAAAGGTTGGGAGCTAAAGTTGCGGGCTCCGTATCCAAAAAGACCGATCTGGTAATCGTTGGCGCTGATGCCGGTAGTAAAGCTCGAGCGGCAGCGGAACTGGGCGTTCAGGTCCTTGATGAAAATCAATGGATGGCATTGATTGCGGCCACCTAAGATTATAAGGCTTTTCGTCAAAGTCGAAGAAAAAGTATTGCTTGTCCTCAGATAAGCTCAGCGGACTCAGACGGCAATACCTTTTGCTGCCCTACCCTAAGGCGCTAAACCTTCCTTTAGCACCGTAAATATCATGCTTGTTTATGCGTCTCTGCTGTTAACCGTGCTGGATAAGGGGCGGGAGACAGATTAAAGAGTAGAGGTGTTAGAGACCTCCCGAAAGGAGGCCTATTTAAAATAAGCAGAGGTTATATTTCTTACTTATCGCCCTCTCACTTAATTCTTAACTAGTTGTGCTTTAAGAGCTGTATAGAGACGACCATCTTTTTGGAGCTCCTGCCGCATCCAATGGATCATCTCTGATAACACATCATGAACGGGCTGAAGATTGTAGCTGAGGCCGAGAACCTCTTTGCCGGGGATTAGGACTTGTTCTTTCGTTAAAAAGCCATCCTTGATCAAATCATAAGCTCGATCCCGATGGAATTGCTTTAAAATTTGATAACGGGCTGGATTAGCCAGTCGACGCTTTTCAATATGAGTAAGAGAGAAGGTGCTCTCTTCATTCTGCATATCCCGTTCACAATCCTTAAGTAAGTCTTCTATTCTTTGAAGGTATAATTCAAAGAGATCTTTCTCATTCTTAGAGTTAATCTCGATTTTAGTATAACGAGCAAATCGCTCCTCAATTGACTCCAGCACTTCATGAATCGTGTAGAATAATATAGTAATGATTTGCTTTCTTTCTTGCTTCTCAAAGTTAGCCGTTTGAGCTGCACAGAGAAGCTGGTGCACTAGCTCTCCATAAAGTCTTGAATTTGGTTTGAAATTCCTATGAGTACTGCTCCCTACTTGTTGTCTTAGATGAGCTAAATCATGGATGACAATTTCGATAGGCGTTTGGTAGATTCCGCCATGCACTGCTCCTTTGCCAGTGGCGACACTATAAAGGAATACTTGATAATACTCCCCATAAATATCTCTGCCAGCAAAGCCTTTAAGAAAGTCTTCTTTGAAAAAAGTGTTTTGGCTTTTACTGTTCTGAATGTAAGGCATTAAACACATGTAATTGTTCAGGGAAAGCAGCATCATTAAGCGCAGACTTTCTTGTTGCGCTTCAGATAAGGAATGTTTCCAAAGTTCTTTGCTGCCTCTTATCTCATTTAATTGGCGGATAAAGGCAGGTATATCACCACTTAAATCTTCAGCGGGCATGTTACGCTTCTCTTTAGGAGTTAGAGCCATGGCCGCTTGGATCGACATCCAGGTAATATTCATTAATGTTATGTCCTCACCCAGGCTCTGATACTGCTCTTTAATCACCTGCGTTTCCTCGGGGTCAACGTGGGGACTCGTCTGCAGCAGCTCAAGGATTTTATCGCCAAAGTATTTGTACTCAGGGGAAGGAGAGAAGTCCCCATACTCCTCTAATATTTCGTATAATTTTTCTATGTCTTGAGAAGCAGAACCGGCTAAAGGAGGTGTCTGTAATTCCATTGCCTTACTTTCAGTGTCAGAGAAAGAAAGCCATAAACCTAAGACGAGGGAGCTGATGTAATAATTTATTTTCATTTTTTATTTCCAAAACTCTTTATTTACTTATATATGGCTAAGTCTAATAGAAAAACCACGTTTTTTTTCGAATAGGATTAGCGGAAGAGACAAGTCTCAAGCTCAAACACTGCTGTAAACAAAGTAATCAAGCCTGGGAATCTAAAAACTGTGGTGTAAGGAAGGTAACACTCTAGTTAGATAGTGTGCCCCTGCCCTAGTTAGACGAAATTAGCGCTCAGATTTGAAACTTAAAGCTTTAACCTTCTTGCTTTACAGCATTTCAATGCAGTAACCTCTCCACCAGAAGGCTCCATCATTGATCAAATTATAAGCTTCATCAAGATCTTTGCGCTCGTTATCAATTAAGTTGATCTGCTCAGCATATTGGGCTTGATCGAAATACTGGGGAGCTAAAGCGAGCCCTGTCACGTCAAGAGTTAATGCCTTCTTTCGCCCCTTTGAAAGAGCCTCAAACTTTTCGATTAATTCTGTATCCGGCAGCAACCATAGGGTATCCATTTTTCTGACCTCCTGATCATTCCTAAAGTCAGTATTTTTAAACTCTTCATATAGATCAGCAGTAATGTGAGGATCGCCTCGGAAGTTAAGGTTAGTAATATTATCGTTGCCTATAAATATTTTCATCAGCTCCTGATTGAGTGATTTCATACTGAAGTTTGCCGTAAGGTTTACTCCGTAGCCTCGGGTAGCTATTTTCTTTAGGGCATGGCTCCAGGCAAATGTTAAAGCTTGGACAGGGATATTAAATTGTTTGTTCCCTTGATCAAAGTATTGATGCTCTATCGTAGTCACATGCTCGATAATTTCTTTGCGTATTGCTACAGCTTCTGCAGGAACTAAGGTTTTTCCTAAACCAGTTAAAGAGGGTCCATTCGAAACTCTAATTCTATTATTTTGCTTTAAAAAGGCATCAGTTTGAGAAGTTCTGTCTTTAGCGGCGTGTTTCATCAATGAAACGACGAGTCTCTCCTCTACTTCCTTTTGGTCCTCTAAGTGGACTGCCTGAGTAATATTCTCTCGCCATTTTTTGCCATTAAGTCCAGCATTTCTCTTGCCTGCTATTAAATTTGGTAATCGAATAGGTATTCTGTGAACATGGTACTTTGCGGGAATGTGAAAGGGAAAAATGACTTCTAATTCTTCGGTTAGATTTTTCTTAATATAGTGGCTTAGCTTTGTGCAAGCGATGGCAAAGGAGTCCACAACAAAAAAGGCGCCCAAAGTTTCTATTTCCTTGGCCGGGATAGCAATCACATCTACATAGCCAATGATGGCATTCTGGGGAATAAAGGTGTCTCTTGTATAAGAGGGATAGCGCCTTAAATTTTCATGGCTATACAGCTTTAAGCCAGCACCATAGCGATAGGCTTGCTCTGCTTTAAGACTGGTGGAGACAAAAAGATTAGATGTAATGGTCGTCAAGTCAACGAGATTAAGGATTCTGCGGGTTCTTGAGGTGGCATCACTAAGCTCTGCAACAAACTTTATATAAGAATTGGTATATAATTGTACTAATTCTTGGTAAGGAGTAGCACACGAAGGCTTAAAACTTTGTTTCTCTTCGGCTGTCCAAGAGCGATTTAAAGAGTAAACTTTGTTAACAGTCTTTTCGAGGTCATTTTCTGCAATCGTATGATCGGAAACAGGACGGGACGAAATGCCTTTTTGATCCCAAATGGCCGGATTGATTTCTTGATTAGCCAAGAAGTGATAGCCGCGATAAAATACATAATAGTTTTCGCTCTCGCCGGCCCAGGGTTTGACGGTTAAGAGTTGAAGCAGTAATCCTATAATCAACCCAGGGTAGCCATAAATTATCTTCCTTAAATATTGACGCATTTATATCTCCTTATTGTTGTGTATGCGTTTGTAATTTAAAGAGAAGTTACCGTAATCCCCTTCCTGAACTCCATCCGTGAATCCTACTTAAGTAGGGTTAAAGAAGTGAGGGGCGCTTGAGCTTTGAGTAGCTTTGTAATGTTATGTATTGCGGTTTAAAGGGAGAGAAATCTATCTTTATCAGTCAAGAATGACTATGTTATCAGATAAATGGAGGCTTCAATTCAATAGATTCTGGTAGCTAAAAAAGATGATGCTTTAGTCAGATAGAAGAGGGGGAGGGAGCAAATCTTGCCCCTCCGGATTTTTATTCTTCCTCTTCAATATCCAGGTCTTTCTCGGTGATCTTACCTTCCTTGACTTGCTTAACAAGCAATTGCACAAGCTTAAAAGGGGGGAGTTCACGGCCAATGCCATCCTGATCCCAGTTGAGACCAATGCTGCAATACCCTTCCTCAACTTCGGGTAAGAACTCTTCAATAAGATAAGAGACAGGCATTTCCTCGAGGGTAGCATGGTCTTCGGCCCAAGTTTTGGCATTCTCCTGATAGCTTTCTGTCCATAAGGGAATGGTATCCATGGGTTCATCATCTTCACGGGTGTATTCCAGGGATTCTGTTTGCACACACATCTTGTCTTGGACCAGAACATAAACTTTTTCCGTCGCTACAGCTTCCTCAATAAATTTTATCGCTCTGCCGTTAAATTCTTTTTCAAGATCTTGGTCTGCTTGCATGTGATGATCCTTTTTATAAGTTGCTTCCGATCCACAATGCCCCTAATTTAACGATCTCTCAACCTTTTTATTGAATTCGAGAGGATAATTGACCAAAATTATATTTTAGTACACCATAAAAGCAATAATATTTTCTAGAGGAGGGAAAAATGAAAATTTTATTAGCTATTATCTTACACCTTAATGCTCAGGAGACAAATAGCACTCTATCAGATCATGATGCGTGCCCTCATAATTTTGTATCTAAAGATTCAGAGCATTTAACAGCTGATACAGCACCATTTTTGTTTGCTCAGCTGAGGAATACACTTAATAATGTAACGGTACCCACAGAGCCTAGGGCTGGGCAATCTCCTGTTTTGGCCTCAACGCAGCCTGACAAAAATGGTCAAGCACAAGCTTCACAAATCTTTCTGGCCTCTGCTCCCGTAAGAGTGCGCCATAAAAAAGTACGTAATCCTGAGGATTCAAACTTATATCTTAGTCAAGGAGCCGTTCATAGTTCTCGAAAAGAATTCAAACGCGTAAAGCCCTTAGATCAAAGAGAAGAAAAAATAGTGCGGAAATTCATTGCAAGATGTGCCGACCAGGCAGCAGGGGATACCCACGTTACCAAGGCAGAAGCTATTGAAATCTTTAAAAAGAACTTAGAGGATCTGCGCATTACCGCAAGGAACTAAAGGCTTTTCTGGAAAAGCCTTATCAAGGCCTTCCATTTACAAAAACGGTGCTCATTAAAAGACGAGAGCTAATTCAAGTTTTAGAAAGTTCTTATCGCCAGGAAGTCAAGCAGTTGATGAAGGCAATCATTATTCTCGAAATCTTGGGCGAGTGCATGAGTGTCTTCCAGCAGTTGCTGTAAATAACTTTTAGCCCCAGCTGTTCCTAGGGCCGTTAAAAAAGTCACCTTATTAGCATCATTGTGGACAGGCTTGCCTGTCATTTCAACAGTGCTCTGTTCACTGAGAAAATCATCTGTAATCTGATAAATAAGGCCAAGGTTAAGGCCGAACTGGCCTGCCTTATCGAGTAAAAGGGGGTCCGGGCTACCGGCAACTAAGATCCCGGCTTGACAAGAAAATTTCAAAAGTGCCCCAGTTTTCAAAAGTTGCATGTCGTGAATGGACTGGAGGTCATGATTGGGATAAAGGTCCATCATTTGCCCGGCCACTAATCCGTGCCCCCCAATGGCATGAGAAAATTCTTTTAGAAGGGCAAGACGCGTCTCGGCGGCAAGCGGAAGATTGATTATTAAATCGTAGCCAAGCGGGATAAGCGCATCGCCCGCTAAAATAGCTGTCGCTTCATCAAACGCACGCCAGCAACTCGGTAGGCCTCGGCGTAAATCAGCATTGTCCATGGCGGGGAGATCGTCATGAACTAAAGAATAGCTGTGAACAAGCTCAACCGCAACAGCAGTATCAATTATTTCAGCTGTCCAGGGTTTATGCACACAGCGTGCAAAGGCTAATACTAAAAAAGGCCGGATTAGCTTGCTTGAACCTTCAATACTATGAACCAGGGCCTGTTGCAAGCGAGGGTGCTGGCTCGCCGTGGCCACCACCTGACTTAGGCGGGGAGCGACAAGCTCTTTTATATCCGCTAAATAGGATAAGAATGAATGTGAAGTTGATGCAGTCATGGCAGTACTCTACACTATTAAATGAGCAAAGAAAATGCTGTCGATGGCGCAAGAGACATTATGGTCAGCCAAAAGTTAACAATGTTAAGGCATAAAAGCTCCCGCTCTTGCCTCAATGCTCGGAATAATTCCCTTGGCTTTGGCCGCTAAGCCTTTAAATCTGCTCGAAAAAAGTGTTTCTATTCAAAGATAATCTAGCCTTAGCGTGAAAATTAAGCCACTCTTACCGCCAACAGCTATAGAACGCCCCCTTTTAAATGAATGCAAAACGGATTTTGATTGCCAGAACTAGAAAAGAAACAGGGGGAGTGCTACTTGTATGCCCCATTCAGTAAGGATTAACTCCTCTAAAAGGAGGAGCTTAATTTGAACGCTTGGGAACTGTGGTATAGCGACATTAAGGAGAAAGGAAACAAACATCACTGTCTGAATGTGATTTACCTCTTGTTCGCTATTCAATGTTTGGCCTATGATTGGGGCGAGGTAGGGCCCCATGATTGACTTATTAAACCAAAAAACACTCTTCATCGCCGGATTAGCAGCAGGCACATCCGGCCTATTTATATGGCTAACAGTGCGTTGGCAATACAAAAGCGCCTTAGAGCGTTATGAAAGTGAGTTACAACGACTCGATATGCTGCTTTCTGATAGTCGCGGCGATCTACAAGATCGGGAGCAACGCATTTATGAAATGCAGACAGCTTATGTGGCAGAAAAAGCAGCGCGTGCTGTTGCCGAAGAAAAAGCAACGCGGACAGAAAATTTAGAAGCCCAGCTGCAAGATCTCTCCCATCAATTTTCCACTTTAAAGTCGAGAAATGTTGAGTTGCAGTCGGCCTTAGAGTATGAACGCCGCCAAGCCGCTGAGAAACTACAAATGCTTGAGAATGCTCAAATTCGTTTGGGTGAAAGCTTTAAAAGTTTATCAGCTGAAGCTTTGGCGACAAATAATAAATCTTTCTTGCATCTGGCTCAGACTGCCTTGGAAAAATTTCAAGAAACAGCACGAATGGATCTTGGACAGCGGCAACAAGCCATTGTGGAAATGATGCAGCCGGTCCATCAAGCGCTGTTGAAAGTGGATAGCAAGATCATCGATTTAGAAAAACAGCGAGTAGGCGCTTACGAAGTTCTGCGGGAACAAGTTAAAGAGCTAATTGGTACCCAGAAAGAGCTGCGTTTGGAAACGTCCAACCTTGTTAAAGCGTTGCGAGCCCCTTCAGTGCGTGGGCAGTGGGGCGAAATGCAGCTCAGGCGGGTGGTAGAAATGGCTGGAATGGTTGCTCATTGTGACTTCCTCGAGCAAGTTTCGACCACCACAGATAATGGCCGAGCTCGCCCTGATATGATTATCAACTTGCCAGGTGGAAAAAAGATTATTGTCGACGCTAAGGCGCCGTTATCTGCCTATTTGGAAGCTTTTGAATGCCAGGATGACCGTGAGCGGCAACAGAAGATGATGGATCATGCGCGTCAAGTGCGCACCCATATTAGAACACTCAGCCAGAGGGCTTATTGGGATCAATTTGATGAAACGCCAGAATTTGTGGTGTTATTCTTACCCGGTGAAACCTTCTTTAGTGCGGCTTTAGAATGTGACCCGGCTCTCATTGAAACTGGCGTTAAAGAGAAAGTTATTCTAGCCACCCCTACCACTTTAATAGCGCTATTGAGAGCTGTTGCTTACGGCTGGCGTCAAGAAGCGTTGACCGAGAGTACGCGCGTTATTGGCGAGTTAGGTAAAGAGCTCTATAAACGCATCAGCGACATGGGCGAACACTTTAGCCGCTTGGGGCGTCACCTAGCCCAGTCCGTGGATTGTTATAATCAAACTTTAGGAACTTTAGAACGGCGCGTTTTGGTAACAGCAAGAAAGTTTAAGGATATCGATTCGGCCTCGGGGACGATGGAAGAATTGGACCATGTAGACGCTCAGCCCCGCTCCCTGCAATCGCCGGAGTTATCAGGTGCTGAGCTGGAGGACTTGGCGGAAAAGTTGATTGCTTAGGATTTATGATGAAGGTTGAGTCCTTCTTATCGATGATGATATAGTCTTAACAATAAATATTCTGGGATAGAAGAAAAATGGCAGGACATTCACAATTTAAAAATATTATGCATCGCAAAGGCGCCCAAGATGCCAAACGAGCCCGCATGTTTGCAAAAATTGCGCGTGAAATTATTGTTTCAGCCCGTATAGGGGCCGATCCGTCGGCTAACCCTCGCTTAAGAGCCGCCATGGCCGCAGCTCGGGCCGCTAACATGCCCAAAGACAATGTGGATCGTGCCATTAAAAAGGCTGTCGGAGGCGAAGATACAGCTAATTATGAAGAAGTTCGCTATGAAGGGTACGGACCCGGGGGAACGGCATTAATTGTTGAATCCTTAACCGATAATCGTAACCGCACTGCTTCTGAAGTTCGCTCAGCTTTTACCAAATGTGGTGGAAACATGGGGGAGACAGGCAGTGTGGCTTTTATGTTTGATCGGGTCGGTTTAATTCAATTATCCAAAACAGTTGGCAGCTATGACGAGGTGTTTGAAAAAGCAGTAGAGGCTGGCGCCGACAACTTAGAAGAAGGCGGCGATTTTTATGAAATCATAGCCACGGTAGATAATTTTGCCGCGGTTCGCGATGCTATAAGTCAAGATTACGAAGATATTTCAGAGTCTAAATTGGTTTGGCGGCCTCAGAATACCATTGCCGTGGATGAGGAGGCTGCTCAGAAGATTCTTAAATTGATTGACACTTTGGAAGATAATGATGACGTACAAAACGTTTATTGTAACTTTGAAGTCTCTGAAGATATTCTAGCCAAACTTTCGAATTAAAGATGATGTCGGTTGTCCGTATATTGGGCTTAGATCCTGGACTGCGCAACGCAGGCTGGGGAATCATTGAATGTCAGGGCAATCGACTGGCCCATGTTGCCCATGGGGTGGTTCACTCTGATTCATCTTTACCGTTATGTCTGCGTTTGCATCAAATCCACGACGGTTTACAACGAATTATAGAAAACTTTTTGCCCCACGAAGCCGCTGTAGAAGAGACGTTTGTGAATGCTAACGCTGCCTCAGCTTTAAAACTTGGAATGGCCCGGGGGGTGGTGTTGTTAGCCCCTGCGATCCATTCCCTGGTGGTCGGAGAATATTCAGCCAATAAAGTGAAGAAATCTGTTGTCGGGGTAGGGCATGCGGATAAATCGCAGGTAGCGGCAATGGTTCAGCGCTTACTGCCGGCGGCCGGGTCGGTCAAAGCTGATGCAGCCGATGCTTTGGCGGTTGCCATTTGCCACGCCCATCACCGGCAGTTAAAGGCAACTTATGGTATCTTAAGGGCATGAAGCCTCTCTTAATGATACTTGGAGCTGCTCTCATTTTCTTTGATTGTCGTGACCGGTCGGTACCGACGCCGTTGTTGCTAGCCTTTGCGGGTTTAATGCTAGGCTATGCTTTAATAGAACCGCAATGGGGTTCAGCTGCGCTCGGTTTTTTGCTTGTGGTCAGTATTTCAGGAGTAGAGTATCTGAGCAAGCGGCCCTTACTCGGAGAAGCAGATAAACTTCTATTTCCGATTCTTTTGCTGCGAATAACGCCGATCAATCTACCCTCCTATTTTGTTCTTGTCGGTATTGTAGGTGTAGGATTTGCTATTTTCTGGCAGCGTTATTGGAATGAACAGTCTTTTCCGTTTTTACCGGCTTTATTGTTGTCTTTTTTAGGGCTGGATAATTAATTTTGCTAAATCTATTGACTTTTGAAGTAGGAATCGCCATAACAAGAGATGTTGGTTCTATACTTTTTCATATAATTTCCCCACAAAAATTTCGTGGTTTTGAATCAGTATGTCTTGTACTAAATGACTGAGTAAACCC
This sequence comes from Candidatus Odyssella thessalonicensis L13, assembly GCF_000190415.1. Taxonomy (GTDB): domain Bacteria; phylum Pseudomonadota; class Alphaproteobacteria; order Paracaedibacterales; family Paracaedibacteraceae; genus Paracaedibacter; species Paracaedibacter thessalonicensis. Next base: position 25,111 of record NZ_AEWF01000002.1, read on the forward strand.
TTAAATTTGTATCTCGTCTTATCTCATACATTATTCTGCCTAACTAAATAAACACTTAAAGATTTAGGCTTGCAATTACCTTTGAAATTAGGACATAAAGTAAATTTAACTGTTTTATACTCTACGTCACACAAGAGAATCATTGGTTTAAAAACACAGAAGAAAAAGAGAGACAATGGAAAATTTTGAATCCCTTGGTTTACCCGAGGCAATTTTACGTTCCCTAAAACACCTTAACTTTGAAAAGCCGACTCCGATTCAGGCTCAGACTATTCCGCTAGCCTTAGAAGGAAAAGATATCCTGGGATCGGCTCAAACAGGTACCGGTAAAACAGCAGCATACGCTTTGCCGTTAATTGCTTATTTGATGGCGAATCCTAACAAGACAGCTTTAGTCATGACGCCCACCCGTGAATTAGCCCAGCAAGTTCTCGAAGGGATGCGATCCTTCATGGGACGCGATAGTAAGATCTGGATGGCATTGCTAATCGGCGGCGACTCCATGGGTAAGCAGTTACAGCAACTGCGCAATCGGCCCCGCTTGATTATTGGCACACCGGGGCGTATTAATGATCACTTGGAGCGGGGAACCTTAAAGCTTGACCGTACCGGTTTCTTAGTCTTGGATGAAACAGACCGGATGCTCGATATGGGGTTTGTTGTGCAATTAGAACGGATTGCCGAATATATGAATCCAGACCGTCAAACGTTAATGTTTTCAGCGACCATTGCGCCGACGATCGAGCGCTTAGCAGGAAATTACTTAAAGGACCCGCTTCGGATATCAGTCGGATCGACTACTAAGGCTGCTGATAAAATTACCCAGGAAGTTATTAAGACGTCAGATGCAGAAAAGTTTGATCTTTTAGTTAACACTCTCGATCAGAAGCAAGGGACCTTTATCGTTTTTGTGAAAACGAAGTTTGGCACGGAAAAGTTGGCAAAGAAACTTAATGATCGCGGTCATACGGCCGATGCGATTCATGGCGATTTGCGTCAAAGCCGGCGCTCTAATGTGATCAGTGCTTTCCGACGCGGCAAAAACCGCGTCTTGGTAGCAACTGACGTAGCGGCAAGAGGCCTTGATATTCCGCATATTGAATATGTTGTCAACTTTGATCTCCCCCAAGCTCCGGAAGATTTTATTCATCGCATTGGTCGTACCGGTCGCGCGGGCGCAGAAGGAACAGCAATTAGCTTTGTCTCAGCCAATGAATCCGGCAAATGGCGCGCAATTTGTCGCTTAATGCATCCGGATGATCGGGCCAAAAGCATGGAAGGTTTTGCCTCCGAAGACCGTGGCTCACGTTCCAATCGTAATCGTCGTTCTGACTCTTCTCAACGCCGCTCTACCGAGAATCGTCGCACCGACGACTGGAAAGGTGTAAACACTCCAGGTCAAGGCGCGGATAAAAAAAGGCCACAAAGGCCAGCTAGAGCAGCCGAGCAGGGCGCAAGTAAGCCTGCTTTCCGATCCGCAAGCTCAAAAAGCTCAACGAGCGATATGGGAAATAGGTCAGCTCATGTTAGCTCTCACACCGATGAGAGAAGAGCACCAGCAGCGGAAAGAAAATTTCAAGAGCGCTCTTTAGGGAATTCGCCTAAGGATTACCGCTCTGAAAAAAGCTCAAGCAAGCGCCGGTTTGGGCCTAAAACGTCGGATCGTCAACCGAGCTGGGGATTCTCAGAAAGCCGGAGTGGGGATGGCCGTAAATCGGCAGCTAATCGCCGCGGTGCAGGTTCTAATGGTCGTATTAAGATCGCTAAAGCTCGCGGACGCTAATTAAAGCATCTGTAATTTAGCGTTAAAAGGTTTACAATTATGCCATCCAATGTTTCTGTTGGGTGGCTTTTTTAAAATTAACAACCTTTTAGATAGGTAAGACTTGATACCGCCGCCAATAAAATTCTTGTAATACCCCCGCCAAATCAGTATACCTTATCTATAAGGAGAGGTGCCGGAGCGGTTGAACGGGGCGGTCTCGAAAACCGTTGTGCGCGCAAGCGTACCGTGGGTTCGTCCTCAGCATACGTTAAACTTAAAAGCGGTGGTGGTCGACTGAAATCCTTATAAGATAATTCTTTCCTTAGAAGCTCTTGTACATTTGTAAATAAATGATTTAAGATAAATTTTATTTAAATTATTTTTAAATGGTGGGAGTATATGTCTAAGCTTTCCTTTCCTTCTCATAGCATAAATTTTAAAGGCTTATTTAGAGCCAGCTTGACTCTAGCAGTGTTGATCTTATCCAAAACTGCCATCAGTGCGCAGCAAGTAGAACTCAAATTAGATCTAGGGAGCGCGATAAAATCAAGTCTTCCCGAAGGAGCACGCCTAACATTCGGCCGCCGTTCTAATGTTGAAGAATTTAATTCCTCAATATTTTCTAGTAAGAATTCTGGCACTTGTGGTTGTCTTACTAAAACTGGAAGTGGCACAGGCATTCTAACACTTTCGAGCACCCCTATTTACCCTGGAAATATTACCCTTAATAATGGAACCTTGGTCCTTGATCCTGTAAAGCTAACGAAGCTGGATACTCTAGCCCTTAATAATGGAACCCTGGTCGTTGATCCTGCAAAAGTACTGAAGGTGGATACTCTAATCTTTAACGGCGTCAGTATTGTATTTAAGGAAGCTACACTAAATTGCGGTACCTTAAATCTTGCTGAGTCGAATGGATATCCTGGCGGCACTGTCACCACCACTGATACTCCAGCTTCAGGAAGTACTAACAAGTACCCTGGCACCCTAACTCTAGCAAGAACCAACGGGTATACAGGGGCAACAACCTTTGTCCCTGGCAGCCTAGCCTCTATAAGAAATCTAATGCCTCCTCGTGGTGAGAATTAATATATATATATGGAGCAGGGCGCTTTAAAACTCTGCTCCAGAACCTCTGCTTTATGGTTTCTCTGCCTCCACCTAAAGAAAAGAGACACTCTTCCCTTTTACCGTGCTTAGAGATATTTCTCCCTCTGAAGGGGCCATCTTCCCTAAAGCTGGCTGTCAGCACACGCTAAACTCTTCTTGATATTTAAACTTGCTCCTTCTCCTAGAATGCAATCTTATCATATACCTACAATAACAAAGAAAATTCTGGAGACTAAATTATGTTAAGCCTTGTAAAATGTTATTATGCGGAGATAATCGGCGCTTTAGTGTGTTTAAGCTTGGGGTTTCTATCAGGCTATTCGGTTAAAATCAGTGATTTATCCTGGTATGCGGCCTTAAATAAGCCCAGCTTCGCCGTCCCTAACTGGGTGTTCGCTCCGGTTTGGACAGTTCTTTATATTAGTATAGGTATTGCCTTAGGGAGGATGTGTAAGGATAAAAATAATAAAGGCCGCCTCTTTTTCCTATTTTTTACGCAGCTCATCTTCAATCTGCTGTGGTCGCCGCTTTTCTTTTACTATCAGCGCATTGATTTAGCCCTCTATGATATTATTCTGCTGTGGCTAACCTTATTGGTTTTAATAGGGTCAAGTCGCCGTGCCTCGGGCATAGGGTGGCTACTGCTTCCTTATTTTTTCTGGGTAAGTTTTGCTGCTGTCTTAAATGCCAGTATTGTTTATCTCAATCCTTCCTAAGGCAAATAGGACCGCAAAAATTATTGATAGAGCCTTAGTAAGTATGAGAGGTAACCACAAGCTATTCCCTATAACCTCTTAATTGAAAACTAATTGATTATGAATATTTTTGTACATTAAACTTACAAGAGTTTTAAGGAAATCATTCTCTTGCTATGATTATCCTTCAATTTTGCGGACTCCTTCCATACCGAGAAGCTTGGAACGATTCTCGGCTGTCAGAGCCACGCTAGAAAACCCTGTCAGCTTAATACAGACTTCAGGGCTATGAATAAATTTCACATACAAACGGCTAGGCCCTTCTGGGATTTTCTTGAGAATGGCTGCAAACACCGGAATTTTGATGCGGTTGTCAATATGAATGGTGATCGCCTGCGAGGAGCCCTGAGTCATTTTCTCTAGCGGCTCAATCGTCTGACAGTTAATGCGGAAATCATCTCCATCAAAACGAATAATAGCGCTGACATGAATGGCCGTGCCCGGGGTTAAGAAGTCGCGGCTCCGCGTGAATACTTCAGAAAATACCGCCACTTCAAAGACGCCGTGGGCATCAGATAACTGCAGGAAGGCAAATTTCTGTCCGCTTTTAGAAGCTCGCTCTTGCTTGACAATAATAACACCTGCCAGCTTAATCGAAGAACCATCACTTTGATTAAGGAGTTCAGAGCTGCGGACAATGCCCATGCGGGCTAGGCTGTCGCCATAAATATCTAAAGGATGCGCCGACATGAAAAAGCCTAAAGCTTCAAATTCCTTTTGTAGCTTTTCAAGGGGATCAAAATCCAAACAGGGGCGAATGTTTACTGGTATGATAGAGTTAGAAGTAGCCCCAAATAAGGATGCTTGATGGCTGTTTTTTTCTTGCTGGCATAATTGTGCTGTTTTAAGGATTTCATCAGCATTGGCGTACAATTCACCGCGATTGTGATAAATGTCATCAAAGGCCCCAGCAGCGATTAAATTTTCAAGTTGACGCTTGTTAAGACCTTTTGGATCTATACGGTTGGCAAAGTCATGGATGTCTTTGAACTCGCCCCGACTTTGGCGCTCAGCCACGAGCGCCTCCATGCCGTGTTCGCCAACATTCTTAACGGCAGCTAAGGCATACCGGACGCCGTCACCTTCTACTGCAAATGTCACCATCGATTTGTTAACATTTGGGGAGAATAAAGGATATCCTGCCCGCTGCATGTCTTGACGAAAAATATTCAGTTTATCCGTATTCTGCATTTCATAGGTCATAGACGCTGCAAAAAATTCAAGGGGATAATTGGCTTTCAAATACGCTGTTTGGTACGTCAAGAGAGCATAGGGTGCTGAGTGAGACTTGTTAAAACCATAGCCTGCGAACTTAGCCATTTGATCGAAGATCTGGCGAGCAATGTCTTGTTCAATACCACGCTCAACGGCACCCTTGGTAAACAGGGCCCGCTGCGCATCCATTTCTTCCTTAATTTTTTTACCCATAGCTCGCCTGAGTAAGTCCGCGGCCCCTAAGGTATAGCCACCGAGCACCTGAGCAATCTGCATCACCTGTTCTTGATAAACCATGACACCATAAGTGCCTTCTAAGATGGGCTGTAACTCAGGATGCAGGTAAGTTATTTCTTCCTCTCCGTTTTTACATGCAATATAACGAGGAATATCATCCATCGGTCCGGGACGATAAAGGGCCACTAACGCGACCAAGTCTTCTAGGCGGTCCGGTTTCATGCGCTTAAGGACGTCGCGCATACCGGCACTTTCAACTTGGAACACGCCAACCGTTTCGATCCGTGTTAACAGATCCAGGGTTTTACGGTCATCCAGGGGAATATGGGAGATATTGAGATCGATCCCTTTCTGACGAACCATTTCGCAGGATTTCTGGATAACTGTTAGCGTCTTTAGCCCTAAAAAGTCAAACTTGACTAATCCCGCCATTTCCACATATTTCATGTTGAACTGGGTAGCCGGTAATTCTGAGCGATCTTCTTTGTATAGCGCCACCAATTCACACAACGGCCGATCACCAATGACCACACCTGCCGCATGGGTAGAGGCATGCCGGTAAAGGCCTTCAAGCTTCATGCCGATATCAATCAACTTTTCAACAGTGGTATCGGTGCGCCGAGCTTCCTCTAAAGCAGGCTCGAGCTCTAAGGCTTGTTTTAAGTTAATAGGGTTGGCAGGATTGTTCGGCACTAACTTGGAAATGCGGTCCACTTGCGAATAAGGTAACTGCAGAACACGGCCCACATCCCGCAGCACAATGCGAGCTTGTAACTTACCAAAAGTAATAATTTGGGCAACTTTCTCATCTCCGTATTTGCGGCGTACATAAGAGATGACTTCATCTCGACGGTCCTGACAAAAGTCCACGTCAAAGTCCGGCATTGAGACCCGTTCAGGATTTAAGAATCTTTCGAAGATCAGACTGAAGCGAATCGGATCAATGTCAGTAATTGTCAATGACCAAGCCACCAGCGACCCAGCCCCTGAACCGCGTCCTGGTCCCACCGGGATGCCTTGGTTTTTGGCCCATTTAATAAAATCGGCAACAATTAAGAAATACCCTGGGAAACCCATTTTTTCAATAACGCCGATTTCATAATACAGGCGCTCAAAATAGTTTTCGCGGATTTCCTTCTTTTGCTCGTCAGTGTGCTCAGCGCTGTAAACTTGGTTAATTAACCGTTTGTCTAGCCCTTCCGAGGCTTGTAATCGTAACTCTTCAGCTTCACTCAGACCCGAGGGAGATTCGAAAGGGGGTAAGATGGGCTTTCGCGGTAAAGGGCGATAGTGGCAACGTCGGGCAATTAGCACACTGTTTTCAAGGGCTTCAGGTAGATCGGCAAACAGCTCAGCCATTTCTTCTGCCGATTTAAAATAATGATGGGGTGTTATGCGTCGACGATCTTCCGTGGCAATGACCACCCCCGCATCAATGCACAGCAAGGCATCGTGGGCTTCATACATATCTGCCGTGGTGAAAAATACATCATTGGTTGCCACTAACGGAATCTGATGCTGATAGGCTAGATCCAATAAAGAGCTCTCAATTTGCTCTTCTTCGATCATGCCATGACGCATAATCTCGATGTACAGGCGATCTTTAAAGGTCGTCGCTAGAAACTCTAGCGCTGCTTCCGCTTGCTCTATTGAGCCTGTTAGCAAATGGCGAGCAATTTCTCCTTTGGTGCCTGCTGTCAGGGCGATTAGACCTTGGCAGTAGTGAGCCAAGTGCGCCTTGGAAACTTGAGGCACCATGCCATGAGGACTTAGAGTATATGCATCGCTGATTAAACGCATCAAGTTTGTATAACCTTGTTCATCCTGAACAAGCAGGACCAATTTATCGGGCTCTGGGCGAAGGCCAACGTGATCGTCCGGCAAATCTTGGCTGATGTTTAAAATAGCGCCAATTATTGGTTGGATGCCGGCATCTGCGGCAGCCATACTAAATTCAAGAGCCCCAAATAAATTACAACTATCCGTAACAGCAACGGCCGGCATCGCCATTTTCTGGCAGATTTTTACTAAATCTTTTATTTTGACAGCGCCCTCTGCCAGCGAATAGGCACTATGGACGCGCAGATGAATAAAAGAGGGGTTCATGGTTCTTATTCTAATTGTTTTCTGATAGTTTAGTATGCCACGATTTTACAATTAATTAAACTGTGATTGGCAAGCTTGAGCTCGCTAAATTCACACAGTCGTTAATGTTGCCAATGCGGTAATTTATGCTCTGCTGCGAGGTTAGCAAATGCTTCTTGAATATGGGCGACAAAGGCGTCAGCATCTTCTGTCCACATTAAAGGATTACCAATGAAAATATCACAAAAGAAAGGCACGAGAATGAATTCCCCTTTAGGTAAGCTTTTGCCTAAGCCATGCATAAATATGGGAATAATCGGTACAGTTGGGTGCTTCTTGGCAAGATGGTGGATCCCCTTTTTAATAGATTGCATTTGTTCAGGTTCCCCGCGCGTTCCCTCAGGATAGAGAAGGATAATCTCGCCCTTATGCAAACTGGCAGAGATCAACTCAAAAGGGTCAGACCCTTTGATGATACGGCCGCGATGGATGGGAATAATTCCCATAATTTGCGTTGAAAACCATCTTATAATTTTATTTTTACAGAAGTAATCTGCCGCCGCCACCGGTCTAATTTTCCGAAGCAGCCGCAACGGGAAAAGATTAAACAATACCAGAGTGTCTAGATGGCTGTTATGATTGGCAACAATAATGCAGGGCCCATCTTCCGGTAAACGGTAGAAGTGTCGCACATTAAGGCCAAGGATAAAATGGGTGATCGGTTTAGCGATCAGCAGCCAAAATAAATATTTTAAGACGATCATCATTGCGGTCCATTAAGCAGCGTAAAAGTAGTTAACAGTATGAAAGAAGATGGGGGCCGTAAAAGTTAAGCTATCCACACGATCGAGCACACCGCCATGACCAGGAATCAAATTTCCCATATCTTTGACCCCAATATCTCTTTTAACAGCTGAAATGCTCACATCGCCGACAAAGCCACAGATTCCCATGATAATACTCAAAGCTAATCCATTCAGCATATTAAATGGCGTCAACCAAGGAGCAATAAGCGCCCCCGTAACGGCCGTGGTCAACAGGCCTCCGAGCAAACCAATCCGTGTTTTGCCGGGGCTAATACGGGGGACAATTTTGTGGACACCGAACAACTTGCCCCAAACATATTGCGCCACATCATTGAGCTGAGTTAACAGGACAAGGTAAAATAACAAGCCTGCATTACCGGCAGGTAAATTGCTTATCTGCATGCTCAGTAAATAGGAGGCATGGCTTAAGCAATAAACTGTTGTCATGACGCCCCAGTGGATGGTGCCAGTGGCATGAAGAAAGTTTTTCGTTTCGCCGACTAGGATCATGCGGCACGGAATAATGATAAACATATAGACAGGAATAAAAATGACAAACATTCCATACCAGCCAATAGCGGCAAAGTAATATTGTAAGGGGATCGTTAAATAAGCAAGAAGGATAACGCGTCGATCAGCACGGCGCGTTGGAATAATAGAAAAATATTCTTTGAGGGCTAGAAAACTAACAATTCCCAAAAATATAAGGGATAAGTTACGATTAATGGTTAAGGCAACTGTAAAAATTGTCACCATAATCCACCATGAGCGGATCCGCGCCCTCAGCTCAGAAAAGTCTGAGTTTTTATATTTGTTGTTAATACCAAAAAGTACCAGCTCCGCAATTATGAGTAATCCATAAATGCTACTGATGGCGATAAACAAATTAGGCTTAAGATTACTGAAAAATGTCATGGGGCTTCCTTTAGGGCGGCATAAATACGGTTAAAGATTGTCAAGATAAGTAAAACAACGATGATCGATTGGATGATGTTCATATAAGCACCTAAAGGAGCTTGGGCCGCGATCACTAGGCATAATATGCCGAAAATGGCTGCCCGATCGCTTTTACCGCAGGGACCATCATAACGCCGGCGGGCGCCAATCTGGCATCCCAAAATACCAGCAGTTTCCGATAGTGCCGCTAGGATTACAATCGCCACAATTAAGTAACAGTTGAACTGCGGAAAGAAGGCCAGTGGCAGATATAAAGCGGTATCGGAAAGGATATCACCGAGCTCATTTAAAATGGCTCCTAATTTTGACTGCATATTGTGCTCTCGGGCGAGCATGCCATCGATTGCATTCAAAGCCATCCGTAAAAATAGAATGGCTGGCATAGCATACAATATGTGGGGGTGGTTATGCCAGTAAAACAGGGCAGCCCCCATGGCAAAAGAGCAAACAATTGCCAACATGGTAACCATATTAGCGGTGACCCCATGGCGTGCTAAATAATTCGTGGCTGGGCGCAGTTTTCCCTGAAACCAAGGTTTTAAATGGTAAATAGAGACCATATCGCTGTTCCAAATTGATAAAACTTTCTTTTTGCAACTGATTTGGGTATTAATGGAGATATATTCAAGTATTATTAAATCGAGCTAGCTGTGATCCGCAATAGTATCGCTTTAATCTGGGGATTTTGTGAAGCAACTTTCTTTTTTATCGTCCCTGATGTGTGGCTGAGCCTCATTGCCATCAATTCTTTGAAGAAGGGGCTTATTGCTTGCCTTTATGCTTTGGCCGGGGCAGTGCTAGGGGGGCTGCTGATTTATTATTGGGCAAGCCGAGATGCTTCCGGTGTTAGTTATTTTTTTAATAGGCTGCCAGGAATTTATCCGGCCTTACAGAGCCTAGTTTATGATCAACTGCAATCCCAGGGCATTGGGGCTATGCTGATGGGACCGCTTCAAGGATTACCGTATAAGCTCTTTGCCCTTCAAGCTGCACAGCTTAAGGTTTCTCCAATCATATTCTTGCTTGTTTCTATCCCTGCGCGTTTAGCTCGCTTCTTTACTGTTACGTGCTTCATCCATGTCATTGGTCATTTTTTGCAGAAGTATTGGCCCTTAGAAACTGTCTATAGAATTGCTGTTATAGGGTGGATGCTATTCTATGTTTTCTACTTTAGGGTCATCTAAAGTGATTCTTTAACGTTGTCAGGGAGCTGGATCTATAAATGGTCACAAACGCCCAGTCAGCCGTAGTGAAATTATTTCCCTAGCTAGCACTGATATACCTTAAGTCCCTTAGATAGAAAAAGAATAGTTGGGGGCATGCTATTTTTATAATTTTATTGCTATCGAGAAAATCTTTGATAAATAATAACTCTCATATCTTTGTAAGAAAATAGTAAACGTTGAAGATGTATATGAATATATAAAGGCACCCTCCCAGCTATAGTGTCCCTATTAAAAATGGTAACTTTAGGTCTAGATGATTCGCAAGCGCTAGAAGTTTTAAAGGTAAGAATAAAATCTATAAAAGTCCTGGAAAATTAAGGGTTTATTAAGCGTTTCATCAAGCATAGGCGTCAAGCAGGGGATTGTGTCATACTTAACTTAAGTGAAGATGAAAAAGGAGAAAAGTCATGTCACAACCTAACAAGTTCTCAGGAGTTTTATCTCAGCTGGGATTCGGGCTGGCTCTTGGCATTGCAACGGTTATATGCACCACAATTATTGCTACCACCTATGTAAAGGTGAAAGAGTCACAACGCTCCATTCAAGTCAAAGGCTATGCTGAACAGCGAATCGTTTCAGAAAATGGTGTCTGGAAAGGCACAGTTTATGCAGAAAATGTTAAGGCTACAGAGGCTTACCGGCAATTAGAACACGTGAAAGCTAGGGCGTTAGAGCTTTTAAAAAAAGAGGGGTACGAGCCACAAGATATCATTTTAAAATCGGTTTTCCGTCAGGAAATGCATAAGAAGACTGCGGATGGCCATTTTGAAACAAATGAAATTGAACTTTATAAATTATCACAAGATATTGAAGTGTTTTCTAATGATGTGCATAAGATCTCCGATCTGCCAGCAAAAATTAATGCTTTAAACCTGGAAGGGTTGAATGTTAGTTCAGGGCGATTATGGTTCTACTATCCAAGTGATAAATTAGATCTGCTGAAAGTGTCATTGCTGTCAGAAGCCAGTAAGCGCGCCCGCGAACGAGCCGAACAGTTTGCAAGTAGTAGTGGTAATCAATTAGGAAAATTGTTGAATGCACGTCAAGGGGTTTTCCAAGTAACTGCTCCCAATAGCAGCGATATCTCGGATTACGGTATTTATGACACATCCTCAATTGATAAGGTGGTTAAAATCGTAGTTACCATGACTTTTGGGGTAGACTAAGAGGCAAGTTTTAACGAGTCAGTCTCTAGAACTCTAAAGTTTTTCTAGCTTAAATCAGACTGTTCCCTAAGGGCATTAAATTAAAAGGAAGGTTTTAACTCATTTTTAACTTCTAGCTGTTTTAATGGCGTCATTGTTGATCGTTATTTACGGAGATCAAAATGATGAATTGCCGGCTATTAGTATTGATGAGTGTAGTTACTATTCCAGTTGCAGCCATGGAGGCTGATGCTTGGAGGGTTCAGAATAAACCTTCATACTTTTCTCCTGATGAAAACAATGAGGAAAGCAATAATGATAATCTATTTAGATTGAATAAGAAGCAAGCAAGCGACAATCAAGCTCCAGTTGATGGTGACCAACTTTATAAGTTGGGATATGCTTACTATTTTGCGCAGACCAGTTCTCCTGAGTTAAGAGAAGATAATCTTAAAAAGGCTCGCTCTTATCTGGAGCAAGCAGTAAAGCAAGGCCATGGTAGAGCGGCAAATCTATTGGGAGAGATGTGGCAAAAGGGGAAAGGCGGTAAGATTGATTTTGTGAAGGCCGAAAACCTGTATTTATTAGCACAAAAAAAAGGTGTGTATGACGCCAACTATAATCTCGCTGAACTTTATCGCCATACTAACCAAACTCAGAAAGCTTATAAATTGCATTCAGCTTTAGAAGCATATGGTGATAAAAGGTCTAGAATCGCTTTAGGGAATATCCATCTTCACGGCGGTAAAGGAGTGGCTCCTGATCTTCAAAAGGCAATTACACTATATGAAAAAATGGCTCAGCAAGGAGACTTGACAGCTACGTACTATTTAGCAAGGGCTTACTATAAAAATAAATTGTATGAAGAAGCGATGCCTTATTTCCAAGAGATAAACGAGTCACCGACCGCTCAACAGGTCTTAGGAACTTTAGTCTTCAGCCAGGTCAAAGCTGCCTTGGCTAATATTTATGGGTTTAGAGGGCTTGGCTCGCCGCAGGAGGCTGTTGAGCTTTTTGAAGAAGCTCTAGCATTAGGGAATAAAGACATACAGCCCAAATTAAAACTTCTCAAAGAGCGGTTGGCAAGGACAAAAAAGTCAGCGGATAAGGGGGGACGTTACTCTGCTTTAGGGGCTAGTTAATTAGTAGCAAAGCTGAAAATTCAGAAGAGTATTCTCAATCATTTAAACTTCTAGCTTAACTGTTAATGGCAGTTAAGGTGGCTTCACGAGGGCTAGATACACAAAATCTAGCCTTTTTATATCTTCGTTAGTGAAGAGGCTTAAAAGATCATCGCTTCTATCAGATGCTGCAGCTTAATGATCTCTCTTACACAGGACAGAATTAAGGTACAACTGAAGATTATAATCTAAAATTATAGTGATATTTCTGGTTTTTGCGTTTATCAAGAATGTACTAACGGTATCTCTGTCTCATAAATTTGTATATTTTCCCTTCTCTCAGAATAATAAAAATAAAAAATATGGGATTATTACTTTAAAAATATTTTATGTTAACTTATTTTTAACTTTGGACTGGTTAAATGGAGGGCGTTATTGTTTTAATTAGCCAGAGGAAAGTAAGATGATTAAGTCGATATTCTTGACCACAGTATGCTTGTTTTCAACCAATCTCATCGCCATGGAGGGATATGGCAACGGTTTTAATCTTAGAAATATGCCCCCGAAGAATGCAGATATGGGATACGATAATGACTTTGATCCCCGCAATCAAGGAGTCGAAGATCAGAATGTGCGCGCTGCCCAAGGCATTGGAGAGAGTAAGGGAGTTAAGTACTGGCAAGATAATGTGGCTGACCATAGCGGTGTAAAGATGTTTCAGTTAGGCGCTAAATATTATAATGCACAGGCCGCTAATAAGGCTCAAAAACAAAAGAATATTCAGACAGCTCGCTTTTATTGGTCGCAAGCAGCACAGCAAGGGCATGCAGATGCAGCAAAGTATTTAGGGGTGATATGGCAACACGGTACAGCTGGCGAGGTAGACTTATTTGAGGCTGAAAAATTTTATAGCCAAGCCGTCACTCTTTATGAGAATTGGGCTAGTCACGGCGATGAGAACGCAAGAGTGGGAGCTCAAAAAGCTAAATATTATTTAGCTAATCTATATCTTGAAGGAGGAGACGGGGTTAAGAATGAGCGGCATCCTGGACAGCCATTCACCGCAAACATAGATAAAGCTATAAAGCTTTATAAGAATCTAGCTGACCAAGATGGCAGTATTACTGCGGCATATATGTTGGCTCGAGCTTACTATAAAATTCATCACTATTCAGATGCTGTTGAGTATTTTGAGATTGTCTGCGATTCTCCTGATGCTGAAAAAGCCTTAGGTAAAGAGGCTCTTGGCCATGCAAAAGTAGCTTTAGCTAACATTTACCGACTGAATCAAGATGTTCCCATCGATAAATCTTTAAACCTTTATGGTCAAGCCAAAGAACTTGGTAATAAAAACGCTGAAAAGCACATGAATTATATTGGCCGGCAACAGAGAAAAACTAAGCAAGGCGAGGATGGTGAACATTCTTATGAGACTCTCTAGCATTAGATAAATATTCACTGCACTCTGTTAGTGCAGATGTATTTGATCAAGCCGTCCATTAGTGGTCCATAAGACGTAACACTCAATGGGCGTGCTTGGATACAGGGTTGCTAAGGCTTCTCTATAATCTGCTAATTGCTGCCTAATTCTAGCGGGTACATGCTCAGCTGATGCTGGCGGGTATTCCGCTGACTTAAAATCAAGAATTTTAATCGGACTGCCGAGAACAACGTTATCCAAACGCACAAGCTCTCCATTGCAGGTCATAATCTCCAATTCTGCCACCGCATTCTCACTAAAAAACTCTTGTAAATCAGGATCGCCCAGTATTTTTAAGGCTGTCTCTAAGCAATCCCTCTGTAGCAAACAGTCAGATGTTAGCTGGTTCACACAATGAAGCCCCGCAGTTGGGCGATGCTCGGGTAAAACGCAGGCGAGCATTTCCAAAAGTTTATGGATAATAATCCCTCGGTGAGCCTTAGCACTGACCGGCTCTTTGTCTTTGATCGGGGCTAGCTGACAGCTTAGATTAGCTGGAACAGTAAAGAAGTCCGGTAGGTGATTAGCGTCAGAAAAATGGCCGTCAGCTGCTAAGCATGACATCTGCAGAGTGCCTTCGGGAATTTGCCAAGCTTCGGTCTGTACACCCTTTGTTTCCAATAAGTTGTACCAGGAATCTTTTGAAACTTTATCCCCATAACCGCAGACATATAAGTGATCTTGCGCTCGCGTGAGGGCCACATAAAGTAATCGTTTATCCTCCGCTTCATCTTTGCACAGGGTGGCTGCTTTCAACTGGCGAGTGAGCTCAATATCTTGGGCTTTGGGAGGCTGGGCTAGCAATAAGATGCATTTACCAGCCGCATCATGCTGCCATAAGACATCAGCGGTCGGCGTTCTTGAGGAGAATTTTTCAATCAAAATGACCACCGGCGCTTGCAAACCTTTAGAGCCATGGATGGTCATCAACCGGACCTCATTGTGGGAGGTGGCTGCACTATCACGCTTGAGTTCATGATTCTGGGAGAGTATTTCCCCCAGAATTAATTCTAGACTAGGACTCACTTTGCGCTCGAGATTGAAGAGTAAACTCATGAACTCTGTAATGACGTCTTCAGCTTCAAGGGAGAGGCGGCTAATAAGCCTTTTTTTGCCCTCGAGCTCATACAAGATAAAGGAGAACAATTCAAAAGGCGACAGATAGTCCGTTTTATCGAGAATAGTTTTTAACCAGAGATAAGCATCCTGGTAAGTGGGATGGGTGCCATGCCGGATTAACTCTGACCACAAGCTGCCTTGGCGGTCTAAACACAGATGCAATAAGTCTTCATGGTTCATCCCAATTAAGGGGCTAGTTAAAACTGTCGCAAGTGACAAGTCATCGCCCGGCTGCAGTAGAAACTGTCCCAAGCATAAAAGATCTTTCACTGCTAAGTGATCATTAAGTAGAAACCGATCGGCACCGGCCACAGGAATATGATATTGCTTAAGCTGACGAATGAGCTGGCAAATAAAACTTGAACGTTGGCGAACAAGGATTAAAATATCTTTCGGTTGAATCGGCTTGTTGGTGGAAGCAAGGACCACTTGCGAGTGAAGCAAGTGTTTTATCTGTTGCGCAATGTGTGCCGCACACCGCTGCTCAATGCTGGTATCTTCTTGTCGTGTTAACAATAAGGTCCAGGGGGTTAATTCACTTTTTTCTTTCGACTCTTCCTTAACCACGGTTGGCCATAAACTAACTTTTCCTTGCTGTTCTTGACGAAAGGGCACATGGATTACATTGGCATCTGCTAGCACTTTGGCGTGCATCTCTGGATCGGCGAATACCCGATCCACTAAGTCTAAAATTTCGGGGGCAGAGCGAAAGGATACCGACAAGTCGACACTGCGCCAAGTTTGGCCGATGGCTTGAGTTTGCTGAGCAAAATAATGACGAAGTTGAATAAAGTCATTGGGGTTGGCGCCTTGGAAGCTATAAATAGATTGCTTGGAATCGCCGACCACGAATAATGTCCGATAGATCTTATCGGGCCGGAAAAAATCTTGGGTTAATGCTTTAACAACTTCCCATTGGGCAGGGTTGGTATCCTGAGCCTCATCAATCAAAATATGGTCAATGCCACCATCGAGTTTGTATAAAACCCAAGCGGCGAGGCTAGGGTCGGTTAACAGCTCAATGGTTTTCTCGATAAGGTCATCATAGTCAAGAGCTGCCTCGGCAGTTTTTTGCTCCTGATAACAGTCATAAATTGCTGATCCGAAACAGAAAAGGATAAGGGATTTTTGCGCTATCTCCAGGCGGTTAAGGCTGTCATTGAGACGCCAGATACGCTCGGCCTCTTGGTCGTGCTTGACGGCGGGTCTTTTAGAAATACAGCCATCAGCCGTTAAGAAAAGCCGAGCATAAGCTTCATACAGCTGGACCCGGCTTTCTGCAGAACAACATAACCACTGCTCTAAAAGGGGATGATGTTTCAATTGTAAACATTGTTGCAATCCATCCCGGTCAAAAAGATGGTCTTGGCAAGCTTGTAGAATAAATTGGTCCCGTGCTTTAGGACAGCACACTTCCATATGGGCGGGAAGGTCGAGAGTCGTTTGTAAATGTTGCGCATAAGAATCAAGCGTAAAGTGACTCAGATGCTTAAGATCACGGCGATGAGATAATAATTCTCCTAACGCTTCCTCAAATTTCTGATCCTTAAAATGGAGAGCCAGCAGGCCCAGCAGGTCTGAATTGCTTTGCGCCATAGTGCGTAGGACTCTAGCCGTAGCTTGGCGGAGTAAGCGAGAAGCTGTCATCTCATCAATAACTGAGAACTGGGGCGGAATCTGGGCTTCTAAAGGAAACCGGCTTAAAATTGTTTGGCAAAAGCCATGAATGGTTTGGATTTTAATGCCACCCGGTAAATCCAAAATTTGCGTGAATAAACACCGGGCTCGGGCTTTCAGCTCCGAGGTGACCTGATCTTGCCATAATTGCTCTAAACTGTGGTGCAGGTGATCATCGCTCATCTGTACCCATTCGCTTAGGCGCTGGAAGAGACGGGTTTGCATCTCAGCTGCTGCCGCCTTGGTAAAGGTCAAGCATAAGATTTTTGCTGGGTCCTGGCCTGTTAGCATAAGATTTAAGAGGCGATCCGTTAAAACTTTTGTTTTCCCTGTCCCCGCAGAGGCGCTAACCCACGCACTCACATTAGGGGCAGCAGCAAGCTTCTGGGGAAAAATTGCAGTTTGTATAGGCTTGGTCATCACGTTCGTCATGCGTTCCACTCCTCATAACGGGCTAGCTGCAGATAATCAGGATTCCTTAATTTGGATTTTCCCCAAGGTGCACAAAGATAAGGGGCCCGCGACACGAGAAAATGTGTGAAAAGTTGTTGTAAGCCTTGCTGGGCATTCTCAATTAAAGTGTCATGGTTCTTGTTGATCTTAATTTGGCTATCGCTGGCTCCCCCTTTGAGATACCAATACTCTAACCCAGCAACCTTTTTCGTTCCAATTTGAGCAAAGCCTCCCTGTTGCAGCAGAATCGCTTCGATGGCAAGCTGAGGGGACAGGCCTAAGACAATATCACCTTCAGCTAAGAGCGAGCCAGTTTTGTAATCTAAGATGATCGCTTGGTCATTAATAATGTCGATGCGATCCGCGATCGACTTAATGCGCACTGTCGCCTCAGGGCAGTAATTAAGCTCAAGGATCCCTTCCACTTCGGTATAGATCATATCCGGTTGGCGGTAATGCCATTGCTGAATTAACCATTCAGCGATACTAACAAAACGGGGCCACCAAAAATGCTGAACATGGGGATCATGAAAATGTGCTGAAAATGCAGCTTTGCCACACTCTAAGAGTTTTTCTAAATCCTTTAAATGCCCATGCATACGGTGATAGGTATCTAAACTCTCGTGAATCAAATTGCCTAACTCTCGCGGGCTTAAATCCTGGTCAGGGAGCTCTAATTTGCGAAGCTTGAGAATGCGCCGAGCACAGTAACCAAAGGGGTCACGCATTAACTGTTCAATGTCTGTGGTAGAGTACTGGGTTGGACGACATTCCAGCGGGGGACATAAATAAGGCTCACTTGCAGGGGTGAAGCTAGCTGGCTGATCAAGAATGCTCGCCCATCTTTTAAGATGGTCACCGTAATCGATGGAGATTTTATGAATAGAAAGCAAAGTCTCGAGCCTTAACCACCAGCGGCTGGGAACGGTGGCAGAGCCATCTTTTTTCATGCTACGAGTGAGCATAACTTTGGGGGCAGAAAACCCTAAACAAAAGTCATGGGCTGATAAGCCAATACGTCTTAAAGGATCTGGTAATCCTAGATCTAATCGCATTTGCCGGTTCAGCCAAGGATCGGGGTCCGTCATTTGAGGCCATGTGGTTTCATTTAGGCCTCCCAGGATCATCAAGGGCGCATAAGCTTGACGTGCTTCCAAGGCGCCGAGAATTCGAACGGGACTGCCAATTCCTTCCCTGTCATGCACCATAAACTGGTCCATTAATTGGGGTAAGAGGTCTCGGAATTCCTTGGCTGTGAGCGGAGGGTAAGCATCAGCATAGGGCGCTATTGCCGTTAAAAATTCTTGGGTCATCTGACCATCGGACTCCGCCCAGAGTTTATCAGGTAAACATAGAGTTTCAGCAATTTCTCGCAACTGCTGCAGATGCGCGCTTAGAGACTCTTTCTTCTTAGCATCTGGGGCAGCTATGTCTTCTAAAAAGGCTTCATACCATGGGCGGTCTTCTTCTTTAAGAAAGTTTGAGGCCAATAAATTAGGCTGTTTTAAGCCGCGTAAGGTAAGATCGAGTTGACGCACCCGGGTTAAGTGGTCACCGCGGTCAAGATGACGATAACAGAGGGGATGTTTTAATAAAACTAATAGATGGCGCCCCGTGGGTAGACTGCGGAACTGAGTTATAAGACATAAAAAACTACCAACTACGGTTTTGCTCAGAAGTGTTCCTTGAGAGGTGTTGGCGGCTATATGCCAGCGTTTCAGTTGAATCTGCAAGCGCCGCGTCAGTTCTGTGTCGGGCGTGATAACGACAATTGAGTCGACTCCTTTTGCCAAAGCTTCGCGGATTTTTAAGGCAATAATTAGCGATTCATGCTCGGTATCTCGACACTCAACCATGCTGACATCGTTGGTAATTTCTTCCCTTTCAGCAGCAGTGAAAGGGGGAGGTAAAGTCAGGGTTGGAGACATCGCTTGTTGTAACAGTTGGCCGCGACAGGTGTAAGGCATTTCTCCCTCGAGCCACGGCTTAACATCAGTGACACCGAGGCGAGCCACAAATTGATGCAGCGTATAAAGCGGATGAGTTGGGGGTAAGGATTCCGATTGAGCTGTGAATCCGGGCAAAATAACCATTCCCTGGGGAAAGTCCAGAATCGCCTTAGCTAAGTCCGACGTGGCCGGGCGGGTAGCGGTGGTCCCTGCTAAGATAACGGGGTAGTTAGGCTGCCATTGCTGGGCTAAAATTCGCAGATTATCGCGTCGGCGTTGAGAGCCCTCAATCATTTGATACTCTGCCAGAATAGCCGGCCAATAATCGGTAATAATTTTTAAGAAGTCGAGGGTAATCTGCCAATGCTGGGCAAAGTGGTCACCCACCAACGTTTGCAGGTTTTCAATATCAATATCAGTGGTATGGATTTCGTCAATTAATGCCATTAACTCTTTAGCTAGCGCCAACGCCGTTGCTGCTGATATTTGCTCCTTCTTTAAAATGAGCTGGCTGAGAATGCCTAATTGCTGTACCGATGGCATAGCCGGCGGTAACGGTGCCGGAATAAAACCTGGTACCTGCGGCTCTTGTTCTAGATCAGCCAGGGCCACAATACGCGGTAGAATTTGCGCATCACGACGCTGCTGAAATGCTTCTTTCAACCCCAGACAGCCGCGTCGTGTTGGTAGGATGACTAAGGTCTTGGCCAGTAGGAGGGGATCTTGTTTAAAACGGGCCAGAATACCATCAGCAAGGGTGGCTAAGAAGGGTTGTCCAAATGGGATTGTGAACACCTTAGTCATTTGCTAACCTCTGACGCAGCGTATTTAAAGCTGTAACCGTGCCCACATCAGACCACTCACCATTAAGCACAATAGCTTTTAACCGTTGGTTTTTGGCTGCCCGTTGATATAATTCCACAATTGAGAAGCGGCCTATAGGGCAACTGTTAAAAAGGCGCGGATGAAGAAGTTGAATTCCCGTATAGATATACGGTGCTGGGGTATCAGAGGGGCGGAAGGTGGGGGTTAAAGTGGCCTCATCCCAAAGAAAATCTCCGGTTCCATCATAGTTTAATGCATTCTGGCGGTGAACCAAAACCAACAACGCATCCATAGTGGTTTCATCCCAGCTCGCTTCTAAAGCATCAAGACTATTATTGGTGCTGTCTTGCCACCAAATGTCCGAATTGAGACTAAAGAAAGGATAACCATTAAAATGTGGTAAAGCTTTAGCAATACCGCCACCCGTTTCCAGCAATTCTTCCTCCTGGGAAATGATGACAGGCCAGCCTGCTAAATAGTCAGCCATTTGGGTGGCCAAATAGTGAGTGTTGACGACAATTTTTTTCAGACGACGGACAAGATAGCGATCAAGAGCATACTGAATTAAAGGGCGGCCAGCAAGTTCGATAAGCGGTTTGGGGGTGGTTAAGGTTAAAGGCTGTAAACGTTTGCCCAACCCAGCTGCCAGAATCATCCCTTGCTTGATCATAGAAGAACCTCACGCTTGCTAACATATTTGGTAAACCAATTGTGCAGCTGGCTTAATTCTGGCAATCTTAAGTTTTTATCGAGGAGTTCCCAAACGCGTGGCATGTAATTTAAGTAATGCCTCTTGCCATCCTGGCGAGCGAGGCGGGTGAAAACGCCTAAAATACGCAGTAATCGGCTTGTGCTCATCATGTGGGCCAAGGCTCGCTCGCGTGTTCCCTTTTTAAACATGGGAAAAGCCTGACTGTAACTGGTCCAGCAGGCATCTTCAATGGGCGAGGGAAGAGTGATGCGGACATCATCGATGAGAGACATAAAATCGTAAACCATGGGGCCCCATTGCGCATCCTGAAAGTCCAATAGTCCGCAAGCTTGAATTCCTGAGCGTTCTTCAAGATGGATAAGATTGTCCACATGAAAATCTCGCAGCATTACTGTCTTGGGTAATGAGTCGAGCTCTTTAAAGATCTGGCTCCATAAGTCTTTGAACTCTTGTTGCGCGGCGGCTTTTAGGGAATAACCATGACAGGCAGGAAAACACCAATGCGTGAATAAGAGGATGCCCTCTAAGAATTGTTGCTCGCTATAGTCTTCTAGATCATCAGGTTTGAATGGAAAAGCTTGAATTAGGGTAATCAAGGTGGTTGTCGCTAATTCATAAAGCCGAGGCATCTGCTGGGTGTCGGCTTTGATAACTTTTGTAAAAGTCGCATCTTTTAAGTCTTCAAGGAGAAGGTAGCCATCTTTTATATTCTGTCCGATAATTTGAGGGGTAGAAAATCCTTGTTCCCTCAAAAGGTTGGCTATTCTAACAAACTGCTCTGGCCGCTGGGAGACAGGGGTATCCATTAATACGGCTGTGCCTTTATCCTGCTGTAAACGGAAATATTTGCGAGGGGAAGCATCTCCTGCCAAGAATGATATCGTAGCATGAGAAAAACCGTGTTCAGCTAATAGCGCACGCAGTGAAGATTCACGCTCACAGGTGACAAAAGTCAATTTTAACAGCTCCTTGACACTGAAGGGTAAGATTGCGGCTTAAGTCTGCGCCAATTTTAAGGTGAAGATCAAGCCTATTTTTAGGTAAAAAATGCCCCAAGCGTTCTGGCCACTCAATCAAGCAAATATGCTGATACAAGGCTTCGATTAATCCTAATTCTTCTGCCTCTTCCGGCATGTCTAAGCGATAAAGATCACAATGCCAAAT
Organism: Candidatus Odyssella thessalonicensis L13; assembly: GCF_000190415.1. Taxonomy (GTDB): domain Bacteria; phylum Pseudomonadota; class Alphaproteobacteria; order Paracaedibacterales; family Paracaedibacteraceae; genus Paracaedibacter; species Paracaedibacter thessalonicensis. Next base: position 46,912 of record NZ_AEWF01000002.1, read on the forward strand.
TGTTCCTAAGGGAGATTCATACTCTTGGATTAAGGTGAAAGTGGGACTAGGAACCTCGGTGACTTGAGGACACAAAGCACGGATCAAGGCGCGGCAAAAGGTGGTTTTTCCTGCGCCAAGGTTACCCCATAAACAGAGCGGCAGGGGAGAAGAAATTAAAGGACTTAAATGTTCGGCTATCTTGGTTAAGTCGGCTTCAGACAGGTTTTCAAGGCTATACATTGTGATCTCAGTAAATAAACACCACTCTTTTAATATATAAATATTGCTAAGCCCGTGACTTATGCAAGAAAAATGGCTATAATGAATGATAAAATATATACTATGTCGGACGTCCTTTAGGAAGCCATAATTATGCTAACCAATACACATCCATTACCAACTCCCTCAACTGAGGCACCTCTTCCTTCCTTTCTCAAGGCCCTTCCGACGTCCACTTACTCATGTCTGGCAGTTAATTTAGATAAGGTTGCAAGTAATTATCGACAGTTGCAAGGAGTAGCCAAATCCGCTGAATGTGCTGCTGTCCTCAAGGCAAATGGATACGGGATGGGCGCAGTACCCATGGGGATAAGGTTATATCGGGAAGGCTGTCGATCTTTCTTTGTTGCCTTTGCGGATGAAGGCGTGGCCTTACGGGAAGCCTTTGTGGACCGGGGGTGGCAAGCAGATATCTATATTTTGAATGGTTTTTTCCCGGGCAGTGAAGGCGTCTATGCTGACTTTCATCTTATCCCCGCGTTAACAGATTTAGGGCAGGTCTCCCGTTGGCAGGCTTTTTGCCACATGGTAGGAAAAAAATTACCGGCCGCGCTGCACGTGGATACTGGCATGACCCGCACCGGCTTGCCTAGTAAAGAATATATGACGCTTGCCAGTCAACCTGAGCTGTTGGCGGGTATGGAGCTCAAGCTTGTCTTGAGCCAGATGGTTTATAGCCATGACGAGAATATGACATTCTCTCTGCAGCAACGGCAGCGTTTTGATCAAGCGATACGCCATATGCCAAAGATGAAAGCAAGCCTGGCTAAATCAGGCGTCATCTTCTTGGGGGAAGAGTTTCATTATAATATGGTTCGTCCTGGGATTGCTCTCCATGGCGTCAATGCGACAAATGGGAAAACAAACTCTTTACAAGAATCTATGGAGTTATGGGCCCGTATTTACCAGATCCAGGATGTGGTCGTAGGTCAAAGCATTGGCTATAGCCAGACGTTTGTCGCCGCCAGTGCTCGCCGTGTTGCCACCATTGGCATAGGATATGCGGATGGCTATCCATGGGCATTATCTAATAAAGGTTATATTGATATTGCAGGCTTTAAGGCTCCTATTTTAGGACGCATCTCTATGGATGTGATGACAGTTGATGTAACAGATATTCCTGAATCTTATCTGTGCATGGGCGGCTGGGTGCGTGTTATAGGTGGAGAGGTGTCAGTTGATTCAATTGCTAAACTTGCTGGAACAGTTCCTTATGAAATCTTGCTGAGGATGGGGCAAAGATTCCGGCGCGTTTATATAGAAAGCTAGCCTATTCTTATCCCGTATTGTCCTATAAATCAGAAGCATAAACTCCCTATATTGAGATAAGATTTTCCTACTACGTCAGCAATAAAGCCACAATTGCTAGAGGATAGAGGGAATGATAGCTATAGCAAACCCATTCCCAACAGAAAGCCTCAGCAGCGTCGGATAATATTAATAATTATTCCCCAATTTTATAAATCTCCTCTTATTAAGTTTCTACCTTTAATCCTTTAGCTATAAGTAAATCTGCAAGCAAAACTCTTTAGGTGTAAAATGTTAGTAAAGTCATCTAAGAGAAAATCTTATTGCTAATATATAAAATTTTACTAAAAATTAAATAATATGTTTGATATTTTTCCGCTGATCAGTTTTATCAGCGTGGTGGCTTTCAAGTGTATTGTACTGAGGGCAATATATATAATGGAGAATTCTTAATGCATAAGATGAAGCTGATAACTTGCCTGATCCTGGCAACCGTTCATGCAGAAGAAAGCTTGTGGATGGGCAAAAGCAATATTAATAATGAAAAAACTTTGCACCCTTATAATTACCAGCAGCAGGAAGTTCATCATTTTATTGAGAAAATCTGTCAGACTCATACCCTTGTCCATAGTGATCTTGCCCAAGATGTATGGGTAAAGTTTAACATTCAAAAAGATGGATACACTTTCACCAAGCGGATTAAAATTGAGGCCCATAAAAGTGTTAGGCTAGCTGCAGATGAAGCGTGTAGGGGATTAAAAATTCTGCCAGGAAAAGGGCAGCATTTTGAAGCCTTTGTGAACTTAGTACGAGATGCTTCCCAATATAAATTTGTTATTAGTTCCAAGGAAATTTCTTACCGTCCACATTTTATACAGTCTGCTGATTTTAAGCCAACCTTCTTGCCAGCGTCAGTTAATGTTGACGTTTCTAAGAACCCCTTATTCTTGCCTTATAGCCCTATCTATTACTTGGTTAACCCCCCAGCAATTTATCGCTCGACTTTGTAAAAGATTATAATGGCAATCTGAGCTATTTCTTAGATTGCATTTGCCGCAACGAAGGCATAGATAGCGTGGAATATCATAAACGCTTAAATAAACTTTATCAGAATAATTATCTCCCTTATCTTTTTAATCGGTTGGTAGCTGAGGGTAAGCAGATAACCTTAAAGAAATCACTGATTCCTCCTGTTATTCACTCAATTTGGTTTACGCATGACGATAAGCCAATAGAATTGCCCGAAAAGTATATCCGTTATGCCACCGGGTCCGCTAAGGCCTGCTCTCCCAAAGAAGGGTATCAGCATATTCTATGGGTGAAGAGTAAGAAAAGATTGCCGCAAACTGTGCTCCGTCTTTTAGATAGTGCCATTGAAATTAAGAAAATTGGTGAGCTAAAGTCTTCCCCTTTATACAGCCTTATTAAAAAGGAGATCAAACATAAGAGATTTGGGCGCGCCAGCGACATTGCTCGGGTAGCAATTATTGAAAAATATGGTGGCATTTATCGGGATACTGATTATCGTATTTATCAGTCTCTGACTCCCTTATTGTTATCATACTCGTTCTTTGCGGCCCGGGAGCCGATGTCCTCGTTTATTTGTAATGCCTTCTTTGCAGCAGCACCGCATCATCCTCTTATTCAAGACTTTGTTCGTCTCATTCAACGAAATTATGATCCGGCGACGGTGCCAACCTATATAAAAAATATCCCTAACGAGGACGGCTTTGCGACTATTTTGATTACCGGGCCCGGCGCCTTTACCACCGTTGTCGCCCAAAGTATCGGTTATCATTCAGGGCGGGACGTAATTCTACCCTCCGGCTATATTTTCCCTACTTTACTTGATGCTTATCCCCAAAAAGAGGTTGTACGAGAGCAAGACCCCGTGCCGCCTTTTTCCTTTGGCGTTCATTTCTGGGATTCGTCTTGGACAACCCTTAGTAATTTTGGCAGCAAGGGGTAAGCAGCTCTCGCTCGTCTCGCAGGTATTCCTAATCTAACATCCATCTATGAGGAAAAAATGTATTGGTTTTCTAAAACATTACCGGCTCTGCTTTTCAATATCTTCTCGCTGCAAGCGCAAGACACGTGCATTAACTTAGATCAGGCCCCAGAAGCTCAGCGTCAGGAAGTGCGGCAGATGCTGAAAACTGATCCCAATTTAGTCTTAGCCTTGTATCAAGTAACTTATGATGTCTCGCAATTGCTTGATCACCATAATATCCCTTATTCAGCGGCCTTTGGCACCTTACTTGGAATGCAGCCACAGCGGTCACAAGGGATTCTGCCCCATGATGATGATGTCGATTTAATGTTTGATAACGTTCATGCTGAGAAATTGCTCTCATTGAAAAAAGTGTTTTGGGAGCTAGGATATAATTTGTTTAAGGATCCTGAAAACATCGTTGGCTTTAAAGTATATTCGCGCACCAAAATTCGTCTTACAAACGGTAAAGAAGTTCTCCCCTTTATTGACCTATTTGAATTTTATCTAGATTCAGAGTCTAGCGAGTACCGAGTACAGCCGGAACAAGGTCGTAAGATTTTTCATAAAGCTAGAATTGCTCAAGAAGATTTTAACTCAGTCAAGCTATGGAAATTTGGGGCGTTCGAGCTTAAAGGGTTAACCAACGCTGCTCCCTTTCTTAACAGTTTTTACGGTCCTGCCTGGAAAGATATCGTTTATATCTCCCATAAACATAATCTAAAGCTTGAGAATAATTATCTTTGGCGTATTAAAGAGGAAGATCGCCACCCAGCTGAGCCCACTGGTCCCTTAAAAGAACGCGTGCGAGATTTCTTAGAAACAGGCGTCATGCCCGCGCCATTGGCTGCAAATAATTACAGATTTTGGAATAGCTTTTATAGCAATCAAAGTCTAGAGTTATCGCCGTCAACTTTTGCTAAATTCCTTGTAAAAAATAACATCGTCAAGCCTGGTGCTAAGATAGTCGATATTGCCTGTGGCAATGGGCGAGATACATTTTATTTCATGAAAAACAATCTGTTATCAGTTGGAATAGACGCCTCCGACTCTGCAATTGAGACCAATCGTGGGCAAACTGACAATAAAGACGCCTTTCAAGTGGTGGATATTAATGATCATGAAAAGCTAAAGCAATTCGTAGACTGCGACTATTTCTATGCCCGTTTTTTTATCCATTCCATCAGTGAAGCGGAACAAAGAAAGTTTATGTCTTATCTACGCACCATCAAAGCGGGCGCAAAGCTATTGCTAGAATTTAGAACTCAAAGTGATCCCATGTTTAAACGGTCAATGCAGCTCAGTAAGACGGAAGGAGTAACTGATCACTATCGCCGCTATATAAACTTTACAGAGTTTTGTGCAGAGTTAGAAGCAATGGGATTCCGTATTGAGTACCGCTTAGAGTCAGATGGCCTATCGGTGCGTGGTGATGATAACCCTGCTCTTGGTCGCATTGTTGCCTCAAAGCAAGACTTGTAGAAAAAGCTCTGGCCTTTATCAGGATAAAAGGTTGGGAGATAAAGTTTAAAGGGTGGTAGCGAAGGAGGGACTTGAACCCCCGACACGCGGATTATGATTCCGCTGCTCTAACCAACTGAGCTACTTCGCCATCTATAAGATACCTCCAATATAACGAGATATTGGGGGTTTGTCAAAAAAAAGTACAAGGGCTGATCTAAAAACTTGACTTAACAACCATCAGTTGTTATTTTCCGTCTGTAAACCATAGATTGTTTTTTGTGAGGGGGTTCATGATTCTGTATAGTCTAAGAGGGCTAAAAGTGGCCATTTATTGCCAGAGACAGGGGGAAGTCAAGAAATTGTTGTTGAGTATTGGTATACCCAGCCAGACCTATGATCCTTCATCTCCTCAGGATTGGCAAGTTATAATTGCTGACTATGAATCTTATGTGCGCGTTCCCTCGAGCTACTTACGCATCATTTTGGCTGATTGCCAACTCGAGCAGGTAGAGGGACACATAATATGCATACCTGCTTCTCCTGACTTAAAAGCTATTCATTGGGCGCTCGTTGAGGCTGCGCGATTAGTGGGATTACAGGACCCCGCTTATTATTAGTCATGAGACAGATAAAGCAATGAGTCCAATGCTTTAAGTAGCTGGGGCCTTGGATGGTACGGAGGTGAGCAAAAATTTAAACATTCAAGAAAAGACTAACTTGCCTATTTTTTTAGACGTCATGGGTCTGAGAATAGATTTTTAGTTTGACAAGCAGCAATAGCAGCTTTACATTATTTATTAGCTGGAGAGGTGGCCGAGCGGCTTAAGGCAACGGTTTGCTAAACCGTCATACGCTGTAAAGTGTATCGAGGGTTCGAATCCCTCTCTCTCCGCCAAAGAGATAGACCTGTGATCCCCTAAGCAGTCTAAATTTATTAGTGATTTCGTCACATTCAAGGAACGCTCAGGTTCAATTCCTTTTGCAAAATAGCTACTCACACTTTCACCGTAAGATGAGTGAGCTCCTAAAATGTCATCCTTAAGCTTCCTTAGAATAAAATTCCATCTCCATGAACCTGGTTGCAAGTTATTATTCTCTTTTAGCTGCTATCTTCATCCGTCTTTTATAAAACCTAGTTATTTCAAGCAGTAGAGAGGGTTATAAAGGTTAATTTTTAGTAAAATTTATTTTAAATACCATATCTCTCTTGTACCATAAAGGGTGATGGTTAAGTGTTTGTTAAAGAATATTTTTATTGGGCTGATTGCTTGCTTTCTTAGGGGGGAAGATGCTTTATGCTCTCAAACTTATAACGTAACCCTCGCGACTGATAACCCTAGCTCCCCTCAATTTGGTACGCCCGGGGCGGGAGGCAGCGGCTATAATTTACGCGGCGCAATCCTCACGGCGAACGCGTCAGCAGTAAACAATATTACCATTAATTTAGTGTTCGGCTCAGCTCAGACAATTACGCTAGGCAATCATTTGCCTATGATTTCAAATTATAATGGAGCGAGTACAACTGCTGCTCCTATTAATAAGACTTGGAATTTTAATGGAAATAATAATGTTACCCTTGATGGAGCAAATACTTATCGCGGATTGTTTTTAAGCCAAGTCCCTACTTCCTCAACTGCTACTGATTTAGGCTCGAGCAATGCAGGTTTGTTTACAGTAAAAGTCAGCAACATGGCGTTTCAGAATATGCGAGCATTAGGAGGGCAGGGTATTAACGGGGGCGGTGGCGGCATGGGCGCTGGAGGTGCTGGGTTTATCAATTCTTATTCAGCTGTTACTTATAGCAATGTTATCTTTAATAATTGCAAGGCTGTAGGGGGGGCAGGGGCTACTAGTACCCTTACTACTATAGGAGGCGGTGGTGGTGGATTAGGTGGAAATGGGGCAACTGGTGGCAATTCTCCAAATACGGGCTTTAGTGGCGGCGGTGGCGGTGGCGGTGGTGGGATAGGAGGCAATGGCGGAAGCGGAGATACCACTGCCGGTGCGGGCTCGGGCGGTGGCGGTGGCGGTGGTGGGATAGGAGGCAGCGGTGGTAATGGTTCCTCCTCAAATGGCGGTGGTGGCGGTGGCGGCTTTGGTGGCACAGGAATTGGCCAGATTTTGAGTACTTCGTTTGGTTCAGCAGGAAATGGATATAGTGGAGGTGCAGGAGGAAGTGGCGGCGGTGGTGGTGGGGGGGTAGTGGTGCGGCTGGCATCACTAGCACCAGTACAGGTTACGGTGGGGGTGGCGGCTCTGGCACCTCAGGTGGTGGCGGCGGTGGTGTAGGTGGCATAAGCGGATCCTCAGGAGTAGGCGCTGCAGGGGGCATTGGTGGTGGCGCGGGTGGTGGCGGTGCGTCTACTCGCGTAGGAGCTGCCGGTGGATTTGGGGGCGGTGGTAGTGGCGCAGGTGGCGGTTCAGGCTATAACCCAGCAGGCTCAGGCGGATTTGGGGGCGGTGGGGGTGGTAGCTACAACCGTAGTGGTAGCGGTGGTTTTGGAGGCGGCGGCGGGAGTGGTAATACAGCGGGTGCTCCCGGTGGATTTGGCGGTGGTGGAGGAGCTATTAATAATAGCGGTGGTTTTGGGGGCGGCAACAGTGATGGTAATGGTAATGGTGGAGGTGGAGCAGGATTTGGAGGAGGGATCTTTGTTAGGAATAATGCCGTACTGACATTGCAAGGGCCTATGAGTTTTGGGCAAACGGTTCTCAATAGCGTAACATTAGGTGCTGCTGGAGGGGGAAGTGCTACTGCTGGCCAAGCAGCTGGATCGGACTTATTTATGATGGGTGGTTCTACAGTTACTTTGGACTCCACCAACGGCAATATCATCAGCAATGGTACGATTGCTGATGATTATGGCAATACAGGCTCTACCGGGGGGCAACTGACTATTCAAGGAACAAATACTGTTACGCTGAATGGATCTAATACTTATACTGGTGGCACCTCAGTCAATAGCGGTACCGTAGGCGTCGGCAACAACAGTGGTTTGGGAACAGGAACAGTTACTTTAAATGGTGGTATTCTACAGGCGGCCGCTGCAGGCTTAAGCCTCAGCAATAATATCTCTATGGCTACTCCTTCTATCATCGACCCCCAAAGCTATAGCTTGACGCTAACAGGGACTTTAAGCGGGACGGGTGCGCTTACTAAAAACAGTAGTGGAACATTAACTCTCATGAGCTCTAATACGGGGTTTTCCGGCAATACCACCGTTAACCTTGGTACCTTAGGAGTGGGGAACAATAATGCCTTGGGTAGTGGCTCATTAAGCCTTAATGGAACCTTACAGGCGGCAGCGGCTCTCTCTAACCTTGCTACGGCTATTATTCTCACTGGAAATGCTGCCGTCAATACCAATAGTTTTAATGCTACACTTTCAGGAGTGATTTCAGGAGCAGCAGGACTTACTAAAACAGGGACAGGAATTCTAACAGTTACTGCCGCTAATACTTATAGCGGTGGGACCACTATCCAAAACGGAACACTTGCTTTAAGTAGCGCGGGCTCTCTTCTTAGTTCAGGCGACGTAACGATCACGGGGGGAACATTTAATATTTCTGCAGCTGCAAGCAACCAGACAATTGGTAACTTATCAGCCAGCAGTGGGACCACTATTGCCTTAGGAGCGCTCAGTCTTACTTTTGGAGGAGCAAACAATACAACAGTTGCAGGTACCATAACGGGTACGGGAAATATTATCAAACAGGGTAGTGGCATAATTACCATGTCCGGAACACCCAGTTACTCTGGAACGACAACTATCAATGCTGGCACCTTAAGTATAAGCGCCGCCAATAACATTAGTCCTAATACGCTGATCTTTAATGGTGGCACTTTGTTGACCACGGCCAATTTGACTGCTGCCAATGCTATTACCATGACGGGTGCTGGCACTATTGATAATAATGGCAACACCGTTACTGTGTCTGGAGTTATTAGTGGCAGTGGCAACTTGAGCTTCACAGGCGCGGGGAACACGACCTTAACGGCCAACAATGCTGCTGGTCATACCGGCACGACGACCATTGGCGGCGGGACGGTGAGCATTGGTGCGGCCAATAATATTAGTGCCAGTACCTTGATTTTCAATGGTGGCACCTTACAAACCACAGCAGCCTTAACAGTTGCCAATGCCATCACCTCTGGAGTGATCAGCGGCAGCGGTAATTTAAGCTTCACAGGCGGCGGCACCACCATCTTGTCAGCCAACAATGCTGCAGGTCATACCGGCACCACGACCATTAGTGGCGGCACGCTTAGTATCGGCGCCGCCAATAATATGAGTGCCAGTACTCTGATCTTTAATGGTGGCACCTTACAGACTACGGCAGCTCTAACAGCAGCCAATGCGATTACCATGACTGGGGCCGGAATCATCAATAATAATGGCAATAATATTACCGTTTCGGGGGTCATCAGCGGCAGTGGCAACTTGAGCTTCACGGGCGGAGCGACGACCACGTTAACAGCCAACAATGCGGCGGGTCATACCGGCACCACGACCATCAGTGGCGGCACCCTCAGCATTGGCGCCGCCAACAACATCAGTGCCAGTACCTTGATCTTTAATGGCGGCACTTTACAGCCTAGCGCGGCAATGACTCTAGCTAACACGACTAACCTGACCGGCGCTGGCACCATTAATACCAATGGCTTTAATGTGACGGTCTCTGGCGTGGTGTCGGGCAGTGGTACCTTCACCAAGTCGGGCACCGGTACCTTAACCTTCAGTGGCAATAATACTAATACCGGGGCCACCACCATTAGTGCCGGCACTTTAACCTTTACCGGTGATACCACCGCTATGACCGCCAATATTGCCAATGCCGCGGCCTTGATCTTCAACCAGAGCAGTAATAGTGCTTATAGTGGCGTCTTAAGTGGCGCCGGCACGACCACCAAGCAAGGCATCGGCACCTTAACCCTCAGTGGGGCGAGTGGCGGCTATACTGGCGCCTGGGCCATTAATGGTGGCACCGTGCAAATTAGTTCCGCCAGCAATCTGGGTGACACTACCGGGGCGTTAAGCTTGAATGCCGGCACCTTAGCTGTAAGTGCTACTACTACCTTAGCTCGGCCCACCACCATTAATGCCGGCGGCGGTACCTTTGATAATGGCGGCAACACATTAACTGTTAACAGTGTTTTGTCAGGAACCGGGAATCTAACTCTGACGGGCGCCGGGACGATCATCTTAACGGCTAACAATGCTGCCGGTCATACCGGCACGACCACCATCAGTGGGGGCACGGTGAGCATAGGGGCGGCCAATAATATTAGTGCCAGTACCTTGATCTTTAATGGTGGCACTTTACAAACCACCGCGGCTCTGACCGCCGCCAATGCCATCAGCCTGACCGGCGCGGGCACGATCAACACCAATGGCTTTAATGTGACGGCCTCTGGCGTGGCATCCGGCAGTGGTACCTTCACCAAGTCGGGCACCGGCACCTTAACCTTCAGTGGCAATAACACTAATACGGGGGCCACCACCATTAGTGCCGGCACCTTAACCTTTACCGGTGATACCACCGCTATGACCGCCAATATTGCCAATACGGCGGCCTTAATCTTTAACCAGAGCAGTAACAGTGCCTACAGTGGGGTTTTAAGCGGCGCCGGCACCACCACCAAACAAGGTACGGGCAACTTAACTTTATCGGGAACTAATACTTTTACCGGCCCTCTTAATATCGATCAAGGCAAACTGATTGTCGGCAGTGCCGATGCTTTAGGGAATAGCAGTGCAATTGTTACCCTGGGCACAGCCAGTAGTGCTGCGACATTAAGCCTTGGCGGGGGGTATAGTCTTGCTAACCCAGTTGCGTTATCGACAGCACAGACCAGTACCCTTGATCTGAGCGGCTACGATGGAACTTTGAGTGGAATTCTCTCTGCCGGGGTGGCACCACTATTAGTGCTGGAACCTTAGCCATAAGTCATTATCAAGCATTAGGCACGGGTAATGTTTCCTTAGCGTCAGGAAGTACGCTGGCACTGGGAAACACTATTACGGCGGCTAATCCGGTCGCAAATAATGTCATCTTGACCGGCAATGCTACCCTCGATAATGGCGGCTATACCGGCTATTTTAGTAATCCGATTACGAGCGCCTATACAGTAACTTTCCAAGGCACTGGGACCACTGTTATTGGCGGGGCAAATACGCCGTCCTCAACGACAATTGCGGCGGGCACTTTGGCTCTGAATACCGGAGCGAGTCTTGCCAACAGCATCAGTATTGCTAATGGCGCGACCTATGATATTAGTAATGGAGCGGCTAATCCTTCCTTGAGCAGCATTAACGCTGTTGCAGGCAGTAGCATTGAATTAGGCAACCAGAACTTGAGCCTGGGGTCTGGAACTGTTGCCGGTAATCTCTTAGATGGCGGCTTGAGCACTTTAACGGGGGCGAGTGTCACCAAGACCGGGCCGGGGACCCTCACTCTTTCTGGGGTCAATGATTATAGTGGAGGTACTAGCCTGAATGCGGGCATAATCGCTATTGGCAATCCTAGCGCTTTAGGAACAAGTAGCGTTACTTTTGGCGGCGGGGGGCTGCAACTCGCAGGTGCTTATACTGTGGCGAATCCTCTCGTTCTTGCGGCGGCGCAACCAAGCGGGCTTGATCTCAATAATTATGATGGAACCTTTACCGGAGTTATTAGTGCCGGCGGTAATACCTTCTCTGTCACCAATAGTGGGGGTGTGGCCAAGACCTTAACCTTAACGGGGGTCAACACTTATAGTGGGACGACATCGATTGGCTCTAAAGTGGTCCTAGCTTTAAATAATAATGGCACGATAGGAACCTCTGCTTTAAGCTTTGCCGATAATACCGCAATCTTTGATATCAGTGGCATCAGTGCCTCTTCCTTAACCATGGGTAGTCTCAACAGTGCTCAAGGGCAGATCAGTTTAGGGGCCAAGACCCTTAGCCTTGGTAGCAACTCAGCTACCGCCTTCGGTGGCACCATCCAAGATGGGGGAGTTGCCGGAGGAACGGGGGGCAGCCTTAGCAAGACAGGCTCAGGCATACTTACTCTTTCTGGGAACAATAATTATAGCGGCGGCACCAGCGTGAATGCCGGGACAATTGCGATTGGCCATGCTAACGCTTTAGGAACAAGTAGCGTTACCTTGGGGGGCGGAGGGCTTCAACTCGCAGGTGCTTATACTGTGGCGAATCCTCTCGTTCTTGCGGCGGCGCAACCAAGCGGGCTTGATCTCAATAACTACGATGGAACTTTCACCGGAATTATTAGTGGCGGCGGCGATACCTTGCGGGTGGTACCACCATTACCGCTGGAACTCTGCAAATCGGTAACAATGGCACGACGGGAAATGTGACTGGAGATATTCTTAACAATGCAGCGTTAATCTTTAGCCGTTCAGATGTGGTAACTTACGGGGGTGCCATTACAGGAACGGGGTCCCTAGAGAAGCAAGGCGCCGGCACGCTGACGCTTACCGGCGCCAACACTCATAGCGGCGGCACCACCCTTACCACCGGCACGTTGCAAATTGGCAATGGTGGTACGATGGGAAGTGTGGCTGGCAATATTACCAACAATGCTGCCTTAAGGTTTAATCGCTCTGATGATCTTGTTTACAGCAATGTGATCTCAGGTAGCGGCACGGTAGAAAAGCAAGGCGCCGGAAAAATCACGATTGATGCGGCTCAAACCTATACCGGGGCGACGACAATTACGGCTGGCACGTTACAAGTAGGTAATGGCGGCACGACAGGAAGTTTGGCCGGTGATATTATTAACAATGCTGCTGTGATCTTTGACCGCTCCAATGCCTTAACCTATGGTGGCAATATGTCGGGAACTGGGTCGCTGGAAAAGCAAGGGGCGGGGACGTTGACCCTGACTGGAGCCAGTACCCATAGCGGCGGCACCACTATTAGTGCCGGAACTCTAGAAATCGGTAATGGCGGCACCACGGGCAGTGTTGCCGGAAACATGGTCAACGCGGCTACTGTGATCTTTAATCGCGCTGATGATCTCTCGTATAGCAATGTGATTTCCGGGACTGGCTCCTTAGAAAAGCAAGGGTCCGGAAAGCTGACCATTAATGGTGCGCAAACTTATAGCGGTGGTACGACGCTTACCAATGGGACAGTCCGCATTACGCATCAGCAAGGAGTAGGGACGGGGACCATTATCTTTGCTGGGGTAGGGACAACACTCGAAATTGGTTCAGCTTTAACAGATCCTATTGCCAATGCTATTACTGTTAATGCCAACAGTAACTTGGATACTCAAGGATATGATGTAACTTTAAGCGGTACGATCACTGGAACGTCGACCTTAAGAAAGCTTGGCAGTGGTGTCTTAACTCTGGCCAGTGCTAACGCTTTTAATGGCATTATTCTTGACGGTGATACGGTGGCATTAGCAAATGATCAGGGTTTAGGATCAGGGGCGCTTTCTTTTAATAATGCTGGCACCAAATTGGTCATTGCCGCCAACTTAACTAATGTTGCCAATCCCATCGCTGTGACGGCTAATGGAATTATTGACACCAATGGTAATATGGCGAACTTGACAGGTGCTCTTAGCGGCAACGCCACCTTAGAAAAGCAAGGGGTTGGACTGCTGCAAATTTCGAGTGTGAGCCCAGGGTATTCAGGAACCTTGATCGCTAACGCAGACGAATTGAAAATTAATGGGTCTTTGCCGAATGCCACTGTTACTGTGGCCAATGTCGCACGCTTTACCGGTAATGCGACGGTTAATAATCTGACAAATTCAGGAATTGTCAAACCGGGTAATTCTATTGGTATCATTCAGGTGCTATCCAACTTTGATAATAGTAATGGAACTTATGCTTGTGAGATTAATGATGCCAGCCAATCAGATCTCATCCAAGTGACGGGGACAGCAACTTTAGGGGGGACACTCAACATTCTGCCTCAGGCTGGCAACTACATAACACCTAAGACTTATACCATCTTGACGGCTGGCAACCCTATCGCCACCCAGTTTAATGCGGTTACGACCTCGTCAGCTATGCTTAAATACACGCTTAATTATCTAGCTAATAGTGTTCAGCTAACGGCTGTCCAGGCCTTTACACTCAACGAGGTGGCAACCGACGGTAATCCTGGAATAGTGGCTGATTATATTTTCCGTCAAAAGCCACCAGCAAGCTCCCAGCTTGGTGAATTGATACGTATCTTTCCTACCTTATCTTTAAGTGAGTTATACGAAGCCTTAAATCAGCTGCAGCCATCTGCCAATGTCTTACTTGGTGCGACGATTGGAAAGTCTGAACTAGGCCAAGTTGATGAGCTCTTCTCTTCATTTGCGACTGAAGACACTTTAAAGCGTCTGCGCAACACTAAGAAGAAAAGCACTGCCTCTAAGCAGATTGCCCAGATGATCTCCCGGCTAGCAATGCCGATGACTCAAAGCCTGAACAGTTTATATGCCAGTAAAAGTGCTGACAGTTATGCAAGTCAGCATACGCTGTTATCACAAGGTCAAGAGGCGCCCCAACATATGAAGGTTGCTTATGGCAATACGACAGTATGGTTAAAACAAACAGCCGTGGAGAGTAAGCGCCATGCTGTCCCAGATGGCAGTCCAACCATAGGAACGCCAGGAGTGAAGAGTAAGCTGTCAACAACGACAATCGGAAGCACGATTAAAGTTCTAGAGAATTTATTGTTGGGTGGTTCCCTGGGCTATACTAAACGGTGGTATCATTTGCAAAGAAATTATGGTCATGGCCAGATCAATAGCTATAGCTTGGGCCTTCATGGCCAGTGGCGGCCCCAGGCCAGTTGGTACATAAAGGCGGCAGGATTTTACGGCCATCACGCTTTTGAAGGAGTCCGTCATCTTCAATTAAGCTCAGCCATTTATGCGAACAACCAGCACCATAAAGGAGAGCATGTAAGCGGAGCGGTCGAAGGAGGGCATGATATCGAATTAACACCCGCTATGACGGTAACTGGTTATGGCGGCCTAAGTGGACTGTTTCTGAAAGAGAACAATTATCGCGAAATCAGCCAAGGTCTTAACCCTGCTTTGAAGGTAGCGGGCCGTACCAGCCGTGTTGTTCAGAGCAAGATTGGAGCTCAAGTTTCGTATGCTATGCTGTGGCGTAATCTACCAATTTATCTGCAGGGCACGTTAGCCTATATTTATCGACGTCATCTGGGTAATCCTCAGCAGGTAAGAGCGTCCATGAGCGATTATGAAGATACCTTTACCGTCAAAGTCAACGACAAGCAGCAGCGAATTTTAAAGACGGGTATCGGCATTGCTGCCGCCTTAACCGAAGACTTGTCTTTAAGCCTCAACTATAATAATGAGTGGTCCTCTTCTGAGCGCTTAAATCGATTGCTTCTCGAGTTCAATTATCGGTTCTAGTTATCTTCGAGGATCCTACTCTCTCTTAGGACAGAAAGATACAAGGGGAGATCACTTGCTCTTGCCGCTCAAGTTATAAGTATCCTTTACAAGGAAGACAGGTAATACTGAGAAAGCAGGGCTTTTGCGCATTTATTACATACTTTTCTGGTGTGGATATTGCTATGCTCTACCAATAACCAGAGAGAACCTTCTTAAAGGGCTCGACAGTAGATTGGTCCGTTTCTAGCATTTGTTTTTCAAGACGTTCAAAGCTATCCACTAAGCAAAGATTAGGGGATACACTCGGGGCCGCAAGAAAAAGAAATCTTTCTTCACAGATTTGTTTAAGTTTTTTAAAAAATTCTTGGGTCTGTGAGGTGCGCCCACCTAAAGATGTAAGGGCTTTAGTAAAAAGGCTTCGCTGTTGATAATGCTGTTCTAGAAAATTCAGAGTTGTTGTAAAGAGATTATGGATACTTGTTTTATAAAGGTTGCTCATTTCCTTATGAGTGGTCGCTTTAACGTTATTGGTCACTAAATTTCCTACGTGACGAATAAGTTGATTATGGATTTTTTCTGCAAAAAATAGACTCTGCTCAGCTATGGCTTGGGCCTCCTTAATTTCGTTAACGCGTGTCACAGTATTAAGATAAAGATGAATAAGGTTCTCAAAGAAGGTCTGATGTAGAGTAATTAAGTGAGGGGCAAGAGAAGCTTGCACATCAATTTTAATTTTATCTTGAACCATCAGGTTGGGAAATAGTTCCTGATAATGTCGGTATAAATCTAATTCTGCTCCTAATATTTTTTCGCTCAAACAAAGGAAGTCATTAACATTTTCAAGATTTTGCTTTTCAAGCAGAAATGTCTCGCCTAGGAAAGTGCAGCTATTATCAAAATAACGGATTAGTTGCCGATCATCTAAAGTGCAATTGAGACTAATATTAGTCTTCTCTTTTATTTGTTGTAAATCGAATTCAGTAAACGACGCTGTCGAAATACGCACGACTTGATTTAATAGATAAAAGTGATCTCTCTTTGATTGCCATAATGCTAGAGAATCGCCCGTAAGAGGCGGTATAAGTAAATCATAGGCGACCAGGCGCTTAATTTGGGGACTCTTATGATGGCTATCAGTTTTACTAGGGGGCACAGGCTGAAGTAAATGGTAAGCAATCCATAATAGTTGATCCTTAAAATATGTATCAAAGATCATAATTAACAGAGCATATTGATGGTGATATTCTTGCTCATTAATAGTTTTGTCCGCCGAGGTAATTATTAAAGGGGCAATTTTATCAAAACCTTTGATGACATTGCTTGATGCTTTCTTAATCTGTTCTTGAAGCTCGTCCGGAAGAGTAAGATCTTGCAAATCTCGCCTCATTCCTAGTCCTCGTTTCAACCAGATAAGGGTTTTATGGATCTCATTTGAGATGAGACTTTCAATAAAGTCACAATATTCATAAGGAATATCAAGGCTCCCTTGCCAGAGAAGTTTGCGCCTAAGATATTTATTTAGATCAGTTTTAACAAGTCGCAATTCAGCTTGGCTCTCAAGCGAAGGAAGTGAGGGGCTGTAAGGATACAGATCCTGATCCTGATAAATATCTTTATCCGGCTCCGGTATGTCGGCCGCATGTGCAGTGTTAAGAAGTCCTAATAAAGCTGCAGCTATGAATGTTCTAAGGCGTGACGGTAATATCATTTAATTTCCTGTACTGCTTGGTCCACGTAACAGATTACCTTTATCATTTGGGGCAAATTAAGGATGGCTTATAGAGCGTAAACACAGTAGTAAAGGGCACCTATAGCCGCAGAAGAGGTAACTAATACCCAGCCTGGTGGTGTTAACACGCCAGGTAAAATACTGGTACACAAGTTAAGAGTGTAATAAGTAGATAAGGCGGTCCCGGTACTGCTGGTAATATTAAAGATTAGCTTCACATAACGCAGTGTTTTGGTCAGAAGATGTTCATTAGAGTGAAGCATTTCATTTTTCCAGTTTTTCAGTTTATCGGCTAAGGTAAGGAGGTCATTTTCAATCCGCAGTTGGCTGTTCTCAATTCCTTCAATCTGAACCCCGTGCTCCTGCAATGCTGTTAATAATGTGACCAGCATCTGATTGTTCTTCTCTAATAATTGAGTCATAGTCGCAAGCTGTCGGCTGAGCGTTTGGTTTTCTTGTCTCAGTTGATCGAGTTCACCTTCTAAATCTGCTATATTTGTGAGAGAAGCATCTTCCCTAGGTAGAAGGAGCTGCATTTGCTGTTGCGGAAGGGAGTCTGACGTAAGATGAACGAAGTCCTTGTCTTCGGCTAGATCGTCCTGTAAAGGAGAGGTATTGTCCATAAAGAATTGCTTAAAGGGCAGAGCTTGGCTATCAAATTCTGAAGTTGGGATGGCACTGTTAAGAGTAAAAGTGTCAAGGGTGCCAAAAGAGGAGGCAGAGTCACTAGAAATGTCGCTGCTATTATTATTGCTCTGGGGTGCATATAATAAAGCTAGCCTTTGATAAAGCTGAGCTTGTTTAGACGGATCTAACCAGTCAGAAGAGATTTCCTCTGCGTGAAGGGTGGCTGTCAAAATTAGAAATGCTATTAATTTCATCGAACCCTCGTAAGAATATTATATTTTTTTACTAAAATTTAAAATTAATTCTTTTCTAAGATTAGAGCTCGCCTAACCTTGTGTCAAAATAAAATAGATCCTTTTAATAAATAGTTAGGTTTAAGTAAGAAATGTTGGTTATAAAAGGAGATCCTTCAAAGTTTGCCCTTAAATTTAAGATAAGCATTTACCCCTTAATGAGTGATAAAACATCGCGCCGTAATTCACTATTATCGCGGAAGGCCCCCATCATTTGGGTGGTAATCAAAGTAACTTCAGTTTTATGGACGCCGCGACAGGTCATACATTGATGAGTCGCTTTAATTGCGACTGCCACCCCTAAAGGGCGCAGAGTGCTGTTAATGGCCTGGGCAATTTCTGCTGTCATCTTTTCCTGGATCTGTAACCGCTTAGCAAAGATATCGACCACGCGCGCTAATTTACTTATGCCAACCACACGCTTATTAGGTAAATAAGCTATATGAACATAGCCAATAATAGGGGCCATATGATGTTCACAATGGGATTCAAAGCGGATATCTTTTAATAGGATAATTTCATCATAGCCGTTTATTTCTTCAAAGGTACGTGATAAATAGGCGGCAGGGTCTTCGCCATAGCCTGCAAAGTATTCTTCAAAAGCACGAATAACGCGTTCCGGCGTCTGTTTCAACCCTTCTCGGTCAGGGTTGTCCCCAGCCCAGGATATTAAGGTACGGATGGCAGCTTCGGCCTCTTCTCGAGTAGGTCTTAACATATAACTCAGTTCAAAGTGATGGGTTGATAGGGGCTATCTAAAGAAAATGCTGGGATTTCGACACTAAACATCTCGCCATCTTGACGCGTCATATGATAACGGCCAACCATAATCCCTGACGGTGTTGCCAGAGGCGTACCGCTGGTGTATTCATAAGTTTCACCCGGCTGGATGGTGGGCTGTTCACCAACGACGCCAACCCCTTTGACGACTTGGGTGCGGCCAAAGCTATCGGTAATCTCCCAGTGACGATTTTTGAGTTGTACCGGTGAAGATCCAAGATTTTCTATCCGCACATGATAAGCCCATAAATAATGGTTTTCTTCTGGGGAAGACTGGCTATCCAGATAAATAGGGTAAACAGTCACACGAATCTGCTCTGATTCTTGAGTGTAAGAAGGTGCTGTCGGTAGCATTGTTGTCATATGGGTTAAACCTCCTGTAAAACAAGATAGTCTCGACACAACGATTTTCTACTTCTATCATAGCTTATTGTGGGTTAGAATGTCATAACAAATGTTTAAAAGTGTTGGAAAAAAATGGCAGAAAAGGACAAGTTTGACGAATTTCTGGATGAGGTAGAGCAAGATATTCGTCAAGAAAAGTTTAAACAAATTTGGGATAAGTATGGCAAGCAAGCAAGTTCTGCTATCACAGTACTCCTTGTTGCTGTAGCTTCTTACTCACTGTGGTCCAATTATCAAACACGTGAATTAGAGCGCCAATCTGATTTTTACGTTAAAGCGCAAACTTATCTTGAACAGGGAGAGCCCACTAAAGCCTTATCCCTATTGAAAGAGCTTAGTGCTGGGAATAAGGCCTATGCTACATTTGCTAAGTTTTCTCAGGCTGCCATCCTTTCAGAACCCGGTAAAGACCAGGATCTCGATAAAGCTTTTAGTTTATATCAAGAAATTGCTAATGATTCGCGTCTCGAACAAGTTTGGCGAGATACGGCCGCTTTACAGTTAGTCAGTCTAAGCTTTGAAAAGGATCCTCAACAAGCTGAGACTTTGCTGGCAAAGATAGAGCCGCTATGTGAGCCCGGCCGCCCTTTACAAGCTTTAGCGCTTGAGCAGAAAGGCCTTATCCTCTATTTATCAGGTAAGAAGTCTGAAGCCGCTGATATCTTTGTTCAGATTGTCCAGTTAGGCAATGCGCCAGAGAATGTTAAGTGGCGGGCGCAGACGATGGCTCAGCAGATTTCGAGCGAATCTTAATCCTTAATCTCGCTTTCCAATACTTTTCACTAGTCAACAATTCAAAGGTGACATTGCTTGCTATTGTCATCTTTGGCAGCTAGAGCCCTTTACACTATGATAATAATAAAAGCAAGAAAATGGTGTGACCTTCCCTGATAAGAGTAGTAGGCTTCTTGGCTAAGTATTGCCTGCTTTAGGGGCAATCCCAAGGGCACTAAACATGCTATCCTTCCTTTCTAAAGGTGTTCTCGAGAGCATTTAGCCTAAAAATAAGAATTATAAATTAGATTTAACCTTAATTGCTTGAGTAACTTTAAGAAGGGGCTGAGATTTGATGACTTATCAGAGCAGACCGCTGATAAAACAGTGAAGCTATATTAGGTGGCTTTTTGAACAATTCACCTGTTACTGACAACGATTCCATGGAGTGGGATAATAAACAATGAAGAATAAATTTTTATTTTGTTTTGGTCTTTTAACTATCTTATCGAGCTGCCTCTTTGCGGGGGAAGATTCTGTAGAAGTGGGATATCTAGGCCATGATTTACCCCCTGAAATGATAGCAAATGTGGTGCAGCATTTATCTCCTTCGGCAGCTGCAAGCTTAGGGGCGACTAATCAGATGCATCATCAGGCGGTAAAGGATCTATACTTTGAGAAATTAGAAATTGTGATCCCTAAACTAATTGATGAGTCTGTGCGCCAAGGGATCTTAAATCAGGCTGTAAGAATAATTCCGCGCCTATCTGAAGGCAAGGTTAAGCTTAAAAGAAGCGTAAAACAGCCCCATGAATTATTATTAACTATAATTTTAAATGAGGGTCAGTGCGGCGGTTTTATGGAGGATGGGAAAAGCAAGATCGCAATTCTTCAATCCATCAAGAACGTGGTCATGCATTCTGCTAACCTAAGCATGCTGTTGATGACATCTTACTTTTATCCGCATAAACCCAAGTCAGTCACATCGGCGCAGCTGGATTTAACTTATCTCCCCTACAGCATCAAAAACCTGACACACTTAGTCACGCTAGGAGTTGCCACGAATAAGTTGACGTCTTTATCTCCCACAATTAAATACTGTTATAATTTAAGGAATCTTTTGCTCATGGAAAATCAGCTGACCTCCCTGCCTGCTGAAATTGGTAAGCTAAAGAATTTGCAAGAACTTGAACTCAATAATAATCAGCTCAAATATCTGCCGCGCGAAATCGGTTGGTTGGCTAAATTACAAACGTTGGAGCTAAATCATAATAAGCTCTTAGCTTTGCCGGCAGAGATCGGCAACTTGGTAAACTTGAAAGAATTATTTCTGGGGGGAAATAAGTTAACAGCTTTACCGGCTGGGATCTGTAACTTAATTAATTTGCAAACGCTAAATCTTCAGGGCAATCCCTTAATCGAACTTCCTTCTCAAATTGGTGCGCTGCGGAGTCTTAACTATTTATGTGTATCAGATACCCCTTTACAATATTTGCCCCAAAGCTTTCGGCAGCTTTTAACGAGGCAGAAGTTGGAAGGCCTTAACTTCGAAAATACTGACTTACCCTTACAGATCAGAGTGAAATTTTCATCCGCCCCTAAATGCTTAGAGGTAATTAAAAAGCTGGAAGACCAAGATATCAATGTCTTTGATGACAGTCCTAAATGCTCCTCGCCCCGTAGGAAAGGATAAGTCTGACCTCTTTCTTGCTAAGAGCCTGGTCGAGAAGAAAAAGGCCGGGCGCAGCAGAGAGGCCCTCTGGTCTATTGTTGCTCGCAAAAAGAGATCTGTTTAAATAGTTAAATAATTTTTAATCTATTTATCTGTTCTAGTAATTTAATTAGATACTTGAAATATTTTTTTAATACCTATAAAACTGATAAGTTTAAATAACGAGTTTTATTAGTGTGATAAAGAAATATTTACTTTGTTTAGGTCTCTTGTGGGGACAGGGGATGAATAGCAGCGGAATGGAGGCATCGCTAGATGAATCCTCTTCCCTAACCGCTACTCATTTCTGTTATTTAGGAGATCGAGTGCCTCCAGAGCTATTCACAGAGATTATTTCTAATCTGAGCTTTGAAGATGCTGCTATGATGGCACAGGTTGATAGCACTCATTACGAAGCTGTAAGCGAATTATATTTCGAAAAGCTGGAAGCTGCTATTTATACGGCCATCCAACAAGCTATTAGCCATAATATATGGAAAGACTTACTAAGCGGTACAGAGAGGGATGTCAGTCTTCACTCCCTTCTTTGCCATAACTCTGCTAATCTTGAAAATTTGATTTTAAAGGAAGTTTATGCGGGAGGGTTTCGCGACAAAGGAGCAAGTTTAATCCATATCGTGCAATCAATTAAGGAAGTTATTGCAAATCCTTATAACCTCGACTTATTACTGACAATATTTAGTACTTCTTCCTCCGTTGAGAATTTTAGTTACCGCGATAAGCCGATAACCTATCTTCCGTGCAGTATAAAAAAGCTAACCGCTTTAAAACACTTAGAACTCTGTAACACCAGCCTTTCCTCTCTTCCGTCAGCTATTGGTGATCTTATTAACTTAACCGAGCTTAACTTAGCTAAGAGCCGGCTTTCATCTTTGCCCGCTGCGATTGGGAATCTATCGCGCTTAACGCAGCTTAGCTTAGCTCACAACCAACTGCTCTGTTTACCTGCCTCTATTAGCAATTTAACTCAGTTAAAGTTTTTCAATACCGGCAACAACCCTCTGTGTAAGTTACCCAGAAGTATTATCAACTTATTAGAATATCGTAACTTTGTTCAAGTTTACCTAGGGGAAACACAGCTGCCCCCACAACTTAAAAATCCGATATATCTAAAATATGTGCCGCAGATAATTAGCTTTCTGGAGGGAGAAGGTAAGGACATTCTTGATGGGGATGGGCGTTCTGGCCCACGAGCGCCAGAAGCAAGCACAATCGAAGATCAATATCTGGGATTACCAAATCTTGTGGATGACGATTTGTAAGGTGCCCTTCCAAAATAGTTAGCTGTTTTACATCACATCGTCAATAAAGCAGGTCACGCTACAGCGCCCGTTCCACGTATCCACCTTCAAGGTACCGGCCACTTGAATCGATTTATTGCTACGGGCCATAATGGCATCGCCTAAAGGCGTTTCTAAAGCACGAAAAGCCATAGCTTTAAGGCGTGTTCCATCTTCCCCTTCTAGGGTGCAGCGAATATGATTGACGCCGACAGGTTCAGCATAAGTAACTTTGGCTTTGTGAATGCAGAACTTAGGAGTTGGATTACCATTCCCAAAAGGCTCTAAGCGTTTAAGTTCGTGCACCAGATCCAGCGTTGCGCCAGAGGGCGTTAATATGCCATCAATTTCCAGCGTCGGCTCTAGGGTTTCAAGTTGATGCTTCAGATTATCTTTGAGAAAATTATAAAAGTTATCGAATTGATCACGCATAACTGTGAAACCTGCAGCCATGAGATGCCCACCGCCGGCCGTAAGTAGACCATGATGGCAAGCGGCATGCATCGCAGCGCCTAGGTTCACCCCAGCAATCGAGCGACCAGAGCCTTTACCAATATCCGCATCGAACCCGACCACACACGCCGGTCGATTATAGCGCTCTTTTAATCGTCCTGCCACAATGCCAATGACGCCTGGATGCCAGCCTTCTTGACCGACAAGAATGAGAGGCTGCCGATGGAGGCCTTGAGTCTCAATCTGGTGAATTGCTTCTTCGAGGACAAGAGTCTCGATGGCTTGGCGCTCCTTATTATAGAGATCCAATTCACGGGCCAATTGTTGTGCTTCGAGTTCATCCAAGGTTGACAGAAGGCGTGAGCCATATTCGGCGCGGCCAACCCGTCCACCGGCATTGATGCGAGGGCCTAATAAGAATCCCAAATGATAGGCAGACGGGGTATCATCCATGCCTGCAAGATCAGCCAAACATCTTAAGCCGTGATTGGAGCGCCGTGCCATAACTTTAAGGCCTTGCGCCACAAAAGCGCGATTGAGTCCTGTCAAAGTCATGACATCACAAACTGTTCCAAGCGCAACCAAATCGAGATATTGGCGTAGATCTGGTTCGGGACGCTGGGCAAACCACCCTTCAAGCCTGAGTTGACGGTGTAAAGCCACCAGGAAAATAAAACTGACGCCGGCGGCACACAAATTGGTTAGCGGACTATTTTCATCAATGCGGTTGGGATTGATGATGGCTGTGGCAGGGGGTAAAGAAGCTTGCGAGACATGGTGATCCAGCACAATCACATCCATTCCCAGTTGGACCGCTGCTTCTAAAGGGGTAAAAGCAGTTGTGCCACAATCTACCATTAATAGGGTGGTGGTGCCTTCCTTGGCCAGTTGCTGCATGGCTGGGACCGTTGGTCCGTATCCTTCTTCAATCCGCTGCGGAATGTAGACGCGCAATGAGATACCAATATCGCGGAAATAACGTTTTAATAGAGCAGTAGCGGTAGCACCATCAACGTCATAATCTCCAAATACAGCGATCGTTTCTTGGCTCTGAATGGCTTTCACTACCCGGTCAACCCCGACACTCAAATCCTTAAGATGGGATGGGTCGGGCATTAATTCTCTTAACGTTGGCTGAAGGAAAGAAGCCGCATTTTGAAAATTTATGCCCCGTTTTAACAGGATAGTGGCGGCGAAGGTGCTGATTTGATGATTTTGGGCTAGTTGTAATGCCTCGCGAGGATTAACCTCATCAAAGACCCAACGGCGGCCGCCCACGGAGATCTGGCCATCAAATAGATAAGAATTAGAGAGGGGTTGCTGAATGTTTGTCATTTCTTAATGAGAGCTAAATTTTTGTCGGCTTGACGTTGAGCATCTAAACGGTCATGTTCAAGGTCGTTTAATTTTTTTGCAATAAAGCCATGATCAGGCGGAGTTGGGCGCTCTGGCACGTCAACCAAGCGCGGAAAGCCGCCCTCTATTTTTCCGTATTTTTCATCATCCGGGGTTTGGGTTGTACAGCCTAAAAGTATTCCTATAGGCATCAAAGTAATTAAAATTTTACTAAAATATGTTAGCATTTTATTAAGTGTCTGTCTTTAAATTGGAATTAGAAGGTCATAGAGAGTATTGTAGCATGTCACCACAAAAGAATGAAACGCCTTTAGAAATTTACCAAAATTTTGCCCGTGAATGGCAAGAAATTTGGACAAAAATTATCGATGCAAATCAGAGAACTTGGGTAGATTATGGACGCTCCCTACGTCCCGAACCATCCCCGCAAAAAGGCGTGATGACAATATTTGATCCTGAAATTGTACAAGATACCATTGCCAAAGCCGCTCAAAAGATTTCAGAGCGGCCTGATCGCATGATTGAGTTGCAAAAAGAGCATTTAAAAGATGTTATGGCGATCGTTAAAGAAGTGGGAGAACAGCTAAAGGGAGGGCAAGCTCAGCCCATCGTCGAAGTTGATCCCCGTGACAAACGTTTTAAAAATGAGATCTGGCGCACCAATCCCGCCTTCTTCTTTATGCAACAAATTTATTTGATTAATGCCAAGTTGCTACACAATACACTAGCGCAAATTGATGGGCTAGATGAGCAGACACTCAATAAGTTAGAATTTTATACGCGCCATCTAATTGATGCGATGGCACCCACCAACTTTCCTTTAACAAATCCGGATGTGATTCAAGAAACTTATGAATCGCGTGGTGAAAATTTAATCCAGGGCTTTAAAAACTTCCTTAAAGATTCGGCCACAGGAACATTTAATATTAAGATGACCGACATGGAGGCTTTGCAGCTCGGGCGTGATATTGCCACCACTAAAGGAAAAGTCATTTACCGCAATCCATATCTTGAATTGATTCAATATAGCCCCACGACCAAAAAGGTTTATGAAAAGCCGATCCTTATTATTCCGCCCTGGATCAACAAATTTTATGTGTTTGACTTAAAGCCAGAAAATTCTTTCGTAAAGTGGGCTGTAGATCAAGGATTTACGTTGTTTATGATTTCATGGGCGAATCCAACCCAGTGGCACGCCGATAAAACTTTATCGAATTATGTGCTGGATGGTGTTAAGTCGGCCTTAGACTTTGTGTTAAGTTACACTAAAAGGGATGTCATTAATGTCATTGGGTATTGTACCGGCGGTGTGCTGCTGAATAGCTTGTTGACTTATTTAAAAGCAAAAGGGGAAAAGCCCTTTGATGCGGCCACCATTATCGCAGCTCCCATAGATTTTCGCGAAGCCGGGGACTTGCTTGTTTATATCTGTGAGCAGCAATTAAAGAAATTGGAAGCTCATGTAAGCAAGCGTGGCTATCTTGAAGGCAACGCTATGGTGCAGTCCTTTAATTTATTGCGGGCAAATGATCTGATTTGGTCTTTCTATGTTAATAATTATCTGATGGGTAAGGAACCGATGCCTTTTGATATGCTGCATTGGAATGGGGATGCTGTGCGAATGCCAGCCACAATGCATACTCAGTTCCTGCGGCAAATGTATCTAGAAAACCGCTTGCTTAAACCAGGGGGCATTAAGGTTGGCGATGTGCCTGTGGATTTGCGTACCATTGATCTGCCCATGTTTGTTATGGCAGCGCTCGATGATCATATTGCTCCATGGCGTGCTGTCTATCCACTCACCCAAGCGGTTAAGCAAGCACAAAAGTTTGTTTTGTCAGGCTCTGGCCATGTCGCAGGAGTTTTCAACCACCCTGATAAAAATAAATATTATTTTATGGAAGCTGATAAGCTGTATGATACGGCCGAGCAGTGGCTTGAGCATGCCCATAAACAGACAGGTTCGTGGTGGCCGACATGGAAAGAATGGATGGAGCAGTATGCGGGCAATAAAGTACCTGCTCCGACGATAGACCCTAAGGCTGTTATTGCTGAGGCCCCGGGCGAATATGTCAGAGATAATGGATTGTTGTAACCAATTTTTATGACTCCTTCCAACTAATATATAGCGGTGCCTGAGAAGCATCCCACCGGGGATGCTTTGCCATAACCTGTGCAAAGATTTCACTGCTGCTGATCATCTTCAGCCAAGTCTTAACAGCAGAAAAGGGTAAAGTGTCAAACCATTGCGGGTCTACCATTGAGAACTGACGGATAAAGGGAAAGATAGCCATATCTAGCCCGCCCATTTCTTTGCCATTGAGGAACGGATTTAAGCGAGCCTCTAGAACCTCAATAAACACTGTACATTGCTGACGATAATCTGCTCCATCTTCTTCAGTGTAGCGCCCTGGATATTTATAGCGGTCGAGAGCCTGTTTAAAAGAGCAATCATTTAATTGAATCAGTTTATGCTCTTCTGTCCCAAGATTATTAAGCTTCAAAGCCCACTTCATGATATCTAAGCTTTCTTGGAGGACCGTATTGTCGGTCAAAATAAGGACCGGTACAGTGCCTTTAGGGGAGGCTTGTAACATCTCTGTCGGCTTATTTTTTAGCTCAATTTCCCGGTGCTCATGGGAGATTAAGGCAGAATACAAGGCTAAGCGAGCGCGCATGGCATATGGGCACCGGCGAAAGGAGTAGAGTATTGGAAGCTGTTCTGCGGACATGGATTACATTCCTATCTGAAGAATTATCCTTAGTAATGGCAAAGTACACGTGTATTCGCAAGTTATTTTGACTATATAAAAGTACACCAATTACCCTTAACTTAGGACGGGCGAGGTTAGGAAGAATTTGCATTTGCTGACGATCTAACAGATCGTAAATACTAATTTTCTTGCACCGGACCTAAAAATTGATTAGTAATAAACTATATGCGCCCATAGCTCAGCTGGATAGAGCAACGGCCTTCTAAGCCGCAGGTCGGGGGTTCGAATCCTCCTGGGCGCGCCAGTTTCCATGCAGTCCGTTGGTTTTCATAGTTTGCATAGGATATTAAGTTGCTCAATATATAAAGAATTTTGTGAGGATCCATGGCTCGCGTAACAGTTGAAGACTGCGTTAAAGTAATTCCCAATCGCTTTGAACTCGTAATGGTTGCGGCTCGCCGTGCCCGTGAGCTCTCAGCCGGCGCTTCAATGACTATTGACCGTAAAAATGACCGCAATCCAGTGGTGGCGCTGCGTGAAATTGCTGAAGAGACGATTGCTGTTGATGCCTTAAAAGACAGCTTGGTGCGGTCGCTGCAACGGGTTTCCTTTGCCGATGCTAGTGATGAAGAACTCGAAAATGAATTTCTTGATGCCTTCTCAACTTCATTGTCGTCAATGGAAGATGATGACGAGGATGATGTGTCAGCAGCCCAAATGATCGAGGCCGATGCTGAATCCCATCTCAATATTTCCGAAGGCGAAGACGGTTCAGAGGCATAAAAGGCCTCTTTTTTTAACTTCTCATTAAGAATGATCATGCTAATCTGTTCTCATGGAGGACAAGATGTGTCGTTTTCTCTTTTTAATTGTTGCAAGTTTTCATCTGCTGTTTGCAGCCTGTGAGGCTACAAAAGCTCCAGAGTCGGTAGACGAGGTCAAGCTATCTTTCTCTCCAGTGGTTAAGAAAGTGGCCCCTGCTATTGTCAGTATCTATGCCCTCCAAGTTATAGAACATAAATTTCATCCTTTATTTAATGACGACTTCTTTAGCAACTTCTTTGATCACCCTCAAGGCCCTATTCGCCAAGAGCTGGGACGTTCCATGGGCTCAGGGGTTATTGTTAGTAAAGACGGCATTGTTGTCACCTGTGCCCATGTGGTTCAAAATGCAAAGCTTATAGAAATTAAATTATCTGATAATCGGTCTCTTCAAGGAAAAGTCATTGTTACTGATGAAAAGAATGATTTGGCGATTATCCAGCTTTTGAAAACTCATGGAGACATTCCTTTCATCCCCTTAGGACAATCCAGCCATGTCGAGGATGGCGATTTAGTTTTAGCTTTTGGTAACCCTTTTGGAATCGGCCATACAGTTACCAGTGGTATTATCTCAAGAGCGACGCGTATGGTTGGCGGTCGGGTTCTCATGCAAACTGATAGTGCCATCAATCCAGGAAATTCTGGAGGGGCGTTGGTCAATATGAAGGGGGAACTAATTGGGATACCCAATGCAATTTTATCGAAAACAGGGACAAATTTAGGAATTGGTTTTGCTATACCAGTCTCAATGGTCATGCCGTTGCTTTCCTCAAAAAGCACTAATGGCAGAGTCGTGCGAGCGTGGGATGGCATTAAAGTGGCCACTTTGAGTCCTGAAAAGGCTGAATCCTTTGGCATGAAAGATGGTAAAGGGGTATTAGTTACAGCCATTCATGATAACAGCCCCGCCAAAAAAGCAGGTTTGCAAGTCAGTGACGTGATTACTAAAGTTAATGCGATGGCAATAGAATCTGAGGAAACTTATCTCCTTAAAATATTAGAGACCAATCCAGATCAGGATCTGTCCTATAGCGTCAAACGCAAAGGTGAAGAAAAAACAATTAACTTTAAGACCATTGCACCTCCTGAGTTGCCAAAGGCGGAAGAGACCTTGATCCAGGGAAACAACCCGCTTTCGGGTCTAAAAATTGCCAATCTTTCACCCGCTCTTGCTTTAAAGTATAGTTTTGACATGATGCAAACCGGGGTTGTTATCCTTGAAAGCCCTCCAAGTCAAAGCTTATTCGGATTATCTTTGTTTGAACCCGGGGATATAATTGTTGAGGCCGATGGCGAAAAAGTAACCTCTGTTAAGCATTTTGCTCAGTTGGCCAGTGATGGTTTGAAGAGTTTGGTTTTACGACGCGGCACCAATCAAATTAATATTAATATTGGCTCGCGATAAACTCTTTTACTTCAGAAAAATCTCTATAATAATAAAAAAAGGGTTTAGTGTTAGGTAAAAGTGAGGCTAATAATTACTTTCTGACCTAACATGTACTTAAGGAGGCAGTATGCTTAAGCTAATTTTCCCCAGCCTAAGCCTATTAGTTAGCTGGACTTATGGAAATCAGAGGGATGCAACCTTCATGGATACCTTTTCAGATAAAGTAATCCTTATTGATTCTACCATTTTGACGCCACTAGATATTGATCATCGACTCCTCGAAGAATCCAATCGGGAGCTGTGTTATCTGCAAAACGACTTAAAAGAGTTGAAAGAAATTCAGCAAGTATTACAGCAAATGGTCGGCGAAAATGCCTTGCCTTTAGCACAGTCTGAGGCTTTCGTGATAAAAAGTACCCAGCAAACTGCAGCAGCTGTCGAAAATCTTGAAGCTGCAAAACAGCAGAAAACAGCCAATTTCTTACAATTTTTACTGCTTCAAGATGGTATTCCCTTAGGGGCGGGGGCTTTGCTCGGAACAACAAGCTTTCTGGCAACAAAAGCAGCCTTTTTGTCGGTTCCTCCTTTAGCTTTAACAGGGGCGCCGATTGTGGTGCCCGCCGCTTTAGCTGCTGTAACTGGCGGAGCTGCCTGGTTTGGCAGTAAGTTTATCCTTCATAAATTAAACCAATCCCTTTAAAACTTTCAACTTAACTGATGGTCGAAAAGAAATCGACAATTTGGCTTATAGTGTTACTTTCAATGGCTACCGTCTTATTGCGATGAGTATGCCCTTGCAGAAGAGTTAGCTGAGATGGAGCAATTTTGAGTTTCTTGGCAAGAAATTTGATCAGTGCCTGGTTCGCTTTATTATCTTCCGCCGGTGCTGTGACACTTATTTTCAACATCCTCCTTTCTCGATCATCTTTATAAATGCCACCAATAGCATCTTTAGAAGATTTTGGTGATAAGCGAATATAAATCACAACTTTTGATCCCTGAACAGAGTAAAACATGCTTCCTCTCGTAAAAAATTTGCCTTCTCCCTGAGCGGGCAGAATGGGGAAAAATTTTCTCAAATTATAGGGTATTTAGCCTCAAAAAATCAATTTAAGCCCGAACTGATATAATTGAGTTAATTGAGCAAAAATAAAATGTTTGTTAAAGCAGGAGAAGGGCTCCCTGTCGGGAAGGGGCAATTATTCATTTTCCTAGCTTCTAAATTCTTCCTGTCCCCATACTATACCAAGATACCGTGCTGTCAGAAAAAAATATTAGGAACCTCAACAAGAAAATTACCGTACAGTTAGGAAAAAATTATCACTAAAAATAGCAAATTTGGGCTTAGGGATAGCCGTGTTTAGGGATGCGATTTTCGCAGCAGAAAAAGCAGAAGATTAGAGAAGGGATAATTGTTGTTAAAATTATTTTCCTGAGGAAGAGATAACCGTTAAGCTTCTGTCCTGACAAGCCTGACCTTGCGAGCAGGAGTTTGGATGAGCTAAACTATAGTTATCTAATCTGAATATAAGAGTTATATCCTATGCCAGCTGCCATTTCTGCTAAATCCTCTCAGTCCTCTGTACGTTCGACACCGTGGAGCGATCCCTTATTATTGGAAGACCAACTTACTGATATGGAGCGGATGATTCGTGATACGGCGCAGGCTTATGCCCAGGATAAGCTGATGCCACGGATCTTAGAAGCCAATCGACGTGAAGAATTTGATCCTCACATTATGAAAGAAATGGGAAGTTTAGGTCTATTAGGGGTAACGATTGATGGTTATGGCTGTACCGATGCGGGGTACGTCAGTTATGGTC
The DNA here is from genome assembly GCF_000190415.1 of Candidatus Odyssella thessalonicensis L13. Lineage (GTDB taxonomy): Bacteria > Pseudomonadota > Alphaproteobacteria > Paracaedibacterales > Paracaedibacteraceae > Paracaedibacter > Paracaedibacter thessalonicensis. The sequence continues at coordinate 78,370 of NZ_AEWF01000002.1, forward strand.
TGATTGCCCGCGAAATAGAACGGGTTGATTCAGCTTATCGCTCGGCAATGAGTGTCCAGTCTTCTTTAGTAATGTATCCCATTTATGCTTACGGTTCAGAAGATCAGCGCCAAAAATACCTGCCTAAATTGGCGAGCGGCGAATTTATTGGATGTTTTGGCTTAACTGAGCCCGATTCAGGCTCAGATCCTTCCAGTATGCGGACGCGGGCGACCGCTACTCAAGGGGGCTATCTTTTAAAAGGCAGCAAAATGTGGATTACAAATGCGCCTTTAGCGCAGGTCATGGTGGTCTGGGCCAAGTGTGAGGATAATAAGATTCGCGGCTTTATTCTAGAGCAGGGAATGGCAGGACTGAGTACACCCAAAATTGAAGGTAAGATGTCACTGCGCGCTTCGGTAACGGGCGAAATTGTTATGGATAATGTCTTTGTCCCTGAGGAAAATCTGCTGCCTAATGTAGAAGGTATCAAGGGCCCATTTGGTTGCCTGAATAATGCGCGTTATGGCATTTCCTGGGGCGCTTTAGGCGCCGCTGAGTTTTGTTGGCATGCGGCTCGAACCTACACTATGGAGCGAGAGCAGTTCAACCGTCCGTTGGCGGCAACACAATTAATTCAAAAAAAGCTGGCAGATATGCAAACGGAAATTACCTTAGCACTGCAAGCGTGTTTGAGGGCAGGGCGGTTAAAAAATGAAGGATATGATGTTCCTGAGGTTATTTCGATGCTAAAGCGCAACTCTTGCGGCAAAGCTTTAGATATTGCGCGGCTAGCTCGAGATATGCATGGTGGCAATGGTATTGTAGATGAATATCACGTGATCCGGCATATGGCCAACCTAGAAACAGTTAATACCTATGAAGGAACCCACGATATCCATGCTCTAATCTTAGGGCGCTATCAAACGGGACTCGCCAGTTTTTAATTATTTAGCAATATTGTTTTGGTAAGATGTAATTATAGAAATATAATTACGCTTATGCATGAAAAAATATTTCTTTTGTTTCTTGTGGTTGTCTTTGCACTTTGCTCCCGCTGTGGAGGTGCTGCCAGCTCATAGTTTATCCTCCGTCTCCCGTCATCCGCTTTACCAGCATTTAATGTCGCAGGAGACGCTGGCACCGTATCAGCTTAATTATGCGGGCACCCCTCTTGGCTCCCAAAAAGCGATTGTTCTGGGATCTTTTATTCAGGGGCGTAAACACCTAACCAGTATCGACCTGAGTGCTTGCAATCTGGAAGACCAAGAAGCTGAGCTTATTCTTTCTTCTCTAAGTCATCACACACAGCTCCAATATCTGAACCTAAGTATAAATGAAATTAGTAAAAGGGCGGCAAGCCTCCTGAGTCAATTGATCCGCCATAATGGAAAACTCCAGTACTTAGATCTTCATAATAACCATTTTACAGATGCCTGCCTAACTCTTCTCTTGGAGAGCCTAAAAGGACATCCTCACATAGGTTATCTAGAGTTAAGCTTCAATACTTTCCATAACAGCTCCTTAGCATCTTTAAAGGGGGTAGTAAGGGAAGGGATCTCTCTGAAGCGATTAGCAATAAGCGGTATTGGGTTAACTGCTTTAAATGCGGTCTCTTTACTCGCTGCCGTAAGTCACAACACCACTATCACTGAGTTATCTTTATCTTACAACAACCTCTCCTCTCTGGGGCGAGAGATAGGCAAAATGATGAGAATGTGCCCAAATTTAAAAAAGATAGAGCTTGTTTGCTGTAACTTATCGATGGCCGATTTTAAGCAGATCATGGACGAGCTTAAAAGGGACACCTTACCATCGTTTAATGCGCCACTTTTTGGCTGGGCGCGTTCTAAGGAGCGGCGCGTGATTCACCTTGCGCTCGAGGACTCCCTTCAGAACCGTAATCTTAAGGAATTTTATAAGTCTGCTAAAGCGGATGCGGTAGCAATTGAATTAAATATACGGCTCGGCTTGGCTTAACTCCCCCTCTATACAGACAGCGGCTTAGAGACGGTCCAAGCGAAATCAACTCTTTATAGCAGGGAGTTTAGCTTATTTTAGCAATAGGTTTTCTATCTTTTTTACAAAGAACTCAGGCTGAATCATGGCTTTTAACGGATTAACCGGAACAATATAGCCCCTCTCAATAAGGTCAACGGTTGTTAGAGGGGTGCCATTTTCTGAAGTAAACCCAATGGGTGCAATAATCTGCTTTTCCAAGGCATTATCATCAAAGAATATGGAAATCACTTCTGGAAAGTTATGAAAAGGCTTGGCGTAGGCTTCTGTCTCGCCGTGGCGATTCCAGCGCTGCCAGTCATCTTTAACAGCATTAAACTGCTCAGAGAATATGGCTTCTACTCTCGGGCAAACTTCCTGCTTAATAAATAATGTGTCGCTAAAATATCCTCGAAATAATTGGTCATTCTCGTAACAAAATAAATTCTGAATCTTATAATCTTGGTGCTCTAAAAGCGTCATGATGTGCGGAAGGTCATGGCCAAAGGTGCGAAAGACAAACCGTATATCGTAAGGAGACTGTTGCGCCCATTGAAGCAGCGTCCAGAAACTGGCAAATAAGGGACTTTGCTGAGTGTGCAGAATAGTGACTAACTGATGGTAGGTCGCTTGGGTCTGCTCTAATAAGGGGTGGCCACTTTCTTCAAGCATGGCTAAGAATCGAAGATAGAGATCGCGCCGTTGCTTTTTAATGGCAGCATTTGCTTCGGAGCCGGGGATTAAATGGTGTTCAACATAATCTTGATACCGCATTTCTGGTAGCTCGTGATGCCAGATGCCGCGTGTTTTCTTAGCTAATTCGTGGGCAATGGCAATTTCTGCGGTTTTTCCTTGAGCCAGATCAGCGGCCATAATAGTACCGTTAACATCTAAATAGACCACAATAATTTTTCTCATCGCTTATTCCATTATATGGCTTAGGTATGATGATAACCTTTTCACAGTTAGGCTTACGAGAGAAGCTTAATTTTAACGATTTCTATAAAAATCTTAATCAATTGTTGGGGTAACTAAACCATACTATACTGGTAAGGTAACTTGAAAAAGGATATCAAAATGTCTGCACTTAAAACCATATGTGTATATTGTGGAGCGTCGACTCGTGTCGATGCAATTTACCGTGAAACTGCTGCTCGGACCGGTGAACTTTTAGCCAGATCTGGCTTTAATGTGGTTTATGGGGGCGGACGCTTAGGTTTAATGGGAATTGTGGCTGACAATGCTTTGGCCCACGGCAGCCATGTAACGGGGATTATTCCTACCCTTCTTGAGAAGATTGAGGGGACGCACCCTGGTCTTTCTGAGACGGAAGTGGTGGATACAATGCATACCCGTAAACGTAAAATGTCGGAATTAGCGGATGCTTTTATCATTCTGCCGGGCGGATTTGGAACTTTGGATGAATTGTTTGAAATCCTGACCTGGCGTCAGCTGCAAATGCACGATAAGCTGATTGTGATTATTAATACCAATGGCTACTGGGATCCTCTCAAAGCTTTAATTCATAATATTATTGAAGAAAAGTTTGCAACCCCAGCTCATGCCACCTTTGCTAAATTTGTGGCGACACCCGATGAAGCGATTCATGTTCTTATCCAAGAGCCGGAGCCGGAATTAGCTTTTAGCGGTCAGCATATTTAATACTTATAAATAAAAAAAAGAAGGGCCTTGAGCCCTTCAATTCTTAACTCGCTTCACTATCCGAGTGACCGTTCTAAGGCTTGCAGCATTTCCTCAATGGTGGAGATCCCCCGAAGGTTTGCTGTATAGCGCTGCTGATCAACAATCAGGTCAGTAAAGACGGAAGCTGCATCGATGGTCGATTCTTCAAGGCTAGCCGCATTAATAGCACCCGCTTGACCTAGCTTTGGAAAATTAAGGATATAAGAACCTGACGCATCGGTAGCAGTGAAACTGCCGCCAGTTTGTTCGACAAGTTGATTAGCATTCGCAAAGGTTGCCAGAGGAATACGTGCATACTTTTGGGAGGTGCCATTATCAAAGGTCGCGGTCATGAAGCCATCGCTATCTATTGATGTTTGTAGGTATTTCCCCGCCCCTCGGCCATCCACGGTAGGTTGAGTCAGTTCAGTAGCACTGCCCACACAGCGCAATCCATCTTTTTGACCAATAGTCCCCAAATTCATGGCTATGCTGGAAGGGGCCGCTGCTGTACTTGTCCACGTAATATCGAGATTCGGGGGTGGCGAAGCAGCACCATTGAAAAGGGTCGGCAGACCGGCTGAATCAAAATCGATGGTCATACCGGGGGCCGTATCATAAGGGGCTGTAACCGTACCATCAGCTGTAGTTACTGATAATCCCCATTGCAGAGTGGGCGTGGTACTGATCTGAGTAAAAGTAAGATTGAGCGTATGAAGCACCCCAAGCGAATCATACACACTCATGTTTGTCACCTTGGTGGTTGGTGTTGCCGCCTGAGCGCTCAGTAGGCCTGACATGGCACAAGTTGCTGACGCAATCGGGTTTCCCGAGAGACTTTTTGTATTTGCAGTTTGCAAGAAAGCTATGTCCGTGGTGTTGCTAGAAAGGGGATTCCCGCTTGGATCAACATAGAAAACTTTTAAAAAATCACCCACATGGTTAACAAAGTTTCCGTCTTTATCTTCTGTAAATGTTCCCACTCTGGTGTAAGAGGTGATTCCAGGTGACGTATCACTTGGACTACTGTTAACAACGAAGAACCCTTGTCCTTCTAAGGCCATATGGGTGCTAACATCTGATTGGACCGGCGAACCAACAGTGGTAATAAAGTGCTGGTTGGCCGCAGCAATACCGCCCGGTGTAAATGTATCCATAGATTTACCAGTATTGATGACCGATAAAAATGCTGCTCTTTGTTTAGAGCCATAGGCTCCTGCTGCCGCTAGGTTTTGGGTATGGCAATTAACGCGTTGTGAGACTCCTTTTAGACCAGACACACATGCGTTCATTCCTGAATTTAATCCAGACATTTTATTCTCCTTAACTTAAATAACTGGGGATCGATGCTAATTCTGTTGCGCTCTCAAGGGGCAATTGGCTTTTCAGAAGCTGATTCAACTCCTCATAATGCTTAATTTGATCGCGCATGGTTTGGCTTAAGCCTAACAATTCTTGGGAAGCGGGTTTGCGGACCCTGAGGACATCCTCAAACTCCACGCCGAGGTCATCTTTGACCAATAGTAAAAATTCACCGTCCTCATCATAAGTAATTTGTCGCACTGTTCCCTTAAGAGCGGTGGCGATTTCTATTTTTTCACCTTTGTCATCAATTGCCTTAACGGTGGTCCGATATAAACCAGTTGGGACTATACCATCCGGATTTATATCACTGTTACCGGACCAGGTTATGGTTTTTGAACCCGGTTGAGTGGCCAACGGTACTGTTTTAATAAGAGTTGAGTCAGCATCATATATTTGTAATTCTGCCTCTTTAACACCGGGGGGCATGATTAGCTGAATTTCTTCAGCGTTTCCTTCAAATTTGATAACTTTACTTTCATAAAGGATCTCTTTATTCAAATAACTCTTAGCAGCCGCCATCTGTTCTTTGAGACGCATATCATTGCTCTGCTTTAAAAGCTTATTGGTTTGCGCTTGTTCGGCTGCTGAAAAGAATGACATCACGGTTTGCGTCATTTCATGGGTGCTCATTGGATCATCAGGGTTTTGGTTTTTAACCTGAGCTAAGAACATTTTCATGAACACGTTGTACTGCTCATCGCGATTCTTTTCCAGCATGCGGGTCAACGCACTGCGGTCTTTGATCTCCTCTTGGGCTGCACCCTTAGCTTCTTTATTCTGCTCAGCTTTAACTGGCGGTGGTGGCATAATGCTTGTGTTAACTGGGGTTACCATTATTATGATCTCCTACACTGAAATATCGATAGATGATGTGGACAAGGTCGAAGACATTGGTATGGACGGTGTTGCCGCTACCTCTAACTCTTCCTCTTGTACTGATGGACGGGTTTGGAAAGCAAACTCAGCCTCGCCGTGGGTATTGTGCTGCTGGGACATGGAAAAGCTCATGCCCTGTGCATCAGCGTTCAACCCAGCATCCTTGAAGATGTTCTGGAAGTCTTGGCTGTGCCTATTTAAAACCTCAAGCGTTTCTTTATTTTCAGCCTTGAACAGGGCTGATACCATGCCGTCGCGCGAGATGTCGAGCTTAATTTCAACTTTACCCAGCTCATAGGGTTTTAGCTGAATATTAAGGTGGGTTTCACCTTTGTGGAGACTTTGGCGTAAATTGTCCTTAATTTGTTGTAAGGCATTTAATTTTTCCAAAGGCGTGAAGCCCGCCGTTTTTTGGATTTTAGCTCCTTCTCGCACTAAGCCTGCCTTATTTTCGACCGAAGCAAGAGGATCTATGCTTTTATCCTGTGGCTTTAATAGATTGATTTCCTGGTCTTGAGGGGCTGTGAGCGAGGCCAAAGTGACAGTAGGACTGGCCGTGGAGGGACGGACCTCGGGCGTACCTGCTGAAAGCTTAGCAGCGGACGATAGCACCTCAACGCCCTCTGTCTGAAGAGACGTCATTTGAGTCACTTCAGGCTTTTCCCGCATCCCTTCCGTCTCAATAATTGAGGGAGTAATCTCTTTTGAGTGGATAAGTTGAGGATTTACTGCTTGAAAATTAGGGGGAGCCGCCGTCTCCGAGAGGATATTATCAACAATTAAATTGTCTGCTCCTTGAAGATTAACGCGGGCTTGGGACAAGTTTAAAGCATCTTGGGGCGTCAACGCAGTGGTGTTTTCTAAAGATGCGGCTAACATCTCCGGAATAAAAGGTGTTGCGCTCTCAAAAGACACTTCTCCTCTTATTGAAGGGGCGGTACTCTCAATTCTTACCTGTCCGCTTTGAATCCAATTTTGGAGCTCTTGATCCTTAGACGTCCTCAATGAGGTTGTCATGAGATTAGAATTTTCAGAGTTTTCAAAAAGCAGGGGCGTCTCGATAGGCATTCCAGCTCGAGCGTCTAAAGCGGCAATGGCTGACGAATCTATATTTGGCAGCAGTGAAGAAAGGACTATGGAAGCCTCGTCTTCTTGAATTAAAGATGTAGTCTGCTCTAATTCAGCGTTCATTAGAGTATCTGACGCTGTATTACTTAGCTCATCCCGCTGCTTAATTTTATTCTCTGTTTTAAGGTCAGAGTGTTTAATGCTGTCTTTATAGCCAGCTAAATGTTTCTCGATTGGCTGCTTAGGCGATTCAATAGTTGGCTGTTGCGACGGATCGCCTTGTCGCTTAGCAGAATGAAGCGCGTGTTCCTGTTTTTTCGGTTGTTTAGAATGGGAAGGTTGCTGTGTCGCAATCTTTCGGAAAGAATCATTGTTGATCAGATCATGAAACGGCTTTTTGCCATCGCCCAGCGTTGCTGACTTAATTGATTCCATCAAGTCGCTCGCTGGTTGCTTTGACTGTTTCAATGATGCTGTATTAAGAGACGATGTCTTTGATACCGCCATGGTCTACCTCTGATTAAACTATGTCGATCAGAGATAGCAAGAATGATGCCAAGTCCCTTAATTAGGGCTTTTGTACTCTTTTTCAGGTTTTGCTTCTAATTCGATATACAGCGACTGTCCTGGCAGGATTCCATTAGGGATATAGCCCTCATAATATAGGTTGCCATCTACAAGAAAGGCCGGTTCGATGGCAGTTTTACTGTCAGCCAGAGCTTTTTCCAGTGGTGTTGTCAATCCTAACAAATTAATAATACTTTCCCAGTTTCTCTCTGTAGCCATAATTTTGGCTTGATTATGCCAATACACATAGCCTGCACCACCTAAAAGACCGGCTGTTAAAACAGGGGTAGAAATCATCGTGGGTAGGAAATAACTGACGATATAACCGCCAAAAAATCCCTTAGGATACTTGGTCATATAGTCAATGACTGTATGATAATGAGACATTTTAAATTTAACGACCGAGCATTCCAGCTGTTTGCTACCGTCGCTCATATTAAGAGAGATACTTGCCGGAGAACTTTTGAAAGACATATCTGTTTTCAGCTCCCCTAAACGAATAAATTGGCGGCGAATGGGGCATTGAGCAAAAGCCTCAGAGGAATCTAATACTGGATAAATCTCTGTTTTAAGGCAGTTTTGCGCATACTCGCGCGGGTTAGTTATTTCTGTTTCACTTTTCCCCCACGAGAAAAATGAATCCGTTGCAGAACAAGTATTTATTAAGGCCAAGATACAAATTAGCCGGCTTAAAATCATGTAATTCTCCAGAGTATAATTAGTCAATAACTGTAATATCCTGCGATTTTAGATAAATTTAAGCAAATATTTTTTTAGAAGCTGAGTGAAAACTAGCCTCTGGGAAGTGTAAAACCTGATCAATAAATATTCTTTTTAGTCAGGGCAGCAATGGTTATAATCCACTCATGATATTTTAAAGTAAATATGGCAATAATGCTAGTTTTACATTTTTTTATAATTATATATAAATATTTTTATTTATTATTAAGCATGTTATACATAATTAATTTCTAGACTTAATTTAAAAAATTAAAGGAAATAAAATGAAAAAAATTCTATTACTTCTCTGTCTATATTCCTCTTGCGGGGCCCAGGCTATGGAAAGGCCTGATTCACAAAACCAAAATGCTCCCAACACCATACCTTTACTTGCCTCCGAGACGACACCGACGTGTGATCTTACTGATATAACTATTCTCAAGCCTCTTATTCATCCTGCCTTTAGAAATGATCAGAAACTCATTCACTTAGCTATCAGGCTTTTGAAAAACACTCAAATAAGAGCAGTAGGCAGTGATAAATATGGGCAAACTTTTCCGATCAACTCAGAAATTCTTAAGGAGTTGATGCTGCAAGCCCGTGGTAAAGTAGTCTGTGAACTGGCCGCAGGACCAGGCAGTAATTGTATTTTCTTGGCTTTAGCAGGAGCCAAAAAAGTATATGTTAATGATATAACTCAAGAAGAAATTGATAAACTTAGAGAGCTAATAAGTCCGCTGTCCTCTAAGTTTAAAAGAAAGTTTGAAATGATGGCCGGCGACATGTTTAAGCTACCCCAGCGGCTGGCAGGAGAGTGTGATATTATTTATTGTCGAAATTTTATTCATTTATTGCCAGATACTCAGCTTGCTTCCTTCTTTTCCCAGCTTAAATGGCTTCTCAAACCGCAGGGGAAAATTGTGCTAACAGCTCAAGCTGCAAAGAACCTGATAACTGATCAATGGCAGGCAAAATCAAAATCTATACGTGGATATTTCATTAATTCTCAAGGTCCTCTGTTTGAGTCTCTTCCCTATTACTGCGTGGAGCAACCTACGGAAGAAGATGGAAATCCCTTGGACTACCAAAAATTCTATCCCCTTTCGATTGAGGACGGCCGATTATCTATGAATATAGAACAAATCAAGGCAATGCCGGAAAAATTAAGAAACTTTTTTAAGGAACACCTTTCAGAAATCCGAGAAGTAAAAACCACAGAAGATGTTAAGTTTGCCGTATTGGCTAATCATATTAATTACTTCAGTCCCGAAAGTCTTAGCCATTATGCTAATCTGTATGGATTCAGATCTAATCAATGTTTTATCTCAGATATCGGGACAGGCCATATCGTTAAAACAGATGGTATAACCTTAGATAGTTCCTTACAAGTTACCCTCTTTGCGACACTGGTGGGCAGCTAAGCGAGCTTAGCGCCCCCTGGGTCTAACCAAAGAATACATAAACCTACCGTCTTATTTAAGAAGGTAGGAATGGACTATCTTTGAGTTCTCGCTGAGCTACCTCCGCTGGATTTTATCGTTGGCTTTCTCTTGCCAGAAATCGCGGAGCCGGGCGAAATTGCCATCGGAATATTCTTCTGCTTGGTTGTCTGCAATTTGAGCGTCATTTAGTGTAGATTCCTCTAGGGGATCTGTTAATGGCGGTTTTGGCATAGTCTGATTATTCACTGATTCCACAACAGCGGAGGGACAGCCTTTTTCTGCAGGGCATTCAGAAGAAACAGGAGCTTCTTCTGGAGGAGTAGGCGTAGAAGCGGGGCCAAAAGTGTCAAAAGCATCAAGGGGAAGATTATTATTTGTCACCTCCACAGGAGAGGAAGGAGATTTGAAGAGGTCCTTATTATCTTTTTTATTCATTCCTAACTTATTTAAATTCTGCAGCATCTGCTTCTTCTCTTCAGGGGAATGGGCAGCCCGGGGGAGATCGCTGCTAGTTTCAGAGGATACGGAATCCTCTACTTGCGATGCTGAACAACTATTCGTTAATAATAAAAAAGCTAGAAGCGCAAGGGAATAGTGGGTGAAACTAATTTTATTCATCGGTAAGCCTCTCTTATAATGCCATATCATGCTATTACATAGAGGCTAATTGTTAATTTGGGCTTAAAATTTGGGCAAGATAATGTGAAAAAGGATTTATTTGTTACTTAAGTTCTTGTTGTTTGGAGCGTTCCCAATAAATTGTATGTCTTTGTTAACCGCTGACAAGGGAAGGGCAGAGGCCAGCTCATCATTAAAACAGAGAAAAAACTTAACCAATGCAGAATAAAATTTATTCGGTATAATAAAAATTCCTTACGCAGTAAGCCAATAGTAGATAAATTATTTGAGAAGAAATAAGCCTGATAATGGTAAAATACTTTATAGTTCTACTTTTTCGCCTAGCTAAACATATTAAAGATCCCCTCCCGTGGCTTAAACGCTTAAAAAAGTATTCTTCTTATCTAGATACTCTGATTCGGCTGCCTAAAGGTTTTACCTTTACCAAAACAATGTTGGCAGATACTCCAGTCGAAGTTATCCAATCACAAAGGCGAGAGTATAATATTACAGTGCTCTACCTGCACGGCGGAGCTTTCTTTTTAGGCATAAATAACATTTATCGGATCTTTGCGTGCTTTATAGCGCGAGTCTGGAATGCCAGGATTATTCTGGTCGATTATCCCCTGTTGCCGCAATCGCCTTTCCCAGCAGCCGTTAACCACTGTATTGCTGTTTATAAAGAAACCTTGGAAACTGTTGAGGCAGGATCCTTAGTAGTGGCTGGCGATTCTGCAGGAGGCAATCTAACCTTATCCGTTCTCGTGGCAGCCAGACAAAACTCTTTGCCGATGCCCGCCTGTAGTATTATTTTTTCAGGATGGTTCGATTTAGGGGCAAGAGCCTTTATTAGCCCTCAAACTTGCCAAGAAGATCCTTTTATCCGTATTGAACATTTAGCTAAGGTAGCCAGTGCTTATGTTTGTGAACCTAGTCATTCTACCTCTCCGCTTGCGTCGCCCCTCAAAGGAGATTTAGAAGGTTTGCCACCGCTTTTTATACAGGTGGGCAGCAAAGAGATTCTTCTGGAAGATAGTCAATCCTTGGCTGTAAAGGCGGCTCAGCAGGGGGTTAACGTGTACTTTGAAATAAGTGAAGAAATGTATCATGTGCAGCCTATCCTCTTTCCTTTCAGCAGTCAGAGCCGAGTTCTTATCTCTAAAATTTCCCACTTTATTAAAAAACAGGTCAGTTAAACCTTTTAATGTAAAATGAAAGATGGGTGCTCAAGACAATAGAGTCTATATTTAAGAGCCTTCCACCCGGGAGAGGGGGATAGATGTCCCTTTCTCTTATCCTAAGTATAATTAACGTTGGCTAACGCATAAAAGGACACTAAAATCTCCTGTTAATTATATATAATTTTACTAAAATATAAGTATAAATACTAAATAGCAGTTGCTAATTCTGACATGGCTAGACTTTACCAATTTTGTCGAAGAAGAAAACTTAGTTTAATTGTGGTGGGGGTTTTGTTCTTTTACCCCGGAAGTCTTAGCGCAATTATTCACCCCCAAGTATTCAAAGAAATAACTCGACATTTTAAAAGGGATAAAGAGGTTTATTCTCCGATTATCGGAGCGGTTGCTCTTGAGACAGGGCTCATTGAAAACATAAGATTTTTAGGTGCTTTTGAGCCAGGCACTTTTAATGGAGAAAGGCTATATTATAAGGACACTTCAGAGGAGCCGCTGTGGAATATGGTAAAACTGTTGTTTCCTTCCTCCAATGGCATTCTGGGGACCGACTCTCAGTCAAATACGAATTTTGGGCGTTATGTAGACAGTCCAGAAACGGTAGCGTTATTATTGAATTTTTCCTATCTCATCCGCCAGGGACGGGACTGTGATAATTGTTTTATCCTCGATTATGCCAATCAGATAATGGTGACACTATCGGCTAGAAATGATCGGGCCAAGAATTTAAAAAAGAAAACCCTTATTCCCTTATTACGCTACATCACTCAAGCTGTTGTAGCAGAGGAGGGGGTCTGTCTTTATCCTCCCTTTACACCCGAGCAAATATTAAATGCTTTCTTCTGCCATAAATTTAGCACGCAAGCTCATATCAATCTATTATTGAGTGCTCTTTCAGAAGAGATAGTAGACCATTCTCTGCCATTTTCTTCAACTGAGGCGTGTCTTACCCCGAACGATGTGCAAGCTATCATGTCTTCCTCCTGCAATCTTGATCTCGATCAGTTGTTTGCCCTGGCCCATGCCGATCTTTTTACAGCAATCACTCCTTACCGCTCTGGGATGACATTATTGAGCAATGGTAATTGTCGCTTTTATAATCGTCGTCAAGATGTATTCACGCACAAAGGGATGACTTTTGCCGATTGCGTTGAAACGGCGGGCCGCCATTTCTTAAACTTACTGTTGTTTAATCCTAAAATTCATGATTTTGATCTTGAACCCCTTTTAAGCCTGCACGCTAAGCTAACGGAAGGTGATTTGCAACGGCAAAGACTTGAGAAAGTTATCGATTTCTATACCTATCAACGGCTAGATCTTGTCAATGCTGGCGATACTCATATCCGTTCGGCATGGAACAGAGTGGTCGCAGATCTTAATACAGGGGAAGGTGGTGATGAAATAAGGTATAAACAAGCCCACAATGAGCTGTCTTCTGGGTTAATTAATTTTATTCGCACCTATCAAAAAATATTTGGATTTAAGGTCAAACAGATACCTGATAAAGATAGTTCATCATACGAAAAGAATAAATTTCTTAAAAAAGCGCTCAAATCTTATGCCCAACTAATCCACCCTGGTCACGACTATCAGATAGAGCCTCAAGATATTGTATGGGATGAGGTCAAACAAGATCTGGTGGGTACAATTAAAATTACGATCTCTGACGAAGGCCGGGACTTGTTCGAGTTCTCCTTATTTGTGTATCCCTATCATTCTTATGTAGGGGAGGTCGTAAACTTTAAAGAATCGAGCCTGCAAGCGTTAATTGATAAGATTATAAATGGGAGAGGCGATATACTTCATCCTAAGACAACTGAGCAAATTCTGTGGTCTCTGTTTCCGACTTATAGTCGACAAGGGGAAGCGCCCTTGCTGTATCAGGTATATGCTCATAATCTTGGCGATAATCACGCCAAGATTGAGGCTCTTTATCAGTTAGTAAATATAAATTCTTCGGGTTTAAATAAAAATGATAAGCTTCTACTGATGGCAATGTTAAGGAATATGCTGGCTGGCTTGGCCTGGGAAGACAAATATATCTTAGAAAGAATTAGTGCTACGGTCAAAAATCTGCTTCTTGATGCGGCAGTAGATCACGATTTTAAAAGTGTTCTTCTTACAGGCGTGCAAGCATTGGCTCTGAGGGGAGATCTGCAGGATCACCTGCTGGTCAAAAAATATTTTAGAAGTTTTACTAATCTGAAATTTGTCAGGCTGGCACAGCCCGTAAAAGAATTTACTGCACACCATAAGTCCCTGTTCTCTCCAGCTTTCCAGAGTGAAGCTCTTTGGTAAAACTTATAAGCTTCACCTTTGAAAGATAATGTGAAGCGCTCAATGGTATTGATTAGATCTCGGTCCGCGGTTGCCCCGTAATAAAGAAATGGCTTTTAATGCAGATCCCATTATCGTGGGTCATGGTAAGCCGTATATGAATGCTATCAATAAAATTATAAAAATAGGTATAGGCGAAAGTGCGTTCCACTAGCATTAACACCAACTGTAAAGACTCGGCGTGGTTATCTTTTCTCCTAAACCTCCTTAAAAGAAGGAAGGATCCAAATGAAGACCATAAATCTTTTACTGTTTTTGTTCAATCTTCTTGCCAGCGCTCAGGATAACTTATATCTAGTGGTGGGCAGTGATCGTATGGCAGGGGAGATCAATAATCCCTATCTCTCAGCCATACACCAGTCGGCAATGGCGGATTTTAGTCATCAAGAAACCTTTAATCGAAAGGCAACAACTTTAGATCTGAAATCAACACGTCCAGCTGCTGGCCACCATATAAGCAATCAAGATGCGAGCTCTTTTATTCCCTCTCAGCCTCTTCAATCTTTATTTATGGAGCTCTTTCCCAGCCGTGGTGTAAAAACTTATCTAGATCTTGAGAGACTCGTTTTCAGTCAATATCCTGAGCGCCTTGAAACGATGCTTAGTAGTGTTCGCGCCGATTTAATGGAGAAGATTTCTAACCCTAAAGAGATTGAAGAAAGACTGCAGAGGCTGCGAGTCATGGCTTCTCAAACGCCGAATTTATACAATTCTTTGCTGGCAGAAACCATCAGCCACTTATCTAAGTATATGCCAAGCGGGGCGACGTTAGATATTGAGCATATTCCCTTGGTTACCCTTCGTGGTTTTGAGCTTTCCCCGGCCATAGCTTCCTTAATGACGCTAAAAAATCCCTTTCACTTATGGGTTCTACCGACTTTTCCCTATTTATTAGCAGCAGCTATGCCCTCGTGCCCAAATGAGGATGAAGGATGGCAAGATCTGGTAGAAATGCTTCAGCAACAAGCCCCCGTCAGCAACAGGCAAGCTCTATTACTTGAAGCTCAGCAGAAAAAAGATCTGTGTCGTCAAGCCATATTAAATGTGGAACAGCTATGCCAGGAAACTGAAGTCAGAGTGCCCTTTGAAGAGGAAGATTTTTATTCACAATTAATAGCAGATGTGCAGGAACAGAAAGAGAACTCTCCAATCAAGTACGCATTATTCTCGCGTTCTTTAGCCTCAGTGATTGCCATCGAGCTTAACCGATTAGAATTAAGTCAGCCGACACAAAGCCATTTATATAAGTTTCTGATGGCGCACGGGTTTACAGCCATCCAAAGTCTTAGAGACCCTTATAATTGCTTTAACCATCGGCATAATAGTTGGGTAATTTCAGCAATAAAAAAATAGGAGACAGGAGCTCCAATTAACGACATAAACTTCACCCTCGGCGGAAATTTTTTATCTTTCCCGCAGGGGCTGGTTAAGGTCTTAGAGACGCTGATCAAATTACAAGGAGACTGAAGATCCGCTTTCAATCTTCTCAAGGTTTTCCATTATATTGTGTTGCATTTTTTCTATTTCCTGAATGATGGAATCTAATTTGCCTTTAATTTCTTGAGAGAACTTAGCGACCTGATTAAATTCTTGATTCAGTTCATCCATCTTATGTTCAACTTGTTGAGTGCCATGGGCGGCTTGCTGAGTATTGCGACTAATTTCATTGGTGGCGACGCTCTGTTCTTCCACGGAAGCAGAAATGGAGCTGGAAATAAGGTTAATCTGTTCGATAATTTGAGTAATCTCATTAATTGATTGCATTGATTCTTTGGTGGCGGCTTGAACACTGGTAATTTGTTCAGTAATATCCCCGGTGGCTTTTGTCGTTTGATTGGCTAAGTTTTTAACTTCCGCGGCCACTACTGCAAAGCCTTTGCCCGCTTCACCAGCACGCGCTGATTCAATGGTCGCATTAAGAGCCAGCAGATTGGTTTGCTCGGCAATCTCTGAAATCAGATTAATTACGGCGCCAATTTTACTAACTGCTTCTACAAGATTCTGAACTTTTGCATTGGTGAGAGTGCTAATGTTAACCGCACCTTGGGCAATATTAGAAGCCTGGGTGACCTGAGACGAGATTTCCTGAATAGAGCAGGATAGCTGTTCAGTTGCGGCTGCCATCGTCTCAACATTTGTACTCGCTTCACGGGCCAGCGACTGCACATGCTGGCTGCTTTGCATCAGGTCTTCAGCGGTAGACGCCATTACATCGGTGTTATTGAGAACTGATTCAGCATTCTTGGTTGTCTGTTGCAGCGCTTGGGTGACTTCCCCTTTAATCGTACTCGTTAATTGCATCAGATTTTTGAGTTGTTCTTGTCGCAGCTTGGTTTCTTGTTGCTGCTGCGTAACCATTTGCTCAATTTTAAGGGCATTGTCCTTAAACACACCAACTGCTCGGGCCATCGCTCCGATTTCATCGGCTCGGTCCTGGCAAGGGATGGGCTCATTATTCTGGCCATTGGCAAGTTGGAGCATGGCTTGGGTAAGGGCCTTGATTGGCTTTACAGCAAGTTGGCTACACAGGATACCTAAGATGGCAGTGATAATGGAGAAAAGGATTATCAATTTAAGCATGCCACTGGATTGCTTGTCTAAAGAAGCAAAAATTTCTTGGGTGGGACCATGGACTAATACTGACCAATCTAAACCAGTAAATTCTTCTGCACCTACAGAAGGAGCAAAGCCAATAACTTGCGCTGCTGCTTTGGTAGTAGCCGGCGATATAGCAAACCCCTTCTGTTTTTTTTCTATCATCTTATTAATCTCAGGATTTTCTGAGTGATAATTTTCATGACCAGCTATACTTAAATCACGCTTATAAGGTTGCCCATTTAATTTGTCACCGCGATAGTCTGTTAAAATTGTCCCGTTTGCGTCTAAAAGTGTAAACCCTAAACTCGGATAAGTTTTTTTCCAAATCTCATGGTACCTTTGCTCGATGACCGCATCAATAAAATCAAAACTGGCAATGTTGACCCATATGCCGATAACTTGACCGTTTTCATTTTTGACAGCAGAAGAAAAGGCGAGAACAAAGCCATCATCATTAAATAGCTCACTAACGTAAGAGGCTCTAAAAGGACCAACCAAACATACCTCTGTTGATCCGTTTTTATCTTTAAGGAATTCTTTGTTGATAACCTTTTTAAACCAATCCTCATTCTTAAAGTTTTGCTGATAGAGCTTCTCAGTAGCAACCGGCTTGCCGTTAGCATCTTTATTGTTGACCGCTAAAACTTCTCCTTCGTTATTAACAAAGATGCTAAGTCGGTAAATATTATAGGAATCAATATATTTATTCATTGCACTGATAAGAGGGTTTTTTGGCGAGGGATTCTTCCAATTATTACTATCATATACGGATGTATTATTAGTAAAGGCCTTCACAGTGTGGGAAGCTTCAGCTAGTTTTTTATCAATAGCTTTCATAACGCTGATCGCCGAGTCTTGTAAGGTTACGGCTTTTTCTTCATAGTAAATGTGCTGGGTGGTATGGTAAAAAAGGAAGACAGCCGTCACCGGGAGCAGGCCTACCGCAAGTAATAAAAAACAAAGTTTTAAACGAATATTTAGATTCTGCATAAAAGTCTTCACGTTCTTACCTCTATTGATTTTCAGGACATTGTAAGATCATGACTGTAATTTTAAAGGGTAAAGCTTAATTAATAATTAAGAAGAGAGATGAAATTATCGAATAAGTAGAAATCAGAGTCATTTTTTGAAAAAGGCAATTTTATTATGCGTACTTTTAAGAAAGGAAACATTGTTAACTTTATTTCTAGAGAAAATCTAAAAGTGCAGATTAAGGCTTAGCTGCAGCTCCAGAAGGTAGGGCAGAGTAAATAGTGAATGGAATCAGCAGTTTAAATTATACTATCATTTCACGCTCACTTCCTTGACAGAGTATGCTATATCAATAACAGGCTTAGGAATGGCGCAATAGCATTAATTATATAACTTAACTAATGCCGCTTTTAGGAGAGTACTAATATTAGGGGTTAGAAAGTAAGTCAGGTAGGCTGCTTCTTCTCCTTAATAAGAAATGGTTTCTAAAAAGCATATCCAAAAATCTAATTGCTTTAAAGAGTAAGCCGTTTCTAAGCCTTATAATTTTAACTCTCCTTAAAAAGAATAAAAAATAGAATATTTCATAAATATATTTACGCACAGACAGTATACTTATAAACTTAATATATTTAAGACGTCCAGATATTCAATTTAACCCTGACTTGAGGGCAGCATAATTAGGATGCGTGATTATAGATTGAAAGCAATTGATCCTGAAAAGGGAATCTATAGATGGTATGAAATCAAATGCACTAGGGATTTGTTTGGGAGTTGGTCTTTAATTCTGTCGTTTGGTCGGATCGGCCAAAAGGGTAAAACCAAGTTTATGCTTTTTGATTCTTTCACTGAAATGGATAAATATTTACAAAAAATCTTAAGAAAGCGTCTTACTTCTCACACGCGTATTGGTTGCAATTATATTTTAGTCGACTAGTATATACCTCTTCCCCCTCCACTAATAAAAACGGTTATTCCCGCCTTGAGAGCAATGACCCGCGCCTTTGCTTCGGTTGCGTGGGACAGCTTCTCAACCTCTTGGGCAAATGGAGCCGAAAGGGATAAGTATAAGCGTTTTAGACTCCCAAAACTTTTCTTTTATTTGCTATGCATGTATATTAGCAGCTGTAAACCAGAGTTTTGTTTGCAATAACCTTAGGCTTTTCACTTTTATTAGCTCTGAGAGGGCTCATTTAAAGGGGATCAGAAATAGCAGGCGATATAAATATCCTAGAACCGTCCATCTCCCTTGGTTACCCGGAGCTAGCTTTGTGGGCTTGTCGCAGCCACTGTAAGACTAAGCTTTGCTTTTAAAGAGGATAGGGGGCCATGACCATTATGACTAAAATTAAGGGCTGTTCTTCCAGCAACCTTCAGAATGATAGATTTTTGGCATTAAAATGCTGGCTTCAACATAAGTGTTGGGTTTGAATAAAGGCGTGGAAGAATTTAAAGAGGGCCGATAGCGACCCTCAATTGAACTTATCCTTTATTCACCAGGTAAAGTTACTCCAGTGAGAGGATTAACGCAACCTCCGCACAATACTTCTTCAAGGTATCTCGCATGGCTTTATACTGATTAGACCGTATTTCTTCAGGGGCGATGAGGTTCTTCTTAATAATTATATTGTCGGTAACTTGCATATTCTTCCCCTCAAGATGGAAATCCCTTTTAATAGAAAGCCATGGCGTATTAATATTAACCTTTAGCTTATCGATACCATTAATGACGGCATTCTTAATCAGGGTCTTCCTGCTAATATGATAAGGGTAACCTAGGTGCAGCGTTCCTACTTGATCCTCAGCAATATGAATAAAAGGCAAAATGGACTGCATCTTTAAAAAGATTCCATGTCCCAGATTGGTCGAAAGAACTTTATTGTGTTGTTCAAAGCTATATCGGACCACCACATCTTCCACAATCCGGGTTTTAAGGGGAGGTATATCGAGTTTCTTTTTCGCAGGTGAAGCCTCATCACAAATTAAATAAGTTAAGGCTTCTTCAATGCTTTTTAAAGAATCTGATAGGCCTGCTGCTGTTAACATTAAGGCATTTTCACCCTTGAGAATAAAATTGCCATCCGTTGTCAAGACGCCGTCTTTTGATAAAGAAATTGTAGCATCTAATTCTGAACCTGCGTGATGGGGATCAATACCGGGAATCTTTGCAATTGAAGGCTGCGCAGGGTCAAGAATTAAAGCTGGCCTGTCGGCAATATCTGGAAAGGTGCCCTCTGCCATGCTAACCAGATTAGTGGGATCCAGCCAATAAACTTTACCTGTAGGATCGATAACATGGACGATGGCATGATTATAGTTATCTAAGGAGGGCTGTTGCTTAGTTGGTACTATATGGGTTGCATCTCTCATGACCAGCGCTACGTGCGCCTTATAACCTAAAGCCCGTAGGACAGCGACAGTGGCCGTAGCAAAATCTTTACAATCCCCGTAGCCTGTTTCGGCTGTAGTCGCTAATGGACGGGGAGCAAAGCGTCCTTCTACCGTCCGCCAATCGCCTCGATAGCGAATTTTCTCCGATAACAATGATGTGATCCGATTGAATTGAGCTACAGGATGATCTAATTTTGCTGCCTCTTCTTTAATTGATGACAATAAGGCCGGCAAGTCCTTCTTAAGCACGTCCTCAAAGCCTGTCACTAAACCTTTAGCTACGTCCTCAGGACTGGAAAAAGTCGAGACACTGAACCACGTGGTCAGTTCAGGAGGGATAAGACTATTGTGCGGCTCATTGACCACAGCATTATATACCGGCTTTTTGAGATTTATAGTGAGCTTATAATGCTTCCTATCTTTATCTTGGCGAATTTCTAAGCAATTTTGCGGATCATTGCATAGCACCTTAAAGGGGATCTCTGATCGTAAAGAAATAGTGGCTTTTTTCCAATAGGCTTCTTGCCCGAAATATCCTTTAGTCGTATAAGATTTAGCGATAGGCTGTTTGTGAGTGGTAATTTTATACTTCACATATAACTGAGAACCAGGCTGGACTTGAGGGTAGGAGACAAGGACCTGATACAGTTTATCAAAGCCTGAAGGTTGGCTTGCTATTGGCTTATTTTCAATCATATCTTGGGTGACTTTAAACTCTGTACCTTGATGAATAGCTTTGGCCTCAATAATTTCGATATTTTCTAAACTGCTATTATAAACAAAGCTTAACGTTCCAAAATGTGCTCGCCCCCGCTCATTTAAAACTTTGATTTGTTGCTCGATAATCTCCTCAGATTTTCCTTCAGCATTAGTGATAATATCGCGGTTGAAGAACTCCATTTCTGCAGCAGCATCTTCATGGGTGGCCCAGCGCGCTTCACCAACATTTATTAAGGCAAGCAGTAACCATACTAAGGTTGAGCATAAGGTAAAGTAAGAACGAAACATCTGCATGGTAAGCCTCAAGCGAAATATTAGTATCTATATTATATGAGTGTGAATGTTATCATTTCTAGCTATAAAAACTCAAATATAAACTGTCACTCGTTAATGTTAAAACTTTAAATATTATTCTCTATAGGGAAGGATTGCTATCTGGGTTATTTGGTCAATCAGTCCCCATAAAAGTACCCTGTAGTCATAAGAGATTTTATGATTAAGACTTTTATGGTGCTACTTTTAAAGTTAACCCTGACAGTTTTACAAGTATAAAAATTAAGAGAAAGCTAGATGCATAGAGTTTTGTTTTTAGTCATCCAATCTTGGTTTGCCTTGGTTAATGCGCAGGAACCCAACCAGCCAAAATGGATAAATGATGCAATCAATTTTCAAGAAAGTGAAGATCTGATCGCTGCCCTTCATCCTATAGTGCAAAACGAATCAGACCAAGATTCTGAAAGGACATCTTTGACTTTAAAATTATCGATGCCGCTAAGGAACGATGGCTCACGCTTTGTAACCTTAAATAATAAAGGAAATTACAATTATCAAATCAGGTCAGCTATTACGGTGGCAAGAGAAGTGGATAATTATTTTTTTGAAGGGGCGCGAATAGAGATTAAGCAGTCTCAAGATAAGGACGGAGTCGAGCTGTGCCTTAATAATGCTACCTATAAAACGCTACTGCTTTTTAATATTAACCCAGAACAGATACCAATTTATTTAACGCCTCTGCAATCCAAATTTCGGCTTCTTTTTATTGCAGACGCTTTATATGCTTATGCTCATCAAGACACGTCTTTGATTCGACAAGACTTATACGGCATCCTTTTATATTCTTTAGAAGGGATAACAAATTGGACGTCTGCAAGAGCTGACACGGCTCTCTCTACCTTTGAAAAACGTCTCGATAATCGTATCACTACCTTAAAAGAAGCCGCCTCCAAGTCCCGAAAAAAGGGAAGCATGCCTTACAGTATTGACGCAATCTCTGGCTATAAAGATTATGGCTATAGTCGCTCAGTAGGGGCTAACTTATTGGCAAACCTTGACAGAACAGCGGTGGTAGTGGACAAGCTCAAAGCCATCCAAAGCAAAAGAATAACTGTAGAAACCCTAAAAGCATTTATTAGTGAAAAAAGGCAAGCTATAGCTGTGGACTCCCAACAGTTCTCAATTGGTCGGTATGAGGCGGGAGCTGATCATCCCTCAGGAAGGAAGATAGATTCTTCAAGCATTCTCTCCTCCTCAAATCAGGACGGCAAGCAGAATAGAAAAAGAGTTATTTCAAGTAGTGATGAAAGTGAGGACGAGAAAGACTGCCAGCAAGATGGTGACAAAGACGAGCTCACAGAAATAGAGAATCTGTCTTCCTCTGAAGAAATGGTGCGGGAGGATCCCAAAAAGCGTGGAGGGGCAAAATATCAGCATACCCCTAAAAGGCAAAAAGCTTCCCCACCAGAAGAAAGAGTAAGGGAGATAGGAGATTTATCCTTTGTTGATCTTAAGAATGGCTTAGAGAGGATGATAACCAAATTTAAAAGGATTGCCCTGCTGAGTGGAAGATTAGAGCAAGCTAAAATTTATTTTTCAAACCTGATCGATAATTACCAAGAAATCATATTAAGTTACTATAAAATCGCCTGTAAGAATCATCAGGAGGAGCAATTTTTTATCCACATTTTGCAAGACAGCAATAAGGTGTTCCGGTTGTCACCAAGTGACCAATTAAACGGCTTGAATAAAACATATGTAACTTACCTTAAACTGATACAACAAAGAGGAACTGTTCTTAAAGATTTAGAGATTGCTCACAAGGTTACAGAATGCCTTATACAAGCTAATCAGGAGTCATCGGAGACAATTGAAGATGAAAGTCTTACTTATGGCTATGAGATTAACACCACTAGAAAACGTGAAGAGTACTTAAATAAAAAACTGCAGGAGCTTAAAGGAAAAATTGAGCTGCTTGATGATGAGAACGATTTCTCTAATCGGAAATTGGGTGCTTACCTGGCAGGAGGATTAGAGGTTAAAGCTTAAGATAAGAAAGCTTACAAAGACGTATTGGTAGGGGGGGTGTTTTTCTGTCCAATGAGCAGTAATACTCCCCTGGAACCTTAGTGAAATTAATCTCCTGAGAGCACCTGCTGAAGATAATCCTTAATTATGGCAAAGACTAGATGACAAATCTTTAAGGATATATTTGCTGCCATTTGCGGCGTCTAATCCTTAAGCTATTCCTACTGATCTTCTAAACCCTGAAAGAAATAATCGGGTGTTATAGTTAAGAGTCGACAGATATAGTACAGACGGCTGGCAGGTAAACGGTCAATCCCGTTTTCATATTTGGAAAGTTGCTGAGGCGTGATCTGTAAAGCTTGGGCCAGTTCATACTGGCTCATTTTCAGTTCTTCCCGGCGTCGTCTTAACTGTTGACCAATATGGGTTTCAATTGAAGGGGATTTAACGATGATCATTGATTATTACTTTTTTATTAGTTTGTCGTTGCAGGATGAAGCAAAATTAGAGCTCTGGAGAACGCTCCCAGGCTCTATAGCAGTTAGAGAGGAGTTTTAAGCTTTTAAGATGCAGGGAAAAGTGATAACCGTTCCGGAAGTTATCTTTGGTTCCATTTTTTTCTGATTAACCAGAAGCTGGCTGAGAGGTATTTCCTGTCTTTCTGAATGATGTAGATAACATCTTAAAAATGGGTCTGATCTTTGAAGTTTCCATAGCTGCTGATGTAAGCATATTTTTATGGTTTTAACGCGGTCTGTAAAAATGCTGAAGTCTTGGTTGTCCACGGATAAAGTAAAAATTTGCCGTTTGCCATCCACGGTTATATGAGTGGAAACCAAGTTAAAGAGTTCATCTAGGGATGTTAAATGGGCCGCTTCCTCGGCAGAGATCACGAGGTTAACCCTTTTTTTCTGCAGGCATTGGGCACAAAAAGCAGTAATCACTAAACCTTGGAGCACCAATTCAATCAGGGCAGCATCGTAGAGAGATTGGCAGCTATCCTCTAGTAAAAGATCCTCTTTAAGAGTGAAACGGCTCACTTGCAAAGCACCGTTAACCAACGGCTGCACCGTCATTGTTAAGGAAAATCCGGTTTGCTTTTGGCGTAATTTTAATTGTGGACCAGAAGCGGATATCAAACAGGTTAAATCATAAGAAAAGACTAGCTCTTGCTGGGGCCAGGTAGCGACACAATCTTTTAGAAGACCTAATATATTTTTTTCTTTATGCCGGTCATTATTATTTCCTATACCGCTAGAAGCTATCCGAAAATGATTATTTGAATTCAATTTAGAAAAAATGTGTGGCAATAGTATTTTCGAATAAAGCCAACGACCACACAAAAGAATGATAAAGATAACAGATAAAAATTGGAAGCATCTTGACGTATTTTTTGGCCCTGCTCCTAAAAGAGGACTCCCCGTTAAGAGGTCAAACTGACTTCATAGAGAGGTCCTGTTACCAAACATTACAAAGTCATCCTATGTCGTTTTCATAAGTTAAGAAAAATGGCAACGGTTGTATCCTTATGAGCTCGCTAAAAATCTATAGATGCTTTAGAGATAGGGATTTTTCTGTGGGTTCAAAGAATAAGGCCATTATTTTAAGAATTTCTGCTTAATATATTTATAATATGCCCCATGGGTGGCAGGACCATAGTGTTCTTCACGAGCTAAAGTAAGATATTCCTCAATTGTAGGAGAGGTAGGAAAATCAATAATATCGTTCTGCTTAAGTTCAAGCTCGGCCAACCTATTTCGTACATCTTTTCCCTTAGTAAAGAAGTCATAAGCTTTTACGGAATTATATTTTAAAATATTGATCTTGCCAGATCTGTAAGAATTGTAACTGTTACCTAAGATATAGCAAGCGTCGGGATGATCTTGATACTGATGTAATTCTTCCAAGGCTTCCTTATAAGCGTGACAGAAAAAATTATATTGTTCTTTCTTCATCTCCTCATAGGGCACTAAAGCCACATTTTCTAAGGTTCAAAGTAGATAATACTTGGCTAAAGAATGATGATGGTGAGCCGCTGCATCCCTACCCGGAAAATGCTGCCAGAACCGCGATTCAGCAGAGCTGAGGGAGTGGTGAATAATTCTTATAAATTACTCCCCAGCTCCACAGATCTAACCACAGCGACACCATTGTTATGGAAAGGTAGAGAAATGATTCTTACTTCTCAATTAATAGAACTTATCGGGCATCTTTAGGTGTTAATGGCTGCTAAAGATTAAAGAAGAGCATGCTAAGTTTTATGAGTTTTTAGAGTCGACCGCCTGGCATTTAATGTCTCTTATTTTCTTTAAAGATACTCTCCATGAATACAGTCCCCATACAAGTGTGAAGGGAAATAAAACGGTCAACCATAAAG
Organism: Candidatus Odyssella thessalonicensis L13; assembly: GCF_000190415.1. GTDB lineage: Bacteria > Pseudomonadota > Alphaproteobacteria > Paracaedibacterales > Paracaedibacteraceae > Paracaedibacter > Paracaedibacter thessalonicensis. The sequence goes on from NZ_AEWF01000002.1 coordinate 103,578, forward strand.
GAAGAGTGGGACGCTCATGTATAAGGTTGTATCCTTTTCGCAGCTGATAAGAGAGATGACGGTAATATAGATAATTGCTAAGGGCAGGAATAACCCCAAATCTAATCGCCCAGGGGATTAAGGTCATTACAGTTGTTAAGTGGGGAAGTTCAGGACCATAAACCGTTGAGAAAAGATTTACTAACCCGAGGAAATCTATCATTAACAGAATAAAAGAGAACAAGTACATCTTTCTATACTGCATCCAAAAGTAGGAGAAAAGAAAGGCTGACCAGTTCCAGGTGAAAATCTGGCCAGCGGCAATTTTAGTGAACGCCGTTTGATAAAACTTATTCTGCTCAGTTTGCTCTAATGTCTTGGGTGCGGGAAACTGAGAGAGCTCAATGATCTGTGATAAGGTAGCTGAGGTCATTTTTTGGTTCCTTTTGAGTGTTCCTTAATAGAAGATATAAGCAGAAAAGGTAAAAAAACTAGCGGAAAGTAATAAAATATATAAAATGAAATAATCTAAATAAAAAAATATTTAAAACTAAAGGATTGAGAAATTGAAAAGATTAAACTTCCCACTATTTTATGAGCAAATGAGCGTAATTTATGCTTGTTAATATAACAGAGGAGAAGGGAGAGTTCATTTTAAATTAATAGAAGTCTGTTTAATTCTTTCTTGAATTTAGAGGCAGTAATACCAAGGTTTATATATAAAGATATAAGTTGAATAGAACAGTCTCGTGTCGCTCCTCAAAACCTTTCCTAAAAAGTCAGGGTTATTACCCCCCTTCTTGAAGAAGATATCCTTTAATAGGCCCACAGCTGACCAGGATTTTCCATTTAACATTCCAGCATTCCAAAAGGATTTTACCTTAGAGTTTTCAAAGCCAGTGACCATTTTTACTGGAGCTAACGCCACCGGTAAATCAACCTTGCTTGAATTTATTGCTCACAGGTGTGGTTTTAACTTACTGGGGGGATCGCGTGATCATTGTTATCAAACGTTGGCGCGGGACTCTTATCCCCATCTTAAGAAGCTAGCGGACTGTATGCGATTGGCGTGGCTGCCCAAAGTTTCGCAAGGCTTCTTTTTAAGAGCAGAAACTTTCTTTAATTTTTTAGAATATATCCATGATCCCCGTTGGCAGGATTTAGAAGCGTCTTACGGAGGCAATCTCTTAACGCAGAGCCACGGAGAAGGGTTCCTTTCTTTTTTTAGGCATAGACTATCACGGGGCGGCCTTTATTTAATGGATGAACCGGAAGCCGCTTTGTCGCCGATGCATCAAATGGAATTTTTAAAAATCTTAAAAGAGATAGAAAGCCGCAGCAATGCTCAAGTCATTCTTGTGACCCATTCGCCGTTGTTGATGGGATATCCCATGGCTGAGTTATATGAATTTGGTGGCTGTGGCATTAAGCTCTTGGCCTTAGAACAAACACAGCATTTCCAAGTAATGAAAAGTTTTTGTCAGGCCCCCCAAGCCTTTATAAGGCGGCTTTTAGAGAAGGAATAACAATACCAACTAGCGTTTATTAAGCGATTTAGAAAATTGGTTTAATTGATTTTGAACAAGATCATAGATCGATCCTTTGGGATATCGACCCTTCTGATCAGCCTTACCGGCATCAGCACTCATTAAAAGATTAATTGCTTCATCAATGGTTGTGATTGTCCAAATGTGAAATTTATTGTCGCGGACGGCTTCACTGATCTCATCGCGCAGAATAATGTGCTCTGCGTTTGACGCCGGAATGACAACGCCTTGGGTGCCGGTTAGACCTCGGTATTTGCAGACCCTAAAGAAGCCTTCAATTTTATGATTTAAACCGCCCACCGCTTGGATTTCGCCAAACTGATTGATGGAGCCTGTAACGGCCATGTCTTGGCGCACCCGTACCTTTGATAAAGACGAAAGAATGGCAATAAGCTCGGCCACAGAAGCGCTGTCCCCTTCGATCTCTTCATAGCTTTGCTCAAATGTTAAAGAACAAGAAAATGACACGGGATAATTCTGAGCAAATTTTCCATTTAAAAACCCATCTAAAATCATGGCTCCCTTTTGTTGAATAGGGCCGGCCATTTCTGTTAAACGCTCAATATTGATGATGCCTTCCTCGCCGGCGAAAGTGCGAGCAGAGATACGGTTAGGAACACCATAATAATGATCACCGGTCGATAGCACAGATAGACCATTGACAATCCCCAGCTTCTTACCATGGGTTTCAATCAGCATCACATTACGTTCTATTTCCCGATGGGTACGATCTTCAACTCCCGACGTTCGTAAGCGTCGATGAACGATCGCCGTTTTTATATGGGTTGCTGTTGTGTTGTCTGAATTGTCCTCAATAGCTAGTTCATTGGCCTCATTAATGATATCTTCTAAAAGTTCAAATTTGGAAGAAAGCCAGGTCCGATTGTTGCACCAACGCGAACTATAGCCTAACAAAGTTTGAATAGCCTCTTTATCGAGATCTTTACCAGAATTCTGCTGCGAGATTTGCCGGAATAGTCGAGTGCATACGCTGATATTTTGAGCGTTAGCGGGCAGATCTGGCTCAATGTCAGCTTTGATTTTGAAATATGTTTTAAATTCTGGGTCGAGGTAGAAGAAATTATAAAACCAGACCGGGGCTCCGACCAGAAATATCTGCACATCTAAAGGGATGGGTTTTGGATCAGGTGCATCGAGCATAGGAATCGAATTTTCTCGATGGGATTCTTCGATACGGATTTTCTTGTCACGCAAAGCAGTTTTAAGGGCAAACCATAAGCCTGGATCCTGAGCGATCGCTTCTGCCCGCAATACAAGGATCCCTCCATTAGCGCGGTGCAAATTGCCCGGACGAATCATGGTAAAGTCTGTGGTGTAGCCTGCAGGCCCACTTTTGTATTTAATGCTGAAAGATACTTTCATAAGTGGGAGCAGGGTCTAAAATTAAAGGAGCATGGAGCGCACTTTTATTATTAACCAGGACGTTAACAGCATAGCGATTGCGAATTTCTTCCAAATCCGAGGCATCAGAGCCATCTATAAGAAAATCATCAATATGGTTAATAATGTCGTCATAAACAGCATCAATCCATTTGTCGAGATATTTGCCATAGGTTTTACGAAAAGGAACCATTAAAGGTTTGAGGATCTTCTCCACTTCGCCCACCTTTAATGCTTGAATCTTTTCAGCAATTTCGCGCTCTTGAAAGTGAGCCAAGGAGGAAATCTGGCTTAACTTTTCACGGATGGATTGAAGGTCGTCAGGTTCAAAAGAAGCAGATTGGTTTTTATCACTTGCTTGTGCATTTAAAGAAGCAATCGTGAACTCATCATCATTGATGTCAACTCTTAACCCTTTGGTAGCTGCATATTTTTGCACTTCAGCAATTTGAGCTTGGAATTGTTGCTCTAATTCGTTGGTCAGGGTATTAGCTTCACTGGCAAAAGTGCCCCCTGATAAGGTCTTATTAAATAGATCGATGATCGCTTCGATCATCTCGGCGAGGGCTCGCTTAAGCTTGAAAGATTGACCGCGGGGTAATTGGAAAGGCAGGGGTTGATAACTGGTTTCAAAGTTATTTAAGTAGACCCAGTCGCCACAGGGAGGAACGGTTTTGATATAATCCTGAAGATATTGCATGGTGGCGACCATACGTGCACTGCGATCCCCGCCGATGACAAAGACGTTCGCCCCATAATGACGCATCTTTAAGCTCGTGCTGATAGCCGTTCCTGCTCGCGTATGCGACGTCAAGTTGAAATAGGTAACGGGTTCTAAGTTATCCTTTAAATCAGCAGAATTTATGGTAAATCTTGGGAGTGCTACTTGTTCATAGGTCAGGGTTTGAGTCGCCATAAATCACCAGACTTTCTTGATAATTCAATTAAAATTGTAACTTTACTTTAAAGCGAGTACAAGATGCAAAAGGTTAATCTCACCTAAGAATAAACTTCTCTTAATAGCCGTCACTATCGCTATCATCAGCCGCGCTTGCGGTAATACGCCCCGGGGCCCCTGTATTAGCCCCCATAGCCGGTGCACCAGCAGCGCCCGCCATGGATAGATCACGGTAAGTAATCACCCCATAACATGTTCCCGCAAGGCCATTGGGAGGAATATTGCCAAAGCCAGGCTCGCCTCTAACTTGAGCAATAACGTTACAAAATTCGGTCCCATGGGGTAAAGGAGTAGCCATTTGAGGGCTCATCCGCAGTTTTTGACAAAATGTTGTATAGTAAGCGTTGGAACAATTGGGGTTTTGCCGCACTGAGTCAGGGGTTCCCAAACATTTAAAAATATCATTTCGAGCGGTGGCTGCATTGCTGCAAAGAGCAGCTGTACATTGACTTAAGGCCTGAACTTTACCGGCAACGCTGGTTAACTTACCCAGTCCGCCAGGGCCTGCTTTGATCGCTTGATCCGCAATTTGACACGTAGCGGCATAGGCCCCTTGATTGGGGGTTTGGCAGAATTTGGTGAAGAAGGCTTTGGAACAATTAATATTGGTGCGAGCCCGATCCACATTGGGTAAGCACTTATTAGCGTTGGTCACGTTCATAAAACTCAGATCACTACACTGGGCCGCTTGGCACTGCACCGAGGATTTAACGCTGCCAATGGCATTGGTCAATTTCCCGAGCTTGTTGCCGCCTTGTGCTGCCGCTTGGTGAGCAATTTGACAGGTGGAGGCATATTCACCGCCATCGCCGTTTTGACAAAACTTTGCAATAAATGATTTCGAGCAGTTGATATTGGTTCGGGCTCGATCGACACTCGGTAAACATTTATTGGCATTAGTCGGCGTCATGTAGGTGGCATCACCGCACTTGGCAGCCGTACACTCGACTGAAGATTTGATGGCTCCCACAGAACTTGTGAGTTTGCCGAGACCACTGGCCCCTTGGCCAATCGCTTGTTTGGCTGTTTCACAGGTCTCAGGATACATCTCTTCTTCGCCAGCTTGGCAAAACTTTGCCACAAAAGATTTAGAGCAGTTAATATTTGTTCTAGCCAGATCAATTGTTGACAGACATTTGTGCTGATTTTCAATTGTCATGAAAGTAGGGTCCGCACATTTAGCGGCGGTGCATTGCACCGAAGTGGTCACCTTGCTTTTCAAGCTCGAGAGCAGGCCTTTTTTAGGTGCACTTGCTTCTCCAGTTGTGGTTCCTCCCGAAGTTGTCGTGGTTTTCTTAGAAGAGACCGCGCTTTTTATTTTTCCTAAGATGCCTGTTTTGGGCTGGGTAGAAGAAGTTGACGAGGAGGAGGTGGTCGATGACTTTGAAGAACTTACGGCTCCTTTGATTTTACTTAAAATACCTGTGTTTGAGGAGCTCGAGGATGAACTTTTATTGCCGCCAATACCAAAAATGGCGTCTGCGCAAGAGGTTAACAGGAATAAGCTTAGAAATAAACGGATCATCATATAACCAAAAAGCAAAAATTCTGATCTTACTTTAGGCTCAGATCGGTAAAAAAATTGTTAAAAGCCTCACAATTTATAAAAAACTTTCAAAAAGTTGTTATATTTTTTGATGTTAATGCCATAATAAGTTAAGGATAATCGGAAATTGAGATGCGTGTGGCGGCGTTACTGGCTAAGCAACAAGAAGATCATGATGAACTGATAGCCATGATCAAGGCGTTAGAGCGGCAAAAGCAAAACCGTTCACCCTTGACGTTTGTTAAAACAGGCGTTAGTACTTCTTCGCCGCCGCAATTCTTAATCAATAAAGATATTATCTCGGAGCAAAAGCGCACTTATCAGCCCACGCCCTTAACATTGTTGCGGGCAGATATGGATCAGCAGGATAGATATCCTTTGCACGCCGCAGCGCCTGGGCCATCTGTCCGCAAGAGGAAGCTTAAAAAAACACAGCATTTTAAAAAAATAAAACAGCAATCACAGCAAGAAAAGCAAATTTTGCAGGAAAAACAACTCTTGCAAGAAAAGCAAGCACTGCCAGAAAACCAACCATTACAAGAAAAGCGATTGCTACAAGAAAAGCAACCAGAGCCAGCACAACGCGCTGCTTTATATAATGAAAAGAGTGCTGGCGTCCCAAAGAGGCGTTATCATCATACAGGCGTTTGGCGCTGGTTAGAGGAGTTAGCTATTATCATGAGTAAAATGTCACTATTAGGATTGTTTTTAGTTTTATCGCTTCTGGGGAGCGTCTTTTTTGGAGTAGGATTCTTGGCGGCTCTATCAAATGTGCAGGATAAAGCTGATCATCCTTCATGGCATCAAGCCAATGCACCTGCTGCCGCAAACTCTTCCTTTAAAAATTCTATTTTACGAACTGCGGGCAGTGTCGCCTCTACCATCGTTGACCAGAAAGCAGCCATGATTGAAAGCAAGATCGGTGGTAATGTGGTAAATACAGCCGTGCAGAAGGTGCCGATGTCCCTGCAACCTTTTGCTTTAGAAATGCAGAACAAATTTACTCAGCAAGCTCAAGCCGTTGTGATTGGCGGTAGTCGTGCTCTGCAAGGGACCTTTAATCCCTCATCTTTAAATGCCTTGCCACCGCCGCCAGCTCCGAATCAAGTGGCCTATCAGGCGCCGTTATCCGCTAATAATATGCCCCTGCAGAACAGGGGTGGGTATGGCGCGGCCAACACTCCACCTTATCGGCCCATGCCTGTTAATCGCAAGCAGTACACCCCTTCGCAGCAAGCTTTTAGACAAGCGGGTCAGCTTGTCCGTCAACAACCGTTACCACCCTCTGTGCCACAGCAATATAGAGGTAATCCGGATACACCTTACCCGCAGCAAGGGTACCCAGCTGCAGTCGCTCGGTCACCTTCTTTTCCGCCTCAGCCCCAGCCGGCGCCTGCCCCGATGCCAACGCCTCAGGGAGGTTATGCTCAACAAATGCCGTTGCCTGCTTCTGCTTATTCCCAACCTTATGGGGCTTCGCAGCCGTATGGATATAGTCAAGGAATGAATGAGCCGCCGCGCATGATTGGAATGGGCTAGAGATTCCTAATACTGCCTAATTTTTTTATAGCTGTCCAAGAATCGTGTAATTAGCTTTCTATAAATTGTGATGCGTAAATATGGGGCAAGTAAAGCTTGGAAACACTGCCTTTTTCAAATGTGATCAGTAAGCACGGAGCAGAATTAAGTCCCGCAAAGCAATAGCTTGGCCACCCTGCGCTGGCTTTAACCAGTTTTAATTTTGCATGTGTATAGAGGATATTATTTAATGTCTTTGCTTTCTTGCTTGCTAAATCCATAATGCAGGGGGGTATTATATTCACCTCGATATTTTTAGTAGTAATTTCCATGCCCTTAGGCCTTTAAATACTTATATTGTATAACGAGCCCATTCCTGGGGATAGGGAATAAATCGTGAACAGCCCTCTTAATTATTTGTAATCAACGAATGCTAGTTGAGACATTGTCAAGTGGAGGGGAATAGGAGGCTGTGCTAGAATATGCTCATTCTAAACTTCTTTCGCAACACAGGAGCCTTTTAATGCACTATACTCAGATGCAACTGCCTTGGCGATCCTCTATCCAAAGAATCTACAATATCATAGCAAATATTAATCCATATGATGAGCTTGAGGAAGAACATAAACGGGAAACATTAGAATGGATTGAAAGCGGTGCTCCATTGTTTCGCATAAAGAAACCCGATGTACCAAGTAAGCATCTTGTTTGCTATTTTGTGCTACTTGATGAGGAAGCTTCACAAATTCTTCTTGTAGATCATAAAAAGGCACAGCTTTGGCTGCCATCAGGCGGACATGTAGAGATAGACGAGGATCCGCGGGAAACAGTCAAACGAGAATGCTTAGAAGAATTAGACATAGAGGGCCAATTTTGGAGAGAAGCTCCTCTGTTTCTTACTGTAACTCAAACAGTAGGGCTAACAGCTGGGCATACGGATGTCAGTTTATGGTACATTTTAAAAGGAGATAATCGATGCCAGTATAGATTTGATCCCCGAGAATTTAATAACATCAAATGGTTTAGCTTAGATAATATTCCTGTAAACGCCTCTGATCCTCATATAAGCCGATTTGTTTCAAAGTTACAGCAGAGCATGTAACCCATCAACAAATATGGCAGATGAATATCTAGGGGATATGTTACAAGAATCTTGGTGGCTAATAATACTTGAAAAAGTTATTATTTAAGCTTTCTGGTAAACTTGAAAATATAAACTCAAATATGTTTCTCAAAGAAGCAAAATAGAATTATTTCTACATAGTTTAGAATAGAGGCTGCTCCACATCAAAGGGATTTGAATCACTTAAGTATAGATTTACTAGCTTCTACGGTACTAGCTTCGCTGTCTGCCATCCACTTCTTATCTTTTTTCAGTACCTCAAATTGTAACTCTGCTCGTTGTTTATTTAAAGCCTCTCTTGCTAAATCGTCGGCGGCAGTATACTTGATACCTGTAAAAGAGATATTGTGAGCTAATGCAACACGTTGGACAGATTTTAAATGTCTCTCTTTATCATCTATAAAAATAATCCTTTTAGGGGAAAGCTGAGCATATTTTAAAAAGGCTTGAAGAGCCTTTCCTTTGGAAACACTACTTGTGAAAACAGTCCCCCTGATAAACATCGGTATAGAATTGTTTTTAGTTGATAAGCCATTCTCTTGCTTGTTAAGATCATGGAATTGCTTTGCCTTTAAAGCGGGCCAGGATTGATCAAAATGATATCCGTGCTTGTGGAGTTCGTGGCACCGCCATTCTTCCAGAGACTTAATTTTCCCAAAAGCTCCAGTGAAGCAATTAGTCAGAGCTAAAACTTTAATCCCTTGAGATTGTAAATTGGAAATCAAATCTCTCATTTTTGGATCAACAGGACCGTTTTGCCGTTGCTCAAAAATAATGCTGTAAAGTAATTGAGCTTCTTCTTCACCAACCAGTCGCTCTAATCTGCTACTTAATTCTTTAAGATATTTTCTATTCTCTGAGCGAAGAATTTGATCTTTTGGGAATAGCAATACATCATCAATATCAAAGATAACAAGTGTATCCTGGTCGGCTGATTGAAGAGTAGTTTCGATGCATTTTATGTCACTCGTTTGTATAATATCGGCAAAGCATAGATTGCAGAAAAATAATATAATCAGCAGCTTATGAATTGAAATGCTCATAAAGTTTAACTCTACTCTTAAATTTTATTATATCAGGTGCTCCTGTCGAGAATTTATTCGAGAAACTACAAGTTTTCTCGGATAAGCGCTAGATCTTTCCTTTTTCTTTTAATAAAAAATCAGTCTCTGTAATCGTTTTATATATCGTTTGCCAGGATTTTTTGCTAGGATTTTAGATTGGAAATCGTTTAAAAATATGATCATGAATAAAGTTTTAAAAAAAATACTTAGCGATGGGCCGACGCGCCAGATTGCCACAAGACTTCTGAGAGAACATGTAGCCCCTTATCGCGCGCGCTTTATTATTGCCCTAATGTTTATGATGGTCGCAGCCGTTGCTAATGGTGCAGTACCCTTCATTTTAAAATATGTTTTCGATGATATTTTCTATAAGGGTAATCCGGAGCTTCTCTTTATTGTTAGCGCTTCTGTCTTTTTAGCCTTTTCTATCCGCGGCGCCGCCTCCTATGGCGAAGCAGTAATGATGTCAATGATTGGTCAGCGGATTATTTGTGATCTGCAAAACCGGCTATTTAGCCATTTAATGCGCCTCGATCTTAGCTTTTTCCATCGTACATCCAGTGGTGAATTAATATCTCGCTTTACCAATGATATTATGCTGATGCGCTATTCTGTCAGTAATGTGGTCGTTGGGCTAGGAAAGGATTTCATCAGCCTAATAGTGTTAATTACTATTATGTTCTACCGGGATTGGATGCTTGCCAGTATCGCTTTCATTTTATTACCCTCTGTCGTATTGCCTATCTCCAAGGTATCGCGACGCATGCGTAAGGTTACCCATAACACCCAGGACGAATTTGGTAAGATAACCGGCCAGTTGTCACAGATCTTCCAAGGGATGCGGGTGGTTAAAACCTATGGCATGGAACCCTATGAGATTAATCGTATCGAAACGACTAACGAGAGGATTTATAATTTAATCATAAAGGCGGGACGTATCCGGGCGATCACGTCGCCGATTATTGAAGTCTTAGGCGGATTAACCGTAACGTTAATTATTGCCTATGGTGGTTGGCAAGTGATCAATGGCGAGCGCACCGCGGGAGAGTTTATCTCTTTCACCGGAGCATTATTGCTGTGTTACGATCCCTTAAAACGGCTTGGCAACCTTAATTCCAGCCTACAAGAAGGGCTGAGTGCTGCCCAGCGCGTTTTTAATATTATTGATACCCAGCCTAACATTGTCGACCATCCTGATGCACGAGAGATAGCCACTCTCAAAGGTGATCTGGAATTTGATGGCGTTTATTTTTCCTATCCTAATGGGACGCAAGCTTTAAAAAATGTATCCTTATCGGCCGCGGCCGGGCAGAGTATTGCCCTGGTGGGTGCCAGTGGGTCCGGAAAGTCCACCTTTATCAATCTGATTCCACGGTTCTATGAAACAACAGCAGGAGAGATCCGCGTCGATGGCATTGCCCTGCAGAATATTATGACAGCGTCCCTGCGTAACCATATTGCAATCGTCAGTCAAGAAGTGACTTTGTTTGATGATACCATCTATAACAACATTGCGTACGGGCGTAGTTCTGCTACCCGATCGGATATTATTGAAGCGGCAAAAGCCGCAGCAGCCCATGAGTTTATTGAAAAGTTACCGCACGGGTATGATACGGTGGTGGGAGAAAATGGCGTTATGTTGTCTGGTGGGCAGCGTCAGCGCATCGCAATCGCCCGGGCTATGCTAAAAAACGCACCGATTTTATTGCTTGATGAGGCCACCAGCGCCCTTGATACCCATTCTGAACGTCAAGTGCAAACGGCTCTTGAGGCGTTGATGAAAGGAAAGACTACCATTATTATAGCGCACCGGCTATCAACGATTGTGAATGTTGACACCATTTATGTTATGGATCACGGTGAAATTGTGGAAATGGGCAGCCATGAATCTCTTATCAATAAAAATGGCCACTATGCGAATCTGTGGCGGGCTCAGTCTGCCGGCGACGATAGGCTCCTTTAATGCGCACAATCTTTAAGAAGGCCATAAAAAGTAACTGGTTCCAAGAGTTCACCTCAGGGCTAATCAGTGCTTATTTGAAACTTGTGTTTTATACCTCCCGTTGGACGTGGATGGGGCAAGAGCAAGCTGACCACTACTTTGACACAGGTCCTTTAATTGTTTGCTTTTGGCATGGCCGTATGGCGCTGATTCCGTTTATGAACCATTGGCCCCATAAGCGGATTGTCGCATTGATCTCTGCCCATGATGATGGCATGATGGTGGCTCGAACGTTTAAGCGTTTAAAAATTGACTATATTAATGGCTCAACTAATAAAGGCGGGGCACGGGCTTTTCTGTCACTTTTACAAGTTTTAAAGGATAAGAATATTGCGGGAATTATTCCTGACGGACCACGCGGGCCGGCTAAAAAGCTATCGCCTGGCATTATTCAGTTGTCCCGCCATAGTCAAGCGCCGATTATGCCGTTAGCCTTTGCAACGTCGCGTTTTATTGAGTTTAAGAGCTGGGATAAGTTTCGACTTCCCTTGCCCTTTTCGCGCGGTATCTTTATATATGGGGATCCGATACTTCCTAGGGAAGGAGAGGATTCCGCACAGATGGAGGCGTGGCGTTTAGCCGTCGAGGAGGCTATTTCTACCCTTCAGGATAAAGCTGACCTTCTCATTCAACCTTAAGGAATAAAAATGACTGAACTAAAGAAGATAACTTTAAAGGGCCGCTCAGCAGCTCGCCTAGCAGCCGTGCAAGCGCTGTATCAAGTTGACATCGAACCGACGGATCCACGACTAGTAATTGGACAGTTTATTAGTCTGCGCTTTAAGAAGCCTGAAACCTACTATATGAAAAATCCTGATATTACTTTGTTTGAAACCATTGTGATGGAAGCGCTTGCCAATAAGTTACAGTATGATACGCTTATCAGTAATGTCCTTTCAAAAGACTGGAGCTTAGACCGCTTAGAATCTGTGTTGAGGGCTATTTTAAGGTGTGGGATCTGCGAACTCGACCGGCAACGAGAGACTCCCAAAGCCGTGATTATTAATGAGTACGTTAACTTAACGAAGACATTTTATGATGGCCAAGAACCTGGCTTTATTAACGCTTCTCTAGACAAGCTGGCACAAATTCTTGAACGGTGATACGTTAAAGGATATAGATAAATTAGTCGGTTATGCTGTATGCGGCCTTGTGTAATAAAGCTTGTCTTTCTCCTGATTAGTTGCTTGCAAATTCTTCCTGCTAAAGAAGCCCCTGCAGAGGGGGCGAGTACCGTAGAGACCTATTGGGAAGTTCCCGCTTTAATTATTCCGGTGGTTAAAGGTGATCAAATTTATGCGTATGTTCGCATCCTTGTCCAGGTCATGACGAAGGATGCCACGGCCATTGCCCCTTACCAGAAATACCAACCGATCCTGCAAGATCATTACTTTAAAGATATTTACGGTGCCCTGTGTGATCAATGGCTGCCTGGCAAAGAGCCAAATCAAGCAACAATTGAAAAACGCCTTCAACGGGTAACTGATAATATTGTGGGCGCGGGAAAGCTCGTGACTTATGTCGTTAATTTTTACCTTTATAGACCCCAGAAAAAGGATTAAAGTCATCAAGATCCTAATTAACTATGGCAAAAAGGGTTGATCTCTGGCAAGCCATAAGGTTAAAAAGATATAAATTCATTTGATTTTAGAGGACGGCGCATATGTTTATTCAGACGGAAGAGACTCCCAATCCTGATAGCCTTAAATTTATCCCAGGCCGCACTGTCCTAGAAGCAGGAACGGCCTCATTCACCACCTTAGACGAGTGTAACCGATCGCCGTTTGCACGTCGGCTGCTGAGCGTTGACGGTGTAGAAGCGGTGTTTTTTGGTAGCGACTTTATCACAATAACTAAGGCCTCCGCTCAGGATTGGTACATCTTAAAGCCGTCAGTTATTGGCATTATTATGGAGCAATTTGTTGCCGGACTGCCAGTTCTAATAGATACTTCTGAGACCTTGTCCGCCCAGAATGCCGAGACCGATCCGATTATTCAACAAATTAAAGAATTAATTGACACGCGTGTTCGCCCTGCCGTTGCTCAAGATGGGGGTGATATTCTCTTCCATGCCTTTGAAAATGGAATCGTTTACTTAAAAATGCAAGGAGCCTGCTCAGGGTGCCCCAGTTCAACAGCCACTTTAAAATCAGGCATAGAAAATATGCTTCGTTATTACATTCCTGAAGTTGAAGAAGTCAGGGCGGTTGAATGAGGGGTAAAGTCAAGGCTAGCCTAGACAGAATTAGGTTCCATTTGGAGAGCTTAAAATGAGAAGAATTTTGGCGATATTGGTGGCTATAACAGCTGAAGCAAGCAGCACAAGTTTGCGGGCTACCTCAGCCCAACAGCAGTGTCTTGAAAAAATTCGACAAATGGAAAAAGAGAAGGGGATAGAGCCTGGCCTATTAGAAGCTATTGCTCAGATTGAATCTAAGTCATGTCCTTATGTAGTTAATGCCTGTGGCCGCGGCTATAGCTTTAAATCTGCGTCTGAAGCTGCCAGATTTGTTAAGGAAAAGCAGACCCAAGGTTACCGTAATATTAGTGTGGGTGCGATGCAGCTTCATGTGCCGTCACACCGACGCCACTTTAAGTCTTTAGAGGAAATGTGTGAAATTGAGCATAATGTTGCTTATGGGGCTAAGCTGTTTAAGAGGCTTAAGCGCCAATGCGGGACGAATGAGGGTGCCGTCAAGCTTTATCACTCTCCCAATTCACAGGCTAACGAGATTTATAAAACTCGAGTGTTTGGGGCGTGGGCCAAAATTAAGCTTAAGCGCCATATCAAATCCCCTACTTAAGGTCAGCTCCGCGCTTTAAATCTATAAAATGAATTTTAGAAAGCTAGTAGGGTTATCTTATAAAACTGAAAGCATATCCTCTTCTCTATTAAATCCTTAATTTTGTTGGAGCAAATTGCTGCAAGGAACAAGCTTTGCTTAAGTGTTCTTCAGAGTCTGATTAAAGGGTGAGTCGGGTCAATACATTTCTTTCAATTAAAAAACCAGCACCATAATAAAAAATGTAGTGAAACTTCTTTGAGTCTTGTGGTTTGAAAAAAGAGGAAAGGTTAAACTTTTCAAAGATAAAGCGGGCAAATAAGTGATAATAAAAAATGATAAATGTAAAAAGTCGTAATAAAAAACGTTGCAAAAAATTTTCGACGTGATATTTTATGACAAGTTAATAAAGTTGTAATAGGTTTGTATCGGATTCATCACCTGCTACACTTTACAGAAGAGTCATACAAGAATAGGTATGCATTATGGTCACTCGTCACGATTTTCAAGAAATGAGCTCGCTTTATGTCAAGCGTATGAAACAACTTCCTATGCTCGAGGTTGACGAAGAATATCAACTGGCCAAAGAGTGGCGCAAAAATGGCGATCCCCGCGCAATCGATAAACTGGTTTCTAGTCATTTAAAGCTTATAGCTAAGATAGCCCACGGCTATCGCGGTTATGGTTTGCCTCTCAGTGACTTGATTTCAGAAGGTCATGTCGGTATGATGCAAGCAATGCGTCATTTTGATCCCGATAAAGGCTTCCGTCTGTCTACTTATGCCATCTGGTGGATCAAAGCAGCTATTCAAGAATATATACTACATTCTTATTCTTTAGTAAAGATGGGAACAACTTCTGCTCAAAAAAAATTGTTTTTCAATTTACGCAAAGAAAAAATTGCTTATCAAGATTTTAATGAATCGGATCTCCCTTTGGAAAAGGCAAAAGAAATTGCAGACAAATTAGGGGTTAAGGTCGAAGAAGTTATTCAGATGAATCATCGTATGGTGTCAATGGATCATTCTTTAAATGCACCGATCAAATCTACGGTTGACGGCGATTCTCAATGGATGGACTGGCTGGCAGATGAACGCGATACCCATGATGTAGAATTGGCTGAAATCGATGAACTGGAAAAACGTCGAGCTCTGCTAACTGAGGCCATGAATTGCCTCAATCAGCGAGAGCAAACGATCATTCACGATCGGCGTTTGAAGGAAGAGCCTCTCACTCTGGAAGAACTTAGCGAAAAGCTTGGCATATCCCGGGAACGCGTTCGCCAAATCGAAGCTAAAGCCTTTGAACGGTTGCAGAAAGCAGTTAAAAGGCTAAGCCGCAAAGATGCTGAGCTTGCTTAATATGCTAAAATCTTGGTTAGCAAAGCTCCCCCGCCCCGTTTTTAAGTGGGGCGCCGCTTTGCAAGCCTTAAGATACTCCTTAAGCCGCGAAAATTCTTATGACATTATGCGTCTGTTTGGTCTCTTTGGTTTCCTGCATAATCCCTTTGTTTACATTATTGCTCTCAATCAAAAAGGGGTTTCTTTGGTTGAGACTCGCTTAAGAATAGTTAACCTGTTTTTATTTATTCCCCTCATTTTTATCAATTATTGGCCCAGCTGCCTTCACCGTCTGAAGAAATACTACTGGTTTTTCACCGTAACCTTTGTTTTGCCGTTTTTTGCTACAGTTATGTTTATCCTTAATAATGGTAGTCAAGCATGGGTAACTAAGATTACCTTTGCTTTGCTTTGGATGGTTCTCGTGACCAACTGGACAATGTTCTTCTTATGCTTAGTGATTGGGATGATGTCAGGGATCATCTATTATGGAGTTACTATTGATTCAAGCTTCGCAGGCTTCACCTTGTCATGGCCTGAGTTAGCTAATTCTTTTTGGATGGTGGTGATTGCGGGTCTTTTCTCCTTAAAACGCGAAGAAATGGTACGCAATAGGGTGGCGTCAATGCGCTCCTTAGCGGGTGCTATTGCACATGAAATGCGCACACCTTTATTTGGGATTAGGTCAGCTTCTGTCTATTTATCGCAAAGGCTTCCGGCGATAATGGCAAAATATATCCAATCGCAAGGCGAAAAGCTCTCAGAAAAAGAACAGTTGTCGGTTGAACGCATTCTCAAAACCCCAGAGCGAATTGATGAGATTACCCGCAGCGCCTTTTCCATTATTGATATGCTATTGACCAATCTAAAAGGAGTCACCGGAGCGATTGCTTTAGAACGTCAATCAATGCATTCAATTATTCAGACGGCTTTAGAGCATTATCCTTTATCAACTAAAGAGAAAAGCATCATTCACTTCAAACAAGAAGAGGATGCTTATATTCAGGGAAATAAAGACTTACTTGTTCAGGTTATGTACAATTTAATTAAGAATGCTCTTTACTACATAAAAGAAGCCGGTAAAGGTGAGATTTTTATTTGGTTGGAAGACCATAAAGACTTTGTCGTTTTAAATTTTCAAGATACTGGGAAAGGAATTTCTGAAAAGTCGCTTCCTTTCATATTTGATCCATATTATAGTAACACAAAATATGGGACAGGTGTCGGCTTGCATTTCTGTAAGCAGGTGATCGAAGCCTGCGGTGGGAGCATGGTATGCAGTTCCAAAGAGAATGTCCAGACAACCTTTAAAATAGAATTAAGAAAATATGATGATAGTGAGGGTAATAACCAAAACAAGCAACAAATAGCTAATGATGTTTGGCTATTTTGATCAACGAGAACTGATTCTCCTACCCGGCTAAAATAGCCGCAATTTTATCAATAAAATTATTCTTCTGGGCAGGCTTATAATGAACCATCTTCCTTTTTATAAATTTCCATCCACAATCGTGCTCATTGATGACATTGAGACCACGGTCGAGGAGGTCGCAAAGCTTTTTGAAGACGAGCCTCTTCGCACGAAGGTATTTACAGATCAGCACGAAGCGCTTGCCTTTATTAATAGGACGGCGGGAAGCCCAGGGCCGACAGAACGATTTCAAGAAGCCCTTGCTAATTATGATAATCTTTTCCTTTGTCATGAACAAATCTATGTTAAAGAACGCTTTAATCAGATCTCTTGTGTAGTTGTGGATTATGATATGCCGGGTATGAATGGTTTGGAGTTATGCGAAAAGATTACTGATAAACGCATCAAGAAGATTCTTTTGACCGGTGTTGCGGATGAACAAGTCGTTATTAATGCATTTAACCGTGGCTTGATTGATTATTTTATTCGCAAGCACGATCAAAATTCGCCTCAACTAGTAATTGACTTCGTCCAAGATGCTATTAATAGATTCTTCTATGACCTAACTTGGTCTTTTGTTGATACTGCAATCAATCAAAGTTCCTGGGTTTATTCACCTTTAAAGGATCCCAAATATCATACCTTTTTTTCCCAATTTATAAGGGATCAAAAGATTGTAGAGTATTATCTCTTAGACATTTCTGGCGCCTTTTTACTTGTGGATACCGAAAACAACATCAAGATTATGCAAACATTTACCCCTGATCTATTAGATCAGCATGTTGCGGAGTTAACAGAGACGTATCAATGGTCGACGCTGGAAGACGACTGTAAACAAGCCATTCTTAAACATGAGCAAGTCTTGTGTACTTCTCCGCTTATGGGTAAGGAAGATCCAGAGTATGTAAAAGTGCCTTTACAGCTTGTCTGTGACGATCTTAAGTTATTTGTGGCCATATTTGATAGCGTTAATTTAGAGATCTCTAAGATCAACTTTTTTAGCCAATCATAATCTGACGGGCTGTGATCCTCTCTTGAAGAAAGAGCGAGAGTCCTAGGGGCACTATTAAGAGAAACTTAGGTCCTTGGTGCCCTCGTGATGCTAGTTCTCCAGGCAGTGCTATAAGGAATAAAAGGTTAGAAGAGGGAAAGAGTCGATTCTATTCAAGAGGACAGCTAGCTACCGCTGCTTGTCCGCGAGCGCGCAAGCTACCATGGGGGGAACAAATGCAGAGATATTACCGCTGTTTTTTAGAACAGATCTTACCATCGTCGAAGAAATAAATGGATAGTCGTAAGCCAGAAGGCAAACTGTTTCAATGGTAGGCACTAATTTCTTATTTGTAGCTGCAATCTGCGACTCATAATCCATATCCGTTGTGTTTCTTAATCCTCTAATGATAATGTCCGCCTTTAAAGAGGTGGCAATATCAACAATAAGTCCTTCAAAGGCTAGTGCTTCCAATTTTGTTTTTGATTCTAGTTGAGCGATGGCTTGGTTTACCCATAAAAGGCGCTGCTCAAGATTAAAAAGGGTACTTTTTTCTTGGTTAACAGCAACACAGATGTAAAGACGATCAACGAGCCGTGCGGCTCGTTGAATAATCTCTAAATGTCCAAGAGTGAGGGGATCAAAACTCCCAGGATAGATCCCTATTTTCATAAGCTTAAGCCTTGGCCTCACTTAAGGTTTTCTTTAAGGCTTCCTTATCCCCTGGAAGAATAATATGAGCCCCTTCAGCATCGAACATTAAAATTGTTGGGGTGGCGTCTAGTTTCATCTTGACCGCAAGCTCATGGTTGTAATTTACACTATTGCGAACTTCTTCACTTTCCATAGCTTTTTGAATCTTTTTAACATCTAGACCCAGCTCTTTGGAAAACTTTAAAAATTTCTTCTTATCAATTTTCTCATTGCTGGTTGCAATGCGCAACGCCACAGAGTCGTATTTATCATAGCCACTTTTTGCTGTCGCCATAAGACCGCTGACCACTTCACTGGATTCAGGACCCATAATCGCCCAAGGACGCAAGTACACCTTCAAATTGCTAAATAGCCCTTTGATCTCGCTTAAATTGGCTTCCAGATGGCGGCAATGAGGACAGTTAGGATCCGCAAAGACCACAAGCTTAATTGTACCATTCGGATTACCGCCGACAATGGCTGTGGTGTCATTAAGGAGATCATTTTTAAATTGTGAAATTTTTGCTGCTTCCCGTTTTAGCAGTTCCTTTTGCTGCTCTTCACCAAAAACTCGGATGGCTGTTACTACTTCTCCGGCATTGTTTTTGATATAGTTGGCAATAATCTTTTCAATGGAAGCTTCTTGAGTCGGGGTAAAGGCCGTTGGTTCTGCTGCTGGAACAGGGGCAGACGCTGGTGCTGGAATTGCGGTGGCAGGTAAAGAATGCGCGTGGGGAGCTGTGCCCGTTTTATGGTTATCTTCGGAGGAGTGCTGAGCAACGGAGGCAGCAGGAGCAGCGGCGGCCGTAGGCGCACTCGTGTTAGCTCCGGCGGCAACGGCGACAGCTTCCTTAAGGGGGTCTGGGTTACTTGCTACAACAGTGGAAACCTCAGGGTGAGTTGGCGCAGGCCCTTCTTGGGGTTTAACAGATGGTAATTCGCTCGGTTGCTTCTCCGGCAATCCAGGAGTTCCGGTACTGGCTTTAGCCTCCATATTCTTATGAGCTTCTGCCGGTGAGAGCGGCACGTTTTCTACTTTGGGTAGTGATGGCAGTGATGCTACTGCTGTTGTCGTGGCAAGCGCAAATAATAGAGCTGTTTTAGACATAGAAATCCCCTTTCAGTATAATTTTAATATAATTGTAGATATAATTATGCTGGTTGAAAAGTGGTTAATAACGATCTCTTTGCGCGTGTAGGGGAAGACACGACAAAATAAGTTAGATCCTTACACGAATTTCAGCATTAAGCGAGTGATCACCATTTGCAAGAAGGATATGCCAATAATAAGTGCCAACGGGGAAAGGTCAATGCCATTTAAACTTGGCATGAAACGCCGAATGGGTGTTAAGACCGGCTCAACAACCCGGAACAGGAAAGCATTAATATTATAAACGCTAGGATTATAGCGATTAATAATATCGAAGGCTTCTAGCCAGCTGATAATTACGTAGACCACAACGGCCCACCAATATAAATTCAGAATAATGTTTACCACGGAAAGTAAGGGCAAAATTATGATGTCCATAGTCACCTCCAAGTGCTGCCAATTTTCAATTTAACCTTCTCAATTATTTTAGCCTGTGTCTATTCAAAAACATTAAACCTTAAAACGCTGTCTACGCTCACTGTTTAGTGCTATGAGTCTCTAATTATTTAAGGCTTCTTTTTCCAAGTATCAGAGTATTACCTTAAAAATTTTTTTGCCCCGATCCGGTCAATCAGCTCGCCATTTTAAAGAGCAGGTGTTCTTTTGCCAAAGCTTTTAACGCGGCAGTGGCGATGTGGTGGGCAGTTAAACCAGCCTCTTCATATTGACTGTTAGGTGTATCATGATCAAAGAGCCGATCAGGCATATATAGCGTCCTAAATTTCAGTCCCTTATCTAAGAGCCAATTTTGAACAAGAACATCCGTAACCTGCGTGGCAAAGCCGCCAATTGAGCCTGCCTCAACAGTTAACAAAACTTCATGATGTTGAGCCAGTTGAATGACAAGATTCATATCAACGGGCTTAGCAAAACGAGCATCCGCAACGGTAACCGAGAGGCCAAGTTCGGCGAGTAACGCTGCTGCTTTTAAGGATTCTTGAAGACGACAGCCAAGCGACAGAATAGCAATCTGGTTGCCTTCTTGGATAATGCGTCCTTTGCCAATTTCTAATATTTTGCCGGGCTGGCGTAGATCTAAACCGACGCCGTTACCCCGAGGATACCGGAAGGCACACGGGCCATCTTCAATGGCATGGGCCGTGGTCACCGCATGTTTAAGCTCTAATTCATCGCTTGGAGCCATGATGATCATTTGCGGCAAGCAGCCTAGAAAGGCTAAATCATAGCTGCCGGCATGGGTGGCCCCATCAGCACCGACAAAGCCTGCTCGATCTAAGGCAAATCGCACTGGCAAATTCTGCAGCATTACATCGTGGACCACTTGGTCAAAACCTCGTTGTAGAAAGGTCGAATAGATGGCTGTAAAAGGTTTTAAGCCATCGCAAGCTAATCCTGCTGCAAATGTCACTGCATGTTGCTCTGCAATGCCAACATCAAAGCAACGCCCAGGAAATTCTCGGGCAAAAAGATCAAGACCTGTGCCTGTCGGCATGGCCGCCGTAATAGCCACAATCTTGTCATCTTGGCGCGCCAACTCAGTTAATGTTTCCGCAAAGACCTTGGTGTAACTGGGAGAACTTACCTCTGTTTTTTGTTGTTGTCCGGTTGCCACATCAAATTTTACCACCCCATGATATTTATCAGCCGCTGCTTCAGCAGGCGCATACCCGCGACCTTTTTGGGTAACAATATGGATAAGGACAGGCCCGTCCTCCTTGCGGTCTCTGATGTTTTCTAGCACGGGGATAAGATGGTCTAAGTCATGGCCATCAATGGGCCCAACGTAAAAGAAGCCCATTTCTTCAAACCATGTGCCTCCAGCAACAATACCTCGAGCGTATTCTTCAACGCGGCGCGCTGCTGTTTCTAAAGGCTTGGGAAGATGACTGGCAACCTCTTTTGCCATGCTTCTTAAGGATTGATAGGGTCGCGAGGAAATAAGCCGAGAAAAATAATGGCTCATGGCGCCTACCGGCGGCGCAATCGACATATCATTGTCATTTAGAATAACCACCAGGCGGCTTTTAAGAGCCCCTGCATTGTTCATAGCTTCGTAGGCCATCCCCGAACTCATGGACCCATCCCCAATAACAGCTATGGAATGGTGATGCTTCTTATTCATCTCACTGGCAACTGCAAATCCTAATGCAGCAGAAATGGAGGTGCCGGCATGAGCCGCCCCAAAAGGATCATAAATGCTCTCTGATCTTTTGGTAAAGCCTGAAGGCCCCCCTTTCTGGCGGAGTTTCGACATAGTTGCCCGCCGACCTGTTAAAATCTTATGAGGGTAGGACTGATGCCCAACATCCCATATTAGTTTATCATTGGGGGTATCAAATACATAATGAAGGGCAACTGTCAGCTCCACTACCCCAAGACTGGCACCTAGATGTCCTCCAGTTTTTGAGACGATGTCTATCGTTTCTCGACGGACTTCTTCGGCAAGTTGTTTGAGTTGATGACCATCAAAATTCTTAATATCTTGCGGAAAATTAACTTGGTCGAGCAGCGGGGTATGTGTCACGTCGGTTTCCCTTATTTATGCCAGCCGGTCTAGGGCCTGCTGTACTTTTGCTTTTACCTGATTTGCTACAGCTAAGCGTTCCCGAAATTCTTCAATGATTTCAGGTTTTGCCTTATTGATAAAATCAGCATTATTGAGGCGAGTTTCAAGGGTAATAATTTCTTTTTCTTGTGCTTCAATCTCTTTTTTCAGCCTTGCCACTTCATTATCAAGGTCAATGCTACCGGCTAAAGGTAAAACAATCGTAGTGGCACCGATAACAAATTGGACTTCACCTTTCTCTAGGACAGGCGATTGTGAATAAATAGATAGATCTGAGATTCGCCCTAGACGCTTAAGGATAATTTCATGGCGTTTGATGCGCGCTTCAATCTCTGGCGTGACCTCGTAAAAGCTTAAGGGAGTCGGGGCACCAGGAGGGACATTAAACTCGCTACGGCGGGATCTTATTTCTGTAATCAAATTAACAAGCCACTGCATTTCTTGTTGGGCTTGGCTGTCTATATAAGTTGCTGTGGCCATCTCTTTGCCGTAATCGGGCCAAGTGCTTGCCAATAACAGCTGACTATCCCCGAAACTTTTCCAAAGTTCTTCTGTTATAAAAGGCATAATGGGATGGGCCAGACGTAAGAACTCAGCCAGAACCCAACTGGCGGTGGCACGCGCTTCACTAAGGGAGGCTTCATCGTCAACGTTGGCAAAGATGGGCTTTAAAAATTCCAGATAAAAATCACAGAATGTGCCCCATAAAAAGCGATATAAATCATTGGCCGCATCATCAAAGCGATAATTTTCTAAAGAATTAAAAATACGGGAGGCCAACTCGGCTACTTCTGAAATAATCCAGCGGTTTACAGTAAGCTGCGTTTTAAGGGGATCAAATCCCTCAAGCTTCTGACAGTTATTCATCTGTAAGAAACGGGCGGCATTCCAAATTTTAGTCATAAAATTGCGACCTCCTTCGACCCGGGACTCGCCCAGTTTAAGGTCGCGGCCCGGCACCGCCAGGCTGGCCAGGGTATAGCGGATGGCGTCTGTCCCGTATTTATCCATAAGTTGTAATGGATCAATAACGTTTCCTTTCGACTTAGACATCTTAGCGCCTTTTTCATCGCGGACAAGGGCATGAATATAGACAGTTTTAAAGGGGACATCGCCGATGAAATACAATCCCATCATCATCATCCGCGCTACCCAGAAGAAGATAATATCAAAGCCTGTATCTAGAACATCTGTTGGGTAATATCGCTTTAATTCAAGAGTGTCTTCGGGCCATCCCAGGGTTGTAAATGGCCATAAGGCTGATGAAAACCATGTATCCAAAACATCGGTATCGCGTGTCAGTGCTACGGGCTGGCCAAAATGCTTTTGAGCTTCAGCATGGGCTTCTGCTTCAGTTTCAGCCACAAAGATACTGCCATCTTCGGCAAACCAAGCGGGCACTTGGTGTCCCCACCAAATTTGCCGGGAAATGCACCAAGGTTGGATATTTTCTAACCAATCAAAGTAGGTGGCATTCCAAAATTCAGGAACAAATTTAGTTTTACCGTCACGAACAGCGGCAAGCGCCGGCTGTGCAAGCTTATAAGCATCCAAAAACCATTGGTCGGTCAGCATCGGCTGGATTTCAACATTGGACCGTTCGCCAAAGGGAACCGCATGAATAATTGACTCCACTTTATCCAATAAGCCCAGCTCTTCTAAGTCACTCAACACCTGCTTGCGGGCTGCTGTAACACTTAAGCCGCGGTAGGCTGGCGGTACGGTGTCATTCAGATGCGCCCGGGCATCCATGATATTGAGCATCGGCAAGTTATGGCGGCGGCCGACCTCAAAGTCATTAAAGTCATGGGCCGGTGTAATTTTAACCGCGCCTGTGCCTTTTTCTTGGTCACAATAATCATCAGCAATAATTGGAATCTCGCGTCCTGATAACGGCAGCTTGACATGCTGTCCGATCAGATGCTGATAGCGAGGGTCCTCAGGATGAACGGCCACTGCCGTATCCCCCAGCAATGTTTCTGGGCGGGTGGTGGCCACAGTGATAAAGGTGGTCGGATCCTGACTCAAAGGGTAACGGATATAATACATATGCCCCTTGGTTTCCTGAGGAATAACTTCCAGATCAGATACCGCTGTTTGGAATTTTGGGTCCCAGTTGACTAGGCGCTTATCACGATAGATTAAGCCATCCTTATAGAGTTGGACAAAGACCTTGCGCACTGCAGCACTAAGGCCTTCATCCATAGTGAAGCGCTGGCGGTTCCAGTCGGGTGAAATACCCAAACGGCGCTGCTGGCGGACAATTTCTCCCCCGGAATAATTTTTCCATTCCCATACTTTATCAATAAAAGCTTCTCGTCCTAAGTCGTGACGGGATAGGCCCTCTTTTTCCAGATTGCGCTCGACCACCATCTGGGTGGCAATTCCTGCATGATCTGTCCCCGGTTGCCACAAGGCATCAAAACCGCACATGCGTTTAAAGCGGATTAAGACATCCTGGAGGGTGTAGGTGAGTGCATGTCCCACATGTAAACTTCCCGTTACATTGGGCGGTGGCATCATTATCGTATAAGTTGGCTTTGTTGAGCTCGGGGTGCAGGCAAAAAGGCCGGAGTTTTCCCACTCACTGTATATTTTTTGTTCAAGATCTTGAGGGGAGAAAGTTTTTTCAAGCATGGCGTTACATTCTGTTCAAAATTTAATCTTGACCCTAACTTATTTTATTATTTTTGTAAATGGTTGGCTTGCACATTGGCAGTAATTTCCATTATTATATAAGCTATAGTATTCATAACTTTAAGGACGGTTATGCGATTCAGGAACCCAATTATTTTATCATTGATTTTGGTTCTGAGCTTGATAAAGGGCTTGCCGGGGGTGTCTCAAGAGGAGAAAACTGCTGCGGCTGAAGCGGCACCTAAGGTTGAGCCATTGCCTGAAGTGGGATTTGGCTTTAAAGCGGCGCCTGTCAAAGTTGTTATGTACCATTCCTTAACGTGCCATCATTGTACTGAATTTAAACTGCACAACCTTCCAGAGTTTAAAAGAAAGTATATTGATACTGAAAAAGTATATTTTGTTCTTAAAGATTTCCCAACCGATGAGTTTTCTTTAAAGTTAGCGATTATTTGTTGGGCGGGGCGGGATATTAATAAATATCTTGAGCGTTCGCATTTACTTATTGATAACTTTAATCCTGAAAAAAATAAACAAGTAGCTTTTGATTGGATTAATGCTGACAAGCCCACTGAGGTTGTGGAGAAATTATTAGCCCCGACCGGTATTCGCCCTGATCTAATTCAGCCGCTGTTTGATGATCGCTCTCTCGAAGATGCAATTCTGCAGGATGCTTTGGCGGCAGGTCAAGAGCTTAACTTGAACTTTGCGCCTGGTTTCACCGTTAATGGTAAGCTGGTAGAAATGAAAGACTTGGACGCTGCTGTTGAAGAAGCTCTCAAGAAAATAAAAAGATAGCTTCTGTTAAGAATAACTAACTGTGATGCATTTACTCGGGTAGGAGTCCTGATTTTTCCCTCTTTAAGGTTAAGCTCAAATAGGCTGAGCTGTATTCTCTCTGAAGACTGATTCTAAGGAGAATATAGAAACGGTATAACTGCAACGACTCCCCAACTTGATGGGGAGTATTTCAATCGTAGTGCTATCCATGCTTAGTCATACAAACCTTATCAGGATTAATGGATAACTTATCCTGTAAGAATTTGTTTAATTGATGGCGATAACAATGGGGAATAGGCCCATCCCAGGCTTGCGGTATTATCCACATCTGGCCATTGCGAGCTGTTGCTTTCTGATGTGAGCCTTTGCCTTCTGCAATAGTACAGCCAAGACTAACAAGCAGTTTCTTGACAGCGTTTAAGGAAATAGAGCGATTGACTACTTTACCGACTAAGGCTGCGAAAATATTATAATCCTCTAAAGAAAGGCGAACTCTTTTATTTTCTTGCTTAGGCAAGTTAGTGCCTTTCATTTTTCTAGTTGCAACGGACGACTGAGGAGCAGAGAGTGGGGAAGTCGGTTGTAACTCCGCCGAGCGGCGTATGCGATTGCGTTTACTTTTGTTTGCTTGTCTAACCGGCATCAAAGGGCGGAAGTTGCTAGGAATCACGCTATCAGTTGCTGGTTGCGCACTAACAGCGGCAGAGGGGGGCAGGGGCGGTTGAGGTGCAAGGTCAACTTCCTGAGGCGACACTGTCGGCTCTTCTTTTTCTTTACCCTTATCTGTTAAAGACGAGCCGAGTTCCGGTGCTTTGGTCGCAGCTGTTTCCACCGCTCTCCTTTGTTGCTTTTCTTGACGCAGACGTGCATAGAATACCGACAAAGAATCTCCGACTCCTCTTAGGTCTTCCAGGCAAGCTATAATAAAGGCTTCCTCTACTTCAGGATTGTCTGCATACTCCTGCTGATAGAAGTGGTCCTTATATAAAGTGATGGCTTTGCTAAGATATTGTTGCGCGTGTTGTAAATGGGGGCCGCGTTTCTTTTCAGACTGTTTGGTCTGCGCAATTGATTCAGATGTTATATGGGCCTCTTTTAACAATCCACAGTAAAGCGCATACAACAAAGCTTGAAAATCATGAGGATTTAATTTTGATAGATCAGGACTGCGGGCTTGTGAATTTCGCGCAGGTGCTTGTCGATTTCGCAGCGCTCTCTTGACTTTTGTCTGGGTGATGGCGGGCAGATAAAGCTGGAAATTTATTGGTGAAGAAGTGATATAGTGTTGATCAAACAGGGAGACCAGTTTATCAATTAATGGCAAGATTTTACCCAGCTTCTGATAATGTTTGAGATTCTTGGCAGGCTGGTTGTAAAGGTTAGTCAGCTCAGTGTCAAAAAAGCTATAGCTTTCAATAATTTTAAGTAAGTAAATAGCCTTCCCCGCAAAAACAGCTTCCTTTTTCTTCTCCGATGGCTCAGCCGCAATGCTTTTTTCTAAGTGATCTAAGGAATCGGTGAATAATGTGAAGGATGCATCAAGGATGGAATACAGATCGTCAGCGCCTGTGCGCTCGCCAAATTGTAATTGGGTAGGAGCCTGCGTGAGTCCGACCACTCCTAATGATTCTCTCATTGCCGCCACTAGCCGTTGTGAGTGCTGGTAAAAGTCTGGAAGGTCATGCGACTTATAAAAGCTTTCAGCGTTTAAGAGGTAGCTTAACGATTGATTTAATAGTGCTAGGTCAGGAGCAGATCCTGGCTGCGCTGCTTGATTATGTAAAGCGACGGCGACCTGTTCAAGAGACTTAGCCTTTAATACGAGGCATTCTTGGTGCCATCGAGTATATTTGGTTGGGCTGAGAGAAGGGGGGAGTATTTCTCCTATGGCCTCTATAACCCGGATAAACAGTAGAGCACGCCTTTCAAATCTAGGTTCACGATCCGCTTGTTGATAAAGGTCGCAAATCTCGTAATCCTTAGTCTGAGAATAAGGTGCACGCTCGTCCTGGGATGGATCATCCATGGCAAAGCATAAGCTGACAGACAGACAAAGAGCGAGAGATAGGGGGAAGTTTTTCAAATTCATCAGGGTAACTCTTGTATTTTATATTGTTGTTTAGTCTCGAGAGAGCAGTCTTTTAAAAAGAAAATAAGTCTTGGTTTAGTTGCTGGTATTTTCCCAAAGCAATCTATTGCAATATAGTTCTAAACTAGAAAAAATAGAATAGATTTATTTTTATTCCTGCTGAGATAAGGGCGTGAAAAAATAGCGAGGCATTACCTCGCTGATAAAGGAATGCAGTACTTATGCGAGCTGATAAGTGTATTAAATATTGATCTCTAAGATAATTAGTATCCTTATATTACCTCAGCGGACGCTTCGCTATAATAACGCCCTGGGGGCGAGAATTAAACGGATTTGCTTGTTGATAGGAGGGGTCGCTTGCCCGCTCCACAATATCTAAAAAGCCGGCAGCTTTTAGAGCATCAAATAAGGGAACAAGTCGCCAAGCCTCAGGATTATCCCACAAGGTTGCATCAAAGGCTACAATCCCCCCTGGCTTTAACATGCGATAAGCAGCCTCAAAATAAGCTTCAGGTGTTAGCTTTAAATAGTTTGTCATATACTCAAAATAAATTGTCTGAAAGGTCTGATCGGGGATAACCTTATCGGTAATTTCTCGGAATTCCATACATAGATCTGGGTCTACAGCCGGATTTTCATCAATAAAAAAATAGCGGCCAATGTGATGATGGGCTTCCATATTTGTTTGTCCATCATAAAAATCTTTTGTATGATTGCGACCACACCCCACAATAGCGGCTATCCTTTGACGCTGATATTGACATTCCTCGATATACTGCTCAAGCCGTTCACCAGCAATCACGCTTGAGAGAAATAAACTAGAAAGAAGAAAATTATTAAAAATGTTAATAAATATTTTCATTTATAAATTGTTCCTATTTGTGGTTATATATTTGTATTTTTATTTTGATATACTTTACCGTCTTTAATAAGTGAATTAAAGTCTTTCTTTGCTCTTAAGAAAGAGAGTAAAGCTGAAAGGAAGAAAGGGGAAGAGCCAATTGTTCTGGCTTTAGACGAAACTATAAGGATCCACATCGACAATCAGCTGGACTGAAGACGGCAAAGATTGCTCCTCAAGCCAGTGCTGGAGCACCCGTTGTAAAGGAAATGTTTTGGGAGCTTTAAACAACAGGCGCCAGCGATGCTTGTTACGGACAAGTGCTAAAGGTGCGGGGGCCGGGCCATATAGACTGAGCTCCGGATGATGGGGGGCTGTTTGGCCGAGCTGACGGGCAACCCGGGCCACAACGTCGGGATTGGTGGCGGCTACGGTGACAGAAACCAGACGCCCAAAAGGGGGCATGCCATGGGCTTGGCGCTCGGCCAGTTCCAGTTGATTAAAGCTATCGCGATCTTGATGCACCATCGCTTGCATGAGTGGGTGCTCCGGCTGAAATGTCTGCAATAAAACTGAGCCCGGTCTTTCTTCACGGCCCGCCCGCCCAGAAACTTGGTGTAAAAGTTGGTAAGTCCGTTCGGCACAGCGTAAATCGCCCCCACTTAGTCCCAAGTCGGCATCAATTACCCCTACTAATGTAATTAAAGGAAAATGGTGTCCTTTTGCTAGAATCTGCGTGCCAATAAGGATATCTATTTCATGATTGCGGATCTGATTAATCAAATCATTGAGCTGTGTTAAGCTGGTGACTTCATCGCTTGTTATAAGGCGACAGCGCGCTTGAGGTAATAACTTCTCCACCACTTCTTGCACCCTTTCGACGCCGGGACCGCAAGGAATTAATGTGTCTGCTTGGTGACACTCGGGACATTGCTGGGGCGCTAGTTGTTCAAAGCCGCAATGGTGACAGTGAAGCTTGCCTGTCCGCTTGTGGTTTACCATCCAGGTGCTGCAGTTTTGGCAATTAAAACGATGGCCACAGGAATGGCACAGAGTCAACGGAGCATAGCCGCGCCGATTTAAAAATAAGATGGCTTGCTCGCCCCTAGTTAGCGTGTCTTCTAAGGCCCGTAATAAGGGCGGCGATAACCATCCTCGAGGCTGGCGGCGCATGTCGATGGTTTTAATATCCGGAAGGCTAGCATGGCCATGGCGGTGATAAAGGGCCAGTCGGGTGTAACGACCTTCTTGGGTATTATGGATCGTTTCTAAAGACGGGGTGGCTGAAACTAAGATGACTGGACATTGCTCAACATGGGCCCGTAACACAGCCATATCACGTGCATTATAAATAACCTGCTCTTCTTGTTTGAAGGACCCATCATGTTCTTCATCCACCACGATAATTCCCAAGGTAGGATAGGGTAGAAACAACGCCGAGCGGGCGCCGACGATGACTTTTGCCTCACCTTTTAGTATGGCTTGCCAGGTCTGTCGCCGCTGAGATTCCGTTAAATTTGAATGCCATTGCAGCGGTGCACAGCCGAACCGTCGCTCAAAGCGATCTAGCCACTGATTCGTTAAGGCAATCTCCGGCAGAAGGATCAAAGCTTGCTGTCCTTGCTCCAAGGCCGTTTGTATGGCTGCTAAGTAGACTTCAGTTTTCCCAGAGCCGGTAATGCCGTCGAGCAGAAAGGCGTGATAGCGCTGTCCTAAAACAGCTTCAGACAAAGTATGGGCTGTTTTGGCTTGGTCTTCAGAAAGAATGACAGCATTTCTTGAAAAATCAGGCGTTCCTGGAAGAAGAGGTTTGCGGACTTTTTTTTCTAATAAAAACGCAGGATTTAAGCATAACCTTAAGGTATTTCCAAGCGGGGCCATGGTATAATCAGACACCTTTTTAAGGAAGACTCGGGTGGGGGTAGGAATGGGAGGAAAGTCAAAGCAGGCCGTAATGGGCCTTATCTTGCCCGTGAAGCTTTTAGGGGTAGAATCCATCCATGCAATCCCGACCATTTGTCGGCCTCGAAAAGGGACATTTACTATTGTTCCAAGCTCAAGCGGGTGGTCGCAAGCGTAAGTGAAGGCTGTATTTACAGCAACGGGGAGAAGAATGTCGGTCTGGTAAGTCATGGGCTCATATTGGCATAAGTTCCTATTTGACATCAATGCTGTGCAGTGGCTTAATCGAGGTAAAAATTAAACAGGAGGTTACTATGCAAATTTTTATTGATACCGCTGATCTGGGGGAGATCCGCCAGCTCTATGATACTGGTTTGATTGACGGCGTCACCACCAATCCTTCACTGGCAGCCAGTCAGGGAGTTCAATTTGTTGATCTCATTCAACAGATCTGTAATATAGTCGATGGTCCCGTGAGTGCCGAAGTGACCGCGTTGGAGGCAGCAGAGATGATTGCTCAGGGGCAAAAGCTGGCAGCCCTACATGAAAATGTTGTCGTTAAAGTTCCGCTCACTGTCGAGGGCTTAAAGGCTTGTCATGCTTTAGCTGAAGAAGACATTGCGGTCAATGTTACTTTATGCTTCTCTGCCCCTCAAGCTTTACTAGCTGCCAAGGCCGGTGCGCGCTATATTTCTCCTTTTGTCGGGCGCTTAGATGATCAAGGCTGGGATGGCATGCAGCTTATCCGGGATATTCGTCATATCTACAGCAATTACCTCTTTGATACCGAGATCTTGGCTGCCTCAATCCGCCATCCGCAACACGTCCTAGATGCTGCTAAAGCCGGCGCGGATGTATGTACCATTCCCCCTAAAGTATTTCGCCAACTCTATCACCATTCGCTCACCGATATTGGCCTGAAAAGCTTTATGGACGATTGGCAGAAAAGTGGCTTAACAATTTAAGACCCTTAATAAAAGGCTGGCTAGAGCGGCTAGCCTTCACTCTCTCGCTCTTCGACCCTTTTCGAACCTTCTCAGAATAAGGCTTAGGAGCCGTACTCATCCCCTCGCCTTAATTGAGCAAAGCAAGGCCTGTTTTATTGGGCATTATAATGAAACCTTAAGAATAATAACCTAAGCAATCTCAGGGGCCCTGGAAGAAGCTTGTACCAAAAATAATTTGTTTTATGTAATTAAATTACAAAATTACTGCTAAAATTATCAATAAGATAACAAAATAATCATACAAATTTAAAAAACTTACTTACAATTTTACAAAAAATTATTTAAACTTTCTTTAAGGTTTGATTTAGCCTTTTATGAATAATTAAGACTTAGGTTTGTATCCTATTCTATATGCACATAACTGAAATTAGAGGAGTATAACTATGAAAATTACACAGCTTAAGATTTCTGCGGCTCGTTTGTCCAAAGCGGTTCTCATTGCGGCCTCTTTATCATGTGTGGGCATGACAAGCAATGCTACAGCATCTGAAACAATTCTTATGAATGAACAAGTCGCAAGCATTGTGAAAACTTTAGAAACAAACCTTGCTCAACAAATTTCCGGTGATGCAACGTTAGGATTCAAACCCATCGAGTTAGCAGTTTATGAAAAAACAGAGAGTGGTGAAATTAAATTAAAGACGGCTACCACCCACAACTTGGGGCATCAGCATGAACTTTTAAAGATTAGGATGGCCAATCAACTAGACAAGCTGAATGAATTGCAAGCTGCCGCTATGCATCGCCAGACAGCTATCTCTGTGGACAGTTCTGCTCTGCAAGAAGACGCAGTTTGCGCGCCTACTTTTGTTGACCTGGTAGCTGATAAAGCCTATGGGGCATTCAATAGTATTTATGGCTTGGTAGATGCAGAGTCAGTGGAAGCCGATGCTAAAAAGTGTGCTGAAAATACATGGTTGGTACGGGCTTTAACTGATTATGGAATTATATCTGAAGCCTACCGTTCGCTTTACGGAGCTAAAGAAAGTGAGCACAATGAAACTATTAAAAAGGAAGCTGACCAACGTAAATTGGAATTAGACAAAGCCAAAAAGGCTAAAGAGGAAGACAGGGCTGCTAGAAACTTAGAATTTGATAAAGAAGCTACTTTAAGAAAAAATAAGAAGGCTAAGATAGAAAGCAATTTAAATAAAGAAAAAGATACAATCCGCCAGTCTTCGTTGATAAAGATTATCGCCGACTTAGATGCCGAACTGCATAAGATCGAAACAGATCGCAACACTTTTAATGCCCAAATTGAGGCAGATATTGCTCAGCTGACACGAGATTATGAAGAAGCAATTTCTCAGCTAAATTACGATAAAGCAGCCGATCTCAGCCAACTTGAAGCCCAATTTGCGAAGGTCTTTGAACTGTTTGGTAATTCCTGGGGCTTTAAAACTTACAAGCGTGGCTGGAACTGGAATCGTTCTATGCGCTCAGAGTTTGCCATTTTTGATGAAATGCTCTCCACAAAATATACAGACCTTTATCCCCAAGCGCGATTGGCAGTCTTGAGTGCCCTATTTTCCCGCGTTGTTGATGAGGACAAGTCTCTGCAGAAGCAAAAGAGATTAACATTAAAAACTTTACTGAGTTTAGATGACACAAGCTTTAAAGAAACCATGAGAAAGGTCCTTAAAGTTGAAGTTGACAAGGAACGTAAGGAAAGAGAACAAAGACTCAATAATATTGAAGAAGCTAAGAAAAAGCTCGAAGCCCAAAATAGCTTAGCGTCGACAGTGATGCCTAAAGTTTTAGCTTCTGCCACCAGCGCTTCTAAGACTGAGCCAACAAAGGCCGAATCTCAGCTTACGACAGAGTTCGCCGAGAAATTTGCGGAAAAAAAAGTCTAAGCGAGACTGACAGCGCTCCAGAGGGAAAGGTTGAAGTATTTGTGTCTCCTTCCTCTCCGGCTGCCACTTCAGTTGCTAAAGCTGCGCCTGTCGCTATTAAAGGAGGGTCTCGGCTGCAACAAACTGCTGCAACCCAGCCAGCGCCGACCTCTGCTGCAGCCAACAGCACCGTGGCCGCTTCCGCAATCTCTGCAAAGGCTCAATCTACTTCAGCAGTAGCACCCAAAGCTCTCCCGCAGGTGCCGCTTAATAAGCCGTCTCCGCAGAAGCAAGCCTCAGGGCAGCAAAAAAAAATAACGGTCGAAAATAAGGAGCAAGCTTATCAAGATGACTGTGAATTAGAGTTCTTGGCAAAAGAGTTAGATACGACTTGCGTAGCAGAGTTTCTAACTCCCGAAGAAGGAAGCTGGTATCCATTTTCGGCCTTAGCTTCCACAGCCTTTGGATGTGAAACAGAGGTAAGTGAGGATATTGAGATGGCATCTAGCCATTCAGCAGAAAAAGCAGAATCCAGTAAGCCAAGGAATCTGATTTCCCATATAACTCGGCCATCCAATATTGTCAAAGTGGGCGCAGCCACGGTTGCAATGATTGCTTTAGGAGCGTTGACTGCAACTCAATAATGAAATGCGGGTAGGCAAGACCTGCCCCACCCAAGTAGGGAGTAAGCAAGTGGATTATTCAAAGAAAAAATCAACAAGGCAATTATCTATCCTCTCATACAGATTATATCAGCAGGGATTGTTTAGCATAACTGCCCTATTTTTTCTCTTTCAGGAGGGTAAAGCACTCGACCAAGTTGCTGCCGTGGTCAATACCACAGGATACCTTGCTGAAGCCATGGGTTCGATGAGGAAATGGTTGAATGAATGTCCTAAAACTTATGAGAATGAGTTTAATGAGGCCGCTTGTGGCATCGGCCGCGATAAATTACGGCGGATTACGGAGAACGCGCTCGATGAAATCAACAAGCTTGCAGATAGCTTTAACCAGAAGATGGAATATAATATTGCAGCTGACTTTAGGAATGAATTTTCTCGAGAGTTGGCCCAAGCTGCCTTAAAGCATGTGCAAAAGTACGAGTTAGCCATAACAACGCTTGATTTTATTGAATATACTAAGAAGCAGTTAGATGAAACCATGGACCGTCTGAAAAGCACTTTGGACCAACCCTGTAGTGCGCGGGCTATTGGCGAGATTAAGGCCAAACAACTTGATGCGGCTTGGCAAGAGGATGTTAGGAAAGCTTGTGATACAGTCCTGGTATGGAAAAAGAATCTTCTGGCAGCCCTACATCAAAAATACCGTTATACCTGTGAGGGGGGAATTGGTGACCGTTGGGGCCGAAGTTTCAGCCGCCATAAAGAGCGGGGGAAATATTGGGGAATAGAGCCTGATTGGTGGCGCGGAGGGGCGGTTGAAGTTCCTAAAATAAATCTAAGTATAGAAAATCCTTTCTCTGATACGGATGACAGTATGGTGGCCCAGCAAGTGCGAAATTGTCATATGGCTTACAAGGATACTTTAGACATTATTCTGCAACCCCTTGAATGCCAGATTGGGATTAATAAGCTCAATTATGTTGCCTCCCTGCAGAAGCGATTTAATGAACTGTTTCCGACTAAGGCTTCTCGATCGATCCACTTGGATAATAAACCAGAACTATTGGCAGCCTATCTGGCTTATTTAAAGCAAGAACCCGAGTTAGAAGCTGCAGACGAATAAGTCCGGAACAGGGGAAAATGTGGCGGCTTTTAAAGGATGAAAGGTCAGAGAAGGGATATGCCGTACGGAGAATAAATCATATCCTTAGCTACACGTCCCTATTAAGAGATTATTGATATCACAGTTATAAATGTGTCGGTTAAAGGAGCAAAATAAAGTCTATTGAATCCTATAAAAACTTTAAACTTAACAAACTGTCTTGCTTTATTAAAACGCTAGCTTCTGCTGGCATGGTGGCTTTGCCGATGGCAAGCTTATCGGCTATGGCGGAGGAATCGCCGGAGGCTCGAGCAAGTACGCAGCTATGCAGTCAAGAATCTTGTCCGACGCACATCCTTCCGGATGAAATGCTACTGCATATTTTTTCTTATCTTAACTTAAGGGATATCCATCCCGCCAGTAGCACTAATAGAAGATGGCATGAGTTGATGGAGGATAATGGGCTTTGGAAAATATATGCTGAAAGAGCTCATCTTCTGAGCCCGTCCCGATCTGTGCACACTCAGGACTATAAGGCGCTTATCAAAGAGCATTGTACACCTTCTCTTCTCCCCTTAAGGAGTTCAGATGAAACCCGGGAAGTTTTAGCCTTTGGAATAAACGTTGATGGTTCAGTCATCGTGGGTCGGACCAGTGATCGTGCTTATCATGATAATTATAGAGCTTTCCGCTGGACGCCAGAAGCGGGACCGATCTCCTTAGGGACCTTAAATAATGGCTACTCGAGTGTGGCCTATGCTACCACCGCTGATGGCTCAGTAGTGGTAGGCTATGCCCTTGATGGAGCCGAAGAGAATAAGATGAAAGCTTTCCGTTGGACGGCAGCAACTGGGATGGTTTCTTTAGGTGCCTTAAATGGCAGCAAGGAGGGATATGCTTTTGCCCGCGCACTCAGTGCTGACGGCACGGTTGTTGTTGGTTACTCCCCCGATGGAGCGCAGCGAAACAAATTCAGAGCTTTTCAGTGGAAAGCAGAAACAGGGATGGTTTCTTTAAGTACTTTAGAGGGGGGCAAAGAATGTAATGCGTTTGCTACTAACGCTGATGGCTCAATTCTTGTGGGGCAGTCAGGCTATAATAATCATAAAAATAGAAAGATAGCTTGCTGCTGGGATACAGAGGGGGAAGCAAGCTCCTTAGGGACCTTAAATGCCGGAGAAAGGAGCTGTGCGTGGGCTATCAGTGCTGATGGCTCAGTTATTGTTGGCGAGTCCCAGGATGGTGCGCAGGAAAATGCTGACCGAGCTTTCCGCTGGACCGCCCCCGAAGGGATGGTGTCTTTAGGCACCTTAACTGGTGGAACAGATAGTAGAGCTCGCAGTACAGCCCAGGCCGTCAACCATGATGGTACCGTAATTGGCGGTCAGTCAAGCATTGGTACTCCTGAAGGCCGACTCGTAGCTTTCCGGTGGACGAGGGCAAAAGGGATGGAATCCCTTGAGGACTATTTTAATCAGAGGAAATTGTTACCGACAAATTGCACTTTAACGATGGTGACCGCCATGACCGCCAGTGGCACAGTCATGGTCATCCAAGGAAAGGATCATATTAACGAGAGAGCAAACAATGCTTCTTGGCGCGCTGTTGTCCCCCGAGGTGACTTGTTTTAAGAATATAACGTTTTCTGGGAGCTCTTATCCTTTTCGAGAGTGCGTTATTCTTTGGAAGTATGCTTGCGTTTATTAGCAGAGAGAGCTGTCCCCCAAGGCAGCGCCAAGAATATGAATGATTAGTGATTAGGGGAGAAAATTACTTATTGGATATTAACTTTCATAGCGGTCGAGATATAAAGTTCTAGAAAGGGACAAAGAAGAGCTCGCCATACACCTGTAGGGACCCAACTCATACCAATTTTAAATTGTAATTAGATTGTTTTATTGTCTAGAAAATAGAGGCATCTATATCACTTCTAGCGAAGTCAGTCTTAGCAAGCAATTAAGCAACAGCCCAATCGGTATCAGACACTGTAGCCATGTCAACCATTTGCCAAGCGGTCGGGTCAGCAAACAGGGCTCGCAAAAGTTGATTGTTAAGGCCATGGCCTGAATTAACGCCATCAAAGTGGGCCAATAATGTTGCTCCAGCCAACGCCAAATCCCCAATGGCATCTAAGACTTTATGGCGAACAAATTCATCATCATGGCGCAGACCACCTTCATTCATGACGCCAGTTTCGCCAATAACGATGGTATTTTGCAGTGAGGCACCTTTAGCCAGACCAGCTGCACGCAGTTTTTGCGCATCCTCAAAGAACCCAAAAGTTCGTGAATCTGCGAGGCATTCAGCAAAGTCATCACTATCTGGGTAATAGGTTAAATAGCTCGTCTGGGAAATGCGGCCAGAGAAATTGAACTCCATGCTATAACGACGGGTGTTGGCCGGAAGAAGAAACGCTGTTCCTTTGCCATGGGAAACCTGAATGGGTTTCAGGACGCGAAGGACTTTTATGGGAGCGTTTTGCCGTTTAATGCCTGCGGCTTGAATCAGCGTAACAAAGTCAGCGGAACTGCCGTCCATAATAGGCACTTCGGGACCATTGACCTCAATAACGGCATTATGGATATGTAGCCCCGCCAGTGCCGCGATAACATGCTCAATTGTTGAAACACTGACCCCATGGCTGTTGGTAATTTTTGTGCACATGCTAGTGTCAGTTACGTTATTCCATAGGGCTTCAACGCGATTGTTCTGCTTTAAATCAGTGCGAATGAAAACGTAGCCAGTATTAATGGCGCCTGGTTTGATGGTAAGCGACACAGGGTGCCCTGAGTGAACGCCGACACCGAT
This sequence comes from Candidatus Odyssella thessalonicensis L13, assembly GCF_000190415.1. Taxonomy (GTDB): domain Bacteria; phylum Pseudomonadota; class Alphaproteobacteria; order Paracaedibacterales; family Paracaedibacteraceae; genus Paracaedibacter; species Paracaedibacter thessalonicensis. The sequence continues at coordinate 141,235 of NZ_AEWF01000002.1, forward strand.
ACAGCGAATGGTTTTAGCGACTGTCTGCTGATAATATTTAGTCGCACTCGTCCCCTTAAGAGCTTGAGGCCAAGCGGAATCAATAGTTGTCGAAACTGTTCCAAGCATGTAATATAATCCATCCATGAATTTTCAATTATAATATTAGAACAACATTAGCCTTCTTATAAAGGATTGGTTTATTACGAAGTGTTACAGCGATGAAATAAATAGCTCCTACGCGCTTTAGGGGCAGTTCTGCATTAGCTCAACTTAGTGTTATCCTGCTGTACTCAAAATCACTTATATGCAGCAGCGTCACAGTATAAATATACTCTTATTCGCAAGCCTAATTAACCGGCGGTATTAACCAAGGCGAGTCCATCAGCATGCCTTTTCCCGCACTCCTTTGACAAAGAGGTTAATGTTTTCAGTTTATAGTGCTGCCGTTCTTTGTTATGATCAACTACACTTGCTAAATAGCTGAGAAGACCGGATGAGTTTCTTTTCTTTATTTGAGTCTAGCCCCCTCGATCAAAAACAGGCTAAATTAAGTTTGTGGGGGGTCTCCTGGATGAGCTTCTTCTGGAGTACCTCGTCCTTAATGGTTTTCTCACTCTTGCCCATCTTCATTACTGAGGTCTTAGGCGCGTCGCGCGCAAAACTCGGAATTATTGAAGGGGTGGCCATCTCTTTGGCTTTCTTTTCAAAGGTCTTTTCGGGAGTAACTAGTGACATTTTCCGCACCCGCAAGCCGTTGATTGCTCTGGGGACAGTGATGACTGTGTTGGTGAAGCTCATTTTTGCTGCTGCCACGAGTGTTGCCTGGATTTTTACGGCGCGCTCAATTGATCGTTTGTCAAAGGGGATCCGATCGTCACCGACCGATGCCCTCATTGCTGATATTTCTCAAGATCTGCACCGGGGCCAAAGCTATGGGTTACGCCAAGCTCTTTATACTTCAGGGGCCATGGTGGGCTCGATGATTGCTACCGCTTTAGTTTATTTAACTGATCATAATTACCGTCTTATTTTTACATTGTCAGCAATTCCGGCAGTGATTGCTCTGCTCATACTCCTGACTTTAGTTAAGCAACCGCCCATTCGCGAAGAGATCAAAAAAGATCACGTCGGCTGGCGATTTGGGGATATCAAGTACCTGCCGGCTTCTTTTTGGTCTTTATTAAGTGTGGCTTTTATCCTTATGTTGGCACGTTTCTCTGAGGCTTTTGTCAGTATTCGTGCCAAGGATGTGGGCTGGCCTATCCATTATCTTCCTCTGTTTCTTGTCGGTATGGAGTTGGTGCATGCAGGGGTGGTTTATCCCATTGGCCGTATGGCTAATCGCAATAATCTGCATGCTTTGCTCTTAAAAGGTATTTTGGTGCTCGGGGTGGCTAATATTGTATTCCTTTTGTCAGATTCTGTGGTTGGGGTGGCGGTGGCGGCCATGTTCACGGGCTTACATATGGGAATGACCCAAGGAGTACTTTCAACATTGGTGGCCGAATCAACACCAGCAGAGTTGAGAGGGACTGCCTTTGCTATCTATTATTTTTCTTCAGGTATCGCTGTGCTGATTGGAAATACGTTGGCTGGACATCTGGCGGATGTGATGGGGTCAACTGGATGTTTTATGGGGGGATTAGCCTTTACCTCTCTGGCCTCACTGCTGCTATTTTTCAGAATTCGACGCAGTAAACAGGCGGATTCACTTACCTCAGTATAAGGTAGAGGTTCCCTCTTGCAGCCGTTATATAACTGATACCAATCTGGGGTAACGGCCGAGCTACTTAGTGCGGCTAAGACATTCTTGCACAAGACCGGTGAGTAACGGTTTAAATTGATGACTTTGATGGATGCAGGACTGGGCTTGCTCACAAAGATTCGCTGCTAATGCTAGGCTTTTTTCAAAGCCGCCATGATTGATGATGAGATCACGCGCCCGTTCTAAATCGTCAGGGGCTTGCTCGAGGGAGATCATTGTTTTTTCAAGAAAGGCCTTTTCCTGCTCGGTGGCATTTTGATAAGCGAAAATAATCGGAAGTGTGATTTTCCCTTCTCGGAAATCATCGCCTGGAATTTTGCCACGGCTATCGTCTTGGGCTTGATAGTCTAGAACATCATCGGTAATCTGGAAAATTAAGCCGAGGTTATAGCCATAAAGGTACAACTCTCCTGCCTCTTTTTCTGTGGCTCCGGCCACTAAGGCGCCGGTCTGGCAAGCGGCCCCAAACAATTCTGCGGTTTTAGCACCCATAATCTGTAAAGAAGTTTCTAAAGAAAGATCAAAGCTGTGGGTTTCCATAAGCTGACGCACTTCTCCGGCCGAGATAATCGCAGAAGTTTTTGAAAGGATCTGCAAGACGCGCAAGCTATTCGTTTGCACCATCAGTTCAAAAGCTTTGGCAAATAAGAAATCGCCGACTAAGATCGCTGTCGTATTTCCCCAAATTTTATGAGCACTCTGGTTACCTCGTCGCAAATCTGATTCATCGATCACATCATCATGCAGCAGGGTCGCCGTGTGGATAAACTCAATTGCCGCCGCCAAGGCAATTGTTTGAGCAGAAACAGTGCCGTGGATATGGGAGGCCAGAATAACTAAGGCTGGGCGTAAGCGTTTGCCGCCGGCATAGATAATATGTTTAGCAATCTGTTCAATAAGCGGGATGTCGCTTTTAAGATTTTCATCGATCAAACAGTCAACCTGATGCATGGAATCGGCCACCAGAGCTGATAGATGATCGAAGGCTGATAAAGATTTTTCGCAAATTGCTGCTAAAGCCATTGATGTTCGAGGGAATCACATGTAAATATTGATTAACTATAGTTGTAACGCCTCTGGCCACTAATACAAAGCATAAAATGCAATCAAACTTAGTAAAAAATTTAGAAATCACAGAGGACTACCTGTTAGGTGGTCGCGTTCTGATTCGTCAGCCAGCTCAAGGATACCGGGTAGCTATTGATCCTATCTTTCTGGCTGCCAGTATTGATGTCCAAGAAAATGAGAGCGTATTAGACATTGGTGCGGGGGTGGGGGCTGCGTCTTTGTGTTTGGCTTACCGGGTGCCAGGGTGTAAAATTGTCGGATTAGAACTTCAACGCTCTAATGTTAGATTGGCTATGGAGAATATTGCCCTCAATAATATGCGTGGCAGAGTTGAGGTGTTGATGGGTGATCTTTTGCAACCGCCCCCCGTTTGGCAGGGGGAACCTTTAGTCATGTTATGGCTAACCCTCCCTATTTGGAAGAGTATCGGGCTAATCCCAGTCCCACCTCTCATAAGCAAGTTTCCCACACCGAAGGGCATGTCAGCTTAGAACAGTGGGCTCGGTTTGCCTTATTGATGGCTCGGCCTAAAGGAACCATCACTTTTGTTCATCGGGCTGATCGCATTCAAGAGATTCTGTCTTATTTTCATGGCAAACTCGGAGATATAACGATTTTTCCTTTATGGCCGGGACAAGGTAAACCGGCTAAGCGTGTCTTGATCCGGGGGCGTAAATCGACCCATGGGCCCACAGTTCTGTCCCAAGGATTAACTCTTCATCACCCGGATGGGCGTTACACTGAAGCAGCGGACAATATTTTACGCAATGGGGCCGGGTTAAGCTTATAATTTTACTCAGATCCGTTATTAATTAGAGTCATTATCGACTTTGTCCGTCGGTGAGCTTTTGTAATTTTGCCGCGACAAAATGACGTGCTGCCAAAGCTTTAAAAACTGCTAAAGTTAAATTATGAATAATATCCTGACAACTTTATTAATTATAACTTTAATTGCGATCGTTGGTGTCCTCGGCTTTGGCCTTTATACTCTGCTGCGGGGTGGAGAGTTTAGCCAGAAGCATTCTAACACGGCAATGCGTTGGCGTGTCCTTTTACAAGGGGTCGCACTTTTAATCTTTGCCCTTATCCTATGGGCGGGCCGCTAAGCCCAGGTAGAAGGCCTGATTATCTTCTCTTTTAAATCCCTTCAGATGGTTTGAAAGGTCGCCTTATTCCTTAAATGACAGAGATTTAAATAAAGGCAAGGGCGCCTGCACAAAACTATTTAAGTAAAATTTTAATAATATTTGAACTACTGGAAGCTGAATGCTAACAATTAAGAATAAAGCGTAAAGTGAAAGGGAAAGTTCATGCTCAAGAAGACAGCGATTTTAAGTTTAACCCTATTAAAAACTTTGGCCATTAGCGCCGATCAAGACTGCACACCAACCGCAAGCTTAGATTTATTAAAATCCTTGTTCCGGACGTCGGTCGCTACTAGCGTCGATTATGCAGAAGCTACCACTGCGTTTTCCTTTCATACCCTGGGATGCGGAAAAATAGTGACGCGTGCAGCAACCCCTCTAAATCAACAAACTCAGGATTACGTCCCACGAGGCTGGGGCAGAGGCAGTGAGCAGGTTACCATAGAAACTCTTGATGGCGTGACGATAACGGGTAACTGGCTACCAAGCTCAGCCTCAAAGGCTAGCAAAGGTGCAGTCATTATGTTTCATGGCAACGGCATGAACGCTGATCATTATCAGCCGTGGGCGAAATGGTTTAATTGTCAAGGATTTAATGCTTTAGCTTTCACAATCCAAGGCTATCCTGGAAGCGGCGGTTCAAGTGAGAATCTGCCTGTCGCCTCAGCCTTATTTGTCGAAGCTGCTTTCCGTTTCTTGAGAGAGCAGAAACAGATCCCCTTTGAGGAGGTGGTAGTCTATGGGTTTTCGCTCGGGGGTGCGTATGCCACCTATGCGGGCCGATATTTTCATGTTCCTGTAATTTTACAGAATACGTTTACCTCAATCGGCGATATGCCTCAGAACATCCTCGGTTCCTATTTCCCTGAGATTCTTGGTCGAGCGTTAGCGCGAGCCAACCTTAAATATCAGGAACCAATGCCTAAGCTTGACAATCTAGGGACATTTGCGAACCATGGTGAAGGTCGGCCTAATTCATTCAACAATATTGAAAATTTAAAAGAAATCACGCGTCCTGTTATGGTTTTATTTGGAGAGAATGATGATTTGATGGGCGGTGAACGGCGGGCACGCCAACTCTATCGAGCTCGTTACGGCAAAAAAAGCAGGGTTAACTCTGAGTTATTTGTTAAAATTCCAGGAGGCAGTCATACGGATGTCTTTTTATATGATCCTCAAGCTGAAGAGTGCGTTGAACGCTTTTTAAAATCGTCAATCGGATGAAGAAAGTTTGCATAAAATACAGCGTCGATTTACTCTCTTAACCATAACAACTAATTCTTTGCCCGATCTCAGTAAGGGCAATGCAAGGAGCAACAGCCATGGTACAGTTGACGCGGATTTACACGCGGGGTGGGGATAAAGGTAAAACCTCTCTAGGTGATGGGAGTCGAGTTCATAAAACTGAGCTCCGTATTGAAGCAATTGGCACAGTGGATGAAGCCAATGCTAGCCTGGGCTTAGCGGTTTTGCATGCCTCGGGGGAGGTCGCTGCGCTATTATACCGCATTCAAAATGACTTGTTTGATCTCGGCGCAGATCTGTGCATGCCAGACCTTAACGCAGGCGGATTACGTCTTATTGCGGGTCAAGTGGAATGGCTGGAATCGCAGATCGATCTCTTTAATGAATCGTTAAATCCTTTAACTTCTTTTATCCTGCCAGGAGGCACGCAATTGGCGGCTTCCTTGCATTTGGCCCGGACGATTGTGCGTCGGGCTGAAAGAGTTCTTGTTGCCTTAAGTCAGGAAAGTCAGATAAATTTAGAAATAGTAAAGTATATCAATCGATTGTCGGATCTGCTTTTTGTCTTAGCACGCCATGCCAACGATCAAGGCCGCCAAGACATTTTGTGGGTACCCGGTGCCAACCGTTAAGCAATTGATTAAGGAGGGGAATTTATGAAAGTTCTGGTCGCCGTTAAGCGCGTTGTTGACTATAATGTTAAAATTCGTGTTAAAGCTGATGGGTCAGGGGTTGATCTTAATAATGTTAAAATGTCCATCAATCCCTTTGATGAGATTGCGGTGGAAGAAGCTGTCCGGTTAAAGGAAAAAGGCATTGCTTCAGAAGTTGTTGTCTGTTCTATCGGTAGCAAAGCTTGCCAAGAAACGCTACGTTTTGCTTTGGCTTTAGGCGCTGATCGCGCCATACATGTAGACACCGAGGATTCACCCGAAGCCTTAACAGTTGCTAAAATCTTGAAGAAGATCTGTCAGGACGAGTCACCTAAATTGGTTATCTTAGGCAAACAGGCCATTGATGACGATTGTAACCAAGTTGGTCAAATGCTCTCGGCCTTACTAGATTGGCCGCAAGCGACCTTTATCTCAGAGTTAATCCTTGAGGGAGAAACCGCCCAGGTCACCCGTGAAGTTGACGGGGGGTTGGAGAAAAACCGGATGACTCTACCGGCGATCATTACCACAGATCTGCGATTGAATGTTCCACGTTTTGCCGCATTGCCGAATATCATGAAGGCGAAAACAAAACCGTTAGCCGTTATTAATGGCAGTGAGATCGGTCTTGAAACTCAGCGCCGTCTTGAAACTTTAAAAACTATGGAACCGCCGGTACGCCAAGGCGGCAAAAAGGTTGCGAATGTTCAAGAATTAATCGATCAAATTAAAAAGGTGATGTAAATGACAGTTTTAATTGTTGCAGAACACGATGGGGTTACTCTAAAAGCGGCGACCTATAATACCGTTACAGCTGCTCAACAAATCGGTGGCGATATCCATATCGCCCTGTTAGGGCATGCGCCGCAAGCAGTGGCAGAACAAGCGGCTAAAATTGCTGGTGTCAGTCAAGTGATCTCCATAAAAGGCCAATCTTTACAGCATGCCCTGGCTGAGCCGATGAGTAAAGCAATCCTCACGATATCGAAATCCTATAGCCATATCTTGGCGCCCGCTTCAACCTTTGGGAAGAATCTCTTGCCACGGGTTGCAGCCTTGCTGGATGTGATGCAAATCTCTGATGTGATTAAAGTGCATGCTGCGGATACCTTTGATCGGCCAATTTATGCAGGTAATGCCATTATAACGGTAAAAAGTCATGATCCCATTAAGGTTATCACTGTACGCCCAACCGCTTTTGAGAAAGCCAGCGATGGTGGAGCAGCTCAAATCCAAGAGCAAGAGTTTGCTGAAGCTTATAATAAGTCTGAATTTGTTACCCTTGAGGCTTCAAAATCCGATCGGCCGGAATTAACCTCTGCCCGTATCGTAGTTTCTGGCGGCCGCGCTTTAGCGAGTAAGGAAAACTTCAAAATTATTGAAGAGTTAGCAGACGTTCTAAAGGCCGGGATCGGTGCTTCCCGAGCCGCTGTAGATGCTGGATATGTTCCTAATGATTATCAGGTTGGACAAACTGGAAAGGTAGTGGCCCCTGAACTTTACATTGCCATCGGTATCTCAGGAGCCATTCAACACTTGGCTGGGATGAAAGATAGTAAAACTATTATTGCTATTAACAAAGATGAGGATGCGCCAATCTTCCAGATAGCTGATTTTGGTTTGGTTGGAGACCTGTTTGAAGTTGTGCCGCAGCTCACCCAGGCATTGAAAGGATAAGGCAATGGTACAGCAAGTTGTGGTTCTGGGCGCTGGGCAAATGGGAAATGGGATTGCGCAGGTCTGTGCGCAATCAGGCTATCACGTCACTGTTGTCGATATCTCAGAACAGCAGCAGGCCGCAGCTCAAGCGACAATTGCTAAAAATTTAGCACGGCTGGTGGGTAAAGGATCCTTAACAGAGGATGATAAGATCGCCACCTTGTCGCGCCTTAGCTTTGCTCAAGCAATTCCTCATGCCGACTTTGATCTCTTGATTGAGGCTGTTAGCGAAAATGTAGCCTTAAAGGCAAAGCTTTTATCTGAGGCCTCTTTGAAGCTGAAAGAAAATGCTATTATCGCAAGTAATACTTCATCAATTTCCTTAACCCAGCTAGCCATGGTAACCAACCGCCCCGATCGGGTTATTGGTATGCATTTTATGAATCCCGTTCCAGTGATGCAGCTGGTGGAGGTGATCCGTTCCTTGACAACCAGCGAGGCAACTTTCACGGTTGTCCAGCAGGTGATTGAGAAAATGGGTAAAACCATGGTGGTGTCGCAAGATGCCCCGGGGTTTATTGTTAATCGCATCCTGATGCCAATGATTAATGAGGCCATTTTCACGCTTTATGAAGGGATTGCGAGCCCTGAAGATATTGACACAGCGATGAAATTAGGCACAAATCAACCTATGGGACCCTTAGCTTTAGCTGATCTAATTGGCCTCGATACCTGTCTAGCGATTATGACGGTATTATATGAGGGCTTCAGCGACAGCAAATACCGTCCCTGTCCCCTACTGCGAAACTATGTTAATGCGGGGTGGTTAGGGCGCAAATCTGGTCGCGGTTTTTATGAATATGGAGCTAAATAATGTCTGACACCTTAGTTAATTTATCCTTTGAGCAAGCGCTGCAAGAGCTTGAAGCGTTGGTGCGTCGCTTGGAAGAAGGACGGTTACCGTTAGAAGAGGCCATTAGTGCTTATGAACGAGGGGTAGCCTTAAAAACTCACTGTCAGGCTAAACTGCAGCTTGCTAAGTTAAAGGTGGACCAGATTGTCCTCAAGTCCCAAGGTGAAGTGGAGCTAAAGCCTTTTGACGCGGGCGAATAAGAAATGCTTTCAGTTTTATTCAGCGCAGCTTATTTAAGCTATTATTTTGGTTGTTTGGCTTAGTCCCTTATATAGAAATATACTAATTATATAGCAGCATTAACTCATAATTCTTGCAATCTCGCATAGCGATCCAGAACAGTCTTTGTTAATCTTCCTGGGCCAATGGTCTAATAGAAAAGCCAGTTCTCCCATAGAGGACTGGCTGTTAAAGTATGAGCAGGCTAACCGAGCTCGCTTATGACGCCTGGCCGCCAGTCATTCGGGCCCTAATTCCAAGAGCGTGCAATTTTTTTCGTGCTGCTAAAATTTGCTCTCGCAGATAAAGGGGGGCGTATTTCTTTTCCCACGTCGGAAGAGTCAACGCGCCACCAAACTCATTAAAGATTGTCAAAACCTCATTTCCTCGCATGACATGGATAGCAGGAGGTAAGGTAAGTTTGCGATGGTTGCTACCTATAGGTTTATAAATACATCCCATAGCCTCGAAGTAGGCTTGGAGCTGTTCGCGCGTAAACCGCCATGTGGCTTGCTCTATTTCTTGGTCAACTTTAAGAGGAAGACCAGTAAGGGAGTAAAGTTCGCTGAGCTTTAAATCAGAAGAATTAAGCAACCGCTGAAGTTCAAATTCTTGAGCCTCAACTCTGTTGAGAGACTCTGATACTGAAGCTTCTTTCTCCGCAGAGTCTCTACGCTCCTTTTCAGAGATTTCAGGGTGGCTCTCTTGCTCAGCTCTAGCCATTTCAGCTTCCTCATGCCGCTTCTGCTTTGCCAGTTTTGCTTCCTGCTTTGAAGGCGTTCCTTCAACTGCAAAGGTTGTAACCTGGGATTCTTTTCCTTCCTTTACAGACTTTGAAGCAGGTGAGGGAAGAGCTTTCTTGGCTGAGGCTGATTGGGTCTCCGGTAAGCTGCTCTCCTTTTTGCTTTCAGCGATAAGCTCAACTTTCTTTTTGTGCGCACGTTGCTTGGCTGCTTTCTTCTTATCTTTAATATGCTGTACTTTAGCTTCGAACTCTTTTTCTAAGGATAACCAAGGTGCCGGTTCACCCTGTAAGTTTTTTACTCCTGCATAGACAAGCTTTGCAAGGTAAAGATGCTTGCCGTTGTCTTTCGTAAGACGCAGCAAGACTTTTGCTCTGTGCTCTGCTCCCTTTAAATCAGCTGCTCTGATAAATGAGATAATATAGCGCTCAAGATCTTGAAGAGCATTTTCATCATTGTGAATCAGCTTTCTGTAATACTCATAAACTTTTTCTAGATTATCCTGTGAAGAAATCTTTAAGTGCTGTGCTACAGCCTCTTCAATATTCTTTACTTTTTCGATAATTTTTGTTTCTTCTAATTTTTGAAGTTCAACAAGAAGCTGCTGACGTTTTTCTAAAAAAGTGGTTTGAAATGAGGAAACAAGCTGATCTGCAAGCCGATATTTATCAAGAATTTCTTCTTCAGCTTTAACAGCTTTAAGTTCTTGTAAGCGTTTTCCCCCTTTATAAATATACTTCTTACTTGCTGATAAGTCTTTCTCTGCCATTGCAATTAGTTTATGCGCTTGGGAATAGAGTTCAGGGTTAGTTTTAAGTTCATTGCGTAAGCTTCTGGCTTGAGATAAAAGCTTATCTTGCGGTAGCTGTGAGGACTTTGAGAACAGTAGGGGCAAAAGCTGAACCTGATTACAATAAGCTCGAAGAAGACCGAATTTTATATGGGGAATCACCGATTCGATTTCTGCGAATAGGCCATGATTAACAAAACTTAGGCTTTCTACTGCAATTAAGCTATCCTTAAAAGCGTTAACCGGCATTTTCAGTAATGCTATACGGTCAGAAGACTCGCTTAATATGCTGATTAAGCAATTATAAGCATTGCCTAACATTTGATTTAAAACGACGCGATGAAATAGCATTCGGTGATGACAGCTTTCTACTTTCGAGCGAACGCCTTCAAAATTCTGAAAGTAAGCATGAATAGAATCGATCACCTTCTTATAATAAATTTGTGAAATTGCCGGCGCCTCCGTAGCTTCTCTGCTGGAAGCTATTTCCATTAAAGAGCTAGCAAGAGCAAAGGTGCGACTATATAGGTATACTTCAAAGTCTGACAGAATTATTGGTGCAAATTTTATAGGGGGATCAATCTGCGCTACTTGAGCAACCTTCTCCATATCCTTTGTTGTAGTAGCGAACTTAAGAAGACTTTCGCCGTAAATAGACATTTCCTGAGCAGAAGAAAAAAGGCCGGTGGCGTTAAAGTGTCTTGTTGATATGCCTCTTGTCCTCCCTGCCAATCCATTGCTGTACCCGAGGCGAAGTATAGGCCAGAACTGTGTATAAGAAGAGAAAGAAGTAACTGCTTGCAAATTTTCATGGGTAGGTATCCTTTCATAATATTTTTTTATATATAAGTCTTATGTGTTTATGCATTCTCTATATTTCAATAGTGGTACTGTGTTAATAGAGCTCTTTCACTTAACTTTAGAAGGTCAAAATAAGTGAGTAAAGTAGAGAGTTCTTGACGACATCACGTCGGGGTTCTCTTGTAAGAGAAGCTACAATAGCTCGCTAGAGGTTTTGTATTTCCTGATAAAATTGGCTTAAGCGCCCCTAATTAATAGCGTAGCCTTATTCGAGATATGAATGCATTCTGGAAAATAATCTTAAATACTTAAGCGCAATCATTAAAACTATCATCTCATAATAAATGACTATTTCATTACCCTTCAAACTCATGTTAAGTTCAAACCATGTTTTCATTATATTCAATTTTAGGGCGTTTAAGCGCCCTTAATAAGTTTCCCATTTTAATCATCACCTTAATTGCATCGGTGGGATTTGCCATGCTTTACTCAGCTGCTGATGGCAGCTTTTCGCCGTGGGCCTATAAGCAGATGATCCGCTTTGTGGTTGGGATGGGGATTATGTTAGCCGTCGCCTGCACTGACATACGGTTCTGGATGTCAATGTCTTATCCGATTTATCTCCTCTGTTTATTGTTACTAATTGGTGTCGAAGCTATGGGATTTGTCGGAATGGGGGCTCAACGCTGGATTGACCTTTATGTGATCCAGCTTCAGCCTTCAGAGTTAATGAAAATTGCTCTCATTTTAGCACTTGCCCGCTATTTTCATCTGACGTCTCTTGAAGATACATTTAAATTTAGAAACTTACTTGTGCCTATTGGGTTGATTTTAATGCCAACCGTTCTGGTGATGCGCCAGCCTGACTTAGGAACAGCCATGATTCTGATCATGTCAGGTGCCGTGGTGTTTTTTACAGCCGGGGTTAGAATCTGGAAATTCTTGCTGGCAGGCGGCGCTGCCTTGGCGGCCATTCCCATATTCTGGAGCATGCTGCATGAATATCAACGTAAACGGGTGCTGATTTTTCTAGATCCAGAAAGTGATCCAATGAAATCTGGGTACCACGTCACTCAGTCAAAGATTGCTTTAGGGTCAGGCGGCTGGTTTGGCCAGGGGTTTATGAAAGGCAGTCAAAGCCATTTAAGCTTTCTCCCTGAGAAACAGACAGACTTTATCTTTACCATGCTTAGTGAAGAGTTTGGCTTTATTGGGGGGCTTGGTCTGGTGTTTTTGTTTACACTGCTTCTCAGTTATGGCTTTCGCGTGGCCATTAATAGCCGGCTCCATTACGGCCGCCTGGTGGCTATTGGCATTAATTCGACCTTTTTCCTGTATGCCTTTATCAACATGTCGATGGTAATGGGGATGTTACCAGTGGTGGGAGTGCCGCTGCCTTTGGTTTCTTATGGAGGTACGGCTCTGTTAACCTTGTTGATGGGACAAGGATTGATCTTCTCAGCAAGCCTTTACAATGAAGCAAGAACGGGAAGATTTTAATGGTACACGGATGGATTATACTGGATAAGCCCGAAGGGATGACGTCAACCCGAGCGGGTAGTATTATTAAGCGCGTACTGAAACAAAAGAAGCTAGGGCATGCCGGCACCTTAGATCCTTTTGCAACCGGAGTCTTGCCGTTAGCTTTGGGGGAGGCGACCAAGGTTATGCCGTATATGGTGGCGGACCAAAAAGAATATGAATTTGAGCTCACCTTTGGTGAAGAGCGGGACTCGGGCGATCGCGACGGCACCATTGTGGCTACCTCTAGCGAGCGCCCGACTGCCGAACAACTACAGTCAGTACTACCCATGTTCATGGGCAAGATCTCTCAAACTCCTCCCATTTATTCAGCCTTGCGTATCGCAGGGGAACGGGCGTATGAGTTGGCGCGTCGCGGTGACATTCCTAAAATTCCCGTCCGTCAGGTGATAATTAATGCTTTAGAGTTGTTACATTTTTCCCCAGAGTCAGCACAGTTGCGGGTTGCCTGTGGGCCGGGCACTTACGTGCGCTCGCTGGGACAAGATTTAGCCCGTGCCGTGGGAACCCTGGGATATCTCAGTCAACTGCGACGGACCCGGGTTGGAAAATTTTCATTGCAAGATACAATAAATCTCGATACTTTGAGAAGTAACGTTCAGCAAGAAGCTGAACTGAGTTATCTGCTGCCAATTAGGGCCGTACTGGACGACATCCCGGCGGTTCCTGTATCGGCGCAGCAAAAGGCCTATCTGCAGCAAGGGCGATCAATAACCTATTCGGGATATTACGGAAAAGTTATGGCTCTTTGTGATGATAGCGAAGTTGCTTTATGTGAGGCCGATGGCCAGCAGCTTCAGCCGACAAGGGTTTTCAATTTATAAAATAAGGAAGATAAAGATGTCGATTACAGCAGAGCGCAAGCAAGAGCTCATTAAAGAATTTGGTGTTAAAGCAAATGACACGGGTTCTCCTGAAGTCCAAGTTGCCATTCTAACAGAGCGGATTCGCAATCTTACAGGTCATATGTCTGATCATAAGAAGGATTTCCATTCACGTCGTGGCTTGTTGATTATGGTCGGACAACGTCGTCGCCTTCTTGATTATGTTAAAAAGAAAGATGAGCAACGCTATCAAAATCTTATTGCACGGTTAGGTCTACGCCGCTAATGGTTCAGTCCAATCACATTTATCTGCAATATTTAAGCGTCCAGCGCTTTATGCTGCAAGTAATTAAAGTGTAATTGTAAAAGGGCGGGGAGTTCTGATTAGAAGGAACTCCCCGCTGTTGTTTAATTAAGGGTAGATACAGGGAACGCAGCGATAGCGAGCAAGATAAAAGGCTCTCTCTCCCTACGTTTCCGCAACGTAATCTGCCAACTCTTTAAAAAGGAAACAAAATATATGTCAGAGTTTTTCAAAATTAGTCGCGAAGAAATTGACTTCGCTGGTCGCAAACTAGTCCTGGAAACAGGCCGAATTGCACGTCAAGCCGATGGTGCTGTTGTTGCGAGTTATGGTGATACCTCGGTATTATGTACCGTGGTTGCCTCCCGCAAAGTTGCTGCCGGTCAAAGTTTCTTTCCCTTGTCGGTTCATTATCTAGAAAAGACCTTTGCGGTTGGTCGGATTCCGGGTGGCTTTAATAAGCGCGAAGGTAAGCCAACAGAAAAAGAAGTTTTAAACTCGCGCTTGATTGACCGGCCTCTGCGCCCTCTCTTCCCAGAAGGATTCTTTAACGAAGTTCAGGTTGTTTGTACGGTTCTCAGTCATGATCTGATTAACGATCCCGCAATTCCAGCGATGATTGGAGCCTCTGCCGCTCTCGCTCTGTCAGGATTGCCCTTTTTAGGTCCAATTGCTGGAGCGTCAGTCGGTTATGTAGATGGGGCATATGTGCTGAATCCTACCCCAGAGCAAGCTGCTGCTTCTAAATTAGACTTGTTTGTTGCCGGAACAGCAGAAGGGGTGCTGATGGTCGAATCCGAGGCTAAAGAGCTCCCTGAAGAAGTCATGCTAGGAGCGGTAGATTTTGGTCATGCGGCTTTCCAGCCCATCATTAAAGCCATTAAAAGCCTCAAGAAAAAAGCTGGCAAGAAAGACTGGACAGTCACCGGCCTTGGTGAAGACTACCAAGATCTTTACAAGAAGATTAAAAAAACCATTGAGAAAGACTTAAAGAAAGCTTACAGCATTACTACAAAGGCAGAGCGCTACGCTGCAGTTGATGCGGCTTACGAGAAGGTACTTGAAAAAGTTGGGGTTTTGGAAGGGCAAGAACTTAACTTTGATATGGCTTTTGAAGCTTTGAAATCAGAAGTGGTCCGCGCTGATATTCTCGGGCAGGGTAAGCGCGTTGATGGCCGCGATTTAAAAACAGTGCGTCCCATTGACGTGCAAGTGGGCGTTTTGCCACGTACCCATGGTAGTACTCTATTTACCCGCGGTGAGACACAAGCCCTTGTAGTTTCTACGCTGGGAACTGCCCAAGATGAGCAAATGATTGATGCCTTAGAGGGAGAATACCGGGAACGCTTTATGCTACATTACAATTTCCCGCCCTTCTCAGTGAATGAAACTGGACGCATGTCAGGCCCCGGCCGCCGCGAAATTGGTCACGGTAAACTGGCTTGGCGGGCAATCCGGCCCTTACTGCCAACTAAGGACCAATTCCCTTATACGGTGCGTACGGTTGCAGAAATCACGGAATCCAACGGCTCCTCTTCGATGGCTACCGTTTGTGGTACTTCCTTATCCTTGATGGATGCGGGTGTGCCACTGCCGCGTTCGGTGGCAGGTATTGCCATGGGACTGGTCAAAGAGGGTAAGAAATTCGCCGTATTAACAGATATCCTTGGTGATGAAGACCATCTCGGCGATATGGACTTTAAGGTGGCTGGAACTGAAGTTGGTATAACTGCGCTCCAGATGGACATCAAGATTACCAGTATCACGTCAGAGATTATGAAGGCTGCCTTAGAGCAAGCTAAAGACGGTCGCTTACATATCCTCGGCGAGATGGCAAAAGCTCTCTCTAGTTCTCGCCAATCGGTGAGTGAGCATGCCCCGCAAATGACTTCTATGCCGATTAATCGTGATAAAATCCGCGATATTATCGGACCAGGTGGGAAAACCATCCGTGAAATTTGTGAGGTATCAGGGGCACGGATCGATATTGATGATGAAGGTGTTGTTAATATTTCCGGCTTTGATAGCAAGTCGATTGAAACAGCAAAATCAATGATTCGCAATATTGCCTGTGATCCGGTCGTCGGTGAAATCTATACGGGTAAAGTTGTTAAGGTTATGGATTTTGGCGCCTTTGTTAACTTTATGGGTAACCGTGATGGACTGGTTCATATTAGTGAATTAGCAACTGAACGGGTTGCCAAGGTGACCGATGTGGTGCAAGTAGGTGACGAAGTTAAAGTTAAAGTTGTAGGCTTTGATGATCGTGGCAAAGTTAAGTTAAGCATAAAAGCCTTGCAAGCAACCAAAAACTCTACTCAGGATAGCAACGCTGCCGAAGCTTAATGCACCATTGACTTCTAATTTGATCAGAAGGGCGGCCTTAGTTGGCTGCCTTTTTTATTGATTAATACTTAATAGGACAGCTTTGTTGCCTCTTTAAAGAAAACTGCCGAAAGGGATGACTCGGATCGGCTAATTCTAGTCCTTAATAAGGGCGAGTGAAGATAGGTAAGCTAATCAAGGTGACTGTTGATGAAGGCGAGGGGAAAGACCTCTCAGCAGCGAGTCGGCAGTGAGAGGTTTTCATCGGTCAGGGTTGCTTAACGGGTCGCGCAGCTGTCATTGCCAAGCATGTTCTGGGGAACAACATGCTTAGAAAACTCTTCTCTATTAAGCAGCCCTAATGCTTCTGCTGCATCGGCCAAAGTTATATCGTCCCGTAAAGCCTTTTTGGCTACCTTGGCGGCATTATCATAACCAATCACTGGGTTTAAAGCAGTTACCAGCATCAATGAGTTATCAAGATTTTGTTGCAGTTTAGCTGGGTTTGCTTTAATCCCTTGCAAGCACTTTTCCACAAAGCTATCACAGCTATCTGCCAACAGATTAAGCGAATGCAAGATGTTAGCCGCAATCACTGGCTTATAAACATTCAGCTCAAAATTGCCTTGGCTCCCGGCCATGCTAACAGCTACATGGTTGCCCATAACTTGACAGCAGACCATGGTCATTGCTTCAGCTTGGGTCGGGTTAACTTTGCCAGGCATAATAGACGAGCCAGGCTCATTTTCAGGGAGTTCAATCTCTCCCAGTCCACAGCGTGGGCCAGAGCCAAGCCAACGGATATCATTGGCAATCTTCATGCAGCTGGCAGCTAACACATTTAAAGCACCTGAAAAGGCAACGAGAGCATCATGGCAAGCTAAGGCCTCAAATTTATTCTTAGCTGTGTAAAAGGGAAGTCCAGTAAATTTGGCAACATTTTCTGCAAAAGCTTCAGCAAAGCCAGGCGGGCAGTTGATGCCCGTGCCGACAGCAGTGCCTCCTTGGGCCAATCCATAAACACTTTTCAATGCATATTCTATACGGTCGATATTGGCCTCAATTTGAGCAGCATATCCTGAAAATTCCTGCCCTAAAGTCACAGGGGTAGCATCTTGAAGATGAGTCCGGCCAACTTTAATTAGGGAAGAGAATTCATGAGATTTTGCAGCTAAGGCCTTATGAAATTTGCGTAAGGCCGGTAATAATTTCTGGTGCGCCTCTGAGGCGACGGCAATGTGCATAACAGTGGGAAAAGTATCATTGGACGATTGACCGTAATTAACATGATCATTAGGGTGAACAGGCTTTTTCTGGCCGATCGGATATCCAAGAATTTCACAGGCGCGGTTAGCAATAACCTCGTTGGCATTCATGTTGGATTGGGTGCCTGAGCCTGTTTGCCAAACGACCAGAGGAAAATGATTATCCCATTTGCCATGGACAACCTCTTCGGCAGCCTGAATAATGGCATCGGTGATTTCTATATTTAAGGTTCCTAACTGCTTATTGGCCATTGCGGCGCAGTATTTTTGGATGCCCAGACCGCGAATAATCCCCAGAGGCATACGTTGATTGCCGATCCGAAAATTTTGCCGTGATCTTTCGGTTTGAGCTCCCCAATACTTCCCTTCTGGAATGGTAACTTCACCCATAGAATCGGTTTCTGTGCGCATTTTTGCCCCCTGAATAAAAATACTTCAATTTTATTGTCCCGTAATCATTCAAAAAAGACAATCAAACGGTGTTATACTTTAGGGTACAATTGGAATCCTTTAAAAAAACTTAAGGAAAAACTCGCATTTCGCAAGGGAGGGGTTGTTAACTATTTTTTAGCATGTCGGACTTAGGAAGGGGCCCTTTAAAAATAAAATATAGCTGCATCATCCTTCCTAATTTGCCTCAGATTGACAAAACATTAATAATTTTAACTTATAACAAGGAGGTAAATATTTTTGTGGAGAAAGAAATGGAAAGGCTGTTGTCAATTTTATCTTTGTATGCGGGCGTGCAAGCAGATGATAATTTAGAAACTCCCAAGAAGATTTACTTGTGTCCTCCAGCCGCGGTAGTCGCCCAAGCTCAGAGTGCAGCTAGGTACCAACCTGGCGCGCTTTCTTTTATTTACGCTGGTATTATTTTCACGTTCAAGGGGGAAAATATGCCCTATTTAGCCACTAAACTAAGGTGGGCTGAAGGTAAAATATTGAAAGATGGCTTTGAGCTTTTATGCATTTATACGCTTGGGAGTGACAACGCCTATATAACTTTCTCGGGGCGCATTAGTTTGGCAGCTTATCCTGCCGCCAATCAATGTAAAATGGATAATTTGAACACAGCCCCACAGGAATTCTCCCTCCCTAAGCTTTTATCTTGTGAAAATGATCCCCACAATTGTGCCGTCGTGTGCCCGCCTTTGCAACCAGCCTCTCTGGTGGATCAAGCCGGTAAGTTTGTCCAAAGCCATCAATCCGCTTTAGGATCTTCGGCAGAATTGCGCAAGCGTTTGCCCAGCGACCTACATCAGAGAGCCGGGATACAGAGCGCTGGTATTCAATAGTGACCGCTTCCTTGTTAAAGGTAGGCATTAATCATAGGGTGCTATTGCCTTCCTAGTTAATCAATTTAACCTCAGGAACTGAGGCTGGTCGCTTAAGTTGGGGGGTGAACTCGCTTTATCATTGGTTGGTAGTCTGGTAGGTGGATGGCCAGAGAATAGACTAAATCCCTTTAGCTTAGACAATCTTTAGATTCTAGGAGAGCTTATTCCTGTGAAAGATAACGAGAGTAAAACCGTCTTATTCTTTTAAAAAACTAAATTTATTTATTAACTTTATTTCCTTCATAAGTAAATATTTCTTGAAAAGTATTGGATTTATTCCTATTTAAATTTTAATGGAAATTTTTTTATTAAATAAGTTTTTAAGAGTATATAATGAATAATATAAGTAAAATTACTAGTGTTTTAGTGTTAACAACACTTCTTAATTCTTCTACTTTAGGCAGTGAGATAGGTAGTGAGATAGGCAGTGCTGAGGCAGGTGCAGAGCAGATTCTTCTCCATGCGACTGAGGAATTCTCGAAAAAGAGTCTGGATGATCCGCGTCAGTTGAGAGCATTTGTGCAAGAAATATTTGATGATAATAATATTTTGTCCTCTAGCGCCCTTGCCAGAGAAGTCTATAAATTGATGCAAGCTCAGCAGCCTCCTGCTCGGTCGGCTTTGCCTAGCATGCAGGCTCCGGTGCCACAAAGAAATTACAGGCCTGTTCCGACAGGTGCAGCTTCTCAATCTATCAATCCTTTTCTCAGTGAACTAAGCGCGCGGTTACACGCCCGCTCCCAAACAGGACGAGTTAATCCAAACGTTCAACTAGAAATGGAAGAGCAATCTTACCGCTTAGCCAAAAAGCTTGCGGCCGAAGAACAAAAGCAGCTGCAAATGTTTAAAGATGAACAGCTGGCAAGAAGTTTAGCGGACATGACGCTCCATCCTCGAGAAGATATAAGTAACGATTTCGCTGTTGCGGCTGCGCTTGCTCAAACGATGGTAGAAGAGATAGCTTTTGGCAGCGGCGGCGGCGGCGAATATAGTATTCCAGCTCTAAAAGTCCCCTTGTCGTCACGCGATCAACAAATTCTAAATCAAGCTGTAGCCGCTGTTCAGGAATTAAAAATGGATTTAGATGTTCACGGGATGACACGTACTTTTGCCCGTAACCATTACCCAGCTATGCGTGAACTGGAGCAGAAATATCTGGGAATTACTTCTCATAGAACCATTGGGCTAGAAGGAATAATTAGTCAGATAAATAAATTTCTGGATAAAAATGAGGGGCTGGCTCCTTATAAAGTGGCAATAGCTAGTATCCTAAGCAAAATTCGCATTTATTGGCAAACTCCTATAGATGGAGAGACGGGGGTAAACCTGCAGGAGCTTTTTTCCAATACATTTCTGGTTGCAGAAAGGTATGGTGATGCTGCCCTGACTATTCTTAGCATAATATTAGCGGATAATCTTAATACGAATGGGGGCTGCCATCCTGGGGTAGCTGGAAGGTTAGCTTATCTTTATTTCTTGTTTGTTAATGCAGGACTTAATGACAAAAAATAGTAGCTCAACGAGAGTTAACTGTGTTGTACCCCGCAAAGATGGTTGCTTGACTAGATTTTTAGGACAACCGACCACCAATTTGTCATTTAAGCAATGATAATCTTATGAGGACAACCGCCAGGTTGTCCACTGCTGCTCCCAAACGCTCGAGGAGATTCAAACGTTAAGTTTGCTAGAAGCCATCGGTGGGCTTTAGGATCTTGGCAAGAATTGCATGACCGTTTACCTTTGACAGGTATCAAAGAGCTAGTTGTTAGTCGGGACGGTCCTCTTGACAAAGGCATGCGTTAATTATTGGTTGCTAACCCATTCACCGTTGACCATTTTAGCGTTAATGAGGGAAGATATGGCCCCCAGCTGGGTTTGAGCTCGCTTTAATGCTGTTTGTGCGCTTTCTTGTTCTTTAACAACCACAGTATATTGTAAAGCGACCGAATCAATGGGGCCTGCATAGACGCGCAGATAGATAACTTCCTTGCGGCCATCGCTCGTATAGGTCAATGCTGCCTCGGCTATGTCATATAGATCATACTTATGCGTACTAAGCTTCTGAATGACTGACGCTCCAGCTTTGAGACATAGCCTTTGACTTAGAAGGCTCACATAGTTCGCAGCTTGAATCTGTTGCCCCATATAGGGCGATACAGTCAAGATTTGAGACCACTTGAACGGATCCTCGTCTTTAGGAATAAATTCTAGTAGAGTGGAAGGTTGGCTCATGCTTTGTAGTGGCTTAAAACCCTTAGGAACTTTTAAGGAAAGGGTGACTTGCTTGGCTTGAGGATCATGCATATGCAAGTGGTTGATCGGTAAGAGCATTGCAGATTGGTTGTTATCCATAACGGACTTTGAATCTTGCTGGGAGCTATTAGAATTCCCCCTTGGCGATGCCGCTGAAGCGTGCTGGGAGCCTAAGCATATTACGCTTAGACACAGAATCACTTTTAATGGACGTGAGCTATTAGCGGCTTTGCTGTCTGAAGAAAAGAGAGTTGTAAAAAAGGGCATAGTAAGTCTTTTATGATAGTTGGTATTAAAAGATAAATGGGAAGAGAAGCTTATTATATCAAGAGAATAAACTGTCAAAAAATAACGTGTCTATCAAAGGCGCTCTTAACAGAATTTTACTGATAAGTTTTAATCACGCTCATGGGGTAGCCAGAAAACTGAATTCTACAAAAAATAGTTAATTTCGGCAAATTTTTAAGCTCGTTCTTTCAGTGCCATAACATAAAACACGGGGACATGTTTTCAACAAAAGCTGTGGATAAGGTTGTGAGTCTGCGTTTTATATCTTGTTTTTCTACTAAAATTTCAGATAGTTAAAATATATGCTGAAAAATTAATCAATTGTTCATATTTATGAAATCATCGTATATGCAACAGGCTTTAGAGCAAGCGTATCAAGCTATAAATAAAGATGAAGTGCCGGTGGGGGCAATCATTGTCTATAATAATAGGGTGATTGCGGCTGCGCATAATTTAACCCAGTGCTTAGGGGACCCCACGGCCCATGCGGAGATGCTTGCTATTAAGCACGCTTGTCAAATGTTAGGTCAAGGGCGATTAAGCGAGTGCGATCTGTATGTAACTTTGGAGCCTTGTGCTATGTGCGCAGGCGCTATAAGCCATGCTCGCCTTAGGCGCGTGTTTTACGGTGCCTATGACCCTAAAGGGGGAGCGGTCGATCACGGCCCGAGAATTTTTCAGGCCCCAACCTGCCTGCATCGGCCGGAAGTAGTATCGGGAATAAATGAACAGGAAGCTAGTAATTTATTAAAAAGATTTTTTCTTGCAAAACGTAAAAGTGATTCCTATATGTAAAGTGTGCTCATATACAAAACTTTAGGTGAAAACATGAAAAAAATTCTTATGCTTTCCGTTGCTCTTTTAGCTGCCGTTAATATGACAGGCTGTGCTCCCCGTATTGGTGGTAGCGATTATTCTGTTGCTGGTAGTGGTGAAGTCAGTGATACACTGCGAGGTGTCATTGTAGGAAAGCGGGTCGTACGCATTAACATGAAAGATCCAGAGCATCAAAATGATCCTGGCGTTGGCGCTGGCATTGGTGGGGTCACTGGTGTGGTCGCGGGCTCTCAATTCGGTAAAGGCAGTGGACAATTAGCCGGAGCCGCTGTTGGGGCGTTGGCAGGAGCGGTAGCCGGACACTTTGCTGAGCAATCCTTAACTGAGCAAGAAGGTTTCGAGTATCAGATCGACCTAGATAATGGTCGTCTCATGACAATTGCTCAAGGCAAAGATCCAGAATTAATGGTTGGACAGCGCGTTCTTGTCATTATGCCGCTTCAACAAGGCAACCGCACAACAGTAAGCTTTGGTGGACGCATTAATGCTAGCCGTGCCCGCGTTATTGCTGATCGCACCCGCTAATAGGGTGACGTTTGTCTGATTAATTTAAGCTAGGGGTTAAACACAATGGTAAGCAAGTTAATTTGCAGACTGCTATGGGTGTTTAACCTTTTTTCTTGTTGTGGATGCGATGATTCGCAGTACCTTAAAGCAGACTCAGTAGACCGCATCGTCGTTGAAAAATCTAAACGCAGCATGCATTTATGTTGTGGCGCTAAAGCTGTTAAGACTTATAAGATCGCACTTGGAAGAAATCCAGTCGGCCATAAGCAAAAGCAAGGGGATTGTCGAACCCCCGAAGGACAGTACAAAATTAGTGGCAAGAATCCCAAGAGCCGCTATTATAAAGCATTACGCATTTCTTATCCTAATCCTCAAGATCTTATCTGTGCCAAAAAAAACTGTGTAAATCCGGGGGGTGATATTATGATTCATGGACTTGGTGACGGTTTTGCCTGGCTCGGAAAAACCCATCTCCTCAGAGATTGGACGCAGGGATGTATTGCGGTTACAAATGAAGAAATGGATGAAATTTTTAAGTCCACCCAGGTGGGAGCCACTATTGAGATACGGCCGTAAATTCTAAACATTGAGAACCATTGGTATGAATAATTTTTAACACCCGCAGTTTGTGTTAAAACGGCACCTTCTTAATCTGGATTTGGAAAAGGAATCCATTCCTCGTCCTAAATAACTCCAGACCATAGTCCTTCTCGTATAGAATAATAAGCCAGTCTGTGGACATAATGGAAAGGGGCCCAAGAGCACTCCCCTGTTAATTTAAGGCTAATCTATTGATGTCCGCAGATTAAATGGTCGGCTGTACTCTATTACTCTTCCTGGCATAAGGCTCTTTAAAGAGGTTTAGGATCCCTGATCGACAGCTGTTAAGACAACACTGTTAGATAAATAGTTTATCGTGAAACTTAAGGAGGCAACCGGACAAGTGACGGCGGTAAAATGGCCGACAATTGGATTGATTGCTGTTAAAATTGTATATAAGACTGGCGCGCTGTAATCTCCCGGGTGAGGTAAAATATTGAGAGTGCCTCCCAAAACCGCAGTGTCCATGACCGTAAGGAAATCTGATTGTCCAGCATCATTAATTTCACAGTTAAAAATGCCATTAGTATTGTCGAAGTTGGTTAAGACCTGCAGCGTGCTAATAGACGTGCTAAGTTTAAGAGAACCAGAATTTTGCAAGCTATGAAGCGGACCTTTAGCGATTAAGGCGGCGTCTGCGGCAATAATAATTTCGGAGCTGCTTAATTTGCCATTGTCACTTAATTTGCCGCTCATAACGGAGACTTTCCTAGATAGAGAGATGCCAGCCGTAATTGAGGTAGTAATCGTATAACCAACGCCTCGGCTTTGGGGCTGATAAACAGGGTGATCTGGTAATAATCTGTGGGTTGAGCTCGGTAAAGTATCAGGGGCTTCTGGAACATCGTCCTCCAGCCCGCAACTATTAATCCAGGAACGTCGTGTAGGATAAATGCCTGTAGCCGCAAGAGGCCGGTTCCCATAGATTAGTTTTTCAAAGCCGGAGATTGCTGCGTTATTATCGCTGCTGTTAAAGCTGCTCATTGCCTTGTCATCAATTGTGCCAACGCTGAATCGATCTAGGTTTAGTTTTAATGAAATCGGCTTAGAATTATCATCGTTGTTTGAGGACTGGCCATCATGGCAGCTAACACTACCGATAAGAAGGTAAGGAACCATCAAGAAGCGACTTAAAAGAGATAAGGAATGCCTTATTTGGACTGAAGAAAATAGCCACTTATCTTTAAAGAAATATTGCTTTAGCATATAAAACTAATCCGTTGCTAGGGTTGTATTAATCCAATTATACCTTCTTTAATTGAGAGTTTTGCATAAATTTTGCCATTCTATGCCATCCTTTAGAGGCAGAAGTCATTATAATAACAAGCTAGTCGCGGCCTCGCTTAGAGACGGGGCTGAATTAAAGCCACTCCATTATTGTTAAGCAATGAACGGTGAAAGAAGGTGTTATAGGCTATAAAAAAGCTTTCCTCTTGTCATCCGTAGAAGGAGACAGTAGGAAAGCAGGGCTATCCCTAAATATTGGCGCTTAGGGCTAACCTAACATATTATAGAGCTCACAGATTATGAGCCCCAAGGCAAAGGTTGCCCCCAGCCAACGAATAAAAGGGCTCTGGCAAATTCTATAGCAGGTTGCTTCGACACAGGTGCGATCCTTAAAGATCAAGTAGGTTGGTAAAATGATAGCAATAATAACCAGAATCATTCCGGCAAACCCCAAAGCTTTAATAAAGGCCCCTGGCGTCAATAAAGCGATGGCGAAAGGTGGTGCTACGGTGATTAACGCAGCACCTAAGCGCTGCCAGCAGCGGTAGGTCGAGCCAGGCAGAAGCTTTTGCCAGATATCAACTAATCCTAAAGCCACGCCTAAGGCAGAGGTAACAATTGCAAAAAATGAGACTCCCCACACTAAGAGTTGGAGGTGAGACCAGGAAGCGGCCTTGGACACCATTTGCACAAAGTCGCCCACCTCTACATTGGTGGCAATAATCTCGTCAAATAGAGCAGGTGCCTTTGTGGTCAAAGTGCCAAGTGTGGTCATTGTCCAGGTTAAGTAAACAACCACGGGAATAAGGCTTCCCCAGAAAAATGCCCGTCGGATCTGGATGGCATCGCGATTCAGATAACCAGATATGGCTGGGATCATCATTTGGAACCCAAAGGAAGTAAAGATGACTGGAATAGCCACCGTCCAAGTTTTCATCTCTACTAGGGTAGTTGTCATAGAAGGAAGCGTTTTTATCTCGAGATCAACACCTAATCCCCCAATCGTGCCAATCAGTAAACCGATTAAAGTAAAAAATAACAGACGATTAATATAATCAATCCATTTAATCCCCAATGTTAAAAATAGACATAGTAACGCCGCGGCCATCTTTAAGATAAGGGGGAGAGGTACCTCTTGCTCGACAGTAACCTTAAATAAGGTGTGGGTGATTGAGCTGCCACCATATAAATAGGCGGCAAGTAAAGCGTAAGATAGCGTCATAATACAGCCGATGGCTATCATCTCGGCGCCTCGCCCGCTGATGCGGCGAGCAATCTCACTTAAGGTTAGGCTTTCACCCCTGCGAATCGTAAGCTCTGTGCCTAATAACGCAGAGTAATAGACAATCATCCACGTTACACTAATTAAACCCAAGGTGGCGATGGTGCCAAGCTTGGCTAAGGTCATCGGTAGGGCAATCATGCCGGCTCCGATAGCTGTGCCTGCAATCATGCAGGTCGATCCAAAGGTTTTATTCATCTGTATATTACACCTTTCTTTTTACAGGCACTCTATAAGATTAAGTATCTCAATGAGGATAATGCCTAAACTGATTATAATTATAAGAATGCGAATTAATTTATTATCCAGAATCTGGTAATGACTCTGAGTGGTCGTATCTGAACGGTAAAGCAGATATAAAGGAAGCAGTAAAGCTAACACGACCAAGACCATGCCAGCAAAACCTAAGGCGCCGATAAAGACGTGGGGGATTTGCTGCACCACTAAGTAGGGGGGAATAATAGTCAAAGCCATGCTCCAGAAGCGACTTTTGATTAGGTTTTGCCAGGTATGGCTAAGCCCAAGGCCGACCCCAATTGCTGAGGTGAGGATAGCTAAAACTGCCAAACCCCAGGATAATAATTTAAGACCCGGCAATGCAGCTGCTTGACATAAGATATTAATAAAATCTCCGACGTCGCGGGGATGCTCTCTTAGTTGTGAAAAAAGGTCAGGTTGATGGCTGGCAATAAAAACCAAACTAATGACAGTCCAACTTATATACACTAGGGCTGGAATAAGACTGCCATAAAAGAAAGATCTTTTAATTTTAGTCGCATCCATATCCAGATATTTACTAATGGTGTGAAAAATAATCTGAAACCCGAAGGAGGTGAAGACGATGGGGATCGCCTGAATTATAGAAAGAGACTGGCCTGGCTGAAATATAAGTGAGATTTCCCGGTTTAGATTAATAAAGCTGGTTAGGGCTCCACAAGCAATCAAGAGAACCAGCAGCATTCCAGCAAATAATAGCCGATTGATAGAGTCAACCCATTGTAGGGGTGCTAACAATAAACAGCCGATCAGGATAGCGATAATTAACAGTAATTCTTGAGCACCAGGGGCAGTTAGAGGCGCTATGCCTTGCCAAAGAGAAGCGAGAACAGAACTGCATCCATTTAAATAGGAAGATAGTAAGGCATAGCATAAAAGCAGCAACGCGGTTTGGCCGATCCACTCAGCTTTAGGGCCACTAAAGCGTCGAGCTAAACCTCCGATTGAAAGGGGGGTAGCTGCCCGCAAATTTAATTCTGAACCTAGAAGTGCCGAGTAGTAAGCAAGCCCCCAAATGGCGATCATTAACACAACTGCTTCTTGTAATCCAATTTTTATTAACACCATCGGCAGGGCTAGCATCCCCGCCCCAATGGCCGTTCCTGCAATTAAGCAGCTCGATCCGAAAACTTTTCCCATAACACAACCTATCAAGCCAAATACAGGCCTAATTCTTTGAAATGTACTTAATTTTTAAATGAAAATAGTAAATAAAATAATATTATGCGCGCTTTGGCGCATAGAAATAGCAGAAATAAATGAAGGAGGAAGTGTTTAACAAAATTGTGGTCCTTATTTAATTGTCTAAATAGTTAATCTTATTGTCTTGCTTAAGTCAACAGGAAAAATTTTTCCTTAATTTAGAGGAAATTGTAGGCGGCTCGGATTATTTTTGGATTTATGAAAAATTTTTGTAAAAGGAGATGATAATGATGGATGACTACGATAATTATAACCCTGTTAAATTCTCTGCTCTCCGTGGTCAGCGCGATACTTGGCCGGCTCGGGCTTATCAATTTATTAGGAAATTGATCCTTAAGAACCGTGACCGTTATAATATTGGCACCCTGGTGGATGATCCACGCTTCCCAAAGAAGGATTAGATCTAACAAAAGGATTAACAATGGTCAACATTCTCAACGACTATAAAATGCTGAGGGTTATGCCTGATCATCACCATGTGTTTATGGGCGAAATCCAGCAGTATCAGATGGTGCGACAAGGCGCCTTTAGTGAACGACGAAAATGGAAAATTAAACTGACCGCCGATGGCCGTGACCAGGATAAATTTGACTGGGGAGGGAGCACCTATTTATTACTTTGCCATAAGGATAATGTGATCGGTGGAGTACGGTTGCGCAATTCAATGGAGCCAAACTTAACCTTAACTGAGTTTTCTCGTGAGTTTAAGCTTGACCCTAAGACGATCACGCATCCAGCTGTTATGGAAAGTAGCCGTTTTTGTAAGATGCGCCACCATCGACTGAAGGGCGAAAATAAAACCGACGATATTCTAGCAATATGGCTAGCATCCGCACTGTTTCAGCATGCCGAAGATATGGGTGCCCAGTCAGTGGTAACAGTTGTGGATCAACCTATAAATGATTTATTTGCCCGTTGGGGGTGGCCTCTCCAAGCTTTAGTTGAAAAGAAGTATATCGATGAGGCTGATCGCTGGGGGACAATTATCGGGCGTTGGGAATTAGATCCTAAATATTATGCTACTATGCTGGCTAAGTTGCCGTCTTCTCTTCATCAGCGCATTATCACTGACGTTAAGCGTTTGTGCGCTTAAAGAGGAAGACGCTATTGAGGACAGGTTCGCCCCAATATCTGTCCTCAATTACTATAAAATGCTGCCCTGACTCGTACTAAGCGGTAAGATCACCCTCCTACAAAGTTTGAAGACTGATCTTGTTGACCTTATCCTCTTGTTTAAAGAGAGAAAGAGAGTCAAAGATTATTGCAGGCCTGTTGGGTAAAATCTGTTAATTAATATCAAGAGTTTGGATAAATTACCAAATATTAAAACAGTGCAAATTTAACTGAGTTCCATGGAAAGCCGTAAGTCAGACGAACAAGATAACAGTTTCGAGGTCGCCCTAAATAAGCTTCGGGCCTGCCAGAATTGTGCGGCTCAGTTACCTTTAGGTGCTAACCCGATTGTCCAACTGTCGCCTCAGGCCAAAATCTTGATTGTGGGACAAGCGCCAGGCACAAAAGCCCATTATTCCAAGTTAACCTTTAATGACCCCAGTGGGGACCGTTTGCGGCAATGGCTAAATGTTACGCGCGATCAGTTTTATAACGATAAACGCATCGCCATTATGTCGATGGGCTTTTGCTATCCTGGCCGAAATCCGCGCGGTGGCGATTTACCGCCCTTGCAAGCATGTGCCCCGTTGTGGCACCAGCGTATGCTAACCTTCCTGCCAAATATTAACTTAATTCTTCTGGTTGGTCAGTATGCCCAAACATATTACTTAGGCAACCGCCGTAAACGTACGTTAGCTGAGACTGTTCATGCATGGCGAGAATATTTGCCTACCTATTTCCCACTGCCTCATCCGAGCTGGCGCAATACTGCTTGGTGCCAGACCAACCCGTGGTTTGAAGCTGAAGTTATTCCTGAACTCCAGGCAAGAGTACGAGAACTTCTAAAGCTATAATAAGAGCCTTGTTTAGCAATAATAGCGGTGGTTAATATATTGCGTTCCTGTTCTTACCAGTATGCAAAATGCCATTTAAATGCTCAGATTGTTGGGAAAAATAGGGGTAGTCTAAAGAAGAGGCTTAAATTTTATATTGTATTTCTACTGATAATACCTAAACAAGGTAGAGTAAATACCGATGAGACTAAAAATGAAACTGTTACCACTAATTTAACTTTGATGAGCTTCTCAATTACTAATATTTCAAGCATGGAGCAAGACGAGGGTCCCATTAAAGGGCGCTCAGCGTCACAAGCATGTGCAGAGCAGGAACTGCAGCGTTCAAAGAAAAGAGCTAGGACAGAACAGATTCGAGGCAGGGCTGAAAATTCAGAGGCAGAAAGTGTTGAGAGTAAAGAGGAGAAGGAAGCTGCCTCATCGGCTGATAGAGGAATAATCCCAGCAGAAGCGGAAGATACTAAGAGTTTTATAGCTAAGTATGTTGCTGATGTAGAAACGGAGACCGCGCTTTCAAGTCATCGGCGTGAGCTGGAGGAGTTTCTGGGAGCTATTAACAAGCTTTCACCGTTCATGGCAACAATGCTGTATAAACCGTTAGCAGAGATGAAGAAGTACCTAGATCTTACTGCTGAAATTTATCAATCGCGGCAATTTAATCCTTTTTCTCTTGAAGCAACGACAGCAGGTGGACATCACATCCCAGTTGAAGTACTCGTAAAGATTGCGGGAATGTTAGACTCTAAAGATTTGTGCTCTCTTAGCCGCGTTAGCCCTTTTGCTTATGGTATTGCTTTAGAAGCAAACCTTTATTATCGAGAAGCTAGAAAGAATACCCCCTTCAATAGTGTGATAGAGCTCCAGAAGGCTCTAAGGGAAGAGCATCCTGAGGCTTTAGCAGCCATTGGTATTACTCGTCATAAAGCTCTGCAGAGGCGAGCAATAATTGAGTTAGAAATTTTAATTCAGAACTTTATAAAGGATTGCCTGCAAAAGGATACTTTTTGTGGTATTTCCATTGATAACTATAAACAGTCCCAAAATTGCCCAAAATGGTTTGACATCGTTAAAAGCTATAATAGGAGACAGGGAGAAGCAAGCATATAATTAAGGGCCAATTCTTACAACAAATGGCTAGAACAAGCTTTAGCTAAAGGAAGTAAGCAGGCTTACTTATACGTTTTGCAAAATCGCTTTTTACGCTTCCCTGATCCTATCTCTGTTCCTGATTGGCAGCCTTATTCACACGCTCAGGATCAAAGCCAAAATATAAAAGAATGGCAAAAGAGCGAGGGAAATTTAAGATTTAGAAATTTAAATCATCCTCCCTCATGGAAATTAGAACCCAATAATCTGATGCACGAATTATCTACGCTGTGTTACCAGTTTGAGAAACTTTTTGGCGCCTCACTTGCACCCGCTGAACAGGAGCAGGCATTATCAGTATTTATAAGAGCTATCGAGTTAATAAGAAGAGATTATTTTTCTCTATCAGATGAAGAAATGGCTGAATGGTGTGCCAAAGGAAATCCTGAACTCAAGAAACACTTTGAAAAAAGTGAGAAGCAATTTGTTCAGAAGAGAGAAGAGATAATAAAGCACTTAGTGACGCTAATTGCGCAGTATGCGCCAGATAATTGGCGAGCCTGTTTCTATCTAGGGAGGCTTTATTACCAGGGGATAGAAGTAAGAGACAATATTTCAGCCAGGCCATATCTTTTGTTTGTCGATCGTAAGCAAGCTCAAGATTATTTTAATAGGGTTAATTGTTTAATTAAAGAGTGTGCTGAGCCGCTGGAAGGAAGCAAAGCTTGGCTCTTTTATGCTTGGTCCCGTTTACTCATTGACGCAGAGAAGAGGCCAAATAGCTGCTTATCCGCGTCAAGTGAGCCTATTGAGAAAATGATAGATGCCTCCTTGTGCGCGTGGAGCCAAGCTGATGAATACAATAATCTTCGCAATAGGGTGGAAAGATTATTTGAAGCTTTCCTGAAAAGCCCCTTCGGGTGGGTGCATCCGCTTATGCAACCAGACAGCCCTAATCTTAATCTTTATTATTCTCTGTGCCAGCCCTTTGAACACCAAGTTGTTAGAGCTGATTTTCCGTGTACAATTGATGCCCCTACACGCACTAGGGCAATTAATCTTATTGCGAAGAAATACTTGGCGATAAGACATGAGAGTAAGGAAACGCTGCCATCTCTACGAGAGATTTTAGATCCCTTAACTTTCATTATTGGTACAGGCTTCTTTGCTCCAAACTATTATTACCTTCATGTTTTTAACACTTTTAGAAGCATTCATCCTCAAACATATGAAGCAATTTATCAGGATCTGCTTGCTACGTTGAATGGACAAGCCGGTAAAAGCTTAGAACTAATGGAGAATATTCAAACTCGTGCCCAAGGTTTTCAAGCAAATTATTACGAGAAGTTTTTTGAAAAGGCTCAACGTTATCTTGATGATTTAAGTCAAGGGCAATGATTGGTTGCACAGGCAGGCCCTTGGTGGTCTCGCCCTATTTATAGAGGTTAATGAGATGGCTTTATAAAGAGGCACCTAGGAAAGGTCATCATTAACTTCAAGCTTAACCATCAACCCTAGACAGAAGCACCTGTTCATTTCTATTGGTTGCTAGAAGACTTCTGAGATTTTAATACCTTGGCCATTTTATTAAGGGCTAGCCATCTCCCACTTATTAGCAGCTGTCGTGGGTTAAAGTCTGTACCTAGAACTTTCTCAAAAGGTTAAGAGAGGAGAGGTTGTCTACAGGGGGCCAAGCTTGCTCTTCTCATGGACAGGTCTCAGAAAACTTGAGGATGCTGCTCTGCTGAAGAAGAGGCTACAAAAATATTAAAAAACAAACTTAAAGCGGATATGAGAAATAGAGCCCTACGCCTCCTCTAAGCTTGTTTTTTAGAGATATCTTTATCAAGAAAGTTTATACCAATCAGAAAACAAAGTTAGAATTATGGTTTTAAGATAATAGGGTTGTACTTTTCTGGATGACGTTGCGTAAGTTGTGGTATTATCTTACCGTCGAGCTCAACTAAGGACCAAGGCATATAGGGCTCATATATTGAAAAAAATTTCTCTTCGAGATAGTCAAGCTTTGCTTGCTTATATTCTTCCTCGACCTCAGGAATTTCTAAATCGGAGATTTTCTTGTGAGCCTTATAAATTACTTTAGCTGTTTTAAAGAAAGTTGGTTTGAAGTGATACTGAATTTTATGTGTAGTCATTGTTACTGGAATCATAACCGTACCTAAAACGGCACCAACTGGAATACCTAAGCATGCAGCTATTACTGTACCAACGGCAGCTCCTGCTGATACTCCTATTGCTCCACCTATTACGACAGGGGCTCCCTTTAAACTGATAATTGAAAAAGGTAAACCAAGGCCTAATCCTATCACTCCTCCTGTCACCACACTAATAGGAACAGTTGCACACCCTACCATTAATGAAGTTAGCCCCATGCCTTGTAGAGGAGTTAGAATTAATTTTTCACTAACAGGATGGCGTTTAAATGGATCTTTGAAGATGGAATGGAGTTTTAAGGTATAGCGTTTACCAAAATTTGTAGTATACTTCTTTTCCTTAAGGCGATTTTCTTCTTTTAGGTATTTTTTTAGATTATTTTGAAATCTTGCCTCAACCTTATCAACTTTTTGAAGCAAACAATCTATTTGCTGTATTGATTTACTGGATTCTGTCGTGACAATTTCATTTGCTCTCACAAGTTCGATAGCCATATAAAATATTAAAAATTGGCAAAAAGTGTTTTTAGCTCTCATTTTATTCCCCTCAATCATATATCCTTCTCAATTCTGTAATCATTGTTAAAGAAGGACAAGTTTGTTTCTATTTTATTAAAATATTAATTCTGATAAAATGGGTGATCTTTACTAGAATCTTTAAGCTTTTTCAAAATTTGAAATCCATCTCGTAGATGTCTTTTTTGATTAAAGAGTCTATTTCTAAGAGGCCTATATAAGATTCTGAAATCAAGCTAAACGGCACTTGCGCAAATTTAATGGTATTGCAAAAGAAAGTTTCGAGCCATTTTTAAAAGGGGCGACGAGTGTTGCCTTAATCCAGGCCCAAAACGTCAATTAACAGTATCAAAACACTTGCTTAAACGTTATCTAAAATGATTATCTAGGACAGTCCTAACTCTAAAATTTTTTAGAACAAGGGGTGCTTTACTAATTTCTAACCTTCTTACCCCACCAGTAGCTGTCGTGGGTTAAAGTTTATTACTAAATTGTTCTCAAGAAGGAGTTAACAGAGGGGGTTACTGCGGGAAAGGCAAACTTGGTCTGCTCATGGAGCGGTGTTGAACTATTGCCTATAATCCGTAATTTAAAAGCCCTCCTTTAACCTAGTGCAAATCCTAGATAGGTAAGGAGGGCAAAATGCTTTTATTAGCATTAATCTTTTATTTGTCTTTATCTGCTTCTAACGTAAGACTCTTAGGGCGCTCAGTAACCACATGATCAATTAAGCCAAACGCCAAAGCTTCCTCGGCTGACATGAAGTTATCCCGCTCCATGGCCCGTTCAATTTCTTCTAAAGATTTGCCAGTATGATGCACATACATCTGGTTAAGGCGCTGGCGCATTTTTAAGATTTCACGAGCATGGATCTCAATGTCCGTGGCTTGGCCTTGGGCGCCGCCGGAAGGCTGGTGAATCATTACTCGGGCATTTGGTAAGCTGTAGCGTTTACCTTTAGTGCCAGCTGTTAATAGCAAAGATCCCATGGAACAGGCTTGCCCCATGCACAGGGTGGTAATATCACACTTAACATAGCGCATGGTATCGTAAATGGATAATCCGGCAGTCACAACCCCACCCGGCGAGTTAATATACAGAACAATGTCTTTGTTCGGATTTTCGGATTCTAAGAAAAGGATTTGAGCACAAATTAAGCTGGCCATTTCATCATAAACTTGGCCAGTAACAAAAATAATACGCTCTTTTAAAAGGCGGGAGTAAATGTCGTAGGACCGCTCCCCCCGGTTAGTTTGTTCGACAACAATTGGAACCAAATTGCTAACCATCGAAGAGCGATCGACTATCATACTTACTCACCTTTTGCTTTAGACGTTTTCCCTTTAGAAGTCTTTTTAGCAGGAGCTTTTTCAGTCGTCTCGTCCTCAGCCTCAAAGCCAGGAACAACGCCGCGAATTGCTTCGATCAGCTGTTCCGGAGACACTTTTTTCTCAGCTAATTTTACCTCTGTTAAGATAAAGTCTACCACCTTATCTTCCAAAATGGGAGCAGCAATTTGTTCGACTGCTTGTGGATTTTTTTGGAAGAAAG
This sequence comes from Candidatus Odyssella thessalonicensis L13, assembly GCF_000190415.1. Lineage (GTDB taxonomy): Bacteria > Pseudomonadota > Alphaproteobacteria > Paracaedibacterales > Paracaedibacteraceae > Paracaedibacter > Paracaedibacter thessalonicensis. Next base: position 175,582 of record NZ_AEWF01000002.1, read on the forward strand.
CAAAAACTTCTTTTGTTTGGTTAGGATAACGCATAGCTTCTTGGAAAATTGCTTGGCGGATTTCGACGTCTTCCACTTTAATTTTCTTTTCACGCGCAACTTCAGAAATAATTAATCCTAAGCGGACGCGGCGTTCAGAAATTTCACGATACTCTTTCTTGAGTTCGTCTTCGGAGCGGTTGTCATCTTCTTCCAAGGTTCCATTGCGGCGTGCTTCTTCGAGTTCTTGGCGAAGACGCGACCAGATAGCATTGAACTCATTTTCAACCATAGCTTCTGGCAGATCAAAGGAATAGTCGCTGTTCAGGGCATCGAGTAAGTGACGCTTTAAGCGCATGCGGGACAGATTGGTATATTCTCTCTCTAGGGCTTCTTGAACGCGCTTTTTAAAGTCATCAACGCTTTCGCAGCCAAACTCTTTTGCCAGCTCATCATTCAGTTCAACCTTGGCAGGTTCTTCAATTTTTGTAACGGTCAACTCAAGCTTTAAATCTTTTCCTGCTACTGCTTTATTGCCAAAGTCTTCTGAAAACTTTTCAGTAACTTCAAGGCTATCTCCAGCTTTAACCCCTTTAACGGCGGCTTCAAGGGCGCCCGAGAGAAGTTTTTCTTCACTGCCAACAATGACATGCATATGTTTATCAAAGCCTTTAAACGCTTTACCATCAACGGTGGCTTGAACATCCAAATGGATAAGGTCGTCATCCTTAGCAGCTCGAGCTTTTGCTAAAGGTTGGAATTTCTTGTGATTGGTCACAATTTCATCAATTTTCTTGGTCACTTCAACGGCAGGAATGTCTACGACCAACTTTTCCAGCTTAATTTTATCAAAGCCTTTTAATTCAATGGTTGGCAGTACTTCAAACTCGATCTTAACTTCTAAATCTTTACCTTCATCAAAAGCTTCAATGGAAACCTTTGGTTGGGCAGCTTGGCGAAGATTGTTCTCTTTTGAGATCTGGCTTACGGCAGTACGGATCACGGCTTCCACAGCATCTTGAGTAGCATCTGGACCATAGCGTTGTTTTAAAATGGTTGTCGGGATCATGCCTGGGCGGAAGCCAGCCATTTTTACTTTCTTTCCGATAACCGTTAAACGCTCATGAATACGGGTGTCCATATCTGATGAAGGAACGACCACATTAAATTCTTGCTTCAATCCTTGTGCCGATGTGCGGGAGATCTTCATAGTTTACTCTGCCTAAATGTAATGATTAATTTGAGTGGTGCGGGCGGAGGGACTTGAACCCCCACGGCTCTCGCCGCCAGAACCTAAATCTGGTGTGTCTGCCAATTTCACCACGCCCGCATAAGACGTATAATCTTGATGATAAATAATCTCTACCTTACTCTGATCTGATTTTCAATAACAATTTTGCTATTATCCGTAATAAATGACCATAATAGAGCTGAATAACGGCACTTTTAGCAGGAAATTTCTCTGTTAAGGTTCCCGGTCTTTTTACTAGTAGGGCTTTGAAAGCAGCTATCATTTTAACCTTCTGAAGAATTCAATATCCATAAGTGCTTAAGCCTTATCCTTAAGGGCTTGATCAGCCAAGAATAATTGATTGATAATCATTTCTGACTTTTCTAAGTCAGTGGCTTCGGGGAAAAGATTTTCTGTTGTTATTAAATAAATATAGGCCGCCACATAGCGCCCGCAATCGGTGGTATTGAAAGCATTCTGATGGCCAGAGTAGTAGGCCGGCTTAATTTTAAGGGATGGAAGTACCGTGGCTGCTTGCCTGTAGATTTCTTGAGGATCATACCATTGTTGAAAGTATTTAGGATCATAAAGTTGGCCGTAAATCTGCGATGTGCCGGCTGTGGATTTTATGGTGAGCAAAGTAAAATGCCGCCGTGTATCTTGGGACTGTGCTAGGGGAATAAGAATTTGAAAGGGTCGCTCCAAAAGCTCTGGGTATTCCAAAAGAATGGCTCGAAGCGCTTCGGTTACCGAGAGATTGCCGGCAGTTGTTTTTAGCTGGTCATCGGTGGCGTCTGTAACTACGCGCGTCACAATGCTTGTATAATGGTCGGTTTTAAGGATGCTGAAGGTTGGGGGACATGTGCCCACGTTATCAATGGATGTATAAGTTTCAGAATCTTTCCAGTAAGAAAAGCTTGCCAATAATTCACGGGCCCTGCTTGATAAGTAGCTGGGGGTCAAGGCGGGTCCGAAAGTCCTGGTTAAGCTTAAGTTAAAAAAGGAATGGGGCACCAGAGAGGATGCGTCTAAAATTGGCTTTTTGAGCAGGGGCTCCTCAATAAAATAGGGGCGGTAATCAAGGAGAGCCTGGAATAAGTAATTAAGGCTCTTAAGCTCTGAGGAGGGGATTTCTTTGCCAGAAAACAGCAAGGAGTACAACGGTAAGGGAGAATTTAAAGCCTGCTGTAAGCAATTCATAGTGTCAAAATCTTCTCGGTTATAACCGAGCTCTTTGCGAAGAGTTTCGCCTACTCTCTCACGGGTCAATTCCTGCTCTTGACAGAGCATTGGTAATGCGTTTAGCTTGCCGAGAGCCGGTTGGCCATACTGGTCGTTGCCAAGGAGCTCGGTCAAATGGATATTAATCTTACTAAGAATATGATACACTCGGGTCGTTGGAGGCTCTGGCAAACCCTGGATTTCTTGGCTGGTGGCGCAGCACGTCGTGAGGAGAGAAATAAAAGTGTACAACACGAGAAAGATCGTCGCTTTTTGATTCAGCATTCAGGAGAAAACTCTGCTAAGGGACTATCTAAACATCTTAGTTTTACAGTCAATATTTGTCCAGGAGCACAATGCGGATACAGCTCGACAAATGTAGCGAAACATTCTACCATAAGGTAACGTGCTAAATTGAGGAGGTCGCCATGGCAAGACAATTATTAGATGACCAATTGAGTTTAAGTATTATCACACCTGAACAAACTCTGTATACAGGTGACGTTTCTATGGTTGTCATCCCTGGCGCTGAAGGGGATTTTGGCGTACTTCCTAAACATGCACCTTTTATAAGTACACTACGGGCAGGCGAGATTAAAGTGTATCGTAATGATACCGTCAGCGATGTGTTCAGAATAACAGGGGGCTTTGCTGAAGTTGTGAATGATAAATGCCAAATTGTTGCAGACGGACTGTTAAGCTAGTTTATTGGATATTTATATAAAACTGTGGCATTTGTATTTTCTTTGGGCAATGATATAAGTTAAATTATATGTCAATTTGAGTTGAGGGATCTTTAATGGCGATGGATACGGAATTGAGGCCACGCATCACAGTCGTGGGAGTAGGCGGTGCAGGCGGAAACGCCGTAAACAATATGATTCGAGCAAAACTGGAAGGTGTCGAGTTCGTCGTTGCCAATACAGATGCTCAAGCTCTTGCTCAATCTTTAGTGCCGGCAGAACATCGCATTCAATTAGGCTTAAGCGTTACGCAAGGGCTGGGGGCTGGGTCTAAACCCGATGTCGGCCGGTCAGCCGCCGAAGAATCCCACGACGATATCACCCGTCTGATTAAAGGCAGCAATATGGTTTTCATTACCGCCGGTATGGGCGGAGGAACCGGAACAGGGGCGGCACCCGTTATCGCCCGGGCTGCCCGGGAGCTGGGAGTGCTGACCGTGGGTGTGGTCACTAAACCATTCCATTTTGAAGGATCCCACCGCACTCGTACGGCTGATAAAGGTATTGATGAATTACAGCAGTATGTTGATACCTTGATCATTATCCCTAATCAAAATCTATTCCGTATCGCCAATGAGCGCACAACCTTTGCCGACGCCTTTAAAATGGCTGACGATGTCTTATATTCGGGTGTTCGCGGGGTTACCGATCTTATGATTATGCCCGGATTGATTAACCTTGACTTTGCTGATATCCGGGCCGTGATGGCAGAGATGGGCAAAGCCATGATGGGTACAGGCGAGGCCCAAGGCGAACGGCGGGCTTTGGATGCGGCAGAAGCAGCAATTTCTAATCCATTGTTGGATGATGTGTCGATGAAAGGGGCGCGTGGTGTCCTGATCAATATTACGGGCGGATTCGATATGACGCTCTATGAAGTTGATGAAGCCGCCAACCGCATTCGCGATGAAGTTGACCCTGATGCTAACATCATCTTTGGTTCCACCTTCGATGAAAAGCTTAATGGCACCATGCGGGTGTCTGTGGTCGCCACGGGCATTGGCAGCTTTAAACCTAATCATGCTTCTGTTTCACCGATCCATACGGCCACAAAAGCTGAGCCAGAAAAAAATACCTCCTCAGGTTTTGGGGCCTCTAGCTTTGCAAGCCGAGATTTTGGCTTTGGGGTTTCCAGTTTCACAGCGCCACGAACAACTGAGCCTGCCCCACAGGCGTCAGCTTCGTCCTTTAAAGCAACCAGCCAAGAAGAAAATGCTTCTGAGTCCGCTCCAGAAACTGCATCTTCTAAGCCAGACTTGAGTAGTCAAGATGCGGCCTCTACCGGTGAAGAAAAAACAGAAGCTATGATCAATGATATTGTCACGGATCTGGGAAAGACGCGCGATAAGGTGGAAGCTATCCTTGAAGATGCAGCCGCATCTACTGATTCTGAAGCTGCCGCCTCTTCTCAACAGAGTGCCGCGCTCAGTATTGATGCAGCTCCTGAGAAGAAGAAGACAATTTCTTTATTTGAACGCTTTACCGGGGTGGCTCGTAGCCGCGGTAATGCCCCCGAGGAAGACACGACGTCCGCTAAACGGTCAAGCCCAATTATATCGGCCGCTGACAAGCAAGACGAGGAAGATAATGACATCCTCGAAATTCCTGCATTTTTAAGGCGTGAAGGATAAACCCTCTCGAAAGAAATTAAGGGATCGTCTGTCATATGCATGGCCTGAGGAGAAAGCTCTTCTCAGGCCTTCTGTTATAACTTGAAAAATAATAGCTGCGTTCTTAGAGCACTGGCTAAGAATTAAACAAGTTGCCTATCTTATTTTAGAAATGGGTCTTTATTACGGTTTGAGTATAAGAATAAAAATTCTGGAAATAATCGCATGAACTTTATCTATAAGCTTAATAAGTATATCCGCCTATGGCTGTTATTGATCATAAATTGTGCCGTTAGCATGGAGATAAATGATCAAGAGCGAGCTCTTGACTCTGCCACGAATTCAATTGATTTTGAGATAACCTGTTCAAATAGGGCTCGCGAAGTTATGCATGAGCGTAATCTATCGTTGATAGTCTGGGAAAGCTCACCGCAGAATTGTCGAGAAAAAATTATTGGTTGCCTGCAGATGCTCGCCCATAATCCCGTACAAAGCAGTTTTGCCCTTCAGCAAGCCTACCCTCTTGTGAAAGAGCAGACTGCTCTGGTTGTTATCTGTCATCTCTTGAAAACACCTCCGGTCTCGTCGTCACCGGTTACTGAAGAGAAGGCCTTAAATTGGGTGAGAGTGCATACCGCTTATCTGCAAGACCATACTATCCTCGTTTATCGCCGCTGTGATCAATCTAGAAAAGGACAAGTTCTTCATAAGCTCAATTTGGGCGTCGACATATCAAATAGTGGCAGATTTATAATACGGCCTCAGGGGCGCTATAAAAGCTTGAACTTATTTAATGATCTGCCTCTTCTTAATGAAGTTAAAGAGAGCAGCTTACCGATTTTTATTCTAGGGGCTCACTTCTCAACCCTTAATTCTGCAACTGCTTCACAGCACCATTTATATCAAAGTTCCCTAATTATTAAAGAGTACTTAAGCGAAGCTTTCTCAATTTATCCCGAGGACTTTAGGCGGCCGGCCCGACAATTCAAACATTTGCTGGCTGAATTTCTTATCCACGCTCAAGTGGTTGATTATTCCCGCCTCAATGAAATTCAGTCCGTAATAAGGCAAGAATTGTTGTCTTATCGCCAAATTAATAAGTGGGAAGCAAGGGAGATAATTGAGGCTGAGGCTCTCTAAGCTCTTATAAGTTAGCAGTGCTAGGTAATGCCGCCTTAATTAGGGTAAGGTGAAAAAAAGAGAAGAAGGGGGAGTCTGCTATAAGTAGGATATGATGGCACTCTCATGTCACAGAGAGCGCCATACTAAAAAGTTAGTTGCCATCGCTTTTCTTAGATCACGTTTTTATGGCAATATTCTAGTATGTCCTCTTATGTTTATTGAGGGGAGTTTTCTTCGTCTGTCGTGCTGACATTAATGTTATGAAGAATTGCTCTGGCAAGCAGGGGAGGAATAAAGTCAACTTTAACAAAAACAGCAAGAAACTTGGCGAATCTATTTTTATCTGTACATCTATAGCCACCTTCAGATAGTTGCACAGGAGTCTCTCCGCTCAAAAGTCCGGCTTTCTGTAACTCTGCGACAATCTTCGGATCTTCTTGCACTGACGAGAAACAAATACTAATCCTGCCCTCTTCGTAGCCAAGAATTTGAATCGCCTCTATTTGACTGTTGTCCTGGTCCTGAGGGATAACATACAACCTTCTATTATTCAAAAATGATTGATTACGCCTTGAAGGAAGGATCTTACTGAAGTCTCCCACAATTCTCCAGTTTTCGCTAAGTTCTGTAAGTTTTTTATACACCTCCTGCCAGCTTTCGCCTTCTATCGGCTGTGCAAGGAATTCTTGAAAATCGTTCTGGATACGATTTTTCCACGCTGGATCATCATTTACAAACTCATGCCATTGCCTGCTTACACAAGCTACTTTTACTGCATTTACTCCAGGAAGTTGATCAATAATCTGTTGTTGAAGTTCTGTAGGAAGATGATTCCCTCCTGTAGTTTCTTCAGGAGCGTCCATCTCCATCGCCATTACAGAGGTTAAACTTAAAGCAGCGGCATGTAAAAAGCAGATTGGTTTATACATTTTTATTCTACCTATTTAGATGTTAAACCGCCTATTGCGAGATACCTGAAATTAAAAGAAATCAGCAAACTGCCCCTTCTTTATCGGTGATGCAATCAAATCCCGAGTATTTACACTCCTAGGACTGGGTGGTTGTGATATTAACTTTAGAAAGAATTAATCTTGCAAGCAGGGGAGGAATAAAATCAATTTTAACAAAAACGGCAAGAAATTCTGCTAATCTATTCTTATACCTACAAGTATAGTGGTCTCCAAAGTTCTCTGCTGCTTGATTTCCGGCCGTAAGACCGGCGTTGCTTAACTCTGCCATAGCTTTCGGCTCTATTAGATTGGTCTGGATATGAATACTAACCTCACCATTCTGGAATCCGAAGATACTGATATGGTCTATATGGCTTTTGCTCCGATCGTGAGGCCTAAGCTCCAACTCTCTGTTAATTGGAATTCTAGTAAGTCCATGGGTAGGAGTATGGATTTTTCTGAAATCTCCTTCAATTATCCAGCTTTCTTTCAATTCTGTAAGGCTTTTATAGACATCCCGCCAGGTTTAGCCTTCTATAGGGGGTACTTGATCTTCTTGTTGAAAATCATTTTGGACCCGGTTTTTCCATCCTCGTTCATCTTTTGCAAGGTCACGCCATTCGCAGGTTACTTGAGCTGCCTTGACCACTTCTTCTGCATTCAGCTGATCAATAATCACTTGCTGGAGTTCTCTAGGAAGATGATTCCATCCTGTGGTTTCTTCAGGAGCGTCCATCTCCATCGCCATTACAGAGGTTAGACTTAAAACAGCAGCGGGTAAAAAGTGAAATGACTTATACATGTTTATCCTTACTATTTAGGTATTAGACCGCATATGGCGACATAGCTGAAATTGAAAAAAATCATCAAACTGTACTTTCTTTATTGGTGAGGCAGAGACCGGGTGGTAACGCTGCTAATGCTTTTGACGAGATAGGAGGCTAACCCCCTTGTAAGTGCCACATCCGAAGCGCATATGAATAATGTTTAAATCTTCATCAATTATAGTCTGAGCATGACAATACAGGCCGGTGATTTGTGAGCCAAGTTAAAAGTTTGGCCATTATGGCAGTTCGATGCAGAGTTTCCTAAACCCATAACAATAAAATACCCTTCCTGAGGGTGGGGTTCTCCCGCTTTAGCTTTTAGGAGCATGGCTTGTTTAGGGGTTAAAGCAGCGGTGGAGCCGTCGGGCGAATTAGAAATTACCAGCCAGTTTCCAGCGTAGGCCCCGCCTGCTGGTTTGCCAACAATAGTAATGATGCCGCCTATTCTACACGGCGGGGCATGATCGCTTTCGGCCAGGCCAGCTGCTTTTAAATGGCGCCAGACCTGGGTAGATTCAGTTTGGTTGATAGTGCCATCGCCGCTGCCACTGGTGACGCCTAAGCCAAAATGGTCTCGGGCGCGGCTATCATTGCCAGGCCATTGCCCAAACTGATCACGGTAATTTAGTATAGAAAGTTTGACTTGATTAAGCTCCTCGATGGTAGCTTGCACTCGTGCAGTTTCAATTAGGTCTTGCCCTTTAAAGACTGCTGCTGTGATCAGACCGATAATAATTAAAGCGATCGATATCTCAATAAGGGAGAAAGCGCGTAAGCGCCGAGGTATTTTGTTCTTCTTCATTCTATAACCCAGTGCTATAAGTGCAAAAGTAAAAACAGGGTAGTATGACTACCCTGAAAAATAAAGAAGTAATTTTAGGCGGCTTACAGTTATGCTGCCTCAAGGGACATCTTGCGTGCCTTTTCTAAGGCTTGATCGATGGAGCCTACCATGTAAAAGGCAGCTTCTGGCAGATGATCATAATCGCCATGCACAATGCCGCGGAATCCGGCAATGGTATCTTGCAAGGGGACAAAAGCGCCTGGCGTTCCTGTAAAGACTTCAGCAACATGGAACGGCTGGGACAAGAAGCGCTGAATCTTACGGGCGCGAGACACAATTAATTTGTCTTCTTCGGAAAGCTCATCCATGCCTAGGATCGCAATAATATCTTGTAAAGACTTGTAGGTTTGAAGAACGCGTTGGACATCGCGGGCCACCTGGTAATGCTCTTCACCGACGACGCTGGGCGCCAAGATGCGCGAGGTAGAGTCCAGAGGGTCAACCGCAGGATAAATACCCAGCTCAGCGATTTGACGGTTCAAAACTGTTGTCGCATCTAAGTGAGCGAAAGAGGCGGCCGGTGCCGGGTCAGTCAAGTCGTCCGCCGGAACATAAACGGCTTGGACCGAGGTGATCGAGCCGCGTTTGGTGGTGGTGATTCTCTCCTGTAAAGCACCCATCTCTGTTGCCAACGTCGGTTGATAGCCTACCGCAGACGGAATACGCCCCAAAAGTGCAGAGACCTCAGAGCCGGCTTGCGTAAAGCGGAAGATGTTGTCCACGAAGAATAATACGTCTTTACCTTCTTCATCGCGGAAGTACTCAGCCATTGTCAAGCCAGTTAAGGCCACACGGGCACGCGCTCCTGGAGGCTCATTCATCTGTCCATAAACTAGGGCTGCTTTAGATTTTGTCCCTTCTAGATCGACAACGCCAGACTCAATCATTTCGCGATACAGATCATTACCTTCACGGGTACGCTCACCCACACCCGCAAAAACGGAATAACCACCGTGCGCTTTGGCCACGTTGTTAATGAGCTCCATAATAAGAACGGTCTTACCGACACCAGCACCGCCAAACAAGCCAATTTTACCGCCGCGCGGATAAGGAGTTAGCAAATCGATCACTTTAATACCCGTGACCAAAATTTGAGTCTCTGTGGACTGATCTACAAACTCTGGCGCCTCCCGGTGGATCGGCATGGTAATGGCTGTCTTGACTTCACCGCGATCATCGACAGGATCGCCAATAACATTAACGATGCGCCCCAGGGTTTCGGGGCCGACAGGAACCTTAATCGGCTCATTCGTATCATAAACCTCTGTGCCGCGTATCAAGCCATCCGTTGAATCCATGGCAATGGCTCGGACGACATTTTCTCCTAAATGCTGTGCTACTTCGAGAACTAAAACGGAGCCATCATCACGTTTAATCTGAAGGGCGTTCAGGATCTCGGGAAGTTTGCTCTCAAAGTGGATGTCGATGACCGCTCCAATGATCTGCGTTACCCGCCCCACATTCTTGTTGCCATCAATGGCTTTTAATTTACGTGTTGACATTCTCGTTCCTCTCAACGTGTTAAAGTGCTTCAGCACCTGAAATAATTTCGATCAACTCTTTCGTGATATAAGCCTGTCGGGTGCGGTTATAGTTTAATTCCAATTGGCGAATCACATCCCGAGCATTGCGAGTCGCATTGTCCATTGCTGTCATGCGGGCCCCATGCTCACTGGCATTGGTTTCCAGAAGAATCTGATACATCTGGACCGCAAAATTCTTGGGTAGAAGCTCATTGATCAGCCGCTCATGGGAGGGCTCAAACTCAAAAATACCGCGATCATTGGTCTGTTCAATAGGGATGGGGATAAGTTGGCGCCGCACCACATCTTGGCTGAGGGCAGATTTGAATAAGCTGTAAACGATTGTCATGCCGCCGCAGACGTCTTGCTCAAGCAAGCCTTCTAAATAGGTGCAAACCTGTGACGATTCTTCAATAGTGACGCCTTTGCGTCCAATATCAGAAAGGGTATCAATGATCAGAGGACCAAAATCCCGCCTAAGTAAGTCGCGGCCTTTACGCCCGATACATAAAATCTTAACCGGTACATTCTCAGCTTGCAGGCGACGCACCAGATGTTTGGTTTCGCGAATAATATTAATGTTAAAGCCGCCACATAATCCCCGATCTGATGACACAACCACCACTAAATGCACAGGATTGTCAGGGTTCCCTGTTAACAGTTTGGGAACCTGGGGTAGGTCTGGGTTTTGGCTTAACACATTAACCAGCATCTTTTCGAGAACCAAGGCATAGGGGCGCGCACTTTCCGCTTTTTCTTGAGCCTTCCTTAGTTTCGCTGCTGCCACCATTTTCATAGCCGATGTGATCTTTTGCGTCGATTTGACGCTTTTGATCCTAAGCCGTAAGTCTTTTAAACTCGGCATCAGTTAACCTCCTCGTTACCCGACAAAGTTCTTGGCAAATGTGGCAGCGAATTCATTGAGCAACTTTTCTTGCTCCTCCGTTAATTTTCCAGCTTTGTCAATTTCAGCTATTAATTTTGGATGCTCAATTTTTAATGCTTGAATATATTCTTTCTCGAATTTACTGACATGCTTGGGATCAACATGGTCTAAATAGCCGCGAACACCCGCAAATATAGAGACCACTTGCTCGCCGACACTTAATGGTGAATATTGAGGTTGCTTTAACAGTTCAGTCAAGCGAGCGCCCCGGGCTAGTAACTTCTGCGTTGATGCATCAAGATCAGAGGCAAATTGCGCAAAAGATGCCATTTCGCGGTACTGGGCGAGTTCCAACTTGATTTTACCTGCGACCTGCTTCATAGCTTTGGTTTGAGCGGCCGACCCCACACGGCTAACTGATAAACCGACGTTGATGGCCGGGCGGATGCCTTTATAGAACAGCTCTGTTTCAAGGAAAATCTGACCGTCGGTAATGGAAATAACGTTGGTCGGGATGTAAGCCGAGACGTCACCCGCTTGAGTTTCAATAATAGGCAAAGCTGTTAAGGAGCCGCCGCCATACGGATCATCCAACTTAGCGGCCCGCTCTAAAAGGCGGGAATGTAAGTAAAAGACATCACCCGGATAGGCTTCACGTCCAGGGGGTCGGCGTAAAAGTAGAGACATTTGACGGTAAGCTTGGGCATGCTTGGATAAGTCATCATAAATGATAAGAGCATGCATTCCATTATCCCGGAAATACTCACCCATGGCACAGCCGGTATAAGGGGCGAGGTATTGCATCGGAGCAGGATCCGAGGCGGTTGCCGCCACCACAATTGTATAATCCATGGCCCCGGCATCTTGCAGTTTTTTAACCAGGCTGGCTACGGATGACCTTTTTTGGCCAATGGCCACATAAATACAATAAAGCTTCTGACTTTCGTCTTTACCTTTGTTGGCTTCTCGCTGATTGATGATTGTATCAAGAGCAATGGCTGTCTTTCCCGTTTGGCGGTCACCAATGATTAACTCTCTTTGACCGCGCCCGATGGGGACCAACGTGTCGACCGCTTTTATCCCGGTCTGCATGGGTTCATGAACGGATTTACGTTTAATAATGCCAGGGGCTTTAACTTCGACGAGGCCACGACTTTCAGCAGGGATGTCGCCTTTGCCGTCAATCGGATTGCCCAGGGCATCAACAACTCGGCCTAATAAACCCTTACCAATGGGAACATCCACAATCGTTTTGGTGCGTTTAACAGTATCACCTTCGCGGACGTCTTTGTCAGGTCCAAACAGCACCACGCCCACATTATCGACTTCAAGATTGAGAGCCATGCCATAAGCGCCATTGGTAAACTGAACAAGCTCACCAGCTTGGACATGCTCGAGCCCATGAACGCGAGCAATACCATCTCCGACGGACAGGACGCGGCCTGATTCGGCAATGTCAACTTTTGCCTCATAATCATTGATCTTTTGTCTTAAGATAGCGGATATTTCTGCAGCCTTAAGTTCCATTAAGCACTTCCTTTCATCGCATTGGCTAAATGATTCAGTTGGTTGGCAATTGTCAGATCAATGATCTGGTTTCCAATATGGACGAGAATTCCGCCCAGATAAGTTTGATCAGTTGCATAACGGATTTCGACTGATCCCGAAAATTGTTTTGCTAGAATCTGCGATACAGCTTCTTTTTGCTTTGAGTTCAATGGAACGGCGGAAATAATTTCAGCATGAATAATGTTCTGGCTGTAATCGACCAGTTCTTGAAAAATTGACTGAATAGCAAAAATATATTTAAGACGCCTGTTTTCGGCGAGAATACGAATAAAGCTGCTTAATATGTTTGACAATTTTACTTTGTCACCAATCGCCTGGAAAACAGCTATATGCTCTTCCCGTGTTAACGCCGGAGAAAGAATAATCGCCTGAAAATCGGCGTTAGTTTTCGTAAAATGACAAAATTCCTGAAATTGCTTGGCAACATTTGCCACATCACGGCTTTCTGAGGCAAGATCGTAAAGAGTTTTGGCGTAACGTCCAGCGAGGGAAGTTAGGTTGCCGGAAAGGGAAGTAGGATCCATGGCAATTCCAATAATTTTAACAAATCTTTAATGAAAGGTTTAGCACAGCTAAGCATTTTACACAAGGTGGTTTCGATAATTCATTATACGGAGTTTAGCTGTCCAATTAAAGTTTTTTAGCTGCTAAAAGCAATAAAAATAATGGTTAAAGCTCACTACTTATTGCGATAATTGGAGAAGTTTTTACTACCGAAGCAACAAAATTGTTAAAGTGCTACCCCGATCTATAACAAAAGCGGGCTAGCCTTAATCATGAAACCGTGAACTTAATTCGGCAATCCGAAAGGGCCAGAGGTAGATAAGCTTGAGTCAGGAAGCGCCTGTTCTCATCTGTCATACTCTACGGCCTGAGGTGTCGGACTGTAAGGCATATTATTGCCTGCAAATTAAGTAATTAGCGTAATCCATCCCGCTCGGGGCTGCAAGGACTGCTTTCAGTTTAAAATCAGTCTTCAAGCTTCCTGCAAGGGAAGGAGAGGGAATCCTAAGGATGGCATGGAGAACCTTTTATGACCTGGGGGCTATAACAGCTTCTTTTAATCAGTAAAAGAATTCGAGGAAATCTTTGAATTTTAAAACATTGGCTGCAGAGAGTGATGAATTTTACAAATTTTATGATATAATGGCTTAACTTAATATCAGTGAACAATAATTAGCAATGCATCAACACAGAAAAGTTTGGGGACGGAAAGTAGCACGTCCTCTCAAGATTAATCAGAAACGTCTTCTTGACGAAGAACTTCCAAAACTTCAATTATTTGCTGATTTTGGTAAAAAGTTAGATCTAACTCAGCTTATGCCTGGGTTTGAATCCTATATTTTAGAAATAGGCTTTGGCGGCGGTGAACATTTAGCATGGCGCGCTCAACAATCTTCAAGTCAGGGATTTATTGGATGTGAGCCGTTTATTACGGGTGTGGCCGGTTTGCTTGGATATATTGAAGATTATGAGCTTGACAATGTCCGCATTGTAATTGATGATGCCCGCGTCTTGCTTCAATCTTTACCTGATGCTAGCTTGGATCGTATTTTTATTCTTTTCCCAGACCCATGGCATAAGAAACGCCATCACAAACGCCGTATTGTGAGCGATGAAACCATTGGTGAACTGTCTCGAGTGCTAAAGAAGGGCGGCGAATTAATGATGGCAACTGATATCCAAGACTATGCAGACTGGATGGTAGATGTTCTCAGCCGGCGGTCAGAATTTACGGCCATGCTTGACGGGCGTCAGAGTGTTTATGAACGCCCGCATCCTTGGCTTGTGACGCGATATGAGCAAAAAGGCATAGATGCGGGCCGCAAACCCAGTTACTTGCTCTACCGTAAAAACGATTGAGCTTGTAGGGGGTGGCTTCCCCGTGTGGCCGATTTAAGCAAAAGCCAGAAGGGGAGCTCCTTACATAAAAGCATAAAACTGCTTTAGGCCTGACTAGATAATCTTTGCAATTGGATAGTCAGGGTTATTCAATATCACCTGCCAAGCGCGATGGCTTGCTGGGTGGAAAATAAACGGTGCTCTAATATTGGCGGTCATCGTCTTTTGGCCGTCTTCATTGGCGTCCACTGACACAATGAGAAAGACTTGGCATTCTGGGAGCTCTAATCCGAGATGTTTTGTTGCCGTCATCAGATCTGCCTCAGCAATGGTGATATCACTGATTTGCAGCTGATCTAATTTCAGGAGTATAAAACAGTATTCTTGCTCCTCTATGCTTTGAAGCTCCCAAAACAGGCTAACTTCTTCAGCAACCAAAGGGGTCAAGGTATAATGATTAATATCATTAAATCCAATAATCCCTTGCGGCATAATCAGCCGATAGACAGGTAATTGAGACTCAATTGCTTGTGTGGCTAGTTGTTCACAGTTCATCATGGTTTCCCCCTTTATACTGGTATCTTTTCAATAAGTTCTTTGATCGAATTAAGTGAGCTGGTGGTCACATAACGTGTCAGCTGAAGTCGCGTCTTACTCTCAACATAATCTTGTAAAACTTCTGAGTCTGTGCGATAGCCCAACTCTTTAATATTCTCTGAGACTTCTTGCTCTAGATTTAATAAAGACTCTTCTACTCTTTCTAGCGTCTTCTGGCTGTTTTCTAATCTGTTTGTTGCTTGAACGATGTTTTCGTGTCCTTGCAGGCATAAGTCATTAGCACGCTGTAAACGATCATCTTTCTCAGTGGTAGGGAGAGTTGAACATAGTCTAAGCGAGAATATTAACTCCGCAATACCTATATCGTCTGCCCTTACTGGTGTTTGAATAACTGTATCATCATCGGCTCTGAAGCTTAAATCAGAGGAGCTGCCCTGATAATATAAGGTCGCATCCACGGGGTCAGATAGCGCCATTGCCGGTAATGTCGCTAAATCTACGGTCGGTGCAACATTAGTCGCGGTACCGGCAAAAATATACTTCTCATCAAAGCGGCTGTTGAGAATAGAATTAAGATAGCCTAATCTATCATTACACCATATCGAAAGCTCTTGAGTACTAGCTAGGGTTGAACTGCGTAACAATGAGATACGGGTCTGAAGTTCGACGGCTGTCTCTCGCATTTTGTCCATCTGATCGCGAACAAATTTTAACCGTTCATGGTTTAAAACAGCGCCATCTTTATAACTTTGGACGCTTTCTAGTATCAATTCTTGACCGATAAATTGCTGAACATTTCGGGCCTCGCCATAACTGCCCGAGACTCCGCCACTGGTTAATTCGGCGGAGCTTGTCTGCACAGAGCGCTCACTACTCAGCGCGATCATTTGGTTATATCTGGCAGTCGTTAAATAAGGTAAATTTGTCATATATTAGGATCCTTATCTTGTAAGTGTCGTCATTAAATCTCTATCCATAGAGTTCACAATATTCAAAGCTTTAGAGGTAATGCTTTGGCTAGTGGATAACTCAAAAATTTTAATAATCTCTTCCGAGGGATCAACCCCACTTTTGTATTGAGCCAGCTTGGTTAACTCCTCATAGATACGCTCATCAACTTCCTGGGTTGAGCGGCTGCGATTGATATCTGATTGAATAAGTGACATGATGCGGGTGGCATACTCGGTCGCAGAGATTTTGGCGACAGAAAGAGCGCCGGCAGCAAGAAAGTCCAAGTTGCCCCGCCTTAAGGTATCGCCGATCTGAAAGGCAATCGTGGTATCGCTTTCAGTAAGGCCGAGACAATCGCCTGAGGGTGGCGGAACTTGGTTGTTTAAAACACCGACGGATAAATTAGCTGCGTTGGTTGAAAACCGATCGCGCACTTTAAGATGGTTGGCAATGCCGACCTGGGCTGAGCTACTTACCACTTGGTTATCAGTATCAAACAAATTGTTAAGCCCGAAGAAATGCGAAAAGCCATAAGCTATGGTCGGGTCGTAAGTTGATGATGCCGAGATAGTAGGTTTAGTAGTGCCAGCGGCGCCAATTGCCACACATTTATTAGCGGTCGATGAGATTTGCAACTCACCTGTGGGTAACTGGGTGACCGTAAAGTCACCGGCGATATTGCTAAAGCCATAAGTGGCTGAATTAATGT
The DNA here is from genome assembly GCF_000190415.1 of Candidatus Odyssella thessalonicensis L13. Taxonomy (GTDB): domain Bacteria; phylum Pseudomonadota; class Alphaproteobacteria; order Paracaedibacterales; family Paracaedibacteraceae; genus Paracaedibacter; species Paracaedibacter thessalonicensis. The sequence continues at coordinate 192,147 of NZ_AEWF01000002.1, forward strand.
CACTCACTAAACCGCCAACCGACATACCATCTGTAAGAGGCACGTCTTTATAGTCAAGTAAAGTTCCATTCATATCGGTAACGGCGATGCGCAGGGTGCCTTGGCCTGAAATTGTTGTACTAGGGTCTATTGGCACGGCTACACCCGGCACATAATTGAGACCCGTTAAAGTAGCGTCCCCTGCAAAGGCGGCTCCTTCATTATGGAGCGCATTAGTCGTATCACGCACAACGCGGGTCAGTTCATCTAATTCGGCCTGGATATCGGGTAGAATCTGATCACGCAGCTCTAGCAGGCCAGCAATCTCACCAGAGGTAAAGGTTGAGGTAATATTGATGCCCGCTGCGGTGGAAATAGGCGAAAGTACGTCCCCGGGGAGAATATAGCTTGCTGGGGTATAGCTAAGAGGAAAGGTGCTAATGGAGGTCGCCAGCACATCGCCACTTTCAAGGGCAATCGTTTTATTATTGTTAGCTGCGTCAAAAACTTTAATGCCACAAAGTTCAGTTGAGTTGTGGATAAGCAGGTCGCGTTCATCTTCAAGATTTGAGGTATCGAGATTATTAACTGTAAAGGAAACAATCTGTTGATTATAGTCTTTAATTGATTCTAAATTGGCGTTTAGAGTTGTGATTGCAGTGGCAATATCAGCATCGGCTTGAGCGCGCAAATCATTAATTTGATCCGAAAGATTTGTCATCTGATTAGCAAGGGTTACAGCGGCATGAATTGTTTCCCGCTTTTTGTTGCCGTCTGTGATGGAAACCACCTCTGTCATCTTGACGCTAAATTGATTGATGCGATGAATGAAGGAGGCTTCATCACCTTTGGTGCCCAACAGTTGTGAGAGTCGAGTATAGTAGCTATCTTCGATCTCACTTTTACCCACCTTAGAGTTCTGTAGACGGGTTTGAGTCTGAATAACTTTATCAATCACACGGCTAATCTGGCTCTGCTTAATGCCCGAGACGCTATCGCGTAGGATTAATTTTTCAGCATAAGCAACCTTGCGGGTATAACCGTCAACATCTGCCCGTGCCACATTAGCAGAAGTAAGCTCAGTTTGTTTACGGTCATATTTAATCTTTGATAGAAGGGTGGAAACGGAATTGGCCATAATCTTCTCCTAGATCTGTAAGTTAAGCGCCAGCATGGTAACAGGTGCTAAGTTAGGGTCAAAACGAGCTGTTTTATTATAATGGCAGGTAGGTGCCTGATCTTCTTTGACAGCTTGACTAATCTTGTCAATGATTTTATTGCGAACTGTTTGCGCTACCTCAAGGGCTTGCTTGTTTTCAAGAAGGCAAGCATGTAATCGGTCTATTAGTTCTTTAAGCGCTTGTAATTCTTCGACAGTGCACTCAGAGGTAATATCTTGCTCATTAAATTGTTTGCAGATAAATTGATGCTGCTCGGCTAATTTCTGCTTGTCTAATAATAAAGCTTGGGCTTCAGAGACCTGATGCGCATATAAAAGCTCAGTTTCCTTATGGATTATCTCCACCAGCTCAGCTGTGATTTCCATTAAATTCTGATAAACATTATTTGACATCTGTTCTCTCCTGTCCCTTTAGCAAGATTGGGTAAACACTTTCAGCAATCCCGAAAACACCGGGCATAGACTCGGCAATTTTTTCTGCCCAAAAAGAGCGAAACATAACTTCAGTTTGTCCGCCGCCAAATAGACCCGTGTCATTACCAGAAAACATTTGCTGAATGATGTGGCTGGTGAACGCCGCCTCAAATTTTTGAGCTGCTTCCCAAGCCTTGGCTGGCTCTACTTCGCTTTTTGACCTTATGGCTGTATGCGAATTGATGAGGCTAGAAAATTGAGTCGCGTGGATTGTCATTAGATCACCTCAATATCTGCTTGAATTGCGCCCGCTGCTTTTATGCTGCGTAAGATTGAAATAAGATCGCGTGGCGTTGCCCCTAAGGCATTCAGACCATTCACTAATTCTTGTAATGAGATGCCAGACTGTAGGATGGCGAATTTGCCTTTTTCCTCTTTAACTGTAATATCACTGCGATTAACAATCTCTGCTGTCTGGACCTGGGTAAAAGGCTGCGGCTGCGAGACCTGCGGTGTTTCAACAACTTTGATGGTTATACTGCCTTGAGTTACAGCGACGGTTGATATTTTAACATTCTCGCCCATAACAATCACACCGTCTTGGTCATCAATAATGATCTTCGCTGCTTGATCCGGCTGAACAGTCAGCTGCTCAAGGGTGGTTAAGAAACCCACTAAATTAGAGCGATGCTTATCAGGAATCATAAGGCTTACAGTCGTCGGATCCTTTGCTTGGGCAAGTTCACCAAACTGTTCATTAATAGAATTGCTAATCCGTTGAGCCGTAGTAAAGTCAGGGTTTTTTAAGCTCAGGTGCATGCGCTGCATAGAGGCCAGCTCGAAGCCTACCTCTTTCTCAATAATAGCCCCATTGATAATCTGTGCGGATGTGGGAACACCTTTAACCACTTTCGAACCTGAATTGCCATCAGCGTTAAAGCCGTTGGTAGCAACTGCCCCTTGCGCGACGGCGTAAACATCGCCATCGGCTCCAAGAAGAGGAGTAACCAGTAAGGTTCCACCTCGTAAATCTTTAGCATCCCCTAAGGCGGATACTGACACATCAATTCGCGTTCCTTGCCGTGAAAATGCAGGCATGGTAGCGGTGACCATTACGGCTGCGATGTTTTTACCACTTAAGTTAATATTGCCGGTATTTGCATCGCGGATGTTAACTCCTAAACGCTCTAGCATACCAGCAAGGCTTTCTTTGGTATAAGGGATGGCGGCAATTGAGTCTCCTGTTCCATTCAAGCCAACGACCAGACCATATCCTACCAACTGATTCTCTCGCACGCCTTCAAAACTGACAATGTCTTTAATGCGAACAGTATTAGCTGCTGCATATGAAGGGTGAATTATTTGACACCACGTAAAACTAAGGATTAAAAGTTGTCTAATCATTTATGCCTCACTTATATCTCACCCTAATCCAGCAATTTTCATGCCAAGTTCGATAAGGATAGCTTTTTCAGTCGCTTCTAGTACCAGTTTGACAATCAAAGATTAAGAAGTGATCAATTTATGTAAAATTTTACCTTAACTTCTTTCGATGAGCTGTACACCAGAACCAGGGTTGGTTAACATAAAATTAAGATCTTTTGTAACATGGTGCTATTATGCCAACGGAGATGAAAAATCTTGTCTCAAAGCTGAACCATCCCTGTAAGCGTGCTTTGGAAGAGGCTGCAGCTTTATGTATGGCAAAGACAAATTATAATATTGAAGTTGAGCATTTTATTTATAAATTGCTTGAACAGCCTCAAACAGATATGCACCAAATCTTGCGACATTACGATGTCGATTTAAACTCAGTAAGAAAGCATTTACTGGGTACAATCGATAAATTTAAAACTGGCTGTACGGGGATCCCAATTCTCTCTCCGAATATTTTGATGCTTTTAGAGCAGGCCTGGGCAATTTCTTCCTTAAAAATTAATCAGACGTCAATCCGTTCTGCTGCTTTAATGCTGGCTCTGGTCGATATAGAGCAAATTCGCGGCGTCATTTTGGAGTCTTGTCCACTGATTTTAAGGGTCCCGCGTCATACGTTATGTCAAGAGTTGGAAAACTTAATTGAGTTGAGCCCAGAAAATCGTTTCCTTTCAACGACTGATAACCGGACACTCTCTCCGTCCTCTTCGGAGACTAATTCCCCAGAAGAGAAGGAAAAAGCTCTTATTAAATTTTCAATCAATCTTAATGAGCAGGCAGCGGCCGGCAAATCTGATCCCCTATGCGGTAGAGAAAGAGAAATTTCCCAGATTATTGATATTTTGTCGCGACGGCGACAAAATAATCCGATTCTGGTCGGGGAAGCGGGGGTGGGCAAAACAGCGCTAGTGGAAGGGCTTGCTCAGCGTATCCTCTCTGGCAATGTGCCAGATAGTCTCAGAACCGCCCAAATTTATAGTTTAGATTTAGCCCTTCTGCAGGCCGGCGCCGGGGTTAAAGGTGAGTTTGAGGATCGTCTAAAACAAATTATCGAGGAAGTTAAGCATGCTGCCGAACCGGTTATTCTTTTCATTGATGAGGCTCATACCTTAATTGGTGCGGGCGGCTCAGCAGGGACGGGGGATGCGGCAAACCTTTTAAAACCGTCATTAGCACGCGGAGAGTTAAGAGTTATTGCGGCGACCACTTGGTCTGAATATAAACGTTATATTGAAAGCGATGCTGCTCTTACACGGCGGTTCGAAGTGGTCAAGGTGGGGGAGCCTTCTGAAGAAGTAACGGCGATGATTTTACGGCGGCTGGTGGCTAACTTAGAACAGCATCATCAAATTGAGATCCTAAATGAAGCAATCAATGCGGCTGTGCAATTAAGCCAGCGCTTTCTTCCGCAGCGTCGATTGCCCGATAAAGCCATTAACCTTTTGGATACCGCCTGTGCGCGAGTGGCGCTGACGCGTCAAGGTAAGCCTGGTAATATGGATGCGCTTGAAAATCGCCAAGCTTTATTAAAGGTGGAGCTGGAAATGCTGCGCCGCGAAGCGAGAGTGTTTAAGGTAAACCATCATAGATGTCAACAAATAGAACAGGAATTGCAGGAGCTTAGAGCCTTAATAAAGGCTTTAGCTGACCAATGGCAGCACGCCCAGCGTATTCTCGATAAAATTGAACAATCCCAAAGTCAGCCGTCGCTTCCGGCCTTAGTTAAGGATCCGGAATATGACAAAGAACATGATGGATTGCAGGCTGAGATCAAGCAGATCTTTGAAAAACTGGGTGTCTCTTATCAGGTCGACCGTCGAGCTATTGCGCAGATTTTATCCACATGGACAGGGATTCCTGCTTCAACCATGCTGAGCTACCAAGATGGCTTGAAAAAGGAGGATATCTTTTCTCAACTTCAAGAGCGCGTCGTTGGTCAAGACCATGGCTTATATCGGATTGCCCAGAATATTATATCTTATTCAGCAGGTTTAGCTGACCCCCATAAACCGATGGGCGTCTTTTTGCTTGCTGGCCCCAGTGGGGTAGGAAAAACTGAAACGGCTCAAGCCCTGGCAGAAGTTATGACAGGTTTAGGGGAAAGTTTGATCCGTATCAATTTGTCAGAGTTTCAAGAAGCCCATGCGGTGGCAACATTAAAGGGGGCTCCTCCCGGTTATGTTGGTTATGGTAAAGGGGGAATTTTAACGGAAGCTGTTCGGCGTAATCCTTATGGGGTGATTTTGCTGGATGAAATTGAAAAAGCTCACCCGGATGTTATCAACCTTTTTTATCAAGTTTTCGACAAAGGAATTATGGAAGATGGGGAAGGGACAGAAGTCAACTTCCGCAATTGTCTTTTCATCTTAACCTCGAATGTCGGTGCTGAGATTATTTCCGATTTCTGGCTGAGAAATGAGCGCCAGATTACCTCTGAGTTTTTTTCAACTATAGAGCCTAAATTATGGCTAGCATTGAATAAGAAATTTGCTAATGCTTTTCTTTCTCGCACGACGGTGATCCCTTACGTGCCACTGGGAATAGAAGACTTGGCTCAAATTACCCGCCTTAAGCTGAAGCAAATTGATGCGCGGTTGCAAGCGCAACACCAAGCTGAGCTCATTGTGGTTGATGAGGATATCCATCGTATTATTGAACTTTCCCAAGGTCTTCAACACGGCGCCCGAGCCATTGATAAAATTCTTTCCTCTCAAATTCTGCCGCAGTTATCTGAGAAACTGCTAGCAGGAGACTCCTTTAAAGAGATGACGTTAACAGATATCTAATCTGCTCTTGAGAAAAGTCCTTCGCTGCGCTCAGTGTACATTTTCTCCATTTTTATAAAGGGTTTCTAAGACTTGAAGCGGTTCTATGCCTTAGAAGCAAATAGCAAAAGATGTTTGCAGGCAGCTTTGTTGCAAGATTTATCTTATTTAATCTATTTGCTCTAGGATCTCAATAAATACTTCAGAGAAGAGTATCTAGCTTGCTCTAGAGAAGAGCCCTTTTTAATTTAAGCTTGGATCTCTAACGGGAAGGTGACTTCGTCCTGGAAATCTTTAATGTTAAGCGTGGCGGTGATATTGATGAGTAAGCAAAATTTCTTATTATCGAACTCTATAATTGTCACGCTGGGATTCTTTAAGCGTGGCTCGAATAAGCGTATGGCATTTTCACATAACAAAGCAATATGAGGATGATGACCTTCATTGGTAGCATCATACTGAGAAAAATCTGCTAAGCCATACATCTGTGGTAAAGCAAAATTCCACTTATCTATGCTGAGCTGATCGTACTCTGCTTTAGTGGCATTGGCACGTGTATTTAAGATGCGCCCTAACTCTCTTTGGATAGATTGCATCAGTTCAAATTGATTGTAAAAGCGCAGGGGTGGAATTTCATCGCTATTGTTCCTATCCTCATCGATCAATTTCTCAAATAAAGGAACCGGAGCCCCTCGTTTCCGTTTGGGCTCCGCAAAGGATTCTTCGATGATATTCCTATTAAACACGTTTAAGCCTGAATCTTGCCGGTGGTGTAATCAAAGTAACTCACGTTGTTACCTTTCTTCGTCCCATCTTGGTGATATTGTACAATTGTATTTTGGCGCTTTTCTGGACGGAAAGAAAGAATGAATTTATCTAACTGTTGTTGGGTGCTTTCAATACGGCAGTTGGTATAGGTTATGTATTGAAGCGGCACTTTAAGATCCGTGATATTGGCCAGACGGATTAACTTAATAGCCGCAATGTTAGCGCCGGTGTACATCTTTGTTTCAAGGGAGGCGATATAATCGCCTGTCGGAATTACAATAATGACGCTGGAATGCTGCACAGCAGCGGTTGAAAACAGCTGGTTAGCGGTGTTGCCTTGAGTAAGACGGGCTTGCTCAGAATACCATCCCAAAAGTTCAGTGCATTTTTTAAGGTTGGCCCCGGTTCCCAGAGGCGTCCCTTCGATAGAAGACGATAATAAGCTATCAATCATAACCATCCATTCCGGCGTGGATACATGCGATAAGTGTTGAATGGAAGGGGCATGGATCGGAATATTGATTCCCGTACCAATGATATTGCTGTTGCCATATTGATGATGGGCAGGTCCAAAATTGGGTCCTGAAGAATTATTTGTCATCTGTTTGCTCCGTTAGTCTGGCTATCTTATTGTCAGTGTAAAAAGATAAGCTTTAATTTTTAGTAAAAATTTAAATTAAAGCTTAATAAAAATCCCCAGGCTAGCAATCACTTATTTTGCTTTACCCGTTACGTAATCAAAAAAGCTAACATTCTGGCCTAGCTTGCTGCCATCTTGGGCATATTGGACAACTGTATTCATCCGTGTCTCCGGGCGAATAGAAAGGATAATCTCATCCAGTTTTTGTTGAATGGAATCAATTTTACAATTCATATATTCAACTTCTTGGATAGGAACTTTTAAATCAGTAATATTAGCGAGGCGGACGATTTTAACGCGCGCCAGGTTAGACCCTGCATTCATTGCCGTTTCGAGTAAAGGAAGGTATAGTCCGTTGGGAATAACAATCAAGATATTCGAATGTTGAACAGCAGCTGTTGAGAATAATTGGGTTGCTGTACTACCTTTCGTTAATCGGGCTTGCTCCGCTACCCATCCATAAAGCTCTGTATAATCTTCATAACCATCAATGCTTGACGACAAAAACTTATCAATGGAAATCATCCATTCGGGAGTGGTAACGCTATTGGTATGCTTGATATGGGGATCAACCACTGGAATGGTTATGCCGGTCTCGCCGGCGAGGGGTATGGTCCCGTACTGGGTATAATTGTGTGACATCTTGTCTTCCTCCTAAAAACTTTAGGCTTGGTTGGGTTGCTGTTCCGCCCTTAAGACGGAACAGAGGTGCTCTCTTAGCCCCCGGCGGGAGCTGGTAACGTTGCAACGAGACGGATAGAAGCCGTTAATTCTTCCATCTGTAAATGCGGCCGGATATAAACCACGGAACGATAGGATCCGGGTTTGCCAGGAATGTCATAGACCTCGATTCGCGCTTCACGCAAAGGATAACGTGCTTTAACGCTTTGAGGGGCATCGTCATTTAAAAGCACATAATTGGCAATCCAGGTGTTTAAATATTGGGCAACGTTGTCTGCGGTTAGGAAGCTGCCAATTTTATCGCGCATGATCACTTTAATATAGTGGGCAAAGCGAGAGGCATTGAGCAAATAAGGCAAACGTGCCGATAGAGAAGCGTTAGCGGTGGCTTCGTCTAAATTGTAAACTTTAGGCCGCTGCGTGGTTTGAGCGCCAAAAAACGCCGCATAATCTGTGCCCTTACAATGGACAAGCGAGATAAAGCCAAGATCGCTGAGCTCTTTTTCTCGGCGGTCGGTGATAACCACCTCTGTTGGGCATTTCAGCGCGGTATCACCATCAGCTGTCTTATAGGTATAGGCAGGCAAGTCTTCTACAAGTCCACCTCCTTCAACGCCCCGAATAGCGGCTAACCATTTATATTTACTAAAGGCATCCGTTAACTTAGTTCCAAGAACATAGGCCGCATTTGTCCAACAGAATTTCTTGGAGTCAGCACCCGCAACATCTTCTTCAAAATTTAGTCCCTCGGCAGGCAGGCTGTTAGCACCATACGGTAACCGCATCATCACATGGGGTAGCACCAGGGCAACATAGCGTGAATCTTCGGAGTCACGGAAGGAATTCCATTTAATAAGTTCAAGACTTTCAAAAATCTTGGATAGATCACGTGGTTTACCCATTTCTTCAAAACTATCAAAGTCAAACAGACGGGGATGGGCGCCAGCAATGAACGGAGCATGGGCTGCCGCTGCCACTTGGGATAACTTGGACAGCAGTTCAATGTCCATTCGGATGACGTGTAAATTCATAGTCGCCGATCAGGCATGAGTAAGGATGACCGCCATAAGTGCCGTATTCTTCCTCATAAATCTTTTTGAACAGGGCGCTTTGGTCAAATTCTACTGCCTTTTCTAAATCGTCCATGATTTCTTTCTTAGTGGCGGGCAATAAACGTAATTTAAGATGAGAGCCCGTCTCTGAATTCATCACTAAATAATCGAGGCCGCGCCAGGAACCTTCTAAGCTGCGGAATTCGTCGGTGTGCATAAACTCATTCAGTTGGACAGCAATCAAGTCATCAATTTGCTGAATCCGTTGTGTCAGAAATGTGACTGTATCATTACTTAGAACGTTGCCCTGTTCGACAACTTGCTTGACGAACTCTTCCACCAGATCACGAGCAAAAGGTTTCTGGGTGTCGTCTTTGGCGAGTTTACCTTTCGTCATTAGAACGTCAAGGGTAACTTGCTCTTGGGCGGGTGCTTGGGTCTCGTTTGCCATAATCTATCTCCCTTATCCTTTTAGCTCGCAGGTTTATCAGCTGACTTAGCTGAATCATCTGCTATACCCAGTTCTGATTTCAGGCTATTACGCTGCTCTGTATTGTTAATGACAGCATGCAGTAATTCATCTAAAGCATCATTGCCATCAAGCTTAGTGAGCATATCCTTTAATTTGGTTCGCGCTTCGTAAAGCTTACGCAAGGGCTCAATCTGCTTCACCACATTCAGCGGTTGAAAGTCATCCATACTGTGGAAAAAAAGTTCTGCACTCATTTGGCTGCCATCGTTGGTCAGCTTGTTATCCACACGCAAGGTTAAGCGCGGGCGAATCTTTTCCATAATATCGTTGAAATTATCACGATCAATTTCTATAAACTTGCGCTGCTTTAACGGTGGTGGTGGAGAAGCAGGATGCCCTGCTAAGTCTGCCATTACTCCCATAACGAAAGGCAATTCTTTCATAACAATGGCGTTACCAATTTCCACATCATAAGTAATTTGCACACGGGGAGGACGGACCCGGTCTAATTTATGTTGAATGCTTTCCATGTGATTTGTTCTCCAATGTCCTGGGTGTAGTTGTGCCTTTATCTCTAATATTGGTGAGGAAGATTTAATAAAGGCTTAACAAGATGAAAAATTTTCCAGAATTTTACCTATTTATTTTCGAAGCGAAAATTATGGTGATAAGGAGGCTGAGAAAAATTGTTCAGCAAAATAAGAGAAGTTAGCTATTTTAAGAGAATCCTTTTATAGTGAGATAAAAGGTTGATGAGAATAAAATTATGAAGATTCAAAAAGTTGCTTTGTTCACATCGCGGGGCCAGAAATCACAAGAATTTCAAGCCGAAGCATTAAAATATCTTCAGCCTGTGCCTTTGGATCAAGCTGACTGTATTGTTGTCATCGGGGGGGATGGCTTTATGTTGCACGCTCTTCATAGTTTGCGGCATTTAGATGTGCCGTTTTTTGGTGTTAATGCTGGCACTGTTGGCTTTTTGATGAACTCTGTGCCGCCCCAGGATCTGCTTCATTGTGTCCAAACCTCTCAGCAAACGGCTCTGCATCCACTACGCATGACAGCGATCGATACTGACGGTGTTGAGCATATTTATCATGCAATTAACGAAGTGTCCCTCATGCGGCAAACCTCGCAGGCAAGTAAGATCCAAATTGAGATCGATGGGGTTGTGCGCTTGGAAGAATTAGTTAGCGATGGCGTGTTGGTGGCAACGCCCGCAGGTAGTACGGCTTATAATTTATCTGCCCATGGTCCTATTATTCCTCTGGGAGCTAATCTATTGGCATTGACACCCATTAGCCCCTTTCGACCACGACGCTGGCGCGGTGCTTTGCTGCCTTGCTTGGCAAAGATTAAATTGACTGTTTTGCGAGCCGCTGAACGAAAGGTCAGTGTCTCGGCCGATTATCAAATGATTGAAAATGTCGAATATGTTACGATAGAACAAGACATAAACTCTTCTTGTCGTCTGCTTTTTACGCAGGGGCATAATCTTGAGGACCGTATCTTGCGGGAACAATTTGCTTTATGAACTTCCACACTGCCCTAAAAGATTTTCTGAGGCTGATACAGCACAGCCCTGCCGAAAACCCCTTGCGAGAGTTGCGGTTATTAATCGGACATGCTCTTGGGATCTCTTATGAGCAATTGCTGTTTGAGCCCCCGCCGGCTCTTAATGCTACTCAAGTCAAAGAAATTGAGCAGCTTATTCAGCGGCGCTGTCAACACGAGCCCTTGGCCAAGATTTTGGGCTATAAGGAGTTTTGGGGGCTAAGGTTTAAAGTAACGGCCGATACCTTGGACCCGCGTCCGGATAGTGAAACGCTCATTGAAACTTCCTTAAGATATATCCCTAAAACTCAAGATTCCGTACAAATTCTTGATTTAGGAACGGGCTCCGGTTGCTTGCTGCTAAGCTTATTAACTGAGCTCCCCAAGGCCCAGGGCACCGGAGTAGATATCTCATCTGCAGCGTTAGCGGTTGCGAGGATGAATGCCGCTGCTTTAGGGATGCAAGAGCGATGCCAGTTTGTGGTAGCGAACTGGATGGAGGGCTTGTCTCAGACCTTTGATCTTATTATCGCCAATCCTCCTTATATTGATCGCTCAGAGGTTTTATCACGCCAAACGTTGTATGACCCAGAATCGGCATTATTCGCGGATGAGCAGGGGCTTGTCCACTATAAAACCATTCTAAAATCGGCACGGGAGTATTTGCGGCCAGGGGGAGTGATCATCTTTGAAATCGGTTATGCTCAAGCGGAAGCGGTCACCCAAATTGGCCAAGACCATAAATTTAATTTGGTAGAAAAAATCAGAGATTTCAATGGGCTAGATCGCTGCTTAGTTTTTTCCTGAGGTGTTGTGCAATAAAAATCTTGGCAAACAGAGAAAAGAGTTGTTAGACTGAAAATAGCTGTGCAGCGGCATGAAAGAAGTCTCTTTCATAACCGTTAACATTTGCTTTGTGTATGCGACAAGATGATTTTGATAAAATGGCTATGAGGCTTTAGCAGTCATGGAACAATTGATAAGATCTCTTTTTATGCCCGCAAAATAAAACTCTCGGTTGGTGAAAGTAATTTCAGCAAACCAAGAGAGGTAACAGCATATGTGGCCGTTATGGCCATTATAAAATTTTCAGAGAATTAGGTAATCATTAATGCTAAGAAGAAATCGTTCGCGGGGTTCCGCTGTTCGTCGGTCAAATAATAATAATGGGGGACGTCCCACCTCAGATAGAGGCGTCTATGAACGCCCAGAATCTCGGCCCCGTTATGGCGTCGCCTCTCAAAATTATGAACGCTATTTAAACCAAGCAAAAGAGGCTCTATCTTCAGGGGATCGCGTGCAAGCCGAATACTATTATCAGCATGCTGATCATTTTCTGCGGATCCTCAATGAATATCGTGAACAGAGAGAAGCTCAGCAACCGACCGTGCAGCCTGTCATCCAGGACCACCCTCAGCCAGAGGCAGTTAATGAATTGACTCTTGTCACACCTGCAGAGTCCAGCCCGCAGTCAGAGGCAGCAATTGCGAGCCCGAGTGTTAATTCTGAACCTCAAGCAGAGGCTCCGAAAGCGGAACCACGTCGACCAGCTCGCCGTCAACGTCCTAAGGTGCAGGAAGCTGCTGCCCCGGAAGTCACCACAGCAGAATAAAGGGCCTTGGGCCCGTTCCCCTCTGGGATGTCGAGCCTTGGATAAGGCAGCTCCATCATCGCTAGCGATAAACTCTGATGAATAGCTCATATTCATAACCAAGCTATAAAGCAGGACCTCCAGAGGGATTTTTCTTTCTAATGGATTTCCTTTAAGCGCGACCGTCTTTATTCCGGATTACTTATCCCTGTCCTAAGTTTACTTTTTTCTTCCAAATAAAACTTAGAATTCTTCTTTTAAAGTATTAGGGATTGACTATTTGATAAAGTATCAATATTCTTCAGAAGAATATGAGTCTTAGATCTTTTAATAATGGGATATAATAATAATGAAGAAATTTAGATCTGCCCTTGTTCTCAGTTTGTTTTTATGTCGCTCCCTTGTTGCTATGGATTTTGCCGATTTAAAAGGCATAACATCGATCATTGATCCGGCCCAGCAACATTTGTCACCTGTCTATCCGATGGCTCTTTTAGAATCAGGTTGGCTTAAAAGGTTTCGCTTTTGTGGCCCCTACGGATTAAAGGCGGACCTTGAGCCTTATGCTCAGCTAAAAGGGACTGAAACCGATAATCCTTTGTCCCATACGGCACTTCTATTGCAATATTTATTTCCATCCCCAGACGGTGCCACGCTGGTTTCTAATCAAAGAGAGTTTTTTAGCTTAAAGAGATTGTCAGCTGCTCAATTGGGGCACCTATTTTGGGAAGCGGATCAAGCCGAGACCCATAAATCGGTCGATGGTTTTCTTCGCGGTCTTGTTACTAAGCCTCAACGCAAAGAAGCAGGTAAATTTGCACGTGTCCTCTACCAAGCTTTTATTGAGGACAGGAACGGAGAAAATTTTTATGGTTCCATGGCAAGGCATTTTTATTTGGCTTATGCTTTGCAACAGTTTAACACCAAAACTGAGTTATGGGATTTCCTCGCTGGTGCCAAGCTATTAAGCCCTGAAGCTGTAGGTAATCCCTATCTCAAAGAAGAGTTTATGCACAGCCGATTTAATCGCGATGAGTATTTGCAGTTTAAAGCGGCCATGGAAAAAAGCGCTATTCCTGCAGCAGAACTTCAGCGTCAATCCCGCTTTGTGGAACCTTATTGCAGTTATCAGCAAGATCGTTTAGACAGGGGAACGTTGAGTATATGGGTTAACGATCAAAAGATTACCCGTTACCCCACTGTGGATACAATGATGGCTTCCCCGCAGAAGTATGAAAAATATGCCCCTACTTCTAGGCAAATTCAAGAGCTAAATAATTCACCCGAGCTTATGCTGCTGCTAGGGGCTGCAGCCGAGAGATATGAAAACATCAGGCTCGATGTTCCTTATGGCACTTCCTCCTTTTACAGTAAAAATGGTATCCATTCATTTTCTGATTGTGCGGAATCCGCGCTATTTACGCTTTGTAATATTTTATTATATGATGCTGAACGAAATTGTCTTGCTTTAGAAAAATTACCCATTACCACACGCCCAGAATTTAAAACATTCTTTGAGAGCACGATAGGGAAGCAATACAATTTAGAACATTTCCGACAGATATGGGCACAATTATTATGCAATTTGCCCGATGCCAGAATTATTTATGGTCATTATTTGCCTGATGGTTCCCATTACGAACTCAGATCAATCAATACAAACCTTCTGCAGGTGCTCGAATGTATTTTTGGTCTAAATAATGTTTCTGTCGAGAGTAGTGTCGCTCAGCGTTGGCACCAACTATTGTCGGCATTTAACTCGGATGAGCATCAATTTACTCTGGCTGACGAAAATTACTCTGAAAATGATGGAGATATGGTCATCTATGTGAATGGGAACCATTTAGCTACTTTGCAAACCACTGGCAGTCATACAACACTTAAGTATCCTTCACCAACGATACCTTGGCTTCATAGGGCGGCCGAGAAAATGTTTGCCAGGATGATTAATGAGGGACAGAGACTGGAAAACCTTTTGTTGCTGTCTTTATTTAGTAATCAAGAGCTGTTTAACCAAATTATATCTGCTGACGTCGAAGAGGAATCGCAATCTCAACTTGACCAATATGCAAGAATATTCGCGTTGGCAAGCCCCATCGACACGACCCTGGCAAGGTCAAGGATAATTGAGGCTTTAGTGAAAACAGGGCGCCATTCTTTATTGTCACCCTCTTTCACCGGTCTAGGCATGCGTTTCCGCTTCGACGACTTAGAAAGTCTAGGGACAGCTGCTGTACTTTTCAAGCAGGTGGGGGCTGAATCAATTGCAAAATACCCCTTTTTTCACCTTCTTTATCAACGCCTGCAGCATGAAATAGAACGCAGACCACTAGTGGGGCTGTGGGGCTATTTCCTGTGGGGAGACCAAAGTCTTTATGATCAATTTGATTATAATTATGCTTTAGATTGTTTAGATCTGGCGAAGCAGAATGACAAATTTATCTTTAGCGACACTCTAATCTTAGCCGCCGGAAGTGAAGCAGATGGAAGTGATCTCCAGGATTGGGAAGAGGGGGAAGATCTTATATACGGGCTTAATTCTGAAATTGCAGAAACTAACGAGGATCCAATCCTTGAGAAGTTACTCTATGGCTTAGCTAAGCGATTAGAAAATGGTGAGCTAAGCCACGCAGAAATTCTTGCTGAATTTTTAGAGGAGACAGTTCAAGAATTGATGGGGGAGGGGCATTATGAGGCAGCCCTAAAAACTATTAAGATTTTCCCTTCTCTCTTAAATAATCGGTTGTCCTCTTATTTCAAACCACTTGATTATGGGTTGCAATACGGAGATGTTAGCGAGAATGATATAGCTTTCATTTTGGATTTAGTCTTTAATGATTTAAAACAGCAGGACGCCAGCAAGGATGATGCCTATTTATGCGGTTTAAGTAATATATATTACACAATCTTTAATAGGGTTCCTTATATTGAGGCGCGAAAGTTCATTGTTGAGCGCTTTATTGAGAGTCCTCATGTTTTACAGAAGGATTTTCAGAAATCTGGAAAAGTAACAAGCCTCTTAGAAAAATCGGTTATGTGGGGTTCTCCCCCAGATACGGCATTTAATCTGCTCTTCTTAGCTTTAAAGGATACATATCCTGAGATTTTTCTCAATTCAGCAACTATATGGGCTTTTCAAAGAACAAAGATAAGCCGCATGACTACTTATTCTGCGGGTAATCCTTTACCGCCTATCTATACTATTGACTCAGCGATTGGGCAACAAATATATGATTTTATGGTTGCTAATGCTGATGCTGATGCTTTTCTACCTTTAAAGGAAAATATGCAGGACCTTTATCGTGAAGCTTTTGAACGGGGCTTGGCTCAGCGTTCACAATAATAACCGAGACATCTGTGGTTAATTTTTCATACCTCCCGATAGTAAAAATAGCTATAATAAAGCTAAGAAACTCGGGAGGTTACCATGAATCAAGATCGTTATACACAACGTGCTCAAGGAATGCTCCAATCAGCGCAGATGCTGGCTGTTCGTGAGGGGCACCAACAATTAACACCCTTTCACTTATTAAAAATTCTGCTGGATGATCCAGAAGGATTGGCGGCCAAGATGGTCACAATAGCTGGGGGCAATGCCAAACTGTTTCATCAGTCAGTGGAAGCAGAGCTCGCTAAAATCGCTAAGGTTTCTGGCGCTGGTGCCGCCGGGGTTTACCTGGCTCAAGAAACGGCAAAGGCGCTGGATGTTGCTGAAAAAGCGGCTGACAAAATGCGAGATCAGTTTGTTACCGCAGAAGTGTTGTTCTTAGGTCTGTGTTCGGTGGATCCGGGTAAAAGGTTGGCTGAGGCCGCCGGGGTGAGCGCTGCTAAAATTAGTGAAGCGATTGCTAGTTTCCGTAAGGGCCGTACAGCGGATACACAAAATGCGGAAGACACGTTTGATGCCTTGAACCGCTATGCCCGGGATTTGACGGCGGTGGCGCGGGAAGGTAAACTCGATCCGGTGATCGGCCGCGATGAAGAAATTCGTCGCACTATTCAAGTGCTGTCACGCCGCACCAAAAATAACCCCGTGCTGATCGGCGAGCCTGGGGTGGGTAAAACGGCCATCGTTGAAGGCTTAGCCTTGAGAATTGTTAATGGTGATGTGCCAGAAGCGCTAAAGCATACTCGCCTGATGTCGTTGGATTTAGGAGCCTTAATTGCTGGCG
This sequence comes from Candidatus Odyssella thessalonicensis L13, assembly GCF_000190415.1. Lineage (GTDB taxonomy): Bacteria > Pseudomonadota > Alphaproteobacteria > Paracaedibacterales > Paracaedibacteraceae > Paracaedibacter > Paracaedibacter thessalonicensis. Next base: position 208,849 of record NZ_AEWF01000002.1, read on the forward strand.
CTAAATACCGAGGCGAGTTTGAAGAGCGCCTAAAAGCTGTTCTCAATGAAATTGCCAATGCGGCCGGTGACATTGTTCTGTTTATTGATGAGCTGCATACGTTAGTGGGTGCCGGTAAATCGGAAGGGGCCATGGACGCCTCTAACATGCTCAAGCCTGCCTTAGCCCGCGGCGAGCTCCATTGTGTGGGCGCCACAACATTGGATGAATACCGCCAATATATTGAAAAAGATGCGGCCTTAGCCCGGCGGTTCCAGCCCGTCTTTGTGGGTGAGCCCACGGTCGAGGATACTATCTCCATATTACGGGGCCTGAAAGAGAAATATGAGATCCATCACGGTGTGCGGATCAGTGATAATGCCATTGTTGCAGCCTGTACTTTATCCAATCGTTATATTAGCGATCGATTTCTGCCGGACAAGGCGATCGACTTAATGGACGAGGCGGCTAGCCGGGTGCGGATGGCTGTTGACTCCAAGCCCGAAGAAATTGATGAGCTTGATCGACGCATTATTCAGTTGAAGATTGAACGCGAAGCCCTGAAGCGGGAAGAAGATCCGGCCTCTAAAGATCGTTTAGGCAAGCTGGAAAAGGAGCTCGCTGAGCTTGAAGAAAAATCAGCCCAACTTACCGCCAGCTGGCGCGCTGAAAAAGAAAGTATTGCCGGTACTCACAAGATTAAGGAGCAACTGGACGCATTGCGCTCAGAGTTAGAAGTGGCGCAGCGTCGCGGCGACCTGGCTCGGGCCGGTGAAATTATGTATGGCCTTATGCCGGAATTGGAAGCTAAATTACGCTCCATGGCCGATGGTAATCCGCAACGCTCGCTGCGCGAAGAAGTGACCGATCAGGACATTGCCACTGTCGTTGAACGCTGGACTGGAATTCCAGTGGATAAAATGTTGACCGGCGAAAAGGATAAGCTGATCCATATGGAGGAGAACCTTGGTCAGCGCGTCATTGGTCAAGATGAAGCGGTTAAAGCCGTGGCACAGTCGGTGCGCCGGTCCCGGGCTGGCTTGCAAGATCCGAATCGGCCGTTGGGATCCTTCCTGTTCTTAGGTCCAACCGGCGTCGGTAAGACGGAGCTCACTAAAGCCTTGGCTGAGTTTCTATTCGATGATGAAACCAATATGGTTCGCATTGATATGTCCGAATATATGGAGAAACATGCGGTAGCGCGGTTAATTGGTGCGCCTCCCGGTTATGTCGGCTATGAGCAAGGCGGCGCTTTGACAGAAGCGGTAAGACGGCGTCCTTATCAAGTCGTGCTGTTTGATGAGGTGGAAAAGGCCCATCCTGACGTCTTCAATATTTTGTTACAGGTTTTAGATGAAGGACGTCTGACCGATAGTCACGGTCGAACCGTGGATTTCCGCAATACGGTCATCATCTTAACCTCCAATTTAGGAGCAGAATACTTAGCGGCTCATGCCGGTGAGGAGATAACACCGCAAGTTCGCGACCAAGTGATGACTGTGGTGCGCAATTCCTTCCGACCAGAATTCCTGAATCGCTTGGATGAGATTCTCATCTTCCATCGCCTTAGCCGAGCTAATATGACTCATATTGTTAAAATTCAGATTGCGCAGCTGGCCAAGCGATTGGCTGAGCGTAAGATTACTCTTAATATTGACGATAAGGCTTTAGAGTGGTTAGCTGAAGCAGGCTATGATCCGATGTACGGGGCACGCCCTCTTAAGCGCATAATTCAGCGTAATCTACAAGATCCGCTGGCCATGAAGATCCTAAGTGGTGAAATCGTTGAAGGAGCGACTATTAACATTACCGAGCGGGACGGCCAATTAGTCGTGGACGGTAAGTCTTGAAAGCTTTCAAGCTGTTAAAGGGATACCGTGGGTATCCCTTTTTTGCTGCAGCTTCATTTTCTTATTACTTAGCTGCAAAGCTTATTGTTTTGGGTAATGAGGAGAAGTTTTATTTCTCCTCCGTTACCTGGCCCTCCAAAAGTTCATCGATTAGCTCTTGACCTTGTATGATTTCAAAGGTGGATTGAGAACATTCTTCCTTGGTTAAGGGTTGATAACGCGTACCGCCCAAATGCTTAGAGAGGAAGTTCTCGATTAGTCCGTATTCTACATTCAGATTACTGTTATTAGAAAGGGTGTGTCCTTCACCTTTAAAAACGCCATAAATATGGGCAATATTATGGTCACTTAAAGCTTGGGATAGGGCGTTAGAATGGTAAATAGGGACTCTCTCATCACCGTCATTATGGAGTAAAAGGAGGGGGGCTTTTACCTTAGCAGCCGCATAGAGGGGGCTTTTGCTTTTAAGCGAGGTCTCAGCTTCAGGTGACAACAGATCGTCGAGGCTCTCTATTAGAGGTTCTATGTAGCGAGCGCGCCTTTCAATGCTGATCAAATTTTTTCTCGGAAGGTGGGAGATAGCGTTATTTATATCAAATATTAAATCAGACATGCCCACTATAGATATAAAGCATTTAAAGCCTTCTGGGAAAATTTCTTCGAAGCAATCCGGATGGGTTGCTTGAAAATTGACCACATATCCGCCAAAGCTACTTCCGATTATACCGACGCGTTGTGCATCAATAAGTTGCTTATGCGCATACCAGTTGGCTGCTTCTTTCATTTCCCGTTGAATTAGATTCCCGTATTGACCACGTCCTCTTTCATAAATTGCTTGGGAGTTATCAGAACCACTGAATACGGGCTCTATCACCACATAGCCCCGATTTGCCAAAAATTGTGCTAGGGGATTATAGTTAAGATTTAGAGCGACATGAGGCCCCCCGTGAGAGATAATTACACCTGGATAGGGCGCTGTACCAAAGGAGGGAGGCGTGACAATACAATCTAAGGGCTGACCATCTTGCATTGAAATCGTTTCATAATAAGCTTTAGTTAAATGTCCGCATTTCTTGGCATCCACAAGATCTTGTATTTGCCCAGATAAATCATTGGGAGCAGGAATCCCCCATTGAGTTATTGGTGCGCCTGAATCCTCATCCGTGCTAAGATTAAAAGTTATGCGTAGAGCAGGATGATCAGATTGAATAATATTAAATCCTTCAAGCGTGGCGTCTATATAATAGTTATCCCCAGCCTCAACTATTTTATGACTCTCAAGTAGATTTGAAAGCTCGGTTAGGGGACTAGGGATGTCGATTTCTCCGTTCCCTAAGTTAAGCGTATGCCATTTTAATCTGCCCTGATCAATAAGGCTTACTAATAACATATGGTGGGATAGATAAGATTTTGTTTTATTTGTGGGAATGTTGTAAGATATTAATCTTAGGTCATGAATATTGCCCTCAGGCAAAGTAAAGAGGGGGACAAATTTATTGTCAGCCATAGTAATAGGGCCTGTAATCACCTGGCCCTGCAAATTTCTATAGCTTGCATAGATAGCATATTTTTTCTCTAGGCGACCTAGTGTTCCTAAAATAGGGTTTTCTATAATTGGTATTTTTGTAAAAATCGCGAATCTTTCTTGATTGCCACCTATAATTTTTTCCCAGGGACAATTGGGTTGTTTTGTATAGATGGCGAATTCTGCCTCCTCGTTTTCTTCAAAACTTTCTGCCGAGACTAGGCTATAAAGAGTGCCATTACGTTCTGCAAGAATTTTAAAAAGACGAGCGGGTACCTCTAAACGGGTGTTTGTTTGGTCTTTTAAAGAAAAAGCATACAATTCCTTTTCTCGAGGATTATTGACAGGATAAACGCTCCAGTAAATAGTATCAGGCGCTACTGCTTCTATATGAATATATGGATGGGGCCCTTCTAATATATTGGCACCGATAAAGTGGCAAGTTTTTAGATCCGTATTATAGACAAAGTGACGATCCCCTTCTGCTTCTCTTGTCTTGAAAACCACAAAATTGTTATCTTCGTCGTGGCTCAAAATTTTATAAGGTGATAGGCCAGTATTCTCTGTTATCTGCTCTAAAAGCTTCCTTTTTTCCTCATTTAGCTGTCCTTTCATTGTAAAAGCAAACAGGGAACGAGGTAAAAGAGGAAGCTCTGAGCTCTTCTCCTGTGAACATACAGAAGAAACAGTCCTCTCTTCGAAGATTTCAGGAGCTTCCATCGCAGCTGCAAAAGATATGGATCCTAATAAATTTAAAATAAACTTTTTAAGGGTAATTGAACACTTTTTCATTAGGGTCCTTTTTCTAATTTTTCTTAATTGTCTTGCTGAGGGTTAGAGTAGCTCTCCTCTTCCTACAAAAGGAGGGAGAGCGATCGGCTCGATATGGCAATAAAATTTCTACGTTATCCCAATGTCTTACTCGATCTGTTTAATGAACGTCCCCCTTATAAGCCGACAATATCAATGCGAGAAACGTTAGCCTTATATAAAAGATTAGGACTTAGCGAGGCGAGACCATTCTCTTCTGAATTAGAATAGGAGCAAATTAACTGAAGATCAATCGAAAGATAGCTAGAGAAAAGCAGCTATTTTTGAAGAGGATCTTGGGCAATACTTCCACTTTTTAAGTAACAATTTGCACAGCCAAGCGACTTCATGATATACAACGAAGAGGTAATTTGACTGTAAGTAAGGAACAAATAATGGATATTAAGCGAGTGCCTTTAGGGGCCAATCCTCCCCATGAATTAAATGTGATTATCGAAATTCCTGCTGGAGCCGATCCGGTTAAATATGAGATCGATAAAGATTCAGGAGCCATTTTCGTGGATCGTATGGTGCTCACTCCCATGCATTATCCCTGCCATTATGGCTTTGTTCCTCATACCTTGTCAGCCGATGGCGATCCCCTTGATGTATTAGTCTATTGCGAAGAGCGCTTAGTGCCTGGCTGTGTTATTCCGGTGCGCCCAATTGGGGTACTATTGATGGAGGATGAAGCTGGAAAAGATGAAAAGATCTTAGCTGTTCCAACGGCGCGCGTTAGCCCCTATTATGCTGATATTACGACATGCCAAGATATTGCCGACATTAAGCTGCAGCGTATTGCTCACTTTTTCACCCATTATAAAGACTTAGAGAAAAATAAATGGGTTAAAGTTTTGGGCTGGGAAGGCTTAGAAACTGCCCACAAGATTATTGAAGAAGCCATTGCTACGGCTACTAACGACAAATAACAGTTAACACGTGATAGCTACAGGTTATGGGCCCCTGGCGCAGGAGAGATTTTGCGACAGGGGTTTTTTTATGGATTGCACTGGTGTGGGCACCGATTTTATGGATGCTTTGCCAAAAGCTTAACCAATTAGGATGCTGTTCAGAGTAATATGCTTCTCCAATAGAAATATCAGCGCCTAAGATCGTTCTCAGTTTCTCGGCAGATAGCATTGGCCGGGTGTGATCAGGAAGATTGTGAGTGCGGCACAAATCTTTCCATTCATGAAAGTTATTGGGGCCTAAGGTGGTAAAAGCAAGGGTTTTACACTGCTGCTTGAGAAGGGGGAGGGTGCGCTCGGGCGATTCAAACCATTGAAAGGCAAGAGAGCCGACAATCCAATCAAAAGGCTGGCAAAAAGGCAGATACTCGCCATCGAGGGCCACCTTAAGCCCCTGGGGAAGAGAAACAGTGTTGACCATGGTCGGGGATAAATCGCTTATAATCAATCGACAATTAAAAGTTCCCAAGTGGTGACTTAAAAACCCGGTACCGCAGCCAATCTCGAGAATAGAAGTTGGAGCGGGTAGAGCCTGTAACTGGCGGGCAAAAGCAGCGGCGATCTGTTGCTGCGTGAGACCCCAGCGATTATAGGTCGCAGCAGCCCGGGAAAAATGCTCACGGATAAGGCTCTTCATTTAGGCAAGCTTTCAATAAAACGGCGAATTAAAGAAGCGCACGTGAGCGCATGCTGAGGGATTAGACTATGGTTGGCCTGATCAATGATCTGGACCTGGTTAAAACAGTCTTGCTGAAGTTTAAGAGGAACAATCTGATCTTCAGCTGCAGCGATGGCGAGAACCGGGGCGCGTGGCTGCGGCAGGCTTAAGGAGCGTAAAGCCGTGAGATTTTGACGAAGCAGCTCATCATTGCGTTCTAAGGCGGAATAATCGGGCAGGTATCCGCATTTATTATAAAAACTCTCTAACACTTTGTCTGGATGGCGTTGAAATTGTTGAATCATGGCCCCGAGCACAGCTTTAGGGATGCCATTGACAAAGCTGTGGCTTTGTAAAAATTGCGTATATCCATTAAGGCTCACATAGCCTTTAAGATGGGGAGAAGTTTGAACTAGACGCGCAAAGCCTTGCGAATGGCCGATGCCTACGGCTTCCGTAGATATGGTCTGGGGAAGGTTAGTCTCACCAAAATATCCTTCGTTTATACAAATGGCATCAAATTCTGCCAGAATTTTGAGAAGAGGGGTGAAAACTGTGCTATCATATCCCCAACCATGCCAATAAATCAGTTGCATTAGTGTTTTGTTAAGGCATTATTTGTAACGTTAAAGTTGGTACCACAATAACACAAAATGAGAGCAAGATGCGCCTATTAGTTTTATGTTTTATGTGTTTGGTCAGCGTTCTGATCAAAGCGCCTCACGCCGTCGCCAAGGGCACAGTGTCTAGTCCCCCCAAAGTACTCGTCACTATTAAGCCGATCCATTCCTTGGTGGCTGGCATTATGGAAGGGGTAGGCGAACCCGAGTTGTTGATGGAAGCGGATTCCTCAGCACATACACATCATCTCAAGCCCAGTGAAGCCAGTAAGTTGCACAAAGCCCAAGTCATCATTTGGGTCGGACCTATTTATGAAGCAGCTCTGAAAAAGTCCCTGGATGCTGTTAAGAATTCAGTCCAACTTATTACAGTCACCGGTTTAAAGGGGGTACATTTATTACCGTCACGGGCATTCCATCGCGCTGTTGACGGCGGCTGTGTTGTTGACTTACATTCATGTCATAACAGCCATGCAGATCAGGAGGATCATCATGAAATACCAGGAAAAGACGGCCATTTATGGCTTGCTGCTCCTAATGCAAAGATTATTGTCAAGGCTATTGCCCAGGAATTGGCGCAACTTGACCAGCGCAACGCGCCGCGTTATTTGGCAAATTCTCAAAAGATTATAAAAAAGCTAAATGAGCTCCATGCTGATTTAGTTTCAGAAATGAAAAGTGCTAAAGGGGCAAAGTACTTAACCTTCCACGATTTCACCCAGTACTTTGATATTGCTTATGGAACCCAGTGTATCGGTGCGGTGCGCATCAATCCAGAAGTAGAGCCGAGCGCAGCTGATTTGCAGGTGGTCCGGCATCAAGCAAAAGAGGGCGCCCGTGCTATTTTCTCTGAGCCGCAGTTTGACACCAAATCTGTGCGAACCATCGCGGAGGATACAGGTCTTAACTATGCCCAGCTTGATGCGCTTGGATTTGGTCTGGATAAGGGGCCCAATTTGTATTTTGAAATGATGCGGCGTTTAGCCTACGAAATGCGTAAAGCCTTTACTGAGGAAGAATGTATTCTTCCCTTAGTTTGTAAGCGTTAGAACTCGGCACAAAAGCTTGCGTGATTCAGAGTCTCTTCAGATAAAGGTGAGCGGCCAAGATCGCCGATATGTCTTTAAGGACGAGAGAAGAGCTCTATTTTTAGGATAGGGCTCCTTTGAAAATCACTCCCCAATACAGAGTCTTCAATTTTCGTCCTAGCTGTGTAATTTCTTAATTACCCTTCTGCGGTTGTTTTAATGAAGACTGACATAATAAGGAAAAAATTATATTATTTCGCCTCTTTGAAACCGGCCAAATTTCTTAAAAATTAAATATACTAATAAGAGTGGAGAGTTGGAATACCTTCCATTTTATGATGGATTTTTCCTAGCCTCGTTGCCCGGCTTATTCTCGGCTCAAATGCTGCGTCGCCTGAATCAGCTTCAATCAGAAGGGGTATCGGGTTTGGTATGAATTCTATCCAGTAGCTTTAAACAGAACTTAGAGAGAAGAGCTATTTTTAAATAAGCTAAAACAGAATGGCGGGGAATGGTGGGGCAGAGCCAGAATTGACTCTTCTCAATAGCTATAAAAAGTAGTTAGAAGATTTAAAGCTAGGCGGTAACACAGAACTTTATTAGGAGAGGACGAATGATGCATAAAAAATTACTGAGCAATTTTAAAAGGCTCTGGGTGGCATGCTGCAGCCTCGTAGTGGCTCAAGCAGCGGAGTTGGAAGGTCTTGACCGTGGCCAACTAGAACGTGCTGTTGGGCAATCGATTATTACCGGCTTCTCAGGAAAAAGCCCTGAGGATGACGGAGTGGAATCGGTTTGTAACTTACTGAAACAAGGATATGTCGGCGGGGTGATTCTGTATGCTTACAATATAGAAAACCCAGAACAGCTTGTCGGCCTAACGGAGAAGCTTAAACAAGCAGATCCACAGGCAATCATTGCGATTGACGAGGAAGGGGGACGGGTAAGCAGGCTGGCTGCTCAAAAAGGGTTTCCTGCACCCATTCCGTCAGCTCTTAAGGTTGCAACCACCGAAGATATCCCTACGGCAAAAGCATCCTACGCTGAATTAGCTAAGATGTTAAAGCGGCATGGCATCAATACTAATCTGGGACCTGTGGTTGACTTGCATGATAGTGACTCCCCGGCCATCGGCAAATTAGAGCGAAGCTTTAGCTCAGACCCGGATATTGTCACCGCTTATGCTGCTGCCTTTATTGAGGCTCATCATGAACACAATCTGTTAACCGCAACAAAGCATGCCCCTGGGCATGGATTTGCCCGATTTGACAGTCACCTCGGTATGACGGATATTACCGATTATGCTAAACCCGAAATGGAACTTAGGCCTTATTATAATCTCATGGAAAAAGGGCTGCTGGATATGGTGATGACAGCGCATGTGGTTAATAAGCATTATGATACTGAGGGGTATCCGGCTACTCTGAGCTCTAAAATAATCCCACCTTTGTTCCGCGACAAGGGCTTCGATGGAGTGATTATCTCTGATGCTTTAGATATGGGTGCCATTACTAAAAATTATAAATCGTTAGAAGATGCAGCGGCGCTCGCTTTCGTGAAAGCCACCTGTGACATGTTGATTCTGTCAAATAATCCTAATGCGACCAAAGACGGAACCTATTCACCCAATGCCAATATTGGGAAAGTTATTACAGAGCTTTTCGCCTTAAAAGGTGAAAGGGATGAAGCTCTGCAAGCACGCCTTAAAGAAAGTCCGCGCCGCATAGCTCAGCTAAAACAACGTCTGCTCTGACTCCTTGAGAAGAAAGTCTGTAAGAGATCACGTGAGGAAAACTAGACTTAATGTAATCTATACAGGGATCTTATGGTTTTGTTAATTGAGTTACGTTTTTAAAGTGCTTTATAAAAATATCATAGTGGCAGGTAGGTCCCGGTGTGGGGGCATTTATTTATTGGGAGTCTAATTTTCTATGCTAACTTATAAAAAATAAGCTGGCATATTTTAGAGGAAGCTAATATTATGCCCCTCAAAAAAGAATAAAAGGGATAAATGAGAAATATAAAAATTTACTTTGTGTTTTTGTGCGCATCTTTGGCAATGAATGGCTTCGCGATGGAGGTTGACGGGGATAAGCGACAGGGGGATCCATCGCATCATCTGTGCCAAGATCATGCTGACTTATCTCTCAATAGCTTGCTTGCCTTACCCTCTGAAGTCATAGCTAATATTTTCTTTTTTGTGCCATTGAAAGATCTTATAAAGGTTGGCCAAGTTTGCAAGCTTTTCCATGACATCTCCCATGCGGAATACATGATTGTTTGCCATCTGCAGAAAACGTTAGAACAAGCTGATCCTAAGGGCGTTAAGGCTCAAAGATTAACTATTGATACAGAAACATATTTCCAGGAGCAGCGTCTCACAGGTGAGGATCTAAGGTGGCACTTTGCTAGGTGGGGGGATGATGCACCATTAGCCTCGCACCAGGAATATGTAAGCATTTTATACGGAGAAATATTGCTGCATACACGCTTTCTTATGCATATAGATGCTCCTTCAATATATAAGAGCAAAATTCTCTCCCTTCTTACTGTAGATGCTCACTCTACTGACTCACAATGCTTTAAGGATCTTGCCTCTATCGAGACAGAGATCGAAGAGCTATTCGCGCCAAGAACCATAGAATTAATGCATGGTCTTATGGTGATGAGTGGAAAGGATAAGGAGGTTTTATCTGATGTCAAAATTTGGCCCTATACAACTGAGCTTATGCACAGCGTACAATCACAGCTGCCGCGTTTATCAGGGGATGAGCTAAAGCGTAAGATAAGAGATCTCTCTCAGTCTGTCGTCAATCTACAGCGAACTGTTGAAGAAAAGATCTACGCTCAAAAAATGGCTTCAGGTGGAAGACCTCCTTCTCCTCCAAAGATTAAGCATATCTATAAGCCAGTTAAAATAAAATTAGGCCTAATCAACTCTCACAATAATAAGATACCCTTTTCTATGTTAGAAAGCTTATCCCCAAGAGAGAATCTTTTAGAGACAAAGATGCGCTCCATAGTCAAGGAGATATCTTATGATTCCTTCTTGTCTCTCAGGACTCCCAGAGAGCAACAAACAATATCCTATCATGCTTTACCTAGCATTGAGCACCCCTTGCCCCACTCAACGCAAGCTTCGAATATCACTCGCTTACTGAGTTCCCTTTCTACATCAAATTTTCAGCTTCCCTCTTTTACATGCTTGGACTTCCTCGAATCGCTCACTCTTGAGGAGGAGATTTGGGACTGGTCACATTTTTTTAAGGAAGAGGATGAAGAAGACAATTAATTATAAGGCAGAGCGAGAAATGGTGGCTCTGGCCGCCATTGGTCAGTCATGCAAAGCCTTATAAACCAAAGATTATTCTAACTCAAACTTAATCAGTAAGACGTGGACAGAGGATTGATCAGAGGCAGAGAATTGCCAGGTCTGCACCTGATCTTGGGCTGCTTTCTCCAAAATAGGATGGGCTTTGGGTTCTAAAGATTTTAAGCTAATGACTTTACCTTGGGGCGATAGGGTAATCTCTAAAGTAACTGTGCCCTCAATTCCTAATAAACGAGCCTCTTCAGGGTAGTCGGGTTTTCGGTTGCACAAGCTTGTTAAAGCCCGATTATTCCGTTCGGGATTGCTGGATCTTCCTGAAAGCACAGGAACTGAACGAGAGGCAGGCGTGGAGGGGTGGTCTAGAGCGGGTGAAATGCTCGGTTTTTTGCTTTTTGCTAGAGATATAGCGGGGGAAGCAATTTTCTCTTGCTGTACGGTAATTTCTGCAGGAATTGTGGGTGCTTCAGCCCATAAAACCTCGACAGCTGCGAGGGGGGCTTGGCCCCCGCCTGAATGACGAGCGCCCTCAAAGTCATAGAGAATAAAAATGGCCGTAGGCAGGGCATGGACCATTCCTGAGGCGATAACTGAGCCCCAAAGCAAATGCTGTTTAGCCAATCTTCTTCTCCATACCCATAAATACGCTTAGGCCTGCTTTACGGTAACCCACCGGTTCTTGGATGCGACGGTTGCATAGGTTCTCAATCCGTCCAAAAACAGAGCAAGAATTTGAAGAGGCTTTCTGAACCTTAAAATTGACAAGTGGATAAGGCTTAGCTGTTAGGCGCTGCCCCGTTATTGGATCAATATCAAGGCGCCGTCCAATATAGCTAACCTCAACAGTCCATAACCATTGTTCGTGCGCATAATGCAGCCGGCCTGAGACTTTGGCGATCGGTCGTCTTAGCAAACGTTGCCCGGTGACGAGGTTATAGGCTTTGGTATAGGTGTGGTTAATATCCCCTGACCATCCCTTTTTTCCCAGCCATCTTAAACAGGATTCAAGACCGCTGGTGCGCGCCCGCCCGACATTCGCAACGGATGTCCAGTCAGGCGTGCTCTCAATAAGACCTTTGAGGTGATTAATAAAATAGGTCTCTTCCCATAACAATTGATCACTTAAAGTGTGTTCAAAGCCGGCTTCCCATTGGTGGGCAGTTTCGGGTTTAAGGTGAGGATTGCCATTAAAGTAAGGAGTTTGGGCATACAGTTGGTATAAGGTTGGCGTCTTAAAGCTAGTGGCGTGGCTTGCTAGGACCTTTGTTTTCTTGAAAGGCGTCAGGGTTAATCCTTGGCGATGGGTGGTGCTGTGTTGAAAGCCAGAGGTTTTATCATGGCGGACACTTAAATCTAAAGCAATTCTCTCTCCCTTTCTTTGCCAAAGAGCGCCGATGGCTTGGGAGAGTTGGCGAAAAGAGGCAGCCCCTTTGAAATCAATGTGTTTAGCTGAATCTTTGCTTAATTCGGTCGTAAGCATGACTGAATCGTGCTTGTTAAAGTCAAAGGTTTGGCGCCAATCTGCTTGTTGGCGCTGGCCGTAGAATCTGGTAGCCGTTGGTTCATGGCGATCATTATGTTGCTGGGTAGTGAAGTAGCCTATTCCTACTTGATGTTGCCAAGTGTCTGTTGCTTTTATGGTAACAAGCGCTCGTTGTAGTCCTTGCTGGCGGTGCTGCGACAGGGGGCGCTCCATATATTGATACCTCATGCGGCCCGCAGTTAGACGGCTTATAAGGCTGAACTCGATCTGGTCATTGCAAATGTGATCTAGGCGTAGGGCATAACTTGCTTGATGGAAAGGCAGGCGCGGATAGTACCCTCCGGCTTGTCTATATTCAGGAGGAGTTTGGTGAATGCCTTGAGAGGTAAGGCCGGAGACGCCCAGATAAAGTCCAGTGTTATTAAAGGCGCCGGCAAGGTGGCCTGAACCGCTGGCCGTTTTATGGCTGCCAACTTCGAGGCGCAGCCCTTCTATAAAGGTTCCAGTCCCCTTGGGTGTTTGAAGTAAAACCACACCTCCCACGGCATCGGAACCGTAAAGGCTGCTGTAGCCGCCGCGACAAACTTCAATAAGACTTAAGTTTTGCGTCGTGAGAAGGCCAATATCAGCTGTGCCATTCACGGCTTCAGGCGAGTTAATCCGCATGCCGTCTTGCCTTAGGTGCAAGTGATTGGAATTGGTTCCGCGAACAAAAATGGAACTTTGTTGTCCCGGACCGCCCGCTTGAACAACGGCGTAGCCTGGGGTCACATTCAACACGTCGACGACTTGGCTATATTGGTTTCTTTTTAATTGTTCGCCTGAAAACCTTATGGTTTTCATGGAGGGGGGAACGTTAACAAAGGCTTGACGTTTGGCCGTAACAATAATCGGCGTTGATGCTGCTGCTTCAACGAATGAAGTTAACACTAAAAGTAATAGTATTTTATGGACCAAAAAGCTCTCCGTTCGCGGTAAGTTTATCCTTACCACAACCGGAATCGGCTCTCCTGGATACACTCGCCCATGAAAACGTGGTAATAGCTTAGTCGGTCTCCTGACTTCATGCGTCTACACCTTTTTCTGCCTTCCCAGAATATCCAGTGGCTTATTAGCTTGGCTCACTTAAAATTAGGCTTTAAGCAAGTAAACCTTCGAAATTGGCTCTGCATTTACAGTTGCGAGGACAGTCGCAGATTTGCACTGCGTTCCCTTATTACCTTACCGGTAAACTAAGCGTAGACACACTATGCCTAAGGCTATAATTTCTGTCAATCAGCTATTTTTCATAGCACTGAAATGCCAAGGTAGTAAGGATGCTTTATTCAGCTGGAAAGCTGCACAAAGAAGTAAATTAAACAAAAAAATTATTTAAATTTTTAGATAAATTTTTATGTTACGCTTAATTATGAGGTGCTGTTACAGGCTTTAAGCGCTGTTGCAGTAAGTGCAGCAATCAAGATAAGAGAGGGCGTCATGGTGGAAAAAATCTTAAAAACAAGTCTTTTAACACTCTTGCTTAATGTATCGCTTATCGGGGCGCAAGCGGGAGATAACACTCCTATCAATTTTGACCAAGAATTGCCGGAGGCCACTTTAGCTGCTGCAGATTTAGTCATTATTGATGAGAATAAGGATAAAGGATATGGTCTGGCACTACTGTTTTTTTCTTCAGAGGATCTTGCCCCTGATGACTCTTTACGTGGGCTGGCGGTTCCTCCTCAAGATACCCCCTCGCCAGTGGTAGAGGAAGCCCCAGCGGCCCCTTATAAATCAGTCATGTTTGCGAGTCAGATCTATAATCAATTAATCCAATATACAATTGGCCAAGATAAGGCTATGCGATCTTTGGCCTCATTTATTCATGATCATTTGATAAATCTGAAGTTATGCGATTTGAGTGATGCCGATCCGCACGAGCCAGGCTTTGCTGATCTAATTCTGGAAAAACCTAATATGTTAATGATGGGACCTACCGGCTGTGGTAAAACCTCCAGCTTAATGAGGTTGTCAAAGATACTCGATATTCCTGTTGTCGTCGGTAACGCTACTGAATGGACTTCTCAAGGTTATGTGGGAGGGAAATGGCAAGATATCTTTAGTAAGCTATTTTTTAAAGCCAGAGCCATTTTGCAAGCAAAGGGTATTAAACCAACAATGCCAGCGCTACAAGAGTTAGTTGAGCGCAGTATTGTGTTTATTGATGAAATTGATAAATTGTGCACCGGCGGGGAACTGGACGTAATTGATCGCGTTCAGCAAGAATTACTCCCGGTGATTCAAGGGACAGTTTTAGAATTAGAAGAGGGGACGATCGATACCACCAATATTTTGTTTGTTGGAGGCGGCGCCTTCCCAGGTTTGATTCCCGCCACCAACGATAAAACTCATTCGAAGCGGATAACGCCTCACATGCTTGAAAAGTATGGACTGCTTCCAGAGTTGGCGGGCAGGCTCTGCAATATCATCCAATTTTCTCCTTTAGATAAAGAGGATCTTAAGAAGATTATTCTGCATTCAAAAGCCTCTATGCTGTCGCAGTATATTCGCAAATACAAATTAGCCTATAATATTGACCTAGTTTTTGAAGAGGGGGCTATCGACTACATAGCAGAGGCCGCTGCTCAACTGAAAACAGGGGCTCGCGCCATTCATGCAATGCTTTTTACCTTAATGGAAGAGAAAACCTTCAACCTGCAGCAATTTCTGGAGGAATTTGAAGCCAACGAAGCTAATTCTGATGATTTAGCTGCTGGAATCTCTAAGCCGCGACGGATGTGCATCACGCAAGCGGAAGCAATGGCGGCTTTACAAGAGTTTGTAGCTGATCCGAGTGATAACAAGAGTCACCATCTCTCGATGTATAGTTAGCCTAATGAGCAGAGAAGGTTTATCTATCATTGGTAAACTTTTCTCCCTTGCTCATACAATTCTGAAGAGTTAAAAGGATCCGCGCTTAAGAGGTAAAACATACCTTTTATTTCATCAGTTGCCGTATAAGTGGCCTTTAAATTTTAATAAATAAAAATTTAGAACCTTTTTACTAAAATTTTAACTATATAACCCTCTCAATTTCAGGAATGATAAAAGTATGACTTCTTTCTGATCCATGGTTGCTCGAGGAGCTCATTCAGAAATTAGCGAATTTTATGAGGAGGGATTATGATTAAATGCAACACGGTAAAATATGTTCTTTCAATTGCATCATCGTTTCTAATATTGGGAGCTGCAGAAGCCACCGACATAAACGATAAGTATAATGATGGGTATTCCACACCACCGCGGCAGCATGTTCATAACACAAGTGTTGATGAGGATAAACGGCGCACCGATATCGATCAAAGGCTAACCTCACCTCGCCAGGGTCAATCTAAAAGGAAAAGGATAAGCAAGTCTACTGAGGAGGTGCCGCCCCTTAAGAAAATTAAGGGTCTGGATTTATCTGGCGTTCCTTTTCCCCCTGAAATCTATGAACACTTAATCCAATATACCATTGGCCAAGAAGGAGCGATGCGCTCGCTGGCAAGCTTTATTCATCGCCATTTAGTCAATAATAGATGGCGCAAGGCCAAGCCTGAAACTTATAAATCCCATACTAAAGCGAATGTTCTTATGATAGGATCGACAGGATGTGGCAAGACCTCTACCTTAAAGGTTCTTGCAGATTATTTAAAAATCCCTTTTGTGGTTGGAAATGCTACTGAATGGACGGCTCAGGGCTATGTCGGGGATAAATGGCAAGGAATTTTTGATAAGCTATATGCTCAGGCTAGTATCTTTTTGTCACAAAATGGCAGTGCGCCTTCCGATTCGGATATATTGTTAGCTGCTGAACAGGGGATTGTTTTTATTGATGAAATTGATAAATTATGCACTAAATCTCTAAGCACTAAAGGTCAAAATTTAAGTGTTATTGAACGCGTGCAACAAGAATTACTTCCGGTAGTTCAAGGGACAACTGTTCGTCTTGAGAATAAGAAGAACCTTGATACGACAAATATTTTATTTATTGCCGGAGGTGCTTTTCCCGGGCTACTATCCAAAAAAAATGGAGAAAAGATAAGCCTTCAACCTCTCACCACAATGACATTAGAAGATTATGGGATGATTCCGGAATTGGCCGGGCGCCTTGGAAATATAGTGCAGTTTTCCGATCTGTCAAAAGATGACTTGAAACGCATCCTGATAGAATCCAAAACTTCAGCGCTTATGGAAGAGATAGATAAGCATCGTTTTCTTTATGATATTGAACTTACGATAGCCGATGACGCTCTTGACTATATTGCCACGATAGCTGCCCTACATGGTAGTGGTGCCCGGGCGCTAAATACGATGCTCTCTAAGGTTTTAGAAGGTTTTACGTTCAATATAAAGGATTATATGGGGCACTCTCTGATTATTGAGAAAGAGATAGCTGTTACTGCTTTAAAAGATCAGGAACATAAAAAGGAGCCAGAAGACATAAGCCACTTGTTCATGTATACATAGGGCCTCTGAGAAAGCCTAGCATGGGGTGAAGATATTTCACCGCAATCTAGACAACCCCGCTAAGGTCTAACGCGAGAGAGACCTTAGCCATAGATTTGGGAAGTGTCCTACAGTATTTTACTTGAAGACATTTCCATAGCTAAGCAATTTGATCAAAAGAGTGTCGATCCTTCCTTAAGATCTCTGTTATTTATTTTATCCCTTTCTAACACGTGCCTATTTTCGCCATTTCTTGTACACTTAAGCAAAACTTAATCAAAGAAGAAATCATGCGATCATATGATGTCATTGTTATTGGGGGCGGTGCTGCGGGGTTAATGGCGGCTCTTCAAGCGGGGCGCCGCGGCCGCAAAGTCCTCCTAATTGAGCATACCGCTAAAATTGGTGAAAAAATTCGAATTTCCGGCGGCGGGCGCTGCAACTTTACCAATCTGGGGGCAAGTCCAGCGAATTACCTGTGCACTAATCCTCACTTTGTTAAATCGGCTTTATCTGGCTTTACGCAGCATGATTTTATTTGCATGGTTGAAAACCATGGCATTCAGTATCATGAAAAAACCTTAGGTCAGCTTTTTTGCGATGGCTCTTCAAAACAGATCATCCACATGTTATTGGCAGAGTGTCAGCAAGCAGCCGTGGAGATTTTACTTTCTTGTCGGGTTAATGATATCAGCAAGAGTGATCATTTTTCCGTAATCTCTGATATGGGAACATTTAAGGCCACGTCCGTCATTATTGCCAGCGGCGGCTTATCCATACCACAGATCGGGGCCAGTGATTTTGGTTATCATTTGGCTCAAAAGTTTGGCGTAGCAATTGTTGCGCCTCAGCCAGCTTTAGTGCCATTAACAGTAAGTGCTGAAGATTTACAGTCCTTTCGCAGTCTGAGTGGCATTTCTAATTACTCGCTGGTAAGTTATGGCAAAGCTAAATTCGCAGAAAACATTTTATTTACCCACCGCGGCTTAAGTGGACCGGCGATTTTGCAAATCTCCTCCTATCTGCCATCATTTGCGGGCCAACAAATCCATATCAATTTATTGCCATCCTTGAATATGGCAGAGCTCTTAATGGAGAACAAGAATTCTAAAAAGACCCTGTGTAATTTCTTAAAACAATATCTAAGCGATCGATTGGTCGATTTTATGGTTGATGACCCCCTGTGGCATCAACCCTTGACTGAGGTTAAAAAAGTAAGCTTGTTGGCCGTGGCACAGCGGCTGCATCATTTCCCGGTTATGATCCAGGGAAGTGAAGGATATCAAAAGGCTGAAGTAACCATAGGAGGAGTGGATACCAATGCTTTATCTTCTAAAACCCTAATGGTTAAGAGTGTTCCGGGTTTGTTTTTTGTCGGAGAGGTTGTCGACGTTACCGGTTGGCTGGGTGGTTATAACTTTCAATGGGCCTGGTCATCGGGCTATGCTGCAGGCCAGGCTTGTTAGCTTTAAAGGTGAAAAGACTAAAGGAGCCAAGCTACAAGCGTATGGGCATTGTCCTGTATGAATAAAGGGGTGAGTAATGGGGGGCGATTCAACTGCAGTTTGATTGCCTGCTAAAATTCTTACTCCAAGCAAAAAATATTAGAAAGTTCTTGCAATCCCCTAAAAAAATCTGTAATTAATAAAGATATCTGTTTTGGGTCCATAGCTCAGTTGGTAGAGCACCTGACTTTTAATCAGGGTGTCGAAGGTTCGAATCCTTCTGGACCCACCATTCTCCCGCTTAAAAAATCTTAAACCTTGTGTAATTGAGAAACTTTAGCTAAATTTTAGTAAAGTCTTCAAAAGCTGCCTGTCTTCATGGTAAACAATAAAAATCTCATTGTGCTGTTTTGTACCTTTATACTTACCGCCTGTACGGAGATGCGGTTCGCTGATTCCCCTCATCCTTACGCGCCTCAGCTTCCTGACCATCAGAATATCAATATTGCCTTTGTCTTGGGCGGTGGGGGTGCTAAAGGGATTGCCCATGTCGGCGTGATGGAGGAATTAATAAAGCAAGGCATCAAGCCAGATTTAATTATCGGCTGCAGTGCGGGTGCTATTGTCGGGGCGTTATATGCCGACTCCCAAGATATTGAGAAAGTAAAGCAGCTGCTTTTGCCTCAGATGCGTGAAGACTTAGTGAATATATCTTTAAATTTCTTACCCTTTGGAATTAGTGATGGTTATGGCTTGCAAAGCTTTCTTAAGAGCAATTTAAAATCACGTTACTTTGAGCAACTTAAAATTCCCTTTGTCGCTGTGGCAACAAACTTACAGTTTGGGGATATGACAGCCTTGGGCAAAGGCGAACTAATTCCAGCGATTCGGGCTTCAGCTGCTTTTCCGGGAATTTTTACGCCCGTTGCTATTGAAGGTCAATTCTTTGTGGATGGGGGAGTGGCCAATAATGTTCCGGCAGAGGTGGCGCGACGGATGGGTGCTAAGTTTATTGTTGTCATCGAATTAGATGCGGGCTTACCAGAAACGGCACCAAGCAATGCCTTAGGGATCTTAAGGCGCTGCCTGCAAATAAGCCTGCGCCATCAATCACGCTTGGCTTTAGTAGGGGCCGATTATGTCATTAAGATTGCTCTGCCTGAAGTAGGAACCTTTGATAATGGCTTTAATGAGGTTGTTTACCAACGTGGCCGCGAGGTTGGCCGCCATGAAGCGGCAAAGATCTGGGCGCTTCTGCAAGAAAAGCTGGTACATAATAAGCCTAAGAAGCCCCAAGTGGCTTTATATTCTGCCCCAGTTCCGCATCCTTAAAATACGCTTCATGAGGATAAGTCAGAGCCCGTCCAAACCTATCGGATAAAAGCACCCTGAGTTTCAACTCAACCTTGCTTCTTCTATTCAATAAGGTGAGAAAGGAATATGATTTGTCAAAGACTTAACAAGGGAGAGGGGGCCGTCCCTACACATTATAGGTATCCGAATCATATCGATGGGAAAACGCATCTCTTGGGGGCCGGTCTGCTCCGGGAGGCGAACTATTACAGTTTGCCAAGGCTGTCAAAGCGAAAACTAAGAAACACAATGCAAAGGTAGATCCTGCTCTCATTATAATCTCCTATCATTTTAGCGAGTAAATGGCTTGGCGCTGACTACAGGAGCTACCGTCAGCGCCCAATACCTTACCTGGTTACCAGAGGCCAAGGATCTTCCACCAAACACCACCGGCTCCAAACCAAACCAGTAGATTGACGACACTGATAAGGAAGCCGAGACGCCACCAAGTTCCGATATCAATGTAGCCGGCTCCAAAGAACATGGCTGAAGAGCTGGCCCCATAGTGGGTCATACTTGAAAATAGGCTAGAGCAGAATCCCAAACCCAAGGCGGCTACTAAAGGAGGCGTTCCTGCGGCGATAGCAACTGCTAAGAAGGCCGCATACATAGCGCTAACATGGGAGGTGTTGCTGGCAAAGAAATAATGACTATAGAAATAGATGAGGACTAAAATCCCGAACGCTGACATCCAATCGCGCCCTTCAACGAGGGTACTTACCATCGTCGAGAACCAAGCAACTACACCATAAATTTGTAAATATTTGGCCATTGTTACTAATATTGCGAACCAAATTAGCGTATGCCACGCTTCTTTTTCATTCAAAATATCATCCCAGCTTAAGATCTTGGTGACCAGAAGGAGACATAATCCCAACAGAGCCGTGGTGGCGGCTGAGATGCCATAGGGTTCACCAAAAATCCATAAGCCCAGCATTAAAAGGAAAACACCAGCCATTAGCCATTCTTGGCCGCTCATCTGGCCCATATCACTCAATTTCTTTTGCGCCATAGCAGGAGCGTGATCAAAACGTTTCTGGCTGGGCGGGAAGACAAAATATAAGAATAGTGGGATGAGCAATAAAGATAGTAAGCCCGGGACTGCAGCGGCTACAGCCCAATTGCTCCAAGTAATTTGTACGCCTTGCGTTGCGGCAAAGGATTGACACATTGGATTAGCGGCCATGGCTGTCAAGAACATAGCACTCGTAATCAGGTTGCCATTATAGGCAATCTTATGCAAGTAGGCACCAATTTTCCGGCGCGTAGAATCATGAGGATGGCTATCCAAGGATTCTGAAATTGCCGTAACCACAGGAAACATAATTCCCCCGGCGCGGGCGGCACTGCTTGGAATAAAGGGGGCAATAAACAGCTCGGTGGCAACAATGCTGTATCCCATGCCTAAAGCGCTACGGCCGAACCATTGAACAAATTTATAGGCAATCCGGATACCTAGCTTTGTTTTAATAAAGCCACGGGCAATGAAGAAGACATATAATACCAGCCAGATAATGCTATCCCCATAGCCACTCAAGGCTTCGGGTTGTAGCTTTAGGGTGCCTGTTAATACTGTGGCTGCCATCCCTATCAGAGCTACAGCTCCCATGGGTAAAGGCTTAAAGATCAATCCCGTAATAGTGGCCACAAAGATTGCAAATAAATGCCATCCTTGCGTATCCATGCCACCGGGAGCAGGATAAAAGTACAAGCTTATTCCTACTATAATAGGAACAAGAAAGCTAAAAATTGAATTCATATAAAGTTTCCTTTAATCAAATTATGCATTACCGTTATCAGAATTTAAGTCTTTCGGCTAGGGGGAAAATATAAAACGTGTACTTAGGAGGAACGGTATTTTCACCTCTTTTAACAAAGATCTTGCCTCTATTAATGGCAAGGCCTACTAGCGACTTGGCCGATAAACTGTTTGGTTTTGTTATCTCTGTAATATTTATAGGCCTCGGGTGCACCATAGAGCAATCCATTAATATATATACCTATTTGTTTGTTCTGTCGAATGCCCATCCATAATTATGAGGAAAAACTTATCTGAATAAAGAAAAACTACGACGACACTTAGCAAGAATATCTGTGAGAAGTCTCCTCCTGGCCGCCGTGGTGAGGGTAAGAGGAGCGCCATTCGAAAGCCAATCTTCCAAAAAAAGAAAAGCATCGATTATCTTTATCGTTCTGAGTAATTAGAATAAAAAGAGGGAAGTTTGAGAAAAGGGAAATTTATTAAGCATAAATTTAGATTTAAGTTGAATATTTAAGAGTCTTGAAAATATTGCTAGGCTAGATAAAGGATTATTTAGGATCATATTTTATGGTGGCTCAAATTTGCTCGCCTCGTTTGTATAAGCTGATACCTTTTATTTGTGGATCATTCTTGACCATTTCTTGGGGGAATTCGGTTGGAGCAATAGAAGCTCCTTGGCACGGATCCGCAGAGCAAGGGCAGCAGAAAGAGAGAGAGGAGATATCCCTCCAGAAAATGGCAACTTTAGCCGTAATATCTGAAGAAAAAGTATCCCATTTAACTGTGTCTTCTCCTGCAAAAGTGGATGACTGGGTTCAGCTGCTCTTACCCCATCCTAACAGCTTACCTGAGATGTTAAAGCTGCGTCACTTTATTAAAGCTATTCCTTTAGCGAAAAGAACGGATGTGTTAACCAGAGCCTATACTTTATGTAAGCAGAAAAATATAAAAGCTCACCTTGACAGGCTGCTTAAAGCAATTTATGAAACTGCCTCCTTCGATCGTGATCAAATTTTAAGCTATGCTCAAGCACTCATTGGTGAAGGGGCAGCTGGCCAGGACTGTGAAGAAATTATAAATATGGTTAGAAAAACTTCTGTTGCTGATCGTCCTGCTGTTATTGCCAGCCTTGGCCCCTTACTGAGGGAAAATATCAGTCTAAAAATGTTTCTTGAGCCGCTAGTACAAACGATTGCAGTCATACCGGAGTCTAGGCGGAGTGATTATATCTCTTATGCAATTGCTTTAAAGCCACATGACCAGGCTAAAGGAATAATCTCTCTGTTAAAAACTTTGCTAAAAATCTCTAAGTTTCACCCCAATGCTGATTTAAGCATGACAGTAAAAAATTTGGACAAGATCGCCCAGGGGAGTACCGGCACTTCCCTTGCTGTTATGGTGTATGTTCTTTCTTGTATGGAGGCTCAGGTTCAAGATTTATTTTGTTCCGTATTAATAGAGAATGGAGAAAAAGGGTGTTGTGATGCTTCATTTGCAATTTACGCTCTCCTTCCTGTTGATTACTTAGGTGCCTTTATAACGCAGTGGCGGACAGCCGTTAGGGAATTAGTATGTCAGGGATCAGTAGCAGATTATTTCTTTTCGCAGATTAATAAAGACGAAACCTTTAGAAATTTGATCTTCGACTATTGGCAAACTCTCCTTTCAACTTCTGAAGGGCACCGTGGGTTCTTAGTCGCAGCATTTATTCATAGTGCTCTAGAGGAGTTAGCGCTCACTCCAGATCATCCAATCACCTTACAAGCCGCAGTACAGCTTAAGCAATCAGAACCAATAGAATGAAAATAGGGTAAATCAATTTAAGGGGAGTTTGTGCCTTTTTAAGAGTTTAGATTGGCAAAAAATCTTGCTGAGTGGTTAGAGATAAGTTAACAGCCCCTTTAGGCTGCAGACCTTGCGATAGTGAGCTCTTAAACTTTCCTCTTCTGACAACGTTTAACTTAACATTAGAAAAAGAGAGTCGCCTAAAGTAATTTGGCGTCTTTCTCCTTTTTCTGATGTTTTTTTAAGATGGATAGTTAAGTGTCCTAGGTGTCCTTTATGTGGATATTTACTAGTTCGAAATGTTAATGCTTAAACCTAGGTAATTCTCTCTTTTTTTATAAAACTGGCCATGACGAGAGTTACCATTGGTATAATTGATTAGGAATTTTAATTTGCGTCCTGCCCATACTGGGTTATCCATTTGAATGCCAGTGGAAACATTAAAGCGAGGGCTGAACTTTGTCTCGCTCCAGAAGAAGCTATTAGCTCCCAGAACAAAGCGGGCCTTATCCCATAAGATCTTCTGCTCAGAGATATAATCGAATCCTATATCGAAGGTTAATGGCTTTACAGAGGAGGGATCTTTGTGAACGAGATAACCAACGCCAATATAAGGGCGGAAAGAGTTAAATTTATAAGCTGTGTACCACTTTAAGGTCTCATAACTTAAATTAATGCGTTTATCTAAGTATCGGGGTTTAGAAATAATATATTCATCTCCAATATGGGAACTTAAATGGGAGAACTGAATAAGATTTTGCCATTTTTTATCATAGACAATAGACAAACCTAGTCCTACAAAGTAGTCAGAGTTAACCAGTCTGGAAGGGGATTTTGTGAAATCCATTAATCCCGTTAGACCTGCTTGAACGCCAATCTCATAAATAAGCTTAGCCGTGCGATAGCGCACCAAGGCTAAATTTTCTCCGAACGCCAGCTCGAAGATATTCTTCCCATAGACATTCTTGAAATGGCGTTGAAAGCCCGCCGTAAATTGTGGCCATTTAGGATCAGCAACAGGGGTATCGTAAATGGCGCCATTGGGAAGAATCTCGATTCTTTCTTTGCTTTTAGACACGCTAACCTTTCGGATAGAGGAGGGCGGTGAAGAATCTGTTAATACATTAGGGTTATTGCTATGAACTTTTATGCTGGCGAAGCGCTCCGATTGACTGAGGCGACTCACTAATTGGTCTTGGGCACTCGGGTCCAATTCGCTGTTCATGATAACTAAAGTCAAATGATTACCATTAATATGATACCTAATTTCCTCTTCAGGTAGTACTTCAGCAATAATAGCATCCACATAGCCGGCTAAATAGGCTTCTGAATAAGCAAAAGTGGAGGTCGCTAAACTGGTATGTATTAGGAGGGAGAACACTGAAATCTTTGTCATTTTTGTAATACGTAAAGCAACCATTATTATTACACCAATCTTTTATAATTATTGAGAACTATAAAACAGAATAGAATTATTGTGTTCCTGGGGCGAGGTTAAACAGAGTCTATTTTTTACGACTGACCGTTTTAAAAGCAAAGATAGAGTTATATAAAAATGATAACTTTCTATATTCTGCAAATATAAAAATATTGTGATCGTCTATTTTTGCGGGCAGCCGTGCAGGAAATACTTTTACTTGTGAATAAACAAAGAAATCAAACTTGTCATGGACCTAGGGTCTGTTGTATTTTCTGTGATAATTACAAAAACTCTAATGATTAGATGCTTTAGAAATAATCGAAATAAGAATAGTTTTAAAAGGTGAAGATTAATTATAGTTTTCTTAATTTTAGACCACTATTCTTGCAGGTTGCTTTTAAAAGGGACCATAAGTCAAAGCTTTTACAAGTATAATCAGCTAAAATGAAGGCATAAAAGCGTGAATAATCCTAACCAGAATTCTCCTCTTTCAGACCTCTTACACCTTAAAATTCCTCAATTTCGCTATGGATCAAATCTTATCTTTGGGGATATTACTCTGGATCTTATGCTAAACGGTTGGACCGGACTGGTGGGGCGCAGTGGGGTGGGAAAAACAACTTTAATTCGTTGCTTAAGCGGACTTGAGCGTTTGCGGATGCCCTTAAGGACAGTATTAATGACCCAACATGATCAATTGCTGCCCTGGAAAACAGTGATTGAGAACATCATTCTGAGTGATGTATTGCAGCGAAAAAAGCCTGATTATAATCACGCTCAAACGTTACTATATATGATGGGATTAGAGGAGCATGAGAAAATGCTGCCGCAAACTTTATCGGCAGGAATGCGCCAACGGGTGGCTTTAGCGCGGACTTTGTATCAAGAAGCTGACTTAGTTTTGCTCGACGAGCCTTTCAGCGCCCTTGATGCTTTAACACGCGAACAATTGTACCCTTTAATAGTGGAGGCTTTACGTGGCAGAACAGTTTTAATTGTCTCCCATGATCCTCAAGAAATAATCCGCCTCAGTCATCGGGTTTACTTAATGTCCGGTAAGCCAGCCCAGCTTCGGTGTTTGGAGTATACCCTGTATGGCAAGACACCGCGATTCTTAAACCAGCCCCTTGTCAACCAATATGCTGCCGATCTTATTGAACAACTTCACAAGGAATTACCATGATCTTTTTTATTCTGTTCCTAAGCTTAATGGCGGCATGGGGTCTGTTCAGTTTTAGCATGCAAGTTGATAGCTATTTTCTTCCATCCCCCCTCAGCGTGATGCATTATATGGCCGAAAATTGGTGGCTATTAGGGCACCATGGACTTTTAACATTAGCTGAGATAAGTGGTGGCTTAGGCCTCGGCCTTATAGCAAGCTTAGTAACAGGCTTCAGAAGTCATTATTATCCCCGATTGCAGCGATTACTGATGTCATTTTTCCGCACCATGCAAGCGCTGCCAATGCTTGTATTGCTTCCGTTGCTGGGAATGTGGCTAGGTAAAGGAATGGCGAGTAAGATGACGCTTGTGGCTGTGTCTTCTTATTTTTTGATGGCTGCTAGCCTACTGCAAGGCTTAAGTTCATCTCCGACTCCTTATCGAGACTTGGCTCACACATTTCATGCGCTCCCCAGAATGCGTTGGCGTCATATATTATTGCCGTCAGCTTTACCTTGCCTTTTAAATGGGATGCGACTGGCGCTGGGATACGCGCTACTTATGATATTAACGGTTGATTGGATGGGCGCTACTGAAGGACTTGGCTACTTAATTATGCTTGGGCATGAACGAATCCAGCTCGACATGATGTTCGCTGGTATTCTAATATTTATCTTGCTAGCGCTCATGCTAAATATGCTGCTTTCAGCTATTGAATATAAACTGCTTTACTGGAAAACAGAGAACTTATGAAAATCTTGGCTATTTTATGGTTTGTTGTTACAGCCTGTTGGGCAACGCCCGTCACAGTTTATCTCGAGGGGAGGCTAACTTCCACTTACGCAGTTCTAATTGTGGCTCAGCAAGCCGGATTATTTGCCGAGCAAGGCCTACAGGTATCGTTGGTTGCTGGTAGGGGGGAAGAAGAAGGGAATCGGCAGGTGGTCGCTGGTACCGCTGATTTCACCATCTCTAAGCTTTCATCGCATTTAATTCGATGCTGTAATCATTCTCTGCCGCTGGTAAGGGTGGCAACCCTGATTGATCGCCCCTTGCAATGCTTGATTGTTCAACCAAAAATTAACTCAGTGGCAGAGCTTAAAGGTAAACGCCTCGGTTATCGAGCAAGCTTAGGCGAAATTGCTCCCTTAAAGTTAGCAACGATATTGGCAAACGTTAATTTAAAGATTACTGATATTACGCTGGTGCCGCTGACGAGTAGTCTGGTTCCGGCCTTTCTCTCCGGGGACGTTGATGCGGTGTTGGGAGAGTGTTGCCCTTATGAGTTAAATAATATTTATAGCCATTGTTCCCAGGTCCACATCTTTTATTATGAAGAGAGGGGGATTGACGGGTATGATCCGATTATTATTATTGCACATCGCCACCGTCCAGAAAATGTTAAGGCTTTTGTTACTGCGCTGCAAAGAGCGGTGGATCTGATGCATTATAGTCCCGAGCAATCATGGAAATACTATAGTCAAGGGGTGTCGGAAAAGGCTAGTTATGCTAATAAGACCATCTTTATGCAGATAGCGCCGCTGCTGGTCAAAGATGTAGGCTTGCTTTCTATTGAAAAATATAATAGATTGGCCCAATTTATGAAGAGGAGTGGCATCTTGACCAAAGATATCCCTCAAAGTTATGCAATTGATGGGAGTCTTTAATGCGCGTGCTCATTTTGACAGGCCCAACCGCCAGTGGGAAAACCGCTTTAGCCTTAGAATTAGCGCACCAATTAAACGGTGAAATTATTAATGCTGACAGTATGCAGCTATATCGCCACTTACCCGTGTTGACCGCTTGTCCTACGGTTCAAGAAAAAAAGGAGATCCCTCATCACCTGTATGAAATTCTGGGAGATCATGACCTTAGCTCTGCTGGCTGGTGGGTAAGTCAAGCTGTCCATTATATTGATCAACTTCTCGAGCGCGGGCGAGTGCCCATTCTTGTGGGTGGCACAGGTTTATACTTGAGATCTTTAACCTCGGGAATCTCCCCTATCCCCGAGATTCCGTCCTCCATTCGTGAGGAGGCGCGTCGGTTAGCCCAAGCGCCCAGTTTTCATGAGATAGTGTTTGCGTTTGATCCCATGGTTCGCGGCAAGCTTAAAGAAAATGACCGCCAACGGTTAAGCCGGGCCTGGGAGGTCAAGATGGCAACAGGGCGATCAATAATAGAATGGCAGCAGGAGAAGTCTCAAGCTCTTCCCTATGAGTTTCAAAAAATCGCTTTGGTGCCAGCAAGATCTTGGTTGCATAACCGTATTAATGCCCGCTTTGATCTGATGATGTCTCAAGGAGCCTTGGAAGAAGTGCAAGCCTTAAAGGCGCGTCCCCTTCGCCCTGACTCCCCCCTCTTAAGAGCAGTGGGAGTAAAAGAGTTATCCGATTATTTGAACGGCCAGACAACCCTTGAGCAAGCAATAGAATTGGCCAAAATTGCCACACGTCAATATGCTAAACGGCAATTGACGTGGCTGCGCGGACAAGCGCAAGATTACGAGGTAAGGCATGTGGGCGCATAAACAGTTGCCTGGGGTTATCTCTCATCCTGTGGCCGGAGAAATTAAGGTAAAAACCCATCCCCGCTCCAAGCGGCTGCGGTTGTCTTTTCAGCTGCCCTTCTTATTTGTGCTTACCATCCCACCGCGCACATCGGAAGCCAAAGTTCACCGATTCTTGGTCGAGACAGAGGCGTGGATTACCAAGCAAGTGGCTGCCGCCCAAGCCATAAAAGGCGACTCAAGTCGTGAAATTTTATTTCAAGGCCTCCCCTATCAAATTGCCCAGCAGCCGTTAGGAAAGCGCGATCTTTATCAAATTGACGCCCCGGCACAAATTATCCTCTTAGATCCAGTTGGTGCATCCGTTTCTCAACGAATAGAGTATCTGTGTCGTAAAGAGCTTAAGAAACGGTTACCCAGTATTATTGAACATTATTCACAGTTAATGGGGCTGTTCCCTACCAAAGTTGCTATCCGTGATACGCGCTCCCGCTGGGGCAGTTGTTCAAGCGCTGGGCATATCTCTTTATGTTGGCGGCTAATTATGGCGCCTCAAGAAGTATTGGACTATGTTGTGGTCCATGAACTGGCCCATCTGCGCCATATGAATCATTCGCCTGAGTTCTGGTCCGTTGTCGCTGATTATTGTCCTAGATATAAAGAGTACCGGCAATGGTTGAAAGCTAATAGTCGACGATTGCATGCAACCTAGTAGGGACGGGGGCCATAATAATTTTCTAAACGGCTCTGGCTATCTAAAGGCGCAGAATGGCAAACATTGTGTCCCAGGCTATGATAACAATATAAAGGTTCCGGTTCTTTTTGATCATGGGGCTGCTTGGCCCATCCCTTTTTAACTAAGGCTTCTGAGTCTGGTCGAAATACCATGAACGGATTGCAGCCAGCTTCGATAAGAGGAATCCCCCCTAATAGAAGGCCGTAAAGTATCGCTCTATTTGTCATGGTTATTGATTTATCCATCTAAAAAACTAACCTTTTTTCATGTTATGTATCCAGATTATGTATGCATAATTTAATATATCGTAAACAGTTAAAATTTTATCATTAACGGTTTGTTGAGAGGTTGGGGCTTATAGTAAAGAAAATAGGAGTAAATTAGTGATGATTTTAGATATTGGACTCGATAAAAAAGATCGCAAGTTAATTGTAGATACGATGGTGGGAGTTTTGGCCGATACAGTAATTCTGGCCTTAAAAGCACGAAACTTTCATTGGAATGTTGTCGGTGCCAATTTTAAGCCTCTTCACGATTTATTCCAAGAAATTTATGAGGACTTAGATCAAGCAGCGGATATCCAAGCTGAAAGAATTCGCGCCTTAGGATTCCATTGTCCTGGTAGTTATGGAGAGTTTATAGCAGTTAGTTCTATAAAAGAGGAGCAAGGAACGCTCGAAGCTATGGACATGATCAGGCGAATTATATTAGATATAGAACTGCTTATCCGTCGCTCAGACGAAGTCAAAGTTGTTGCCATGTCAGTGAATGATGATGCGACAGCCGATGTTATGATTGAGCGTCTTCAAAGCTTAGGTAAATTTGCTTGGATGCTCAGAAGCCATTTAGAATAAGGAAATAATAATTAATGCGTTCTAACGTTGTAGAAGCCATAACCGGTGCTATCGTTTTAGCGGTAGCAGCTGGGTTTTTTTATTATGCGTATAGCAGTAGTGGTACAAAAGTTATCCATGGATATGATTTGTATGCCAACTTTGATCGCATTGATGGTCTAGTGGAAGGGAATGATGTCAAGTTGAGTGGCGTCAAGATCGGTGATGTTAAACATATTGAGATCGATACTAAAACCTTTCTAGCGCGCGTCAATATTACTGTTGATGCTTCCATTATCTTACCTCAAGATACTTCCGCGCAGATTGCCAGCGAGAGTCTGATGGGGGGGAAATATATTGCTCTGGTGCCAGGTGCGAGCGAAGAAACGCTTAAACCCGGGCAACAGATTACTTACACTCAGTCTGCTATCAGTTTAGAAGGCTTGATTGGCAAGTATCTATTCACTAATAATGGAAAAGAGGACACAGCTACAGAGAAATAGAATGCATGGTTAAGCGAGAAAAAGGGAGAGACAAGCAAAGGGTGATTGCGATTGGTGCCCTCTTCTGCAGTTTAAGTTATTTTTCTGCTAGTTTAGCTGCGCCCGTAAATCTTGAAATCTTAAACAAGGTTTCGGCCAAAAAGACTCCTCTACAGATAGAAGCGGGGACCACAGTTATGGTTCATGATATGCGAATCATTACTGGTAAATGTTATACCCATCTGGATTCTTTTGAAGGAGCAGTCTACCACTTACCCGTCCGTATTTGGTTGGATCAAGACTCAGAAGAACCGGTAGAACTTTATGCAGGAGAGCTTGTTTCTTCACCGCGCTACCCTTCAAAGCCAATTGAGCATTCTTTATATGATATTATCCTTGTCGAATGTGATTAGTCGTTAATCGTGCTTATCCAGAAAGGAAGAGTCTCGGCGATCGTCCTTTTCAATTTGTCCTATTGAGATTCTGCCCCATATATAATAAAGTTTGAGTATTTTTTAGAACTTTTTAGAGAATTATAATGAAACTTTATAAATACTTATTCCTTTTTACAACTATCAGTTATGTCTGTGGCAGCGAACCAATGGATATTTTTTCTCCTTGGGAGAGAAGAAATGATCCTCTATTACAAGAGCAAATAGCTGCCAGTGAAACGCTGAAAGAGGCAATGTGTTTAATTGTAAATTCTTATCCAAAGGGTAGTATGGTGGGGTTTCTAGCAGAGCCGCCCAAATATGATCCATTTATTATAATCCTTCATAAACTGGCAGGACAAGAAATAAACCCTGTCCAGGTAATGGAGAAAATTATCTATAACAATCTGTCACCGAGCCAAGTGACCTACATGTATCATCCCCTACTAATGCCAACAGAGCGTCCATACTTGGGTGATACTCCCTATGAACATGATGTTAAGCAATTTATTACTAAAGTTATAAACCCTGATCATGAAGTAGTAACTTATGGAGGCTTGATCGAGCAGAAGAAGCTGGAGATAGTAAATGGATTAAATGTAAAGCTAGAGCAATTTGCTGATCAAAGAGCCAACTTTAAAAATTTTTTTAATTCCTTTGTAGAAAATAGTCGCTATTTAGAATCACAGCAAATAACACTTGTTATCGCTAATGCCTTCAAGACTTTTGCGCGCAGGGAACCTTTTCTTGAGCTAGCTAAGCATGCTGAGGAGTTTGTACTTTATATAAGGGAGAAGAATCTGCTATCTAAAAATCAATATGAGACCTATGTGGAATTTACTGTTATGCTTTTTATGAGTATAAAAGAGTTGCCTACCCACGAAAAATTAACTGAAGCATTAAATCTTATATGTCTTCCTGATCATATTCTTCTTTTCAAGGATTACCTGAAAATGATCATTTTTAGGGATGCCCGTTTTAAAAATGATCAATCTTTTAATGAAGAAAGTGCTGGCGAGTAAATAATCTATTCTAAAAAGGCTGCTTTTATCCGTAAAGGTGCCTTGTTTTCTTTAACCCTAGTCTGAATTGTAACCCACGCTGTTAATTCAATATTAATTAATCTTAACAAAGCAGTTAGTAATAAATAGTCAATTTTTGATAAATAATAGATTTTCAGTAAAAACTGATCTAACCTTAATTTTAGAGACTTCTTTTTAAGGAGACGAAATGGGTGTCTAAGAAATGGGCATTGATCAGTGCATCAAGCGGCTGGGGCGCATCAAATATGGGCACCGGCACTGGGGCTCAGGAACTCTGTCAGAGTTTAGATCCATTAAATCTTCATAAGCAAAAATTTGAAAATATTTTCTTTGATAAGTCGTATCACATCCTCGCCCATCCGGAGGGCATAGCTAATCCTCGTTTACCTTTGTCTGATAAAGAAGGGGAGCTCCGGCTTGCTAACCTCACGGATACTATAGCACAGGTTTACAATTATACTCTCAACTGTTTAGAACAGGGCTATTTCCCGTTCGTCTTAGGCGGAGACCATTCTATTGCTGTTGGGACCTGGTCGGCGATTCATCACTTCCATCAGCGAGATTTTGGACTCATTTGGATTGATGCTCATCTTGATTCTCATACGCCTGATACGAGTCCTTCTCAAGCACGGCACGGCATGCCCCTGGCTGTTTTAATGGGACAGGGGGAAAAGCCATTGATCTCAATTGGCGGCACTCAGGCTAAGCTAAAACCTGAAAACTTAGTTATTATTGGGGCGCGTAGCTTTGAGACGGGGGAGCAAGAGCTTTTAAATCGGTTGGGTGTACGCATTTTCTATGGCGAAGAAGTCCACCATAAAGGATTTGATGCTTGCTTTAATGAAGCCATTGCTCAGGTTACGCGCAACAATCAATCCTTTGGAATTAGCTTTGATATAGATGTCTTTGATCCCACAATTGCACCTGGAACAGGGGCAGCTGAACCCGATGGGCTCTGGGAGGATGAGGTATTGATGGCACTGACTAATATACTCGCTCATGAAAAGGTGCTGGGATTTGAATTAGTCGAATTTAACCCCCAGCTTGATACCGGGCATAAGACACTTAAGCTAATCTGGAAACTTGTTTATTCGATAATGGGGAGACGATAATGGACAGCCATATATCAACCACAGCAGCCATGCCAAGATCAGCGAGCGCTCAGGCGTGCATGGATCTTGAAGACCGCTGGGGGGCGCACAACTATCATCCTCTGCCTGTGGTCTTATGCAAAGGTGAGGGCGTCTGGCTGTGGGATGTCGAAGGCAAGAAATACTTAGATATGATGTCAGCCTATTCTGCGGTAAGCCATGGCCATTCTAATCCGCGTATTGTTTCTGCTTTGATTGAACAAGTCAATAAACTGGCAATGTGTTCCCGCGCTTATCATAATGATGTCATGCCGCGCTTTTTAGAAAAGGTCTGCAAGATGACGGGGATGGATCGAATGCTGCCGATGAATACAGGCGCGGAGGCGGTCGAAACAGCTCTAAAAGCGGTCCGGCGTTGGGGCTATCAAGTTAAAGGAATTCCGGCTAACAAGGCCGAAATTATTGTCACTTCCCATAACTTCCATGGCCGTACGATTGGTATTATAAGTTTTTCTTCAGAAACAAGTTATCAAGAAGGATTTGGTCCATTTTTACAAGGGTTTAAAGCTGTTCCCTTTGGGGATGTGAAGGCAATTGAGCAGGCAATCACGCCGAACACTTGTGCCGTAATAACGGAACCCATTCAAGGTGAAGCTGGCATTATTGTCCCGCCGCCGGGATGGTTGAAACAGGTCGCAGAGGTTTGCCAGAAGAATAATGTTATGTTGGTGGTCGATGAGGTCCAGAGTGGTTTAGGGCGGACAGGGAAAATCCTTGCGTGTGAGCATGAAAATGTTAGCCCTGATGCTGTTATCCTTGGCAAAGCGCTGGGTGGCGGGGTCTTCCCGGTGTCTGGCCTGGCGGGCAAGCGCCATTTAATGGATGTATTTACCCCTGGCAGTCATGGCTCGACTTTTGGTGGCAATCCTTTAGGAGCAGCGATTGCTATTAAGGCTCTTGAGCTATTAGAAGAAGATCACATGTGCGAACGCAGTCAAGAAATGGGAGCTTATCTTAAAAAGCAGCTTCATTCCATTGGTTCAAAAGCGGTTCGTGAAATTCGCGGCCTTGGCTTGTGGATTGGGCTAGATATAGATCCTAATTTTATTTCTGCCCGTCACGTGTGTGAAAGATTAGCAAAATTAGGTGTGCTTTCTAAAGAGACCCACGAGACTGTTGTCCGTTTAGCGCCGCCTTTAGTTATTACTAAGGAAGAAATTGATTGGGGGATTCACCGCCTGAGACAAGTCTTAACCGAAATTTGAAATCTATAATAATTTAGGATGTTAATCAGGGCTTATTTAGGCTGATCTTTTTTTCTGACATAAAGTAATTTGTGAACTTGAGCAATGATATTGCCTTCTTCATCAACAATATTGGTTCTAAATTCTGGTTCGACTTTATAATTGGTCTCAGCCAGCTGCCGTATCCGTTCGATCTCTGCTGGCGGTATATGGAAACAGGCCTTCACCGTCCCCTTTCCAGGTTTCTTAAATTGGATGCGAGCTGCTTTATCCCAAATAATGTAATCATTTCCAAGATTTTCCATCAAGATCATCATGAAGAAGGGATCCGTCATTGCATATAAAGATCCGCCGAAGTGGGTCTTAACATAATTGCGATTCCACCAGCGTAGCTTCATTTCCACTATAACTGTATAAGGGTCTCCCCCTGCACTCTTGACGCGGATGCCCGCCCCCAAATAAGGAGGCCACAGATTAAGAATGGTCCTAATTAGCGCCGAGCGTTTAATCATCTCTTCATCATCCTCAATTGAAGGCGAACTAGAACAGAGGCCGCTACTGCTGAGAGTACCATGAAGCCAATCACAGGCGAGATAGAGTCATAATGAGTACTGGAAAGAAGACCCACAATCAAAGAAAGCGCTAGATTTCGCATCAAAGCAATATAGGACATGGTCAACCCTTTATTACCGGGGTTCATATCGAGAATCAGCGTGGCTGCCGATGAAATCATAAAGGTTGAGCCGAAAGAAAAAGTGGAAATGATGCCAATAATAAGATAGGGATCTTCCTTAATAACACCGATCATCATCAAACCTGCGGCAATAATAAAGGCTAAAGTTGTCATCAAGCCAACCTTTAAACATGTCGCTAATCCTAGGCGTTCCACAATCGACTTATAAGTAAGGGCACCAATAAATTGCAGTGATACAGGAACAGCTTGAATATAAGCGTATTGAGTCGGAGTAAAAAGAAAAGTATCAATATATATAAAAGGGCTATTAACCGTAAAGATACCGTTAAAGCAGATTGGTAAAGCATGAATCATCACTAAGATAAGGGCGGTTCCACTCATCAGCAACATGCGCATTCCCGCGACCCCTTGGGTAGGCGCTGCTGCAACTTTTGCTTTGTCGTTTGTTTCTGGCAGGGAGGGCCATATAATCATTGCCATAAGGATCATAGCAATCAAGTTGGTGGCAAATATATAGCGCCAACCAAGATAAGTTAAAATCTCTGCCCCCAGGATAGGAGCTAAGGCAAAGACAATCGGATATAGACTTGCTAAAATTCCCATATAGCGAGCTAAGGTTGCGCCAGCAAAAATATCAGCTAGAAGGGCACCACTGAGAACTGATAGACCGCCTGTACCCATGGCTTGCAAGCACCGACCCGCAAAGAAGACCTCAATGCCGGGGGCAATTGTACACAATAAAGCCCCGATAATATACATGCCGATGCCAACCATGACAAAGGGACGGCGGCCGATCCTATCTGAATAGCGGCCAAAAGGGATACCCATAATCGATGAAAGAAAAGGATTAACCAAAAAGGTCAGCTTCATGATCGAGTCTTCAACGCCAAAAAGCTTAGCTAAGTAAGGGGCAGCAGGAATATAAATGTCAATTGAAGAAATCAAGATTATATTCAGGCTAAAGATCAACCAAGCAATATGTTTTGGAGTAAGTGTCATTAAAGTTTCCCTAAAATCTCTCCAATATGGCTAGGGATTTTTACTTTACGCCAAATATGGCTAATTATCCCTTTTTCATCAATAATAAATGTGGCACGATCAATTCCCATATATTTGCGGCCATACATTGATTTTTCTATCCACGTTCCATACTTTTCACATACTTCACCGCTCTCGTCGCTCAAAAGTGGGAAGGTGAGTTGATAGTTCTCTCTAAACTTTTGGTGGGATTTGACAGAGTCTTTAGAAATGCCAATCACTTGCGCCCCTTTGGCTGTGATCGCATTAAGGTTATCACGCAGATCACAGGCTTGACGCGTGCAACCACTCGTATTATCTTTGGGGTAAAAATAAAGCACGGCTTTCTGACCACGCAGATGCGACAAAGTTAGCATCCCCTCCTGATCACTGGGCAGAGTGAAGTCTGGAGCCTGGTCGCCAATAGTTAGCATGAATTACCTCAGTATTTTTATTTATTAGCCAATTTAGCCTAAAGTATACCACTAATGGTGAAGAAACAATTAATCTTTCTTGTTTTTCTCTAAGTATTAATTCTGTTTAATTAAGGTGGCAGTAGCTAAAGCTGCTAATCCTTCTCCCCGCCCAGTAAATCCTAACTTTTCAGTAGTTGTGGCTTTGACGCTGACCCTATCTTGCCCGATGGCGAGAATTTCATCAATACGCGTACGCATCAGCGAGCGATGCGGCGAGATTTTAGGGGCTTCCCCGATTACTGTCACATCCACATGCGAGATATTAAAACCCTCCAGGCGTGCCAGCTCGGCTGCATGACGCAAAAACTGCGCAGAATCAGCGCCTTTCCACCGAGGATCACTAGGTGGGAAATGGTGACCAATGTCCTCCCTACACAGGGCCCCTAATATAGCATCCGTAATAGCATGAAGCCCCACATCCGCATCAGAATGACCCTGCAGGGAGAAACCGCAAGGAATTTTTAGACCACAAATCATCACGCCATCCCCTGCTGTTATGGCATGCACATCAAATCCGTTCCCTACTCGAATATCCATATCAGTTTCCTCTCAAATCGCCTTGAAATGTAATTTTTATATTGTCTTCTGAGCCTTCCACAATACGGACAGGAAGCTTAAACGATTCTAGTAATGCTGCCTCATCCGTAAAAGAGAAATCTGTTGTCTTAGCGAAACACTCTACAATCTTGGCATAATGGAACCCTTGCGGGGTTTGGGCACGCCATAATTCATGCCGGGGCAACGTTTGCTGGATAACCTGGTTGCTGACTTGTTTAATGGTATCGATTACTTGAACCGCCGGTATACAGCCAGGCGCCAGTTCTAAGCCATCGATGACCCGTTGGATGAGGGCCTTGTCAACAAATGGCCGTGCCGCATCATGGATAAGAACATAATCAGGGCTATAAATTTGTAGAGCATTAAGACCCGCGAGCGTTGAGGCCGCCCGAGTGGCCCCTCCAAACACAGGCGGGGGCAGGGTTAATCCCGCTATAGCAGTTTGATACAGTTCAGCATGGTTGGGATGAATAACGGTTAATACCGTTTTAATATCCACAGTTAAGAAAGTTTCAATGCTGCGACGGATTAAGGGTTTTGAGGCAAGGGGTAAATATTGCTTGGGAACTTGGCTGCCAAAGCGCGTTCCTGTGCCACCTGCAACAATAACGACTGCTATCCTTTTTGATTGCTGCGTGAAATCCATCCACCCCCCAATACTCTTGTCCCTTCATAAAAGACGCAAGCTTGTCCTGCCGATACACCATACTCTGGTACAGCAAATTCTACAAGAGCTTCATTGTTACTCAAGTTTTGAACAGTTGCCGCAATGCCTGGATGAGTGGAACGAATCTTCACTATTAAACTCTGGGGGGTTTGGAACCGTTCTGCAGCTTCTAACCAATTTACTTCACGTACTAAGATTTGATGCTTGGCAAGGGCTTCTTTGGGGCCGATA
The DNA here is from genome assembly GCF_000190415.1 of Candidatus Odyssella thessalonicensis L13. Taxonomy (GTDB): domain Bacteria; phylum Pseudomonadota; class Alphaproteobacteria; order Paracaedibacterales; family Paracaedibacteraceae; genus Paracaedibacter; species Paracaedibacter thessalonicensis. The sequence goes on from NZ_AEWF01000002.1 coordinate 246,500, forward strand.
ATAACTTGCTTAAGGGTCGGCTCAATCTGGATGACATATAAAGGTTCTGCCGCAGAAATGCCCAGCCCTTTGCGTTGGCCGACAGTGTAATTAATGATGCCTTGATGGTGGCCGAGAACACGTCCGTCCATATGCACAATTTCCCCCGCATCCAGGGCACCGGGGCGCAACCGCTCGACCACAGCGGCATAATTGCCGTTCGGAACAAAGCAAATGTCTTGGCTATCGGGTTTGTCGGCAACTTTTAAACCAAAGCGATGGGCATGCTGCCGTGTCTCTGTTTTCGGCAATCCGCCTAAGGGAAAGCGCAGATAATCTAATTGATCCTGGGTGGTGGTAAAAAGAAAATAGCTCTGGTCGCGGGTAGGATCAACAGCGCGATGAAGCTCGCTCCGCTGGGCCCCGGGCAGACGCTGAACATAGTGGCCGGTAATGAGGGCTTGGGCCCCCAAGTCTTGGGCCGTGGTCAGTAAATCCTTAAATTTAACCTTTTGATTGCAGCGCACACATGGGATCGGTGTTTCTCCATTAAGATAACTGTCAGCAAAGTCATCCATCACACTTTGCTTAAATACGCTTTCATAATCGAGAACATAGTGGGGAAAACCTAGCTTGTCCGCAACGGTGCGGGCATCATATATATCCTGCCCTGCACAACAGGCACCTTTTTTATCAATCATCTGACCATGATCATAAAGCTGCAAGGTAATGCCGATGACTTGATAGCCAGCCTCGACCATAAGCGCTGCGGTGACAGAGGAATCCACTCCGCCTGACATAGCAACAGCTACTAAGGACCCATCAGCGACTCCATCAAGTTTAAAACGATTCGTCATAAATTTTGATTTTCTTTTCAGTTAATTGTTAGCACAAATATAAGAACTTTATGGCCAAATTGCCAAAGGAATTAATGCTTAAGCCTAAAAATAATGCCTTGGATTCGAGTAATAATACTTCTTAACTGTTTTCAATAAAATAAAAACTTTAGACAGGGTTAACCGTCTAAAGTTTAGAAGATGTCAAGCGTATCTCCAATAAAGAAAAGCTCGATTGGGGTAGTAAGAGCTTTATCTACTGATTGCCAAAGCGGGTAAACCTTTGTCTTTCAATAGCGTCATTAACATTCTTGATTGTTTCTTGCGCCTCAGCAATCAACTCTTGCTTGGTAACTTGGTTAGCGCGGAGAGATCTAATTGCTGTCGACGTTAGCCGTGAAGCATTGGTGTTAACGATTTCTTCGGCTGCCGTGCGGATAGCTAATAAGCGTAGCAGATAATTGAGATCTGCTTGCGAATAAACGGCAATCGATTTGTCTTCTATCCATTGCCCCTTCCTGCCTTGCTTCATTTTAACGGTACGGCCATCATTTAAAGGATTACCATTTTGATCGACCATCGGAGTAACAGGCGTTTTTCCGTCTTGCATAATTCTGTTGCCATAGCTGTCCTGATTGCCGGCCTGAACAGCCTTCCTTACACATTCTGCTAGATTCCATTCATCCCCTTCACCAAAGCGAATGCGAATTTCTTGTCCACCAACTTGAATAATTCTGGTGCACATGCTTTTGCAGACGGAAGCGCGCATTTTGCTGCGACAGACGGATCCTGAGTTGCATAGCTTACATCGTGTCTTCTTAGCTGCCAGAAAGCGCAGGGCTGAGCCAGCTGAACTGCGTGCTTCCCTAAGAACGTCGCGGGCAATAGGGATGACAACGGGCCCGATGGCGCCTGCGATTAAAGCTTCAACAGCGTGAGTATGCTGAGGTGCTGTGCCAAATAAACAAATTACCAAAGATAAGCGTTTGATAAATGAGAGCCAATTCATGGATATCTCCGATCAAAATAAATACATCTGTGTAATATCATTCATAAAATAGGTAAAGAATTGTTTAAGGTTGCGTAAAATTTCTAAAAAAGACGCGGCGTCAATTAACTAAGCCTTAAAAAGACTATTTAATGTAGAGTCATATAAAGTCTCTGCTTTACGGGAATTCTTCATACAGATTTGTCTAATAATTGAGACTTTATTTATAGGATAGTTATTCTTGAAAATTTGAGATTTAAATCTTATCTAATTGTTATTAGAGGAAGATTTGGATAAAGACGATGAGCCAATATAATTGTTTTCGTAAATATTTTAGAAATATTCTAAGTGCAGCGTTAGGCAGTATTACCTTGTTAACAGCAGCACAGCCCGGGTCACAAGAGCAGCAGCAACTTGCTTTGTTTGGCAAGCCGGGGACGTATGAAGTAAGCTTGATTATCGAGCCCTCGACCTTAAAGGATGCGCTATCGTCCCGTTTTCCAAGCTTATTTAATGGGCGCAGGGAATGCAGTCTTATACCTCTGGAAGTTGCTCGTAATTTCGGGCGCGCTGCGTTGGATCCTTCCTTTCTGTTTAAAGACTCAGAGAAGCGCAGGGTAGCTGGCACCATAAGAGATGAAATTTCTAAAATTTCTGTTACTTATCCAGCCTTTAAATCACTTGTTAATGAAATAGATCAAGATTTGATACAGGATAATTTAAATCCTTTAGGATTATTCAGCTATACCTTCCAAGTGCCAGCGCTTATTACGGCTGGGTTATCTACCGATCCTCAAGCACTGCCACAGTATCAAGCCGAAGTGTATTTTATTTTAAAACAGGAAATTGAAAGAAGGGAGCGACTGCTCGCTAGGTGGGATAGTTTTTACCCTTCCATAGAGGGTGGTTTAACACCTATTACGCCAGCCAACTTGAAACAATTACACGAATTATTGAGAACCAAGTTTGAGCAATCTGCTCGGCCTTTAGTCTATTATCCCGTTTTTGGTAAAAGCAAGCTTGGTCTTGCCACCTTAGTTGAAGGATATATTCAGCGTGTTTATCCGGTTGCCATTCCCTATGCTACTGAATTTGTGCATGGTATCGAACATTTACCTCTCGCATTTACTTCTCATGATTATCAACATGCTTATAGCCATTTTAATATGGTCCAGGACCGAAACTATCAAGCTACACGCAAAATTCTTTTTGAGTTAGCCTCAGTTAAAAAGACACCCAGTGATCTGATTCCTCCTGTAGCTAATTTTATGACGGCCCAATCAAATTTATTTGAAGATACTCTGCAAGATCTTCTCAATCTTTATTTTACTTTCACTCTTCCCCGTCAGGGCGTAAAAACTGTAAAACAGGCTATGGTCGGGCTGTTTTATTTGATTCATGAAGAAATGTTTGCTCTTCCTGCTTCTATTTACAGGGTCCATAATCTTGATCAGGTTTTAGAAATATTTATGCGGCCTCTTTTCATAGAGTCTGACGCTCGAAAGAGGGAAAAATTTTATAGACAGAATTTGCTGCAAGTTGATCTAATAACAGGCAAATTTGATCTCACTCCACAGCAAATTGCTGAAGCCCTTTTAGCTGCGGGCGTCCCACCAATGGATGGAGAATTAGATTTTAAGCATTTAGATAATCTGAAAGATCAAGCGTATCACATTGACCTGGAAGATACTTTGACAGATGTCGAGGTGAATTTAAGCATCGAAGGCACAGGAAATTATAAATGGTTTGTTAAAAAACTGTCCTATATATTAGCGGACTCACAAGACAAGTTAAGTCTATTCAAAGCAGCAGGATTTGACATCAAGTATCCTACCCCTGAAGAACTGCATTCTAAGAATGGACATGCGATTGCTATCGCTTATTTGGAGCAAACTGATAAAGGCTTGCGTGATTGTTATCGGGTGTTACGGCATACTGCTGCTGAATTAGTTGGCGTCGTTCCGGCTGGAGAAACGCGTTCACTCTGGCAGCGGTACTGGGATAAGTCTCAGGCCATCGAGCGGAAGTTTAAACAGATCATTGCACAAATTGATTAAACCATCCTTTCGAGTATAAAAAAAGCCCGCACAGTGTTGGACTTTTTAATTAGTCGCTAAATAGTCTTAATGGCAGCGGTAACAATGATAGTTTTCAAGGACGCGCTGTACATAGTTGCGTGTTTCCGCATAAGGAATGGATTCCACCCAATCAATGACATTGACCTGTCCTGAGCGTGGGTCACCAAAGTCTTCGATCCAGCGGTCAACGGCGGCTGAACCAGCGTTATAGGCAGCAGCGACTAGGATAATCGAGCCGCGGTACTTGTCCATGAGATCTTTTAAATGGTAAGAACCAAGGCGGACATTATGATGGGGGTCGGTTAAATTTTTTCTCTTAATTTTATAACGCTTTTCTGTAAGCGCGGCTGTGGCCGGCATCAATTGCATGAGTCCCTTAGCACCCGCTGAACTGACCGCATCATGTTGGAATCGGCTTTCTTGGCGGATAATGGCGTGGGCAAAAGCCGGCTCAATCACCTGCTGTGGAACATAGTTCAATCGTGGATAGGCCGCAGGGATCAGAGGGTAATCAGTTTTCATGATTTTCTTGTATACTTTTAGACCTTGATGCTTACCTGCGGTCTCGTGAACAATTTGCGCAAGTAAAGCTTGCTCTTCCGGGCTTTTAAGTTGTTCCCCCAAGCTTAAGGCGAAAGCTTCTGCTAAGGCTGTCTCCTTGATTTCTTGCAGTAAACGCATATAGGCGAAGAGCTCACGCCCTTCAAGGGAGCGGCGTACGCTGGCATCAAATTTCGCGAGTTTAAGTTTTGGGGCCGGCATCTTGCCGTTGAGTTCTTTGTGAGCCAATTGACCATAATAGGTGGCAATATGTTTTTGGGCTTTTTGCCACCACATCTGTGCCTGAGCTTGATTGCTGAGATCTTTTTCAGCACGCCCCAACCAATATTGAGCACGAGCAACGCTGACCGGCGTGGAAACGGATTCATTTAGATGCTCAAAATGTTCTTTAGCTTGCTCTGGATTCTTCAAAAACCTTAAGCATAACCAGCCGGCTAACCATTCAGCATTGGCAAAGTTTTCACCCTTTTTTAGGCCATGGTCTTTAATTGTGTCGTAGGCGGCTTGATATTTTTTATCTTCTAACAACCGTCGGGCAATGAGGTTGCGTTCGACCCACACGGCTTCTGGGCTAGGGTGATTGGCTAAATGCTGGAGACTTTCAGCAGCTTTCTGATCTTGGCGATGTTTGCGATAAAAACGCGCTTGTTCAAAAGCGATACGCGGATTGTCAGACGTCAGCACCGGGGCTCCCTTAATGATCTGGAGACGGGTCTCAATTTCCTTACGCAGTTGCGGTTTTAGTACTGGACTGATCACCTCAGCGGCGGGAAGTTGATTTTTGTCCAGCAGATCATGCACTTTTACCAGAAGGGTCTCTTCCGGTAATAGAGGGCGATAGGACTTGATAAGCTCTTTTAAGTCTTTTTGTCCCATTTCAATGGCAATAAAGGCTTGGCGAAATTTTTGATCATCATGTTGATTCTGCGCTAATAAAGCTTGGCCAAAAGCTTTTAAGCCTTTTAAGCTAATGGGTGGGAGTTGACGAAACCAAGAAATAATCTGCGTCGCCGGTGTTATGGATTCATAGAGCTGCTTTTCGATTTGCCGCTGAATAGCTGTCGAGCGTGGCCAATTGGGGTGTTTTTCAAGAAAGGCACGAGCCTGGGAAAAATTAGCAGTCTTTTGAGCCTTGAGCCACATTAACAGGGTGTAGCTTTTAGGACACTGACCTTGGTTAATGGTGACACCCTCAGGGCTTAGCCGGATTGCCTTTTTTAACTGAGCACCACATTTTGCTGCTTCATTAGCATAATTTTGTGATAAAGTAAGGGACAAGATTAGAAAGCTAAGTGATAGTTGTCGCATCCGTGCACCATGAATAAGGAAATAAAATGAAGTTTTCAGGTTCTATTGTCGCTCTAATAACACCATTTCACAATGGGGAAGTTGATATTAATTCTCTAAAAAAAATAGTCGAGTGGCACCTGGTAGAAGGGACTCAAGGCTTTGTGGCATGTGGATCTACAGGCGAAGCAGCGTTGTTAACCGCCTCGGAACGCCGCTTAGTTTTAGAAACAGTGGTAAAGGCGGCGGCAGGGCGCGTCCCGGTCATTGCGGGCTGTGGGGCTCCCGCTACCCATGAAGTGAAAGCCATGATGGAGGAAGCGAAAGCGCTGGGATGCGATGCCGCCCTAGTGGTTACGCCCTATTATGTAAAACCGACCCCCGAAGGCGTTTATCAACACTTCAAGGTTTTAAATCAGATCGGATTGCCGATTGTGCTTTATAATAACCCGGGCCGGGCGGTGACAGGGTTAAGCGTGGATACGGTTGTTCGTTTGGCCGAGCTACCGATGGTCGTTGCCATTAAGGATTCTTGCGAGGACTTAACACGGGTTATCAAAATGCGCCAACGCATCAACAAGGAATTTAGCTTTCTTTCAGGCGATGATCCGATTGCGACAGCTTATATGGCCCATGGCGGCGATGGCGTCATCTCAGTGAGTGCTAATGTGGTGCCGCGGTTAGTTCAGCAACTGATGGATGCTTGGGTCAATAAAGACATAGGGACATTTTCAAAGTTGCGCGACCAATTGTTAGCCGTTCATGAAGCTATGTTCATTGAGACCAGTCCCAGCCCCATTAAGTACGCTGCTTCCCAACTCGGTCTTTGTAATTCAGAAGTTCGATTGCCATTAGTGCCGGTAACGGATGCTGCTAAAAGTGTGGTTGATCACGCTTTAAAGACCGTAGGCTTGCTGGCGGCTTAATGGCTAAGGTTAAGAATTGATAACAAAAGAGCAAAGTTATGACTAAAGAGAATGCTCATAGAATTGTTGCCCAGAATCGTCGGGCCCGCTTTGATTACTTTATTACCGAAGAAGTAGAGGCGGGAATTGTCTTAACGGGCAGTGAAGTGAAATCTTTGCGCAGCGGACGGGCGAGTATTAATGAGACTTATGCTGGCGAAATGCAGGGGGAGATTTATTTATTTAATGCCAACATCCCTGTCTATGAACAAGCTAATCAATTTAATCATGAACCCAAACGGCCGCGTAAATTGTTGCTTCATAAGCGACAAATGAATAAATGGATCGGTGCCATCCAGCGGAAAGGTATGACGTTGGTGGCATTGTCTATTTACTTTAATGCTAGAGGCCGCGCCAAAGTCGCCTTAGGACTCGCCAAAGGTAAGAATACAGTCGATAAACGCCAAACCATTAAAGAACGTGATTGGAATCGGGATAAAGCTCGTATCCTTCGCGGAGATTAAAGTTACTTATGCGAATTGTACGCCATATTCTGACGATCAGCGGCTTTACTTTCCTTAGCCGAATCTTCGGCTTAATTCGAGAAATTATGCTGTCCCATATCTTAGGCGCAAGCTTGATTACCGATGCCTTTTTTGTTGCTTTTAAATTTCCGAATTTTTTTCGACGAATCTTTGCCGAAGGCGCCTTTAATGCTGCCTTTGTTCCTATGTTTTCTCGCAAAGTTGTCAGTGAAGGGCAAGCAGAGGCTAAAGTCTTTGCCGAGCAAGTCTTTTCATTAATGTTAACCTTCTTGACGATATTTGTTATCCTAGTGGTTACCTTTACTCCAACAATTATCCATATTCTAGCTCCTGGATTTGCTACCACTCCGCAACGGTTAGAACTTGCTATTCATTTTACGCGAATTACCTTCCCTTATATTCTTTTCATTTCCCTGGCAGCTCATTTATCAGGCATACTCAACTCTTTTGACCGTTTTGCCGCTGCCGCCGGTGTCCCCATCCTTCTCAATATTATCATGATAGCGGCTCTTGTTATTTGTCCTGTCTTTGAATTGCCGGTGGGCACAGGCTTATCGATTGCGGTGGCTATCGCTGGTGTGGTCCAGCTGGCTTGGCTATATTGGGCTTGTATGGCGATGGATTTTCGGATCAGAATCCGTAAGCCCCAGTTAACGCCGGCCATTAAAGAGTTATTACGCCTCATGCTACCCGGTGCCATTGGGGCAGGCGCCATGAATATTAATCTTTTTCTAGATACTGTTCTAGCCTCGTTTTTGCCCGAAAAGTCAGTGTCCTATATTTTTTACGCTGATCGCTTAAATCAGCTGCCTTTATCTATTTTAGGAATCGCGATTGGGACAGCACTATTACCGCTATTGTCGCGGCAACTGAAGGCAGGCGAGTATGAACAGGCCAGTCGCAATAAACTTTTAGCAACAGAGGTGGCCCTGCAACTAACAATCCCGGCAGCAGCAGGCCTCTTTATCTTAAGCTATCCGTTGATCAATCTTATTTACGGTATGCCTAAAGCCGATAGTCAAGCGACAGCAGCTGCCTTAGCTGCCTTTTCTATCGGTATTCCAGCTTATGTTTTAAATAAAGTTTTTGTTACCAGCTTCTTTGCGCGTCAAGATACCGCAACTCCCGTCAAGATCGCTGTCGGTTGTATTATTTTCAATTTTCTTTTAAACCTAGCCTTAATGCGGCTATTAGGCCATGTTGCCTTAGCATTATCAACTTCTCTCGCAGCCTGGGTTAATGTGGCAGCCTTGTATTACTTTCTCAGGAAAAGGCAGTGGTTTATCATACCCATAGAGATGATAATAAAATGTTTGAAAATTAGCCTTGTTACACTGGTAATGGCTGCTCTTTTATGGGCTCTGGGACAGGATTATGATCCGCAACAGCTGTCCATTGGTCAAGAGTTGGTCTCCGTCCTAGGACGGGTCATGATTGGCTTGTTTGCTTATTTAAGTCTTGGCGTTATCCTTAAAGTTATTGATTTTACAAAGATCAGGGCAGCTTTAAAGGTGTAAGAGGAAGGGTAAAGTTCTCTATAACATCTGTCTATGCTAATTAACAAACTTGACTTTTAAGAACTGTGATGTCATGTTCTTAGTACATAAAGGTTCTAATTTTCAGCAATATCAGGTTGTCAGTGAATAAAGATTTTTTTCTGAAAAATCTCAATGCTTTATTTTTTTTAACAGATCTACCTGCATGCCTTCAGCTGCCTTATCTTAAGAACGTCTACCTCAGGGACAGAGCCAATGGATAACAATAAAAATGAGTCTCAACTTCCCTCTATTCCAAAAGCTATTTGGGGAATTGGTCTTGCGGTCTTTTTTGTCAATTTATCATCCGTGATGGTACGTAGTATCTCTGCCATTTATATGAAAACAATTTTAGGGGCGGGCTTAGGTCTTATTGGAACGATTGAAGGTATTGTCGAGATGCTATCCTTTCTCATGAAAATGATGTCAGGGGTATTTAGCGATTATCTTCGTCGTCGTAAGTTTATTATTGTTCTTGGGTACACTTTTATGTTCCTAAGCCGGCCTTTAATTGCCGCTTTTGGTAATATGCAGGCTGTATTAGCCGCCCGTATTCTTGATCGTTTAGGGAACGGCATTCAAGCCTCCCCCCGTGACGCCTTAGTGGGAGACTTAGCGCCACCATCTATTCGAGGGGCGTGCTATGGTTTAAGGATAAGTGTGGGAACAGCCGGGTCCTTTGCTGGTGCTCTTTTCGCTTTAGGATTGATGTATTTGCATAACGAAAACTTTCTAATGGTTTTCTGGCTAGCAGCAATACCGGCGTTAATATCAGTTCTGATTATGGTTTTCTTTATCAAAGAGCCTGAGCAAAATTTGAAGCCAGCAGACCGTAAGCCGCGTCATCCCATTCATTTGGAGGATATTCCACGTTTAGGGCGGGCCTATTGGCTATTAATGATTGTTGTGGGCGTCTTTATGGTTGCCCAGCTGGGAGAGCCGATTATGGTGCTCCATGCCCATGAAAATTTTCAGCTATCTGCAACCTATATACCGCTTATCCTGATCGTTTATAATTCTACCTACTGTTCAGTTTCTTATCCTGCAGGAAAGATGTCTGATAAGTTAGGGCGCGTCACTATGCTAGTTATTGGTTTTTGCTGTCTATTAGCAGGAGATCTATTCCTAAGTGCGGCAAGTAATCTGTGGATGGTGTTTGTGGGGATTGCTTTGTGTGGGGCCCAGATGGCAATTACTCAGAGCATTTTTATGTCTCTCATTGTGGACACGGTACCAGAGGACTTGCGCGGCACTGGGTTTGGAATTTTTTATTTAATCTGTGCTGTTTCAGTTTTTGTTTCCAATACGGGCGCTGGGTTCATTGCCGAGCATATGGGCGAGCGATATGCTTTTATTGCTTCCTTTATTATTGCCACCTTGGCACTAGCTATCCTCCTGTTGATCTCGAAAAGGATTTCCCCTACTAAAGATAAATTGCCGGCATCTGCCTAACCTGCCATGCTTGATATATAGAATTTAAATATGATCTATTTGAAGCTATGTATCGATGCTATATGGTGCTCTTTTTATGCTCTCTTATAATAAAGGAGAGCGCAGCCGCTCAAAGATTTATCGCTGGCTATCGCTTCTCACGTCTCAGTAAACAAGAAATTGTCTACCTATCAGATTATCTAACGCAGATAGAATCTGTCTCCCATAAGCTATTGTCCGAGGAGCAAGTTAAATATCTGGTGCGCGAGTTTGATAGTGGCTCATTGCGACCCTTAGATCCCCACCAAACGTTAACAACACGTAAAAGATTTCAACGGCAACGCTTACTTGTGGCCTCTGACTGGAGTTATTATACGCAGCAACGGATTCCTTTGGCTTTAAGGGAAACCGGAGAAGGGGGCTGGGATTTACACCATATTATTTTTATTCGATTAAATGGTCAAAATGAATGGTGGAACATTATTCCCTTACTTCGCGGCGAACATCACAAAGTTATCCATGGTCGTGAGCAGCCGGGAGAGCTGCTGCACCGTCATTTGGCCGCTCGTTTGCCACGCTGTAATAATCCTGAGCTTGATTGATTAATGGAAGCATCTGCTTCTTCGGAAAGAGAAGATTCTACTTTTTGAGACGTGGTGATATATTCTTTGATCTCTGCCGATTGCGTTGCAGCCGTTAAGTTTTCTTGCTGGATACGGTCATGGATCTCTTTTCTTAAGATGCGCCGTGTATTAGGGTAATCAAAACTTAGTTTGACAATATTTCCCCTGATTTCTGATACTGTTAAAGTGATCTGATCATCAATAATAATTGATTCACCAATTTTACGCGTTAAAAACAACATTCTGAACCTCTGGTTCCCAGTAATTAGCCTTAAACAGCCATATTTACTAAATTTAAACATATTTTTAGCAAAAATTTAACTTAATTATTGGATCCTGATTATGTAAGGAGAGAATTCATGGCAATTCAAGGAAATGTACTCAACCAGCTGGTTAATAAAATGTCGTGGAATATTGCGCGTAATCAACGTTTAAATAGCAATATTGCAAACTTTGATGTGCCGGACTATAAGCGTGTTGACATCCAGCCTTTTACGAAATCTCTTCGCCATAATAATGCGGGCTCACCTAATAGCGTCCATATAAAAGAGATCGCTACCCCAGCATTTGAAATGTCTCGTGAAACAGAAATGTTACAGTTAACAGAAAACGTTGCCAATTATCAAACCAACCTTAATTTGTTTAAGAAGTATTTAGGATTGATGAAAACGGTACTCGGTAGGGCAGGTTAAGAATGATAAATGATACATCCAGTTTAAATCAGTCCCTTAAATCGTCAGCAGCTGGCTTATCGGCCCAGAGTAAAAGATTGTTGGTTATATCGCAAAATATTGCCAATGCTGACTCAAAAGCTGCTGCACCGGGAATGGAACCTTATCGCCGTAAAACCATAGCTTTAGGCGCAGAGAATGATTTAAGAACAGGAACATCCGTTGTCAAAGTAAAACGCATTGGTCGCGATCCATCAGCATTTAAGGAGGTATATGCCCCTCAAGATCCCGTTGCTGATGAACGGGGCTACGTTCAGATGCCAAACGTTAATCCTTTGGTAGAAATGGTTGATATGCAAGAAGCAAGTCTAAGTCACAGAGCAAATCTTCAAGCCTATGAGAAATCCCTCAAGATGATGGAAGATACCATTGGGTTGCTGAGGAATTAGGAGAATAAATTATGTCAATGATGGGCACCAGTTCGGTATTTAGCCAGTATAAAAAGATTGCTGCTATGACTGGAGCAGATAAAAAGGTTCAGGCTCCAGCTTTTAATGAACTTTTAGCGCAATCGTTAAAAGAGGCCAGTCATGCTGTCAAAGCTAATGAGCACATGGCAAAGCAGCAAGTTGTTGATCAAGTTGATCTGACAAAACTTACTACAGATACAGCTAAGCTTGATGTCATGATCTCGACGGTCACGGCTTTAAGAGATAAAGTGATCAATGCCATCCAAGAGCTGCAAAAAATGCCAATTTAAAGTGTTGTCATTTTAAACATATGCCACAGTGACCTTGCAGTCATTATTGATTTTTGCTCAGCTCTTAATAGAGTAAAGGATGCTACTAATTTAGAATATTGAGTGACTATGCCCCATGAACAGAAGGGACCTACAATGGATAAAATTTAATTATGATTAGCAATTAACACGCCTGAAGAAACAAGTTTTTACTTAGCAGCCGTTGATGCAGAAATAGCAAAATATGGTGGTAGACTATTTATAACCTGATGCCAGCCCGCTAATATTACCGGTCGCTTCTAGGCTTGGTTCTGGGTTGCACTGCTAAGCCATCGAGCTATCTGGTAAGCAGAGGCTATTAACTTAGTGATGCATTTATATTCGTCTAACCTTAGCAGAGCAAAGCCGAACAACCACACGTGGTTAAAGATAGGCTGCTAAATTGGTAAGCATAATTGTATGTTGATCTAAATCCAAAATAGAGACTAGTTTACGCTACTCCATAAAATTAGGGGAATTTCTTAAGAATCGGCAGCGACAGTGATAAAAAAAGACCCTTCACATAATACTAAAGAGAAGAGGCTTCATATTATCTTCTTATTTGCTTGAGAAGCCAGGGCGAATGCTCACTAATTTCTTGTTTCTTAAATAGATACAGTCTCTTAATAGTTGAAGAAGACCATTCTTGATTTTCTCTAAAATTACCAACTGTTTGTCTAAAGATTTAAGTGATGAGCGGCATTGATCGAGAGCTTTCTTATATAATACTTTTTCGCTTAAGTAGTGAATGAGCTTTTTAGGCCTAACCTCGGTTATCTCTCGCAGGGAAATCTCCATAAGAGATGGCTTAATACTTTCAGCAGAAATTCCATCCCTTTTTACTTCCTTAAGAATTTCCTGTTGCTGCGTCTCTGTGTCCTTAGAACTTGTCTCTTTAATGACTTGGATTAGCTTATCAAGTTTTACAATTTTAGCTTTGAAATCCTTAAGGGCTTTCTTCTCCACTTCTATCGCTTTTCTAATTTTTTTATGGACGTATTTGTAATTCTCCGGACTTGATAATAGTTCCTGATCTAAGAGTTTATATAATAGATCACCACCGCTAACAGCCTCTTTACCTATACAAGCCAAACTGTATAGAAAAGGGTATATCCTAAAGAAGGAGGACCCGTTAGGAGAGGCGTGCAAATAGTTTTTGGGCACATTTTTAAAAGAGACCATAAATCCAGACTCATTAAAAGATTTAATCACTCTCAATACCGCAATGCTGAAATCTACTAATGATTGATGAAAAGCTGCTTGGTCTGGATTATCTATCCTGCCTACCCCAAAACCAGGCCTATTAAGCTCAGCTTTCAGCCCATTTTTGGCAATAAAATACTCGGCCAACCCAGTTAGATGATTAATATCTTTTAAAAATTGATGCCCATTAGACCCTCCTCGATCTTGTAGAGGACCAAGTATATTACACAGCCCCTTATTGGCCTTAGGGGTATTGCTCTGGACGTAATATCCTACTGCTTCTTTAAGATCAAGCTTTACACCATAGCCATTATGGTAAAACAGACCGAGATAATACTGTGCGCGTACATGGTCCTGGTCAGCTGCTTGTTGATACCATGAAACAGCTTCTTTAAGATTTACCTCTACACTAAGGCCCTTATGATAAAACTTGCCCATTCTGTATTGTGCATCGGAGTGACTCTTCTCAGCTGCTCTGTGATACCATAGGATAGCTTTATCTAAGTTTTGGGCAACCAGATTGCCTTCTTGATAAGCTTTAGCTAAGTCTATTTGAGCTTGAAGATTGCCAGCTGTTGCTTGCAGGAGAAGTGTTTTAAATTTGCTTTTTTCTGTGCCAAGGTGTGCTTTCATAATAAGCCTATTTCCCTCAGAAAGATTACCTGGGGCTGCCGCTTCTATCCTGTCCGTGTTAGATTTAAAAAAGTCGGGGTTTTCTGAAATCATTGAGCTATGGGGAAGGGGCGCTGCTTTTGAGCTTTCAGAAGCCTCCATTACTATTCCGGGCTGTATGAAAATAGAAGAAACGACTGCCCTACTCATCATTCTTCTTATTATTTTTATCATGGAGCCCCTTTAGAATTTACAGAATAGATTATTCAGATTTTGTATATTAATATTTAAGTGTAAAAGCAAGGTTATAATTTCGCTTATAAGTACTTCTAGTGCTGCTTCTTTTATCTATAAGAAATAAGACCAGCTCTGGAAGGCTTTTATTAGGCTTTTTAAAGAGGAGGCTTTCTGCCTGCGAGACTTATTTAGAGTAATTAGCGGCTTATTTTATGAAGCAAGGGCGTATAAAATATCTTAAGATCTCACCTAGTTAACCTTATTATTTAATGTAATTTTAAATTAATTGCGCTTGATTGTGGAGTTTTACCAGTGAATCACTTAACTCAAGTAGGGCCGATTCTCATTCTCTCTGTCCCAATGATTTGTTGCTGGTTTTTGCGGTGCGGTGTGGCAGGTTGGGTCGCTATTTTAAGCTTCCTTATCCTATCTCAAGCAAAATATATTAATGGTGGGGCGGTGTTAACGATAACAAGTATAGCGGCCTTAGCGACCCTTTATTACCATCTATTGGAAGGTCTGCCCAAATTGATAGTTGGTATACTGTTGAGTATACTCTGTTTTTGGTGCTATGTGCATTGGATGCCTGGATTTGGCAACTATATTATCGCTGATCATATTCATCTAAGTCCCCGATCTTCGGCTTGCACAATTTACGTTAACATGGATAAAGCCTGCATTGCTCTCATTCTGCTTCTATTTATAGGAGGGCTCAATCAATCGATGCAGCAGTGGTTGATAACCTTTAAATTTATACCGTTGTCCCTAGGGATCATTTGTTTGATTTTAATCGGCAGTGCTTATGCGGCCAACTATATTGCCTTTGATCCTAAACTACCGACTCTCTTATGGTGGTGGATCCCGCTTAATCTTCTATTTGTTTGTGTGGCCGAGGAAGTATTTTATCGAGGATTCATCCAAACTGAACTTGCTGAAGCCTTCAAATCTTTTTCCGGTGGGGCTTACTTAGCTATTTTAATTTCTGCCGTAATCTTTGGGGCAGCCCATTACACGGGTGGCTTTGCCTTTATGCTTCTGTCAACGTTAGCAGGAATCGGCTATGGTTATATTTTCTTTAAAAGCCAGCACCTAGAAACAGCAATCGTTGTGCATTTCCTAGTGAATCTGATCCACCTTGTCTTATTTAGTTATCCATCTTTAAACCAAAAAATAATAATGGCTCCTTAAACTCAGGAGTCTTCAAATGCTAAGGGTAATAGACTAAGGGCGTACAATAAATGCCCTGTAAGAGCCATAAAGTTGTTAATCCTTTGTTGATTGCTTCACTAGACATGCCTAGACTAACCTTAGATATTCATGCGATAATAACATTAAAAGAAGATATTTGTTGAGGTCACTATGGATCTGGGAACACGTTTGTTTACTTGGTGGCGTGGTCAATTTATTGGTGAAGATGAATTTGGCAACCGCTATTATCAGGATAAAAAAAAGAATGCACGCGGCATTTATCGGCGCTGGGTTTTGTATAAAGGCGATGTGGAGGCTTCTAAAATACCTGCTGATTGGCATGGATGGATTCACCATATCAACCCTGAACCGCCCCAGCCGCGAAAGCGTTATTACTGGGAAAAGACCCATCACCGCAATCTGACGGGTACCCGTTACGCCTATCGTCCGCAGGGGCTGAAAGATAACGGTTATACCCCTAAAAAAAGCTATCAAGCTTGGTCGCCTGATACTTTATAGATCGTTATTTAGACTCTTCAATCTCTAGGGTGTGGCCGCGGTGGGTTATCATAGCGCAGATGGCGTTAACTGCTTGAGTAATAATATTCTGATCAGTTCCGCGCACCACTAGACTGACACCAAATCGCCCACCTGGCAGAAATGAGGGATAGCTACCAATATCAACCTGCTGAAATTGGTTTTGGATACCTTCTAAATCCTGAGCAATATCATTTTCAAAAACTGAACTTTTGACAGTTTTGCTGTAATAAGGCTGGCCTGTGCGCAGTTTTGGGATCAGAGTGTCAAACATGGCCTGCATAACTTTTGGCACCCCTGCTAAACAGAAAACATTTTCAACTTGAAAGCCGGGCGCGCCACTCACGGGATTGCTAATAAGCTGGGCTCTCTCCGGAACGCGAGCCATCCTCAGTCTGGTTTCATTTATCCGCTCCTGATAATAGTCTCTCAATATCTGCTCAGCCGTTTTGTCGATAATTAGGTCGCGGTTGAAAGCTTTAGCGATACTAGCCGCTGTAATATCATCATGGGTGGCGCCAATGCCTCCAGTTGTAAACAGATAATCATAAGTATTCGCTAACGACTGAGCAGAGTTGATAATCATCGCTTCCAAGTCAGGAATAACTCGGACTTCCTTTAGACAAATGCCAATTGTACTCAGTCTTTTAGCAATAAAATTGATATTGGTATCTTGGGTTCTTCCCGATAGGACTTCATTACCAATGATAAGAATGGCGGCTGTTGGATTCTGCATCGTTAATTCTCGTTATCCTCTATGAAACTAAAATTTGTGCACTTATCATACCGTTAAACTTAGCTGTAAAAGCAATAATTTTGAGTTAATTTTTAACTTGAGCCCTAAAACGCGGAAACTTTCATAAAATCGGCTTTCATTTTGGGGCAAATTTTTAAATTTAAAGTGCTTTCCCGCCCAGATTATCGCAATATAAGCCCTATTAAGGGAGATTGATTCTCCTTTTTGATAATTTTAAGGATAGGCTTTTCAATGAAATTTGCTCACCCCCTTGTAACCGGGAAATTGATCAAAAGGTATAAAAGGTTTCTTACCGACGTTCTATTAGATTCTGGAGAAGAAGTCACAGCCCATTGCACCAGTACAGGGGCGTTGTTAGGGTTGTTGACTGCTGATGCCCCTGTCTGGTTAAGCCCAGCCACGAATCCAGAGCGAAAACTTAAGTATACCTGGGAGATGGTTGAAAGTGAGGGGGTTAAAGTAGGGGTAAATACCTCGCATCCCAATAATCTGGTCGCTGAAGCAATTAAGGATGACATTATCCCCGAGTTAAAAGGGTACAATAAAATGCGACGCGAAGTTAAGTATGGCCAGAACTCACGCATTGATTTGCTATTAGAAGAGGGATCCCAGCCGCCCTGTTATGTCGAAGTTAAGAATGTCCACTTGCGCCGCCAAGGACAAGCTGAGTTCCCTGATGCTGTAACCGAGCGCGGGGCTAAACATTTAAGGGAGATGGCGGAGCTGGTGCAGCAAGGATTACGGGCAGCCATGGTCTATGTGGTGCAACGCGATGATTGTGATGTTTTTGATTTTGCGCGTGATATTGATCCTGTCTATGCGCAAACGGCAGCTTCAGCCTTTGCGGCTGGTGTAGAAGCATATGTTTATGCCTGCGATATGCAAGAACAGGGGATTCGCCTTTATCGGCCACTGCATATAAAGTAAGCTTCTGAAAAATTTTGATTAAAGGTGCGGGGAGGTTAGAGAGCGGCACAGCAGAATAAAGAAGGGAGATCTTTCTTCTCCCTTGTCCATAAAAGTGCTTTAGCGTGCTTCTATTAAAATAGAGGCAGTAAAGCTTTTATCTTCTTTAAGCTGCTTAGAGCAGCGCTATTAATTGGTCGGTAAATTCAACAGCACCGTCGACCCAACTATAGCAATAGACACCGGCTTTATAAGCAGAGATAAAGGGAGCGCTTACTAAGAGCGCAAGCAGATATTTGCACGAATTATTTCTATTTGTCCCATCAATCAGGTAAAGGTTAGACCCAAAAAGCGCATATTTTGCACTCATCACAGGGGTGGCGGCTAAGCCGGCTATTCCTCCAGCCGCGCCGCCAAGAACGATGGCAACACTACCAAAGGTCACCTTAAAGCACGTTTTGGTGATCGTTCTCAGAGAGGACGTATAATGATGCGCCTGAGAAGCATAACCTGGATTACCTATGTTCTCCTCATTCGAGTGATCCGGATAAAAGACTTCAGAAGTAAGAAATATAGCTTCACTAGGATGACGTTTATGTCGCTTTCGCAGCGGAGGATAACTTGACTCTGATTGTAAACATTCCTGCTCTAAAGCTTGAGTCTGCAGATTTCTAATGGTAGCAGTATCAGCAGAGGAAAAGGGGCCAGTTTCTGACGTTTGGCCGGACGCAATGGTAAATGTAAGCAGTGCTAAGTTTAATAATAATTTCATAAATGCTCCTGTTTAAAAACCGATTAGTGATCGAAGCAATAAGCATACTCTTAATAGTCCTCAGTATTTCTCTGCCGCGCGCAGCTTTGAGCAAGAAATATTGGCTACTATATAAAATTTAAATAAAATTAAAAACAAAAGATAGATAATTGTAAGATTGGGGACCTAAGTAAAGGGGGAAGAGTTCTAATCTTTAATTGGGATAAAGGAAAATACAATGTTCAACTGAGATAAGAAAAACTCTGCCGTTAACGGCAGAGTATAAAGGAGATCAGAGTCTCTCCTAGCTAATCTGTGAGAGCTTATAAAAATGCCAGGGCTTATCCGTTGTGACGCTTTCGCAATTGGTCGAGAACATCTGGATTAACGGTCGGCTTTTGCGTAGCCGATCTAGGCGAACTTAAGTCGGATCGGGGAGATTTAGGCGAAGTCGCGGTGCTCTTAAATATCGAAGAACTTGAGCCATCAGTTGAGTTTTGGCCCCTAATTTGGCTTTTTGTGCCACTAGATTCGGAAGCTGCTCGGCGACGACTTGGTGAAGTGGTCACGCTTGGAACAGGAGTCGCTGTCTCTTTTGAGCCACTTCGGATTAAAAGTCGGCTGAAGAAACCGCCCTTAGGAGGGCTTTTTGGACTGTCGAGCGCTGTAACGGCGTCTGTTTTATTGGGCCCGTCTAGAGAAGACATTAATCGCGGCGAGCTGGGTGTCCGTTGAATATTATTTCGATCAGGCAGAGAACTTATTAATTTGTCGGGTTTTGGGCTATCCTTACTTGCTGTACGTCGTCCAAAGATGGCAGATTTGGATTTTTTTGGTGAGCCTGTATCTTTCAAATCTGAGGAGCTCTTAGTCCTGGCTTTATCCCACATGTTCTGTTTAGAGCTAGCGATAATGTCACTGCCACTAGCAGGAGCCTTGGCTATTCTTGCCGGACGAGTTCTTGAAGCCGAAGTTGAAGCATGGGAAATCGCTGGCCTGGAAAGGGATAGAGCTGTGTTCTGAGGAGTTAAGCTCACCACTTGGATAATTAAAGTTTTTTCAGGAAATTCCGCATCAGGATCCAGGTCAACACACTTAACCTTAACATACTTAACGCCATGGGCGCCAATATCAATAGATCCAGGGGCAAAGAAATACTTCATTGTATCCTTAATGTAAGTATCAATTGAGGCAGCGGAGCTGCAAACCAAAGATATAGCAAACCCTTGTACGGTGGTTGAGAAGCGTTCTCCGCCGGCCCGGGCAACGATAGTTTGGTTCTGACTAAAGTGCAAATCCTGAGTAATGAGCCGTTCTATGCTCTGTTTTGCAATCTCAATTTCTTGGCTTGGACGCAGTTGGCCGGTTAAAATATCTATAATATCGGTGGCGACTTCTTTCACGGTTGTTTCTTCATTTATGGAGAGCTGTGACGAAGGCGGTGTTCCAACCGGAGTAATTGAAGGGTTCTCATTTTTTAAAGAGTGTAGTGTAGGTATTGCCATTTTTGTAGAAGCGGGCTCATTTCTATTAAAGGAATGTGTAGGAGCATCACCGGCAAACGTTACAGTGCTAATCAGTAAGATGGTTAAAAATCGAGGTATTTGGTTCATGAATGTTTTTGCTCTTTTATTAATTGGATACATTTTATTATATATAAAGGTTTATGCCACCTAAAATATATAGATTTCTTAGTTAGATAACTATTTTTGTTACAGCAAATAAATGCTTGGATTTAGTATAAAAATACTTAATTATTTTATTTTTATAGTATAAAATTCTGCTGAACTTTCAGTTTTCTAATTTCATTGTATCCTATATTAAGCTGGAGTAAAAGGTGAGAATAAAAAGAATACTCATTTATAAGAGGAACGATAGCTGCTTAAAATATAAATGCTAAAAAACCTAGTTATTTGTCTCAGCAACCGACCTCAAATCATGCCTTTAGGGATAACCTGAGTCTTTATAAAGCAAGGGCCCATGCTATTACTGCCCATTCTTAAGGAGTCTTATCGAGTTCTTAAAGCTTGCTCAGCAATTAAGAGCTGTTTTTCTATTTCTTGGCGACTAATCGCGATACCGTGATCATCAAAATCGGTGATCAGTTTTCGAATGATATCTTCATCACCTGGCTCTTCTAGGTCAGCTATAATAACGTCGCGAATGTATCGTTTAGCGTCTTCACCGTGATAGCCAAAAATTCCTGCCGCCCATTTTGCCACCATTTGATCACGTTTGGCGAGAAGCTCAAACTCATTGCGCTCTTTTTGGGCAATGCGTAACTCTTCTTCTCTTTCATGGATGGTGTTAAGATGAACGGTTGTCATGTTTGCCCCTCACTCTCATAAAATGTTTTAGCACCCTTAAGATTAAGCATAAGCTTCAGATCTTAAAAAAGTGTTAAACAAGGCAGAAGAGGAAGTCAGGAAAGTTTAGCGTGAGGAGATAAGGTCAAACTGATGTGGATTGAATAATTGATAATGCCACCATTCAGTAGGATATAAATCCCAGCCAGCACTCATCATAATCCCCAGCAAAGTATAACGGTTTTGAGCTGCAGTTCTGCTTAAAGAGATGGCACCATGATGGGAGGCAGGCTCAAAACTATCAAAAGCTGTGCCCATATCCAATTCTTGGCCATCTGGAGTTATTAAAGTTAAGTCGACCGCAATGCCACGGGTGTGGTTAGAGCCCCGCTCAGGCGGCGTTATGTAATCGGGATTAGGGCAGACTTGCCAAAGCCGTTCTTGCGCATATTGCGGACGATATGCATCCAGAATCTTGAATCTCAATCCCAGCTGGGCGGCAAGGTCGATCGCTTTCTCTAGATGGTACAAAGCTTCTGGCCACAAAAAGCAACGCTGGCAATCATAGATTTGCTTGCCAGTGAAATTATTCATTGTTGCATATCTCATATCAAGAATTATATTATGAGAAGCTTCTGTAATTTCTATAAGTGACATGAAAGATCCTGTTATGACTTTTCAAGGCCAACCTAACATAATCCTCAGTTTTGATACAACAGGGAATCAAGATTCTATTGCTGTTTCAATTGCAGGCAAAGTTGAGGTGAAGTGCTTGCCTCAAGGGGGAAGTGGCGTCCAGTCCGTTATTCTAGTGCCAGAGATGGCGGCTTTGTTGCAAAAATATGGTTATAAACTTCGGGATGTGGATCTGATTTGTGTGCTGACAGGACCGGGATCATTTACCGGGATTCGTCTGGGGCTGGCAACCGCCCAAGGCTTGCAGATTGCGACTAATTGCCGCGTTTTTGCCCCCAATCTACTCGATTTGCTTTTATCGATGATGCCGGATGCCGTAGCCGCTGTTGATTCTAAGCGGAATGACTATTTCGTGAAAATGGACAATAAAGTTCAAGTTATGGAATGGGAGCAGCTTCATCACCTTTCACAATGCCGGACAATTATTACCGCCGAGGTTGTTCCAGGTATTAAGAGTATAGTCCCTCAAGCACCGCTTGCCAGTGAGTTAATAGCATATCATGCACGCCTGCCTGAGGCTTCGCTGGCGGTAAGCTTAGAACCTTACTATCTTCGTAATCCTGACTTTGCAAAAAAGAAAACATTCATGCAGATACAGCTAGAGGATAAGCCATGATTGCTATCGATAGCACGGCTGCGCCGGAGCTAGCGCAGATCCACTTAGAAAGTGTTGACCCCGCTTGGTCTGAAGACTCTTTTCAGGCGTTATTGCAATTACCCGTTGTCTATGGATTTAGGGATCAAGACTTTGCGTGTTTCGTTTTGTTTTCAATAATTGCTGATGAAGGGGAAATTTTAACTTTTGCCACTCGACCTCAATTTCGGCGTCAAGGTCGCGGTAAAAAACTTCTCCAAGACTGTTTTAATTATTTTTTTAAACAAAAAGTCGAAAAATTTTTTTTAGAGGTAAATGAAAATAATTTTGCTGCTATTCAGCTTTATGAGCAATTAGATTTCAAAAAATATGGCCGTAGAGAAAGTTATTATATTAATTCTCAAGGAGAAACTGCTACTGCAATTCTTATGAGTCGAGGACGTGTAAAATAAAATATTGACAAATATGATTAAAGAAGATTTGATTGCATTGACTTAGAGCAGTTTCACTGCTTATAATTTTCAACTTTATTATTTATGGGAAATAACATGTCCACAACAGTACATGCAGAGCTCCATTCAGACGCTCGTGATATACTTGAATTTACTACCGCCATTGTTGCCGCACATTTGTCAACAAAGGAAACCGAAGCTTTAGAGATTCCTGAATTAATTAAAACTGTTTATGCAGCTCTTGTTGGATTAACCACAGAAGGCAGCCGCCAACCGCAAATGGCAACCACCGCTCCTGCAGTTCCCATAGAAGAATCTGTGCAACCCGATTATATCGTTTGCCTAGAAGATGGGCGCCAATTGCAAGTGCTTAAGCGTCATTTGAAGACAGCTTTTGGCATGACAATTGAGGAGTATAAAAAGCGCTGGGGGCTTCCTGCAGATTATCCTACCGTTGCTCCTAACTATTCAAAACGCCGCAGCAGCATTGCTAAAGATACCGGATTGGGTAATACCCCTAAAAAGCGTAAGCCTTCCTTAATGTCTGCCGCATAAGCGTATGCCTAATCAAGTACAATCTCGGGTTGAACAGCTATGCCTTCAAAAAGGCTTAAGAATGACCGAACAACGTCGTGTCATAGCCCGAGTATTGTCCTACTCTAATGATCATCCAGATGTGGCTCAGCTTTTAATTCGCTGTCAAGCTATTGATGCTAATATTAGTTTAGCAACAGTCTACAGGACTGTGCGCTTACTAGAAGAGGCCGGGATTATAGAGCGCCACGAATTTATGGATGGTCGTTCACGATATGAAGAAATATCAGAAGAACACCATGATCATCTTATCGATATCTATACAGGAAAAGTTATTGAGTTCTGTAGCAGCGAGATAGAAGCGCTGCAACGTAAAATTGCGGCCGCCTATGGATATGAACTTGTTGATCATCGTCTTGAATTATATGCAATTCCAATTAAAGAAGAGAAAAAATAATTATGCAAAAGTTATTCATTAAGACATACGGTTGTCAAATGAACGTCTATGACTCTGAACGGATTGCAGATACTCTCTCGCCCATGGGATTTACCTTAACAGAGAATCCAGACGATGCCGATTTAGCAATTTTGAATACCTGCCATATTCGCGAAAAGGCTGAACAGAAAATGTATTCTGATCTGGGCCGGTTGCGCGATCGTCGTGATGAGCGACGTCAAGAAAATGAGGATATGATTATTGCTGTTGGAGGGTGTGTCGCCCAAGCGGAAGGCGCTGAGATTATGCGTCAGGCTCCTTATGTTGATATTGTTTTCGGTCCGCAAGCCTATCATCGCCTTCCAGAAATGGTCGCCCGTGCCAAAAGAGCTAAAGATGCCAAGGAAGGAAAAATCGGAAGAGGGGTCGGAGTTGTTGATACTGATTTTCCAATAGAAAGTAAGTTTGACACCTTACCTCAAACAGAAGTCAGCCGAGCAGCAGCTTTTCTGACCATTCAAGAAGGATGTGATAAATTCTGTACTTATTGTGTGGTGCCTTATACCCGTGGGGCCGAATTTTCCCGCCCCGTGGCTGATGTTATAGAGGAAGCAAAGCATCTAGCACGCTTGGGTGCAAAAGAAATCACCCTATTAGGGCAAAATGTTAATGCCTATCATGGTCTTCCCCCGGTAGGGCACAGCGAATGGGGGCTGGGGCGCCTGATTCGTGAAATAGCGGAAGTTGAGGGAATTGAAAGAATTCGTTATACAACCTCTCACCCCAGCGATATGGATCAAGATTTAATAGACGCTCATCGGGATGTGCCGCAATTGATGCCTTATTTGCATTTGCCCGTTCAGGCCGGATCTAACCGCGTCTTAGAAGCCATGAACCGTAAACATACACGTGAAAGCTATTTAGAAATACTTGAGAAATTACGCCAAGCCCGTCCTGATATAGCTTTGTCATCAGATTTTATTGTTGGTTTTCCAGGTGAATCAGAAAAAGACTTTGAGCAAACTTTGGACCTAGTACGCCAAGTCCGATATGCCCAAGCTTATTCTTTTAAATACAGTATTCGGCCTGGTACGCCCGCTGGCTTGATGGAGCTTCAGTTGCCCGAGGACGTTAAGTCAGACAGACTACAACAGCTGCAAGCTGTATTGAATGAGCATCAATTGGCCTTCAATCAGGCTAGTGTTGGTAAAGTAATGAAAGTATTAATGGAACGTAAAGGTCGTTATGATGGTCAGCTCACGGGCCGTACGCCTTATATGCAATCCATAACTATTGAGGGAAATGAGCGCTTGCTAGGCCAGATAGTTGACGTAGTCATAGATTCGGGTCATGCTAATGGGGTAAGGGGGAGTGTTCGTCTGGTCTCATAATAATGTAATCAGGTAGAATGACTCTTCTGAAGCTTTATAATGGACGAGGATTGATTGAGTAAAGAAAACCAGCACAAGCTGCATTTAGAGTTTTCTGATAACACATTGTTATCAGCTCTGGTAGGGCCCCATGACCGTCATTTAAGCCGCATAGAGCAGCGTCTCGGCGTCTCTGTTGCCTTAAGAGGCAATAACATTGTGATCACTGGCTCAGAACCAGAAGCCTCCTATGCGAAGGCCGCAATTCGATATCTATATTCTCAGCTTGTAAAAGGATTTTCCGTAGATACGGAAGAAGTCGAGTCGGCCGTGCGGATGGCAACGGCGACTGCGTCATTGTCTGCTGAGAGCTCACAGAGCGGTAATCAAGATGAGATGTCAATTGCGACAAAACGGCGGATGGTATTCCCGAGATCAAACCACCAAGCCGAGTATATGCAAGCCTTAAAAGCCCATGATCTGGTCTTTGGTTTAGGGCCGGCAGGAACAGGAAAAACCTATCTGGCGGTAGCTGTCGGTGTTTCAATGCTTTTATCCGGTATGGTCGAAAGAATTGTTCTTTCCCGACCTGCTGTAGAAGCCGGTGAACGCCTGGGTTTCTTGCCGGGAGATATGCGCGAAAAAGTTGATCCTTATTTGCGGCCGCTTTATGATGCTCTTCATGATATGTTGCCGGGCGATCAAGTGCAGAAGCGCCTGGCTAATGGTGAAATTGAAGTGGCCCCTCTTGCTTTTATGCGGGGAAGAACGCTTTCAAATGCGTTTGTTATCCTTGACGAAGCGCAAAATACGACGTCGGCACAAATGAAAATGTTTCTAACTCGTCTCGGACCAAACTCACGTATGGTTATTACGGGTGATTTAACTCAGATAGATTTGCCGGGTGGCATCACTTCAGGTTTATGGGAAGCTGTGCGCATCCTAAAAAATGTCGAAGGTATAAAATTTATTGAATTTGATGAAAAAGATGTGGTAAGACATCATTTAGTCTCAAGCATTGTGAAAGCTTATGCTAGTGATGTTATGCACAATACCTCATCCCATGTTAAATCACATGAACGATCAAAGTAGCCATTCTCATATTTGTCACATTATTATAGACGCTGCATCATGGAAGGCAAAGACTACAGATTGGGAGCCGTATATTGCTCATTTGGCGCAAGCTGTACTTGATGAGTTTGACTGGCCGCGCCCCGTCGAAGTTAATATCAAGCTTACCGACAATGCAGAAATCCAGGAGCTGAACCGCCAGTATCGGGGGAAAGATAAACCGACAAATGTTCTTTCTTTTCCGGCGCTGGATGATATCAGTTCAAAATTAATGCCCCCAGATCTACCTTTAATTCTAGGAGACATAGCCCTTGCTTATGAGACGATTGAGCAAGAAGCAATTGACCAAAACAAGGTATTTGATCATCACGTGAGCCACCTTGTCGTTCACGGTTTACTACATCTAATAGGATATGATCATGAAACTGACGCAGAAGCAGAAGCGATGGAATCCTTAGAGATTGACATTTTAAAGAAACAATCTATTTCTAACCCATATAAGGAGTAATTATGCCAAGCTCAGCAGAACCTGAAGCGTCGCTATTGAGTCGATTGTGTGGAACAGCCAAAAGATTTCTCAATAGGAAGAAACGAGCTAAAGAAGTTCAAGACCAAACCAATCTTAGAGAGACGCTGGGAGAATTTATTGATGAGCGTCGAGAAGATGGCCATCAACCTATGGCTTCAAGTGAGCGCGAACTCTTAGGTAATCTTGTTAGTTTTACAGAATTAACTGCTGCAGATGTAATGATTCCCCGCGTGGATATTATTGCCATACCAATAGATGTGTCTGAAGATGAATTACTGGCAACATTTATACGCTCCCGGCTACAACGTATACCAGTTTACCGGAATACATTAGATGAAGTTTTAGGGGTAGTTCATGTTCAAGATGTCCTTTCCTGGAAAGCTTCAGGTAAAAAACTAAATCTAAAATCTCTGATGAAAGAGGTGCTTTTCATTTCCCCTGCCATGCGGGCGTTGGATTTAATGATTAAACTGCGTGAAAAATCTTCACGTTTGGCTATTGTTGTAGATGAGCATGGTGGCGTTGACGGCTTAGTGACCTTAACAACCGTTGTTGAAGAGATCGTCGGCGATATTCAAGATGATCAAGATGGTCAAGCCAAAGACCTAGATGCCCGAGAAGATGGAACTATTATAGCAGATGGCCGCCATACCTTAGAAGAACTCGAAGAAACCATGGGGTTAACTCTTATGGTCGAAGATCTTGAAGATGATGTGGAAACCATTGGTGGCTTGGTTTCCTCTATTGCCGGCCATGTTCCTATCCGTGGTGAGCTTATTAAGCATCCGGAGGCTCCTGTCCAATTTGAGGTTATAGATGCAGATCCACGGCGCGTAAAACGCGTAAAGATTCGCCGGGCCGTGTAAACCGCTACTAGCGGGGGCTAGGTGACTTCTCAGAGGTCGTCAGCAGCTCTGGGACCTCAATCATTGCAGAAGCGAAAGAGGCGGTTGGTACGTCTGCATTAATCCTGAGATTATTGTCGAGGGTTTCTGAGTCAATAATATCAGCAGATAATTCGCGCTGGGGTGAGGCGATTAATAGGTGGGAGAGGGTAGGCTTCCACGCAGATGACGAGCGATTAATAGGTGGGAGAGGGTAGGCTTCCACGCAGATGACGAGAGGGAGGCACTTTGAGCTAAGGCTTCACCTATCTTTTTAAAATCGCCCTCTCTTCTCTTAATTTCAGCTTTTGCTGCCTCGAGAAGAGCTTTAAAGTTCTCTGTTGTCGTTAAATCTGTTTTCATATTTCGTACATTTAATTCAGGATTAATTCGGGTATATAAATAGGGCTGTAGGGTGGCTTTGTGGAACTCATTGATGCAGCTATGGGTTACTTGGCCATCAAACATGGTATCAAGGAGCTCAGTTGCCCACTCTTTGATTCCCATCCGTTGATAGGTCTCAAGCCCTTTGGGGTCAATACAATGACCGCAGCCAGACGAAAATAGGATAACATTACCAGGGTGTACTCTAAAATGCTTAGCAGATTTAGCAAGTCCCAACGAGGCTGGATTATTTAATAAAACTCCTGCATCCGCAACAATCTTATCCATAATCTTAATGGGTGCAAAAATAGTTTCAGCGGCAACACAGCCTCGTAAAACCTGACACAGAAAAGCATTTTTATCTTCACTGAATTGTTGGTTGACTGAAGAATAAGTAATTATCTTACGCTTAGGAAGGTCATAAGCTGTCAAGAAAACCGGTAAGTTTAAATCCTTAAGAGTTTTATTGCCAAAAAATTTATTTAGAACCTTTGTCAGATTGGCATCAGAGTATTGGGGACCAGACCATCCAGAAAACCATGAGCCTCCTGAAAATATCTGAGGCCCATCCGATAAATAAAAGGTGGCCAATTCTTCCGGCGTATAATAAGGTGAAGGGATGCTATCCGTATAGAGCATCAGTTCTGAATTAGGGATATCTATTTTTTGATCAGTGGGTTTTTCGATGGCTAATCCGGCCGCAATCAAAGCTCCCGTTGACGTGGCAATAATCATGTCAAATAACTCATGAACAGGTTTGCCGGTAATATGGGTAAGATGAGATAAAAATAAGCAGGTCAAGAATCCCCGGATGCCGCCGCCATCAAGGCTTAGGATTCTAAATTTTCGCTCATGCTCTTCTGTTTGAAGAGACTTAGTAAACTGAGTCGCATAAGAGTAAATTTTTTGAGACATTTTCTTAGCGAGCTGTTGCTGTATAGCAGGTAAATCATGCTCTATTTTAAAAGGAGTCTTAAGCTGGCTAATCAGTTGAGCAATCTGTTCTAAACTGCGAGGATCACTTAAGGTCTTTTCATCAATTTCTAATGTGAGCCGTGCGGGGTGATAGTCAGCTAATGCGGAGGGAGTATCTTGGGCGCTAACTTTTGAACTTCCTCCCATAATAGGGGCCGCCGAAAGGAAACCCATTAATATAATTGAAAAACAGCGTGCAACTCTAGACATAGGCATTTTCTCCCTCCTATGCTGCGATAATAACCTAAGCAATTTTGTTAGATAATTATTAGTGCGCGTTGGTTAAGTTACCATTAATTACTTTACAAAGAATTTATCTAAAATTTTAAGTAATTGTCAAATGATTTTAAGGGTGGCTCTAAAAGTGGAAAGGTTAGATTTCACTCCGCCAGAGGAGAATATATGGAAAAACCAGCAGCATTCCAAGCAAGGATGCCCCCCTCAAGGTTATAGGCCTTCACCTCTGGATAATCTTGATGAAAGAGAAAGCAAGCTTTGGCGCTGCGTTGGCCAGACCTGCATTGAAAGACTATTTTCCGATTATTCTCATGTGGAATATCACTGCTCTGAAACTGGCTTAAAGGCATTAATATGGCTCCTGGAATAGCTGCTTCGTTAAATTCATGCTTCTCACGGACATCAATCAGAAGCACATTCTCTTCCTTTAGCCATTGATCTAAAGTCTGTACATTAATGGTAGGCACAACAGATGACATTATTTACTCCTTACTCATTATGGATGCTTGACAAAGCATAAATATATTTCTTTAATACGACTTACATTTCACTAACTTATCTAAAAGGGGGTTCATCAAAGCCTCTTAGTTTACGTGAATGGAGATCATCAACACCTTTTTGTCTTAAAATACGCATGGTCTCCAGACCCACTTGAAGGTGCTGCTTAACCCGATCTCGATAAAACTGGTTCGCCATGCCTCTTAGTTTCAATTCACCATGTATGGGCTTGTCTGAGACGCATAAGAGTGTTCCATAGGGAACGCGGAAACGGAATCCATTAGCAGCCACAGTCGCTGATTCCATATCAAGCGCAATCGCACGGCTCTGCTTGAATTCCTCATAAAGTTGCTTTGTTCTTAGTTCCCAATTGCGATCATCGGTCGAGATAACCGTTCCGGTTCGCATGCTATGCTTGATATCTCGGCCTTTTTGGTGACAGATCGCTTGAGCTGCTTCCTGAAGTGCGACCTGTACCTCAGCAATAGGAGGAACAGGAACCCATTGGGGCAAATCAAGGTCAAGAACATTATCATCGCGCACATATCCATGCGCTAAAACATAATCCCCTAGAAACTGTGTTTGTCTTAAGCCCGCACAGTGGCCTACCATCAGCCAACAATGAGGTCTTAAGACGGCTAAGTGGTCGGTAATATTTTTAGCATTACTTGGCCCAACGCCAATGTTGATAAAGGTAATTCCCATACCATCGTGACGTTTAAGATGGTAAGCTGGCATCTGCGGTAGGGAAAGATTAGGTGGAAGGTCAGACTCTTTTCGGCATGAGATACCCCCAGGCAAGATGAGGTCAGTATATTCGGCGTCTTCCTGAATAGCCTTTAAGCCAAACTTGATAAATTCGTCGGCATAACGTTGGTAGTTGGTTAAAAGAATAAATCCCTGAAAGTGCTCAGGACTTGTCCCTGTATAATGATGGAGCCGATGCAGCGAATAGTCGACGCGTTCTCCGGTAAAAATGCTGATAGGTTTAATTGAATGCTGTGGTTTATAGGTACAGTTTGCGATGTCATCATCAATATTAGTTAGATTAGGGAGGACAAAGCCTGAATCAATTTGCCACAATTCACTCAGATCAATTGTTTGCGGTGTTTTCGCTTCTGAAAATGTATCAATAGCAAATGGTAGCGGAATTGGCCAAGAGCTATTACCAACATACACAGGAACTTTATGACGTTCAATGAGTAGAGAAATCTGTTCAAGATAATAATTATAAAATATATCCGGCCTTGTTAACGTCCCCCCATAAACGCCGGGTTCACTGACAATGCCGTAGGATAAACGGCCATCTAGGTTAAGATCTTTGCGGTTAACCTTGATGCCAATAAACGGGTAATTAGCCTCAGCAATTTTGGGGAATTTTTCTTCACTATCCGGAGAATTAAGGAAATGAGAGAAAGCTGTCCGAATTTTGTCAATATTTGTATCATATATTTCTTTAATATACCTTAAGGCAGCTTCTGCATCGGTAAAAGTTTGCAAGTTGCTGACAGCATAAAAAGGTAAATGGCTCTGATGGAGTTTGTCCAGCACTAGCAGTTCCAGTTATAGTGACTTAATCTATACTTAACAGTGTACGAGCAAAGTCTGAAGCTGTAAAGGGGCGCAGGTCATCTATTGATTCGCCAACGCCAATGGCATGAATGGGAAGTTTAAACTTATCGCAAATAGAGACAACGACGCCGCCTTTGGCAGTCCCATCAAGCTTCGTTACGATCAAGCCTGTAACCCCCACCATTTCCTTAAAAACTTGGACTTGAGCATGGGCATTTTGTCCCGTGGTAGCATCTAAGACGAGTAAGACGGAGTGGGGAGCAGAGGCGTCAAGTTTCTGAATAACACGCTTTAGCTTTTTTAGCTCGTCGATTAATCCGGATTTGTTTTGCAGGCGCCCAGCAGTATCAATGATCAAGATGTCACTACTTTCAGCTTTGGCTTGCTGAAGAGCCTCGTAGGCTAAGCCCGCGGAATCCGCATTTGCCTTACCTGTGGAGATGGGAATGCCAGCGCGATTAGACCAAACTTGCAATTGTTCAACAGCGGCAGCCCGAAACGTATCGCAAGCGGCGAGGCGGACTTTATAGCCGCTATCATGCCAGCGTTTCGCAAGCTTACCGATGGTTGTGGTCTTGCCGCTGCCGTTGACGCCGACAACCAAGATAACATGCGGCTTTTGTGGTGACGAGATATTAAGATCAGCGGCATAAGGGGTAAGAATGTCTGTAATGCGATGGGCTAGAAATTCTTTTACTTCATCCAGAGTAATATCCTTATCCATTTTTTCCTGAGATAGAGCCTGGGTTAAGTTTGCAGCTGTTTCAACGCCGATATCACTTAGGATAAGGAGCTCTTCTAACTCGTCGAGGGTCTCTTGGTCCAGTTTTTTGCGGACGAAAACATTCTTTAATCCATCTTCAAGCTTAGTTGAAGTCTTTTTTAAGCCACCTTTTAGACGTGACCACCATGAAACTTTTTCACTCATGTGTTAACCAGGGTTGCGATCAAATTATCTTGAGTATAACTGATAACTTTTGCTTTGGCGATGCTGGCAATTGTTGCATTACCGGATACAGTTATTGGAGCAAATTGATCAGTTTTCCCATGAATGTGGTTGTCTTCACAGGATTCTACTAAAAAGGTAACAA
This sequence comes from Candidatus Odyssella thessalonicensis L13, assembly GCF_000190415.1. Taxonomy (GTDB): domain Bacteria; phylum Pseudomonadota; class Alphaproteobacteria; order Paracaedibacterales; family Paracaedibacteraceae; genus Paracaedibacter; species Paracaedibacter thessalonicensis. The sequence continues at coordinate 278,538 of NZ_AEWF01000002.1, forward strand.
TCTTTCCCACCATCGATTGGAAATGTTTTTCCACGGCCTGAGAGCCTTTTGCGCGCAGACGCGCAGCTCTATCTTTTATCACATTGGGTTGCAGCTGCGGCATCCGTGCTGCCGGTGTTCCTGGACGCGGCGAATAAGGAAATACATGCAGAAAAGTTAGATCGCATTCATCTACTATTTTGAGTGTGTTTTCAAACATTTCTTCTGTCTCGGTGGGAAATCCAGCAATCAAGTCCACTCCAAAAACACAATCAGGCCGCAATGCGCGGGCTTTTTTACAAAAACCGATGGCATCTTCACGCAAATGACGACGTTTCATCCGTTTTAAAATCATATTATCGCCCGCCTGTAAACTCATGTGGAGATGGGGGAGAAGACGCGGCTCTGTGGCAATCAGTTGCCATAAATCCTCATCCATTTCGACAGGATCGAGGGAAGATAACCTTAAGCGCTGCAGTTCCGGCACTAGGTTCAACAGGCGGCGAATCATTTGTCCTAGGCTCGGCTTTCCCGGTAAATCGGCGCCATACGCCGTAATATCGACACCTGTTAAGGCAATTTCAGGATAACCATTGTGAACAAGAATCTTAATCTGCTGTACAATTTCCCCGATCGGCACACTGCGAGAGTTGCCACGGCCATAGGGAATAGTGCAAAATGTACAACGATGATCGCATCCGTTTTGGATCTGCACAAACGCCCGCGCTTTCCCTTCAAACCCTGATATTAAATGGGCAGCCGTTTCAGTAACGGACATGATGTCATTTACCAGAACCCGGTCATGCTCCACATTCAAAGCATAGCTCTCTGGCCTCATTTTCTCATCATTACCAATAACTCGGCTAACTTCAGGCATATCAGCAAATTTCTTGGGATTAATTTGTGATGCGCAACCTGTTACAATAATTTCTGCCTCAGGATTTTCGCGACGTAGCCGGCGGATGGTTTGGCGGGCTTGACGTTCGGCTTCAGCAGTCACTGCGCAGGTGTTAATTATGAAAGCATTATTTAACCCAGCTTGGCTCGCCAAGTCTTTCATAACTTGAGATTCGTAAGTGTTGAGGCGACAACCAAATGTAATGACCTCAGGGGTAGGGGGCGTATTTTTTGTCATAGTCCTGATCTATTGTTAACCCGCAGATAATACACCATTTTTGTAGCGATGTACAAATGAAATTTAATATAGGCTGCTTTTGCGCTTATAGTTGCTTTTTTAATAAGGATAAATGATTTAAAGCCTGCTTTATTACTCTAACTATTTTTTCTCTTACATAAATAGTTCAAGTAGATAGAGGGGGAAATGACTCTAATTAACCTGAGTTGTGTTTAAGTTGAAGTTTAAATTATTGAAAAGCCAGTTTTAAGAAAAAATATGCCGAATTTTTGTAGGGATTAGAATAAGAAAAGCCGCTAGATTCTTAGTGATCAAAAAAATCAGGCAAATTCTGCGTTTTAAATCATAAGTATATCCTAAAGCAGGCTTTGATCTGTTATAGCTACCTGTAATTACCGTCTTTTAATCGCTTAGGATAACCTTATTATAAACTGTAAGCTTTAGTGTGTTACTTCAATTCTTTATCTTATAAAGGACAAGATCTTTAACGTGCCCAAACCCTCGAAATATATTCTTGCATATTAGTTAGCTGGTTAACTCCAGAGGAGTATTATACTTTTTTTTACGACGAACCAGCCATAGTTTCCTGGAATACTCCTAAAAGGAAAATAAAAAAAGGAGCAAAAATAATGATTTACTTTAAAAGGAAGATGCGGAAACTTGTGCTGTTGTTAGCAGCTCATTTAATAAGTCCCTTGTCCTTGATGGCTGCAGATCCTTCCTTAAAAGAGGCTATCAATGGGGCTGATTATATATTTTGCATTGATGGGGGTGGATCTAAAACTTCTCTGCAAGTTATCAACCCGAAATTAGAAGTCTTAGATATGGAGCAAGAGGGTAAAGTAATTCCTATACTCCTGGCAGGACCAACAAATATCAATATTGTGGGAGTGGAGGAAACAAAAAACAGCTTAGCTCGTCTATTAAATGGTCTAAAAATCGGGAGAGAGAAGCAGGAGATCTCAGAGATTAAAGACAGAGCAGCCATTGTATGTGGATTAGCAGGTCTGGCTAGCAACTTAGATAAAGCTTCTGTTATTCGAGACGTTTTTATTTCCTTCGGTTTCCAAGGTTCTCGCATTGCCCTATCCTCAGATATTGACCTTGCAAAGCAACTCATCATCGAAGGGGAAGAAGGAGCTATTCTGATTTCAGGGACAGGCTCCATTTGTTTTAGTAAATCGCTAAGGGGAGAAAAGCGTGTTGGGGGATACGGATATGCCCTGGGCGATGAAGGAAGTGGATTCTATATCGGGAAATTAGCCCTACAGGCAGCATTTAAAGAAGAATTCGAGAAGGAGAAACTCTTTACGTTGACAAGCAGCATATGTGCTCTCTTTAAGGTAGCCTCTGTGAGCCAAGTAATTAAGCTATTTTATAGTAATGCATTGAAGCCGTCAGATATTGCTAAAGTTTGTCCACTTGTCTTTGAAGCTGCTTATAAACAAAATGATAAACATTGCTTAAAGATTATTGATAAAAGCGCGACCGAATTGGCCAAGCTTGTAAAACGTGCTACCAAAGGGGCAACCTTATTAAATTTCCAAGTTTATTTGCAGGGTGGTGTTTTTAAAAATGAGAATGCAAACAATTTCATTAAGTGTATTAGTACAAAAGTCGGTCAGGAGCATGGCTTAGAATTTATAAATATCTCTCAAGATAATATAGCATTACTAGCAATTCGAGCAAATCAATAGGGGCAAATCTCACGAAAAGGAGATTATATAAAACGAAGGCCTAGAGTGAATAAGAAAATGACTAACTTAAGGCGAATTTGCCCCTTTTGTAAGAAAGAGTTTTAATGTTTTAATGAAGATTGTCATGTGGCAGTTTGAGAAATATTACCTCTCAAACATGGGGCTAGTCTTAAGAAATATACCGGCCTGCAATTATGGCCTGTATTATTTAGATTCCAGTTATTATGTACTATTCCATAAGGACTGTTAATGATCACTGGAGTGTCTTTTTATTGAGAGAAGGAGCACTGAGAAGGTTTGTCTGCTATATTAGATTTATTTAAGATGACGCCGTAATGCTTTCATTCACATTATCGCAACCTTAGTTGCTTGCTTTTATTCGAATAGTAACCCCCAAGTTATGCTCCCTCTTTCGGCTCTTAAGTATTATTGGCGTTAATTAAGTCTTGCATGCTCCAATTACCTACCACAGTTATACCAACACTTTTAAAAAAAGGAAGTCTTAGAGAATTAAATGATGAAAGTAGGATATCTATTCTTCTTAAAAACGATAGGAAATCTTTAGTCCATTAAATTCTTTAGAAGTAACAGGTAATATGGTTAAAGATCTATTCTTTTCATAGAATTTTTTAGTGAAAATGAACGCAGAAAGAGCACCGACCATAAGGCCAGCCATAACGCCTGCTTCTGAGTGCTTATGACTTTGAACTCTACCCGCTGCTGTTATTCCAGTAATCACAAAAGGAAGAGCTGCATATTCAATGCCGTACCGTAAAAAAATGAAAGCAGCGCCAACAGCAGCCGAAGAGGTGTGGCCGCTGGGAAAGTTATATGGTTTCCCATTGGGCCGTTTATTAATAGGGTCATCGCCTTTATGGATTTGATTAACCCCCGCTTTAATGCCGGCAGTGACGGCCATGTTAAGGACGACCGAGTAAAGGCACTGAAACAAGCCGGCCTCATCTTCTTTAATGACAGTGAGTCCGAGTCCCAAAGCAGGATTAATGAATTGCCCAATGTCAGCCATCCGGCTGGCGGTGGTAGTCTTGCCATAACAAGAGCAAGCTAAACTTGAAAGGATTAAAAACTTCTTCACGCGTTATGTCTTCTTTTTTAGCTGTATTTAAAGAGATTATAATATTTGTGCTAAAATTTTAAGAAAGATTTTTTATTTTGCAAGAGATGGCTTGCACTTAATTGGATCGTTGCCACAATAAAACTGATAAATGAAAAGGAAGGGGCTTTTACTTTGCACTAAAGTTTCATGATTTGCCCTTATAAAGCTGGAAATTAAAGCAGATTTCTGAGAAAATATGATAGAATGCTAAGACTCATCTGATTTAGATTGGAAACTGAAGCTCAGGCAAGAGCTTCAGTGATTAATACCTACTGCCTAATAAATACCGAGTAGGAATCGGGTAGCAATTAAAGCAGGACTAAATAAATTTTTAAAGAGCAGATTCAATCCACTCAATAATTTTGCCTTTTGGATGAACGCCCACCTTAGTTGAAAAAGCTTGTCCGTCTTTAAATAATGTAAGCGTTGGAATGCTTCTTACACCTAATTGAGCTGGGGTATTAGGATTTTCATCGATATTCATTTTAACGATCCTAACTTTATCTCCCATCTCATTGGCTACTTCTTCGAGAATGGGAGCGATCATTTTACACGGACCACACCATTCTGCCCAAAAATCTACCAGAACAGGAACCTGAGACGCCAACACATCGGCTTGGAACGTGCTGTCAGAAACTTGTTGTAAAGCCATTTTTATACCCTTCGTTAGTTGAAATGTTAATTATTATATTTATAGCATATAAAGGAAAGGGTTCGTAGCGTAAAAATTGTAAAGGCCAGGCATCTTTAGGGAGAGACAATACAGTTGTGGGATTAGCATTTCCCTGAGTTTAATCTGCCTTTGTGGTGCTGAAATCTTTTAAAATTCTTGCTAATTCAATATAATTCTCAAGCGCAAGCTCTTCTGCGCGGGCAGTCACAGCAACATTGGCCGCCTGAATTTGATCCTCAGTTAATACGGCACTCAAAGACGATCGAATCATTTTACGTCGCTGGCCAAAGGCAGCATGGGTGATTTTCTCTAAATAAGGGAGTAAAGCCAGATCCTGTTCTGAGAGAACCTTGGGAACAAGGTGCACAATTGAAGACTTGACCTTAGGCGGAGGAGAAAAAGCCCCTGGGGGCAAATCAAATACTTTGGTTGGCTGAGTAAGGTATTGGGCTAAAACTGTGAGGCGCCCATAATCTGCTGTTTTTGGCTGGGCCACAATCCGAAGAGCTACTTCCTTTTGAAACATTAAGGTCATAGACACGATATTATCAAGGCAATGAAGCCATCTAATCAATAATTGTGTTCCCACATTATAAGGCAAGTTAGCAACAATTTTAATTGGGCGGCTAGGAAGAAGATCTTGCGGCGAGATCGTCAAAGCGTCAGCTTGAATGATTTGTAGCTTTCCTTCGGCCGCATCCACCAGTTCCTTGAGCGCAATAATGCAACGAGGATCATGCTCAATCGCTACCACTTCTTGCGCCCCTGCTTCTAAAAGTGCCCGCGTAAGTCCTCCTGGGCCTGGACCTATTTCTAGGACCGTAACCTCTTTTAAGCATCCGGCTGAACGAGCGATCTTGCGGACAATCTCCATATTGAACAAAAAATTCTGGCCAAGACTTTTCTTGGCCATTAATCCATATTGCTCAACAGTCGCTTTTACTGTGGCGAGATGATCTAATCTCAAAGCTTAAGTGTCCTTCTTGCCCATTCATCTTTAGCTTCAATGTGAGCGCTACTCATTAATTTTTGCATTTCACGGGCAGCTTGGCGCCCAAATCGCTCTTGCTCTAAATTGCTTAAAATATCATCTTTTGTATGGACAATTGGTTTGGGCTCACGCTTATCGCATACATAAGTAACAATCAAGCCATTGGGTGTCATGACCGGCTGCGCACATTTGCCAGAAGGGACATTCTTTAGGAGTTTTCGGAGTTGTTCTGGGATATTTGCCCAGCTGACATGAGGAGTGTTCTGGACTGCTGCACTGCAATCTGCCGCCTTTCTAGAAAAATCTTGGGGTGTTTTACAGGCCATAACCTCTTGGATCTTTGGGGCTAAAGCCTCTATTTCCTCAGGAGATGAGTCCGGTGTTATCGGGAAGACTGCTTGCGTAAAACTAATCTCTACCTCGCCGTGACCTCTCTGTTCAGCATGGCGAATATCTCTAACCTTGATTATTTTATAACCATCTCTAACTTTTATCGGAGCGGATACTTCTCCAATAGCCAGCTTGGAGAGCTGAGCCGCTATTTCGGGCTCCACTTGAGCGTTACTTTTCCAGCCCAAATCTCCGCCTTTAGCAGCAGAGGTGCTCTTTGACAGCTGTTGTGCTAGCACTTCAAACTTTGCACCGGCTTTAAGGTCTGCCACCAAGGAGGAAGCTGTTGTTGCCAGCTGAGCTTCTTGGCTTTTATCACGTGCAATTAAAGAAATCTCAGATAATAAGTATTCTTTTGTGATTTTATCGTTGCTCATTTTTTGTAAGGCACGTTCTGCTTCAGCTTCAGAAACGAAAACAACCGGTGCATACTGTTGGCGGATGTAGCGTGCCCAGGCAATCTGTGCCTTCATACGAGACGCCAGGGTTTCTTTTGAGATGCCATTGGTCCTAAGTAAGTTGATAAGTTGCTCTAAGGTCATCTTGTTCTCTTTTGCCATTTCGGTTAGAGCACTATCGACTTCCTTGGAGCTCACTTCAATTTTCTTAAGCTTAGCGGCCTGTAATTGCAGACGCTCTTGGACAAGCGAATTTAATATTTCTGCTTTTTGAGTTTCACCCACATTAACTTGGCCGCCTGCGGAAAATGTTACTAACTTAATGCGCTGGTTTAAGTCATGTTGAGTGATGGGGTCTTTGTTGACTATCAATAGGATTTTTGAGCCAGCATCTGTCTGCGCAAAGCAAAGTGATGTCAAGGCAAAGATTGATAATAAGCGTAAGCAGTTGATCATAAGGTATCCTTTATGAGTTCAGATAAAGAACTGTATTTTAATGTCAAAATAGTGTAATTATTGTCTTATGTCTAGTAAATATGCTGATATCATTCAAGATTATAGATTCTAGGTTGTAAGGAATTTCGATTTTCCTATTGGTTCAGGGTATATCAGGAAAGAGTTAATGGGGCGCATTTTTTCCCGTCATATTTTTACTCATGTAGCGTTAACGACGGTTATCTTGACCTTTGTGCTCGTATTCGGAGCATGGTTAACCCAGTCTTTGCGTTTTATTGAAGTCATTATTGAAAAAGATGTGTCTGTTAACCGTTATCTGTCAATGGTTTGGTTGCTATTGCCTGATTTAACCTCTGTTGTGCTTCCTATCTGCACCTTGTTGGCCACAGTTTATATTATCTACAAGTTGACTGCAGATAATGAAATGGTTGTCTATAAAGCGATTGGTCTGAGTAATCTTCAAATCGCTACCCCATTTATTGTTTGGGGATTATTGATGACAATAGCCTGTGGCATTTTAAATAATTATTTAGGGCCTAAATCAAATGAGCAGTTTTATGGCATCCGTAATGAAATTGCTCGAGAGTTCTCAGCAGGACTGTTGAGAGCCGGTTCCTTTAATAAGCTTAGAGATACTGTGATTTATGTAGGAAGCCATACGGAATCAGGGCTTCTTGAAGGAATCTATATTCATGAGCGGGAACGACACGGAGTACCGGGGTTTACTATTTTTGCGCAGCACGGTTTTTTGCAAGAAGAAGGCGGCCACAATATCCTTTATTTATTTAATGGGAATAGGCAATCAGCTTCTTCCTCGACTAGCAGTCCCACAATTGCCTATTTTAATGAATTCAAATATGATATTAATGTTCATCGTGAAGTGGTAGCGAAGGTTAAGCTTCATACAACGTATGGCTTCTCTCAGTTAATAAACCCTCCTGCAGAAATTAGTGAGACGGCCCGTATAAAAATGCTAATTGAGGCCCATAAAAGAATTATTAATCCTTTATTTGTTATCACCTTTGTATTACTGGCAGCAATGATTCTTCTTACAGGCCAACAGCATCGCCGCGGACGATGGAAGCAGATTCTATCAGCAGTGGGAGGCGCTTTGCTTCTGGAGCTGGTGGTGATTACCTTGCTCAATAGTCTATCGAAGAACCAATATGCAGTGTTAATGAGTTATTCCATGCTTGGTTTCTGTATTGCTCTAGGGTTGGGAGTGCTCATTAAGCCAGAATGGCTGTCAAATTTACTAAGAAGGTTGAATCATGTTAGCTGATTACTGGCAGTCAACAATAAATCGGTATTTTTCGAGAATTTTTTTAGTCTGGATTGCAGCGATAACTGCCATCGTTATCTTTGTTATTAGTCTTATTGATATCGCAGAGTTTAGTCGGCGTACCATCTCTTCAACCCGTGCTGGGTTTGCCGAGATTATTCAGATGGTTTGCCTTAAAATCCCTAATCATATTCAGTTATTATTGCCCTTCATTGTTTTGATAGCGGCCATTATTTGTTTGTCACGTCTTAATAAAACTCAAGAAATTGTAGTGGCAAGAGGATTCGGGATTTCCATCTGGCAGATCGCTTCAGGGCTATGTTTAGTTATCGTGACCCTAAGTGTACTGGTGCTAGTAGTTATCAACCCCTTAGCAGCTGTTATGAGTCACAAGCAGGAGCAAATGGAGCAGCGAATATTTTCTGGTCGGGATGTCGCCGTTACCGTTCTAGAAGATGGGGTGTGGATTCGCGAAAATACTGCTGATCGCAGTAGTATAATTAATGCCCAAAAACTTATGGTCGGCCGCAAGGGATTCGAGAATATCTCTTTTCAGAATTTTTCAGCAGATTATAACTTTGTCGAACGTATTGATGCGAAGGCAGCCTATATAAAAAATAAGATGTGGTATCTTAAAGATGTAACTGTATACCCTAATCGCCACGAACGATATCATCAAGAAAGTCTCCAGATTAAAACAGATTTATCCTTCAATAAAATCTTAAATAGTAACTTGGAGCCTAAATATATTTCTTTTTGGATGTTGCCTGATTATATTGAGCGCTTAGAAAAGTCAGGCTTATCAAGCCTATCCTATCGTATGTATTGGCATTCCTTTTTCGGCAGGATTGGTTTTATGATAGCCCTTATATTTCTGGCGGCCGCCTTCACTATTCGGCCTGTTCGTCAGGGTTATACAACCTTATTAACTGTTCTGGCCCTAGCCAGTGGTTTAGCTTTACACTTCTTTAATGATATCGTTTATGCTTTAGGCTTGGCGCGACGCTTGCCGATATTAGTCGCTGTATGGGCGCCGGCTATCACAGTTATGTTGCTCAGCGCAACATTGATATTGCACTTAGAAGAAGGCTGAGGCTTAATAGGAATTAATATAGTCTTAATTTCTAAAGAGCCATGCCTATTTTTCGTTTCTTTTTACTGATATCCTGCGCTTTGTCTGCCAGTGTTAATGCTCAACCAGAAACTACTGCTCAATCTGCAAAAAATACCACTTTAAAAGTTCCGGCTTTTTTACAGTCTGAACAGATTGAGTATGATGATACCAATCAAGTGGTTACGGCTTTAGGAAATGTGTTTGTGGCTCAAGATTCACAATTGCTACATGCAGATAAGGTTCAATATTTTAAGCTGCAGGACAAAATTGTGGCCACAGGGCAAGTGTGGCTAAGAGATTCTGAAGGAAATTATTCCTTTGCCGACCACCTTGTCCTGTCCAATAAAATGGCTGATGGTTTTGTAGAAAATGTTAAAATTCTTATGGTTGATCAATCCCGTTTAGCAGGCAACCGTGCCAAACGGTATGAAGGAAAACGAGTCGTCTTATGGCAAGGTGTATATTCACCGTGTGACGTATGCAAGGCTGACCCTGAAAAAGCGCCGTTATGGCAGTTAAAGGCAGACAAGATTATTCATAACCAGGAAATTAAGATGGTTCAATATCATCATGCTTGGATGGAGTTTTTTGGGTGGCCAATTTTCTATGTGCCTTACTTTTCCCATCCTGATCCTGCAGTTAAGCGTAAGACTGGATTCTTGATGCCAATTTATAGTCATAGTAATGATTTAGGCTATAGTGTAACTGTTCCTTATTTCATTGCCAGTGCGCAGAATCATGATTTTACTCTCTTTCCTACATTTACCTCAAAGCAAGGGGTGATCCCGGCCTTCGAGCACCGCTATCACTTTGATAATGGCGAATATGTCATGCATGGTAGCTATGCGAATAATACCACCACTGGGTTTGCTTCAAATTATAATCCCAATAATTATGGGCGTGCAGGCCACCATCGTTGGCATTATTTTATGAGGGCCCGATATGATATTACGCCTGAGCTTCTGTTTACCCTCGATGTTCAAAGGGCCAGCGACTTAACCTATCTTAAACGCTTTCCCGTTCTTCCTCGAGGAAGCGTTGATCCATTTGCCTCTAGTACAGCCTTAACGACTACGGCAGCTTTGGAGCGTTTTCGCCCTGAAAGTTACGGTGTTATTCGCTCTTATGTGTTTCAAGCGGATAGACAGAAAACAGTGCCTGTGGTTCTGCCTTTAATTCAATACTCTCATGAAACTTTGCCGGGTAGCTATGGTGAAACATGGATGGCGGATTTTAATTTTTTAAATTTGTATCGTGATAAAGCCATTATTGGGAGTTCAGCTGAATCTATGGTTCGGGGGTCGCTCGGACTAGGAGGACAGGTCCCTTATGTGTCTCCGTGGGGAGATGTATGGTCTTTGAAAGCTTATATGCGTGGGGATCTTTACTATATTAATGGCTATGAGGTAAAAGCCAACCAAAAGTTAAAAGATAAAACTCAAGGGCGTTACTATCCCCAAGCATCGCTAACCTGGCGCTATCCTTTCCTCAGTATTAACCCCCTTATGCATTGGATCTTAGAACCAGCGGCTATGCTTACAACCTCTTCAGTAGGAGGTAATTTTATTGAAATTCCCAATGAAGATACGCCCGTTGTCATCGTGGATACGACGAACATATTTCTAGCTAATCGTTTGTATGGTATTGATCGCATTGACTCTGGCCATCGCTTTGTTTATGGATTTAATTCACAACAATTATTTAGGGACTCTCGCAGATTTAATTTATTCTTGGGGCAGAGTGTTCGGATAGACAAAAACCAGGTTCTGCCATTAAGATCGGGAGAAGATCGTAAAGCGTCCAATTTTGTTTCCGGTATCCAAATTGTGCCAGTTAAGTGGTTAGATATAAGATCACGAGCCATGTTCAATCGTAGGACTTTGCGCGTAGATGTTGCAGAGTCATCGGCTACCATTAAGTCAGCATGGTTAAATGGAAGTCTGGGGCACACTTTTTATAATAAAAATTTTGCTATAGATAATAAGCGGATCTCTCAATTAGTATGGGGTGTCAGCTCGGGTCAGTACCGCGGTTTTTCCTTAAGCTACAGTGAAATTCGTAACTTATATAGCCGACAATCTGTGCGAATTTTGAATCGCTCTATATCTTTACGCCATACTAATGAGTGCTTGGTGACGACATTCTCTGTCATCCGAACCGGCTTCCGAGATCGGGATTTAAGGCCAGATACTAAGATCCTCTTACAATTGGATTTCAAAAATTTAGGAACTATCTACCCTGTCAATATCAGTAATATTGGCGGGCTACGTCGAGCGCCTGTTCCTCAAACGGTAAATGGGCCTCAAAGCGGTGGGCAGTTAAATTAGAAACGAGGGATAGCTAAGGAGTTATACTTTGTATTTGCCGAGTAAACTCTATGAGCTTCCACTTAGTCCTACTTAAACAATAATAGAGTACTCCTAAAGAAGCCTATTAAAGACGCTCTCAACACCCGAGTTGAACTCTAAAAACTGATTGCCAATAAATAAATTGAAGAAGAGGTATTGCCTGTACGGTTGGGGAAAGGCTAGGGGCTCAATATGTGAGTTAAGCTTGATTAAAATGATAACTTTTGACTGGGCGACAATTAAAAAATCAGCTAGGTTATAAATATGAACCTTTTTTTTAAGAAAACACATAAGCGCCGTAAAGATATCTTTGCTTCTATTGACTTAGGTAGCAACAAAATCTGCTGTGCTATTGCCCGGGTGGATGAGCGTGCCAGTGGTGATACGTTACGGGTTATTGGCGTCGGGCATCAGCATTCACAAGGCATCCGAAATGGCATTATCACTGATCTGGAAGCTCTGGAAGACTCGATCTTGAATGCAGTCCATACGGCAGAACAAATGGCTAAAGAGACCTTGGATGCAGTCTATGTTAGCATATCTGCAGCAACGGCCCGTTCTCATACCTTAGATGTTGAACTGGCCTTGGGTAATGGTCCTGTCGACAATAATCATATACGGCAACTGCTGGTCATGGGACGGCAGGCCTTTCAGAAAGAGGATCAGCAGATAGTTCATGTGTTACCGGTAACATATGCTTTGGATAGCGAATTTGGCATCCGAGATCCACGAGGGTTATTTGGTAAAAAGTTGATGGCGAGTCTCCATATTGTTTCTATTGCTAACGGGGTCATGCAGAATATCACCAATTGCATTGATCGCTGTCATTTAGGGGTGGCGGGATTTGTAGTTGCGCCCTATGCTTCAGGTTTAGCTACGCTCGATGAGGATGAATTATCCTTAGGCGTTACAGTAATCGATCTGGGAGGCAGCAGCTGTGGTGTCGCTTCCTTTCTTGATGGTGCTTTAGTTCATGTGGATAGCATCCCCATTGGCGGAGCGCATATAACCAATGATATTGCGCGGGGCTTGTCAACGCCGCTCTCCCAAGCAGAACGCTTAAAAACCTTATATGGTACAACTATTACGTCGTCTTCAGATGAACGCGAAAGCATTATTGTGCCGCAATTAGGGGAAAGCAAGATAACAGCTACTCATCAAGTGCCAAAGTCGTTGCTTGTCCATATTGTTAGAGCCCGAGCCGAGGAAATGTTGGATCTAATCTGGAAAAGATTGCAGTATTCAGGCATGGATCGCATTGTCGGACAGCGAATTGTTCTGACAGGGGGAACAAGTCAGTTACCTGGAATCCGTGAGCTAGCTTCACAAAAGTGGCAAAAGCAGATCCGAGTGGGCAGTCCTATCGGATTTCATGGCGGGGGAGATTTTGTTTCCACACCAACATTTGCCACCTGTGGCGGGTTGCTTAAGTTTGCCATGCGTGACTTTATGAGTGAAGATCATGCGGTCTTGGCAAAACCTGTTGTGGGAGATAACTTGCTTCAACGGGTGGTTGGCTGGATAAGGGAAAACCTTTAGCTCTTATACGCGCTGGGGTATGTGATGGTTATCCAGTCTCTGATATTCATACCATAAAGCATTCTCAAATCAGCTCGGATGAAAATAAGCTGAAAGGCTTGACACCTAACTTTAAATTAGCGAATTTATTGTGATGAACTAGATTAAGCTTGATAATGTTTCATCACGCTAAGTTGGCTGCAATATATCTTTCCCTAAGGAAAACAAATAATGAGAGCAAAAATTGAATCGATTGGAATTGATGGTGATGGCGTAGCGATCGTTGAAGGAGAAAAATACTTTGTTCCTTTCACGGCCCCCGGCGACGAAATCGACTTTGAAGTTATTAAAGGCAAGAAATATTCGCGCATTAACGTTAACCAATTTTTTCAGAAATCTCCGCTTCGCCAATCGCCTCCGTGTGTTCATTTTGAAGAATGTGGCGGCTGTAAGCTTCAGCACCTGAACCAACCGTCCTACCAAGAGTTTAAAGTTGGGCTTTTAAAGCGTGCCCTTGAGTTCCACGGTGTTAAGGCCCAAGAATGGAAGCCGTTGCACATAATTCCTCCGCACCGCCGTCGTCGAATCTCGTTAACATTTGCGCATCGTCATGAAGGGATGATGATTGGGTATATGCGTCGAGGAACAAAGTGGATAATCGATAATAAAGAATGCCATCTTGTTTTGCCGGAGATAGAGCAGTTGATACCGCGTCTTCGAAGATTATTGGCAACTATGTTCCAAAGTCGGGAGTCAGGAACTGTAGACATCTTAGCCACAAAGGTCGGATTAGACGTAAACTTGAAAACTGGCTTTTTAAGAAATCCGACTTTACCCCAAATTGAAGATTTGACCAGCTTTGCGCAAGAGAATAATATTGCCCGCTTGCTAATAAATTATCGTCCTTTAGTTACTTTTAAAGAGCCTGTGGTCAACTTCTCGGGGGTGGATGTCGCCGTTGAAGCCGGTAAATTTCTGCAAGCGAGTGATGATGCCGATGAGTTTATGCTGCAACGAGTAGCAGAGTATATGCCTATTAAGGTTAACCGCGGCGTGGATCTCTTTTCTGGGCGAGGCACCTTTACTTTTTTAATGGCAAAAAGAGGGCCTACCGATGCCTTTGAGTGTGAAAATGATGCTATTACTGCCTTACAATCAGCAGCAAATAAGGCACAGATACCTATCACAGTTATCAAACGTGACCTTTTTGCCAATCCGTTGAGTGCTGAAGAGTTACAAGAGTATGATTTTATATTTGTGGATCCCCCACGGGCCGGCGCTTTAGCTCAAGTTGAACAAGTTGCTCAGTCGACTTTACAACATGTGGTCTATATCTCCTGTAATCCGGCCTCCTTTGCGCGCGATGCTCAGGTACTTTGTCAAGCAGGCTTTAGTTTAGAGTCTGTGACACCTCTAGATCAGTTTTTGTGGTCAGAGCACTTAGAAGTTATCGGTAAATTTTATCGACCATGATAGAGGACGTGGAATTAGCTAAAGACTTTCTAATTTAGTATTTCTAGGTATTGCTGAATTCTAGCGCCCCATGGAGCCAAGCGGCTTAAGGGCGGATTAACGCGTAGTCTTCTTAATAGTGGGATGGGATTATAGTAAAGCTTATCTCTTTGTGTAGGAAAAATAGAAAGGAGAGGTAAGCGTGAATGTAGCAGAGTACGCCATTATTCGCTCCCTGACCTAATCATATAATTTATAGCAGGATGCATCCCTCTTTTACGTGGCTTGCAGTCTATGCTTATAAGATTAATCTTCCTCAAAGATAATCTCTGGGGAGGAAGAAATTCATAAGACGATACTTAAATCTCTTCCAGGAATTATTATCCGAGGAAAAGGTGCTGAGTGAGGGTAAAAGCCGTCAACCCGTTCGGTAAAGACATGGAGCTCTGCCTAATTGTCATAGAGAGCTGTAACGCGGCCATTAATATAGTGAAGCGTTTTAGGGACTCCCGTAAAGGTACGTTATTTTGAAGTCACGCAGCAGATAGAAATCCTTCCTAAGAGACAACAATAATTTGGCGAGATGAACTGACAGACACTTAACGTTGCTCAATTAAATAGTGAATCTCGTGTGCTTCTAATTTCCGGTCTTAACCTTCTAAAATTAGGGAGTGAACTTAGTAAAGACTTGATACATGGCAATTGCTGCAGCATTTGAAACATTCAGTGTAGAAAATTCCTTAGTTGTCTCTAAGCGGATCAAAAAGTCGCAGTTTTTCTTCGTCAACTCTCGCATCCCAGCCCCTTCCGCGCCCATCACTAAGCCGACCTTGCCAGAAAAGCTGATATTGGAGAGACTTTGGTCGCCGCTTTCGGCAAATCCATATATCCAGAACCCAGCTTCTTTCAGTTCTTGGATTGCATTAGCAAGATTTGCATAGCGCATAATAGGAACAATCTCTAAAGCCCCAGAGGCTGATTTGGCTAATACGCCTGTCTCTTCGGGGGCATGGCGGTCGGTCATCACCAGAGCCTTGGCTCCAAAGGCCGCGGCTGTGCGAATGATCGCGCCCACATTATGAGGATCACTCACTTGGTCGAGAATAATGACCAATTGATTAGGGTGACTAAATGCTTTGAGCTCATCGATTCCTAAAGGATCGAGGCCGGAAACTCGCATCGCAATGCCTTGATGGACAGCCTCACTCCCTAGTGTTTTGTCAAACCATGCCTTATCCGCTTGTCGCGTCTTGATTGGCTTGGGGAGGGGCGGAAACTTTTCCAGTAGTCTTTCTGATGAATAAATAATTTCATCAATCTGTCGCATGGGATTTTGTAAGGCGGCCGCACACGGATGAATTCCGTACATATAATATTTTGAGCGATGGAGCTTCATAAGATAAATTTCCTTTTTGTTATCTGTATCACATCCTCTTAATTTTTTCCACTTTAGTGTGGAACAGCTTGGTTAGGAGAAGATATTAGCGTGACGGTAATAAGACTTCACCACCTCTTCCTTAACTCTTTCCTAGAAGAGTGATCTCTTAAAGGGATGAGATAGTTAGAATTATAGCAGGTGAGAGAAAGATGGTTGATTTTCAAACTTATCGCTCTGTCGTAATTTTTCTAAAGTATTATCTCTTAGTTTAAAGATGTAAGTTAATAATATTGTGGAGAATAATTATGAGAGACCAAGAGTTAAAAGAGATAATTGACAAATTACTTTAAGAAAGCGCAAGAAGGAAAGCTAAACTTTGCATTAGCTATGATGTTCTCTGATCAGGAAGACAGCTGGTGGTTCGAGGCGCATACTTCAGGAAAACTCAAAGCATTATAAAAGCTTTTTGAGATAGATGCGAACGCTGAAGCTGAAGCGCAGATCCATTTGAAAGAGCAAGCTAACAACCCTGAAACTGTTATCTATTTTAATTTACCAGCTGAAAAGGTGCCCCTAGAAGTTTCATAAGTTTGTGCTTTTGTTAGCTTGTATGGGTAAGAGAGGCAGGATAAGCATGAATCGTGGGCTCGCGCGCAGGCTGTTGAGAAACCTTTAGGGCTTTCCTCCTAATTTGCACCAAAGCAGACGTCATATTGCTATGTATACAATTATTCTTAAAGGTTGACTGGAATGGATTAAATTGTAAGACCCGGAGAACCCGATAAATACAGATCTAAATCGCCCGTCTAGAAGAGAGGAGTTGGATTCTGCCAAAGAAAAAGTTAGAAAAACAAAAAACAATGTTGACAGGTAGTGTTTAAATCAATTACAAAATTGTAGTAGTGAACCAGGAGGGATGGCCGAGCGGTCAAAGGCAGCAGACTGTAAATCTGCCGACGTATGTCTACGTAGGTTCAAATCCTTCTCCCTCCACCATCATACTTGAAATGCAAGATTATGGATGGTATAGTTCAACAGTATGCGGGTGTAGCTTAGTGGTAAAGCCCCAGCCTTCCAAGCTGGTTATGAGGGTTCGATTCCCTTCACCCGCTCCAATTTTTTTTAATGAGCAGTTCAGCACAGGGTATATAAGGGGGGGGATCCTTAGGATCTCCACTTTTTCTATAGACAGCAGTAATTATATGAGTTATAAATTCATAAACAAGAAGTGTCTATAGTATGCAGGAGTGTAGCTCAATTGGCTAGAGCGTCGGTCTCCAAAACCGAAGGTTGGGGGTTCGAGACCCTCCACTCCTGCCATTTTTGTGTTTGCGATACAGATTAGAGTGTAATATATGAGTACCGAAAGTAAGAGTCTTATTCAACAAGCTCGGGATTTTTTTCCACAAGTTCGTCAAGAAGCAAAAAAAGTAACCTGGCCTTCCTGGAATGAGACAAAGTTAACGACAACATTCGTCTTTATCTTCGCAGTTGTTGCGGCTATTTACTTTGCGGTTGTAGATTCCATCGCTTATCGTTGTGTTAATTTCCTTATCGGTATTGCCGGTTAATGGTATTTTTGAAGATTGCGTGATCGCAAAGTCTTGAGGTTAAATAATGGCTCTCCGTTGGTATGTTGTAAACGTTTATTCTGGCTTTGAAAAGAAAGTCGCTCAGGCTATTCGTGAACAAGCTGAAAAAAAAGGTCTGCAAGATTACTTTGGAGAAATTCTTGTGCCTTCGGAAGAAGTTGTTGAAATCAGACGCGGTGCTAAGATCTCTGTTGAAAAAAATTATTTTCCAGGTTATGTTCTTGCGAAAATTGATTTAAATGATGAATCATGGCATCTTGTACGCAATACTCCAAAAGTATCAGGATTCTTGGGCGCGAAGGGCAAACCTGCCCCTATTTCAGAAGCAGAAGTCTCTCGCATTTTGAAGCAAGTTCAAGATTCAGCAGAACGTCCAAGGCATGCAATTGACTTTGAAATTGGTGAACAGATCCGAGTTTGTGATGGACCTTTCTCCTCCTTTAGCGGCGTCGTGGAAGACGTTGATAATGAAAAAGCACGCCTTAAAGTGTCTGTTATGATTTTCGGGCGTCCGACACCCGTTGAGCTGGAATTCAACCAGGTTGAAAAAATATAGTCGGCTCTTTCTTAAGTAAAAGAGAATAGCGTGTGGGAGATAGGGACCACTATCAAACCACACACTCAGGAAAACACTAAAATAACTGAGGATAGTTATGGCAAAGAAGATCACAGGGTACATTAAGTTACAAGTATCCGCAGGAAAAGCGAATCCGTCACCACCTATTGGGCCTGCTTTGGGTCAACGCGGATTAAATATTATGGAATTCTGTAAAGCATTTAATGCTGAAAGTCAGAGTATGGAACCAGGGATGCCTATCCCCGTGGTTATTACGGTCTACGCTGATCGTACCTTTTCATTTGTTATGAAGACTCCGCCAGCTTCTTATCTTCTTAAGAAGGCAGCAAAGCTCGGTAAAGGATCACAAACACCTGGCCGTGGTGCGGTTGGTCAAGTGACGATGGGGCAGGTGCGGGAAATAGCGCAACTGAAAATGGTTGATCTAAATGCGAATGATATTGATGCAGCTGCATTAATGATTGCAGGTTCTGCTCGTTCAATGGGCTTGGAAGTGGTGGAGTAAAAAGTCATGGCAAAGTTAGGAAAAAGACTTAAGAACGCTGCTCAAGAAGTCGATCGCAATAAAGTTTACTCTTTAGCTGAAGCAGTTAAAGTTATCAAGAAGTGTGCTACAGCTAAGTTTGATGAGACTATTGAAGTTGCCATGAACTTGAATGTTGACCCCCGCAAAGCTGACCAAAATTTGCGCGGCGTTGTGCAATTACCCAACGGGACAGGTAAAACCTATCGCGTAGCCGTTTTTGCAAAAGGCCCTAAAGCAGAAGAAGCTTTAAAAGCTGGAGCTGATATTGTGGGCGCTGAAGATCTAATGGAAAAAATCCAAGCGGGCGATATGCCATTCGATCGTTGTATTGCCACTCCGGATATGATGGGGCTTGTAGGTCGTGTTGGTAAGATTCTCGGTCCCCGTGGCTTAATGCCTAACCCCAAGCTTGGAACCGTTACCATGGACGTTGCTGAGGCTATTAAATCAGTTAAGGGTGGTCAGGTTGAATACCGCACTGAAAAAGCAGGTATCGTTCATGCTGGTGTAGGTAAAGCAAGCTTTAGCGAGCAAGCTATTATAGAAAATGTGAAATCTTATGTTGATGCTGTCATTAAGGCAAAGCCAACAGGCGTTAAGGGAACATACTTAAAGTCTTTGAGCTTAAGCTCTACGATGGGGCCAGCAGTTAAATTTGAGATTTCTGAGTAAATTCTAAAGGGGGGGATCCCCCCTCTCTAGATACACAAGGTAAATCCTTGTGTCTGTCCAAGACTGTAGGTCCGTTTAGGGTAATGGGAAACCGCCTATTGAGACAGAGGGACGCGACTCCTTCTGGGACAGAAAAACCGGGCTAACCGGTTTAAGCTCTGTGAGTGTACAGAGAAAATAAACTGTTAGGAGTGTTAACATGAACCGTTCAGAAAAAGAACAGCTAGTTGCGCAGATGCGTGAGAAGTTGATGAACGCCAAGTGTGTTGTAGTGGCCCATCAAACCGGCCTTACAGTATCTGAGGTGTCCGCTCTTCGTCGTGAGATGCGTGGTGCTAGTGCAGAGTTCAAGGTTTTGAAAAACACTCTCGCCAAGATCGCAGTACAAGGAACCCCTCTTGAGGGATTATCTGCTATTTTAGAAGGGCCAACAGCACTTGCTTTTTCTAGCGAAGATGTAATTGCTCCTGCAAAAGTAACAGCGAAGTTTGCAAATAAAAACGATCGCTTGAAACTTGTGGGTGGCTATCTTGATGGTCAGATCCTTGATGCAAAAGGTGTTGATGCGTTGGCTAAATTGCCATCACTTGATGAGCTGCGCTCCAAGATTATTGCTGTTATCAATACCCCAGCAACTCGTATTGCCCTATTGGCGAAAGAACCTGCTACCCGTGTGGCGCGCGTATTGAACGCCTACGGCAGTGGTCAATAACCTTGATAAGATAAAGACAGAAGGAGATATAAATGTCTGCTAATCTAGATAAAATCGTTGAAGAGTTATCAAAACTCACAGTTTTAGAAGCTGCTGAGCTTTCTAAGAAATTAGAAGAGCATTGGGGCGTTACAGCTGCAGCTCCTGTTGCAGTTGCAGCAGCCGGTGGTATGGCTGCAGAAGCTGCTGAAGCAAAAACAGAATTTGATGTTGTTTTAGCTGATGCGGGTGCAAACAAAATCAACGTTATTAAAGTTGTTCGTGAAGTTACAGGCCTTGGTCTTAAAGAAGCTAAAGACCTTGTTGAAGCAGCTCCAAAGGCTGTTAAAACAGCAGTTAGCAAAGACGAAGCTGATAAGCTTAAGAAGCAGCTTGAAGAAGCTGGTGCAAAAGTTGAAGTTAAATAAGCTTACTGCACATGGAGGAGGCGTTTATGCCTCCTTCCTCTCAAACAACTCTTTAATGCAGACAATTAATCTGTATCAAAGAGTTGTTTAATCGTTTGTATAAACAGCTAATTTTAAAAAAATAGACTTTTAATGAGGGAATCAATGGTAAGATCTTTTACCGGTATGAAGAGATTTCGTAAAAACTTCGGTCGTATTTCTGATGAAGCTAAAATGCCGAACCTGATTGAATTGCAAAAGTCTTCTTATGAAAAGTTTTTGCAACAAAGTATCGCATACAATAAAAGAGAAGAAATCGGGTTACACGAAGTATTTAAATCGACTTTCCCGATCACTGATTTTTCCGGTAAAGCTCACTTAGAATATTTTAAGTATGACTTTGATAAACCTAAATATGACGAGGATGAATGTCGTCAGCGCGGGCTAACTTATGCGGCTCCTTTAAAGCTAACCTTACGCTTGGTTGTGTGGGATATTGACGAAGATACTGGTGCAAAATCTATAAAAGATATCAAAGAACAAGAAGTCTATATGGGGGATATGCCCTTAATGACGGATAATGGAACCTTCATTATTAATGGGGTTGAGCGTGTTATTGTCTCACAGATGCACCGTAGCCCTGGCGTCTTCTTTGACCATGATAAAGGAAAGAGCCATTCTTCAGGAAAATACTTGTTTGCTGCCCGCGTCGTGCCTTATCGCGGTTCCTGGCTTGACTTTGAATTCGATCCAAAAGATCTGGTGCATGTACGTATCGATCGGCGTCGTAAGTTGCCCATTACCGCATTTTTAATGGCTCTCGATTCAGCAGCGACGATGCAAAAAAGAGCCGAAGCAGAGGCAAAAGGCCAGCCTCTGCCCGCAGCCATGGTAACAGGTATGTCAAGAGAAGAGATCTTAGCCACCTTTTATGAAACGATAACTTATAGTAAACATAAAAAAGGATGGAAGACCGCTTACTTACCTGAAAACTGGCGGGGTGTGAAGCTGACATCAGATCTCATTGATGCGTCAACAGGCACTGTTGTTGCGTCAGCGGGTACAAAAATTACCCCAAGAATGGCAAAGAAATTTGCAGCAGATGGTCTGAGTGAGATTCTTGTTTATAGCGAAAACCTCGAAGGTCTCTATCTTGCTAAAGAATATATAAATGAAGAGACCGGGGAAATTTATGCTGAGGCAGGAGAAGAGTTAACATTAAAGATCATCTCTGTGCTAGAGCAAAATCTTAACCTTAAAGAGATTCCTGTCCTACATATTGACAATGTCAACGTCGGTCCTTATCTGCGTAACTCTCTCATTGCGGATAAGATTAATAACCGTGAAGAAGCCTTATTTGAGATTTATCGCGTTATGCGTCCTGGCGAGCCGCCAACCCTCGAAGGGGCAGAAGCTCTCTTTACAGGCCTATTTTTTGATGCTGAAAAATACGACTTATCCGCAGTGGGCCGCGTCAAAATGAACGCCCGTCTGGATATCGATTGTTCAGATAGTGTTCGGATCTTACGTAAGGAAGATATCCTACTCATTTTAAAGGCGCTGCTTGAGCTTAAGGATGGCCGCGGCGAAATCGATGATATTGATAACCTTGGTAATCGCCGCGTCAGAGCTGTCGGTGAGTTATTGGAGAACCAGTACCGTGTTGGCCTCAGCCGCATGGAGCGTGCGATCAAAGAGAGGATGAGCTCTGTTGAAATTGATACAGTGATGCCTCACGATTTGATTAACGCAAAACCAGCAGCTGCAGTGGTTAGGGAGTTTTTTGGTTCCTCTCAATTATCCCAATTTATGGACCAGACTAATCCACTCTCTGAGATTACGCATAAGCGTCGCTTGTCTGCTTTAGGGCCTGGTGGGTTAACACGTGATCGAGCTGGCTTCGAAGTACGTGACGTGCATCCGACCCACTATGGACGTATTTGTCCTATTGAAACCCCAGAAGGACAAAACATTGGACTTATTAACTCTTTGGCGACCTATGCGCGGGTAAATCAGTATGGGTTTATTGAAAGCCCTTACCGCAAGGTCAAAGAGGGCAAAGTAACAAATGAGATCGTTTATTTAACGGCTATGGAAGAAACGCGACATATTATTGCGCAGGCTAACATTACCTTAGATAAAGATGGCCGTATTGCTGATGAGTTAGTGACCTGTCGTAAAAATGGCGAATTCGTTATTCAACCCCGTGAAGACATAACCTTGGTTGACGTATCACCAAAACAGCTCGTCTCTGTGGCAGCTTCTTTGATTCCCTTCCTGGAAAATGACGATGCAAACCGAGCATTAATGGGCTCCAACATGCAACGCCAAGCTGTTCCGCTTTTACGCTGTGAAGCACCTCTCGTGGGAACTGGGATGGAAGCCACGGTTGCTAAAGATTCGGGCTCTTGTGTGCTGGCAAAGCGGGCAGGGGTGGTCGATAGTGTCGATGGACGACGTATAGTTATCCGTGTTTTGGAGCGGACAGAAGGCGATGACTCTGTGGGTGTCGATATTTATAACCTTCAGAAATTCCAGCGCTCAAACATGAGCACCTGCATTAACCAAAAACCTTTGGTTAAGAAAGGTGATATCATTAAAAAGGGCGATGTGATTGCGGATGGCCCGGCAACTGAGCTGGGAGAATTAGCGCTCGGACGCAACGTTTTGGTTGGATTTATGTCCTGGCAAGGTTATAACTTTGAGGACTCAATTATTCTGTCCGAGAGAATCGCGCAAGACGATGTCTTTACCTCCATTCACATTGAAGAGTTTGAGGTCATGGCCCGCGATACGAAGCTGGGTAATGAAGAAATCACCCGCGATATTCCTAATGTGGGAGAAGAGGCCTTAAGAAACCTTGATGAAGCCGGTATTATTTACATCGGGGCTGAAGTTAAAGCGGGCGATATTCTTGTTGGTAAAGTTACGCCTAAAGGTGAGTCACCGATGACCCCTGAAGAGAAGCTGTTAAGAGCTATCTTTGGTGAAAAAGCCTCCGATGTAAGAGATACCTCTTTGCGGGTACCGCCAGGAATTGCCGGTACGATTGTTGACGTACGCGTCTTTTCTCGTCGCGGTGTAGATAAGGATGAGCGTGCTCTTACAATTGAGCGTCAAGAAATTGAACGGTTAGCTAAGGATAGAGATGCAGAAAAAGCTATTCTTGAGCGTAACTTCTATAAAAACCTAGAAGAAATGCTTCTCGGCCATACTTTAGTTTCTGCTCCTAAAGGCATTAAGACTGGCGAGAAAATCACAGAGGCGTTTTTAGCTGAGTTGCCAAAGCACCAGTGGAAGCAACTGCTTGTTGATAATGATGATGTAATGTCGCGTGTTGAAGCTATGAAGCGTCATCTAGATGATGGGTTTACAAAGTTACAGGATTGGTTTGAAGGTAAAGTAGAAAAGCTCAGGGCTGGCGATGAGCTATCGCCTGGGGTCTTAAAAATGGTTAAAGTCTTTATTGCTGTTAAGCGTAAGATTCAGCCTGGAGATAAAATGGCTGGCCGTCACGGAAATAAGGGTGTGGTTTCACGTATTGTTCCGCTTGAAGATATGCCACATTTAGAAGATGGAACCATACTAGATATTATTCTCAATCCGCTCGGTTTACCGTCTCGTATGAACGTGGGACAAATCTTAGAGACCCATATGGGAGCTGCCGCCGCAGGATTAAGTAAGCAAATTAATGATGCTGTACTCCGTATCCAGCAAAGTAATGCCCAACTAGGTGAACTTAAAGCAGAGCTTAAAAAAGTTTATAATAAGACTGAGGATGCTAAAGATATTGATAATATGCCGGATGAGCAAGTAATGGAACTAGCTCGCAATTTACGCCGCGGCGTACCTATCGCTACTCCGGTCTTCGATGGGGCCTCTGAGCAAGATATTGCTGATGCTTTAATTGCAAGTGGTATTCCAACAACCGGCCAACAATATCTTGTTGATGGGCGGACAGGGGAGCGTTTAGATCGGCCAACCACGGTCGGATACATTTATATGCTAAAGCTTCACCATTTGGTTGATGATAAGATCCACGCCCGCTCAATTGGGCCTTACAGCTTGGTTACCCAACAACCTTTGGGCGGTAAAGCTCAATTTGGTGGTCAGCGCTTTGGTGAAATGGAAGTCTGGGCCCTTGAAGCTTATGGTGCTGCTTATACGCTGCAGGAAATGTTAACTGTTAAGTCCGATGATGTCTCCGGTAGAACAAAAGTATATGAAGCAATCGTTCGTGGTGATGATAATATGGAGGCTGGTATCCCAGAATCCTTCAACGTTCTGGTCAAGGAACTTCGTTCGCTTGGTTTGAATATGTCGTTTGAGCAATAGAAATTAGTTTCGGAGAAAATAGATGAACAATGCATTACGGAAAATCGAAACAAATGAAATCGCGCCTGGCTTTGAAGCGATACGAATTTCTATTGCCAGCCCAGAACAAATAAGGTCCTGGTCCTATGGTGAAGTGAAAAAGCCAGAAACCATAAACTATCGTACCTTTAAGCCAGAACGAGACGGCTTATTCTGTGCGCGCATTTTTGGTCCAGTGAAGGACTATGAATGCTTATGTGGTAAGTATAAGCGGATGAAATACCGAGGCGTTATCTGTGAAAAATGCGGAGTTGAGGTTACTTTAAGTAAAGTTCGCCGCGATCGGATGGGGCACATTGAACTTGCCTGTCCTGTAGCTCATATATGGTTTACTAAGTCTCTTCCAAGTCGCGTCGCGTTACTGCTGGATATGGCGTTAAAGGATGTCGATCGCGTTCTATACTTTGAAAATTATGTCATCATTGATCCCGGTATGACGCCATACCGTAAAGGTCAGCTTATCACGGAAGACGAATTTGCGCGTGCGCAAGATGAGTATGGTGAAGATGCGTTTACTGCCGGTATTGGAGCAGAAGCCCTAAAGCGTCTTCTCGGTCAAATTGACCTAGAAAGAGAACGTGACGAAATGCGCGAAGAGTTGTTAGAAACAAGCTCTGAAATGCGCCGGAAAAAATTGGTTAAGCGTCTAAAGCTTTTTGAAGCATTTATAGACTCGAACACCAATCCTCAGTGGCTGATCATGGATGTCATTCCCGTAATCCCTCCAGAATTAAGACCCTTAGTGCCTTTGGATGGCGGGCGGTTCGCAACCAGCGATCTTAATGATCTATATAGACGTGTTATTAACCGTAATAACCGCTTAAAAAGATTAATAGAGCTGCGGGCTCCTGACATTATTGTCCGCAATGAAAAAAGAATGCTGCAAGAGTCTGTGGATGCTCTCTTTGATAATGGACGGCGTGGTCGAGCAATTGCGGGTGCCAATAAGCGCCCACTGAAGTCTTTGGCAGATATGCTTAAGGGGAAACAAGGTCGCTTCCGTCAAAACCTTCTTGGTAAGCGCGTTGACTATTCGGGCCGTTCTGTTATTGTCGTGGGTCCCGAGCTGAAGTTACATCAATGTGGTTTGCCGAAAAAAATGGCGTTAGAGCTGTTTAAGCCTTTTATTTATGCACGCTTAGAGCGGTATGGCTTAGCCAGCACCCTGAAAGCCGCAAAACGAATGGTTGAAAAAGAACGCCCTGAAGTTTGGGATGTTCTCGAAGAAGTTATCAGAGAGCACCCGGTATTGCTAAACCGAGCTCCGACTCTTCACAGACTGGGTATTCAAGCATTCGAACCAACATTAATTGAAGGTAAAGCGATTCAATTGCACCCGCTTGTATGTGCGGCTTTTAATGCTGACTTTGACGGTGACCAAATGGCTGTCCATGTGCCATTATCGCTAGAAGCACAGCTGGAAGCTCGTGTCTTAATGATGTCAACAAATAACATCCTTAGCCCTGCAAACGGTCGTCCTATTATCGTGCCCTCAAAGGACATTGTCTTAGGAATCTATTACTTAAGCCAGATCAGAGAGTCTTTACCGGGCGAAGGAATGGTTATTGCCTCGCTTGCAGAAGCAGAGCATGCATTACAAAACAAGCTGGTCGAGCTTCATACAAAGATTACAGCCCGGGTACCTTATTATCAAGCGGATGGCTCTGTCCTCCATAAAAGGGTTGAGACTACTCCAGGACGTTTGCTTCTCAGTCAAATTTTGCCGAAGAGTGATAAGGTGACCTTTGATCTTATAAATAACCAACTAACATCCAAGGAAATCGGTAACTTAGTTGACCTTGTCTATCGACATTGTGGTCAAAAAGAAACTGTCATATTCGTGGACCGCTTGATGGGACTTGGTTTCCAATATGCGACACGGGGAGGGATCTCCTTTGGTAAGGATGATCTAATTATCCCTGAAGCGAAAAAGAAGTTAATTGATGAAACCAAAGCTTACGTTTCAGAATTTGAGCAGCAGTATGCAGATGGCTTAATCACCCAAGGTGAGAAATACAACAAGGTTGTTGATGCGTGGTCTCAGTGTACAGATCGCGTCGCTGAAGAAATGATGAAAGCGATGTCAAAGACTAAGCCAGGGGAGCATGTAAATTCTGTTTACATGATGGCTCATTCTGGAGCTCGAGGGTCTGTGGCTCAGATGAAGCAGTTAGCCGGTATGCGCGGTCTTATGGCTCGTCCATCAGGGGATATTATTGAGACACCAATCATCTCTAACTTTAAAGAGGGGTTGAACGTTTTAGAATACTTTACGTCCACCCACGGCGCCCGTAAAGGGTTAGCTGACACTGCTTTGAAAACGGCAAACTCGGGATATCTAACCCGACGTCTGGTGGATGTGGCGCAGGATTGTATTATTACTGAATTGGACTGTGGTACTTCACACGGGATTAGCCTTTCAGCAGTCATGGAAGGGGGCGATACCATTGCTTCCTTGTCGGAGAGAATCTTAGGACGCTCTGCTGCGACGGATATTGTTGATACAGCCAGTGGAAAGGTTATCCTTGCTGCAGGCGATCTGATTGAAGAGGATGTCCTTGATCAGATTGATACAGCAGGTATAGATACTGTTAAAATCCGCTCAGTATTAACATGTGAATCCAAAAATGGAATTTGCTCCAAGTGTTATGGCCGTGATCTGGCACGCGGAATCCTCGTTAATTCAGGAGAAGCAGTCGGTGTTATTGCTGCACAGTCAATTGGTGAACCGGGAACTCAGTTAACCATGCGAACCTTCCATATTGGTGGGGCGGCTCAAGGTGGGGCAGAACAAAACAGTATTGAGGCGGTTCACGCCGGTACAATTCAGTTCCGTAATAAGAACATTGTGACCAGTAGTTCTGGGGCAGATATGGTATTGTCACGCAATTGTGAAGTTTTGATCGTTGATGATCAAGGCCGTGAACGAGCGCGCAACCGTATTCCTTATGGATCTAAGATTCTTGTTAAAGAAGGAGATAAAGTTCAACAAGGACAGAAGCTTGTTGAATGGGATCCGTATACCATTCCGATCGTTTCGGAAGCCGCTGGTATAGTCCATTATGTTGATCTGGTTGACGGAATCTCTATGCGTGAGGTAACCGACGAATCCACCGGCATTTCTAATCGTGTGGTTGTGGACTGGAAACAGCAAGCCCGAGGTTCGGATTTGCGCCCAATGATCAGCATCCGGGATAAGAAAGGAAATCCTGTGCTTCTAGGGAGTGGGATTGAGGCACGTTATTTCTTGTCAGTCGATTCAATTCTTTCGGTTGAGAATAATGCTGAAATTCAAGCTGGTGACATCTTGGCTCGTGTTCCAAGGGAAACCACTAAAACTCGAGATATTACTGGCGGTTTGCCACGTGTTTCTGAGCTTTTTGAAGCACGCCATCCACGAGATGCTGCTATTATTGCTGAATTCGATGGGCGTGTTGAATATGGAAAAGATTACAAGACAAAACGCCGTATTGTAATTATTCCAACTAATGAAGAGTTAGAACCCATTGAATATTTGATTCCAAAAGGACGGCATATAACCGTTCATGAAGGTGATATTGTTAAGAGAGGAGATTTGTTAGTTGATGGCAACTCTGATCCACATGATATTCTTCGGGTGCTTGGGGTAGAAGCTTTAGCAAGTTACCTTGTTAATGAGATTCAGCAAGTCTATCGCTTACAGGGTGTGAAGATTAATGATAAGCATATCGAGGTTATCGTTCGCCAGATGCTTCAGAAGTATGAAATCACTGACCCAGGTGAAACTATCTTTGTACGTGGTGAACAGATTGACCGAGAAGAATTCTTCAAGGTTAACCAAGCGGTGATCGATAAAAACCTTCGTCCAGCTTCAGGAACACCTGTGCTGCAAGGTATAACAAAAGCATCGCTTCAAACAAAATCGTTTATCTCAGCAGCGTCCTTCCAGGAAACAACTCGCGTTCTGACCGAGGCCGCTGTCGCAGGAAAGACAGACGATTTGATCGGGCTAAAAGAAAACGTAATTGTTGGTCGCTTGATACCTGCAGGTACTGGAAGCGTCATTCAGAATTTGCGTAAGCTTGCTGGTCTACGGGACCAGGAAGCTTTGACAGCTCGCTCTCTACCCGTCGATGATACTGGAAAAGCATCATCTTATGCATAGATATGGAAACTAAGTCGTTGACATATTAGGAAAGCATGCTTATTATTCAAGGAAACCAGTGTGCAAATACTGGTGCCCTTGCGTTTTTGCAAGCTATTAGTGTGAATAGTAATATAGGTAAAAGAAAAGGGGATAGGCACATGCCTACAATTAACCAACTTATTCGGAAACCAAGAGCTCCGAAAGTTTCGAGAAACAAAGTTCCTGCTCTTGAAGCATGTCCTCAAAAGCGTGGAGTATGTACTCGTGTATTTACAACAACTCCAAAAAAACCAAACTCAGCTTTGCGTAAGGTTGCCCGTATTCGCCTAACTAACGGATTTGAAGTCACAGGCTACATCCCCGGTGAAGGCCATAACCTGCAAGAACACTCCGTCGTTATGATTCGTGGTGGGCGTGTAAAAGACTTACCAGGTGTGCGATATCACATTGTTCGTGGTACATTGGATACCCAAGGAGTTAAAAATCGTAAACAAGCACGTTCTAAATACGGTGCAAAGCGTCCTAAGTAAAGAGAATTAAGAGGTTAAAATGTCACGTCGTCGCGCGGCTGAAAAAAGAGAAATCAATCCGGATGCTAAGTTTAATAGCATCGTTGTTGCAAAGTTTATCAATAACTTAATGTATCAAGGTAAAAAATCTGTAGCTGAAAGAATTGTTTACGGAGCCTTTGATAAGATTCAAGGTAAAAGCGGTAAAAGCCCATTAGAAATTTTCGAAGAAGCCTTAGAGAATATTAAGCCTTCTCTTGAGGTTCGTAGCCGTCGTGTCGGTGGCGCAACTTATCAAGTTCCTTGTGATGTTCGGGCAGATCGAGCTCAGGCCTTAGCGTTCCGCTGGATTATTTCCAGTTCCCGCAAGCGTTCCGAGAAAACTATGATTGACCGGTTGTCTGGTGAATTGTTAGATGCCATTAACAATAGAGGTGCTGCCGTTAAAAAACGTGAAGATACTCATAAAATGGCTGAAGCAAACCGTGCATTTGCTCACTATCGTTGGTAAGGAATTTGTAGATGCCAAGATCACATCCTCTTTCAAGATATCGTAACATAGGTATTATGGCCCACATTGATGCGGGGAAAACCACTACTACTGAACGTATCCTGTATTACACTGGTAAATCATATAAAATCGGAGAAGTCCACGAAGGCACCGCCGTTATGGACTGGATGGAACAAGAGCAAGAGCGCGGAATCACAATTACCTCTGCGGCGACAACTTGCTTCTGGAACGATCATAGAATCAATATTATCGACACCCCCGGACACGTAGACTTTACTATTGAAGTTGAGCGCAGTTTGCGCGTTCTTGATGGTGCTGTTACTGTTTTCGACGGCGTAGCAGGTGTTGAGCCTCAATCCGAAACAGTTTGGCGTCAAGCTGACAAATATGGTGTTCCTCGTATTTGCTTTGTGAATAAGCTTGATCGTATGGGTGCTAACTTTTTCCGCTGTGTCGATATGATTGTGGATAGGTTAGGCGCACGGCCTCTAGTCTTATATTTACCAATTGGCGCTGAAGCTGACTTTGTGGGTGTTGTCGACGTACTGCGGATGCATGCTATTGTATGGCGGGACGACTCCTTAGGAGCGAAGTTTGATGTCGTGGACATTCCAGCAGATCTCAAAGCACAAGCTGAAGATTATCATGCGAAGTTAGTAGAAACGGCTGTTGAAGCTGATGATGCTTTAATGGAAAAATATCTAGTTGGTGAAGAAATTTCAGTTGAAGAGCTGAAAGGTGCTATCCGCAAAGGCGTTCTTTCCAGTCTGTTTGTTCCAGTTTTATGTGGTAGTGCTTTCAAAAACAAGGGTGTGCAGCCATTATTAGATGCCGTTGTCGATTATCTGCCTTCACCTGATGACTTGGTGCAAGTGAAAGGGACCACTGTTGATGGAGAAAACGAATTAGTACGTAAAATTGCGGATGAGGAACCATTCTGTGGTTTGGCATTTAAGATTATGACTGATCCTTTTGTGGGAACGTTAACCTTCGTCCGTATTTATTCAGGCAAACTAGAAACTGGTACTTATATCCTAAACTCAGTTAAGGATAAAAAGGAACGGGTTGGCCGTATGTTGTTGATGCACGCAAACACCAGAGAAGATATAAAAGAAGCTTATGCAGGTGATATCGTTGCTGTTTGTGGACTTAAAGAAACCACGACCGGTGATACGTTGTGTGATTCGTCTAAGCAGATTGTTCTAGAGCGTATGGAATTCCCTGAACCGGTGATTGAAGTAGCTGTTGAACCTAAGACAAAAGCTGACCAAGAAAAAATGGGCTTAGCCTTATCCCGCTTAGCCAGCGAAGACCCTTCTTTCCGCGTTACAACAGATGTTGAAAGCGGTCAGACGGTGATCAAAGGTATGGGTGAGCTTCACTTAGAAATTATTGTTGATCGTATGCGTCGCGAATTTAAGGTTGAGGCAAATGTAGGTGCTCCTCAGGTTGCTTACCGCGAAACGATCACTAAAGCTGCTGAAGTTGACTACACCCACAAAAAGCAGTCGGGTGGATCAGGTCAGTTTGGTCGTGTTAAGATTGTCTTTGAGCCATTGGAAGCTGGTTCTGGGTTCGTATTTGAAAACAAAATTGTTGGTGGTGCTGTTCCAAAAGAATATATTCCAGGCGTACAAAAGGGTCTGGTTTCGGCAATGGATAACGGTGTCGTTGCTGGCTTCCCATTAATTGATTTCAAGGCAACATTAATTGATGGTGCTTACCATGATGTTGACTCAAGTGCTTTAGCGTTCGAAATTGCAGCTCGCGCTGCCTTCCGTGAAGGTATTGGTAAGTGCAATCCGCGTTTATTAGAGCCCGTCATGAAGGTAGAAGTTGTTACCCCAGAAGAGTATATGGGTGATATTATCGGTGATTTAAACAGTCGTCGTGGTCAAATATCTAGTATGGATCAACGTGCAAATGCTCGTGTGATCAATGCTATGGTACCCCTCGCCAGCATGTTTGGATACGTTAATACACTCCGCTCTATGAGCCAAGGTCGAGCTCAGTTTACAATGCAGTTCGATCATTACGAGCAAGTGCCTCAACACGTAGCAGATGAAATAGTTGCAAAGGCGAGCTAGCCTTTGCTTTTTGACAGGGGGGAATGAAAATTCCCTCTTGAAATCATAAGAAAAGTGAGCTATTAAATATGGAAGGCCAGAGCATAAGAATTCGTCTAAAAGCTTATGATCATAGACTTTTAGATCTGTCAGTTAAGGAAATTGTTGGTACAGCTAAGCGGACCGGTGCAAAGGTACGTGGACCTATACCTTTGCCTACACAAATTGAACGTTTTACAGTAAACCGTTCACCTCATATTGACAAAAAATCCCGTGAGCAATTTGAAATACGGACTCATAAACGTCTGATTGATATTGTTGATTGGTTGCCACAGACGGTTGATGCTTTAATGAAGCTTGATCTAGCTGCTGGTGTTGATGTAGAAATAAAACTTTAATAAGGGTTGACTAATGAGAACTGGACTTATCGCTGAAAAAGTGGGTATGACGCAGTTTTTTGCCGCTGACGGTACTTTAGTTCCAGTCACGGTTCTCCAGGTCAGCGACTGTGTAGTCGTTGGCAAAAAAACAGCTGACTCCAAGGATGGTTATAATGCTGTCCAAATAGGCTCTAATAAAGCCAAGATAAATAATGTTACTAAACCAATGCGTGAATTCTTTGCTAAAAAAGAGATTGAGCCTAGAGCTCATTTAAAAGAGTTTCGTGTAAGTTCTGAGAATCTTCTTGAGCCAGGTGCTGAATTAAAAGCAGATCATTTTGCTGCAGGGCAATTTGTCGATGTGACTGGGACCTCAATTGGTAAAGGCTTTGCGGGAGCAATGAAGCGCCATAATTTTGGTGGTCTACGAGCTTCCCACGGTGTATCAGTAACTCACCGTAGCCATGGTTCTACAGGTAACAGACAAGACCCGGGTAAAGTCTTTAAAAATAAGAAAATGGCTGGCCATATGGGTGCGCGTCGAGTAACAAAAATGAATCTCACCATATATGGTATTGATGCAGAAAAGAACCTTATCTTTATCCGTGGTAGTGTGCCCGGTTCTCAAGGTGGAATCGTCTACGTACGTGACGCTATTAAAAAGTCTGCATAACGGTATTGCCAGAAAAGAGAATAGGTAAAAAATGAAAATTGATGTCATAAATATTGAGGCTAAAAAAGCCGGCGATATTGAGCTGAATCCAGAAATATTTGGCCTTCAGCCACGTGTTGATATTCTCTCTCGCGTTATCGAATGGCAGCTTGCAAAGCGTCGTTCAGGTAACCACAAGACAAAAGAAGTCGGAGATGTAAGAGGATCAACAAGGAAGATATACCGCCAAAAAGGTACAGGTAATGCTCGTCACGGCAGTAAACGCCAAGTTCAGTTCCGTGGGGGTTGTGTCGTGTTTGGACCTGTGGTACGTTCGCATGCGTACTCTTTGCCTAAAAAGGTTAGAAAGCTTGGTTTAAAGATTGCTCTTTCTGCTAAGACTCAAGCCGGTGAGTTGATTGTTGTCGATTCTTTTAAAGTGGCAACAGGCAAGACAAAAGATCTTTTAAAAATTATCACAGCTCTCCAGGCGCCAAATGCGCTCCTGATCGATGCGATTGCAAATTCTGACAATCCTGTAGTTAAAGCGGCTGCAAATTTAGAGAAATTCGACGTATTACCTCATAATGGGGCAAATGTCTATGATATAATGCGCAAAGAAAAGCTGATTGTAACCAAAGAAGCTATCAAAGCACTTGAAGAGAGATTGAAATGACAACAAATACGAAGGTAAATTTCAACCTATATGATGTAATCCGCTTTCCACTAGTTACAGAGAAAACTACGCGTTTATCTGAATCTAACCAAGTGGCCTTTATTGTTTCGCGTGCATCAACTAAAACGCAGATTAAGCAGGCAGTAGAACTTGCCTATGATGTAAAAGTTGAGGCTGTAAATACCCTTGTTCAAAAAGGTAAGGTAAAGCGTTTCCGTGGTCGTCTTGGTCAACGCATAGATGTAAAAAAAGCATTCGTTAGACTGGCTAAGGGACAGACTATAGATATGGCATCAGGAGTATAAATTAATGGCTCTAAAAACATATAAACCGACGACACCGTCACAACGACAACTTGTTAATATTGACCGATCTGAGCTATGGCCTGGAAAACCATTTAAGGCATTAACAGAGGGACAAAAGCGCACTGGTGGTCGTAACAATCACGGCCGTATTACCTCTTGGAATCGCGGCGGTGGTCATAAACAACGTTATCGTATTATTGATTTTAAACGTCGTAAACTCGATATAGAAGGCGAAGTTTTACGCTTAGAATACGATCCTAACCGTACTGCATTTATTGCATTAATTAAATATACTGACGGTGAGCATGCTTACATTTTAGCACCACAGCGTCTAAAGGTTGGGGATAAGGTGGTTGCCAGCCAGAATGCCGATGTTAAACCAGGTAACTCTATGCCTGTTAAAAACATTCCCGTTGGTACCATAATTCATAATTTGGAATTAAAAATTGGCAAAGGCGGACAAATTGCGCGCTCTGCAGGCTCTTATGTGCAAATTGCAGGCCGTGATGGCTCCAATACCATTGTTAAGCTTTCCTCAGGTGAACTAAGACTTGTAAATGGCAATTGTTATGCTACAATAGGTGCAGTATCTAATGCTGACCATCAGAACCGTAATTATGGTAAAGCCGGTCGCAGTCGTTGGTTAGGCTGGAGACCATGTGTACGTGGTATTGCAATGAACCCCGTTGATCACCCTCATGGTGGTCGTACAAATGGTGGTCGTCATCCAGTTACACCTTGGGGTGTTCCAACAAAAGGTAAAAAGACTCGTACAAATAAGCGTACGACGAAAAGTATTATTAGAAGAAGAAGTAAATAGCGGAGACTACTCGTGCCAAGATCAATTTGGAAGGGTCCATTTGTTGACGGTTATCTGCTCGCTAAGGCAGAAACCGAGCGCAATTCTGGACGTAAAGGCGTTATTAAAACGTGGTCTCGTCGTTCTACCATTCTACCGCAATTTGTGGGCCTCACTTTTGGGGTTTATAATGGGAAAAAATTTGTTCCTGTGTTGGTTTCGGAAGACATGGTTGGTCATAAGTTTGGTGAGTTTTCACCAACACGTACTTTTTATGGCCACGGCGCAGATAAAAAAGCTAAAAGAGGTTAATGATTATGGAACAAAATACTGCAAAAGCGATCTTGCGTAATGTTCGTGTTAGTCCTCGCAAGCTTAATTTAGTGGCAGCTATGATTCGAGGGATGAAAGTTTCGAAAGCATTAGATGTGCTGGCTTTTAGTCCAAAAAGAATTGCTGTAGATGTACGTAAAACTTTGGCTTCTGCTATTGCTAATGCAGAAACCAACCATGGATTAGACATTGATACCCTCGTCGTATCAGAAGCAAGTGTTGGTCAATCTATTGTAATGAAAAGATTTAGTCCAAGAGCAAAGGGCCGTGGCGTTGGAATTAAGAAGCCTTTTAGCCATTTGACTATTAAAGTATCTGAGAAAGAGGTGTAACAATGGGACAAAAAGTAAATCCAGTTGGCCTACGCCTTGGTATAAATAAGCTTTGGGATTCACGTTGGTTCTCTAAAAAAGATTATGCAAAGAATTTGCATCAGGATCTTGAAATTCGTCGATTTGTTGAGAAGAATCTCGCCCAAGCTGGTGTTGCAAAAGTCGTAATTGAACGTTTGGCTAAGAAAGCAAGATTAACAATCCATACAGCCCGTCCAGGTGTTTTGATTGGTAAGAAAGGTGCGGATATTGATAAGCTTCGTAAAAAGCTAAGTGATATCGCTAATACCGATGTAACTA
Organism: Candidatus Odyssella thessalonicensis L13; assembly: GCF_000190415.1. Classification (GTDB taxonomy): domain Bacteria; phylum Pseudomonadota; class Alphaproteobacteria; order Paracaedibacterales; family Paracaedibacteraceae; genus Paracaedibacter; species Paracaedibacter thessalonicensis. The sequence continues at coordinate 314,294 of NZ_AEWF01000002.1, forward strand.
TCAACCTCGTGGAAGTACGTAAGCCTGAAATTGATGCAAAGTTGATTGCAGAGAACATTGCTCAACAAATAGAGCGACGTGTTTCTTTCCGTAGAGCAATGAAGCGTGCTATGCAATCCAGCCTTCGACTAGGTGCGCAAGGTATCCGCGTAAATTGTTCTGGGCGTCTTGGTGGTGCGGAAATTGCCCGTATGGAGTGGTATCGTGAAGGTCGAGTTCCATTGCACACATTGCGTTCAGATGTAGATTATGCTTTAGGTGAAGCTAAAACTACATATGGGATCATTGGTATTAAAGTTTGGGTCTACAAGGGCGAGATTCTGGAAAAGAATCCTTACCTGTTAGAGGCGAAAGCTTCTGATGCTCCGGCTGGCCGATAAGGTATAATAGATAGAGGATTAGTGAGATGTTGTCTCCGAAAAGAACTAAATATCGTAAGGCGTTTAAAGGAAGAATCCATGGAAACGCAAAAGCTGGAACAGATGTTGCTTATGGCTCCTATGGACTAAAAGCATTAGAACCATGCCGTATGACAGCACGTCAAATTGAGTCCGCCCGTCGGGCGATAACTCGTCATATTCGCCGTGTTGGTAAGGTTTGGATCCGCGTATTTCCCGATGTGCCGGTGTCAACCAAACCAGCAGAAGTCCGTATGGGAAGTGGTAAAGGAAGCCCAGAATATTGGGTATGTAGGGTAAAACCTGGCAAAATTTTGTTTGAACTTGATGGTGTATTGCCTGAGGTTGCGGAAAAGGCATTTGAACTTGCATCCGCTAAGTTACCAATCGCTACACGATTTGTAAGAAGAATTGGCTGAGGTACGATATGAATAAGCAAGAGTTTAATAATAAATCAATCAGTGAATTATACGATTCACTTCAGTCAATGAAGAAAGAGCTATTAGGTCTTCGCATACAAAAAAGTATGGGGCAGTTGACGAATTCTTCTCTAATAAGAAAAAATCGTCGTAATATTGCTCAAATCATGATGCACCTTGCTCAAAAGAAAGTGAAGTAGAGGTAAAAATGCCACGTAGAGTTTTTGAAGGCGTAGTAGTAAGTGATGTGAACGACAAAACGGTTGTCGTTCGTGTCGAGAAGCGTGTTAAGCATCCTGTGTATAAAAAATATATTGTCAGATCTGCTAAGTATGCAGCACATGATGAAAAGAATGCCTATAAAATTGGAGATAAGATTCGCATTGAAGAGAGTCGGCCTTTCTCCAAGACAAAAAAATGGCAAGTTCTATACACTGATCAAGTTAGTGCATAAGGGGTAAGCCATGATTCAAACAGAAACAAGACTAGAAGTAGCTGATAACTCCGGTGCCAAGCAGGTTCAGTGCATCAAAGTATTGGGCGGCTCCAAGCGTCGTTATGCATCTATTGGAGACATTATTGTTGTTTCCATTAAAGATGCGCTACCAAAAGGTAAAGTGAAAAAGGGCGATGTACATAAAGCTGTTGTAGTGCGTACTAAACAGTGTATTAAGAGAGCTGATGGAAGTGAAATCAGCTTTGACACTAATGCAGCTGTTCTAATTAACAAGCAGAATGAGCCTATTGGAACACGTATTTTTGGCCCCGTTACGCGTGAACTGAGAAACCAAGGCTATATGAAAATTATTTCTTTAGCGCCAGAGGTGCTGTAATGACATCAGTAAAGTTTAAAATAAAAAAAGGCGATAAGGTTATCGTACGTACAGGTCGGGATAAAGGGAAAATAGGAACTGTATTAAAGGTTCTCAAAGACGACTGTGCTCTTATTGTAGAAGGTGTAAATGTTGTAAAAAAACATGTCAAGCCTACACAGTTTTCAGCAGGTGGTATTGAAAATAAAGAATCTAAGATCCATGTTTCTAATGTCGCATTGTTAGATCCGAAAACCGAGCAACCAACCAAGGTGGGTTTTAAGATCCAAGGTGATGGTACAAAAGTTCGCTTTGCTAAAAAAAGCGGCGAAATAATATGAGGTTATGGCAGCTATGACACGCCTTTATAAAGAATATAAAGATAAAATCGTTCCCAAACTGATCAATACATTCAGTTATAAAAATATTCATCAAGTTCCTAAGCTTGAGAAAATTGTTGTCAATATGTGTATTGGTGAAGCTGCTCAAGACAGCAAAAAGCTTCAAGCAGCTATTGAGGAATTGTCGGCAATTACCGGGCAAAAGCCTGTAATTACCCGAGCTAAAAAATCCATCGCAGGATTTAAATTACGCGAAGGAATGGCTATTGGTGCTAAGGTTACCCTGCGTCGGGACCGTATGTATGAATTCTTTGACAGACTGATAACTATTGCCTTACCACGTGTTCGAGATTTTCGGGGAGTTTCTGGAAAAAGCTTTGACGGCCGTGGCAATTATGCGTTAGGTATAAAAGAACAAATTATTTTTCCTGAAATCAACTATGATAAGGTTGATAAAGTTCGTGGGATGGATATAATTGTTTGTACGACAGCTGCCACAGATGATGAGGCAAAAGCTCTGCTTAAAGAGCTTAATGTCCCATTCTATAATTAAGGATAGATGTAATGGCTCGTTTAAGTTCAATAAATACAAATAAGCGCCGTTTAAAGATGGCGCAAAAGTATGCTGCGCGTCGTCAGAAATTGAAAGATATTATTGTGAATAAAGATCTTTCGTTAGACGAAAGAATTCAAGCAACAATTAAATTATCAGAGTTGCCTCGAAACAGTTCTAAGACCCGTTATCGCAACCGTTGCGAAGTTACTGGTCGACCAAGAGGTTTTTATCGGAAATTTAAAATGTCAAGAATAGCCCTGCGTGAGTTAGGATCTCTAGGGTTAATTCCTGGTTTAACAAAGTCAAGTTGGTAGTATTATGATAGTAAATGATCCCATCGGAGATATGCTGACGCGTATTCGTAATGGTCAGAGATCTAGAAAGTCATCTGTAAAGTCTCCTAATTCAAAAGTAAGAAGAGCTGTCCTTGAAGTTCTGATAAAAGAAGGCTATATTCGTGGTTACACAACCGAAATAGTACGTAAAGGTATTGAGAACATTAATATCGAATTAAAGTATTATGAAGGACAGCCTGTTATAGAGATCATTGAAAGAGTTTCCAAGCCTGGATTAAGAGTTTACTCTCAATCAAAAGACTTAGCCTCTTTCATGAGTGGTCTTGGTATACACATCCTTTCCACACCTAAAGGCGTAATGACTGATGTTGAGGCGAAGCAGCAGGGTGTTGGTGGTGAAATTCTTTGCCGAGTATATTAAGGAGTAGCCATCAATGTCACGAGTAGGAAAAACTCCAATCAAGCTACCAGCGGGTGTTAATGTAAGTGTATTAAATAACCTGATTGAAGTTTCTGGTAAGCTTGGAAAATTGTCCATGAATTATATGGATGTGGTCACAGTTTCAAATCAAGATGGTGTTGTGCTGGTTAAGCCAGTTAACGATTCCAAGCTTGCGCGCATTAACTGGGGAACAGTACAAAGACGGCTTGCAAATATGGTTAATGATGTTACCAATGGTGTCAGCGTTAATCTAGAGCTGGTCGGTGTTGGATACCGTGCTAATGTGCAAGGTAGTAAAGTTAATCTCCAGTTAGGATTTAGCCACGACGTTGTCTATGAGCTTCCTGCTGGTATTACAGCAAAATCAGATAAACCAACTTCTTTAACAATCAGCGGTTTTGACCGTCAGCTTGTAGGGCAAGTTGCTGCTGAAATTAGAGCTTATCGTAAACCTGAACCTTATAAAGGAAAAGGGATTATACGTGATGGTGAATTTGTTCTGAGAAAAGAAGGTAAGAAGAAGTAACAATGTCAAAAATAGATCTGCATACGCGACGCAAAGAGCGAATCCGTTCTAAATTGCGTAAGGTAAGTTCTGGTAAACCAAGGCTTACTGTTCATCGTTCAAGTAAATATCTTTATGCTCAAGTAATTGATGATATTAAATCGATAACAATAGCAGCTGCCTCTAGTCTTGAAGCTGCTACCAAATCAGATTTAAAGAATACTTCAAACCTTGAAGCAGCTAAGCTAATTGGTAAGTTAATAGCAGAACGCGCAAATAAAGCTGGAGTCAAAGAGGTCGTCTTTGATCGCTCTGGTTATCGTTTTCATGGCCGTATTAAAGCAATTGCTGATGCCGCCCGCGAATCTGGATTAAGCTTTTAGGATTGAGTCATGGCTAAAAATACAAACACAGAAAAACAGCGCGAAGAAGTCGAATACATTGAAAAGCTTGTTAGCGTTCGTCGTGTAACAAAAGTTGTTAAGGGCGGTAAAAATTTAAGATTCTCCGCTTTGGTAGTGGTCGGAGATGGAAAAGGTCGAGTTGGCTTTGGTTCAGGTAAAGCTCGTGAAGTTCCGGATGCTGTGCGTAAAGCATCTGAACAAGCGCGTCGTTCTATGATTCGTGTGCCTCTGCGTGAAGGAAGGACAATTCACCACGACTTAACAGGTCATTTTGGTGCAGGTAGAGTTTACTTGCGTGCTGCTCCTGCAGGTACAGGTATCATTGCTGGTGGACCAATGCGCGCAGTCTTTGAATCTTTAGGGATTCAGGATGTCGTCAGTAAATCTGTTGGCACTTCAAACTATTATAATATGGTGCGAGCAACTTTTGATGCTCTAACCAATGTAGCTTCACCACGCGATGTAGCATCAAAATTAGGACGTAAGATTCCTGAAATTGTTGCACGCCGCGATGCGTCTATGGCAAGGAGATGAGAATGGCTGATAAGAAGAAGATTGGAGCAACAATTAAGGTTAAGCAAATTGCCAGCCCGATTCGTCGAAATAAGGTACAACAGTTATATTTAAAGTCACTTGGGTTAGGTAAAATTAACAGAATAAGAGAACTTCAAGATACACCTGCTGTAAGAGGTCTTATCACTCGATTGCAGCATATGGTTTCAGTTGTCGAATAAAGGTTACGAGTATGACTATTAAATTAACTGATATAAGAGATAATAAAGGGGCCCGTACCCGTCGTATGATTGTTGGACGCGGTATCGGTTCTGGAAAAGGAAAGACTTGTGGTCGTGGTGGTAAAGGACAAACTGCTCGTTCAGGTGTCGCCATTAATGGCTTCGAAGGTGGTCAGAATCCCATTTATCGTCGCCTACCAAAGCGTGGCTTCAATAATATTCATGCCGCTAAAGTGTTCGAGTTAACCTTTGATAAAATCAATGTACTGTTAACAAATGGATTAGTTAAAAGCGGCGATGTTATTGATCGCAATGTATTAATTCAAACTGGCTTGATGAAGAAGTGGTATAATGCTGTTTCTCTTATTGGGACAGGCACGTTAACTGAAAAAGTTTCTTTTGAAGTTACACGGGCTACAAAGAGTGCTTCTGCACAAGTTGAAAAACTTGGTGGTAAGATCACAATTGCATAGTTAAGAGGTAGGGTACCAAATGTCATCAGCTGTTGAGCAACTCGCTTCAGGTTTCAGCTTTTCAACATTTTCAAAAGCTGAAGATTTGAAAAAGCGCATCTATTTTACACTATTAGCACTGATCGTATATCGATTTGGTACTTATATTCCTCTGCCCGGCGTTAACCCTCTTGTTATACAAGAATTTGCAGCTATGAATTCTGGCGGTATATTTGGCATTTTAGATATGTTTTCAGGGGGCGCAATTAGTCGTATGACAGTGTTTGCTCTTAATATTATGCCTTACATTTCAGCCAGCATTATCGTGCAACTTATGACGTCCGTATCGCCGCATTTAGAAGCGTTAAAGAAGGAGGGTGAATCGGGCAGGAAAAAACTCAACCAATATACCCGCTATGGGACTGTCTTATTAGCATCTGTTCAAGCCTTTGGTATTGCAGTTGGATTGGAAAAGATGGTCGTCGGGACAAGTACGGCAGTATTGAATCCTGGCTTCTTTTTTAAATTTTCGACGATTGTAACCTTAACTGGTGGTACTTTATTCATTATGTGGCTTGGGGAGCAGATTACAAGTCGGGGACTAGGTAATGGCACATCTTTAATTATCTATTCTGGTATCGTAGCTAATTTACCCCAATCCTTTGCTAAAACGTTTATTTCTGCACGGACTGGGGCGATTTCAAATGGGATCCTTGTTCTTATTTTATTGATGGTTGCGGTTGTTATAGCTTATGTGGTCTTTATGGAAAAGGCACAGCGTCGTATTCTTATCCAATATCCCAAAAGGCAAGTGGCAGCTGACCGTCCAGCTCAAGCTCAAACGACACATTTACCCTTAAAATTAAACAGCTCAGGCGTTATCCCACCTATCTTTGCAAATTCTTTGTTGCTGTTTCCTGCTACTATTGCTGGTTTTTCTGGCTCAATGAATCCTGATTCAATATTAGGTATGATTGCCACATATATGGCACATGGTAAGCCATTATATATGATATGTTCAACGGCCCTCATAATTTTCTTTGCTTTTTTCTACACGGCTCTTGTTTTTAATCCGACAGAAACTGCTGAGAATCTGAGGAAAATGGGAACATTTATTCCGGGGATTCGTCCTGGAAAAGCAACAGCGGATTACATCGATTATGTGTTAACGCGTCTTACGGTGATTGGTTCTATTTATCTTGCTTCAATATGTTTATTGCCAGAATTAATCTTATCTAAGGTAGCTTTGCCATTTTATTTTGGTGGAACCAGTATTTTAATTGTGGTCAGCGTGACAATAGATACCATTAGTCAGATGCAATCCCATTTGGTGGCGCATCAGTATGAAGGCCTTATAAAGAAAGCCAAGCTTAAAGGTAAGCTATAATGTTTCTCATTTTATTTGGAGCTCCTGGATCGGGTAAGGGTACACAATCTGATTTATTGATGCAAACTGGCAAGTTTGTTCATATTTCTACGGGTGATCTCTTGCGCGCAGAGGTTAAGCAGGAAAGTAAGATTGGTTTACTGGTGCGAGATATCATGGCACGGGGAGAATTTCCGAGTGATGATTTGATCATGGATCTGATTAATAAACAGATCGATACAAACTCTGATAAACAGATTATTTGTGATGGTTTTCCAAGGACAATGAATCAAGTTCTTGCATTTGATACCTTACTTGGTGTAAAAAAGGAAAATATTGGATTAGTTGCAAATTTAAAAGTGAATCTCAACATGCTTGTTGAGCGGATCTCTGGGCGATATTCTTGTAAAGAATGTGGCGCAGTTTATCATGATAAAAACAAACGTCCTCTCATAGAGGGGATTTGTGATCGTTGTGGATCTAAAGAGTTTCTTCGGCGTCCCGATGATCAACCTGATGTTCTCGAGAGTAGAGTACAAGCTTATTTAGATCAAACTCAGGCGGTTTGTGAATATTATAGGCAAAAAGGTTTAGTAAAAGATCTTGATGCCTCAAAAGATCCTGTGTCAGTGAATAATGAGCTAAAAAGTTGTCTGATACAGGCCGGTTTTAAAATATAGGGAGAACTAAGCAGTGGCACGTATTGCTGGTGTAAATATACCATCTCAAAAGCGAGTTATTATCGCTCTTACATATATTTATGGTATTGGAAAAGTAAAGGCTAAAGAAATCGTAGCTAAGTTGGGCGTTGATGAATCAAAGCGTGTCAATGAGCTATCGGATCAAGAAGTTTTACGTATCCGTGAAATAATTGACAGTGATTACCTTGTCGAAGGAGATCTTCGTCGGGAAATATCAATGAATATTAAAAGGCTTATGGACTTAGGATGCTATCGTGGTTTGCGCCATCGTAAGGGACTTCCCGTTCGTGGTCAACGTACGCATACGAATGCACGTACTCGTAAGGGTAAAGCAGTTCCAATTGCAGGTAAGAAAATTGCTAAAAAGTAAGTGGTGAATAGATAATGGCACAAAAGAATACATCCCGAGTTAAGCGTCGTGAAAAAAAGAATGTTATAAATGCGTGCGCGCATATTAATTCAACATTCAATAATACGATTATAACAATTACTGATGAAAGAGGAAACGCGATTTCCTGGTCTACTGCTGGCGCAATGGGATTTAAAGGGTCTCGTAAATCCACACCTTTCGCAGCACAGATTGCGGCTGATGATGCTGCTAAAAAGGCTGCAGAACATGGTGTTAAAAACATTTCTGTTTTTGTAAAAGGGCCAGGATCCGGACGGGAAACTGCCATTCGTGCATTGCAATCGGCAGGGTTTGTCGTGACCTCAATTAAGGATGTTACGCCAATTCCGCATAACGGCTGTCGTGCGCCTAAGCGTCGTCGCGTATAACTGTTTGTCAATTAGATTTAGTGGGGAATTCCAGTGCTTCAAAACAATTGGGAAGCGTTAATTAAGCCAAATAAGTTAGACGTAAGGTACGGAACTCCCGACTTACGTCATGCTGATATTATTGTTGAGCCTCTTGAAAGAGGGTATGGTTTAACACTCGGGAACGCGCTGCGGCGCATCCTTCTGTCTTCATTACAAGGAGCTGCTTTCACATCTGTTAAAATAGAGGGTGTTCTTCACGAGTTCTCTACAATACCGGGCGTAATGGAAGACGTAACTGACATCATATTAAATCTCAAGACTGTAGGTGTCCGCAGCCAGGTTGAGGGAGTAAAGCGCGTCAAGCTTGTTGCCAGTGGAAAAGGTCCTGTTTATGCAAGACAAATTGAATGTCCTGCTGGGATCGAAATCTTGGATGAAGATATTATCATTTGCCATTTAGACGAAGGTGCAAAGCTTTCTATGGAAATGACAGTGGAATCAGGAAAGGGATACATTCCTGCCAACAGCACCTCTCATGAGGATAAACCGATCGGCTTAATTCCTATCGACGCCATATTTAGTCCTGTAAAGCGCGTAAGCTATAAGATTGAGCAAACACGTGTGGGACAAAGAACTGACTTTGATAAGCTTATTATGAGTATTAGCACTGATGGATCGCTAAAACCAGACGATGCAGTTGCTTTAGCCGCCCGGATTATGCAGGATCAGCTATATAGCTTTATTAACTTTGATGAGCCTAAGACTATTGATAAGAAAGAAAGTAAGATTGAATTACCGTTTAATCCAAATCTCTTAAGAAAAGTTGATGAGCTGGAATTATCAGTTCGCTCTGCAAATTGTTTAAAGAATGAGAATATCATTTACATTGGTGATCTGGTTCAAAAGTCAGAGCATGAAATGCTTCGCACTCCAAACTTCGGACGCAAATCCTTAAATGAAATACGTGAAGTTCTGGAGACTATGGGACTAACCTTAGGAATGATTATACCTAATTGGCCACCAGAGAACATCGAAGAGTTAACAAAGAAATTAGAAGATCCTTTTAATTAAGAATTTTGGAGAAAAACAATGAGACACGGTATAAGTGGCCGCAAATTTAATAGAACCAGTTCCCATAGAAAAGCAATGTTTGCTAATCTTTGCCAGGCCTTAATTGAACGTGAACAAATCGTCACAACATTGCCCAAAGCTAAAGACTTGCGCCCTGTTATAGAAAAGCTTATTACAATTGCTAAGAAAGGTGACCTTCATTCGCGTCGTCTTCTTTCATCGCGTCTGCGTAGTGACAGCCATGCAGCAAAATTGGCTAATGTTTTGGCTGGTCGTTTTGCTAACCGCCAAGGCGGTTATACCCGGATTATGAAGCATGGATTCCGTTATGGCGATAATGCTCCTATGGCAGTCATTGAATTCGTTGATCGCTAAGCATAGGCTTTTATTGTATAGTTAGAGAAGGGGAGTGTTAAACTCCCCTCATTTATTTTTAGATACCTTTACCGTGTTCGCTTTTTGAAACATGAATGAAGAATCCTAATTCAGGTCTTAGCTAGCCGCTTCTCTCTCTCAAGATTTTCTTATTTCTGATATAACTCATAGATATTTTGCAAAGTAGCCTCTTTCAAGTGCTCTCTTTTTTGCCTTCTGGCAGAAGAAATTACGAGCCCCCTAGAATGCTCTATCCACCTAAAAGGAACGCTCCTGACTTTTTAAAAGGGCCATAAATAGTTAAATCTTAGAATTAATAGGCTTGAGGGCGAGGAGAGGGGGTCATGTAGGGGAATATGCTACTTATAAAAGGCTAAATTTCTATTTGGCTCGCATTGTTAAGTTTTAAATATAGAAAATAGCTTAATATATTATTGGAGCCTTTGAAAGTTGTAATACGATGCAGCCTATCCTACCCTTTTATTAAAGATTAAGGGTAGGATAAATATTTTATTCTTTATAAATTCCTGCGCGCTTAAGAGCTGCGATAAATTCCTCGCGGGTAGAATTTGTATACAACTCCAGAGTATTGGGAAAAACAAATCCATTTATGGAACTACCTTTACTAGAATGCAGCTCTTTACCTACAGTTAGAAAGCCAAATTTAATTGCTGTGGGTGTATGAGTGATATTTCCTAATGGGGTAATGGTCGGAAATGATTCTGTCCAATTGCCTTTGAATTCTACCACTTCTGATTTTTCTATCGGCTCGAGGGCAAAGCTGTGAGGTGATAAAAGTAAGCCTGAGAAACATAACGCTATGGTAAGGTTCATAAAATTCATAAAAGTATCCTTTTCATGTTATACTAAACTTTTGATATAGGAAGAAATGTGTTCCAATTTCTCCCAATAAGATACTTTGACGTAAAATTATTGTTTAATAAAGTTAAAATTTTATGTAAATTGTTATGACTGATTATGGTAGGGCTTGACGGCCCTCCTGGGATGCTTTTTATTTACTGACAATCAATATACTGAGAAATTTTTATGGTGCTGAATAAATTTATTAATACCTCTGTACTGCTTATGTTTGTTAATGTTAGCTTGATAAACGCAGCAGAATATCCTGTGGCTTTAAGTGAGCTATATTGGCAAGCCCCAATTCATACTTGTGACGTTGCCCCTTCAGATAACGAGCAACTGGCTCGTCCAGAGCTCCTTGACTTGCCTGATGAAGTTTTACTGCATATAATCTCATGGCTGCCTACCCCTGAACATATGCAGCTCTTTGGGACGTGCAGGAGGTTATATTTCTTAAGTTATGATTCCTATGGACTTATTAATCATCTGAAAACTGAGATGCTTCTATTGGATCCCATTAGAAAGAGGTCTTTAGAAGTAGCAGAACAATTTAATCAATTGTGGAAGACAGCTTCTTATGCCACTACAGAAACATCCGATATAAAGGACCTCAAAGCTTTTATAGGAAGCCATAAACCTTATATTGATATCCTATATAAAGTTGTGGAATATCATTTTCAAAGTTTAAAAGGACAGCGGCCTTTACGGTTAAGTAGTAATGAGAAAATTGTAAGTGGTAATGACAAAATTGATTCACCAAATCAAGTGCAGAAGCTCAATGATTCTTTTCCTTCTTTTCAAGAAGAAACCAGCACTATCCAGAAAATTATTCACTTATACCAAAGTTATAATCAGTTAAGTTCTGGAGAAACTGATCCTTATCTGAAACAGTACTTAGAGTACGTCAAGTCATTCATTCCAGCGTTTAATAAAGATAAGATAGCAGAGATTAAAGCAGGGCTCAAAGAGCGTCAACGGGGACGTGACCTCTATTTTGAAGCTGTAAAAGCTGATATAGTTGTTATGGGCGTAAGGTAAAGCCTAGGCGAGGAAAGCCACCAAGAAATCTAAAGGGAGCTTTATTTCCTTTCTGCTCCAAGAGCATAGCTGCACTTCACAATTGATCGCAAAGAATATTATGCCCGCTGCTTAGATCTCTAATCCCTCTCAAAGCATGTAGACATGGCTGCTCCAAATACGGCTAAGGGTAATTTACCCTTAGCATACTCTCACAGAACCCTATCCGACACCTAGCTGCCCTCTTTAACGAAAGCAGAAGAGGTACTTTAAGAGAATTTATATATAAAGATATGGTCTTTATGAGGTGGCGGCGTCTTGCCTAAATACAGAGAGAATCCTAGAAAATCCCGACTATAATAAGTTTCCTCATCGACAGGTTGGCCCGCCTCATTAGTCATAGTAATACCAGGAACTACGTAGGTGCTACTCAATTCATCTTCATGGACTGCAGAATTGTATCCGGTATATACAAAAGAGTTCCAGCCATAAGAAGAACTCCAGACCTCAGGACCATACTCAGCCATTGCAAGGGTCTTACCCATAGTATAGAAGAGCCAATCATTTCCTGCATGCGTTCTTTTCAAACTTTTCTCAAACTTTGAGGTAAGGTTTGTGAAATGGCTTAAAAGTTGCTGCTTAAACTCTTCAGGCTGGTCTTTGAGAGATTGTAAAGATGTGGGCAGAAGCTCAAGGTAATAATGAGGATCTAAAAAGTATTGTGTCGACGCATTAAGCCCCTTTTCCATAATTTGAGGATTATGGATCTGGGAGAGAAGAAAAGGGATACTCTTTGGCACTTCATGGATGAAATAAAAGGAAAAAATGAGGTTAAGCGTTTGATCTCATCACTTTCTTCACTTTGTAAACAGTCTCGTGTTATAGCTTGCAATTGGTTTACTGTTGCAAAGAATAGCTTTCTCATGGATGCTGTTTCTTTCCAAATATATTCAATCGCCTCTGTTCTCTTCCGTTGTTTGAGGTTAGGGGCATCAGATAAGGACCACACAAAAATGCCTAAATGTTGCTGATCGTGGGTAAAAAACGTTGAAGGTGTCATGTAGGCCCCATCTGCATAAGTGGGCCTTAAATTAAAACCGACCGGCCAAAAGTTACTAGCGTTGGGGGTAGGTATGGTATAAACGAGATCTGTATCAGAAAGAGAAAAAGGATAGGGGAGCATGATAATATCAGGAAATAACTCGCGGCATAAAGCGAGGGGAGATAAAATCTGTCGAATTAGATGCGATCCTTTTTCCTGACAAGCCTGTTTATAGTTTTTATGGGTTCTCCATGCTTCTTCAAGTTGAGTTACTTTATAAATATCAAAGCCATCATTAAAGCCAACCTTACCAGATCGTTCCTGAGACGATAGTAAAATTGTTAAGCGATCTGTAAACAGGGTAAACCATAAGTAAGAGGTTTTTTTCTTCTCGGCCCGGTGCTGAATTTCATCGATCAACGCCGGAATTTCTGCCAATTGACTTTCTGCTTTCAGACCTTCTAGGGTAATCTTTAAATAAGTCGCTGCAAGTATCGCCCACTCATTTAAAGGCGTACGATAAGTTATTTGATCATCCCTCTTTAAAGCTTTGGCAAAGTCCATAAATATCTCAAGCGGATTATAATCCTGGGGGATCGCTAAATAGGGTAGATCAGGATCCTGCTGATGACAGTGATTGACAAGAGCAGCTTCTAAAACCTCAAGTACCTTATTCATTTCTTTTGAGCTTTCAGGGGCGCTCGGCGCTAGGTTGCTGATTAGAGCGTCAATGTTGCTCCTGAAATCAGCAGCTTGCCTGCCTACAAGGTCATCTGTATGGCAGATTAATTCTGAAGGAGCACAGTGGGGGGCTTCACAAGCATAGCTGGGGGCTGTAAAGAGGAAGTTAGTAATCAATAAAGATAAGCTTGTTAATTTTGCCATTATTAGTTCTCCTTAATAAATGCTTCATTTTTATATAAGAACTTTGAAAATTTTTCCAAGGAATTATTGGGCGCTTTAAGGCTAAACAGCGCAGGTAGTCTCTCCTAAAAGCTTCAGAAAGTGGGGCTTATAACTGCTATATAGAGAAGCTTAAAAGATCTTTATCAGGGGTGTCGCTTTTAAGGTTAGTTTAATTTTAATCAAATGCGTTTAGTAAGTGTTTACTTCTCTATGTGAAAAATAAAATTAGAGGAATTATTAAAGTAAACCATGATGAAGCATCCCCATTTTCAAAATTATCCAGGGTTTTATGATTATTTCAGATATACAGTTTCTGGGACTGTGTGGTTTTTATCGCTTTTAAATGACGTTTGTAGTTTAGAGGAAAGCCATTCGAAGGAGACGGGACAAGTTTCGCGCCATGCCCTTCAAGATCAGCCGTCCTTAGGGGAAGCCTTAAGTGAGAATAATCATGAGTCCAATGCTCCCAGTCAATTAGAATCTATCCAAGGGATAAGTTTATCGGATCAAGAGCGTATCTGCTTGCAAGGTGTCGATTCTCAAGTTTTACGATCCGTTACCACCCCAACTGATATGGAAAAACTTTTAAGGTTAATTCAAGCAATCGAGGTCAGTGAGCGCCAAGATATCCTCACGTCAGCTGCGTCTCTTGCAATCCCTTTAGGAGATTTAGAATCTTATCTGGCGCTCCTGGGAGCTGTTAAAGATATTCCCAGTTCAGAGCGCATGGATAGTGTGAATTGTGCTCAGTCCTTAATCGACGCCACTATGAATGTTCAAGATAGAGTAAGTATTGTGAATTGGCTAAAGGGCGTGTCTGTCCGGGACCGCCCTTACCTTGTCAGATTCACAGAGAGGGTTCCTTCAGCCGAACGGGTCCCGGTGCTGGGCTATCTGCATTCTTTGGTAACAGACATCGCCGATTCAAATCTTCGCTTTATCTTAATGCACATTATTAACGCCATCCCTGATCAAGAACGGGCAAACGTCTTAAAAAATTTACAGCTGCTTATAGAGCCGACTCTTTCGGTGCCTTCTATCAAGTCAATACTCGACATCATAACCGCCTTAGAACGGCCAGAGCGGGATCAGTTGTGCGGCAAGATAAACTCTGTTGGCGAAAAAATTGATAATCCTCTGCTGTTGTGGACATTGCAGTTTATTCCTCTCGATTCAATTGAGACCTTTATCATGGGTTTTAAAAGCCAATCGACAATGGATGTCTTAACCTACTTCCTTTTGGAGATTCATAAGAGTTCTCATTTTCGCGACTTACTCTTTGATTACTGGCAGCATTTGTTCTTGCAGCCCACTGAGAACAGAACCCGCGACTTAACAGGCCTTATTTTGCAAAGTATGGATATACTGGGTGTGTTTGATCTTCATCCTTTAGTGCAAGAAGCATTATTTATGCAGATTCTAGTTTCTAATACCCATGATCCGGCTAACCCTTATTATCTTTATCGAAAAACCTTGGAAAAGCGGCAAACGCCCGTTAATTGGCCGCAGATAAAGCCCTTAATTGAAAGCTTTGCCGGCGACCACTTTAAGATTAATCCTGAGTATCTGCGCAGTATAAGACAGCAGGCCGTCCATTTGTCCGAGCTTCCTGTGATTAATCCTACCTTCTTCGATGAGTTAGACCAACATTTGGCAGCTCGGCTTCATTCTCACCCCGAGATAGAGGTCAAGATCCACCACGACTTTGCGTTGAGCTATTCAGAGTTGCGCCAAGGGGCATTAGGGAGCCCCTTCCTTAAGAATCTTCTCAGTATTAAGGCAGCAGATGACGAGCCGGTGCCAGCGTTGGTGAGTAAGCTGGTGGCTATAGCGAGCTTCTTGCAACACCTGGATCAAGAGTGTCGGGCAGGACAAGTCTTATCCCTTCAAGAGGAAACATTCCTCAAGGTATTAGCTTGTATCCAAAATTGCGTAACGGGTAAAGAAGAGGGAATTCATTCCTATTATGCCAATTTACCCTCAGCGTTCAAATTTCCGGCATTAGAAGGCTATAACTCTGAGGAAGAAAAGGTCAAGTATTGGGTGAATAGCATTTTATTAAAAGAGATAGAAGCCCTTTGTTCAGGGACCACTTTGCTTTTTAAGTATTTATTGGAGCTCGAGCCCACAGAGGAAGTCCTAGAGCCGGCGCACCAATCTCGTTATATTAAAAATGTGCTCGGTCCAGATATTGGGTTGTCGGCTGCTGTCGCCTTTGATCGCCACAGTCGGACTCTCCATCCCAAACTTATAGCAAAGTCTAAAGATGAGATCATGCAGGCCTTCTATCACCATTTACGACCACGAGACGTGGTTAATGCAATAGTGGCAGCAGCAAACGCTGAGCTTGAAGAAAACTCACAGCTGTATAATTGGTTTGCCCCGTTTATCCCAGAAGCCGGGCGCGAGGAAGCCTGGGAAATTAATATGGAATTCGGTTGTATGCGCTTAACTTTTAAAGGAGCCTTAAATGTGCTTAAGGCTTTGAAGGTTCTCGAGACGCAATAAAGTTATAGTAATTCTCTAAGGAGTAAAGGGGTGAAAAAGCAGCCGGGTAGGGTTCGAGAAAAGAGGAGGGCGTCACCTTAGGAAACTATAATGCGCGGGAGCGCCTTTGTTGGGGTGATCCTACGCATTTTGGCCTGCTATTATCAGTAAATAGGCTTACTATAAAGCTTTGTAATGATCGGTAATTTCAACTTCATAGGCTCCTTCGCCCGCAACCCATCTGAAACAGATCCTGAAATGGTCATTGGTGCGTAAGCTTATCTGTCCTTTGCGCTTTCCCTTTAAGAGTTCTATTCTCGCATTGGTAGGGACAAGGTGCCGTAAATGGTAGGTGCTTTGCGCCATATCTAAAGCTTGGAGAAGTTCAAGGGTAGAATAGGGAAGAGTGCCTGGATTTTTTGTTGACCAGATGTCAGCGGTTATGCCTTTTTTGAGAGAACGGATCATATGCGGTACCGAGGGAGAGGACTCTGCTTCACCTTTATTATGATTCTGCTTAAGGCCTTGGAGGCTCTTCTCATACGCTTCTTTAAGATAAAGGCGTTCCTGCTGGCGTTGTTCTTTTCTAATTAATCTTTGTTGCCGTTCATTCTCTGTTTCTTCAGCCTCAGGGTCGTGATGTTGCTCAGGGTGCCGATTGGCGACGTTATCAATAAATGTATCCTGTATAAATGAGTAAACAGGGGCGGTACGTTGCTTTTTAAGGAGCAGAGTTTTTAGGTTAGACCCAAATAACGCTACCTCCATGAATAGCTTGTCTTTAACAATTCTTAATTCTTCGACCAATTGGCGAATCTTCTTAATAAAAGATGCATAATTATCAGCTGACTTTAGTTTTTTTAATTCTTGGTACAATTGATAGCCTTGGCTAAACTGCTCATCCAATTTTTTATATAAGTGCTCAGGAATAATGACCGTCTCAAAAGATTGTTTTTTCCAATATCGCAGATAATACTGATCTATTAGCAAATAATGGTTTCTAGCTTCCTCAAAAAGGTTCTTTGCCAATTTATTTAGATAGTTTATTTTAAACTCCGTCAGCTGGGAATGACTTATTTTAGAAGCTATTCTGCTAATGTCTTGCGCCAGCTCCTGCTTATAACTGGTCATATAGTTAAGGAGGTGATTTATCTCTTGAGGATGCTCGCCTTTATTTCGTAATAATGTCTCAATAATAAGCAGTTCATCCTCGTCTTGGGCTTGTTGTTCTAATCCCCGACGGCGAAGCGTAAAAGCAGTTTTTAATGCATTAAATGAGTCGTTCCATCTTTCAAGCCGAGCATATACGACCGATCTGAGAATAAAATAATCAGGATCCGTTTGGATGGTGTCTTTGTTAAAATTATATATCTGATCTAAATAATCATTAGCTCTTTCAGGCTTATTTAAATAGTAAAATGAAATTGCTAAATTATGCTCAAGGCGCAATATTAAAGAGTTAAGGTCGTCTAGAAGCTTCTGAGATGACTGCTGAGCATCATCCCATTGATATAAACGTTGACTTTTAAGAAGGTTATCACCTTCACGAAGTCTCTCTCTTGCTATAAGTTCTCCAGCTTGAGGTTGAAGTTGTAAAATGTCCTCTGTTATTTTTTTCCGCTCTTGAATTAAAATTTTTAGGGCGGAGTGGGCATGCTTTATAGTTTTCCTATAATTTCTTGCAGTACAATAAAAATTAGAGAGCATTATGTGCTCATCAAGGCTGACAGTCGTCAGATTGGCCGTTTTTCTTAAATGGTGGTAAACAGCAAGAACGTGGGGATACTCGGTTGGCTCTATTTCTGAAGCTTCTACAAAATACTTCAGTAATCCTGTTAATGTGCACTCGAATAATCCCGGGATTATAGGCTCTAACTGCTCTGCATAATTATAGGCAATCCTATAAGTTTCTATGGCGGCACTATATCTCTTTTGATTAATTTGATCATTGCCTCGGGCTACAGAAAAGATGAATAGCAGCGCCGTTGTCGTCGAGGAGGGGAGGTCCGTCAGCTTATCCATATAGCGGTAATAAATTTCTGGATTTCTATACAGGTCCTTTTGGGCTTGATCCAAAGGGATATGTTTTATGTCACCATAGATGTTTACAAATAAACCAAAAATTGTGGTTATATTATCTGATTTTATATGAGAGGGCAGTTGGTTCTTAAACTGCTCAAGTATCTTTTTTTCTTGCTCAGCCCTTTTGACATGGAGCTCTATGTCTTGGTGAATCTCCCTAATAACACGCGCGTTAGCTTGAGCAAAAGCTTGATAAGAATGGCTGTCCTTCTGGGATTCTTGACGGACATATCTCTCCAGAGTGTTATTAACCTCAGCCACTGTTAGCGAGCTAGAGGCATACACGGATGGGCTCGCGGTCAAGAGTAGAAATGGTAAGGCTTTAAAAAAGTTGAGCTTCACTCCCATTGTGTTATCCTTCTTTGTAAAAATCGGAAAAGTTATGCGGTTATCGATAATATTGTAATACGGATTCTAAAGTATATAAGGTAAATATTATGCTGCAGCTAATAACTTAGAGCCTGTTAACATAAGTTTGATCCTTTCAAAGTAAATCAACTAATTTCTACATTTAAGTCCACAAGCTAATGCGACCTTTTTTTAAAATATTGGAAGCTCTGCCGCTTATTTCAATGTAAATTTACCCGTATCTTTTAAATAATTGGGAAGATAAAATGACAGAGAGTATAGGTCATATAATTAGAACTATGGATCTTTAGATCTCCCACAATAAGGTAAGAATTAATTATCCTCTCCCCTAAGGCAATAAATTATGGCATCTTCATTACTTCTTAACAACCTCTCTGTAATAATTAAGAGTATTACTTTATGAGGTTATTCGATGCTGTACCACCTAAACGAGTTCAAAAACGCAGCGATGATGCCGGCAAAATTCTGGTCTGATGCGATCGGATTATTTGCTTCAATTATGCCGGAAGAAATTGACCCGTATTCGAAGGTTATTTCAGCAGCTTCTGAAGTGATCGGGCGCTCAGCCATGGTCTTTGACCGCCCCGAATTTAATTTGACTCAGACGTTGCGAGGAGATGAAATACTCCCGATTGTTGAGAAGAAAGTAATGGTAAAACCATTTTGCACGCTTCTACATTTTGAGCGGCAGCGAAATGGGGAACCCGCCCCTTATAAGGATCCGAAAGTGCTTATTTGTGCGCCTTTGTCAGGACACTTTGCCACTTTGCTGCGGGATACAACCCGGGCCATGCTGCCTTATCATGATGTTTATATTACCGACTGGCATAATGCCCGCGATGTTTCCTTAAAGGAAGGTAACTTTAACTTTCAAAATTATGTCGATTATTTATTGGACTTTATCCGTTACCTTGGAAAAGACGTCCATGTCATTGCCGTATGCCAGCCCTCAGTGCCGGTATTATGTGCGGTGTCTTTGTTGGCGGAGTATGATGAGCCCTGCCAACCGCGGACAATGACCCTGATGGGGGGACCTATTGATACGCGTGTAAACCCTGGTCCTGTTAATCAATTCTCACAGGAGCATTCTATGCTCTGGTACCGGAATAATTTAATTACTGCAGTCCCTAAACCCTATTCCGGTGCCGGGCGCGAAGTCTGTCCAGGTTTTTTGATGCTCCAAGGGTTTATGAGTTTAAATGTTCAGCGTCACCAAGAGGCAAACTTTAATTTATTCAGCAAGCTTATTCAAGGCGATCGAGAAGGGGCGGACGCCCATAAAAGCTTTTATAATGAATACCGTGCTGTATTAGATATGCCAGCAGAGTATTATCTCGATAGTATCCGCATCGCTTTTAAAGATCACTTGCTGCCCCAAGGACTCTTGTCTTGGCGGGGCTATCTTGTCCGTCCTGAAAAAATCAAAAAAACAGCATTAATGACGGTCGAGGGAGAATTGGATGAAATTTCTTGCCCTGGGCAAACCTATGCTGCCCATGATCTGTGCTCTAGTTTACCTTCAAGTATGCGTTCCCATTATTTACAGATGGGCACGGGCCATTATGGTATTTTTAATGGGAGACGATGGCGCGAAGAGATCCAGCCTTTAATTGCTTTATTTATCCGTGAACATCAAAGATAGCAATTTAAACTAAATAAAGCAGATTAGTTGCCAGCTTTGTTAGGCTAGCAGAGCTTTTTCATGCTTTCTTTTTAATACTTCGCTTTTTGAAACTAGTGAAAGTGAGTTTTAAAGGAAGATAAGATTTTCCTAAAATGACCGCCATTAATATTCCCCCTAACTAAGTGCTTAAAGGTTAAAATATCTGACATTATCAATATATAAAATATTGAATTTATCTTTAATGCGTCGTAGTAAAGGGGGTGTAAAATATAAGAAAAAATAATAAGCAAAGGTCAAAGTCTTGAAGAAAATTCTTACTCTTATCGCCCTCAGTACGCCTCTATGGGTGAACTCAATGGAGCCTGATCCTGCCGAATTTACTAACCAACAAAGCTTAGGAAAGAGAAGTCGTGACGCTTCTCTTATACAAGAAGCGAAAAGCGAAAGCGCGGAAAAAGAAAGCACGGAAGCAGAGGTGTCCCCTCCTCTTAAGAAAGCAAGACAAGATAGTGAGAAGAGCATTAATGCAAAAGAAGAGAATGAGGAAGAGGCTGCTGTTGCTCCCATTAATATGCTTACCTCCCAGATTTTAGCGCAGGTCTTAGCATGTGTCGATGACAAGACTCTGTTTTCAAGCGCCACCTCTGTTTGTTGGGATTGGAACAAAATAATCCAAGGAGAAGAGATTTGGATTGAAAAGTTACGCAATCAAAGCCAGCAGCAGCTCCTGCACACATCTTATATGGAAGTATGGAATTCTGCTAAATCAATCTATTTGTTTTGGGGATTACCTCGCAATAAAGCGCTGATTGAACAGCTTATCTTTAAAGCTTTTGGCAATTGCGATGTTTTAGGATTAGATACGGGCGCTAGGGATAGATATGGAGGCGAGTTGGATGAATACTTAGGAACCCAGGAATCAAAGGTTGAATTTCCGATAAAGCGTGAAATTCTTAATCATTTACTGTTTTCTTCTCCCCTTGTTAAAAATCTTTTTGGGGATGACTATCGAGCATTCTACCATGATTTAAAAGCTTGGCATGCTTATACGGATGTACTAAGACACCTCTTGTGGATTTATCGTTTAGTTGACGAAAATTTTAAAGATCTTTTTGAGCGTATGGCTCCTGAAGATCTTGAGGCTGAAATATTAGCATTGGATATCTCTTTTGAAAATGGGACAAATATTAAATTAAGGACAATTCCTCGCTATATATTTCTGCTCAAACCAGTTTTGCGGCAATTAACTATTTCTGGACAGGCTCTGACAGAGATCACTGAAGAATTAATTGAATTCCCGAAGTTGGATAACCTAGATTTAAGCGATAATAAAATCAAGCGCGTTTCTAGAAGCCTTTTTAGTATGCCGAAATTGAATTCACTTAATTTAGATAAGAATCAAATAGAAGAAGTTGAGGATACGTTTGAATGGCGTATAAATAATCTTCCTCGTTTCCTTTTTCTAAATCTAAGCCATAATCCCCTTAAAGCCATTTCCAAAAATATTATTGAGCGAACAGATGCTCTGAAATTAGAGGGGTGCCAATTGGACTCCCTTCCAGCAGCAGATTACAGTAACATAAAGGAGCTAGGTTTGGAGAACAACAACTTGACAACCTTGCCGCACGAGTGGCTGCAAGCAAGAGCCTTATTCTCCTTAAGCTTAGAAGGTAACCCGCTTCCTAGAAGCTTACTTCCTGAAGGTGCGAGTGATTTCAATTTCTACGAGGAGCAGCTTACCCAAGCCTTCCTAGAGAAATTAATGTTTATAGATACGTTTCCTAACGCTGAGTAGCAAATTTATAGCTATAAACACTTATAATCCGTAACTATATCTACAAAAAGTGCGGATTATTATTTTAACCTTTTAAAGGCTTGAAGGTGCTCAGGGTCCTATTGAGGCCCTGTTGCCCTTGTGGGGCAAGATCTTCCTCTAAGGTGGGGTATTAAAACACTAAATAATATTTGTGTAAAATTTATTTCAATATAGCCGATAATATGCTACAAGCTTGTGAAGATAAGCTCTAACGGAGATAAGATATGCACAGAATAATTCTTAGCTGTATATACCTTATGGTGAGTTTTGTTTTCGCGGCTGAACAAGATACACTGAGTAATAAATCCTCTGCGCTCTTAAGAAATACACCTGCTACCTTAACAAAGCAGGACCTGGAGACCTGCCTCTCCCTGGCTGAAGACAGTGATTATCCTTATGAAGTTAAGGAGATGTTAGAAGGCGTCTTAGAGAAGTACTTTCTTTATGGGTATTGTCCCCTAGAGATACTAGCTTCTCCTCATGGTAAAGTGCTCAAAGAGTTTATTGTCAATTATGCGGATAAGAGTTTTATCATTGCAGAGCTTGCCTTCCTCTTTTTTAAGGAAGCGGTGCCTGTTTCAACCGCGTCAGCTGCGGAGCAGTATGCAAATCATTCTGCAGACCTGAAGTCCGTCTTTTGTAAGCTCTCGCAGCTCCATTGCGATAGTGCTTGGGATCCATTTTATGTTCTTCTGCTTTCACCTATACAAGGTACTGCTCACATAAATTATGCTACTGCTAGAAAAATTATATATTATACCCGTCACGCTGTAAAAATGGGAAGAGTGAAGTCTGCTTACTTTGCTTATGCTATTGCGCCGGTTATTGATCCCTGGACACCCGCTTCCCTCAATAATCTTGAGTTTGCCGCAAAGGGAGGGTTCGCTTTGGCGCAATATACTCTAGCTGAGAAATATTATGAGAGTTATAAGCGAACATCCAATCCTAAGCTTGCCTCGCAACTGCAGCAATCTTTTTTGTACTGGCTTGAAAGTGCAGGTCATTTAGGTTTGAAGGAAGCAATTCAGATGTTGGCAATATTTAAAGGAAAAGAAATCTCCAAAGCTGAGAGATTTATTAAGCCACGGCCCCATATTGCTTCAGTGTATTCTATAGAATTTTCTTAAGATTGAGTTCTTTAAGGGAGCATATTAAAAAAACTGCTCAGAGAGCAGCTTTAAGATTTAAAGAACGTGATGGTGTTAACGGTAGGACGTAGCACTGAGTTTTGAATCAAGCGCTTGTTTGGTTTTGGAAGGGATCTCGGCCCCGGTAATTGGTTTGCTTTGCCGTCCGTCTGCTGTTTTTGGCTGTGGATCTCTTAACACATATCCTCGGCCCCAAACCGTCTCAATACAATCTTCGCCGTCCAGAGCTTCGGTCAGCTTGCGCCTTAATTTGCAAATAAACACATCGATGATCTTAAGTTCGGGCTCATCTATGCCGCCATATAAATGGTTTAAAAACATCTCTTTTGTTAAGGTGGTCCCTTTGCGCAGAGACAGCAGTTCTAAAATGGCATATTCTTTACCGGTTAAATGCACAATTTTATCGTCCACAGTAACTGTATGCTGACGAAGATTAACGCACATACGGCCTGTCCTGATCAAGGAGTCAGAGTGGCCGTGGGAGCGGCGAATAATTGCATGAATACGAGCAATCAGCTCTGATTTATTAAAAGGTTTGGTGATATAGTCGTCAGCGCCGAAACCTAAGGCGCGTACTTTATCATCAATCTCTTTTAAGCCTGATAAGATTAAAGTCGGGGTTTTGATATTGGAGGCACGCAGTCTTTTTAGGACTTCATAACCATCAATGTCAGGTAGCATTAGATCAAGGATAATTAGATCATATTCATATAGCTTGCCGATCTCTAATCCGTCCTCGCCTAAGTCTGTGGTATCACAAACAAAGCCTTCATTCTTTAACATAACTTGAAGTGTTTTAGATGTCGCTGAATCATCCTCAATAAGCAAAACTCTCATAATGTCCTCTTCATAGGCAGACCTCTTAATATTAGCTTAGCAAAGAATTGACAAACAAATAACGGATTTTTTAAATTTTTAATAAAATATCAATAATAATATTGCATTTTATGGTAAAGTTAAGCTAAAGTGCGGGTTTGGCTCTGAAAGAAATTGTGATGTCTTTATTAACTGTTTCTAAACTTATTGAGAAAGTTCCCACGATTGTCCTGTATGGAGTAGTCAGATCCGTACAAGGATTGCTGATCCGTGTTGCGGGCATTAATACCCAGATCAGTGTTGGGGTGCAGTGCCGTATTGATATCCCTGAAGGGGAAATGCTCGGTGAAATTGTCGGCTTTGAGGAAGAACTGGTATTAGTGATGCCTTATGGCTCTCTTGATGGCATACGGCCCGGGACGCGCGTTGATTTTGATCTACGTGACTCTGTTGTCCATCCTTGTGAAGGATGGCTCGGCCGTGTCTTAAATGGATTGGGGCAGCCTATCGATGGTCTAGGCTTGCTCCCTCAAGGTCAGGATAATGTGCTGGTTAGAGCTCAACCTCTATCAGCGCACCAACGCCATAAAGTTTCCGGGCGCATCGGTGTAGGCATTAAGGCGATCAATACTTTCTTAACAGTTTGCCGAGGGCAACGCGTCGGTGTTTTTGCGGGCTCTGGTGTGGGAAAATCTATGCTGCTTTCAATGTTAGCTCGCTATACAGAATGTGATGTCTGTGTGATCGGCTTAATTGGTGAACGGGGCAGGGAAGTCCGGGAGTTTATAGAAGACACCCTGGGGGAAGCGGGATTAAAGAAAAGTATTATGGTGGTTGCCACCTCTGATGAATCGCCTTTAATGCGGCGGCGGGCAGCGTATACGACCATGGCAACTGCAGAGCATTTTCGTAACCAAGGTTTATCTGTCCTATGTTTAATGGATAGCGTGACTCGCCTGGCGATGGCTCAACGAGAAATTGGCCTGTCTGCGGGTGAACCCCCTACGACAAAGGGGTATACGCCCAGTGTGTTTGTGGAATTAGCCCGAGTGTTAGAGCGCGCCGGCCCAGGGGTTAATCAAGGCGATATTACAGCCTTTTTTACAGTTCTTGTTGATGGGGATGACCATAATGAACCGATTGCCGATGCTGTCCGCGGTATCTTGGATGGTCATATTGTCTTAGAGCGAGCTATTGCGGAACGGGGGCATTATCCGGCCATTAATATTCTAAAGAGTCTTTCGCGAATGGTGCCAGCCTGCCATACGCCTGAAGAACAAACGATGGTGATCCAGGCACGTGAATACTTATCCAAGTATGAAGATATGGCGGACATGATTCGCTTAGGCGCCTATCGCCCGGGCACCAACGCTGAAGTGGATGAAGCAATAGAGATGAATCCTAAACTGATGGCCTTTTTAGGACAGCATCATAAGGAATCTTTTAGCCTGGAAGAGAGCTTTAACTTACTAAAAGAAATTATAACCCCCTAAAGGCGTGGCTAGATTTTTCAGAATCTTAAATATCATGACAATAATAGTGTGCTTATTATAAAAGGTGTAAAATAAGAGGCAGAGGTGTCAAAACGTATTCGCTCATTTAAGCTTCTGCAACGCCTTGCAGATATGGATTTGGATCGGCTGCGGTTAAAAGTCTCTGAGCTTCAAGGACGCCGGGATATGTTGACTAATGAAATAGATCGCCTTAAAGAAAACGAACGTCTGGAGACGGCTATAGCAGCTCAACATCCCATTGAATCTTTTACCTTGCCAGCTTTTGGGGCGCATACGCGTCTAACACTTGACCAGATCCATCAGGAAATTAAAGAACTCGATCAACAAATTAGCGACTGCTTGGAAGAGGTGCACTTATACTTTCAGGACAGTAAAAAAATGGAGCTCGTCAAAGATATAGAAATTATGAGAGAATTACAGCAGCAGAAAAAACAAGAGCAATTATTCTATGACCAAGTTGCCCAAACTCAATTCAATCGCCGAAAACCATAAAAATTTAATTGAACAATTTCTGGAAATGTTAGCCGCTGAGCGGGGCTGTGCTACCAATACTTTGCTTGCTTACCGCCGCGACTTAGGGGATTTTCACAACTTTGTACCCAAACCGGTCCAAGAGGTCCAATCTTCAGACATTGCAGACTATTTAAAAGATCTGGCTGGCAAAGAGTTTTCAAGTGCGACCCAAGCCCGCCGCTTATCCTGCCTGCGGAAATATTTCCGCTTCTTATTAAGCGAAGATGTCCTGGCCTCAGATCCTACTCGCGCCATTGATTCACCGCGTTTACGTAAGAATTTACCTAAAACCCTATCTATAGAAGATGTTGACTTATTATTGTCAGCTGCGGAAACGCAGAAAGATGCTTATGGGTTGCGGTTGCGCGCTATGCTTGAGATTTTATATTCCAGCGGCATGCGAGTCAGTGAACTCGTGAGTTTGCCGCTTTCAGTCTTGCCAAAAGATACCCGCCTGCTGGCGCAGATTCAAATGCTGCATATTAAAGGTAAAGGGGGGCGCGAGCGCTTGGTACCCCTGGGAGAGCCCGCCGTCCATGCTCTCAAAGAGTATTTACTTGTACGAGGCTATTTTATTCCACAAGGGCACAAAGCAAGCCCATGGCTCTTTCCTTCCCATGGTAAACAAGGCCACGTGACTCGGATAAGATTTTTTCAACTTCTCAAAGAATTGGCGTTAAAATCGGGGTTAATTCCGGATTTAGTCTCACCGCATGTACTGCGCCATGCTTTTGCCACCCATTTGTTACAAGGGGGCGCAGATCTGTTATCAATTCAAAAATTATTGGGTCATGTGGATATCTCAACAACTCAAATCTATACTCATGTGGCGGCTGAGCATATTATTAATCTTGTTAATACACATCACCCATTGGCAAGAAAGCAAAAATAAGGTACAACAATTTTACTTAATGCTAATAAAAATAAGGATAAAACACGATGGCCGTTTTCTTAGATTTTGAAAAGCCTGTCGCTGAAATGGAAGGCAAAATAGAAGAATTGCGCCATTTGTCCTCTCAAGGTGATCTTAATATCGTCGAAGAGATTTCACGTTTGCAATCCAAAGTAGATCGGATGCTCCGCCAGCTCTATGCTAATCTAACGCCTTGGCAAAAAGTACAAGTTGCTCGCCATCCCAACAGACCGCAATTTTTGAGCTATTTAAATGCTATTGTTAAGGACTTTTTGCCATTATCTGGGGACCGTTGCTTTGCGGATGATCAAGCCATTATTGGAGGAATAGGGCGGATTGGGACTCGATCCGTGATGGTAATCGGCCAACAAAAAGGTAATGACTTGGAAAGCCGAGTTAAGCATAACTTTGGTATGGCTAAACCAGAAGGCTACCGTAAAGCCATTCGCTTGATGCAACTAGCGGATCGGTTTGCTTTGCCGATTGTTACTTTTATCGACACAGCCGGGGCGTATCCAGGCATTGATGCTGAAGAACGGGGACAAGCAGAAGCCATTGCTAAGAGTATTGAGACCTGTTTAAGAGTTAAGGTGCCGTTAATTAGTATTGTTATTGGTGAAGGTGGCTCCGGGGGGGCGATTGCAATTGCAGCTGCCAATGCAGTTTTAATGCTTGAGCATTCCGTTTACTCTGTCATCTCTCCTGAAGGCTGTGCTTCTATTTTATGGCGTAGTGCCACCAAGGCCCCCGAGGCGGCAGAGGCACAAAAATTAACGGCTCAAGATTTATACGGATTAGGGATTACCGATAAAATCTTGTCTGAACCTATTGGTGGCGCCCATCGTAATCCTGAAGCGGTGATTGAGACTGTCGCGCGTGAGATTGAGCATTACATCACCACCTTTGCTAATATGGATGGTGAAGCTTTATTAAGGCACCGTTATGATAAATTCTTAGCCATGGGATCGCGCGGGTTAAGCTAACACTCCTCTTTACCGATCTTATGCCGCTTATTCTATAGAAGTTAAGATGATAGTGGCTTATGCTCTTCTTTCTAACGAAAGAGGGGAGTAATCTTCTATGAGTAGAGCTCCTGTTATGAGGTCCTCTCCTTGTCTTATTCTGTAATTAGGTGAGTTTTCTTTATTGATGTTTGAAGGCATAAATATTATAGAAAATCATAACATTAAAAATTGGTTCTAAGTAGGGCTTGTTTAATTGTTTTCTCCATATTATAGTTGGGATTTTTCAGTTTACCGAATGTTATGGGAGACTATTTATGCTGACCTCAATTTTAAGGGCTGTTTTATTCATGGGGATGCTGCAAACGGCAACGTTTTCGAATGATCAACGTATTTTTGATTTCAGTTCCTCAGAGCAGGATCTACAAACTGGTAAAAAGATTATGAAGATGATCAGTGAGGCTTTATCTTTTGCTTGCTTTTACAGGGAGCACTGTTGACTTGAAAACAGGATCAACGCAAGCTCATTTATTTCTAGAGGGACGTGGTTATCGAATGTTTCTCGATATTCAAATGCCTCACCGTCTTCTAACTAAGCCAGGCAAAGATTTTTTCCGACAATTTAAACATAAAGAATTCATTATAAAATAATCAATTTTTAATGGCTTTTTATAAATACCGTCCCTGCAGGACTATAAAAGCTCGGTCCTAATCGATTGGAGGATCATTGTGATTGAGCGATCCCTGAGTGGAGACGTAATATATCTTCTATGCCATGTTTTTAAAGTGCAATAGTGACAAGGTCAATTAATAAAAGTTATCCAGAAAAGAAGTTTAGCCTTTAATCCAGAGAGCCAACTTGGAGTGCTCTTGCCTTTTTGGAGAATAAAAAGGTGTCACATAAATAATTTACTATGTGACACTAATAAACGTGGGAGCATCTGCTTAAGAGGCAAAAGGAGTTCCAGACCTCCCAAACAGAAAGAGTGATCCCACACAAACAGCTGCGTTAAGGGTCTTCTTTTTTGTTTCGCGCTTCTTAAAAAGAATCTGTGGTAAACTTTTTTAAGCAAGTGGATAAGACGACTTGAAGTCGTTAAGTTATAGCTCTTATATAAAGATTGCATGGTTTTGCTCACTAATTTGTCGAGAAGAATGAGGACAAAATATCTTTAACAATGAAGCTGTGCCGATTGCTTTATTAAAGTTTTACTTAGTTTCTTTAAATATCAAATGGCTATGTTTATAGCTCGAGGGACTTCTCTTAAAGCAAAATGCTCAAGCTTTTAATTTTTGATAGACGCCCCCTTTTAATCTTGCTGGCTAAAATATTAAATGGTTAGCTTTTATAATAATAAGAAACGCCCCTCCAATACCGATCCTCGTGCAGAAAGTGTGACTATAATGTTACGACTTTCCCTAAAGCTAAAAAAATTGCCTAGCAAAAACATTAACTAGGAAAAAAATTCCTATTGTTAACGCTTTTTTAAATAACAGCGCCCTACTCTGAAGCTATAATAGGTGTAATTTTAGATAAAGGTCAGATAAATTGGACGGGTTTGCACAAATACTTCGTAATTTAGGGCCCATCAGGCTTGCTGCAATCGGCAGCGTTATGCTGGGGGTGACGGGATTCTTTATTTATCTTATGTCGCAGACATCAACGGGAGGGATGGGAATTCTCTACTCGCAAGTGGATCCCGCCGATGGTGCTCGCATTGTTCAGAAATTAGAATCAATGGGGGTCCCTGTTAATATCAGTCCTGATGGAACGACCATTTATGCACCTGCTGAAAAAATTGCCCGTCTGCGTATGGACGTTGCTCAAGAAGGTCTACCTTCTGGCGGCGCTTTAGGTTATGAAATTTTTGACCGTGGCGATATTCTTAGCACATCGGGTAGCTTGATCGATATTAATAAGCTGCGGGCCCTTGAAGGGGAGCTGACAAAGTCCATTAAAACTATTAATGGAGTTGCGGCAGCACGGGTTCATCTGGTGGTCCCTAAAAGAGAGTTGTTTTCACGAGATAAAGTGGAGCCTTCGGCTTCAATTATGCTGAAAATGAAAGGGGTAACGCGTTTGAGCGACCAGCAAGTAAAATCGATCCAGTACTTAGTGGCCTCTGCGGTGCCAAGCTTACCAGTTGATCGCATTTCAATAGTCGACGATCGCGGAACCTTATTAGCCCGGGGAACAGAAGGGGAAGGGGCGGCTCAAAATCTGACCGTTCAACAAGAAGCTCGCCGCAACTACGAAGTTATTACTGGTAAACAAATCGAAAGCTTATTGGAGCGCACACTCGGGGTGGGGAAAATCCGAGCTGAGATTTCAGCAGATATTGATTTTGATCAAGTGGTTGTTAACTCAGAAAAGTATGATCCTGATGGACAGGTGGCTCGATCAACCAGCAATAGTAATGAGGATGCTTCCTCAACGGCGAATGATGGGACCGTTACTGTTGCCAATGCCTTGCCTAACGCTGGAGCTGGAGGTCAAGGGCAGACTGATAATAAGAATAAACGCGCCGATGAGAATATTAACTATGAGATTTCTCGCACTGTGGAAACCCATAAGAAAGAAGCGGGTCAAATCAAGAGTCTGTCAGTGGCTGTGTTAGTGGATGGCACCTATGTCAAAGGAAGCGATGGTAAGGAAACCTATACCCCGCGCACCAAAGAAGAAATCGATCAAATTACCAAATTGGTTAAAACTGCCATCGGCTTTAAACAAGAACGTGGCGATCGGGTCGAAGTGATCAACATGCAGTTTGCCAAGTCGGATCTCGATAATCTGAAAGCCGAAGATCCGAGCACCATGCTGCCGCAAATGGATGTCACAAAGATTATTGAATTGGCCGTGTTAGCCGCTGTAGGAGTGCTGATCCTAATTATGATCGTTCGCCCCGTATTGTTGCGTGTCATCGAAAGTAGTGGTGTCGCTAGTGAGGATAGTGAGATTGCTGCTCTGCTCGCTAATGCTAATGGCAGAAATTATGTTGCACTTCCCGATTTTACAAAAATAGAAGAGAACCAGCTTGACTTGCTCTCATCCTCTGAAGAGGAAGAGGATGAGGATATGCTGGATATCTCTAATATCGATGGTCGTCTCAAGGCATCCTCTTTAAAGAAGATTGCAGAGATTATCGATAAACACCCTGAAGAAGCCGTTACAATAATCAGAAACTGGATGTATGAAGAGCCATGGAAACAAGAAAAGACTACATAAGCCTGAATGGGATTGAACGTGTCTCTTTGCTATTACTGGCGTTAGGCGAGGAGCAAGTTCAGCGGATTTTTGAACATTTAGATCAGTCAGAAATTCGTGATATTGCCATGACCATGACCAGCCTGGGGAAGGTGCCGTCAAATGTTGTGGAAGTGATGTTTGGCGACTTTGTTGATCAATTGTCGACCACCGGGTCGCTCATTGGGACGCCTGAAAGTACAAAGCGATTATTGACTAAGGCATTGCCCCAAGAAAAGGTCGCCCAGATCATGGAAGAGATCAGCGGACCCGCTGGACGGACCATGTGGGATAAGCTCAGCAATATTAATGAAGAATTATTAGCGAACTATCTGAAGAACGAATATCCGCAAACCATTAGCGTGGTCTTGACCCGGATCCGGCCTGAACATGCGGCCCGCGTGATGACCCTGTTACCTGATAGCTTGGTCATGGAAGTCATTATGCGCATGCTAAAAATGGAAAGTGTGCGCCGAGAAATATTAGATGATATCGAGCGCACATTACGCGTTGAATTCATGAGCAATATTGCTAAGGCAAGCAAACGCGACTCCTATGAACTCGTGGCAGAAATCTTTAACTATCTGGATCGACAAACTGAAGCTAAGATGATTGGTAATTTAGAAGATAGCAGCCCTGATGACGCTGAGAAGATTAAAAATCTAATGTTCACCTTCGATGATATGGTTAAGGTTGATGATCAAGGTATCCAATCTGTAATTCGTGTCGTCGATAAGACGAAACTTGCTCTCGCCTTGAAGGGTGCCAGTGAAGCTATTAAAGAGAAATTCTTTGGCAATATGTCTGAACGCGCGGGCAAACTGATGCGTGAAGATATGCAATCCATGGGAATGGTCCGGGTTAAAGATGTGGATGAAGCCCAAAGCTATATCGTGGTTACCACCAAAGATCTAGCAAACAAGGGTGAAATTGTTATCCGTAAAGGTAACGAAGCCGAAGACGCTTTGATTGAGTAGGACGTAAGAAAATGGTTCAAAAGTTTACATTTAATCATGATTTCGAAAAGCCCAAACCCGTAGATGAGAATGCTCCGAAATACAATGAGGATCAAGTGGGCGTGATACGAGAACTGGCTTATAACCAAGGCTTTGAAGCCGGTAAAGCTGAGCAGAGGCAAGCCATTGAGGCTGATCTGGCCGTTGCCCTAGGGAAGTTTGAAGCCCATCTCCTGGAGTTTATAAATGCTGAAACTGAAAAGCGTGGGGTGATCCATCACGAAGCAGCACAGTTAGCAAAGACGGTCGCCTTAAAAATCTGTTTAACAGACTCGGAAAAGAACTCTGTTGATCGGGTGGTGACGTGTATGGAAAAGGTAAACCAAGCTTTGCTGACGAAACCCGCGATGGCGATTAGTGTGAATCCTCAATTAAGCCAGTCACTCAGCGAGCGGATCAAAGACCTCATTGCCACGGGTAATATCCAAGTTAAAGCCGACGAAGCCTTAGGGCTGATGGATTGCCGGTTTACCTGGGCCACGGGCGGCGCAGAGGTTGTTTTAAGAAATACATTAAATGAGGTTGATCGCCTTATTAATGAAATAAGCTATACAGAGGAGGTTGAGCATGAACAATGACGAGAATTTATCGGGTACCTCGTCCCCAGAAACAGAGGCCCCAAATGAAGCAGAACGCCGGGCAGACTCAGATTTTAGTGAGCTTAAAGCTGAAGAGGCTCCGAGCCAAACTTTAGGCGATGTTAATGATTTTTCGGCAGTATATAACGTTCCCGTGCAAATTTCAGCGGTTTTAGGACGCGCCGTCATGCCTGTGAGCCAACTGTTGAAGTTAGGCCGAGGTGCTGTGGTCGAATTAGATCGACGTGTCGGTGAGTCGGTGGATATTTATGTCAATAACCGCTTAGTCGCCAGAGGTGAAGTTGTTATTGTCGATGAACGTCTTGGTATTACCATGACGGAAATCATTAAATCAGAAAGATAAAGAGGAGCCACCCTTATGCGTGTAATGATTATTAGTGCCTTTGATGGTCAAGTCAGTGAAGCAGCAAGATTAGCTACGGCAAAAGGTGCTAAGGTGACAATGACAGCAACAATAAGAGAAGCGCTGGAGATCTTGCGTAAAGGGCAAACAACCGACCTTTTATTTATTGATGTCCTTCATGACGTAGAATCACTGATCCGCCAGCTTAAAGCAGAGCATTTTAATATTCCTGTGGTAGCCTGTGGTATTCAAGCTGATCCGGAAAAAGCCGCCGCTGCGATTCGGGCGGGTGCCATTGATTATATACCTTTCCCCCCTGAAGCCTCAATGATTGCTGCCATCTTGTCGGCAATTACTACGCCCCATCATGAAATGATCGCTCGCGATCCCTCTATGCTTAGGTGGATCGAAATGGCTGACAAGGTGGCCGCCAGTGAAGCAAATATCCTCATTACGGGAGAGTCTGGTACCGGTAAAGAGGTAATGGCTCGCCATATTCATCTGAAATCGAACCGGTCTAAAAAACCTTTTATCTCCGTTAACTGTGCCGCTATACCGGAAAACCTTTTGGAGTCTGAATTGTTTGGCCATGAAAAAGGGGCCTTTACAGGGGCTGTTGCCCGTCGTATTGGTAAATTTGAAGAAGCCAATGGCGGCACCCTGCTGCTTGATGAAATCAGCGAAATGGACATCCGTCTCCAAGCCAAGCTATTAAGGGCCATTCAAGAACGGGTTATCGATAGAGTAGGGGGCACAGAACCGGTTAAGGTTGATATCCGTATTATCGCCACCTCTAACCGCGATCTGGTTCAGTCCTATAAAGAGGGAACTTTCCGAGAAGACTTATATTATCGTTTGAATGTTATCAATTTGCAGTTGCCACCACTGCGACAACGTCCAAAAGATGTTGAAGCTTTGGCCCAATTCTTCGTTGATAAATTTACGCAGCTCAATGGAGTGGGTAAGAAAACCTTTTCCTCTCTTGCTCGTCAAGCTTTACTAAGCCATCCCTGGCAAGGGAACGTCAGAGAGTTGGAGAACACTATTCACCGCGCTGTCTTGTTATCTTCAGGCGAACTGATTGAAGCAAGTGATCTGTTTGATCAGATCACGCAGGAATCGCTGCAAGTGGCAGCTCAGAATAATGTTGAGAAAGTCCTGTTGATTGGGCGCACTGTTGCCAGTGTTGAAAAAGAGTTAATTCTTAATACTTTGGCCCATTGTGCCGGCAACCGCACCCATGCAGCTAATATTTTAGGTATTTCCATCCGGACACTAAGAAATAAGCTGAAAGAATACGGGGAAACAATCGGCACTGATCAATCCGAACTGATGGGAGCATAAAGCATGGCCACTTCGTCCAGTGCACCGCAAGGATTCTCAATGGCTAGCATGACAGGGCGAACCGATATTGGTTTCGCCCTGGCTTTAATTGCAGTACTCATATTGTTATTTATGCCAGTCTCCACCATCTTGCTGGATATGTCGCTGGCTCTCTCCATCCTTTTCTCGATTATGATTTTATTTACGGCGCTGTTCATTGAGCGCCCTTTAGAATTCAGCTCTTTTCCCACGGTTTTATTAGTTTCCACCATGGTACGCTTGGCCTTAGATGTGGCAGCTACCCGGGTGATCTTAAGCCATGGCCATGAAGGAGCCCATTCGGCAGGGAGGGTGATTGAAGCCTTTGGCCGCTTCCTGATGGGCGGCAACTTTGTGATTGGTATTATCGTCTTTACCATTCTTATCATTGTTAACTTTGTAGTAATTACCAAAGGTTCAGGACGTATTGCCGAGGTTTCAGCTCGTTTTAGCTTAGATGCGATGCCTGGTAAACAGATGGCCGTTGATGCTGATTTAAGTGCGGGTTTAATTAACGAAGCTGAAGCAAAACGCCGTCGTAAACTTTTAGAAGATGAAAGTAACTTTTATGGATCAATGGATGGGGCGGCAAAGTTTGTGCGTGGTGACGCGATTGCCGGCTTGCTCATTACCTTTATCAATATCATTGGCGGACTCATTATCGGGGTCGGTCAAATGGATCTTAGCTTCACCGAGGCTTTAACAACTTATACCATCTTAACGGTTGGCGATGGCTTAGTTTCTCAGGTTCCTGCATTAATCGTTTCTACGGCTGCAGGTATGCTTGTTTCAAAAGCAGGTGTTGAAGGTTCAGCCGATAAAGCCTTAGTAGCACAATTAAGTGGTAATCCGACGGTGCTGGGATTAAGTGCATTTTTGATGATGGTGATGGCGTTAACGCCCGGTCTCCCTGGTCTACCCTTTTTTGTTTTGGCTTTAGGATGCGGCTTTGGGGCCTGGCGCGTCACTCAGACCCAGATTAAAGCCAAAGAGGAAGAAGCCGCCAATGAACTGGAAGCAGCAGCCGCTAAAGAAGAAGTGGCCATTGGCGAGGAACCTAAGATTATCCCAGGCCATATTGACCATTTGCGAATTGAGATTGGTTATGGTTTGCTAACCATTCTTAATGGCGATAAAGGCATTCGTTTGACAGATCAGATTAAAAGCCTGCGTAAGCAGCTTGCTCAAGAAGTTGGTTTTGTTCTGCCGTCAGTGCGGATCCAGGACAATATCCAAATTGGCGGAATGTCTTATTTGATCCGTGTTAAAGAACTGGAGGCCGGTCGCGGCGATCTCCGTCCTGACCATTACTTAGTGATGAATCCCAGTGGCGAAGATATCCGTGTTGATGGGGAAACCACGTTAGAGCCCACCTTTGGCTTACCCGCCCGTTGGATTACCGAAGATAAACGGCTCGAGGCAGAACGTCTGGGCTACACTGTTGTCGATGCTGCCACAGTATTAACCACCCATCTGACTGAAATTGTGAAGGATAACTTAGCCGAACTGTTAACCTATGTTGAAACGCAGAAAATGTTGGATGAGTTAGGCGACACTTATAAGAAACTTCTAAATGATCTGATTCCAACACAAATTAGTTTAGGGGGGATTCAGCGAATTCTTCAGAATCTCGTGAGTGAACGGGTTAGTATTCGTGACCTTGCCACTATTATTGAGGCAATTTCTGAAGGATGTGGTTACTCTCGTAATGTGTCTGTAATCACAGAGCATGTACGTCAGCGGCTTTCTCGCCAGATTACCCATAGTAATCTCGACGAAAATTATACGCTTAAAATTGTGCCATTAACGGTTAAATGGGATCAAGCCATGCAGGATGCCTTGGTGGGTGAAGGCGAGATCCGCCAGTTAGCATTGTCACCGAGCCAAATCCAAGAGTTTATCGCTGACTTTAAAACAACCTTTGATCGTATTGCCATGAGCGGTGAACAAGCAGTGCTGGTGGTTAATCCCACGTTGCGTCCCTATGTGCGCTCAATTGTTGCACGGGTACGGCCATCGATTATGGTTCTCGGGCAAAATGAAATCCACCCTTCTGCGCAAATCCAAAATGTTGGCCAAGTTTAAGGAATATAACTGCTAAGCAGGCCAATCCCCAAAGAGAAAATATAACTGGCAAGGGGTTTCAGCTCTTGCCATTACTTTATGATGGTTAATTACTATAAGTCGCGTGTCTTAAGTGATTTTAAAGGAATCCCGTATTGCAGGCTACGTTCATTTTTCCAGTCATGCAATTTGCACCGTTTTATGCAACAATAAGGCAAACCTTCATGAATCAAGGATGACAGTTATGACCGTTCATTTTGTTAGCCGTAACTCTTACAACCTCGCTTATGTGTTTCACTCCATCCCTAACCGACCGACAATTTTATTTTTACCCGGTTATTATTCGGATATGTCAGGCACCAAAGCTTTATTTTTAAAGCAGCAGGCCGCAGACAATGGTTATGGATTCTTAAGCCTGGATTACTCAGGCCATGGCCAGTCAGGAGGAGATTTTTTTAAAGGGACAATCTCATCATGGCTAGAGGATGTGATCGCCGTTATAGAGGTCACACAAGCCGATAATCTAATTGCTGTAGGGTCGAGTATGGGCGGCTGGTTAATGCTGCTCTTGGCGCTTAAAAAGCCGTCCCTTATCCGTCGCTTGGTCGGAATTGCTGCGGCTCCAGATTTTACAGAAGAATTAATCTGGCCGGTTTTATCAGCAGAGCAGAAACAAATCCTTCAAACTCAAGGCTCTTTAAGGGTGCCCAGTGACTACAATGATATCGGCACCCCGTTAAGCTATGGGTTAATAGAAGATGGCCGCCAGAACCTTTTACTAAGACAACCCATAGAATGCTCAGTGCCGATTCGACTGATCCATGGCACTGCCGATAAGGACGTGCCCTATCCATTCGCGTTGAAGCTGATGGATTTGTTAACCTCAACGGATGTACAAGTGCGATTGTTGAAAGATGCGGATCACCGCCTCAGTCAGCCAGAGCAGTTGAAGGTTATATGGCAAGAAGTGATTGGATAGAAAATCTGAGCAGAATAAATATATCCTGCTCACCAAGGCTTACTTGATAACGCTTAAGGTTTCAAAAGCAGCCACTTGGCCAGAGAAAATGACGGTTGTCTCTGGAAGCGTGTGGGTAGCATTTAAAGCAAATATAAAGGAAAAGGGGCGATTAACGTTAACGATCCTTTGCGGCTGGCGCGGGGCGGATTCATAACACATGCCCATAAATGTTGCTGCACTCCCTTTAAATCCATGCTGATCCCATTTAACAAGACATTTCTGCTTAAAAGCATTAACCACAACCGGATGCTCAAAGGCGGTGGTAAAGAAGTTCTGACCCCTAAAGAGAATCGGTAACTTGAGCTTTAGTTGATCCTTAAGATCATTCGTAGAGGCGATTTCTACCTTAGGCAGGATAACTTGGGCAAGGATTGTTCCTTGCTCTTTCAAACGATTAACTTCTCTATAAGTGATGGGGGTCACTGGATCTTGACGCTTTTTCGGACGCTTGATGAATAGGGAGAACGTATTTTGGCTGGTTGTCAGTTCAATAAGATGAGCTTGCTGCGTTTCCAGGAGCCTTATTTTCTCGGTACCAACAAAGCCTTGGACTGAGCGGCGTTGCTTGCCAATCTTGAAAACCATCTCCTTCTCATAAAACTCGCCGTGCCAATTAGCTTCAATGGAAAGAGTATTCAGTAACCCCAGACAAGTATCATCGTTAATGTCGTCTTCACTAACAAGGTCCTTTATTTCTCCTTTAGTGTCCTTGTCGACTTGGTTGTTAATGATTTGAGCAGCTTGGGAGGGTTGCTTAAAATCGACGACAATGTTCTGAGTACCCGTTTTTACGAGCTCAGTTATCGCTTCTGCATGGGCTGGCTCTGCTTTATCCGTATAAACATATATTCCAACTGATAGGTGTTCTCTCAAGTGATGGACTAAAGCGCCGAGGCTGGCGGCATCAACACTTGTGTGCGTATGGGAAGTGAGTTGGGTGAGTAAATCTTCCTCTTCGGGCGCAATGATAGAGCCTACCGCTTGCAAGGTGAGATTGGTGCCCAAAGCACAGATTGCTGTGCTTTCCTGGAGCGGGGTGCTTTGTTGAAGTTGAGCTGATGTTGTATATAATCCCCTCAAAAAATCGTCCCGAGCTTCACAGAGGACTGTGGACAGACCTAAAACGGTCATAAAGCGAAAAATTTTTATCACTTAAGTTTCTCCTGGGTAGGTTAGCGGCATTCTAGTTCATACCCCCAAGACTATTACATAAAATTTATCTAAAAATAAAATTAAAACTTTAGGTAAGTGCTATAAAAGTGTAAGAGTGAAACAGAGGCTTCTTTTGATTGTAAAGTACAACATCGGCAATCTTTACTCTGCGTGATTGCTCTGCAGAAACGTCTGAAATGTTAGCAGAAATAGCCCGAGATAGATTAGCTTGATGGGATCTGTACTAATATAAACCCAATAAATTAGAGATCTATGAAGGGAACATTAAAAAGGTGAGAGAGATGGGCCCTCACCATAATTATGAGCTGCTTATAAAATAGACTTCCTTGTTGATTCTTTAACTTGGTGTTCTAAGTAAAGCCCTGCTAATTTTGCTGCTGCAATCTTAAGGTTCAAATCAAGATTGCCTTGCTGGTGAAATTCAATAAGAAATTTAGTATCTCGCTTATTCACATTGATATGCGGCACATTAATAGTGATACCTGACTCTTGCCTCTGATTCTGAAGTGAGTGATAGAAGTTGAACCATAATCTCATATAATTGACTTTTTTGGGGTCTAGCTGCTGCAAGAATATATTACTAAAAGAAGTAGCCTCATTATCAAAAAATCTTTCGAGCTCGAAC
The DNA here is from genome assembly GCF_000190415.1 of Candidatus Odyssella thessalonicensis L13. Classification (GTDB taxonomy): domain Bacteria; phylum Pseudomonadota; class Alphaproteobacteria; order Paracaedibacterales; family Paracaedibacteraceae; genus Paracaedibacter; species Paracaedibacter thessalonicensis. The sequence continues at coordinate 353,442 of NZ_AEWF01000002.1, forward strand.
ATGGCCGCAGTGTCGCTGCTCATTTCTTGGCGTTCTAGGCAATGTAACATCCCTCTTAGAAACTTCGCTGCAAGAGTATATTTGTCGGGGAGATTTCCAGACTCTATAACTGTGTTCAAATATACCACGGCTTGGCTATCAGTAATTTCAAGGGTGCGATTCATACATCTTAAGAATGCTTTTAAAAAATTAGCCATATGAAGAACAGAAGGATGAATCCTGTGTGCTCTAGATAATTTATCAAGATTATTGAACGCTCGAGCATCATGTTGCTGCATAAAAATATATATTTCTTCTATATAGCAAGCTGCTTGGCTTCGATAAGTCAACGGTAAGCTATAATCTTCTTTGGCTGCCTCGAAAGCGTCTAAATAATTCTTAGCTTCTGCTTTGTGGGTTAGCTGATAATAGTTCTCGACTCTCACCTTAAATTCTTCTGTAGAAGATGGAGAATAACCTAAAGGAATTCCGCCAGGATATTGTCCCCCTGAGAAGTCAGGCGCTATATAGGATGGCTGCAGGCGATAAGATGTCGCCATTCTATGTCGAGAGATAGGTGTAAATGTGCCACTTAAATGAGGCTGTTCTGGCCTCCCTAACAATAAATGGAGAGGCAACACATTGAGTGGTAAAGGACAATTTAAGGAGCGATTCTCAATATTTTCTTTATTGCTCTCGCTTAGGCTAGCTGGATTTGGTTGAGCAGAATCTTTAGGTGGTAAATCGACTGTTTCTTTATCTGGTTGAGCGGAAGCTTTTTTGTTAGGTCTTGCTTGCCTTTCTGAGGCAGGCGGCTTAGACCTAGCTTTTCTTTTGCGAGGGGTATAAGGGCGAGGTGTATAAGCAGGAGCCTGGAAAGATAAGGCGTCCGCTGGTAAGTTGGTTAAATCTACCAATACTTGCCCTTGTAAAAAAGAAGTCCTTTCAGGCTCTATATAGAGGTGTCCATTGTTATCTATGCTAGCTGCGATAGGCGTTGTTAGCTGAGGCGTAAAAGTAGTGTAGACGCCGTCGGCTAAGATTTCTTCTTGTTCAGAACAAAGCGCTGGAGAAAAGTGAAAAAATAAAGATAGGGTTAGCAAAGGAAGCAAGATATTTTTCGTTTTCATCGTAATGCTCACACTTAATAATTGTAATGATAAAATGGAATGAATCGTTTGGGTGCCAGGTAGACATGCTCATACCTCGCAATAAGTAATATTTATACCACTGCAAGGTGAAAATACTACAAAATTTTACTCAACTTTAAGTTGAATTTTTGTTAAGATTTTGTTTTTTATTGAATAATAGGAGAAGTGTGAGCCCTAAAATCTATAATGAGATTCAGTATAGCCTCAAAGAATTTCTCTGAGATTACAATTTTGGAAGTTAAGAGTTTGCCATTCTAAACCATGGATATCATAAACCGCTATTTGCGCGGTGCCCATTGTCCTGTCTCTGCCCGCAGCAGTACGAGCTAAGAACTGTGAAACGCCTGGATTGTGACCGATAATAAGGATATCTTGAGCGTGGACCGGAAGTAATCTGATTTCTTCTAAAATGTCTTCAGCAGGCGCATGATAAAGGCTGTCTAAGAACTGATAATTAATGCGGGGAGGAAGAATTTCCTCTAATCCGATGCAGGTTTGGCGCGTACGTAGGGCGGTCGAGCATAGGACATGCGTTACTTGATCAAAGAGGCCCAGGGCCCGAGTCAGAAGCTCGTCAATCTGTTTGCGCCCCTCAAAGGAAAGAGAGCGCTCTTTATCTTGCTTGCTGTGGGATGCTGCAGCATGACGCATGATATAAAGACGCTTCCAAGCCATTTTGGATGAAGAGGGAGGACGAGAAGGCATGCCCGAGTGCATATTATTCTTCCCCTAAAAGATTGCTCTAGTAATTAGGATAGCTTTTTATTGCTCAAAAACAAGTGCTGCCCAATCGCCAATAATATGTTGGTCTATTAAAGTGAAACCAACCTTTTCATAAGCCTGGCGCACCTCATTGAGCTGTCGAACCAATAATCCTGACAGCACCACGCGCCCTTTGGGAGTGATCGACTGGGCCATATCAGGTGCCATATCACACAAAGGGGCTGCTAAGATATTGGCGACAATTAAATCAAATGGGCCCTTGCTTTTTACAGCATTTCCATCAAATCCTTCATTACAAAGCGCAGTAATGGTGTCGGCGCAGTTGTTAATCTGAGCATTGGCTTGGGTCACGCGTACCGATTCGGGATCATTGTCAACGGCCAACACGGGCAGCTGCCAAAGTTTAGCAATAACCATGGCTAAAATACCCGAACCACATCCCATATCAAGCGGATGACGAGTTTGCCAGCCTTGAGCATGCATCTTTGTTAGGGCTTCAATGCATGCTGTTGTCGTTTCATGCTCGCCTGATCCAAATGCTGTGGCTGCATTAATTTCTAAGCCGATTAAGTCCACCGGAATATCAGTTTTAGAATGACTGCCATAAATAAAAAATTTACCGATCTGACGCGCGGGAAAGTTCTTCCAGGTTTGTTCTAACCAGTCGGTATCTGGGAGGTCACAGACCTCAATTTCAGGAACAGGCAAATGATGACTTTGGGCAGTCTCAGTAATTAATTCGCGTAAATTCTGGTGACTTGTCTCGTTATTTAAAGTGCATTCAAAAATCCAATGGTCGGTGTCTTCATCCACTTCATACCACGAGACGGCGAGGACAACTTCTGCTAAGACATCACCAAAGATAGGGGCAGCCTTAGAGGTTGTAGGGAAAGATAATTTATATAGTTTCATGACATTGTTGTACACTGGATCTGCTGGAAACTCAAGATTTTCAGCAGAAAGTCCTGTGAATTTTACGGCACGCTTTTAACGAGCCAAGGGTGCAAAAAAGTCTGATATTGTGCTTAAGATGTTTGAATTTTTTCTTTTTATAGGGGGTCTTATAATTTCACGGTCAACCTTTTAAGTTTGGATGTTTGGCTGCTGATTAGATGAAACAGCCATCAATAAAGATTCAACTTTTGATCCTAAAACTAGCTGCGTAATGGAGTCGGCCACCACAGGGGGGCTAAAATAGTATCCTTGCAGGTAATCAATTGACATTTGCTTGAGATAACCAACTGTTGACGGTCGCTCAATCCCCTCTGCCACCACTTCAAGATCTAACTTATGGGCCATAGCAACGATGGCGGATACAATCGCTTGAGAATCCTTCTGGGTCTCAATATTAGTAATAAAGCTTCGCTCAATTTTAATTTTATTAAGAGGAAAACGTTGTAGATAGGTTAAGCTGGAGTAGCCAGTACCAAAATCATCAAGTGAGATTCGGATTCCCAAGGATCTTAATTTAGCCAGAGATTCAGTAATGTGGGGACTCTGTTCTAAAAGAATGGACTCAGTAAGTTCGAGTTCAATTTTAGCTGGATTAAGCTTATTTTCTGAGATTACATGGCAAAACTTGTCTAAGAAGTCAGGATTCTTCAATTGGATGCTGGAAACATTCATTGAAACAAACAAATCAATTTTTAATTTTTCCCATTCTAAAAGTTGATCCTTGACCGTATTAATGATCCATTCGCCAATGGGGATAATCAGCCCACTTCTTTCGGCAATGGGAATGAATTCGGCAGGAGAGATACTCCCAAGCTGAGAGTTTGTCCAGCGGAGTAAAGCTTCAACACCGACGAGTTTTCCGGCGCGCAAATCCACAATGGGCTGATAATGGAGCTGGAATTCATTTTCCAAGAGCGCAGCTTTAAGCTGATTTTCTATCTCAGCTTGCTTCATGTTCTCTTGTTCCATTCCATCAATGTAAAAACAGTAACTTCCCAGTCCTGAGTCTTTAGCGTGACGCAGCGCCGATTCCGCGCATTTCAAGAGATTGGTAGGGTTTTCTTCCGCCAATGACGATAAAGCAATGCCCATACTACAATCAATTTTAAGTTCGTGGTCCGCAAAGCAGAAGGGAAAACTGAAATCCTTTTTGATACGTTGAGCAATTTCGAGAAGTTCATCCTTATGTTGCACATTTTCAATGACAATAATAAATTCATCGGCACCTAAGCGATACAGGGTATCATTCTCGCGAATGCTGCTCCTGAGGCGAGCCGTAATTCCCTGGAGTACCCCGTCACCCACCCCGTGTCCGAGGGTATCATTGATATATTTAAATCGATCGACATTGCAATGGATGACACCGACATCCCTGTTATTGTGGTGCGAGGATATTAGGGCTTCTGTTAACCGATCAGTTAACAGGGTCCGGTTAGGTAGTCCAGTTAAGTAATCATGGGTTAACTCGTATGACAGCTCTTTGTTATCAGTTTTTTTTGACTGATATCAAGAGTGGTGACAATGATTCCCATCGATTCATTGTTGTGGCTGTAATCGCGCACACTAAGCGCATAAGTTTTTCCATTTGTGAGCGTGATCTCTGGAGTTATTCCTGAGTGCGATAAAAGCGCGTCATCGAATATTTCCTTATTAGAGGTAAGGTGTTTGGTATGCTCATTGAGTTGAGCTAAAGTCATCTTTTGGCTTAACTGGGCCGGAATAAGCCACATGTTAATAAATTTTTGGTTGCAAGCAAGGATTTCCTTCGTCGGGCTTAGCATTAAGATTCCTTCTTGCGAAGAGTCAAGGGTGGCACGCGCTAATAACAGCGCTTGGCTCAACTTTGTGGTCTTTTCATCAACAATTTGTTCCATTTGTTGCGCATATCTCTTGATCTCTCTGGTCATAGTCCATTTCGATAAAAGGGCACTGATCAGCTGTTTTACCTCAATGTAATCAAAAGGCTTCCTTAGGATTAGCAACCGATCAGTTAAGCCTAAGATATTAACAATTTTGAGATAGGCATAATAGGAGCTATCAGAACAGATGACAATTTGAATATCAGGATCTGACTCCCAGATAACTTTGATGGTCTTGATGGCATCCCAGCCCCGCGACATTTGAATATCGATCAGCACCAAGGCATAAGGGTCGCCTGCTTTATAAGCCTTGATAATTTGCCGTGCCCCTTGAGACTCTGAATAGGCAGAATCTATTTCTAGGGACGCGTTGATTTGCTCAGGTATCTTTGAGTCGGGGATCTCTGTTAAGTGCATTCCGGCCGGGTCATGCGGGTAATGGCTGAGAATTTTACGGAAACTCTCATGATTTTTAGAGTTATAATCAATCATAATGAGTTTAAATTTCAATTTATGGGACATGCTCTTCTCCAACTATCTCATTAGATCGCATATAATGTTTGAGAGATTTCAGACGCCTATGGAAAATAACAGTACTAATCATCGTCTGGTCTATACCGTTAGGGTCATTTCCATTAAAATTATTCATTCCGTTGTCCCTCAATTTAATTATTCGCCTCATCAGTCTTTTCAAAATGAGCTTTAGAGTATTTAACAGCTTAGAGTTATAGTAAGCTGATGAAACTTATTTCTTTCTTAAAAATGTTTCAAAAATATCTAAAGATGATTTCCTTCCGATGGCGTCTTTGTTATCAATGAGCCAAGACTCAGCTGCTTGACGCCCAATATCTTTAAGATGTAGGAAAAAATCCCAACTTGTATTGAGCTTGCTTGAAGCATTTAAGTCCAACATTCCTTGGCAATCTGTGATCATATGCATTTTAATGTCCTTGTAGTCCTGGGCGTCGAGTTTACCCCGAGCAATAAGCCGACTGACAAAGTTTATAGCTCGCATTTCAGCAATAAGGCTGGAGTTAAACGTGATCTCATTTAAACGGTTGAAAATATCGTTGGCAGTGTGCGGAATTTGTTGACGATAAAGAGGATTGATCTGCACTAAGATGATATCAGGGCTGTGGGTGTTATAAATTAGTGGCCATAAGACAGGATTTCCCATATAGCCCCCATCCCAATAATAATCATCATCAATTTTAACGGCTTGAAAGATAAAAGGAATACACGCTGAAGCCAGAAGGCTATCTAAGGTGATCTCTCCTTGCTTGAATATCCGAGGTTGACCTGATCTAACCGACGTGGCCGCGACAAAGAGCTGAACGTCGGACTTGGCGAGTAAATCAAAGTCGATGGTCTTTTCCAGAACCCATCTCAGGGGATTTAAGTTTAATGGATTTAGTTGATAGGGGGAGAGGAGGCGGCTCAACAATTCGTGATAAGTATAACTTAAAGACCAGTCTAAATTCCAAGGGTTATCTAATTTTTCAGCGGGCGTCGGACGAATTGGGTTGAAGACGTTTCCCAGAAGGCTTATCTCCCACCAGAATGATTGGAGCGTTTCTTTTGCCTTTTCTTGTTTGCCTAAAGCATATCCATAAGCGAGCACAACAGCATTCATGGCCCCCGCACTGGTGCCGCTGATACCTTCAATTTCTACATCTTCTTCTTCTAGCAACCGGTCCAAGACTCCCCAGGTGAAAGCGCCATGGGCACCGCCACCTTGAAGGGCTAAGTTGACCTTGCTCGTCCTTTTTGATGCCATTTCAGACAATCGCCCAAGCCTTCTCTATAGGACGGGTATAGCAGATCATCCTTTAATATTTTCTTAATTAGCGTGTTTTTAATTCGCTTATTCTCTGAAAAGAAGTCTTGCATCATTGCAGACAGCGGAACTGATTCCCAGATATGCACTGGAGCTGGCGGTAAACTGAGAAGTTTATAAGCATATAAATAGACTTCGACGAGGGCCGCAGGGCAGTCGTCAGCAAGATTGGCCAGTTTAGGCTGAATCGTCGTGCTGGCTAAGATGACGCGGCAAATATCATCCACGTGAATGCGATTAAAGACATGGCCTGGCTTCTCAATAAGTTGAGCCTTATTATTTAGGATGGACTCAATCGCTGAACGACCGGGCCCATAAATACCTGAAAGCCGTAATATGCTTAAGGGGAAACCTAACTGTTGCCAATGCTGCTCTGCTGTTAGACGATAATGACCACGGGGCGAACAGGGCATGGCAGGTGTATTCTCATCAATCCAGTTGCCGTGGTGATCTCCATAAACACTCGTGGCTGAAAGATAACCTATCCATTTAATAGGCTTGGCTCTGTTTTTAAAATAAGAACTATAATGCCGTAATGTAATATCTCCTTCAGCATCTGGCGGAATCGAGATAAGGAAATTATCAAATTGATCAAGGATAGGGTAAGGAATATTGGCGAACGGGAAGAGGGATTCTTGCTGTAAGGGCTTGCGGGTGCAGCCGGCAGTTTTCGTCACGGACGGTAAGAGGTGATCTAACCGTTGGGCCACATAGCCATAACCAAAGAAAAATAGATTTGCGGGTGTCATGCTTGATTCATAAGAGGGTGGGGGAAATAGTGGTGGGAAAGAGGTAAAATAATTAACATCCCGGTTGGGTAAAAATACTCCTCATCGAGATGTTAATATCAGCTTGCTTTTATAAGCGTATAAAGCTCTCTAAGCGCTTTATAGTTTCTTCTTTACCTAGCACGGCCATCACTTCAAAAACACTGGGCGAGACTGTGCTGCCTGTTAAAGCCACACGTAAAGGTTGAGCAATATTACCTAGTTTCTCCCCCAAGCGTTCAGCGGTTTCGCGAACCTTTGCATCCAAATCCTGCTCTGTAAAGCTAGCCAACGTTTTCATATCCTGTATCACCGCCTCGACAAGCCTCTGGTTAGGTTCTGAGATAAACTTTTGCGCTTTTTCATCAGCTTCAGCGACACGGATATAAATAAGGGAGTTGTCGGCCAATTCGAGCACAGTTTTTGCTCTTTGCTTTAAACCATTCATTCCTTGCGAAATTCGCTCAATTTCAGCTGGTGTTAATTTTACGCCCAACTTTTCTTCAATCAACGGTTGGCAAAGTTGCAGCAAGCGCCCATTGTCAGCCTCACGCATATAGTGAGCATTTAAATTAGTGAGCTTGGCTAGATCAAAGCGTGCTGGTGAGCGGCCGATGGCATCAATATTAAACCACTCAATGGCCTGTTCGCGACTAATAATTTCATCGTCGCCATGGCTCCAGCCGAGTCGTAGAAGATAGTTGCACATGGCTTCCGGTAAAAAGCCCAGTGCCCGGTAGCTTTCTGCCCCTAAGGCTCCATGGCGTTTCGACAACTTAGCACCGTCAGGGCCGTGAATTAAAGGAATGTGAGCGAACGCGGGAACATCCCAGCCGCAAGCCTGGTATAAATGATATTGGCGAAACGCATTTGTTAAATGGTCATCGCCGCGAATAATGTGGGTAATATTCATATCGTGATCATCTACTACCACTGAGAGCATATAAGTGGGGGTGCCATCAGCACGCAATAAAACCATGTCGTCCAGCTGTGTATTTTGTAAAGTTACCGGCCCTTGAACCAGGTCGTCGATATGAGTCTCCCCCGTTTGCGGCGCTTTAAAGCGGATTACAGGAGCAACTCCGGCGGGTGCCTGAGCAGCATCACGGTCACGCCAATAGCCGTTATAGCGAGGCGGTAAATTATTCGCCTTTGCTTCTTCACGCATTTTTTCTAGTTCTTCTGGCGAGCAATAGCAATAATATGCTTTGCCTTCTTCAAGAAGCTTTCTGGCTACAGCTGCATGTCGTTCAGCGCGCGCAAATTGGTAAACAATTTCTTCATCCCAATCTAATTGTAACCATTTCATACTATCAATAATGGTGTCGACAGCTTCCTGAGTAGAGCGGGCTCGGTCTGTATCTTCAATGCGAAGTAAGAACCTACCGCCCTGATGTTTGGCAAATAAGTAATTAAATAGAGCAGTTCGGGCGCCACCAATATGAAGATAACCCGTCGGAGAGGGCGCAAAGCGCGTAATTACAGTCATTAGTATAGCTTTAATAATCAGTTAAATATGGATTGAAAGTAGCTGAAATTTACAGTTTTTTCTAGTAGCGAATCAGGGAAGCCATAAAGAGCGGGATTTTTAGCCTTAAAAATAAGCTTGCTCAGTCTTGTTATGCTTAAATCAGGCACATTTTTCCCGTTTTGCCCGTCTTTTTTAGAGGTTATAGTTTCTGCAAGATTTGAATGTTGGTAAGGGCTAACGACCCTCTAAGACAGAGGGCAAGTTAGTTAACCTCTAAACACTATTTACAGTCGTCTTTCAAGAAACGCTGTCACATCCATGAGGCTAAAATGATAAAGAGCATAGCGGCTGTTATAACTATTTTAATTACAGGGTGGAGTACCGCCAGTGAGCAGAGTCACAATATGGGTTGGGAGGAAGTCTCGACAGTTGTTCAAGCCCCCTCTTACCAGTTTAATGGTGTGTTGCTGGTTAAGAAGAATGAAGCGGTTTTATTTAGTCTAGAGTCTGGTTCTGCCGATAAAGAAGGTTTAACCTCTTTAACATTAGAAAATAAATTTATTGCCGGTTCGATCACGAAGCAGATGGTCGCTGCTCTGGCATTAAAACAGGTTGAAGAGGGTAGATTAGATCTTCATAAACCCATCACAGATTATGGTGTCACAGCAAGCACCCCCGGGTCAAAAGCGATCACTTGCCATCACCTCCTGAGCCATAGAGCCGCATTTGATTCTAAGGGGAAGCTCGTCAGTGATCCTGATCAACAATTTTCATACAGCAATTATGGCTACCATTTAGTCGGGAACGTTTTAGAAAAAGTTATGAATCAGCCGCTGCAAGAGAATTTGAATAAATTGTTTGCAGAGATAGGGATGTCAGACACAAGCTATTATGCGGGTGACGAGCTGTCGTCTTTGCGCGCAGTTAATGGTTTAGTTCCAGGATATATGAGAGTTTACGGCACCAACTATTGGCTGCCAAAGCAGCATCCTTTCCAGGCTGTTAGGCCGTTTCCTTACTTATATCCTGCCTCCGCTGGCGTCATCACCACCGTCTCAGATCTGCATCGCTGGAATCAAGCTCTGTTTCAGGGGAAAATTGTTAATCAAGCTTCCTTACACCTCATGACCACGCCTTATTCTACCAATGATGATCATTATTTGTCGGGAAGGGTGGGATACGGTTATGGTATTCAAATTTCCGACACGCCCTTGGGGCAAGAATTCTCCCATGCAGGCTATGTCTATGGTTATATGGGTTTGAACTGTTATTATCCAGAAAAGAACCTGTCGCTTATTATATTGCAGAATGTTAGCGAGCCCGTGCTGAAGGATAATATGGAATGGCGGAAATACTGCTTTAGAGCCTTTCTTGCCGTTCGGCGTAAACTCTTTGATGCGCTAACCGTAAAGTAAGGAGAGGCTTATAAACTCGTGCTGCTTTAAGGATTAACTGAGTTGTTCAATTAACTGCTGGATCTGTTCCTCACTTAAATCATTAATGCGTAGCTTTTTATCTGTCTTATCAAAAAGACCATTTAGTTTACAGATTAACTCAATGGCGCGCAGGGCGAGACGATGATTGCCTTCGCGCTGGGCAGCTTGCAGAATTTCATGCAGATGGGCATAAACTTGGGAAGGGGACATAACTAGCTCCAATCTTTATTAAGCTATTATAAATAAAAACATAATTGGTTTTAAAAGGTTTAGATCGGGCTAAAATTTTAGGTCAATTTTTATCCGTTATTTTTGTTTGCGCCCTATTGACAGCTTTTTAAAGATATGCGATAAAGTTAGCACTCCCTTAGTGAGAGTGCTGATAGCAAAACAAAGGAGATATGAATAATGAAGTTCAGACCATTACATGATCGTGTGCTTGTGAAGCGGATTGAATCCGAAGAAAAAACTAAATCTGGTATTATTATCCCCGATACAGCAAAAGAAAAGCCTCAAGAAGGTGAGGTTATCGCTGTTGGTTCTGGTCTGCGTAAAGAAGATGGAGCAGTTGTTCCTCTGGATGTAAAAGTTGGTGATCGGATCCTATTTGGCAAATGGTCCGGCACGGAGATAAAAATTGAGGGCAATGAATTCTTGGTGATGAAAGAATCCGATATAATGGGAATTCTAGCTGCCTAAACTTTGGGAGCCGAGTGGGGATAGCCTCTCCATTAAAGCTGATGGAGCGCATAGTTATTTATACTTGGCCCTTAAAGAAGTTATTAAGAAATTTTATGATTAAAGAGGTTTTATAATGGCTGTAAAAGAAGTACGATTTTCTGCTGATGCCCGTGAACGTATGCTCCGCGGCGTTGATATTCTGGCCGATGCAGTAAAGGTAACATTGGGACCAAAAGGCCGTAACGTGGTGATTGAAAAATCATTTGGTGCGCCTCGAATTACTAAAGACGGTGTCTCTGTTGCCAAAGAAGTTGAACTGTCTGACAAGTTTGAAAACATGGGTGCACAGATGCTGCGTGAAGTGGCCTCAAAGACATCCGATCTAGCCGGTGATGGTACCACCACCGCGACAGTTTTGGCTCAAGCAATTGTCCGTGAAGGTGTAAAAGCCGTTGCGGCCGGGATGAATCCAATGGATCTGCGTCGTGGTATTGATATCGCAGTTGATGCCGTGGTTGAAGACTTAAAGTCACGCGCTAAAAAAGTTTCTACGTCTGAAGAAATTGCCCAAGTTGGCACCATTTCTGCCAATGGTGAAACTGAAATTGGTGAAATGTTAGCAAAGGCTGTCGAAAAAGTCGGTAAAGAAGGCGTTATCACTATCGAAGAAGCCAAATCTCTGCACACTGAGTTAGATGTTGTAGAAGGTATGCAATTCGATCGCGGTTATATTAGTCCATACTTTGTCACCAATCCTGAAAAGATGATCTGTGAACTCGACAATCCATTCATTCTTATCCATGAGAAGAAGCTGTCTGGTCTGCAAGCGATGTTGCCTGTATTAGAAGCTGTGGTTCAGTCCGGTCGTCCGTTGATGATTATTGCTGAAGATGTCGAAGGTGAAGCCTTGGCAACCTTGGTTGTTAACAAGCTGCGCGGTGGCCTAAAGGTTGCGGCTGTAAAGGCTCCTGGATTTGGTGATCGTCGGAAATCAATGTTAGAAGATATTGCCGTTCTAACCGGTGGTACCGTTATCTCTGAAGATGTCGGCATCAAGCTTGAAAATGTTACCATGGAGATGCTGGGAACAGCTCGCAAAGTTACAATCAGCAAAGATGATACAACCTTGGTTGATGGTGCCGGTCATAAGGACGAAATTGCGGCTCGTTGCAATCAGATTCGCGCTCAAATTGAAGAATCTTCTTCCGATTATGACCGTGAAAAATTGCAAGAACGCTTGGCAAAGCTTAGTGGTGGTGTTGCTGTTATCCGTGTGGGTGGAGTAACTGAGCTCGAAGTTAAAGAGCGCAAAGACCGTGTTGAGGATGCAATGCATGCAACTCGCGCTGCTGTGGAAGAAGGTATCGTCCCTGGTGGTGGTGTTGCGTTGCTGTACGCTTTAAAGAAGCTAGAGTCTGTTAAAGTTTCTAACAATGACCAAGAAGTTGGTGTTAAAATTGTTCGCCAAGCTCTATCTGCTCCATGCCGTCAGATTGCCTTTAACGCTGGTAAAGATGGTTCCATCATTGTTGGTAAGATTACCGATGCTGATGACGTGAACTATGGTTATGATGCTCAAAATGATAACTTTGGTAACATGTTTGAATTCGGTGTTATTGATCCAGTTAAAGTGGTTCGCACAGCCTTACAAGATGCAGCTTCTGTTGCCAGCTTGCTGATTACCACTGAAGCGATGATCGCTGAAAAGCCTGAACCAAAAGCTGCTGCTGCTGCGCCTGGAATGGGTGGTATGGGCGGTATGGGTGGTATGGGAATGGATTACTAATCCAAGCCATCTTCATAATGCTATCAAGAAAGGTACCTTCGGGTACCTTTTTTATAAAGTTGTATTGAGGAAGAGTTTTAGTGCCTTAACGGCTTGTCTCCATAAATCAGTTGTATGTGTAATTAAGGATGTCCATTCTTTTTATAAATGCTGCTAAATAGGCCTGTGTAATACATCAAGATCTTTTAAGGAAGGAGTCGCAGTTAATTGCTTTCTATACGCTAAGGCTTTCAAAGACAAAGGAATTCACTTAATGGCCCTATGCAAGAAGAATAGAAAGAATAAGAGTCAAGAGGCGTGAACTTTGATAGGATATAAACAAGTGGTAGATTGTCGAGCGCTGCTAGGCTGGGATGAAATCAGCTCGCCTATTGCTGATTAGATTTGATAAAAATATCAGTGTTTTTCAAGCCTTTTTCTCTCTTTTAATCCGTTACTATTTATAGAACGCTCACCTTCTGAGTCTTTAGGATAGGTTTTAAGGAATAAATAACTTGAAGCAATACTTTTCTTGTAATATTAAAATAAGAACCCCTATCTAGAGCTATAAAGTATAGAACTTTATAGTATTCAATTTTACCGGAGATCGTAAATGATTTTAAAATGCTTAGCTGCCAGTTCAATGGTATTAGCAGCTTCTGCCTCTGATTCTGTTCTGTTGGAGCAACAACCCTTTACTGCCATGCATAAGGATGGTCAGCAGAAATTTGATGAATTGATGTCGGAAATTCCACTTCAGCATAAACAAGCTTTCGTCGAGAAAATTAACCAAGTAAAAACTCTGGCTCACGAGAAGGCAATTAATTCAATAGAAAACACTTTTGACGTTTCTTACGTATTTAACTATTGCTTCCATGATTCAAAATATTACTTCAATTTAGAGTGAGTCGGATTAAAATACAGTCCGGCAGTTATAAGGGTAGCAGATGCTAGTACAAATTTCCAAAGCGTCGCATACTCCTTAAAAGAGCTCCATAAATCGCTCTCTAATTGATGAATATATGCATCCATAGTCTTTACCCCAGCAAATTGCTTGCGACTATCTCGTGCTAATGCTGTCAAGGCTTCATAGCTGGTCTTAATTGCTCGCAATGCTGCTGAGTTGTCCCCATGATAAATGATAGCACCTACACTAGCTGCCGCTAAGAATGAGGGGGTAGGATTGATACCTAGTTTCTCTTGCAGAAAGTGATGGCCAACTGAAACTAATAGAAAATTCCATAGAGGTAATTTAGCTATATCTATTGCATGACCGATGAGGCCAACACTCAAACTAGGCACAGTTGCCAAGGTTACTCCTAATGTTCTTAAACAGGAGGACTCGAAGGGCTCAAGCTGATTAAGAGCATTAGCTGTCTCCTCAGGGGAACTATTCAAGTGCTGCGTGGACGACGAACTTCCCTCGTTTCCAAAAGAAACAATACTGAAGAGGCTTATATTTATGGTCGTGCTATGTGAGGGGGGGATTGTACTGGAATCTTAATTTTCTTGATTTGCTTCTACTTGCTGAAAATTTATACCTGCGAGCAGGCAGAGAAATATACAAAACTTATTCATAAAAGTTCTCTTTCTTATAATAATTTATATTTGATGAGTATTAAAATTATCCTTGTTGATAACCCTTAATACGGCTGACATTAAAGCAGGCAGGTGAAAATATATCAATATAAGAATATTTAAGTTTGCTGAGGCCTTGATATACAATTCATCAGGCAAGAGGAGTAAAAGCCATACAAATCTCAGTTCTACAAGAAAGTTAAATTGTTTCTTGTGGTGTGCTCTCCTGGGGCATTTTTTTGTTTAAAGGAAATAAAAGCCTGCAATGTAAGCTGATTATTACTCCATTACTTGGGGGGAAAGCAAGGCGGGAGATTTTTTCTATAAGAGATACAAATGAAAAATGGAGAGGACAAGCTCGCTTGTTAGGGGAGATAAGGCCTCCCGTGGTGCCTTATATGGTAATCCTTCTTTACCAGGAAAAAGTAATTCAATATTTGTTTATTTAAGAGTATCGTGGATGACTGATTATTTTGATTTTTTAACATTAATAAAGATAAGGGCAGGATGGCCTTAGGGTTTAAGGTTAACCCTCTTCAGAAAGAATTAGGTCATGAGCGAGCATTCAAAACATTTTTATCGAATATTAGTATTAACATTTACTTTTACTCACCTCGCCTTAAGTATGGATTCCCTAGAAGAAACTGAAGAAAGTAAGCCGTTAAGCGGCACTAATTTGCTGCAATCCTTCACCCAAGTGCCATTTAATATAATCTCTTGGGTTAGCGGCTTTATTAAAAGCGCTGGGCCAAATGTTATAGAGGAGAGGTTGCCCCAGAGCGTCCAAGAAAGTGAAGTGTTGAGTCCAGCAACCAGGCGTGAGATAAAAATTGATCAGCTTTGCACCAAGATTGCTTGGCATCGACCGTGGCAACCCTTTGAAACTTGCCGGAGCGTTGAAGAACTTACACATATGCTGCAGCCGTTGTCCTGTGAAGAATTAGAAGTAATAGTCGAGAATAAAAAATTTCTTAATGTGTTCCGTAAACTCCGCACGGTGAGTCAAGAGAAGACTTTAACTTTTCTTGTTAAGCAATCTCCGCTCGAAAGAATCAAAATTTTCTCCCCTCTCGCTGTAATTATCGAGAGATTGACAAGAATTAATGCTAAGAATCTCGACGCGTGGCTTGACAGCTTAGCAGCCTTCAACTCCTTTGAGCGTATTAGTCTTATCCAGTCCCTGGCCCCATTAGTTAATAATTATATGGAAAAAGAGGCTTCCGGCGCAGTTAGTTATGGTACCCTTATTAAGCTAATGGATATCTTGTTAACTTTAAAAGCAGAAGAAAGAAGAAGCTTAACCAATCAAGCCGCAGAATTTGCACGGGCCCACCATTGTAAAGATATTCCCTTTCTCCTCGCGTCAATAATTCCTTTAGAAGAGCCGATCAGACAAACGGTTTGTACTTTCCTTGCGGTTGCTCCTATATTTGGCAGATGTAACTTTGACCAGCATCCTTCTCTCTTAGAGAAGCTATTTTCTCTCATTGGTAGTTTACCTCCTGAGCTAGCCGAGACGATTGGGGAGCTCACCTTTAGCTTATTTCATTCGCAATTGGGATGGATTGAAGCTGCTATCCTTGTGGACTGTATTGAAATGTTAACTTTATTAAGTGCCCATGATTTGGACGAGCTTAAGAGATATAATTATTACTTTAGAGAGGAAGATGATAAAGATGACGGTGCCTCAGTCAAGGATTTTCTGTGTGTCTTTTGTGAGATCGAGCAAGATAGGCGCGAAAGTGTTATCCGAGAAGCTTGTCGTGGGATCGTTTTAAAATGGCGCCCCAGTAATCCTATTACCGCTTTAAGGTTCTTAAAAGATCTTCCGAGCTCTTATCGCCAATTCCTTCTTTCCAACGGGAAAAAGGCAGATCCCGGAGAGAAAATAGGACGGTTATCTCTTAGCTGTTATAACCGCATCCCCGTGGAGGAAAGAATAGAGGTCTTTAAAGATTTCTGCTTATTTGAGGATAGCCATGTCTTCTCTTCTACGCTTTGTCCGCAATATCAGATCTTGGAAGAAATAGCATTGCTACCGGCTCATAAGCGTAAATTTCTACTCAAATATGCCACCGACAGGGGAATAAAAATTCTTAAAAAAGCTTTTAAAATTCTTAAGTCGACCCCGGAAGATGAACTCAGTAAAAATCCTTCCTTACTCTTTCTTAACCCTTTTATTGGTCTTCCTTTAAGTTTGGAGGAGCGGCTAATACTCTCTCAGTCAGACTTAGCATTAAAATTAGAAGTGATGGAGGGGATACCTTCCCAGTGCTTTCGCCAACTAAGTAAGTCATATTTCTACAAATTTTTGATGCGGACCTCGCCTCAGGACTGTAAGTTATTTGAGCAGTATATCACAGAACTGAATCTTTCAGAGGCGGAGATCATTCAATTTGTCAGTGCTTTTGATAAAATTCCTGCGCCTAATCGAAAAGATGTTCTGCAATACACAGCCAGTGTCATGATTTTCAGTGGATGTGATAAAAGTAATCCTCTAAAGCTGATGCAATTAATTTGTGATACGCTTCCTGAATATCGTCCGCTAATCTGTGATTATGGACACTGGTTATTAAAAGAAGAGTTTTATCCTGATATTCAGGCATGTTTAAAAATACTTGCTGATATTACCCACCATAAACGAGAGCTCTTGCTTCAGGAGATCCACACTTTACTAACAAAGGATAATAATAAAGCTCACACGCCAGCAAGGGCAAGCGTGAGATTGCAGGAGATAGCCGGTTTAAGTGATGAAGAGAGCTCACACCTGTTTAAGGAGGTTAACCTTAAATAATGAAAGGGAGCGCTTTTTTTATAAAGGTAGATCTCTGTACAGTTTTCTTCTCTTCAGATGATACCGTTTAAATCTTAGGGCAGGGGGCCGAGCAAGCTATTGCTTCCAATCAATAGGCCTCCATAGGCGGTAGAGTATGATAGATTCTCTTGGAGCAATTGTAAAAGGTAGCACCCAGCCATGGTGCGTCTATGGTGTTATCTTGGCTATCAATTATTAACCCACACGCCAGACGCTAGGAATCTCTAAGGGCTCACTTGAGGGATTTAAAGCTAATGCATAAACCGTGTGATCATGATCCTCAGGAATAAACGGCGCTATAACCTCGCTTGGATTTCTCATCTCTTTGAGATATTGCTCAACAATAAAAGGAGGAATAACAAGGCGCAAAATCTCGACTGTGTTTATGCTAATTCCCCATAGGTCTAATAGTTTAGTCACGGCTGGATTGAAATAGGCTTCAGGGCCGTGCTCGTATGTATCAAAATATCCTGATGGGCCGCTAAATACCTTCTTCGATGCCGGTCCGACTCTTTGCTCTTTTCTGTCATGTGCTAATTTATGGTTAGTAATTGTTTGAAGTTTAAATTGCAAAGGGTGCCCATTATTGCTTAGTGTTTCGAAGGCGAGTTGAGCTATGCCATCTTCCTGCAACTTCAATACGGCTAATGCATCGCGGCTACGAACTATCCCTGCTAGGGTGTGGCAAAATACTTCCGTCACCGAATTTTCTAAATCGTGCAAGTAAGCGGCAGCTTTGTGAATATCCTTAATTTGATACTCAAACTTCCCTTTGATTGTAAGAGGATGGTTATCCTTAGAAAGAAGAGCTTTTAGAACAGTGTTAATGGGGCGCGGCGCAAGGCTAACTGATATCACTTTTTGATAGTAGCCAGGCAGAACAAAATTTTTACCAGGCTCGAGGATAGTTTTCTTTCCCTGATTGTTTTCAGCGACTCCCACACAGCCGTTGGGAATCTCAATAAAAGGAGAAAAAATACTGGCAGAGATTTTGAACTTAGGCTCTAGCTCATCCAGTTCCTCTCCCCCATGGCTGCCATTGCTGAGCGCTATAAAGGTTAAAAAGATGTTTAGATAGCTTTTCATAAATATTTTCCTATAAGTGCAAGTAGAAATCTTGGGATGGGTGGAAAGCCGGCAACTAATAAGGTCGTGCTGCAATTTTATTAGAGCACAGTTCAGACAGGTGGCAAAATATTAGCTGTCAATAATTAAGACTATTTATAGGTCTAAGACCATAAGTAGAGGTGCTGTTATCACAAAATGATTATTGTGGTCTATATCCCTTGTTTGTGTGGTTCAGATTTTTATTTTGATTTCAATAAAGGAAAGAAACTTTTAAGGGACTGTTTAGCTACAGGCGGGGGGATTTCAATAGCTGATGCAGGTAAGTCTCAGCAAAGCTTCCCCCCCGTTAACAACTCTACTCTTTAGAATGAGCGACTTTCTGTAAGTCTTCCCGACATAAGGCGGCATCTTTATGAATTAGTTCCTTGACTTCCTCAAAAGAAAGATTGTGTTGGGGGGCACGAATAAATGTTTTAAGTTCGACAAGGATATCTTTGCCATAGAGATTGCCGTCAAATTCAAACAAATGTGCCTCTAAAACTGCAGGTCGCCGCTGGTCAATATAAGCCATACCATCATAGCTCACGTTGTTTGCCAGGACACGACAGCTGTATACGCCATAGTTGAGCCCCGCTATTCTAACTGCAACATTTGCGGTTGGAAAATTTAGAGTTCTAGCTTCTTTTTTTCCTTCTTGAACAATGCCTTGAATCTTTAGCGGTAAAATAGGAGGAGCGATATAAAGCGCTGGCTCCAGTGGATAAGGGGTATTGGCCAGCGGTAACTCTGTACATTGACCCTTATTAAAAAAAATCTGGCCCATGGTTAAGATTAAAGGGATATATTTCTGCAAGTAAACTCTCCGTTGCCTGTGTGTTAATGGTAAAAGCTTCTAGTAATAAGGATATAAAATTTTCTAGTCCTCTCAAAGAAGTCCCTATAAAAGCTTTTAGCGCATGCTTTGATTCTTAATAAAGCCTCTGTCAAAGACCTATTGTTACTAGGCCCGCTTCTCTCTATTTTTAAGTTCCGCCCTCCATAATTATGTCCTTGGTATTCGTGACTGCGGCTTTGCTAAGAAAGCTTTTAGCGCATGCTTTGATTCTTAATAAAGCCTCTGTCAAAGACCTATTGTTACTAGGCCCGCTTCTCTCAGAGCTAAGTAACTATCGCTGCTATTCTAGCTAAGATATCGCAAAAAATAAACTTTAAATTTAAATAAAATTAAATATATTCTTGGAAGTTACAATAACAAAGTGATGCAGGAGTCGGGATGGTGGAAACCAATTTGTTATCTAGCTTTAAGTTTAAGAGACAGAACCTATTAAAAGTCAGCCATTGGTTTTTAGCTGGCTTGATAAATATTAAGGTGTGGTCTTGTTCTGCGTGCGATCCTCATGCCGCTGTAGAGCCAGTGGTTTTGAGATCTGCTTTAGCCGTGGCCTTGCCCACCGAAGCGGTTGTCCGTATCAACATTTATGCCCCTAGCGAAAAGCTTGAAGCAAAACAGTTAGAGGATTTTTCTGCTCTTTCTGCTGAAGCATTGAGGCGGAGTCATTATGCATTTAGTCTCATCTTCATTGGCGTCGGCATGATCTGCTTAAATGTCGCTATGACCCTAGCTTGCCCTGCCTCTGATAGGGATAGTTTTATATGTGATGAGGTGTTTATTAAACCCTATAAAAATGCCCTGACTTATCTCGGTGGGACGCTATTCTTGCTGAGTGTTCTGGCGGATTCCGGTGAAGCAATGACCTCCACCCAGCGAACATTAAATAAATTAAGGGAGCAAGGATTGCCTGACTTCTTGGACCATAATGCTGCAAAGTTACGGCAAAAATTAAGCAAGCGCGGTTGGTTTAGGCGTCAGCTTGATAAGTGGCTGTGGCAGGGCCGTGAAGATCAAGGTTTAGGGCTGTTGGGGATTAGTGCCGATTGAATTGCCAATATTGCGGGACTTAGAGGGAGAGCTTTGACTCTGCTCTCCTTAAGTTTGCTAAGCATTGTCATTATTGCGTCCCAATAGTATATTAAAGAATCTAAAGAACCAACGCACGGGAATGGCATGAACGGGCTCGAATTCGGCCATAAAGTCGGCAAAGGCAATCTGGTCAATGGGGTCGCGGGTTTTGATTTTTTGAAAAGTATCCTGTAGGTCAACCAAGCTTAAAAATTCATCTCTGGGCTGGCCGCAATTACTATACTGGTGAAGTCTTGTTTCGCCATACTGTTCTCTGATTGTTTTAAACAGATAAAAATGTAGTAGAGCTAATCCATCTCCTTTTTTGATTTGCTCTAAAAGGTAGTCTTTTCCACTTTCCTCGGTAAAGCCATGCGAGCCGCCACATGCAGCCCAGTTAAGCCTTTCTCGCGCTGACTTTCTGCCTTGGGCTGCTTTGGCTTCGAGGTATTGTCGTCCTGTATGCCTGGTAAAGCCTAATGTAAATTTATAGGCTGCCTTACAGAGGGCAGTTTCTGCCCAATAATTCCCTCTGATGGCTTGGTTTTCTAAATAGGTTCTTCCAGTTTCAGCAGTAAATCCTACTTTCTCTTTTAAGGCCGCCTTATTAAGTCTCTTTTGGGCATTCTGATCTTTTTTTGAATGCGTTCCTCTAAGTAAGCTCGACCGATCTCCTTCGTAAATCCTAATTTTTTGCTATAAGCAGCCACCGGTCTCTCTCGTAAAACCTAATCTTTTGCGATAAGCAGCGAAATTGAGTAGCTTTTGCGTCTGCTGATCTCCTTTATAGGAGCGTTCTATAAGGTATTCTTTTATTTCTGCTTCACTAAGCAGATCAAAGTCCTCAGCAAGGTTTGGTCTATTAAGCAGGTACCAAGCTATTCGATATCCGAGGGCAGGATATTTTTTCAAGTAAGCTCGGACGACTGCTGGGGGATAGACACTGAAGCCTGAAATCATGGAGTCAGCCATTACTCGTTGGGCAAAGGCCTCCCCCGTACTGGCCCAATATTGAAGGTAATCCTTTGTAGAGTCCTGAAAATATACACTACGAATCCTAGAATAACGATCCAGTGGTATTAAGAATTCTTCAAGAAACGTTAATTTTTCTTTGCAGTTTCCTCCTTCTTCGGCAGTAAAAGCTTTGTGATACCATCGATAAAGTTCAGTTCTGCTTAATTCTGGGTCATTACCGGCAAGTGCTTTTATGGTTTCTATACGTTCCTCAAGCAACTGTCGAGCTTCATAAATTTTAGTGACATATTCTTTAAGCTGCTCTGCCACGGAGTCGATAAAAGTGGCCTCTAGGATCCAATTATAGGTCTCTGGTCTTAGAGTAATAGCCATCGGATCACGGAATTTTGTGTCGATGGCTTGAGTGACCAGCACATAGCGGCACAGGGATTTAATGTTGGCTATAGGTAAGGGAAGACCGGGGAAAGAAAGCCTAAAACGGCGCTCCCAGAAAAAGTCATCTCTAAAGAAGGGGTGGACAGCCACTAAGGTTGCTTGGCCTGATACCGGCAAATAGTCAAGAATGCTTTCCCACACTTCAGCGGGGAGGATCTCTTCAGGATGGGAAAGGGTGGGGGCACTTTTAAAGTGATCCGACTGCGGCATAACATCGATCCCTTTAGCAACAGTAATGAGCAATAATAGACAACTAAGCAGTTTGGTTATTCTTAACATCTCTTTTTATCCCCTTAATAATTAAGCTCTGAAATACTTCCTATCCTTAGTTTAGCTACGGCATTTTATTTTGGTCATGCTTTAAAGTAATAAGCGAAGAAAGTTAACGGCATGGCTAGGGGATACTATCTGCTTTAATAGAGGATAAAAATGGCCGCCGTATTACCATTTAATGTCAGGTCAAACTAGTAAAAATTTATAAATTGGTATTCTTAAACTTTAGGGTGTATTTAGCTTGCTCTGCTCTATGATTTGATCTATAAATAAAAGTTTAATTGTGCGAGCTACATTTAATATTTTTAACAATAAAGAGAAGACTAATGAAAATAATTGCAAAAATCTCTACTCTTATAACCGGCATTACCATTGCCACAGGGTCCTCCTTTGCCATGGAAGTCACTGCTTCGAGCCTCAACCCCCTGGGGAGGTCAGGGTTTATAGCAAAGCAAGATGGTGTTGTTATCAAAACAGTAGGAAAATTTGAAGAACGCCGTGCCCCTTTTTCAACCTTTAAGGTTCCTTTAGCACTTATGGGATTTGATGCTGGCATTTTGGAAAATAAAGATTCCCCAAGATTGGAATTTAAAGAAGAGTATGAAAAAAATCTTGGAGACTGGTATACGCATGAGCAAGGGGTAGCCTATGGTTGGTGTCAAGCTCACACTCCAGCAACCTTTATAAAATATTCAGCGGTTTGGTATTCCCATCAAATCACCCAACGTCTTGGCGCTGAAAAGTTCAAAGCCTATGTGTCGTCACTTAATTATGGTAATGGCGATGTGGCGGGGACTCCTGGGAAGGATGACGGGTTGCTCAATAGCTGGCTCGGGACGTCCCTTGAAATTTCCCCACGTGAGCAAGTAGAATTCCTTGAAAAGCTTCTAGCTAATCGCCTTCCCTTTTCTAAAGAAGCCCACGAAAAAACGCGTGAAGTTATGGATCGCGGCGAAATCTGGGATGGCTGGAAGCTTTATGGTAAAACCGGCGGTGGCCATGTCAATGATGGATGGTTTGTGGGCTGGATTGAGAAAGGCGGTCAGCATATTATTTTTGCCCAATCTCTTGATCTCGATGATCCTGATCTCGATTTAACAGGGGTGACGCGTCAATCCTCTGTTGGCTTGACGGCTAAAGAACTCATTAAACGTGAACTACAAAGTTTCTGGAAGCAATCTTAGGTAAGTATCAGCTTAACAAGTTAAGGGGCGTTGAAGAGAGCATGAATTATCTTTAAAATGCTCCCTAGCTTTTTCTTATATATTTTCCTGCACTCTCTTTAATCAAAGTCCACCTCTCAAGATTAACGATCTTCCCATTTTGACGACACTTCTAGCGTCTACCATTAAGTCTTAGACGATAAAAAGTGGGGAGAAATTACTTTGCAATATTCGGCTGCGGTAATATACCGTTTGAATTGAATAATAAAGTAAGGAATCGTGTAATGGAATTATCAGTTTTACAAAAAGGTAATATTTATTTTTTCTATCGCCCAAAAGTGCAACATCTCTTTGCTCATACGATTGATGAGGTACAAGGATTGCTCTTAGTGTTTAAGCCCGTTGACCTAAATAAATATATTATTGTCCGGGTAGGAAAAAAGAAATTGCCGGAAGATTCCCCTTATTTTGCTTTTGTCGAGAAAGTATGCTCTTCGCTGGAGGACTTAAAAGAGGCCTTTAAGGAGGAACATTATGAAACATCAACGCAGGAAAATAAAGACGTGGGTGCGGCCCAATGTGTTGGCGAGGGAAAATACTTATTCCTTGACCATGAGCAGCATACGCATTTGTGCTTCCAGCTGACAAATATGGCAGCAGCCAGCGACTTACCAAAAGAGTTTCATTTAACCCCCTCCGGAGACTATTTAATCAGCGTTAAAAACCCGCAAAAATCTTCCACTGCTGGTCTGCCGAGCCAAGAGAAAGCGACCTATCCCTTAGGGCTACAAAATAACTTTGGCGATTATCGGTTTATTCCGCTTAACTCGCCAGAGTATCTAAATTATGAAGGGGCAGAATTTCTAATTATTGGAAAGAATACTTCTGATATTGAATCTGAAAGCTCTGAAATTCAGAAGTGTTTACAAGAAGTGGCCGCCGATAAGCTGAATCAAAGTTTTGAGGAGATCGAAAATCCCGATAAGGCCATCGTTAAAGTACTAAGCGATAACTGATCTATTTAATAAAAATGTGAGCAATTCCTAAGTTAAGCGGGGTAAGCTTACACTCAAAGGATAAGAGGAATAGGGTTCAATATAAACTAAGGAGGAGCCAATCATGCAAATTAATGTGATCAATAGCATTCGCGACTGTCGCAATATGCCTTTTCGAATGCCGGGCCAATATAGCGGCTTTCGACTAGTGCACAATAATAAGGATACTTCTTCCATTCATCCCATGCCAGTCTCTAAAGGAAAGCCAAAATTGACATTGGTGAAAAAGCTGCTTTCTTTAAAAAAAGAAGAGAGCTCCCAAAGGGAAGATTATAAGCTTGATCACCAGAATGACCGACCTGATGTGCCTGCAGATGATATGGTGCCGGATCGAGGCCAGAAGAGCATAGATACGGATACCACCGCGCCCTTTGCGCCCGGTGCCGGGGGCGAAGTTGGCCCCGGTGATGCTTGTGGTGGAGGGTAATCTCGGGGGTTAACTTCGAATTTTTAAGCCGTAAGAGCTTTGCCTACGAGGGACTCAAGTTTTCTCAGTGAGTACAGTAAGATCTTTAAGCTAAACTTTTATCCCTTAAACGCTAGAGGATTAACTAACCTGCAGTTAAAACTGGGATTCAGGTACCACAAAAAGTTTGCAGAACTTCTTCGCCGGGACTAGGCGGGAGCATGTACTCATAATTCTCAGGCTGTTCTACGTAAGGACGAGATAGCACTGAAATTAAACGCTTGGCTAAGGAAAGATCATTATGCTCTACTGCTGCTTTAATAGCTTGTTCTACGCGATGATTGCGAGGAATAAAAACTGGATTAGCTGCTGCCATAATTGCAACCGTTTGTAACTTGTTCTGATTTTCCTGAGACAGCCTTGCTCGCCACGCCTTCAGCCAAGTCTCCAACCCTGGCTCTTGACCTAAGAGATTTTTAAGGTCTTTGCTGTCAGCAGCAGCGTCGATGGCAGGGCGTAAATAATAAAAGCTCAGAGTGTAATCAGCTTTATTGGTTCTCATTAATCTCAAAAATTCTTGAATTAGAGGGAGGTCCACAGTTGAAGGCTGCGATAGGCCAAGCTTGCTAGCCATATTGTTAAGCCAGTGCTCTTGGTAAGCGGTTTGGAAAAGCTGGATGAGTTCAGCTTTCGTTTGTTTGGCTTGATCCTCCTCAAAAGCAAGCATAAATAATAAGCATTCAATCAAACTCCCTATATTCCATTGCGCAATAGGCGGCTGGTTGGCATAGGCATAACGGCCATAGTAATCAATGGAACTATAGACAGTATTGGGATCATAGGTATCCATAAATGCGCATGGGCCATAGTCAATGGTTTCACCCGTAATTGATGTGTTATCGGTATTCATGACCCCATGAATAAACCCTACTTGCATCCATTTGGCTACAAGGTAAGCTTGAGCTTGAATAACAGCTTTCAATAAATAAAGATAAGGATTAGCAGCATGCTTGGCGTCAGGATAATGGCGATCAATGGCGTAATCCGCCAAAAGTTTTAAAGCAGCCACGTCCTGCCGCGCTGCAAAGTATTCAAAAGTTCCGATGCGTATATGGCTAGAAGCCACGCGAGTTAACACAGCGCCTGGCAGCAGAGTTTCGCGCCTAACCAATTCGCCACTCTTGATCACGGCCAAAGAGCGAGTGGTTGTTATGCCCAGTGCCTGCATCGCTTCACTGATAATGTATTCGCGCAGGACTGGACCTAACGCTGCGCGTCCATCTCCCCGTCGAGAAAATTGAGTTCTGCCTGATCCTTTCAATTGGATGTCGCGCCGCTTGCCATGGATATCAATAATCTCCCCCAACAAAATAGCACGTCCATCGCCTAGTTGGGGGACAAAATGCCCAAATTGGTGGCCCGCATAAGCTAATGCAATGGGCTGGGTTCCTTTGGGGACGTGATTGCCTGAGAAGATCGCGGTAATCTTATCTGTGGTCAGTGTTTGTAAATTTAAGCCTAATTCTGCTGCGAGATCTGTATTCAATAACAGTATTTCTGGCTTGTTAACAGGGGTAGGGGCAATGTGTTGATAAAATTTATCTGGTAAGTCTAGGTAGCTATTTTCAAATCTTAGCACATTATGTTTTTTAGTATAAGCTATCATCTTGCTTTAGCTCCTCTTATTTATAGTTTAAGGACCTGTTAAAGGACAATATGATCCGCTATATCAATGTACTCGATAGGTCCTCTTATTAAAGCTACCCTGCAGGAAATATACCATACCAGGATAATATTTTGTATTTCCTATTTTTTAGCATAATAATACCATAGATATTATGTTTTGAGGCCTGCTTACTTGCTAATACTTTAAATTAAAAAAGTCTTTCTATTAACCTATACGATACTCATCTATGTTTCTAAATTAAAAGTTGTACCAGCTGTATTTTATTGATGCAGATAAAATACAGAAATTGAAAGGTAAAATTGGGGAGAAGTACAATGGTAAATAAAACAAATGATACTAAGAAGACAGATCAACGCGAAGATGGTAATACAAAAAAAGGTTTCGCGTCTATGCCCGAAGAAAAAGTCCAAGAGATCGCCAGTAAAGGTGGACACGCCAGTGCTGAAAGAGCCGGCCATGAAGGTATGGCTGAGCGGGGCCGCTTGGGCGGACAAGCTAGAGCTGAAGAGCTAGGCTCGGAAGGATATGCCGAAATGGGTCGTAAAGGAGGTCAAGTTAGTTCTGAAAAAGCTGGCCACGAGGGTATGGCCGAGCGTGGTCGTAAAGGGGGACAGGTAAGCTCTGAAAAAGCTGGTCACGAAGGTATGGCTGAGCGTGGTCGTAAAGGCGGGCATGCAAGCCATAGTGGACGCGGCACTAAAGATAAAGAATAATAGCGGAACTTATTTCTAGAGAAGCTGAAAGTTGTTAGTTAAGGCGTGCCCAACAAACCCCTCCGATTAAAACTGGGCGCGCCTTAACGAGCGCTCTGGTGTCAGTTGCGCTACAAATGCCGGCAATCATCTGCAGGCTTTTAACTGCCAGGGTTGGCATCGCAAAGATCGGTAGAGAGATTCAGATTTTCACTTTTTATATTAGAGCATATTATAATAATAAACGTAGAAGGATACTTCTTAAGTGAGCCAGATCTAAGAAGATGCCCATCTCTTAATGCTCCTGCTCTAAACTAGAGACAATATAATCAGCTAGTACTTTGCCAGCCCGTGAAATGGAATCACGTTTGAGAAGAGCAATTTCTGCATCATTCAGTCTGGGTAATCTAATATCTTCATGCAGAGGGACTATGCCATTAGGGAGCATGTTTGACGGGAGAACGGTAATGCCTAATCCTGCCTTAACGGCTGCTAGAGTTCCAGCAAGGCTCGGGCTGGTGTAGGTGATGCGCCAGGACTTTTTACCTTTATCCAAAGCAGCCAAAGCTCGACTGCGATAAATACATGGCTGTGGTGATAGCACGAGAGGGAGAGGAAATTCCGGATGCCACTGCGGGGCAGCAACCCAGATAAGGGGTTCTCGCCACACCTTAGTGCCGCCCTTAACTTGATGAGGATCACGTTTAACTAAAACTATATCATAAGCGTCCTGGTGGAAGCCTTGCAAAAGATTAAGGGTTAGATCACATTTAACGTTTAACTGTACACGCGGATGATGCTTACGAAAGTTGGCCAAGACCTGCGGTAAGTAATGGGTGGCAAAATCCTCAGGAGTCCCTAAATGAATTTCACCCTCAATATCAGGCTCCTGAAGACGGCTAAAAGCTTCAGCTTGCAGCTGGATAATCTGTTTAGCATAATTAAGAAAGATTTCGCCTTTTTCTGTTAAGGTGACGGACCGGCTATGACGTTGGAGGACCTCGCAACCAAGAGTGTCTTCTAAGCGTTTAATTTGTAGGCTGAGGGCCGATTGCGTGCGTCCGACTATATAGGCGGCCTTGCTAAAAGTGCCAGTTTCGGCAATAGCAATAAAGCTTCTTAACAAGGCTGTGTCGAGAGTCGTCATCATGTCTATAATTATAACTCATAGTTACTATTAAAACTATTAATTTTTCTTATGATAGTCCCTGCTCTATGATGGCTAATTATTAATCTAATTGATTTCAAAGTTATGGATATTATAACCGCTTTATCATGTAATTTATTGTCACCTGCTATCCTTTTCTTTGTTTTAGGTGTTATTGCAGGCAAAGCAAAAGTTGATATTCATTTCTCTGATCAATTAGAGCGATATCTCTCTCTTTATTTAATGATTGCAGTTGGCCTTAAAGGGGGAGTCGCTATAGCTAATATTTCTGATCCTTGTTTACTACAGAGAAATATTATTTTTACTTTCTTAGTGTCGATGTTACTTGGGTTCCTAATCCCTATATTCGGGGTGTTGCTGCTAAGACTTACTACCCAGGTAGACAAGATGACGGCAATTGCGCTCGCGGCACATTATGGATCAATTAGTATTATTACCTTCACTTCAGCTATCAGCTTTTTAAAGGTACAAGGAGTTAGCTATCAAGGATATATGGTTGCTTTGGCCGCATTAATGGAAATACCTGGGATTATTGCAGCAATACTGCTTATGCGCCTATATAAAATACATGCTTCAAGGGATGTATTATCTGATCGGCCTCTAATCAAAGAGATAGCAAGCAATACTGCTGTATTTTTCCTGCTAGGCGGGTTAGGGGTGGGCTATCTGACTGGAGCCCAAGGGATGGAGAAACTAGGGGGAGTCTTTGTGACCCCGTTTCAAGGTATGCTGGCTCTTTTTCTTTTAAGCATGGGAGTTAAGGTAGCCAGAAAATTATCACCTTTAAAAGGCTTTACTCTGCCCTTAGTTTTATTTGGAGTATATATGCCTCTGATAGCCTGCATAATTGGTCTTCTTATAAGCAAAGTCCTTGAGCATGATTTGGGGACGGCTACTCTTTTTATGGTTCTGTGTGCAAGTGCCTCTTATATTGCGGTGCCCGGGGCCATGAAAATGGTATTACCTGAAGCTCAAGAGTCTATCTACCTAACGATTGCTCTCGTCATTACTTTTCCCTTTAATATTGTGGTGGGAATACCATGTTATTATTCATTGGCAGCACTTGTCCTCTAACATTTGTTCTGACAAATCAAGGGCAAGACACAGAGGCAAATACCTTCATTCCAGTTTTAATCACTCTCTGAGCCTGCATCAATACCTCGGCCAATATCCTGAATCTTCTTCCTGAACTTATAATTCTCATAAGTTTTTTGTTCGCTGTAATATTTCATACTATTACAAAAATACTGTGCAGCTTCGGTAGCCACGAGTAAGATTGATAAAGTGAGTGAGGCTGCCTCCTCGCTGGACAAATCAGCAATAACAATCACCAGTTGGGCCAGACTAAGAGCAACCTCGGCAAACCAGAAAAATGGATAAGTGTTGTGCCAAAACAGATCAGAAGCTGTATAATATATTTTCTCGCACAGGGTCAGATCTGTGAGCTGCTGCATTTCCTTTTCTAAACTGGTAATGCGCTCTGAGCGAGGGTGATAAAGTTGCTTGAGCGCATTAATATCCTCTAATTTGATCGGAGTCAGAGCATTTATATGGAGCTTTGGTGTGGTGTTTTTAACGCATTTAGCCAGAGCTTTTGTTTGCTTTCTTTCAATTTCTTGATCATATCGCTTTTCTAGATCACGGAGGTTTTTTTGATGGCGGATAGCTTTAGTAATCGCATAATCCTGAATGGTCTCACAGGTCTCACCAATCGTCTGTAAAATCGCAATCCATAACAGTAAATTATCCTTAACCTCAGCATCAAAGCCGCCAAAGGCTGCTAAAGGGATGAGCGAGCGCCGACCATAATTGCTAAGACTGGCAAGGGTACTTGTTCCCGCTTGCGTAAAAGTCCAAAATACCCGAGAAAGAATATGAAACTCGCTGAAACACTTGATGCCGCAAAACTTGATGCAGCAGGCGCGAGTGATCTGCTCTTCAAGATCCTCTTTCTCGGCTGCCTCCTTGGTAAGTGTTGTTAGCATTGGTTGCAGAAGATCGTATAGGCTTAAATAAAGAGAGTCATTCTCTGTTTCTGGGGCTCTAATGGGTCGCTCTTGTATAGAGCCTTGATCTAAAGGAGGCTCAGTTTGTAGTCGCTCTAAATGGCCTTGAGGCAAAGTCTCCATTTCTTGCTCTTCCTGGGCTTGGCAAAGGTTAGATAGCAAGCTGATGGTGACAGCCATTATCAGATATATAAGGTGTGTTAACATGTGCCCTCCCGTTATTTATTTTAGAAGAACATGAATTAACAGCCTGCTCAATCAGTTCCTCATTTCTTAATAGTTAAGCTGCACTTTTCTAGGGCGGAGACTGATAATCTCTTTCTCTTATTCATAAAGGGGCTTTTGAAGGAGACGAAGACAGCCGTGCTAAAGGGGAACAAAGCTATCGGTCTTTCATTTCTTCACTTTTCTTCTCAATAAATGCAGTATCTCTGAAACAGGGTCAACTTCTTAGAGGGATAGTGGAAAAAGGGGCAGGCAATCACTAGAGACCCTTCTAAGAGTTAAGAACTATATCTTGTGAACAAATGATATTATCACGAGGTTTTCTCAAAGGTAATCGGAATTCCCACAATAATAGCCTCATAACGCAATAGGGGCACGAGGAGTAGTAATACGATGAGAAAAGTATGAGGAGGAAAGGGTGGTGCCGGTTGTCGGACTTGAACCAACGACCTACTGATTACAAATGAGTGGGTTATTTTCTTTACTAAATTTTACTAGCTTTAATAGGCCTTGATATTGCTTGGTTTTTATCGTAATACTCTTTTATCTTGTTTAATAAATTTTGACCATTTTTAATGTAAATGGTAGCACCAGGGTAGCACTATATGAGCGATAATAGAAAATTTAACTTTACCAAGAAAGCTTTAGAAGCTCTTGATTCTATAGATAAAGACAAAACATATTTTTATGATACTAAAGTCCATGGACTTACTATTTGTGTGACCAAAAGTGGCGTAAAAACTTTTTATCTGTATCGAAAGGTAGCTGGAAGGCCTGAGCGTATTCGCATAGGTAAGTTCCCTGATCTATCAATTGAGAATGCTAGAGGGGAAGCCTCGAAGCTAAATCATATGATTGAGAAAGGGATGAATCCTAATCAGGAGAAACAGAAACTCAAATCAGAGCTCACCTTTGCTGATTTATTTGATCGTTATCTAACTCAACATGCAAAAATTTATAAAAAGTCTTGGGAAGAGGATCTGCGCCAATTTGAGAGGTATTTAAAGCCATTGAGCACAAAGCGGTTATCTTCCCTTAATCGCTCAATGTTTCAAGCATTGCATACCAAAATTGGTAAAGATCATGGACCTTATGCTGCGAATCGTACTCTGGCTCTTTTGAAGACAGTCTTTAATAAAGCTAATTTGTGGGGATGGGATGGCGAAAATCCAATAATAGGAATTCAGAAATTTAAAGAGAAAAGCCGTGAACGATTTTGCAAGCTGAGGAATTGCCTCGTCTCTTTGAAGCTTTAGAGCAGGAACCTAAGATTTCTTTTATGTCAGTCTTTTAACTGGGGCAAGACGATCCAATGTGCAATCTATGAAATGGGAAGACATTAATGTTACCAATCTCACTTGGCGGATTTCTGAAACAAAAAATGGGGAAGCGCATGTTGTAGTTTTGGCTGCAGAAGTAATGGCCCTCCTTGAAAGACGGAGATTAAATAGTAAGTCCAGATGGGTATTTCCAAGTGCAACCAGTAAATCAGGGCATATTGAAGAACCGAAATCAGCTTGGAAGAAAGTGCTAGAAAGGGCAAATCTAACTGATTTACGGCTACATGATCTTCGACGTACGTTAGGGAGCTGGCAAGCCGCAACTGGCGCTAATAGCTATGTTATCGGGAAATCCTTAGGCCACAAAAGTCAGCAAGCCACTGCTGTTTATGCCAGGCTAAATCTTGACCCCGTCCGAGAGTCTGTTGATAAGGCTGTCCAAGCAATGCGTGCTACTGTAAAATAAGGGAGCATGAAGTCGTCTTAATAAAATAGTTAAGAAGGTGGATATTATAATATTAAGTTAAAGCGCTAAGGAAACTTTTCAGATTAATTAGGCTTAAATACACTGAATTAGTTAGTCTTTAGCCATAAGCTTTCGTCTGATTCGAGAGGCTCCCCTGTTTTATACTCTTAAATTATCGTATCAACCTATATGATCCGAGAAAAGGATCTGTTGAAAAAGCAGCTTCTTGTTAGAGATGAAGTTTCTAGGGGGCCGAGGGAGGTATAATCATAGTCAATTGAAATAAGCTTATCATTTTATGCTTCCTTAAAATTGCAGTTGTGTTATATTTAAAGAGCAGAATATACTTTAAATAAAGAAATATAAAATTTAAATAAAAGTTAGTAATAGAATTTCTTATCAAAAATATACAACCTTATTTTTTATTGAATTATTTTCACTTTTATTGCAAAAAAGAACAAAAACCCCATTTTTACCTCTTGTAATTTCCTTAACAAAAGATTAAAACCTCCATCAAATACATTTGTGCTCGGTTGCCAGCCTCTGTGATTCGTCGTCATGGAGGCTTTGTTGTGAGGTCGGGTTATGGTTAGTTTTCGTAAAATTGTTAATGTTTTGGTCTTGATCGCTTATGTCAAGATGACGCTGGTGTCCTCCTTTGCGATGGACGCCCCTTTCCATAATGCGACTCGGGCCTTTAAAGTGACTCTGGAGCCGACCTTAGGCCGCAATGGCGAAGTTCAAGCCATGAAGCTACGCTTGATTCAGCAAGACCGCTCGGGGGAGGGCAAAGCCGAGCGCTTACTCACTCAAGCTGAGATTAATGTAACTCACAACACCTATACCCCCAACCTAAAGCTGATCACCAGAAATGGCACGCCTTGGTTTGTTTGGCGTCTGCCTCAGTTCGGGGTGATTCAGATTGACCAGAACGGCAATATGCTGCTCGAGGGAATTAACCAGCACCATCCGGCCACCATCCTTAAGATCAAAACTTCACATTTAATTATGCTCCACAATTGCGCCATCCATAATCTGCACCTCACCGGGCATGCCGCGCATTTGAAAGGCAATAACATCTTTGGCAATCTCAAGGCCAACCTGGGTCTGACCTTAACGACGCTACGGGATCGCCAGGAGCAGCTGAGAAATCTGATCTTGAAGAACGGGCGCTTTGTAAACTGGTCAACAATAAACTGGCAAGGGGGCGGCATTTGGAACTTGCGCGGCAATTCCTTGGTGAATCAGGGAACCTTGAACCTGGAAGAGGGGGCGCAGACGCTTCAGCAAGCCTTACTGGTCTCCAACTTAGGACGGATCCAGGGTCGCCAGCTCAATATCACGACCCACAACTTTCACAATCTAGGGACGATGGACTTGGCCAGCTTATGGCTTTATGCCCGCCATAATTTAATTAACCAAGGCCAGATCCATAGCCGCCACCAGAGCCATTATCAATTTGGCCATGACTTCAAGAACAGCGGCCAAATAAACAGTGAAGGCAGCTTCCTGATCACCTCGATTCAAGACCAAGGCACCTTAACCAATATTGGGGAGATCCAGGCGCATCAAAGCAGGTTTGAAAACCTTAAACTGGTCAATCATCACGAGCTCACTCTGCAAAACAGTGACTGGCAAACGGTTAACGTGGAGAACACGGGTCGTTTCCTGTTAGGTCATATTGATCCGGCAACCCAGAGCGTTATCCCCACCTTAACCAATCAAGGCTACATGGCCGGTACGGGCACTTTGACTGTGGCGGAAGACGGCGAAAATACGGGCGAGCTTCAGCTCAGTGACGCTGAGCTGATCCTACCGGACAGTGTCTTTGACAATCAAGGAACTATTTGGCTTAGTCGCTTGTCCGGAAATGGCCAGTTTTTTAATAGGGGGACGTATTGTACCGCGACCACGGATGCTAAGGCTGTCCTCAACATTCGGGATTTCCATAATGACTTTCCTGGCGCCCGCCTCCAAGGTGGCAGGGTCGAGGGTCAAGAAAATCTCTGGAACTTTGTCACCGATCACGCGAGTACGATTGAATTGGTGTCCTTGATTTTTCATAAAGTTGGCCGCGCCGGCTCACCATTCAATGATCTCAAAGGCACGGTTAACGTCGACTTCCTTAAGCTCGACCAGAGCCCCGTCAAGCTCTTGGGCACGCTGGCCGCCAAGATGGTGCAGATCACTAATGGCTCCCTCTTGGTGACGGAGTCGGGACAAGTGACTGCCAGCACCAGTATCCTGGACCAGGTCCAGTTCACCAATGAAGGCAGTGCTGAGTTAGGCGAGGTACGGCTAATATGGTAAGTTGCGCTCTCGGGGCCGTTTGAGCTTAAGGGCTCCCCAAGGTAAAATTCAGGTGGGCGAACGCATTGTGGTGCCGATCAGCGAGATCAAGCAACGAATCACTAATAACCCTTATGAGCTTAAGGGGTTTTGCAAATCATTTAACCACTCTGGAGAAGAGTTTGCAGAATTCTATCTACCTAATGGGTCACACTTAGTTTCTGATCAAGGAGCTCTTAACCTTAGCGCGAGGGATGCTCTTGATTTCAACTTTGCCTCAATTTTTGCAGGGGCCGGACTTTACACCCAATCATCATTCCTGAATTGGCTCAATGTGCATGGGATCGTATTAGGCGAGTGGCAAGATCAAAGCCAGAAAGTCCTCTATCATCGTACCCCAAGTCACGTGATTGAGGGGGATGTATATAAATATGCTCTTCAAACTTCCGAGGTTACCCGTCTCTTGATTATGGGAAATTGTACCTCAACAACGCCCGCCTTTGAAGTAATCGGGGCTGATATCTTGATAGCTGGTGGTATATGCCTTAACGGGCAGCATTATACTTCAGGAGAAGAAATTAAGCGCCATCATAAGGTTGCTGCTCTAGAACATTGCTGCAGATTGCGGGATGGCTACCAGATGAACTTAACCTGTAATTCTTCAGATTTACAAAGAGCAGTACTCTTCAGAGCTGTGGTGGCCCGTAGGAATGAGTGGCGCTGCTTACAGGGCACTTCCGGAGGAACGCTGATGTGTGGTCAAGGGTTATCCTTAACCCGGGATGATCTGATCTGCGTGGGAGGAGGGGTCACTGCTCAGCTTATTGATGTTAATTTAAATAGGTTGCATCTGGAAGCACTGCGAGCTACTTTGCCTAGAGCTGCCTTGCCCACCGTTGGTCTTGATAAAACTACAGAGCGCTTAGCAAAGGATAACCCGGTGATTCAACGCACCGAGCGTGGCACCTTAACCATGGATCCGCAAGGGGCTATGCCCACAGAGACAAAAACAGCCCCATTTTGGGATGAAAGGGCTCAGCGTTTTACCACAACTTATCCAACCAATGTACCTTTTTATCTCGATAATGCTCTTGAAGCGATCGCTTTTACTGAGCAAATGAACGTTAATACGCAGCCAAAATGCCGGACTTTTTGTTAATGTGGCCGGTGATATGAAAGCGACCGGTGCCTTGTTTCGAGGAACCTCTATTGATCTTCATGCGGAGGGGCCGCGTGAATTCGGGGCGACGCCCATGCATGGCCGCACGGAGGAGGTGGGGATAAAAGATACTACGATCCGCGAGTGGTGCACCCATCTTCTTCCACGCCTTGAGGTAACTCAAGCAACAGAGACGGCAGCCGATCCGGCCCCACGGATACTAGGCAGCGCCCTGCCCTGTCTATCACGTGACAGTGACAGCTTAACTGATTATTACGAGAATCCGGTCTCGACTGAGGGCAATGATTGTGCTTTTAATTGTCTGGGGATTTCTCGCAATGAAGCCGTTGTTCTCCTCTTAGAACAAAAATATAATGAAGAAGCCCGACGCCTCGTGGCCCCGGAAATCCGCTTAGCGTATATTGCGGGCGATCTTGACCGACTGCCTGGCTTTGCAAATATGCCGGCCTATCAAAGCTTAAAAGCTTACCTAGGCTTATTTCAAAGCCTTACCCACCTATTTAAGACGCAATTACGGTCAGCTCTGGGCTTGACGGAAAATCAGAGCTGGAGAGATGCTTACACTGTTATTCAAAGGCATAACCTCCAAGCTCAGTATCCAGAGTTTATGGAAAAAGCTAATCACTATCTAAACTTTGATGCTGAACTGCGGGCCTTTTCTGAGCTGCCCGAGGTCTATGAACGTTATCTCTATCGGTATCTTGGCACGAATGAAATGATGGGCTATCAGCCCGATCAATTTGATGCCAGGCTAGGGGTATGGAAACGGAGTAGCTCTGCCTTTGATCTCTTGACTCGCTTACTGGGGCAAAAGCTGCAGATTATGTTTAAGAATAAACAAACCGGGGCCTTTGAGCTGATTCATGAAGATGACTTCGACGGCGAGCCCATTACACTATTGCATACCTTAGCGGGCGTTGAAGGCGGTCATGCTGTTCTTAAAGAAGAAACTGAGACTAAGCTCAATCACTTTAATGTGCTTTTAACAGAAAATGAACAGCAAGACTTTAGCCGTTTTTATGATCATAAAGCGGCGGAAGGGCAGGCCTATATCTCTTCAGGCGGCAATGCCTTCGATCAAGGGCTCCAAACTCAGGCTTTAAAAGGCGTAATCAAGCGTTCGGGTGGAGCGCTGATTGAGACCACCGTCCAAAACTGGATGCGCGAGCAAACCATCACGCGCAAGAAGAAATGGAACGGGAAAAATAAAACGGAAGAGAATACTCACTTCACCCTCCAGAATCAAGGCTGCACCACCATCACCAAGGAAAACGATGTCGAGTACTATGCTGCCC
>NZ_AEWF01000001.1 GCF_000190415.1 Candidatus Odyssella thessalonicensis L13
TTTGCCAAACTCCTTAATCTTAACTTTGGTCTTAGGCCTTAACCTTACTTGACCTTTTATCAGAGCTCTTAGTTCATGTCTCTGTGTCGAACTTATGACCAACTGCCACGCTCACTTCTTTCTTAACAATGGCGAACGACTCCTAACTTTATTCATGCTTATCTGTTGACGTACTCTTGTATTCTGTCTGCTTGAGTCTCATTTTCCGAGATTAAACCATATTATAGTAATCCTCTTAACCTCCTTGCCAATACACCAGCAGTTAAATCTCTCATTTAATATCTTCAGCACTTAAAGAGGGGGATATTTATACAACCTTTTGTGGCGCCTCATCCCCCCACCATTCGGTATGTTTGCCAATCAATTTCTCCGCGCATACTTTCTAGAGCTACCCTTAGCAGTCCCTTTTAAACATCATTCTCTATGTTATTTACTATTCTCAATTCCTACTAGATTACTCTTATTCTCTGTGCAGCTGAACCTGCTCATGCTCGGTATGACTGCTCATTGCAGGTTGGCAAAAGAGCAGTTAAAAGTATTATTGCCGTTCGGCTGCAAGATATTTAAATAATCTATTGTATTTGACGCTTTCCCTAACTATTTCTTACATAGGAACAACTTAATCAGAGAGAACAAGAATGAAAAAGATACTTGCCCTCC
Source organism: Candidatus Odyssella thessalonicensis L13 (assembly GCF_000190415.1). Lineage (GTDB taxonomy): Bacteria > Pseudomonadota > Alphaproteobacteria > Paracaedibacterales > Paracaedibacteraceae > Paracaedibacter > Paracaedibacter thessalonicensis. The sequence goes on from NZ_AEWF01000001.1 coordinate 661, forward strand.
TTGCTATAATAACTGCTACTGTCAGTATGGAGACACCGGAGGACGGCCAGTGGTTATTTAAAGAGTATCAATATCCTGAAGGAGAGCTTATACAACAGTCTTATTATGGAGACTATCCTGTAAGACAGGTCATGCGACGGAAATTTACAGCAGAAAACCATTCAAAAAAAGGGTATATAGGGGACGTTTGTCTGGAAAAACCAGATAATAAAGCTATATTTATGATAGTTACGCTGAAAAGTAGAAGTCTCTTTGAAGTTGGGGAGGCTTCTTACGCTGCTCTCCTCAGCCAGGGTAATTTCGCTCAAGAAATCCAACCCTTAGGAGTTTTCGTGAGTGACACTAGGTGGAGGTTTAAGAGCTTTCTCGGAAAGGAATAACTTGCTCTGGAATGCTTTTATAAATACAACCAAATTCCCGATATGGTAATAGATAGATTATTACAAGAATTACTAGCATCCGATCTTCGCTTAACAGGTTCAAAAATTCTTGAGCTCGTTGAAAAAGAGCGTGGTGAAGATAGCTCCGCAGAAACTTCTCAGAGATTAATTTTGCATTATTTAAATCAAATTAGTGATTTAAAACGAAAAAGTGAGGCTGCAGCCTCCATTATCCAGGCCATCGATGAAGTTCATGAGGATCTAATTTTGCAGTTGGCCAAGTTTGTTACTGATTCTTCAGCAACGGGATATGAGCAAGTCCAGGTTATTCTGAGCCGCATACAATTAAACAAGGAGAGTGAAGATTATCTCTTACCCTTGCTCAGAGTAACAGCGCCAACAGCAGAAAGTCAGGAGCAACTTAATCTATTTATTCGCAGATCCTATCTGGGAATGGGTGAAACAGAGGTCCCTGAAGCCCTACAAAATGTCCAAGTAACGCCGGAGGGAACGTTGCAGCTGCTTAAACTGATCTTTGAGCAAAAGAAGATCATTGACAAGTTGGCCTCAAAGTAACTATGGCTTACTACAACTATAAATTAAGCCTCTCTGTTTAATAATTAAGAAGACTTAATTTAATACTTGTTTCATCTAAGATAATTACACATCAGTTGTAGTCCGAAGCTCTCAGAGGTAAGATTTACTCAATCTCTAGGTTTCTTCCGAGAGGGGTTATTTAAACAACTAAGGAATAAAAATATGAAGCTTATGCACAATTTAAAAAAACTCTGTATTAGTGTCTCTGTCTTTTTATCAGCCGCTCAAGCTGCCGAAGAAGTCTCTTGGGTATTACCGTTGACTAGCCTAGTAGCAATACCGGGCTTTTCAGAAGACGAGGGGACCCATCGAATTGTTATATGCTCGGATAAAGTGTATGAGGAAAGATTAGCGACCCTGAAGCTTGCTGCTGCTGATATTAGTCACTATCCTGCTCCTTCTTATAAAATTATGGATGATAGTAAATTAAACATCACCTTTAGTGAGGAAAAAATAGGATATGTCGATCAAGGAATCGCTAAGATTTTAAAAAGGCCGCGAGAGAATGAATTCTTAATCACCCATAGCTTAGGAGAATGTGTGGGTATTGCCATCCATACCCCTGAGCTAGTAGCCTGTTACCATATTGATTTATTGAGCTTGGCTGAAGGAAAGCTTGAACGCGTGTTAGACCGTTTTCCTTTAAACCAGCGCCCCTCTGCAACCGTAACATTGGTAAGTTCGTACTATTCTATCATATTAAGGCAAACCATAAATCAGCTTGAGGCTACTGGTTTCAAAAATATTGCGCTTGATATTGAACCGAGTATATTACTTCAGCATCCTTTGAATTTGGATACGTGGAACTATGTGCAGGCTTCACTTTATGGCAAATCCATAGAGTATTTTGCTAATCTTTCGCAGAGAAGCTATCAAGAGATTAAATCTGATCTCAGGACGACAAAACTGCGTACGCCTCGTTCCCTGATTATAGAGGCTAAAACTGGACAGTTATGGCTAATATATTCTTGGGAGGATCGACATAGAGAGTCTTACTTCCTGGGCGATAAACAGCAAGCAAAGGAAAAGCAGTAGAGAATCACTCGTATTAGCTGGCGATTATTCAGCAGTCCCTGCAGTGTCACGGCCAAAGCTATAAGCATCTTCAGTTACGGTGGCGCTACGGCGTCCGCTACTGAAGTCCATTTCGCCTGCCTGATAGATATTTTCATCCTTAATGCTGCTATTACCGGAAAATGTATCGGCAGGAGATCGGCTTAAGCTATAAGCATCCTCAGTGATCTCTTTAGGAGGGGTAGTAGTATTACTCTTTCCGGCTCCAAGCCCATAGGCCGCGGATCGTGATCCAAGCGTGTTAATTCCCTTACTATCGCCCGCCGCCCGGCCAGCATTTTGCTCCAAGCTATTAACAGAGCGGGGGCCGTGCTCTGCTTTCGAGCTTAAAATGCTAAACCTATTACTGAGAAGAGGTTTAACTGTGCTGGGGCTGTCTATCGCTATTTTATCAGGTACCTTGCCCGGCCGTGTCACAGGAGTTACACTTGCCTGCTCTCTATTAATCCCTACGTTTGGGGCCATCTGGGCTGCCATAGAGCTGGGAGGATGTTTGTCCTGAAAGCGATCTTTAAGGCTATCCAATAAATTTGCCTGACTCGAAGTCGTTAGAAAAGCTAAGAGTAAGATTGATAAGTAGAATTTGTGCTTGTTATGAGTCAGCATGAAATTGTACCTCCAACCATTGGCTCTCCTTCATGATGTATAGCTAAATAGTTAAAAATTCGTTAATGGATGACAAAGTCTCCATAATCCTTATCATTTGATCAGCACCGTTATTAGGTTTTTTAAAAGGATAAGGCTTTAAATACTAATCTTCCTTCGTATACGATTAATCGTAGAAACTGTTTTCTTTAATAGAGGAGGAAAGAAATTTGTCCATGGTCAGCCTTAAATTAGTAGAACAAAATAATTCCCAAGAAGAGCTATCACTTGTTATTGAGAGTAGCTTAATGCTGAAGGTGAGCGCGATCGAAAATGTAACCCTTATTGTAGAAAATTAGAGGTTTTGAAATGCTCTCCCTATTCAATTGCACCTTGCTACACCATTTATGCTCCAGATTTGCGGCCAGCGGGAGAGAGGCCGGGAAATATATTCTTGTCTTGGTCTTTTCAACTGATAGTAATGCCGGCGATCGCATGCCTCCTTTTTTAGATCCGAGTATGGCTGCAACGCTTTCTTATGATGATTGTATAACCGCTCCTGAGTTTCTAACTATTCGCGCTAAGATAGAAGTGGAATGCGTTACCGCCGATCATAGCCATATCTCTTTTGCGAGCCAAACTCTGCCAATTTATGCAACAGCCGACTTTAATAAGCGAAGAGCTAAAACAATAAGATTTGTCTCTGACGGTCTGATTCGGGGCGCTGAGGGAATTAAGAGATCGCCTTTAGTCGTTCCAGGTAAAATTCTCTACCAGCACCATTTTATGACAATTGATCGCGATATAAATTTAATGAATTCGCCCCATCATGAGACGCCCTATATCGGCTTAGGAGGGTTCTGGAATTATGGTTGCCCTTTGAAAATGATGGAGCAGGTCTATGTCAAGTTTGCTTGTACGGGCGCGTCTATTAACTATCATCTGCGTCCTTTATCCAACTGGAGGGTTTATGGAGAAGACTCTCCGGCGATAAACCTTACTTATAACAATTTTATTGGAATTGGTACAGTTAATGGCCAACCTTTGGGCGTGCCTGATGCCTTATGTGAAGGGGGCTCCCATTTGTGGTTGTTTGATAGTACGCAGCAAAATCCGAAAGTCTATTTTCATTATAACTCTTTAGGTATTGAGCGCCATGGCCCCAGTTATGCCTGGATAACTTATCGACTTTTACAACAGCAAGTGGTTAATTCTGAACCGGACTATCCGATCCTGCCGTACTTACAAGCTTCTAGTCAAGCGGATGCAGATCTGACATCAACCAGTGGCGATAACGAGGAATGGTTTGGTTTTGACGAACTCGCCTCCACTAGTAATATGTTTGGCGTATAAGATAACACCTCGGAGAAGAAGGAGCGTAAGGAACACCTAGAAATGAGATACCTTCTAATCCCTAAAAAATAGGAGATAAACAAGCTTCCATCTTAATCTTGCGCAGCGCATAATTCTTTTGGCTTATTTAGTGAGAGGACGCGCGAAAAAGGTATTTCCTCTTCCTCCTATTACGTCTTTTATTCATCAGCATTTAAGATGGCGACGCTATTGCGATCTGGATCGTTTCTATTAAGAAAGGCCCGGAATGCGCTCCAGGCCTTAAAAATTGAGGCAATGTAAATAGAAGGAACTTTTAGGGCATCTATTTAACATCTGCCCAGATTTTACGCTTGCTGAGGTACATTATGATCGTCATGATTAATAGATAGAACAGAATTTTAATCCCCAGCTCTTTACGATCATCCGATTCAGGCTCGGAGGCCCAAGCCAGAAAGGCGGTCACATCATGAGCCATCTGTTCTACGGTTGCTTTTGTGCCATCAGAGTAGGTTACTTGCCCTTCGGTGTGAAGGGGCTGGGCCATCGAAATTTGGCCACCGGGAAAATAAGGGTTATAATGGCGCCCTTCACCAATTTCGACACCCTCAGGTGCTTTTTGATAGCCGGTTAATAGCGAATAGACATAATCAGCTCCACCTTTGCGAGCTTTGACTACCATGGATAAGTCTGGGGGATAAGCCCCATTATTGGCAGCGCGGGCAGCTTTCTGGTTGGGGAAAGGGGCAGGAAACTTATCAACAGGCGTGGCTTTGCGTTCGATGGGCTCGCCATCTGCATTTAAATCCTGAACCTTATACTCGGCAGCAAGGGCGGCCACTTCATCCTTCGTCAACCCTAGATTGGACGTGCGCACTTCATGAATGTTTTTGCCTTTACCTTGCAGATTGCCGATACGCAAGTGGGCCAGCCCATGGCAGGACGAGCAAACATTTTTATAAACTTCGAAGCCACGTTGCAATTCATCACGTTTGAACGTCCCTGTAGGCCCTTTAAAAGTGAAATCAACTTTTTTAGGAGAGTGAGCGTCAGATTCTGCGTGAGCAGATGTCAACATTACCAGTGTGCACAGAAGAGAGGTAACTTTAAAATTCTTCATGTTATTTCCCTTCCGTTAGAACTGGGTTGCTAATGCTCATGGGTAAAGGTGGTACCGGTTCGTATTTGTTAAGTAACGGAATCAGCACCAAGAAATGGAAGAAGTAATAGAGCGTTGCCAACTGACCGATAAGCACAAAGTGCCCTTCGGGAGGATTAGCACCCACCCATCCTAAAACCAAACAGTCAAGCAACAAGACCCAGAATGCTATCCGATAATAAGGGCGGAATTTAGCACTGCGCACGGGATGCTTGTCTAAGAAAGGGAGGACGAATAACACGATGATGGCGCTGAACATAGCAATGACGCCTGTCAATTTGTCAGGTATCGAGCGAAGAATGGCGTAAAAGGGTAAGAAATACCATTCAGGCACAATATGGGGCGGCGTTACCAAAGGGTCAGCTGGGATATAGTTATCTGGTTCCCCAAAGAAGTTGGGAGCAAAGAAGACAAAGTACATGTAAAATACTAAGAATAGGCTTAACCCGAATGCGTCCTTGACAGTGTAATAAGGATGAAATGGGATGCTGTCTTCAGGCCCTTTGCGATCGATTCCCAATGGATTGTTCGAGCCAAATTGATGTAAGGCGACTAAGTGCAAAATGCTCATACCAGCAATCAAAAAAGGAAGCAGATAGTGCAAAGCAAAGAAGCGATTAAGGGTCGGATTATCAACAGAAAAACCGCCCCATAACCACGTAACAATAGACTCACCGATTACTGGGAACGCTGAGAATAAATTGGTGATCACGGTGGCTCCCCAGAAGCTCATTTGTCCCCAAGGTAGTACATATCCCATAAAAGCAGTGGCCATCATTAGCAGTAGAATAATGACCCCAATCATCCATAGCAATTCACGCGGGGACTTATAGGACCCATAATAAAGACCGCGGAAAATATGAATGTACACCACAATGAAAAACATAGAGGCTCCATTCATATGAATGTATCGAATCAGCCAGCCGTAATTGATTTCACGCATAATCCGTTCAACTGAGTCAAACGCGTGATCGGTGCTGGGCACATAATGCATGGCCAAGAAGATACCGGTCAGCATCATAATGAGAAGCATAAAACCTGCCAAAGAACCGAAGTTCCAAGCATAACTAAGATTCTTAGGGGTAGGGTAGTCGCGAAGCTCGTGGTTCACTAGACTAAAAATTGGCAGACGTTCGTCAATCCACTTAATTATACTCACGCTTTTTCCCCAATCCTGATAACTTTGTTGTCATTAATAAAGGTGTAAGCAGGGACGGCAAGATTTGCGGGCGCCGGTCCACTGATAATCCGTCCAGATCCATCATATCTTGATCCATGGCAAGCACATAGCCAGCCGTCATTTCCAGCCATTAAATTCTTTCTTAAGGTCGGAATGCAGCCTAGATGAGTGCAAACACCAATAACTACCAGCCAATCCGGCCGTTCAACCCGTGATTGATCTGTTTGAGGATCTTTAAGATCTTTTAAAGGGATAGCCCTGACCGCTTTAACTTCTTCCTCAGTGCGCCTTTTAATAAAGATGGGTTTGCCTCGCCACATGGCCGTTAAGGAATCCCCCGGATTAAGCTTGGAGACATCCACGTCCACGGTAGACGATGCCAGAACGTCATCAGCGGGATTCATGCTGTCAATAAAAGGGACAATAGCCGCACCCGCACCAACAGCGGCAAAGGCACAAGCAGAAATATGGATGAAATCACGTCGTGTCGTTTGTGGCGATTCTTCAGAAATATTATGGTCGTTGGCCACACTTAACCCCTTTTAATAAAATTGTTCCTATCCAATTTAAACCTGATTTTGCTTGCTTTTTGAATGCGACAGCATGACGCAGTTCTTTAGCTGGTCTTTTCTATGTACTTGTTTTATTGTTTTAAATTTTGGGCTCGCCATATATTGAAGCGACTATTATCAGTGTGTTGCGTTTAATTTATGCGTCTGCCAAATGGCTGGCCTTCTATTGTCGGTCAGAATATGAAGTAAAGATAGATCTCTTTTAAGCAAGCTTCACTGTATAAAAGTCACTCTAATTAATAACTTCTCGCATTAAAGTAAATGACTACCTATATAAGATAATGTCTTTCTTTCAAATCATAATTGTTTATCAGTAGGGACCCTTAAATAAGACATGTCTATCTTCTCTTTCCGTTTTTGTTATCAACTTCTCATAGCCATGAGACCGATAACTTACCTTTAGATCCTTGCCAAGATTTACAATTGATGCCTTACACGGCGACAATGGCAGGGGAGAACACCCTATTGCGGCCTCTGTTTACGTCAGATCATCCCTGCATGCGCTCAATTTTTACAGATCAGCACGTAATGAAATATTTTGGCAATGGTCAACCTTTGACTGTTGAGCAAGTTGAAGAGCGCACTTTGGCCTCTGCGGCCCATAATAATTTTCTGAGTAAGGAGAGAAAGTATTATCACTGAACTATTATAGCACACGGTGGGATTGCCGGCAGAGTATCCATATATCAGACGGAGGCGTATGAAGGTATAACTGAAATCTTTTATATGATTTCACCCGCTTATGGGGGGCGTGGCTTAACGACAGAGGCTGCAAAGCTGGCGATTAATTTTATAGGTGGAAAATTTATGGCAACAGCCCACCCAAACAATAGGGGCTCGATAGCCGTTTTGGAAAAGCTGGGTTTTATCCGAGATGTTCATCGTCAGAATGTTAAGCTGGAACAATATGGATCTGTAAGAAATTACTTTGTACTTGAGCAGAAGGAATAATTAAATAGATACTTCTCTTTTAATAATCACTTCTCAGAGATTTTTGGTCAGTAACGCCAGAGTTATCTACCTTACTAACTGTTTTCCATTTTTAACGGAACTGTATGCTTTAATAGCTGATCTCTGCGAGCTAAAATGGATCCTAAATATCCTTCAGTTAGAAAATCGGCCCCTTGAGCATGAGAAAAAATCCTTTTTAGAGCAGATATGTCCAGCTTTTCGAGAACTCTTTTGGTAGGGATTGGGCAGTGAGAGGCATAGAAAGCTTTAATATGGTTTCTATCAAAAGCATGAAATTGGCGTCTTAAGCTGTTCTGATAGAGCACTTAGCGCAATGGTTGACCATAGGATTTGAAAGTGCGATAAAATGCTTCCGGAAGAAGATCCCCAAAGTTTTCTTTTTTGCAATTTAAGGATAATCTCTGGACTTTTCCAAATAGAAAGACCTTCATCAGTTGCATGTCCTTTAGAGCAGCACAAAACTAAACACAGACCCGCCCCTAAAAATTCATCCTTATACTCACTCTTCAATAATGCTTCAGGTTGATTCCACCCTACAAAATGTTAAAAAAGTATGCTAGATGATTCTCTTCTTTAGGGAGTGCCTTTTGCGATATCATCTCATGCTATAAAACCAAGCAAACTCAGGGTAAAGCAATGCTTAAACAGAAAGCTGAGCCTCATCTATGTGTATTTAGGTACAAGTGTGACGGCAATCCGAAGCATAGTTGAGAGTATAATCTGTAACAATAAATAGGACCTCTGTGATAAAAATTTCTCTTCAACTTGGCTAATATCTATTTGGGAAGTATTAAGTCAGACATTTTAGAGATATTTACAATGTTTTTAACGATGCATCACTTGCCTTCAGCTTTTATAGGTAAGGTGTCTGCGCACACTAATTTATGCGCCCTATGACATGCAAGTTTTCACCCAAATTAGGTTTATATGAGAGGAGGCTAAGATGTTTAGAGATCCTACTATTGAGAAGAATTTTCATAAAGCTTTGTCTTGGCTTTATGATGTGGAAGATGCTTGCGGTATCGATGAAGAGCATCCGCGCCAAGCCTTAGCTGCCTTAAGGTCCGTTTTACATCAATTAAGAGATTTACTGCCTCTTGAAAATGCGGCCTATCTGAGTGCGCAGTTTCCTATTTTTATCCGCGGCCTCTTCTTTGAAAACTGGTGTCCTAAAAACGAGCCTTCTCGGATTCGTAAAAAGCAAGAATTTTTAGAAGCCGTGGCTCAAACCTTACAGGATTACGGCTATGAAGTTCAAGATATTGAGTCTTTGACGACAGGGGTCCTGTCCGTCATATTTCGCCGAATTGATCCTTATGAAAGAGAGAAAATTCTAAAAATGGTCGCGCAAGATTTACAGGAGCTCTTTTATTAAGGTCCCGCGGGGATAAGCAATCCTCACTAGAACTACAGAAAGGGGGGCAGAAGTTGCTGTTAACGGCACACCTTCCATTGATTTACGGACAAGGGAGGAGAATAGGAGCCTTGTCCCGGGATTTAAGGTTCACAATTGGGCAATATCATTCTAATATGGCAGCAGATCCCATAAATGGTTGCGAATAGTTGAGTAAATCCCATGGCTGACCTGTTATCGAATTTGCCGAACCCTAATATGCCGCTTGCCGAGAAGCTGCGTCCCGTAAGGCTGAGCGATGTAGTAGGACAAGATCATTTAGCAGGCCCCCAGGGAATTTTAGCACGCTTGCTAGAGGCAAAGAAAATGCCCTCGTTGATTTTATGGGGGCCACCGGGCACCGGAAAAACGACATTAGCGCGCATTATTGCTGCTGAAACTGGACAAGAGTTTGTGCAGCTATCGGCCGTCTTCTCAGGTGTGGCTGAATTGCGCAAAGTATTCGACCAAGCCCAGGGGCGCCCAGGTACGGTGGTATTTATTGATGAAATTCACCGTTTTAATAAGGGACAACAAGATGCGCTGCTGGGGCCTATTGAAAGCGGGTTGATTAAATTGATTGGGGCCACAACTGAAAACCCGTCCTTTGCCCTTAATTCTGCTTTGTTGTCGCGGGCGCGAGTTTTGACCTTAAACTTGTTAGAGGAGGCGGCGGCTGAGGTCTTGCTCAAGCGGGTGGAGGAGGTTGAAGGCAAAGTCCTACCGTTAACTCCCCAAGCTCGAACTGCTCTGATTCAGATGGCAGCCGGCGATGGCCGTAACCTGCTCAATCTTACTGAGACCATTATTGAAAGTGATCACGATTTAACAGCAGTAGAACTAGGAGAGCAATTACAGCGTCGTGCAGCTTTGTATGATAAGGATCAAGATTTCCATTACAACCTCATCAGTGCCTTTATCAAATCCATGCGAGGTTCTGATCCGGATGCCGCTTTATACTGGTTTCAGCGCATGCTGCAAGCCGGCGAGCCGCCACTCTATTTAGCAAGGCGTCTGGTGCGTTTTGCCTCGGAGGATATTGGCTTAGCGGATCCGCAAGCATTAATGCATGCTCTAGCAGCACACCAAGCTTATGAACGATTGGGGTCGCCTGAAGGGGAGCTCGCTATCGCTAATGCAGTGGTTTATTGTGCGACAGCTCCCAAATCCAATGCCGTGTATATGGCCTTTAAGTCCAGCGCCAAACTGGCCCAAGCGACGTCAGAGAAATCGCCGCCTAAGCATATTCTAAATGCACCCACAAAGTTTATGGAACAGGAAGGCTATGGCAAAGGCTATCTCTATGATCATGAGCACGAAGATGCGTATTCGGGACAGAAATTTTTTCCCGACGATATGACAGAGGCCAACCTGTATCAGCCAGTGGAGCGAGGATTCGAACGGGAGATCCACAAACGATTGGAGTATTGGCATAAACTCCGTCTTAAAAGACGCCAGAGTGAATAGATTAGAAAAGCTTAGGAGGTAAAGGTAAGATTAATGAGAGAAGGCACCCCTAAGTTAGGATGCCTTTTATTGTTTTATGTTGGCTTGCTCAACCTTCTAGGAGTGAAGGTTGCCGTCAAAAGCTTTAATTATGCATATGGCTCATAATTGCCCGAACGCCATGGTTTTCCAGAAAGTGAACTTGGGCAGCCGCATTTTGGGAGTTTTCGACGTCAGGGAGCTCATGAATCTGGGCAAAATCTAACTCATTCCCCAAATGTCCTACCAGGTCATTGAGGCGGCGAACATGTTGCATGGACTCGCTCGCGCTTGTCTCTATTAAAGTTAAGGCTTGAACAATATGGTCTTGAGCCTTTTGGCCGGTCATAAAGGATAAATGCGGTAAGCCTTGAAATCCAGCCGGGCCATTAAACCCAATATTGCTAAACCGGGCAAGGCCATCAACCTGAATGCCAGTTTCGGTGGCTGACTGGGCCCCAGCATAATCTAAGAACGCATAACCTGATAGAAAACGCGCAAGTGAGTGGCCTGTGACAATGACCGTCGGACGCTGATCAGGGTTACACTCACTAAGAACTTTTTCAATGGAAGCAGATAAAAAGTCTGAAGAATCCTGAGTATATCTTTGAAGGGTATTAAGGTTAACGATTCCGAGCAATGATTTGAGATGGGTCTCGCGCTCATATTTATAGTCCGTCAGATAAGCGTAGCCATCATAAAGCAACTTGGCACTATTGTAAGCACTTATTGCTGTTCCATAAGCTAGCGCTAAGCCGCCGCCTACTAAGCCTCCGGCTAAGGTGCCAGCGCCAGGAATGATCGTGCCCGCTCCAGCTCCTACGGCGGTTCCTGTGGCTAAAGCCCCAGCAAAATGCTTGCCTGTATGCATGTAGGTCTCCATCAATTTACTGCTCAGGGGAGAAAAACTGACAAAGGTATCCAGGAAAGAACCGATAGGCATATTAAGGCTTTTAAGATCAATCATACTCTGCTGATCACCGAGTAAACCCTTAAGTTTATTTGCAGCAAGACCTGCAAAATAATCGGGTAATCTGACCGGCGCGTCGCTAATCTTGATATCTTTTACATGAATAGCCTGGGCAATAGAGCAGCCAATTCCCAGATTTGCTTGCCAATCTTGGGCCGTAACGGTGCCGCGAAAGCTAACGACCGCCATATTTTCAGATTTGTCATAAAGGGCAACGGCTTGGATAGAGCCTGCGTCTTCATAACGGCTGTGAATGATATCGAAGTTTTGTAGGGAGGTAAAATCTTCAGCTCCTAAGCGTTCCTTCTCGCGGTTCATATCATAAGCAAAAGAAGCCGCTGAGCTTGCCACTTTATACTCTTGGGCCCATTCTTGTTGGCTGCTGACTGGGCTTTCAGGCGCCTCCATCGCTGTGCACAGAGAGGAGCCCGAGCCCATAATAAGCGATAAAATAAATTTTATAGTATTTGTTCTCATTATTAAGGTAACTTTCTTATCTTTGACTTCAAACTAGAATTGAGATGGTTATTAAGAAATCTTTTGTCAATAGGATAGATTGCCTTTTTTACTTTTAACTATAAGTAATGGCACAAAGCTAGCAAGGGAGGGGGAAGATTTAAGAGTTGCGCAAGGGTTTACTGTAGGTTGACGGAGGAGGGGCAAGAGTTTTAAAAGCTTATCCGCAAGACTGAGAAGTACCTAATCATGAGAAATGGCGCAGATGGAAAGAGTTTTGGGGGAGTAAGAGAGAACTGCAATAAATGAAATGATAGCAATATTTACAAATGAATTACAATGGTTAGAATTGATTTTTTTTTGCGTGTAAGTTGAGAACAGCCTCCATTAGGGTGAATAAAATGCTTAATTATAACCTTTGCTAAATTTAAATGTGTTCGTTGTTAACGGTAATGGGGATGTGGTCAATATGGTAATAGTTCTTATGATGCTGAAGTTGTCGCAAAATTTAATGGTAGGCCAGGCCCATTCTTCACTGCGATTCGTTGAAGTAGCGGGAAGAACTGGCAACAGCTTTGTCAGTGAATCGCGTCGTCCCCCAGTTCACCAATCAAGTCCCCACAAAAAGCATCGTCATCGCCGGGTACGTCATGATCCTTTAAAAATAGATGTCTTTCCTAAGGTTTGTCGGCCGGGGCTAATTGTGGGTCCCACAGAAAAATACGGTGTCTATATTTTTAATGATGATACGTGTGGCACCAGCATCGGCATCCTTAATTTAAGTGACCGAGACGGTATGAAAGAAGAATCCCCCTGGGCTCTTGATCGCCGCTTTTGGCAGGATAAGCGCTGGGCTCGAGACGTGCATTCCATAGAATGGTCAAAAGATGGTTTAACTTTAACAATTGATACCAATCATCTCTATGGGACCAACACTAAATATGTGCTCGATTTAAGGAATAGAAAGATAGTGTCGGAGATTCCCCACCCCATTGCTCAGTAAGTAGAGGGTAGAAGCCCTTAGATCAGCACCGGGCACCGTGATGAATGGCTATCCATTCAAGTCAGCTGGGAAGATGAGAGCGATGTAGAGAGGCTACCCCTCTTAATCTCTCTTTAACTGGCTAACTTTTTCTGCAAAAAGATCTCGGTTGTCCCATAGAACCATTGCGGTATGGAACCAACTTCTTGATAACCGTTCTTCTTATAAAATTCTTTAGCTTGGAATTCAAGTGTGGTGACTTGGATAATACTGCACCCTTTAGACCGGGCATAGTTATCAATATGATGAAGTAAGGTGGTACCCAGGCCCTGTTTCCTATAATCTGTATGAACCCACACAAATTCCATGCGTAAGACTTTATGAAAAGCGACACTAAATCCGTAAACGCCCGCGATGATGTCAGCAGCGTTATTCTTTATATAAATAGCAAATCTTTTGGGTTCGTAGTAGCCGAGGAAAGCATAATTATACTCTCTTAATCCTTTTAGGATGATTTCTTTGATAGCTTCGGGATGCTCTTCTTCCACCCTCACATCTGTTAAGTGTATATTTTCCTCGCTCATTATCGCTGTACCCGGGTTGTGAATCGATCCATTCACTATAATATAAGCCAGAAAAATAGAGAGAGGGGAGTAATTCTTATCTTTTCTTTCCCGAAAGAAAATTGTGTCTTTTTAGAATAAAACGTCATTATTTTAAGGTTCTCAAGATGTTAAAAGCCAGGATTAGCCTAAAAATAGATGTCAGGCATGAAAAAAGGATTTAGTAGGACGCGCCTTCTAGGTAATCGAGAATAAGCTACTTCTCAAGAAATGTAGCCTGAAGGACAATTGATCTGCCTAAAAAAGCTATCAGATTTTGGATATAATCATATTTTCCTTACAGGCTATTCTCCATGCTATCTCTTAATTTCTCGTAAAGGCCCTTTATTCTGGTTTATAGTCTGCCTCTTCACCCTCTGTCAGATTAAATCTCTGCGCAGGGGTATTATCTTGTAGGGAGCTATATAAAGAGAAAGCCATATCTATATCTCCTTGTTTTGCCGCTTTGTAGGCCCAAGAGAATGATTGTCTTGCATCTTCCTTCACACCTAAACCTTGATAAAGCATTTCTGCATACTGGCTTTAAGCTTCACAATTGTCCGCGATAGCGGCAATTCTGTAAAGAGCAGCAGCTTGCTCAAAATTCTTGTGGTAACGATTTCCCCACCCGTCATTAAATATTGGGGTAATTTCTGCGGGCGTATATTGTTTAATGATTTCTTGTGAAAGAATATTGAGCTCGGGGGGAGCCTTTGTAACCAAGTTTTCTATATTTGGTTTAGAGACATGGTCTTCTTTCTCAGTTATAGAAAGGTTATCTATATTCAAAAGATGGTTACCAGGAGAGGATGTGCTTTTTTATAATCTTGCCCATTTATGTCTATTTCCGCTGCTTGTGAAGTGTTGAACAAACTTATTAAGCCTAAAGCTGCTAAAATTAAATTATTCCTCATTTTTTCCTCCAAAGCTTTTCTTTTTGCTACCTTTTACTCTTGCCTATTATTGTAGGATTTGAGGAGATTTCTAAGGGGCTTCAACTCCTTCAGGTGCCTGCGAGGCTGGCTAGGTAAGAATTTCTTTGTTAGAACGTTCAAAATCTCTCAGTCCTGAAACTGCTAGAAGCAACCTTAAGTGATCTCCGGGTATCTTAATTATTATCCCTTCTCTTTATGCTGATAAATCGTGAAATTCAGGTGCATTTTCTGTCCAACTAACAAAAAAGTCCATCTTAAATTAGAGAAAATACAGAAACATTCGCTACGGTGCTAGGAATATGGCTAATATCTTCTTTGAGAGATAAGCAGGGTAGCCGCAAGACATTCTAGCAGTGCTTCATAATTGAGCTGCATGGCATTATAAAATATCCAACAGAGATCTTTATGATAGTTAGGAATGAAAAGACAACTCTTGAATCCTCAAAGGAGGAAAAAAATGAAGAATACAAAAAGATTATCTCTGTTCAGCTTGATGCTTGTTCTTTCGACTTCTATAGCAATGGAAAAGGTAAATGCCGTTCCATTAAACGGTGCTAAAGAAGGTGAAATGTTCCCTACAAACTATCAGACTTTTCAGCAACCGAAAAAAGCAGATTGTACGCTTTCGATAAGTGGCAGAGAAATAGATTGGCAAAAAGACGCGGAAGTGTTGCTTAACCGTATTAAAAATGGTGAGTGGTTTCTGTATGGAAAATATGCAGATACCCTATGGCGTTTAGGTAAGTATGAGGAAGCAGCAGAAGCGGGTATCCAAGCAGCCATCCACGACGATTATAATTGGGCATGTGAGATTTGGGGAGTGATAAGTGTGGATATCCCTAATAAAGAAGAACAAGACCTGGAAGGAGCAAAATTTCCTTCCCCAGAAGAACTTATTAAGGCCACTAAATTACTTGCTGAAAATCTGGCAGGATCGTGGGGGGATTAAATAAATCTGAGCGGTTGAGATAAGATTAAACGCCCCTAATAGCAATTTTTGCCGCCGATTAGTTCCTCTTGCGAATTAGACTCCGGGCTTATGCATTATTTCTCTTAAACAGAGAAAAGGCTGAGCCATACTGAGCTCAGCCTATATATTTAAGCGGTGAGGGAATTACAGAGACCGGGCCACAAGCGCGGTTAAGTCACCCATGCGGTTAGAGAATCCCCACTCATTATCGTACCAAGAGACCACACGACAGAATTTGTCACCGACCACTTGAGTTTGAGTGGTGTCAAAGTTAGAGCTATAAGGGCTATGGTTAAAGTCAATGGAGACTAAAGGTTCCGAATTAATGGCTAAGATTTTGCCCATAGCCCCTGCAGCAGCCTTCACCATTACATCATTGATCTGCTGCGCTGTCGTTGCTTGGCGAGCGACGAACGTTAGGTCAATCATGGAAACGTTAGCTGTCGGGACTCGGACCGCACAGCCATCCAGCTTACCTTGGAGCTCAGGCAGAACCAGTCCTAAAGCTTTAGCGGCCCCTGTGGTGGAGGGGATCATGGACATAGCAGCAGCACGAGCACGGTGCATATCACTATGCAGAGTGTCGACCAAGCGTTGATCGCCGGTATAAGCATGGATGGTGGTCATGTAGCCCATCTCAATACCGATTTCATCATTTAAGACTTTGGCCACAGGCGCAAGACAGTTGGTGGTGCATGAACCGCAAGAAATAACTTGGTGGTCTTTTGTTAGAGTTTCATGATTGACGCCCATCACAATGGTGGCGTCCGCCCCCTTTGACGGAGCAGAGACGATTACCTTTTTAGCGCCTGCTGCTAAGTGCTGCGCTGCTTTATCTTTATCGGTAAAGCGGCCACTGCACTCTAAAACGATATCTATGCCTAACTCTTTCCATGGCAGATTGGCCGGATTAGCTTCAGCGATAATTTTGATGGGTCCTAAGCCTACATCCATTGTATCCACTGTCGTGTTCACTGTTCCTGGAAAACGGCCATGGATGGAATCATACTTAAACAGGTGAGCATTAGCCTCTAAAGATCCTAAGTCATTAATGGCGACCACTTGAAACTCGGACCTTTTATTCTCGGCTAAGGCCCGCAGGATCATGCGGCCAATGCGGCCGAATCCATTTATTGCAACACGAATTGTCATTAATTTTGTCTCCTTTAATTATTAAGCAGATTTAAAATCTTGGGTACAATATGCTCGACAGTCAAGCCGAATTTATCGTACAGCTGTTGATAAGGGGCTGAGGCGCCAAAGGTGGCAATGCCAAAAATATGCTCAGATTTGCTAACGTATCGCTCCCAGCCAAAGGGAGAAGCCGCTTCAATGGCAAACCGAGGTGCAGTTCCTAGGGTCTGCTCGCGATACTCTTTGGCTTGGGCATCAAATAGCTGAGTGCACGGCATCGACACCACTGTGGCCTTTAAGCCATGCTGTTCTAGCAGTACTTCGGCAACTGTGAGGGCTAAGCCCACTTCGGAACCTGTCGCAATCAGAGTTAGATCGCGCTGTTCACAGGCCTGCCAGGCAATATATCCGCCATAAGCGGATTGATTCTCGGATAGACTCTTTAGACGAATCGGGCGAACATTTTGACGGGTCAGCGCTAATACACTTGGGCAGTCGGTGCTCTGGAGCGCCAATTGCCAGCATTCAGCTGTCTCCACGCCATCGGCAGGTCGAAATACCTGGACATTCGGAATGGCGCGCAGCGAGGCTAAGTGTTCGATGGGTTGATGGGTCGGTCCATCTTCGCCCAACCCAATCGAGTCATGGGTTAAGACATAAATGACCGGCTGATGCATCAAAGCCGATAAACGTAGAGCAGGGCGCAAATAGTCACTAAAGATGAGGAAAGTTCCCGCATAGGGGCGCAGACCTCCATATAAGGCCAGTCCGTTCATCACGGCAGCCATGCCATGTTCTCGCACACCGTAATGAATGTAGTGGCCTGCAAAGTTGTTGCGGTCAATGGCTTGTTGACACTTAGCTTTAGTGTTATTCGACCCGGTTAAGTCGGCTGAGCCGCCAATCAATTCTGGCATTAAACCCGCAATCTTTTCTAAAACCTCTTGAGAAAACTGGCGGGTGGCTTTAGACGGTAGACCCTCCACATAAGATTGTATCAGCGAGCTGATTGCTTCCTGAACTGTAGACGGTAACTGCCGTTGAAGGCGGCGTAAGAGTTCTTGCGACTGGGGGTGGTGCTGAAAGGAGGTTTCCCAATTATTGCGATTTGTCCGATGTTTCTCCCCCGCTTGGCGCCACCTTTGCAAGACGGGAGGGGGCACTTCAAAGGGGGGGAGATCCCACTGTAACTCTTGGCGCATTTGTTTTATTTCTTCTAAGCCCAAAGGCGAGCCATGGCTAGCGGAGGTGCCTGCCTTGGTTGGCGCCCCTTGCGCAATCCGTGTCTTACAGCGAATTAGAACGGGGCGATCAGCCTGTTGGGCTTGGGTCAGGGCCTGGGAAATGGCGTTAAAATCATGGCCATCAATGCTGAGAACTTGCCAATGGCAGGCCTCAAAGCGCGCTTGCGTGTTATCTGTGAAAGCTAAGTCGGTCTCGCCATCAATGGAAATAGAGTTATCATCATACAGGACAATAAGATTTTTAAGGCCCCAATGCCCCGCTAATGAAATAGCTTCCTGGCTAATTCCTTCCATCAGATCACCATCGCTGGCAATGACATAGGTCTTGTGATTAATAAGCTCCGGATAGTGGGCGTTCATCATCCGCTCTGCCAAGGCCATCCCAACAGCAGTACTAATGCCTTGACCTAAAGGGCCTGTGGTGGTCTCAATACCGGCTGCATATCCGTATTCGGGATGTCCAGCCGTCTTGGCATTCAGTTGACGAAAGCTTTTCAAATCTTCAAGGGTAATATCTTCATAGCCGGTGAGATAGAGAAGGGCATATAATAACATTGACCCATGGCCAGCGCTTAAAACAAATCGATCACGGTTTAACCAAGTAGGGGCCGACGGGTCATATTTTAAAAAGTCCTGAAAGAGAATGGTGGCAACGTCAGCCATTCCTAACGGCATACCTGGGTGGCCCGATTTTGCGGCTTCCACAGCGTCAGCACTTAAAAAGCGGATGGCATTAGCTAAATGCTGATAAGGGATGGGGTCATGATGGTGTATGGCTGTTTGCACAAGTGTCCTCCTCATTTTTATGCCTTAGAGTACCGTGAACCGCCAGAAAGGGTCAACGGATATTCACAATAAGACGAAGAGGATGGATTAGTGGATCCCTTAAGCACCCTGTAGGGTGATTTCTAACAGTAGAGCTAATCATTAGGCAAGTTAAAGAGTGAAACGCAAATTATAGTGGCATCATGGTAAGTTTTGCGTAAATATGATGAGCGTTTCTGAGAGTAATAATAACAATAAACCGCTAATAGTAGTAGGAATCAGTGCTAACAATTTGTCAAAAAGTAGTTGTCGCTTGTCTTTCCCTGGGAGGGATTGTCAGCGCCATGGAATATACGCCGATAGCTCAACATCCTAAGGTAGCGCTAGGGGAGGATCTCCGTCCGGGGTATATAGGATTGCAGTTTGTGACCAGTCAGGTGTCGGCTTATAGCGCCGAGGACCAAGCAGAAGATTCCCCAGCACGCATAAGAAGAAAATTCGGTCTTTCTCGTCTTAGGAAAATAAAAACAAAAGCTTTAACTACTGCTTTCGGTGTTCCTGCTGCCATAGCGGGGGCAAGCGCTGGGGCTATAGTTGGGGTAGCGTGTGCACCTGCCGTTGCGACTCTGTACTATTATTGGGGAGAAGGCGGTTTGTTCGACGGGCATTACTCTCACCCAGCTATAGATGCCGCGAAAGGATTTATTCTGCCGCCTATCCAGCTGACTCCCCTATTTGCCGTTAAAAGTTATAAAGGTGTGAAGAGATTTTTTAATTTTACCGACAGAGTTGTCTGGGGAGCTCCTGCAGATAGGGTGGACATTGACACGCACGCCTCCGATACGGGCAGTTCTGACAGTGAAACTGACTTCTCGGATACAGAGAGTTCCAGCAGCTCTAACGAGGAAAGTGAATAGCTGCATCTAGAAGAGCTGACTCATTAGATTTGTAGTGGCGATAATTTAACTCAGGACGGTAAAAATAAATTTTAAATTTGATATCTTTTTGAGAAAATTATAAAGAAAATCTGCAATGCTGAAGCTTTATTTCGAGATCACCTAAGAGTTGGGAGATATAAAAATCTTCGCTTAAAGATGGACAAATTCATAAAGATCAATTATGTAGGAAACTAAAAGAGAAAAAATTTACCAAGAATTAAAAAAAATAGCTAATAATTAAAACTGGTAAACATAGAGGTATGGACATAATATCGAACTGGGTGGCTGAAAAGGCTTGGAAAACTCACGTTTTTCTGGCACAGTAAAGCTTCATATTCTTCCTAATTAGAACAGTTAAGTTTTTAAGTTTAACTGTTTGTTTAGGTTTTTAAGTACATACTGGTAATTGAAAGGGGCACTTGTGGTCACGATTCTTTCTTTAAAAGGTAAGTGAGTACAAGAGATTTTTGGGAGTCAAGCATGAGTAAATCCGGTGGAACAGATGTAAAAAATACACTGTATTGTTCTTTCTGCGGTAAAAGTCAGCACGAGGTACGTAAACTCATTGCGGGACCAACTGTTTTCATTTGTGATGAATGCGTAGAATTGTGTACCGATATAATTCGTGAGGAAAGTCGCTCAACGTTTTCTCGGGACGCAGAGGGTGTTCCATCACCCATGGAAATTTGTAAAGTTTTGGATGAATATGTGATCGGGCAAGAGCAGGCAAAGAAAGTCTTATCCGTAGCCGTTCATAACCATTATAAGCGCCTTAATAACACTGGCAAAAATGCTGAGATTGAAATAGCTAAATCGAACATCTTATTAGTGGGGCCGACCGGAAGCGGTAAGACCTTGCTGGCGCAAACTTTAGCGCGTATTATTGATGTTCCTTTTACGATGGCAGATGCCACGACCTTAACAGAAGCAGGTTATGTGGGTGAAGATGTTGAAAATATAATTCTACGCCTTTTGCAGGCAGCAGATTATAATGTCGATCGCGCCCAACGCGGCATCGTTTACATTGATGAGGTTGACAAGATTTCTCGTAAATCGGATAATCCATCCATTACTCGCGATGTATCAGGTGAAGGCGTGCAACAAGCCTTACTCAAGATTATGGAAGGTACGATTGCCTCAGTGCCGCCTCAAGGCGGAAGAAAGCATCCTCAGCAAGAATTTCTGCAAGTTGATACCACGAATATTTTGTTCATCTGTGGCGGTGCTTTTGCGGGGATTGAGCGCATTATTGCTAGCCGGGGTAAAGGGGTGGCTATTGGGTTTGGAGCCGATGTTCGCGGCCCCGATGATCGTACTTCAGGAGAAATTCTTAAGGATTTAGAGCCAGAAGATCTTCTAAAGTTTGGTTTAATCCCCGAATTTATTGGTCGCTTACCCGTTATTGCCACGTTGACGGATCTCAGCGCTGAAGTATTAGTAGAAATATTAACCAAGCCAAAGAATGCTCTTGTTAAGCAATATCAGCGACTATTTGATATGGAAGAGGTCAAACTCTCGTTTACTGATGATGCACTGTTAGCAGTTGCTGAAAAGGCGATTGCCCGTAAAACAGGGGCACGTGGATTAAGGTCAATTCTCGAGGGAATACTCCTGGATACAATGTTTGAGCTACCAAGCTATGAAGATGTAGCAGAAGTGGTTATCAATAAAGAAGTTGTGGACGGTCGGGCATTACCCTTAAAAATGCTTGCCCCAAAGCGGGCAGATAAGACAGGGTCAGATAACTAAAAAATATTAGAAGGTAAATGAATGCTGGGAATGACGAAAGGTACGAAATATCCTGTACTTCCTTTGAGAGATATTGTTGTTTTTCCTCATATGATTGTGCCTCTATTTGTCGGGCGTGAAAAATCTGTCCGTGCGTTAGAAGATGTTATGCGTGGGCAAGATAAGCAAATTCTGCTGGTAACCCAGAAGAATCCCGCATTAGATGATCCTTCAACGACAGATCTTTATACAATCGGTACAGTAGGAACTGTTTTACAGTTACTAAAATTGCCTGACGGCACAGTTAAGGTTTTAGTTGAAGGCGTGCGGCGGGTCCGCATTATTCAGTATACGGATCAACCGGAATACTTTGAAGCTTATGCTGAAACTTTAGAATTTTCAGATGATCGCTCGGAAGAGGAAGTTGAAGCTATTACCCGTAGCCTGATTTCCCAGTTTGAGCAATATATTAAGCTAAATCGCAAAATCCCACCCGATGTTCTGGTGACAATAAATCAGATCGAAGACCCAGCTAAGCTAGCTGATACTATTGCGTCGTATTTATCCTTAAAAATCTCTGAGAAGCAGAAGCTTTTAGAAATGGGCGGGGTCGGTGATCGCTTAGAAGAGCTTTTAGCCATGGTCGAAGGCGAGATTAGTGTAATGCAAGTGGAAAAGCGCATTCGCAATCGCGTTAAGAAACAGATGGAGAAAACCCAGCGGGATTATTATCTGAATGAGCAAATGAAAGCTATTCAGAAGGAATTAGGGGAAAATGAAGAAGGTAAAGATGAACTTTCTGAATTTGAGACTAAGATCCGCAAACTTAAGCTCAGCAAAGAGGCGCGAGAGAAGTGTTCGGCAGAGCTAAAAAAGCTGCGGTCTATGAATCCGATGTCGGCTGAGGCTACTGTCGTGCGTAATTATCTCGATTGGATGCTGAACATTCCATGGCAAAATCGCAGCCGCGTTAAAAAGGATTTGATTGAGGCCCGGCAAATCTTGGATCGAGATCATTTTGGCCTTGATAAGGTAAAAGAACGCATTCTGGAATACTTAGCCGTTCAGGCTCGTGTCGGTAAGGTTCGCGGTCAAATATTGTGTCTTGTCGGCCCACCCGGTGTTGGTAAAACTTCTCTTGGAAAGTCGATTGCACAGGCTACGGGCCGTCATTTTGTGCGGGTCGCTTTAGGCGGTGTCCGCGATGAGGCAGAAATTCGCGGCCATCGTCGCACTTATATTGGGTCGATGCCTGGTAAAGTCATTCAGGGAATGCGCAAAGCTAGAACCAGTAACCCCCTCTTTCTTTTGGATGAAATAGACAAGATGGGATCTGATTGGCGCGGTGATCCAGCCTCAGCCTTATTAGAAGTTCTGGATCCTGAGCAAAACAGCACTTTTAATGATCATTATCTGGAAGTGGATTATGATCTTTCAGATGTGATGTTTGTGACCACGGCCAATACATTAAAAATGTCACAGCCGCTTTTGGATCGTATGGAAATTATTCGTCTACCCGGTTATACCGAAGATGAAAAGATAGAAATTGCAAAGCAACACCTCATTCCTAAAGAGCGAGAAGTTCATGGGCTACGGGACAATGAGCTTGTTATTGATGAGGAAGTTCTGCGTAGCTTGGTTAGGCGCTATACCCGTGAATCGGGAGTACGTAACCTAGAGCGGGAAGTGGCTAATCTTGCCCGTAAGGCAATCAAGGAAATCCTGGTTGATCAAGTCAAGGTCGTCCATATCACTGCCGAGAATTTGAGCAAGTATGCTGGCCCAGCAAAATTCCATTATGGTCAAGCGGAAGAAGAAGACTCCGTAGGCGCGACCACGGGCCTTGCCTGGACAGAAGTAGGTGGCGATTTGCTAACCATAGAAGCGGTCGTCGTGCCGGGCAAAGGAAAGACAATGATTACCGGTAAGCTTGGTGATGTGATGCAAGAATCCATCCAAGCTGCTGTGAGTTATATTCGCTCTCAAGCCGCACGATTTGGCATCGCGCCTGAGATCTTTGAAAAAAGAGATATCCATATTCACGTACCGGAAGGGGCTATTCCCAAAGATGGTCCCTCAGCGGGCGTGGCAATGTGTACTTCCATTGTTTCAGCTCTCACTGGCATCCCCGTCAGTAAAGAGGTGGCCATGACAGGAGAAATCACTTTAAGAGGCCGCGTCTTACAAATTGGTGGCCTGAAAGAGAAAATGCTCGCAGCTCATCGAGGTGGAATCAAAAAAGTGATCATTCCTATCGATAATGAAAAAGACTTGGATGATATTCCTCAAAACGTAAAGGCGGGAATAGAAATTATTCCTGCTCGAACCGCTGATGAAGTTTTGAAGATAGCCTTAACAGCGCCACTGCAGCCGCACGAATTCAAAGAAAGAGATACCATGACCGTGGTCTCCTCTGTTGACCTGCAATAAAGTGACATTTTCGGCTTATTAATCGTCTACAAAATGCTCTGTCTTTCGTGAAAAAGTAAAACAGAGCATTTTAGTATTATATACCTTTTCATTTCCTCTCTATTTCTTGGATCAGATCATAATGCCTTGTAATCAGGCCTATAAATACTATTTTGGTGTTGTTGTCTTTTATCATTTATAGAATCTCTCTTATGGCTGCCAGTTAATTGATATAAGCGGAGCAGTGAAATGAGGGGAAATTAGCGATCTAACCTCTAGATTATCTTTGCATTGATGGCATTTATTATGACAGGTGCCAGTCGATAGTGATAGATTGATAATCTTCTCAGTGAGTTGACTAAAATTGAAAGCTGCTTTAATCCTAAGGCTGGAAAGAATAAATAGAAAACTAATAAAGTCCAAGTAAGGAAACAAAAATGAACAAGAAAACCATAATACCTCTTTGTTTGTATATACTAGCATCCAGCCACTCCGCTTATGGAGCAACACGGCTTACCATAGACCAAGTCAGAGAAATTATGGATACGAATATGAAGCAAGAAGCTATAGAGCAGGATCAAGCTTTAAGAAATAGCTTAGAACAGCAATTATTACATTCTATAATACCCCCTCAAGTTATTGATAAATTCAAAAATAATATTTTAAATTTCACCTTTAATATTGATAAGCTTGATTATCTCCATAATGTCAGTCTAGATATTATCAAAGCCTATAAAGGCATAGCATTAGACTTCTCATTCTCTTTTCCTACCGAGAACCTTCCAAGAGAGGGAGTCTATAAAGATATTGTTTATCATCTCACGGATAATCTTTATGTAAGACTTTCGCTTATGCATTGTTACTACATTGATCAAGCTGAGGAATATGTTGCTTCAAGGCATTACATTCAGGCACGCGATTTTTACAAGAAAGCGGTACGCCAACTAAAAAAATCTTTTCATCTAAGGGAGCGAGATCTAGATGCTAACTTTACTTTTATGGTGATTTCAAATACTCTGTTTAACTCAGTTCAGAAAACAATAAAAGAAATATTAGAAGTTGAGATTGTTAATCCGTCTCTTATAGAAGCCGAAGACAGAGCTAATCAGAGGGATTATGCAGCAGAGCTTTATAAAACTTTGGCCCGGGTAAGACGCGCTCATCCCTTCTGGTATATCAATGATGTCTTAAATTTGGCGACTTATAATTTTAAAAAGATGAGATATAATGAGGCTTTGTACTATATTTCTGAATTTCTTCGATTAGTGATGAGTGACGAAAGGATAGTCGACTTGCCTAGCCCCATTACTTATTATGAAGCTTTAAGAATTATGGCACATTGCTATTGGAGGTTAGGCAAGCATGATTTATCAAGAGATGTTGCAAACAAGGTATTGAGGGAAGCAGATTCCAACATTTATAAAGCAAACGGAGTTTTTAATATATACCTTGCCCTTGCTGACGCGAAAGTGGGTAAGTGGCTAACCTCCTTAAAATACTTTGAGGAGTTTTGTAAAGCTGAGGCTCATTGGAAAGGTCAGAATATTCTTAACGAAGAAGATAACATCTTAATAGTTGAATTGCTCCTAAATACTTCGCGTATAAATGATAAGCATGATAAGAGTATCTCGCAGCTGTTGGCATCTGATAATAATAGTACTTTGGCGCAAGAGCTTGCCTATGTTAAAGCCAGGATAAAGGCAAATAAGAAAGAGAAGTATTTGCAAACGCTGAAACAAAGATATCTCGCTCCATTTGCTGATCTTCTATATGCGGAAGCAAAAAATATTTTTACTGGCTTAGAGCAAGAATACCA
Organism: Candidatus Odyssella thessalonicensis L13; assembly: GCF_000190415.1. Lineage (GTDB taxonomy): Bacteria > Pseudomonadota > Alphaproteobacteria > Paracaedibacterales > Paracaedibacteraceae > Paracaedibacter > Paracaedibacter thessalonicensis. The sequence continues at coordinate 26,339 of NZ_AEWF01000001.1, forward strand.
AAAGCTTTGGGATAAGCTATCCTTAATTAATCTACATAACCTTGAAGATAAATTTAAGAAAGTTGATGCCTATTTTAACGAGGCTCATGAATTATATCAAAGCTTACAGAATCTTAAGGATCAGCAAGATTACCGCACTAAGATGGCTTTGCTTAGAGTCAGGTTAGGAGAGCTGAAATTACTAAGAATTAGATTTCAAGCTGAAGCTTTGATTGTTTCTTCGCACTTCAAAATTAAGAGAAAAAAGACCATAGGCTTAGAGGGGGTGGAATTACCGGGGCTGACCACTATATCTCAAAATGATGCAAGAATAAATGATAGAGAGATCAGAGAAATTGTCGAGCATCAAAAAGCAGAATGGGAGCAGCAGAAGCTATTAAGACAGGAAGAGCGTAGAAAAGCACGCTTTGAGCTGCAGCAGCAATATTTGAAAACTTTAGAGTATTTAAAAGGCAGTCAAGCTCCCTTACAGCCAACCAGGGCCCCTCAAATTCCCGCTTTAAAAACGATAAAATCTTTTTCAGGCAAATTGGCGAAGCAAGTCTGGCTAACCAGAGACTGTGGAGAGGTGCCCTTCTCGGTCCACCAAATGTTACAAGCTCTGAATGAAGCCAAGAGTACCTATCAGTTGAAATATCTTTTAACACCAGGTACCAAATTAGAAATCTTAAAAGGGGAGCGTAAAGGACAGTTAAGTTTGCGAATCAATGATGTTTACCGTTTATGCTTTCAATGGATGAGCGGAGAAGGGGCCTACGGCGTAGAGATAACCCAGCATTATAAAACATTATGATTGTCAGCCCCTTGCTTAAGATTAAGCCATATATCGACCTGTTTTTTTTAGCCTTTAAAGACAAGGTGTCTCAATTTTAGTGCTCTGAGGCTTATGTTTCGATTAGGGGAGGCTCGCTCCCTTATTCAAGGAATTATCTCTTCAATCCTCTCAGATAATAGCCTGTATTGATGAATTCTTACTAATTGTGAAAAAACACTCTTTAAGGAAACACTCTCATAAGGCTTGCTTTTCCTCCTTAAACTTATAAAGGAATGCTAGCGCGCTTGTGAGAAAGATATAGCTCAAGCTGAAACCAAGAGTCTGGCCTATCTCAATAATGATAATTCTTATCATAAAACTTACGCTCAACTGTAAGCCATTAGAGTAATTAGCTATCGAATTACTGCTTTCTACCAAATTATTAGGAAGCAAAGATTCTATTGCTGCAGAACTGTAACATAGTAAGAAGCTTATTATGGAGAAGACTACTGTTATTAAGGCAGCAAAAATCCATAAGTAAACAATTGACTTTGTATGACCTTGGGTTAAGCGCCAATACTCTGTATACGCATCTTTACGCTTGTCGGCCGCTAATACTGGTAATAGATAGGATAACCTTATGAAGGCATATAAAGCGATAATCACAAGTATTGTGCCTACCCAGAAAATGGAAGGCCTCGCCATAATAATCCCAATTTGTTTTCCAGCTGAAAGAGGGACTATACCTTTAAGTTGAAGGCAGGTCATTATTAGGGACAGTAGCAACGGCAAGGCTATAATAAGTGAGTAGCGGAGAATGTTGAGCTTAATAATTTTTCCTACCCCTGGAGGAGAAAATCCTTGCCATAAATTCGTGTTCAGCTCTTCTTTTAAAATAATATGCCGCATTAAACAGGTATCAGCCCTCGCCATAAGAAGGATTGGTAAAATAATTCGTATGAATTCTATTATATTCATACCTAAAAGTGCTAAAGGCTCTGGAAAAGCATGAGGTGGGGCCTGAAAAAGGTTTAGAAATAACCAATATTTCGGTAAATCAAGCAGGAAGATCAGGGCAAAGAGCTTGCCGCAGAGAACCAATAAATTTTTCCATTCATCTTTCCAGAATAATAAAGTATTCTTGAGAACCGGGGCCTTAATCTTATCCATTAATTAATTTCCTTTAGAGCTCAGCGAGAAAGCATCTTTTAACTTATACTGGTCCAATTTAATCATAAAAACTAGCTTATCTCTAGGGAGAAGAAAGTACAATTTGTACACCTTCTTCTAATCTTCAGCAGATCTTCTTTAATTGTCTTCCTTATTCTATCGAGTGAGGTTACCCTTGTATTTCAAGGCTTAAAAGCAGTAATCTTTAAATAAGATAGGTAGAATGATGGATGAAATAAGATGACTCAGCTGCTTGTTAATAGTGCGGTATTAAGGTGTAATTATGGCCAGTCGCCATGTAACTTAATTGTCGCACCCCCGGCAGTGACGGGCTGCGGTAATCCGATGGCCAATATTATGGATTTTACGCCTGCCAATGTGCCTGGTTTTAATATGTGTAGCAGTCTCGGCAATCCCGCAGTGATCGCTAATGCGGGGGCGCCCGCTTCTTGTGCGCCCGCCATAACGGGACCCTGGGCGCCTGGTAAACCGGCCATCTTAGTTCGTAATATGCCTGCTGTGGACACAACATGTATCTTAACGTGCGCTTTTGGGGGAACCATTAGCGTCGATTTTGCTGGACAATCAACTGTCATCGGCACGTAGATATCGTCCCAGATAATCCCAGTTATTAATAGTTTATTAGTCAGCTTGAAAAAGCTGCTTATTTATGTTGGTGACAGGGGCTTCTTATTGTGCATCTTAATCCCCCCTGACTAGTTTTAGTTTTTACCTTAAACCTTCTTTAACCTTTATTTGAGATTCTAGAACTATAGGAAACATAAAACATTTTTGTGATGCTTTATATTGATCCCAGTAAATCTAGGAAATTTTTTAAATCACAATGGGGAAATCCCTTTAGAAGGTTCCGCAAGGCCGCGTTGCCTATTTTAGTCTCAGGAATGGGTGCTTTCATCATTATTGTCGGGCTGTTTGCTCTGTTCCCCTCAATAGGCAATGAGGGTGGGGGAAGTTACTCCATTATACTCCACACAGTCTTTGCGGTCATATTAGGTGTAGCCATCGCATTTCTCGGGCATCTTTGGCAGCTTAAGTCTTTAAGTCAATTCCAAACGATCAAAATTAGAGTGCGCAACAGAAAGTAGAGGCAAGGTTAAGATGCGACCATGGATGAAAGCTGCAGTGGTATTTTTGAAGACAAGCGTGACGATATTATCCTGCTTGTCATTGGCAATTTATGGAGGCTACAGCTGGGGGCTGCTTGATTTCAATACTCAACTGCAACCCATGGTGGATTTAAGCTTAATTATTGCCATACTGGCGGGATTAATTAAGACTACTCGCGATTTTCCTACAGATTATGACCTTTTGCCTCCCGATAACAGCATGCTGATGCCAGCTAGAGTTTTACCTTCTAACCATTCTAGGAAAGCGCCACCCGCCGTCGACGTATAGGTAAATTGAGCACCGACGCCGGCTTTGTTTAAGCAGGCTAAAGTATCACCACCGCCGGCAACGCTAATCAATCCGTTGGTTTGCGTCTTAGTCGCTATATACTGCGCTAGTGCCACAGATCCTTTATCAAAAGGAGGCACTTCAAATACCCCTACAGGTCCGTTCCAGACGATGGTTTTACAGTCATCAATGGCCGCTTGAATTCTTGTGACGGTGCGAGGGCCAATGTCCATAATTTTAAAAGACTCTTCAGGACAAACGTAATCTTCTGGCAAAATAAGGGTGCAATTGTTGGTTTTAGCTTTATTGATAATTGCTTGGGCCTGGGGAACGAGATCGGGCTCCGCTAACGACTCGCCGATATCTTGACCTTGGGCCAGAAGGAATGTATTCGCCATTCCGCCACCCAAAACTAAATAGTCAACTTTTGAAATTAAATTTGTTAATAATTCTAACTTTGTCGACACCTTGGATCCACCGGCAATCGCCATTACCGGACGCTTAGGCGTTGTAAGAATCGATTCTAACGCTCTCAGCTCAGCTTCCATAGCGCGGCCGGCAATGACGGGTAAGTAATCGCCAATTCCAACCACTGAAGCATGGGCACGATGAGAGCAAGAAAAAGCATCATTAACAAATAAATCACCCAGACGGGCGAGGTGTTCCGCAAAGGCCGGGCTGTTCTCTTCTTCACCGTCATGAAAGCGTAGATTCTCTAGCACCACAACGCCCCCATAGGGGGTATGTCTGATGGCAAAGGCGGCAGCCTCTCCGATACAATTATCCGCAAAGCTGACGGGACAGCTGAGATGTTGTTTGAGAATACGGGCAACAGGCGCAAGGCTTAGCGCGGCGCTGGCTTGCCCTTTAGGGCGTCCAAAATGGGATAAAATGATCACCTTTGCTTCTTTATCGAGGAGCTCTTTGATAGTTGTTAAGGATCGAACAATACGGGTTTCGTCGCTAATGTGCTGATTTTTAACAGGAATGTTTAAATCTAGTCTAACAACTACATTTTGTCTGGTGACATTAACGTGATCTAAGGTTAAAAATGATGACATAACTTTTAAAACTAATTAAGTGTTTTAACTTAGATTAAACAAAAATCATAGAAGACGTAAAGTGGCCAAAATAGAAAACTTAGAATCATTTAGCCTTTCTCTCCTGTCGGGCCCAACCCGGGTTATGGGAATCATCAATATCACTCCCGACTCCTTTTCTGGTGATGGCCTAATGCAGCATGCGGATGTCATCGAGAGGGCAGTGGCGCAGGCAGAAACCTTTATTGGCCAAGGAGCTGATATTCTCGATATCGGTGGTGAGAGCACACGCCCGGGGGCAGTTGCGGTGGCATTAGAGGAAGAATTGTCAAGAGTTGTTCCGGCCGTGGCGGCGATCCATCAAAAATTTCCCGATATCCTCATTTCGATTGATACCACAAAAGCTGAGGTGGCACGTGCCGCTATTGCTGCTGGGGCTGCAATAATTAATGACGTGAGTGGTTTATTGATGGATCCAGCGATGGTTAGTGTCGCCTTAGAGGCCAATGTACCGGTTATTATTATGCATTCGCAAGCCGCGGAATCGGTCTGTCAGTTTGACGCTCTTGATCCATTGAATAGGAGCGGGCGTTCAATTGATGTTGAAGTCGCGAGCGATTTGGATCGGATGGCCATACATGCTATTAGCCATGGGCTAACGCGTCACCATATTATTTTGGATCCAGGGATTGGCTTTGCAAAAACCCCTGAACAGAACTTGCTGCTCATTTCTCAGCTTGACCGCATTCGTAGCCTAGGTTATCCGGTCTTACTTGGGGTGTCGCGGAAATCATTTATCGGTTATGCTACCGGTGATCCTGTGGAAAAGCGTATGGCTGGCAGTATAGCTGCTGCTACCATCGGGGTTATGAAAGGGGCGCAAATTGTTCGGGTCCATGATGTGGCAGAGACAGTGCACGCGATGAAAGTTGTCGATGCTATCCGCATGGCTTCGTAGGAAAAGCCATGCAGCCATTGGTGCAAGAAATACCTTATCAAGACCCAGTGGCCCTCTTTGCTATTTTTCACACCCACGTGGGCGCCATCTTCCTAGATAGTGCTAATTCAGCATCAGAATGGGGTAGGTATTCTTTTATTGCTGTCGATCCCTGGTTGATCTTGCGAGAAACTTATCAACCAGAGGCGGTTAAGCCTTTAGATATTCTTCAACGTCACTTAGATTACTACAAACTAGAGACGATTGCCGGGTTGCCTCCTTTTCAAGGGGGGGTGGCCGGGTTTCTGTCCTATGAATTGGCCGCTAGTCTTGAGCGTCTACCGAAGGCCGCCGAGGATGATCTCAAGTTTCCCGACATGATGATGGGATTTTATGATCTGGTGATAGCCTTTGATCACCATCAACTTAAAGCCTGGATATTCTCAAGTGGCTTGCCCACCGGCGAGAGCGCGCGTGCCCAGCAACGGCTGCAATGGCTGCTAGAACAGATTAGTCTTGCCGCGCCGCCTGGGGAAGAAAGCAATGATTTTACGGTGAGGGATCTTTCTAATGCTTTTGAGGAAGCTGCTTATTGTCAGCAGGTGCGCAAAGTCATTGATTATATTTATGCAGGCGACATTTACCAAGCAAACTTATCACGGCGCTATGAAGCCTGTTATCAAGGTGATCCCTTTATCCTTTATCGACGCTTAAGACAGACCAACCCAGCACCTTTTGCCGCTTATATTCAGGATAAAGAGCATACCATTTTAAGCGCCTCTCCCGAAAGGTTTTTAAAGCTAAAGGGGGGTTGTGTTGAAACCAAACCCATTAAAGGAACAAGTCCACGCGATTTAAGTAACCTTCACCGTGATCAAATCCTGGCGCAGCAATTAGCGGCCTCCGAAAAAGACCGTGCAGAGAATTTAATGATCGTTGATTTGATGCGTAATGATTTATCGCGGGTTTGTCAACCGGGCAGTGTCCAGGTGCCCAAATTGTTGGAAGTTGAATCTTATGCTACTGTTCATCATTTAGTCACGACCGTAACAGGCGCTCTTGAGAAAGGAAAGTCGGCCATCGACCTCTTGCAAGCAACCTTTCCGGGGGGATCAATTACGGGAGCCCCTAAAATTCGGGCGATGCAAATTATTGCGGAATTAGAGCCTACTTACCGCGGCGTTTATTGTGGCTCTATCGGTTATATTGGCTTTGATGGGACCATGGATACCAGTATTGTTATAAGGACCTTTTTGGTAACGCGGGACAAGCTCACCTTCCAGGTGGGAGGCGGGATCGTCACTGACTCTCAGCCTTTGGCGGAATATGAAGAAACTCTCGTTAAAGCGATTGCCCTAAAAAAGGCGCTTAATCCATGATCTTAATGATTGATAACTATGATTCTTTTGTTTATAACCTTATCCGTTATTTTCGTGAACTGGGTGCTGCCATAACTGTTGTTCGCAATGACGAGGTAACGCTTTCTCAAATTAAGGCGATAGCGCCTTCCCATTTAGTTATTTCGCCGGGTCCTTGTTCTCCGAGTCAAGCCGGTATCTCGCTTGAGGCCATCCAGCAATTTGCCGGCAAGATCCCTATTTTGGGTGTGTGTTTAGGCCACCAAGCAATTGGGCAAACGTTTGGAGGCAATGTCGTTCGGGCGCTGGCTCCTGTTCATGGTAAAGTACAGGGAATCACTCATCAAGGAGCTGGCTTATTTCTAGGGGCACCGCAGCCGTTATCTGTGACGCGGTATCACTCGCTTGTGGTCGACAGATTAACTTTGCCCGGCTGCTTAGAGATTACAGCTGAATCAGTGGACGGGGAGATTATGGCACTGCGCCATCGTCAGTTGCCTGTTGTGGGGGTGCAGTTCCATCCGGAAGCCGTACTTACAGATTTTGGTCATGGGTTACTGAAGAATTTCCTCGAGGGGGAGATGTAGATGATTGTATATCTTAATGGAGAATATATTGACGCCTCCCAAGCCACAGTGAGTATAAAGGATCGGGGGTTTACTCTAGGCGACGGCCTTTTCGAAACGCTTTATTATGATGGACGTAGTATTGAGTGTTTGAAGCCCCACTTTGAGCGGCTGAACAAAGGGGCTCAATTATTTCAGATTCCCTTTAACTTGCTGTTTTCAGAGTTTAAGGACACCCTTCTAAAGCTGATAGACCATAATCAGCTTCAAGGGATAAGTGCGGCCTTACGTTTTACCCTTACCCGCGGGCCCAGTGAGCGGGGCATACAGCTGCCAGAGACAGTGATACCGACCACTTTGGCGACAGTTGTCCCCTATCAACGGCGCTCATCTCTTTTGCACTTGGGCTTTTCTCAGTATTGCTTTCAACAAGCAGAGCCGCTATGTAGCGTTAAACACTTAGGCTACCAGCTCGCTATTTTAGGGCGCCTTGAGGCTGATCAGCGTGGACTAGATGATGTGTTGTTCTTTAATCGCCAGGGATACCTTGTCGGGGCCAGTACAGCTAATGTCTTTGTTTTTAAAGGCGGGCAGCTAATCACTCCCCCCTTAACCGATGGATGTTTGCCTGGTATCATGCGCGGTAAAATTATTGCAGAGATGTGTAAAAGCAAGACGCCTGTTCGAGTGGATCATCTTACACGACAGGACGTCGAGGTAGCTGAGCGAATATTTTTAACCAATAGTCTTATTGGGTCCGTTCCAGGGGTTATGGCGTAATCTAGCTCATACTCGTCTTTTGTTGGCTTTTAACCCGTTCAATTTCTTCTTTAACTTTAAGTTTTTTCTTTTTCATCTCATGCAGGTGAGTTTCGCTGACAAAAGCGCGTGTTTCTATGCGCTGGATCTCTTTATCCAATTTACCATGCTTGTTTATAAGCGCATCAATATGGGATTGAATGTTCATGTGAGCCTCCTTTATAGTCTAATATACTATATGGTATATTTTTTTAATAAGTCAAATACTTGCCCTTTTAATTTTCTCAATTAGACTTGTTATCGAGTGAATAAACTAAAAGGACAATTACAGAATAATTAAAATTTTAGAAAAAGGAGGCGTTAAAAATAACTTTAGCTTTGCCTTCCAATTATATTTTACCATCTTTCTCTGCCATTCTTTTATTACAACGAGAAAAAAAATCCTGTAATCAACCGATAGGTTATAAATAAATTAATTTAGAGGTTATTTAGGAATGTAAATATTACTTGTTTTTTAAATTAATTATTTTTTATTAGATATTTTATAACTATGTTTACTTTCTAAACTAGGGCGCTCATAAAATAAATTGAAGTGGCGACGAACATATGTTACAAAAATAGAACTATCTATTATAAGAAAATAATTTTGTCTGCTAAAATAGCAGGTTGGTGTTTTATGTCTTTGCGTCATATATTGATGGCGATTTTTATAGCTACGATCTGGGGCTTTAACTTTATTGCAGTCAAAGTGGGTTTAAATGAGATGCCTCCTTACCTTTACGGAGCGGGAAGATTTTTCATTGCCGCTTTGCCCTTTGTATTTGTCCCCAAACCGGCTGTTTCTTGGCCGCTGATTCTGGCGGTAGGCATAACCTCAGGAGTCCTTAAATTTACTTTAATGTTCATGGGGATCCATTACGGAATGGGGGCAGGGTTGGCCTCTTTGGTTTTACAAAGCCAAGCGTTTTTTACCGTATTGTTCTGTGTTTTAGTTTTTAAATCGCGGATCCGATTTAACCAAGTTATGGGAATGCTTATTGCCGCAGCAGGAATGATGCTGATCGGCTGGAAAATGCAAGCCCAAAGCTCTGTTTTAGGTTTCTCATTAATCATTGCCGCCGCAGTGTCATGGGGGATTGTTAATATTCTTTACCGCAAAGTCGGCCAAGTGGATATGTTTGCATTAACTGTATGGTCTTCTGTGGTGCCCCCTATCCCTATGTTATGCTTAAGCCTTTACTGTGATGGCTATGAAGCTGTTGCCACGTGCCTCACCTCCATGTCAGCCTTAGGGTGGATTTGTTTAGCGTACACCGCTTGTATTTCCTCGTGGGTGGCCACCACCTTATGGGCAGTTCTGATCCGCTCTTATGATCCGCAAAGAGTTGCTCCATTTTCGATGCTCGTTCCAGTCTTTGGCATGGGGTTTGCGAGCTTATTCCTTGATGAAAGGTTGACTCTTTTAACTGGAGTAGCAGCGATCCTAATTTTTACAGGTCTTATTATAACGCAATGGCGAAGCAAGAAAATTCCTAGAAAAGTAATAATTGCTGATGCTAAGACTTTACCTTTGCCTGATCTAGAGCATCAAAAAGCAGCTTAGAGAGGGGAGTAGGGTGCAAGGAGAGGCATAGCGCTGCCTCGGCGTCCCTTAATAATGCAATCTTTATCTTACTGTGAAGCTTTCGCTTAAGTAATTCTTACCAGCTGGTAATGTTAAATTTCTAACTGAAGGGTGTCCCTGCGAGGAAACTCTAAGTGAGAATAATCCCTGTATTTGTGTTAGGGGTTGGATAGGGGGCGCTTAGGCTTATATAAAGTCCCCGCTAAGACCGCCTTAATAATGGAAATATCAACAAGAAGAGTTTAGATTTTCTTATTCTATTTGGGCGCAGGTTTGTGTCAGTGTCAATGTGGAAGAGGGTGGAGAAGCAGCCTTGTGAAGGCCGCCTTAAGCTTGAATACTATTTCTTGTCATCATAAGGATTCTTGCCACCGCGCACAAATATGCGAATTGGTATACCATCTAATTTGAAATCTTTGCGTAGATTGTTAATTAAATAGCGACTATAGCTATCGGGCAGCTGACTTGCTTGCGAGGCAAAAACAGCAAAGGTAGGCGGTCGGGTTTTAGCCTGGGTCATATATTTCAAGCGAATCCGTCGGCCATTAACAGCAGGGGCGGGATGGTTTTCAGTTACATATGATAACCATTTATTCAGCTGGCCTGTGGAAATACGCCGATTCCAGGTCTCATAAATGACCATAACTGCATCCATTAGTTTCTCTAACCCTTTGCCATGCTGAGCAGAGATGGGAATGCATGGAATCCCCCGGGCTTGGGTCAGTTGATTGTCTAATTTCTCTTGGATGGATTTGAGCAAAGTTGATTTATCATTCACTAAGTCCCACTTGTTTAAAGCTAGGACTAAGGCTCGGCCTTCAGAGATAATATCATAGGCAATAGTCAGGTCTTGCTTTTCAAAAGGGCAGGTGGCGTCTATGACTAAGATCACAACTTCAGCAAAATTAATGGAGCGTTGTGTGTCCATAACAGCAAGCTTCTCAGAGGCTTGATCGATGCTTCGACGCCGCCGTAGGCCGGCAGTGTCAATCAAATCAATGGGACGGCCTTGATAATTCCATTCAATTGTAATGGCATCCCGGGTTACGCCAGGCATATCTGCCGTTAAAAGCCGTTCTTCACCGATGAGCTTGTTAATGAGCGTCGATTTACCTGCATTTGGACGACCGGCGATAGCTAACTTGAGCGGTTTTAACGAGCGAGATTTTTCTTGGTCCAGCGATTCTTCGGCGTCTGCCTCGTTTTTTTCTTCTAAGTCATCAGTGTCAGCTTGAAAATAAGGAGCCATATATTCATAAAGGTCATACATCCCTTCACCGTGCTCGGCAGAGATGGCGACAACCTCGCCCAGCGCTAACCCCATAGCTTCAGAATAACCTACTTCACCATGACGACCTTCGCATTTATTTGCCACCACAATGACCGGCTTATTGTGCCGCCGTAACAAATTGGCCAAGTCACGATCATAAGGAGTAATGCCTTCACGCGCATCGATAAGGAATAGCACTAAATCTGCTTCCTCAATCGCCACTTGCGTCTGCTCAAACATGCGTTTGGTTAGAATCGAGGTGTCAGGATCTGCTAAGCCGGCGGTATCAATAATCCTAAAGGATAAATCATAGAGTTTGCCGTTTGTTTCCTTTCGGTCCCGTGTCATGCCAGGCATGTCATGCACCAACGCTAACCGCTTGCCGGCAAAGCGATTAAATAGAGTTGATTTCCCAACATTCGGGCGGCCGATAATTGCAATTTTTTTCATTGTCGTTAGCTTTTGTTTGCCATTAATTGGGAGTCGGAAGAAAAGGTCTTCCCACTCCAAAATTCATTTTGTTTTTTATCCGTAAACAGTTACTTGGCCACTGTCAGATAATACTAACAGCTTGCCATCCACCACAATGGGTGACAGGCTGAGCTTATCACCATGGTCGAGCACTGAAATTTCTTGACCATTAACGGGGTTAATAAATACGATTTGGCCATTCGAATTTGTCAGAATGAGTTTGCCGCCTGCCAAGACCGGTCCCGCCCAAAGGGCTTTTTCTTCTCCGGCCCGATTTTTAAGGGCATGAGCCCAGATAACTTGGCCACGAGCTGTGTCTAAACAGACCAAGTCATTATCATTATTAATCATAAATAGGTAACCTTGCACAACAGCTGGGGTGCGCAGGCCGCCAATATCTTTTTGCCAATGCCGCTGCCCACTGGTAAGGTCAAAGGCGGCCATCCGCCCACCATGACTGATGGCGTAAACCTTATTATGGTGAATGACCGGACGGGCTCTAATATGGCTAATACTTGACAAGGGATCAAAGGCGGTTGCAGGGTTGAGTGCTTCTGCCCATAGCTGCTGGCCATTGCTGGCTGACAAAGCATAAAGTTCACCCGTAGAATAAGGGATGATAATTTTATCCCCTTGAACTGCTGGTACACCGCCTCCTAAAAGACCTGTGGCCTCCGGTAAGCCAATATGATTCCATTTGATGGCGCCACTTTTAGCGTCCAGGGCATAGGCTTCATTGGCAACGTTGACAATAATAACCTGACCGGCCGCAAGAGTGGGGGCAATTCTAATAGGGGTCTGTAAAGACTGCTTCCAGAGCTGCTTTCCAGTTCGAGCATCCAGGGCTAAAATGTCACCAAAAGAGGTGGTAGCAAAAATTGCCCCAGAGCCAGCGCAAAGGCCGCCCCCGAGAGCGTTTGCCTCTTCTCCTTCAGGAACGGTCGCGACAACCCATAACTCTTTGCCGCTGTCCATGGACAGAGCGCTCACCTTTCCATTGGTATCCATCGCAAAAATAGTGTTATTGCTAACAATTAAATTTGAGACCATCCTTTTATGGCTATCATTACCGGCGCCAATAGAAGTAGACCAAAGCTTTTTTAAGTTTTTATTGAGAGCTAAGTTATCTAAAGAATGGTTTAAAGATCCCCCAGGAACTGCCCAATCTTTGTTCTTAGTCTCTTGGGCTAAAGAAAGTGACGCTCTGCCATTCGCTGTTTCAGGCTTCACTGTTGCCTCTTGTACAAAGATACTTTCACGTTTGCCAGGCAAAGGGGCCTTTGAAGAGAAGGTATCACAAGAAGCAAGGGCCAAAGCTGAGCTTAAGAGTAAGAGTTTTCTAGTCATTGGTACACCATTTAATTGTATTCATTCTATTTATGGAAGATTACTCACAAAAAAGCAAGTTTGACGGCAATTGTTGCCACAACTGGAGCTTTAACGGAGGACAGCACTCCTCCAATTTTTTAGGGAAAATCATCGAAAAAAGATCACTTCCGCGCAACACAGGTATTAAGGAGAAGTAAGAATTATCAACTCTCTTGATCTTCTCTGCGGCTTTAGTGATATCCGATAGAGACTATATTGGCAGAACTGGGAAAGGGTAACGTTTAAAGTTTTACCGCCTCCCGCCTAAGCTTGTAATCCTTATGTTAGGTGTTGAGATAGGGTTGTAATTCTGGTAATTCCCACCATTCTTCAGCCCATGCATTAAACCTATTCTCGCAAGCTAAGAAATATTTTGCAGCTTTCTTAAAGTTCGGTCCTTTATCAGCGGATTGGGGGGTGCGGTAATAGAGATACCCAAGTTTTATTCTCGCTTGATCAGCAAGGCGTTTGGCTGTTGACCTTTCCGCAAAATTCCATAGCATTTCCTCCTCTGTTGCAGGTTCTGGTGTGTAATGAGTTTTCAACTCTTCTACATTTGCGGTATTATTAGATTCCGCAATTGGAGCACTTAATTGCTTCAGTGCCTTAGAGGAACTAACGTAAAGCGATAATGTCTTATAAGGGGGATTAATAGCAAAGTTAAGCATAAGTTCATACGTATCAATCAAATCCTTGATCGCTTAATCTTCTAAAGTAAAAGACGCTGTTAAGCCTTTTTCTTTAAAGCTGGCCGCCTGGTATAAATACTTTCCAAGAGCCTCGATATTTAACTCGTGCTGATGAGCTATAATGAACTTGTGGCTTTTCGCATAATACTCTCATGCGCTCTGAAGCAAGGAGCGATGAGTCCCCATTTTCCCTTCAGAAATGGCAGTTTGAGCGCGTCTTTCGTAAAGGCCGCTGATATAATGACAACTTTCCAAATAAATTGTTGGGTCTTCTCCTCCGAGCGTCTCATACTGATCCATTACGTAATGAAGCCAGTTAATAGTGCCCTGAAGATGGGGGTCTTCGATCGGCAAGCCGCTGCCGGGTAAAGCTGTCTGATATAATAGAGAAGCACCAAAGGCAAATACCCATCTGATTTAAGTCGGAAGTTCATCATTTTGAGCTATAGATTGCAAGACGCGTTCTGCCGTTAAGAATTGCTGAGAAGAAATGTCTTTAAATCTGGGCAAGTCTGCATCTGAAAACAAGAGTTGGGCGATGAATGGCTGGAGAAATTTACTTCTTAAGCTAGGTGTTAATTTGATCTCATTAGAAGGGAGAAGAGGAGTGATATACTCTTCTACAACCTGCCTTAGATCATCATAAATGATTTGTGTAGTTTTATCTCTTTCATTGAGTAAATTTTTTAGTTTGTCCATACTCTGATTAGAGCAATCAATTAACTTGTTTAGGGGGGCTGTCCGGGAAACTGTTATATTTAAATCTGAAATGCCGTCAAGGTCGGTGGCAGTGGGATGTTGGTCCATACTAAATAAAGGCGACACTAAGCTTGGTAGCAGAACAGTAGAAATGAAAAAAATACGCTTGGCTAATTTTAGATAAGGTTGCTGGCTAACCATAATTGTTCCTTATAGTTTTATAGTAAATTGATAATTGTTTTCTAGCAAATTTATCCATAACTTACGGCCTGTCCGGAATCAACAGTATTCTGTGAGTTAGCTTTTTCAAAGTAAAACCTATCCGGAAGATCATGATGTAAGTGCTCTATAAATTGTCAAGGCACAAAAAAGAGTAAGAAAAGCTTGGAAGGCACTGATCTTTTTAGCAGATTTGATCAGTAATCACTGCGCTGACTTGTTCTCGCAAGGAAACACTCGCTGACCCAGTGCTTGCGATATTCTTTTAACGTTCGCCTCTCTGGGGCTTTGCTTCCTTGTTCTTGTGGTGGGAAGTAGCCCAAATTTCCTTCAGTAAGCCAATCTGATAACTTTTTTAGATGTACACAGAGTCTTGAATTGACCATCTGAGTAAATGTTGTCTTTTGGGGCGAGGAAAAAATATTTCAAAAGGAATGCTCTTTAAATTAAATTCTGTAGTCTTTTATCTTTAAGAGATTAATTTTGAGATTTAACGAGCATATAAAAAAAGGAGAGATTTAATATCTCTCCTTTTCTCATTTACAGTGTCTTTAAATACAACTTACGCTTCAGCTACTGCTGCCTCGTCTGCTGCATTGCTGTTAGAAGTCTTAGCTTTCTTAATTTCAACTGCCGCTTCTTCTTCAGAACGAGATACCACAACGCTAACGTAAATGGAAACTTCTGGATGAAGAACAACACGAGCTTTATGAATACCAAGCGTCTTAATCGGAGCATCAAGCTGTACTTGAGTACGTGCAATACCATAGCCGTCTGCTTTTAGGGTGTCAGCAATGTCAGCATTGCGAACGGATCCATAAAGATGGCCGGTTTCGGACGCTTGACGGATAAGAGTAATGGTGACATTATCCATCTTCTTAGCGACAGCTTCGGCTTCATCACGGCGCTTTAGGTTCTCAGCTTCCAAATGGCTCTTTTGGCCTTGGAAAAATTCCAGATTAGCTTTGGAGGCGCGTAAAGCTTTTTTCTGAGGCAACAAGAAGTTACGGGCATAGCCATTTTTTACTTCAACGACATCACCCATTTGACCGAGTTTTTCGACGCGTTGTAATAGAATAATTTGCATATCAAAATTCTCCGTTCGGCTTAGTCGTTAACGTATGGCATGATTGCCAGATAACGAGCGCGCTTAATCGCCGTGGCCAGCTCACGTTGTTTCTTGGTGGAAACAGCGCTAATACGGCTAGGGATCATTTTCCCACGCTCAGACACAAACTTGAATAGTGTTTTTGCATCTTTGTAGTCAATTTTCATTGCGCCTTCGCCGGTAAATGGGCAAGATTTACGACGACGGAAGAACTGACGACGTTGTGGTGCAGCTCTTTCTTGTCTTTCTTGGTTTCTATCGTTATCTCTTGCCATTATGCATTCTCCGTCGCTGCTGGTAACAGGTCATCCTGATCATCATCATAACCGCGGTTACGATCAGGGTTGAAATTCTTCTGTTGCATCAAAGGTGATGGATTAGGATCATGTGCTTCAACTTTGATGGTCAAATACCGAAGAACATTTTCGTTCAACTTCATCTGACGCTCAACTTCTTTAACAACATCAGCTGTCGCTTTGATGTTCATCAGAACATAGTGACCTTTTGTGTTCTTCTTAATCGGGTAGGCAAGGGAACGCAAACCACAGAATTCTGTCTTTGCAACTTCGCCACCGCTTGTGCGGATAATTTGGGTATAGTCCTGAGCCAAGAGTTCGACCTGATTCGGGGTCGCATCCTGACGGACGATAAATACTGTTTCATACAGTTTCATTGGTACTCCTTATGGATATAAACTTGCTTATCAAGCTAAAGCCAAAACCTTGAGGTTCGGGCAAGGAGAGAAATTTAAATTCTTATGAAGATAAAAAACTCTAAAAAACACTTTACTGCTTTTTAAGGAAATATACAAGGACTTGTAAGCATTTGCAAAGATTTTCATAATAATACCATAGAATTGGCATTAAGGAGGCGTGAATGGGACGCAGCTATAAAGCAGAAAATAAACTAGCAAGGTTAATGGAAAGTACGATCGTCCATTATATTATTGGGTCTTTGGTTATTGCTAATGCGTGGGTGATTGGTGCGCTAACTTTCTATAAACCTGAAGAGCCCATGTACCAATTTTTAATGGCTGCAGACAAGATAATTTTAGGGTGTTTTCTTGTTGAAATTGGCCTTAGATTGGCCGCAAATGGTCTGTCGTTTTTTCGCACCCCCTGGAATGTATTTGATTTTATCATTATTGTCGGCTCAGCGCTTCCGTTGGGAATTAGTAGCGAGATCTTAAGAGCCTTACGGGCGCTGCGGCTGTTTTATTTTATTGAAGTATCGGCCCGGATGCGCCATGTGGTGCAAGGATTTTATAAATCCCTGCCCGGGATCAGTAATGTTTTTGTGCTAATGATGATTCTCTTCTTTACGTTTAGTTTGATTGGAATCCTATTATTTCCCCAAGCGCCTCGTTTTGCCGATGTGGGCTCTTCATTTCATACTCTGTTTCAAGTTTTAAGTGGCGACGATTGGTACAATGTTCTACGAGATGTAACAAAATATTATCCGTATGCCTGGGTTTATTTTTATCTGTTTTATATCATTATGGTCTTCGTCATTCTGAATCTATTTATTGGTGTGGCGGTCAGTGCTTTGCAATCCGCTGAGGAAGAGCTGGATGAGGATAAAGCAGAGGAGGATGTGGGAAAAATATTGGCTGAGATTAATGGGCGGCTTAAAGCTATTGAAACAAAGTTAAAATAGAACTATGTTGGTTATGCTGCCCAGTTTGACAGGTCATGAATCCCCGGACCACAATTGATTCTTAATAGGGCTGTCCCTGTTCAGGCCGTGGTCTGAATATAATGGCTCTAACCTGTAGATAGCAGGTCGCGAGAGGATCATAAAATTCCATCGGCTGGGTGGCACCATTCTTATCAAAGCCTCCTTATTCATCCCTTATAGCACCCTTTCTTAACTTTAAGCTCTTTTATGTTAATTATTTATAATTTTATTTAATTATGTTTAATTTTTTATATAAAATTAAACATACAAGTGTTGTCTCGATTAAGTTATTGTTTTTGAGGGGTATTTTATGGCTAAAGTTGCTGTTGTGACCGGGGGAACCCGCGGTATAGGTGCTGCGATTTCAATGGAACTTCATAGAGGGGGATATAAGGTTATTGCCAACTATGCTAGTAACGATGCAGCGGCGCAAGATTTCGCTAAACAGCATGGTATCGAGGTGATGAAGTGGGATGTTGGAAACTATGAGGCGTGTCAAAGGAGTCTTGCCAGTATTGAAGAAAAGTATGGAGCAGTTGATGTTTTGGTCAACAATGCAGGCATCACCCGCGATGGATTTATGCATAAGACGACGCCTGAGATGTGGGAAGCGGTGATTACGACAAACTTAACTTCCTGCTTTAATATGGCCCATTGTGTTATCAATGGCATGAGGTTGCGGGGGGTTGGGCGGATTATCAATATCGCTTCTATTAATGGACAGAAAGGTCAGATTGGCCAGGTCAATTATTCAGCTGCTAAAGCCGGTGTTATTGGCTTTACAAAAGCACTGGCATTAGAGTGCGCTAATAAAGGGATTACCGTCAATGTAATTGCCCCTGGCTATATTGATACGGATATGGTTAAAGCTGTTCCTCAAAACGTATTAGACAGCATTATTGGGCAAATTCCGGTCGGGCGTTTGGGAACTGCAGAAGAGATCGCCCATGTGGTCAACTTTTTAGCCGGCGAAGGGGCGGGCTTTATTACGGGTTCTACTATTACGGCAAATGGTGGTCAGTATATGGTGTAAGCATTAGCAATTCATTGCTGATCTTACAGAAGAAAATACCCGGACAAGTCCGGGTTTATTATTTTATAGGGTAGTAAGGCACACTTTAAAAAAAGAAATAGCCGCCTGTGTTTATGGTGATCCTGTTCTGGAGCCACCTTTGGTGGCAATCTTACCAAAGTTACTAAAGACCTCTCTTAAAAGGCCAGTCTGATGACCCGCTGACGGCGTTTCACGTTTCACTGGATTGATTTCCCGGGCGTGTTCGCCTTTGCGCTCGACAACTTTAGAGACGATATTCGCGTCATTGAAGGAAACTTCGTAAGTTGTAAGCTCTAGAGTTTGAGGTGTTAAGAAAGCTTTTGTTTCTGTTTGTTTGGAAATATAAAACCACGTTTCAGGCTTAAAAGCACTCACTGTAGAAGGGCTGCCATAGGCTTCCTCTACCGTTTGCTTAGTGCTTTTCCCAGGGATGATTTTGTTGAAGTCACGATTGTCGACTTCATAGCCTCTATTATCAACAGTAGGACTGCAGCTGCCTAAAAGAAGCGCTAAAATAACAGTAGGAATAGCCAGATGATTCATTGTATAGTATTCTCAAATAGAATATTTAGTTTCTTTTAATGATTTTGCACGTGCTTGTCAAAAAGTCAAGAATTGTGTAAGAAGCGTGAGTCAGAATGTTCGGTAAATCACCTAAAATAAACAATTATTTAGCTGCTGTTAGTCTGTATCAAGCCTGCGTGGAAAAGGCACGCGATCCGCGTTATTATACAGATTTTTCTATTGAAGATCAGGTGCTTGGCCGTTTTGAGATCCTATCTTTGCAGCTTTTTTTAATGCTGCGCCGCTTAAAAGAAGAAACTTCCAGCGTGGCTAAAAGCTTAAGTCAGGAAATTTGTAATCTATTTGTGGCCGATATGGATCACAGTTTGCGCAATGTGCGCTTATCAGAGAAAAAAATTGATAAAAGTTTTAAACGGTTCATTGAGGGTTTTTATGGGCGGCTGGTCGCCTACGATGAAGGCTTAGAGGAGGGAAGCCTGGATAAAGCTATCTTAAAAAACATCTATGATAATAATCTAGCGTATCAAGAGATAGCAAAGAATCTAGCTGAAGAAGCAACAGGGCTCCTAAATATCCTGCGTCAACAATCAAACGTTAATAATTTAAAATTTACAGGGGGAATGGATGGCGCCAGAATTTAGTCGGATCTTTAATCTGGATAAGATCGGCCAGCTGGATTATGTCTATGATATAAAAGCAACACCCGAAGAGTTAGCTGCGCTAGCAAAACGATTTAACTTAATAAGTATCAGCAGTTTAAATGCGTCATTTGTTATGCGTAGAGCTCGTAAGCGAGGTGAGTTTGAAGTGGTGGCACGAGTGGTCTCTGATGTCATCCAGGCTTGTATTGTTACCTTAAAAGAAATACCCGACCATTTAGAATTTGAATATAAGTTGCAGCTGGTCGAAGGGGATGAGGATCGTTTCCATGATGATCTTGACTGGCATGCTGAAGCTGAAAAAGAATATGATTTAGAGTTTTATCAAAATAATGAGATCGATTTAGGCGAAATCACATCACAGTATCTCTCTTTAGAGCTTAATCCCTATCCGCGAGCCGATGTAACGGTGGAGGATGCGGATCTGCCGGAAGATTACGGTAAAGCCAATCCGTTTACAGTTCTTGATATTCTAAAGCGGCAGTCGTGAGTGGTTCTATTATCTAGAGGCGATCTTTAATGAATAGTCCTGAAATCCAGCTATTAATTCAACACTTAAGCAAGCTTCCCGGGTTGGGGCCGCGTTCTGGGCGACGGGTAGCGTTACATTTGTTAAAAAAGCGTGAGAAAATTTTTCGTCCCTTAATTCAGGTGATGGCCGAAGCAGAGCAGAAAGTTAGAACGTGCCATATCTGTCATGCTTTGGATGCAAGTGATCCCTGTACCTTGTGTACAGACCCTAAAAGAGACCCCCATCAACTTTGTGTGGTTGAAGATGTAGCGGACTTGTGGGCCTTGGAACGAGCTAACACTTATCGGGGCGTCTACCATGTCCTTGGAGGGGTGTTATCGGCGATTGATGGTATTGGCCCTCAACAGCTGACAATTCAAAGTTTATTAGACCGCGTCGCAAAAGGAAGCGTTCATGAAGTCATCCTGGCTCTTAACGCGACTGTCGATGGGCAGACCACGATTCATTATTTAATTGAGCAGCTTCGAGAGCATAAGATAAAAATTACCACCTTAGCGCATGGGGTGCCGATCGGCGGAGAGCTTGATTATCTGGACGAAGGGACCCTTTTTACGGCTTTTCAAGCGCGTCGGAGTGCTGAATGACGCGCTTATACTATCCTGAGCCTCTATCGAAGGATGCGAGAATTGTTTTACAAGAAGACCATGTTCATTATCTGCGTAATGTTCTGCGTCAGCAAGTCGGCGATCAGGTCAATATATTTAATGCTCACGATGGTGAATGGCACGGGCACATTTCTACCCTTACTAAATCACACGCAGAGATTAGCCTGCAGCAGCAAGTGCGTCAGCCAGAAGGTGAATCGCCAATTATGTTGCTCTTTTGCCCCCTTAAGCACGATCCCACCCATTATCTAATTGAGAAGTGTACGGAAGTGGGTGTGACGGTTTTTCAGCCCATTATTATGGAGCGGGGCAATATTCATAAAATTAATCAGAACAAATTACAACGCATTGCCATTGAAGCCGCCCAGCAATGTGAACGCTTATCCGTTCCTGAAGTGCGAGAATTGCGACCTTTACGAGACGTATTAAAAGATTGGCCTGAACAGATCAAGCTGTCTGTATGTGCTGAACGAGCTTTTACCGATAAGCAACGGTTGCCCTTTGCAGAAGATCTTGCCAATAACGTGCCGGCTGAGCGTGAGGGTCAGTCTAGAGCTGTAACTTTGGCGAGCTTAATTGGTCCGGAAGGGGGCATTCACCCCCAGGAAATTGAATTATTATCCAATTATCCTTTTGTGCAATTTGTTAGCTTAGGCAAGAATATTCTTCGCGCCGAAACTGCCGCTGTCGTGGCTGCTACCAAAATGGTGCTTGGGTAATGACTGCAAAGACTCTAAAATAGAGACTGGTTTATTGAAAAATTGAAGGAGGAATAAACATGCCACATACGTTACCACCACTGCCTTATGATATGTCAGCGCTTGAGCCCCATATTACGGCGAATACTTTATCCTATCACCATGGCAAGCATCACCAAGCTTATGTGACTAATCTCAACAATCTGCTTCAAGGTCATGCTTTAGAAAATGCTAGCCTTGAAGACGTCATTATGGCCGCAGCAGGTAAGCCAGACATGGCGGGAATCTTTAATAATGCCGCTCAAGTCTGGAATCATACTTTTTATTGGAACTGCATGAAGCCAAATGGCGGCGGCCAACCTTCAGCAGCTTTTAAAGCTAAAATTGAGACTGCCTTTGGTAGTTGGGAAAAATTCTTGGCTGACTTTAAACAAGCCGCAGTGACCCAATTTGGTAGCGGCTGGGCTTGGTTGGTAAAAGATGCCAGTGGAGCCCTAAAGCTGTTGAAAACAGGGAATGCGGATTT
Organism: Candidatus Odyssella thessalonicensis L13; assembly: GCF_000190415.1. Taxonomy (GTDB): domain Bacteria; phylum Pseudomonadota; class Alphaproteobacteria; order Paracaedibacterales; family Paracaedibacteraceae; genus Paracaedibacter; species Paracaedibacter thessalonicensis. Next base: position 48,063 of record NZ_AEWF01000001.1, read on the forward strand.
ACCCATGGCCCACCAAATGACTGCCTTATTAACCTGTGATGTTTGGGAGCATGCCTATTATCTAGACTATCAGAATCGCCGTCCTGATTACGTGGAGACCTTCCTTAACCACTTGGTTAACTGGGATTTTGTTGAAAGCCAGATGTAAAAAGAGGGGGAGTGATTTCCCCTTTTTCGCTCTTTAAAGGCTTGTCTTCTAACCCAAAGGAGTTACCATTCATGCTACTGGGTACGCCTCTGATTAGTGCTGATACTTAAAATAGAGAAATCGGATAGCTTTTTAAAGGGGGGAGCCGGGAAAGCGATTATTAGCTTGTTATTATTGAACGCTCTGGTTTTCTTATTAAATAGCTCATTGTCTGATTTGTGATTTATTAGCTTATCTCTATGATTTCCTTATATATCTGTGTGTTCGATATCTTACTTGAGATAAATTCGAGAAACTTTGCTGTTTCAGCTTTTAGCATTATTTCTTTTCCGGACTGCCACGTTTCAGCAGCATCTATTAACCGTCTAAAATCAGCGCAGGGCCCGGTTTTGGCCCATAATGCTGCAGAAGTCTTTGACGTTACATCTCCCCTTATCACTGTGTAAAAGTACGGCAAAGGGTCAGAATCGTATAAGAGTGCTGTTGAGGGCTACTCAGCCATTCTGAATCATTTATTTTAGGTTGCCATTCTTTAAGGAAATCTCTAACGCATGCTTTTTTTACTTCTTCGATATTAATCTCATTAATAAGAGAGGCAGAATTTGGGCCAATTAGGGGTAATCCATGCTTATAGAGTAAATAGAGGTTAATAATCCACTCATTACCATAATGGGCTTCCTCATAAAAGCACCCCTCATTTATGTAAGGGCGTGGCTCAGTTGGGGGACTGATACAAGAAAGCATTTTATAAGGAATTTAAGAGCACTCAATACGTTGTGACCATTTTTTATTCTCTTTTTCTATCTCACGATGCATGAGCTTAAGGGCTTCAAGATGCTGAGCAGAAGGAAAAGTTTTAGTGATTGCTACTAAATCAATGTCGCTCTTATCAGGATGGAAATCATCATATGATAAGGAACCAGTAAGATAAAGTCCTATTAGGTTGTCCGTTAAGATATGTGAAATCTCTGCGGTTAACACGGCTAATATCTTGTTGACCTCGTCATGCATCATAATACTTCTTCTACAAATAAAATCCATGATATAGGTAAGACCCGTAAGTGTATAAATTATTAAAGATTCAAGGAAAAATTGTGAAAACTTGCTCTACGTTAGATATAGAATGCTATAGCATTACTGAAGATCAATTACCATCATAATGAATTTATGAGAGATCAAAATAAAGATCAATTTAGGATCATTTTGATCTTTTCTTGCAAATTCTTAAGAGAAAAGACTCAGGATTTCACGTTATTATCACCTGAGTGGCTTATTTAAGAAGAAAGAAAAAACTCAATAGTCATATCCCTCCATCGTTCCTTACAATATTAATCGCCTTAAAGGGAATTCTTAATGCTAAAACTCAATTAATCAGCCAATTCTGTTATCCTTAAAAGCTTTTTTGTTGACTCATGAAAGGCAATGTTTAATTCTTAAAATAAGGTTAAATTTTTAATAAAGAGGTAAGAATATGGTTCGTACCCTACTGACCGGTTTAGCTGTTTCTGTTAGTTGTCTAGGTGTAGGTCATGCTTTTGGTGGAGCTTATTTAGGCGTGGACTTGGGGATTGGCCATGCATCCATCCAACATAAATATAGTGATGTTACCGGTAGCGGCAAAGTTACGAAAGCCACCACTGGCGCCGTTTATGGTGCACATGCTGGGTATTTATATGAAATTGGCACCTCGAAGACTATTGTTGGGGGGGAGCTTTATGGCAATACGTCGAGTCCTACCCCGTCTTTTAGCGTTGGTACGGATAACTTTGCGGTGCAAGGCGAAGTTAAAATTAAGCGTACTATGGCTGTGGGCGGAGCTCTGGTTGTTGGAAAAATGTTCAACCTTAAAACGATGCTGTATGGACGTTTAGCCTATGAGTTTGCCACTTTTGAGCATCGTTATAGTTTTAGAACTACTTCAATTATTCCTCAATTTGCAGGTAAGAGTCTTAAAAAGAATACGAGTATTGGCGGGGCGGTTATGGGGCTAGGGTTAGCTTATAAAGTAAGCCGCATGATGATGGCAGGGGCTGAATATCAGTTTGCTGGAATGTATGGACGCCATAAGTCGGTTGGTCAAGCTAACTTTAAGACGGAAATCGAGCCGGTTGAGCATCGGTTGCTGCTAAAGGTATCTTTTGTCTTCGGCTGATACAGTTGCCATTGGCAAATTTTATTGCTCTTCTCTATCAGGGGGGCTTAAAAAGCCCCCACGGAATGCCTGTTTTCTAGTTAAGACTTCCTTTAAGAAGTAATATCATTGGAGCCCTTTCATCCCTCTTAACTGATGAATTAAAAAAGAAAAGGCTATTTACCAGCTTTTTTCAAGCTGCACTTAGGAGGGGGCCGTGAGAAGATCAACTCGGACTTGTGGGGGAGGAGGACAGATACCTAGGCGCAAACGTTTGATGGATATTTGTAAATGTCAGGGCCTTTTTGAATGAGCGAAAGCTTGTTGTAGGAGGAGTTTGGAAGCTAGATAAGATCCCTTAATAGAGAGAATAAAAAAACCTCCCATAAAGGGAGGTATAATTTTTTTTCGACCAATTAACGCTTGGAGAATTGGAAACGACGACGGGCTTTTGCCAAACCGTACTTCTTACGTTCAACAACACGGCTGTCGCGGGTTAAGAATCCACCAGCTTTCAGAACAGGACGCAATTCTGGTTCAAAGAAGGTAAGGGCGCGGCTGATACCATGGCGCAATGCACCAGCTTGTCCAGATAATCCGCCACCTTTAATAGTGCACCATACGTCGTATTGGGCAATACGGTTGGAGGCACCAAACGGTTGTTGAATAATCATGCGTAGCACAGGACGCGCGAAATAGGTGTTAACGTCACGATTGTTAACGATGATCTTACCGCTACCTGGCTTGATCCATACACGGGCAATCGCATTTTTACGCTTACCAGTTGCATAGGAACGGCCCTTGGCATCAATTTTCTGCTTTGGTAAAACTTTTTCTTGAGGTGCTGCTGGAGATTGGGAAACAGCAGACTTTAAGTCTTCTAGACCAATTTTATCTGTAGGGCGTACCACGATTAGATGCTCCTCGAATTTTTACGGTTCATAGATGCAACGTCTAAAACTTCAGGGTTTTGTGCTGCATGGGGGTGTTCAGCTCCAGCATAAACACGTAGGTTGCTCATGATCTGGCGGCCTAAAGGTCCGCGAGGTACCATGCGCTCAACAGCTTTTTGAATAACGCGCTCTGGATGCTTACCCTTAATAATCTGACCAATAGTTCTTTCTTTGATTCCGCCTGCGTATCCGGTATGCCAGAAGAATTTCTTTTGATCTAGCTTGTCCCCAGTTAGGTGAACTTTTTCAGCATTGATAATGATAACGTTATCGCCACAATCTACATGTGGTGTGTAGGATGGCTTATGCTTACCGCGAAGACGGTTGGCAACCAGAGAAGCAAGACGACCAAGAACTAAATCTTGAGCATCAATTAGAACCCATTTCTTTTTGACTTCACTGGGTTTAATTGACAATGTACGCATGACATTAACCCTTTTATTAAAAACTAAACTGTACTCAATAAACCACATTCTTCAGGCAGCGTCAAGAAAATCATTGCGGTATTATAGCACCGCATAAAATTGAGAAGTATAGAGTTAAACGCAGAAAGATAAACTTTTATTCAGCAGGGCAGGGGGCAATAATTACGCTGGCCAAATGTCGCCTGAGAGAGCTAAAAAAGACGCCAGACAATGCCTTGGCGCCAACAGTTTTAGATTCTAAGCTAAGGGCTTAGCTCTTTTGATTGCTTGGTTGTGGTTTCCCATAAAGGGCTTGATCAACAGCGTCAATAACTTTATTGGTACAGCGTATGCCCCCATAGCCTCCCAGGCCGGCGCCCACAAAAGGAGAGGCCACGGTTCCAATCGCAAAATCGAGGATAGGATGATCGCTTGGGGTACCTCCAAAATAGCCCCCTTGCATTTGCCGTGTAAAGCTATAGGATAACCCTCCTGCTGATGCCAAAGCGGTGCCGACCACTAGACCTGCTGCGCCCCCAATAGTTCCAGATACGCTTCCTAAGGCAATCTTAGTACTAACTCGAGCTACTTTGCGCGTACCCCCTAAAACTTTCCATAATAATCTGGAGGTTGCTGCTTCGTTAAGATCTGAGGTAGGCTCCTTACCTTTATTTATAGACGGGGCTTTATTTTGATGCTGAGCTTTCTTATTCTTACGAGCTTCTGCCTTAAGTAGTTCTGGATGATTAGCTTTCACCCACGCTATGAATTTGTTCTCTTGATCCCGAGAGATTACAATCACAGGCTTAATATCAGAGAAACGATGAATATCATTACTTAGCTGTGTAAGTTGAATGCACAAATTGTTTGCATCTGTGAAGCTAACAACTTTTGGGCCATTGAAAAACTGTTCAGGTAGACTTAAAGCCGGGGAAGAGGAGGATGATGAAGGGCTTTCCATCCACACTTCTGAGGTGATGTCGGGATAACGAGCATGAAGGTGACCGTTGAAAGCACGGATCCATTGATTAGGTAAAATTATCCAAGGCGTAAGCGATTCTTTTTCACCTTCTAAACGCAGATCAAATTTCACATAGCCAAATTGTTGATCTTGATGCTTTTGTTCATGGTGCTCTTTTACAGCAGCCATGGTTTCTTTTATTCTTTTCTCTTCCTCTACTTCCATAGCCGATAAGGGGATAGGGAGCATGCTGAGGAATAAGCTTAAAATAAGAGGCTGCGGCTTAAATTGTTTTAGCATTTTCATCCTTATAATCCTGAAAAATGTTGTTAACCGTATCTAGGTTACAATATGGATAATATTTTTGTTAAATTTTTTTTAATTTTTCTTATTTTTTTGAGGATTTTCTTTACTTTATAGGCTTGTGTATAAGCGTTTAAATAGCCAAGTATTTGTTTTAAGTAAAAAATATTTTTATAAGTCTGAAAAAAAATACGGGACGGAATTTTCTTGCCCATAGGAGTGTTAGTTTGGTATTAATCAATAATATTTTACTAGATTGGTTTATAACCTAGCTAGCTAGATTGAAATGAATTTAACTAACCATTAACGGTGGTTCATGACACAAACAACACAAGTGACAGAAGAAATAATGAATTCTTCACCTTCGGTCACAGACCAAAAACTTAATAACGATCAACTCTATCGTTATTGGCAAATACGTATCCTTTATTCTTTGACGTTTGGATATGCTGCCTTTTATCTGGTCCGGCAAAATTTCAATTTCGCTATTCCGGTATTGGTATCGGAGTATGGCTATACGCGCACCGAGTTGGGGTACATAACTGCAATCTGGCAGATCGTATATGGTGTCGGTAAATTTGTTAATGGTTATATTAGTGATCGCTCAAATGCTCGACGATTTATGAGTTTAGGGCTGTTGGGCTCTGCTCTAACTTGCCTGGCTATGGGCTTTGGGACAGGGTACTGGTTCTTTACGGCTATTTGGGCTGTAAACGCCTGGGTCCAATCAATGGGATGGCCGCCGGTGGCAAAATTGTTGCCCCGCTGGTTTTCCCCTACAGAATTAGGCACTGTCTGGGGAATTACCAATGTATCCCATCAAATTGGCGGAGCAATTATTGCTTGCTTGTCAGGATTTTTAATTCCGCTGTGTGGATGGCAAAGCTTATTTATTCTCCCCTCTCTATTTGCACTTTTAATGGGATGCTTTTTATATGAGCGCCTTCGTGATACACCGCAATCTTTAGGGTTAGACTCCATTGAGGTTCATCGTGGCCTGATTAAAAAAGAGGAAGAGTTAGCCGAGCAGGAAGAAGATGTTTCACCTTTGGAGGTGATGCGCCGCCTGGTTAAGAGCAAAAACTTGTGGTACGTTTGTTTAGGAAATATGTTCCTGTACATTGTCCGTATGGGGGTGTTAACCTGGGCGCCAACCTTTCTCAAGGAAAGCAAAGGAGCAGAGTTTGTGACTTCAGGGTTGCAAGTTGCAGCTTTTGATATTGCAGGAATGGTCGGAGGTATTGCGGCCGGATGGTTGTCAGACAGAGTTTTTAAAGGTCGCCGGGGTCCTGTCAGCTTTTTCTTTATGGTTGCTTTAGTTTTTGCTTTGGTCTATTTTTGGACTATTCCGGCTGGACATCATTATCTCAATGCAATTGCTATGGTCTTTGTCGGGTTCTTCGTTTATGGTCCTCAAGTGCTTGTAGGAGTCGCGGCCGCTGACTTTGCCTCAAAGAAAACTGTCGGAATGGCGGTAGGAGTTACGGGTACCTTTGCCTACCTTGGTAGTGCCTTAAGTGGAATTGTTGTTGGTTGGTTGGCTGATAATTATGGCTGGAATGCTGGATTCATCTTCTTTATAGCGGCAGCTATTTTATCTTGTGTCTGCTTTGCAATGACGTGGTCTGCCAGAGCAGCAATTTTAGAGAAAGCAAAAATTTAGTTTTTGTGTTGGTGTAATTGTAAAAATTCGTTAAGATAAGTATATTATGAAACAAGAAGCACATGCATTTAATCTCGTGAATCCCTCTCAACTTAGCTTTAGAGCGCCTAAGACTATTGTTCTGGTCGGTTTAATGGGAGCTGGTAAGACGAGCATTGGTCGGCGTTTAGCCAAACGACTGGACGTCGAATTCTTTGATTCCGATCATGAAGTTGAAGTTGCAGCAGGTTGCCCGATCAAGGAAATCTTTAATATATATGGTGAAGATGCTTTCCGTGTTGGGGAATACCGTGTGATCAATCGCCTTCTTGATCAGCAAACCCATGTCTTAGCTACGGGTGGTGGCTCCTTTATGGAAGAGAAGACGAGAGAGGTCATTAAACAGAAAGCAATCTCTGTTTGGTTAAAAGCGGATCTTGAGACGTTGGTGGCGCGGGTGTCTCGTCGTACGGACCGCCCGCTTTTAGAAGACGCCGAAGCTCATCATGACGTATTAAGTCAGTTGATTGCTGAGCGCTATCCTGTCTATGAAGGGGCTGATGTGATCGTCGATACTTATGATGAGCCTACGAATACGACGGTCGATCGTGTCATTGTCTCTCTGGCTGAATACATTCGGGATCGTTTTCCTAAAGATTATGTCTTAAAATCCATATAGGTTAGTCGGTATTACTATTAATGGTACGCTAAGGCTGGAAGGGCAACTTTCCAGCCTTCATTAATTTTTGATGTAGGGAAGCTATTATTACTGTTTTATTAAATTATAATCTCACCTCAACAACCTTTTGCTGCTTGCTTTAGGGGAGTAGGGGCGTTTGCTGATAAACTGCTCAGTAATTTATTTTCTTCTAACAATTCATTTAAGTAATCCAAATCTTAATTGATCTAGCTTTTACTGTTACCTCAGTGTTTAAACTTTCTAAAAAATTAAAGGAGAAGTGAGTTTGTAGTAATGGGTCTACAGAAAGATTGTGTTGACTTTAACTATATTAATTCATATATACCTGAGAAGAGTAATTCGAGGTCTTCTTATAATTTAATCAGGTGTGAAGTAAAAATGCGAATCTTATCATCCCTCCTTTGGTCTTTAATGACGCTAAAAGCTGGAGCAAGTGAAATCACTATCAATAACTATGATAAAGAAATTTATTGCCCTGTAAAAACAGTCGTACGATCCTAGCCTTTTCCGTCAGCGAACTCTTGATTTCTTGGAAAAATATATGCAGGAGAACAGTCAGCAACTGTGGTATGAAGATAAAAGTGGACAAAAATCCTTTACGCTCTATGTTCTCAACACATCTTCCCTTCAGGATCAATATTCCACAAAAACCATGAATGAAATCTATCAGGATGAAAGGGTTCTCTATTTGACCCAAGAAGGCTTGAAGAAATACCAAGTATTCTATGCTCAAGGCAAGCTATATGATATGCATCACCTTCCTTATCAGTCGAGAGTGCCTTTTAATGCCTCTGCAGGAAATGGAGATATGATCGTGATGGATTCATTAGGTAACCTATTTATCCATCCAAAAGTAAGAGGGGTTATGCACCATTCCTCATTTTTTAGTGCTGCCCCTTTATCATTTGCGGGGATTTGTTCGGTAGAAAGAGGGAGTATTAACAAGCTTCTCACCTATAGTGGTCATTATGCGCCTAGTAACAAAGAGTCAGAAAATCTGAATGCAATGTTATCTCTCAATCCTCTTTGCCAAGCTCTTTACAAAAAGGTCCAAAAAAACAATAGGGATTATCTAGTTTATGATAGTGGATTTTGCGAAAAGTGGCAGCATTATCAAGGGATTCTCTGCGACCTTAAAGGATATGATAATAGGGCTCAAGAATACTATAGGTTCCGTCTTATTGATGTCTATCAAGGGGCTTTGTTGAAAGAGACACAATTGCGGCTGCCGCCTGGCTATAGACCTCAACAAATTAGTAAAGAAGCAAATGGATTTGCTGTGTTGATAGAAAAACAGAAGCAACAAACTTATCAAAAAAAATATAAAGTTCTAGCCTTGGATGAGAATGGAACATTTAATCAGATGTTTAAAATTAAAGGCAGGAGGATTGTCTCAATTTTTGGAGGGGCGGGGGAGTCAAAAAGTACTGCAATCGTCTCCAATGAGGAAGAAGGCAGACTTTTTACAATCCTTGATATTCGCCAAGGCGAGGCGGTAAAGCAATTCCCTATCCACGGGTCTGGTCTTCTCTCTGTTTTCGAGGGGCAGCTTATTAAAGAAAACGATTTTGAAGATAATCAAGAAGAAGGAGGCTCTATAACTTTTTATAATAGCGAAAACGGTAATCTTATCACAAAGCTACCTACTATTGTGTTTCCTCATGTTTGTTATGTAGACGGTAGAGCCTTTTATAAAGAGGATGAGACTACATTTGTGGGGTATAATCTAAAGGATCAGACTATCTTTATGCGGGAGAAGATTGGAAAAGATGCTCTTAAAAGTTTTTCAACTTATTCCTTGACTGATAATTCATGGCTACTCATTAGCAAGGATAAAAATAAAGGAATAACAGCCTATTTGTTAGAGAGGAATAAACTGCGAGAACGATGGTCATTTCATCCAAAACAGTCCTTATTTGATCTAGTAAGTATTAACTTTGATGAAAGAAGTAAAAAGCTATGGGGCATCCATGACGATCTTAACGGGCACCATATTTATAAGTGGGATGCAATTTCGGGAGAACTTGAATTCGAGGATACTCTTCAGCTTTCTCGGGCGGCACAAATTATGGCTTTTCATCCCAATGGAACACCGATCATTCAAACGCACCATTACTAAGCTAGGCGCAGATTTGAGCGCCTAAACATATCTCCTCTCACTAGTATGAAATTTTAAGAGCAAGCCTTGCTGTGACTTGTAAGAGGAGGAAATTGTTTCCTGTCTGAATGATAGGAGCACTAAAGAGAATAAGGACAGTACTATGATAGTGGAGGAGAGAAGCTCAGCATGGTATTATTAAGATGTCCTCAAATAAGATTATATTAAACATGCTGAGGAAGAATGGAAATTATTGCAAGCTAAGCTAGAATGGATCGCAGAAAAGGCCTGTCATAAATGAAAGCCTTATCTGAGATTTGCCATAGATTTAAATATATTCAACTTTTAAAATTGAGTAAGCTTTACTGCCACCCGGCGTGGTGACTTCAACCATATCGTCAACGCTTTTGCCAATCAGGGCCCGGGCTAACGGAGATGTGATCGAGATGCGTCCTTGGCGGATATCTGACTCATCGCCGCCTACAATTTGATAGGTATGGTTTTCTTCAGTGTCTTCGTCTATCAATGTAACCGTTGCTCCGAACTTGATGTCACTTCCAGATAATTTAGAGACATCAATAATTTCGGCACGGCTTATTTTATCTTCAAGTTCTAAAATGCGTCCTTCAATAAAACCTTGGCGCTCCTTGGCTGCATGGTATTCTGCATTTGATAGGTCTCCGTGTTCGCGAGCTTCTGCGATCGCACGAATAACCTCTTGGCGATCAATATGCTTGAGGTTTTTAAGTTCCTCTTGCAGGCGATCATAACCCTGTTGGGTCATAGGTATTTTCTTATCCATGTGTACAACTTAGCCTCAAGTAATTTGAATAATAGTTCATATAGGATGTTTATGGATATTGTCAACCGGAAAACTTACAAAATAATATAAAAATTTCCTTGGTCTACAAAAACTTAGATTTAATTATAGCCAACACAAAAGTAAATTTCTACAAAGATTTATAAAATTTTTCACCCTTACCTCACGGAAGAAAAAGGTTAGCTTACCTTAATTTCTTTTCTCTTAATACATGATAAAAAAATAATTTCAAGACTATTTTTTTGAATTTAGTTGTGAAATGATAACACAAGATTTAGTGGTTGTGTTTCAGTAAGAATCTACATTTAGTGCAAAAGGGGTAAGTTAATGAAAATACGTCGTCTGTATACTACAGCGGGAAAAAGTCCATATGAAGGCGTGGATTTCACGACAACAAGCAGTGAGATTCGCAATCCAGATGGGTCGGTTGTTTACCGTCAAGAAGGGATTGAGGTTCCGGCTTCATGGTCACAAGTAGCGTGTGATGTGCTTGCACAAAAATACTTTCGCAAAGCTGGGGTTCCCGATAAAACAGTTGCAGTGAAAGAGGAGGGGGTGCCTGAATGGCTTTGGCGCCGCGAAGCTACCACCGACGCCCAGTTCGGATCTGAACGCACCTCAATGCAAGTTTTTGATCGCTTAGCTGGTGCTTGGACCTATTGGGGATGGAAAGGCGAGTATTTTGATTCTGAAGCTGATGCCCAAGCTTTTTATGATGAAACCCGCTATATGTTATGCACGCAGATGGTAGCCCCTAATTCGCCACAGTGGTTTAATACAGGGCTTCACTGGGCCTATGGAATTAATGGACCAGCCCAAGGGCATTATTATGTGGATCATAAAACTGGTGAGTTAAAGAAATCCTCTAATGCTTATGAGCATCCTCAGCCCCATGCTTGTTTTATTCAGAGCATTGATGATGACTTAGTGAGTGAAGGGGGCATTATGGACCTGTGGGTCCGCGAGGCGCGCCTTTTCAAATATGGCTCAGGAACGGGTACCAATTTCTCTAATCTACGCGGCTCTGGTGAGCCTTTATCTGGCGGCGGACGTTCGTCAGGTCTGATGAGCTTTTTGAGAATTGGAGATCGCTCAGCAGGGGCAATTAAATCAGGAGGGACTACACGCCGTGCGGCTAAAATGGTTATCGTTGATATCGATCACCCTGATATTGAAGAATTTGTTAATTGGAAAGTGGTGGAAGAACAAAAAGTTGCAGCCTTAGTCACCGGATCTAAAAATAATAAGCTGCACTTAGGTATGGTGATGGAAGCCTGCCACACCCAAGCTGTATCAGGTGCCGATCGTTTTGACCCGCAAACTAATCCAGAGTTAAAAAGTGCTATCCGGGCAGCACGGACAGCTATGGTGCCGGATAACTATATACGCCGCGTGATCCAGATGGCTAAGATGGGCCATAATCAGTTGGATATTGCTGTCTATGACACCGATTGGGATTCAGAAGCTTATTTAACAGTTTCTGGACAGAACTCCAACAACAGTGTGCGTTTAACCAATGAATTTTTGACAGCTGTTGAGCAAGATAAGGAATGGAATCTTATCCGTCGTACCGATGGTTCAGTGCATAAAACTTTAAAGGCTCAGGACTTATGGGACCGGATTGGTTATGCTGCCTGGGCGTCAGCTGACCCGGGAGTTCAATTTGATACAACAATTAATGAATGGCATACTTGTCCCGCGAGTGGGCGCATTAATGGCTCCAATCCTTGTTCCGAGTATATGTTTCTTGATGATACTGCTTGTAACCTTGCTTCTTTGAACCTCGCGACCTTCTGTCCCGATAAAACATTTAATATAGAAAGTTACGAACACGCCATTACCATTTGGACGATTATCCTAGAGATCTCCGTGATGATGGCCCAGTTCCCCTCTAAAGAAATTGCTGAGAGGTCATATGTGTTCCGAACTCTAGGCTTAGGCTATGCCAACGTCGGCGGTTTATTGATGGCACTCGGAATTCCTTATGATAGCAAAGAAGCGCGCGCTATTGCTGGAGCCTTAGCGGCAATTATGACTGGCGTTTCCTATGCCACCTCCGCCCAAATGGCTAAGGAGCAAGGCGTATTTCCAGGTTATGAGCAGAATAAATCTCATATGTTGCGAGTCATGCGCAACCACCGCCGGGCGGCTCATGGAGACGCCAAAGGGTATGAGGGATTAACCATTCTGCCAGTCACCTTGAAAGCCAAAGATTCTCCCTATCCAGAGCTAATTAAAGCGGCCAAGGAGGCCTGGGATAAGGCGGTGGCCTTGGGAGAGAAGTACGGTTACCGTAATGCTCAAACAACAGTTATTGCTCCTACAGGAACAATTGGTCTTGTTATGGATTGCGATACAACCGGGGTGGAACCCGACTTTGCCTTAGTTAAGTTTAAAAAGCTTGCAGGCGGCGGTTACTTTAAAATTATTAATCGCATGGCCCCCCGAGCCTTAGCAGTATTGGGATACTCGGCTGAACAGATCGAAGAGATTTCTCAATATGCCGTTGGCCATGGAACTCTTGAAAATGCGCCTGGGATTAACTTTGACGTTTTAAAGGCTAAAGGATTTACTGAAGAAGCATTAGCAAAGCTGCAAGAAGCATTAAAATCAGCGTTCGACATTAAATTTGCCTTCAATAAATATACCTTTGGCGAAGAATTCTGCCGTGATGTTTTGGGCTTTAAGGAAGATCAGCTTAATGATTTCAATTTTGATATGCTGACTGCCCTTGGCTTCAATAAGCAGGAAATTGACCAAGCTAATTTGTATTGTTGTGGTACTATGACTCTTGAAGGGGCACCGCATCTAAGGCTTGAGCATTTGCCAGTCTTTGATTGCGCTAATCCATGCGGTAAGATTGGTAAGCGTTTCTTGTCCATAGATAGTCATATTGAGATGATGGCTGCAGTGCAACCTTTCATTTCCGGCGCCATCTCCAAGACCATTAATATGCCAAACTCTGCCAGCATTGAGGATTGTAAGGAATCTTATATGAAATCTTGGAAGTTATGTTTGAAGGCTAACGCTTTATACCGGGATGGTTCTAAATTATCGCAACCTCTTAACTCAGCCCTGATTGAGGAAGAAGAGGTCGAAGACTTTATCAACCAAGCGGCGGCAACTAAGGCACAATTTGTGGCTGAAAAAGTCATCGAGAAAGTCGTGGAAAAGGTTATTCATGCCTCGCAGCGGCGTAAACTTCCTGCCCGCCGTGATGGCTATACTCAAAAGGCATCCGTGGGCGGCCACAAGATTTACTTGCGGACTGGAAACTATGAGGATGGGACCCTTGGCGAAATCTTTATTGATATGCATAAAGAAGGCGCTGCGTTCCGCTCCTTGATGCATAGCTTTGCCATGTCCATTTCCATTGGCTTGCAGTATGGGGTGCCGTTAGAAGAATATGTTGAAGCCTTTACCTTTACCCGCTTTGAACCCTCTGGTTTGGTGGAAGGAAATGATGCTATTAAAATGGCGACCTCCTTGCTTGACTATATCTTCCGCGAGCTAGCTGTGCGTTACTTAGGACGGTATGACTTAGCCCATGTTAAGCCAGAAGACTTGTTGCCTGATACTATTGGTGAGCTGGAGGAATATCAGCAAAATCTGGTGGCGGACCGGCCAGTGCAAATTTCTGAAACTCAAACGGTGGCGTCAAGCAACCTTTATATTCTAAAGCCAACGGCTGAGATGCGTGCTACCGGCACTACCGGCCGCAGCAGTGGCGTTTCTGTCCGTGCCGAGCGTTTGCAACAAGCTCGCTTGCAGGGATATGAAGGGGATGCGTGTGGGGAATGCGGAAACTTTACTATGGTCCGTAATGGCACATGTCTAAAATGCAATACTTGTGGGTCAACCAGCGGTTGCTCCTAAGCAGCTTTTTCAATAAATCCTTGAAGAAGGGCACCGGCAACGGTGCCTTTTTTGTTGCTTGAACAAAATTTTCTAAGAGAGAATGTTCTATTTTTATTTGTTTATACTGAAGGGTTGTCATTGTTAACTTTTAAGGTAAAATCATCTGCAAAAAGATCTAAGTAAAAAATGTTGTTAAGCTTAAATCAGATTCTAACTTAGCCTGCCGATCTTTAAAAAAACGGTGGGAGAAAAGGGAAAATGATGCAGCTTAAACTAACAACGCTATGGTTGCTTTTAGGGTGGTATGGTTATAGTGACGCAGGCGAGAGCCCGTCTTGGTATCAGACTGTCGAGGCTAATTATCACTCCGTTGAAGCATGTCATCCCGAAGATTTGCTTCCTTGCGAAGTCTGGGAAGCGATTTTCGACTCTTTACCCTTGGGGGGGCAGTCAAGTCTAGCGGCGACCCATTCCTATTTCCGTGACGACTTTTTCTGGACACGTCGTTTTAAGCTTCACTTTCCAACCTTTGAGGTGCCAACTGAGGGCATTACGTCCCTTTGCCGTTATGTGTTACTGGCCCTTAAATTTGATGCACAGTTTCAAGATCCCTTAGCGATCACTATCAATCCTGAGACCTATGGCTGGATGACCAGGGCAACTTTTATAGACGCAAGAGCGGAAAAGTTGACGCGGTATATGGAGGAAATGACAAAATCCTCTCAAAGGGTCGCCATGATTCGTAAAGAATATGCCCTAGAACCCAGCGCCCTCAAAAAGGAGCTGGAAGGACAATTCAAGAGGGTAGAATATGAGATCGCTCATATCCAAGGCAATCAATATCTTCTAGAAAAATTTAAGGATGCAAGTAATTATTCCAGGCTTGGTTTCAATGAAGGAGAAAGACGTCAGTTCTTAGAAGAGCTTGCGAGCCAAGGAAATAAAAAGGCACAACATATTTTGCGTGCTCAAAATTATTATGTGCCGTTAAATTCTTCATGGACAAAAGGATTGTATTATCTAGAAGAAAGAGCCCAAAGTGGCGATGAAAAGGCGAACAGTTTATATAATTATTTAAGACATTCTGCATCCCCGCCCGAGAATGCAGCTGAAGCAAGAATTATTATAAGGGATTACCTTGAAGAGCAAGCGCGATTAGGAGATCGGCAGGCTCAGCGATATCTTAACCATGCTGCTTATTCTTTACAGCTAGACTTTACTGAGATCACCGGCAGAGCCTATCTTGAATCTCAAGCGGAAATGGGAGACCCAGAAGCGCAGCGGTATCTAAATGAGGCGGCCTACAAATTAAGGCTTGATTTTACTGAAGACACAGCAAGAGCTTACCTAATGAGTAGAATTGAAAAAGCGGACTATCATGCTCAAGAGTGTATGGCCAAGGCCGCTTCCTATTTACAGTTGGGATTTACGGTAGAGACCGCTAAAGATTATTTAATGCGGAGAGTTAATTTAGGGGATGAGGCGGCGCGAGAGTGGGTGGTCGATCATGTAAGCGAATTATATAGTGATGATCAGGAAATGAACAGAATCGCGCGCATAATTAAAGCAGAGCGGGGAGATCAGCAGGCGCAGGCGGACCTTAATCGGGCAGCCTATGAATTGCAGCTGGGATTTACAGAAGCAACGGGTCGAGCTTATCTCGAGAGTCGTGCTCAAATGGGAGACAGGGACGCACAAGACTGGCTTAATAACGCTGCCGCTTGCCTAGAGTTAGGTTTTACAAACGAAACAGGTCGAGCTTATCTCGAGAGTCGTGCTCAAATGGGAGAAAGGGGCGCACAAAATCGGCTTAATTGGGGGGCATATAGCGGGCATTTAGGTTTTACAAACGAAACAGGTCGAGCTTATCTCGAGAGTCGTGCTCAAATGGGAGATCATAACGCTCAAAATCAGCTTAATTGGGGGGCAGATAGTGGTCATTTAGGATTTACAGAAGCAACAGGTCGAGCTTATCTGATGCACAGGGCAGAGACCGGAGATACAGATGCACAACAGCGGCTCAATCTGGCCGCTTTTATGCCGAGTTTCGGATTCACTCAAGCAACAGGTCGAGCTTATCTGATGCACAGGGCAGAGACCGGAGATACAGATGCACAACAGCGGCTCAATCTGGCCGCTCTTAAACTGAGGCTTGGATTCACCCAAGCAACAGCGCGAGCTTATCTGATGCAGAGAGCAGAGATGGGGGATCAAGGTGCACAAAGTTGGCTCAATCAGGCTGCTCATGATCAGAGTCTTGGATTCACCCAAGAAACGGGGCGAGCTTATCTGATGCATAGGGCAGAGACCGGAGACCAAGCTGTTCAAAGTTGGCTCTATCGAGCTGCTTACTGGTTGGAACTTGGATTTACCCAAGAAACTGCAAGAGCATATTTCACGCATCGATCTAAGATGGGCGATCGGGCGGCACAGGAGAAACTTAATAATGCCGCCTATTGGGGGAATAAATTAATTTTTACCAAGAAGGACGGATGCCGATATCTACAGGATAGAATAAAGGTGGGGGACTTGCATGCTCTTACTAAACTCATACGGTTGGCAGAGGACAAAGAATTTAAAATCGATAAGTTGTCTGCCTTCAATGATTCGCTAGCCTTGCTTCAAAAAGCAAAGATGGGTACCTTAAGCGATCAAAATCAGCTCCTTACTTCTATATTCTATTATGACCTTGAGAAAGCAATTGCCTTGCGGTGGGGCTTTGCCCTCTATAATGTGCTGCTGGGGCGAAGTGACTTCAGTGGTGAATTAGTCTACATATAATATCGTTTTCTTTAAATCTTCGGAAGAATGTTAATAAATCATTCCATTTAAGAGTTAAGTAAAAAACGGTGCTAGGCTGAAAGTAGAGAAATAATTGTGATCTACTTAGGAGATAATTGAGGATGGTTCAACAGCTAGCATCACTTTTGCTTTTAAGCACCTTTACTTATGGTCTTGACTTGGGGGCTGCGGATTGCTCTGCGTCTATTGATAAGCCCGCTTCATCTGTAAGTCCTAGGCTGCTCAGTCATCCCGAGGATTTGCTCCCTTGCGAAATCTGGGAAGCAATCCTCGACTATCTACCGTTGGTAGATCAGTCAAGGTTAGCGGCGACCCATTCTTATTTCCGCGATGACTTTTTCTGGATGCGGCGTTTTAAGCTTCACTTTCCTACCTTTGAGGTGCCAACACAGGGCATTACGTCCCTTTGTCGTTATGTGTTACTGGCCCTTAAATTTGATGCACAGTTTCGAGATCCATTAGCGATCACTATCAAACCTGAAACCTATGACTGGATGATTCAGGAAACTTTTACAGACGCGAGAGCGGAAAAGTTAACGCGGTATATGAAAGGGTTGATAGCGGCCAAAGCAGAAATCCAAGAAATTTTTGAGAACTATAGTCAATCATGGGATCAAGAAGAGCGGGACACGCGCCTGGAATGCGCATACTATAAAATTTTTTCAGCTCAAGGAGACAAGGAATGCCGTGAGCAGCTTTTTTCTCAATGCGCCTACAATCCTAGTTACCACAAATTTATTGATATGGTTAGCGTTACTAACTTTCCTGAAGCATGGATTAATGAAGATAACGCCGAGATCCAATTAATGTTAGCTTCGGTTATGCATAATCCTGAGCGGTACCATCTTGAAGAGAGGAGCGTGAGATCATTTTTGGAGGATCAATTAGCCAATGGAAATGCGGTGGTTCAATATTTGCTGGCCCAAGCCGCTTGCGATCAAAAGTTAGGTTTTACAGAGCAAAATGGTCTCTCTTATTTGCAAGAACGAGCTGGCAAAGGCGATCAATATGCGCAATCGGAGCTTATTAATGCGGCTGCTTCACAAACATTAGGATTTACGCAGGATAGCGGACTAGCTTATCTACAGAAGCAAGCCGCTAAAGGAGATCAAGATGCTCAGTATGCGCTGGCGCAAGCTGCTTACAGGCAAGAATTAGGTTTTACCCTAGAAACTGGACGAGCTTATCTAGAAGAACAAGTGGCGCAAGGTAATGAGCAGGCTGAATACTGGCTTAGCCGGGCTGCGGCTGGTCTCGATCTTGGTTTTACATCAGCAACGGCTCGTACTTATTTAGAAGTGCAAACCGTTAAAGGAGATAAGTCAGCGCAAGCGCGTCTTAGGGAAGCCGCATGCGAATTAAAGTTGGGATTTACTCCAGCAACGGCACGCACTTACTTAGAGGAGCGAGCCGCCATCGGTGATGAAGATGCTCAGCGTTTTTTGAATAACGTAGCAGAGGTATTACAGTTGGGATTTACTCCAGCAACGGCACGCGCTTACCTAGACAAGCGCGCTGCCAGTGGCGATGAGAATGCTCAGCAGATACTTAGTCGAGCAGCTTATAAGCTTGAGCTAGGGTTTACAGCAGACAGTGGTAAAGCTTACTTTGTAGAACTGTTTAAAAAAGGCAACCAAGGGGCCGAATATTGGAGAAAGGAGACGGAGTGGGATCTTACAAGTGGTCAGGTAGAAGAAGAAAGGGTGAGATACTTACTTCACTTAAGAGGCGGGCCAAATCCTGGCCCAGAAACAACCCGAGCATATGTTGAAGGCTGCGCTGCTGCCGGCGATCAAGCGGCACAGAACTATTTAAATTGTGCAGCTACAAGGTTGTGGCTTGGATTTACTGAAGAAAGTGGCTATTCATACCTATCCTCGCGTGTCATGAAGTGGGATGGTAATGCCTTAAAATACTTTAGGGAGTATGTTGATAATCCTGATTACCAATTACCTCATTTAACGAATGCTGCAGCTGTCCTGCAAAAAGCTAAGGTTAGCGGCTTAGACGCTCAACAGCAAATGATTGAGTTTTTGCTGCATTATGATCCTGAACAAGCCATCATATTGCGCTGGAGTTTTGAGCTTTATAATGCGCTGCTAGGAGGAAATTATCCCCAAAATAATTTTATTTAAATATTTTTAATATTTAGCTTTTAGATGCTTAAAATGATTAATCTTGAATTATTATTGTCTTATTATTTTGTTCAAAGAGAAGTAAATACCATAAAAAAATAATAATTACTAAGGGTTGTTTTCATGAAGAAGATTTTGCGTCTTTTAAGTATAATGTCCACCGTCTCCTTACCATCTTATGGAATGGAAATGGTTTCCATAGAGCAGCCTTCTGAAGAGGTTTTAACTGATCAGTTTGCGAGGTATCATTGGCAAAGATCAACCTATCGGCATAACTCCTACACAGAAAACTACCAAGAAAATGTCGCTTACACTCTCGTAAGCAATGACGACTATAAGATGGTCATTGAGTTGGGCAACGATGGGAGAGATACCTATCAGCTTTTGTTAGGTTTTAATAGCTACTTTACAATGGATACGCCTGACGGATTGATGAGAGAGAGTTTAAAGGAGTTAGAGTTAGTCGATATTGCCAGCTCTTATCCGTGTCAATTAGTTGTCAATCATAATATTGATAATGATAAATTTCAGAAGATCTTACAAATTATTGATAAGGGTGTAGCTTTGCCTTTACAAATGGCGGGCGAGTTATGTGAATTTATGCAAAGAGATATTCCTTTTATAAGAGCCCACTTCGCAGGATTTGTTGAAAAGTTTTTTGAGGAAGTGGATAAGGAATATCCAGTTAGGGGTGGCGGGGATGCGGAGGAGGCTCTTACTCTTAAAGAGCAGCTTGCTAAGGAGCTGCTTCAAGATCTTCTCGGAAAGATAGAGCAGATGACGCCCACCTCAGCCGGTGAGCTTCTTTATGCGTTAGCACAAAGGTTTGAGGCCGCCTATGGAGAAGATGACTATATACCCAATATATTGTATATAGAGATTCTTGCGCGCTATCCGAAAGATCACTTGTTGCAGAGAAAAGTTGCTCGCTTGTACTTAATCAAAGGTTATCCTCGCGAGGCCGCAATAAGGCAAGCAACTTTAGCTCTTCTCAATCTTCCTAATCTTGAAGCAGAAGACGAGCGGCTTTTACAGAATATCTGGGGAGAGAAGGCGAGAAAATTTGTTGTCGATAATCCGATAAGTCAGGTAAATTTCCAACAATCTCATCCTGAGATAGTGATCGATTTGCTGGAAAAGTATACCCAATCCGTTAAAGGCAAAGACGAGGCTGAAGCATTAATTGCTCAAAAAGATCAGGAGATAGCACTGTTGCAGGCTCAACTGGATGAGTATAAGCAAGTTATGGACAAAAATCTTTTAAAGTAAAAACACCACTACATTTTCAATCCCTATCGAGGCTCTGCTCCATAAGACGCAGGGCCTATTTCTTATTTGTTATCAATAATATGGGGGTATTATACTTAAATTCTAATAGTTAGTGTATTGTTAACTTTTCTCATAAAAGCATTGTCTGCCAATAAAACTTGATAAGATAAATATAAGGTAAAGTATAGATGGCTTGCTTATAAATGTGCCGAGTGGCCCCCAAGATAAAATGAGGTGATCCATAATGAAGTTGATCCAGTTAGCTACACTTTCTTTATTTATGTCATGGGGTAGGGCGGAAGATACTCTTAGGTTTACTGATCAGCCACACGGTTTAGAGAGTGCTCCCCTTATGGAACAGCCTCACCAAATACTCCCTACCGAAATCTGGGAGGCGGTTATGGGGTATCTTCCTCCTCATGAACAATCAAAACTAACTGCTGTGCATCCTTACTTCCGGGATAATTTTTTCTGGATCAAGAGGTGCGAAACTCAATTCTTTAAAGGTGATTTCTCTCTAAATCAGATTCAATCTTTTTACCATTACCAGTTAATTGTGCAGCGTTTTCAAAAACAATTGGGGAAGTATCTCCAGGATCGCTCGATTCCTGAAAGTTATGCTTGGATGATTGAACTGGCCTTTAAGGAAGACTCAGCGGGTCAGCTTAAAAGGTATTTAAAGTGCTTAAATCATGCCCGACACAAGATTGAGAGAATTTGGGAAAAATATAAGGAAAACCCTCAGTTAACTCATACTTATCTTAGGCGAATTTATTATAAAACTTTTGCTGCTGAAGGGGATGAAGAGTGTCGACAAAGGCTTAACGAGGCAGCATTTTTTAAAGATTTAGGATTTACAGATAAAAGTGCAAGAAGATATTTAGAATTCCGGGTTGAACGTGGAGATAGGGATGCCCAAAAGCGACTTAATCACGCTGCCCATAATGAAGATTTAGGGTTTACTGAGGCAAGCGGGCGAGAATATTTAAAGTTACGCGCAGATTTAGGAGACGTAGATGCGCAAAATCATCTCAATGAGGCCATTTATCGTGGCTTTTTTGGATTCAAAATAGCCGCCAGCCGCCGCTACTTAGAGAAGCGAGCCTTTCAAGGGGATGTAGACGCGCAGCAGTATTTAAATTTGGGGGCATCCGAGGAGCTTTTAGGATTCACCAGTGCTACAGGACGACGGTATTTAATGAAACGCGCCGCTCTGGGAGATGAAAATGCTCAACAAAGGCTTAATCGGGCTGCTTGTCGCGCCGAGTTAGGCTTTGACAAAGAGACAGGTCGGCACTATTTAATGGCAGCTGCAAGCAACGGGAGTCGAGATGCGCAAATTTATCTAAATAAGGCCGCCTTTGCTAAGGACTTAGGGTTTACTAAGGTTACAGGGCGAAAATATTTAGTAACTCAGGCGGCAAAGGGGGATCAGCATGCCCAGGAGCAACTAAATGAAGCAGCTTATCGCTGCAGTTTAGGTTTTACCTCAAAGACAGGTAAAGACTATTTACAGGAGCGAGCAAAGCAAGGTGACCTGGATGCTCTTAAAAGACTTAATCTTGACGCTTATTATTTCGGCATGTTTGGTGCTAAAACCGATGCGCCTCGTACCCATCTTGAAAGTTGGGCCAGTAAGGGCAATGATGATGCGCAAAAATGGCTTAATGGAGCCGCCTTAAATGCTAACTTAGGATTTTCGAGCCAAGAGGGGGGGGCTTATTTGCAAGGTCGCTGTAAGATAGGTGATTGCGATGCAATAAAAAAGCTAGCTTTTACTAATAGAGCCTCATTTTTCGATATTGTTAAATTTTGCAAGATGGAAGTCCCTTCAGAAATCCTGAATCTCATGTTAGCGCGGGATCCCGCCCAAACTATTATTTTACGATGGCTGCTAATGTTCCACCAGGCCTTGAGCGGTCAATCTGATTTAGATTTTAAGGCAGAAAACAAAGCCTCCAAAAGGCATTTAGAGCGAGTAGTTGGCGGAGTAGGCAAGTAAAGCCTTTCAGTTGTTAACTTTTATGAGGAATGCTTGTGAAATGCTGGCTTAGATAAGAGAATCTTAACAGTAACAGTTACCAATTATTTCTGTTTTCCTATCAAAATAATTAATCACTCATAGACAGCTTAGGGGAGGATAGTAATGGCTTGTAAGCAATTTATAATGGCTTTATCTTTGTCAAGTTTTTGCCATGGAATAGAGGCTCATTCCTTAGTTCCTTCACACTTACCTGAGAGAAATATTATTGATAATCAAGAGATTACTTATGGTCATCCGCTGGATCAATTGCCTTGTGAAGTATGGGGTAATATTTTTCTTTATTTACCGCTGAGGGAGCAAACATCTCTCGCGGCGACCCATCCCTTTTTCCGTGACGATTTTTTCTGGCAGCCGCATTTTAAGCTTAACTATGAAGGCTGTAATCTTCCCAATTCCGATCTTAAGTCTCTCTACCGATTGGTTTTATTTCTAACAAAGATTGATCAACAGGTTCAAAATCCGCTGCTCATAACCGTGATGCCTAGTCAATATGATTGGATTCTAAAGGCAACTTTTACTGACCCTATAGTCGCAAAACTTAAGCGATATCTCCATAAAATGCAGAATCCTAATCTAAAAGAGCAATTTTTCGAAGAAATCGAGGAAGGTAGTCGTAAGCTTGAGAGAATAAGGAAAATCTGGCAGTGGCAGTATTATAAAACTTTTAGGCACGAGGGTGGTCAAGCCGATCTAGAAGAATTTTATAAGCGAACCATTTGGGATTTGCCTGATCATAAGGCGAGAGCATATCTTGAAGCGCTTATCGATAAGGGGAACCGTAAGGCGCAGAAATCTCTTAGTTTAGCAGCGAGTTGGTTAAGATGCGGGTTTACTGAGAAAACCGCTAAGGAATATCTGGAGCACAGAAGTGCTGGTGGGGATAGGCATGCTCAAAAGCAGCTCAATAAAGCAGCAAACGGACAATACTGGTGGCCTAGTTTTAGAGATGAAAGAGGTCGACTCTACTTAGAGCAGCGTATTGCCCAAGGCGATCAGCATGCACAAAAAATGCTGATTGAGGCGGCCTTTTATCTGAAGTTAGACTTTAACAGAGAGACAGCAAGAGCTTACTTAGAGCAAGAAGCTGCTGCAGGTAATCAGCAGGCCCAAGTAAGGCTTAATGATGCTGTAGAATGTTATCAGAGTGATGCTCAGTTAAGTTTTGGTCTTTCACGCTCTGCACGAAGAAAGTATTTTGAGGAACGGGTAGCCAAGGGGGATGAAGATGCTAAGAAAAGATTAGAGAAGCTTTTACTCTTATGGAATTTAGACTTGTCTGATCAAACTGTAAGAGATCAAATTGAAGAACAAGCTCTTAAAGGAGATCTCTTGGCCGAAGAAGCTGTTGAGTGGATTATAGCAGGATTTTTCAGAGGAGAGTATGGATTGAATATCGATAATCTGCGCAGCTATCTTGAAAGGCTTGCTGAGAAAGGACATAAGTATAGCAAAGAACGTCTACTTCGCTCCGCTTTTTTCGCTGCAATTGAAAAAGATTATATCTGGGTTAATTTCACTCGTCAGAGTGGCATGGCCTATATAAGGGAACATACAAAATTGTGGGAAGCTGATGCGTTGAAATGGTATCACTGCAGTGTAGAAGTTTTCTATCGCCAAGAAAAGGAAGACGTACTTGTGCCTTCAGATCCAATTGGTACTCTTCGCAAAGCAAAAATCGCAGGAATAACAGCTCAAAAGAACATGCTGGACTTTATGCTTGAATATGACCCTAAGCAGGCCATAACGTTGCGCTGGTTTTTTATGTTCTATAATACCTTGCTGGTACGGTTAGATCCTTTTAGCAATGGCTCACAAATAGGAAGTCACAGTTAGATAGAATTTTTCTTCAACGCATAAATATCTTAAAAAGCTAACCCTATAAAATTATTCTGTTTTTTTAGGTTTATTTTAATAGTTTGTTAACCTTTTAAGGTTTAGGGGCCCTAAGATTCACAGATTAAAAAAGTAGGTCTATAATCAATGTTTGGATGCTAAAAAATCATCTTTACAGATGACCTTTAAAACCGGTATGGTCTGGGCAGAAAGCGATGCTTTAGGGAGGAAACTTTGGATCTCAATGGTCTGGAATCTGATAAAAAACGTTTATTTTCAAAGGGAAAGAGAATAATGCGGAAAATCCTAAATATTGTCCCCGAAATTGAGATGCAACATTCATCTAATAAAATTTCTAATCAATTATTATCATCATTAAAATCTATTAAGAAAACTACACGAAGTCTTCTTTCCCTCAACCTAAATCCCCAAGATTATAAATTGTCACAAAATCTATTCTTTCTCGAAAAAGAAATCATTCGTCTTGAGAATTTAATCCGCAAACGCGAATATTATGCTCAAAGCCAAGCCCGGGGCTTAGGCTATCTGGCCTTCAATGATTCCTTGACCGGCTTACCCAACCGCCAATTCTTTGAAGCGGTAGTCGAATCCTTAATCGATGAACGCCAGCACCAATTTTATCTTATCTTTATTGATGTTGATGATTTTAAATCCATTAATGATACTTACGGCCATGATTTTGGGGATTCGGTGCTAAAAGTAATAGCGCAAAGAATTAATCAGAGTCTGCGAGAAGGGGATATTGTGGCTCGTTATGGTGGTGATGAGTTTGTGGCCCTGGTCTCGGCCCATGATAGCGTTGCCATCGATCGCGTTATGGAGCGGTTATTGGCGTCAAGTCGTTTGCCTTACCATATTGACGAGCGTGCAATTGATGTTCAGCTCAGTTTGGGCGTTGCGTCTTATCCTGGCGATGGCACCACTTATGCTCAGCTGATTTATCGTGCTGATCAGGCAATGTATGCCGCCAAACAGGCAGGCAAAAACTCTTATCAAGTTGCTTTTGAAAGCTTGGCTATTTAAAGTAAAGGTAATTTGGTAAACAATTTATTTTAAGGCATTCTATGACATTTATAAAAAATATTATCGGTCGCGAGATTCTGGATTCGCGTGGTAATCCCACTGTCGAAGTTGATGTGATTTTAACCGATGGATCCATGGGGCGAGCCGCTGTGCCGTCGGGTGCTTCTACAGGCAGCCATGAAGCTGTTGAACTAAGAGATGGTGACAAAAGTCGTTATTTGGGCAAAGGGGTGAAAAACGCCATTACCGCGCTTGAACAAGAAATTTTTCCGGCGCTGCAAGGAATGAATGCACTTGAGCAACGGCGTATTGACCAGGCAATGATCACTTTGGATGGAACCCCCAATAAGTCGCGGTTAGGCGCCAATGCTATTCTGGGGGTTAGTCTAGCCACAGCAAAAGCAGCAGCTCAAAGTATGGGGCAGCCCTTGTATACGTATATTGGGGGAGCGGATGCTTATGTGATGCCCGTGCCGATGATGAATATTTTAAATGGAGGTGCCCATGCGGACAACCTCGTCGATATCCAAGAATTCATGATTGTGCCGGTGGGCGCTACCTCCATTGCTCATGCTATTCAAATGGGGGCTGAAATCTTCCATCATCTTAAAACTTTATTAAAGAAAGCTGGCCAGTCGACAAATGTAGGAGATGAGGGCGGTTTCGCTCCTAACCTTGGAAGTTCGCGTGAAGCCCTCGATTTTATTATGTTGGCCATTAAAGAAGCCGGGTATGAGGCCAGCCGTGATATTGCTTTGGCTTTAGATGTGGCTGCCACCGAATTTTATGAGGCTGGCCTTTATGATCTAAAGGGAGAAGGGCAAACCTTGGATGCCGGCGCAATGGTTGAGTACTATAAAAGTCTTGTCCAAGAT
Organism: Candidatus Odyssella thessalonicensis L13; assembly: GCF_000190415.1. Lineage (GTDB taxonomy): Bacteria > Pseudomonadota > Alphaproteobacteria > Paracaedibacterales > Paracaedibacteraceae > Paracaedibacter > Paracaedibacter thessalonicensis. Next base: position 74,083 of record NZ_AEWF01000001.1, read on the forward strand.
TATCCGATCATTTCCATTGAAGATGGTTTAGCCGAAGACGATTGGGAAGGTTGGCGCCAACTAACTCAAGCTTTAGGGGATAAAGTTCAACTCGTTGGTGATGACCTATTTGTAACAAATGTCGAGCGATTACGCCAAGGCATCGTAAAATCTGCGGCGAATGCTATTTTGATCAAAGTTAATCAGATAGGAACACTTAGCGAAACCTTAGAAACCATTCGCTTAGCGCGGCGCCATGGATATAAGGTAGTGATTTCCCATCGTTCAGGGGAAACTGAGGATGCGACTATTGCTGACTTAGCTGTTGCCGTTAATGCGGGACAAATTAAAACAGGCTCTTTGTGTCGTTCGGATCGAGTTGCAAAGTATAACCAATTATTGCGCATCGAGGAAGCTTTAAGTGGCATGAGCCGATATGGGGAATAATTTATGGCGACGGTCCTGATAACAGGGGCTGCTCAACGTATTGGGCGCGCTATCTCCCTCCATTTTGCCCATCGAGGGTGGGACATTGTGGCCCATTATCATACTTCTGAAGAAGCTGCCCTCACTTTAAAGGGGGATATTGAGACGCTAGGCTCAAAATGTTGGCTGATTCAGGGCAATCTTGCGGAAGAAACAGTGACGAGCCAACTCATGTCACGGGTCAAAGCTGAAGCTGGAGCAGTTGATATTTTAGTCAATAATGCCTCCACCTTTCAGTATGATCATCATGAAACCGCAACGCGGCATTCATGGGATTATCACATGGAGCCCAATTTAAGGGCTCCTTTGATATTAAGTCAAGAATTTGCCCGGCTAATGGGCAATGGCTTAATCGTTAATCTTATTGATCAACGGGTGTGGAACTTAACTCCCCATTATCTGAGCTACTCTATCAGCAAATATGCGTTATGGGGCCTTACCCAAGTTTTGGCTTTGTCGATGGGGCCTTCTATCCGGGTTAATGCAATTGGGCCAGGGCCTACCCTTAAAAATGTGAACCAGACTGACGTGCAATTTGCTCAACAATGTGCCGCAACACCTTTGGGGCGGGGAGGCAGCCCAGAAGAAATCGCTTTAGCGGTAGAAATGTTCTGGAAGATGCCTTCCGTGACGGGACAAATGCTGGCTATTGATGGGGGGCAACACTTAGGATGGAAACATCCCTCTCCGACGCTTCATAAGGACGACTGATGAATAACACCTTGCTTTTGTCTATGAACCAAAATATAAAAGCTGACAAAGACCTGAAAAATTGGTCCATTTTAATTAATGATTTAATTCTTGATTGCTTGATCGGGATTAATCCTGCTGAAGCCCTCGCTCCCCAGCGGGTGCGTATCAACTTGAAATGTCAGGTGCAAATAGCATGTCCCGATGATCAAGATTATCATGGGCAGTTCGTGTGTTATGATCATATTATTCAGTCAATTAGCCAGTTAACTCAGAACCGACATATTCATCTAGTGGAAACCTTAGCAGAGGAAATAGCACAGATGTGTTTGCAAGACAAACGCATAAATAAAGTATGGTGCCGAGTGGAAAAACTAGATGTTTATAGCCATACCGCGAGCGTCGGCGTAGAAATTGAGAGAGAGCAACTGTCCTCAACTACCGAAAAGAGAGAAAGCTGATGCTGAAACGCTTAAATCATATTGCGATTGCGGTTCCCAATCTTGGTCAGGCAATAAAGTTCTATCGGGATATTCTCGGTGCCTCGGTTACGGCACCGGTTGACTTAGCTGAGCATGGGGTAACCACTGTTTTTGTCGACGTTGGTAATACAAAAATTGAGTTGTTACACCCGCTCGGATCTGATTCTCCTATCATCAAGTTTTTAGAAAAGAATCCCCACGGCGGAATTCACCATTATTGTGTGGAAGTTGAGGATGTTGCTGAAGCTTATAGAAAGCTAGAAAGCCAAGGGATTCGGGTACTAGGGGAACCCAAAATCGGTGCCCATGGTAAGCCAGTTATTTTCCTGCATCCTAAAGACTGTTTTGGATGCTTAGTGGAATTCGAGGATCAGTAAAATTATAGTCATGCTTTCTATTATAACTTATGAGTTTATATAAATTTAGGCAAATTAATAGGAGCGCTGGATAGGGTAACAGTTTAGACTAGCAGGGTGTCTGTTAACTCTTAAGTTTTTAACTAGCGCCAGTTGCGTTTAAACTCTGATGTAAGTTATTGAAAAGCCACTGTTAAGTAAAAATGTGCCATATTTTTCGTGAAGATTAGAATAAGAAAAGTGGCTAGATTCTTAGTGATAAAACAAAAAAGGATCTAGCCCTGTCGATAGATGTCACAGCCTTATATGTTTGTCTTGCTGGTTTTGCAAATTTTATCACGCTTGCTTGAAGCATCGCTGTCTGTCTGCTCAGCATCAACGTCCCTGTGCCGCTACTTAAGCTTTAATGATTTTATTCTAAATAGGGGGACTATAAAGAGCTTGCGTGAAGGTATCAGGAAGAATCGTGCGTAAATCCACGCCATCAGATTGTGTGGAGTTTCGCTGGTATAGGGAAAGATGTAAGGCCAATAAACAACAGTGTCATTATTCAGCAACTTTGCTTAACGAGGTATCTAATCATCAATTTATAGAGAAGATCATTGGAATCTATAACCTATCTTCTAAATCACCCCATTATTGATGCTTCTTTTCCTCCTGGGACAGAAGCTTTGTTTCCTCATCGCTTGAATAGTGATCAGAGGAAATGCTTTCCATTGAGTCAGTTTCCCTAGGAGGGGAGCTAGAAAATATGTACTTCGTTAGAGAAAATAGTCTTGAGATCTTATCTGTTAAGGTTGTGGGGGGAATAGCTTTATTGGGGTAGGTTTTTGGGATTTTATGCGTTTCTCAGCATCGTTAATCTGCCTAAAGAAGTTTTCCTTATCATACCATATCTTTTCATGTTGTGCGTAGAGGTCACGTATATCTCTAAACCCTTTGCCTGGGTTAATTTTATTAAAGCTTCTCTCAATAGACTCAGCAATATCTTGCGGAGTTTTCTCAAAAGTTATAAAGCCATGCATCATCTCCTTAAGCGTACTAAGAGCAGCGGGGTTATAACGATTTGCTGAGTAAATTAGCCACTGAAGAGCCTCCTCTTGCTTCCCATCAAATAATCTTGATCTTCCCCGATCAGCAGCCATGTCAGCCATATTCCATTCATACCAATTTTCTGGCTCGTGAAGGTCATCAAATAACTCTATAACTTGGTTATTATCATTCGTATCAACTTTTGTACCATAATGCCTAATATCTTGTTGGAGCTGGGGCCCAAGAATTTCCCACCTATCTTGCATGCCAAAGGCTGAGGAGGAACAACTTAATATTATGTATAATAAGGATAATAAGGTACGTAGTCGTTTCATTTAAGCCTCTACTTCTAATATTTAAACTTATCTTTTTCTTCATTAATGATTACCTGGCTTAGAGCAGGAAGCTGCCCTATGTAAGAATTGATTGTAAGCTTTTTGAGTGTCTTTAGGTAAGCATTGGTCCATGGAAGGCTCACAGTTTCTTGGATAATTATAGCATCAGTTAATATTTTAGGGTAATTACATACCAAGCCATAAAGGGCAATAAGATGGGCTTGGATAGAAATCTCCTTGTTAGTTAAGAAGGTGGGTAAGAGCTTTTTGCTTTTAGCAAGATGGCGCTCTGTTGAGTAAAAATAGGGCGAAGTGTGAAAAAAATAGATAATTTTCTTGAGCATGTTGCTGGTGTAAGGATGATTACCCAAGGCAGTGACAAAGAGGGTACTTCTAGCCAAAAGTTGCAAGGCGCTGTTAATATCCGTGGTGGGCATATTGGACGAAATGCCAATGTAGAGACCTAAAACCCCTTGTGCCACATTAAGCATAGATAAAGTGGTTGATTGAGCCATGGTGAGTACAAAGGTTTTAGAATCAGTCTCTTTTGCTTGATTGTTTAATAATCTATCTCTCAATTTTTCGCACCAGTTAAGGTATATTTTATCATATATTTTTCTATTACCGGGAAGGCATTCAAATAAATTTTCTTTTAAGGTATAGATGTCAGCAAATTGGGAGGATTTATTTGCCCTGTGAGATTGAATATAATTTTTAATAACTAGATCAGGACTAGTAACGAGTAAAATTCTTTTAACCAAATCATCTTTTGGAGAGTTGAGAAAGTACTGATGCTCTATTAGATAATGAGTTGCTCTTACATAATTTTGGTTGCTAGCTTTCTCAAGCAAAGATGTTACATTTATGATTCGGTTGTGATCCGCTTGCCCTTGTTCAAGATCTTGGGGCAAGAGCTGTTCATTAAACGGTTGAGTTTCTTCATGGTTAAGAGTTGAGTGTGGGGGAAAAAATTTAAAGTAATCTAAGAAGACTGCTTTAAAGTACAAGGCAAAAGCGTTGTTTTTCCCGCACAATGAATCAAATTCACTACCTGCTAAAGTCCAAAAATTTTCTCCTAAGAGTCTTGTTATTTCTTCTACAGAGTTTTTGAATTGGTTAAAAAAATTGTCGTCTATAATAAAACTTCTATGTTGATATTTCGGTATAAGAGCCCTTACCGGAGAAGAGGAAGAACTGGAGGAGCTTTCACAATCCTCTCTCATAATACTACCCACATATTGAGTAAAGGGATTTTCTAAAAAGCTTATATCTCTAACGTTAACTTCTTGCTCATCTTTAGCCTTACCTTTGCGCCTACCCTTACGTTTTTTTGGAGAATATTTTGCTTTTTCCTTCTCAGTTTGTTCTGTGCAAAGGGCTTCCCACTTTCTATTGAAGTCAATGACCTGAACTCTTAAGGAAGTAGGAAAGCGGCTTACAATGGCTTTTTCTGCCGGTGTTAGGCCGGCCTCCCAAGGGCTTTGATCGTGCATGCCCCAAGATGGACTGAGGAGGGCAAATGAACACATCAGCAGACCTAAACACATTACTTTTTTCATAATCCTAATTTTCCTTAAATTTATATTAATTTTGAAAATAAATAATTATTTTTTACAAGTATCTTATTCTTTAAGTCGACGTTAGCATAATAAATTGATAGAAAAATTTCTACAGAATAATGACGAATTATTTGACCTAATGTTGAATCGTGCGGTTTTATGAGTCCGCCACTTTATCTGCCCTAAAAATTACTTATAAGGGGCGGTGGAGGTAGCCAAGCGCCTTGGCATAAGCCATAACAACAAGACGCTTTAGATGGATGTTAATGATGATGGGTCGCTTAAAGAGTCGATACTAAGTCGCTATATTTACCGCCTTAGCGGGGAGTTATGTGCGATTCTTCCTGATAACCTTAATAATTCCAAAGTTATGCTCTTTACCTTGACTCTTAAGCATTACGTCCATTTAATAGCCCCTCTCAGTGTTGCACTTTTATGGAACGCACGCTAAACAGTCTCATTCTTTACTCATTGATTGCTATAAAATAGCGAAGCAGATAGCCCTAAGCTTTACGCTCCACCATTTGCTTTTTAATTTCGCCGATTGCTTTTGCAGGATTTAAGCCTTTGGGGCAAGTTTTTGTACAATTCATGATGGTATGGCAACGGTAAAGCTTAAAGGGATCTTCGAGCGCATCTAAACGTTCGCCAGTGTGATCATCGCGGCTATCAGCAATCCAGCGGTAAGATTGTAGAAGCGCCGCAGGCCCCAGGTATTTATCACCATTCCACCAATAGCTTGGGCAGCTGGTCGTACAGGAGAAGCATAGGATGCATTCCCACAAACCATCCAGTTTAGCTCTATCTTCTTCACTTTGAAGACGTTCTCTTTCCCCAACCGGAGCATCCGATTGTAACCAAGGTTTGATTGACGCATACTGGGCATAGGCCATGGAAAGATCTGGAACTAGGTCTTTGACCACGTTCATATGGGGGAGCGGGTAAATTTTGACTTCTCCCTTAACCTCACTGATGGGTTTAATGCAGGCTAGCGTATTGGTCCCATCAATATTCATAGCACAGCTTCCGCAGATGCCTTCGCGACACGAACGGCGAAATGTTAAAGTTGTATCGACCTCATTTTTGATTTTAATGAGGGCATCAAGCACCATAGGTCCGCACTCTTCTAGATCAATATCATAAGAATCAATACGAGGATTCTGGTCATCATCAGGGTTCCAGCGATAAATCTGGAAAGTGCGTATGCTACTTGACCCATTGCTGCATGGATGATGTTTGCCCTTAACGGGTTTAGAATGACGAGATAGGGATAATTCAACCATGATATAATCCTTTAATAAACCCGCTTTTTAGGGGGAATGACATCAATTTCACTGGTTAAAGTTTTCATTTGTACAGGACGGTAAGCAATGTTGGTCTTGTCCCCCTTAAAGGTGCATAAGGTATGCTTCAACCATTCACTATCATTCCGGTCTGGATAGTCTTCTCGAGCATGAGCGCCGCGGCTTTCCTTACGGTTTAAGGCAGAGGCGAACGTTACCATACTTTGTTCCAATAAATTGTGCAGTTCCAAACATTCAACCAAGTCACTGTTCCAAATCAAACTTTTATCATTAATCTGAATATGGTCTAGACTAGCATGGACTTCCTTAATTTTTTCAAAACCTTCAGACATATATTTATCTTCACGGAATACGGCACAGTATTGTTGCATTGTCCGCTGCATATTGAGGCGGATATCTCCACACTTAAGGGTACCTTGGCGGTGACGGATCTTATCCATTCTCTCCAGCGCTTCTTCCCCTGCCGAAGGTGGTAGCGTATCATGAGGGCTATTTGGGCGGATCAGCTCTACAGCACGGTGGGCAGCAGCTCGTCCGAATACCACCAGATCCAATAAGGAATTGGTGCCTAGACGGTTGGCGCCATGAACGGAAACACACGCCGCCTCACCGATAGCCATCAATCGAGGGACCACTGTTCCTTGAGCATCCTTAATAACTTCGGCCATATAATTGGTTGGAATTCCGCCCATATTATAGTGTACTGTTGGCAGCACTGGGATTGGTTCTTTTGTAACGTCAACGCCGGCAAAAATCTTGGCCGTTTCAGAAATTCCAGGAAGGCGTTCGTGTAGGACTTTAGGATCTAAATGCTCTAAGTGTAAAAAGATATGGTCTTTATGGGGACCAACACCACGACCTTCGTTAATTTCTATGGTCATAGCCCGGCTGACGACATCACGGGAAGCTAAGTCTTTAGCGTTGGGCGCGTACCGCTCCATAAACCGTTCTCCGGCGCTATTGGTTAAGTATCCACCTTCGCCGCGTGCTCCTTCGGTGATAAGACACCCTGATCCATAAATCCCTGTGGGATGAAATTGAATAAATTCCATATCCTGTAAGGGTAAGCCAGCACGCAAGACCATGGCATTGCCATCACCTGTACAGGTGTGAGCAGAGGTACAAGAGAAAAAGGCGCGACCATAGCCACCGGTAGCCAGGACAACCATGTGGGCCTGGAAGCGGTGAAGGGTGCCATCTTCTAAACACAGGGCCATGATGCCGCGGCAGCGTCCTTTTTCATCCATAATGAGATCAAGGGCAAAGTACTCCACAAAGAACTGGGCTTGATGTTTTAAGCATTGCTGATAAAGAGTGTGAAGAATTGCATGCCCAGTGCGATCGGCGGCTGCACAGGCGCGCTTGGCCATGGATTCACCCTGGTTAATGGTATGGCCACCGAAGGGGCGCTGATATATTTTGCCTTCGGGGGTTCGTGAAAACGGCACCCCGAAATGTTCAAGCTCAATAACAGAGGGAATGGCGTTACGGCACATATATTCGATAGCATCCTGATCCCCGAGCCAATCCGAGCCCTTGACGGTATCGTAAAAATGGTTTTTCCAGTTATCGCCGTCCCCCATATTGCCTAGAGCTGCACCAATGCCGCCTTGCGCCGCCACGGTATGGCTGCGCGTGGGGAAAACTTTAGTTACACACGCCGTTTTAAGGCCAGCAGCACACATGCCCAGCGTCGCTCTTAGTCCAGCACCGCCTGCACCCACAACCACGACATCAAAGCGATGATCAATAATCTTGTAGCTTTCTGCCATTTATTTGATTCCTTTAAGCATGATGTGAATAAGTAAGAATAGCGTAAATACGGGAAGCAAGTAGCCTGCAAGGCGTACTTTTAACAGCAATCCATAACGCCAGCATGGGCTGTGGACATAATCTTCAATAATGACTTGTAAGCCTAAGGCTGCATGATAACTAGCGCTGGCGACAAACAAAAACACAACTGCGGCCGCCCAAGGACAACTTAAGAATCCAATCATCTCAGCATAGGGAAGCTGATGATGTTGGCTTAGCCAGATGGTTATCACTAAACCTAACGGAGCCAATAATATACCACTGACCCGTTGAGCAATCCAATGGCCGCTACCTTCTTTAGCGGATCCCAGCCCTTTAGCTCGCTTCGTCGGCGACTGAAATTCTTGAGATGCTGTCATGCGAGTCTCCATGTTAATAGCGTGGCGATAATCGAAGTCAAGATGACAAGCCATCCTGTAATACGTACTATGTGAAGCTCATATCCTTGGCCAATATCCCAGGCGAGATGGCGAATACCATTGGCTAAGTGATAGTAGAAACCAAACAGGCTAAAAAATAATACGGTCTGCCCTATCCAGGACCCCATAAATTGTTTAAAGCATAAATAGCTAGCCTCATCCATGGCTAGACTTATAATCCATGCTATAAAGAATAGCAGCGATATAACCAATCCTATGCCGGTGATACGATGTAATATCGATAACACTGAAGTTATTTGAGGACGATATATTTGCAAATGGGGAGATAAAGGGCGTGGCTTCATTTGTAAATTTCAAGTTTAAATAAAATTTATATTTAAATTCTATCTCAGCTCTGTTATAGGAGGCAAGGGGAGGGGAAATAAATTAAGAAAGACTTAAAAAACAAGACTAAGCCTGAAATAGGGGCAAGATTTTATTTTTTTAATATTCAAGCTTAATGCTTGCAGTTTGCAAGATTCAGAATGAAAAGAGTGTATCTATACTTCAGCACGTTAATCATTAATCTTTAGCTAAGCTATCTGCGAGGGCTTTAATAACAAAGAAATCTATTTTTATGCGGGAGGAAGGAAACTTCTCACAGAAAACCTAGTTATTGAAATTCTGAGAGGATAAACATACATCCTCTCTTTCGAGCCTCATTCTTGAATTTTCAGACTTCGATCTTTAACTGCAAGCTGCCCTAAAATGTCATGGAGTACATGGATTTCCTTTAACTGGTCAGGTGAGTAACCATTCTTGTTGGGCAATTTGCTTGGCGCCTTCTTTCTTTTAATAAGTTCTTGCCAAAAAAATGTTGTTCCTTTGTCAATTAAGTTATACTTTCTTAAATGTTCAGAGTAAAGCTTATAAACTTCTGCTCGCTGCTGAACAATTTTCTCTGTCGTTAGGAGGGAGAAACAGTGCTGGGTCCTTCCTTCTTCATACAGACTTAATATTACCTCATATTGACGTAATGATTTTTCAAATGTCCCCTGTTCTGCAAGAATTTGAGCATAACAAAGTAAGGCATTTATATTGTTGAGTTGGCAAGACTGCACTATTAAATCTAAGCCTTTTTGTTGCGAAGAAAAGTAACAAGATCGATATAATAAGTTGCCTTGGCAATAGAGCGCTTGGGCATATAGGGTTGTGGCCGGTAGCTTAGTCAGCCACAAATAACGGCGTGAACTGGTTAGGTCACTTGTATAGGGAATAAAATTTAGATCAGATAATTTCTTAAATATTTTTATTGCCTTATGATAGACTTTTTTCTTTATAAAGACGTATCCCAGATTATATTGAGCGCTATAAACGCCTTTATAAGCTGCAATTTTTAAATATGAGGCTGCTTTAGCTTGTAAAACATCTCTGTCGGCAGCACCTTTACTCTTAACCCAATAAAAGGAGCCCAAGAGAGATTGGGCCTTGGCGTATCCTTGCTCAGCTGCCTTCTTTAGATAGTTTTGAGCTTGGGTTTTAGACATGGGGAGCATGCCTTCTAGACCATATAATCCGTAATAATACTGGGCTTTTGGTTGTCCTGATTTTGCCCTCTCTTTTAAAGTAAGATCTAAATCCATCACTGGATTTCCTCGAGGTATTTTCAGGAGGTAAGATAAAATAGCAGGCTCATATCCCTCAATAACGGCAGCTTGTAGATCTTTTATAGCTTGATTCATACATGCTGCTCTCCCTTCCAGCTCATGGATGATATTAATACAGTTTTCTTCTAAATTTTTCACAGTAACCATAGAATAATCTCGACACCGCGATGATAGCAAAGCATTTGCCCGAGCAACTCTTGTGGGATTTATATGATGTTCACTCCGAAGCTTTCGCCTTTGTTGCGGGTTTCCATAAAGCATCGTGTACTTTATAAATTTAATAAGTATTTTTTGCGAATTGGGAAATAATCGGCGAGCCTTTTCTAAGGATTCAATAGCTGCACTGTATCTCTCTGCGGCTTGATAAAGGATGGCTAATGTAAGCATATAGCTAATTCTTTCTCGGGAAGGGGAAAAGCGTATAAAAGCCTCAGGGAGCTTGTTCCTAAAATCCTGCTCAGCTTTAAAATGTTTGGCTAGATGAATAAATAGATCATTGATATGGCGTTGCTTCCAATGACTGTTTCCCTCAAGCATAAATTTGATAACACTCATATTCTTGAAAGGGTAAACCCTTAAGTCTTCTCTTACTAAACGGTAAGGCAAACGTTCTAAAAGGTCATTGACTGCATCTCTATAGGTAGGATTAACTTGTCGCAAGATTGCAAGGTCTTGAGGCGAGGTAAAGCTCAAGATATGGCTGCCCAATTCTGCGGGAAGGTTAAACGGTCCTCTATTAACCTCAACCGCATTTGTTGAGATTGATAATAAATAAGATAAAAGCGGGAGGGCTAAAGTGGCACTCCATAATCTCTTCACAAATTTTGGTAGCATTTTAGATAACCATTAGTAAAATTTAATTTAAATTTATTTTTCCAGTTTTTTTAAGTATTTCTCAATCAATTTTTCATGGTTGACCGCAGAGTGAGTATTCAACATCTATAAAACGGTTCATAAAAAATATCTTTCATGGGCATTTTATTATAGATGATAAGTATTGTTTTAAATTAACCAATTGATATATAAAAGTTTTTGTAAGTTGGACATTTCTGTCTATCGAAGGAAAGCTTCATGAAAATTCTTGAAAATTTATGGTCACTGCGGACGAGAAAGAAGTCCAGCAGTGTGGCCCCTTATATTGCGTATAATGCGCTGGGGAAACCGGTGTGGACGCCAAGAAACTATGCGCTGCTTGCAGATGAGGGGTATCAGAAAAATGTTATTGTTTATCGCTGCGTAACCTTAATTGCCAAAGGTGTGGGGAGCATTCCCTGGCTTCTTTATCATCGGGATGATGAGGTTGAGCACCACCCTATTTTAAATCTATTAAATTGTCCCAGCCCGCGTCAAGCAGGCTCAGCTTTTATGGAAGCCATGGTTGGGCATTTGTTGTTATCAGGGAATGCCTATATTGAAGCAGTTTTTGATCAAGCGAATAAAGTTAGAGAATTATATGCTCTAAGACCGGATCGGATGAAAGTGATTCCTGGTATTGCTGGTATCCCCTCTGGATTTGAGTATGAGGTCGATGGTTATAAAAGGCGCTTAGAATGTGATCCGATTACCGGGCATTCTGCTGTTCTGCATTTGAAAAATTTCCATCCTTTGAATGATTGGTATGGAATGAGTCCTATTGAAGCCGCAGCTCGGTCAATAGATCAGCATAATATTGTGGCCGAGCACAACCTTGCCTTAATGCAAAATGGCGGCCGTCCAAGTGGGGCCCTGATGTTTAAGCCCGGCAATTGTTTGCCGATGACAGAAAAACAACGGGACTCTTTGCGCGAAGACATACGACGTATCTACGAAGGCAGTAATAATGCTGGCAGAATTATGGTTCTTGAGGGAGATTTTGATTGGAAAGAAATGGGGCTGAGTCCAAAGGATCTGGATTTTATTGAAGGTAAAAAGATGTCAGCTCGGGAAATATCTCAAGCTTTTGGTGTGCCCCCGATGCTTGTTGGCATTGCAGGTGATGCGACCTTTGCCAATTATAAGGAGGCACGTTACCATTTATGGGAAGACACAATTTTGCCATTAATGGAATTTTTGATAGCCGAGTTCAATTTATGGCTTTGCCCTTATTTTGGGGAGGGCTACCGCCTGTCCTACGATGCGGATGCGATCCCTGCGTTGGCCCAGCGACGCGAATCACTTTGGGCTAAAATCCAAGCTGCAGACTTTTTAACAATTAATGAAAAACGCCAAGCAGTCGGGTATGGACCTATTGCTGAAGGTGACAAGCTGCTTTAGGAGAACGTATATGCAACTTTACAGCGATAAAAAGAGTAAAATAGTGCGACCTAGGGAGAAAGTATGATTAAACAGTTAGGGATTCCTTTTTCGATAAAAAGCCATCAAGAAGATGGCTTTTTTTGTGGCTATGCTAGCGTATTTGAGGTCACCGACCATCATCAAGAAATAGTCGCTCGCCGGGCTTTTCAGCAGTCTCTTAATAAATGGCGTGGTAAGGGCCGTTTACCTAAGATGTTATGGCAGCATGATCAACGTAGACCCATTGGCGTGTGGGATGAAATTTATGAAGATGAGCATGGATTATTTGTAAAAGGGCGCCTGTTATTAGATTTAGCAGCGGGTAGAGAAGCTTACTCTTTATTAAAAGCCGGCGTTATTGATAGCCTCTCTATTGGCTTCAAACCAGTGCGGGCTATCAAGGACCCTAAAAGAAATGCTCGAGTTCTTGAAGAAGTCGATTTATTGGAAATATCTTTAGTGACTTTTGCAGCAAACCCTGATGCAAAGATCACGACAGTCAAGGAATTTGTTGAGAACGATGCTATCGTTCGGCAAATCAAAGAGCTTAGCAGATTGCTGAAGGCTCATAATCTTAATAAAGGAAGGATGTAATAGATGACAGAAATCATGACCAGCTTAGACGAACTTAACGTCTCTATAAAGGATTTTGCCCTCGAGCAGACGAAAAAGCTGGGGCAAGTGGAAGAGACTTTATCTAAAACAGCTGCACGCTTAGATCAAGTAGAAGTTGCCCTCAAACGCCCCCAGGTAACAGAAGCTAAGTCGCTAGAATGTGACGGGTTTGGCCGCTTTGTTCGCAAGGGGATCGATGATATCTCCATTAAGTCTATGATTAGTGCCGACGATGCTAAAGGGGGGTATCTTATTCCGCACTCTGCTGTTCAGTTGATCAACCAGCAACTTCAATCACGCTCAATTATCCGGCGCTTAGCCTCCGTTGCTACCATCACTAATGATAGCTTAGATTTGTTGGTGGAAAAAAGCGAACCTGATGTGGGTTGGGTTGCTGAAACGGACCGACGCGATGAAACTTCTGCGCCAGAACTGATTAAAGTTTCTATCCCGGCCCATGAAATTTTTGCCAAGCCACGCGTCAGCCAAAGGATGCTCGATGATGCTGCCATTAATATTGAATCATGGCTCGCAGAGCGGATCGCCGATAAAATGGCAAAGACTGAAAATCAAGCCTTTTTATATGGGGATGGATCAGCAAAGCCTAAAGGGATACTGGCCTATCCTGCGGTTGCCCTTGGTAAAGGCGAATGGGGCAAAATAGAGTCCATATCCCTTGCTCTCAATAAAGAAACCGCCGCCGATGCTTTAATTGATTTATTTTATGCCATGAAATCCGAATATTTGGATGGAGCATGCTGGATAATGTCGCGTGCTGTGGCCGCTCGGATCCGTAAGTTAAAGGATGGTCAAGGAAGCTATTTATGGCAGCCGGCCTTAGCCGCTGATCAACCTAATCTCTTGCTGGGATACCCGGTCTACTTATGTGATGATATGAAGCCCGAAGAAGAAAAACTCATTTTTGCTAACATTCATAAGGCCTATCAGGTAGTTGATCGTTCGAACATAAACGTTCTACGTGACCCATTTTCAGCTAAGCCCTATGTGGAGTTTTATACCACTAAACGCGTTGGCGGTGATGTCATCAACTTTGATGCCGTCAAAATTGCCAATTTAACAGAGGAGTAATAAATGTTGACCGTGACACAAACGCATGACCATACATGCGTGTCGCTGCAGCAGGTGAAGGCGCATTTGCGCCTTGACCACAGCGAAGATGATGATTATTTATTACACCTTATTCAAGTGGCGACGAACTGGGTCGAAGACACGGTTAATTCCCCCTTGTTAGTAACCAGCTATTTATGGCAGCAATCATTGTCCTCAGCTCGTAATTTTAACGCTAAGCCGTTAATATCCAATCAGATCTCTCTCGTCCTGCCCAAACAAAATGTTACCGATATTAAGAGTGTCGTTTTAGTTGGAGGGGGGGGTGCTCGACGAGCTATCGCCTATAAGCTTAGGGAACATTTGGGGCAGCACATTATCCACATCGCTGAGGTGGGGGAGGCTCTTGAAATCGAATTTACAGCTGGGTTTGGTGAACGTCCGAATTGTGTTCCAGCCATTTTGCGCCAAGCACTTATCAATCATGTAACGTGCCATTATGAGTCGCGCAGCGGTATTAGCCGTGATGATTACTTAGAGTTATTAAGAATGGTGCAACCATATCGTAGGATAGGCTTAATATGAAGACATCAATGCTCACTGAGCGGATTCAGCTCTGGCGACGAGAATTACAGGAAACACCAGAAGGGGATCTATCGGAGAGATGGAGTATAGCTGGGATAGCCTGGGCCGAGGTCAGACTGAAAGGGGCTGAAAAAGGACGCTTAATTCTTGATGTACGTCTGCGTCCCACCCCCCATAAGTTTCATAGAATTAAATGGCAAAAAGTTTGGGCAGATTGTTCTTCTCCTATATTGGAAAACCGCAATGTTTGGCGCGTCTTTGCCAAGTCCTGCCCCGATTTAACGGGATATTAACAATCCCGCCCTATATATAATCTTGTTACGACTATAAGGAGGCGAAAGTCATGAGTGACTTTTCATTTTTGGCAACAGTTAAATCACATTTACAGTCGAAAGTAGCTGAACAAAATATTTATTTGACGCCTCATACAGAGATAAAGTACCCGTGTTGTGTCTTAGAAGTTGATGAAATTAACCATAATACCAGCTTAGGCCACGATGCTGCTCAAACAAAAATTAAATTCCGAACTGTCTGTCTGGATAATGATGCGGGTGTAAAAGCTAGTTTTATACAATCTCGGGAAATTAATCGCTTTCTTGATGGTCAAGTTTTAACTCTTCCCGATGGCAGCAGAGCTGTCGTGAGGCTGATGGGAAGCGTTGTAGATATTTCTAAAAATGGCCAAAAAAAGACGGTCAGCCATTACTATGAGTCGTTGGTGCGGAGGTAAGTTATGGATAAAGAGCAAATTATTGACGTTTTAACAGAAGAATTAGAAGAGCGTGAACGGACGCTACCTTTAGCCTTACCACGTTGGGTACAGTGAGGACGTTATGGAAACGGAATTAGTTATTTCAAGGTCAGGCTTTCCTCCCTTGTCAGCAAGAGGATGTATGCAAGAACTAATCCCTTTAGCCATGGGGCAGTTTCGGCGCACAGTTAATGGTGATCTGGTTTTTTTGGGCACTAATGGTAAAAAATATAAGACAACAATATCTTGTGAAGATAAAGCGGTCGTGGCCACAGACGGTCTTGAGGTCGGGATGGTAGTGGATGTCAACTGTATCCAGCGCTTATGGCAGCGTTGTACCGGTGGTAAAGCAATTTTAGAACGCTCTCCGGCTCCAGGGTCCATTCATGTGATCGATGAACACCATAATGCCTTACCAATCATCTGTTTCGATGGTCAAGAATTAACTTTGGCCTCCGATCAACCCTGCTTTGTTAGCTATCGCCCTATTCTGACAATGCGTATTATTCGCTATATATTGAAAACAGATGAATGGGGAATTAAGACTGGCTGGCAAATGGAATTAGAGGAAGTTTAGAAAGGTGAGGGGACTTGAGGTCCCAATTTACTGGGATGCTGCTTACAATTTAGCACGATTGAGGAGTAGCTCACTAAAAGCCTTATTCCATTTCTCGATTTAGACAAACAAACTAGAGAGGCACCTAACAGGTCCTAATTTCACAAGATATCCGTAAATATAACTCTAAAAAATATAACTTTTCGTTCTTTTTAAATAGGGCCCGATTCCAATAGGATCGGGCCTTTTAATATTTGCATAGTGTATGAGGTAGCGATGTCAATTTATCTATATATCTGCGAGCCTGACCAGCCGTTCTCAGCTGTTCATTCCCAATTTCCTATTGATCTCTTGGAGCTAACGATCAGCCAGCGGGAAGGGCATGCGGCAATAGCAGGCCTCGTTATGCCAGCCACGCAACAAATTCCTGATCATGGCTGGGCATTTATTGGAACGGATGACCGAGGCTATCTTGAGCCTTTATTGAAAGGCCAATTTATTGGCTTACCGAGAAAAATTGATTCCTTAACTAAGTATGTAGAATTGGTGGCAACTCCGGTCAATCTTTATGCTAAGCTTAACGCGCTTATTGTTCCTTTAAAGGAGAAGCATAAAGATTGCCTGATCTTGAGGAGTAATAAGGATCCGCAACCGTGCGATTATCTAGAATTCGAGCATAAACTTTTTTGTTATGATCGGATGTCCCATGAAATAACTTTATCTTCTATTTTTCAGGGCACCAAGCACCAAACTTATGCCTCTCAAATCTTAGAAGATAGTTTGCACTTTGCTATCACGGATACACCACTCCGCGGGATCCATTTGTCACTAGTGTGTGAATGGGTACAAGAGCTGCGAGGTGAGATTAATTTGCTGCCAAAAATTGAGTTGCTCTTTCCACAGGGGCGTATCAATACGTTGACTCCTAAGGGATTGTTGGCCACTTGGCCGCAAACAGGACAAGTACTAGGACGCAGTGGCTATGCAGTTGCCCGGAGCTCCTTAAAAGAATTTGCTCCTTTGACGACCGGTGTTCTAGGGCACTATCCAACTGTAACGCCTTTAATTCACGGTAAACAATATAAGAACTTTTGGTTTCAGGCGGAGCTCATTCTGGAATGGAAATATATTCAGAAAAGAAGAGAGCATTTAAATGTTGTTGTTCATCATAAAAACCAGTATCTCCCTCATTCTTCGCGCCCTTTACGACGGATCAGCTTAAAATTGGGAAGTTTGCCCTCCAATATTCAGCAACAATCATATTTCTTTGACTCTGAGGTCGGCTATAAGGTTGCCAAAAAAGCCTTACAGATTGCTCAGGGTCACTTAGCATACTCTGCCAGAGCCGCAGAAGTTAAATTTCAGGTACCTTTTATAGATGCTCTTGATGTAACTCTCGACCATCAAATAACGATTGAACATCCAAGCTTACCTAATGGCAAAGTTTGTGGAAAGCTTTTGAACTACTGTCTGGAGCGTCGCTTTGACAGGGCAGTGGCCCATTTAACTGTCGCGATTGCAACAGGCATGAACGAAGTCAACAATCCTCCGCTTGAATGGCAATATAGGGAGCAGCCTCAAGGAATAGATGAGAAGAATATCTTCGATCCGAATTATTTTATCGAAACTATAAGTGTAAGCAATCATGCTTCAGATCAGATTGAATGGCTGCAAAGCCAAGACAGTCCTAGGCCAACACTGCCGTTTGAGCAGGCAACACAAATAAATTTTACCTTAAGGGATTTACGCAGCTCTGATGTTTTAGAGCGTGAATTGCAACTGAAAGATATGTATTGGAGTGCGCCCAACCAATTAAAGGAGGAGGAAGAGAAGCTATGAAGCACTTACAGCAGTCCTTAGCTGGACGAGCTTATTGGCGAGGCTATGAAGCCCCGTCGACGGCATTTATTGCAACCGAATTAGCACAGATAGGATTAGGGCAGGCAGAGGAGGCCCATCCTTTGCACGAGATTCATCAATTGCCAGATTTATTTGATCTCCTGGTGAAGCTTGATCCCCTTCCTACAGAAAATGAAGCCAGTATTAGCTTGGGGCCAATTACACGTCATATATTTCAAGGAAAGCTAGCAGATTATCGTTTCGCGGCTTTATCATTGCAGCCTCAATCATTAATCCGTCAGGACGGCCTTATTCGTCCTTTGGAAGTTAACAACTTAGCGTTGCCTGATTTCAAGTTTATTAATCTCGCAGGTCATATTGAACTTGTTACTGCGACGCAAGTCTTGGAATTAGGAGGATTCTGGCAACCGGGGTGTGAATTAGAATTAATCCGTCAGTATGCAGTGAATTTTTATGAGGCTGATAATCAAATCAGATATCATCTTCATCCTGGACAAGCATTTGTTGACTTTGTCCGTGATCGCAAGCTCATCTTAACCCTTCCTTTGACAGAAGAGAATCAGTCTAGTTACGAGTCTGTCGATATTCAGCGCCATGGTACCGCCGGTGCCTGGGTTACCTTTCAATACCGAAAATAAGGAGATATGAAAATGAATGATGTTCAAATTTTAGCGCGAACAATTTATGGAGAAGCTCGCGGTGAATATTATCGTGTTGATGGGGGCTTGGCTTCCTTAATTGCTGTTGGTAATGTGGTTAACAATCGTTATAAACAGCAAAGCTGGTATGGTAAAACCATTGCTGAAGTCTGTCAGAAACCGTATCAATTCTCCTGTTGGAATCCCAATGATCCTAACCAAAAGCTAATTACCACAACCATCATGGACCCTTTGTTCGATATATGTCTGGATGTTGCTGATCGTATCATTAAAGACGAATGGCCTGACTTGACAAGGGGATGTGATCATTATCATGCTGCCAGTATGGCGACCTTTCCGACCTGGTCTTTATCCTCAAAACCTCAATTAAAAATAGGTCAACATATATTCTATAATTTATCGAGGAGGCACAAATAATGGCTGTTTCGCCTATCTCTGCTGCTGTTAGTCTGGCACAATTTATTCCATCTATTGCGCGCTGGCTCGCTGGCGAGAAAGCTGAAGAAGTCGCAGAAAATGTGCTGGATATTGCTAAGCGTATTACAGGTATTGAGGATTCCACGGACATAATTCAGCTGCTGCGGGAGCAACCTGAAGTTGTGATTGAGTTTCAAAAGGCAATCTTGAATCTTGAGGCCGAGATGGAATTATCCACTATGCGCGACCGTCAAGATGCGCGTTTAAGGGATATGGCTTTTATTAAAGCCGGAAAAAGCAATCTTAGAGCTGATATAATGGTAATAAGTGCAGCGGGGGGATTAATTAGTTGTTTGGTTTCCTTAGCTTATTACTCTGATTTTCTGCCAGGCGAAGCTGTCGGCATTATTTCCACAGTTGCAGGAATTTTTGGCTCCTGCTTAAAGGATGCATATGCTTTTGAATTTGGCTCTTCCCGAGAAAGTAAGATGAAGGATACAACGATGGCGGCTCTGTTTGAAAGAGAATTATAAACCTAACTTGCCCTAATTTATGAGGAAGATTATCAAAGATTCTTGCAACCTCAAGGATGCTTTTCTAAAAATATTAATAGCAAAGGACCCAAGAAGATGGAATATTATGAGCGCGTATACTTAATGGCGTTATCCATGTCAAAAATCTTGAGTAGAAGGCGAATGGCAAGACCGCGCTCGCCCCGCAGATCAGGGTTAGTTTTTAGAACACTTTTAGCCTCTGTGTTAGCTAATGCTAGCAATGAACCCATTTGGGCAGGATATGAAATAAAATCAGCTAAGCGAAAGCCAGGCAGACCACTTTGCCGCGTGCCCAAGATATCGCCGCCACCGCGCAAACGTAAGTCAGCTTCCGCAATTTCAAAGCCATCCTCAGTTTGACGCATGGTGGCCAACCTTTCTTTCCCCACTTGGCTGATTTCATGACCATAAAGTAGCACACAAGTTGCCGCTTTTTCGCCCCGCCCAATTCGTCCCCGCAGCTGGTGAAGTTGCGCTAAGCCAAACCGTTCTGCATGTTCAATAATCATAATGGTCGCCGCGGGGACATTTACCCCCACTTCAATTACGGTGGTTGCAATCAACACATCCACATCACCATTAATAAATTTCTCCATAACTGTGTCTTTTTCCAAGGCTTTCATTTTGCCGTGGACCAATCCAACTTTATCTCCCAGAATCTCTTTAAGCTGCTCATAGCGATCAACAGCAGCGGAGATATTAATCTTCTCTGATTCCTCCACGAGAGGGCAAACCCAGAAAACTTTTGCTTGGTTTTCCAGAGCCCGTTTAACACCATCAATAACGTCGTGCAGACGGTTGAGTGGTAAAACTTTTGTTGTAATCGGTTGGCGCCCCGCTGGTTTCTCTTTAATAATAGAGACATCCATGTCACCAAAATTTGCTAGCTGCAGCGTTCGTGGAATGGGGGTTGCTGTCATGGCTAGAATGTCTGGATTATGACCTTTAAGTGCAAGTGCCAGGCGCTGTTCCACCCCAAAGCGGTGTTGTTCATCAATGACGGCTAATCCTAAATTTTTGAAATTGACATCTTCTACAATTAGCGCATGGGTGCCGACCAAAAGGTTAATAGTGCCTTCTGCTAATTCTTGCAGTATTTTTTCACGTCGCTTTCCTTTCTCCCGGCCTGTTAAAATATCGGCTTTGATACCGATCTTTTCCGCAAGCTGGACAATAGTTTCGGAGTGTTGACGCGCTAGGATATCAGTCGGCGCGAGTATGGCTGCTTGATAGCCCGATTCAATGGCCCGAAGCATGCTGATTAAAGCAACTAAGGTTTTTCCACTTCCCACATCCCCTTGGATTAAGCGGGTCATCGGTGTCGGACGCGCCATATCTTCAAAGATTTCTCGCAAGACATTTTTCTGAGATTCCGTAGGCTCATAGGGCAGCTGTGCTAAGAGCTGGCGGATAAGGGCACCGGTCCCAGTCAGTGAATGGCCTGGTGTTTCCACTTGTTGAGCAAGACGAGAAAAGTGAAGGGCGAGTTGGTGGGCAAAAAGTTCATCAAAGATAATTCGTTCATGGGCTGGTGTTAATTGGAGATCCTCTAGCGTTTGCGGATAGTGCGCCTGCCGGATAGCTTGGCTAAAGCTCATCAGCTTTAAACTGTCTACTACATTGGGTTCATGCCACTCAGGAAAATCAATCAAACGACTTAAGGCGGCATCAATGACGCGGTGGACACACTTATTAGTTACACCTGTGGTTAACGGATATACGGTTTCTTTAGTAGGGAAGGTTTGATCCGGTAGGGCGGGATAAATTTTTTCCGGATGAGTAATGCTCCAGCGGCTAAGATTTTTATCAGCTCGCCCGATTATTATACGCTTAGTCTTTTCAGGAAGAATCTTATGGAAATAGGGCACATTACCATGAAAGAAAACCACATCAAAATAAGTGTGTCCATCATAGCAGCTGACTTTATGAGGGGCGCCGCGTCGCTGAGCAGAGCGATGGCTCATAATTTCAGCCCGCACAATAATTGTTTCACCAACGCTTGCCTCTTGGATGGTGGTGACATATTTGTAAGCTATCAAATTACTCGGAAAATGCAGAAGGGCATCAATCGCTCGATTACCGAGCAGCTTTTTAAACAAAGCCTCCCGACGCCCCGCCACGCCCGGCAGGGTGCTTAGCGGCGCAAATAGAGGCGTTAATTGTGTTAAATAATTCTGCTCCATTCAATACCATATCTTGCCAACGTCTCAGTAAAGTGAGCGGGAGGAGGCGCCTGAAAGGTGAGTTTATTGCCGTCTCTATCTCTAATGGTGATGGATCGGGCATGCAAATGCAAGGTACGGTGAATGTCCGTAACCTCTTTGCCACCATATTTCCCGTCCCCTAAAATAGGGGCATCTAGATGGACGCAATGGACACGCAACTGATGGGTGCGGCCTGTTTGAGGTTTGAGCTCTACCCATGCCATATAAGGTAAACGTGGTTTTTCTAATCTTTTTAAGGTTTGGTAGACCGTGATCGCTGGTTTACCCGTTTCAAAATCGACAACAACTTTTTCTTTGTCGCCGACGCCGGCTTTAATCAGCGGCGCCTTTAATATCCCACTGCCGGGACGAGGCTGGCCTAGAGTAACTGCCCAGTAAATCTTTTCAACTTTGCCGTCCTTAAATTGTTGGGTTAAATGGGTGGCCATATCTGACTTTTTAGCAATAACTAACAGGCCACTTGTATCCCGGTCAATTCGGTGGGTTAAGCGATAGCGACAATTATTAAGCTCCCCTAAGCCGGCCAGGTAGCGGTCAACATGGCGGAAAGTTTTGGTGCCTCCTTGCACAGCAAGGCCGCTGGGTTTATTGATTATAAGTAAATCTTCATCTTCCCAGATAATTAAAGACTTAAAGAATTCAATCTCTTCCGGGGAAAGAGAAGGAGCTTCTTTCATAGTGAGTTGAGGCAAAACATTCTTATACTTTTCGAGATCAGTCCAAATGCTGACCACATCCCCGACCGCAATGCGATGGCCGGCAGTAACTTTAGTATCATTTAAGCGAATTTTTCCTGTGCGCAATAGCCTTTCAAGAACACTTTGCCTTAAATCAGGAACTTGTTTTTTTAGCCATCGGTCAAGACGCATGCCTTCAGAATCTTCGACCAGATGTATCGTTGGTTGAGCCATTATGTAATTTCTTTCTTTTATCGTCTCTTATTATTAACATTTTTGCTTGAAATGGGCTATAAAAAACTTGGAAATATCAAGCTTGCCCATAATTTTAAAGAATAAAAGCAGCGGTTGGGCGGTGCAAAATATTAGAGGTTTCCTGTCATGCGATTAAGGCAATCGATGAGATTAATATCAACTTTTCCAAATTCTTTATCCGTGGGTCGAACAAGGTGGTAGCTGTCTTGCATAAAATGCATGCGAAAAGCATTAATACTATGGCGATCTAAATCAGTCCATTCCAGGCTCTGGCAGACATTATAGCCAATTTTTTGCAGTTGTCGGCGCACATAATCTTGGCTGTTTTCAGGCTCTAAACGCTCTAGCTTCGTAGCCAGGCTAGGCCATATCCCTAATTGGTGCTCCTCATAAAGCCATTTCCAGGGGAAAAGGGGGCCGGGGTCAGTTTTAATATAACTGGGATGCCAGGGGGCAATATCAGAGTGGCCAATAAGGTTGGCGGGTTGGATATGATGGCGCTGGCTGATATCTTTTATAAGCTCAGCGCCTGTCGCCATCTGTTCGATTGTGAACGGGGTAAAATGGAACCAATCCTCGCCTCCCAAGCCATAACCGGGGGTATGGAATTCAATGCCTATGCTACAAGAATTTAAGCTTTGCTCACAGCCTGGACGGGCGTTGAATGTTCCCCATTTGCTGGTTCCAGCGTGCCAGGCTCTGTCTTTCTCGTCAACACACTTTATGACGGGCACTTGGTGGGGATATCTAGGAGTACAGCGTAAATTAAATTTTTCCGCGAAAGCTGTCAAGAAAGCCTCTGCAGTCATCTGCGGGATAAGGTAATGAGGACTAACGCCTAAGCCGCCTTTATCACCATTCTTGAAAGTAAACCCTCGCAGTGTGGTCTCGAGATCAAGGCCGACCGCATGAATAATGATCAATTCGATTTCTGTGCCCGCACGGCTGTTAAAATTTTCTGAGGGAATTTCTATAATATCATAAGGCATTAATAAAGATCAGTTTTATAAAAGGGGCTAAAGCAAATATAAAACATTTTTCTCGCCGATGCATCTTCAGCGTATTATCCAATAATCTTAGCGCACTTCTTTATTAGCCGCGTGATTGAAAAAATACTTATTTTACCGTTCTTTTTGAGATGTAGGCTTGTAACTTTTCAGGAGCAAGGCTTCCAAATTCACGAAGCTATGGGGGGTAAGCTCGCGCCCCCTCATCATTCAGATAAATACGACATGGTTATTTAAGTGCGGGCTTATTCTTTTCAGACTAATCTTATTCACGGGAGAAATTGAGATGCGAGAAAAATTTTACTTTTTGATGCTTTTTGTGGCTCATAATTTGCAGACTATGGATTTTCAAGCGAGTGAAAACATTCCTTTAAACTTAACTAATGAAGTAGCTACGTGTAATCTGACTGATCTTCAGAAAGCTCTGACAAATTTTAAAGAAATTGACAGTGAACGCTATGCTGTCTTCAGCGTAATTTTAGAGCCTATCATTCAGCACAGCTTTGATGCACTGATGAAAGAAAGTGATTACAATTTATTGATTAATAATCTTCACCAAGCTGAAGCCACTTTACCTGAGGGAAGGTCGCAGCTTATCATTAAAGCTGTCAATCATTCTGAAGCGGGCCGTTGTATTAGAAGGATTTCCTGGGATTCTTTGAACCATATATCCGTTTCAACAAATTTTAATAAATATATTATACAGCCAGCGTGCCCGTCAGACAGTGCTATAAAGGCGAAATTAATTGTTGAACGTCTAAGCCAATAAAATAGGCAAATATTGCAAATGTTAATCGAAGCCGTTAAATTAAATGAAATTACAATCCCATAATATCTGCAAGGTAAGCCTATGTTCCAATCCCTTTCAAAACGATTGACCGGTGTTCTCGACAAATTGCGAGGGCGCGGGGCCTTAACTGAAGCGGACGTAACGGCAGCCTTGCGCGAGGTGCGTATTGCCCTTTTAGAAGCTGATGTCGCCTTGCCTGTGGTTAAGCAATTTATTGAAGGGGTGCGGGAAAAAGCTATTGGTCAAGATGTAATCAAGAGTGTGACTCCCGGTCAAATGGTTGTGAAGATTGTTAATGATCATTTGATCGAGATGCTGGGTGCTAAAGCGGAAGACATCAATTTAGCGGTTAGCCCGCCTGCCGTGATCTTAATGGTCGGTTTGCAAGGATCAGGGAAAACAACTTCTACCGGTAAGCTGGCTAAATATTTAAAAGAGAAGCTAAATAAAAAAGTGCTGATGGCTTCACTAGATATCTATCGCCCCGCAGCACAGCTGCAGCTTGAAACTTTAGGCAACCAACTATCAGTCCAGACTTTGCCAATTGTTGCAGAGGAAAAACCTTTAGCAATTACTCGGCGCGCCTTAAAAAGTGCTAAAGAGCAAGGAGTTGATGTCCTTATTCTTGATACAGCTGGGCGGTTGCATATTGATCAAGAATTAATGGACGAAGTGGTTGCGATTCGTCAAGCCTCAGCGCCCATCGAAACATTTTTGGTGGCCGATGCCATGACCGGCCAAGATGCTGTAACGATCGCTAAAGAATTTAACGAGAAAGTCGGCATCACCGGAATCATTTTGACCCGCTTGGATGGGGATGCGCGTGGTGGGGCGGCTTTATCGATGCGATCCGTGACCGGCTGCCCCATCAAATTTATGGGGATGGGGGAAAAACTTGACCAGCTTGAGCCTTTTCATCCCGAACGCATTGCAAGCCGCATCCTGGATATGGGGGATATTGTTAGCCTGGTGGAACGCGCTTCTGAGATTGTCGATCAAGAAGAAGCCGAGCGCCTGGCTAAGAAAATGCAAAAAGGCGCCTTTGATCTTAATGACATGGAAAAACAGCTTGAAAGCATGATCAAGATGGGCGGCTTTGGCGGGATCATGAGCATGTTGCCGGGCGTGGGAAAGATTAAAGATAAAATGGATGAAATGGGTGTAGATGATACCATCTTGAAACGGCAAATTGCGATTATTCGCTCCATGACAAAAAAAGAGCGACGGGATCCTAAGGTCTTAAATGGCTCGCGTCGCAAACGCATTGCCGCCGGCTCAGGCACCCAAGTCCAAGATGTTAACCGCTTGCTCAAACAGTTTGAACAGATGCAATCGATGATGAAGCGGTTAGGAAAGTTAGGAAAATCTGGCTTAATGCGTGGGGGGCTAAAGGGGTTGTTTGGTCGTTAATCAGCTTATATATGGCGATTTCAACAAGTTTTCTATTGCAGTAAAGCTGAGAATAATGTAAATCTAATGTCAATTATGTGATTTATTTATAGAGATTAATAATGGCTTTAAAAATTCGTTTAGCTCGTGGTGGCTCAAAAAAGCGTCCTTTCTACAGAATCGTTGTTGCTGAAGCGACCGCACCCCGCGATGGTAAGTTTATTGAGAAAATTGGCACCTACAATCCATTGTTGGAACAAGGAAGTGCAGACCGCGTTGTCATCAACCATGAACGCGCTCAACATTGGCTTTCAGTTGGCGCCCAAGCGACCGACCGCGTTAATTTGTTCCTCGCTAAAGCTGGTCTTGTAAAAGCTGAAGAGAGAGCCGCTCAGACTAAAAAGTCTCAGCCACGTGCCAAAGCTCAACAACGCTTAAAAGAGCAAGCCGAGGCTGCTGAAGCTGCTCGTTTGGCTGCAGAAGAAGCAAAAGCTGCTGCAGCAGAATAAAATCCTTGCTTTTCAATAAGTAGCTGAACCCCGATTCATCGGGGTTTTTCAGTATATTATTGACTTTCTAGACTATTAGTGGGAAATTGCTGCTTATTAAGCCTGGCCCATTATAGAAGGTAAAAGCTAAAGGTCAGCTCGCCCTTTAAAATGTGTCTTTTTTAGAAGGACATATTTAAGCTATGGTTAAGAAAGCGACATAAAAGGAAACGCGTGTAAGAAAGTAATCCTATATGATTGGCCGGGCTCTTAAGGGGAGCAGTTCTAAATCAATCTTAATATTAATTCCGTCTACCAGGAATAGTAACCTATGTCTAAATCTCATCGAATAACTGATCCGACATTAATCAATCCTATTTGCATGGCGGAGATCACTTCACCGCATGGGATTCGCGGCGCTGTTAAAGTTAAAACATTCACAGAGTACTCTGAAGATCTCTTTGAGTATTCAACCCTCAGAGATCATACTGGCCGCCCTTATAATTTAAGCCTTTTTGCTCCTAAGCATAACGACCTCTTAGTGGTGACTATTGATGGTGTAAATAGCCGTGATGATGCTGAAGCATTGCGTGGCGTTAAGTTGTATGTGGACCGTTCTGAGCTACCCGACCTTAATGAAGACGAGTTTTACTATGAGGATCTCGTGGGCTTGGATGTGGTTGATCAAGGCGGAGAAGAGGTAGGTACCGTGCTCGCTGTACAAAATTATGGTGCCGGCGACTTCTTTGATATCAAAACTTCCGAGAGTGAAATTTATACTTTGCCCTTTACTCAAGAAGCAGTGCCTCAAGTGGATATAAAAGCAGGCAAGATCATTATTGATAGCGCCTGCTTGCTAGGACGGGGTAAGTGAGAAGATTGAGCGTAGAGCTAATGCAGTCTATAAAAGTCCGAGCCGAAGTCAATCGGAGGAAATATTCATAGAGCGGATTAAAGTATGGCAAAAGAGCTTAGGCTTTTTCCAAACACTAGGCATCACATACGCTATATATAGCTCTCTCTTTAAGTAACAGAGATAATCCTTATACAGAACATTTGCAAAATTCAAATAACTCGAGCTTAGTCAGGCACTTTCTGCAGAATCGACTAGCTATGGTTGATGCTCCGGTTTGTACTACTATTTATATTAGTAGTAAAGAAGCTGATCTCATCACTTAAATCTTTGATCTCTTTTGCGAGCTCATTGGCTGAATTCACCGCTGTTTTAACTGAAGTATAAGTTTCTTCAGCAATCTCTTTCACATCCTCTATATTCCCGCTAACACTTTGGGTGCTAATTGCAGCCTCATTCATATTATTGCTAATTTGTTGGGTCGAGGAATGTTGACTTTCAACGGCAGAAGAGACAGCAGTAGAGATCTCACTAATACGATTAATCGTTCCACTAATCGTCTCAATAGCAGTTACAGTCCCTTGAATAAAAGATTGAATATTCTGAACTTGGTTAACAATCTTATCAGTGGCCATTACTGTTTCTCTTGCAAGATTCTTAACTTCTGAGGCTACGACAGCGAACCCCTTACCAGCGGCTTGCCCTGAGCGAGCAGCTTCAATAGTAGCATTGAGAGCAAGTAAGTTTGTTTGGCCTGCAATATCACTTATGAGTTTTATAATGTTATTAATCTCTAAGGAGGCTTCTTTTAAATTATTTATTGTTTGCGTTGCACTTTCTGCTTCATGCGAAGCCTCGTCTGCAACAATTTTTGCTTCCTCAACTTGCGATCTAATCTTGTTGATAGATTCATGAAGCTCTGAGGTAGTGGTGGCAACATAACTAACATTTGCTCGTACGCTTTCTACCTCCTTAACAACTGCAGAGTTTTTTGCTAAAGAAGTCTCTGACATAGTTGTTAACGAGGCACAATGGCGTTGAACGCTCGCTGAAGCCTCTTGAACATTATTAACAACAGTTTTAATGTTTTTTCGAAATTCTTCTGAAGCTTGGATTAAGAAATTATTTTTACTTTGGGCTGTTCTAATTGTTTCATTTATTAATCTGCCCCCTTTTTTAAATTGTCCTATAAGTCCTGTTAAGATAATTTGACGGTAATATTGACCATTTTCTATAGCCTCCATTGATGCGCACGATTCGCGAAGGAAAGCATCGAGCACATCAATAATGTCATTGCATAGCCAAGAAAGGTTACCCAGATTCCCTTTCTCTTCTATTTTAACAATCCGCTCCTCAAGATCACCTTGTTTCCATTTTTCTAACAGGGGAATTATTTTATTTATATGCTTCTCTGCTTTATAGAGTAAGACTACCACCAGCCCTGCCATACTCATAGTAAAGAGACAGGTAAATGATAGATTGCGTGGATTGAAAAGCAAATAATATATTATATTGCCAAGCTGTATAAGCAGAAGC
This sequence comes from Candidatus Odyssella thessalonicensis L13, assembly GCF_000190415.1. Lineage (GTDB taxonomy): Bacteria > Pseudomonadota > Alphaproteobacteria > Paracaedibacterales > Paracaedibacteraceae > Paracaedibacter > Paracaedibacter thessalonicensis. The sequence continues at coordinate 102,703 of NZ_AEWF01000001.1, forward strand.
GCAACGCTTATCCATAGTGCTTTAGATAGAGAGGATAAATTCATCATAGCTTTTTCCTTCCTTTGAAAGGATGTCCATAAGAAGTCTTGTAGAGCAATCAATGCTTTCTTTGCGATTGGAATGCTTGCGCTCTTCAATCAGCAATTGCTCATATATCTGTTTGATAACCGCTATAGCTTCCTTTTTAGGTTTTCTACGATTTGAATGGTAGCCAATAATTTGGCCATTTCCATTGAAAGTAGGAGTTATATGGGCAAACACCCAATAATATTGTCCTCCTTTACATAGATTCCTAACATACGCAAAGATCTCTTTACCGCTGGAAATCCTATCCCACATCATTTTATAGATACAGCGAGGCATATGCGGATGCCTTATTATATTATGGGGACGGCCAAGAAGCTCTTTCTCATTATACCCCGAAATTTTAATAAATACTTGATTGCAGTATTGAATACGCCCAGCTGTATCAGTGCGGCTTACTATAAGCTCGTTTTCACTGAAAGTGAGTTCTGTATCTAAGGCAATAATTTTTGACATAACTCCGCCTCCACACTGAGCTAATTATTCATTCCTAGCAATCAATCTACTTCCCCACCCTATCTATAAAAGGGGGTGGTTTATTCTTTCCAGTTTCTCCTTAGGCCTGTAGGTCCGCCGTAAAATTGGTTAATTTTTTATTCTTATATAAGCTCCTGAAAAATAAAGATAAATATGCTATCTTTCCAGTTAGTGTTAATATTTTGAATTGTGCCTTAAAAGTATTAATAAGTGGTTATTAATATTGAATTTATTTCTACCTAAGCGACTGAGGCTCACTTAATAATTCTCTTTTAAATCTTACTACCCGCCAGTTTTTAAAAAAGCGTATAAAAAGGGGGTATTGAATGAAGGATGAAAAGCATTGAAAGATAAAAGTAGTTAGCGCAAGTTTTAGAATATTTCTTTTACAAGGTCTGCTAAAATAAAAGCCCTAAACACCTTTATGCAGAAAGTATCTCTCTATCTTCCCAAGTATCCGGTAAGAAAAAAGCGGCCATCGCAATGACTTTAGGAGTCCTGAGCGCCGCCAACTGTTAACATTGCAGCCTGGCAAGATACATTGAAAATGCCAGCCAAAGATTTGCCGTTCATCGTGGGGAACCTTTTCCAAGCGTCAGATATTGGGAGCAACATGTGGGGACTGTTACCGTAGGGAAGGTGAATATAGAAGCTATACAGCACACTATCGAATAATAGGGAGAACATCACAAAAAGACGGCTTAGAATCTTAAAGTTCTAGCGTTTACGTTTGCATCAGCTCTGTTAGCGTTTGCCAGACTACCGGCATAAGCAAGTAGGAGCCGATACAAGTTTTTATAGGATCAGAATAAGTTGATATAAAGGCACAGAATAAGGAGCAATTGAGCTCCTTTTCTTGTTATGTTTTTCCTGTCTTTTATTAGAAAGGATTTTATTCAGTAGCAATTATATAAAGGTGGGGTTTTCTTTCTTCCATCTCTTTAGTTCGGTCTGTAAGGCTTATAATTGTGCTATCATCCAGGTCTTCGCTCGACATACGCACAGCCAGACATCTTAAAGTCGTGTTTTCCCCTACAGTTTGCTCTAAAGTTTCTACCCATTCATCTTCATCGTCTTCTTCCATATTAAATCTACGTAACAATTCAATATATTCAAGAGATTTATTAGTTTTGAGGACTAGCTCTAAGACGTCCATAATCGGAGTATCATTTTCGAAGGGACCTACAATTAAAGACTCAAGGGTATGATTGGTGGTTAAAGAAGTTAAGAAAATTGCTATATCTGTTTCAAGCAAAGAGTTATGTGCCAAGTTTAAAACTTTAAGTGTCGTATTATGTGTTAAGGCACAGGCCATAGCTTGGACTGCTTTAAGCTTAGCCGCTTCATTCTCATTCTCTTCCATTGTGCAGCTGAGATCTAGCCACTGCAAAGCTCGGTTCTTCCTTAAAGCTTTAGCTAAAAATCTTATTCCTTTTGACCCCAGTGGGCTGGTAAACAGCTCAAGTTTCCTGAGTACTGTATTGCTTGCTAATGCCTCTGCTAACAGCTTGGCTGTTTCTTGACTAAACCTATTTTGACCCGCCTTTAGAGAAGTAATTGTCCTATTTGTTTTTACCAGGGTTGCAATCTCTGTGCCAATTGCATCGCCATAGTGTCCATCGGTTAAATCCAACTTTTGAAAGTTAGGAGCAGCAGAAATAATCTTAAGCAAAGCTTGTACTGAGTCAACGCTGACGTCTTTATGAATGCGTAAGTCGGTCAGCAGCCATGGAAATAAAATTTTAGCTACCATATGGTTACTGGTGAAGTCTAATTTAACCATCATACCATTTGTCGGTATTAAAGCCGCAATTCCAGATGTTGTCCCATGTTTATCGTCACTATAATCAAGCTTAAGATATTTTAAAGACTTAGCTTGTGTTAATGCTTGGCTTAAGATAGAGATCTGCGAACTGCTAAATTCCATTCCTAAAAGGTTAACAGAAACCAGTCCCGTATTTAGCTGAAATAATCTGCTTAAAATTCGAATATTTTCCTCATTCCTTTCCAGGTTAGTATATCTAAGGTCCAGACTCGTAAGATTTGGGTGCTTTCCTAAGGTTTCTACTAAGGAAATTAGCGTTTGGGGGGGGAGTGAGCCAAGGGGCCATTTTTTTAAAGATAGAGTTCTAAGATGGCTTGTATCATTAATGAATTTTATAACTTTCTCAATATAGAGAGGAAGTTTGCTTTCATTTATCGTTCTGGCCTGCTCATCTTCACATATTATAGAGTAATTGGTATAAAATGGCCAAGAGGTGAAACGGTCAAGGTTCCATGGACAGCACGCAGTTGGATGGGTCGCTAAAGAGCTTAGCATCTGAGATTGAGCAGAGGTTGGAAAGAGGCTTGAGGAATTGCCCAAGCTATTCCATAGTTGGCTGAGGTCGTTGGAGTTCCATCCATACAAGGCAAATATTAGGGGTTTTTCATTATAGTCTGCTGTATAGTATCTTTCGTAATGAAAGCGAAGATTAAGATTAGGGTAATTTTCTAGAAGAGATTTAGCCGTTTCAATTTTATCCTGTTCTTGATTCCATTCTGTAGGGGCTGCCACTGTTATAGTGTCTATTGGCGGCGTGAGGTCTTTTAAAACATTCAAGAATTTTTCATCAGGTAAGAAATCAATTGCCAAATGTGAGAGCTTATAAGGGTTGACTAAGCGTCCATCAGCGTGGCGATGCAAGAATTTCTTCAAATCTTTGCGCGTCTTAATGAGCGTCTGAGTAGATTTACTCAGAAGTTCAGTAGCTACTTGACACCAGGCAGAAGAGACAAGACGAGCGTTCTCTTTGAGATCACTTTTTGGAAGCAGCTTTAAAATTTGGAAAAGAAGTTCATTAGGAAGATCATATGATAAGCTTAAAAGAGTTTTTTGGCCAGCATTGTCTAGGCTAACGATGGTTTTTGAGGTTTCTCTGGCTTGCTGTTCTTGCTCTTGACCAAGTAGGAAAACGTCCATTTCCTCCAAGGATAATCTCCTACGCGCTCTTTTTGGAGATCTTTCCTCCTCATTAAGTTGTAAATTAGTTTCTTGTCCTGCCGATTGCAAGCTCTCATAATTACGTTTAAAAGAGTCCTTTTCCATTGCAGTGGCTAAAGAGGCTAAGCTGCACCATCCAAAAATCTGTAATAATCTTTTTATAGAATACTTTTTCATTTTTGCCTTTATAGATTTATTTATTTTAAATTCATATAGTCAAACCAGTTAAATTATACAAGTAAAATTTATTGTATTCAGTATGTTAACTATACGAGAGGGAAGGTGATGAAATTGCTGTCTGACCTTTCTGATGGGATCAGCGGAAACTCCTTGCAATTAAGATTTTAATTTGTTAACAATAAAGCATATTGCGGTCGTGGCGGAATTGGTAGACGCGCAGCGTTGAGGTCGCTGTGGGGGAGACCCCGTGGAAGTTCGAGTCTTCTCGACCGCACCATCTCTTTTAAAATCCTTTCTCCTGATTAAATAACCCTCTTCTTTGACTGGTTGCTAAAGCCATAGCGAATTTCTTTGCAAATGCTCGTAATCTTGCTCATGATACTCCTTAACTATCTATCCACTTCTTAAGATTTAAGGAAGCAAGAAATGCAGAAGCTGCGGTGCGCATGGGTGCCTTTAGATAAGCCAGACTATATTGATTATCATGATCTAGAGTGGGGGGTTCCGATTCATGATGACCGTAAGCATTTCGAAATGCTTATCTTAGAAGGGGCGCAGGCAGGATTAACCTGGTATACCATCCTTAAGAAGCGGCAAGGCTATCGCCAAGCGTTTTGTAACTTTGATCCAGCGCTGGTGGCACAGCTAACAGATAGTGATTTAGAAAATATCCTTGCTCATGCTGAGATTGTGCGCAATCGCTTGAAAGTTTTCTCCGCTCGCCAAAATGCACGGGTGTTTCTACAGATCCAATCTGAGTTTGGCTCCTTTAATGAGTATGTCTGGTCCTTTGTCGGCGGCAAGCCCTTGATTAATCGTCCTGGCACACTGGCGAATGTACCCGCTCAAACTCCAGAGTCAGATGCGCTGTCAAAAGATCTCAAGAAGCGGGGAATGAACTTTGTCGGCTCCACCATTATGTATGCGTATATGCAAGCCACCGGTTTGGTTGATGATCATCTGCAGGGATGTTTTAAATGTAGTGCAGGAAAGTAGCTGTAATTCTTTTAGTGTATCTTCCTTAAGCAGGCCTTGGTTAACAATCACTCGGTAAAACCTTGAGAGTTTGCTCCACAATATCTGTTAAGCTGGTACCCGGCGTAAATAGGGCGGCGACTCCCGCCTCCACTAAGTATTGATGATCCTGAGGCGGCAGAATCCCCCCACAAATGACCTTAATGTCGGTAGCTCCTTCTTGCTTAAGCTCCTCAATTAATTGAGGAATTAAGGTTTTATGGCCTGCTGCTAACGAGGAAATGCCAATAACATGGACATCATTTTCAATGGCTTGCTTGACGACTTCAGCTGGCGTCATAAATAAGGGGCCTAAATCGACATCAAAGCCAGCATCGGCAAACGCAGTTGCAATAATCTTGATGCCGCGATCATGGCCGTCTTGGCCCAGTTTAGCTAAAAGGATGCGCGGTTGCCGGCCCTCTTTTAGGGCAAATTGCTTAACTTTGTCAAATATCTCTAGAAATTTGGGATCAGTGCTCATGGCTCTTTGCCAGACTCCGGTTAAGGGTTTAACAGGGGCTTGATAGCGCCCAAAGCAGTCTTCCAAAGCAGCGGAAATCTCCCCTAATGTCGCCCGTACCCGGGCGGCCTTAATGGCAATCGCCAAGAGATTGTCTGGGCTTTGGCTGGCTTGTCGCAGTTCCTTTAAGCAGTCTGCCACAGCTTGAGGATCTCGTTGCTTCTTAATATCTTCTAAGGCTAGAAGCTGCTTTTTACGGACTGCTTCGGTATCAATTTCCAGGACGTCAATGTCTGGCTGTAAATCGCTTTGGTATTTATTGACACCCACGATCACATCTTGTTGGGTGTCGAGACGAATCTGCCGTTGGGTTGCGGCTTCTTCAATGCGCCGTTTGGGAATGCCAAGCTGAATGGCTTTGGTCATACCGCCTAACTCTTCAATCTCTGCAATGTAGTCTTTAGCTTTATTGATTAAGGATTGGGTGAGGGACTCGAGGTAATAACTGCCGCCTAAAGGATCAACCACCTTTGTAATATTGGTTTCTTCCGCCAGAATCAGCTGCGTATGGCGCGCCACACGGGCACTTTGCGAGGTTGGGAGCCCCAAGGCTTCATCGTAAGAATTGGTATGGAGCGATTGGGTGCCACCCAATACTGCCGCCAAGGCTTCAATTGTGGTCCGGACAACATTATTGATAGGATCCTGATAAGACAGGCTAACACCGGAAGTCTGGCAATGGGTACGGAGCATTAAGCTTTGCGGGTTTTTAGGATTAAATTGCCCCATAAGCTCAGCCCATAAAGTGCGGGCCGCTCTCAGCTTGGCAATCTCACTGAAAAAGTCCATGCCAATACCGAAAAAGAACGACAGGCGCGGGGCAAACTCATCAATTTCGAGGCCCGTTTTTAAGGCGGTACGGACATATTCCAAGCCATCGGCTAAAGTATACGCTAATTCTTGGGCGGGTGTGGCCCCGGCTTCATGCATATGATAGCCAGAAATTGATATTGGATTAAAGCGCGGGAGATTTTTAGCACAGTAAGCAATAATATCACCAACAATTCGCATGCTGGGCTCAGGGGGATAAATAAAGGTATTGCGGACTAAAAACTCTTTTAAAATGTCATTTTGAATGGTGCCTGAGAGCTGATTTTGCGCCACGCCTTGTTCTTCAGCAGCGACAATATAGAAGGCCATAATGGGAATCACGGCCCCATTCATGGTCATCGAAACACTCATTTGATCCAAGGGAATGCCGGCAAATAAACGCTTCATATCTTCTACCGTATCAATGGCCACCCCAGCTTTACCGACATCGCCGGCGACGCGGGGGTGATCGGAATCATAACCGCGATGGGTCGCCAGATCAAAGGCAACCGATAAGGCCGTTTGTCCGCCTTTTAAGCATTCATGATAGAAGGCATTGGTAGTTTCAGCAGAAGAAAATCCCGCATATTGACGAATAGTCCAGGGCCGATTGGTATACATGGTGGCGCGGATGCCGCGGATGTAAGGCGGTAGGCCAGGAGAAGAGGGAGGGGGGCAGGCTTGAGTATAAAGGGGAGATAATGCAATGCCATCGACTGTTTGCCAATTAAGACTTTCTACAGAGCTACTTTTTAACTCTTTGTGCGCTAGCTCTTTCCATTGGTTTTCCATACTTACACTCAGCTATAATTCTTTTGAAAATTATATCTTAGTAAATCTTAACAAAAAACCTCTAAAATTTTGTAATTTCCTTCTGGCATCTCCAGATCTTTGATCTCATTCGTCTTAACCCATCGATAAGCAGGCTGCCCTTCTTTGAGGCGAACCGTTCCTTGCCATTTCTTACAAGAATATAAGAGAATAGTAACGTGCGCATGAGGATAATTGTGGGTGGTAAAAGTCAGAGGTTTTAAATCCTCAGCGCTAACATGAAGATCAATTTCTTCAAATATCTCACGACAAACCGCCTCTTCAGGGGATTCATCCGCTTCAAGCTTGCCGCCCGGAAATTCCCAATATAGGGGATAATAGGTTGATGGGGGACGCTGCACGACCAGTATTTCGCCATTCTCATTTTCTAATGCGATCGCGACAACAATTAAATTCTTCATAAAACCCCCTCCATTGACAGCTGTTGTGTCAAAAGCGATCATTAGCCCTCAATAAACACATTTTTTCTAAACTCAATACCATTAATCATACCACGATTTTCTAAATTTTGTTGTGGGATTTATTATGAGAACAAAGGAGGCATAATAAAGACTTAGCCCTAATTTAGAGAGAATTTAGGCAATATGAAGGTAAATTAAACTAGTAACTATTTAATAACTGTCCTCAGGGCCCCTCATAAAAATTGTTCAGCGTGTAAAAAAATACTTGTAAAACGACTTTTCAATCACCATATGTCCTTCGGGGGGAGATAAATCTAACATCTTTCTCTTTTTAGTAAATCTTTAAATAGGATAATAAACTATGATAAAAAAAATGCTGCTCATCAGTGCAGCGATACTTATTTTTGATTCTACTGCATACGCTCTTGATGCTTATGTGGGATCTCATCCTGTTCACTCTGCTCCTGCATCCAAGCTAAGCCCAGAGTTTCCTGTCGGCGCAGATGCCAACCAACTTAACGCTCAGAAACTTTCTGCTGAGCTGCTGGTCGACTTTACAAAGTTTACTTATTCGGCAAACAAGCAAGAATGGGAAGCCTACGACCATCAGCTATTTTCACGCTTGGTGAATGATGGCTGGAAATTTGAGCTCTTTAATGGCACTACGGGGAGCGCTAACAATCAAGTTGAAAGCGTTTCTGGTCTTTTAGCTTTTAAGGATAAACACGTGGTTATTGCTACCCGTGGGACAGAGGCGACCAACTTAGATGATTGGACCACTAACGTGCGCTTTGCCCGGAGTCCGTTTTATCGGTTATTCTCTGTGGAAGAAGCTCAAAAAGAAGGGCAGATTGGTGCTCAGTTTCTGAATGTAGGGGGAGGAGTAGCGAATGGCTTTCTTCAAACTCATTTATCCTCTTGGGAAATGATTAAACAATCAATTCTTAACTATGCCCAGCAAGTAGGCGCCACACCGCAAGAGCTTCAGTATACAATCACTGGCCACAGTAAAGGGGCCGCTAAGGCTCAGTTGAATGCTGTAAACTTGTTGACAGATAAAGACTTGGCTATTGGTGTTAATTGTTTAGAGAAATCACTGTTGGTCTCTGACACGGAAGTTCCAGGAATATCAGATCTAGGCGCAAGCCTGTTTTATGCTCCTGCGCTTTATTCTGAACCCCAGAATACTGGCAATGTTGAAGCGATTGTTTTTGAGTCACCGCGTGTTTTTAGTGATCAAGCAGCAAGCCAAGCTGAGCAAGTTCTCGGGAAAGGTAATCTGTTAAGGATTGAAAATCGAGGCCGCTTTGATGTAGACCCCGTTGTTCATGTCAGTCCTGAATCCTTTGGTTTTAAGCATGCCGGAACTAAAGGTGAAATTGATAATGGTTTCTTTGTTGGTCGGCATTTCATGGAAAATGTTGGTGGCCCCGCTGTAGGCGTTATCGATGCTCATAGAGCGAATGTTGCCGCTCAAGCATCTGCAGCCTCTTTAGTGACTGCTGATGTTTCCGTGCCCAACGCCAATGAAGCTGTAGCCCCGTCATTTATGCAAGCAGGGGTTGCTAAAGTGGTTTCAAGCGCGAAGAACTTGTTCAGCAGTATTGGCGCGACAGCAAAAAAGGCTTGGGCTTATTGCTGGAAATAATACACATTTGTCCTGCTTACTTTAATAATAAGGTAGCAGGCAAGGGTTAAATAGCTTTAATGCCTCTGATTTACATAGGCTCCTCTGCTCTTAGTGGGCTTTATGCACCGTAAGGGTAGCCGCAAACTGCAAGGAGCCTATTTTTATTCTTACCTCTGGGGTCGCTAATTCTATAAAATTGATAAACTATATTTATAGTTTTCAATAGTCCTCAATATATCCCCGGCAGGTAATTCTTATGATTCCGTCAGTAAACGTTATTTAAATTTATCTAAGATCAATCTGTATTTATTAACAATAAAAATACCTATTGATTATTTTAAATTACTTCCCATATCTCTAGCATCGAATCAATACTTAAAGAAAAAAAATGACTATAAAGGTAACAACTTCAATAAAGATTTTAACTTTAGCTTTATCCCTTTCTGCTTCCGCCAGCTTGGCAATGGAAGCTCCCGATGAAGCAGAACCCCCTCGTGAAGGCTACCCCGCCCCAAAGGAAGCCTCACTCGCTCTTAGCAGAAGTGCCACCCAAGTAACCTATTCTCCGTATCCGCACTTGTGTGCGCTAGCTCAGGTAGAGATCCAAGAACTTAGAGATACTTATGCTGATTCTGCCTCCTTTACCATGGCCGAAATTAGTGAAGCCAGACGGGAACGTCAGCATAGCTTATCGCAGTCTACGGGACATACTGAGGTGCGACGGATATTGCAGCTTGATGGTGGCGGGGTTCGGGGGATGTTCACCATAATAGAGCTGTCAGTTCTAGAAGAAATTATCAACCATCCGAGAAATCGACTTTTAAAAGAGGAGCTTTTAGCAAAGAAGAGTGAACGCTTAGCAGTCGAAGGGAAAACTGATGATGTGTCGCGCTTATATATTCGCGATTTATTTGATGTAGGGGCAGGGACCTCCACAGGCTCAATTATAACCGCGGGGTTATTTTCACAAGCCAATCTTTCTGCTATTCAAGTTGCTCAGCTTTATACACGTTATGGGTATAAGATTTTTGGTGAGCAAAAACAAGCGTTTCTACCCTTTGGCCTCATGAATGCTACCTATTCTAACCAGGGGCTGATGGGATTGCTTACACATTATTTCGGCAATCGTCGCTTAGAGGAAGTTCATAAGCCCATCTATATCGTTGCGAATAATGAGACAAAACAAGAAGCAGCCATCTTTTCAAGCCAGCAGATAGAGGGGGATGCAGATAACCTCTATAAGACGCCGTTGGTGAGCGCCGTTCTTGCCTCCTCTTCCGCTCCCACTTACTTTCCGGGGATACACACACCTGTTGGCAGTGGCCAAGTTTTTCTCTCAGATGGGGGCACAGTTGCCAATAATGCGGCGTACCTTGCCTATAATGAGGAAACAAAATTGCGGGCTAATCCGTTCGAAATTTATTCCTTTGGCACCGGCAGTTTAGAGGCTCCAGCAGTACGTCATCAAGATTCGGGGGCGCTATCTGTCCTTACTATTTTACAGAATACCTTAGTCGCCTCAGAAAGGCTCGCTCTGAAATATTGTATGGATGAAATCAAAAAAATTAACTCTCAGCTTTTTTATTTTGCACGGATTAATCCAAAGCTGGAAGCAGGCATGGATAAACTGGATGATACCAGTGATGCTTATATCGGCTATGCCATCAAGAAAGCTCTGAGCGTTACTCAAGGTGCTGCTTTTAAAGACATGGTAAGTAAGCTTGGCTTTGAGATCGATACAAATCTTCTTAATGAGGCTCATACGGCTGTCCTGCATAAGTTACAGGCTTTAAAATCCAAAAATTATCATGAATTAGATAGATATGAGCAAGAGTTTGTCATAAGCAAGGTTCTCAATCTAGATTTTGAATTTTATCAGAAAGGCTTTTACCTGGACTCTACCTCTGATTTTAAGCAAATGACCGATGCAGAAGCTCAACGGTTCCTGTTTGATTTAATGGAAGACATCAAAGTTAGAAAGCAGCAGGCTGGCAATGAGTTTTTGGCCCGGATGTGGAGCCTAATCTCCACGGATGAAAAAGATAATATTATGGAATTTATTCCCCGCAGCTTAAGTTTCCATGGCCTATCAAAAGGGATAAATATTTTGGATGCCAACGGCTTTGCCCTTCTAACCCAGGAGCATAAGCCGTTCAGCCAAGAGCAATTAAGGCGGTTGTCTCCAGGAAGGATAATTAATGGAGACGGGCGGTTCTACCGAGGCAGTGCCGCTGAAACCAATGACACTAACCAGCTCATGACTGATCTGCTTTTAACCTTTATTGATTTATGCGTCAGCTCTCAAGGCAATTATAAGTACGAAACCAGCCAATCGGCCTATATCCAATTGCCAGCTTTGATTTTCTGGAAAAACACATTATTTAGCTTTGAAAACCAGTTAACTAGGCATGATCTCCTGAAGTTCAGAAATAATTTCGAAAAGTATCTTTACGAAATTATTAGTAGCAGAGCTAGAGTATCAACATTCGCTGCATCTACTCTTTATGGAATGCGTTATGGCGTCATGTTAAAAGCGTTAGACACTTATATCAATAAATTCTTTAAAGAGTAAGACAGTAGCTTTTGCTCGTCTCAACTTTTACTCACCTCTCTTCCTAACAGGAGGAGAGGACCTTTATTGCAAAAGGAGCTTCCCCATGAAAATATCGACACAAATAAGAGCCTTGCTTATCCCTGCCTTTCTTGCCTGCTCATTTCAGAAGTCATTTGCAATGGAAGCACCAGAGCCTGCTGCTGCTATACCGGCATCTATAAGTAGTTGTCTACCCCTTGAGATGCAGCAACGCCTAACAACTTTAGGTCATCACGTACTTCAGGAAATCTTAAATCACCCAGCTTCTTCCTTTTCTCCCTCTTCACTCTTTGATGAGATTTATCCTGCTTTAGAGCCTTATTTAGAAGGGGCCGCTTATTCTCGCTTGTCTACTTGGAAGCCAAGCAGCTTGATCCGCTGGACATTTTCCAGCACCGATGAGGAATATATTGCGCTTCGGAAAAATCAGATGCTAAAGATTATAGCTCTCAGCTGGGCGCTAACCGATCTCGCAAGACAGCAAGATGAATTTTTTGAAAGAGGATCCTTTACTATTATTGATCCCGAGCATCGGCTAACGCACTTCCTGCTTGACTATGTCAAGCTGACTACAGGCTATCAAACTCCTCAAACTCTACCGTTCCTTTTAACCATATCTAATTTTGCTTATCGCCGTGATCCTTCCTTAAAAGGATCAAGTCACCATAAAGGTCATTGTCCCGAGTCACAATTTGGGATTGATGTCCGTTTCGAACCGTGCCAAGGGGTGCTCAAATTATTACCTTTCGACTACACGCATGTGCTCTTTGCTAAATTGGATTTAGGTCAAGTGGAACCACTGCTGTTTTTCAAGCTCGAGCCGGTGGGGATGGGCGGTGTGCCCGAAGTGGTGGCGCACAGCTTTAATTTTTACCATAGTCAACACTCGCTTCTTACGGGCACACGGCGAGAAAAGGACATCCCGGACGCTATCAAGACAGCCTTCCATAAGTTCCAAGTCACAGCTAATTTGCCAGTCTCAATTAAAACAATTGGGTCTATGTATGCTGAAGCCCAAAAATTAGTTGTTGACCAAACGGAGGTAGGTGAAATGTTAACGGCATTTATAGAGGTGGATGAAGGTTTTATTGAGACCGAAGCTGGTAAATCCCTGAAGATGTTTGAAGAAAGAGCAGGTCTCTTAAATACCAAAGAGATTTATAACGCCGCCAAAGCTTTTATTGAGCTCGTTGATACAGTTTACAAGAATGGGAATAATCATGTCCGGACCGGCAATGAGGTTATCTTTGATCTGAGAAACTATAGGCAGACCTCGATAGAAGATTGAAAATTGGCTTAAGCATATTGACTCCTTTTACAAGCTGCGCCCCTGATTAAAAAGGATGGTCTTATACCAAGAGATAGTTTGAGATGCTTCAACACTTTCTAAGCTCGGTGTTTATCGTTGTAGGCTGGTTTTCGGTCGATGTTAGTGGAGCACAGGAGGCTCCGACTGATTCAGCCACTCAACGTTATATGATTGAGTTTGTAAGGCTTGAAGCGGTTCTACGTCTTACAAACAAATAAGAAAGGATTTTTGAAGACAGCATTTTTGCAAGATTCACCTTATATAACACTAAAACCTTGCAGAGTTATAAGGGGCTAAATTCTATATAATCTATTTATTTCAACGGGTTAATGAATACTTCAGAGAGAAGTATTTAGGGAGAAAAACTCTTTAACCGTTTTGACAATCAGCTCTTCAAGAGTTTCATCAGGGGAGGTGCGTTTGACTGCAGTTAAGGCTTCTTTCAAGTCCTTTGATCTGCGCAGCATGACTCCAAGCATTTGCGTCAATGTTTCAGGACGCAGCCTTAGAATAGGCTCTAGATCTGCTTTTGAATAGTGATAAAGTAAGACATTTGTCTTGGCAATGACATCGGTGGTTCTTGGGTTGCCTAAAAGAAATCCTTGTTCCCCGAAATAGTCGCCGCTGTGCAGTAAGCGTTTTTCTTGATCGGTTAAGGGAAGCTCTACAGTTCCTTCTCCGATGAGATAGAGCGTTTGGTCACGATTGCCTTTCTGAACGATGATGGCACCTTCAGGCAAAAATATGGGTTTTGAAAGAGTAATAATTCTTTGGATTTGTTCAGGTGAAAATCCTTGGAAAAGCTCAGAGCCTAAGATCTGGTCATGAGGTGGCGAAAACTCTTTCTCAATCAACGGTTGATTGCCACGAAATATTCCGTACTCTCCTAATCCTTCTGAAATCCGCAATCCATACGAATGCAGCTCCTGGCGCAGCGCATCAATAACACTATGACGGATTTGCCAGCGTCTTCCCTGATCATTTATGCCATAACGGACGAAGTAATTGACGCCCCCTGAATCCAAGGTCCTTGCGAGGACTTCTGCATAATGTTGGCTGGCGCAATGGTGACGCTGCAGGGCGGTTTCAACAATTCGTTTAACGCGGTGCGATGGGATATCATGACTCACAGCGATCTTGACTTCATCGATGGCCCAGCGGGGCGCTTGGCCAAAATTTTGAATAGAGGTTGTTAGCATGCGTCCGTTATTAATGATAAGATGCGTTTGCGTTAATGTTAATATTTCAGTATGGCGCCAGCCAATGCTAATCACCCTGCCTTCTGTTACCTCATCAAGTTTGATCCAGTCGCCAATTTTATAAAGATGATCTAAGTCAATAATTATTGAAGCCGCTACATCAATGATAAGGCCTTGTAAGGCTATGGCGACAGCGGCGGATACTAAGCCACTGGTGGTCAGGATGGAGTCAATCTCAAGGTCTAAAATGCCAACCGTAATGCCAAAAACCAAGGTTACTACAATAAAAATATTGATAATTACGATGAGTAAATGAGAAACTCTGATCTGGAAATTCTCGCGCAGGCTGGGCCAGATAAATCGATTTAATAATCTTAATAAAGTCCAGCTTGAAAAAGTGAGTAGTAAAATTTCAAATCCCTTTTTCAGCCAGCTGAGATGGTCAGGATTGGGAATTAAATACAGAATACCGGCACCTAAGCCAGCAATTGTACTGATAAAAAGGGCAAAGTAGATGATCCTGTTCATGTTGCGCCTATTTAAAAGTTAATTCTCATTCATTGGCTTGCAAAGCATCGTAAGGGGGGTCCTTAGCTGCCTGCTTTATAGATCTTGCCCCGGTATTTAATGTTGACTTGCCAGATATCAGTGCGATAAGGCAAGGTTATACTTAAAATATGGGGAACCGGGCTGCTGATTTGCATTAAACTTGCCTCAGGTTTATGGGCTTTCATATCACAGGTTAAGCTACTTCCGGTAGTGAGGCAGTTAATGAGCTGGGGATGAAGATAGCCAGTAGGAATATAGGCTCGTAGTGTAAGCGTTGTCGTGTTTGCCGTTTGAGTGACGCTGAGCTTTTCAAAATAGGCTGCGTGAGATGCAGTTACTAATATTATCTGCCCTATAAATGCAGCTGTTAATAAAGCTCTCACTTTCATTAATGGTCCCCAGATTTTAAGATAGCCACGTTTTTATTGTTATCCATGAGGCGTTAAATTGAGGTTAACAAAAAAGTTATCAATAATTTAATATGTTATCTATGCAACACGTTAAGAAAAGATCAAGTTTCTTGTCAGAAATTGTTTTGTTTCTACCGCGGGGGATGATAATAATTGTACCCAATTACAACCCAACTAGGTATCCCCGTTAAGTATGTTTAATTTAGACGAAATAGATTTGCAGATTCTAAATGACCTTCAAGCAGATGGACGATTGACTAACGTTGAGTTAGCACGCCGGGCGGGCATCTCAGCGCCGCCTTGCTTGCGGCGGGTGCGGGGTCTAGAGGAAGCGGGAATTATTCGGGGTTACCATGCGGATATAAATTCATCGACTTTAGGGTTTGGGGTTGCTGTTTTTGCACAAGTCGGTCTTCATAGTCAGAACGAGAGCGACTTGCGGGCCTTTGAATCAAAAACTGCAGAATGGCCCTTAGTGCGGGAATGTCATATGGTTGCCGGTGATGCGGATTTTGTCCTCAAGATTGTGGCTCGGAATTGGGATGAATACCAACGGTTCTTATCTGATGAACTCACTTCCGCCCCCAATGTTAGAAACGTAAAAAGTAAGCTCGTGGTTAGGACTTCTAAGCAGTTGCCGGGTGTGCCTATTGAAGAAATAAAAATTTAAAAGCGAAGAACTTGGGCAGGGGACTGAGTCAATAAAACCTATAATTGTTACTACAGTTAATTCTATCCTTAACATAGCCGTTAAATATGTCTTAGGAAAGAAATGTTAAGCAGAGAAGGGACAGTTCTCACTTGAACGGCCTAAACTCTTAATCTCAATCTTTTACATTGGCAATCCAGATTAAATGAGGGCTCATTAAAAAATGACGCCCTTAAGAGGTTGAGAAAGAGGAGAAAATAGCAAGCAATGCTATTGCTCTCTTGCTAATCCTATTTTATGAACCTACGCTTAAACGCTGGAGCGATCCCAATCTGATCAAGATATAGTCTCTGATTATATTCACAATTCTGAGCAGTAATATAAATTAATACCAATTGGTTGCTAAGATGCTCAGTTAAGTGAAAAATAGGTCGCGGTACGCAGGTGAATTTTGACTCATCATTATTGAGAGCTTTAAGAATAAGCTCTTCTTCCTCACTAGCCCTCTCTTCTTCCTCATCAATTTTTCCTGATGTATAGATGCTTGCTATAGAATGCCGAATAAAATATTGAAGTAGTTTCGAAGGTTCGTAGAAAGTTAATGCATTATCATAAGAATGCTCGATAAGTTCTCCTAATATTGACTCTACAATATTCTCAAAGTCTACGTAGCCCTTTAATTGAGCAAGTTCAGGGAAGCTTTGAGCTTGTATATCATAAAAACTTGTAAAATTATTTAAAAGTTCTGATCTATCAATTTCTCCTCTATGATGGGGCGTCGATATCTCATTACTCTTAGCGGGCATGATACTGCAGGTTGTTAAGGCTAATAATATATTAAATATATAGTTCTTCATTTTTTATTTCTTTTTATATAGTTATAGATTCAAACGTAATAAAGTTATAACAAATCCAAAGTTGTGTAAAATTTTTTTATTTAAATTAATTTTTTATATTTTTTCTCACGAAATTATTGTTTAGTATTTTTAATTTACAGCTAAATTATTAGTAACTTTTTGTTAATCTTTATGTTTTTGGCAAAAGAGGGATTTTTTCAACCTAGAGGCGGAAGCTAATAAGAAAATTTTTAAGCAGTTTTAATGTTTTCTTGAAGGTGCTTGCAGAACGCGGTAAAGTAAACTAACTGCGATTTTAATAGGATTGTTGAGATCATGCTGATTGGTCCAACTCTGCCGCCCAAAAATGGGGGCAAACCAAAAAAATTGGTTGTATTTCTGCATGGATACGGCGCTGATGGAGCAAATTTAATAGATATTGGCGGCTACTGGTCTGATCTTTTGCCAGACGCTGAGTTCATCTCCCCGAATGGTATTGAGGACTGTGAAATGGGGATCGGTTATCAATGGTTTGGCTTGAAAGACTTTTCACCTTTCAATATTCGCGCCGGGCTTGACCGTGTTATCCCGTCAGTTGTCCAACAGCTTAAAATTTGGCTCCAGGAGCGTAATTTAACCCCAGCTGATCTGGCACTGGTGGGATTTTCCCAAGGTACCATGGTCGCCCTTGATGTCGCTTTCCAGCTTTCAGGGATTAGCGCAATTGTTGGCTATTCAGGCGCATTTTATCCTCCCATTGCTGAACAAATTAAGCCACCCCTTCCAAGTGTCTGCCTTATTCATGGGGATATGGATATGGTGGTTCCTTATTTAGCTTTAATCGAAGCGCAACGAAATCTTCAAAAGTGTGGCATTCAGCCGCAAACTCATACCCTTCATGGCTTGGGACACAGTATCGATATGGATGGCTTGAAAATTGGCGGAAAGTTTCTAGTGGAAAGTTTGTCACGGACAGACTCAGTTATATTGGCTTAATTGGCAGAAAGGCAAAATTATGGCGCGTAAAAAGATTGCTCTTGTAGGAAGTGGAAATATTGGTGGAACCCTTGCTCATTTAGTAGCCCTTAAAGGGTTAGGCGATGTCGTGCTTATCGATATAGCTGAAGGAATTCCTCAAGGTAAAGCATTGGATCTGTCGCAAGCCATGGCCGTGGATGGTATTGATGCCCGTATCGAAGGCAGTAATGATTACGCAGCAATGAAGGGTGCTGATGTTGTGATCGTCACCGCTGGTGTTGCCCGCAAGCCCGGCATGAGCCGGGATGATTTATTGTCCATCAATGCCGGCGTCATTCGCACGGTCGCCCATAATATTAAAACTCACTGTCCCAAAGCCTTTGTTATTGTGATTACCAATCCGCTTGATGTTATGGTCTGGGTAATGCGAGAAGAATCAGGCCTGCCGCATAATATGGTTGTTGGTATGGCGGGGATCCTCGATAGTGGTCGCTACAAGCACTTCTTAGCTGAAGCGATGAAAGTATCTAGCCATGATATTCAAGCCTTTGTTCTAGGGGGGCATGGGGATTCGATGGTGCCTTTGCCGCGTTATACGACGATTTCGGGCATTCCTTTGTCCACGTGGATAGAACGGGGTGCCATTAGCCAAGCAAAGGTTGACGAAATTGTTACCCGCACCCGGAACGGCGGAGCTGAAATTGTTAATCTTTTAAAGACGGGCTCTGCTTTTTATGCGCCGGCTGCTTCCGCGATTGCTATGGCTGAATCTTACTTATGCGATCAAAAACGCATCTTGCCGTGTGCCTCTTGGTTGACAGGTCAGTATGGAGTTACAGATTTATATGTAGGGGTTCCAGTTGTCATCGGCGCATCCGGAGTGGAGAAAATTATCGAATTAGAACTTCAACCTGAAGAGCAGGAAGGGTTCACGCAATCAGTGACCGCCGTGAGAGGACTGGTTTCCGATGTTCAAAAGTTAACGGCAAAAGCAAGTTAAAGGACTGAATTAATGAATATTCATGAGTACCAAGCCAAGGAAGTGCTTAAAAAATTTGGCGCACCTATTTCACCCGGCAAGATCGCCTTTACCGCTGAGCAAGCAGAGGCTGGCGCTCAAGAGTTGGGCGGATCTGTGTGGGTGGTCAAAGCTCAAATTCATGCGGGCGGGCGCGGTAAAGCCGGCGGTGTGATCTTATGCAAAACTGTAAATGATGTAAAAGCTGCGGCGCAAAAGCTACTGGGAACGACCTTAGTGACCCATCAAACAGGCCCTAAAGGACAGGTCGTTCGCAAAGTGTATGTGGAATCCGGTTGCAATATCGACCGCGAACTTTATATCAGTCTGGTTTTGGATCGTAATTCTGGACGGGTCGCTGTCATTGCTTCTCAAGCGGGCGGTATGGATATCGAAGAAGTGGCCGCTAAAACACCGGAAAAAATTGTTCAGTTTAGCTTTGATCCGTCAACCGGTTATATGCCTTATCATGGACGCAAATTAGCTTATGCTTTGGGGCTCGACGGTGAAGCCCATAAACAGATGATTAAGTTAACTGAATCATTGGTTAAGTGTTATATAGATCTGGATTGCAATCAAATTGAGATCAATCCCCTCGTGGTGACCAAAGAAGGCGGATTGGTGGTCTTGGATGCCAAAGTTTCTTTCGATGATAATGCGCTTTTCCGTCATCCTGAGATTGAGCAATTGCGTGATCTTGATGAAGAGGATCCCGCTGAAATTGAGGCCCATAAACATGAATTAAATTACGTCAAACTGGACGGCAGTATTGGCTGTATGGTTAATGGTGCCGGTTTGGCTATGGCAACCATGGACATTATTAAGTTACATGGCGGTGAGCCAGCGAACTTCCTTGACGTTGGCGGTGGTGCCACCAAAGAACGCGTCTCTGAAGCCTTTAAAATTATTCTCGCAGATAAAAACGTTAAGGCTGTCCTTGTTAATATTTTTGGCGGCATCATGCGTTGTGATGTTATTGCCGAAGGTATTGTGGCTGCCGCTAAGGATATCCAATTAAAAGTGCCCATGGTTGTCCGTTTGCAAGGAACCAATATGGAGCAAGGCAGAAAAATATTAAATGATTCCGGGCTAAAAATTATTTCCGAAGGTGATTTGACCCAGGCCGCCGCTAAGGTTGTTGCCGCAACGAAGGAGGCTGCATAATGTCAATTCTCGTCAATAAAGAAACTAAGGTCATCTGTCAGGGGTTTACTGGCAAGAATGGAACTTTTCACTCGGAGCAGGCTCTTGCCTATGGAACTAAGATGGTGGGGGGCGTAACCCCCGGTAAAGGTGGTACTCAGCATTTAGGCCTACCTGTCTTCAATACCGTCGGCGACGCTGTGAAAACCACCGGCGCGAATGCCTCTGTGATTTATGTACCTGCGCCTTTTGCCGCAGACTCTATTCTTGAAGCTGCAGATGCGGGCATTGAGCTTATTGTCTGTATTACAGAGGGAATACCGGTCCTAGATATGGTGCGGGTTAAGCGTGCCTTGGCTGGCAGTAACATACGACTAATCGGTCCTAATTGCCCAGGCATTATCACCCCCGATCAATGTAAAATCGGAATTATGCCTGGTTTTATTCATCAATCAGGTAAGATTGGCATCGTGTCACGCTCGGGTACTCTAACTTATGAGGCGGTTGCGCAAACCACTGCTGTTGGTTTGGGCCAATCCACTTGCGTCGGCATCGGTGGCGATCCAGTTCGAGGTATGAACTTTACAGATGTCCTAGAATTATTCTGGCAGGATCCCCAAACAGAAGGCATCTTGTTTATTGGTGAAATTGGGGGCAATGATGAACAAGCAGCTGCTGAATATATTGCCCATCAATATGCAAAAGGCCGTCATAAACCTGTGGTGGCATTTATTGCCGGAGTAACGGCGCCTCCTGGCCGCCGTATGGGGCATGCGGGTGCTATTATTGCGGGAGCAGGGGCAAGTGCGGCAGAAAAAATGGAAGCCTTGCGCCGAGTCGGTGTGCAAGTGGCTGATTCCCCGGCAACTCTAGGCCAGACCATGCTTAATTCCATGAATGGCAGCAAGACATCAGTATCATCAAAAGCTGTGAATGCATAAATAAAGCTAGCTTTATAAGGGGAGCATTATGAATTCACAGACACAGCCAGGCAAACATGTATTGCCTGGTGAAAAGCCTGATTACCACAGTTTAAAACTGAAATGCGAGAGGCGTTTAAAGAAACCCTTGGCTAAGCTTCCCCTGCTTAGCTTTTGCGCCTTAATGCTTTTGATAACCCTTTCTACCTCAGCTGTCTGTAACTCTTCTGCCAACAGTTCAGCGACCCCCTCGTCAAGCTCCGATAACCCGGCCCCTGAAATCACCGAAGCAATGGTGATGGAAGCCCTGAGTGCTTCCAAAAAACAGGCCCCGTGGGTTCATGCTGATGCTTTAAAGGTGTGGGGTAATTTTCAGTCAGGATCCATTGAACCAAATTATAGCTATTATTTTTGGGCTCGGAA
The DNA here is from genome assembly GCF_000190415.1 of Candidatus Odyssella thessalonicensis L13. Taxonomy (GTDB): domain Bacteria; phylum Pseudomonadota; class Alphaproteobacteria; order Paracaedibacterales; family Paracaedibacteraceae; genus Paracaedibacter; species Paracaedibacter thessalonicensis. Next base: position 123,663 of record NZ_AEWF01000001.1, read on the forward strand.
ATTAATCATTTGGTTACAAAAAAACTATAACATAAGATTCAACTCTTATGAGAGAGTTAGTGCTGTATTTTCGGCTTTAAGTCGAAACAAGTTGATTTCTGAAGATGCTGAAAATGTACTAACGCGCTTTGTATGGCAAAACCTGCAGCGGTGGGAAAACTTGGCACCTGAGGAGAAAGCTATGCCTCAGTATCGTCACGAAAATGAGACCATTTTTATTGAGAATTTAAACGAAGTAGATCGAAGCAAACCAGGACAACAGGACAAAAAATGACGCGTACAATAGATCCCGAAAGCTTTTTAAGCGGCGCCAATGCGCCCTATATTATTGACTTATTTCAATCTTATGTCCAGGATCCCAATGCCGTGGATAGGGAGTGGCGCTTATTCTTTGATCAGCTTGACCCCTCATTAAAAACGGGTCTAATTCAGGACGATCGGGCCCCCGTTTGGAAGAAATCAGGACCGGCTGCTAAAACAGGGACTAGTGGCCAGACAGAGCCGGGATTATCAGCCGAAGCAATTCGCGATTCAATCCGCGCTTTAATGCTCATTCGCTCCTACCGTGTGCGTGGCCATCTGAATGCGAAGCTTGATCCTTTAGGCTTGGATAATAGACAAGATCACACGGAGTTAATGCCCCAAAGCTATGGGTTTACAGCAGCAGACATGCAAAAGCGTGTTTATGTGGATAATGTCTTAGGATTACAAAATCCGACCTTGCAAGATATCTATAATAAACTGCAAGCTGTTTATTGCCAAACCATTGGGGTTGAGTTTATGCATATTCAGCACCCTGATCAAAAGAGCTGGATTCAAGAACGGGTAGAGAACACGCCGCCGGCCCAACGGGTTGATGCTGAGGATAGGATTGAGATCCTTAAAAACTTGATCGCTGGTGACTCCTTTGAGCGGTTTCTACAGGTAAAATATCCAGGAGTAAAACGCTTTGGCCTTGAGGGAGGGGAAAGTTTAATTCCGGCTCTGACGGCGATGGTTGATCGTTTAGCGGATGAAGGTGTGAGTAAGATTGTTTTCGGTACCGCTCATCGCGGCCGCTTAAATGTGTTATCTAATATATTGAAAAAGCCCAATGAGGAAATATTTGCTCACTTCCAAGGCGGTGATGTCGATCCCGAATCCTTTCAAGGAACAGGGGACGTTAAGTATCACTTAGGCTACTCAGTCAAACGTGAGGTCCGGGGTCGTGAGCTTCATTTGTCCCTAATGCCGAACCCATCCCATCTTGAAGCAGTTGATCCTGTGGTGTTGGGAAAAGTGAGAGCCGAACAAGATACCCATGGCGATGAGCAACGTCGTCGTACGGTGGCGGTGTTGATGCATGGGGATGCAGCCTTTGCTGGCCAGGGACTGGTGGCTGAAACTTTGGCTTTGTCAGGTCTTAAGGGCTATACTACCGGCGGCACAATTCACATTATTATCAATAATCAGATTGGCTTTACCACTAGCCCGCCCCATTCACGTTGTTCTCCATATAGCTCTGATATTGCCAAAGCCATTCAAGCGCCGGTGTTTCATGTTAATGCGGATGATCCAGAAGCTGTGGTCTGGGCAATGCGCTTGGCCGTAGACTTCCACCGCCAGTTCTCCGTTGATGTTGTACTGGACTTGGTGTGTTATCGTCGTCATGGGCATAATGAAATTGATGAACCAAGTTTCACTCAACCTCTTATGTACCGCAAGATTAATCAGCACCCTTCCACTTTCAAGGTCTACTCTCAGAAACTGATCGAGGCGGGGACCCTCAGTGAGGCTCAAGTGAAGGAGCTGGTGAATCGCTATGAGAATGATTTAAGGCAAACCTTAGACTCGTTGGATGAAAATAAGACAAAGTTGCTGATTTCTAAACCGCAATGGTTGGACGGAGCCTGGAAGCACATTAAGTCACCTCGCATTATTAATGAAGAAGTAGATATAGCACCTGCAACTGGAGCCAAGCTTGACCATTTGGAAAAGATCGCTGAAGCTCTAACGCGCATTCCCGACAGTCTTAAAATTAATCCGCGTTTGCAGCGGGTATTGAAGGCGAAGCAAGAAGCCATCGAATCGGGGCAAAATCTAGACTGGGCCACCGGTGAGGCTCTCGCTTTTGGTAGCTTATTGCTTGAAGGCAAGCCTGTGCGCCTGAGCGGCCAAGATGTAGGACGGGGAACATTTTCTCATCGTCATGCGGTCTGGGTCGATCAAGAAACAGAGCAGAAATACATTCCTTTAAACAATATCGGCTCCGCGCAAGCATTGTTTAGTGTCATTGATAGTCCTTTGGCTGAAGCCTCAGTGCTGGGCTTTGAATACGGCTATAGCTTAGCAGATCCTAACGCCTTAGTTTTGTGGGAGGCGCAATTTGGAGACTTTGCTAATGGAGCCCAAGTTATTATAGATCAGTTTATCTCTGCGGGTGAACGTAAATGGCAAAGGCTGTCGGGATTAGTCATGCTGCTCCCTCATGGATATGAGGGGCAGGGCCCAGAACATTCTTCTTGTCGATTTGAGCGCTATTTACAATTATGTGCCGAGAATAATATGCGTGTTGTTAACTGTACAACGCCTGCTAACTATTTTCATGCCTTAAGGCGTCAGCTTGTGAGTGAAACCCGGCGGCCGTTAATTGTCGTGGCGCCTAAAACACTGCTGCGCCACAAATCTGCGGTCTCAAAAATTGAGGAAATGTTTGAAGGGACATCCTTTAAGCCGATTATTGCTGACACTGAGGTTAAGGGAGATAAGGTTAACCGAGTCGTGCTTTGCAGTGGTAAAATTTACTATGAACTTTATCAAGAGCGACAAGCTCAACAGCTCGAAGATGTCGCCTTAATTCGCCTTGAACAATATTATCCCTTGCCTGAGAAGCATTTAATTGAAGCTCTAAAGCCCTATGCAAAAACTGCTGAGTTTATTTGGTGCCAAGAAGAGCCAGAAAACATGGGGGCATGGTTTTTCTTAGATCGAAAATTAGAGAAAATACTCGAGACATTGGGAGCCCGTTCGCCACGCTTTAAATATGCAGGGCGCCCAGAGGCCGCTTCGCCAGCGACCGGTAATGCCACACGCCATGAAATTGAACAGCGTGCAGTCATTACCCAAGCTTTAGGGTTAAATGGTTCTCGGCTCAAAGCAATTAGTTAACAAATTGATAGAGTGAATAAAATTTATATTAAATAAACTCGGAGAAAAAGGAATGGCAGAAAATAAAGAAATTAAGGTCCCACCGTTGGGTGAATCAGTGAGTGAGGCAACTGTTTCACGCTGGGTAAAGAAAGAGGGCCAAGCAATAGAAGTTGATGAAATTTTGGTAGAGTTAGAAACAGATAAAGTTACTTTAGAAGTCACCGCCCCCGCGGCAGGCGTGCTATCAAAGATAAATTTTCCAGAAGGGACTAATGTGGAAGTTGGCCAAGTGTTGGGTTTGGTTGACGTTGGGGCCAGTGCGTCTCAAAGTACAAGCGATAGCAAAGCCGCAAGCACCCCCGCTAAGGACGTAATTGCTGAGCCGACAACAGTTAAACAGGCATCTGTACCTGCTGCATCTACCCCTTATAATGTTGAGGCCAATGGACCAGCTGTTCGCAAAATAGTAGAAGAGAAGAATGTTGATCTTGCTTCTGTCACGGGCACCGGTAAAGATGGTCGCATCACAAAGGGGGATGTCATCCAGCATATGGCGACCCCTACGTCGCAACAGAGTTCGATGCGCATCAGTGAGGGCCGGGAAGAGCGCGTAAAAATGACACGCTTGCGCCAAAAAATAGCTGAACGGTTAAAGCAAGCTCAACAAACAGCAGCTATCTTGACAACATTTAATGAAGTCGATATGTCAGCCGTTTTTGAAATAAGAAATCGTTATAAAGATTCGTTTGAGAAGAAGCATGGCGTTAAATTAGGCTTCATGTCATTTTTTGTCAAAGCTGCCATCCAAGCCCTTAAGGAGATACCGGAAGTTAATGCTGAGATCAATGGCGATGAAATTATCTATAAAAATTACTATGACATTGGCGTCGCTGTCTCCGCTCCGCAAGGATTGGTGGTCCCGGTCGTAAGGGATGCAGATCAATTAAGTTTCGCTGATGTGGAAAAAGAAATTGGTCGTCTGGGACTGCGCGCTCGCGATGGTAAGTTAACAATTGATGAAATGACAGGGGGAACTTTTACTGTCTCTAATGGCGGTATTTTTGGGTCATTGATGTCAACTCCTATCCTGAATTCTCCGCAAACAGGGATTTTGGGAATGCATAAAATTCAGGAACGTCCTGTCGCCATTAATGGACAAATCGTCATCCGTCCCATGATGTATATTGCTTTGTCGTATGACCATCGTCTAATTGATGGCCGCGAAGCCGTAACATTTCTAGTGCGGATTAAGGAAAATATTGAAAATCCTGAGCGTATGCTTCTGGCTATGTAAATAGCAGTGACAAGAGTAAAAGTTATGCCTAAAGCAACTAAAGAATTTATTTAATTCGTTCTGTGTCTCTAGGCGCTAAGTTGTCTGTGAAGGGGCTGTCCCAATCTCTATCTAAATGCAAAAGCATTTCTGGAGATTAAGACAGCCTCTCATGAATAGAAGCTCATAAACCGGCAGCTTATATTATATGCAGTATATGGAGCGCTTAGGGAGGAGGCAGCATTTAAGCTTTAGCAATGGCATGACAGGGTATGAATTTAGAAAAGTCTATAGTTCTTTTAACGGCGGCTTTAAAAGTAAGGAATGAATATGTCTGAACAATTTGATTTAGTAGTTATCGGTGCTGGTCCAGGCGGCTATGTCGCTGCTATAAAAGCAGCCCAATTAGGATTAAAGGTGGCGTGCATTGATAAACGGCCTGTGGCCGGCGGCACCTGTTTAAACGTGGGTTGTATTCCCTCTAAGGCGTTGCTCACTTCTTCTCATAAATATTGGGAAGCGCGCGAACACTTTGAGAACCATGGCATTACAGCAGACGTGAAAATTGATATTAAGAAAATGCAACTGCGTAAAGAGAATGTGGTCACAGAGCTCACCAAGGGCATCGGCTTCTTATTTAAAAAATATGGCGTAACCTTTATAAATGGGACAGCGTCTATAAAATCGCCAAACCAAGTGCAAGTTCAAGAGGGGCAGCTTCTTGAAACAAAGAATATATTAATTGCCACCGGATCAATCAGCTCCTCACTTCCTAATATTGAAATTGATGAAAAGCAAGTGGTCTCCTCCACCGGTGCTTTAGAGTTTGATAAGGCTCCTAAGCATCTGGTCGTCATCGGCGGCGGCGTTATTGGCCTTGAATTGGGGTCGGTTTGGGCACGCTTAGGTTCTGCGGTTACTGTGGTCGAGTATTTGGATAAGATTGTGCCTTCCATGGACTCTGAGGTAACGACAGCGTTTCAAAAGGCTCTTGCGAGTCAAGGCATGGCCTTCAGATTAGGCCGCAAAGTTGTTAACATTGTCAAACAACCCAAAGAGCTGGCTTTGCATGTTATCCCGGCTCAGGCTGATCCCACGGAAGTTCCTGAAATTATTACATGCGATAAAGTTTTGGTCGCTGTTGGCCGCCGTCCTTATACTCAAGGGCTTGGGTTAGAAAGCATCGGTGTTCAATTGGACAATCGTGGCTTTATTACGGTGGACAGTCATTATCAGACGACTGTGCCCAATATCTATGCCATTGGAGATGTGATACCGGGGCCTATGTTGGCTCATAAAGCCGAAGAGGAAGGCGTGGCAGTGGCGGAATTTTTGGCAGGCCAAGCCGGTCATGTTAATTACCACACAATTCCTTCTGTAATTTATACTCAGCCAGAAGTGGCCAGTGTGGGGATTACAGAAGACCAAGCAAAAGAGCAGGGGCTTAAGTATCGAGTGGGTAAGTTTCCATTTATGGCTAACAGTCGAGCTAAAGCTGTGGGAGATACAGCCGGCTTTGTGAAGGTTATTGCTGATGCGCAGACAGATAAAGTTTTAGGAGTTCACATCATTGGCGAACATGCCGGCGATATGATTGCTGAGGCGGTCTTAGCCATGGAATACTGTGCCTCTTCAGAAGATATTGCTCGTACCTGCCATGCTCATCCTACCCATGCTGAAGCCTTGAAAGAGGCGGCTATGGCAGCGTTCGCAAAACCTATTCATATGTAAGTCTCGAGCAAGAGATTTAATATCGGCAAATTTTGCCTCATTTGCGAAAGGCTAGAAAAAATTACCCGGCAAAACTTGCCGGTTTTTTATTTATGCTGAAATTGACTGCTGTAAAACCTTTAGAAATCATGACTTTTATACTTGGCATGGCCCTTGCTTCCCTATAAATGCGAGCAGGTAAGTTCGTATGCTCATCCGATAAGGATAAGTATTGGTTTAATCACAGGAAGTGAAAGAGGTATAAAATGGTTTCTGCAGTAACAAACCTGGGTGCTAACGCAGCTCAGCGTTATCTTGAAATCAACACATCAAAAGCAACACGTGCAACAGAAGCTCTTGCGTCAGGTTCTAAAATATCCAACCCATCATACGATCCGTCTTCAGCAGCTGTTGGTTATCGTATTTCTTCGAACGTTCAAAGCTTATATCAAGCTAGTGCTAACGTTTCGCAGGCGACATCCGTTATTCAGATGGCCAGCGGATTGTTGGGTGCAACTCAAGACGTTTTAACGCGCTTGAAGGAATTGACCGCCAAAGCAAACACTGACTCTGTTGGTGATAGCGAACGCAGTATGATGAACAAAGAATTCCAACAGCTACTTAAGCAAGTGGATGTCAACGCTCAAAGTGCGCGTTGGGGTGGAATCTCTTTGTTTACTGGTGGTGCAGGAACTGCAACACACAGTACGACTGCAGCAACAGCCAATGCTTTTGGCTTAACTGCTAGCGGTAATGCCTTTACTGCCACATTGGGCTCCTCAACTATCGGTAATATCAATGGCTTTGCAGCTGATGCTGATGTTGTCGCAAATGGCAGCTTATATGATGTAACCGTTAAAATTGGTGACCAGGAGTTTAAAGCAACTGTTGCTCCACCCGTGATCAACGGTACCTTAAGCTTAGTCAGTACGACAGATCCCAACTCAGTTATCAGCTTTACTTATGATGCTGACGTAACCGGTCTCAATAACGCTGCTAACTTTAAATCTGAATTAAAGAACTTCTTAGGTCTCAATTCAGGTCAAACGCGGGCAACTTTTACCTCAGCAAATGCGGGTAATGCGGCTGTTGCTACAGCCTCAGGTGCCGGTGTTAGCGTGGTTTTCTCGCCAGGATCAGGTGCAGCTGCTGGTACTTGGACGTTGAACTATGATAGTACTAAACATGAATTCCGTGTTTCTAACGGTTTAGAATACTATACAGCAGCGGTTGACAATCCAACTAATTCAACGTCAGGATTTGTCTCCTTTGCTAATGGTATCTTGCTGACTCTGAACGGTTTTGACGCAACTGCCGCACTTTCTCAAGAAACTTTTGACGTAGCAGCCGGTACTAAGATCGACCAAACTTTCCAATATGGAGAGAAAGCGACTGATGTGCTCAGTGTTACGTTCGAAGGAGCAACAGCTTCAGCATTGGGTATATCTGGTACTAATATTGTTACTAAGGGTCAAGCTCAAATTGCATCTGGATTGATTGATGCGGCTCAAAATGCAGTGGGTAGCATGATCGCTGAGCTCGGCGGTAAAGCTAGCCAGCTTAGCTTTATGAGTGATACTCTTAAAGTCAGCATTCAGAACCAGCTGGCTGCAAGAGCAAGCTTTATTGATGCTGACATTGCTGACTCTATGTTAACCTTGCAGCGCTATAAAGGTTTAGCACAAGTAGCAAGCTCAGTGTTCACACAAGCAATGAATGAGCAAACTCAGCTGACCATGATGGTTCAGAATGTGCGCTAACCTAAGCTAAGCTTTAAACAAAGCCAATAAAAGGGGGAGATAATCCCCCTTTTTTATTTGATTAGACTAAACTTCGCCCCCGGACGTGACCACCTAAAAAAAGCTATAAACTCATTCATTAACTTCTCCTCAAAAAATTAAATTAAAGGCTGATCTGTAAGGCGAGCTTGAAAAAACTCCTAGGCAAAAACTTCCTCTTTACGGTAAAACAGCAACAATAGAGGAAAAAAATTCCTAAAAATAAATATAAAATTATAGCTAAAATATAAAAAAATTTTATAACATGTTGAATTTATTTTATTTTTTATTCTTGGCATACTGCTTGCTCCATTTGGATACGGAACAATCTACATTTTAACACTTTTCCGTGGTGGTGGAGTGTCAGTTTAACGACAGGAAGATGAGAAGAGGTAAAGAGAATGGTTTCAGCAGCAACAAACCTAGGTGCTAATGCCGCTAAGCGTTACTTAGAGATCAACACACAAAAGGCGACACGGGCCACTGAGGAATTGGCGTCCGGTTTTAAAGCTTCTAACCCGTCCTATGATCCTTCATCCTCAGCGGTTGGTTATCGTTTAACGGCAAATGTGCAATCTTTGGTACAAGCAAGCTCGAATGTGGCACAAGCAACAGCGATGATTCAGATGGCAACAGGCTCGCTTGGTGCGACGCAGGAGGTCTTAACACGCCTCAAAGAATTGACCGCAAAGGCTAATACGGACGGCGTAGGTGATGGGGAACGTAAAATGATGAACGAGGAGTTCCAACAGCTTCTCAATCAAGTTACTGTTAATGCCCTGAGTGCACGTTGGGGCGGAGTTTCCCTGTTTTCAGGGGGTGTAGGGACGAGTACCGCAAATGGTACAGTCGCAGAGGCTGCTATGGGCCTTAATGTTACCACCAATGCCTTTGCCGGAACCTTAAATGCTACTAATACCCAAGGTAATATAAGTGGTGTTGCCTTGGATGCGACTGTGGTGGCTAACGGTTCTCTTTATGAAGTGACGGTGGTTGTTGGAGAACAAACTTTCAAAGCTATGACCAGTGCTCCTTTAGATGGTGGCCAACTAACTCTTGTTAGCATATCCGATCCCACAGCTTCTATTAGCCTTGACTATTTAGGTTCGGGTGTAGCTGTTCCCGATGCCACAATCTTTCAATCAGAATTGCGCCAAGCTTTAGGGATCAGTCCTTCTCTTGCTCGTGCCACCTTCACCTCTTTGAGTACAGGTGCGGCTGCCATTGGTACGAGCCTTATATTCTCACCTGGTGCTGCAACTGCCGCAGGTACGTGGGCGATGACCTATGATTATAATGCCACGACTCAGACCGGTACCTTTAGAATTTCTTCAGGATCAGAATATTATACCACGACCCTCGATGCCTTGAATCCGATGACAACAACGGTGTCATTCCCGAACGGTATTAACCTTTCCTTAAATAACTTTGATGGAACCACAAACTTAGCGCAAGAAACCTTTACCGTAACCGCTGGCAGCCAAATTGTTCAGTCTTTCCAATATGGTGATAAAGCAAGCGATATGTTAACTGTGGTCTTTCAGGGCGCCTCGACAGCAGCCTTAAAGCTGAACAATTTAACAATTCTGACAAAGGCTGCAGCTCAAATAGCCTCTAGAAGTATTGACAATGCTCAAGATCAAGTAGGATCGATGATTGCCGAGTTGGGTGGTAAAGCAAGCCAGCTTAATTTCATGGCTGATACTCTTAAAATCAGTATTCAGAACCAAACGGCAGCTCGATCGACCTTCGTTGATGCTGATATTGCTGAATCCATGTTGACTTTGCAGCGCTTTAAAGGATTAGCCCAGGTAGCTAATACAGTGTTTACCCAGGCCCTTAATGAGCAGTCTAATTTAACAACAATGGTTCAAAATGTACGCTAATAAGAGGAATAAAAGAGTAAGATAAGGCTTTCAACTGTTTTAGAGCGAGGGTAACATGGTAACAAGTGTCAAAAGTGATTTCGGAATGGGGTTAGGTAAAGTCATCGTTGATGAGGAAAGCAAAACCCCCAGAATCTCACAAAAGGTTGCTGGCATTGATATCGATGAATATCTCTCCGCTTATAAAGATGCTAAGAAAACGCAAGAAAAGCCTTATCAAGATAAAATTGATAAAAATACAAAAACCTTAGCAGCTTTATCAACATTTCAAAATAAATTGAAAGCTGTTGATGATATCGCCAGAACTATGGCGAATCGTATATCGAGTACCTATTATGGAAAAACGACGAATGCTTTTGCCCAAAGAACCGTGAGTGCTACCGCTTCTAATGGTTCAGATTATACCAAAATTATTAATATAACGCCTTTAGAAAATGCCGACAAGGGCAGCTTCAGTGCACGCGTCGATCAGTTAGCGACCTATGACTCTAAAAAAGGAGTAGTTAGTGCCTCAAACATTAATGCGGCTTTAGGTATCACGGGAAGCTTTTCCATCAATTCCATGAATGGAACAGCGGTAGATATTACTATAGACTCAAGCATGTCATTAGATGCAATCCGAAGTGCAATTAATAGCGTGTCAAACACCACAAATGTGACGGCGAGCGTCACGCAGATATCCTATGGAATGACGCCTACCTTTGAACTAAGGCTTAATGCTCAAAATATGGGGGAAGCTATCCTCCTTAAGAATAATGCAGGGACGACTCCGTTAGATCAACTGGGTATCCCTCAATTAGCTTCCCCCCAAATATGTAGTGTCATCAGTACGACCAATGAATCAACCGCTCTGGGTTTGACTGGCAATCTGGTTTTTGGAGCAGGAGGAGCCCAACAGATATTGGCTCTTAACCCGGCTTGGACCCTCGATAATCTAAAAACTCAGATTAACGCCATTACAGGGACGACCAATGTTCAAGCTGATTATGAGCGGCCATATCCGTCTAGTAACATATACCAACTTAAGCTGACCTCAACAGATACTCCTAGTACAAATATTTTGATTGATCCCAGTTCAGATACCACTTCATTAAAAAAATTAGGGTTGGATGCCCCCGGGGTGGATTTCAATACTTTATGTGCGAAAGTTAACATAAATGGTAATGATTTTAAGCGGTCAACCAATAGCATCTATGATATTGTTCCAAATGTCAGACTGGATTTAGTTTCAGTACCACCGACAACAGTCCCAGCAACCACAGTTACTGCCGTAATTTCGGATGATAAAAATGCTTTTGCTGCTCAATTTTTGAGTTTTATTGATGCCTACAATGACCTTATTACCTTCTATAATGACCAAACTAAACCCAAAATGAAATCTGATGGGACAATTGCTGGCGAAGGGGCAGATGGTGCTGATTTATACGGTAATAGTTTTGCTCGTTCAGCAATTAATCAAATAAAATCTTCCTTGTTCGGGTCGGTGGCAGGGGCAGCTGCAAATACGGGGGCCTCCATTAATGGTTCTGCTCGAGTCTCAACGCTGCTTTCAATGGGGGTGGGGGTTAACAAGGAAGATAGTAATACATCCAATGGTACTTTAACCACTGATATGGCAGCTTTTGCCGCAGCTCTCGATAATAATTTCTCGGATGTTAAGCAATTATTTTCAAATATGGTCAGTATTAGTAATAGCAGTTTTAGCGTTAGCGATATTCCGACGACTCTGCCCAACGATATAGCTGAGAATGGTTTTAAGGTAGAAATCGTCAGTGATGCTTTGGGGGTCAAAACCGCTAAATTTACCTTAGGCAGCACCGATTATGCAGCTGACGTGATTATTGATAACGTGGGAATAAATATCCGGGGCAAGGCGGGTACCTCATTTGCCGGCATAAATATTTTATACGGTCAGAGCATGCCTAATTCTTCCTCAGCAACGGCTAATATTAACATTACCCAAGGACGTATGGCCGCTTTAGATAGTCAGATTCTGCGAGTGATCGATACCACGCTTGATCCGGCTACGGGTAAGAAGAAAGGTACTATCTTTGTTGAAATTGATAATCTTAACACCAGTACTACCTCGCAGCAGAAAGTAATTGACAGAATTGAGGGCGATATCAAGAAAGAGTCGGCCCGGATAGAGAAAGAATTTATGAAGGTCTATGAAGCCACCTTTGAGCTGGAAAATATCATGAACATGATTGATTCCTTTAATAAGGCTAACTAATTGTATTTGCTTGAATTGCTTAGCCGGAGGATAGAAGCTCCTCCACGATCCATGGCATTGGGAGACAGATAATGTATAACAAAATGCGCACCTATCGTCGCGTAGAAGCGATGACCGCTTCCAAAATAGCCCAGGTGGCTATATTGCTTGAACATTGTGCTGAGCTTTTGCGGCGAACAAAGGTCGCGATCGAGGTAAAAGATTATGAACAGCGCTATCTTTGTACCGAGAAAGTTATGGTCATTCTGAGCTCAATTCAGTCAAGTCTGGCAATAGAGACTTCTGCTGAGGCTGTCGAGTTAAATGCTTTCTTTAATACGATGATCATAGCGTTGCTTGATATTAACCTAAAACAAGAGGCGGCACTGTGCGAGAAGGTAGAATTTGCCTTGGCAGAAATGGCCTCAATATGGCGGCTGGCTGATAGTCATACTCGCATTGAGGAGAAGACAAATTCATCTTCTCCTGAAGCGGGCTCCCTGTCCCTAGATGTTTAAGCGGTGAGGGCGGTCGGCCCTGGATTCAGCAAGCTTTTCGACGGGCGAATACTTTCAGACTTTAACTGACCACAGGCAGCAAGTATGTCGCGCCCTCTAGGGGTGCGCACCGGGGAAGAATACCCAGCTTTTGAAACAATCTCTGAAAAGGCTGCGATGCGATCGGCGGTTGAGCATTCAAATGTTGAGCCAGGCCAGGGATTAAATGGGATCAAATTAATCTTTGCCGGAATGCCTCGGATTAAACGCACTAATTCTTTGGCATCATTATTTGTATCGTTAACCCCTTTAAGCATCACATATTCAAAGGTGATACGATTGGCATTATTAACGCCTGGATAACGGCGGCACGCCTCAATCAGCTCTTTAATGGGATACTTCTTGTTAAGAGGGACAAGAATATTGCGCAGATCATCTCTTACAGCATGCAAGGAGACCGCAAGATTAACCCCAATTTCTTGACCACAGCGGTCCATCATCGGCACCACGCCACTGGTGGACAAAGTGATTTTTCGCTTTGATAAAGATATACCCTCTGGATCCATGATAATCTTTAACGCCTTAGCGACATTATCAAAGTTATAAAGTGGCTCACCCATTCCCATCATGACAATATTTGAAATATGGCGATTACTAAAGGGCGTTGGCCACTCATTGAAAGCATCACGGGCGAGCATCAGCTGGCCGACAATTTCCGCTGATGTTAAATTGCGGACAAGCTTTTGCGTTCCTGTATGGCAGAATTTACATGTTAGCGTACAGCCAACTTGGGAGGAAATACAAATTGTACCTCGGTCTACTTCAGGAATATGGACGCATTCAGCCTCTTCTCCATCCGCAAATCTCAATAACCATTTCTGAGTGCCATCACAAGATCTTAATGCCTTGGTAATGTCGGGGCGATGGATCATATAGGTATCCGTTAATGTCTGACGCAGATCTTTGGGAAGATTCTGCATTTCCTCAAAACTTCTGACCCCTTGAAAGTATAACCAATGCCAAACTTGCTTTACTCGAAACTTTGCAATTCCAGCATCAGTGAATTCCTTTTCCAAATCTTCTCTGGCTATACCAATTATATTTTGCTTTTGATTCATTTGATTTCCTTGACTTACCCTACTGATATAATGCATTTACATGAAAATTGCGATAAGAAAGTCATTTCTTTTTAAATCTGAACTGCAGATTATAGCAATCTTTGTCTCCCGCCCTTACCGAAGAGGGGGGAAATAATCAGCTGCATAGAGTGCCTTATTTGCTTTTTTAAATCGATAGCCCTAAATGGCTTAAGCCTCTTGCCGCAAATGAGATCCCTGTAAATGTTGCTCCAAGAATTTCTTAAGCTCTAATTATTAAGGACTGAGGTCAGTTTTGATAAAAACAGCAAGTCTGATTCAGGTGCCCTTATTCCTCAAATCCGATAATAAAAATATTGTTTTGATTAGCCAGTTGTATACTTTTATCTCTGTGTAAAAACTGGGTCTTTCCTGCTTGGACGGCGATGCCGGCAAAGCTGGCTTTCACACATTGGCTAACAGTTTCTAAGCCAATGGTTGGCAAATCTACCTTTAGATCTTGTTGGGGCTTTGCCATCTTGACCAAGATCGGAGAGCGGCCGGATCGTTTATACTCTTGGGTGCGGCTAATAAGTTTTTCAGTTCCTTCGATAGCTTCAACGCCAAGAATTAACCCTTGTTGAATGATTAAGGCTTGGCCTACATCCGCTTCCCCAAGCTTTAGCAATATCTGTTGAGCCATTCTGATATCCCTTATTTCCTCTGCGGTTGGCTGGGTAAGGGTTAGACAAGCAGATGGCATAATTAGGTCATCCAAAAGTTCAGTGGCCCCGAGGACAGTGAAACCTTGCTCTTCTAAATATTTTACAATGGCGCTTAACAGGCCATCATCCCCGACTGAGCTAAACCCTAGCTTGGCCAAAAGTTTTGTGCCTGTCCAGTCGAGCGATAATTCTGCAAGGCTTGGCCGTCTGATGCTACCAGCCATAACCACATGGGTTACAGATTGTGAGCGAAAGTAGTTCAATAATGCCGCGACTGTGCCCAACTTTAACCAAGTATGGGGAACCGATTGAACTGTGTCGGACGGCGTTTGGTTTTCAAAGGCGGCCGCCACGATGGGAATCTCTTGGCGTTGACATTGCTGGATTATCTGCCTGGGTAAATCCCCTTGACCTGCAATTAAACCTACAACTTTATTGTTAGCCGCCATGCTTAACTTTTACTCCCTTAAAAGATTCTAATAATAGACCTGCTTAATTTAATCTTGCCTTACTTGTTTGAGGTCTTGGCTAACTTTGCTAATACGGCGACTTGTTTGAAGTGTTCTTTTATAGGGAAGGCTGGCAGACCAGCAACAGTTGCTCCTGGTTCAATATCACGCATGATGCCTGATTTGGCTCCAATTCTTACATTGTCGCCAATCCTCAAATGTCCAGCTATTCCAACTTGGCCGGCAACAATAACAAATTTCCCTAAGCGTGTACTGCCTGCAATGCCCACCTGAGCCACCAAGACAGAATATTCCCCCACCACAACATTATGCGCAATTTGAACTTGATTATCCATACGGACCCCTTTGTGGATCTCTGTATCAGCATTGGAACCACGATCGATTGTAGTATTCGCACCAATGTCCACATAATCACCAATGATAACCCTGCCTAATTGAGGCACAGGCACATGACCTTTGGCATCCATATCAAACCCAAACCCTCGTTGACCTATGCGGGCGCCTGGTTTAATTGACACATAATTACCAATTATGCTGTTCGCTATACTAACATGAGAGTCAAAGCTGCACTCTTTGCCAATTATGCAATTACTATCAATGAGAGTATAATCACCGATGGTTGTATTTTCGCCAATTTCTACATTTTCACCAATCACCACATAGTGTCCAATCTTGCATCCGGCCCCTATTTTAGCAGAGGCAGGAATAATAGCGGTTTGACTGATGCTTTCTAATCTTTTTCTTTCTTCATAAAATAATGATAATAGACGGGCAAAATCCCGATAAGGGGTTTTTGATATGAAAACTGGTAGGTTTTCAGGGGCATGTTTAATATAATCTTCTGCAATTATACAAGCACCCGCCCGGGTAGATTGAAACTGTTCCTTGTATTTATGGTTATGGTAGCAGGCTAAGTGATTACTCTCGGCCAATTGAAGCGGGGAGAGTTCTTCAATTAATAACGAGGGATTATCACAATTTAATAGGGGTAAACCCAGGAGTTTAGAGATCTGGTTGAGTGTATATGGCCCCTTTTTAATATAGAAACGTAAATCAGGCATAATTGGCTCTTGTTAAAAAAGTGAGAAGTAAGGCGAATGATCTTAAAGACAATATATCAAACTTTATAATCAGTGTTAAGAATTGCATAGGTAAAAAATCTTACCCCTTTGGCATGCATAAATTCCGATGAGATTCGCCCTGAATAAATTGAATTAGGGCGTCAATTTCTGGGATATCTGCTTGCGCCTCTTTAAGGAGCGCCAATCTTTGCTGAAAGGTGTTGTTTTCTTGCACTAAGTCGGGCGTGAATAAAGTCTTATAGGCTTCTCTGAGGGCACTAATTGCCTTTTGAGAAAAGCCGCGGCGTTTCAGGCCAACCAAATTAAGGCCGGACAAACGAGCGCGTTCGCCAATAACAATTCCATAGGGGATAACATCATGTTCAACGCCAGACATTCCACCAATCATGGCATGAGCGCCGATACGTACAAATTGATGAACCGCAGACAAGCCTCCAATAATCACATGATCTTCCACGATAACGTGTCCCGCCAGGGTTGCTTGGTTGGCGAAAATTACGTCATCACCAATAATGCAATCATGAGCAATATGAGTGCCCACCATAAACAGGCCACGATTTCCAATGCTTGTAACCGTGTTACCGGTGGCAGTACCAGGGTGCATGGTGACATATTCGCGAATCCTGTTATCATCGCCAATTTCAAGGCGCGCCATTTCGCCAGCGTATTTTTTATCTTGGGGAATATGACCAATGGTAGCAAAAGGGAAAATAATATTACGATGGCCAAGGGTGGTATGCCCTTCAATAACCACATGAGATTTTAGTTCAACATCATCACCAATAGTTACATTCGGTCCTATATAACAAAAAGGTCCGGCTTTAAAATTCTTTCCGATCTTGGCCGAGGCCTCAATGATAGTAGTCGGATGGATCATAAACTTATTCCCCTATTTATTTGCAATCATTGCCGTAAAAGTTGCTTCATCAGTCAAGGTATCCTCTACCCAAGCTTCTCCTTTAAATTTCCAAATATTGCCTCGAGATTTCAAAATTGTTACTTTGAGCTTTAAGACATCTCCCGGTACGACGGGTTTGCGAAATTTTGCTTCCTCAATGGACATAAAATAAACAATTTTATCCTTTGTGTCCTGCGCCATGGATTTCACGACGAGTACTCCCGCCGCCTGGGCCATGGCTTCGACAATTAAAACCCCAGGCATAACGGGATGCCCCGGAAAATGACCTTGGAAGAACCATTCATTCATGGTGACATTCTTGATGCCGGTGGCACTTTGTCCAAGCTTGACATCCACAAGTTTATCAATCAAGAGCATGGGAATGCGATGGGGAATTAAGTCCATAATTTCATTGATTAAAATATCTGGGCTGGATTGCGTCATTATTGCTTTTCCTTTACTTCAATTATTTATAGAGCACGATACGCTAATCGTATCTTTTTAAAATGCGATCGGGTAGCTGACAAAATTTTGGGACTGCCTTACCTAAGGCATTGCTGAATCTTAAAGTAATTAAGCCCAGCTTTTCCGCCTTTACATCCGTAAGTAATTGCTCATTCTTCATGGCTGATCCTTTAGGAAGGTAGGTGAACCGTTGGCAATCGATGATTTAACTCTTCTAAAACCTCATCAGTTATATCCAACTCTGGTCCTCCATATAAAACGACTGAGGCATCAAGAATGGTTGCATTAAAGACAAGATTTAAGGTGCGTCGTTTAGCAACATTATTGACGATTTCACGGATCGTTTGCTCAATTTCCTCAACAATTTGAGCGAAGCTTTTATTAAGACTTTCTTTGCGACTTCTTAGTATTTTATCAAGTTCACTAATTTGCCGATCCAAGTTATCTTTCTTTGCCTTAAGGTCTTTGGTTGTCTCGGTGGTATCTTTTTCGAGCTTTCTTATTTCTTCATACTCAGCTTGAAGTTTTTTTTCCTTACTGAGAATCTCTTCATGAAAAATCTTATATTGTCTTTCAATGAGCTCTCTAAAATGTCGCATTGCTTGGGCTTCTGTTTTAACGCGGCTTAAGTTCACAAAGCCAATTTGTGCTGAAGGGACCGAGACACTTCTGACTGAGCCATTAAATGCTTTAGGCAGAAAATATGTTACTGCACCTATTACCGTGAGGACAATAAATGGAGCGAGGACCCAAAGGATTCTTCTCATTTAATAGAGTATCTTTCATTAAAAACTTAAGGTTTGTGATGCTTATGATAACAAAAGACTGTAGAATCACAAACAAAAATGCATGAATTTAGCCATTCTTTACGGTAGGGGCGTAAACCCCTTAAATTTTGAGGGTTATTATGGCAAGCAGAGGAGAAGAGCCGTCCTTAAAGAGAGTTTAGGAAGTAACTTAATATGTTCAGGGGGCGAAAAAGTAATGATCTACTTAAGCAGGCCAACTAATTTCTAACTCTTAAATTTTATAGATGCTGCCTATTTGAAGCTTTAGAAATGGCTTTGGCAATACCTTGTAAAAGGTTGAGTTTATCAAATCTCCAACGCTATTCTTATTAAAGTTTTGGTAAAATTAAAACTAAACCCAAAAAGATGTTTTTTATCATGTACATAATTTTTTGCGATAAAATTACGCTTGTTATAGCTAAATGGGGGAGATAAATTATTTATATAAAAGTTTAATTTTATTATAAGGAATCACCGAATTATGAGCAGATTACATTTACTTTCCGCTGTAGCTCTGTCTATTGCTACTCTCCCTTTAGTAAAGGCAACAGATCTACCTGACTTAATTGACGATACTCCGGAGCAGAATCTGGTGCAGCAAAGCCCCATGGAGTCTGCTCCTCAAGATAATGCTGCCGTAAGTACGCCTGCCACGCTATTACCCCCCCTTCAAGTAGATAGTAATGGTGAAGGCAGTGTTCTCGCAGATGCTGATGGAGATCGCGCTGAAAATTCGCCACGAAATGCAGCTGCAGCCGATCAGCACGTTATTCCATTAGAATCAATATTACAGAACCCACAGGTACAAGCCGCTTTAGCGCTAGACTCTGAGCTAGCCGCTCTGTTCTCACGCCCGGAACTGATCGCTGTATTGCAGCAGCGAGAGATCCTAGCCTTATTGCAAGCTAATAATATGGAGGCATTTTCTCGCCATCCTCAGGTCGTTGCTCTATTCCGGCAGCATCCCGATATAGCCACCACTCTTGATCGAATATGGGTTTTACATCACCCAGCAGCCGCTCCAGCTCCAGTGCAAGCAGCAGCCGCTCCAGCTCCAGTGCAAGCAGCAGCAGCTCCTGCACAAGCACAACCCGCAGCCGCTCCTGCACAAGTACAACCCGCAGCAGCTCCTGCACAAGCACAACCCGCAGCCGCTCCTGCACAAGTACAACCCGCAGCCGCTCCTGCACAAGTACAACCCGCAGCCGCTCCTGTACAAGCACAACCCGCAGCCGCTCCTGTACAAGCACAATCAGCTCTGGGAGCTCCTATTCAGCCTACATTAGGCACTATTAAGATTGTAGATGGATGGGTGTATCGATTTAACGGTATAGATTGGTCGCGTTTACGTAGAGGATAATTAAATTAAATAAGGGGTACATTGATCAAAGTAGTACTGTTATCACTTATTAATGTACTCCTTAACTCATATAATCTTATGATTCTTACGTTTGAGAAAGCTTATTCTTAAATTTAAGAGCTCTATAGGTATGGATGACTGGTTTAGAATATCGCTCTGATCAGATTAAGAGATAACACTTTCATCTGTAAGCAGGTAGGTAAGCTTATATTACATTCATGAGTTGTAACTATTGTCGTCTTTTAGTTGGATCTCAGTTTTGACTCTTCTTGATGGCGTTGGTGAACGAAAGACGGGAGGGTTTTAAAATATCTTGGTAACCCGCGGTTAAAGAAGAAAGCACTGGTTAGATATCTTTATTAAAAGTAAAGGAATATGGCTTTAAATTTAGATGATTTCTAAGTGATACTGTGCGAAACTTAGGGCATGCTATAAAAAGAATTAAGTTAATTAATCATGGTAAGATCTATATAAAAGTAAGGTAAATCTTTCAGTTTTTCCGTTCCAGTGATGAAGTTAGAATAGAGGTTTCTGTGCCTTTTAAGGTAAACAAATGTCTATAAGATGAATGCAGTAATTTAACTTATATTACAACAGGTGTTAATAAACAATTTATAAAAATACCTATGTTTAGAAGTAAAATTATATTGGAGCTCCCTTTACTCTTAACCAAAAAAGTTATATTAATATACTATTTAGTCGAAGTTTATTTAAACTCTAAGGGCTTTTTGTGGGTAACATTTATTTAATCAACAATGAAAACAAGATGGCTAATTCGAGAACTATATTCAAAAGCTTACCTATAGGGATAAAAATGATTGATCTCACAGGCCAAGGTATTAATGGTGAGGTGTATAGGGTGCGTTAATAATTTAAGACAAGCTTTTGAGCTTCCCAGGAAAATTAAAAAGAAAATAATTTAGAGTAATAAAAATATATTCCCATATCTACATTGAGCATTCAGGAGGCTATTTAATGCGGTTTACTGAGAGCTTGAGGAGATTTTTAAATAGGAATAAATGATAAAAAAGGAAGAGGAAATGAATAAATCTTTAAATATGGTTAGAAGCTTATCCCTAGCAGTTTTGCTGTTATCTACAACAATTGTGAGTGCGATGGATGCCCCTAGGGTTAACGTTATAGATGATCGAGGGATGGTAAATATTTATGGCGGTGAGAATGAAAACGTGATGCGTGACATTCGCCAACAAGCTTGTAAAAGGTCGGGCGAAAGGCTGGTAGCGATCATGGAAGCTGCAGGCATACCGGAAACTTATGAGGAAGAAATGGTAGATATAGGGTGGTGGTTACATAATCAAAATAGAAATAATCCATTATTTCAGCGTCACATCCCTAATACTAATACTGTTTATAACTATGTAGATGATGCAATAGCTGAATTTGAACGCATTAGAAATTCAGAGGCCCTAAATTTTGCCCATACAATCTATGGGAAACGTTACAGTATGAGACAGATGCTTGCTTGGGTTTGGGCTGCTATTAAGTATTATGGTGAGATCACAGGGAAACGCGAGGGAGTTGAGAGAGATCAAGAGAATATGCTGCTTACTCTTTTAAAGCGTGGTTTAGCAGAAAACATTGAGGACGATAGACATGGTGTATGTAATGTCGGCGTATCTTCCAGAATCCTTCATTGTTTACAAGGATATTATGATGGTATTGCTCTAGACGGTGACATTGAGCTTACAAACTCCGGAGCAACGCAAAAAGACACCCCTGACATATTTGTTGAAAAATTCGAAACTAAATTGGCTGAATACGCCAATTCTTTGAGTGAAGATCATCCCCTTACATTAGCGGCTAGTGATGAACCTTTACCCTCAAATGTTTCTCCGGAAGAGGTAATCAATCTACTTGATCGAGCCGCGCAAAGTTGGATTGATGCAGCTCACGCTAACTTCCCTCCTGATAGTCTTGAACTTAAGGTAACACTTGATGGAATAGAGAAGATTTTAAGAGGATATAGGGGGCTGATTAATAGTGCAGCTCAGGCTCAACAAGATTCAGACTCGGAAGCAGAAGCTCCGCAGATATTTCGGGGTGATATTAATCAAAATCTTGAAAGGGCCAAGTACGAGAATTCTACGCCGCACCGCGGCACCAGAGATGCTTCTTCAAGCTCTACCACTGTTACTCAGTCCGTAGCACAAGCTTTTCAGCCCCGTTCAAGTTTTTCAGTGCCTAGTGTTAGTGTATCAGCAGGACCTGATATATTCTCACAGTTGTACACTCGCTTAGCTCCTCTTGTGCCCGCCGTAGCGCCTCAACCTCGTGCAGCAGCTGCCCAAATTGCTCAGCCTAGGGTAGGAGAGATAAAAACTGAGAATGGCTGGTTATGGCGTTTCAATGGGGAAGATTGGTCAAGACTTCGTCGGGCAGATTAAAATTATCCAACTGTAACATTCCTAGTATGTCTTTATCAGTTTAGAGGCGGGCTGATAAAGGCATTCTATTTATTAAGCTTTTACCTAAACCATAATCCTTCTCTAATACCTAGACTCTTACCTCTAAAGCTACAAATGCTTTCTAAATCGTGAAGCAATTACCTACTTAATAGATCAACATTTGAAAAGTTTTTAGGTCTCTGCAGAATTCTCAGCAATTTAAAGATAATCTGGGTTAACAGATGTCACTCTCTTAACCAAAAAAATATAACTTTTAAAAAATAACGGTTGCGATTGTATGGTTACCTTTTCGCTGGCATTGTTTTGAAAGACTCAGAAAGAATTTGTCTTCCTCTGCTGTTAGCCGTTGATATTGCTAAAGATTTGCCATGCTAGCTAGGCAATTAATGTTTGATAATAAGTAAATTATTATTATGGATCAGAATCTAAGTAAGGTTCATTTTTTTCTGAGTCGGTACCTTATAATTTTGAGACCTGAATTTATGGATTATAGAGAGAGGGAGGTAGCATTTGTTATGAGGAGAGGGCTCTAGCTAAAAGCATATAAAAAAAGCCACCAAGAGGTGGCTTCCTATAAGATATTCTGCGGTAATTAGAAACGATAAGACATCCCTAATTTAACTTGATGTTCATGCGCTTTAAAACCAGTTGACCCAGGATAGTAATGACTTCCGACAGGAATATTACTTTTGCTCTTTGATGATCCTGGAGTAAACCCATAAGTAACTCGAAGGCCAATCTTATCATTAGCAAGGAGTGTTTCGTGACCAATCAAGCTTGTAAACCTTACTTTATTGTTTTTGATAGTAAAGTTGCGCTTAGGATTAGGTTCAATGTATACCACTTTGTTGTTGAGGGATTTAACACCTAATCCAACAAAAACCATGGACTTTGGATTAACCAAAGCACCGACAGTTGCTACCACCCCCCAGCTGAAGGTGTCGCGTTTATGACTAATTGCGTTGTGATCACCTTTTTGAATAGGCTTTACGCCTGCTAACTGGAAGTCTGAAGTGAACACGCCACCTAAGGTAAGACAGTTAGTAAACACTTTGTTATACCCAAGAAAAATTCCCAGGTTAGGTCTATTCGCAGTACCGCGGATATTGTCAACGGCTATTCTATCAGCAGAAGCACCTTTAAAGTTTACATTCATGCTGGACAAACCAAAATCTACACCTGCAAACAAACCATTGAATGCTTTAGCATCTGCGGCGGTGCTTAATGCAGCAGCGGCAAGTGTAAGTGATAAAATCTTCTTCATGTTTTTCTCCTACGTTGAAAACAAAGCTATTATATAATCAATAGATTAAGGGGTCAAAATATACCTACAGGCAACTTTACGTAAAATTTGCATTTGTGATAAAAATGTAACAATATTAGAGGGGCGGTTTTAGCAAGTATTTATGAAGATAACTATTAAAAAGGATTATTAATGGGAGCTAGTTTATAAGTGGCAAGTTTAAAAATTTAGAATAAAGATTGAGAAGATTTTTACCCATGCAATTTTGCCTTTTATCTGTTTGATAGCAAACATGTTAGAGCTAGCGCCTGTGTGCTTTGATACTCCTAACCATTTGGAAAATAATGAATGAAACTTAAGTTCACCTTTAAAGACCCCTCCTTATTTGATAAAGCGATAACTCATCCTAGTTTTCGGCGTCGTAAAGTTAATGATTTTGAGCGTTTAGAGTTTTTGGGCGACCGTGTGCTCGGCATTATTGTTGCGGAGATGTTATACAAAGCTTTTCCCTTGGAAAAAGAAGGGGATTTAGCAAAGCGCCAGGCTGTATTAATCAGCCGCGATGTGTGTCAAGAAATTGCCTACGAAATTGAGCTACATGAAGATATTAAAGTTGTCGGCACAGGACTTGATGGCAATTCGGCCGTCCTCAGTGATGCTATGGAAGCACTTATTGGGGCAATGTTCTTAGATCAAGGTCTAGAAGTGACCAGGCAACATATTCTTCCCTTATGGGAGAAGCGATTAGCTATCACTCAAGCCCCGCCAAAGGATCACAAGAGTTTATTGCAAGAATGGACCCAGAGTCGTGGCTTAGGTATTCCGGCGTATGAACTTGTAAATCAAACGGGCCCTGCTCATGCACCAGAATTTGAGATTCTCCTCAAAGTAGACGATCACAGTGTTAAAGCCCGTGGCAAATCACGTAAATTAGCTGAGCAAGAAGCAGCTAAACAAATGTTGCAAATTAAGCATGCAATGCAGTAAGGGTATTGTTTTCTCCTATTTCCCTAATTTTCCCAATATGCATTGGTAGGGAAGGGAAGAGGGTAACCGAATTCGGAGAAGTGGAAATTATTGTGTAAGTATAATAATCAATAGCACCATCTCAAGTTACAATTACAATTCGGAAGAAATTATATACCCCATTTGAAATTATTGTTCAGCATAATTGATGAGTTCACATCTGGGTAAAGGCAAGCCAAAAGGGTATTCAATATAATAATCCGCCTGCAGTAATAAGTTTAGGATTCCATGCTCACCAAAGATGTGAGCCGCCCCCACGCAAAAAAGAGGGGTATCTAAATCAGCAAAATACTTATGCCAAACTTTCATCCAATTGTAATTCCGGCTTATCAGGCCGCCATCTTTTCGAAAAAGATCTGTCTCCACAGTTATAATACCGTTCTGATAATTAACAATAAATTCTCTACTGCTTTCATCAAGGATTCCCTTGCCACTATAAATGCAAGTATAGAGTTGTTCCTGCCATTCCATTAAAGAAGGAACTGCTATCTCAGGTAACATAAGAGGAAGAGACTCGGCTATTGTTTCTAGCCCATAGATATGAGTTCTGGGAAAGAGCTCTTCAATTTGTTGATCCATTCCTATCTTCTGCTGGGCACACATCTTATAAATTAAAAAAGCCAGCGGGAAAGTAGCTTCTTTCAAAGCCATCTCTTTTATAAGGCAAGAACTCCTTGATTGAAAGATATGATTTAAGTAAATTCTGGTAAGATCATCCAAGCTCTCAAACCAATGCTCCTCTTTATTAGAGGAAGTGATTATTGCACCAACTTTTTCAAGAACTTCTCGGGTTACTGGAGGTGTGCCGCTTGATTCACCGACAAAGTTTTGGCAATTTTGGATAATTTTAAAGAACTCCTCAGAAAAAAATGATAAAGGGATATAGTGGCAGGATCCAAGAAAATAGCCTACTTTATTATCCTTAATAAGCCGATACAAGAAAGGTTTCGAGATTTTATGGACTGATTGAGCTGACAACCAGGCTTCCCCCAGAAGATCAGTATAATCAATCAACCTTAAATCACGCTTCTGGGTAATCTAGGAATGAATCACGGCCTTTTCTTGGATCTCCTTTTTGATAATTTTTTCAGGGGAGATAATAGGGCCGGGCCAGAAAATAACTTGGCTATTATCTTGGCTGAGATGATCCAATTTATCACTAGTATATGCTGTAGCATTAGCTAAAAAAGCTAGAAATATAAAAGCTTGCGCCCTAAAAGAAATCATTTTATTCCTATTCTTGTTCCTTGTTTCTTACACCGCTAAGCTTACCATAATAATGATATCCTGAATAGCTGTGGAGGTTTGTTTTGGCTTAAACTGTCCCTACTGATGACGACAAATTAGATAAGATCTTAAGTAATTTGTGCCTTTCTCTTCCTTGCTTAAAGCTAAAATACTATTAGACCTATTAGAAAAATATTTAAATAAACTTTAAATAAAATTACACTATAAAATTAGCATGCTTTAAAAGGGTGGATGCCAAGACTAGATCTTTATTATCTGGGCAGGGCCAGACCCTTAAAGATGCTAAAAAACAATTTTATAGCGGAGATTACATCCATGAGTCATATGTCAAGATATGTGAGAGCAATAAAAATGCTTTTAGTGTTGAGTGTTCCACTGTCAGCAATGGAGAACGATAATCCTAATCTACTTGCCAATCCTGGAGCATTATATGTTCCTCTATATTATGATACCACTGTACTACTACAGCCCATACTTAACTGTGAATTTGAGGATCGTTTCACGAGCTGTATCGAGTATCCTGATTACCAGGGAAATAATACCCCAGAACGTTTGCTCTGCGCTAAATGGTTACGCATCAATCTGGATCCTCAAGAACTGTACGACCAAAGCTTAAGAGCTCGATTAAAAAGGTTAATAACTCTTGCTAGCTCTACTTATGCAAGTGGCTTATCCACTCGCTTATCCACCCCAGATGCGGATGATCTCTTAGATGCTATGGCGTATGCTTTATCCTTGATGAAGGGTGATATAGAATCTACCGGTCAGATGCTGAATTTGAGTGAGCAAGACATTGTTTCACAATTTATGAGAAACTTTCCTCAAGTTAAGTACATTGAGTTTTATAGTCCTGCGACAGCAGGTATTTATGCGTGCCTTGATGCTAAAACAACCAAATTGTTCAATCAACTTCAGGATGAGAATAAGTTCTACTTTTATTCCACTTAAGATTTATAAGGATCCTCTCACGCTCAAGCTGAAGTGGCAAATAGTTGGAGAAGGCTATTAAGGAAGTAATGGCCCTCTTGAAATCCTAAGTAATGTTAGCCTCGGCGCTCTTTGCCTGGCCCTAGAACAATATTTTCTATGACAGGGACTTTTTTAGCGCAAGAACTAACTGATCAATATCTTCCTCAGCGGTCGTTTCGGTGGCCGTAAGGAGTAGATATTGGTCATAATCGTTACCCAGTAATCGAGAGACGGGTACACCTGCCAGAATCCCCTGCTCGGCAAGCGATTCAACTACATCAGTTGCACTTGCTGAGATTTTAACAGTTAACTCATTAAAGAAGGAGGTATTTAATACTGTTAGACCGTTAACTTTTTGCAATCTATTTTTTAACGAGATAGCTTTGGCATGGTTGAGGCGCGCCAAGTTGCGCAGTCCTACTTCTCCAAGCAAGGATAAATGGATGGTAAAGGCGAGGGCGCATAGGCCTGAATTGGTACAAATATTACTGGTGGCCTTTTCACGGCGAATATGTTGTTCCCGTGTGGATAAGGTTAGGACAAAGCCGCGTTTGCCGTCCGCATCAACTGTTTCTCCACAAATGCGGCCAGGCATCTGACGCACGTAGGAAAATCGAGTGGCAAAGAGTCCCACAGTTGGTCCACCAAAATTTAGCCCCACTCCTAAAGATTGGCCATCGCCACAAACAATGTCGGCTCCCATTTCCCCAGGAGCTTTAAGGGCGCCTAGGGCCACGATTTCGTTAATGCAGACAATTAACAGAGCTCCTACTGCATGGCATGCTTCTGCGAGCTGGGTAAAATCCTGAATATGGCCAAAGAAGTCAGGATATTGTACCACAACGCAGGCTGTCTCTGCGCTTAAGTTGAAAGATGCTGTTGGACCTGCCGGGGAAGGGGCGGCCTGGTCCACTTCAAAGTTACCATAATGGCCATAGGTGCGGATAACGTCAGCGTAATGAGGATGGAGATTGCCGGATAAAATGGCTTGGCGGCGCTGGGTAACGCGTTGGGCCATCATTACGGCTTCAGCGGCTGCTGTTGCGCCATCATACATAGAAGCATTCGCGACTTCCATTCCTGTTAACAAAGCTACCTGGGTCTGGAACTCAAATAAATATTGCAGTGTGCCTTGCGATATTTCAGGCTGATAGGGCGTATAAGAGGTTAAGAATTCGCCCCGCTGAATTAATGCGTCAACAGCCGCCGGAATGTGATGTCGGTAGCAGCCAGCTCCTAGAAAAAATGGGGCCTCACTCGCCTGAAGAGTATTGGCAGCATGGCGCTTGAAAAACTGATCCACCTCCAATTCTGACTGGTGTAACGGCAGTTCTGATAAGTCAGGGTTTAAGGTTGAGGCGGGAATATCTTGAAAAAGATTATCAATATGATTGACGCCAATGGTTTGCAACATAGAACGCCGAGTGTCTTCAGTATGAGGTAAGTAACGCATTTAGGATCTAAGCTCCAATAAATTTCTTATACTCAGTCTCATCCATGAGATTTTCTAACTCTGCTGGATCTGTCAGACGGATCTTGAAGAACCACCCTTCGCTTTCAGGAGCGGAGTTGACAAGATCGGGTGAAGCTTCTAATTGAGTATTGATCTCTGTAACCTCGCCTGAGACTGGGGAATAAACTTCGCTTGCTGCCTTTACTGATTCCACCACTGCCGCTTCAGCGCCTCGGAATAACTGTTTACCAATAGCAGGTAATTCTGTAAAGACCACATCACCGAGTTGCTGCTGGGCATAATCGGAGATCCCCACTGTACCGATAGAGTCTTCAACAACAATCCATTCATGCTGATCACTAAATTTTTTCATAGCTGTTTCCTTAGTCAAATTTTCTAAAAATTAATCTCGACAATAATTAGGACGAATAAACGGAAGTCTGCTTTGATGGGCAGGATATAACTGCCCTCGGATACTCACTTGAATTGGAGCTCCGATATATTGCCGCTCTATAAAACCCATGGCTATAGGGAACCCTAAAGACGGGCTCTGGCTGCCGCTGGTAACTTGGCCAATTTGCTGGCCTTCTGGGATATAAATAAGGCATCCTTCCCGCGGAATAGATTTACAGTTAGGCGTAAGGCCAATGCGGCACCGTAAGGGCGGCGTTTGTAGTTCCTTAAGAATGCGCTCCGCTCCTAAGAATTGGCCTTCCACACGGCGACGTTTGCCAATCGCCCAGCTAAGCCCCGCTTCAATAGGAGATATAGTTTCATTTAATTCATGACCATAAAGGCAGAGGCCGGCTTCAAGACGCAAACTATCTCGCGCCCCTAAGCCAATTGGTTCTACCTCTGGATGCTGTAATAAGTGCTGGAAGATAGGCAATGCTGCCTCAGCGGAGCAGATAACTTCAAAACCATCTTCCCCCGTGTAACCGGTGCGTGAAATAAAGACAGGATATCCTAAAAGGGAAGTTTCCATAATATTCATGAATTTTAAAGTCTTAGTCGCGGGACAAAGCTGTTCCATGACATGACTCGCCTTAGGTCCCTGTAGGGCTAACATGGCCTTATCAAAGCGGGGGGTAATCTTTACCTCGGAAGGTAAGTGAGATTGCAAATAAGAAAGATCATGCTGCTTACGGCTGGCATTAACCACCAGC
The DNA here is from genome assembly GCF_000190415.1 of Candidatus Odyssella thessalonicensis L13. GTDB lineage: Bacteria > Pseudomonadota > Alphaproteobacteria > Paracaedibacterales > Paracaedibacteraceae > Paracaedibacter > Paracaedibacter thessalonicensis. The sequence continues at coordinate 152,543 of NZ_AEWF01000001.1, forward strand.
AAAAACCCTTGGGCGAGCCGTGAAACCAATAAGTCATCTTCAATACCCCCATTGAGATTCATCAGAAAACTATATTTAACTTGTCCTAACGTCATTTCTTGAAGATCGCTCGGAAGTAGACGCTCTAAGTGGATAGCGGCCGAGTCACCCTCTATGAATATGCAACCCATATGCGAGACGTCAAATAAGCCAGCGTGACTGCGGGTATGAGCATGCTCCTGCAGGATGCCTTTAGGATAATTAACCGGCATTTCATAACCGGCGAAAGCAACCATCCGCGCCCCTAAGCTGCGGTGTACATGATCAAGGGGGACCCGTTGCAGGGTAGAGGCATCAACTTGCATTACCGTCTCCTATTTGTCTTTATGGCTGCCATCACAATACGGTGGGGTTTGGGTGCGTTTGCAGGTACATAACCAAACTTTCTTAGTCTCATCTACCTGGAAATGCAAAGAGCGTTTATCCGTGTCAGCTGTTTTATGGGTTCCATCACAAAAGGGCTCCTTGGCGGATAATCCACAAGTACACCAGCAATATTTTTTGTCAGCTTCTAATTCAACTTCAATAGGGGTGGCCATGATTGTTAACTCTTATTAAATAGAAAATTAGTTACAGAGTAAGTTAAATTTGTGACAAAATACAAGCGCTAGTTGACTTGTATTGTCTCACAGATTCTTTTACTCTGGGGCAAAGGAGAAAAATATGGCTGTTCGCTATTTAGATCAAACCTTAATCAATCAGATTGCCGCAGGTGAAGTGATTGAACGGCCTGCTTCTGCTATTAAAGAATTAGTTGAAAACTCAATTGACGCTGGAGCGACTCGGGTCGATGTTGTTGTCCGCGATGGCGGCCGGACATTAATTTCGATTACTGATAATGGGTGTGGCATGGGGCAAGATGACCTCTTATTATGTGTGGAACGCCATGCCACCTCAAAGATTCCCGATGGAGACCTTTTTAATATCAGGACTTTGGGATTCAGAGGCGAAGCGCTGCCCTCGATTGGCTCTGTCAGCCGTCTCACGATTACAACCAAGCAAGGGCAGGGCGAGGCTTGGCAGTTAACCGTTGAAGGAGGCGTTAAAGGAGCGCCGCAGCCGGCCTCAGCGCCAGCTGGTACACGGGTCGAAGTGCGCGATCTATTTTATGCAACACCCGCGCGCTTGAAGTTCTTAAAATCACCTACTGTTGAGCTTAATCATATTACGGATATTATCTACCGTCAGGCCTTAGCTAACCCAGGAGTAGAATTTACCTTGCGCCATGATGAGCGCTCGGTGATCAATTTTACCAAGGAAATTGATCGTTTGAATGGGATCTTAGGTAAAGATTTTAGAGAGAATGCCTTAGACCTTAATTTTCAAAGAGAAGAGTCGCGGCTTCGCGGTTGGATCAGCATCCCCACCTTTAACCGCAGCAATTCATCGGACCAGTATTTATTTGTTAATGGTCGTCCAGTCAAGGATAAATTGTTTGCAACCGCATTAAAAGTTGCTTACCAAGATGTTTTAGCTGGTAATCGTTATCCTTGCGTTTGCTTGTTCTTAGAATGCCATCCAGAAGATGTGGATATCAATGTTCATCCCGCTAAGGCTGAAGTTCGTTTTCGTGATCCTAATTTAATGCGTGGCTTTATTATTGCGGCAATCAGAGATGCTTTAAAGACAATGGCACCGCGGACATCTTCTCATTTAAGTGATAAAGCCTTAATGGTGTTTGATCGCCCAGAAGTACCCCCATCAGCTGTAGCGCCACGCTCTGCTCCTCAGCTAGTACCGTCCTTTACTAAAAGTGCCTCAGTTTCACCACCCCCCATGCATCAGACACGATTAACAATGCCGACTCCTGGTCGATACGAGCCCTTAGCTGAGACTAAGGCCGCCTATATGGCCCCGTCCCCTGCCATTGTCGCACAAACCACCGCCAGTGTTGCAGAATTTATCCGACCTGAGCAACCATCTCAAGATCATCCTTTAGGATATGCTAAAGCGCAGATTCATGAAACTTATATTGTGGCAGAGACGGCTGACGCATTAGTGCTTGTGGATCAGCATGCGGCTCATGAACGGTTAGTCTATGAAAAGATGAAGCAGGACTTAGTCAATGGTTTAGTCAAATCCCAAGCGCTGCTGATTCCCACTGTTATCGAACTCAATAGTCAACAATTCTCGGCCCTGCAAGATATTATCGCCAGTTTAAGTCAGTACGGTTTCCAAATCGAGTGCTTTGGTCAACAAGGCATTGTCGTGCGTGAAGTGCCATCGCTTCTGAATAAATGCAATATTAAGCAATTAATGCTTGATCTGGCCAGTGAGATTATTGAACGAGATACCTCAACTGCGGTGGAAGTTGCTCTCCATGAAATACTAGCTGACAAAGCTTGTAAAAATAGTATTCGCGCCGGACGACGCCTCAGCTTAGAAGAGATGAATGCACTGTTGCGCGAAATGGAAAAAACGCCGTTAGCCAATCAGTGTAACCATGGACGACCAACCTTTATTAAATTAAGTAAAGCTGATATGGAGAAGTTATTTGAACGCGCCTAAGCAATTAAATAAAGACGTGGAAGCGATGATCCGGGTGGATCAAGCAGGTGAATTTGGGGCGACTTGTATTTATGCAGGACAGCTTGCCGTTCTGAAAAACTCCGCCATCGGTCCAACGCTAAAGCAAATGGCAGCACAAGAAGAAGTTCATCTGAAGACTTTTAATGATTTATGTGTAGCTCGGGGTGTCCAGCCAACAATCTTGCAACCCGTATGGCAAGTTGGGGGCTATTTAATGGGGGCTGTAACAGCGCTCATGGGCGAAAAGGCTGCCCATGCGTGTACCATTGCCGTCGAGGAAGTCATTGCTGATCACTATCAAAGCCAACTGGACAGGCTTGGGCCAGAAGAATCAGAGCTCAAGAAAACCATTGCTCAGTTCCGCGCCGAAGAGTTGGAGCATAAAGATCATGCTGAACTGGAAGGAGGTCGGAACGCTCCAGCCTATGAGACAATTACCACAGTCGTTAAGGGAATTACTAAAACAGCTATCTGGCTGTCCAAGAGAATTTAAAATATTTTTCTTAACAAGAGATTTTAAGAATAAAAAGTACATAAAAGAACAAAATAAGGCAGCACTGAGCTACCTTTATTCTTGTGCCCCTTAAGCTTTTCTTATCCCTCAATCACATTCTCTGGGTTATCTAATCCAAGATTCTGCATCAGGGTGCGCAGACCTTTCATAGTCTTCGGGCCATACTTATCGGTCCACCCATAATGGATATCAACTAAGGTTTTAAGGTTATGACCGGGCGTGTGAATATGGGCATGCGACCCGCCATTGCGGTCAACTTTGATACCTACTGCTTCGAATAAGTCGCAAACTTGATTGAATGTCAAAGTATAAGGTGGGGTTTCCTCAGATAGAATTTCTTGTAAGGTTTGGTAGTGATTGGAGCTGAGTATGATCGGGGAAGCTGGGCGGAACTGAGTTTGCTGAACATCTGCCGATGGCACAGCAATAAATTGGCAGGCTAATCTCTCCTTTGCCTCAATGCTTCGCTGTTGGTCGTGGAGACTCCATCCTCCTAGCGGGGGCATTACTTTTACTGGTTTATCAGGGGTCTTCTTAATTCTTTTTTGAACGAGAATCGATGAAGACTCTATAGTCGTCTGTGACAGCTTTTCTGCTTCGATTTTTACGAGCTGAGCTTGGTCGCTAGTAATGATTCTTTTCCTAGAAGACGTGAGTTTCTTTTTATTCTTCTGCCTGTTAGAGGGCTTATTCCGCGGCTGATGTTTGAGAATATCTGCTAAATAAGAGGGATCAGGGTGCTTTAGTTTGGAGGCTAATTGAGCCCGTAGGTTATTGTACAACCTAATGTAGTAACTCGGGATTCTGCTTGGCTTTTTAACGCCTGTTAAAGCATTTAATAGAGAGAGCATGTTCTGTGGTTTAAATAATAATTCTTCAGTGGTATCGGGATCATGAGGAACAGCCACCTCGCCGCTTAAGAACTTCATTAGGGCAAAATCTTGTTTTATAAGGTTAGGGGTGTCCGGTGAACTGTCAATAGATTCAAAGAAGGACTGGGAAATATAGGGGAAGAGGGCATAAATTTGTTCATCAAGTATGCGAAAGTTTGTTACCGCCTCTAGGCAAACAAATTTACTGTACAGTTCTAAAGTGTTAAAATCTTCTGGTCTTGTTGAGGGAAGTTTTACCCCTTTCTCAATTCTTCTTTCCAGTCGACTATCAAGGGTATCAGAGCGTATAGCTACTAGGAAACGAAAAATAGTCTCTACAGTTTCTGTTGAATCTGTTAAATCTTCAATTATATTGTTGAGCGATTTAATGGATTGGCTATAGTTTTTTGTGTTCTTCTCTAACTTAGCAATAATCTCGTGATCAGACATCGTAGAGAACCAGGGATGCAGTGTTTGCAAGTTTTTATCCTGCAGATTGGACGCTTGCTGGCGTAAATACTTTAGAAATTCCATCTGATCTCTATAATAAAGTTGGCGCGCTTGATACAGCTCGACAGCTTGGCTTCGATATTGCTGTAAGATAGGAATTGGCAACTTTGGATCTAAGGTAATAAATCGTTGCGAATCTTGAGTAAAGCTATAGTCTATAGTTTCGATAGACTTAGAAACTTGATGCAACCTCACACCTCTTACAAGCGGTAGAGCAGAAGTAGTACAATTGCTCTCTGTAAAAGCCTCAGGTGCTTCCATTGAAAAAGCAGAGCTTATGAAGAGGAGGAGATGGTAAGATTTCAATTTCATTTTATACTCTATCAGCTTATTGTTATATTTCTTATGTAGGAAATAGGACAGATGATTTCAAGTGAATAGATATTGAGAAATAAATCTGTACCTTTTAATTACTTTTGCTGCCCTCTCAATCCTAACTTATTATCCTTTATGTCAAGATAAGGAAGTAATAACTAAAGCATAAAAAAGTAAGAATTTTTCAGGTTAGATAAGGATGGAGTTATCTACAAAGAGAGCCGAAAGTCTGTGTAAAAACCTTTGAGTCAGCACTAAGTAAAAGACCCTAAGTAAACCTTAATAGCGAAAGATGCAAAGCCGTTTCTCATTTAAGACTGTATGAATTTGTTTTGCAGCCATAAAAGGAAATAAAAGCTACAATTATTTCTACTCATTTCTTTAATTCTACTAGCTGCCAGACCGCAACGTATAAATAAAGCTTGATTTATTAAATGTTAGTCACCATAAAACCACTATATTGAGTCAATTATCGACGGGAAATAAAAAATAATGTTAAACCATCTCCTCGTAGCACCGCTATTAATAGTGTCTTGTCCGATTAATGCGCAAGAGTTTGATTATATGAAATCCGGCGAAGTATTGGAAGGTCTGTGGTCTCTGTGTGCAGAGGAGATACAAGGTATGCAGACGGCTAATAGTGAGGAATTTGAGCAAGAACTAATCAATCTTGGTTTAACTGAACAGCAGCTAAATGAGATCAAGAATTTACCCAAACCCGTGCCCACACCAATACCGTCGTTGGATGTTATTAAATTCATCAGTATTGAGGAGGGGGATGGAATTGTTGTCGAAAATCCACAGGCAGATACAGTTCTCGGCACCTGCTGGGTGGAACAGTGCATTGGACTTGCTATCTTAACGCCGACTAAAACTCTGTTTGCCCATTTAAATAATGATTGTAATGGTGTTAAACACTACACGCATAGCCTGCCAAAACTCCTTGGTAAACTCAATTCTAAAGAATATTCTCATTCAAAAGCTATTCTTATCAGTTCTTATTATTCCTATACCTTTGTTGATGTTTATAACACTTTGAAACAGTTAGGCGTTAAGGAAATATATTTAGATATTGATGATCTAATACATGATCCTACAATAATTAAATCTGCCTATCTGCAGGCCAAATTAGGAAACAAGAAATTTAAAAATAAAGAAGATTTATCTGACTTTCTTTCGATAACCCACTCAATAACTACTGGGCGTAATTTTGTCATTAACGCTAAAACAGGTGGGTTATATTACTTTAATAACCCAACTTTACGAGAGGTTGAAGCAGAAGCATATGAAAATTATTCAAAAGAAGCGCGTATTGATTGCTTGATACAGCAAGTAATAAGCTTAGCATTAACCATGGATATAAAAGATAAGGAATCTAGAGATCACCTGTAAATATATCAGCCATGTATCTCGGTTAATAACTCCAATTATTACTTTCCTGTCTTTTGACTATTCTAAAGAATTTAAAAATAAGGCTTATAAAGAAGTTAAATAAAAAACCCTGGTATAAAACCAGGGTTTTCCTGTAGGAGAAATCACTTAATCTTAGCTGTGATTTAAAGCTTTGACAATCTCTTCGCAAACTTTTTTTGCATCGCCTAGTACCATAAAGGTATTGTCACGATAAAATAGCTCATTATCAACTCCGGCATAACCAGAGGCTAGGGAGCGTTTCACAAAGAAAACGGTTTTTGCTTTCTCAACATCCAAGATAGGCATGCCATAAATAGGTGAAGAAGCATCAGATTTTGCTGCCGGGTTCGTAATGTCATTAGCACCAATTACGAAAGCAACATCGGTGGTGCCAAAGTCTGAGTTAATATCTTCCAGCTCTAACACGTCATCATAAGGAACATTAGCTTCAGCAAGAAGAACGTTCATGTGCCCAGGCATCCGCCCTGCCACTGGATGAATCGCATAGCGGACTTTAACGCCTGCTTTCTTCAGGATATCTGCCATTTCCCGCAAGGCATGCTGCGCTTGTGCAACGGCCATTCCATAACCGGGAACAATAATCGCTGAGCGGCTGTTCGATAACATGAACGCGGCATCTTCGGCACTGCTGACTTTAACCGGACGATCTTGCGCTGCTGCAGAGGCGCCTGTGGGAGAAGCCGCATTAGCTTCTGTGCCAAACCCACCCAGGATCACATTGATGATTGAGCGGTTCATACCTTTACACATAATATAGCTTAGAATTGCTCCAGAGGCACCGACCAAAGCACCGGTGATAATCAGCAGATGATTATTGAGGGTAAAGCCAATGCCTGCTGCTGCCCAACCGGAATAGGAATTGAGCATAGAGACAACCACAGGCATATCCGCACCGCCAATCGGTAGGATAAGCAGAAAACCAAGAGCTAAGGCCGTTAAGGTTAACAACCAGAAGAGGAAGTGGGATTCACTCATCACAAAGGCAATAATTAGCACAAGAATAGCGCCACCCAGTAAGGCATTCAGTTGATGCTGCCCTTTAAAGGATAACGGTTTACCGCCGATTAAGCCTTGCAGTTTCCCAAAAGCAATCAAGGAGCCAGAAAAGGTGATCGCACCGATTGCTGCTCCTAGTCCCATTTCGACCAAGCTCGCGGCCTTAATGGAACCAGCAGCTCCTAAACCGTAAGCTTGCGGTGAAAACAGTGCTGCGGCCGCAACGAAGACAGCAGCCAAGCCGACAAAGCTGTGAAAGCCGGCCACAAGCTGAGGCAATGCGGTCATTTGAATCTTCTTGGCAATGATAAAGCCAATGGTGCCGCCAACGCCTAAGCCGAGCAGGATATAGCTATAGCTGGCAATGGCCGGCGATAGGATGGTGGTAAGGATAGCAATGGCCATACCAATGATACCATACAGATTTCCCATGCGAGAGGTTTTTGCCGAAGACAATCCTTTGAGGGCCATAATAAAGCAGACTGCCGAGATTAAATACAGAAACGATGAAAATGTTGCGCTCATTTTAAACCTCGACCTTATTTACTTCTAGAGAACATTTCAAGCATACGATGCGTAACCATAAAGCCGCCAAAGATATTAACAGCAGCTAAAGTAACGGCCAAGAATCCAAAAAAAGCTGATATACCAGCTTCTAACGGCCCTGCAGCAATTAAGGCTCCGACAATAATAACGCTTGAGATTGCATTGGTAACTGCCATGAGCGGAGAATGAAGGGCAGGGGTAACTTTCCAAACCACATAATAACCGACAAAGCAGGCCAAGATAAAAACAGTTAATCCCATAATAAATGGATCACTAGGACTAGCGTGTGTTGAATGGGCCATCTGCCGTAAGCTTGCTTCAACTTTTGTGGCGTGATTGTTGATCTCAGCCAGAGCGACCTTCAGCTTTTCCATGCGTTCGATCAAAGAATTGATCTCCATATTTATCTCCAATTATAAAAAGTTAGGATGTATAATTGCGCCTGCGTGTGTGAGGCAGCATCCTTTGATAATTTCATCATCAAAATTCATAACCAATTTGCCTTCAGTATCAACCATGATTTTCAGAAGATTGAAAATGTTGCGGGCAAAAACTTGGCTGGAATCAAAGCCGATACGACTAGGGACATTGGCGTGCCCAATAATTTTAACGCCGTCTTCAATAATAATCTTGCCCAGTTTTGACAATTCACAGTTGCCGCCATTTTCGACGGCAAGATCATAAATGATGGATCCCTCTTTCATGGATTTGGCCATCTCTTTCGTAATTAATACGGGAGCTGGCTTGCCAGGGATGAGTGCGGTAGTGATGACAATATCTTGAGTTTTAATAACCTCGGCCAGCTTGTCAGCCTGGCGCCGCTTATAATCGTCACTCATTTCTTTTGCATAGCCGCCACTGCCATCGCCTGATTCTTCGGCCTCTATTTCCACAAATGAGGCTCCTAAACTTTGGACCTGTTCTTTAACAGCTGGACGAACGTCAAAAGCACTAACAACGGCGCCTAAGCGTTTAGCCGTTGCAATGGCTTGTAAGCCAGCCACACCTGCACCTAAAATTAAGACGCGGGCTGGGGGAATGGTCCCTGCCGCCGTCATCATCATCGGCATAGCGCGGCCAAACTCCGCCGCTGCGTCAATAACAGCTTTATAACCGGCAAGGTTACTTTGGGAGGACAAGACATCCATGGCTTGGGCGCGCGAAATTCTGGGAATAAGCTCTAATGCCACCGCGGTGACATTCTTCTTAGCTAAATCTTTTAAAACTTTGGTGTTTTGATAAGGCTTCATCAGGCTCACTAAAACGGTGCCTTCCTTGATGCCTTTAATCTGATCCATTCCTTCAAAAGATACTAAGGTCACCAAGTCAACCTTGGCAATATCTTTAGCGGCATCTTTACTGATTTTCGCCCCAACTGCTGCGTATTGATCGTCTGAAATTCCGGATGATTTACCAGCATCCTTTTCCACGAGGATCTCGTGGCCTTGGTCAATAAGTTTTTTTGCAGTTTCAGGGGTAATTGAGACTCTGCCTTCATGAGCAGCTGTTTCTTTAAGGATAAGTACTTTCATAAGTAAATTTTCAACCTAGGTAGCAATGAATTAAAGCTACCATATTAGATCGCCATATTAAAGAGTGTATGCATTAAGGAATGAAGCGTAGTTCAATCTCTGGGAAGCGGGATATAAGTTGTCTATGGCTTTTTGTGTAAGCTGATCAATACTTTGCTAGCAGGTGAGGACTTTTGCAAATTATAAGAATTATTATTGCTTTGACTCCCACGCTAAATAGGGCGTGATAAAGCTAGCAACGCTGGCTGTGGCAGCCGTAACATAGTCCCAGTACGAGGAAGTCTTCTCTTCGGCTGGGGCGGGCTTATTCTTCCCACTTAAACTGCTGATTTTAGCATTATTAGTTTCTAAGGCAGCCTTTACTGCATTGCGCTGTTCTTGAAGCTCTTTAATGCGCTGATCCAATTTACTTTTTACGGCAGAATTAGATAAGGATGCCTGCTTTAATTGTTGCGCTTTTAAAAGCTCTTTGTTCAGGGATTGAAAGTCTGAATTTAGCTTAAGGGCAGTCTCCATACAGGCGGCAATTTCATGAGGTAAATCATGTTGGGATTGGATCGCAGCAGATTCAGTGGACGTAGGCTCACTTGCCAAAGTGTAGGCTAGGTTTAAACTGATCAGTAATGATAATAAGGTAAGCCTCATTTTAGGAACCTCAATAATTGCTATACTATTGATATAGTGTTAAAAAGTTATTTTTCAAGAATTCTTACTTTCCCCACCATTGGGTCCACCAAGAATGTGCTAATTCCCAGTAAGAGGGAGTAGCGCTTGCCTCAGCGGCTGGTATCTTGACTTTGATGGCATTTACGGTATCTTGGTGCTGCTTTAAGAAAGCATCAAGGTAAGAAGCATTTTTAGCTTCTTGAGCAATTTGGCGCTCTAGGGCTTTAATCTCTGCATTAAGAGCGTCTTCATCATTAATGTCTATTTGTTTAACAGTCTCTTGCTCGTGTGATTCAAGATCTGCTGTCTGTGCTAACTGCTCTAATTCTTTCATAAGCTCAGGATCAAACTCTTCATCAGCAGTTGTAGGAAACAGATCACTGCTTGAGGTTAGGCTTTGCTCCAATTCAAGAAGCTCTAATTCATCCGCTATCATAGCACTGTCAAGCGTTTCAGTCGCTGGCGCAGAGGCGGCCAATAAAGTAAGAGAAAAGATTAAGGCCTTCATGAGCGCTATTCCTATAAGTATAATGTCATCTAAGAGAAATATGGGCGGTAATTAAAATATTTCAATAGCTTAATAAAAAAAGTATTGGGAAAAATAATCGCCGATTAATATAGGTAGTGCTTGCAAAAGAAATGCAAAGAAGGGTTATAAAGATTCTAAAATGATATTAAGTGTCTGTGGTTTAGCTTAATTAGTTGATAATTTTATATTATTATGAATGAAGGCCTGAGGATCCTTATTAAGGATGGGGAATTGCTTGCAAGTTACTGCTGACTCACGTTATTTTAAAAACGGAGGCTGAAATGTCAAAACGAAAAGTATTGCTATGTATTCTAGATGGCTGGGGTTTACGCGAGAAGCGTGAAAACAATGGCATTGCTCTAGCAAATACGCCTGTCTGGGATCAGATGCTCTCTACTTATCCCCATTCACAATTAGACGCTTGTGGCGCGAGTGTGGGGTTGCCAGATGGGCAGATGGGTAATTCAGAAGTTGGACATACCACAATTGGCAGCGGCCGCATTATTATGCAGGAGTTGCCGCGCATTGATTTATGTATTAAAGAGGAATCTTTACCGGCTATTCCCCAATGGCAATACTTTGTGGGCCAAACACTTGGAGCCAAAGGTGTTGTCCACCTTATTGGTTTAATGTCAGATGGGGGAGTGCATTCACACCAAGACCATATTCTCTACCTCGCCAAACTTCTAGCTTCCTACGGTATTAAAGTGAAAGTTCATGCTATATTAGATGGGCGCGATACGCCTCCTATGTCGGCGGTAACTTATCTCAATAAATTTATTAAGGACACGACCAATTCAAATATTGAGCTGGCAACAATTGGCGGGCGCTATTTTGCGATGGATCGTGATAAGCGGTGGGAACGGATAGAGTCTGCCGTTAATACCATCGGCGAAGGGGAAGGTAAGCTATTTGCCGATCCCATTGACTTGGTAAAAAAGATGTATACTTTTGGTGTTAGTGATGAATTTATCGAGCCCCATAAAGCTTACGGATATAATGGTGTCCATGAAGGCGACAGCCTTTTAATTGCTAACTTCAGAGCCGATCGTGTCAGACAGATTTTAGATATAATGCTTAAGAAATATAACTTTACGTCTACCTTAGGCATGGTGGAGTACTCAGAGGAGTTAAGCCGTCAAATGCCATCGCTTTTTGTAAAGCAAGATATTACAGATACCTTGGGAGAGGTTATCTCGAATGCTGGTTTAAAACAGCTTCGGGCCGCTGAAACTGAGAAATATGCTCATGTTTCTTTCTTCTTTAATGGGGGAAGAGAGGAACCTTTCCCTGGTGAGGATCGCCATTTAATCCCCTCTCCGAAGGTGGCTACCTATGATTTGCAACCTGAAATGTCAGCAAATGAGCTAACAGATTTCTTAGTGCAAGACATGACCTTAGGTGCCCATGACTTTATTGTTTGTAATTATGCGAATCCTGATATGGTTGGCCATACCGGTAAAAAAGAAGCCATCATTAAAGCTGTGGAGACAATCGATAGTTGTTTGGGGCGCCTAATAGAAGCTGCTCACACCAACGACTACCAAATGATTGTAACCGCTGACCATGGTAATGTTGAGTTGATGGTGGATGAAGTGACAGGCAAGCCGCATACAGCTCATACCCTTAATCCAGTCCCCTTTATTCTTATTAATAGTCCAGAGGTTAAACACGTTAATTCGGGTGGATTACACGATATTGCTCCGACAGTTTTAACTTTAATGGATCTTAAACCATCTCTGGAAATGACAGGTAAGGTATTGATTGAAACCTAAGTTTCAGTCATCCTGATAGTAGCGCGTTCTAAAATTGGTTGTATGATGAAGCTTAAGGCCGTTGCTATTGGTTGTCTTTCATGCTGTCTACTGGCAGGATGCTGGAACTCAAAGAAGCAAAAACCTGCTAAGACATTCGAAGATGATCCCCTGTTTAAGGAGGTTATCGCCCTTGTTCAGGATAAGTATGTCAAAGAGCCAGATATCAATAAAATGCTTGTCGGTGCCTTAAGTGGAATGCTTAGCTCTCTTGACAGTTACTCAGCCTATTTGCCTGCTGATAGTTATAAACTCTTGGCCGATTCAGCATACGGCGAATTTGGCGGCATTGGAGTAGAGATTTTTCCCTCGGATGGCGGGGTTCGGGTTATCAGCGCTATTGATGAAACACCCGCAGCTAAAGCTGGGATTCAGCCAGGCGATCTGATTATTGCTATCGATGATAAGGCAACACAAGGGATGTCTTACTCTGAAATTCTCACCTGCTTACATGGACGCCCTGGGACCTTACTTAAAGTTACGGTTCAGCGCGGGGAAGAAGAAATAATTTTTCCAATAAAGCGCAGTGTTGTCGTCATTAATCCTGTCAAACTTATTATTAAAGATAATATTGCATATATCCGCATTGGATACTTTAATGAGAGTGTAGCTGCACGCTTAAAAGAAACAGCCTATACCCTTCAAAAACTTGATAAGAAAGTTACCGGCCTTGTTCTAGATTTACGAAATAATCCAGGCGGTCTGTTGGAGCAAGCGGTCAATACAGTAGGATATTTTATAAAAGAAGGAATAGTTGCCCAGATTGTTGATCGCACAAAAAAGGTTCAGCTTATTGAAACCAAGGAATCTGTCAGTTTTCCTGATGTGCCTTTGATTGTCTTAATCAATAGCGGTTCTGCTTCCGCCTCAGAGATTGTGGCGGCGGCTCTGAAATATCATAAGCGCGCTGTTATCTTAGGTAAGCGTTCTTATGGAAAAGGATCCATTCAGAGCGTTTTTGCTATTCCTGGCTATGGGGGAGTGAAATTGACAACGGCAAAGTTTCTCACTCCTGCAGGAGAAGAGTTAACGATGAAAGGGGTGCAACCCGATATTACTGTTGATTCAGCTCCAAATATGATGAACATGAGCCTTATCTCTAATAAGTCTCTGAATGAAGATGACCTGCAAGTATCGCGTTCTTTTGAAATTCTCAAAAGTGTGGCTGCTTTAAAAAGGTGGCAATAGTGAAATTTCCAAAATCCTTCAAATTCTTAGATCAGGTTAAGCATATTCTGCAGGATACCCTGCATACATTTAAATTGTTGGCCCATGTGATTCAAAAGGCCCGCATTAAAAAAAATGGGGTTATGGGTAAGATTGTGCCGCGTTCAAGTCCAGCCAAAGCGGATCCTGTAGAAAAATTATTGCATAGTAAAGGCATAAAAGGAATCTCTGGGATAAGAATCTGGGCAGCCGTTTTCTTATTGTTAGCATTGATCGGAGTGACGTCAGCGCTTCTTTGGCAGAAATTGACTAAAGTTGTTAGCCATTATACCTCAGATCATCTTGATAAGGGTAGCCACAAAGGCACTTCTTCCCAAGCAAGTGAGCAAGCATCGGAGGAGGCGGGCCCTGATGCTGCCCATGAGTTATCGGCAGCGAATGAGAAGTCTGTTCAGGCGCCAGAGAGAAAGTACTCTTACCCTCGCTTCTTACCAGAGCCGACGGGCCCTCTACCTCCTGCAAAATCAGCCCTTTCTCATCCTAAAGAGGATAAGGTTGCCGCTTCTAATCCATCATTGTCAAGGGAAGAAAAAGAAGAAGCTGCTCATAAAATCAAAGGTCATGCTTCTGCAAACCATCATGAAGACAGGGCTCACAGCAAAGGTGAAGAAAGATCGCGCTTAAATTTTGCAGTTAATCGTAAACAGCCGTATGTTAATCTCAGTAATACAATTGTCGATACAATTAATCCGCAATTTCTGATCGAGAATCCAATCACATCTCAGCAAGAAGTAGCAATTATTGTGCGAGGTTTTGGAATCAGTCCAGAAAAATCTGATAGGATTACTGATCAGTTACCGCCTAATGTTACCTTAGCTGTTAGCCCGTATACGCCTAATATTAAAAGTTTTGTTGAAACTCTAAAAATTCAGGGATTTGATGTATTGCTAAGCCTTTTCATGGAAGGATACTCGCAAGACTCAGACTCTGGGCGTTTAACTTTAAGGCTTAAGGCAAGTCAGCAGCAAAGAGAAGAAATACTGAATCAATACTTAAGCTTATCAACTGGGTGTTCGGGTTTCTATGCCGAAGGCGGGCAAAGATTTTTAAAATCCCATCCTGAAGTGCTAGAATGTTTATCATATTTATCAGAAAAGCAAAAAGTTATTATTGCGCCTCCCGATGTGCTGATGAATCAATTTCATATTGCTGCCGTACAAGCTAGAGCAAATTATGCTGGAGTAAGTTTAGTAAACCCTAATACGAATTATGCCTCTGAATTAGTTTCTTTAGTCAAGCGCACAGGTTATGGTATTATTGTGTTTGATATGGATTCAGAGGATATTATTGATAAAATTAACCAATGGATAAAAATTTTATCCGATAATAAAATCGATATAGTTCCAATATCATTTTTACTGCGAGAGCCCAAAGATGTCACTAAGTCCGACAAATAATAATCTTCTCGTGCATGATCCCTTTTATCGCTTAGGGGTAGGGATGATGGTTGTTAATTATAACTGTCAAATTCTTGTTTGTCAGCGCGCTGACATGTCTCAGACTCAGATGGATGCTTGGCAAATGCCCCAGGGCGGTATTGACTTTGATGAAGACCCTTTAGCCGCAGCATTACGGGAATTGAAAGAAGAAATTGGCACAGCCCAAGTGTCAGTAATTGCTGAGGCCAAGAACTGGCTAAGCTATGACTTTCCAGAAGAGCTGGCTAAGGCTTTGTGGGGCGGACGATTTGTTGGACAGAAGCAGAAATGGTATCTTCTCCGTTATGAAGGATATGAAAGTGAGATTAATTTAAATACAGCCCATCCTGAATTTACTGCTTATAAATGGGTTGATTTAGAACAATTGCCCCACTTGATTGTCGATTTTAAAAGGGACTTGTATCATAAACTTGTTGCAGAATTCAAACCCCATATCCGCGCTTTAAAGCAAGAGCAAGCAGATAAATAGGTTATGTGTTGGTTTAGATGGGGCTCACCAGCTTTATAATTTTAATACATTCCCAAGATTAAATTACTACAAACAAATTGAGGAAAAATTTTACTGTTTTCTCTTTGAGTAGAGGCATCATTTCATAGTTTTTATAATAATACTAATGATAGCAATTCTCTAAGCATCGGCGCTAAGTTTAAGCGTTATAAGAGGAGGGGTAAATATGGTACAGTTTTTCAAAAAGACTTCTGCTTGTTTAACTTTAGGTTTATTTGGTGTTGGGCTAACTCAGCTCTGTTCTGCAAATGCTCAAGATCCATGGCGAAACATCAAGCAGTAACCTTCTTTAAATCTTCTTAAAGATCTCTAATTACCTGCACCAATAATAAGTGGGTTGAGAAGGGCTGTTTAGTTGCTAAAGCTGCGTGTCCTTTCTGCAAGGTAGCTTAGGAATCTGTTTGTTTTCGGCAGTTTCTTAGGTAACTTTAAGTGAGCAATCAGATGATGGAATTCTCAATGAGAAAAGGCGCCTTCTATTAAAAAGGCGCCTTGAAATAAATGTGATCAAAATTTTCAAGAATTAATTAAAGTTAAGCATTGAACGGTAATGTAGTTTGCTTTTTCTTTCTTCCTCTTCCATTCTTTTGCGTTCCTTTGCTACAATTTTATCATTGATATCCCTAAGCGAGGAGAATAGCCGCTTTAATTCTTCGAGTAAGCGTTCGTTGGCATTTGTCGCCGGCTTGGATTTAATCCTTCTCATGACGGATATAACAGCGCGTTTTAGACCTTGAAGACTGGAGGCGCTGCTACTAAATGGGGTATCCTCAGTAGCTTTAGTAATTGCTTCTTCGATAATGTTTATAAGCTTGTGGCCATTTTCAATACCTGCGGTATCGTCTTCGTCAAGCCGGCCTTCAAGATAATTGAGAGCCATCTCTAGAATTGTGACCCCCGTTGGCGTCACTTTAAGAATATCTGCGCCATTGGATAAGAGGAATTGAACAAATTCTGTATGTCCTGCTCCAGCCGCAAGATGGAGGGAAGTAGAACCATTGCGGAGTTCAACATTTACTAATCTCTCCAGAGAAACTGCGTGCTTTGCAATCTCTTGAGCTTCACGCACTCTGCCGTACTCAGCTGCGACGTGGATTAATCGATAACCTTCTGGGTTATGTACTGTCTTTGATGTCAGACCTTGAAAGTTGGCCATAAAAGCTTCTAAATTACCTGTTTTTAGAGCCTCAAACGCGTTATCTTTAAAGGCTTGCTGTTGCTGAATTTCCTGCTGGCGCTTTGCTTCTGCGGCTGCCGCTTCCAGGCGTTGCTGTTGACGCTGTTGATTGATCGCTGTGCTCAATTCCCTAGCAATAGTCTCGGCAGGTTGTCTATAATCTTGAATTTCAGCGATGTGGCTGTCAATAAGACGGTTTAGCATGGCGGTATCTTCACGCTCATCAGCAACGATCTGTTCCCTTAAAAGGCGAAGGACACGTTCATTGGTTGCCGTGCGAGCTTGATGAATTTGTTGAGTTAATTCTGCTCTCTGGGCTTGCAGATTTGTGATAGTAGCATGTGTGGCCATGATGGTGCGTTCGATCTTATTCTTCACTGTCCCCTGTTGTTCAATTGCTTGCTGTAATTGTGCAATTGATGTGCGGATCTTTTTGACAGTTTCTGCATCCTCGTTAAAATAGACCGGTGGAGGATTAACGCTGTCAATTTCATTTTGATATTGTTTAATTTTTTGACGGGCCTGAGAGATTTGGTTATAAATCAATTCCAATTCTTGATCAACGCTCTCCACAAGTGTAGAATATGTTTTAATGTCTTCTTGCTCAGATGTTATATCTTGCTGTAATCTAGAAATCTCTTCACGTTTCGTAGCAATTTGCTGTTGCAGTTTACTAATTTCTTGTCTGTTTTGCTCTTGCCATTTTTCATAAAAGGAATAGCTTTGACTTTGACGTATCGCGCTCAATATCTGTTGATGATATTCTGAATTTTTAGTGTGATATCTTTCTATTTGACTTCTAAATCTTGTAATAGATTCTTCATAGCTTCTAATTAACGATTCATGACCGGCTATATTACTCTTACTTCTTATAAGGCAGGAACGGAAGTGAGATCTCTGTCTAGCGGTCTCTGAATATAACTCTTCAGCTTCCTTCAGCTCATTTCTTAGGTTCCTGATTTGTAACTCATTATCTTTTTTTAGGCGCGGAAAATTTTTAGCATAAATATCTTTTAGAAGCTGTTCTTGCTCTTCTATTTGAGCAGTGTATTGAGCAATGGTATCGCTAACTTTCTGAAGCTCTGTCTTCCCCTTAAGCAATTCATCTTCAGCCTTTTCGTGGTTAGCAGTAATTTGCTTTTGCTGGGCTTCCAGATCAGCATCCTGAGGGAGATGGAGATTATCTATATCTCTTACTAGGCATTGGACAGAAGTAGTGCCTGTTTCCCGCTCATTTTCCATAAAGGACCAAATCCGTTCAGAGTTACCCTGAAAGCGCTGATAGAGCTGATCAAAATCTTGCCTATTAGTTCCGAACGTCTGGGTGATCAATGCTTGAAGGTTCTCGCGGTCGAGATTGCCTTGACTGCTGCCATTGAGTCCGGCAGGAGCATCCATGGCCATCGTCGCTGTTGACAGAAGCAGGGTATAAGCAAATATACTTCTTATTTTCATGAGTAATGTCCTTATAGTACGATTTGTTTTTATTGTATTGGGCACTATTTTTTGTATTAAACAATTTATATATGGGGGGTCTGGAAAAATTTGCAAGGAAATATTTAATTCTTGGTTGCTTTTCAGTCAGATAGTAGACGGAACTTTATAAAAAACTTTCAGCTCTAGTTGTTTTCAGTATTACCTTGGATAATCCTTAAAATTAAAAAAGTAATCCTTGTCCGAAAGATTTCCCTATTATTTGTTCTCAATTTAACCTCTTCTTAGGAATTTATAATTTAGTTTCAAAATTGTGATAATAATTTTTTCTTTATTACAAATTTTGGGGGTAATTATGCAGAAAAGTTTCGGGAGATGGTTGAGTGTCTATTTAATATCAAGTATGTTTTGCGACTGTGGTGCCTCAGAGATTACTAACCGCGATCTTGATCGCGAACGTGACTTTATGTTGGTCAAGAGTGAAATTGTCAATCGTCTGGGCTCAGATTATCGCCCTAATACTTTCCATTTTAGGGAAGCTGATCTGAATATGGAAGTACGGCGAGCAGAGTACCTTTATAATCAACAGAAGCAACATAATCCCTATCAATATCCCAGCATTGGACAGTTATTTTATAAGAAGAAAGATCTGCACAATTACACTTTTGTAAAGTTAAGAGATCATGAGTATTGGGTAGGCTATGCGCGCCGCTTTATGCAAAAATATAACTTGTCAGACTATGATACCTATCCAAATTTTGGCAAAGTTAAGTTTTCCGAACGCTTTAAGGAGTTTTTAGAAGCTGAAGCTCTGGAAGTAGAAAAATGGAAACAGATTGATAGTGATGTCCGTAAAAACCCAGCCGCTTACTTGTTACACGGCCCGTTGCACCCCCATAAAATTACCGGCGTGGACCAGCTGCATAGTCTCGGTGTCAACGGGGAGGGGGCGAAGGTAATTGTTTGGGACTGCGGCTTTGTAGATAATTGTCACGTCAAATTCAGCATTAAAGATCGCCATGTGAAACATCCAGAAAACGGTCAGGATTATTCACGCAATGACCTACACGGGACCCACGTTGCCGGTACGATTGCCGGCGATGCACAATCAGGTAAGCATAAAGGGGTTGCTTATGAAGCTGAAGTAGTTCCAGTGGAATTTGAGGGAGTAGATGCCTTAATTAAGCGCATCAAAAATAGTGATGCAAAAATCATTAGTGCCTCTTTCCATTACTTGGTTCATCACACGGAAATGCGTGATTTTGATAAACTGGTGGAGGAGCTGGAGAAGAATGATCGCTTGCTGGTAATGGCGGCTGGCAATGATTCAAAATTTGTGACCAATGATTTGAATCCGAATTTCTTAAGCTATTGGACCCGCGGTATCTGGATGGCGACCCATGGAGCTTGGATTTTGTCAAAGAATCCGGCACTGGCAAAACGCATGCTGCTGGTAGGATCATTAAAAGAAGATGGTCAGACCATTAGCCGGTTCTCCAATTTGCCAGGCTTGTTGCATCAAAACTTTGTCTTTGCCCCCGGTGAAAACGTGGTAGCGACGGTTGCTTTTAATGAG
This sequence comes from Candidatus Odyssella thessalonicensis L13, assembly GCF_000190415.1. Classification (GTDB taxonomy): domain Bacteria; phylum Pseudomonadota; class Alphaproteobacteria; order Paracaedibacterales; family Paracaedibacteraceae; genus Paracaedibacter; species Paracaedibacter thessalonicensis. The sequence continues at coordinate 172,200 of NZ_AEWF01000001.1, forward strand.
TTCGATAAAATGTCAGGGACCTCTATGGCGACGCCGCATGTCTCTGGGATTTTAACCTTGATGAGCAAATACTATCCCCAGTTAAATGCGGTGGAACTGAAAGAGTGTCTAATTCGGTCCTGCGATCCATTTTGGGAGGACAATAATCACGGAGTCGACTTTAAACCGGAAATCTTTGGTCAAGGACGCGTCAATGCCATCCGTGCTTTCAAAGCGGCCGAAGAGCTGATAGCAAGAAAAGCGCCCTCGCAAACGTTACAAGATGCTTAAGGGCCTCTTTACTCGCGAATAATGTGTCTATTAAAAAAGCTCGGGACTTCCCGAGCTTTTGCTTTTAATTACTGAGCATATCTCTTATTGATAAAATCTGCCATATACTACTATTCTCAAAGTCCGAGCGATTAGAGGCAAAGCCTTCTTTCTCACAAAGCAGCATCATATTTTCTTCCGTAGAGAAGGAAAATGTAATAGAAAAAGAAGGTAAATTTTAAGGAAATAATAATGAAAAAAATATTGCTTTGCTCTCTATCCGTGTCACTTTTTTCTTCCAAAACGATTGGGTGTGAGATAAGTGGTGCAAGCGAGCCTAACCGTAATTCTGTCTCCCTTAAGGTAGAAGCGCCTTATGCTCTTCCGGATGCTCAAAATTTAAGGGAAGCCTGCGCTAGCCATTTAAGGCTTATTCAAGCTCGTATTGAGTATCATCAGCGCTTAGAGAGCTTTTTTATGCAGGAGCATATTAAATTTGCCAAAAAGAACTCACTGTTTGCAAGTATATTAACTGATATTAGGCGAGCTCAGCTCAATAAAAAACCCTTGCAAAAGCAAGTATTGCAAGCTTCCCGCGAACAGCACGAGAATTTTAAACTGAAGCTGGTAAAAATTAAGTCGCAGATTGAAGCCGCTGAGTATAGCTTTCCAGCACTAACTATCCTTTACCAAGAAATTAAGAATGAGTTCTTGATATTGGAATTGCAGACATTGCTCAACCAAGCTTTACCTCAGAACCGAAAAGTTGCAGGCGAGGAAAACATTCTGAGACAGGATGCTTTTTATAGGACCCATTATAATGAGAAGGGTGGAATTCAGTTAGAAGAGATATCATCTTTGCCCGTTTGTCCCTCTTTGCCCTCAAGCTGGGTAAAGTATATGCATGAAGAAATGGCGGACCATACTGATTTCTTACAATCTATTTATGAGTTTCTTAATAATATGCGCCGGCATGTTTTAGAAAATCAATTGACAGTACAGAATTTGCAACCGATTGCATCACCCGCCAGTAGTGGTTACAAAAGTACAGAAGCAAAATATAAACAGTTAATGACTGTTAAACAGCCAAAAATGCCTAAAGAAGAAACGGTGAGGAAGGAGGGAGATCTCTCGGAGAAGATAAGTGAACAATCTGACGCTCCTCTTCCTTCAGAAGTAACTTCTGAGGTATTGCCAGCTCCTAGCGCGGTTGCTTCTCCTAGTAAGGAAGTCAGTTATCTTCGCAGTAACTCAGGAAATATTGATACTACAAGTAAAAAAGCAGAGCTCAATTCACGGCCTACTTTACTTCTAGCTCCTCTTGCGTGTAAAGAACCGATAACTCTTAAAGCGCCCCAAGTTTCTCTGTCTTCTTCTGTGAAGCCGATCAAGGTTTCAAAAGACGCCTTTAATGTAAGAGAGATAATTGCAGCTAAAGGTAAGCTCCGCTCCAATGATTTTATGTCATTTATGCGGGAGTTAATGGCTATGGATTTACTTAAAGCCCAAGAAAAACGCGGCGGGGTAGTTATATGGTTTTCTTCCTCAGAAGTTCATCTTTTTCACCGTGTCCATAACCGCGGCTTTGTTATGGAATATAAGGACCTTAAGGTAGCCCATAAAGCTTTGGACGCTGTAGGATTAACGCGACAACGTTTTGCACGTGTTTAATAAATAAAAAATAGCCCAGGACAGGCCTGGGCTAATGGGAAAACAATGCCTAGCTGTTTAAGCGGCTTGACGCACTGAAACGTCTTGGCTGCTTTCCTGAAGTTCAGTGAGTGCTGATTCTTGGCCGATACGATCAATGCTCCATATATCATTGGCAAAGAAGAGGGGGCGGTTGGGAGTAGCGCCGACATTCATGACATAATCATATTTCAGGTAACCAAAACCTTTGTCACCCCAACGTGTCCCCCATGAGTTTGCAAATTTAAATTCTTTTGCCTCATCATCATAGCCGGTAAACATTAACGCATGGCCGCCGATGGGGCGCTCATTAAGTCCTGGCATTGGAATCTTGCCTGTTTTTTCAGCATTTCCAGATTCAAAAGAGGGATAAACATAAACACCAAAGACAACCGGTATATTCTTAGCTAATCGCGCTTTAATAGAGTCAAGACTATAGGTCACATAGCTGGTTTTAATGCTATCGAGACCCATATAATTCTTCGCATCTTCATAGGCTTCATTCGTTGGCTTGACCCTGAATTTTTTCTTATCATCACTATAGGTCCATAAGGATTCACGGCAAACACCCCAGGTGCAGATTGCTTTTATGCCGTCGGAAAGGCTAGCGCCTGAATCCTCATTAATGGTTCCCATTAATTTGCGTTCATTATAATAAAGGAAGAGGGGGGATAAACGCTGGTAAGCAGCCATCTCTTGGAGCTTATATTCCATAGAAAGCGTAATTGCTTGGGCCGTACAGGAGCCCAAGCGTCCCTGATCATGAATCGCCGTAATGGCACTGCTAAAATCATATTTGCTAGGTAGTTTGGCAATCTCATCAATGGTCAATAAATCTGCTGACGAATTTTCCATGGCCCAAGATAGGCTGGTTGACTCATTGGATGGACGCAATGAATAAACATGTTTGGGAGTATAATTATCATAATCTATTGTACTGCTTTCATCGGCAGCATAAGCTATTGAACCAGTTAAGCTAAGCGATAAAATGACTAGAGACTTTTGCATAAGATCCTCCTTGTTTATAAGGAACTTTGTTCCTCGGGATGATCCTATGCAAAATTTATTAACAAGACGTTAACTTAGAAATAAAAAATTTATTATTAAGGTTTTTGAAATATATTACAGGTAATAATAAAATTTTTTATTATTGTGTGATTCTTTTGATTTTAATACAAGATAGAAAACAACCAAACGTGTCTTCATTATTATGTAGGCGGCGGCGATTGCTAAAAAATAACTCGGGGCTCGAGTAAGTATCCGCCGGTGAGTGAGAGATTTTCTTAATAGCGCTCATCTCAAGCTGGCGCTTAACATATCCTGGTAAATCAAACATCCAATGATTAGCGTTGAGCGAGGGCTTAAAAAGATCAGAGTCCCGAGATAGATTCTCATAAAATGCTTGATCGACTTCATAGGAATCTTGCCAAATACACGGACCAATGGCGGCACTAATGGCTTCAGTTTGCGCTCCTAGCTCTGTCATAGCTTTAAGGGTGTTCTGGATAATTCCTGTAATTGCTCCTTTCCATCCGGCATGAACAGCAGCAATAACACCCGTTTTAGGGTCGGCCAATAAGACCGGCACGCAATCAGCCGTAATAATGCCAAGAATTAATCCAGGCGTGGTTGTGACCAATGCATCTCCTTCAGGTCTTTCTTCAAGGGGCCAGGGGGATGTGGCATGGATAACTTTATTGGAATGAGTTTGACGTATGGTAATAAGTTGCTCGGCTGAGCCGTTCAGATGTTCCGCAATGCGCCGTCGGTTCTCCATAACATTGGCATCAGGATCCCCTTTTTCAAAAGCCGTGTTAAGGGTAGAAAACAGATTTGTACTGACGCCGCCTTGGCGGGTCGTAAAAGCGTGCTCTATGGTTGGGAGAGTATTTAATAGATCAGACCTTAAACTAACGACCATTAGAACCTCCTTGAATAGCCATAACTTTAAATAGCTCACCCATTTCAGCAGCACTTATCAATCGATGCATTGCCAATGTATGGTTAATATATGCTTTGGCAGAAAGCTTTACCTTAAGATTTTCTAACGCCTCAACAATCCCTATTTCTTTCAAAAAATCGGATTGATTAATAGGACCCAGAACATTCACTTTCTGATCTATAAATAATGATTTTAGATAACAGAAATCCACGTGATGAGTTAGATCAGATTTACCTAGCTCTTCAAAAATGCCAATCTTTTTATGATTTTTAATGGCTTGTAAGGTAAAACCGGGCGCTTCATTGCCATAATCAATGATGAGGCCAAACCCCCCCGTTTTCTGGAACAGGTTCGCAATCTGATCGACAAAGATTTTATAGGCCCGAGACTGAAAATATATGGATTGGTTGGAGGGAGGGAAAAGAGGATTATTTACCTTAGTCCAGCTTATCTGTGATAAATCGGTAACCATGGCTTGTTCCAGCCCTTGGGTGGTGCTGCGGTAGTATTGGATAGGTAAAGCATCAAAGAATTCGTTAGCTAGGATAATAGAGTATCCTTTTTCGATTACCTCTAAAGAGGAGATCCATGACATATTCGGATAATCTTTAAGCGTTGCTCTCTGCTGAGAGATTAATGTCGGTGATTTTTCCAAAATTACAGGTGATAGGACATGAAAGAAGTCGGGTACAGACTTTAGGACTGCTAATATATCCTTGAGCATCGTGCCCTGGCCGGCCCCCAGTTCAATCAAATTAACGGGGGTCGGTTTTCCCATATTCATCCATTGATCAATGCACCATTGGGCCAGGCAGTGACTGAACAGGGGGCTAATTTCAGGAGCCGTAATAAAATCATGCTGTTTGCCAATGACTGAGCTTTGAGAGTAATATCCTCCTTCAGCATCATACATCACAATTTCCATGAATTCTTCCAAGGGAAGAGGGAGGCGAGCTAAGATTTTATGACTAAGAGGAGTGGCATCCATTATCCATCTCCACCGGTCGGCGAATTAAGAACCAGCCAATACCAATTAAAGGAATAGAGAGAGCTTGACCAATCGTCAGAGGGCCAGCAATAAGAGCATCAGGCTCGCGGTAAAACTCGCAGAAGCTGCGCGCTAAGGCATAACCAATGCTAAAAACGCCGGCGATCCGTCCTGGCTTTAAGCGCCAATCTGTTTTAATCCATAAGGATAAAAGTATTAAAAATAGAAGCAAGCCTTCACTAGCGGCTTCGTAAAGCTGGCTTGGATGTCGCGGCAACCCATCCGCATAAGGGAACACCATTGCCCAGGCTGCAGTTGTGGGTCTGCCCCAAAGCTCACCATTAATAAAGTTAGCAATTCTGCCAAAGAAAAGACCTATGGGCGCAACACAAGCAATAATATCTGCTAAAGATAAGAAGGAAATTTGGGTCCGCCTTACATATAATGTTAAAGCAACAAGGACGCCAATGGTGCCCCCGTGAAATGACATTCCCCCATGCCACGTTTTAAAAATTTCCATTGGATCTGTCCAGAATAAATGGGGACTGTAGAAAATAACATACCCTAAGCGTCCGCCGACCACGATGCCAATGATTAACCAAATAAGGCTATCCTCAAGGATTTTTTCCCGCAGACCATTGCCATAATGTCTCAGCAGTAAAACTCCGAGCTTCCAGGCTGTAAAAATGCCGATCATATAGCTTATGCCATACCAACGTATTTTAAGGGAACCAATTTCTAAGGCAACAGGATCAAAGGCGGGAAATGATAACATGATGGGTTGTACTAACCATAATTAATTTCATTTTAATCTATGACAAAGCGGTCATTAAATGAAGAGAATCTTTTAATGCTTAAGGATAATTGTTGCAAAATCTGAAAAGTTTAAAGAGTGAGATTAACAAAATTACATACATTTTAGGAGTTAATGTAATTAAATTGCTTGAAGAGCTAGCGATAGATCGAAAATAACTTAAAAAGTTAACTTTTTTAATAAAGTTAATTGACCTTCAAGAAAATTCACCCTTAAGATTTTAAGTGTAGTCATGGTTTAACATTCAACATAGGATTTACGAAAGTGAATAAATCAGAGTTAGTTTCAAAAGTTGCAGCTGAGTCCAACCTGACAAAGGCAGATGCAGAGCGTGCAATTGATGCGACATTTGCTTCAATTACTTCATCATTGAAGGCTGGTGAAGAAGTTCGCTTGGTCGGTTTTGGTACATTTGACATTTCTGACCGTCCCGCTACAACTGGTCGCAATCCTCGCACAGGTCAACCTTTGAAGATAGCTGCTACCCGTTTACCTAAGTTCCGTGCAGGTAAGCAATTGAAAGAAGCCGTTGCAAAATAAAAAATGTGAACCTTTTGCAAAATTTATGTTGCAAAGTTCTCTCAGAATGTATTAGGTTTCTTACATAAGGTTATGGGTGATTAGCTCAGCGGTAGAGCGTCTCGCTTACACCGAGAGGGTCGGAGGTTCAAATCCTTCATCACCCACCATAACTTCCTAATACATTCCGTAAAAGTTACTCGTATTTATCTCTACTTGAAATGGCATTATCCTAATGAACTCAAGAAATTTAAGAGTATTCTTAAGATTATTTCTGATTGCTATCATAGGGGGAGCCTTATCAGCATGTGGTCGCAAAGGTGACCCTGAACCTATCAATAAAACAGATTATCCCCGCCCATATCCATCTCAACAGCTAGATTGCACTATATAAAAGCTATCTCTCATGCTATTATAAAAATGAGAGGGTAATTATGAACACAAAAAATACTCGGGATGATTTGCGAGAGTGGATTGTTAATTTAATTAATAACAGTGATCATCCTTTATCAAAGAATGAAATTGCCAAGCAATTAAAGTTAAAAGGTTCTGATCGGATGGCGCTAAAAGAAATTCTGCGTGATCTCCAGTCAGAAGGTGATTTGATCAAAGGACGGCGGCGCAAGCTGGTAAGTTCAACGCAACCCAAGCTGGGTAAAGGGCTAATCGCAGCTGAAGTTATTGATATCGATGAAGATGGTCACTTGATTGCCGCGCCATTAGAATGGCCAAAAGATCAAATGCCCCCTAAGATGCGTATTATTGAAATGCGTCGTTCCCATGCCGAAGGGCGCTCAGCGTTAGCGGTGACCTCACGCATTATTGTTAAAGTTATTACCAAAACAGAGACAGAATGGCACGTTAGTGTTGTCCGGCGTCTGGTCAAAGATGCGAAAAAGCATTTAGGAATATTTCAAGCCAATAGAAGAGGCGGATATATTGCTTCAATAAATCGAAAAGATGTTTTCCCCGGCGTGCATGTCACGGCTGAAGATGCTCAAGGCTTAGAGGCAGGCGATATTGTGCAATACACCGTTGATCATGGTAATCAATTTCATTTTATCAAGGTTCTGGGGAAATTTGATGATCCAAAAATGTTTAGCGAGATTGCTATCCATAATCATGGTATCCCTTATGAGTTTTCGCCGGAAGCCATTGCTATTGCTGAGGAAGGCAAGGTTCCGCCATTGGGCAACCGAACAGATTTTCGCTCAATCCCTCTGGTTACCATTGACGGCGAAGATGCGCGAGACTTTGATGATGCCGTCTGGGCGGAGCCTGATACGGATGAACGCAATCAAGGAGGATGGCGAGCGATAGTTGCCATTGCCGATGTTTCGTATTATGTACGTTCAGGATCAGCTTTAGATAGCGAAGCCCAAGCTCGGGGCAACAGCGTCTATTTTCCTGATCGAGTGGTGCCGATGCTACCGGAAGCCCTCTCGAATAATCTATGCTCTTTAAGACCTCATGAAGATCGGGCCTGTATGGCCATCGAAATGATCATCTCGGCCCATGGAAAGATCAAATCTTTTCGTGTTAAGCGGGGGCTCATGCGCTCTCAAGCGCGTCTCACTTATAATCAGGTACAAGCCGCCATTGACGGTCAACCGGATTCAGTAACCCACCCCCTTATGGAGACAGTTATCCGCCCTTTATATGGGGTGTATAAGTCCCTATTAAAAGCGCGCAGCCAACGCGGCACAGTCGAATTAGATATGCCTGAGCGTCAAATTATGTTTGATGAAAACGGGCGCATGGTTGATGTTAAAATTCGTGAGCGCCACGATAGCCACAAAATTATTGAAGAATTAATGATTGCGGCCAACGTCTGTGCCGCTAAAACGTTGATTGCCAAGAAATGGCCATGCATGTTCCGCGTCCATGATAAACCCGACCCGATGCGGGTAGCCAATCTGCGCCAGTTTTTAAAGCAATTCAAGCTTAATTTAAGCAAATCAGCTGAGCCAACGCCGGCCCATTACAATGAAATCTTGCAGCAAGTCAAAGAACGCCCTTATTTTCGCACCGTTAGCGAGTTGGTGTTAAGGTCTATGGCTCAGGCACAATATAGCCCCAATAACTTGGGCCACTTTGGCTTAAGCTTATTTCAGTACGCTCATTTTACCTCTCCGATACGACGTTATGCTGACTTAATTGTCCATCGTTGTCTGATTGCCGCTTTGGAGCTAGGGGAAGGGGGGTATGAAGAAAAGCCAGATGACTTGCAAGAGCTGGGGCAACATATCTCAGACACCGAACGCCGTGCTGCCACCGCCGAACGAGAAGTTGTGGATCGCTACACCATCTCTTTTGTCGCCAGCCGTATTGGCCAAGAATTTGAAGTGACCATTGTTGGCGTGAATCGTCATGGCTTATTTGTGGAAATTGAGGCCTCAGGCGCAGAAGGTTTTGTCTCTATGCGTTCCCTGGACTGGGATTTCTTCACTTTTGATGAAGCTAATTATCGTTTAGTAGGACGTCGTACCAAGTCAGTCTACCAGCTAGGGCAAAAGGTTAAAGCCGTTGTTATTGATGCTGAAGTCCAAACCAATAGTTTAAGCTTCCGTGTAGTACCAGAGGTGCCCACGAAAGCTGATAAAAAAGGCAGCCGTCAACAAGCTGCCCGTAAGAAAAGGCGGGAGTAATCTTCCTCCTTCCTATTCTTTAGGTGAAGGGTTTTGGGGGGCTGGAGTTGATCTTGCTAATAAAGCAGTGAGATTTTGAACTAGGTGATCCTGTTGCTCATTTCTTTCCTGTAATGCTTCTACGATATTCTTAAGAATAACTAAGGTATTGGCCTCAGATCTTCTTGCCTTCGCCACCATCTCACGAATTTCGTCGTAGTTGGAATCAAGTCCTAATGGTCCACTAGCCTGCTGGGAGACAGGTAGTGTAGTTGCTTCTGCCGACGCCCTACCGGGAGCCACTTCCAGGGATGTTTGCTCGGGCAGAGCTTCTCTTTCTGCAGGCGATTCATTGTCGCTGGCAAAAATTTGGCCCATCATAGAATGGGCCACTAAGATACCGGTGATCAATTTAACTTTTGTTGGTGTCATTAATTTCCTCCTTAAAAACAGGATTACCTTAGAGGAAATGATACGCAATTCCAACCTTAAAAGCTGTCTGGGAAGATCTAAATTTGATTTGAGTTTGCTCCAAGAAGTAGGCAGGTGGACTATAGCTACCTATATTAAGGGCGTGATTAATTGGAAAAATGTAAGACATCTCACCTCTGATTGCCCAACGTGACGTTAAAAATCCTTCATAGCCTAAGCTGGCTTTGAAAGCACCAGCATTACGGGATGCCTTGGCAGAGTTGCGATAAGTGGTACCAGACGTCGTGTTAGCATCAATCCCAGCCCAGGTGGTTCTAATTTTAGAATAATTTATGCCCACCTTAGCATAGAAAAAGCTTTGGGGAGTGGGATGATAGCCAAAACGAAGAGCTGCATCAAAGCCGCCGCGACGTGTTAACTTTATGCTGTCTTCGATATCAGTTTGCGAGGTAAATTTATAAACTTGCTCATTCAAACTATCTAGATTACCGCCGATTTCAATGCCAGCTGAGAATATGCCTGATTGATAAGACCAGCCGGCAAAAATGCCGCCAATAAAAGAATTATAGCCATTTTTATTGGTTTGGAACTCACCATAGGGCCCAACCAAAGCGCTCAAATTACGGAAAAATGTCGCCCGAAATTGGGCGTTATTTAACCCTAAATCAGCCCCTGCATATAAGCTTGCCTGGGAGGTCTGCACCATTAAACCGATAACCAATAAACGGACAACACATCTCTTGTTCATAAAAAATCTCTTAAAATTAACCTTATATTAAATATTAAAGTCTATGTTTGTTGCAAGGTCAAGGGGGACAGAATGTTTAGACTACTTTCTATTGCTATACTGTTGTTGGTCCAGGTGAATGCTAGCCAAAGAATGAGAATTCTAGATTTCAATAATATGAGTAAAAATGAGCTATTCGATACACTTGATCAGCTGGGGGCACCCGTTGATAGCGGCGGAAGATGTAGTTTGCCAATGCTATGTGGCAATATGAATACTTGTAATAAAACAATCAGCGGTATTAATAATGCGACAACCCCCCAGGCTGTGGCCAATGCTCTTAAAGGTTCATGTTTAGTGCTATGTAGAGATATGTCTGCGTGCGCAAACAGTCAAATGGATAGTTTACGTAAGTGGCTTGCGGCTTATCAACAAGCCATCTCCCAAGGCGAAATTAATCGCCAAAAGGATAAGAAGAAAACCTATAAATCCCGGGCTATACAGCTGCAAGCCCAGCTAGACCGGGCGCGTCGCAATCTCGATAACATTGATCGCCGTATGGCTTCCTATTTGCAGAGAATTGGCATTACGCCACGCAATGTGGCCGGCAATATCAATACCAGTATCCATCAAAAAATTAGCCAAGTTTTTGCAAATTCTCAAAATCTTAGGGGGCAAATCAACCAACTCGAAGCCGATATCCAGGCCCGAGAGGTTCAAATAGGACAGCTAAAGGCAGCCAATCAAGCCCATCAAAGTAACATCGCGCGCTTGCAAAACGAAATTAGTGAGAAGCAAGCCCAGATTAATGCGGTAAATGCGGAGATTGAAAACCTGTCAAAAGCTTTTGATGAGTTACTTAATCAAACACTTGATTTGCAAGCAGTCGTTGACGATTTTGGTCTCGATTTGCAGGCTTATTCGAATCAGCTCCACAATATAAATGGGGAGCTGGCTACCAAGATTGCAGATTTAACCCGGATTAGTAATTTAATGCGGAATGATGCCGCGGGCCAAGCTGACCGAGCTCGTCAACGTAATGATGCAATGTTAACGCAGTTGCGTGAGGCTATTCAAGAATTGAATGAGCACTCTCATGAAGTCAACCAAGAAGCTCAAAGATTACAAGGCATCTTGGAACAGTTGGAACAGGTAAGCTAAAAGTTTTATCAACAGAGGAGATAACAATGAATTTATTTAGAAAGATGTTAATGATCAGTGTACTGAGCACTGTTTCAACCTTTGCCATGGAAGCACCACAAGGGGGACCTCAGCAAGGTAATGTACTTGCTATTTTACAAGACAGAACGGTTGAGGAGCTTGCAACTTCACAAGATATAGATCTCCGTGCTATACGACCTCAGTTGGATCATATCCTTGCTGGTGTTACTGATTGGAAGAAAAAGAATGAACTGAAAGCAAAGTTTGGAAAAGCATTTATGCTTAAGATTAAGAATGCAGGGCGCCCTACAGTAGATCAAGCTCAAACATTAATTAACCAAGCTCGGGAAAATGAAGCCAAAGCTAAGACCCATATAGACCAAGCAACTGATGCTGATCTTGACGCCACTGCCCACATTTATGATATTAGCACAGCCGTGAATCAGATCTTAGCCAGTCTTAATGAATTTAATCAGCTTGAGCAAGATGCCGGTAAAGCTTTGAAAGATATTCTTGACCAAGTAAAGGCGTTGCAAGAATTGAATGAGAAATCAGCAACAATGACAGCAGCTGAAGCCGCAAAAGTAGCGCAGATCAAACAAATGCTGCAGGGATTAGAAGCCAATAAAGGCGAGAAAGACATTATGATTGACGAAATTAGAAGAGTTATTCAGTTACTTGAAGGTAGATAAGGCATTGATCATGTCTTAGAGCAGGCAGGTTAAAGATGACCGCTTTAGCCTGCCCCTAAATTTGAAAGATGAGGATCGGGATGATGCTGAAACACACCACAATCTTGCTGGCTTTAATGATGGCTCAACAAGCACTCGCTGGTGAACGTCCGCCTTCTCCTCAACAGCAAACCATTGAAAATGGATTAAGCCGCGTTGAAGTCGGATTAACAGGAAAGTTGAAAGAGCTGCTGGAGCCGATGAAAAGTGCGACTCCCTCTCACTTAAATGACGATATCGATGTCGCTAAGACAACAATTGATCATCTTGAAAAAATGGATGCTGAAGCGCCGAGCTCTGCAAGTAAGACTTCCCAGTATCTGCATGATCTTACTCTTCTGTCTTTATGGCGCTTTACCTTAGAGCGATTAACCTATTATATCGATCTTTCTAAATCTTTAGTTGATCTCAATCAGAAGCTTCTGCGTGAAATTGAACTTACGCCTCGGCGCCCGGCAGAAGAACTTAAACGTCCTGTGCCGGCCGCTTCACTGTGGAGCCGCTTTTGTAACAGCGCCTACGCGTGTACTATTGGCAAAGTCTCCGATTGGTATGCGGGCTGGCAGGCGGAGCGACAAAGGCAACAAGAGTTAGCTAAACAAAGAGTTATTGCTATCCTGAATGCTAAATATGGGCAAGGCTTTAATGCCACCACCTTTATAGAGCAAGCAGTCAGAGCACGACTCGGGAGTATCTATAATATAGAGGACTTATTATCCTCGGCTCTTAAGCGTGAACCTCAAGCCAATGCCACCAGATTACTGAAGCTGATGCAAGATATTGACCACCAACGGATGCAGGAACGGTTTGAGCAGATGGGCTCCAGTAGCTCAACCTCCTCACCGAGCTCATTTTATCCTGAACAGGTCACAACTTCCGTAGCTTCAGATCATTTGGCTGCAACTCACACACCTACCCATGCTGATACGGTAAGAGAAGCTCCCCAGCACCCGCCTGTGCCAACGCCGCCCACTTTTAGCTTAGAGAAGAACTCGGGTGGTCAAGAGGTGAGAAATACTTATAATGTAGGGCAATCCTATAGCGTGGGCGATCAATTTTTAGGTGTTCAGGAAAGGGATCTAAAAGTAAATTAAGCAGAGTTTTTAAAGCTCTGCCGTTGCTTCAATTAACCAGCTTGCAGTATCAGGATCTAGATAAGGCAGTAGGGTTTCCCTGACTTTAGCATGATACTGGTTTAACCATTCCCACTCTGCGGAAGTGAGCAGGGTTTCGTCAATTAAACGACGATCAATAGGCGCCAAGGTTAAGGTTTCAAAGCCTAACATGGGCCGCTCAAAATGGCCTTCGATGCGCTTAACGGTGACTAAGTTTTCAATGCGAATCCCATAGGCGTTTTCCTTATAGTAACCGGGCTCATTTGACAGAATCATCCCTGGCCTTAACGAGACCTGGCTTCCAGCTTTGGAAATCCTTTGCGGTCCTTCGTGAACATTTAAATAATAGCCAACACCATGGCCGGTGCCATGATCATAATCTAATCCGTATTGCCATAAGTTATAGCGGGCAAGGACATCCAACTGAGCCCCGGTAGTGCCTTCGGGGAAAAGGGTCATGGCTAATTTAATATGACCTTGAAGGACTAAGGTAAAATTAGTTTTCTGTTCTGAAGTCGGCTCGCCTAAACAAATGGTCCGGGTAACGTCTGTGGTTCCATTCAAGTATTGCCCCCCCGAATCCACTAAAAGTAAGGAGGAATAGTCAATTGTTTTGGCGCTCTGAGGTGTGGCCCGATAGTGAACAATTGCTCCGTTTTCAGCAAAGCCAGCAATTGTTGGAAAGCTTGGCCCTTTATATAAATCTGCTTCTTGACGAAAGTGTTCTAATTTTTCAGCAATCGAAAGTTCTGTCTCTGTATCTTGGGGAACGGTATCCAGCCAGGCTAAAAACTTGGTTAGCGCCACCCCATCCTGTAAATGGGCCTGGCAGATCCCTTCAATTTCTTGGTCTGCTTTACAAGCCTTCATCAATTCAAGCGGATCTACGGCTCTGACGATATTGTTTGCCAACTTATCGCAAATGATCACGGGCGCAAGTTTGGGATCGATAAGGGTACGTTTACCAGCTAGCCCTTCGATCATTTTATCTAGATCCTCAAGAGGATGAAACGTGGCCACCTCTTGTAGATGAAGGTGAACAGAGGCGGGGATCTTACGTTCATCGCAGAAAATACGTACCCCTTGGCCTTTGATTACAAAAGCAAACCAATCCACCAACGGACTGTAGGGAAAGTCGCTGCCGCGACAGTTAAGAAGCCAGCAGAGATTATCCGGAGACATCACAAGCGCTGCCTCTACCTCTTGCTGCACTAATTTATCATAGAAATGAGCTAATTTCTCAGTGTGCGGCTGCCCTGCATACGCCAAATCATGGACCTCGACGGCCTTGAGAGGGCGATCAGGTTGATCAGACCATAGCTCATCTATAGGGTTGGAATCACAAGGGACAAATTGGAGCCCAGAGTTTTTAGACCACCCGGTGAAGTCATGGTCTGACATTAACCACGGATCAAAACCTATCCGCGTAAGGGGAATTTCTAAGTTTTTAACATACTCGCTGGGTTTACAATCAGCAATGGCGATAACTTTGACGTAGGTAAGATTAACTTGTTGCTTGGCTTGTAAGCTGTAACGCCCATCGACAAACAGGGCAATATGATCATGGAAAACCAAAGCTAAACCAGCAGAGCCCGTAAAATCGGTCAGCCATGCTAACCGCTCATCAGCTTCGACGACGTATTCGCCTTGATAACGATCACTTCTTGGTACAATAAAGCAGTCGAGATTTTTTTGCTTGAGCAGCGCTTGCAAGGAAGTAATTTTAAGTGTCATGCATTATCCAATGGTTAATTGAACGCTATAGCAACACCCAGGTTGCTAACCCTAAGAAAACTGAAAAGCCCACAACATCGGTAGTTGTGGACATAATAGGGCCTGCGCTGATGGCCGGGTCAAGATTAATACGATGCAGAATATAAGGAATAAACGCCCCCGCAAAACCTGACCATATAATATTGAATATCAAGGCTGTGCCAATAATCAGACCAATCTTCACATCCCTAGTCCAGGCAATGGTTATACTCGAAAGAATGAGGGCTAATGCCGCACCATTGACAGCAGCAATGCCTAATTCGCGTTTAATTGCTGCTAATACATGGCCAACGCGTAAATTATAGAGCGATAAAGAACGCACAGTCACAGTCATCGTTTGCATGCCCGCATTGCCACCCATCGAAGCGACAATTGGCATTAAAAAGGCCAGAACCACAAATTTGTCGAGAGCTTGCTCAAAGTGGGCAATCACGGCGGAGGCAATCAAGCAATTGATTAAACTAATAAAAAGCCATCGGAAACGGCTTAAACTAGCTTGCATTATATTGCTATAAAGGGAGCTTTCTTCCGTCACACCTCCCAGCTTTAAGATGTCATCACCAGCTTCTTCTTCAATAACGTTGATAATATCATCAACAGTAATCATCCCAGCAATGCGACCATCTTGCTCGACCACGGGCATGGAACTTAAGCTATACCGTCTAAAGATGTAGGCTACTTCTTCCTGATCTAAATTTACCGGGACTGTCTTGATCTCAGTATTCATCACCTTAGAGACGGGGGTGCGTCGTGGGTGACGTAAAATTGAGCTCAAAGGTAATTCGCCGACCGGTTTATCATCGTCATCAACAACATATACATTATAAAAGTGCTCAGGGAGATTTTCGATATCTTCTAAAGAATTTATAAGCTGACCCAGGGTCCATTGTGGGCTACAGAGGACAACTTCACGTTGCATTAACCGCCCAGCCGAGTACTCAGGATAGCTTAGAGTCTTTTCAAAGGTAATCCGTTCTTCAATCGGAATGGCATCAAGCACTTCACGTTGCTTGTCTTCATGCAAGTCCTCAAGAATAAGGGCAGCATCATCACTTTCTAATTCAGTGACGGCTGCGGCGACTTCTTCGGTGGTGAAGATAGGAAGAATCTGCTCACGGATAGATTCTTCTAACAGAGGTAAGACCTCATTGGGAATGACACTGTGGAGTAATTCAATCAACTTCAAACGCTTCTGCGCTGGAAATTGCTGAATAATATCCGCCATGTCAGCAGGATGTAAATCGGTGGTTAAAGCGAAAACCTCATCAATTGCATCTGTATCAAATGCATGCTCAACAAGCTGCGCTAAATCAGGTTCTTGTTCATGTATCTCTTGATGCTGTTTGGTTTCTAGGTTTTCATCTTGGTCCACGCTTTAACCCTCCTGACGATGTTTGCGCAGCTGTGCATCTACAGCTGCAATGGCTGCCATGTTAATTAATCCCCGTGGGGTTACCGTTTGACTTACAATATGGCCAGGCTTGTTGGTTCCCATTAAAATGGGGCCTATTGGCAAGCCATTGCCTAAGACTTTTAGCATATTAAAGCTAATATGTGCTGCATCTAAAGATGGCATAATCAGCAAATTTGCTTCACCTTTAAGCATAGAGTTGGGCATAATCGCGTCCCTTAACTCTTGAGACAAGGCCAAATCGGCATGCATTTCCCCCTCGACTTCGAGGCCCGGCGCGATATTCTGAAGGATTTGTATCGCTTCACGCATTTTAACAGCGCTATACTTATCACTTGAACCAAAACAGGAATG
Source organism: Candidatus Odyssella thessalonicensis L13 (assembly GCF_000190415.1). Lineage (GTDB taxonomy): Bacteria > Pseudomonadota > Alphaproteobacteria > Paracaedibacterales > Paracaedibacteraceae > Paracaedibacter > Paracaedibacter thessalonicensis. The sequence goes on from NZ_AEWF01000001.1 coordinate 188,732, forward strand.
GGATAACAACGCTACCTTAGGCGTAATGCCAAAAAGTTTTACTTGTTCAGCTGCCATTAACGTGATTTCTGCGATTTGTTCTGGGGTTGTCTTTTTATTAACATAGGCATCTGAAATAAAATAGACACCCTTATCAAGTAAAAGGACATTCAAAGAAGCCGCAGTTTCATGCTCCGGGCTAAGCTGTAAGACGTCAAGCACATCCTTTAAATGCTCATGATAAAGCCGGGAGGTTCCGACAATCATGGTATCAGCGTCTCCCAGATGTACAGTCAATGCTGCAATCAGGGTCGTATTGGTGCGGACATGGAATTTTGCAGCTTCAGGTGAAACACCTTTGCGTTGCATAAGTTGATGATAGGCTCGCCAATAGCTTTGATAACGGCTATCATTACTAGGATCGATAACTTCAAAATCGACATTGGCGCGCATGCGTAAACCCAAACGCTCGATGCGGCTATCAATAACAGAAGGACGGCCAATAAGAATAGGAACGCAAATTTGATCATCCAGAATGGTTTGGACCGCTCTTAATACCCGCTCATCTTCCCCTTCGCCAAAGGTGACCCGTGTTGGAATGGCTTTGGCCTGGCTGATAACAGGGCGCATCACCATTGAGGAACGATAAATAAAGGATTGAAGCTTATGTTTATAAGAGTCTAAATCTTCAATAGGACGGGTGGCCACTTCTGTCGCCATGGCGGCTTGAGCTACAGCATGGGGCAAAACCACGGACAGACGAGGATCAAAGGGTTTTGGGATAATATAGTCAGGGCCAAAACGATGAACTTCGCCGCCATAAGCATTACAAACCACATCAGAGCTTTCTGCATGGGTTAACTCTGCTAAGGCCTGCACACAAGCAATCTTCATTGCCTCATTGATACGCGTAGCTCCGACATCTAAGGCGCCGCGGAAAATATAAGGGAAACATAAAACGTTATTAACTTGGTTTGGATAATCGGATCTACCCGTGGCGATGATTGCATCATCCCTAACTTCCTTAATAAGTTCAGGTCGAATTTCAGGCTCAGGATTGGCTAAAGCTAAAATAATTGGCTTTGGCGCCATGGAGGCAACCATTTCTTGTTTAACAACCCTGGCAGCAGACAATCCCACAAATATATCAGCCCCTTCAAGAGCATCGGCAAGCGTGCGGGCTTCTCCGGTGATGGCATAGCGCCTTTTATTTTCATCCATACAATTAGTACGTCCTTCAAAGACAACACCATTGCTATCGCAAGCAATAATATTTTCTTTTGAAAGTCCAAGGCTAACCAATAGATCTAAGCAAGCAATGGCCGCGGCGCCTGCTCCGGAGGTAACAAGTTTGACATCTTTGATATCCTTGTTAACCAGCTTTAAGCCATTGATAATTGCTGCGGCCACAATAATTGCTGTTCCATGTTGATCGTCATGGAAAACAGGAATATTCATTCTCTCTGTTAATTTCTTTTCAATATAAAAGCATTCAGGAGCTTTTATATCTTCCAGATTAATCCCACCAAAGGTAGGCTCTAAGGCGGCAATAATCTCAATAAGTTTGTCAGGATCAGTTTCGTTGATTTCAATATCCATGGCATTAATGCCGGCAAACTTTTTAAATAGGACAGCTTTGCCTTCCATAACAGGCTTTGAAGCCAAGGGGCCGATGTTTCCTAACCCTAAAACAGCTGTCCCGTTTGAAATCACAGCAATTAAATTGCCGCGAGATGTATAATCAGCAGCACAAGTGGGATCCTCCGCTATTGCCAAACAGGGGCCTGCAACCCCGGGCGAATAGGCAAGAGCAAGGTCGCGTTGTGAAGCAAGAGGCTTTGTGGGAACAATATCAATCTTTCCCGGCCGAGGGGAACGGTGATAAGATAACGAGCTCTCATAAATTTCTTTAGACATCATACAGTTCATTTTTGTTGATTAAATACAAGACCACTATACCTAATTTATAAATGAATGGACAGCGTTTTGAGATAATTTAAGCATCTTTATTGGTATTATAGGGAGGGATTTTCTTATTTGAAACTAAGGACCAATATTTAGTGTTCCTCAAGGCATGAAATAAAAGGATGATGGCCGCCGTTAAAATGCCAATAACATACATATCGAAAGCAATTGCTGTTCCTACTGACGCTGAGCACCAAATCGTGGCAGCCGTCGTTATTCCTTTTATATGACCTGAATGACGCATAATAACGCCTGCACCGAGAAAGCCGATCCCGGACACAATCTGGGCGGCAATACGTCCTTGATCACCAGAGGTAACAAAAATGGATATTAATCCAAATGAGCATGCCCCCAAAGAGATCAACCCAAATGTTCGGATACCTGCTTCTTGACCATGATGTTCTCTTTCCCATCCAATAATAGCCCCCAGTAAAAAGGCGACAATTAAACGGATGGAAACTAGTAATTCATGGACCCAATCTATTGCCATCAGGAATCTCTATCTTCGTTAAATATTATTTTAGTATGGCAGCCCTAATTTTTAGGATCAAGAGAGCTTTAACTAAGATTTTTCATGCACAACTTGGAACTCAACATAACCCCGGGAATTCCAACTAGGGTTATGACAATAAAACATGTTTCCCAAGAGAGCTGGGTTGCCAGAGCACCGGCTGAGGCTGGCAGGAGGGTGCGAGATAAGCCCATAATAGAGCTTAAGAGGGCATACTGAGTGGTTCCATACTGCTTGTCACATAAGCTGGTAATATAGGCAATATAGGCTACCATGGCCATGCTTCCTGTTAAACTTTCAGCGCCGTTAACCACATAAAGTAAGCCAAGATTATAGCCAACTTTTGCTTGGACGACAAATAGTACGTGAGTCAGCAAGTGAATTAAACCAAACCAATACAAAGCTTGTCTGATGCTGTATTTTTGCAGGATAGTTCCACCGATAATCCCCCCCAATATTGCCATCGTCGTGCCAAAAAATTTAGAGGCAGTCGCAATTTCAGCCGCATTAAAACCTAGATGTAATAGAAACGGATTAGCGAGTACGGCCAAAAGATTGTCTGCTAATCTATACAGAATGATTAAAGCCAAGATATAAAGCAGGTGCTTGCCGTGAGCAATATTAATAATTGGTTCAATAATATCTTGCTTAAAGTTGAAGGGTCGGCGCGCCAAAGTAGTTAAAGAAGTTATATCGTTGATAAATAGGTGAACGCTTAAGGATAAAAGGATGAATGTACCACTGGTCACATAGAAGATGTCGGGCCATTGCCATAGGCTTGATAAGAATATTAGACCTGCGCCAGAAACCAGCATTCCTAACCGATAACCGGCAATGTAGCCGCCGGCGGCGTAACCCTTATTTGAGCTATAAGTTTTATCAATTCGTAATTTATCTAAGTAAATATCTTGTCCTACTGCCGCCAAGGAAAGGATCCCAGCTAAGACCGCTATTATCGGGTAATCTTGTTCGGCTGATAGCTGAGAAAATCCTATCAGACACAGGACAATGACGGCTTGAGCCATAAATAGCCAAAAACGGATAGGCAAATTAATCTTATCCATCGCAACGGCGATAAAATATTTTAGCGAATAGGGTAGGGCCACCAGGGTAAATAATCCCAATGTTACCAGATCCACGCCCGCTTGAGCTAACCAGAAATTTAGAGTATTACCACTTAGTAGAAGACAGAAGCCACTCATGAAGCCAAATACTGAAGTTTGTACACACGTCTGGGGGATCACAGGTTAAATTCTTAGTTTGGACAGTTGTTTTTAAATTACACATACGTAAAATTCTTGTCTACTTCAATTATATTTAACGATTGATTTTTTGCACTTAATGTCGTAAATAATTTTAAAAACTTTAGGAGGATTACAAGAAATGGCGAATAACACCATTACCCGTGCTGACCTTGTCAATAGTGTTACGGAAAACTTATCGATCCCCAAGCCTGTAGCTTCCGATGTTTTGGAATCAGTGCTCGATATAATTTCGAAAACTTTGGCTAAAGGTGATAGCGTCAAAATATCAAGCTTTGGAACGTTTAATGTTCGCCGTAAGACGGAAAGAATTGGTCGTAATCCACGCACAGGGATTGAAGCCAAGATTACAGCTCGCGCTGTCATAAGCTTTAAAGCTTCTCCTATTTTTAAAGATACAGTAAGGCCGGCAATTGTGGATAAAGAAGCAGCGTAAGCAGAAATTGCTGCTTGAGGCTATCTGTGATATAGTAACAAAAACTAAATAGTAGTTGTTTCCATGCTTGTTGATAGCCATTGCCACCTTAACTTTCCTGACTTTAAAGATGATTTACCTGCAGTTTTGAGGCGTGCTCAATTGAATGGTATCGGAACCCTTCTGACCATTAATACACGCTTAAGCGAGTTCCAGGACATTCATGCTATTGCCGAAGCTCACTCTCATATCTACTGTACTGCGGGTGTTCACCCCCATGACGCCCAAGATTATGCTTCACCTGAATTAGCACAACAACTCAAAGATTTAGCACAGTTTCCTAAAGTCGTGGGGCTGGGTGAGACAGGATTAGATTATTACTACAATAATAGCCCTTCAGCTGAGCAAATTGACTCCTTTGAAACCCATCTTGCTGTTGGGGGAGAATTAGATTTACCAATTGTCGTCCACACCCGGAATGCCGATGAAGATACGTTAGCAGCAATGGATAAATATCCTAATGCTAAAGGCGTTTTTCACTGTTTTAGTGGCGGCAGAGAAATGGCCAAAGCAGGCCTGGATCGGGGTTATTTGATCTCATTTTCCGGGATTATTACTTTTAAGAAAGCAGAAGAGTTAAGGGACGTAGTGAAATATGTTCCCCTGGATAAGATCCTGGTGGAAACAGATGCGCCTTTTCTGGCACCTATTCCTCATCGAGGTAAAAGAAATGAGCCTGCCTTTACACTGCATACAGCTGAGATCGTAGCCGAATTAAAAGGAGTGCCATTAAAAGAAGTGGCAGAGCAGACAACAAATAATTTCTTTAACTTATTCAAAAAGGCGAGCCGTCCCATATGAAAGTAACCATTTTAGGGTGTGGATCTTCAGGGGGAGTTCCTTTAATAACGGGAGAGTGGGGAAAATGTGACCCCGATAACCCTAAAAATCGACGGACGCGCGCCAGTGTGCATGTTGCTGTTGAAGATATTGATATTGTTATAGATACAGGACCGGACTTCCGCCAACAATTGCTTGCTCATCCTATCTCAAAGCTGGATGCTGTTCTGTATACTCATAGCCATGCTGATCATATTTTTGGCTTAGATGATTTAAGACCTATACTGTTTAAGCAAGGCAGGGCGACACCAATCTTTGCCGACCATGCGACCTTGCGCGTCCTGGAAAGAACTTTTGGTTATGCGTTGAAGCCAGCTGCGAGCGGGCCCTATCAAGCTTTTATTGAAGCTCATCCCTTTGAGGCCAAGCCTTTTACAATCAAAAATGTTGAGATTGTGCCCATTAAAATGGATCATACGGTCATGACTTCATGGGGATTTCGAATCCATAACTTTGCTTATTGTACAGATTTTAAACGCATTGAAGGTCAGGAATTAGAAAAGCTTACTAATTTAGATCTGCTCGTTATTGATTGTTTAATGTTTGAAGAGCATAAAACCCACCTCAATTTCGACGAGGCCCTGTCCATTATCAAGTCTGTTCAACCGAAACAAGCCATTCTAACTCATATGAACCATTTTATGGATTATAATGCTGTTCTAGAAAGGTGTCCGGAAGGAGTTAAGCCTGCCTATGATGGTCTAATGTTAGAGATTTAGTTTGCCTATAACTTTCCTTAAAACTTTCTTCATCGAAGCGTAAAGATTTACTGGAGAGTGGTGTGCGTTAGTACAGCTGATATCTTTCGACGCACAAAGTGAAAGGGAAGAGCGTTCGCTCTTCCATGAGTTCTTTATGATTTAGCTTTTCTGAGCATCTTTTCGATTGCCTGAAGCGAAGTTTTCTTAGTTTTTAATAAATCTATGGCCGTTTTTCCTTCTTTATCCTTAATACGCGGATCTACTTTATATTTTAGAAGGATTTCTAACATTTGTGGATTTGGTTCTGACATTAAAATAGCTTGATGTAAGACAGTTTGGCCTTCAATGCCTGCCTTGCGATTAGGATTTATGCCTTTTTGGTTTAGAACCCATTCTAACATGGCAGGATTATTACTATCGAGCGCTGCCCAAAGTTCATCGGGCCAGAATTCTTGTGTTATCTTAGCGCCCCGTTCCTTTAAGAGCTTTGCTAACGGAATATTGCCATTTATAATAGCCCAATGGATTGGCCGCTCCGGATTTCCTATATTTTTAACTGTATTAACATCTGCTTCCTTATAGATTAGGTAGCGAGAAATTTCTTCCTCGTTCTGCCATACCGCGGTATGAAGGGGCGTATAGTCTGCTCCATTTCTTGTCTCTATATTTTCCCCTTGATCAATTAAGGATTTGACTTCATTTAAATCGCTTTTCATGATGGCTAAATGAAGTTTGCTCTCTGTGGATGCTTAAATTTCCGGGGGTAATGGTGCTATAGAGGCATGTTGAGTAAGAGGGCTACATGCTGCCACTAAAATCAATAAACTACTTTTAGCAATATTCGAAATTAAATATATTTTACTCAATTTAAACTCCGTTAATATGGTAAAGGAGTATACATATTATGCTTAATTAATATATTTATTAAGTGTTAACTTTGAGAGGTGCTAATAACTGACATTGTCAGCATTCAGAGGGAAATAGGAAATAAAAATCGGCTGATGATAAAGGCTATCTATAAGCTATCCGGAAAGGGGGGGTGAATTTAATTTAGAAAAAATGTGGGACAATAATAAACAGCTCCTCAATCTATAATTACATTAATTATTTTTAATTGGATAAATATTGATTTGTTCTGCGTTGACCGTGAGTTAACCCCTTTACTAACCCACCAATTATTACCCTGAAATATTAAAATTTAATTTCAGGGTAAGACAAGACTTTCATTGTAGAGGCAATCAGACTATATTTATTTAAAAGAATGTTAAATGGAAATTATGTAATGCAAGTCCCTGGAAAGAATGATTTCTGGTTTCTCCCTCTGGGGGGATCCGGTGAAATCGGAATGAACCTCAACCTTTATGGTCATGATGGTCAATGGTTGATGGTTGATCTAGGGGTGACGTTTGGTGATCGGTTTGGCATTGATATCATTACGCCTGACCCTGAATTTATTGTATCTCAACGAGAACGCTTGGCCGGCTTGTTGTTGACCCATGCGCATGAAGACCATATTGGTGCCATTCCTTATCTGTGGCCTATGCTTAAATGCCCCATTTATGCGACTAAATTTACAGCTGAAATTGTTCGCCAGAAACTCAAAGAAGTGCCGTGGGGAAGAGATGTTAAGATTATAGAAGTTCCTTTGTCGGGGGAGCTCAAGGTTGGCAAGTTTCTGGTGGAGTATATAACCTTAACCCATTCCATTCCCGAGCCCAATGCCCTCGCCATCGCCACCCCTTTAGGAACGGTTATCCATACGGGGGATTGGAAGATTGATCCAGATCCTTTAGTAGGCGGACTTACTGATGCGGAAAGGCTCCAGGATTGGGGAGAGCAGGGCATCCTTGCTTTGGTATGTGATTCAACCAATGTTTTTAAACAGGGAGTAGCTGGTTCAGAAGAAACCGTACGCCAAGAAATATTCAATCAAATTGGGATGCAAAAAGGGAAAAGAGTTATTATTGCCTGCTTTGCTTCCAACTTAGCGCGGGTTGAAACTGCCATATTAGCTGCAGCAAAGCATGGCCGTAAGGTCTGCCTGGTAGGAAGGTCGCTCCATAAAATGGTGGAGGCGGCGCAAAAAGTTGGCTATTTGCGCGATATCCCTACCTTTATTGACGAAGAAACGGCCATGAAGTTGCCACCAGACGAGGTCATGATTATTAGTACCGGATCTCAAGGTGAACCACGCGCCGCATTGTCAAGAATGGCGGCAGACTCTCACCCCCAGATCAAATTAGATCATCGTGATGTCGTGTTTTTCTCTTCGCGCATCATTCCTGGCAATGAGCGCGCTATTAATCTGCTCCAGAATAATCTTGTCCGCAAAGGGGTCGGAATTATTACTTCCCATGACGAAGAAAATATTCATGTCTCTGGCCATCCAGCTCGGAGTGAATTAATGCAAATGTATCAATGGGTTAAGCCAAAACTCCTTATCCCGGTTCACGGCGAGCTGCGGCATATGACCGAACAGGCAGAACTTGGCTTGTCCTGCGGCATTGCCAAGGCTGTGGTCCCTGAAAATGGGACAGTTATTCAGTTGGATGAACATGATCCCAAAATTATTGATCGTATCCCTGTTGGACGGTTAGGATACGATGGGTCACGTATGGTCCCTATGGTAAGCCCCATGTTGAGTGAACGTGGTAAGCTTGCCGTTAATGGCGCAGTTTTTGTAACCCTTGCCCTTGATCGTCACGGGGATATAGACTGTAAGCCAGTCGTCTCTCTGTTAGGGATAACCATCGGAGGTCAAGAACAAGAAGGGATTGAGCGTGATATCTTGCGTGCTATCAAAACTTGCGTCAATAACAGTTATCAGGACCTTGATACCCTACAAGAAGAAATCCGCGTCAATATTCGACGAGTAACCAATAATTGGATTGGTAAAAAAGCTTTGACAGAAGTCCATATCTTACAGGTGTAGTGTGCGACAAAAGCTAGCAGACTAGATAAAAGATAAATTCTAACTTTGATAAGCTTGACTATGGCGAGAATGATACTAAGGATTCTTAAGGGGTGAGAGTAATGTTCTCAGCGAATTCTTAGTGAAGTATTATGTTCTTATAATTTAGCTAAGTCTTCTTACTTAATTAAAGAGACATTAAAGGGCTGCTAGCTTTTAGCAGCCTTGAAAAGAGGGTTAACCAATAGAGATCTTTAAATTAGTACTTTGTCCTGAAAAGACATTGTGCACTTTGTAGATAATATTAGTGCTGTCTGATGATTCATAAGTTGTAGAATTATGGGTTACTCTTCCATTTACAGAAGTAAACGAGGAGGAGAAACTGTTATGAGATCTTCTCTCAATAGAAGCAATGGTTATCATAAAAGTCGGTATACGGCATTGCTGCAATGCTGCAGGCAGCTGACGGACGCTAGACAATAAATTTGCAAGCTTGCCTGTCGAAATTTTTCAGATAAAGGCAGCTTGACGCTAATTGAGCTGATCACCTCATTTTTCTGGTAGCTTATAAGTTTTTTTGGATTAAATCTGTCTTAAGAATTAAAGACTCCTTATAATTATTCCTGAACGGTAAAAGAGGATTCTAAGAGAAGGGCAGGATAGGGGAGCGTAATAAATACTATGGAGTTCTTTAAAAAAAATGAGCGTACAAAAGAGGTCCCTAATAGCATACTATTGAAAAGCTAATAAAGCCGCCGTACGAGCTTGAAAAGGCCTTGTAGCGCGCAGTAATCGTATATTTATTCCTGATCGGTAATATTGATGTTTATCTTAATTTTCTCCTAAAATAATTGTTAGAGAGCGGCTTATTGATCACAAAGCACTTTGTTTTGTCTCTTTATTCTTATGCAGGGGATTAGTAAGGACGGGCCAGGTGAGAAACATCCTCATTACCCAGCTAAAATAGATAATAGAGCTGCCTCTTTCTTGTTCTTCTTATACAGCACTTTATTATCCTTTCCTTTCTGCTTCTTAGATCTTTTTCGGATATGATAAAGGGAGCTTCCGCTAGTACAGAAATGAAGACGAGAAGGGGGCTAATTCCTAATAAAGGCTATTCAACCAAGGCTTAGTAGAAAATGCCTAAAAGATAGGTTAAAGTTGACAGATAATGACTCTCTATAGCATTGCAAGCGGAACAACAATTTCTGTTACTGTATGTATTTAGCTAAGGCTAAACGACATTATTGGTATTTTTTATAGCTGTCTGCTGGGGGCCTGTAATTCTTGTACTGCAATTAAATTATCACCATCCTTGACCTTATTTTCTTAAAATTCTTCCACGCAGCCTTAAAATTAAGGCCCTGAAGAAAAAATTTTGATTTCAAGAAATTTTGCTATCGTCTTAATCTCGACAAAATCAAATTTTAAAGCAAAGATCGCGGCTTAAGAAATGTATAGTTAGATAACTGCAAAACCATCAATAAATTGAATTTATTTAACATAATATTTATTATAAAATTTAAAGGTTAGGTGTTGCCTCGCTGCAACGGTGCGGATTTTATAGGTTTTTTTGGACACATCTTTATATAAAAACCTCTTTTAAAGTTATATAAGTTGTTTCCAGTCTGGTTAGGTTTTGATACAATCTAATTGTTGTAACAAAGTAGGAAACAATCATGAATAAAACTGATCTTATAAAAGCAGCAGCTGATCAATGCGGAATGTCCCAAAATACAGTGTCTCAAGTGTTTGATGCTGTTTTGAAGACAATCACCGATACATTGAAGAAAAAAGAAGAAGTTAATCTTCCTGGTTTCGGTAAATTTAAGATTACTGAGCGTGCGGCTCGTAAAGGACGCAATCCTCAAACCGGTGCAGAGATTAATATTGCTGCTTCAAATTCTCCTGTATTTACAGCAGGAAAAGGCTTAAAAGACGCAGTTAATTAATATAATTAACTGCTAAACCGCCATTTTTTAATTATATAAAAGATGGTAAAGCAAATCTTAAGGGGGGGAGTTCATAAAGCTTCCCCTCTTCTCTTTTGTACTTAGAGCGATGAAGATTAAGCATAAGCCTGCCAATCAGTTGCAATCTCAGAAGCAGTTCACTCTTGGATGTTCAACTTTACAATCCCTCTTAGGATTAGAAAAAATCGAGAGTTTAGAAAAGGTTATCATCCAAGGCTGTCCGCATATCTCTATGATTTCTTTACGATCAGGCGTAACTGTAGAGGCCCCTGATACCCATCAAGTACACTATTTTACCCCTTAAACTGGCCGAGATAGATAATAAGCAAGAGGAACCTTTTGAACTTTATAAATCCTTTTATGCAACCTAGAGGCAACTTTTGGGGTTGCATAAAGGCTTTGAAATTTGCTAAAAGAAAAATGTTAGGGGTTAACTCTGAATCCGTTTAAGAGGATATTAAGCTCCCCTTTACTAAAGGCGTCTGTCCTTATAAAAAATATAAATATCTCCGATCTCCCTCAGAATACTTTAAAGAGAAAAAATTATTGTTTTTAATGCGTGCACATTAAATACTTTTTAGAGTAAAAGAAGAAGATCGTGTTTTTAAAATAACCTTGTGTTATCTAAAGCTAACGTAAGTTAAAAGTCCTTTTTCCCTTGTAAGGATAAGAAATATTGTAAAAAGGGAATGATACTAAAAATTTTACGTTGCTTTTAATTATTACTTTCCTTAGGTCTGAGGTAGTCTTGTTGGCCGCTGTTTGCCTGGGTAAAATTTGTAAAAACTATATTTTTGTGTTAATTTTATGAAAAATGAGGAGTAAAAAATGTTTAAAATGATAGTCACCTCGCTACTTTGTTTGTCCCTGGGCACTGCCAAAGATATTTATACTCACGGCGCTCACTACTCCATTTCTTATTGTGGACAATCTCACACCCCAGCTGACGTTAATGTAGAAAACTCTGCTGAGCTCAATGCTTTAACTGAGATTACAGTTATAGAGTCAGCGTATGCAACTGAGGAAAGTGATAGGGAAATCTACAATATTAGTGCTATGGGCATCTCGTTTATGGTACCGCCTAGATCTTGTAGCGTTCAAGCCTGCTTAGAGAGCGACCAGCCATCTCAGGTTAAAGAGAAGCCTTTAACTGCTATTGAAGCTCCGCAAAAACTTCCGAAAGCTCCTGCCGCTTCCAGGGTAACAAGAAAAAGTATGTTAAAAGAATTCAATGATTCAATTATTTTTACTACCGTTAATTAAATCGCTTGACACTCTACAATCGGACTGCCATATCTCAGCTATAACTTAAAGTTTCACATAATTGTGGCAGTCTCCTATGACCAATATTTTTACCTTTTTAACGACTTCCCTTATTTGGGGAACAACATGGCTTGCAATAAAATTTCAGTTAGGTAAAGTCCACCCTTTGTGGTCAGTTTGTTACCGATTTGCTTTGGCTGGCATAATTCTCCTACTTTATTGTTATTTGAGAGGTCTTAACTTAAATTATTCTCTTCGTGATCATAAATGGATAGCATTACAAGCCCTCTTTTTATTCTCCTTAAATTACTTCTTTTATTATTGTGGGACGGATTACTTCGTCAGCGGCATTGTTGCTGTTATTTTTGCCTCTGTTTCTATATTAAATATTTTTAATGCGCGTATCTTTTTAAAGACCCCCCTTTCTAAAAGTGCAATCTTAGGTGCCGTTATCGGCATGGCAGGATTGATGCGAATTTTTCATAATGAGATTTACCGCTTAATGGACCAAGAACTCCAAACAATTATTACGGGCTTGGGCATCTGCCTGTTAGGAACGGCTTTGGCGTCTTTGGGACAAATTATAGCAACAGCAAATATGAGGCGTTCCCTTCCCTACTTGCAGATTAATGCTATTGGAATGAGTTATGGCGCCCTTTATACCGGTATCGGCGCTTTAGTCCTCGGAGAATGGCCAACCTTTGATTTTACGCCAAAATATATAGGGTCCCTATTATATTTGTCAATCGTTGGAACAGTAATTGCCTTTGGACTCTATATGAAGCTTGTCCATAATATTGGACCCGGTAAAGCCAGCTATGCTAACATTTTAATTCCGGTGATTGCTTTAACAGTATCAAGCTACTTTGAAGACTTTTCTTGGTCTGTCGAGATGATTTATGGGGTGATTATGGTGGTATTGGGAAATGTGGTCGTGATGGTATCAAAAACTTTGCAATCACGTCGACCAAAGCTTGATATTGCTTCCCCAGAAGAACCTCGTAAAGCGGCTTAATTGAGAGCTATATTAAAAAACGTTTTATCGAGGATCATATCTCTGATATAACTATCAGCAATTGTTTTATTAATAGCTAACATTCGGCCCGATAATGCTTCTAGCAGATCAGAACATCCCACAACATGTGGCTATTGTCCTCGATGGTAATGGCCGCTGGGCAAAGCGACGCAACTTGCCGACCATTTCCGGACATCGCGAAGGGGCCAAAACTCTTAAAACCATCACCAAGCATGCAAATCAATTGGGAATAAAATTCTTAACTGTGTTTGCTTTTTCGACAGAAAACTGGAAAAGGCCTCAATTTTGGGTTGATGAATTAATGGGGCTGCTTAAATTTTATCTAAAAAACGAAGTCCAGGAAATTGTTGATAATAACATTCGTGTTAAGATTATGGGTCGCCGAGAACATCTTTCTGAAGAAATTAACAATTTAATTCTAAATCTGGAAGACCGCAGTTGTCACAATACTGGGATCACCCTCTCTATCGCCTTAAGCTATGGCGGCAGAGATGAGATTGTTTATGCTTGTCAGAAAATAGCTAACCTTGTCCATCAAGGTGTTCTAAGACCCGAAGAAATTGATGAAGCCTCGATTTCTGCAAACTTATTTGAACCTGAACTCCCTCCTCTTGACTTATTTATTAGAACCAGTGGTGAGATGCGGATCAGTAATTTCTTGTTATGGCAACTAGCTTATGCAGAGCTTGTTTTTTTGCCAAAATTATGGCCTGATTTTACTAGTGAAGATTTTGATCTTGCCCTTAAAGAGTTTTTCAAGCGGGAGCGTCGATATGGAGCTATTATTGGTAGTTAATAATTTATCCAGCTTACAGCAACGGATACTGACCGCATTAATTGCTCTTCCAATTTGTATAGCCGCTGTTTATCATGGCTCACCTTATTTTGATATTTTGACGGGGTTCATGTTAATGGCAATGATTCGTGAATGGTCAAAGATGGTTTTAAATCAAGAATATAATCCTTTAGGTTATAGTCTTGCCATTTTAATGCTCTCATTAATTTACACGGACGTTAGTTATAAAAAATATATTTTATATGGCCTGCTCTTTATGGGATTAGGGGGCCTTTTGCATCTCTATCTAAAGAAAAGGTTTTTTGATTATCTCATTTTTCTAGCCGGGACCCTTTATATTTCTTGGTCAGTTTATATCTTGATCCATTTAATGCATGAAGGTTTAACAAGGTTCTTTATTTGGATTCTCCTCATTATATGGTCCTCTGATACGGGTGCCTATTTTACGGGACGATTCCTAGGAGGGCCTAAATTAGCTCCTTCTATCAGTCCTAATAAAACATGGGCTGGCTTTATGGGCGGCTGTGTTTTAGCAACCGGTGTTGGGATCTTGGTCGGTCCTTACTTACAAGAATTATATCTAACGCCGGTGTCCATGGGAGTGGTGGCCTGCGTATTATCGCTTGTCAGTCATACCGGCGATCTGCTCGAATCTGCCCTCAAAAGATATTATAATGTTAAAGATACCGGGACATTCTTGCCAGGCCATGGCGGTATTCTAGATCGCCTAGACAGCTTACTGCTGGTTTCCTTTGCCGCAGGTCTACTTCTTATTATTGGGTACTAGCAACCATGCAAACAATTTCTATTCATGGCGCCAGCGGCAGTATCGGCTTAAATGCAATCGATATTATTCAACGCAATCCTCATCGATTTCAAGTTGAAGTTCTGATTGGAGGCTCGGATGTTGATAAGTTAGCAGCTATTGCGAAGGGCGTGAATGCCAAACATGTAGCCATTGCTGATTCCACCAAGTATCAGGCTTTAAAAGAGCACCTTCCTGGCGCCCATATTTATGCAGGACCAGCCGGAATCCTAGAGGCTGCGAGCATCAATGTCGATATTTGTCTGGCAGCTATTACCGGGGCTGCGGGACTGTTGCCCACTTATACAGCACTGTCTTATTGTAAACGTTTAGCCTTGGCAAACAAGGAATCAATTGTGGCAGCCGGCGAGCAAGTCATGGCTAAAGCACAAGCATGCGGTACTCAGATTTTACCGGTGGATTCAGAACATAGTGCCCTTTTTCAGATCTTTGATGAGTACCAACGTTCAGCCTTGAGAAATGTAACTATTACCGCTTCTGGCGGGCCGTTTCGAACATGGTCTAAGGATCAGTTTGCAACGATTAACAAGAGTATGGCGTTAAAGCATCCGAACTGGTCAATGGGGCCAAAGGTTACTATAGACTGCGCTACTTTGATGAACAAAGGTTTAGAATATATTGAGGCGGTCTTACTTTTTAAGTTGGCCCCTGACCAAGTCAAGGTTATCGTTCATCCTCAGTCAATTATTCATGCGCTCTCCAGTTATGAGGATGGGACAACCCTTGCTCATCTGGGGATGCCTGATATGCGCACACCCATTAGTTATGCTTTATCCTGGCCCCAGAGAATTAAAACCCCTGTGGCTCCTTTAGATTTGGCTTCTATCGCTACCTTAAGTTTCGAAGCTCCTGATTATGATCGCTTTCCTTGCTTGCAGATGGCCGAAGCCGCCATGAAAGACTCGCAAGCGGCGCGGATTATTATGAATGCGGCCAATGAAGTAGCGGTCAAGAAATTCCTCGCTGAGGAAATCCATTTTACCGAAATACCCGTGCTTATTCAGAAATTTCTTGATAACGTGCCTTTGTGTCCTATCAATTCTATAGAAGACGTAATCGCCTTAGATCACGACTGTAGAGTTTCTTAAGGGGCTGCTGCCTGCTATTCCTGAGCAGCCTAGCGAATTCCCCTCTTCCATGTTTGGTTAATATACGCTAGATTAATGTTAATAAATTTTTAAGAATTGGGTTCTTATGGTTGATAATTTCTTGAATTTTGCTGCATACTTACCTCCGTTTCTGTTAGTTTTAACAGTTTTAGTATTTATCCATGAGTTAGGCCATTATTTAGTAGCGCGTTGGAATGGAGTCAAAATTGAAGTTTTTTCCATTGGCTTTGGTCCTGAAATTTTTGGCTGGACTGACAAAGCAAATACGCGCTGGAAATTTAGCCTCATTCCCCTAGGTGGCTACGTCAAAATGTATGGGGATGCTGATGCCAGTAGCAAGCCTGATGAAGCGGCTAAGAGTACCATGACTCTCGAAGAGAGAGCATTAACGCTGCAAGGGAAAACTGTGGCCCAGAGAATTGCTGTGGTGGCAGCGGGACCGATTGCTAATTACCTTTTAGCAATTGTCTTGCTGGCTGCTTTTTATACATTTAAAGGTGCTCCCACATTCTTGCCAACCATTGGCGGGATATCAGAAAGCAGCGTTGCCCAATCCATAGGACTTTTGCCGGGCGATAAAGTGTTAACTTTCAATGGTCAACATATTAGCAATTTTGATGAGTTACGCCATTTAATACCGGCAACAGCTGGGCAAGAAATCAATTTAACAGTGGAACGTAAAAAATCTCCCGAAGAGGTCGGTTCTGAGATCTCCTTAAAAGGGCAGATGGTTAAAGATGGCCAGCCAACCGCTTCGTTAGGAATTGTGCCGTCCGGCGAGCAAACCTATAAAAAGTATGGAATTTTAGAATCTATTACTGCTTCGGTTAGTCGGTGTTATGTAATTTCGCGTGAAACTTTAAAAGGTATAGGTCAAATGCTCGTAGGTAAGCGTTCTTCAGAAGAACTTGGCGGGCTCTTTACAATAGCGTCCTTAGCAAAGCAGAGTGCTGATCAAGGTTGGGTTGCTTTAATTCTTTTGACGGCGGCGTTATCAATTAATTTAGGGCTGATTAATTTGTTGCCGATTCCTGTGTTAGATGGGGGTCATATTGTGTTTTATTCCATTGAGGCAATTCGTGGAAAACCCGTCAGCGTTAAAGCACAAGAGTTTGCTTATATGATTGGTCTTTTCATCGTTCTAGGATTGATGCTTATTTCTAACTGGAATGATTTGAACAGATTAAAAGTCATTGATTGGCTGGTTGGCCTATTTAAATAGAAAATAGATGAGGGTAATTTTCCGCAAGGAAAATAAACAGAGAGGACTATAATGAGTAAATTAAACCTAAAGTTTGCATTCTTACTTTTAGGAGCATCGGTTTTATCGCTGAGTGTGGCGCAAGCGGACAGTGTTAAAGCACTTAAAGTTATTGGTAATAAACGCATTGAATCAGCCACAGTGCTATCCTATATTCCAATAAAGCCCCATCAAAGCTACGATCAAAATGAGCTAAACCAAGCTTTAAAAGATTTGTACAATACTGGCTATTTCTCAGATGTCCAAATTAAGCGACAGGGCGATACCTTAGTGATCGAAGTTATAGAAAACTCTATCATTAATAAGATCGCCTTTGAGGGCAACAACAAATTAAAAGATGACAAGTTAAAGGAAGAAGTTCAGCTACGTCCGCGTGAAGTTTTATCACGGACGAAGATTCAAAGCGCCCAACAACGGATTCTAGATATTTACCGGCGCATGGGACGTTATAACGCCACTGTTGTGCCAAAAGTAATCAAATTGTCTGATAACCGAGTGGATTTGGTATTTGAGATTAATGAAGGTGATGTAACTTACGTTCGTAAAATTAATTTTATTGGTAACAAGCATATCTCCTCTTCTCACTTGGAAAAGGCGCTTTTGACCAAGCAAAGCCGTTGGTACAGATTCTTTGCCTCGGATGATACCTTTGATCCTGATCGCTTTATTGCTGATCAACAATTGCTGCGCGAATACTATTATGATAGCGGTTATCCCGACTTTCAACTTATCAATGCGGTCTCAGAACTGAGCCCTGACCAGAAAGATTTATTCTTAACTTTCACCATCGAAGAAGGTGAGCGTTATTCTTTTGGTAAAGTTGATATTAAGTCAGAAATTAAAAAGGTTGATCCTAAACGGCTTTTCTCATTAGTATCCTATTCCCACGGAGATTGGTTCTCACGTAAAATGATTGAAAAGACCATTCAGTCTATTACTGAAGCTGTTGGCGTGCAAGGCTTTGCTTTTGCTCAAGTTGAGCCGATTATCAATAAAAATAAAGATACTAAGACGGTTGATGTTACCTTTGAGATCAAGGAAGGTCCGCGCGTTTATATTGAGCGTATTGAAATCCGCGGCAATGATCGCACCCGGGATGAAGTCATTCGTCGCGAGATCCGTTTAGAAGAAGGGGATGCCTATAACTCTACCTTTGTTAGAAGAGCGGAACAAAGCTTAAACGATTTGGGATACTTCAAGAAGGTTGATATTTCCACTGAGGCTGGTTCTTCACCAGATAAAGCTAAGATGGTGATCACAGTTGAGGAACAATCTACCGGTGAATTAGGCTTAGCTGTCGGATTTTCGACCCTTGATCGCGCGTTAGGTAATATCCACTTTGCGGAGCGTAACTTTATGGGAACTGGTCGGACCCTACACTCTGATTTTACCCTAGCCAGCCGTCGTCAAGAATTTGATGTTGGTATTACGGATCCATACTTCATGGGGTACAACTTAGAAGTGGGGGCTGACATTTTCCATATTCGCTCTAAGCGTATCACTGCTTTTACAGAGAAGAATACGGGTGGCCGTACTCACTTAGGTTATAAGCTGTCGGACAATTGGTACCAAAATTGGAGCTATACCTTACAGCGTGATCAGATCAGTGATGTCCCTGCTGCTTCCTCAGAGTACAACAAACAGATGAAGGGATCTTATATTAACTCAGCCATTGGACATTCCATCGTCTTTGATAAAAGAAATAGCCGCCGTGAACCTACCGCTGGTTTCTCTGTAAGCTTGAGCAACTCTTTAGCAGGACTTGGCGGAGATATCGGATATCTTAAGAATGCTTTGGGCGGTTCTGTATTTTACTCACCCCTTGATGAAGTTATCTTAAATGCACGTTTAACAGCCGGCCATATCTTAAAGACCAATAAACGCATTCGCGTTGCCGACCAGGTCTTCTTAGGAGCTGATAGCTTTAGAGGATTTGCTTACGGTGGTATGGGACCACGCGATGCGAAGACGTTAGACTCAATTGGTGGATCACGTTATTGGGTTGGTACGGTCGAAGCAATGTTCCCCATTGGCTTGCCTAATGAGTTTGGTGTTAAGGGCGCAGTCTTTAGCGATTTTGGTAGTGTTTGGGGCTCGCAATTAAAGCTGCCAAATAATCCAATTATTGATAACAAATCTATGCGCGCTTCGGTCGGTGTGGGGCTTTCCTGGAACTCACCTTTTGGACCTTTACGTATTGATTATGCTATCCCTGTTAAAAAGCAGAAGAAAGACGAAGTCCAACGCGTCTTCTTTGGAGTCTCTTCCCGATTCTAAATTTTTTACAGCCTCCCTTCGGGGAGGTTTTTTTATGTGCTGTATAAAGAAAGAAACGCATCAACTTTACATGCTACTAACTAATACGGCGCAGGAGGCACAAGAAAAAAAGTTACCCCCTTCTCTTGTATTATGGCAGGTAAAGCACCCTTCAGAAAATGTAATATTGATGAAATAAATTTATTTTCAAGTGAGAATAATGAAGAACTACGGATAGATCACTTTAACAGGCTTACTGGAATTATAGAGAAAAGTTGTAGGAAACAATAATATCTTCGCTGTGAATAAGGCTTTCTGCCTGGTCGGATCTATCGCTAAAATTCCTTGTTTTCTAGGCTCACCTCGACTGTTTGCTGCTCATAATACTCTCATGAGCCCCTTCTACCTCTCAATTATCGACTCCTAATTAAAAGCTTACCTTGCCCCCTGCTCCTTTTATGAGGGTCAAGAGCCAAATCTAATTAAAGGAAGGTACTTCGTAGCTATTTATAACTTTCAACAATTTATAGGACGCTTCTTCTAAGCAATAATCTTAGCTAACCTTTTGGATAGAATTTTGTTGCTTGCTATAAAATGGCGTCAATTGTAGTTTATTAAAATTATAACCAATTTTTAGGAGATAAAAATGGGACTCTTGAAGCAATTATTAGTCGGACTAGTGTGCTGTACACCAACGCTGGGCATGGAGCCCCCTTTAGCAAGCTTATTGCCATCAAACAGCTCTGATATTGATTCTGAAACTATTAAAAACATTTTTACGTTAAAGGCTGAACTAAAGATTACGTCCCCTGAGGAGCTGGATACGCTGTCATCGTGCACCAAACATTTTGATTATAAAAAAATCTCGTTATCTTTTGTGCCGGAGGAGGCTCAATTAAAAGCCTTAATGGATAATAGTCAAGCGCTGATTTTTATGCCGGCCCCAAGTGATAGGAATAAGGTTGAGACAAGTTTCCAACTTCTTAGCCATAAAAACATATCTCTTAATTTTTTTGGCTGGCTGTTCGCCAACTCTTCCTCTTCTGGTCTTTGGTCTGTCCGCGATTGACAACAGCTGAGGGATCGTATAAAGGATTTATCTGAAGAGGGTAGACTTTCCTATCAAGAACGGATTTGTGAGGCATTAAAAAATAGTGCGTATTATGTAGATTGTAGTGTCAAATGGGATAACAGGGAAATTGCTTCCGGATATCTTGCTTGGCTTCCAGAAGTATGGATTAGGGGTGGCACCGGAAGGTATGAACTAAACGCTCAGCTTAAAGATTTTGCGGCAACATTAAATACTCATCACTTTATTACTTGCTTGAGAATAATTGCTGGTTTTACCAAAAATGAAGGAACAATAACCCTGGCGGATGGTTTAAAGAATAATATCTCACTCCAATCCTTAGTATTAACAGAAAACCTGATTAGTAATGCCGGTGCCAAAGCCATTGCTGCTTTATTAGAAAATAATAGGACCCTTACCTTTTTAGCTTTAAATGCTAATCTCATTGGTGATGAAGGGGCAGCGGCGATAGCTGCAGCCTTACGTAAAAATACGCATTTAAAAAAGCTGGATCTGTCTCAAAATAAGATTACTGAAGTCGGATTCGAAGCATTAGCCGCCGCTTTAACAGAGAACACAAGCTTAACCACTTTAGAGCTGTATTATATCGATGAAAGTAAGATGATCCTCGAGAGTTTAGGCAAAGTCAGGAGACCCCTACCCCATGTAACACTTAGTGGACAAGATATTGATTGTTTATAGAGTGCTAATTATGGCCAGTGGAGTTTCCTTACTGTTTATGAGAAAACTATAGGGAAGATTATTACTCCCTAACACAAGGTTATTTAATCTTAAACAATTCGTTTAAGACTTCTTTCTAAACTAGTTAAGGCTTTAAAAACCTAAGACCTTTCTTAATGCCTTAACTGTCCTCTCCAAAACTGCTCAGGAAGGGCGCATAGAGATAATGCTCGTTAAACTGAGCGAACTTATCACTTATTACTTCTTCTCCCTAATCTCTTATAGTTTTAAATGTGTAGAATTGTGAAAAGGAGATAGAGATGACAGCAGATTCCGTATCAGTTTTAAATCAGCTAATACAGATCACACGTGATAGCGAAGAAGGATTCCGTACAGCAGCTGCCAACGTTAAAGATGCCTTTTTAAAGACCACCTTTTTAGAAAAAGCAGAAACTTGCCGAAATGCCATTCTAGATCTCCAAGATAAAGTCAGAGAAATGCATGGAGTGCCGGAAGAAAGTGGTACCGTTCTCGGTGCTCTCCATCGGGGCTGGGTAACCATTAAAGGTACACTTACTGGAAAAGATGATTTAGCCCTTCTCAATGAATGTGAACGCGGAGAAGATGTTATTAAGGAGACCTATGAGAAAGCCCTTGAAAGCGGTCTGAGTGAGCAGATTCGTCCCTTGGTTCAGCAACAGTATGAGGGCGTTAAAAAGGATCATGATCTTGTTAAGAACTTAAGAAATAAGTATGCTCAATCCTCGGCAGCATAATAATTCTAGAGATATAGTAATTGGGTAAGCTTACCCATTAAAGGATAATAATAAAAATAACTCCTACGTTGAACACCTTTAAGGAGCATAGCCTAGTTTGCTGTGCTTTCTTTTTTTAATCTCTTGTTGTGGTCCTAGAGAACAATCATTATTTCTGCAGATGCGAATTTTCTTTGATTATAATTTCCTTGAATACTCAAGTAGAAATTTCTACATAAGAATAAGACATAAATAATGATTAAATACATTTAGGAAAGAACAAGATGTCTTATTTCCACAAACTCTTATGCCTTTATCTTACCACCAGCAGTTTCGTCTATGCCATGGAGGACCCAGCAGAGAAACAGAGAGAGACCCTAACGCCTCAGGCTAGGACCGCTCCGATGGGCATAGTGGCAAGTAATTCTTTAGGGAGTAACATTAAATGGAGAAGAGAGAATGCCTTCTCCCCACATCGTTTTGCTCTAAACAAATATATCCCTCAAGGCTCAGAGTTACTAGAATATATTTGGTGCGGATACCAGGCTAACGATACATCACTTCCCTTCATTTGCATTGGCGTCCTCGTGGAAGCAGAATTAGCTGACAATACAAGCGAATTAGTTAAGGAGTTTGGTAAGAAATATGCAGATAATATGCATAGCCTATTTATTAAAAAGGCATTTGGTCAAGACTGTATTCACGAAGCCCTTCACATTATTAATAAACATCTTCCCTTTCCAGAGTGGATGATAGTAGAAATCTGTGAGGTTATGAGAGTTGAGAACCCTTTTAGGGAATCAAGCCAAGCTTTAAATTTTAAGTGCGATATAGGCTTGCACCGACCCATTTCTCCGCAAAGAAACATGATCTCCGCTTTAACAGCGATGCTCCAAGATGCATCAGTAGACTCCCCTTCACGCCAGCCAGAGATCAGTTTCTCGCTCAACCATAACTCTCGTTTATTCACTGATAACTCATATCCCTTCTCTTTTCCCCCTATCCCCGATTATTCCCCACCTTACTCGCCTCGACCTCCATACCTTAGCGATGGCGTCCCAGATCCCTTATCTCTGTCTGTAAGTAACAATATACCGCATTCAACTTTAATCTTTCATGGCGGCTATCTTACCGCTCCAGGGGCACTGCCTTCCTCAGCGTCACCTTCTATCTCTCTCTCGCTTTTGAATAAGCATATATCTGCACCTAATTGGCGGGCAGATGAAATAAGCCGTGTCAGGGGGATTGAGACCTCTTTTAACAATCAAGACGAACATCCTCAAGAATATTCTGCTAACGTAGAGAATATGAGGGAAAATACGGCTTTCCACCAGAAAGCTCTTAAGTTGATTGTTAAGATTAATAATGATGAAAATATGCTTTTCCATGAAGAAACTCCGCAATTTCTTTTGATGGGTAAGTTAAGGAAATTCTCTCCAAAGACGCTTGACCGGTTATTACTACAGCCTAAATTATTAGAATTTCTTAGGTTATCCTCAAGAGAGAATAAGCTTAGAATGTTGTCTGCTCTGGCTAAATTCCCTGAAGCGGAATTGGACTCCCTTCTCCCCCCCCCTCTTGATCGTATATTTGCCCGAATATCTCCACAGGTTACTAAACACTCTGCCCTATCTTTATTTTTTAATCACTTACTAGATTTAACTGCCTCTGAAAGATTAGATCTCTTGAAGACAATTGTAACTTTATTAAATAATGATAAACCACGCCAGGCTGGAGACTTTATTGATGCTAATACGCTATTAGCAATCTTGGATATTTTAGGAGGCATTCCAGAACAAAAAAGAGCAGCTTTAGTTTCAAGTGCCTCAAGCTTTATTCAGAATATTAGTGATCCTTCTTTAATACCCACAATTTTATTAGATCTTAGTGAAATTGATCGCCGTCATTATCATATGATATCTCAGTTGCTAAAGCCGTGGCCTAAGTTTTTTTATAATCCAAAGGAAGAACGGCATAAGTTTTTCCAAATGATAACTGAGCTAGTCAACAAAGGCGATCTAGAGCTCATCAAGATTCTTTCGCAATTATTTAAGGATGAGTTTAAGAGCGCCAGTAGACAGCATTATGGGCGCGGCATAGAGTTAGCCAATATATGTAAGGTGACGAGAATGTTGATTCCTGTAGCCTCACAGGACCGCCAACTGCTTCTAAGATATGCTCCTGATTATATAGATTCCAAAGTAATGTCAGCTTCAACCGATATTAGAAGATTTATATCTACCTTTGTCAATTTCCCGCCTGACAGAAATAAAGCAATACTTAATACCTTTGAAAAATTCTTTGCTGATTTGATAATTCTCGATAACCCTAAAAGTCTTCAGTTAAACTTTCTAGAAAAGCTTAGAAGCTTAGATCAAGTACAGCAAGATAAATTGATATCCTTTATGAACCTTAGCACGGCCAACAATAAACGACAGTTTTCATTTGTTATTGGTTTTGGTTTTTCAAATTCTACTCCAGAAATATTAATAGATTTTCTGATCAAGTTGCCTCTGGCTGAGTGGCCCATAATAATTAACTGCTTAAAGGAGATTCAAAAGGATCCCTATGAGTCCCAACCAAAAAATTATGACTTAATTTGCAAGATTGATGGTCTGTCAACCAATCATCGTTTGCTGTTAACTTCATATCCTCACTTAGTTCGGCCATTGTTAACCACTCTTGATCGCTCACTGACTAACTTAGAGGCTGTTGCCCCTGAAGACAGAGAAGATGTACTGCAAGCATTATTTGCTTTATGGCAAAAGAAACCTTCGCTAGGAGGAATTAGTGATCAAGTTTTAGAGCGCCTTTCTAAACTGACCTCCCAGGAACGGTCTATCTTTTTGAATTATCCAAAGCTAGATGATTGGCTTAGAACCAATCAAACCTTAAAAATGTTGTACATATTAACGAATAAGACGCAGTTTGGTTTTATAGAAGTTTCTGAACTTATAGAGGAGCTCGCTCGTCTCGAGGAGGAAAATTTATATATATTTACATCAGGCGTAAATAATCCCGTGCTTTTGATGAAATATCATTTCTTAATACCTGGATCCAAATGGTACTACCAAATACTTAATCATTGGCGCACTTTATTAGATTCCTCTGATGAAAGAGTTGTTCGGGATTTAAGTGAATTAATTATCACGCATTATGAGTCTTATTATCTCCCCCCCCTGACCATGAAATTGTAAAAGATGCAATATATATTAGCTTTTGGTTGGGCAGCCAAGCATACTCCTTGAATCTTCGACAGCAAGAAATGCTAATGAATTTTATAAATTATTGTCCCGTTGAAGTTAGCCGACAATTCTTATATCCCAGAAGTAGTCATGGTTTAGCTAAAAGTATTCAACGAGAGCTTGCTAATCTTTTGGGCATAGTATCGCCGAATGAGTGGCCTCAATTTATTAGCTTTTTAAAGAGATTTCTAGAGAGCTCTGTTCAGGCAAAACAGCAATTACCTACCTTGCTCTATGAAATAGACAGTTTGTCAGAGAATCAGCGCTCACTGTTAACCTCTTATCCTCACTTAATTGAGCCTCTGATAGCTACCCTTAATCATTCACTAGCTAATTTAGAAGCTGTTGTCCCTGAAGATAGAGAAGATGTACTGCAAGCAGTATTTGCTTTATGGGAAAAGAAGCCTGCATTAGATAATATTTGTGATAAGCTTCTAAAACACTTATCCAGATTGACTCCTAAAGAACGGTCTATCTTTTTGAATCATCCAAAATTGGACGATTGGCTTAAAAACGCTCAAACCTTAAAAATGCTGAACATATTATCTAATAAAACTCAGTTCGGATTTATTGCGGTGTCAAAACTTATTGAGGAGCTCGCTCGTCTTGAACAAGAGAATAGTGATCTGTTTAAGTTAGGTCTTGACCATCCGATACTTTTAATGGCACATCATTTCTTATTGCCTGGCTCTCAGTGGCACCCACGAGTCCTTAACCATTGGCACACTTTACTTGCTCCGTCTGACGAAACGGTCGCCCTTGAAATAAGTCGATTAATTATCCGCAATCATCACCTGTATAACTTTCCTGAAGAGCATGAATTGGTGCAAGACGCTGCCCGCATTAATCTTTTGCTGGAAAATATAAGTGACCCTTTAAACCCTTTTAAGATTTACACAGACTTAAAGGCTAAGCGTGAAGAAGCAATTGATCTCGGTGCTCTTAAAATGATCACTGAATGTGCTCAAGGTTATAAAATTCAGCTCAACCCTGAGTATTTGAATGACCTAGGACAGGATCTTGTTGTGGCAAGGGTGCCGGTCGTGGCATTACCCGCCTATTCGCCAACATTTTTTGAAGATCGGGTCAGAAAGCTCGAAAGGCGGATTGAGGCACAGCCTATGCTAGAAGATAAGATTGAGCAGATGTTCAAGCAGGACTCGGAAGTAGAGGGGGAGACTCGTCCCTTTGCAATCCTGAAGGCAGGAGCCTTGGGTAGTGGTTATCTTCCTAGCCTCTTAAGACAGAGAGATAGCCAAGGACAAACAGCTTCGATCCTATCCGCTAAACTGATTGCTTTGGTTGCCAAGGTGCAAGCTGCTTCGACGGAGCGAGGGGAAGAAGATCTTTCTGAGCAAGAACGAAAATTCTTGGAGCTCATTTTCACGATCAATGCGTGTCCTACGGGAAAAAAGGAAGCAATTCATCTCTTGTACAGCCAGCTAGAGCAGCAGGATCAATTTATTAACGCGCGGTGGTCATCCAATACCAGTGAGGCTTTAATTCAAGTCATCAACCATACGGTCCGCCGCCATGTTGATAAAATGTTCTTAAACAATGATCGCTTCATGCGAGCTTTACTGGGAATGAGAGCCGATGAAGTTATTGAACAATTACCACATCAGCGTTCCTATGTCCGCAATTTAATTGGGCCAGCAACTGGATTGGCAGAGCCGCTAGAATTTGATAATCACACACAACAATTATATCAAAGATTGGTCGACCTTCCGAAAGCAGAAGTTTTGCAAATGTTCTATCGCCATTTCGTGCCAACCAGTTTAATTGATGTGATTCATCAAATGTTCACACAAGTGGTGCAGCAGGATAAACCTCCTTTTACCTGGGCCGAGTTACGAGCCGTCGTCTATGACGAAAATCAAAGTCCTTTATGGGCTGAGCTAAGAGACACTATCTATGGTCCCACAGAGGTAGGAAAGATTACTATTTTAAATAAGTTAGGGGTGATCAAAGCCGTCCAATGAAAAAGGTAATCCCCTTTTCCCTAATTTTTTCTTTGCGGTTCTTGAGCAATTTCAGAATTGCAGGGAGAAAAGTTAGGCGTAATTCTCAGAAATTCTGGGATAAGTGGAGAGGAGTTTCTACGGCTCTCTCCTATTTCTTATTGAAGAACTTTTAAACAAACGTCAGAATGGTGATGCTTATATCTGCCTCAGGAACTCAGTGTTTTCATGGAGAAATAAGGCAAGATGAAGCTTTCTCTTTAAGAACTCATCCTTGAAATATGATAGGTTTTAAGCTAAACTTTTGACCCTATCTTCCCCATGTCTTTCTTAAATGGTTTTCTATAAGGTTAAAAATAGCCACTATTTCCTTTTTAAAAAAGATCACAATGGGTGGTAAGAATATAACTGTAGCTTATATGATGTTAACTTTAAATAACTAAGGAGAAGTTATTATGACTACAAAGAGAGACCAAGATCAGAACCAAAACCAAAAGTCTAACGATCATTCAAAAGGTAAGCAAGGTTTTGCTTCTATGCCTAAAGAGCAAGTAAGAGAAATTGCTGCTGAAGGCGGTCGTCACAGCCACGACAATACAAATAGCAAGAAGAGCAACAACTCTTAAATAAAAACTAAAATTTATTTCTCCCCGCTTGGTTATTTTTTCCCTTATTAACAAGCGGGGATTTCATTTTTATTGAAAATGAATTTACCATTAAAATTGACCCATGTAAAGATATTTTTATTCACTAGAATTTATTGGGATCGCCTTTACAAGTGCTCTCAAACTCTCAGAATTAGTCCATATTTATCTGTAAATCTCTCTTAATCATGCTTCTTTTTTGTGCTCATTGCATAGATTCTGTCACTGCCTGCCCTTTTAATAAGCTTTTCTTGCTGAGATGTCCTTAAATCCTTTTCCCCTTATGGGGTCTTTTTAAATACTTCCTATTTTGGCAGCTATAACAATTAAATTGTTCTCTGGCTGAAGCGGCCCTTATGGTTTTTATGCCATTTCTCGGTTGGCAAAGGAGGTGGCTAACACAGGCAGGCATTTTATACCCTAAATGTGAACTCGACTACTGTCTTTAGAAAGTATTGATAACACTTATAAAGTTGGTAAAATCTATGTAAAATTTCAAATTTCTTGGGATTCTACTCTTTATCTGCTAAAATAATTATCAACATTATTTCTTCTACTGAGCCCTCTTAGGATATTAGGTTCTAGCTCAGCGTAGAAATTGATACATCGAGTGCTTTTAATTGAGGGTTTTATCAGTGTAACTCTATATCTTCTAGCCGCTTAAATACCTCATAAATTATCATCTCACTAAATAATTCCGGTGCGTTAACATGATAAAACTGAAAAGGATATGGCGATCCTCGGGATCTCCTGTCATCTTTAGCTTACTTGCAACCATCACTGTTGGAGGAAGCATGGACGCTCCAAGGGCTATAGATGCTCGCTCTTGTTCCCATCCCAGAGATAAACAGCATCCTCTCAAAGAGGCAATGATACAATCATTATTTGATTGCTATAGTATAAAGTTAGAAGATTTAATCTTGCCCGATGAGAAGAGATTAAAGCAGCCAAGGTTGAAAAAGATTTCAGCCGAATGTTTAAGATTAATTGATAGCAAATTACTTAAAATTCCTGAATTTAATAAGTTCTTTGTGAATGCTTTAATTCGGGCCAAAGAAGCGCCCATCATTCGGCATTTCCTACATAATCCTTCTTCAATGGATAGCCATATTAATATGCTCAACTCTTTATTTACTCATGAGTTTTTATCTCTATATAGGGGTGTTCCAGAAGGATTAAATAGGGAACGCCTAGCCGGGGCCTTCGCAAAGTTTTACTTTGTGAGCTTTGTTACCAGTTTAACTGAGAATATTAATAGCGTTTATACTTCCAATATCTTTCATAAGACACTAATTCACTATAAAGCTGATAAGATCGTATTAGCTACTTTTCTATTAAGTAGCAGTAACATTAATATTGCTTACGATTATTTCTGTGGGAATCAGCTAGCCATAAATCAGTTGGATTTTACCAGATTTTATGGATTCTTAGTGGATATCCATAAAGATTACCTGCTTGCTTACAGCCAAACCTCAGAGAAAACCGAACAGAAACGTAGCATCGGCCTAGAGCCTGCTGCCGAGCAAAAGACAAGCAAGAGAAGGACAGAGGCAATTCTTAACGATTCACAGCAGCCTGCGGCTCAGCAAAAAAATAAGCGATTAAGATTATTTCCCCTTCTCTCTCAACAACCAGGGCAACCTATCCCAACGAGCAACAATTATATCAGTATACCTTATAAGCCTCCATTCACCACCGCGAAAGTCCCTCTGTTCGCTAGTGCTACGGCTATGCCTGTGCAAAGAAATGAGCCTCAATTGTTAACTGGGTCGGCTTTATGGACAGAGGTAGCACGCCATTACCCTTCCCCCTTAGCTCCAACCCCCATAATTCAGATCTTTATACAATTGTCCCCCGTAGTTAACTCAGAACAAAGGGTAAGACGACGAAGTTACGTGCCCTTGCGGCCCGCCGTCAATGGTGACGGGTCAAAAGGCCCTTTGCAGGCCAGGGGGGTAGACCTAGCTTCAACAGTTAAGGTGAGTCAGGGCTCGCCCGTAATAGGAGATACAAGCACCCTACATCCAACAGAGATGGGTCAACCATCCATAGCGCCTGTGTGGACACCAATGCCTTATAAAAGTGATTCTATTCCATTGAAGGGAGCTACCGTTTCGGGACCCTGTAAAATGAGCAATCAGTCCCTTTTGTCTACTCAGCCGTCAGCGCAAGCCTTACAACAGACAAGAGAGCTGGCTTTACCATGGCAGGAGTATTTGTCTGCGCAGACTGCGATCACTGTTGCTGAAATGGACACTCTGCAGAATAAAGCGTGTACCGCTACAACGCCATCTAAAGTGGCGACAGCTAGTATCATCTGGGAAAGTATGCATAGCATTTATAAAGAAGTAAGTCACACTATAAAGCTTGCCAATCTCGAGGGGAGAACCTTCGTGGAATATAGAGAAGAATTAGAATCTTGCTATCCTGAGGCGGAAAGAAATCTGCTAGCGTTAAAGTTGAATGCAGCTGAAGAAATTATGCTGTCAGAACTAGAGGAGGAAATTAAATTGCAAACAAGACAACGGCTATCACAGGTAGGGTATACGGCTCCTCTAGAAATCTTGGAAGACTGTTGGTGGTCTCTACACTGTGGGAGATCGGCACCATTCATGTAAAAAGTACGATCTTAAAGCTTAAATTTTTTAGGAGCTGATCTTTTGGCCTCAGAGAAATGCCTTCTCCAAGGATGAGTCTACAAAGTAACCCTCGCTAGGGTTGACGGGGTGGTGAAGAAATAATGAGGAAGGAGACAAAGCTTCTTCCTCAATGTGTTCGCCTTCTCTTTCGAAAGTCATGATAGTTTTTGTCCCCCTTACTGTTGTAAAGGAAAAGAGACAACCCTTTTTTACGGCAAGATTTTTGTGCAAAAATCTAACCTGAGATCTTTGGAAAAAGAAAGCTATCAGATCTTCACCCATTGCAGTATTTAATGCTTAGTAGGGCGTACTCAATAACAGCGTTATCTATAGTTTCGACGGTGCTGAGAATTTTAGGGGTTTCTGGCTGAACGTTGGTAGCATCAACAACTCCTAGCTTACCAGGGGAAAGCTGCTCCATCATTAAATGTCCGCTAAGACGCCAGAGAAGAAAGGTGCATAAATGTAAAAGTCTTAAGACAGATAATTTAAACTCTCTTTATCACGAAAGTAAGCGCTTTAACCTTAGACGGTAGCTTTCTACAAGAACATGCAGACACTCCCAAGTAGGGAGTAAAAGCTGCTCCTAAGTGTGATCGCTACGATGTCTATCCTCTTTCACTTAGAGGGCGAGCCTTATTGCAGTCTGGATAAAGCTATTACTAAATATACAGCAAAGGAAGATGTAACAAGGTTGCTAGCTGGCGCATCAGAGTAAAATAAAATTCTGGATCATTAGGATCTTTCTTGTCTGTTTGGGTGCCAAAATTGTTCACATTCTTATTGATAAAGATTCCCTCAATTTTAATTTGGCTATGTGGATGAATTGTCCGCGGTACAAAAGCAATTTCGTTGTACACATTTAGAGAGGAAGCTAAGATATCTTGGGGAAGTAGGCAGATCTTGCTCTGATTGAGGGTATTATTTGTCGCTAGAATCAATTTTCGATAGGCTTGTTGGCTAACACCGTAGTGTTCCATGGGCACATCGGCATCGGTGAGATTAATCGTATGTAAGCACCAGGCGGGCACTGTGATAAGATACCCTACACTATTACGGGTCAGAACCCGTTCACTTTTCTTTTGTCTTACATCAATCAATGAACCAGAAATAAGTTGCCGCACGGCCAATATAGTAAATACTGAGTACTTAATAAGCTGCTGTACATCCAAAGCTTGAGGGTTTGTAAAATATGCATTTATGACTCGCCTTAAAGAAGCGATGCTCAACGCATGAGCGATAAATAACTGAGAATGAATAAAAGCGTTATTCCAGGTTTGAAAGACATTAGCATCCATCTGTTGGGAGGGTAACTGTGCCGACAAATCTACTGCTGGCGAAGGCAGGATGGTTTCCTGTGTAGGCACTAAGTGTCGAGGAATCAGCTTTTCCGGTAATTGGCTAAGTGATGAATAGGTGCATAGCATTCTTTAAGCCTACATCTGCTCAATTTGACCCGTCATGGGAACAAATTTAACCGGGATAAGGGGCTCTTTCTGGATCCCTGCTTCTGTTTTAGTCACGCCGATGAGCTCTTGCTGATGGTCAACTTTAACAGGAATAATTAATCTTCCCTGCTCTTTCAATTGTGTTACAAGCTGCTGGGGTAATCTTTGGGGGGCGGCAGTAACAAGGATAGCATTATAAGGGGCGTGCTCCGGCCAGCCAGAATAACCATCTCCGATACGAGACTGAATATTATGATAACCCAGTGTTTTAAAGAGTCTTTGCGCCCGCTTAGCTAATTCTTCAATTATCTCTATGGTATAAACCTCAGCGCATAGCTGACTCAGGACTGCTGTTTGATAGCCACAGCCTGTACCGATTTCCAATACTTTATCAGTAGGTTTAAGCTGTGCTGCTTGGCTCATAAAGGCGACAATATAGGGTTGAGAGATTGTTTGCCCCTGCCCTATGGGTACAGGCGAATCCTCATAGGCCATATCTTGGTGTTGGGAAGGAACAAACAAATGTCGAGGTATCTCCTTCATAGCTGCGAGAACGCGAGTGTCAGAAATATCGCGTGCTTGCAGCTGCTGGTCTACCATTTTTATCCGTAAACGGTCATAAGCTTCGTCAGTAAAGGACATCTTTATTCAGCTATTAAAATCCAAAAACAATTATAGTTATTAATTTAAATTTATATTTCATGTAAATATATGTAAAAAAATATTTGTTTTTAACATAAATATTACTGCTCATATCTACTAATTAGAGAGAGTATATCTAAGCTATGTAATCTGACAGAGCAGCGTCAAGGGGGTAATCATGAAAAAAGATGAAGCTATTAAGGCAGATATTGAAGCAAAGCTAGGCTCTGATCCTAGCATTATCTCTAAGAATATAATTGTGAATGTCCATAATAACATTGTGACCTTTAGTGGCAGCGTTAAGAATTACTACGAAAAATTCTTAATTGAGAAGCTGGCAAAAAATGTTCAAGGTGTCGCCGGTATTGTTGAAGAGCTGCAAGTTAGCCTTGAAGATAACCTAGTACGCAGTGACGAAGAAATTGCTGAGGCTGCCATTAATGGAATTAAATGGGACTCAGCTTTACCACCTAACAGTATTCAAGTTATTGTGGAAAAGGGAACCGTAATCCTTACTGGTGAAGTTGACTTTCACTTTCAACGGCATAAGGCTGAAGAGGCTATAAGATATCTTTATGGTGTTAGAAATGTCATCAACAACTTACTGATCAGGCCCCACTCTAGCATTACTCCAGAGCAAGTCTCTCGTAAAATATTAAGTGAATTTCAAAGAAATGCGAGCCTGGATGCCCGTAAAATAAGTATTGAAGTAACAGACGGCACCATTATTCTAAAAGGTAATGTGCGATCTTGGGCGGAATATGATGAAGCCTGTCATGCCGCTTGGTCCGTGTTAGGTGTTACTACTGTTGATGCGAGCCAACTTAATGTCAACTATGGTGTTTAAAGAGGTGAAACTTCTGAGAGTTAGATTGTTAGGCAATTTCATCGGAGCTCATAAACGGATGCCTGCTTTGCTGGCTCTCCTCATTAAAAGTCGACTAGAAATGAGAGATTACCAAATAAGGCTTAACTCTAATTTTATAGTGATCTGTAGCCCATGAGTTTTAGCACCTTCAGGATTTCGAGGCATCTTCTAAAATTTATGCTTAAAACAACTTAGCCTTTCTTTGATTCGACATAGCCCTCATTTAGCAAAATTAAGTCAGAATAATGGACCTCTTACCCTTTTTAAAAAAGATTACACTTGTATTTGAGGAGATTAATTGCTTTTTATTAAACTTATTCTGATATTGAGACTAAAATTATATTAATTTGAAAAGTTATTGTAATGCTTAGAAGTCACTCTCCCTCCCTATATGCAGCCGTTTTTTCTGGTCTGCTATTTGCTAGTTTTCCTACTGCTGCGATGCAAATATCTAATGTTCAGCGACAAGAACTTATTAGAGAGCTCGCTGCATCATCAGAAAAAGTTCAACTTGACTTGTTATTCCAATCCTCGCCTTGTTTCGAGAATGACATGGCTTTTTGCCATGAAATTACCTCCGCTGAAGAAATTTCCTCGGCAATAATGCTTGAAAAGCTGCTAAAGAATGTGGACGATGCTGCTTTATTTGCAAAATATTTTGAAGAAAGCCTAGTCGCAATCCCTGAGTTCCATGATTTTCTATTAAGTTCTATAGCGGCAGTAAAGGTGAGTCCTCCTTTAACGGCTATCTTGACCAAAAAGGAAATGGAGTTATGCGCAGTTAAGGTTAATTTTCTATTTCTCTCGAAGTTTATGCTGAGCTATAACCTGATAGATAACTCTGCTAATAAATCAAGGTTAGCGCGTGCTTTTTCTAAAATGTATTTCGTTTCTCTAATAAATCTAATGTATACACAGAGCAATCATACTCAAGAAAGTACATACTTTCCTCACTGTATAGAGAGTTATAAAGTCAGGTCTATGGGATTAGTCAACTTTCTATTAAAAAGCAAGAATATAGAGCGAGCATTTAGTTATCTTTGGCATCATAATATTAGCCATGAATCGTTGGCAGGAAGCGACTACATACAAATAATTCACGCTTTGCGAAGTGATTACCATCAATATCATACTTACTTTATCCAGCAAATAAAGGCTCAAGTTTACGTCATTACATACTCTAAGAGGAAAAGAGGCCAAATTGGTTTCTCATCTCAGGAGAATGTTTCATCTGAAAAGTGGGACAGTTCTCCAAAAAGAAAAAGGAGAGCCTCCTCTCTTGAATCTTTAGAAAACTCTAGTCCCGCTAGTACCTCACCCACCAGTTCAGCGGGCCCTTCATCACCCCTCAGCTTTTCCGGGAGTTCCTCGCCTATTAGCTCCTCGCCCGCTAGTTTCTCCTTAAACTCTTCTCCCATCTCTTTGCCATTAACGCCAGATAACTATAATAAAGAGGATCTAATATTTCATCAGCCTTTTAATGCTAATAGTGTTGAATATGCATCACTCACGCAGACTGCCATAGCTACAGCTCCAAATGGAGTTATCCTTACTGAAGTAATGCCTGGAATTATTGAGATTAAATATAAGGAGGTTGTTTTCTATTATAATCAACGCTCGAAGTATCGTTTTTTTGGAGATCCAGTCCAAGCAAAACCAGCCAGTGATTTACAGCTAGATAATATGCAGGTGATCTTTAAGTACTTATATGATTTATATTGTAAGAAGTATATTAAAGAGAATCGATTCATTGTGGTTCGGAGTTGCTTGGGGATTATTAATACAGCAATTAAAGAAAATGTACAAATTTGTCATGATCTATTCTCTCAGTTTAAGGCAACTGGGCTAGCAGAATTACAATACAGCCTGGAACCTAGTATTATAATTAATTGCGAGGAGGTAAGGGAACGCGTGCAAGATCGAGCCCATGCGATCTATATAGAACTTATTGAATGTTTCCAATTAGCTTTGGAAAATGATCTTCTCGTTAAATTTTTTACTCAAGCTTTTAAGCAAAACAGAGCCCAAAATTATCGTTTGGTCTCTATAAGAAAAGATTTAGAAGCATGGAAGGAGACGATTAAGTACCTTTTGCAGAAAAGAGCGACCAAGGCTACTGAGCTGGCTTATAAGCAGGAGACGAGCACGGCTATAGCGCAAAGCTTCACAAAGATTATAGAGAAGATCAAACATACGAGACCACTTAAGATTTTCGATTATCAAACTTATGAGACTTATTTAGATCAGCCAGGCTTACCTTTGCCACCAAAAGAAAGCCATAAACTTGAAGCTGACAAAAAATTTTATGCCGAGATCGCCTCAGAAGTTAAAGGGCGCGTTTTTGAAGAAGCTGTTGCTTTAAGCCTTGATATTACTGCTAAAGATATTGATACCTATTGGTTGCAGTATTGTAAAATTAAATAATAAATTATCCTTTCTTCTTCTAAGCTCTCATTAAAAAGTGGGAGCTTTTTATTTTATTGTTAATTAAGGCGTAAAGTAAAATTTGTTGCTCTTTTAAACTTAATTTAGGTGTAGGCGTATGGGATCTTTAAGGCAGGTACAAGTATTTATGGCCTTAAGGTTGGGAGGAAAAGCCGATGGCAGCAAAAACAAAGTCCACAGCTGATTACGCTAAAGATTATACGGATCCGCAATTACGGATGGACTTAAAGGAAAAAATCAAGGCAGAGTCAAAGGGAGGAAAATCGGGACAATGGTCGGCACGCAAGTCGCAGTTACTAACAAAGGAATATGAAGCGGCAGGCGGTGGCTATAAGCATCAGAATCAATTAACCTCTGCTCAACGTAATCTAAAAAAATGGACCAAGGAAGAGTGGCAAACCGAGCATGGTGAAAAAGCTATCAAGAAGGATGGCGAAACTGACCGCTATTTGCCCCGGGATGTGTGGAATAAGTTATCTCCTTCTGAAAAGAAAGCAGCCCATCAGAGTAAAAAACAAGGCTCACGGCACGGGCAACAATATGTGGCCAATCCTGATTCCGTTAAGTCAAAAAAAGATTAATTTGATCCATAGTTAAGTTTAACTACTGTTTTTTGGAGTGAAGAGGATGGAAAACGCTAGAGAATTTGCGGTTCCCGCCGCTGTTAAAAAGAATGCGCAAAAAGGGTTAGAACTGAGGGAGAAATTTGGTAAAGGCAGCACAGAGGTGGGAATCAACCGCGGTCATCAGCTGGCAGAAAATGACACCATAAGTCTTGAAGTTATTAAAAAAATGTCAGCCTATTTTGCGCGCCATGAAGTGGATAAAAATGCTAAGGATTTTGGCAATGAGGCAAGCCCCTCAAAAGGCTACATAGCTTGGCTTTTATGGGGCGGCGATGCTGCCAAAGAGTGGGCTGATAAGATTGCTGAGAGTCATCGGCAATAAATAGAGAAGGTCTCGTCTATTTATTGTTTTTAAATTGAAGCTTAATATAACCCTTCAGCGACTAATCTTAGCAAGCTTATCTTTTCTAAAGTCATAAGGAGGGGCTGACTTTTTTGACCACAATACAGCCGCGATAATGGTTGCCGACTTCCACGTCTAAGGGTTGAACTATCTGGCCTTTAACATCAATGTAATAGCACTTTTCTATCTTAAAGCCAGCTCTCGTGAAAATTGCCGCTAAGTCATCAACCATAAAAAGGTTTTTGACTATATGAAAAGAATTTTCAAGATCAGTTACCGCATTTTTACCCAAATAATAGCCAAAATAAGACCAACCAGGCACTCGCCCACCCTTAACTTTTCTAGGTTTATGGTCTGCTGTAGCATGAGTAGCGCTCATGATTT
Organism: Candidatus Odyssella thessalonicensis L13; assembly: GCF_000190415.1. Lineage (GTDB taxonomy): Bacteria > Pseudomonadota > Alphaproteobacteria > Paracaedibacterales > Paracaedibacteraceae > Paracaedibacter > Paracaedibacter thessalonicensis. The sequence goes on from NZ_AEWF01000001.1 coordinate 225,646, forward strand.
TCCTGGAATGAATGCTATAGCCTGGATAAAGTCTGCCCTTTGATTTTTTATTCAAGTAAGATTTTACCCATAAGGCATTAAAGTATGGAGAATCTGCACTAATATAAGCTTTGCCACCTTCAACAAGATTATCAAATACTCTTCGCGCAAGTAAGTCACACTGATCCGGCGTTAGAAAATGCAGCACTGCATTACAGACAGCAATTTTATGAGGTCGGGTTGTCCATTGTGTCTGATTTTCTTTGACGATATCTTCGTGAATAACACTGTAATACTGGCGAGCCTCAGCAACCCTATAATTTAGAATATTACGGGTATTACTGTAAATATATTTGTTAGCTTCCTTGGCTGCTGGCAGACTTTTTTCCACTGCATCGACCTTTCCTCCAGCGAGCAGGAGTAAAACCGAAGTATAACCCAACCCGCATCCTAGATCCACAATTGCTACTCTTTCCTGGGATTTTTGGTAAAGGTTAGCTACTTCCTGAAGCATTTCGAGAGCTGCTATAGGCGGAAATGATAATCCCTTATCTTGGTCCTTGACTAAAAGTGTCGGTGCAGGTTGCTCGAGAGGGACTTTGGTTGGTTTTTGGTCTGCAATAACTTTCATGACAGACTCTTTTAACTTTTCATCCTGCCTTACACTTGGATCTACCCATTTATCAATATTCCCTAGGAGATCAGCGCTCAAGCATTGATGATGTGCTATAACACTTAAGACGGCTATTAAGAAGGTAGCGGATATTTTTATCATTTTTTATACTCTCTTGTTAGTTTATTGTTTTTTTATACGAAAATCATAAAAGATGCAAAGTTATTCAGCCTAAAGTAGTCTAAGAAGATGTCCAGCTTGATGAAACTTTAAAAATCCTTACTTGGCACCCCCTGAAAGCTTGCATTAAAAAACTAAAAAGGCTCCAAGATATGAAGCCTTCGCTATTTTTAACTTTTGCAATTTAGCTAATTTTGGGTTGCTCTTCAAAAGAATGGAACTCAGGTGGTGATGGTAATGTCCATTCCAAAGTATCAGCTCCCTCACCCCAAGGGTTAGCTGGACAGGGTTGCTTATCTCTAAAGACGCGGTAAACCACATAGAAGAAAAACAGACCAGCGATACCAGATATGAAGCCGCCAAGGGAAGCAACATGGTTCCAACCCGCAAACGCATCAGGGTAATCAGGAATACGACGCGGCATTCCAGAGAGTCCTAAAAAGTGCATGGGGAAGAATAAGACGTTTACCCCGATAAAGGTCAACCAGAAATGGATTTTACCAAGGCGCTCATTGTATTGATACCCGGACATTTTTCCAATCCAGTAGTAGAATCCTGAAAATAGGCCAAATAAGGCTCCCATTGACAACACATAGTGGAAATGGGCAACCACATAATAGGTATCATGTAAAGCAACGTCGACAGACCCATTAGCCAGAACAATGCCGGTTAAGCCACCAATAGTAAATAATAGGATAAAGCCAGCAGCGAACATCATCGGAACACGGAAACGTAACGCTCCGCCCCACATGGTGGCAATCCAAGAAAACACCTTAATACCAGTAGGCACCGCAATAACCATGGTGGCAATGGTAAAGTAAGCGTTAGCTTTAACGTCCATTCCTACTGTAAACATATGGTGGGCCCAAACCACAAAGCCTAAGATGGCGATGGCGACCATGGCATAAGCCATGCCGAGATATCCAAAAATGGGCTTACGGGCAAAGGTTGAGATCACCTGAGAGATGATGCCAAAGGCAGGCAAGATCATAATATAAACTTCAGGATGGCCAAAGAACCAAAACAAGTGTTGGAATAGTACAGGATCGCCACCACCCGCAGGGGAGAAGAAAGTGGTACCGAAGTTGCGATCTGTAATCAACATGGTGATACCACCCGCCAGGACAGGAACCGCAAGCAGCAACAAGAAAGCGGTAACCAACATGGCCCAGACAAATAGTGGCATCTTATGGAAGGTCATTCCGGGGGCGCGCATATTAAAAATGGTCACAATAAAATTGATTGCGCCAAGGATTGAAGAAGCACCGGCCAAGTGGAGGCTGAAAAGTAAGTAATCGACGGCAGGGCCACTGTGGTATTCGGCATTACTAAGCGGCGGATAAAAAGTCCACCCGGTCCCTGCTCCACCGGCTGTTACCCCTGAAATTAACAGTAAGGCTAAAGAGGGAACCATAAGCCAGAAGCTAATGTTATTCATGCGTGGGAAAGCCATATCTGGTGCCCCGATCATTAAGGGGACAAACCAGTTACCAAAGCCACCAATCAACGCGGGCATGACCATAAAGAAGATCATCAACACCCCATGGGCGGATATGATCACATTATAAAGTTGGTAGTTTTCGCCTAACACTAAACTTCCGGGGTACATTAACTGGGCGCGGATAACCATCGAAGCGGCACCTCCAAGTAAGCCTCCGACCATAGCAAAGATAATGTATAGCGTCCCGATATCCTTATGATTTGTTGATAATAACCATCGCCGCCATCCAGTGGGATGGCCGTGATGATTGTGATCTGCAACAGTTAAACTTGACATACTGCACCTTCTTTTTGAGTATTTATGATTGACTTTGCTTCTTCACCCATGAATCAAATTCTTCTTGGGAGACAACTTTGACTGCTATTGGCATAAACCCATGTTTGACACCACATAATTCTGAGCATTGTCCGTAATAGGTTCCTTCTTTTGAAACTTTGAACCATGTCTCATTCAATCGGCCAGGGACAGCGTCTTTTTTGATCCCAAAGGAAGGGACAGCAAAACTATGCAGAACATTATCAGAGGTTACCAATAAACGGATCGCTTTATTAACTGGAACAACAATCGGGTTATCAACTTCGAGTAAACGTAATTGGCCAGGCTTTATATCGCTACTCGGAATCATCCGGCTATCAAATTCGATCTTATGGTCAGGCAATTCATAAGTCCAATACCATTGACGACCAATCGCCTTAACAGTTATATCGGCATTCTCAATTTTATCACTAAAAAACAGCAATTTAAGTGAAGGTACCCCGATAACCACTAGGATTAACACGGGTAAGAGCGTCCATATAATCTCAATAAAGGTATTATGGGAGACTTTTGACGGCGTCGCATTTCTCTTCTCATTAAATCGCCATAAGGTATAAGCCAATAAAAGGGTTACGAAGACACCGACAGAATAGATAACTATCAGCAAAAGGTTATGCATTTCTGTGATACCCTCCATCGTCGGAGTCGCGGGCGACTGAAACCCGATCTCCCATGGTTTGGGGACGTCGGCAAATGCTGCTGAAATGCCAAAAATTAAAGATAGAACCACCATTAATCTTGAAAAAGCCATCAATCTTATACTACTTAAATAAAATTTCCGCTAAATGCATTGTGACTCGATTTTTTCACTTGCACAAGGGTGTATAGAAATTTTTCTTAATGCGTAGTATTGACGCAGCACTAATAGCGGAACTCCCAACCATAAGCAACAGCACTATTTTGGGTCCCTGTTTCGATCTCTAATTTCGTATTTTTTGTAACGTCTACTTTAGCTTTTAGCTTGGTACCAACTTCTTGCTGAAGGCCTTGTTCAACGCCCACATAAATTTTATCAGATAGCTGTTTACCAATTGTTAAGCTATAGCTTTGTTTTTCATCATCCATAACTTCCGACGTCTCCGCTTTTTGCAGAGAAATATCATCGACTCCGAGCAGCTGGTTTAAGGAATCGAAGGCGCTTCCCTTAAAGTTGCCCGCTTTTACAGCAGCCATAGTGGTCGCTAATTGAAGGCTTTGAGCAGCTGTAACCTCGGCAATCGGTTTATCAAAAAGAATCAGAGCAATAACATCTTCGGTTGGCAATGCAGGCAGCGAAATGAATTCTATTTTTGGGTTATTAGAGGGGCCCGATAAAACTATATAGGCTTCATATTCCCGCACCTGCTTCTTTGTCTTGATATTTAACAAAGGAATTATTTCTCCTTTGACTGTTTGGAAGGAAACGGAGCTTGGGGATAACTGTAAACGCTTTGAGGCAATATCTAATCGGCCGGAGAGGGAGTTAATACTTCCTCCAATCTGCGGGGCATTAAGGGGGCCGAGCACCTTCAGATTGCCTTTCCATTCACTTCGTAAGCCATAACCTTGAATCAGTAGCTTTTTCGGTATATCTATGTCTAAATTCAGCGTTGTTTTTAAATCTGTGTGTTTCTTAGTTTGCTTGCGATGTAATTCTTCCTCCGTTCTAAAGGTGCGGATAGTTTTGGGCTCGTGAGCCAGCTCTGTTAAATTGATTAAAGCAGAATTTACAAGGACTTTGCCTTTGAGCTCATGAGAATGGGGTTGTGGGGTACTGGCGTCAATTTTACCACTAACAGAGACAATGGCTTGATCAGTATTGACAAGCATTAGCTTATCGAACGCGACGTGAATATCTAAGGTTGGAGCCAATAATTCATGCAAATTAGCTTTGCCCTTTACCATAAATTCGCCTTTACGATAATCGCGACCTTTTAGCTCTGGGATAACAAATTCTTGATTAGCAAAAGCTAGGCTGCCGTTGATTCCTTTTAATACTGTGCCGATAGCAGCATTTTCATAATAGCCATCTTTTATATGGAGTTTAATGGTCGGATTGAGAGCTGAAAGTGTTCCTTGGCTGGCATGGTCTATCATCAGCGTCCCTTTTAAGCGGTCACCCCACCAGATTAAACTGTTAAGTGAAGAAAGATCAAAGGAGCCTGCAAGGGTTGATTTGATGACATCAGCATGCTGAGGGATGTAACTGTGAGTATCTATGACAATTTTGCCGTGAAGAGATTCTTTTGCGGAATCACTAAGGTGAGTATCAATTGTGAGGGATCGACTTGAATGAGAAAAATTTATAGCTAGATTGATTAATTTATGGGTTTTGCGTAAATCGCTAACCGTGCCAAAGTTAACCAATTTAAGGCAACCGGCATAATATCCTTTTGAGGGGTGGTCCTGAAATGCTAGTTTGCCAGTAATGTCGCCTTGCCAGACAACATTATTAATGAGAGGGTTAAGTATTTTGGCAGTAACTTTATCGAGAATAATCTCACCTCGCGGCGAAGCTGAGTATTCAACATTATTTAAATTAAGCTGACCATCTAAAAATCTAATCTGGGCATGAGGTACCGATATCCTTTTTTCTTCCCATTTAATGGCAAAGGGACTTTCAACAAAGGCAAGCTTAGTCTTACCTTGGTTTAATATAAAATTATCGATCACAATCTCTTGCCACCATTGCTTCGATGTTAAGTCAATATTAAGCGTGGTCTCGCCCGAGTGTACAGCTAAGGATAAAGGCCCCTGCCCTTGCACAATCTCACTTCTTACCTCAAATTGCTCAATTGTTTTTTTAGGGGCGCTCATTATAATATTCTTGCCCCAAGCTTTAACCATAAGATCTTGGTGGTTATAAGATATATCTAAATTTGCTTCGCCTCTGGTCGGATAATTAACTAAACTACTGATGGGGTAGAGATCGTAGACGGATCCTTGTGCCTGAAAGGTAATCGTCTTACCGTATTGAAGTTTACCCTGAACATCACATCCCATTCCTGTTAAGTGAAGCTGGTCTAAGAAGATGGTGTTATCCTTGAACTTCAGTTCTCCATATAAATCTCCTTCATGCGGCCGAGATTTAAGGTGAACGTGTAAGTTATAGTTCTCTTTTGAGTTGTTTTGCTTTGGCGTAAGGTGAAAGGATAGTTCTTTTTTCAAGCCAAGCTGTACGCTGCCTGCTGCCTTTTTAATATTGCCCTGGTCATCAGCTTTAGCTTCCAGATTAAGTTTAGGATGAGTCCCCAGCAGAGTTTGTAAGTTATTATCAAGAGTGCGAAAATTAATAAGTTCACCTTTTACATGCCCCAAGGCCATCTTAAAATACGTGTCTCCTTTGATGTCCACATCTAAAATTGCTTGACCAGTTTGGATTTTAGAAAACGTCTCTGGCGATAACCGAGCAAAATGCTTTAAGGGCCGATTAATCTTGCCTTTTAAAAGGTAGGTGATGCCCGTTTGATCATAGGTGAACCTGTCCACATGCTCAGGATTATCAGAAAAACGTAAATCGAACTGCATATGATGGTGATCATTAGCGGTAGAGTCCACTCTGCCGTAAAATTCAAAGTTGCCTGTAAAGATAAAAGGACATTCAACAGAGTTTATATGAAGGTCATCAACATTCAACCACGGTAACTTTACAGGATCAGGGTCTGGTGGAAGATCGGGCAAACGCCAAAATGTCAGGCGCTTTGCTGTGAGCTGAGGAAAATGGAGATTACCATACAGAATATCGACGCCTTGCCAATCAATTTTAAGACCATGGATTTCCAGCCAACGGCAATGTTTATCCTTAATTTTAACCTTATCTACTGTTATATCAAAGGGAAAGGCACCGCGGATGCCTCTGATCCTTATATACATCTCAGGGGGGACGATAAGATTAACAATGCCTTGAACTACCCTCGTATTAATCGTTGGGATTTGCAAAATAAGAAGCAACATGGCTACTGCTAAAAACGTCATGCCTAAGAATTTAAAGATATAAGATAAAATGCTTCTCATCAGAAGGCCTGCCCTAAGCTTATATAAAACTGAACTGCAGAATCATAAGACTTTCCATTAATTTTGCGTCTTTTTGAAGGAAAAGCTAAATCGATCCTCAAGGGGCCAATGTCCGTATAATACTTGGCACCGATTCCATAGCCCGATCGGTATTCTTGAGATTTTAAACCTGCTATCCGCTTCTCTGATACCGCTCCCGCTTCCCAAAATAGGGATAAGCCAATGGTCTCCGTAACGCGCCAGCGCGGCTCGATACCAAATTCAATAATCGACTTCCCACCCATTGGGCTACCATTGGGATCAGGTTTACTCAGCTTCTGAAAAGCGTAACCCCGAACAGAGCCACTTCCGCCACCATACCATAAGCGGTTAAGCGGAATATCAGTAAAAGGAATGCCCTCAATCTGTCCTATCCTTTCCCAGGTGGCGATAACAAATTTATCCTTTTTAACCAATCGCCAATATTGGCTTGACATAAGATGCAAACGAAACATCGGGCGGTTTTGAACAAAGTCGCCTAAATAAGGGGCAAAATCAAGGCGTAAACGCCATCCTTTGTAAGGATTAATGCGGTCATTACTGGCATCATAAATATAAGACATTGGCAAGCCACCAAAATATCTTTTAACCCTTCTAAATTTCTTCAGATCAGATAACTCGGCTTCGGCTCCGACCGAATAGGTTGAATATGCATCAACTTTATGTTCCAGACCTACATAATAGTTATATACATATCCATCATAAGCTTTAGTATTTGCCTTTGTCAGAGAGGCTGTTGTCGATAAAGTAAAGTCACGCCATATAACATCTGGGATACGCAATCCAATCGATGCTTTCATTTGGCGCTGTCCTCCTTCGCCGCGGATATAAAAATCTTCACCATTACCGAAAACATTTTTATGCTGCCAGAGTAATTTGCCGCCGATACCTTCTTGAGTCCCATAACGTAGACCAGCAGCCACCCGTCGCGGTGGGGCTTCTTTAACATCAACTTTAAGGTTAGCTCGGTCCCCTTGACTTTCATGAGTTATTATTACGGTGGAAAAAATCTCAGAATCTAATAAAGATCGCCGCGCATTATCTAACTCTTGCTGGTCGTAAAATTCACCTTCTTTAATCGGTAATCGGTTTTTAATATAGCACGTCGATACCGACTGATTGCCAGCAATCGTCAGCTTGCCGTAACGCTTTTTTCCATTGAGATCAATTTTGTAGATTAAGAGTACAGTCCTTTTAGCATCATTTATTCTTCCAAGGGGTTCTTCTACTTTTGCATCCGGATAACCGTGGGTAACAAAGTAGCGATTGAGCAGAATAACAGAATTTATAACTTTATCTAGCCGGACCTGTTCGCCATTGGTGATATTGATAACTTTACGTGCTTTTGCAGGCATGATGGGAATATCATCAGCGCCAGTCATCTCAATATCGACACCTTCAATATGATAAAGCTCACCAGGGGTAACAATGAATTTAATATGCTTTTCTTCCTGAGAGTAATCGAGGATATAATCAACCTTTCCGTTAAAATAGCCGCGATTTTTTAAAGCTTTGCGTAAAAGCTTCAAATCAGCCTCGGCTCGATACCGCAAAGCATTGGTACTGGTGGGAGCTGAGGCATCAGAATGCATAAGCTCTGGTACTGATTTAAAGTAACTTTCTTCGCTTTTGTCACCTAAGACTTCCATTTCAGCATGATATTTGATTTCAGGTAGATTTAAGTCTTTTGGGGTAAACCTTTTATCTTCTTTTGAGGGAAAAAGGTAGCTGCATCCTGCCAAAAATAATGGAGGCACTATCCAGATAAACTCCCTTAAGTATGATTTACCTCTTTTCACGATACTAGCTACCTATTCATATAGAAAAAACCTACAAAAAATTACAAAAGCAGGTAACAATATAGCACAGGACCAAAGCAAATACCCAAAGAAACTCGGCATTTTTTTTACGTACTGCTTCTCAGCAATGGCTTTAACCATAAAATTGGGGGCATTTCCAATGTAGGTCATTGCTCCCATAAAGACTGCTCCGGCGGAAATAGCCATTAAGGTGGGCGCTAAAGTCGTTGCTAAAACTTGCGCATCTCCTCCGGCCATATGAAAGAACACCAAGTAGGTAGGGGCATTATCAAGGAAAGCAGAAAGCCATCCTGTCAACCAGAAGTAAAGAGTATTATCTGGCTGCCCGCCTGGATTGGCTAACTCTAACAGTGGAGCAAAAGGCCCCGCCCTTCCTTGATGGAGCATCTGAATTACCGGGATAATTGTGGTAAATATGCCAATAAATACTTTTGCCACCTCTTTAAAAGGTTCCCATGAATATTGATTATAGTGGCGGACATTCTTGGGAGTGATTTTCCACGATAGGACAGCCAAGGTCAGTAACAGCAGGTCTCTGATAACCTCGGCCCACGTTAAGTCAAAAAATCCTACCTGAGGTGCATCTTTCCAAGAACCGAGGAGCCAAACTGCGATCACTACGCCGGCAAGAATGGGAAGATTACGCAGGCCCGTCATATTAAAACGCCGTTCTCCTTCTTGGCGTGCTTTTGGTTGGGGAGTTTCTTTAGATAACAAATAGTAATCGAGAAGCCAGAATACAGTAATGAGTATCAATAAAAGTTTCACCATGGGGAGAAACAGATGCTGCATTGGCCACCAAAAAGGAACCCCCTGCAAATACCCCAAAAACAAAGGAGGATCACCGAGAGGTGTCAAACTGCCCCCTATATTAGCGACGAGAAAGATGTAAAAGATCACTAGGTGCACTTTATATTTACGATGACGATTCATCTCCAAGAAAGGACGGATGAGGAGCATTGATGCGCCTGTGGTACCAATAAAGCTAGCAAGAAAAGAACCAAAGACTAAAAATAAGCTATTCAGGGAGGCTTTAGCTCGAGTCTTGATGACAATATGAATACCGCCCGTAATGGTATATAAAGCAGCAATCATAAAGATGAAGGGGACATATTCATGCAAAAACATATGCATCCATTCATGACCTACTTCAGCGCCGCCAAATTTACCTATTAAGAAGGTCAGGCTAATTAAGGACCAAAAGATCACAAATCGGAAGTAATTTTTATGCCATATTTCACTGAACAAAATGGGGCCTAGAGAGATGGATAATAAGATCCCGATAAAAGGCAGGGAGTAAATATGTGATGATAATGTCGGCTCAAATATCATAAAAATATAGTATCCGATTAAGGGTTATGAATAATGCTACAATAACTCGCTTTGGTTAATCAGGAAAGATGAAATGAATATTTATCTGATTAAAATTGTGTTTAGTAATTTTAAAAATTATTAACAGTAGCTATAAAATAGATAGCGGCATAGTGTTGTTCTTGAGGACATAATCGTTTATATAGTTATCTATAGAATTGTACTCCCCGGCTAGAGATCGTTTTTTTACAAGATAAAAGATACCCGTAAAGGGAGCATAATTAGTAACCCTCTAATTTTAAGGATCCTGTTATCCTAACACTATTAAATGACATCTGATTGCCAACCATCTGCCTTAGACCACGGAATAAACGTTATTAAATCCGTAGTTAAAACTCTGCCAGAGAAACCCGGCGTTTATCGAATGTATAATAGGGACGATGAGCCGTTATACGTTGGTAAAGCTAAAAGCTTAAAAAAGCGCGTTGTTGCCTATACTAAAACTGACCAATTACCAGTGCGGTTGCAACGCATGGTGGCTGAGACCATTCGCATGGAGATTGTCACCACCCATAGTGAAATAGAAGCCCTGTTGTTGGAAAGTAATCTCATCAAGAAGCTTCAGCCTCGCTATAATATCCTTTTAAAAGACGATAAATCTTTTCCTTATGTGTTAATTACTCAGGATCATAAATACCCAAGAATTGTTAAGCATCGTGGACCCCAGCAAATTAAAGGGCGATATTTTGGCCCCTTTGCCAGCAATGCGGCCGTCGATGAATCATTAATTCTGCTGCAAAAGATTTTTCTGCTGCGTAATTGCACCGATAATTATTTTTCAGGACGGACCCGGCCTTGTTTGCAATATCATATTAAGCGGTGCTCTGCCCCGTGTGTTAACAAGATTAACCCAGAAGATTATAATGAATTGGTCAAACAAGCGATTGACTTCATCTTAGGTAGATCTTCTAAGGTTCAAGAATTTCTGGCTACAAAGATGCATGCAGCCAGTGAAGCGCTGGATTATGAGGCGGCGGCGACTTACCGGGATCGGATTGCCATGATTACGCGGTTGGTTGCACGTCAACGCATAAATGTTGAAGGGATCAGCGATGCTGATGTTGTCGCTATTTTAGAAAACTCTGGCCAAACCTGTGTACAGGTTTTCTTCTTTAGGCATGGACGGAATTTTGGGACAGAGTCTTTCTTTTTAGCCCACGCTCAAGAAGCTTCGTTAGAAGAAAAACTGGCAGCTTTTCTAACACAGTTTTATGCAGAGCGAGAACCGCCTAAGAAAGTCTTATTAAGCTATCAGCCGGAAGAGTTGGATCTAATTAAATCGAGCTGCCGTGAACATTTTGGTAAAGTAACCAGTTGGGAAATCCCCAAAATGGGAACAAAGAAAGAACTGATCGATCATGCGCTCTCGAACGCAAAAGATGCCATCTCTCGTAAGCTAAATGAGTCGAGCTCCATGGCTAAACTTTTTGAAGATGTGGCGTCAACTTTCCAATTATCGGCACGTCCTTCCCGTATAGAAGTTTACGACAATAGCCATGTCCAGGGGACCAACCCTTATGGCGTTATGGTGGTCGCCGATGAAAATGGCTTTAATCGCCGCGCTTACCGCAAGTTTGCTATTAAGGGGGCGCAACCGGGGTTTGGAGGCGATGACTACGCCATGATGCGTGAAGTCTTGTCACGTCGTTTCGCCCGGGCCGATCAGGAAGACTGGCAGCTGCCTGATCTCATGTTGATTGATGGCGGCCTAGGGCAGTTAAATGCTGTCCTTAAAGTAATGGAAGAAATGGATATCAAAGGCGTTACCATTGTTGGCATTGCTAAAGGGGAACAGCGCAATGCTGGACGAGAACGATTTTTTATGGTCGGCCAAGAACCCTTCTCCCTTGAGCATAATTCCCCTACCCTACACTTTCTCCAACGCCTAAGGGATGAAGCTCACCGTTTTGCCATTGGCACCCACCGGGCCGGGCGACAAAAATCTATGATTAAGTCCCAATTGGATGAGATTTCTGGCATTGGTCCTAAACGCAAGAAGGCGCTGCTGCAGCATTTTGGCTCTGTCCGCGGCATCTCCGCCGCCAGTGTGCACGATCTGATGGTGGTGGAAGGCATCAGTGAAGCGGTTGCGAATGTTATTTATAGCCATTTCCATGACACCCTGGGATAATTTTATTGTTTTTTAGAAAAGGTTATAGTAAATAAAATTCTAAATTAATTTTTAGAGTTATTGAGTGGTGAAATGATTTCTAAATACGAAGATATTAAAAAGGCAGGAGAATATTTACAAGAACATACTCGGAAATATCACCTTGAGCTTAATAGAGGATTCAATAAGTTTAAGGCGCCGCTCGGGATTTCGCTAGTCGTCTCAATTATTGCGATGCTTATATCAGTTATTATTTATTCTAATAGATACAAAATAGCGCCAGAAATTTTATGGGATAAGAATTATTTTAATTTAGCATTAATATGTATTGTATATATATTTTCTTTTACATCTATTATTATTTTAATGATTAACGCAGGAGATTACTTAAGATCATTAAATCTTATCCAATATTTAAAATCTAAAGAGTTTGTCCTCTCTTTACGCATTAAAAAATCTTTAGTGTTCTATGTAAAAATAATTCTGTTATGCACTACAATGTCGCTCCATTCTAAAAGTAGGGTAAACAGATTTATAAAAACCATTTTAGGCATTATAACATTTATTATTAAGCTTCCTAAAATTTATGTCTTTGCGGTCCCCTTCCTTTATACTTTATTCTTCTGGCTAATTCTGCATGGGCAGCCAGAGAATGCTCTCTTATTATTGCAGCTATGGGCGATAATAGGGATATTTTCTATATTTTCTTCTGATGAAACAAGAAGCTATATATTTGTTTGCTTGAGTGTAAATTACTTTGTTTTTTGTACTGGTCCTTAAATCTTCTGCTAATGCTCAACAATGTTGATGAAAATTTTTCTCCTTTAAATGCCTTTGCATTTGCACCTTTTCTAGCATATATGGTGTTTTTTGTGAGGCCCCTTGAATATAGTTCTCCCATTGAGCAGCGATCGCGCCAAAGTGTAGTAATGTGTGTTATTCTTAGTATAGTAGCCCCTCAAGCTTTTGAATCATTAATGTCTTTTACATATACCGGCGGTGGCTTGCCAATTGTGATATCTCATCAAAAGCAGCCTGAGACTCACAAAGCGCTCTTGGTTATGGATAGAAAGGACGACTTTATTGCCTTTGATACGGAAACTCAGTCCAGTAAAATTTATGAAAAATCAGATATTTTTTGGCAACTTGAAAAAGCTGCCTTGAACTCCAAAAATAATAATGCCACTATAGTCTCAAACAAGGAGACATAATCCGTGCTAACAATACCCAATATCTTGACATTCATTCGAATTTTATTGATACCGGTGGTGGTAGTTGCGTTTTACGTCGACACTGTATTCTGGCGATGGCTGGCGGTTTTTGCCTTTGCTAGCGCCTGCTTTACCGATTATTTGGATGGCTATTTAGCGCGAGTTCTCAAGCAAAGCAGCAAGCTGGGAACATTTTTAGACCCTATCGCCGATAAACTGTTAGTTGCTACCACCCTCCTCTACATGGCAGGCTATGATAAAATTTCCCGCCTTTCCTTAATCCCTGCTGCCATTATCCTGTGCCGTGAAATTATGGTTTCCGGCCTGCGTGAACATTTGAGTGACATTAATGTCTCATTACCTGTGAGTAACCTGGCAAAATGGAAAACAGCGACTCAAATGTTAGCAATTACTGTTCTGCTGATAGGTGATGTCTCCAAGCGCCCCATCGCCTGGGTGGGCGAATTATTTTTATGGGCTGCGGGGATATTAACCATTATCACTGCTTATACCTATGTGATAAAGACAATTCAGAACTTTGAAGACTAATATTTTTGTCCTGCTTTAAAGATTAATTAACCCTACGACACTATTTTATCGTGAGGATAACCCTGAACAGGACATTATCGTCATGAAGACCATAATTAATCGATTACTTGCAGTGATAATAGTGTGCGGGTCTGCAGCAATGGCAGCGTCTGCTAATTTCTCTGATGCCAATAAACACCTTGAAGCGCTTGTTAGTAGTAATAAGAGCCTGAGTAGCGACACCCGCGAGTTTTACAAGCAGCATAACTATACGGCTGTTTGGTATCCGAACGGGAAAGAAAGTGTTGCCGCTCAAATAGCTAAAAAAGTACTGAAGGAAGCGGATCAAGAAGGATTGGATCCTCTAGATTATCAAGAAGGTTGGGCAGAAAAGAAAGACGCTGACTGGGCTACAGCAGAGATTGCTCTCACAAATACTTTCTTAAGGTTTATTGACCATGTGCGTGTGGGGCGTGTGCCTGCAAAAGATGCTGCTCGCACGATTAAGCTTGTGTCTCCTAAAACAGATCCTGTCAAGTTGCTGACTGAGGCTTTACAAGATGGGGCCAATAAGTTTAATAAGTTGACCCAGATGGCCCCCGATGTTACGGGTTATCAGGATTTAAAGACTCTGCTTCAGACCTTTAAAGCCTTGTCTGCTAAATGGGGAGATCTTCCCAGCTTAAAAAAGACAAAGGTGAAAGTGGGACAATCGGACCCTAATATTGTAGCTCTCAAGAAAATCCTGGTCGCCTATGGCTATTATACAGATGCTAATTTTGATGACGTCTATACTCAGGAGTTATTTAATGCCGTAGTCGACTTTCAGCGCCACAATAATTTAGAAGCTGATGGTGTTATCGGTGAGGATACGGCCCGCGCTCTCAATGTGCCAATTAAACGTCGCATCCAGCAGATTATTATTAATATGGAGCGCCTACGTTGGCTGCCCGATGATTTAGGGGAACGCCATATTATTGTTAATGTAGCCGGTTATGAAGTCTTGGCGGTTACCAATAAGAAAATAGATATCCGTATGCGCTCCATTGTCGGTCAAGTTGGGCGTAAAACTCCGCTATTTTATGCACCATTAAAAAATATTGTGATCAATCCTTCCTGGGGGGTTCCTAAGAGTATTCTAGTGCGTGATAAGCTTCCTAAGATTATTAATGATCCAAGTTATATTGAGCGAGCCGGTTTTACCGTCTATGATAATGCCGGTAATCAATTGGATCCTTACCATGTAGATTGGGAAAGTCACGGTTCTAATATAAACTTAAGGCAAAGGCCGGGCTTTCAAAACGCTTTGGGGCGCATCAAGCTAAATATTGATAATCCCTATGCTATTTATCTCCATGGTACCCCTACAGGCAAGCTGTTTGACAAACCGCGCCGTAATCTCTCATCTGGTTGTATTCGCTTGCAATATCCTAATCAATTGGCTGCTTGGGTGCTTCAAAAGGAGAATGGCTGGAATGAAAACAAAGTTCAGGAACAGATCAATTCCGGGCGTACCATCACGGTCCCTCTTAAAAAGCAGCTGCCAGTTTATTTTACTTATCAGACTGTATGGCTGTCGGACGATGGCAAACCCCATTTTAGTCCTGATGCCTATAAAATGGATGACAATCTAATTGAGCTCTTAAAGCTCAATAGGCAGCCAGTAACAGAAATCGCTAAGAGTAATTATCAAATTAGGTATGCTTGAGAAGATAATTAGAGAGTAAATGGTCGGAACGGCGGGATTTGAACCCACGACCCCTACCCCCCCAGAGTAGTGCGCTACCAGGCTGCGCTACGTTCCGATTTGATAACCGTGAGGTATCATTTCTTGCAGGGCTTATTGCTCTGCATTTTATTTTTAACAACTTACATCAGGAACAGGAATAGGTAATCTTTTTTACTCCTATCCTACGTCTGCTTTCGAAACTTTTCAAGGTACACTTCGTTTTCCACCTTGAAAAATTCCAAATCAAACGTGGCGGAAGGGGTGGGATTCGAACCCACGAAGGAGTTGCCCCCTTGCCGGTTTTCAAGACCGGTGCTTTCAACCACTCAGCCACCCTTCCGTATTAGCATCTGCTAAACATAATTTATTTATTGCTTAAAACTGTCTAGTGCGTCAACTGATTTGTGCTCAATTTGTACATTTTTCAGGTTAAGAGATTTTTAACTGCGACAACCCATCCCTGTACGTCCTCATCAAAATAAAGTTATAGTTAAGTAATATCAATATGTTGGGTTTTTTAAATGCGGCGATATTTTGTGCATCTGGGCGTTATAATTGTGATCAAGGTCATGATCGTTACTTGGATGGCTCAGTGTTTATTTCCAAAAGAAAACCGCATTAAAGTGAATACCTCTTTAATTCAACATAAACTTATGGATTAGCTATGGAAACTATTGTTGATTTATCACGGCTACAATTTGCCGTTACCGCCTTGTACCACTTTCTCTTTGTTCCCCTAACATTAGGATTGTCGTTCATCCTTGCCATTATGGAGAGCGTCTATGTGATGACGGGCAAGGAAATATGGCGAACAATGACTAAATTTTGGGGCGTCCTCTTTGGAATTAACTTTGCCATGGGGGTTGCGACCGGAATTACCATGGAATTTCAATTTGGAACCAATTGGGCCTATTACTCCCATTATGTTGGCGACATTTTTGGATCCTTATTAGCTATTGAAGGATTAATGGCCTTTTTCTTAGAAGCGACCTTTATTGGACTATTTTTCTTTGGCTGGAACAAACTGACAAAGGTACAACATTTAGTTTGTACATGGCTGTTAGCACTAGGTACAAATTTTTCGGCTTTATGGATTCTTATTGCCAATGCTTGGATGCAGAATCCTATAGGATCAGACTTTAATCCAGAATCCATGCGTATGGAGCTAAGCTCTTTTTACCAAGTATTTTTCAATCCGGTTGCGCAATGTAAATTTGTACACACCGTGAGTGCGGGCTATGTAACAGGAGCGATGTTTGTCTTATCAATTAGTGCTTATTATCTCTTAAAAGGAAAGCATACTGATATTGCCAAACGTTCTATAGCTGTCGCCGCCAGTTTTGGCTTGGCCTCAGCATTATCTGTTGTGGTGCTCGGGGATGAAAGCGGCTATACCGCCTCTGAGAACCAAAAGATGAAATTGGCTGCCATGGAAGCAATGTGGGAGACAGAACCCGCTCCGGCCAGTTTTACGCTGTTCGGTATTCCCAGTTTAAAGGACCGCAAAACTTATGCTGAAGTTAAAGTTCCTTGGGTATTAGGATTAATTGCCACCCGTTCATTTGATCAAGAAGTGCCCGGAATTAAAGAGCTGGTAGAGCATGCTAAGATAAGAATTGCTAGTGGTATCGAAGCCTATAAAGCCCTGCAGTTACTCCGGCAAGATAAAAATGATGAAACGGCACAAAAGATATTTACCGGAAACAAAGACAACCTAGGTTATGGTCTTCTTTTAAAGAAGTTTATTGATGATCCCTCGCAGGCTACGTCCGACATTATTGACAAAGCCGCAGAAGCCACAATTCCTAACGTTCCCGTTTTATTCTGGTCATTTCGTTTGATGGTTGGCCTCGGATTATATTTTATCTTGCTGTTTGGCTATGCGTTCTATCGTGCAGCGCGCCGTGATGTGCATACCCATAAGAACTTCCTACGCTTGGCTTTTATCAGTCTTCCCTTACCATGGATAGCTATTGAGTTAGGATGGATTGTGGCCGAATATGGCCGCCAGCCTTGGGCTATAGAGGGCGTCTTGCCTACCTTTTTAGGGGTGTCGAGTGTCTCTCAAGGGCAAGTGCTGACTTCTTTAATAGGTTTTGTCGTTTTCTATAGCATTCTTTTAATTGTTGACCTTTATTTGATGCGTAAATATATCAAAATTGGTCCAGATATCGTTAACCAGAGGTGAAATTATGCCAATACCGTTTGATTTAGATACTTTAAGAATTATCTGGTGGCTCTTGCTTGGCATCTTGCTTATTGGGTTTGCCATTATGGATGGCTTTGATCTGGGCGTTGCTTCTCTCTTGCCCTTTGTCGGGAAAAAAGATGAAGAGCGACGCATTATTATCAATACTGTGGGCCCCGTGTGGGAAGGTAATCAGGTATGGCTAGTGGTCGGTGCCGGCGCAATTTTTGCGGCTTGGCCTATGGTCTACGCTGTGGCTTTTTCAGGGTTTTATATGGCCATGTTTTTGGTACTGGCGGCGTTAATTATTAGGCCGGTAGGCTTTAAATTCCGCAGTAAATTAGCCCATCCTTTATGGCGCTCTATATGGGATTGGGGCATATTTATTGGTGGCTTCGTCCCTGCCCTTGTATTTGGTGTTGCCGTTGGTAATGTATTACAGGGAGTCCCTTTTTATGTTGATCAGCAAATGGTGCCCCATTACGTTGGCAGCTTTTGGGAGCTGTTCACGCCTTTTACCTTGCTCTGTGGTATTGTAAGTGCTTCTATGCTTGTGCATCATGGCGCCTTGTATCTTGCTATTAAGACGGAGCAGACCATCTCTCAGCGCGCCCTCAGAGTTGTTAATTGGACCACCCTCACCACTGTCATTGTCTTTTCTATTGCCGGCTTATATGTTTCAGGGAGCCTCGAAGGTTATATGATTTCATCAAGCTTTATTAAGAATGCTACTTCTAATCCTTTGGCAAAATCAGTGGTTGCTAAAATTGGCGCATGGGTGGCTAATTATTATCAGTATCCATGGATGGTGGCGGCCCCTGCTTTAGGGTTTATAGGGACTATTCTTTCTTGGCATCTTAAAATGCAAGATCGTTTAAAGTTAGCTTTTGTTGCCAGTAGTACGGCAATCCTAGGAATTATTTCTACCGCAGGTTTAAGTATGTATCCCTTTATTATCCCTTCGTCATATGACCCCCACAGCAGCTTAACTTTATGGGACGCCTCTTCCAGCCGAACAACTTTATTTATTATGCTGTGTGCAGTCCTTATCTTCCTGCCTCTCATTGTTGCCTATACAAGCTGGGCCTATAGAGTCCTGGCTGGAAAAGTTACGAGCAAGAGTTTATCTGAAGATATGAATAGTTATTAGGGGGCTTAAGATGTGGTATTTTTCTTGGATTTTGGGGTTAGGTCTGGCTTGTACATTCGCCATCTTAAATGCGATGTGGTTAGAAATGGATGAAAATAAGAAAGAATAAAATTGCTGTTTAGGGGGGAGTGTTTATCTCTCTCCCCTTATTGCTGTTCTGACATTTCTACGATTTTCAGTAGATCACACGGGTATTTATTAGCAATAATTTTTAGTTTAAAGCAGTTGTATTCTCGTCTTCTTAACTGAATATAGATACACTTTCATGATTAAATTGCCATTTAAGTCTTGATTTAATTTTTAAATAGAGCCTATACTGCTCATATTTTACAATAATAAAGATTAAATTTAATTCTCATTTTATTTAGGCATTTTTCCAGTTTTAGGTTCATATCATGGTTGCTTATCATTAAAACGTTTTTCCACTTAATCCAAGATTTTTAAAAAGCTTATTGTTTCTCATTGCTATGTAGTGTTGTTAATTCTCATGTTAAATGTATTTACTTATGTATCTATAGTGCTATTTGGTGGCTATGCTCTAACAGCATATCCTAATGATGCTATTAATGCTTCTCCTAACGATAACTTTTACATTTTTCCCTCCGCAGTATCTCCAGGGCCACAAATAGAGGCTGATTCTGATCTGCCGGAAGAGTTTGTCCGTGTGGGAACAACTAAAGGGTTCCAGTGGTGCTTCAAATATAAAGCACAAAACGGTGAGGCTTACTTTAAAAATAAATGGGGAGCAGTTTTTTATGGAGATCCGAGCTTGGCTCAAGACGCTTCTAAAAAACAAGTGTTCTCTTTAGATACTCTTCAAGTTCATCTAGATCTGGATTGGAAAAGCAATGGTATTACTTGTTACACTTGGCACGCTGCTAGTCAAGTTATTGAAGCAGTCAAGTTGGCAATAATGCATAATTCTTATATATGCATGGCATTGTTTACCCATTTTCTCGATAATAATACCTCTGTTTTATATGGCAGTGGCCCAACAATTTATATTAATGGAAACTGGGATAGAATCCCTGTGCATATACGTGCTCATAAATTATACGAGACCTTTGTAGGGGCCTATAAGCTGTCCATAAAAAGGAATATAAGTAGCCAGTTTTTTAGTGAAATAGTGCCTGAAAAACAGGAGCCATTTGTTAATCTACATCAACTTCAAGATAGATTAACTTTTTGGTGTGAAAGACATTCATAAAACTGAATAGCGCCTCTGGAAAGCTGGAAAATCTCTTATTCTTCTCAATACTTAATAATAAAAAACTTAATTAAGAAAATACCCATTTAATTGTATCAAGGAGCCTACCCCATGCATTTATTACATAAGCTTTTTGCTGTGGTACTTATGTCGACCACGCTTACCCCTGTTCAAGCTTCACAAAAAAGACCTCATGAAGATATGTCTTCGGGAGAAGAAATATCTTCACACTCTCTTGAGGAGCAAGAATATAACCCTACCCGTTTAAAGAGATCTCGGTTAAATAGTGAAAGTGAAGCAGATGATTTAAGTGTTCTGAGTTATAATGATTTACCTTCAGAAATGAAGCTGCACATCTTCTCCTACTTACGAGCGCCCGATTTAAAGGCCATGATGTATACACATAAAGCTTCTGTTCCCTTGGGAGAAATTCAGCTTAAAAAACTGTTGGCTGATAACAAGCATCTTTTAACTGAGGTAAAAATGCCATGGTTAACAACCTATACCTTTTATTCAGCTCTTCTTGGTTTAAGTGAGTCCTTTCATACCCTTTACCTTAATTCTATTATTTCTCCCCATTTATATCAAAAGCCAGACAGTTTAATTAAAAATATTACTTCCTTTAAAAAGCACTGTGAGAAATATAATCTTTACCATAGTCCCTTGTTTGCGGCGCTGCATTGCTTTCTCGAGGGAGACAAAAAATATACCAATCATATTGCTCAATTTTGGAACAATCATTCGGCCTTAGTCTTGGAAAGTAATACTCAGGCATTAGAAATGAACTTAATCCTATGGAGCTACCCCTCAATAGTGCTGCAGGATCAACTTCAATGGTGGCACAATCAAAATGTAAAAGAACACGTTATTGCTTCTGCGTCACTATTGGTGACGCAAGGGCAAGTTGGACTTTTAAGGACCCTCTTTAGTCGCTTTTTACCAAACTTTGCATTTGATATCGCTGACAGATTCTTGCACGCGCCTTCAGATCTACCTTATCAACATAAATTGCAAAAAGAAGCGATCTATTTATTGCAACTTCCCACTTATGTCTATCATGAGCGCACTTGGCTTTTACTAGGAGAAGCCTATTATAAAGGTATTGCTGTTGAGAAGGATGAAGATAAGGGGGTGGAGTATTTAGAATTTTCTGCCTCTCTGGGAAATGCTGAAGCGGCTTACAAACTAGGTAAGATTTTTGATAATGGTGATGTTTTTGAGGAAGACCCTGAAGCAGCTATTAAATATTATAAACAAGCAGCAAGTAAGGGGCATGTGGGCGCAATATTTAAATTGGCCCAGTGTTATGAAACTGGGTTCGGGTTTGAGCACCCCGATTTTGGGCAAGCGTTTACTCTCTACAAGCAGGCTGCCATTAGAGGCTACGCCAAGGCGCAATATGTGCTCGGAGTGCTTTATCTAAAGGTTAAAAGGCATTCAAACAAAGCCATAACTAACTTAGCGGCCTCCGCCAGCCACGGATATGCTCCTGCCTTATACAAGTTGGCCTCCTGTTATGAGAAAGGTGTTGGTGTTAAAAGATCAAATATGGCTCAAGCATTTATCTATTATAAAGACGCTGCTGACAAGGGGGAGATCAAAGCTCAACATAAGATTGGATTATGTTATCGGTATGGATACGGTACAGAAGAAAATCCACAGCAAGCCATAGCCTATTTAAAGAAAGCTGCTGATAAAGGCTATGCTCGAGCCCTGCACAATTTAGGCCGTTGTTATGAGGAAAGCTATGGAATGGAGAAAAGTGATCTGTCTAAAGCTTTTACCCTATTTCTTAGAGCTGCCAAGCAAGGCCAAACGCTTGCCCATGTTGATGTCGGGCGTTGCTATGAAAATGGATTGGGGGTTGCTATGGATCCTGCGTTAGCTGTTCATCATTATAAGATCGCCGCTAAAATGGGAAGTGATGTTGGTCAATATTATGTAGGATGGTGCTATGAAAATGGCTATGGGGTTGAAAAAGTAGATCTAACCAAAGCGCTTAAGTATTATCTGCAGGCTGCTAGCCGGGGCTGGCTAGATGCACAATTAGCTTTAGCTAAGTTTTATGAAAAAGGGCTAGGTGTAAAAGCGGATCCAGAAAAAGCAGCTTACTATGCTAAGCTAGCGGCTTATGAGGAAGAAACAGAATAAGGATCGTCAAGCACTGAAGAAGATAAGTCTGATGATTCTTTTATCTGATAGATAATTTTAAAGTATAGTTGTAAAGTTCTTCTATATCCCTTCTCCTGCTGCGCTAAAGAAGAGAGTGTTAGTCCTTCAGGGTCTGAATCAATGGTGCCCTGAAGTGATCTTATCCATAACATCAATAAATATGATCCTTATTAATGTATTAGAATATAGATTGTAATCATTCTTAAGAATACCTATCTCAGTTAGAAATAATACATACAAGAAGGAGTAAATAGTTGAAATACCTACCTATGTTTTGTATTCCATTTTTAGCTGTTGTAAGCTTAGCTTTACCAAAAGACCACGAGGTATACGCTCCTTTAAATGCTAGTGGGACTCAGCGTTTTACAGAAGCAGTTGCGGTTAGCCGAGAAGAAAATATTGCTAATTCTGCAGCTTATAATAATCTTGAGCTTTTCTCGGTAGAAATTCAATTTAAGTTGCTCTCTTATCTGCCTGCTCATACAGATCTTTTAGCCTTTGCGTGTACTAATAAAGATGTTTTGAATATTGTAGAAGAATATCTCAGAATTTGCAGTGCTGACATAAATCCTCTGTTTTCAAAGCTTAAAACGCCTTGGCTAGCTACTTATGCATTCCACGGGACGCTTTTAAATTTCTTTAAGACCTATGAGCAGCAGGTTCAAGGTGTTGAAAATGTGAATAGTGTAGTGGCCCAATTTTCAAAATTTAGACAGTTTTGTGAAGAGCAAGATTTACCTCATGCTAAGCTTTTTCAAGTGTTACATCATGCTGCTACAGCACAGAATAAAAAGGATATCCTTAATAATTATCGACAATTTAAAATGCAGCTATCCATACAAACACGAGCACAAAAGCAGGCTGCTTTAGAATTAGCATTATCTTTAGAAGTTTTTCCTGCAGTCATAAATCAATTGGTTGCTTTTCCCCCCAGTGAAGTGGCGCGCATGGATAACATCAAGCAAGTTTCACTCAGCCTTATTCTCCAGAACCATACACACTTTTTCCATCAAATACTACCTACCTTATCGCCACGCTTGATTAATATGATCATTCTTGACCTTGCTGGCGAGAATTATGATGGTCTGTTTGAGGAGTCTTGGCGTAGAGAGACTCTTTATCTGCTAAGATACCTTTCTCACAAAGCCAATCCTTTTGTCATTAATTTTCTTTGTACAATCGATCCCGATTATCGTGAAGAATTTGCTAAGATAATCCAAGAATAAGAAGAACTTATGATGGGTTATTCTTTATGCTTGAGAATAGGTTTTGATTTCATTGTGACTGAGCATAAGCACGGCAAGGGGTATATCATTAGGATCAAATCCTTTATGGTCTTCCCTAATCCTTCCTTCTGGCGTTATTCCCCACCTAAAAGCTTCCCAGTCCGATTGATTTTCAAAGATCTGAGCAAAAGCTTCTCTAATTCTCTTTTTGCCAAAGAATAGCTGGCTCATATGCCTTAATGCTGGTACTGCTGCAAGATTAAGACAGGAAAGTTTTCCAAGTTGGCATAAAGAATACGGCAGTTCGCATAAGGGATTGCCATTCAAGGCTAGGGTTAATAATCTGGGCAGTTGACCCATTTCCTTAGGCAAGGTGCGTAAATTATTATTGGTTAACCCTAAAAACTGTAAAGATTTTAACTCGTAAATTCTTGATGGTACCTCATCCAATTGATTGTTACTGATACATAGTCGGGTAATTTTCTTTAATTGAAGTAGGGATTTAGGCAGGGCTGTTAAATGGTTATTATCTAAGATTAATTCTTCTAAGTTGCTTAGAATTCCGATCTCTTCGGGTAGGTAGGCAATATCATTATGGCTTAGATTCAACATCGTAAGTGCTGGCAGAGATGTTATGCGTGGAAAATGCTGAATTGAGTTTGAACTTACATCCAGTGTCTTTAAATGCTTATAAGCAAAAATATATAAAGGCAAAAAAGTTAATCTTAAATTGGTTAATTCTAGGGCTTGGGTGAGCATAATAGCGTCATTATGTTCTAAGTTCTTCATCTTTAAACATAAATCATAATCTATGCGCAGGTTCCACGGATTACGAAGGTAATCATTCCAGAATATAATATTCTCTTGAAAATCCTTCACGATATTTTCTGAAGCAAAACATTCCAGAAACATGGTAGTTGTCCGCGGGCTTACCTTCTTTCTTATGCCTTTGGATCCTCTTAAGCTTTCTGGCCGGGGAGAGTTCGATTCTTCGCTGTCTAATAGATCTTTTACCAGTTCTTGTAGCTGCAATTTTAATGGGGGTAAAGGTGGTGGTAGAGCTTCTTGATCGAGCTCTGAGGCCCATGCATTAATATTTGAGATCCCTATAAATGTAAGAATAAGGACCCTTATAGGCAACTTAGTAGCCAAGTTTCTCTTCCTGAAATCTTGAGTGAAATAATGATAAGTTTTAAAATAGTAACCTGTACACATTCAAGGTTACTATCAAAAATTTAAGCTAAGATTTAATAATATGGAAAGCTTAATTATGCTTTAGAGAAAAGATTCATCTGTAGTAAGCATAAAAGTGGGTATATATCAACTACTTAATAGCCACTTCTACCTTTACACAGAACCAATTGTTAACCACAGAAATTTTATTAGGACTTATATTTTGCGGTCAGAGCCCAAATCCAGTACATATCTTGATGATTAAGCGGAGCATTAAATTGTTCAGGGTGCTGGTTTTGCGAAAAATGTGCTTTAAAGGCGCGCAGGACATTTCTGAACTCATCAGTTACTGCATCTGTCTCTTGGATGGGATAACCATACTCTTTCAAATATTTTGACATAAAAGCCACGCTGATACCTTGAGGTAATGGTTCCCTTGGAGTGTATCGTTCGATCAAATCTTTATTGTGTTGCTCTTCAGGGTCTAACCAGGCTCCTACTCCATAATTGGTATATAACTCTCCCCAAGGAAATAAGATGCCAGGGTCTTGTTTACGCTGGGGAGCAATATCTGCATGTCCCACAACATAAGTGGGCGGAATATGATATTTCTGTACAATGGCTCGACTTAACTTTCCAACCACTTTCATTTGCTCCTTATCAAAAGGATACCAGTGTAGACCATTTGGGTCCTCAGTAAAGCCTTTGTTGGCAACTTCAATCCCTAAGGAAGAATCATTTAGGCCGGTAAGTTCTCGCCATTGACTTACTCCAGCATGCCAAGCTTTCTTTGACTCCGGGACTATTTGAATAACCTGGCCCGCTGGAATCTCATAAATATCTGTTTCATGACCAATTGACTCAGCTTCACTAACGACATATGTGGCACTGACTCTTCTCTCAGGAATATCTGCGGTAAAGGTTTTAAGGGTATCTATAAAATTGATAACTGTATAATGGAGCACTAAACTTTTAATAGAGGTCAAGCTTCCTTGGCTTCGGTCACTAAAATGATTTCTATTTTGGTAAGGGGCCTCAAAGGCAGGAACCATATAGCCATCAACATTTGCTGCAATAAATTCAGGCTTAATTTCAGTGCCTGTTAAAGCCTTGACTGTATGGCAAAATTTCTCCTGAGGCGTTTCCAGCGCTGTGGCAGAGAGTAGCCTTAAGCAGCTAGCGGTCAATAGTAGTGTTTTTAAGGTTGTGTGTTTCATCTGATCATCTTCTTTATTGATAACAACTTTAACCCTAATAACTTTAATCAAAGAATTGCAGATGAATACATTAAGATATTTTATGCGTCTTTTAATAAGTTACATAAGCAGGGCACGAAGTTATCAATGACTCCCTAATAGTGAGGGAGCTCCATAAGCGGACTCGGTAATGGATGCTCAGCTAAGAGTTCATCAAAGATAACGAGGCGTAAGAGTTATAAGGAAGCGATCTTCACTCTTATGCAATCTTCTCAATAATAGAGCTGTCATCAGAGCCTTTACCAATGTGAAAGATTTGCTTTAAATAACTGCCATAGCTGCTACCCTTATTGTTTTCGTAGCACGAGAGAAACTCCATATCAGTGATCCAATTATTGCGCCATGCGATTTCTTCTAAGCAGGCGACCTTTAAGCCTTGGCGCTTTTCTATAGTAGCTATATAATTCCCTGCATCCATTAAAGATTCATGGGTTCCAGTATCCAGCCAAGCAAAACCGCGATGAAGGTTAACTGACTTTAATAATCCTTTTTCTAAATAGATACGATTTAGATCAGTAATTTCAAGCTCGCCCCGTAAGGACGGTTTTAATTGCTTAGCAAATTCAACCGCTTGAGCATCATAGAAATACAGCCCTGTTACTGCATAATTGGATTTGGGACTTTGCGGTTTTTCTTCAAGGCTAATAACTTGATTATATTTATCAAGTTCTGCCACGCCGAACCGTTGAGGATCGACCACCCAGTAGCAAAAAATGGTGGCGCCTTGACGGTTTTGAGAAGCTTCATGAAGCATCGATTTAAAGCCATGACCGAAAAAGAGATTATCGCCGAGAATTAAAGCAAAGGGCTCAGCGTTTATAAACTTTTCACCAATAATCACTGCTTCAGCAATACCCCGGGGCTGATCTTGGATAGCATAGTCAATTTTAAGCCCCCATTGTTGGCCATGTCCCAGAACTGATTTATATAGCTCAACATCCTCGCTGCGGGTTATGATAAGAATTTCGCGAATGTTGGCTAACATCAATGTCGCAATCGGATAATAAATTAAAGGCTTATCATATATAGGTAACAGATGTTTATTAATAGCATGAGTAAGCGGATAAAGACGTGTGCCGGTGCCCCCGGCAAGTATAATCCCCTTCATAGTCTCACCTCGCTATCTTGAGGTAAAGATGGCTTTTGCGCCAGTAAGCCTTGCCACCACCCTTGATTATCTAAATACCATCGAACCGTACTCACTAGCCCTTGCTTAAAAGGAGTTCTGGCCACCCATCCCAGGGCTGTTGAGATTTTACCAATATCAGAGGCGTAGCGGTAATCATGACCTAAGCGATCGGGAACATAGCTAATCAATTGACGATAACTTTCATGTGAACTGTTAGGAGCCATTGTATCGAGGATCCGACAAATATCAAGTACTAGATCAATATTGCGGATTTCAGTTTGTCCGCTAATGCAGTAGGATTCACCAATGCGTCCCTTATCAATAATCTGCATTAAAGCATCGATATGATCATCAACATATAGCCAATCGCGGATATTTTGTCCGTTCCCGTAGATTGGTAATCTTTCTCCTCGTAATGCCTTTATGATCATGGTCGGGATTAACTTTTCAGGAAACTGGTAAGGCCCATAATTATTGCTGCAATGACTCATAGTCATTGGAAATCCATAAGTTTTATGCCAAGCGCGGACCAATAAATCCGAGGCTGCTTTACTGGCTGCATAAGGCGAATTAGGCGCATAGGCGGTGGTCTCAGTAAAAGTTCCCTCCTCCGATAAGCTGCCATACACCTCATCTGTTGAGACATGGTGTAAACGGAAGTCACGTTTACAGGTTTGCCAATAATCAAGCGCAATTTTGATTAAGGTGTAGGTTCCAATAATATTGCTCTCAATAAACGGGTCGGGACTAAAGATAGAATTGTCCACGTGCGATTCTGCCGCTAAATGGACAATCACATCCGGCTGATAACCATAAATCACTTTCTTAAGCGGTACCGCTTCACAGATATCAAGCTTTTGATAATGGTAGCGAGGATGATGTTGATAGGATTTCAGAGTTTGAGGAGAAACTGAATAGCTAGCTTTACTAATATTGAGAACCTGATGATTGGTATGATCTAATAAATACCGTACTAAAGCTGAACCAATGAATCCGTCGCCGCCTGTTACAAGATATCTTTTAACTTTATTCGTCAACATGTTTTCTAAGCTTGGAGCATATGATATATTTTAATTGTGATACAATTTTAATTAAATGTTGGTTAATATATTGTTTCCTGTTTATAAACCTTTATTGCCCAAAGCTTTTCGCCTTTATACTTATCTTCAGGAAATCGATGACAACCGCTATTACACTAATTATGGCCCCTTAATACGTCAGTTTGAATCCCTGCTAGCACAACATTTTAATGTGGACCCCAACCGCGTTGTTACCGCGGCCAATGGCACTCTGGCTTTAACACAGATGTTAAAAACTGTAGTTACCAATAAAAAAAAGTATTGTGTCATGCCATCTTGGACGTTTGTCGCTACTCCTGCGGCGGCTGTAACGGCAGGGCTGATACCCTATTTTGTAGATGTAGATATAAACACTTGGTCGCTTTTACCAGAGGGATTGCCCTCTCAGCTAAATAAGGATGAAATTGCGGCCATAATAGTAGTTGCCCCCTTTGGTGCTCCTTTAGATCTTAGTCAGTGGGAAGGTTTTTGCCAAGAAACTGGGATTCCTGTCATTATTGACGCGGCGGCAAGCTTTGATGCCTTCACTCAAGTACAAACCTCATTACCATTTATGGTCAGTCTGCATGCCACCAAAGTCTTTGGCATTGGTGAAGGTGCTGTAATTATTGCAGGAACCTCTGAAGAAGCTAAGAATAACCGACTTTGGGGGACGTTTGGCTTTGATACTAATCGCCAATCCCTAATTCCGGGAATCAATTCAAAATTAAGTGAATATGCTGCAGCTATGGGGCTGGCTGCTTTCGAGGAATGGCAAGAAAAGCGAAATAGTTGGCAGTTTATAACGGATATATTTGTGCGTAAGGTTACAGAAATTAACGATATTAAATTGCCACCGTTCTTTGATGATAAATGGGTCTCATCTTATGGAATTATTGAACTGCCGACCTATGCTCAGACTTCTATCATCGCTGAGCATTTAAAGTCTAAAAGGATTCAAACTCTGGCATGGTGGGATGAAGGATGCCATAAGCAACCGGCCTACCTTAATTATCCAAAGAGTAATCTTTCGAATACTGATTACTTGGCTAATCATACAGTGGGGCTACCGTTCTGGATTGGTATGGACGAGCAGGATTTTAGTTTTATTTTTCAAGAATTAGCCTCTGCTCTTGAGAGATGCCATAAAGATAATCCAGACCACACGCCTCTTTTGCAGAGCAGCTTGTAGCTTGGTTAATTCACTAATAAGAACTTACCATATCTTTTGCCTATATTCTCAATTGTAACAATCTGTATGAATGAAGACTCCTAGTTTCAGCCATATTTAGCTTTCCAAGCTTTTTTTCTCTCCGCATAGCGCGGATCTGCCTCGGCTTTACGCCACACTTGATAAAAAATTTGAGCGCTTTCAACCTTATTTTGATCTTCACCGTTAAGAGGTAACTCTTCTCCGGATGCAGGATCATATTTTCGGCCGCCTTTATGATTAGCATAGCGCCGAGCTCGGGTATATCCCATCTGTAAATATTTTCTCGCCATGTCAGCGCCTACAAAGTCATCTTTTTCAAGATAAGTCTTAAACAGAGCGAATATGCTCTCTGCACTGATCTTAGCAATTTTAGGCGTTCTGAATCGCCAATGCGGTAAGATCTCTGATTTATAAGGCTGACAAATTAAAACCCCTTGTTCCCCCTTGCCCACTTGATACCATTCGGGATGAATTCGGTAATCGATTGAGGGTTTCCATGCATAAGTGGGCTTGCTTTTCTCCCACAGCGCATCTTTTTTTTGTTTAGAAGATGGCCGGTAGGATGGTTTTTGGGAACTTTCCCCTTTGGTAAGCATTCATTTCCTCCGGTACTCTGAGACTAAAATGTTAAAGCAATTATCGCTGTAGGAGTCTAGAGACCGCCTCAAACTCTAATGCTTCTTTGAAGGTCTACAACGATTAATACTAGCCCTTGAAAGGATTCCTTCCTCTTTAGTAGTCAAAAACTAGCAAGCTTTTAAGAGGTATTAAATGTTAAAATTGAGAGATTTTTTATTTCCTTTAAAGAGACATTACTTATAAAAATGAAAAAATAAAAATACAGTTATCAATTAAATATTAACTTCATTTCTTCATTATCTTTGATGTATTTAATCCACGGAGGGAAATGAAAGATGCTGAAATATATTCTAGGTGCCCTGGTTGTCTCCTCATTCAATTGTTCTGCAATAGATAATGTAGATATTAAGCCGAACCATCCTGAAACAGAGAAAAAGCGAAATTTTCTGGTTAAGCAGAAAGGTCAAGTATTTCAAAAGGAGATAAACCCCTCTTCAGACCGGGATATCCCTTTAAATCAGAACAACATGGAGGTGCTTACCGATCGGGATGATATATCTGGAAGGCTGAGTGATCAAGAGCTAGAAGATGTAAACAATCTTTATAACAGCCAAGAAAGCATCCCCTTACCTTCTCGCCGTGCGGCTATGGGTCATCCATCTGTTCAGAAAAAGAATTCCGCGGAAATGGATGTAGACTTTTCTGACGGGCGGCTGAGCGAGGAAGAATTTGAGGAAGTCGACAACCTTTACAATAGTCAAGAAGGCATCTCCTTACCTCCACGTCATGCCGCTCTTGGGTATCAATCTATTAAGAAGGAAAACTCGACGGAAATGGATACAGATCTCTCTAAAGGACGCTTAAGTGAGGAGGAATTTGACGAGGCAGATAATCTTTATAACAGCCAAAAATTTAATAATTTTACACCGGTATCTTTTAAACCAACTCTTGCAGAGCCTATTGGCCCATCATCGTCAGGAGAAGTGATTGGATCAGAAAAATTTAGTTTTGACTCAATGGGCAAGCCAAAAAATACCGTAAGGGAATTAGTGCAAATATGGGAGCCAGCCAAAGTGTCTACCTTAAATGGTAACACTTTACTGCCTGCCCAAAGGAGGCAGTAATTAATCCTAATATAACCATAAAAGTTAAATAAGCTTTTTTCTGAAAAAGCAGCTGACACTCCTAAAAGGAATAAGATTTATAGTTAATTGACCTTCACCCTGCCGACATCCATAAAATAATGAACTGCACAATAAACCCAGAGGGCCGTCAATTCATACAGGATCCCCCTCCTGCCGATAATTTATTTAATAGGAATCTGTTTAGCTTGGTCCTCAGTTTTATTGGATTTGGGAACTGTAATTTTCAGAGTTCCTTGATCCAATTGCGCTTGAACAGAGTCTTGCTGAGCGTGGAAAGGTAATTGTAGTGACCTTATTAAGGTGCCAGATGACCTTTCTTTTAAATAGAAGGCTTCGCTCTTTTCTTCCTTTTCTTCATGCTTTTCTGCTTTTATAGTCAAGAGATTGCCATCTAGGCTTAATGAAAGGTCTTTCTTACTAAAGCCTGGGACATCCGCGAGGATAATAATCTTATCGCCTTCATTCTTGACATCTAAGCGGATCTCTGTTGCGTCAGTGTTACTGCTAAAAGCTTTATTAAAAATATTATCCAATTCACGTCTGAAATTAGAAAAGATATCATGATACGAAGCTAGATCTTTATTCTTACGTCCAAAAGGTACCAAATCTTTTAACTGCATCCTTAACTCTCCTTCTATAAATTCACTTAATTATTTTATGGATAAGGGCAGCTGAATAGGAAAAATACTAGCAATTTTTAACATTTAGCATTCTATTGTTCATACAGATGTTCATACAGGCTTTTGCAGATTGAGAAGATATACTGAATCTTAAAACCAGGCCGTATTATTCCTTAGGAATAAAAGCTATTCTCTACCTTATCTGAGTCAGCGTTTATATTATTAGTCACTGCTTAATTAGGGCAAGCATTATTTATTATGGTTTAGCGCCGCACCTATTCTCATTTTTCTAGTTTAAACTGTTATGAAGAGAAGCAACAGCCCCAAAACTGCTTATCCTTTCTCCTTTTTTAATTAATCTTTTCTCTTTAAAATTACCTGTAAAAAAAAGGAGCAACACGTATGGTTAAGCTACCGCTAGAAAAACTCTTGTCCTATATTAGTTTTTATCTCTGTGTCCTTCTTTTATCCACTGAAGCGTTCGAAGAGATAAAATTTGTTGATATTGACCAATTTAAGTTCACAACTTCGCAAAGGAGTGGTTTGCGGATCTGTGTTTTTAATCTTAAAGAGCAACAGTATGAATCCATAACCTATTATAACCTACCCGCGACCAAAGGTCGTCAGTTGGATGGGGTAATGTTAGATGACTTTTATGGTTTAAGTGTTACTTATAGTGGCGATATTACGATTTCTGCTCCTTTAGAGGGCAAGGTTCTCCGCACAAAAGGTAGAATTCAAGCTGACCATAAAGATCTTACAAGCTTTGTTGATGATGAGGAACGGACTATTGCTTACCATGCCTTACACCCTTTGCCCGCTCCTGATCTAGCGAAACACTTAAATAAAAACTTTAGTAAAGCCCCCTATAAGCAAACCTCATTTAGCATTACTGTTTGCACTTTACCAAGCCGCACCTTGAGCAGTGTTGATCTCGACACTATTGCGGCAGATAGACGCGAAAATAACGCTGAGAGAGGCATTATTGGCGAGCTTGCAACACGAATGACACTTTTTTGCTACGGATTTTTTGAAAAAATCCCTTCCCAAGATAATAGTGGTCAAGGGATTGATGGTGTTTACTTCCAATCAAACGGTAAAGAAGATGAGAGGCAGGCTTTATTTTTAACCGAATCTAAATGTAAAAACGCTTCTGCTTCGCCAAAAAAGATCCTCGATACTCAACTCGAAGAAAAAGTTCTTTATGAAAATATCGAGCGGCTAGATCATATAAATAAAGAGCGTATTCTAAATTTTATCGACTCCTCTCCTAATAAAGTCTTTAAGGCGGCTCATCGTATTTTAATTACCGGAACGTCCCAATGGCGTGTAGAGAGCTTTAATATCAAAGATTTTAGAGTGCAAAGATTAGGAGTCGCTTCACCAGAGAAAGATAAGAAAGCATTTATTGCCACCATTGCTTCCAAGTTTACCTCTCCTGAAGAAATGTTAAGAGTTATGTTTGAGTATTACAAAATTGACAACGATGCAGAAAAACTTGCTGTCGTTTACAGAGCTTTGAATTGTGCACCTGAAAATAAGCAAGAAACACAGAGTGAGATATGCACTCAAGAAGAACCAAAGCTTGTGGATTCTCCAGGGCCAAGCATCTCAGTTAAACAGATATCCTATGACGCTCAAAAAGGAACTGTTGCTCGACGGCTCAGTTTTGGCTCTGCTACTATTACGGTAAAAAGTGAAATAAAGGTAGAATATAGTCGCGAAAATTTATCAATATTATTAGCCTATATAGCCAAAGGCTTTAAACGCTCTAGTCTCAAGAAAATTAATGCGGGACTCAGGGCGATAAATTCGGAATTCACAGATCTTACTCCCTCCGAATTAACTCAACTTTCTAATTTTGCGCAGTATAAAAATTATAAGAAAAAGGCAAGCTATGAATCTCTCTGGGAGCTATTGTTGAAAGCTTTTCCAGATCAGTATAAACAGACCTTAGCAGATGGCTTGTATAACTTAGATACGTCTAAAGGAGCCCCTCAAAAGATAGACTCTTGTTTTCTTAAAAAAGTGTTGGCCGAACCCTTCTGAATAGTCATGATATAAGTATAGAAAGTTGAAATTCGTTGCTTATTTAAGTGTTGAAAAGTTTTTCAGAATTTAATGATAACAAATATAAGAAGCTTCTGTTTTTGCTATAAAAATTGATATTGGACTACAAATCCGCTTATATGCTAACTTGCTAATAATGTCTTCAGTTGATTTGCTTTTACTTTGAGGCGGCATTAATTATGCAAGCAAAGGCTTCTATCTTCACAGTCTTAATTTTAGCTGTATGTGTTACCCAATTCGCTGCTGATATTTATGCCCCCAGTCTTACGGCGATTGCTCAAGGCTTAGCTGTAAATATAGATAGAGCCCAATGGAGCATGTCAATCTATATGGTTGGAGTAGCTCTTTCTCAGTTGGTTTATGGCCCCTTATCGGAGAGTATTGGAAGAAAACTGCCTTTAATCATGGGATTATCTTTGATGATTGCGGGAAGCATTGCCTGTATGATCTCAACGGATATGGATATGCTTATTGCAGGGCGCTTGGTTCAAGGACTGGGCGCGGGCGCTTGTGCCAGTCTATGGCGTGCTGTTTTCCGCGATTCATTTACTGGCCAGGACCTGGCCAAGTATAGTTCTTACCTGGTCATTTTTATTATGTTTATTGTGCCAAGTGCTCCTCTAATCGGAGGATATCTACAAGAGTACTATGGGTGGCGCGCTAACTTTATTTTTATTTTTATATATACACTCATTGCCCTTTTAGGGATAATTTTTGGGTTTCGCGAGACTAAGGCCCTCTATAATAGTTCAGAGTTCAATGTGCTCAGTATTATGCTTAACTATGTGATCCTTGCCAGGAGCCGTATATTTATGGGTGTAAGCTGTGCGACGTTTTTAAGCTATGGCGCCCTTTTCTCTTGGTTCGTTGTCGGGCCGGTCTTGTTGATTGGTAGCCTGGGAATGAGTCCAATCCAGTTCGGCTGGCTTAGTTGTGGTGGCGGAGGTTTTTCCTACGCTTTAGCGGCCTATCTAAATGGCAAACTTGTATCTAGGCTGGGCATGCCTAAAATGATGAGGTTTGGCTGGAGCGTCATGTTGGGAGCTGGAACTCTGCTGCTCCTATGCGATTATTTTACTGAGATGACCTGCATAACAATTATGATACCCGTCATTTTATTTTATTTCGTTTCCACTTTCATCTGGCCAAATGCCTTTGCCACCCGCGTTTACTCCCTTTGGACATATTGTGGGTTATGCCGCGGCACTTTACGGATTTATGAAGATATTGGGAGCAGCGTTAATTGCGGGCATTCTTGCTTATCTGCCCAATGATAATCAATTTATCTTTGCCATGATAATGATTCTATCGACCTTACTAGCATGGTCGAGTTATGAGGCTGCCATGAAGGGAGAACAGGTGGCTCAATAGGTGGGTAAGTAGAAGCCGCTTCCCTCTTCCTAGTAAAAGTTGAAATGGTGGTTGGTTTCCTTTCAAAGGGTACACAATAAACAGACTTCGATTAAACAGTCACTATTCTTAAATCTGGCAGGTGGTGCCCTTCTCTATCATAATATTGCTACCTACCAGAGGTACCGTAAATATACTTCTACTAGTTTCTGAAAACTTTTATATGCTTATCTTTTAAAGAATATAGATTACTAAATTTTATTGCCGTATTATGGTTAGTTATTTTACGGATAGCTCTTTATTGCTTAAGCTTTAGGGGGACTGCCAATTCAAACTTATATACTGAAAAAAGTAATTAGATAGAGTAAAGACGGCACTGCTTAGAGTGCCGCCCTTTGATTCATAAAATCAAAGATATTCTTAAGAAGATACTTCTTGTGGCGTTCTTCGCGGCTTTTTAAAGGAAGATCGCTTCGGTTGCTTTAAGCGGGCTTGATGGCGTTTCAATTGATTCTGGTATTCTTGCTGAGCGCGCTCTTGGTGCTCTGGGAGAATAGCTTCGGCAGGGTTCCCTTCAAGGTCATATCGATGCGTATGCTTGCTAAAAGAGTTCAAATACTTATACCAGCTTGCATAACGGGCTATTGCTTTGCGAATATGATTGCGTGCAAAGGGCAGATCAGCGGGGAAGTCTGACAGTATGTCTTTTTCAATGCGTAGCTTTAAAGGTTTGGGATCTTCTTTGCTAAAGCAGGCTGGATAGGTGCTGCATAACCAGTCATAAGCTAACTGAATTTTAACGAACTGGGCTTGCTGGGCTTCTTGTGCGGCTTGTTGCTGAGGTGTTAATGCAGGAGGTTTTGGTGCTTGTGATGCAAATCTCTGCTTTGGAGCTGATTGGAGCTTCCCGTCCCAAGAAGTCTTGCTTTGCTGCTTTGGAACTTCACCCGCTTCAAAAAATGCTTTTAATTGTGATAATTTTTCTTGAGCTTGATAAGCTTGCTCTTTATCAGAAATTAGGTCATCTTGCTTGTTTGTCATAACAGTCCTGCATAATTTAAATTTGATCTCTTTTAAAAGAAATGATCCCATTAATAGGGATAAAATACATCCATATTATCCTTTCAATTTCTTTTTTACACCATACGTTTAACGTTAAAAGTCTGCAACTATCTTTTATATGTAAATGCGATCTAATTTATCGTGATAATTATCAAACTTATCCAGATAAATATCACAAGGACTCTAGATCAACGTTCTTTCGCATACAAATGAAGATAAGGCACGGCATAGATTTTTAAGATATTCTATAGTCAGGCGTAAGCTCGAATTTCATAAGATTAGAAGACTTCCAGGATAGTAAAAAAATAATATATATTTTTCACAGTTAGGTATTGATTTCTTAGATATTTAAAAGCAATTTTTATGTAGGGAGTGTATTTGATTTTATTTGTTTGAATATATAGCTAAGAATCAAAAGCAGCTTCTGTTTTATTGTTACTGTTGCTTTTTAGCTTAAAAAGGCTTATTCATAAATTATGATGATTATAAAACTTACACTATTACTTCATATGTGCAGATAGCTGTGGCGGACTTTGACTCATGGTCACATAAAGCTCGCCGCCGTTCGGTATCGGATTCCTTTCCCTACCCTATTGTGTGGTTATAGGGCGCAAGCTCGTTTCAATACACCCTAATCGCATTCAAGGAACTAAAATGTTACGCATTCAAAATATTTCCAAGGCATATGGAGACAAAGTTTTATTTAAAGAAATTAGTTATCATTTCCCAGAAGGGGAAAAAGTAGCCCTTGTGGGTGCTAATGGTCAAGGCAAAACAACACTTCTCAATATCATGACCGGCAGAGACTACGCAGATAGCGGAGAAATTTCAAAGCCCAAAGAAGCTATTGTTGCTTATCTTCCTCAATCTCCGAACCCTACCCCTGCTTCCTCTTTGCTGGTTGAATGTCTTTCTGGTCATGAGACTGCTTATAAACTAAAACAAGAGATGGATCGCTTGCTTCAAAATATGGAGCAGAATTACCAAGAATCTGATCTTGAACAATACACGGCAGCATTAACTCAGTTTGAGAACTTAGGCGGTTATGAATTGGAAGGCCGAGCCGAACAAATATTGTTGGGCCTTGGGTTTAAACGTGAACAACTTGAGGTAAGTCCTTTGACGCTGTCAGGCGGATGGCGGATGCGCGTTGAATTAGCTAAGATTCTTTTAAGCGCGCCTGACTTTATGATTCTGGACGAGCCGACAAACCATTTAGATTTGCCAAGTATTGAATGGCTAGAAGAGTTCTTGCAATCCTATAAAGGAACAATAGTCTTTGTATCCCATGATCAAGAGTTCCTTAATAATGTGGCCACCATAACACTTTACTTGAATAAAGGGATATTGAAAGCCTTTGCTGGGAATTTTAATGATTTCTTGAAGCAAAAAGAATCCCAGGAACAGACAGCAATGGCTGCCGCTAAGAAGATTGAATTGCAAAAGGCACATATGCAAAGCTTTGTGGATCGTTTTAAAGCTAAAGCCTCAAAAGCAAAACAAGCTCAATCTCGTATGAAAATGATTGAACGTTTGGATGAGGTGCTATCAGGAATAACAATTGATCAAGGTATACAGCGGATTCACTTTCCCCGTATTGAGATTCCTAATTCTCCTAAAGATGTCCTAGTCTGTGAGGAAATGATTATTGGATATCAGTCACCCTTATCAAAGAAGATTAAACTTAAGTTTAATAAAGGGGAAAAGATTGCCATTATTGGCCGCAATGGTATTGGCAAGAGCACATTTTTAAAAACTATATGTGATGAAATTTCTCCTTTATCGGGAACCTATAAGCTTGGGGAGGGCATAAAAATTGGTTATTATGCTCAAGAAAGTGCGGAGTTACTTGATCCTAATTTGTCTGTTTTAGAAACCATTCGTAAATATGCCCCTGCCTTAAGCGAACAAGATCACCGAGGTATCCTAGGCTGCTTTATGTTCAAAGGACAAGATCCTCTTAAGAAAGTGAAGGTTTTATCGGGTGGAGAAAAATCACGGTTGGTAATGGCTGGTTTAATAGCGCAAAAGCCTAACCTTCTTATATTTGATGAGCCCACAAACCACCTTGATATGTTGTCTTGTGAAATACTAGCAAAGATGCTTGATGAGTATAAAGGCACCTGCTGCGTTGTTTCTCACAATCGCCACTTTATTGATATGTTTGCAAATGTCATTATTGATGTTTCCGCCGAAGGTAAGTGGGAAGCTTTAAGACATTAGCCCTTTAATGAACAACCATTTGCTTTATGGATAAGTGATAATCTGTTATGGGAGCTAGGTTAAGCGATCTAGCTCTCAAGAATTTCAACACCTTCCTTTTGCAAGCCGACCTGATGATGGATAACCTCCTTAGTTAACATAGTGTTTTAAAATAGATACTTTCATCATCGGGGGCCGTTAATACTTAAATTGTTAAGCTTAATGGTAGTATAAATTAACTCAAAGGGTGGCTGTTTTTTTATGATAATTCAACTATACATGGATCTTGTCAACTTTTGTGGCGGCTAAAATGCACCCTTAGAGCTGAGCGGAATAAAATGGGCACATGCCCTTTTTAGTTCTCCTTTGACTTCAAGCTGACCTTCTTCACAAATTGTACGAATATTTTCAATACCAATGGTCATTACTTCACCTTCTTTAGATACTCTTTCACCTTAACGAGCTAGACGCACTCCTTAAGAGAGGCAAATAAAAAAGCTAATAGTCCCCGAGGCTTACTGTTCTGATAACGGCAGGCTGATTAATATTCATCCGCTTGCAACTTTACTGATGCTGCTTGCTGTTGCCCTTATATAAAATGCTTTAAGCTTGCCTTATTCCATAGATACTCAAGTCTGGAGAAAAGTCCTCTTTACCTATTCTTTATAAAATAATCCGTAAGTTTAGACGCCTATGAAACAGATTGGCTCTCTTTTAAAAACTGTTTCCATGTGGCCTCAAATTCTTCTCTCGAAATAGATATCCAAGGAGCCTTTTTTGCCCCTTTATATTCCAATCCGATAAAGGATATATTTTTCCTACGAGCATAATCGGCCATATTTTCTACCACTCTCCGCATATCCTCGATAAAAATAATTCTTTTTGGATGCCAATTTATCTTACTCAAGAAAATATCTAATACTTCAGCTTTTGAGATACTTTCACCATGGATAAGAAGAACACCTCCTTCTGCCTGAGGGTAATTTCCGTTATAAGAAGGGAGCTCATTAAAATCGTGGTTACAGTCAAAATCACTTAAAGCTATGTTAGCTTTCTCTAAGTTATGGATCTGCCACTCCATAAGATCGGGAATCTGCTTTCATGTACCCGATAAGATTGCTGAAAGGGCTAATACATGCGTCCCTTTCTCTTTAAGTTTTTTAATGATTTGCGGAGCATGCTCATCAATTAATTGAGTCTCACCAGAGGTGGCAATTGCTGTGGAAAGCGTACCTCTCTGTTCTTTTGTTACTTGCTTGGGCGTCTTTTTAATAAATTCTTTATTGTTTCGGAAATTGCCATATTGGAAGGCTGGGATAAGAGGTTGCAGAAGGGGGTAATCTACATCCATAATAAAAAGAGTGTCTGTATCGCCACACTTAAGGTAGGCCTCTAGATCGCTAAAGCTTTCTACAGTAATAATCTTGACTTCGTTGTCATTATTCTCTGCAAAAGCTGAGATGATATGAGTTTTCGCCATTATTATGCTTAAAGCTCCTATTGCTAAGGTTATCGTGAAATGCTTCATAATAGCCCCTTTTAAAGAGTGAGAGGTATAAAACTACCTTAAATATAACTATTTCTAAACATAGCAAGAATGGTCAAGAAATAGTAACTTAGCAGGAATATAATTTTCTACATAAATGGCGTGGAATGAAAAAAGACTTAACATGAGTTATGATCACCGTATTAATCGAATTATTGAGTTCATAGGTAAAAACCTAGATGCAGATTTCACTTTAAATCAATTGAGTGAGATTGCCTGTTTTTCAAAATATCACTTTCACCGCTTATTTACTGCTTATACAGGCTTATCCTTACATCAATATATTAGATGGCTACGCCTCAAAAGAGCAGCGCATCAGCTTGTTGTTGAGACGGATAAAAGTATTATTAGCATCGCATTAAATGCGGGGTTTGAGACCCATGAATCGTTCGCGAGAGCCTTTAGACAAATGTGCGGTGAAAATCCCTCAGAGTTTAGGGTCAAAGCAAATTGGCGTACATGGGAAACTCCACCGTATTCATTACCCATAACACGTGAGGAAATTATGAAGATAATCATTAAAGAATTCCCTATGAGAAGGTTAGCAGTTATCGAGCATCGAGGGGACCCTCAGAGAGTAGGAGAAAGTGTCAATAAATTAATCACTTGGGCTAAATCGCAACCAATTGATTTGCGGCCAAGACCGGGGCAAGCTTTTGGTTTTGCATATGACGATCCTGAGGTGGTACCTGCTGAAGAATTTCGTTTTGATTTAGCCCTGACTGTGCCTGAGAACTTTAAAATGGATGATCAGGTAATTGAAAAAGAATTGCCAGCTGGTAGATATGCTATCGCCATCCATAAAGGATCTCGTAAGAATATTAGTGATACGATTTACGGGTTATACAGAGGTTGGTTGCCAGGCTCAGGAGAAGAATTAGGGGATTTGCCTTGCATATTCTGTTACTATAATTTTGATCACGAAGTCGCTGAGACCGAACTTGTGACGGAAGTTTGGGTGCTTTTAAAATA
Source organism: Candidatus Odyssella thessalonicensis L13 (assembly GCF_000190415.1). Lineage (GTDB taxonomy): Bacteria > Pseudomonadota > Alphaproteobacteria > Paracaedibacterales > Paracaedibacteraceae > Paracaedibacter > Paracaedibacter thessalonicensis. Next base: position 266,353 of record NZ_AEWF01000001.1, read on the forward strand.
AACGCATCACAGATAAGAAAATATGTTTAGGTGATATGAGGATGCCTAAACACTGGAGCATACTAAGGGTAAAGGCAGCGGCTTAGTAAGAAAATTAAATCTCTTTCTCCATACCTTAAGAGGATTGACCGGTCTTAAGAAATCTGATTGTTTAAGATTGAAGGATAACTCCTTTCAATTAAGGGAAAATCTATCTATGACGACAATTAGCGTATTGAGAATTAATTTAGGAAAAGATGGATGGTTTTCAGGTAGAGGGAGCAGATGCTCAAGGGAGGACTGTTCTGAAGAAGCGAATAATTTGCAACTCCTACCCGTCACTTTTTTAAAAAGTTGAGGGAGATGGCCTGTTCGAAGGCCTTAAGAGATCAAGGATACTTCCCTTCTAGAGAGTGACAGATAAGAACAGCAAGGATAAAAGGAGTTAACATCGATATGACAAACAGGCGCAACTTAATGATAGTTCTGGGGATAATTGGAATCCTTTTCATCGGATGGCTTAATTGGCAATTCCCTCATGCCCTTACCTCATCAGATTCTATTGCAGACATTATATGGTGTGTCGTGATCTTAGGTGCCCTCATTCCTTCTCTCGCTTCACAAATGGGTGCTTCTCAAGCAGCTAAATATGCAACAATTTGGGGGAGCATTTTTATAGTTTTCTTAATCGGATACAGTTTTCGAGAAGACCTGCATGGAGTAAGTGATCGAATAAAAAGTAATCTTTTTCCCTATGCAGCTGTTCAAACAGGAAATGCCCATATCAGCTTTACTAAAGCTGTAGATGGACACTTTTATATTGAGGCAGAAATAAATCACACGCCAGTTCTATTTATGGTCGATACCGGGGCAACGAGAACAACCCTAACGCTTGCTGATGCTAAACGTCTCGGGGTGGATGTGGAGAATCTTTCATATAATGAGCCTATTCATACCGCCAGTGGCATGGATTTCGTTGCCACTACCCAGCTTACAGACATTAAAGTGGGTGACCTAACTCTGATGGGTATCTCGGCGTCAGTTAGCAAGAATCTTAAGGGGCATTCTCTGTTAGGGATGAACTTTTTGAAGAAATTGAAAGGGTTTACAGTGGAAGGTAATCGTCTTACCTTGCAGGTAAAGTAATTGCTGTTTACATTATTGAAATGGGATAAGGGTGAGGAGATTTCTCCATAAATAATAAGATAATTACTTACAGGAACTATACCTTACATTCATGCCAATTAAAAACCCTGCTGTTGATTCCTATTAAAATAATTAACTTCCGAGCACCCAGAGGCTTATTATTTGTGATAAGTATTTACTGTGCCCAGGGAGCAGCCGGCAAAGATTGGGGAGGTAAGCTGGCGGCCATTTTAATGAGTATCGCTTAACCTTACCAGCGGACTAAAGCTGATCCCCAAGTTAGTCCCCCACCCATAGCTTCAAAGACGATAAGATCCCCTTTTTTAACTCTGCCATCTTTAACAGCAACATCTAAGGCTAAGGGGATAGAGGCTGCTGAGGTATTGCCGTGGGTGTCAATAGTTACGACGACTTTTTCAGAGGGTAAAGCGAAATGCTCTGCAAGAGCATTTATAATCCGATAGTTAGCTTGGTGAGGGATAAACCAATCTATATCCTCTTTCGACAAATTATTGTGCTTTAAGGCCTCATTAATAGCTGTTCCCAGTTTCTCCACTGCCAGCTTAAATATCTCTTTGCCTGCCATATACATGTAACCAAACTCTCCATGACCAGGGCCACCCTTTGCATAAAGTAAGTCCTTTAAGGTACCATCTGAGAATAAGTGGGTCGATAGAATGCTTCGCTCGTTGGCATCTGTTGAGGCTTTTAAAAGTATGGCCCCTGCCCCATCTGCAAAGATAACAGCTGTACTGCGATCCTCTGGGTCAACAATGCGTGACATCGTTTCGGTGCCCACGACAAGTGCCGTTTTTACTTGACCACTTTTAATCATACTATCAGCAACAGAAAGAGCATACAGAAATCCACTGCAAACAGCTTGAACATCAAAAGCGAAAGCTTTATGAGCACCAATCTTGCTTTGAATGATAGTTGCAGTTGAAGGAAAGGTATGATCGGCCGTTGTTGTGGCGACGACAATAAGGTCAACCTCGGATGCCTTCATATTTGCATTGTGAAGAGCATCTTTACAGGCGGCCGCGCCTAAATCGGATGCCATCTCTCCTGGGGCAGCAAAACGGCGCTCCTTTATTCCCACGCGAGTGGTAATCCACTCATCAGTCGTAGCCATTTTCTCCGCTAATTGGGCATTGGTAATTATCTGCTGAGGAAGATAGCCCCCAGTGCTAATAATGTGGGAATGGGATAGCATGAGATATCCTATATTTCTTTAATTTTTGTTTCGATTTCTTGACCAAGATCCAGAGTTTCTGAATCTTTTGATAAGTTAAAGGCGACTTTTATGGCATTCGCGAAAGCAGCAGCATCCGCCCCCCCATGGCTTTTAATAGCAATGCCTCGCAGTCCTAGAAATGCTGCTCCGTTATATTTGCGCGGATCAAGCTTCGATTTAATAGAGTTAAAAGCTGGACGACCTACAAGATAACTTAGCTTTCCTAAAATCGTCGAGCTTAAAGTTTCTCTAATTGTATCAAAAATAAAATGTGCTGCGCCTTCTAAGGTTTTTAGAGCAATGTTCCCTGTAAAACCATCGGTTACAATGACATCTGCTACCCCATGGTTAACGTCATCCCCTTCAATGAAGCCGATGTAATTCATTGTCGGGATTTCTTTTAAAATTAAGGAGGCCTGTTGCACCACGGCATGTCCTTTAACTTCTTCCGTTCCGACGTTTAATAGGCTAACTCTCGGGTTTTTTATTCCTAAGACTCGGCGTGCCATCACTTCGCCCATGACTGCAAACTGCACTAAGTTTTCGGTTGTACATTCAAGATTAGCACCCATATCTAGACCAATACAGATGCCATTAATAGTGGGGAGTGGTGCTGCTATGGCAGGCCGGTCAATGCCTTCTAATGTTTTCAGCATTATCTTGGCTAAAGCCATATAGGCGCCAGTATTACCTGCCGATACAACAGCATTTGCCTGCCCCTTGCTAACAGACTCTATAGCTTTGCGCATGCTCGAATCTTTTAGACCACGGATTGCAGCCACAGGCTTAGTATCGTTGGTGACGACTTCTGAGCAATGAATAATTTCTGATTTCTTTGATAACAGAGGAAAATGCTTTAGCTTATCTGTGATGATATCTTGATCACCAAATAGAAGAAAGTTAATGTCCTCAGAAAAAGACAGGACGTTTTCAGCACCCTCTAATACTATTAAGGGGGCTTTGTCGCCCCCCATAACGTCAAGGGAAAGTTTAATGGTCATAAATCACTCCCGAAGACAAGAACTTATTCTGCGGATTCGTTCTCTTCGGTTGCTGCCTGGCTGATGACTTGACGTCCATTATAATGACCACAAGATGGGCAAATATGATGAGGAAGCTTACGGGAACCGCAGTTCGAGCACTCATTCGTATTAACTGGTGTAAGAGCGTGGTGAGAACGACGCATGTTGCGGCGTGATTGGGATGTTTTTTTCTTTGGAACTGCCATAGTAAATTGACCTCAAATTAATTCGCACAAAAAATACCTTATCAATTTTTTATCTTATTTAAGTTAAAAGGGCAAGCATAAAACAGAACTTTATAAAAAAAACCCTGATCACCTCACTGTTGCTTAGGAATAAAGCAAGTTTCTCTAGCGCTGTTTTTTACTTACGAGCCTCAAGGCAACCGCGGCTAAAGCTACTCTTATCCCTTGCTCGCATTAATGATACAATGACGTGATATAGCCTGCATTAATAAGTTCTTGCATTATTTGTTGTGAATGCTCTTGTCCGCGTGTTTCAATTGTAACTTCCAAAACTGTCATCTTTGAAGAGTAACTGGTAAAGTGACGCTGGTGGATTAATTCAAAGATATTGCCGCCTAGACGACCAATGATGCCCGTAACCTTTGCTAAAGTTCCTGAAGTGTCTGGAATTTTTATCTTTAAGCGGATGAGCTTTTCCTGTCGCACTAAACTATGCATCATTAAAGAGGACAAGACCCGGGAATCAATATTGCCACCACAAATAATAATTCCGATGCTTTTTCCATAAAAGTGTTCAACGTTTTTCATTAAGGCTGCAACGCCGGCAGCCCCGGCCCCTTCTGCCACAATTTTTCCGGACATGGCAAGGGCGTCAATTGCATCTTCTATTTCTGTGTCATTCACTGCTAGGATGTCATTTAAATGGGTCTTCAATATATCAGCTGTCAGCCGGCCAGGGTTTTTGACGGCAATACCTTCAGCCATAGGTAAACTATTGGTCTCAGGCGGCATAAACCAGCGTTCAGGGTAAAGGGCTTGAATCATCGCCGGGCAGGCCGTTGATTGAACACCGTAGATCTTAATTTGCGGCTTTAAAGCCTTTGCCGTCAACGAGCATCCTGCCGCCAGTCCGCCTCCGCCCACGGGAATAATCAGGGTGTCAATGTCAGGAGCATCTTCTAACATTTCCAATGCCACTGTCCCCTGCCCGGTAATAATATCTTCGTCATCATAAGGATGGATTAAAGTTAGACCCTGTTTAACCAGATCTCGCGCCGCTATTTCCGATTCTGCTAAATTTTGTCCTGATAAAATAACAGTGGCTCCATACTTTCTGGTGCGTTCAATTTTTGCAGCGGGAGTGGTTTCAGGCATGACAATAATTGCTGGAATATTCATGCGTTGCGCATGGAAAGCAACCCCTTGGGCATGGTTACCAGCAGACATGGCTACCACGCCTTTTGCTTTTTGCTGGTCTGTCAGCTTTAGCATTTTAATTAATGCACCGCGCGGCTTAAATGAGGAGGTATGTTGTAAGTTTTCGAGTTTAAAATATACTTTGCCGTTAATCTTTTCGCTTAACCAGGGTACGGGAATCGTGGGGGTTCGATAGAGAATACCCTGCATCTTTTTTGATGCTGTTAGGATTTCGTTAATATTCATCTTAAGTAGTCAAAATGTGTTTAATGTCATAGAATTATAATATGGTTTCTATTGATAAATTGTTACTAAAAAAGCGGATTTATTATGAGTAGTCTATTGCCCCACCTGAAAAAAATGCAATGTCTTGCAAGTACAGGTTTCCATGAAATTCATTATGCTGAGTGGGGAAATAAGACATCCGAGAAAGTTGCGCTGTGTGTGCACGGTTTTTCGCGTAACGGGCGAGACTTTGATTACTTAGCTAAGTCTTTAGTGGGGGCGGGCTATCGAGTGGTTTGTCCTGATTTACCGGGCCGTGGGATAAGTGACTGGCTGCCAAACACAGGTGATTATAATATCCAGAACCATATGCAGCAGCTTATTCAGCTTATTGCTCGGTTGGATGTTCCTCACGTGGATTGGATTGGCACCTCCATGGGTGGCATTATTGGTATGGCGCTTGCTAGTTTTGATAAATCACCCATCCGTAATCTTGTCATCAATGATGTGGGGCCCTTTATCCCTGCTCCTCCTCTTACTCGAATAAAACAATATTTAAGCCTTATGCCTACCTTTAAAACGCGGGCAACGGCTCGTAATTTCCTGCGTCAACTGTTATTACCGTTCGGGAAAATCACCGCAGAGCAGTTGGATCATTTGACCGATTATGGTTTTCATGAAAATGCGACAGGTGAATTTTGTTTAAGTTATGATCCTAAAATTGTTGATAGTTTTGAGGTCAAAGAAGCAGATTTATGGTATATTTGGGACACTATTACTGCCCCTATCTTAGTTATCCGAGGCGCAGATTCTGAAGTGCTAAGCCGCGAGACACTTGAGAAAATGTGCGAACGGGAACATGTGAGTTCGGTGGAGTTTGCTGATGTGGCCCATGCTCCAGCATTAATGGATGAAGAACAAATTAGAACAATTGTTGAATGGCTAAAGAAGCAATATTAAATCTTTTGGGAGGGTAACCCTCTTGGCTTTCTTAATCGGTAGCATATGAAGGCAGTATCCTTTGACGGTCATACAACTCATCTGTCTTAATAAAATAGCGATAATTTAAAAAATCTGTCACCTTTACAAAGCATACCCAAAGGCCAGTACAAGAAGTCACATGCTTAACCGAATAAATCAATATTTAAGTCGTATAGATATGTTTATAATCCTTAAAAAAACTCATAATGTCTTTCGCCAGCTATTATTTCCTTTCGGTATGAGCATCACAGCACAGTTGGCTTATCGGATCAAATTATAGGGATTATGAGATGCAGTGGATATATTTTCCTTAAACTATGATCTTAAAAAAGTGTCGAGATTTATAAGATCAAGCAAAAAGATTTATGGTTTATCTGGGAAATTATTGTCGGATTGGTTCGTGTTAGATAAGCGCTTAAAGAAAGATTTCTAAGCCGCAGCAGGTCTAAGGAAGTGTGTGAGCGGGAAGATGTATGTTCGGATGAGTTTTCTATATACTTTGTGCTCCAGCATTAATGGATGGGGAGCTGATTGAAGGTATTGCCGCTTGGTTAAGAAATTATTTTTAGATTCCTGAAGAGTATCCATGCAGAGAAATTTTCCTTGCTAGGCGCGCAAAAAATATAAGTTATATAAGTTTTACTGGCCTAGAATTAGAAAGATACCTTATAACAATTGCAGTAAACTTTGAGCACTTGAGACTTGGCAAACCCCAGGCGAGTCTTCAATTTGCAATTTAGCGACACTTCCCCTTTCAATCATCATGGTATAGCGTTTAGATCTAACGCCCATGCCAACGGCTGATAAATCAATATCCAGGCCCATTAACTTAGTTAGTTCGGCATTGCCATCCGCTAGAAAGGTGATAGCTGTGGCATTGTTACTTTCAGCCCAGGCTTTTAACACGGCGATATCATTAACTGCTAAACAAATAACCTGGTTAACTCCTTTGGATTTTATGGCATCCAGTTGCTTAACATAGCCAGGTAAGTGATCATTTGAACAGGTTGCGGTAAAGGCGCCTGGTACAGCAAAGATTACAGTTTTACCATCCTTCAATAGCTCTTGAGTAGAAATCTCTTTGACGTCACCATTAATTAGCGCCTTCAGCTGGACATTTGGTATCTTATCTCCGATTGAAATTGCCATGTTATCTCCTCTCTTCTTATTGATCCCAAAACTGCTCTAAAATCTTTGAGGACTTGATAGCCTCAAATTCTATGATTTCATATTTTGCGATTTTTTCAATGCTAAAAGGATCGCGATTCATAATCTGCTCTATTTCAGCTCTGTCTTTAGCTTTGGCTATAATAATACCTCCTGTTCGAGGAATCTGGGGACCTGAAGCTAGAAAATGGCCAGATTGGTAATAGGCATCTAAATGTTCGCGGTGTGGAATAATAAATAAGTCTACTTGTTCAATCGGAACAATGTAGTGCAGTTTTATAATAAAAAGACGATGGGTCATCAGGCATGCTCCAAATAATCAGCAACAACAGTTTTAACACCAGCGGTTTCAAAATTAACTCTGATATTGTCCATATCAATATCTTGGACAATTCCATAACCAAACTTTAAATGGAAAACGCGCCCTCCCTTTTTAAAGGTATGGGTCGGTTCGACAGAAAATTCAGCATCAAAGATGCCAGCTTTGGAATAGGAACTATGAGGTGGCCGATTGCCGGATAGCGTCTTTGTTCCATGTAAAGCTTCAGCGCCACTTGCTTGAATGATGCGGACGTGGTCTTTAGGAAGCTCAGCGATGAAACGCGAAGGTGTAGAATATTGCCATCCCTGGAAGGTTTTTCTATTGTGAGCATAAGTAATAATTGCTTCGCGGCGGGCGCGCGTTATGCCTACATAAGCAAGGCGCCGTTCTTCTTCTAAGCCTTCAAGACCATTGTCATCCATGGCACGGGTGTTAGGAAAGATGGATTCCTCCCAGCCGGGCAGGAAAACAGTTTCAAATTCTAGTCCTTTGGCGGCATGAAGTGTCATCAGATTAACCATATCACTATTAAGGCTAGAGGTCGTATCCATGACTAAGCTTACGTGTTCTAGGAATGCTTGTATAGTGTCAAATTCTTTGATGGCATTAATCAACTCTTTTAAGTTTTCAAGACGTCCAGGTGAGTCTGCTGATTTATCCAAGCGCCACATCTGTGTATACCCGGATTCATCGAGAATCATTTGAGTAAATTCTCCAGGATCAAGATCGGCGAGCCGATCGCGCCAGATATCAATCTGCTTTAAGAAATCACGCAGCGCGTTGCGAGCTGTGCCTTTAATCATTTCTTCGTCTAGCAAGCCTCTGGTTGTCTGCAACAAGGGCAGCCCTGCGGCTCGGGACTCGCGATGAATTAATTGTAAGGTGCTCGCCCCGACGCCACGGCGTGGCGTGTTAATGATCCGTTCAAAAGCAAGACCATCATTTGGCTGGACAATTAGCCGCAAGTAAGCTAGGGCATCGCGGATTTCCATACGTTCATAGAATTTTTGGCCTCCAATAACGCGGTAAGGGATACCCATAACTAATAGTCGGTCTTCAAATTCACGCGTCTGATAACCGGCGCGCACCAGAATTGCCATCTGAGAAAGAGCTTGGCCTCGGCGCTGGCGATCTTCAATTTCATCACCGATAAAATAAGCTTCTTGCAAGCTGTCATAGGTGCCGCGCACTATCACCCTTTCGCCTTGATCAATATCTGTCCACAGTGTTTTATCAAAACGGCCAGAATTGTTACTAATTAAGCCTGAAGCAGCTCCTAAAATGTGGGGAGTAGAGCGATAATTTTGTTCGAGACGAATGACGGTCGCCCCGGGAAAATCCTCTTCAAAGCGTAAAATGTTGCCAACCTCAGCTCCTCGCCAGGCGTAAATTGACTGATCGTCATCTCCCACACAACAAATATTTCCATGCCCCATAGCGAGTAACCGCAACCATAAGTATTGTGAAATATTGGTATCCTGATACTCGTCCACCAGAATATAGCGAAACTGCTGCTGGTAATTGGCTAGGATATCGGGATGAGAATGGAAGATGGTTAAATTATGAAGAAGGAGGTCGCCGAAATCGACAGCATTCAAAATGCGTAGACGCTCTTGATATTCCTGGTATACAGATAGCAAGAACTTGCTACTGCGACCTTCAGAATAACTAACTTTATTTGGAACAAGACCTCTATCTTTCCACTTACTAATCAAAGCGGCTACCATTTTAGGCGGGTTTTTCTTGTCATCAATTCCCTGAGCTTGCAAGATTTGCTTAAGCAAGCGTTGCTGATCATCAGTATCCAAAATTGTAAAATCGCTGGTTAGCCCTACTGCTTCTGCATGACGGCGCAGGATACGCACAGCTAAAGAATGGAATGTTCCTAGCCAGAATCCTTCAGTTGGGCGCTGAACTAAGGCCGCCACACGTTCTCGCATTTCTGCTGCTGCTTTGTTGGTAAAAGTAACAGCTAAGATTTGATTAGGATGCGCTAGCCCTTGCTCAATTATATGCGCTAATCGGGTAGTTAAGACTCGGGTTTTACCCGTTCCAGCGCCCGCCAGGACAAGGACAGGCCCTTCAGTAGTTTCAATGGCCCGACGTTGCGGAGGATTCAAATTATCGAGAGCAAAAGGATCATTGATTTTCTGAGGCAACACGTGAACACTCTTCCTGAATTAGTTTTCTAGAGTGTACACGAATTAATTGCATAAATTAAGAAGGATTAAAACTTGACATAAAATGAAGAGATTGACGCGCATTCGCATGAGTCCACCAATGGTAGGGATTAACGTTCTGCTCTTTTGATTTGATAAGCTTTGGTACCCTTTTCTTATCGTACAATTCGGCATTATCTTCTGCCGCACTAGCGCCATTATCACCGCTACCTAACCCACTCTCGGCCAAGTTAACACCTGAATGGGCGCTTACACTCTCTCCGCTCCTTGCCACCACCACGTCGTGCTTTATGTCCGGACCAAAAAGAAACTCGCCGGTCACATTGGTAGCATTACCTTCTCCGGTTCCTGACGGAAGCGAACTGCTCTCCTCAACTGCAAACGTAAGAATGCTTGAAAGGGTGGCGTGTAGAAGTATTTTTACAACCATGGTAGCCTCTTAACATATTTTTTTCCATATCTTAGCTTAGATAAAATAGGTTAAGAGTTAGTTACCAAAATAAATTATCTTAATTTTAAAGTGGATAGCCCAATTAAAGCTAATATTGTGGCAATAATCCAGAATCGGATCACAATTGTCGCCTCAGCCCATCCCTTTTTTTCAAAATGATGATGGATGGGAGCCATTAAAAATATACGGCGTTTGGTAAGCTTGTAATAGCCAACCTGTAGGATCACTGATATAGCTTCTATAACAAATAATCCACCGATAATCGCGAGAACAATTTCATGTTTCGTTATGACCGAAATAGTCCCCAAAGCTCCACCTGCCGCAAGAGAACCTGTGTCCCCCATAAAGACTTTTGCTGGAGGAGCATTGTACCAGAGAAATCCTAAACCTGCACCAATTACTGAACCACAGAAAATGGAAAGTTCTCCCACGTCTGGAACATGATGAATTTGCAGGTAGTTAGCAAAGACAGAGTTTCCTACTAAATAGGAAATTAAAGCAAAGCATGAGCATACTAGAACCACTGGGACAATAGCTAAACCATCCAGTCCATCGGTAAGATTAACAGCATTAGAGGCGCCAACAATTACAAAGAAACTGAAAACATAGAAAAACAGCCCTAAATCAAGAAGGTAATCTTTAAAGAAAGGGAAAGCCAAGCTGGTGGCAAATTCAGGTTTACTTTGGTTAATAATTAAATATGTGGCAGCCAATGTCATCAGACCTTGGAGCAACAATTTATTTTTTCCTGATAATCCTTTGGAGCTTTGCTTGGTTAATTTTAAATAATCATCATAGGCTCCGATTAAGCCAAATCCTAAGGTAATTGATAAAACTACCCATAAATATAGATTGGTAAGATTTCCCCAGAGTAGAGTTGTCAGGGTAATCGATATTAAGATGAGTACCCCTCCCATTGTCGGCGTTCCCTTCTTGGTTAACAGATGAGTTTCAGGCCCATCTTCCCGTATGGGCTGTCCGTTCTTTTGCACGGACTTTAGCCATCTAATGAAAGGGGATCCAAAAATAAAGCTGATGATGAGGGCAGTTAAAATGGCCCCGCCTGTTCGAAAGGTTAAGTATTTAAAAACATTAAAAAATCCTACCTGAGTGGATAATCCAGGTAGTAAATGGAAAAGCATAATTTACCCCTCATGTTTGTTAGCTGCTATTAATGCTTCTGCGACTAGGCTTACTTTACTACCCTTTGAACCTTTGACTAAAACGATATCATTCGCTCTTAGCTCATTTATAATAGGCTCAATTAATTCGTGTGCAGTCGCAACAAAATTACCTTTATGGGCCTCTGGTAATGAGTCAAATGCTTGCTTCATTGCCATGCCGCCACAAAAATATACTTTATCTATATTCTTATCAACGCAAGCCTTGGCAACTTGTTGATGGTGGTCGATAGCATAGCTCCCCAACTCTAACATTTCTCCTAGAATTGCAACTTTTCTGCCATCTCCTTGAGGGATAAGGCTATTTAAAGTATTTATGGCTGCAAGAGTGGAATGCAAATTTGCATTATATGAATCATCTACCAGTTTAATAGGCTGACCTTTTAGGTTTACTGAGTAGATCTTGCCGCGCCCTTGAATGGCAGGAACAGTCGCTAACTGCTTTAGGACTTTCTTAATATCCAATTTTAACGCTTTGGCTGTAGCGATTGCAATCAAGGCTGCATGAGCCAAATGGCGACCAATCAATGGATAGTGGAAAAACTGCTTTTCTCGGCCGCCAATTGCAAAGGTAATGGTGGCAGTAAATTCGTCGGTATGATAATCTATGAGACGGATATCGGCTGTTGCGGCCTCCCCCACTGTCACGATCTGATCCGGATAAGATTGGCACGCTTTAGTTTTGAGATAAGGCATAAATTCAGTATCTGCGGGGAGAATGGCCACCCCTTCTGCAGATAACCCATCAAAAATACAGGCTTTTTCTTTAGCAATATTTTCCAATGATCCCATTTGACCAATATGTGCAGGGGCGATCGCTGTTACAATCGCCAGATGTGGCTTAACCATTTCAGAAAGAGGGGTAATCTCACCGGGATTATTCATGCCAATTTCAAAGATGCCAAATTTAGCTTGGCGTGGTAAGCGAGCCAGGCTTAAAGGAACTCCCCAATGATTATTATAGCTGGCAACTGAGGCAGAAACTTCACCGAAAGCAGCTAATGTATGACGCAGGACTTCTTTTGTAGTAGTCTTACCCACACTTCCTGTAATCGCAATAATCTTGGCTTTAGACCGTAAACGGCCATATCTTCCCAGTTCTTGTAATGCTTTGAAAGTGCAATCAGTAATAATCTGAGGGCACGAGCAGCCAGGAATTTGCTGGCTTACCACCACTGCAGCCGCCCCTTTTGCGGCGGCATCCTGAACATATTTATGCCCGTCGTCTTGATTCGTTTGCAAAGCAAAAAATAGATCACCAGGCTGTAGTGTTCGCGAATCTATTGAAATTCCTGTAATTTCAAGCCCCGGTGTCAGCCGACAATTATAAATTTCCTCTATCTCTCTAGACGTCCACAGAACCATAGCCACCTTCATATAAAATTATCTCTTTAAGTATGACATATCACCTAGGCAATACCAAAGGTTTTATATAATCTTTGTGTAAATCTCTATTAAACCTAAAAAATATTTGCAGCTTAGGTTCGGATTAGTGTATCTTGATCTAAAAGTATCAAAGATTCGCTTTGTCCCGAATATTATCAATTGCAATTAATGTTAAAAGATAGTATAAATCGGGCAAGGTTATTGTTTATTCCATAATGGAGACTATGTCAATGAGTTCTGTTGTAACTATCGAAGCTCAACCACGCGAAGCCCTCGGAACCGGCGGAGCACGTGCTACTCGACGCGACGGCCTGGTGCCGGGTGTTGTTTATGGGCACAATAAAGAAAATAAGTTTATTTCAATTGATCCACGTTCAATTGCGAAAGAATTGTATAAGCCTGGTTTTTTTAGCCGTTTATTCGCCCTTTCTGTCAACGGTAACACAGAACACGTTCTCGTAAAGGATGTTCAGCTTCACCCAGTTAGTGATGCTCCCCTCCATATTGATTTTATGCGAGTTTCAAAGGATTCAAAAATCCATGTTAACATTCCAGTGCACGTCATTAATGACGATAAAGCCCCTGGGGTTAAAAAAGGCGGTATGGTTAATATCGTTCACCATACATTAGAAGTTATTTGTCCAGCAGACTCAATTCCCTCTGAAATAGTTGTTGATCTGGCTAAAATTGATGCAGGTCAAGCCGTTCATTTAACCGATATTCAGCTTCCAGCTGGTGTTGTTGCCGCTCATCCAGAGCGCGATAATACGCTTGTATCTATTGTTGCCCCTGCTGGCACAAAATCTGATGAAGGTTCCGCAGAATAAATATAGCTGTGGACTCTGCAACTTATCTACTTGTTGGTTTAGGGAATCCTGGGGCTCAGTATTCTCTAAACAGACACAATATCGGTTTTATGGCGATCGATATTATTGCTGATATGCAGCAATTTCCTAATTTCAAATCAAAGTTTTCAGGGCTTCTCAGTGAAGGTCGGATCGCGGGATCAAAAGTTATCCTTCTAAAACCACAAACCTACATGAATTTGTCTGGTCGATCGGTTGCTGAAACAGCTAAGTTTTACAAAATTCCCCTTGCTAACATCTATGTATTTCATGATGATCTTGATCTGCAGCCGGGCCGATTAAAAATTAAACGCGGTGGCGGTGCCGGTGGGCATAACGGTCTTAAGAGTATTGATCAATGTATGGGGCAAGATTATTGGCGTATCCGCATGGGCATTGGCCATCCTGGCTTTAAAGATGCTGTTAGTGGTTATGTCTTGGGCAATTTTCATAAAGACGACGAAGAATGGCTCAGTAATGTTTTAGCAAGAATTGGGAAAACGATTGAGGATCTTCTTGCTATGTCACCCAGTGACTGGCTTAATAAAATCAACACTTAAGTTTTCTGTTCTTCATCGTGCTACAATAAACATTTAAATGAATTATGTAACTCATTTCCTAATTTAAATCATAACCATCTTAACTATTAATCCGTGATAGTTTTTAGGGCATTAAAGAAATGTACAAATTTAAAAGTGTGCCTTTTATTTATTGCTAAAAATTGCGCAGTTTTCCCGTACTCAAGATTTCTTAAACTGAGAATGATTTTGAGTAATTTATAACACTTATAAAAGAGGGTGATGTTATGGTATTATTTATGGACGTAAAATTAAGACGCTGTATTATCTGCCTGGTCATGGATGGGGTAGTGAGTATTCCTAGCCAAGGTTATGAGCAAGATGATAGGAGGCCTGGAACAGACAGAGGCTTGCCGCAAACAACTATGCCCCCCTCCTCTTTCAAAAGCAGATCAGGAGGAAGTATTAAAACTTGCCCAACATGCTGATGAAGCTAAACAAGCTCTTTTCAATGCCTCTGCAGATTTAGCGGCCTACTCCAAGACAAATCCTTTTTCGTTTGGTACTTACTGTGAACTGGTAAATGTTCAGCACCAAGCGAAAATGCAAGTTTTAGGAATTGAGTATAAAAGAACACTGTTATTAGCGCATAAGACTAACCGTAAGATTTGCGAAGTAGCTGAAATTAAAAGGATTTATCGGAATATAATTGAATCTAAAGTTGCTCCGGTAATAATTCGTGTTGAAGCAGAATCATCAAAAGGTTAGCGCCCCTCAGAATTATCTTAGGAATAAAATCAGAAAGAGTATGGCTGCTTTTTACCAAATGAAAGCAGCCACTTCTAAAAAAACTTCCTCATTCGTAAAGTCAAAGGTTCGTTATGTCTCTTATTGGGAGATGATTAATGGCCCTATTCTTCGAATTCTGTTCCCTTAGAGTAAGGTGAGGTTTCTATTCTAAGCTTTTAATACCCTCGCAAACTGTTAATTCTAGCAAAAAATTAGAAAGCTTTCTCCATTGACCCGCCTTCTCTGCTTCAGTGAAAATCGACGCGTCTACACTAGAATATTTAATGGAAAGGAATAATAGGTTTATGGAACTTTTATTGAAAATTAAACTGGGGGTGGCAGCATTAACTGTGGGGTCAAGCTTTGTGGCGGCTTCCGACCTCGAAGATACTAAAAATCCTGACAATTCCTCCAAAACACCTCAAACAGTAAAACATCTAGAAAGCCCACTGGCTACAATTACAGAGGAAGGGTTAGACTATATTCATACTACCGACCAGGCTTCCTTAGCCGTTATGGGGGCTAACCTAGAATTAAACGCTTACCTTAAAAGTTGCAGTGAATTTTCTATTGTTGTTTATAGTGAACTTATTAACAAATTAAACAAAGCACAGACGGATTTAATAGAAGCTCGGTTTAAATACATAGCGTTCCATCATGGAAAACGTGTTTATAGCGTTCCAGAAGCGCTAAATCTGATTAAAAGCATAGAGAATAATACTGTTAAAGATGTGTTGATTCAGGCTGAGCAAGCTATAGAGCAAATTAATGGTACAGGTAGAGTGGAAGAAGTTGCTATAAAACCAGTGAACTGTCCTCAGCAGTAAAGGGATGTCAGTTAGATCATGAGCGGCTTCATAGGGGGGGAAGGATATGCTGTTAGAGTGTTTCATTTCTTTCCGACTCTCCTTTAGGCCTTTAACTCATCCATTTGTTCATTTCTCTAAAATAAGATTCCCTTCACATTATCTCCCAGCCTACTTCTTTAAGGTTTAAAAGCGGTAGGAAGGTATATCACCCCAAGGATCTTTTATTGTCTTGCTTTTAGATTCTTCCCCTCCTGGTTCCTTGCAAGGTAACGTCTTTTCTTTTTTTAAGTGAGCGCTAATTGTTATTTAACTTTTTTGGCCTATTTTCTCTTATGACTGCTGTAGGGAGGAATATATGTCAAAAATTGCAACAACTTCGCTTCTAGCAATTGTCCTGCTTTCAGGATGTGCTACTAATCAGGGCGGAGGTTTCAACAAGCAACAAGCTGGAACACTTTTAGGCGGAGCGACAGGAGCTTTACTAGGATCTCAGTTTGGTAAGGGCTCTGGCCGTCTTGTAGGCGCAGGAGTTGGAGGCGTTGTTGGAGCGCTTGCTGGCTCAGAGATTGGGAGGTCTATGGATCAAAGTGATCAGCAGCAGGCAGTGCCCCGCAATGCGGACTATTATGCGCCTGCCTATTATGCACCACCGCGTCAGGATTACCGTTATTACGACAATCGTCCTGCACGCCCTTACTATTATTATGAAGATTAAAATTAAACAGGGTACCTTTACGGTTCCCTGTTTGTTAATTCTACTGAAAGCTTAAGAATTAATAGCCTTCGCGTTCCAGGCGCTTACGCATTAATTTGCGGAAACGACGGACAGCTTCAGCCTTTTCGCGTGCTCTTTTGATGGATGGCTTTTCATTGTGACGGCGCATCTTCATCTCACGATAAATACCTTCACGTTGCAGCTTCTTTTTAAGAACCCGCAAAGCTTGATCCACGTTATTATCACGGACTGTAACTTCCACTAAAATCAACCCCTTTCTATTTTAGTTTATGCAATTACTTGCATCTTACAGTATAGGGATGGCTGGCAAATAAATCAAGCCATGTTCTATCTGTAAGAGTATATAAAAAAATTAAAGCTTAATGCTAAGCCAGACAGCTTCAATAACAATAGGCCTTAAAGTTTTTATTTAAAAATATACATTACAGATTCACATTAATTTAATAATAAAACCTTTATTATTCTCTTGTAACAAGAGGAGAATACTCATGAAAATCATAGCATTGGTTACTATTCTGCTGATAAATAACTTATGGGCATTTGATGTGCTGCGGGAAAAGGATATCATTAATAAGCATGTCAGATTTCAGATAGAAAATCTCGCCGAACCCAGCAAAGCACAAGCTGAATTTGTACAAAAACAGAAAGAGATGATTGAGGGAAAAGGCTTAAAATTGTGGGGAATAGGCCTCTTTTCTGGTACAGATCCCTTTGCTTATGGTATTAAGTTAGGAACAGCTAGTAAGTGGTCACATGTTGCCGTAGTCCTGATTGACGAAAACAAGCAACGGTATTGCTATGAATCCAACGGCTCACTTTCGCAACTATTGAAGAAGATTCCTCCCCAAGTGCAGATCCATAAGTGGAAAGATGTGGTAAGCAGGTATCCCGGACAGATTGCTACACGCAAATTCAGATTTAGCGATTCCAGTCGCAATGATGCCCATGCCATTCAGCAGTTTGTGTATAAACGATTGGGGACCCCCTATGAAAAGGATCTGGAAGACTTGGTTTTAGCTGTTTTTAGAGAAAATAAAGAAGAGAAACTTAGTTCCGTTTTCTGTTCGGAAGAAGCGGCCCATATTTTAATGGAGTTCAAATATCTCGCTAATGACCGTCTGGATGCCAATTATATTCCGCGCGATTTTTCTCAGCAAGAATTTATCCCTCTTATCGACTGCAAGTTAGGTAAAGAAAGATTGGTTAAAAAGCATGGCGTTTCCACATGCTGTTTCAGCTTGCAATAAACCCTCGTCTCCTAAGCTGCATTCTATTGTGCAGCTTAGACAAGACTTAACTAGCCACGATAATTAAGCTTTTATCAGTGATCTTTGTGCTAGAAATTTTAAAGGATCAATCAGCATAAATGGTGGAATAATTTTACCAAAACCGACAACTTTCTCGGTAGGCTCCTCTTCTTCCATAATCTCATTCAAATCGATCTGAATTTCCTTAATATCCTGCTTAATTAAACTTTCAATACGTTTAAGCTTTTTAGTTTCACCCTTGGTAACAAACATAATGGCTACGCCATTTTTGCCTGCTCGGCCCGTGCGTCCAATACGATGGACGTAATCTTCTTCATGCACTGGGACATCAAAATTTATCACGAGGGTAATACCCGAAACATCTATACCGCGGGCGGCCACATCAGTGGTGACGAGGATGCGATAATTTCCTTTACGGAAATTTTCTAAGGTTTCATTGCGTGAGCGCTGATCCATATCGCCATGCAGAGCTTGGGCGGAAAAGCCATGCCGTTGCAAAGACTTAGCCAGAATATCCACATCTTTCTTTTTATTACAGAAGATAACTGTTGGCTCTACGGATGGATGACTTCTTAAGACCTTGCGTAAGGCAACCCGTTTTTGCATCTCTTCCACATAGAAAACCGATTGTTCTATGGTTTCAGCAGTTTTAGCAGAACGAGATATTTTGATCTCGCAAGGCAATATTTGATAAGACTGGGAGATCCTCTTAATTTCCGGCGAGATGGTCGCACTAAACATTAATGTTTGGCGTAATCTTGGCAGAAAGGAGAAGATTTTATCTACCTCAGGCATAAAGCCCATGTCCAGCATGCGGTCTGCTTCATCAATAACCACAACTTTAACATTGGTGAGAATCAACTTTCCTCTTTCAAATAAATCAATTAAACGCCCGGGAGTGGCGATTAAAATATCTACACCCTTTTTTAGGATCCGCTCCTGAATTGATATAATTTCACCACCAACAACTGAAATCGCTTTAAGATTTGTTCCAGCAGTATAGCTTAAGAAGTTGTCATAGACTTGGGTGGCCAGCTCACGCGTGGGAGCTAAGATCACCGCAGAAGGCAGACGATGTCGTGATCGTGAATGCTTTATAATTTCGATGGTCGGTAAAAGAAAAGCAGCTGTTTTTCCTGTTCCCGTCTGGGCGCAGGCTAAAATATCTTTACCTTGTAGTGCTAAGGGAATAGCCGTATTTTGGATTGGGGTAGGACAATCATATCCTAGCTTTGCTACAGTTTCAGCTAACTCAGATGTTAGCCCGATTTCAGAAAAACTCATACAGTAAACTCATTAAAATAATCGCTAATGCAAGAACCTTTGTTAAAGTTACATTTTGGCGTCATCAAATACTTTGTTATTTCTTGACGATTATCAAGCAAATATCAAAAAGATGAAAGAGAAAAATGCAAACAAATAGATATAAATGCAGACAAAGGCTTTTTATAAAATGAAAATACCGTTATGATGGCAAGAAAACAAAGAAATTCGGGTGCATTGTGAAAATCTTCATTTCAGCGGCTGAACCATCGGGCGATATTATCGCAGGAGAAGTGATGGACTATCTTCCCTCCAACACTGTTTATTTAGGGATTGGTGGGGTGGAGATGCAAAAAAGAGGCCTTAAAAGTCTTTTTCCCATGGAAGAACTTAGTGTTATGGGATTCTTAGAGGTTGTGCCGCGTTATTTGAATATTAGAAAGCGTCTTTTTGAGACCGTAGACAAAATTCTGAAAGAAAATCCTTCTGTGGTGCTAACAGTGGATGCTTATAGTTTTCATGTGCGTCTAGCAGAGCAGTTGCGGCAACGCGGCTTTAAAGGACGGCTCTGCCATTATGTTTCTCCATCAGTATGGGCATGGAAAAAGGGTCGGGCTAAAGAATTAGCTTGTTTTTATGATGAGGTTTATTGCATTTTTCCTTTCGAGCCAGCCTACTTTGAACCTTATAATATAAGGGCAGAGTTTGTCGGTCATCCTGCAGCTTTTCGTCTGCCTGCTCCCGATCCTAGTTTTCGTCACCGTTATCGCTTAAATGATGCGCCAATCTTAATGATATTACCCGGCAGCCGCCTTCAGGAAATTGATAAACTGTATGAGGTTTTTATCAAAGCATCTGAAATCGCCCGTCAGACCTACCCTGACTTACAAATTGTGGTGCCGACGCTTCCTCATCTCGTTACTACCATTGAGGCGATCAATCAACGACTTAATGCTCATGTGACTCTTATTACAGATTGCCAAGATCGATTTGCTTGTTTCAGCCAAGCCAGAGTAGCGTTAGCAGCCAGCGGAACGGTGGCTTTAGAGTTAGCCCTTAATAAAATCCCCTGCGTTATTGGATATAAAACTTCAGCGGTCACCTATTTCTTAGCTAAGTGTTTTGCAAAAGTTAAATATATCACCGTTCTTAATATTATGGCCAACAAGGAGCTAATTCCTGAATTTCTTCAAGATCTCTGCACTCCCGAAAATTTAGCTCAGTCTCTTGAGATTTGCTTACAACAGACGGATCTTACTTCCCAAAGTAAAGAGGTGGAACTGCAGACTGCCCTTCTTAAGAAGGCAACAGGTCTAAAGCCTCAAGAAATTGTGGCAAATCGTCTGCTAAATGCAAGAATTGATGATTGCAAATCGAAGGATGATTGATTAAATTGTTGATAAGTAAAATTATATAATTAAAGAGACATCGATGCTAACTGTTGCTGCTTTGTACCAATTTGCTGCGTTAACAGATTATAGGGACTTACAAAAGCCCCTGCAGGAGCTTTGTGATCAGCATGGTGTTAAAGGCACACTCTTGCTCGCTGACGAAGGGATTAATGGAACCATTGCTGGTTCTCGTGAGGCAATTGATATAGTAGTGGCATTTATCCGCTCTCATCCTCTTCTTAACAATCTTGAGTATAAAGAATCCTTTGCGGAGACAATGCCTTTCCATCGTATGAAAGTCCGCTTGAAGAAGGAAATTGTAACTCTGGGTGTGCCGGGGGTTAGCCCTACAAAACAGGTGGGAACTTATGTGGATGCTAAAGAGTGGAATGATCTAATTCAAGATCCTGATGTAATTGTTATTGATACCCGCAATGATTATGAATACACCATGGGGTCATTTAAAGGGGCGATGAATCCTAATACCCAGACTTTTACTCAATTTCCTAAGTTTGTGCAGGAAAATTGTGATGTCACGCGTCACAAGAAAGTCGCCATGTTCTGCACAGGAGGGATCCGCTGTGAAAAAGCAAGCTCTTATATGTTAGAACAAGGATTTTCAGAAGTTTATCATCTTAAAGGTGGCATCTTAAAGTATCTCGAGGACATTCCGGAAGAGCAATCTTTATGGGAGGGAGAATGTTTTGTTTTTGATGAAAGAGTTGGCGTAAAACATGGGTTAGCAATTGGAGAATACGACTCCTGTCGCTCTTGCCGATTTCCGGTATCGCCACAAGATAAGCTATCTCCAAAGTATGAAGAAGGTGTTAGCTGTCCCCATTGTTATGATATCATCACCGAAGAAAAGAAGCGAAGAGCTCAGGCACGACATTTTCAAGTTAAATTAGCTCAGGCCAGAGGACAAAAGCATATTGGCCGCTAAACCATTGAAGATTATTTTATTTTGCCGCTCCTTAGGCCGCGGCGGGGCTGAACGGCAAATTATTTATCTGGCTCGCGGACTTCAAAAGGCGGGGCATCAAATTGTTATATTGACCCTGTATCCCCCTACTCCATCCTGGTACGATGTTAGTGGTTTAACTGTTATAAATTTATCTAAGAAATCGCGCTGGGACCTCATTGGTTTTATTTTATCCTATGTTCGTTTTATTAAGTCCTTTAAGGCAGATGTTCTCTACAGCTTTTTAACTGTACAGAATATTATTGCTGCATTGACCTCCCTGTTTACCCCTCTTAAGGTCGTCTGTGGTCTGCGGGTTTCTTTTATGGATTTTACTCAATATAGTGTACTTGATAGAGTTTTGCACAAACTTGAGACGCAGCTATATCGCCTCAATGTCAAGATTATTGCTAATTCGCATGCGGGTCGGGAGCTCTTATTAAAAAACGCCCCTTATACACTTAACAAAGTTGCTGTTATTACGAATGGGCTTGATCTCAAAGAGAATGAATTTTCGGCAAGCAAACGTCAAGAATTTCGATCTGCCCTAGGCTTAAATGATAAGGATATACTTGTTGGGCATGTTGGTCGCTATGATCCTATGAAAGACCATAAAACATTTATTGAAGCAGCAGTCCGCGTTCTGGCTCACTATCCAAATTGTTACTTTCTATGCTGGGGCCATGGGGATCCCACTTATTTGCAAAGCTTAAAAGATTATGCAAAGTCGCAAAGAGTCAATATTATCTGGCATTCTGAGAGGTCCCATCCATGTTATAGTGCCTTTGATATTTATTGCTTAAGCTCAATCGGGGAAGGTTATAGTAATACTTTATGTGAAGCAATGTCTCATGGAATCCCCTGTATTACAACTGATGTCGGTGATTGCCGCCAAATCGTTGAAGATTTTGGCGTGGTCGTTGCTCCTGCGAATGCTGATGCATTAGCTTTGGCTATTCAAGAAATCATTGGCACCTCTCATGATATACCTAATATAAGGCAAGTTGCTTATTGCAAAGAAAAATTCTCATTAGATCGATTGGTTAATAGAACATTGCTGGAATTAACCAAAATATAACATTTGCTAACTTTATGCTTAAGAAGATGAAGAAGCTAAAGCGTAAGGTAAAGAATCTGTTTACCTTTAAATGAGCCTGACAGAGAAGAACTTTAAACTGCCAATAAAACGGTCTAGATATTCTTACTTACTGGATTTACTTCTAAGATTCTCAATTGCTGAGGAGGACGCAACCGCATCTCCCCATGTCTCTTTTAGTTCATCATATCGACGGACTAACTTTTGCAAGGTTGAGCGGTCACGCGATTTATAGAAGACGGTGGTTATGACCGGCACAGTAAAAAAGATTACCCAACCAATTGCAGCAGCACACAGAATAATTAAAAGATTAATTTCATTATGGATAAGAGTGTAAGCAGCCTTCATGCTAAATTTGCTGCTATAGAGTTCATGAACAGAAGGAGCCAATCCCGCTATATTGCAAACGCCCACACAAAATGCTTGCGCTCTTGTTTCTGTAGGGTCAGAGATGATGGCCCCTAGTGTCGGTAATAATCCAATAAATAGCACTAAAGATAAGCCAGGCAAGAAGATTAGAAAGATTAGGCTAACTATAAGAAAAAAGATTCCCGTTTTAAAGTTAGCTGGCTTCTTGGTGGCTGGGGTCTTATCTGCATCAATACTCATAGCGCTGCCTTTATAAAAATATAGATTCCCGATGCAGCAAATGACAGAGCTGCTGCCATAATCATTGCGTTGTTCTGTCCTATCGTTTCGGAATAATGCTTAGGAGTTGCTGCAGTTTTTAAAATTGTTTGTACAGTTTTATCAATAAAACTGACCTCTAAATTAGCGGCTCTTAAGCCCTGAATATCACTTTCTATGGCTTTATGGTTATCTAGTAATTTAATCAACCCTGACAGATTGCCGCTCTCAATAGCAGTTTGCAATTTCCTCCGTAGCAAGGATTTATATTTTTGATTTTTGAAGCTTTCTACCACCGGTTCAGAAATCTCACCAAACCATTTACACAGTCCTGTTAATTGCTTTATTCGCGTGCGGTTCTGAAGCTCAGCTAGCAACCTTAAAATCCCTCGCACATTTTTTTGTTGTGAGGACGATGACAAATTATTTAATGTTGACTGCTTTAAAGCGGTCTCTTTGCTAAATATGAAAGCGATAATATGCCTATCAACTGGTAATTCTGGCTTATTGGTACGGTGACCAATATCATCAAGAGCGTGGAGTAATTCAGGGACAGAGTATACATTTTGTTGTCTTACAATGGGACTAAGGCAAGGTAAAAATGGTGACATATGGTAGATTGCTCTTTCTACCCCGCCTCCAACCCCTGCATAATTGAGGAATGTTTTAGCGGATAAAAGAGCTTTACCATAATTAAAAGTTGTAGACTCCTCATTATTCAGAAGGTCCTTAGCATTATCCGTATTCATATAATAAGGAAGAATTGATGAAGATAATAATGCTGTAAGAGAATCATAATTGTCATTGCGCAGCACCGTATCACAAAATACCATACCTAACCCATTAAAGGCATAAAACTTGCCTTGCCAAAATAAAGGGCTTCCTGGATATAAGATTTGTAGAACACCCATTAAGCGTTCATTTGCTGTAGAGTCACGGACAAGTAACGCATTAAGGTCATCAAGTTGGTGCATGCGATGATTATCATTTAAGCCATTTTTTAACCACATCGGTAAGACATTCTTGTTCATCAATTCTAAAGCACTGAGAGGAGCATTAACCATTTCAACAAATAAAGTATTGATAGTGTAAACATCCTCTTTACCATTGAAAGATAGAGGGCGACTTGCTCGTCGAGGAGGAGGCGATATTGCGGCTGTAGGACGTCCTGCTGTTAGCCATTGCCCTATTTCTGCTGGGCCCCAACGATGTTCTTTATTATCTTGCAGCAAGCCCCTTAAAAGTTCATAAATGCGTCCACTTTGCTGGGTTTTAGGGGCGTATGCCGCTAATGTGCCTAATTCAATACGCTGTGCCGCAAGCTTAGAAAAATCGATATCAGTCGGAAAGCCTCCGTTTGCAAGATAAGCAACCGTAGCCCCAAGCGCAAATAAATCATTTGTTGGCGCCGCTTCGCCTTTAGCAATAGGTTCCGTCATTGCATATTCGATGGGTTCGAAAAAAGGATGCTGATATAACCCCGGCGGCGAAGCTAAACAGTCACCAAGTTTTATGCGGGGTAATTTATCTCCGGCTGGTAAATACATATTAGTTGGCAATACGCACTGATGCGCCAGTCCATACTGACCTAGCAGCGTTAAACCATCATTAACTGGCTTTACCAGCCTTTCAATAATTTCTTCTTCAGTCCAAGGCGTAAAGTGTTGATGCAGGTCAGAGATAACCCGATTTCCATTAGGGCGTTGATAAATCAGCACCATTGACTTTGAGTCTCGCGTCGAAGATAGATACTCATTGCCATAATGTTGCAAGGTCATAAAGGAAGCTGTCGGAAATGCTTTAGAAAGGGATAAAAATTTATCAAATAATTGGATTCTGGGGGGCGGGAATACTGAGGTTTTTAAACAGACCAAGGAAAGTTCAGGCTGTCTTAAATCTTTACATGCAAAGGCGCGGACAGTCTCCGTCTCGAATTCTTTGAGAGGTTGATCAAGATAAACCTCATAGACATCTGCAATTGTATAGCGTGACATGCTTCCTCGCCTAAAGTACAATTACAGATTATAACAATTACGTTAAATTATTATTAAAATAAGTTCTTTATTATGTTGTTTATGGTTGCTACTTTTGCTGAAAATGGACCTCGATTGCTGCTGTTAATTAGATGAGAATCATGAGCTTGTTGACCTTTTGGACGTCGGTTCTGCTGCGAGGCTGCTTTATGGTAAAAGTATTGTGCTCTATCTTTATTTAACGGCAGTTTCTTACCGTCTCGGTAAGCGTTGGCAATTATAAGATAATCTTTGTTTTTATATGCTTGCACTAAAGAATTTCTCTCTAAATTTCTCGCTATTTGTTCAGCTCTATTATCATTGGTACGATGCATTTCTACAATTTCATAAGCATGCACAGGATCAGGTTGGCCATTGAGAGTCTTATCATTTAATAGTGTTGCTAATTCAGTTGCAGCGAGGGCAAAACCAGTAAGAGCACTTTGTTGCAGTAATAGGAACGCTGCTTGTGGATCTGGCTTTGAATATGTGCCAGCCAGATAATGTTGTGCTAAGGCGCACAAACAGTTATTAAGATTTAGCTCAGCTCCCAGCTTGAAATACTTGTGGGATAAACTTAGATCTTGTCCCGAATAACTAGGATCGCCGTATAACCTTGCTAATGGATAAATTGACCGATTATCTTTTAAGATTAAAGCGTATTTGTAAAGCGATATAGATTTTTCTACTTCCATCTCTTGATGATAAAGAAAGTCAGCAGCGGCAATAATCGCTTGACCATCCTGGGTAATTATTGATAATGCAATCAAGAAATTAAGGGAAGAATTTCTGGTTTCTTGACTGTATAGCGCCGTTACCGCTTTATCACGTAACGCGTCAAGATTAATCGAAGGAACAAAGGGTTTACTGTCGATATAATGCTTAAGCGCTTCTGCTTGTTCCGGCAGCATTTGCTCAAATTTATATTCTAGCATCTCTTGGGCAAGACTAAAGCTGCAGAGATATATCAATAAGCTTAAGTATAAAGGGGATCTCATTTAATACTCCTCTTTCCATTAGTAAGAAATAACATTATAATTTTTGGTGTATTTTTATAATAAAAAAGTTAGCCGTAAATATAAATATTTTTTATTGTAGGAGTATTTTAAGAGGATTTCCGGTAAATTGTATTTAGAGCCCTTTGTTATAGATTATATAGAAGAAAATTGAACTTTTTACGACTAAATGGTTTTCTATTGAGCTGTAAATGCTGTAAGAGAGCAAGGGTAAGTGTTCTCATATGATTTTTAGCAGTTTCTGAATCACACTGAAAGCTAAGCAAGAGAGCTGCTTTAATTAGAAATCAGAACATTAGAATGGACAACAGAGTGGAGTTAATCAAATAACCCCACAATAATACTCTATGTTTTGCTTTTCCAAATGTAAAATTTATGCTTGCTGGTCTATTGAGGCATATTCATGCTAAGCGTATTTTTATTTAGGAGAGCTTAATAGGCTTTAATCTGAATTAAGCCTAACTTTGAAAAGGGGCACTTTGAAAAAAGTAAGCTGACTTGAGGTGCATACAAAGAAGGGTTGCAAGTGGAATTAGTGAGCTGGTTGTACGATAGCAAGCGACATTACTGCCAGTTTTATTCCTTACAAATTAAAACTGGCAATAAAGCACTTCTTATTGATTAACCTTCTACCGAGAGAAGTTCTACATCAAATTCTAATGTTGCATCCGGCGGAATAACAGAACCAGCACCCCGTTTACCATATGCCATTTCGGAAGGGATGACTAATTTGCGCTTGCCGCCTACTTTCATTCCAGAAACTCCTTGATCCCATCCTTTAATGACCTGACCAACACCCAACATGAACTGAAACGGAATGCCGCGATCAACTGAAGAATCAAATTTTACTCCATTTGTTAAGCGGCCTGTATAATGGACGGTTACCAATTGGCCAGATTTTGCTTCTGCACCCTCGCCCACTTTTTCATCGGTTATAACTAAATGAGTAACCATTTTCTTCTCCTTTTCCATAGATATATTTTCGAATTTTGGCGCTTGTCCTTCGACGGCTGCATGCGCCACAGTTAATAACATACATAAAGTTGCAAAGCGCAACGAATCTTCTCCTCTTAAGTTCAAAATGTTATAGTCTTTTTAATGCTTACGAAGATCAGTACAAAAATGCAACCTAAAATTCTTACTTACCCATTCGATAAAACGTTTCCTTTAGAAAATTGCGTCTTAATTGGGGGGTGCTTTGATCTTCTGCATTACGGTCATCTAGATTTTTTAAAGTCCTCTGCTGAATTGGGGCAAGTAATTGTTGCTTTAGAAAGTGACAATGCCATTTCCCAAAATAAAGGGACACCTCCAATTCATACTCAACTTCAAAGGGCAGAAATTCTCGCCGCGCTCACCTGTGTTGCAAAAGTTGTCCTGCTTCCTCCTCTTAGAACCTATGAAGATTACTTATTGCTTGTCCGTGCTATACATCCTAAATTTTTAGCAATTACGCAAGGAGACCCTCAAATCGACAATAAAAGAAAACAGGCTGACGCGGTAGAGGCGCAGTTGGTCGTCGTTAATAAATTAGTTAAGGGGTTATCGAGTAGCCTTATTAGAGCTATCCACTTGTGAAAATTAATGAGCTAATAGGTTATTATAAAGTCTTTATGCTCGAGGCTTATCATGCCTAAAATTATCAGCATAAGAACGTTTTTGAATTTTGCGTGTATGCTGCGACTCAATAATCGCATTCAAACTTAAACTATGGGCAAACTCTTGAGCTGCTTCCAGGGTTTCAAATTTTAATGAGATTTGATGCTCCGTTGAATTGCTGCCAGTCCACCCCATAATAGGATCATAAAACTTAGCATCACAATTATTGTATTCTAAAACCCAGTATCCAGTTTTAGATTTTCCTTGTTGCATCGATGTTTTTGATGGGGAAAATATACGTGCGTATGGCATGGACCCTCTCCTCGCCGTTTAAAGCAAATGGTCGGGAAGAGAGGATTTGAACCTCCGACATCCTGCTCCCAAAGCAGGCGCGCTACCAGGCTGCGCTACTTCCCGACTGATTTGATAGAATATTAATTACACACTTTGAGATCCTATTTCAAGACAATTTTTGAAATAGTAAAGCAATTTTGAAGATTATTCCTCTAACGCGGCTTTATTTAATCCATCCCCCACTCTAATGCAGGGCTGTAATCTTAAGCCGGAACAAGTTTTTAAAGATAACGCATGTAGGGGTTCTGGGATGGTTAAAATCCTTGCCTTTCAGTAATCTTGTGCTGTTATAGTTTTTTGTCTGCTTTGCCAACAATTTTCAGTAATAAGCGCATATCACTTCCGGAAAGCAATTTGTCAGTTTAAGTGACGACACCTTAAGATTTAATGATCTCAAAGCGTGGTTAAGGTTATCCTTGCTCTGCTAAAATACTTTTCTAGAGGTGGGGATCTTTGAGGAAAGTTAAGAAAGGTTTTCTGCAAGACGGCCAAATACTTCATAGCGCCATCCTTTGAGCAAGGGAACCTCTCCATTCCCTCGAACATAGGATTTCAATTCCTCAGTAGTCGCGATCAGTTTAGGAGAAACGTTTAAGTTAGAGGCGACATTGTCTAGCAATGTTCGCAACTGCTCTAATAATTCTTGCTCTTTTATATTGAGAGGCTTGCGTTTTAACCGTGCCGGCCACTCTTCCTCAGTTGCAGCTATTATTTCCTCCCACAGACCATCAAAGTTATTCCTATGGGTAAGAGGTATTTCTTGCATGATGGAAGGATCTAACGATTTGGTTTCAACAATTTTCAGTATTGTTTCATCAGCGCAAACACGTTTCCTATTGTAATTGAGCTCTTGGGCAACTTTTTCTCGCCAGTCGCATATCTTTTTTAGAATATAAAGCTGGCGTGATCGATGGTTGCCGCGCTTTGCCAGCCGTAGCCAATAATCTGTGGTCGGCGCAAGTTTGTGCGCTGCAAAATTGTTAAGCTGTTCTTCCCTAAGCCATTCGTAACGCCCGCAACTTTCAAGGCTTGTAAGTAACTTTTGATGCATTTCAGGAAGGTAAATAACATCATTGGCCGCATAAGTTAATTGAGCAACAGATAGCGGACGCCGGATCCAATTGGTGTTCTGTTTCGATTTATTTAGGTTGACCTTTAATTGCTCCTCTAACATTCTTGCTAAACTAATTTCTTCAGTGGGATATAGGAAATTGTAAGCGAGCTGAGTGTCAAAAATGTTCTCAGGAATCTCGCCAAAAACTTTTAAAAGGATTTCAAGGTCTTGCCGACAGGAATGAAAGATTTTAACAATATCTTTTTGAGCTAAAAGATTGCGAACAGGTTCTAAATTTACCCCTTCCTCTAAAGGGTCAATGAGCACGGTTTCTTGACCATCAGATAGTTGTATTAGTGCGAGCTTGGGCCAATAGCTATTTGTTCGACAGAACTCTGTATCAATGGCCAAAGTTCCTGATTGGCTAAAATAGTCACAATATTGACGAATTTCGTCTGGATTAAGAAGCTTAAAATTCATAAAACCTGAGAGGATGTGGTGCCCTCGGGGAGACTCGAACTCCCACGTATCTACATACAACAGATTTTGAGTCTGCCGCGTCTACCAATTCCGCCACAAGGGCGCACCAATAAGATATATCTAACGGTATAGAGAATTTTTGTGTTATAAGTCAATAGAAAACTATAAATTTTTTTATTTTCTTTTGGTGCTTAAATGACAGCAGTAACGGATACACAAAATAAATCAAGACTCTACCAATGGTTGATGCGCCATGCTACCAGCCCGTCAGCACGCTATATTCTAGCAGCTGTTTCCTTTGCTGAAAGCTCATTTTTTCCCTTGCCCCCGGATTTTATGCTTATTCCAATGATTATTGCGGACCGTGCTAAAGCGTTTGTTTTGGCAATCATTTGTTCTCTTTCATCAGTGCTGGGCGGGGTATTGGGATATGCTATCGGCTATTATTTTATGAATACGTTGGGCCAATGGGTTATTGATACCTATGGATTGGAACAAGCCTTTACTAAATTCCAGGCCAATTTTCACGAATATGGTTTCTGGATTATTGCCTTAAAAGGATTAACGCCCATCCCTTATAAACTGGTCACGATTGCAAGTGGGGCGTCTCAGTTAGATTTAGGAATGTTTGTGTTGGCATCCCTTATTAGTAGAACCGGACGATTTATGATGTTAGCGGGCGTGATTTGGTATTTTGGTGAAGACGCCAAGCAGTTGTTCGAAAAGAACTTTAAGTTATTTACTATTGGCACTATCATTGCTTTATTGGTTGGATTGCTGTTGGTCAAATTTTTGTTATGAATATAAGATTTTTAGTTACTCAAAGAGGGTTTCTAGGTTTTTCAGGAGCGGTGGCATTCTTATGCCTCGCTTTTGCTTTTTATGCCCAATATTTTTTAAATGTTAATCCGTGTGTTCTGTGCTTATATGAACGCTATTTATACGGGGCGGTTGTACTCTTAGGAATGGGTAGTCTATCAATCAGTTATTATCGTTTAGCCTTTAACATACTGGGGGGTGTTCTTGCCTTTGGCTGCCTTTTGAGTATCTATCATCTAGGCGTCGAGCTGCATTGGTGGCAAGGCACGGCCGCTTGTCATGGTGTTACTCAGCAAGCTAAAAATATTGAAGAATTAAGAGCCCTTCTCCGCGCTAAACCCATGGCACGCTGCGATCAGGCGAACTGGTTTATTTTAGGCATGTCAGCAACCTACCTCAATGTTATATGGTTTATGATCTTCTCCGCTTTATGGCATATTGTGCGGCGTCAGGATAAATGCTAGAAACAACTATAGACTCACTAATAAATTTTAAGTTTATAAATGAAAAAATGGTTGCTTGATGACGTTTTAGAATTGTTTAATATGCCTTTTAATGACCTGCTTTTTAAGGCACATACCATTCACCGTCAAAATTTTAATCCCAACGAGATCCAATTATCTACCTTGTATAATATTAAGACCGGCAGCTGTCCGGAAAACTGCTCTTACTGCTCACAATCTGCCCATTTCAATACTGGCCTGAAGAAGGAACCGTTAAAAGAATTAGAGGATGTTCTTGAAAAAGCACGAGCAGCCAAACAAAATGGTGCCAGCCGTTTTTGTATGGGAGCCGCTTGGCGGGGGCCTCGGGAGAGCGACCTTGATAAAGTCATTGAAATGGTCAAGGAAGTGAAAAGCTTAGGTCTGGAAACCTGTGTGACTTTAGGGCTTTTAAAGCCCGAACAAGCGGTAAAGCTTAAAGAAGCGGGCTTAGACTATTACAACCATAATATTGATACCTCCGAAAGCCATTATGATAAGATTATTACCACCCGCACCTTTGCTGATCGCCTTGAGACCATTCAGTCAGTATCTGAGGCGGGTATAAATGTTTGCTGCGGTGGCATTTTAGGAATGGGTGAGACTACTCGGGATCGGGCGGAGATGCTGATGACGCTTGCAAATATGGACACGCCTCCTAAAAGTGTCCCCATCAATATGCTTGTCCAAGTTCCCGGGACACCTTTGCATGGAACGGCTGCTGTAGATGCTTTAGATTTTGTGCGCACAATTGCGGTGGCCAGGATTTTAATGCCTGCCTCCTATGTTCGGCTTTCTGCGGGACGCAGTGAGATGTCAAAGGAGCTACAGGCCCTGTGTTTCTTTGCCGGTGCAAACTCAACATTTTCTGGTGAACAATTATTAACTGTGGAAAATCAAAGACTATCAGATGACACTTTAATGTTTGAGAAATTAGGGTTACAGACAGTATAAACTGGCGGCAAATCTTGGCTTTAGGAAGGATCTGTTTAAACCTTTTCCATCCATAAGACGATGCGCGTTTGAGGAATAATTAAATTACCTGCGGATACTATTTTTATTGAATGAAGCTTGCCGTCTAACTCACTCTCCCAGAAGCGTAAGAATTGCTTAATGCGAGGAAAGTGAGGGGGACGGTCGTAATCTTGCCAAAGAAATAGCTGTAACACATCATAATAATCCGGTAAATGGTACAGAATTTCAGCTGTTGTTAATTCCATCCCATCCAACAATCGATCTATGCTCATGATCGCCTCCCCTATTAGCATCTAAAAACATAGGGGAAAATATTTAAAAAATTATTTATTAATATTTTCTTGTTGCATTGACCGCCAACAATATTCTTGTAACTATTGAGTAAAGTGATCGCATACGGGAAGAAAAATATGATAATCAAAACTTCTAAAGATGTAGGTAGATTGATCCGCCAGAAAAGGAAAAGTTTGGAGATGACTCAGGTTGAATTAGCTGGTCTTTCGGATGTAGGAAGTCGTTTTATGGTTGAGCTTGAACAAGGTAAACCGACCATTGAGATAGGTAAAGCTTTACAAGTCTTACGCATGCTAGGTATATATTTACTACCCCAAGCCAAGGATGAGGTTGACCAATGATTATTTATTTAAACAATCAACCCATCGGCAAGATTGAAACAACTGAAGACGGCCGTGAATTCTCTTATATTAGTAGCTATCTGCACCAGCCAAATGCGGTGGCTATCAGTCTGTCGTTACCGTTAGACCCTGCCCCCTATCCAGAGAAGATGGCTAAACCATTCTTCGATTCAATTTCGCCTGATCTATGGGACAGTAATGCTGAACATCATTTTCCTTGTTCTGGATCTCTATCTTTTTATAAGCATAATCTGTCCATACAGCCTTATAATGAGATCGAGATTGCCGAGTGTGAAGAGTTGCTTAATCGCCAACTGGTCCCCATCCCCAATAATCGATTAATTGCCATTGCTGATGTGCAACCGCATTTAGGAATAAGCATAATTGATGGAGAGATCTTCCAAGCTGTTGAGCCAAATGATAATACTCATATCTTGAAAAGTGACCTGCCAGAGTTTGAAGACCTAGTCGGCAATGAAATTTTTGTATCCCTGATCGCCTATAATCTTAATATTGCTGTCCCTATGATCTCCAGAGTTCATCTCAATAATACGCCTGCTTTGGTTATGGATAGACCTGACCGTTTAGCGCCGGTAGGGGCAGCGCAGCTCGGGCAAAAGATCCACCATGAATCCTTTATAAGTGCTCTGAGCAATCAGATCTTTGGGAGTGGTAAAAAGCATCATATTTCCATGGATGGGCAATTTGATCTGTTGCGGCAATACGCTATCGTACCGGCAGTAGATTGTCGCTCTTTAATAAGAGCAATATCTTTATGCTTGATTGCTGGTTGTGATGATTTCGCAATTGAGAATCAATTAATTGAGATATTACCCAATACCAGTTGCCGCTTGGCTCCCTTCTCTGGATTCATCACCACAGATCTTTATCCTAATACAGCCAAAAGATTCCTGGATTACTTATTTGGCATACAGCATTTTGCCCATTTGAAGAAATCACATATATGTGACTTTGCGCAGAAGATTCGGGTTAATGATAAATATTTATGCTCAGTGATCCTGGAACTTTCCCATAGTATTCCTAAAATTGCGAAAGATATCTTTGAAACATTTCCAGCTTTGAAGTCACCTATAACCTTGAAAATTGCAAAACTTATCGATCAGCGGTCTATTATCTTGCGTGCTATGCTTCAAGATAAAAAGCTACAGAAGGAAAAGGTCCTGCAAGCAAGTTAGGGATTAAATCAGAAATGAAAGCTTTGATGCTATCTGGCTCTCTTTTCGAAAATACTATTCTCTTTAGACCTAAGGTTGCTTTGGCAGTTTTTACCTCAAAGCTTAGCTTTAGAGCAGTTGCCCAGTTCTTCCGTGTTAATACGAAAAGCAACAGCTCCCCTTTTAGCAAGTCGTTTTAGTGAAGTACATTTTCCTCAACTATTGCCGCAGGATTTTCTTCATTCTCCTTAGCATCAATCGTTCGTCTGCGTTTAGAGAAGTCACAAGCTACATCCTCATCTTTAGTTTCAATAACACAATCAATATCCCTTAAACGATAAGGTAAAGCTTTAAGGTTACTATCTTCAGGTGCTGAGAATTGCTCATTAACTGCTATTATTGTTTTAATACATTCTTGTCCTTCAGGAAATAAACTCTCAAAGGTAATGGTCTGCTTAGGTTTATAAATGGTATCTTTTTTCATAAACATAGGTCGCCAGCCCGTCCGAGTGTCATCTACCCAATAGACCACGTCGTAATTACAGTCTTCTGGTGTCGAAAGAGTATCATGACAATTAACATTAGCTACCCATGTAACAGTTACTGGCAGATCTTCCATTGATAGCCAACAAGAAGGAAGAATAGATTGCTGCTTTGTCTCCTCTTCCCTCTTACGCTTTCTCGTGTCAAAGTAGCAAAGCTCCTTTTCCTCATCCAAGGGAGTAACAGAATATAATAAAGTCATAAATTCAATAATTTCTGACTCTGTTATAAATTCGTAAACTCGACCTTTGGCGGTTTCTAACTTAATCTCTACACTTTGCAAATTAGCAATATTGGGTTTATCTAATCTAAGTTCATTAGAATATGGAGGATAGGGATACACCCTCTCAACGTAGTCTTCCCCCTTTCTTATTGCATCTAAATAATTTTCAGCATTGAAGATAACTCCATAAGCGAGATCAAGAGGGATAAGCAGATAAGAAGGATAAGTTGTGACTAATTTTTTATAATGATCAGTGTCTATGCGCCCACCAAACTGTTTTAGTTCATAATTTAGTTGCGGATGGTCGATCTCTGGCCATGAAATAGGGCAAAATTTATCTTCTTTCTGAGATAAGTTTTGCCATAAATATTTATGACAGCTGATCTCATTTAATTTCTTTGAAACCAGTCGTACAGTTTTAAGGTTGTCATAGTCTAGTTTACTAAGAATCACCAATATTACGTCATCATTTAATTTACTGAAAACCGTATCGCTTTCTTGTTGATGGGTCGTGGCTGTTGGTTGGCTTTCTTGCTGCTCCATGCTTTGCGCTACAGAGATTTTAAAAGTGGCTAATAAAAGCGACAAGCTAAATAATTTAGTTAAATTCATTTTCGTTATCATCATAATTCTTAGTTAATTAAAGTATTTATTAGTTGGGACAATCATATATTAAAACAAATCTTACGGTATTATATTAGGTGAAAAATAAAACAAAATTTGATTTGTTGACAGTTACATCTTACTACAATCTATCCGAAAAATCATGAAGTGATTTTTCTATAAATGGTGATAGCCGAAAAGAGATCAAGGAAAGCTTGAAAAACACTGATCTTTTTATCAAATCTGATCAACAATCGACGAGCTGGTTTCATCCAAGCAAAGAAGCCCTCGACAACCCAACGCTTGCTATATCTTCTTAAAGCTCGTCCATCTTGAGTTTTGTTCTTTCTGTTCCTCTTATGCGGAGCAATCAAGGTAATGCCTTTGTCTTTGAGAGCCTTATCATGAGGATCGCTATCATAAGCTCTATCTCCTCCAAATGTGTGATTCTATCGGCAATAGGACAATCTTGTGAGGTTTCTTCTACAAGAGAGATTTCATGAGGCTGAGCTGAGGTGGCAATAGTGGCAATAGGGATCGATTTATCATCGACAATAACCATAACTTTGCTCCCTAATAACCATAACTTTGCTCCCTTTACCAATCTTAGTCAGACCAATATGATCTCCCCCACACACAGCACGAACAAATGTTCCATCAATAAAACAAGCTTGTAGCGTGTGTTTATGCTCATAAAAAATCTCTAACAGCGTATCTCGCATTCCTATAAATAAGCCATGATCGGCCCAGTGGCGAAAGCGGCTATAGACGGTCGAACGAGGCGGATAATGGGGCGGCATATCTTTCCATTTCAAACCGTTGGACAATACATACAAGATAGCCTCCAGTATCAGCCGGTTTGACCACTTAAGGGGGTGCCCCCTTTTGGGAACAGGACAAAAAAATACTTCAAGGTGCTTTTAATTTTCATCTGTTATCTTTATTATTGTCTTGTGTAGTGGTTAGGTTTTATTCAAAAATACTATTGCCACACATTTTTCCTAAATTAAATTCAAATATTACTTTTTCGGATAGCTTCTATATTTATTTAAAAAATTTTTATTAATTGAGATGAAGGATAGCTACCCTCCCTTAAACTCACAAGAAATACAATCTGCGGTAAGATAGTTATGTATACCTTTATAAATGGAATGAATGCCTAACAATTTGAGAAGCGCGAATTAGTAACTTTACCGAAGCTATTAGCAACCTAAAAGGTTCTGATGCTGATGTTGACGATTATGTAGTAGAGGTACAGCTATCTATCAGAAGCGAGGGCTAAAGCGCTTTAGATTTCTATTGCGATGTCAATCATTGAATTGGTTGACCTGAATACTATCTTCTCTTCCACCTTTTATTGCTGTG
Source organism: Candidatus Odyssella thessalonicensis L13 (assembly GCF_000190415.1). GTDB lineage: Bacteria > Pseudomonadota > Alphaproteobacteria > Paracaedibacterales > Paracaedibacteraceae > Paracaedibacter > Paracaedibacter thessalonicensis. The sequence continues at coordinate 302,647 of NZ_AEWF01000001.1, forward strand.
TGCTAAAATCAAGCAAATTCTAGGATAAAAGAGAATAGTTATGACAGAGCAACTGAGTTTATGGCAGGCAGAGATTCAATCTTGTCAGTCTTTACGCGATCTGGATGAGATTCGGGTACGACTTTTGGGGAAATCAGGCGAGATTACCGCCCTTTTAAAGACATTAGGGGCATTGCCCCCTGAAGAGCGTAAAGAAAAAGGTGCCGAAATCAATCATCTTAAAACAGTTGTTGCTGAGACTATTGACAGTCGCCGCTATCAGATTGAAGAGTCAGAGCTGGCAGAACGGTTAATAAAAGAAAAAATAGACGTAACATTATCCGTAACTCCTGAAGCTGTAGGCTCTATTCACCCTATTTCTCAGGTGTTTAATGAAATTATAAGCTACTTCTCGAATTTTGGCTTTGAAATTGCGACCGGTCCAGAAATCGAAGATGAGGAGCATAATTTCTCTGCTCTTAATATGCCAGATCATCACCCTGCTCGCCAATCCCATGATACCTTTTATATGATGCCTGATGAAGCAGGCATCCGTAAGCTTTTAAGGACCCATACCTCAACCGTTCAAATTCGCACCATGCGGCGCCAGCAGCCACCGCTCAGGATTTTAGCACCGGGGCGTGTCTATCGCTGCGATTATGATGCCACCCATACCCCCATGTTCCATCAAATGGAAGGGTTAGTGGTGGACAAAGGGATTAACTTTGGCCACTTAAAAGCAACCGTCATTGATTTCTGCAAACACTTCTTTGAAAGAGACGACTTAATAATCCGTTTCCGTCCCAGCTTTTTCCCATTTACTGAACCCTCAGCCGAAATGGATATCGGGTGTGATCGCAGCAGCGGCGGCATTAAATTCGGCCAAGGCAACGATTGGTTAGAGGTCTTTGGCTGTGGCATGGTCCATCCAAATGTTCTGAAGAATTGCGGTATTGATCCCGAAGAATACCAAGGTTTTGCCTTTGGCTTTGGCGTTGATCGTTTTGCGATGCTAAAGTACGGTATTCCCGATCTACGCGCCATGTTTGAAGCCGATGCTCGTTGGCTAAGCCATTATGGCTTCTCACCTTTCGGAGGAAAGTAACCTATGAAATTCACATTATCCTGGTTAAAAGACCATCTTGATACCTCAGCGAGCCTTAATGAAATCTGTGATAAACTGGTCAATTTAGGGTTAGAAGTCGAAAACATTGAGAATCCCGCTGAAAAGCTTAAAGGATTTGTGGTGGCCCACGTGGTTAAACGGGAACAGCATCCAAATGCTGACCGTTTGAGTCTGTGTGTCATTGATGATGGCTCTGGTCAACAGCTACAAGTTGTCTGCGGTGCCCCCAATGTTCGCCAAGGCCTAAAAATTGCCTTTGCCCGTGAAGGAACAGTGATTCCTATTACCGGTCAAGCTTTGAAGAAGGGCGTTATCCGCGATGTTGAAAGCCAAGGAATGATCTGCTCAGCGCGCGAACTGATGATTGGCGAAAATCACGATGGTATTATGGAGTTAGATTCTGCTTTAGTACCGGGTCAAGACTTGGCCACAGCATTAAAGCTGGATGATCCTGTCATTGAGCTGTCAATTACGCCTAACCGTGCTGATTGCTTTGGCGTTCGTGGCATTGCCCGTGATCTTGCGGCTGCTGGTCTGGGAACTTTAAAGACGCTTGATTATCGCCCCTTTGTCGGGACTTTCGATTCGCCCATCACTGTTGCTATTGAGGCCTCTGATATCTGCCCAGAATTCAAAGGGGTCTATATCCGCAATGTTAAGAATGGAACTGCCCCTGACTTTATCAAGCATCGTCTAGAAGCTGTCGGCCAGAATATCATCAATGCTTTAGTGGATATCACCAATTATATTGCCATTGATTTGGGTCGTCCTCTGCATGTCTTTGATGCTCAGAAATTACCCGCTCTGTTGACTGTTGGGGAAGCCCAAGGTGGTGAAGCTTTTGAAGCATTGAATGGTAAACCTTATTCCTTGCCGGCCGGAGCAGCCAAGATTACAGCAAATGATGAAGTGATCTCATTGGGGGGAATTATGGGGGGATCAACCACGGGCGCCACCCTAGAGACCACCGATGTCTTGCTTGAATGCGCCCACTGGGATCCCATTAAAACTGCACTGGCCGGTCAGAAGTTACAACTCTTAAGTGAGGCCCGCACCCGTTTCGAACGCGGGGTTGATCCGCATAGTGTTGATCTGGGAATAAATGCCGGCGTGCAGTTAATCTTACAGTGTTGTGGCGGCCAACCGAGCCATGTGGTAACGGCTACTCATAAAAATGTTGCTCCAGCTAATTATACTCTCAAAGCACCCATTACTTTGACACATGCCAAGCTGACTTCATTGGGCGGTTTGAGTATCAGTTTAGAGGAAGCGGGAGATATTTTGTCACGGTTGGGCTTTGAGGTGGTAACTGCTAGCACTGAGCTAACTGTTACGCCTCCCTCGTTCCGCTTTGATATTGAAGGACCTGCAGACCTCGTAGAAGAAATTTTGCGAATAGCTGGCTACGATAATGTGCCACCTGTCTCTTTACCGCAGATAAAGATCCAGCCAAAGTTGCCGCGCAAAGCGGAAGTTGTCCGGCAATTGCTCGCTAGTCGTGGCCTGCAAGAATGTTATACTTGGTCATTCTTATCGGAGGCAAAGGCTCAGCTATTTGGCGGCCAAGCACCACATTTAAGTGTAGAAAATCCGATTAGTGTTGAACTGAAAGTTATGCGCCCAAGCATTCTTCCAAACCTGATTGATGCTGCGGTTCGTAATCATAATCGGGGTCTTGAAAATTGCCGTTTCTATGAAATTGCTGCTCAGTACTCTGGAAAGGGTGAGCAGTTAATGGCTTCGGGTCTGCGAACCCACCATCTTCATGAACGCGATTGGCAATCAAGTCCGCGCTCAGTCAATGTTTTCGATGCTAAAGCCGATGCTCTGGCTGTTTTAGCTGCTACTGGGTTGTCCGCTACCTCTTATCAAGTGGAGCAAGGTGGTCCTAGTTATTATCATCCCGGACGTTGCGGTACCATTCGACAAGGCAATCGTGTTTTAGGGTACTTTGGAGAAGTGCATCCACGCATCTTGAAAGCCCTTGAGGCAGACTTCCCAGTAGTGGGATTTGAAGTCTTCTTAGAAATGTTACCAGAGATCAAACTGAAGAAGACAATGGCTAACTTTTCTAATTTACAGCCTGTAACTCGCGATTTTGCGTTTGTGATTGATCAAGAAACGCCTGCGGAAAAGCTAGTAACGGCTATTCAAAAGGTTGATAAGATCTTGATTAAATCTGTCAATATCTTTGATGTGTATGCAGGGGCTAACATAGAAGCTGGTAAAAAGTCCATAGCTATTGAAGTGCGTCTAGAGCCAACAAAGGCTACTTTGACCGATGCGGAAATTCATGAGCTTTCGGATAAGATTATCGCACACGTGGGAAAGACAGTCGGTGGTAAGATTCGCTAAGCAGCTATCCTAGGGTTAGCCGATAGTCAAAATTGCTTGTTCTGATTGTTCTTATATTTAGAAGTCATTAATGGGTAAAAATAAAGCCGCTAAATTTACTTTAGCGGCTTATATGTAAAAGCTAGGCTTTTTTATGCTTAGGAAGCATCATTTTAGAACTTAGAGTGTCTGATAGTATTACCCGTTTATTGAGTCTGGCTTTCCTCTTTTTCCTCAGGATCATTGTTTAGATAGACAATACCGGCAGCAACATCTTTAATTATACGCTCATGAGCCAACTCTGCTAAAATTATAGCTTCCTGGACAGATTTTCCTTTACTGCGAGCAATTTTATAGTTAATTGCAAAATAATTTTTTTTGTCATTATCTTCTTGCTCTGCTTGTTGGAATATAAGTTGTTCACCTACCTCAATATTTTGTTCACCTTCGACGCCCATAATATAATAATAGCCAAGTAAGTACTTTATTTCGGAAGAAGAGGTTGTCTCAGCTTTGGCTTGTAGCCATTCGATTGCCATTTTAATATAGGGAGCATATCTCTCTTTTATACATTTATCATAGTTTGGCTGTGGCACTGATAATAAGTTTTCCTTAAAGATTCGGGCGAGTATAAGTCCATCTGTATCAGTTAACTGCTGCTCCGGAGTATTATAAGGTCTTATAATTGACTCTACCTCAGTGATCCATTTATTATCGTAGTAGTCCATATCGGCAAAAAATTTCATCGCTTTTGGAAGATCTTGCTCTACACCTAGGCCATAATAATAAATTTTACCGAGAATTTCAGCAGGGTCCGTTCCGTGCTCTTCTCCATCATTTAAATACTTATTAAGCCAAGTGATCACTTCAGCAGAAAAATCTTCTTTTCTTTCAACCATTTCTTTAGCAACAGTTAGTATTTTTTGTGCCGTATCATATATTACTTCTGCCGGAGATTGGGCTGATATACGATTAGTATTTATGAGATTAACAATTTCTTTCTGTATAGTATTAGCTTTAATATAGTACAGAATCGCCTTTTTAAGGGAGTTCAAATTTCTCTCATTCAACCTACCCAGCTTTATACAGATTTCTTCTTGGCTTTTTAAGAAATTATATTGAGGATACGAATAATTTCTTTTTAAAGCCTCACATTTTTGTAAAGCTTCCTCAAGTTTAGCTTGTGCTATTAAAGCATACTGTTTTATTAATTCTTCTTTCTCAGTAATAGTCTTATCAGCTTCTTCTATTTCAGTTAACTGTCCTACACTGATATTGGCAGCCATTTCATACGCTTCTAATTCGTTCCAACCTGCAGTAATAGCCTTCTCAATAATTTCTTGGCTTTTATTAAGCATCCTTAGAATCATTTGACTTTTAAGTTCGAGGCTACTTTTGTTTTTATGGTAGAATATTCCGCGATTATGAAAGGTGCATGCTAATGCTTTTAACAACTTATATGAGAGCTCACCTTCTAACTGTTGATATAAATAGTTCTTGCCTTCTATAAATAAAGTAAAAATATGATCAGATATTGCTTCATTAAAAAAAGAGCTGTGGTAAATCAGTTTTTGGAAACGAGTACCGAATGTATTTAGTGATGGCGGACAGTTTTCTTCGCTAACTTCAAGTTGGTCTATAAATAAGACTTTAAGCATGATAGCAAACTCTCGGGCCCAAGAATTCTTATGATGAATGTGCAACTGATATTCATTCATAAAATTTCTTAAAAATTCATCCATAGTGATGATAACATTTGAATTATTGCCAAAAGTGCCAAGAGATATTTCAAGAGTTTTTTCAAGATATAGTCTAACTTCTCTGTTTTTACTAGGATATGCTGTCTCAAAATAAGCACAAAGGTTAGCAAAGGCAGTGGCGTTAGTGCGGTAATAATATTTGCTTAATTGCTCTAATTGTTGCAAGCTCTGTTTTTGTGATTCACTATAATCATCATAAGTACACTTTGATGTACACCTATATGTATTAAATGGTTTACGACTCATAGCTGCAAGCTGTGATAAAACATTTATCCACGTATGCCGAGAAATATAAGTTGTAAACCATGGCGTAGTATTAACAGCAAATAAAGGCTTGATATCAGAAGCAAATAAAGGCTCTTCATGATACATTTTCTTCTTAATATATTCTTCTACAAGACTGCGTTGAGCACGTCCTGTGCGTAGGAAGTTCCATAAGGTGCTTGAATCAAAATTCGATACTTCCAGAATATTTAGCTGTACTTCTTTGGGAAGGCCATCATAAAACTCGAACCCAGATAATTTTTCCCCTTGAGTGGAGGCAACTAAACCAGTTGGATTCATCACCTGCTTTTGTTCACTTTCATCTAACTTCATTGGAGCAGAATTATTTTCCGCATCTTCAGTCTTATCGCGAGGCCGTTTTTTTCCGTTTCTGTTGAGGAAGAGGAGGATAAATCAATTTTCTCTCGCCCTCTTTTTTCCTCTTGCTGCACTTGTGAAGAGGCAGTGGAACTAGATAGATAAGTTCCGGGGATTAGCTCCTCACTCTTATGTGGCCATTCCATCGCCCCGGTGGTTTGCAGTGCGCAACCTATTAAGCATATGGATTTTATTGTATTCATTATCCTCATAATTTGAGCCCTTTTCATTTATTGTAAACACTTATTCTTTGGTAGCTATAGGTCATTTAACTACCCGGTCCGACTATTTCAAGCTTATTTTTCACGTTTCTCTCTCCACTTATTAAAACTTCTTCCTATTATGTCTCTGCTCCGTATGTTACGAAGGTCGAGGTCAGAACAATAGTTGGGGTATCTTTTTTAGGGGATAGAGTTTTGTTAAGGTGGTTAAAAACTTATAAAATGGAAACATAGATAAATAGATAATTGGGCCCTCTTCGCTCTTATTACAGGTTTGAAAACAAATAATATATTCTCGATTATAGCCAGAAGATTTTGCCATAAAAAAAGCGTGCTGATATTTCTAGCACGCTCTTCTTGCTTATCTAATAAACTTAGCCTATTAGGCAATAATAAAATGTTTAAATATAAGCTGCGATAGAAGCAGAGTATACGCTACTAAGAAGATACTGGGGACCGATAACTCGGAAACGGTTAAAGTCCACTTCCCTTCCCGTTTGTTCAGATCACCATAAACCCGCTGAATAAACTTGACCGGTAAATATTTCTCTACTTCTAAAAGAAGCTCATAGCGGATTGCTAAACTGCGGCGAATATTATTTAAAAAGGTTATCCATGCTAGACAAAATAGATACCCCACTAAGAATAATGAAATTAGTAAAGCAACCTTGTTCACAGCCGCAACTTCCTCAACAGTATTAACGTAAGATATACCTGAAATTGTGATACCATTTGCGGTTAGCCAGAAGGGATTAGATAACTCCCGAATGGTATTCAACTGACTAATAGAATCAATGATCACTTTGTACTGTGAGGATAATTGTTCTCTGTCCTCTTTAGTTGGAGGAATGCCAATATTGATTGCATTATCTATCATCTCAATATACCTTTATTTCTAGTTATATTAATTAATAAATATAATGGATTTTATATTTATTGTTAGGGGGAAAATATCTAATATTTTAATTCATCCTCTTTTGATAAACTTCTGAGTTAGTTTGTAAGAATTACTTGTTAAGGATCCCCGGCGTAGCTAAAGCTTTCAGCCTTTGTGATATAAAGAACCTAGACAGCGGTATCTTGCTAATAAATCTGCTCCTATTCTGATTCAGAACTTTAATTTAGAGGCTTGAGGTATAGCGAATAGGTTCCCTCTTCCTTAAGTGCTGTAGTATTGCATATGATGCTGCTGCCAGACTTAGATGTTTAACGGTGTGACCACTAATGAGATTGCCGGATAGAGCATAAATCTGGTGATCCAGAAATTCTGCAGCCCGGCCTAAGCTCATATAAGCAACAGCCCCCCACAGGTAACAGGTATGAGTATAGCGACTGGGCAACTTCCACAGCATTATGGGAATAATTAAAGATGGCAACAGTTGTACTAATCCATAAAACCGTAAATCGCCGTGCTGATTCATCTCCGTATATTGCCAATAGATAACGCTTGCTGCCCCCAGAAGCATCAAAGGCACCAGCATTCTGTGGCCGAGCTGCGTGGTAACATGATCACCAATAATTGCGGCTTGAAATATCATTAATGCTATCGCTACCGGCAGTCTGTCCCAGAATAAAGTAAGATTATTAGGATTCCAATGGTAATAGGCGGAACCATATGCCCCCAGAATAAGCGCTAAGAAAAACAGCTTATGCATCCTTTTTTCTTTAGCATCCTTAAAGCCATGCATTGAGGACACATTCAGAAAAATAAGTCCCATAACGCCTACAATAAGAAATCCTAAATTCGAGAGAACATTATAAAAATAAGGAATATTGTAATAGGTTCTTTGATCAGCAAAGTTATGGTAATCAAGGGGTTGAGAAATGGCTGGGCAAAAACAAAAAATCATAAGAGGAATTGCAATAACTAAAAGCATTATAAAGTAGTAAACTTTCTTATAAGGGGAGATAATAAATCTTTCTTGCATGATTCTTTCCTTTTTGAAAGATAGGTTTATAGGGTTAACCAGAGGAGAACACGCGCTATTCTGATTGTTTTTCACTGATATGAGCGTGTTTGGGTTATTCCCCTCACATATTCCATGTTTCTTTGCTAAAAGCAGCTAGAATATGAGAGCAATTTTCTACAATTTAAAATGCCCGGCATTTATTTAAAAAATATAACTTTTACTTTTCGAGAAAAAATACGTACTTTTATCAATATACGCTTGTAAATAATCCACGCTTATATGTGTTTAACTATATTACGCTTTGAGACCCTAACCTATTTATAAAGGATTTTAATCTACATAAGGAAACTAGAATGAAGAGTCTTTTTTGCTCGCTGCTCAGACCCTGCTCTCTTTTCTTGCTGTCCCTTACAGGGTTAGCCATGGATAGTAGCCCAGAACATCTTCAGGTTCAAACTTGTAGGCAGGTTACTCCCTTCCCTGCTCCAGAACTATTCCAGTTTCCTTTTTTAAAAGGCTTAAGCGAGTGCTCTGTATCAGAACTTGACCCTAAATTAGAATACCTAGACGGCAGAGCAAAGCCTAAAACCCAAGCGGGGATCGCTGCAAAGATTGGTGGTAACTTACTCCAAGCTCAACGTGATTTTCTTGACGCGAGCACTCTTGGATCTGAAATAGCTATGGTTCAGCTGGGTCATATGGCTGTTGCCCGAGAAGATTATAGTCAAGCATTCCATTGGTATAATCTTGCTCAGTACACCGCCTTCCTCAAGAGAGGAATTTGGTCTGAAGGTCCTGCTGCAATAGGAGGGTTTGAGGCAGTTAGCCATGACGATTCCTTATCAAATATATCTTACTTAAATTTAATGATGGCTTTCCAAAAATATAACTTTTCTAATTCTCCTCTTTCTGTTCCTATTTCTGTGAGAGCATTCTTTATACTCACTCCCTTTTTAACACAGAAAATTTTTTACCCGTCTCCTGAGATAAATGAAAGCTTTCTTAAGGGGTTGGCCCACCTTGCCGGACAGCCTCCTATTTGGGATAAATTGGGGAGGTTCTATGAAGAAAAAAGCTTAGGAGATAGATTGACGGATGAGGAGCGTTATCAAAGAGCTGCCAATTGTTTCTGGAATGCCAAAACTCCTGAAGCATGGCATGAGCTAGGCAATCTAATTAATGAGCACAAGATTCACTACACTGATGCTGGTGAACCTATTCTTGGGTTACAAAGAGTTATGCTTGCTGCTGACTGCTACCGAAGAGCTGGACTTCGTGAATCTTTTTTTAAATTAGCGATAAGAATTCATGACAAACAAATTCATCAAGATGAAAATAACCAACCCTTTATAGAGAAGGACCGCAATAAAGTCGAGGCGCGATGCCTATTAAAGGCTGCGTTGCCCATTGCTTATGAACTCCTAGCTGAACAGATCAGAGAAAAGAAAGTTAAATGTGATACCCAAGGTCAATTTATTGATAGCCAAGTTCCTGAAAGCTTTTATTATGAGACTGCAGCTTACTATTTACGAAAAGCTAATACGCCTTTTGCGCGCTTGTCTTTAGCGGAGTTAATTTCAGTATCTAAAATTGATACCGATGAGAAGGGACGAAAAATAACGACTGCCCGTGAACGCCGCCAAGCAATAGTAAGAATTTGTGAAAGCCTTAGACTAGAAGATTTCTCAAGACCAAGGGAGCGCCAATTATTTTTGACAAATTTTGGATCTTACATTAATGGGGGGATTCTCTATTACGATGCGCTGGGAAAAAGGTTAAAGTCGCATGCACAACGCGCTGAAATTGCGGCACAATATTACAGAGAAGCAGGGTCTAGGCTTGCCTTGGCCAACCTTGCAGGTTTAATTCTGCATCAATTAACCGATCTAGATGCGCAGGGAAATAAGATTAATAGCGAAGAAGAGCGCTTTCAAATCGCTGAGAGATATAGCTCTCATTACTCCTTTGCTCACTATAACTTGGCTTTGATTACACTGCATAAATATCATCATCTTTCGGACTATCGGCAAAGAGCTCTCAATTATGCGATTCAAGCTATAGCCCTAGGACATGAGAGTGCTATTGATCTATATCTCCAAATTAAAAAAGAGATAGATAAAGAAGGGCCCCTTTTAGAAAAAGAATTTAACCGGGTAGCACCTGAACTAGAAGCTTTGCCAGAGCAAGTTAATGAGGTTTCAGCGGAAAATCTTACTCTCTTTGAAGAGCCTACGGTTGGAACTATGGAAGCAGAGATGACGCCAGAAGCCCATAAGGAAATGAAAGAGATCGCTAAAAAGCTAAAAAATCATAGAGCTCAATATAAAAAACTCTTAAGGAAGCAGCTCTCAACAAATGAGGTGAAAGATATGGTGGATAATCAGCTGCAAACTACTCCTACCCAGTTCAATATTGCTTGGTCTAAGAATGCAGTAAAACAATTTCGTAAGTTGCCTTATTATGAAGCCAAAAAGGTCCTCCATCTAATTCAGTTAATTAGAGAAGGTGAAATGCATCGGGGCCGTCCTGAGATGCTTAAAGGTGAAGATAAAATTATTACGCGGCGCATTGATAAAGGTGATCGTTTAGCCTACTCTTTAATAGAGGATGGCATCCATATCCTCTCCACTAAGGAACATTTTAAGAAATAGTATCTAAGCTAGCATGGTGCACCGTGCAGGAGAAGCTTTGTTAAGAGGCATACCGAAAAGCGTTATTCAGCTTATGCGTATTTTCTCTAGAAGTATTGTTTTTTCAAATTCATGACGAATTTAATCACCTCGGCGACTGCTTGATAATGTTCTGGTGGAATTTCTTGTTCCAAGTCCACACTGGCATATAAGGCGCGCGCAAGAGGCGGATTTTCATATATGGGAACGTTTTGTTCATTCGCAAGCTCGCGAATTTTTAGAGCTATATTATCGATACCCTTTGCCACCACGATAGGGGCATTCATGGTATCTTGCTCATAATGAATGGCTACCGCATAGTGAGTGGGGTTAGTAATAATAGCTGTTGCTTTACTAACGGATTCCTTTAAATTCCTTTTGATACGCTCTTGCGCGAGTTGGCGGCGTTTTTGCTTAATTTGCGGATCACCATCCAAATTCTTATGTTCACGCTTTACTTCGTCCTTGGTCATCCGTAAAGCCTTGAATAATTCAAATTTTTGGAACAAATAGTCGACGATAGAAATGATGGCCATAGCTGAGATTACAATCACAATAGCGTTAATTACATAGCCCTTTAACACTGAGAAAATGCGATCAGCAGGCACAAACATCATTCCTTCAATCTGATTGAGCTTAGAGCGGAAAAAGATATAAAGAGCAAGGCCCACAACACAGATTTTAAATAGCCCCTTCACAAACTCTACCAATGACTTTTTAGAAAAAATCCTTTTAAATCCTTGGGTGATTGATAAGCGTTCAATTTTAAGCTGTAACGCTTCAAAAGAAATAGCAAAACGGGTTTGAACAAAGCCTCCTGCTAAAGCAGCTGCCATATAAAAGCAAAGTAGTGGCAAGGTAAGTAAAAAGAAGTCAAGAATAACCCGCCATAATAAGGCAGACGTTGTGTGAGAGTCGATGTAGAACTGTTCAGGTTGACTTAGATATATGGAAAATTTTTTTCTAAAATTATGTCCAACATACCAAGAAAACATCATTATAGTGAGCCCGCCTGCCCCCAACATTATCCAATGAAGGACTTCTTTCGAGTAGGCAATTTGTCCGCTCTTAAAGGCTTCTTCAAGACGATGTTGGGTAGGTTCTTCGGTCTTAGATTCTTGATCCTGCTCGTTATTGTCAGCCATTAGCTACTCCCGTTAAGAAATCTCGAAAGGAATCAATAAACACGTTTACAATAGAGCTGATTATGATTGCCAACAACATAAAGCCCAGAAACATTTGAACAGGGGCAAACATGAAATAGACCTGCATCTGTGGCATGAGGCGATTAACTAAACCAATACAAATGCTCAATAATAATCCCACAATAATCACAGGCAGGGAGAGTTTTATGCCTAACCAGAAACTTTGAGCAATTATCTCGGTGATTGCTTGGCTAAAATCTCCGATCAAGACTGGACCTGTGGGCGGGAAAATTTCATAAGAGCTAATCAAGGCAGCAATTAATAAATAATGGCAATCAGTTGCAAACATCATCGTAATAACGGCAAACATTAATAATGTACCTATCGCTGTATCTTGCATTCCTAAAGTGGGATTTAAAATCGCGGCTCCCGAAAGGGAAGTTTGCAGTCCAATTATTGTTCCTGCAATCTGTAAAGAACTTAGCAAAATTCTTGCCAGCAGCCCTAAGAAAGTCCCAAAAAGGATCTCCTTTAATATATACATTAAAGTTTCAGAAGCCATTAATTCTGTGCTGGGCAACCCCGCATCAATGACGGGCGTAATTACTAAAGTCAGCACAAAGGATAAAATAAGGCGCACTCGTACGGGAACAAATGCCTCGCCAATGCCAGGAAAAAGCATGAACAAGGCGCTTAAGCGCAGGAAGACAAAGAAATAATCATAAATATCATCAAAATAAAAGGTATGGATCATTGCCTGTCAACTATATGTCCATAAAGTTCCATGGATAAGGTCGATAAAGTGGCACCAATAAACGGCATACAGAAAGCCAGAACAATAAATAAAACAATCATTTTGGGCACAAATGTTAATGTGGTTTCTTGAATTTGAGTTAGGGCTTGGAAGACAGAGACAATAATACCGACCACAAGGCTGGCAAGAAGTAAGGGAAATGAGATCTTAACAATTGCGATCATTGTATGGTTGAGAATTTCAAGCACAAGTTCTGGCGTCATAGGGTCTACCTACTGCTGTTCAGTTAACATTAAAATCTTGACATATCTGGGAGAAAAGCGATAGATATAGAAAGATAATTAACACGGATTAATCCGTGTCCTTTTTGTGTTTTCTTTTTAACCAGAGAGTTAGAAAATATGTTTGCAATAATTAAGACCGGTGGTAAGCAATATAGGGTCGCTGAGGGAGATGTCGTTCGCATCGAAAAGCTCGAAGCCCAAGCCGGCAGCACAGTTGAATTAACCGATGTTATCCTTGTCAATGATGGCAAGAAAGATCATATTGGTGGATCAGCCGTCGCTGGCGCCACAATAACCGCAACTGTAGTTGAACAGATGCGCGATCGTAAAGTGATTATTTTCAAGAAGACGCGTCGCCATAATTATCGACGCAAGAATGGTCATCGCCAACACCTGACCGTGTTGAAGATTACCAAGATTGCTCTTGGTAAATAATCAACAGTTGAAGGAGTAATTCAATGGCACAAAAAAAAGCTGGTGGTAGTTCTCGTAACGGGCGCGATTCGATTGGTCGCCGCCTTGGTGTAAAAAAGTTTGGTAACGAGCTTGCAGTCGCTGGAAACATTCTTGTCCGTCAACGCGGGACAAAGTTCCATCCTGGCAAGAACGTGGGCATGGGTAAAGACCATACCTTATTTGCCCTGGTAGATGGAACAGTAACTTTCCATTCAGGCCTCAAAAATCGTTCCTATGTTTCGGTTGTTCCAACCGTATAAGTAATTTTAGAAAACACAAAAAGCAACTCTATGCCGTCTCCTTTGAGACGGTTTTTTTTGTGAGTGGGTTGTTTATGATTTGTTAGCTGGATTAAAGGCAGCGCCGTTACATGAATATCGGACGGTAGACCGCAAGCCATTGTTGCTTTCCTCCGTTATCGGCCTCCTAGGGGAAGAATTAGGAATAGCGGAAGAATCATCTTTTATATTTTTAGCTGCCCTTTTGGGGGGATGAGTACTATAATCAGGATTATCCTCCATTGAAAAGGCTAGAAACTGTCCAAAGACAAGGGTAAGACCTAACATTAACTTACATAGCTGAGTTTGCATCATGGGCCCCTTAGAAACTGCTTTGAAATAGTAATAAAATATTTTATTTACAGAAAGATGAGACTATTTTCTTGACCTTTCTCTTCAAAGATTTCGATTAAACTATCTATAGATCCAGATTATTTGGGGGAGTGTTAGAGAAGCTGTCATTTGCCGCCACTTTAAGCTTGGGGCATAAAATCTCTTACTATCGTTTTACCTTTTCTTTAAACCCAGCCTTTTTCAGTATCGAAGAGACAAAATCACATTTAACATCCGTATAAGCTTCTCTATCAAGAGTATGCTCTTTCATAAGCTTAAGTTTTAATTGAGCGTACCTGTTTGCGTCTTCAGGATGGGTGCGTAAGTAATCTCTAAGTAGGATTCTTCCTTGCCAATAGTTACTTTTATGTTCAACGATGTGGATATGATGGGTTCGTTGCTTTCCGAAAGGGGGCATCCCCTTAACAAAGAACATTTTTTCCTTATAGGTGTTTTTCGCCCATCGCCGCGAAATTTCCTGAGACCTCCCTGAAAGCCTTGCTATGCCTTAGGTTGAAAGGAAAAATTGATTTTGGGAGAGTTTAAAAGTTCTTGAGTAGAGGGCCTGCTGGACTTATATCTATGGCCGCAGTAGCGGGCTAAAAACCCTTAAGGGGTCTGGTACACCATTCCTCTGTGAGCCGCAGAGAATAAGGTGTTTCCAGAGTCTTTAGAATCCTTATGATAATTCTACATGCAAATCCTGGCACAATACTAAGTACGGAGAATATGCTTTCCTTAAAGAATACATTGATATGAGGAAATCTTATGAATCTACTAATCTCTTGGATGAAAAATACCCTGATTTAAGCTAATTCTAACTGCCTGAGAAAAATGGATGGTTTGGGCTTGGAAGGGCCTATTGGTAATAAGTGAATAGTTCATACAATAAAGTATAATGTATCACGACAGAACCGCAAGAAAGCATGTTGGGAAAAATGAGAAATCTTGGGAATTTTCGGTTGAGAAGCTCTAGGAGAAATTAGGCAGTGAAAGGGAGTCCAGGAGTTTCAAAAGTGGCTTAAAAACCGCCGTTCTAGAAAATGACCTACCTTAATATGACCTAAGATGGGTCGAGAGAGATAGAAACGCTTTTGTGAGTTTTAAGAAGAGGAACGAGATACTTCTTTTGGAAGAGTCGAACCAGTCTATTTTATAGGGGAGGACATGAAGGGTTACATTATAATGAGCAAGCGAGAATTATTCCGCCTCGAACTTACTCAAAAAGTCACGTTAAACTCTTAGCGGACAAGAGAGGTGGCCCTCCTTGTCAATAGCAACAAAGCCCAGGACTGGGTTAATGTAAGGAAACTTCAGCTAAAGCTTGTTTGTACTGTTGTGAGTTCAGCAACTGGTTCATGTATCTAATTTTTCTCTTTCTTTTGCGATCAAAGCTGTAAGCGTAAGATCCCGCTCCTCCTCCAAGATGATTCAGACCACAGCCTCCATTATCTCGCAACTCAATCTTATCTTCTGTTACTTTGATGGTGAATTGGCACCTAGGTTCATTCATAACTTGGTTTTCATCGGGCGCTGTATAGATAAAAGTATTATTTGAGGTATAAGAAGCAACCCCCCATTGCGCACCTATCCTACTCCAAAGTGACGTAATATGTGTTCTAAAATAGATAGACTGCTCTGAGACTTTTACAATCTCAAGGATATCCTCAAGATCTTCATCCGGAGGATAACGAACGGACGAATCTACCCCATGTAGAAATTTATAAACGCCTTCAATGCTTTTAATGAGTTTCGCAGCACTTTTGGGAGCAGTTAATGAGGATACAGGTGCTTCGTCTTGCGGATGGGAAGTTGCAAGACTTACTAAAATAATTGCTAACAGAATGTAGGTTCTGACAATCATTGGAACAAGTCTAAGGTTGTTATTATGATATTTCTTGACCTTCCTTTATATTAATGGTCTTAAGGGACATTGTCAAATTGTCTCATATCTCCTCAATCCCCCGCATTTCGGATGGTCTCCAGCTAGCAGCACGAAAGTTCAAAAATTCCTGGTCAGATTAACCTGAATTAAGTTCTCAAAAAGCTAGACTTTTCAAAAGGCTCAAGGGGTTTTAATCGGGTCTTATGTGTGTTTTTTACACGTATGGCGGCATAAGGCTTAGATACGGATTTTTTGCTTTGTGGATAAAAATTAGAGTTATTCATTGCGGCGGTATATCACGTGCATTTTTCCTCTGTGAGCCGCGGAAAATAAGGTGTTTCCAGACTTTTTTAAATCCTTATGATAAATCTACGCATAAATCCTGGTATAATACCCTCCAGCGATATTGTGAATCTTCTTGGATGTTCACGGTCCACAATTTCAAAAGTACGCAAATCTAAACCCAACCCCTAATTCCTGCACTTTTCCGTAAACTATCCCTATTTGTCAATATTGATTCTTTATATATTTTACTCTTCCCTTAAAAGGGGTTATCAGTAAGGAATTCTTTATTATTCTGAAAAAACATAAACCATGAGCAGTCAAAAGCTCATTTTGTTCAGGAGGCTGAATGGGAGATGGCTTCTGAAGAGGAGCTCTCCCCTTGCCGTACGCAAGGGATATCCATTTAATCTTAAGAGTATCTTGCTCGTTATTACGCTATTTCCTGCTCAATATCGCGATTACGGTAGAGCGTCAGCATCTCTGTATACTCTAGCCCATAAACATTAAAAAATTTGTTTCTTAATTTTTGCAGCAACGGGGGACCTTTGGCAAAAGCAGGAGTTTGAGGAAGAGCATTATTATAGTGAATGTAAGAGCGAGTAAATTCTATAAAATTAGCATCCTGAGTAGTAATTTCTTTAAAATCATTTATACAACTTATATATTTAGTTCCCAGCACCAGTTCCATCTCCTGCATTAATTTAGAAGAATTTGGGCCATAGATACCTTGTAAATAATAGCTAAGTAAGAACTTATGGAAGGAAGGCGGAATCGTAGTTTCTAGAGGATAAATGTCACACTTTGGGATTTTAATAGACGGAGGAAGAACAGTATCATCCAGCTCATGGGATATCCTTTCTATCCTTCTTAAGCTAATGTTTAGTTTATAAATTGATTGTTCTATTAAGATTCCAATGAGCTCTATCGCAGCAGCTGAATGTACTTCGGTCTCTCTGATTTGAATTAGGAACTCTTCCTGTATTTCGTTCGCAAGAGTTGAGCGTAAATTATTATGCCTTGTGTAGGCGTTTTTCAACCTAGCTATTAGCTCGTAAGGTGAAGCAAAATCTACTGGCTTATAAGATATAATCGTGCTCAATTTTCCTTCAAGCATATCCGCGTTATAAGCATTAACATGCTCTTCAAGCCCTACACTCCTGTTGCCGACTAAAAGGAAAGGTAAGAATGACAAAAAACAGAATCTCATGATACTAGATCACTCTCAATTAATTAGGTATTAGTATTGCCTTTGCAAACTTCTTATCAATAAAGTCTTTTACCTCTTGCGAATGATATGCTTGGACAAGTTTCCTAATATCTTCCCGATCCTGGTCGCCTGTACGGATGACTAAGACATTAACATAAGGGGAATCGACAGCTTCAGTCATTAATGCCGTTTTCGGGTCAAGTTTAGCCAAAATAACCCAATCGGTGTTGATGACTGCAATATCCGTATCCTCCAGAGCTCGCGGGAGCTGAGGAGCATCCAATTCTTTTATAACTAATTTTTTAAGATTTTCTGTGATATCAAAAATGCCTGGCATATCCTTGGTTTTTAATTTTATAAATCCAGCTTTTTCTAATAAAAGCAAGGCCCGCGCCCCATTGGTCGGATCATTTGGAATGGCAACAATGGCACCTTCCTTAATATCCTTTAGATTGGAGAGTTTCTTCGAATAAATTCCTAACGGCATTAATACAGTCTTATTAACAGCAGTTAACTTAAAGCCCCGATTTTTGATCTGATTTTCTAAAAAAGGCTGGTGCTGAAAGCTGTTAGCATCTAAATCTCCCTGATTTAGCGCAATATTAGGCAGCACAAAGTCATTGAACTCAATAATATCTATATCAAGCCCTTCTTTCTTGGCTACTTTAGCAACCTCTTCAGCAATCATGGCATGCGGGCCAGCAGTCACGCCTAATTTAAAAGCGTTAGCCATGGATATGGATAAAAAGGTTATAAGGGCGACTTTCTTCATTTGTATCCTACTTCGTAACTTTTTTCACAAGGTAATTGCCAAGCATTTGCACCAGCTGCACTAACGCAATAAGAATGACAACAATATAAAACAAAAGCTCAAGCTCATATCGTTGATAACCATAACGTATAGCTAAATCACCTAAGCCACCTCCCCCGACCGCACCAGCCATAGCTGAGAAGCCGATAAGATTGATGATGACTGTTGTGGTACTACTCATTATGGAAGGCAGGGCTTCAGGGAGCAAAATGGATTTTATAATTTGCGAGGTTGTGGCGCCAGAGGCTAACCCCACTTCAATTAAGCCTTGATCTATTTGCTTTAAAGCGTCTTCAGCTAATCGAGCGAACAAAAGAATGCCCGCAAGGGTTAAAGGGACCGTAGCAGCCCCTACTCCAATTGTTGACCCCACCAAGAGGCGCGTTAAGGGCATCATCAGGATCATTAAGATAATATAAGGGATTGAACGGGCTGCATTAACTAATAGGCTCGACAAGCCATAAGCACAAGCATTCTCTTTTATCCCGCCCTTAGTCGTAATCGCTAACCACACAGCCAACGGTAGCCCCAAAAGAACCGACAATAGTGAAGAAATCCCTACCATTTGCAGGGTTTCAAAAAAACTCGTCATCAAAAGATTAACCATGACATACCTCGCTTGGAAGATAGCCGAGTACTTCACAAGAAATACCATGCTGAGTAAGATATGACATTATAAGCTTTTGAGTTGCTTCCTGATAAGGAGCCGAAATAAGGAGTGTGCCAAAGACAGCTGCTCTCAAATGGTCCATACTGCCTGCAATAATATTGATAGGTATATCATACTGACGAATTATATCAGCGATCACTGGGCTTTGCGAAGATTCTCTTGAAAAAATCAAACGCATAATGACATCGCCCTCACTGGGGACTGGTGTTAACGAATGCTGCAAGTGATGTGGCAATTCTCGTATAAAAAGTCCAGTAAGTAATGCTTTGGTTACAGGGTGTTGCGGATAAAGCAATATTTGTTCAACATTATTCTGTTCAACAATTTTTCCCTGATCCATCACATACACAAAGTCACTAATTTCTCTGACCACATTCATATCGTGGGTGATTAAAATGATAGTGATGGCAAGATCCTGATTTAACTGGCGTAGTAACGCTAAGATTTCTAAAGAGGTTTCAGGATCCAATGCTGAGGTAAATTCATCACATAAAAGAATCTTTGACTCATTCACTAGGGCGCGCGCTATGGCTACGCGTTGGCATTGTCCGCCACTTAGTTGTGAGGGATACCGATCTTCATAGCCTCCTAGCCCCACTCTTGCCAGAAACTCCCGAGCTTTCAACTGGGCAGACTTTTTATCAACTCCTTGCCATTCTAGGGGGACCATAACATTCTCAAGCGCTGTTTTGCGACTTAAGAGATTAAACTTCTGAAAGATACAGCCCATTTTCTTAAGAATAGTGCGGCGTTGAACAGAGGTAAGATTATGAGTCTGCTGCCCTGCAACAGTCATCTGCCCGCTATCAAACTCTTCCAACAGATTAAGACATCGAATAAGCGTTGTCTTGCCTGCGCCACTTCGCCCTATTATACTGTGAATTTTACCGCTGTTAAAAGCCAGTGTTATATCATCCAGAGCTTTGCCTTTCGCTCCAGGGTACTGCTTTGTCAGGGAATTAATAATAATAGCACTCGAAATGATACGCACCTCGTTGAAATTTACTTACACAGTATGGCTGCATCTTGAAATAAAATCAAGGAAATGGGCGACCGGCTGTTAGTTTTCTTTTCTATGCCCAACAAGGCGACAGGTATGAAGCCAGCTAAAGAGAACCATCCTTTTAGCTGTTATTTGACAGGTGTAATGAAAACTTTAAGAAAATGTTGGTGCTTAACTGCCTATCCCCTTCACCTTGCTATCAAGAATAGTGCGGCGTTCCCTTTTGAAAAGCTTCTCTAAGTTCAAGGGGGAAAGATTTTATTTTAAGAATTTGGATTTAATATATTGGTAATAAGTTCCATAGGTTACCGGACCATAAGTTGTGATGAGTCTGTCATACTGCTCAGGAAAAGCGCGAGCCATTCCAAAGCATTCATTGGAGCCTAGTTTTATTCCTTGCTCAATAGCTCTGAGAGCTTGTGCCCTAAACTCTTGTTCCCGCTCTTGATGTCCCTGTAAAGCATCGGATACCAGAAGAGTTTTACAGTACTTTGCTAAATAAGCCCATCCTTGAGGGTTATGAGCTTTGCCCGCTGCCTCATAATATTGTTGAGCTTGTGTGATCTTATCGTCGGGCAGGGCTGCGGGCTTTTTATACTTTTTTTTCGAGCCCAGTGTAAGCGGCGGAAAGTACCCTCCTGTTAGGATTCCAGCCTGAATATACCCTTCGGAGATTCCGCGTTTACCGGCTTCAACAAAATAATGGAGAGCCTTTTCTTTGTCACTTTTTTCTTGATAAAGATATGCCAGTTCCATTAAGGCTGGATAGTAAGGTAGCTGAAGAGCTTCTTGGAGAAGACTTAGCCTTTTCATCTCATCTTCTTCGAGTCCTTCCCTTAAATCTACGGCTGATATGTAGGCGGGGCCATACCGGCCTTTTCGGCCTAACGCAATATTTTCTTGAGCGGGTGGGGGATTAGGAAAGTCAATAATATCATGCTGCCTTAATTCCAGTGCTGCCAGTTTGTTCCGGTTATCCCCCCCTTAGTAAAGAATTCATAAGCTTTTAACGAGTCATATTTCAGGATACTCATCCGACCAAAGAGAGCACAATTATAATTATTACCTAAAACATAACAGGCATCCGGATGGCTTTGACAATGCTCCTCCAATTCTTCAAGTACTCCCTTATAATGGTCATGAAAGAAAGTACGGTCCTCTTTAGTCATCTCAGGGGGAGATAATAAAGACAAATCTTCTAAGATACGAATCAAATAATAGTAGGCTAAGGAATGATGATGGTGGGCCGCTGCAGCGAGAGCAAAGACGTAATCCTTGCGCTGGATTAGGTCTTCAGTATAAGGGCAGTCCAACAAATCATTCAAGTGAGGCAGGTAAAACAGATGCCCCCAGATAAGCTCTTGGTCTGTTTTCTGGGCCGGCCATTGATAAAGTCGAGTCTCCAGATAGCTTGGATGAATCCATTGAGTCATCGTCAGTTTTGCACGCTACCAATCTTCGGATTTATAAACTTTGCTTAGCTTCAAAAAATCGGCATAGGCTCTTTCAATGGTAGCCGCATCGGCCTCTTGATGGGCTTGGTGGATCGAATAACTCAGGGTTCTCAGACATGCAGTCAATTCTTGCCCGATCTCAATTGGCCTCTCATCGGCAATCTTTACTATTTTGCAAGGATAAGAAGGAGAATTAAAGAGAGGCCTTTTCCTTCCCTCTTCAGCCGATTCCATGGCATATCCAAGCTGAAGGAAAATTGAGCCCACTATTAGAATTGATTGAAATTGTGTATTCATTTCCGCCCCCTCTATTCAACACTTTATTAGTAATTATTATGCTTCTTAGGGGATTAGGTCAGCGTAAAAAAAAAGCTATCCTACTATCTGTCTCTTTTACTTTCTTAACCTCTAAGTTAGAATTTTGCCAGCACTCAACCGAATTAGTAAGTATAGAGACAGCATTATGGGCTTTAGAGTTTTAAATGGAGAGGGAAAGAAATATATTTTCCAAGATTATTGAAACCAAGCCGAGGCGCGCTGAATCTTAAGAACAATTTGATTAGCTAACGGTTGTTTGAGAGAGAAGATATTTTGGTTTACTTGATTAAGGAATAGCATGATCTCTTCCTGATTTTTGAAAGCTTGCAGAACGGCAGATGCTTCAGCTAAGGTGACGTGGGGAGTAAATTTCTGTAAGTGATAATTAATATTTGCCTCTAATCCCCTCTGCTTAACTTTTATTCTTAATTGTTGATATAAGTGAGCAAGCATCTCTTTTGAAAAATCCGTGGGCGATAAATATAGGCCACCGCCTGAAAATTGCTTAACAACATTCGAAACAAAATTCCATCCGCCATATTTCTGAAATTCTGCCGCTTTATTTTGGACATAGTTTTGGGCAATTTCTTCGAGCTGATGTTTTATATACTGATCACCTAGAGGATCTAATCCGTCCAGCCACATCACCGTAATATGGCGATGATAAGGATACTTGTAATTGGCTAAAATCGTACCTTGGAGGACTGACGTTAATTGTGAGTTGTTGTCCTCAACGTTAAGGGCAATAACTAAGCTTGCAGCTAAGGAATGATTATTGCTCATTAATATCACCATGGACAAAATTAGCATTCGAAAGCCATGAAGCATCTTTTATCTCTTTAACTGAAGGTCAGGTTAATGTTATCAATATACCCCGCCAAGACTTAGAGAAGGATAAATTGGAAGCAGAAGCGTTAGCTTTCTTAATTCTCTTAATTTAATGCTTTAGCTTGTTAATGCGTCACAATCAAATTGATGCAGTAATTCATACATATGCTCCGGGATCGGAGCGGTAACCTTTATCGGATCCTTTTTGAGGGAGAGAGGAATCTCAATCGATCGAGCCAAAAGATGAAGATTATCATCATCCAAGTTAGGTACCTCTCGCCCATAAACCGGATCACCAACGATAGGACATCCCAGCGCTTCAAGATGCACCCGCAGCTGATGCGTTCTACCCGTAATCGGCGTCAGCTCCACAAATGAATATTGAGCTGTTTCACCTAAAACTTTGTATTGGGTTACTGCTTTTTGACCATTTGCATCGACTTTCATCCACCAATTACTCTTGCGATCATTCATCTTAGCTAATGGAAGATCAATAATACCTTGGGCTTCAGGAAGTTTGCCTGTGACCACTGCCCAATAGGTTTTTTTAATATGACCGCCGCTGAATAAAATCCCTAGCCGTCGCAAGGCCTTGGGATGGCGCCCTAGGACTAAGCAGCCACTAGTCGACGCATCTAGGCGGTGTCCTAACCCTGGAAGGTTAGGTAGGCCAAATTGCAACTGATAAAAATAATCTTCTAGGTTTGGCTTTCGGCCTTTACCTTTATGTACTGCATACCCTTTAGGCTTATTGAGAACGAGAACCATTGCATCTCTGTATAGCAAAAGGTCTTCAAGGTTAAGCGTCGCTGCGGTCATTGTGATTTCTTAAGATATAATGGATATAAAAAAACAGACATAGATTGATAAAATGATCTATGTCTGCTTATATATGCGCCTAAAATATTTATCTGGCAAGCAAATTATTGATTGTGTCTTGACGGATATCGGGCTTATTCTTTTCCTTTAAGGCGGTAATATAAGCGGTTTGGAAATCGCGCTGAATCATAGCTTGGAAAGCTTTTTGGAAATTAGCCCGCTTATCCTTATTCTTGTCGTGATCTAGTGGTAGAGCTTTAATAGGCATAACAATAATAAAGCCGTCCTTAATAGGGGTAGCTGCCGCATGGCCCATCGATAGAGCAAATCCAGAACGGAGTGCTTGAGGCGTCACTTTCTCATCAAGAAGCTTACCTTCTTCTAATTCAACTCTGCTGATCGGTTGCAGTGTCCGAACTATTAAATTGTGCTGTTTTGCCTGCTCAGCCAAGTCTTGGGCTGATTTAACCTTGGCTACGATAGCTTGAGCGATATCATAGGCTGCTTCACGTTGCTTATTCTGTCGCCATACTTTAGCAACTTCTTCCCGAATGTCCGACAACGAAGGCAGATTCTTTGGTATTACCTTCGTAACCGCAACAGCGGCGCTACGGCCATCAGCCATGTTAATGAGCGAACTTGTCAGGCCTTCGTCAACCTCAAAAGCATTCTCGAGGACGACTTCACGCAGACCAGTTGGAATAACAGACTCACCTTTTTTATTTTGACCCGTAGCATCAATGAGGCCAATTTCCATCACTTCGAGATTATACTGCTGCGCAATCTCTTTTAATGGTGTGCCGCCGGCTAAGCCATCTTCTACCTTATTCTGAAGCTCATTTATTTTAGAATTGTAAAGTTGCGACTTAAGATCTGCCTCAAGTTTATCCTTTACTGAGTCAAGAGTCAGAGCTTTAGGCTCGCTAATTCCGGTTACTTGGAAGATTGTCCATCCAAAGGCAGAAGAGAGTACGCCTGTCACACCATTAAGCTGTTGTGCAAAAATCTCCTTAGAATGCTCATCGGAAAACTTATCTTTGCTAGCCTGAGGATAAGTGCGTACTTCACCCTTAAAGTCTTTAGCTACAGTTGCTAAAGGTTTTCCTTTCACCAACCCTTCCTGGGCTTTAATAGCATTTTCTTTGGAGGAGAATGTTAACTGGGTAACATCTCTTTGCTCAGGAGTCATAAAAGCTGATTGATTACTTAAATACTCCTCTTGTAACTGAGCCGGAGTAATGACAATAGCATCTTGGATCTTTTTAGGATCAATGATAAGCACAGAAACTTCACGGTATTCTGGCTGCACAAATAATTCCTGAGATGTTTGATAAAGCTGTTCAATATCAGTGTCTGTAGGCGTCTCTTTTGCTTGCGCAATACTCAAAGGTATATAGACGACATTAAATACTTTTTGTTGTTCTTGGGAGTTAAAAATTAGATCTTGATATTGTGCTGGTAAGCGAAGCCCTGACGAAAGTGTGCCGATTAATTGCTGTCTTAGTAATCCCTCACGACTCTGCTGAATAAAACCGGCTTCTGAAAGTTCATTATGGGACAAAAGATAACGGAACTGATTACGGTCAAATTCCCCATATTTATTCTTAAATGCAGGTACAGATCTAATAAATTCCTGTAAAGCGGTATTGCTGACGACCAGGCCTAAGCTGCGGATTTCGTTTTCTAATACAGCATTATCCACCAGATCATCGAGTACACGCTTTTCAACCCCCAGTTGATGGATATCCTCTGGTTTAAGCTTCCCTTTAGCAATGGTTTGTAAACGTGTAACAATCTTTTGGTAAGAACCTAGAAATTCTTCTTGAGAGATGCTAATCCCACCAACTTTAGCAACTGGTTGCATTGCTGTATAGCTGTGGAGCATATCACCTATTCCCCAGAAAGCAAAACTTGCTACCAGTAAACCAAATAAAATTTTCGCAAAAATTCCACCTGAGTGTTTTCTAAATGTTTGTAACATTGACCGATCTTAAACTTATAAATAAACTAATGCTAGTTTATGGGCAATGCCCTAACAAATCAACATCAATCAAGGGGCGTGGGTATGGAAAAGATTATTGTGGCTAATTGGAAAATGAATGGTTCTAGGGAGTTTGTTATGGAATTCTTTAAGAATTTTAACAATAATACTGCCAATCAAATTATTTTTTGCCCCCCGACACTTTATATTAATACGGTCAAGGAATACGTATCTTTAATTGGGGGCCAAGACTGCTCTGTTCACAATTCCGGGGCCTTTACCGGTGAGATCAGCGCCTCCATGCTGGTAGATGTGGGGTGCCGATATGTAATCGTTGGCCATTCAGAGCGAAGACAGTATTACCAGGACTCTAATGAAATTGTGCGCGCAAAAGCTGAACAAGCTATAAATTCTGGGCTAATTCCCATTATATGCATCGGGGAATCCCAAGAGATCCGTCATTCAAATAAAGCAATAGAGTATGTGGTCGAGCAGCTGTCAGCGTCAGTACCTCTCAATAAGCACGCCAATTACTTGGTCGCCTATGAACCAATTTGGGCTATTGGCACTGGCTTGACTGCAACCTCAGACGATATAATAGAAATGCATAACGCCATTTACAAAGCTTTACCAAATCCAACGACACCGATTCTGTATGGCGGCTCAGTTAATAAAGATAATGCTTACACCATTTTGTCATTGCCTGCCGTAAGTGGCGTCTTAGTTGGGGGTGCCAGCTTGAGATCTCAAGATCTGAATCATATCGTTGCTTTCTCAGAACAGGCTATGCTATAAGTTTGGTAAGTGTTTCTTTTTTTAGGTATCGTTATGAATATTTTGTTAGCAATTCATGTGATTATTACCTTAGCTTTAATTGGGGTAATATTAATGCAAAAAAGTGATGGTAGTGGTATGGGATTAGGGGGAAATCCGACCAGCAATATGTTTTCTGCGCGTGGAGCAGCAAATTTATTGTCTCGTGCAACCGCGATTTTAGCAACATTATTCTTTTTGAATTCATTGTTAATGGCTGCCATCTCCCGTAGTCAGTCAGGAACAGTAGACAAGATTCTAGGCGAAGCCCCTGCTCAGCCCACGATACCAACAGATACTTCGAACTAATAACAAAGGGGGCAGAAGCCCCCTAAATCTTACTCATTAAGAGCTAATCATGAGCAAATTTATTTTTGTAACAGGTGGGGTGGTTTCCTCGTTGGGTAAAGGATTGGCGGCATCAGCCCTTGCGGCCATTCTCCAAGCACGCGGCTTTAAAGTTCGCCTTCGTAAGCTTGATCCTTATCTAAATGTTGACCCTGGAACTATGAGCCCTTATCAGCATGGTGAAGTGTTCGTAACGGATGACGGTGCTGAAGCTGATCTTGATTTAGGACATTATGAACGTTTTACAGGTGTCAGTGCGAAGAAAACTGACAGTGTAACCACAGGTAAAATTTATGCCTCAGTTTTAACCAAGGAACGCCGAGGTGATTATCTGGGAGCAACAGTCCAGGTCGTGCCTCATATTATTGATGAGATAAAAGCATTTATTACCAATGATATCACCGATGAAGATTTTGTCATCTGTGAAATTGGCGGCACTGTGGGCGATATTGAAAGTCTGCCGTTTCTAGAAGCGATCCGTCAGCTGGGGAATGATCTAAATCGTGATAATGTTTTATATATTCATGTCACTTTATTGCCCTATATTGCTGCTGCTGGCGAGATTAAAACCAAACCAACTCAGCACTCGGTCAAAGAATTATTAAGTGTTGGCATTCAGCCTGATATCCTTTTGTGTCGTGCGGATCGCCCAATTCCTGAAGAAGCTCGACGCAAACTAGGATTGTTCTGCAATGTTAAAGCAGAAAGAGTGATCGAGGCGAGCGATCTATCCTCAATTTATGAGGCGCCGCTTGTGTATCATGAGCATGGTTTGGATAAAGAAGTTTGCAAGTATTTTAAAATTGATGCTCCCGCACCTGATTTGTCAACTTGGCAAGAGATTGTACGGCGAATTCATTCGCCTGAAGGAATGGTGACCATTGCTATTGTTGGAAAATATGTTCAGCTGTTAGATGCCTATAAGTCCATCATTCAAGCATTCTGCCACGCTGGCATTGCAAACAATGTAAAAGTTAATCTAAAGTGGATAGATGCTGAACAAGCAGACATCATACAGGAGCAGTTAAGGGGCGTCCAAGGAATTTTAGTTCCTGGAGGGTTTGGCGGGCGCGGCGTTAATGGAAAATTAGCGGCAATTAAGTTTGCTCGCGAAAACAGTATCCCTTATTTTGGCATTTGCTTTGGCATGCAGCTAGCTGTTTTAGAAACAGTTCGCAACGTTTTAGGGATTAAAGAGGCAAACTCTACCGAACTTGATCCCACAACGAAAGAACCCGTTATCGGTTTAATGAGTGAATGGATGGATGGTGATACCCTTCAAAAACGCCAAGTAAATGGCGACTTAGGAGGAACAATGCGGTTAGGGGCTTATGATTGCAAGTTATTACCCGATTCTAAAGTAGCTAGGGTTTATGGAGCCCCATTGATCTCTGAGCGACATCGACATCGCTATGAAGTCAACACAGCTTATCTTAAGCAGATTGAAACAACAGGGTTGAGATTCGTGGGTATGTCTCCGGAAGGAGATCTACCAGAGGTAGTGGAGCATGCCGACCATCCTTGGTTTATCGGTGTCCAGTTTCATCCCGAGTTTAAATCTCGCCCCTTTTCTCCTCATCCACTATTCGTCTCCTTCGTTCAAGCTGCCTTAGAAAGATTTTTAGAAAAGGATAACAATAAATGACAACACCTCATCATATCTCTGTCGGACCCGTAACATTTGGCAACGATTTACCCTTCGTTTTAATAGCAGGCCCGTGCGTTTTAGAAAGCCGCGACCATGCTTTAATGATGGCAGAGGCTCTAAAAAACATTACAGACAAATTAAATATTCCTTTCATTTATAAGACTTCTTTTGATAAAGCAAACCGTACAAGTATTCATGGCATTCGCGGCCTTGGGCTGGAAGCCTCTCTTCCTATTTTTCAAGAAATTAAGCAGCGTTTTAATTGTCCCGTGATTACAGATGTCCACACGCCTGAGCAGTGCGCCGAGGTGGCCTCTGTCGTCGATATCTTACAAATTCCTGCTTTCCTCTGTCGTCAAACAGATCTTTTACAAGCAGCAGCAGAAACCGGTAAAACCCTTAACATTAAAAAGGGCCAATTTCTTGCACCGTGGGACATGATTAACGTGGTAAAGAAGGTTGAGTCTTTTGGTAATCATAATATTTTGCAATGTGAGCGTGGTGTTTCTTTTGGTTACAATACTCTCGTCTCTGATATGCGTTCACTGGCAATTATGGCGCGAAATAATTATCCCGTAGTCTTTGATGCAACCCACTCTGTGCAACAACCCGGTGGTGCGGGCGCTTCTTCTGGCGGAGACCGCAGCTTTGTGCCTGTGTTAGCAAAGGCTGCTGTTTCCGTGGGCGTCGCCTCAGTTTTTATGGAAGTCCACCAAGATCCTGATACTGCCCCCAGTGATGGGCCAAACATGGTCAAATTACAGGACCTCGAAAGCTTACTTTACACATTAAAACGGTTTGATGAGATCGCGAAAGAGAGTTAAAGAGGGTAGAGATTCGTTCCCTCCTCTTCCTTTACTTAAATGAGATTAACTCTCACTATAATAAAAAAACCTGCCATAAAGCAGGTTTTTTTGATAGCAAAGTGAGCTGCTGTTTAAGCTTAGCTTATTTGCTTTCTTTAGCTTTTTTATCACCGTGGTGATGTTCACCTTGGTGGTGTTCACCTTTCTTGTGATCGCCTTTTGCTTCTTTATCGTGGTGAGCTTTACCATGATGATCTTTACCATGAGCAGCTGCTGGAGCAGCCGGGGCAGCTGGAGCCTCTGCGCCTTTTTCAGAAGCAAATGATAATGAAATTAGTGCTGTTGATAGAAAAAGAGACTTTAGCATTAGTGAATCCTCCATATTAATACTAACATATTCAGTTTGACATATTTCATGTCACTGTAAAGCCCCTTAACAAAAAGTAAACAAATTCTAAAAATAGCAAAATCTGAGGTTATCATTTTATCTGTGATTTTTTTATAATTTAGGTAATATTTTATTTTCTTTTTGTAAAATAAATACTTCTAAGATTTACAATTTCTTTACTCTGTATCTCCTATAATGAATTAACTTTGTGGATCAGAGGTAGCAAATGTTATTTATTGTCGGTTTCATAATTATTATTGTCTGTGTACTTGGCGCTTATGCCGCACACGGAGGGCATTTAGGTGTTTTATGGCAGCCGTTAGAATTTGTTATCATTTTTGGCGCCGCGACGGGGGCATTTATTATCTCTGTACCGATCCATGTTCTTAAGCGTGCTGGTGCTGCTTATGGGCTAGCCTTTAAAGGTAACCGTTATTCCAAAGCTGATTACCTTGAACTTCTAACAATGCAGTTTACGGTCTTTAAACTGATCAAGACTAAAGGAATGCTCGAACTTGAGACTCATTTAGACAATCCTCATGATAGTGCCTTGTTTACACGCTTCCCCACTTTCGTTAATGATCACCATGCCTGTGAATTCTTTTGTGATTACCTGCGGATGTTAACCATGGGTGCTGAAAACGTTCATCAACTTGAAGATTTGATGAATGAGCAGCTTGACGTCCATCACTCTGAAAACCATGCGGTTTCCCATGCCTTGACTCTCTATGGAGAATCATTCCCGGCGTTAGGAATTGTGGCCGCCGTTTTGGGTGTTATTCATACCATGGGCTCTATCAATCAGCCTCCTGAAGTGCTCGGGCATTTAATTGGTGCGGCTCTGGTCGGTACCTTTGCTGGGGTCTTGATTTCCTACGGGGTAATGTCTCCCTTGGCAAACTGTGTCAAAACCTTATTCGATAATGAAACCAAATACTACTTATGTATGAAAGCAGGAATTATTGCTTGTATGAATGGGTATGCGCCCGCTATTGCTGTTGAATTTGCTCGCAAAAGCATAGAAAGCGATTTTCGCCCTTCTTTTGCTGAGCTTGAAGAAGCAATTCAGAATGCTGCTGCAGGTTAAAGATGAGTGAAAAGCCACCACAGCCGATAATAAAGAAGATTAAAAAGGTCTCTGGTGATGGCCATCATGGGGGGGCTTGGAAGATTGCTTATGCTGACTTTGTGACAGCAATGATGGCTTTCTTTTTGCTGATGTGGCTTTTAAATGCTACCTCTGAAGAACAACGGCGCGGTATCGCTAATTATTTTGATCCATTCGCTTCTACTCCTAAGGGTGGTGGAAATATGGGAGTCATGGGCGGTACCTCCATCAAAGAAACAGTCGGCACATTTGATGAAACTCAACAAAATAAGATTACAGTAAAGCCTACCCCACCGACTGAAAAAGGTCCTGGAGGCGAAGCTGCAGGTGTGTCGGAAAATGTCGATCCCCAAGCAGATGATAATGGTGGAAAAACTGAAGAAGAACGTCAAAAAGAAGCTGCTCGCCGTGAAATTGAAGAGCGACTAAAAAAGACACCGCAGACTAAAGCATATGCATCCAAACAGCAAGAAGAAGCTAAACTCAATGAAATCTCTGAAGAAATTAAGCAGAACTTGAATAAAATGCCAGAGCTTAAGGAGTTAAGTAATAATATTAAAATTGAACTTACTAATGAAGGCTTAAATATTGAAATTATTGATCAGCTTAAAAATGCTATGTTCCCAAGTGGCTCAAGCCGTATGTATAAACAAATGGAAGATATCTTAAAGTCGATAGCGAAAGCAATTCAAGGTGTTCCCAACAAAATTAAAATCTCTGGTCATACCGATGCCAATCAATATAGCCAGCGTTCAATGCTTACCAACTGGGAATTATCATCAGAGCGGGCAAACGCCAGCCGCCGGGTTTTAGTGAGCGGCGGCGTGGCCGAGGAAAGAATCACGTCAATCAATGGTCGGGCAGATCGAGAACTTGCCAATCCCACCAATCCTTATGCTCCGGAGAATAGACGCGTTGTCATCACTCTTTTAAGAGAGATTAAAGAATAATAAGGCCAGGGGAAACCCGTGTATATTAGTTCTCCTTCTCTACATGAGTTCCCTAGAAGCAATAAGCGATCCTGATTGTGGCTGACACTGTGTGCGGCTTTATCTTAGTCCGTGCTGATTCAATATCATTTAAATCGAGACCATATTTGAAAGAACGATAGTTAAGATAGCGGGCTTCGGTAGAAACTTTGAAACTCCCCATCCGCTTCTCAATACCAATGGCTAAGCCGCCGCCTAACCTTTTCTTTGTTTTCCGATAATAGTTTATTGGTTTATCTAAGTCTTCAGTGTATAGGATTTTTGATCTAAAGAAACCTGCTGAAAGCATTGGCTTTGCATAAACTTTTACTGATAATCCTAAAGGATATGCAAATTTTAGGCCAAGTCCAAGGTTACCAACATGGGCAAATTCATGCTGATAGGGGTGATGTGCTGGTCCACTAGTATCCACTGGGGTTTGCTTTAATGCTTGTCTAGCATTAGCTAAATTCCCTTCTAATTCAATGCCAAAATTATTGTAATCAATTCCTGTAATAAGCCCAAGAATAGAGCTATAACTGTTATGCCGCTTACTATACAGATAAGAATCTCTAGATAATTTGATACCATCTCTTTGGTAAGCGCGATGGTTCAAACCGCCCGCTTGCAAACCAATATAATATTCTGGCTGCGCATTCGCAGAAGCTGCTAACAATAAGAGTAAAGCTAATCTACCTTTCATGATTTGACCTCAAATTTTTATATTTCTACGATTTAGTTCACTTCTCAAGTCTTGAGCAGTGGGGAGATTGTAATCAATATATGACTGTGCATCATTTATAACCGATCTCAGATAATCTAGAATCGCTCCTTGGTGATGGGGGCTGGTTGCTATATAGCGCCTTACAGATTCTTTGAAACTCGGCCATGGATCCCGGGTATGCAGATTGTTCGGCGGTGGCGGTGGTGGCGTAAAAGGAACTTCATGAGCACTAGCTGAAGTTTCCTGATGCTGCTCCCTCATGTCAAACCCTGGCAGTATCCTTGAAGGACCATTGCTTCGGGGTAAATTGATTGCTTTAATCGCATCTCTGGCTGCTATATAAGCCTCATGTGCCCGTTGAAAAAGGTTGCAAGCTCGCTCGGGATCTTCCTCCCATAAATTAGAATCTTGTAAGGCCGCTAATGTATGGCGATATTGATCACTTCTTTGGGAGGGGGCTAATACTAAGTAAGAGGCTGTCTTATAACTATTAATAATTTGCTCAAAGAATACTCTTGTGGTTTGTTTACCTGTTTTTGAGCTCTCATCCTTAAAGGTAAGCGTGTCTTTTATAGACACTATCTCAGATAAGATATCTACAAAGGCATAGTGTTTTTTAAGGGCAATGCTGATTCGTTTGATTAACTCTGACTGGTTGCGGATGGCCTCAATTTCTTCTCTCAAAGCATGATAGCGGATAATGGTCTCAATAAAGCTTTCAGCTGCGGCGTTATCGCGGAAATAGGGAGTAAAAGTTCTCATTAAGTCTTCTTCGCGGCTGTGAGAAGTTCTCTCGTTAAGGGCAGCAACAAGGGATTGCTCAAATTCCAGGGCAATAAGACGATCTAGTGAACTATTAATGCCGCTTATCTCTCTTATCAAACCCACCACATTTATTAATTTCCGATCACGACTTAAGAAGTTCTCCGCTTTGCGTAATAGCAACTGGCGGATGTTCTCAACTTCATTCGCTTTTTGTTCTTGAGCTTGATTAAATACTAAAAAGTCTTGGGCTGACTGATATCGGGTGAGCTGCTCATATTGCTGATGCGCTTGCCAGAGGGTAATATTTTCCTTAATTTCTTTATATCCTGGCCCACTATTCACTGTTTGCATTTGGTTAAGCAATTGCTGTAAAAGCTGAAGACGCCCCTTATTTCCTTCAATAATCATGGCTATAACAGCCTCATTAGAAAGAACTGCTTGGGGATCGGGGGTTATTAATCGATAAGTATTGCAGAAATCTTTCCTAATATTTATCAGTTCCCTTAGTAGATCTTCAGTAAGCTGAAACTGAATAATAAAATTGAATAAATTAGGAAACTGCGAATACATGACATGATCTGAACCAACCATAAATCCGCCAATAAAGGTCTCTAGAAAAGTTAAGCCAGGCCGGCCATTCTGGCTTCTTGGCCTGAAAGCCAGGCCATGATCTGTTTCTGATGTTGCTGTGAGATACCTCCTCAAGGAGTCATAATCTTGAGCAGTGACAGAGCCGGGCAAATGACGGTGCATCGCTTGGATGCGGGCACTAATTTCCGGGATGATTTCCGTTTTTAAAGTGTCAAGAATGATCCTTTGCTTGTTGCTAAATATTCCTTCAGAAGTGCCTGCTACAATTTCTGTGAGTCGCTGTAAGGATTGATTGAATTGTTCTATGCTCGCTAAAAACAACGCATTAATTTCTTCTTTTGGTTGCTCACCAGGGGCAGATACAGTCAAGTACTGGCACAATTGATCTATTTGCGCATCTAAGGCATTTTGTTCTGCATGAGCACAAAAATTATTGAATTTTACTCGCATCTGAGCTAGAGCTTCACCTTGTTGAGGACCAACATTCATTAATTGGTGATGACCTTCTCCGAACTCTTGCATGATGTGATCAAGTCTACTGATAAGAGTATCTCGGCGCGGTATTTCCTTGCTTATTAAAATTTGAGCCTTTATATCTGCTTGAATTTTCCTGTCAAGTATTTGTGCTTCTCTATAATTGGCAGGTGAATAAAATTGACCCTGATCTGTTGTCATATGACTCCGAACCACAGGATGGCCACGATGCCATGCTTCCTCCATATGAGAAGTCCATTCCGTCAACTCTTGGTTAAAAAATCTTGATTGCGTTACTTCTTTTAAGGGAACAACATCCATATGGCACGTGGCCGGGGCAGTGTCTGCTCTAGGTGCATTATCTTGACAGAATACTGAAGTGCAAACTGACAGCATTAATAACGAGATTATTGTTCTTTTCATTATTCTCTCCGATTCTTATTATTATTTTGTTCTGCTTCATTTCTTGATAAGGCTTTAGGGATAGCTAAACATTTCCGCTAATTCTAAAAAATTAGAGCATGCAATGTTCTTTGCTCTGGTTGGCAGGTAAGCAACCAAACATAAGCTCTTGCTTTAATTTAGCCCCCTAAAAAGGCGATATAGCATCGGGTCAGATATATGCCATCTGACCTAACGGCTCCAATTAGGAAGCTAATTAAGGGGCCCCTAATAGAGAAGCTTCGCCTTTTAACTAATTTCATTGAGAAGGATGCAATCCTTGGTAAGACAGCAATAGATCACAAGACATGATTATTGGCCTGCTTGTAATAAGCCAGTAAAGAGTAGCCTTCAAGAAATTAGATATATTTTAGCAGCTAATTATTTATGGATTGAAGATCTAGTGAAATATTCATTTTTTTATTCTTTTTCTTAATTAATTAGATGCGTTATACGAAAATAGATGAAAGTGGAACGCCTAAATGGCGCTCCTAAAAACAAGTTTATTCAGCAGAAACTGCTGGTGCCGCACCAGTTTTTGGGGCAACATTATATTTCTTTAGCTCAGCGATACGAGCGCTTTTACCGGTACGGCCACGCAAGTAATATAGCTTTGCTCGACGAACTCGGCCACAACGGACAACTTCAACAGTGATGTTTGGGGAATACAGATGGAATACCCGCTCTACACCTTCACCAGAGGATAGTTTGCGAACCCGAAATGTTGAACGGACGCCTGCATTACGGCGACCAATTACGACACCTTCATAAGGCTGAATACGGGTACGTTCACCTTCCACAACCTTAACGTTAACTCGCACTGTATCTCCAGCTTTGAATTGAGGTATTACTTTACCTTCAGCCAAACGCTGTAATTGTTCCTGTTCTAGCTTTTGCAACAAGTTCATGAATAACTCCTAATCACGACTTTTGAGAAACGCTTGCCATAAATCTGGCCGACGCTCTCGCGTTATTCTTTCTGCTTCTTCCTGGCGCCATTTGGCAATTTTTTGATGATCGCCTGAGAGCAGCACATCAGGCACGATCTTATTTTTCCAGTTTTGTGGTTTAGTATACTGTGGATACTCTAAAATTCCAAGCTCAAAACTTTCATTTTCTAAAGATTCTCTATTGCCGAGGACATTTGGCAACAATCGGACCACCGCATCTAAAATTATTTGGGCAGGGAGTTCACCACCTGTCAAGATAAAGTCGCCTACACTTACTTCTTCCATTTGCCAATCTTCGATGACCCGTTGGTCGACACCTTCATAACGACCACATAGCAAGATGAGCCCTTCAGCATTTGCTGCATAATCACGCGCCATTTTTTGGGTAAAGGGTTGTCCACGGGGCGTCAAATAAATCTTTCTCCGTCCTTCCGTGCCAAGCTTCACTGCAGCGTCGAGGGCACTGCTTACCACATCTGGCTTCATTACCATGCCGGCACCGCCCCCATAGGGCGTATCGTCAACGGTATGATGTTTATCTAAAGCATAGTCCCGAATCTGTACCGTATCCAGAAGCCATTTCTCCTCTGCTAGGGCCTTACCCGTCAACGAATAGCCAAGTCCACCTGGAAACATTTCAGGAAATAATGTCACGACGGTGGCATGAAATTGCATATCGCAGTCCTCTTAATATTTATAGTAAGTGCTTATTTTAACATGAATCCCTTAATATAAAAATATTTTTGATAAGGTTTTGGCCTCAAAAATGCTATCCTTATATGAAATGAGTTATCAGCAATTTTCGGATTTTGGTTAATGTAAAATGAATCTATTTAATACTAGCAATTACTTTATTCTCTTGACAAGATTACGCAGCAATAAAATAATAAATACTGTTAACAAAGAAATAAAAATATAGAGCAATACATGAAACATTTACTTATTATTTTATCTTTTAATGCTGCTATGGCAGGCGAGATTCTCTCCCCTCGTCTTTCCCCTCTTCCAGTTGCTGTACAAACTGTAGAAGCATATAATACATTCTTGAGAGAAACCAAACAAGCTACGCTCGATCAAATTATTTATCGTTCTAACGAAAAATTTTCAGGCGATAGGGCTTACAACAAATTCTTTGAGGGTGTTATCGAGGACTTAAAATCAAATGGTGCATATAAAGAGGCAAGCATTTATCAAGAAAATATTGAAAAACTAGAGTACATTTGGAATCACTGCTTACTAAATATTGAGGATTGTGCTTTAAAATTCAAAGCTAAGGCAACTAGAAATGATAATGATGTCAGTATTAAAATCTTAGCCCTCCAAGGGATGGAAGTAACTTTTACAAAACAAAAAAACTATTTAGCCAGATGGGCAACAACTCTACAATTGCTGTACAGGAATCAAATTCACAAATTAGAGGCCAAGCAAGCTCTTTCTAAAGAAAATTCTCTTTGCTTCACGGAATCAACATTTAAACGATTGTTATGGAAGATTAATGATATCCTAACCAATATTAAATCTGAGATTACCCAGTACCAAAATGGTGAAAAAATAAGCCCCGCAGAAGAAAGGCACACTAATCCTCTTCTTGGTTTTAAATTAGAGATACCTAGAAAAATAGAGTCTGTTAGTGAAATAGAAGCTGTTGGAAGAGTAGAATCTACCAGCCCTCCTAAAAGTCCAGCCTCAGCTCAAGCTAAACCCAACCGGGTACTGCAAGGTAGTCGCTCAGCCTTCAGTAATCATCGCGATACCCTAAGAAGGAAGCAGGAGAATGACGAATAGAAAGCAGGAAATAGGTGCATAAGCTAAGAGTTAAATATAATGATTAGAGAGAGGTAAAACTATCTGCATTATAGGATAACTATCAACCTTAATCGAAATTACTGGTAGTGTACCCCTCTCTATACAAAAAAAAGGTATACTATCAAGTCAGCATGGTCTCAATATATCTTTGTTAAGATAGCATCACCTTTTTAAAGGCAGCTTCAAGAGGATATTTTATAAACCTCAGCTGTGATCACCAAATATTGTTTAAGCGATCTTAATAAATGATGCGTAAGATAATAACATTAATTCACTCTCCTGATTAAGACTTTTTAAATGGAGCCGTAAAAGAATTGATTTCCTCCGGGAGTCGAAAAAGGGTTGCTTTTCTCTCCCTAGCTATGAGTGTAATAATATTATTCTTTTAGGCCTGCTTTTTATCTGCTTAATAAGAAAGCTTAAGCAACATTCCTAGTTTTTAACGCCACGACACAATGATTTTCAGGCTGAGCCTGCGCCTTATGAAAATGTTCCCGGCACAAGGAGATATAACGCTCATTACCGGCAATTTCGATTTGTTGCCCTTCTGTAACAAACTCACCATCAGGCCCGACCCGAGCATTCATGGTCGCTTTCCGGCCACAATGACAAATTGTCTTCAGTTCCACTAATTCATCCGCCCAAGCCAGCAGATAATAGCTCCCCTGAAACAGCTCACCTTTAAAATCGGTACGAATGCCGTATGTCAATACAGGAACTTTCAAGAGATCAACCACATCGCATAGCTGTCGTACTTGGTCCTTATTCAGAAACTGAGCCTCATCCACCAGAACACATTTTAAATTAGGGAGAGTTTGGTGGTGTTGACGAATAAAGCTTAAGAAATCAAATTTGTTATCAAACAGGTGAGCATCTGCGGATAGGCCAATGCGAGAAGCAATCTTACCACGCCCAAAACGGTCATCTATAGCAGCAGTAAATAGTAGAGTATTCATGCCGCGTTCATGATAGTTATAGCTTGACTGAAGCAAGGTTGTGCTTTTACCCGCATTCATTGCCGAATAATAAAAGTATAACTTTGCCAAACTATCATCTCCCTATCTTATGACCGGCGTTAATAACTTTTCTATAATAATTACTCATTGCCCTTTGTCAAGTAGGACTGGATAACTGTTCCCGACTGACCCAGCCAGTCAATCGCCCCTACAACGCGTCCAGCTTCGACTCTTTCTTCGCTGGCAAAGATAGTTGTTGGCAAAGCATTCACTTTTAGGTCCCGTAATACGGTCCCTTTTTGATCAATAAAAATATTGATATTTTTAATGCCATTTGTTTTGCAATAATTCAATACATCACTGCCGCCGGTTGAATCGCTGGCAATTATGATAAAGTTAATCTTATCACCGTTTTGCTCTGCAAACTTAGCTATTGCAGGCATCTCTTCAACGCAGGCACCACACCACGTTGCCCAGTAGTGCACAATCATTGGCTTGCCCGAGAATTCATTAAATGTTGTTGGGCTGGTTGTGCCATCCTCTAAATTTAGCCTTTGAAAAGCTTTTTTCGACAATTCTTTTTTCTCAGTGGTCGGTACAAAGTCAAAGGTAGCTACCGGTGATTGTACTTTAGGGGTAGAGTCTATTTTGGGCTTATTAGCTGCAAACCAAACGACTCCTAATAACACTGGTGATAATACTACCCCAATCCAGAATGACTTATTTGAAACTATCATTGAACATCTCCCGCAGTTTTAGAACCTCTCCTACCATATATAGGGATCCTGTAAATAAGATTCTAGCATTATTGTACTTGGGTTGCATAAAATAAGGAAGAGCCTCTTTTACAGGGATAGAGTCCTGCATATGAGGGGCCCTGCTTCTAAACCTATTACCTTGATCCATTTCAATATGGTAGACTTCATCTGCTAACCTTAGAAGAGGCATCAAAATTTCTTCAGATCTATTGGAAAGTTGGCTTACTGCTAAAATTAATGGTCTTCCTTGCAGCTTCCATTGCTTAACTTCTTCAGCTAAAACAATTATTCCATCAACATTATGAGCTCCATCAACCCAAATGTCAAAACTGGTAAAAAGCTTTTGCAGCCGCCCCGGCCAGTACGCATTTTTCAGATGACGGTACAGTTGATGGGCTGGCTTGTTTAACAGCAACTCTGCTATTCTGATAGCCGTTGCTGCATTATCATACTGATGAGTTCCTTTTAAACCCAGCGGCACTTCCAGAGGGATAGGGGCAGGCGTAAAGAGGTCACAATTCAGTCGCATAGCTTGGGCTGCTATCACCTCTTTAGCTTCCCAAAATCGCTGTTGAGCACATACTACTGATACACCCTTTTTTATTATCCCCGCTTTCTCATGGGCAATTTCCTGGATGGTGGAGCCTAGATATTCTTGGTGATCATAAGAAATGGACGTAAGGGCACACACCGCCGGATTAACTAGGTTGGTTGCATCAAGCCGCCCACCTAATCCCACTTCAACTAGACAAAAATCCGCTTTATAATCACTAAATGCTAGAAATGAGGCTGCTGTTAATTCTTCAAAATAGCTTAATTGGAGCGGGCCTGCTGCTTTACGTAATTTATCAAGGTAGGCGGATAGTTGTTCGTCTGTAATCTCTTTACCGTGAATTTTAATGCGTTCATTAATACGGATGAGGTGAGGAGAAGTATATAGATGAACGCTGGCACCTTCTCCCACTAGTATTGCCTCTAAAAATGCTAAGGTTGAACCTTTACCATTGGTACCCGCCACATGGACAACCGGTGGCAGGCGCTTCTGAGGATTTCCCAGTGCCTGAAGGACAGCTTCTATGCGATCAAGAGATAAACGGATATCTGTTGGTATTTGGGAAGAATTAAACATGCTTAATAATCATCCGCCTAAGATATCCTATAACTAAAGAAGTCTTTAGGATTGCCTGCTTACGCTAACTTAAGGATTTTCCACCTCTTAACCATTAAGATGGCTTAACAGCACACCAATCTTTGAATTGAGCTCTTTGCGCGGTACCACCATATCTATCATACCATGGGCCAATAGGTATTCCGCTTTTTGGAAACCTTCTGGAAGCTTTTGACGAATAGTTTCCTCAATTACTCGTGCACCCGCAAAACCAATAATTGCACCTGGTTCAGCAATTGCTACATCCCCTAACATGGCAAAGGACGCTGAAACTCCTCCGGTGGTAGGGTCAGTCAGTAACGTAACGTAAGGCAGTCCAGCACGTTTAACCTTTTCTACCGCAATAATTGTGCGCGGCATCTGCATGAGTGATAAAATACCCTCTTGCATGCGGGCTCCCCCGGAAGCAGGGATCACGATTAAGGCGCACCTTGATTTTACGGCTAATTCTGAGGCGACCAATATCGCTTCCCCGACTGCCATTCCCATTGATCCCCCCATAAAAGAGAAATCAAAGGCAGACACTACAGCAGATTTACCACCAATTTGACCATAAGCAATAATAACAGCATCTTGATTCCCAGTTTTACTGCGGTATTCCTTTAAACGATCTGTATATTTCTTGGTATCTTTGAATTTTAATGGATCAGTAACCACATCCGGAACAGCGACTTTGGTAAAAGCCCCTTCATCAAAAAGATATTCTAACCGCTTACTAACGCTAATGCGGATATGATAACCACAGTGATGGCAGACATGTAGATTGTCAGCCAGATCCCGATGAAAAAGCATGTGCTCACATGAGGCACATTTCGTCCATAAATTATCGGGCACTTCTTCTTTGCGCATTAATGCCTTAATTTTGGGGCGGACGAAATTTGTAAGCCAGTTCATGAATCAACTCTAATTTGCGTTTAATAACTGTTTTAGTTCCTTGCCGGACTTGAAAAAAGGCACCGACTTTCCTTCAACATGAACGGTCTCTCCTGTACGTGGATTGCGACCCGTTCTTGGTTTACGATGTCGTAAAGAAAACGTTCCAAAACCTCGCAACTCAACTCGCCCACCTTTTTTTAATGTATCGGTGATATCACCGAAAATACGATCCACTATAGCCTCAATTTCAGCTTGGGTCAAACCTCGATACGTGTAAGACAGCTTTGAAATTAATTCAGAACGTGTCATTTGGCTCCTCCATTATTATTATCGATTCACTTTTAACTTTGAGAAATTGTAAAATCAATAAATCAATTTTATATTGAGAGCAAGCGGAAAATAGTTTTGTGTTAAAGTTTCCTATCAGTTAATTAATTTTAAATTATTGTTAAAACAATCATTTATCATTACAAAATTTTTGCTATTACCACGTCTCCAAGCAATCAGATCAATTTAATAAAAAATTATTTTTCTTGCAAACTGAGGAGGGAGTTATATAAGTTTAATGTTTCATTATACATACGCTCTGCACTAAAGTTCTCGAGGATATAGTGGTGAGCATTCTTTTCCATGGCCACCCTTTGATCTGACGCTAGCTTTAAAACGGTCTGAATGCACTCAACCAATGCGCCTAAATTGTCGGCAGGAATCAAATAGCCCGTAACGCCATTTATGATTAGTTCAGCACTTGCTCCTTGCTGCGTGGAAATAATAATTTTTCCCATTGCTCCTGCTTCAGCTGAAATGCGACCAAAGGTCTCTTTAAGAGCTGTGGGAAATAAAATCAGATCTGATAGCGCATAAATTAAAGGGATATCTTTGAAGTCATGAATAAGTCGGAAGCGATCAGCAACCCCTAAGCTATAGGCTAATTCTTTTAAATTGGCTGATAATTCTGTTCTTCCCTGATCGGATCCTGCTATAATAAGAAATAATTTCTTGTTTTCCGCTAATGCTCCTAACGCTTGCACCGCCAAATCAAACCGCTTTGCCTTGGCAATTCGACCGACGGCAGCCATGACAAATGCATCGGCTGGGATCGACCATTTTTGGCGCTGCGCTAAGATGTCGCTCGCAGTATATCGTTCAGGATTAAATATCTCTTTAGTATCAATCCCTGGATAAATCTTAACAATTTTTGGTTTAAGGTGATGATGATTTTCTTCGATATGGGCCGTGACAAAATTAGAGATACTGATGACGCATTTGCCTCGTACCATAACAGAGTTATACCATCTTTTTAAGGAATTACTGCAACGATAAGCCCCATGATAGGTGGCAATAAAAGGAATATCTGCTAAGTAAGCCGCTATCAGCGAACTCCACGCTGGCGCTCGAGAGCGAGCATGAATCAGCTCTATGTGATGCTTTTTTATAAAATGGAGGAGCCAAAAGGCATTCCAGATGATTTTTAAAGGGTTTTTTGTGGCCAAGGATAGCTTAATATGATGTACCCCTCGCTCCTCAAGGTCGGCCAATAAAATTCCCCCTTCTGAGGCTACATAAGTAGGCTTAGGATCAACCCGAGATAAAAACCCTGCAGTATCAACTGTTACCCGTTCTACTCCTCCACTATTCAGTCGAGGTAAGACTTGAAGAACAATAGGCTTTTTCATCTGTCTTTTCCTTGATTATCAAGTTGGAGATAATGTATTTCCGGTCCATCTCGGTCTTTAGAAGAGGAAAACTGATTGAAGCCGATATAGAAAAAATGTTCAAGCGTCACTGGCCAACTGCTGTTGCGGGTCATAGATTAGCGGTCTCCATCAAGGTTGTGGAGATTCCAAGAGCTTGTTAACAATTTCTTTAAAAGCATTTCCACGACATTCAAAATCTTTGAACTGATCAAAGCTTGCACAAGCGGGAGAAAGCAACACCACGCCATTGCCCTCAGCAGCGGCATCAGTATAAGCCTCCCTTACAGCTTTTTCTAACTCTAAGCATAACCGGTAAGGAATCTTTCCCGCAAGAGTTTGCGCAAAACGGTTTGAAGCTTCACCAATAAGGTACGCTTTTTTTACCCGCTCAAGCAGCGGCAACAACTCATCAATGCCATCACTTTTCGCGACTCCTCCTAGAATCCAATAAATGTTTTCATAAGCCTTAAGCGCATGAGAGGCTGCTTCAGCATTGGTGGCTTTAGAGTCATTGATAAATATAACACCGTTTCGCGTTTCTACATATTCTTGCCGATGCGCTAACCCCGGAAAGGTTTGAATGGCTGCCATTATTTCGTCGGAATTTAATCCTAACTTACGGCTCACCCCGTACGCTATAGCAATATTTTGATAGTTGTGAGGCCCCTTCAAGTACTTTAATTGGGTAATCTCGCCAAGATTAATACGCTCCTCGGCTAGCGCATCGATTAGCATACCATCATAAACAAAAACCCCGCGGCGTAAAGGATTAACCACACTGACAGGCGTAAAATATCCAGGATGGGCCGCATTCATTCGATTATAAAGATCTTTAGAATAGGAATCATCAACACAGATTATTGACTGCGGGGGCACAGTTGGAGAAGCGAAGATCTGGCTCTTCGCATAGACATAATCTCTCATAGTTTTATGTCGTTCCAAATGATCAGGGGTAATATTTGTCCAAGCCACAATTGTTAAACCTAAACAAGTAGACAGTTCTAGCTGATAAGATGAAAGCTCAATAACATATACACCGTTGTCTGGTAGTTTTGGCAAAGACATGACAGGTATGCCCACATTCCCGCCAACGGCTATAGGAACGTTGCAGTTTTTCAGGATATGGCCAATTAAGGTCGTTGTCGTCGATTTACCATTTGTGCCTGTTACGCCAATAATCTTTGCCGTTGGATAATTCTGACGAAATAAATCTACATCTCCCATAATTTTTATCCCTTGCGCGCGGGCCGCCTGCGTCAACGGATGATCTAAAGGTATGCCTGGGCTTTGAATTAAAGCAGTCAATTGTGAAAATTTCTGCCCCTCTGTCCAGGGTATTCCCCCTTCAGAACTTGCTAAGGCCACACTCTCAGGATTGGCATCACTGACAAAGACTTTACTGCCTTGGTCAAGGAGCCAACGTAACGTTGCTAAACCCGAACGGGCAAGACCTAAAATTAAATAACTTGTTTGCATGTGCTATCGCTTACTAAAATGGCTAAGGTTTCTCACAGTTTGAAACGAGGGAGACGACAGATCTCCCTTCCATTTCCATCTATAAGGGCACAGACATTTAAAGTAAAATAAAATATCTTGAATTTTATCACGTCACCATGAGCAGCCTTAACGCCGGTGCGGAAATCCTAATAGAGGCTTTATTTGCCCTAATTAATGCATAACATTTAAAAAGATTTACCCGTTAAATTTTAAACCAGGCTCAATTGCAAGAGATTGCAGAGTAAATATAAAACTAACAGTTTTCAAGCCCATAGAAATATTTTCCCCGAGATTTAATTGATGAGCAGAAAAGTCGGTAAATACTTCTCCGGTGCGGCTATCAATAGCTAACTGAGCTGGGTTTGGGCGTACTATGCTCGCTGATATAATTTTGGCACTCTCAAAGTTCTCAATAAGACTAATCACTTCTCCCACCATCTCCTTACTGCTCTCGTCGCCCCCAGC
The DNA here is from genome assembly GCF_000190415.1 of Candidatus Odyssella thessalonicensis L13. GTDB lineage: Bacteria > Pseudomonadota > Alphaproteobacteria > Paracaedibacterales > Paracaedibacteraceae > Paracaedibacter > Paracaedibacter thessalonicensis. The sequence continues at coordinate 347,046 of NZ_AEWF01000001.1, forward strand.
CAGATGAATTTCCACAGGAGTATTCTTGTCTTTAGTAGGGTTCAAATTGGAAAAAATGCTGTGCAATGAAGTAAGATTGGTCATGCTATCAATATGGCATAAAGCAGCTGTTTTATGCTTAGAATTATAAACAGCCATAATTAGACACGGTCCTGTCCCAAAGGAGCCAATAATAGGGTAGCGTTCCTTAGCCTGTGTATAGCCTACATGGCGCTGTAAAACATTTTTAGCTATAGAGGAGGTAAAGAATCCCAAATTTTGAATTTGGCCAATTGCATTTATCCTGTTGATCTTACCTCTAATTTCTTGTGCTCTTTGGTATGCGGCTTCAAAATTGTAAAAATAGTTCTGAAGGGCTGCTTCACTAGGTTTTTCATTCTCTATCTTAAATAATATTTTTTCCATGGTTAATTGCGGAATTAACCCATAGCTGAAAAAAACATTTAAGTATTCGGATAGCCTATTTTTGTCACTTGAATAGATTGTTTGCTCAAAAAGGAGCCTTGGTTCGATGAGCCCCTTCTCTTTTAGAGAAAATTCTAGTTCAGGATCAACCTCTTTCATTTTTACACTAATCCTGACATTATCCTCATTATAGCCTAATACGTCGATCTTTTCTATTTGGTTTTCCTGAATAAGAGATTTGATTTTAAAATAGCGATTTAAAGGCACTCCGGGGCCACAATCATAAAGCTTTACAAAGTTTCCCACTATTTCCCATTGGCTGCCATCTTTACTCTCAATGCGCTTTTTAGGTAAATTATTACTTTTCTCTTTCACTATCACAGACGAAGTAAAAGCGTTAGTCCCTAATAAGTTAGCACTTAGAGAAGAGGACTCTCTTAAAGGCCAAGAAAGAGGGAGAGTGTTATTGATATCGCTTCTAAATGATCTCGATGTTAAATCGTCTATAATTGCAGTCTTGGTGCTTTCATGCCCCTTTACCTTGGAAATTGCCTCTGTCATAGGGCTAGTATGCATATCACTAGAAGGAGCGGCAGATGCAATAAAAGACTTGCTTTGGGATAGAGTCCATAGTTCTTCTAAATTTAAAAATCCCTCCCCTGGTATCTGTTCCGCCCAACAAGGTATTCCTCCCATTAAGATTTAAGCCAAACCTACCTATAAGTTTATAAACTCTTCTTACATCCCCTGCTATCCTGCCTGCCATGAGATATCCTGTAATAAATTAACCCAGCTACCTATAATATTGGCCCTAGCATAACCTTTTTAAAAAGGAGGTTTTTAATAGTAAAAATAGTGTTAATTAATTGAATATTTAATATTCAAGATTAGTAAAGAAGATGGTGTGATATTATCCCGTTAATCTTTTACTCTCCTGCATTAACACAGGGGTTCCATTTAAGCCTTATTTGCCATAGCTTCAGCTGAGATTGATAAGAGTGAGTGTTAAGGGGAGCTTAAGAAATTTCTTGTGTTCTGCTCTCTGTATGTTAATGTGCAAACCGGCTTATTACGAATATTAAGACTAAATTAAGATTAAAATTATTATAAATAAACATAAGGCAACTTATAAGAAATTTTTATGTATATACTGCGTAAGTTTATTCTCAGCCTAATAATAGTTAGCCAGATAACAAGTTCGGCATATGCTGTTTGTGAGGCTTATATTCAGCGGTTCGAGCGGCAACATGGCATCCCAACCAATTTATTGCGAGCAATATCCCGGATCGAGTCAGGGCGATATGTCCAAGGTCAAGGGGTGGTTGCTTGGCCCTGGACAATTAATGCTAATGGCAAACCCTATGTCTTCAATACGAAAATTGAAGCTATTAATAAGGTCAAAGAATTACAAGCCCAAGGAATCAGCAGTATCGATGTCGGCTGTATGCAGATCAATTTGAAACATCACCCTAATGCTTTCCCAAGTCTTGAGGCTGCTTTTGATCCAGCGACAAATATTGAATATGCAGCTCGGTTTTTAAAGGAAAAATTGCACGCTCAGGGCAATTGGCAAGGAGCAGTTGCCCATTACCATTCCGCTTCGGCTATTTACAATCAGCCTTACAAAAATAAAGTTATGGCTGCTTGGCAAGAATTTGGCAACCAACCTTTTACCGCGCAACAAATGCCCCTTCAAACTGTCTTTGCTGCCAATCAGCCTAAGGTTGTAAAAACTAACTTTCATAGTCTAAATGGTCGGACTATTCCCGTACAAATTAAGTTTTCGCCACTGACCGGCTATGGGGGCAGTTTACCGAAAGTGGATACAAGCCGCATTCGAACGTCCGGTAGCATCCAGGATACTGGTTTCTTTCACAAAGGGCGAGGCCAGAAAATTATAAAAGCTAAGACGGGACTGACCACTCGCAAGGCAATACTGCCGCTGAATTCAATTCGGCGAACTAATGTAAAATTACCTCCTAGAATTTAGATCTTCTTAAGGTTTTCAAACTAAAATTCATGTATATCTATCAACTGAGGAGGATACAATGGATAAAGTTGCTTTAATTACAGGGTCTACCAGCGGAATTGGTTTAGGAATTGCCAAAAGACTAGCTCAGGCTGGCCATTCTGTTATCCTCAATGGCTTAGCCACCCCTACTCTTAATGAGACGATTAGTGAGGTTAAAACGCTGGGCAAAGGTGAGGTATTATTTTCAGACGCGGATATGTCGCAACCCGACCAAATTGAAGCCATGATGCGCATGATTGAAAAGCAGTTTGGCCGCCTTGATGTTATTGTAAACAATGCTGGAATTCAGCACGTGGCCCCCATTGACGAATTTCCAATTGCCGCCTGGGATAAAATTATTGCCATCAACCTCTCCTCTGCCTTTCATATTTCTCGCTTAGCTATTCCGATGATGAAAAAGAATGGCTGGGGTCGAATTATTAACATTGCTTCTGCCCATGCTTTAATTGCCTCCCCTTTTAAATCGGCCTATGTCGCTGCCAAGCATGGTGTGGCGGGCTTAACTAAGACGATTGCGCTTGAAGTAGCACAGCATAATATCACCTGTAACGCTATCTGTCCTGGGTATGTACTTACCCCCTTAGTCGAAGGTCAAATTGCCGCCACAGCCAAAGCGCGCGGGATCAGCGAAGAGCAAGTCATTAATGATGTGATGTTAGGGGAACAACCGACTAAAGAATTTGTGAAAATTGAGGAAGTTGCCGAATTAGTCTACTATTTATGTGCTGATGCGGCCGCTTCAATTACGGGTACATGCTTACCAATAGACGGGGGTTGGACAGCTCATTAGTCGCAATTTATCTTGACCAATTTTAGCCGTCATTTTAGAATCACAAATTATCTAGTAGTGCTCATAGAGCACTACTAGATCTTTTTCAAGTAGGAGAATTCTTTCGCCCAAATACGTGAGGGCCAAGAAATAATTCATATTACTGATAACACCATGTTTGAGGAGCAGTACTGGTGAAACTTCAATATTTTTTCACTCTTCCGTTTTTATCTTTAAGTTTAACATCATTCGCAATTGCGCAAGATCAAGTATTTACCCTTTCTGAATTGGGAAGTCGTCCCATAGTTCATGAAGCTACGACTCCGAATGGTAAATTAGAATATGAGCGAATCCATGCATTAAACTTAGAGGGCTCAATAAATTATATCTGTAGTCAGAAGACTGCTCGTAATAAGCCAGCCATAATATTTGATACTGATATTCTGATAGACCATCAACAAGATATATCTAAGCTGACTGAAAAACTACAAAGAGCAAATGTTGCTTACTTTGCTTCAAGTTTTACCGAAAATCCCGAAGAGGTTTTAGAGCAAATCCGTCAACACCACCTCGCGGAAGAATTAGAAGCCTATGGAGAACTGAGAGAAAAAAATATTACTTCTCCAAAATATGGATCAGACCTTCATCTTTCTAAAACTGGGAGAGTTGCTTTTGTGGCTTCTCAGCCGCATCGTTCAGGGCTCTATGATGCTTGGGTAGTCCTTCCCTTTCTCGTTCATCCAGCACCAAATTTTACCAGCCTCTATTTTATTCTTAAGAATAATACTGAGGCTAAAACACTCTCTTTTATTGAAAAGCAAGTTGAGATAGCGCAAAAACTGACCCTCTTTACCAATAAGAAATTAAATTTTATTTATTTTGATGGTGAAGAGCAGAAGAAGCTTAAATCTGAGAAGAATACATCTAAGCGTATAAACCGCTATATAAACCAAGGCAAAAATTGTGATGATGGTGAGCCTATCATCTTTGAGATAGAGCTATAATCTTGCCTAATTAAGCATGACCAAATTCTATGGCTATACTATTGGGCTCTATCCCAATGGATAGCATGGCTGAGCGCCACAATTCTTGGTAATCTTGCTGAAACACCAGGTCAATTGTGGCATCAATTATGAGCCAACCATTGCTATTGATTTCTTGTTCAAGCTGACCGGCGCCCCATCCTACATACCCTAAGGCTACAACCGTGTGAGCAGGACCGTGGTTATTTGCCAGCGCTCGCAAAACATCTAAAGTGGCCGTCAGAGCAAAGTTGCCGCTAATCCCAACTGTGGAGTCTGAACCATACTCAAGAGTATGCAGGACAAATCCTCGGCCAATTTCGACGGGGCCGCCATAAAAGACGGGAATATTGGGTACCATTTTTTTAGAGAACTCAATCCCCAATTGCTCCAGTAAGTCAGAGAAATCAACGGTAAGCAAAGGCTTGTTCACCATTATACCCATAGCCCCTGTATCATCATGGCCACAAATATAAATGACTGATTGTGAAAAGCGGGGGTCTTCCTGAAAGGGCATAGCTATTAATAGCTTGCCGGTCAAAAAGCCGCGGCCAATTTGTTCATCCTCTTGATCCATTACATCGACATCCTGTCTACAGTATTTGATATCTAGAGCTTACCCGGAAGATAGTTGATATTTCGTTAACATACTCAAATAAAGTTACACTTTTTACACATAAAAATATAATTATTGAGAAACCTTATTAATAGCTAGGTTTTAGGCAGAGATCTAGCGATCCTATGTCATTATTTTTATATTATAATTCTTGCTAAAAAGTTTATTTTGAGCCCCCAGCTCTAAATTTTTTTAACGATAATCCTTAAAGGTTTAATCTTGCCTACCCATTTTGTTGTGTTCTGATTTTAGGAAAATCCATTCATTTTTTTACTAGAGATTTCTACTTTGATTCCCTATAAATATGGGTAAAATCTTTCTTTATAACAAAATTACCCCCGTCGGTAAGATAAATAAAAACACGCGAGGATATATTGATGACTTCTCTAAAAAAATTAGTGAAATTAAAAGCTTATCTCCTAAGTTTTGCCCTTGGTAGTACTTCACTCTTTGCTATGGAGAAAGATGATGACCTGCCCAAGCAACCCCCACTAAAAAGATCCCGATTAAGCGAAGAAGACGTAGAGAAAGAAACGAAAGCTGGGATTTTGGCAAGTCTAGCAGAACATGTGTCGGACTTTTCCCAAACTTCCAGTACCTCCGCAACTACGCTACCGTCTGTTCCGATTAGGATTGAAACGGACAGCAGTGATACCAGTGATTTAACGGAGACTCTACTTCCTTCTAGCTCAGCTTTAGAGATGATTCAGCCGACAGACGCGCCTCAAGTACACAGTGAAAATCCTAACTTTGCTTTGGTAATGTCTCTTATCAAAGAATGTGGCTTGGAACCTCCTCAAGGAGAAGCATTAAATTTGATGCGGCAAGGAAATTATATCTACTTCTTGACTCAAGGTCACATAAAAGATCTATCTAATTTTAACCCTGGGATGTGGGAAAGCTTTAAGAGAGCTTTCAGAGATAACAAGGGAAAGCGTGAGACTTTTGCTAGCTTGTATTTCCTTATCCATGCTTTACATTATCACCGGATACAAATCCTTCCAAACTGTACAGCTGAAATTCTTATGCATATTTTGAAATCATGTAGTACTAATGCGTACCTTACTCCTCAGGCAAGATACAGAGCGAAAGAATATCTTGAAAAAGTTAACCAAAAACAAAGATTAAGGAGTCCTCTTAGTTTACCATTTGCATTTTTTCTTAACGCCTGTTCCGGTTCGCGTCAGCCCTCACAGTCTCCCGCGCCAGTTCCTTCACATTCACCACGACCAACCCGGCCAGGGGAAATGAACGCAAGAACTGGGGCAGCACCAACTCCCTCACATGCACCCCGACCAATTTTGACAAGGGAAATGAACGCAAGAACTGAAGCAGCAACATCGCCTTCCACCTCTGCAATGGGTACTCCAAGACCACTCTCTATCACTACTCAGCCATCACAATCATCTGAGACCATACCCACTCCCCAACGCTATCCTTTAAATGAATTTGGTAGTTCATTTACAAAATTGTTTTTCCCTGCCGATACTGCAAATTGTGTGGTCACGACATCTCTTGAAAATGTTCCGCATATGACACCTTTAGGATTTGAGACCGCCTATGTGGAATTTCGGGCTTATCTAGCGAAAGATAAAGAGAAAATTGATCAACATCCAACCATAATATTTAATCACTTTAATACCTGTAGCACCGATCAAGAATTAACTGAGGCGACGCGGATTTTAGCTAACTTCCGTAAGGGCCAGATGTTTTGTACAGGATTTAAAGGGGACTTAAAATCTGATCAAGTATTTAATATCTTTCGACAATTTAGCAATGCCTCACTCCTGCCGCCTTTTTATGAGTTCTATGGCAAACTTTATCAAGGATATATGAGGCTTTTACACCTCACCAACCGCATCACTGATGCAGAAGCCTGCCAAATCTTTAAAGAAATTGCGGCAACGCAATCACTTCTCCCTTCAGGACTGCAGGAATTAAAGTTGAGCAGTGCCTTGTATTTGGCAAAGATGCACTATAAAAACCGCACTGAGGCCAGCATAACTACTCAAGAAGTTATGAATTTGTTGGTCAACAATTACGATCAACTTAAAATATCTAAAATGCTATCTTATCAGATTAATAAAATGATTATAAAGCTCAAGTCTAGTGCTCAATAAATAAAGAGGGGGGAGCGCTGCTCTCCCCTTTTCATCCTCATACCATTTATCCCCCCAATTAATATGATGCGCCTTTAACAGTTCCAGGTTTTAGAATAAACAAAGCTTTTCATTCTATCAGAAAAACAATTAATAAAATGAGCTCATTAATAAATTCTATTTTAACTATTTTTTAATTTATAAATATTCATTCTGCTCATTACTCAGCCGTTGTTATTCTGATTATGGACAACATTAATATGGAGAGTAAAAGAGTAATGTATCGACTTCTTATAACCACCCTTGTCGTAAGCCAGTTTATAAGCACTGCTCAAGCTGAAGATTATCGGACCGCCCCCCTTACCCACGACCCCGTTATTGAAGGCTGTGTTACTCAGCTCAATACTAGCGTCGCTAGAATGCATGGCAGGTTGCAAGAATTGGATTCCATCCAGCTAGAAGCTGAGAGTCTCATTAGAAGAGATTTAGATTTAAAGGACTTTGTCGGAAAGTTAAAGGTTTCAATCTCGGGGCTAGAAAGGACAAAGGTTCTGGCTATTAAAGCCAGCTCAGATACTTTAGGAGACTTTGGGAGAATGGTTGTCTCAAAGGAACTTACACCTGTCCGAGATACAGCTTTCCAGCTCTTAGAAAGTATTCTAAGCAATTGGGACAATCAGCTTTGCTTCGTTTATCCGTCATTTAATACTGGAGAGGTAAGAACGCTGATGGAACGTCTGAGAAGAGGCAACTGTCTTACAACTTCAATGGCTGTTTCTTATCAAGTTGAACTAGAGAAGCTCCTGGAGAAGCTCCTGCTTAATTTAACTGAAGTAGAGACTGCCCAGGCAATCAATGCGCAGAAGCTTCATCTTAACGCCAATGCCTGTAAACGTTCAAAGATAGATGTTCGCTCCTCGCTGATAGAAATAAAAGATGCTTGCAATCACTTCGACAAGTATATTGGCGATAATTAAATCTGTATTCTCGACTCCTTCCTCTTAAAATGCTAAAACTAAACCTAACATTTGGAGGTAAGGAGCGACATAATGACTAAAAAGCTTATTTTAATTGATGGCTCGGGGTTTATCTTCCGCGCCTATCATGCTTTACCTCCTTTACGTCGTTCCGATGGTACCCATGTGGGGGCAGTTTATGGCTTTTGTACCATGTTGATGCGGCATATCGAACAAGCCCAATATGATAACAGTTATCTAGCAGTTATCTTTGATGCGGCCCGAGAAACCTTTCGCCAAGAAATTTATCCGGACTATAAAGCACATCGCCCCGATGTACCTGAAGACTTGATCCCACAATTCAGCATCATTCGTGAAGCTTGTGGAGCATTTAATGTCCCTTCCGTAGAACTAGAAGGTTATGAAGCCGACGATCTTATCGCAAGTTACGCTAAAGCAGCTCAGCAACAAGGCATGGAAGTGGTCATTATTTCCTCAGATAAAGATTTAATGCAGCTGGTACGCGATGGGGTCACTATGCTGGACCCTATTAAAAATAAAAGAATTGCCGAACAGGAAGTTTTCGAGAAGTTTGGCGTCTTTCCTAACAAAGTTATCGATGTGCAAGCCTTAGCCGGAGACGCCACAGATAATATTCCGGGGGTGCCTGGAATCGGTATAAAGACAGCAGCAGAATTGATCAACAGCTTCGGTTCCGTTGAAGCTTTACTTGAACGTGCCCAAGAGATTAAGCAACCAAAACGGCGGCAAAGTTTAGTTGATCATGCCGATAATGCGCGCATTTCTAAGCGTCTGGTGACTTTATGCGACGCGGCGCCCTTACCTGCTGAAATCAGTACGATGGTTCCACAAGCTCCCAATATCACTCAACTCAAAGATTTTATGCGTTTCCAGGGCTTTACGAGCTTGATTTCTCGCGTTGATAAACACGCCGGAACAGAGAAAAAGTCGAGCAATTCCGCCTATATAACGATTCGCACGAAAGAAGAATTAATTGCCCTGGTTGAAGAATGCTTACAAAAACCGTATATTGCGTTCGATACCGAGACAACTTCTCTTGATATTATGGAAGCTAAGATTGTGGGCGTGTCCTTGGCTCATACCAGTGGACAGGGATACTATATCCCCATTAACCACCAAGAAGCGACCCAACAATTAGATGAAAAAACAGCCTTTGAAATTTTGCAGCCGCTTCTTACAGATCCGTCTGTTCTTAAAATAGGACAGAATATTAAATACGATCTCGGTGTTCTCCATAAATATGGGGTCAAGGTTTTCCCTATAACTGATACCATGTTAATTTCTTACGTGTTGGATGGCAGTCGCAATGGCCATGGCATGGATGAATTAGCTGAGCGCCACTTAAACCATACGACCATCAAATATACTGATGTGGTCGGAACGGGGCGCAATCAAAAAACCTTTGATCAAGTGGATATTGGATTAGCAACTTCCTATGCCGCTGAAGATGCAGATATTACATTACAATTATATGAGCACTTGTATCCGCGCTTAGCGCAAGAGAAAATGCTCACTGTATATGAACGCATTGAGCGCCCCCTCATCCCTATTATCGCCGAAATGGAATTGACAGGCATTCGCGTTGATCAACAATTACTGTTCAAACTAGGTCGAGAGTTCGGCGATGAAATGCAGCACTTAGAACGCCGCATTTATGAACTCGCTGGACGAGCCTTCAATATTGGATCCCCAAAACAACTGGGAGAAGTTTTATTTGATGAGCTTAAGCTGCCAGCTCCCAAAAAGACTAAAACCGGCAGCTATGTGACGGATGCTGATGTTTTAGAAAAGCTAGCAGCTTCAGGCCATGAATTGCCAAAAGTTGTCCTTGAATGGCGCGAACTTGCCAAATTAAAATCCACCTATGCTGACGGTTTATTGAACAGCATTAATAAAAAGACCCAACGAATCCACACCTCTTACTCTATGGCGTTAACTTCGACAGGGCGTTTATCTTCCTCCGATCCAAACCTGCAAAATATTCCTATCAAAACGGCAAAAGGCCGCCAGATCCGTCAAGCATTTATTCCCGCTGAAGGCTGGAAAATGCTATCTTTGGATTATTCGCAAATTGAATTGCGCCTGCTTTGCCACATGGCAGAGGTACCTCAACTGACTCAGGCTTTTCAGCAAGGTCTAGATATTCATGCCTCAACCGCGTCAGAAATGTTTGGGATTCCCTTAGATCAAGTCACAGCCGATATTCGTCGCAAAGCCAAGGCCATCAACTTCGGGATTATTTATGGAATTAGCGCTTATGGCCTATCACAACAATTAGATATTCCCCAGTCGGAAGCGGCTCATTATATCAACCATTACTTTGATAAGTATCCCGGTATCCAAGCCTATATGGAGTATCAGAAAGATTTTGCTCGCCAACATGGCTATGTTAAAACCTTATTTGGCCGTAAATGCTACACCTTGGGAATTCAAGATAAGAATGCGATCATGCGGCAGTTTGCTGAACGGCAAGCCATCAATGCCCCTCTTCAAGGGACCAATGCCGACATCATTAAAATGGCCATGCACCGCATTCCTCAATGTTTAAAGGATAATAACTTATCAGGGCGTATGTTGCTGCAGGTACACGATGAATTAGTCTTTGAGGTTCCTCAAGCAGAGCTAGAAGTGACAACACACCATTTGAAAGCGTTAATGGAAAACATCACTTATCTGCGCGTGCCGCTAGTGATTGGTGTTGGAATTGGAAATAATTGGGATGAAGCTCATTAGCTATCACTCAAACAGTTATTATAGGATAACATGAATGCCGGTTGATATGCCGGCATTTTATGGGTTTAATGTTGGTAAGGTGCAAGATGATAGATCTTCCTTAAAGCTACTTCACCGGCTTTATTATCCGGGTTATTTCCCAGCAGCGTAATCTCTACAGTATCTCCTGTAGCGCTCAGCTTAAATATGCCGGCATGATTTTGTTTAACTAAGCTAGACTGGTTAACAATACAAAAGCTTCCCTTATCACTTGTTCCTAAAGGTTTATAAGGATCCAAGATCATTGATTCGAACTGAATTGGCCAGTTGAAGGGGGACGCCACTGCTTGAGCGAGCAGGACTCTCTTCATATTCACGTCGCTCTCTTTTGCGTCAGTTATGCGTGGGAATTTCCATAGTTTATCTTGGGCCTCAGGCTTTTCCTTTTTGGTGTGCACAATATCAGCAAACAGGCCACTGTGAATATCGCCACCTAACCAGAAAGTATTCTTAATTTTATGAGTATATAAGGTGTTCAAAATGTCATTTCTACTTGACTGATAGCCCTCATCGCCCCACTTATCTGACCCGTCGCCACTTTTATCATCCGGTCCAATAGGAACCTGACTGACAATCACTTTCGGATGATCCCCCCACATTAAAAGAAAGTTCTTGAGAGCCGCCATTTGAGCTTTGGAAATTTTCTCAACTCCTGGCATCATTTCAGAACGAAAATCACCGATAAAAACAGGAAGCCCCCATAATCGCGTTTCAGTCCAACGGTAGCCGATATGCCCGCTAATAGGATCATAAGTACTCATTTGACGCTGAAGGATATCGGCCAAGGTCCAACAGGCGTTCGTGAGGGAATTATAATTTTCACCCTCTAAATCCTTCTTAGTAAAATTATCCTTAACAGCATGGTCATCTATTTGTACATAAGTCGGCATAGTTTTCTGGAACTCATATCGTCCTTCAGCAGTCAGAGCATCACATAAAAGCTCATAGATCTCCTCTGTTCCTTTGGCGCCGGCGTACTTATTCAACCAGTCACGGTAATAAGTATCACCCATATCGATAAAGCCACGCAGGGCAATATTATTGCAACTACTAAATTTTTCAACAGTTTTAAAGATCTCACTATCGTCAGTGCGGAAAAACTCCCCCTCTTTTTCAGCTAATACGAGCATCTCCACTAAAATCCCAAGCTTTGTATCAGTAAGCTTTTTCTTAAAACCAGGAAGTTTAGAAAGCTTCGAGAAAAAGCCTATCTTTCTTAAACATTTGCTTTTCATTAACAAATTCAGTAGACCCAGGGGTGACTTTTCGAGTTTATCTAATAGCGGTCCATCGTATTGACAAGAGCCAAACAGAAAAGCGACATCCCTTTTGCCAACCATATTCTCATAAGCTTGGAAAAGCGCATGGTCATACTTAGGCTTTCCATCCTCTTCTTCTTCCCACGCGAAAGTTATACGCGATAGCAAAGAATTATCAGGAATATGAAAAGTACCGATACGGTATTCATATTGGCAGCCTGGAATTAAGTCTTTAATATCGACAGCCTCTGAAAAATGCTGTGAACGAGGTAAAGGAAAAACAATAGTGTCTTCCCATTCTTCCTCTAGGGGACCATATTGCAATACTCCAAAAGTGGGCTCCGAGGCAGGATTAGCGAGAACATTTAGCCGTATTTTATTCTCACTCACTTCGCCCATGATAACAGCTTTCGGTTTTTCAAGCGTAATGACCTGGAGTTCGTCTTCAGCCGCATTTATAGCGCAGCTATAAGCCACGGCAGCAAGCACAAATATGCCTTTTAATTTCTTAAGCATCCATTTCCCCTTCTAAAAGTTTAATCACAACTATTACTTTAATGTTAATCTAGCAATTGGATATTTTTTGGTTAATAAGGGATGCTTTATTTTTTATTTATTGAAGATGAGGCAATTATCACTTTATATTCATCAGATCCTATAAACCTCATGTATTCTAACTATGCTCCTCCAGCTTAGCGACTGATTTGGCATCTCGACTTTACAAAGAAAATAAGATAAATTTTACCAAGGTAACTTAATCAGAAATTATCAAAAATGGATCAATATTCTGCTATTTTATTCCAGCTTGATGATAGTGGTTGCGCTGAGATAAGCTTAAATCGGCCAGAGGCACGAAATGCATTAAGTCCACTGCTGATTAAAGAATTAACGCATGCCATTAAACACTGCGAGATTGATCCTAAAGTTCGCATGATCAAGGTTACCGGCCAAGGAAAAATATTCTGTGCTGGGGCGGATCTCAATCACATGCAAGCGATTGCCCACCAAACCTATGAACAGAATTTAGAGGATGCTCACGAACTTGGCCATTTATTTGCGACAGTAAATCGCTGTAGCAAGCCAACAATGGCGATCATTCAAGGAGGAGCTTATGGCGGCGGCGTTGGCTTGGTTGCCGCTTGCGATATTGCGATCGCCACTCAAGATGCCAAATTTTCTCTCTCTGAAGTTCGGTTAGGAATTATTCCTGCCGTTATTTCACCCTATCTTGTTCGCGCCATGGGTGCGCGCCAAGCGCTGCGGTATGCGCTAACAGCTCAAGTGATTACTGCTCAAGAAGCTCTTCAGCACGGCTTAATTCACTATCAGGTAATGGAAGCAGATCTCCGAGCCTTAGTCGATCAAATTACAAGCTATCTGATGCAAGGAAGCCCTGCCGCCCAAGCCGCCACAAAGAAATTATTTCACACTGTTGAAGCAAGCCCCCTTAGTGCTGAATTAAATCAGATCACAGCCGCCGCCATTGCTGAAGCCCGTGCGTCCCTTGATGGTCAAGAAGGGTTAAAGGCCTTTCTAGAAAAACGACAACCTAGCTGGATATAACCTTCATGAAAAAAATTAAGCGTATTTTAGTTGCTAACCGCGGCGAGATTGCCTGCCGAATTATCCGCACCTGCGATCAGTTGGCAATTGAAACAATTGCTATCTATTCGGATGTGGATAAAGATTTGCCCTTTGTTAAGCTTGCAACTAAAGCTATTGCATTAGAGGGGTGCGAAGCTAGAGAGACTTATCTCGATATCAATAAAATCGTCAAAATCTGCCAAGAACATCAAGTCGATGCGGTTCATCCTGGTTACGGCTTCCTTTCTGAAAATGCTGCTTTTGCCGAAGCTTTAAATCAGATTGGCGTTATTTTTATTGGCCCCTCACCCGCTGCTATTCGCGCCATGGGCTCTAAAAGTGAAGCAAAGATGATTGCTGAGAAAGTTGGCATTAACACCATTAAAGGCTATATGGGTGCGGATCAAGATACAGAAGTATTATTAAAGCACGCCAAGCAAATTGGCTTTCCTATTCTTATTAAAGCTGTCCATGGTGGCGGTGGGAAAGGCATGCGTCGTGTAGACTCTGAAGCCGATTTTACCTCTGCTCTTGCCAGCTGCCAACGGGAAGCCCAAAGTGCGTTTGGCAATGCTGATGTGATGTTAGAGAAATACATCGTCGATCCCCGCCACATTGAAATCCAAGTATTTGGTGACCAGCACGGTACAGTTCTAACACTTTCAGAGCGAGATTGCTCTCTGCAACGCCGCCATCAGAAGATTGTCGAAGAAGCCCCAGCGATTGGCTTGGCAGAGGTTACTCGGGCTGGACTTCATCAAGATGCTCAAGCTATTAGCGCGTCTGTTAATTATGTGGGTGCTGGCACCGTAGAATTTTTAGTGGATGCGGAAGGTAACTATTATTTCTTAGAGATGAATACCCGCTTACAAGTAGAGCATCCTGCCACGGAAATGATTCTCGGGCTCGATCTGGTCGAGTGGCAAATTCGCGTTGCCGAAGGCCAGCCCTTGCCTTTATCACAGTCTCAAATTCGCCCGCGCGGTCATGCCATTGAAGTTCGCCTTTATGCTGAAGATCCGCACCAAGGGTTCTTACCTTCTATTGGTCAAATTACAGAACTTGCTTTAGATACGGATACAAGTGTGCGGCTCGACAGCGGTTATCAGAATGGAAATCAGGTCAGTATCTATTATGATCCCATACTGGCAAAGTTGATTGTCCATGCTGACAACCGACGCGCCGCTTTTCATAAAGCCGTCAAAGCTTTAGCAAAATTACAGATTAAAGGAGTTAAAACCAATCGCCAATTCTTAATTGAGCTGTTGCAGAACCCAGATGTTTGCGAAAAACTTCCTCATATCGCTTATCTCGATCACCATATGGCACAGCTTTTAAAGCCAACTATGCCCGATGACATCACCAAGAAAGTATTGGCAAAGTCCCTTTTGAATACACTTTCTCGTCAGGGGAGCTCTCCCTGGGATGCAGCTGATGGCTGGCGTCATCTAAGCCGCGGTCAGCAGCTGCTGCGATTTGACTGTCAGGACGAGATGATGCAGTCTATATTAGAATCTCACGAAGATCTGCCGCCAGCCCTTATGTTAGATCAAGATGTTAACAGTATCACTTTAAGCATCAACGGGAAAGTTTACCATGCTACTCTGCCCCAGCTGGATCATGGAGCGGATGATGCTGCCAGTAAGGACCAAAAATTAAATGCCCCCATGCCAGGTAGAGTCATTTCCGTATTAGCTTCTCTGGGAGAAAAGGTTGAGGCGGGGTGCCCGCTTATGATTTTAGAAGCCATGAAAATGGAGCATACGATCAGAGCACCCTTTGATGGCATTGTAGAAGACGTATTCTATAAAACAGGTGACTTTGTCGATGACGGTGCGGAACTCGTCCGCCTGATAGCAGCTTAAGGAATAACAATTATGCAGAACAAGATTAAGGTTGTTGAAGTGGGTCCCCGTGATGGCCTGCAAAATGAGAACAAAATATGGAGCATTGCCGAGCGGATCCAGATGATTGATCTGTTGAGCCAGTGTGGCTTTGGGGAAATAGAAGTAGGAAGTTTTGTTTCACCGAAATGGGTGCCGCAAATGGCTGATACCGAGGCAGTCTACCAGAAAATTCACAAAACTCCTGACTGCCGTTATTCAGTGCTGGTGCCTAATCAAAAGGGCATGGATACGGCTCTGACTTATAATGTGCGCGATATCTCCATATTTACCGCCGCCTCAGAAGCGTTTAATCAGAAAAATATTAATTGCTCAATTGAGGAAAGTTTTGAACGGTTCACCCCTCTCCTCCATCAAGCCAAAGACCACAATATTCGCGTCCGCGGCTATGTTTCCTGTGTGATTGAGTGTCCTTTCAGTGGCAAGGTTTCTCCTACCTTGGTCGCCACTGTAGCGGAACGGCTCTGGCAATTGGGGTGTGCTGAGATCTCGCTGGGTGATACGATTGGCAAAGGAACGCCTGAATCTACGGTGGCTATGCTTCAAGCTGTTCAAGAGCGTGTTCCTTTAGAGCGTCTTGCGATTCACTGCCACGATACTTATGGTCGAGCAGTTGAGAATATTGAGGCCGCTCTTGCTGAAGGCGTCATGACCATTGATAGTGCCATCACCGGGTTAGGCGGCTGCCCTTATGGCGGAGAAAACGCTAAAGGAAACGTAGCCACAGAGGCAGTTTTGGCTTTGTTGGACCGCAAGCAGCTTCAGCATAGCTTAAATGCCGTTGCCATAGAAAAGGCACGGCAATATGTGTTAAGCTATAGTTAATTCTCTCCTTATACGCCTCTCTCAGAAATCCTCTCTTCGTCTTATTTTTATATACTCTTTTGCAGAAAAAAGTTGAGAGAGTGTAGCGGAGAAAAATTTCTCTCTCAGCTCTTTACCTGTCAAATTTTTACTTTTTGGCAATAGCGAAAAGATTGCCTTTACGCATTCTTCTAAACTCTAAGCCATACGAATCTAATATAAAGGGGTAATTAATATAGCCTAACGGAGTAGTATCCCCTGGGGAAGCTGTGTCACCCTTATATACCCAACTCGTTGTAAGCACTTTTTCTCTTTCTTGGACTATTATCTCATTTATCCGAGTTATCATAGAGGACATAAGTTCTTGCTGTTTGTCGGGTGAAGCGCTTTTATATGCCTCGGTAGCTGAATTCAATTCTTCCTTATATTGAGTGTTTATTTTATTAGTAACTCCTGTCATCCACTTATCATCCAGTATGGTATCCGTATATAAACTGACATCTGAGAAGCCAAACTTATCCATAAAGGTTGTTTTTAGCTTCTGTTCTAAAAGAGTAAGGTCAGTGACAGTCGCCTCCAATTCAGGGTCTGAAGTGTAGGAATATAGCTCAGGTGAAGATTCTTTAGCTAGATAATAGGCAGCACTTGGATAAAATGTATCGATATACAGAGTAATCGTTGAAGAGTTTCTTTTATCATCCACAACAACCGCCCGAGTAAACTTCTCTATCCACCAGGGACTGAAAACTAACACGCCCCCTTCTCTTAAAGACTGGCGAGCTTTGGTGAAAAAATGAGTCGTTAAATGACTAAAACTTATTTTTTCCAAATAAATAATATCCCAAGTATCGTTCTGAAATAGATAGTCTAGGGTTGTAGGCAAATTCAAATCTGCTACATAATCAGGTACAACCTCAGCCTCTATATCTAGCGTATACCAGCCTTTATGCTCATGAATTTCATGAGAACCGTTTATATCAGTCGAATAATAAGGATCTTGAATCGGTTTATGGCCACACGGCAGGAGTAATCTGCGTTGATCAAAGTTCTCTTTTATATATTCTTCAATAGCAAGATTAATAACCGGCTCTGGCCTAGCGGCGCTTTCGGTCTCTCTTACAAGACTCAAACCTTTCATAGATTCATTTAGCTTTTCAGTCTCTTCACCAGCCCAAGTGGTATAGGAATAATTCACAATTAAACTTGCAATTATTATTTTAATAATATTATTCATTCTATCTCTCCTTACCTTAAAATTATTTCCTCCCTCTCTATTTTAAACCACGAGAAAAGTTTTATAAGTTTTAGACTGGTGTAAGGGGGAAGCATAAAAGGCTTGAGCATCTAGGAGCCAAAACACCCTAAAATTTGAGAGCAGAAAAAAATCAAAGCAAGCTTGAAAACCTGGCTCCTTTAAGAAATCTGCTTTAAATACGACGCAAAGTTTATTTATGCTAAAAAATGTTCTACGACAATTCTTTAGTAACCAATTCATGTCCGTATAACTTATTGTATAGCTTTATAGCCAGATAGTAACAGTGGGTTAACTTAGGGATTAGCATTACACTGTAAAATAATAGAATTGAGTTATTTAAAGCTTGAACAGCCATTAACAGGAAAGAAGCATAAAATTTTCGAGAGAGAAAAGAGCTAGCATAGAGTTCGTGACAAGAGAAATTGAGCCATAGCAGCATCCTGGGCTCCAATACCAGAAAGATCAGCAATAATTGTTTTTGCCTTCTCTGCAATACCTACTTTTAATGCTTCTCCAAGTTCTATAAGTGAATTTGAAGAAATAACACCATGTTTTAGAGCTTTCGCCACATCGCCAAATTGGGTAGCTTGCAATTTACTGTCCACAATAACGACATCACTTTGTCCAAAAATATTAAGAGATATTTCGCTCTTGTATTCATCATCGCTACCAAGAGCAATAATTAACTTATTAGAGTCTTCCTGAATGGTATGGATAATAGGCCGGGTTGATGAGGTGGCAGTAAATATTGTGTCACATTTTATGACTAATTCTTCCGCAGAGTCACATATAGCCTCAGTAATACCCTGGACTTTTCTTTTATCTCTAGCATAGAGCATGATGTTGCTACTTGGGTATTTCATCCCTACTAAATAATAAAGCATAGAACTCAAATTACCGCTACCAATAATACCAATGTTTTGTGGTTGCCAGGGGGCAAATTCGCTGGCAATAATGCCAGTAACTGCCGTTCTTAATGTGGTTAGAAAACCTTCATCGTGCAAGATAAGTTTAAGCTTGCCTGTATTAGACGCAAAAACCAACACAACACCATTGCCTCCAAAGGGACTACCATTCACGATTTTAACTACTATATTGTTGCTCCCTTGCCTGTAGGCTGCTTTAATATGACAATCACTGCCATAAAGCGGAAAAAGGAATTGCATTGGAGGGGGTACCAAATAAAGCCCAGATGAGAAATCAATAAAAGCTGACTTTTGAGAATTGATCAGCTCTTGCAGATCTGTGGCAATATTGATCTTCTGCTTGATTTCCTGAAGGTTAAAGATTTTCATGATACAAAAACTCTCTAAATTTCTCAAGACACTGCGGCATATTCCATCTTCCAAATCCAATGCGAAAGTGATTACTTTCATAATTATAGATTGAGGCTGGCATAAGGAGGACGCCTTTCTCTTGTACTAGCCGCTCACAAAAAGAATCTATAACTTCCGAGCCTTTATATCTGACAAAACCGACACATCCACCTTGCGGTTTCACCCATTCAAATAAGTGACTATATTCCATAAAGAATTGATTTAAAAGATTTAGATTAGCTTCTAATATATGGTTATTACGCTCTAGGATTTTATCTTTATTATGTAAGGCTATTAAGCCTAAGATTTCAGCTGGTGCACTGTTACATATGGAAGTGTAGTGCTTCGTGTGCTGTATTTTTTTTAGGATAGCTTGGTCTTGACTGGCAATCCAACCGATGCGAAGGCCTGCCATTCCAAACGCTTTACTCATTACTCCAACTGATAAAGCCTTATCATATAAACATGCTGCGGGGGGCGCCCACTGCTTATTCGGCAAACCGAGAAGTCTATAAACCTCATCAGAGAAGAGCCAAATGCCTTTTGATTCACAAATATCAACTAAACCTTTTAATTCATCCTCTTCTATCACTTGCCCTGTAGGATTATGAGGAAAATTAATAATGATACACTTTGTATTGCATTTTATAGCATATTGAATAGCCTTTAAATCGATCCGCCACTGATGCTCTTCTTTAAGCTGGATTTCCGATATATCTACTTTTTTCAATTTTGGGATTTCAATAAATGACTGATAGCAAGGAGTTAATACAATAACATGATCACTTGGTTCAATTAAGGTATGAAGTGCACAAAATATTGACTCCTCTGCGCCTGCAAACATAAGTATATTATCTTCACTTAATCCTTTATATAGTGTATTAGCTACTGTTTTGCGGAGGATTGACAATCCGGGTGATTCAGTATAGCTAAGCCGCAAATTGTTCCATAATTTCATGTCTTCGGTAGAGGCCATGGACAGAATTTCTACCATGTCAAAACTCTCGGCATCTGAGCAGCATAATAAATATTGAGTAGAAAATTCATGCTTTGCTAAGTAATCTTCAAGCTTGAAAATATTCATCTTGCTCTCCATTCTTTTAAATATTTAAAGACAGTAGCCCGACCAAGCTTCAAAATTTTTGCTATATAGTCAGCAGCATTTCTTTCCTTAAAGGCGCCTGAATCAAATAAATGCTTTGCAATAGCTTTCTTATCTGTATTGCTTAAATGATCATATTCTAACTTATGACTTTGCACATAATTATGAATAGTCACATGCAACTTTTCCTGCCAGTCATTTATAAAGAGCGATTTGGGTTGACCTCCGTTACTCTGCAGAAGAATACGACTTAAATCCTGCATTTTGCTGAAGATAGAGATATCACAGTTTATGCAGAGCAACCATTTCTCCTCAAGAATGATAGAGACTGATTTCACTAATCTTCCATCAAAGTTGATCTTGGGGTATACTATTTTGTCTACGTCGTTTAATCCTTCCTTATCGAGGAGGCTAGGATCATTTACTTTCCTTTTAGAAAGCAAACCATTAATGTAAACAATGGTATCGGACTGAATATTATGGATCACAATCTCTACTAATGGATCCATTAAAAGTACAACTGCGTCACATATTTTAATACAATTAAAGAGGGCCATCTATATACCTCATAGTTTATATATGCAAAAATTTATACTTTTTAGTACACTAAGTCAAAAAGTACTACATGTAAAAATTCCGCTGACTTGTAAGGATTTTATTTTCTTGCCATCCAATACTGGATTGCCCATAGTGTTTACCTGAAGTAAACCAATTTAGCTCAAGGATCATAAACCCAGAGCAGGTTGCACGCCGTGATTGTCCAGTCATTACGCCATAGTCTAACGTAATCTATTCCAAAAGCCACGCAAGATAGAGATTAAGAAATTTGAATATGAGGACTAAGTGGCATACCCCGAACCTCGGAAACTGTTTATCTTTGATCACGCTAGACCATTTAGCTTTATCAATCAGATCAAAGATCTAGTTCAGTTATATCGGATGCTAGTTTTGAAAAATAAAATTAAAACACAATGAAGCCATGAGATTTTCTACTTTCTCAAAAAATTACTACCAAATACTGATAAGCTAAAAATTTTATTTATTAAATGTTTTTTTCTCTCATTTGAGGAATTATTGAGCAAAGAAGTGGCTCAAAATCTAGTTGCCTGAAGGTAGTTTCGCACTTATTAGATAAGTACATTTGTTATCTAAGAGAGTCTGAATAATTGTTGTCAACGAATGCCAAGGGAATTCTATAATTTTTGCCCCTTACCACATGGCCACAGGCGGTAAAGACATCAAGATAGCATCCACATTGCCATTGGTTTTTAAGCCAAACTTTGTTCCCCGATCATAAAGCAAATTAAACTCGGTATAACGACCGCGCTTAATGAGTTGCTTCTGTTTGTCTTCAGCGGTCCAGGGGTCGCGATAATGACGGCGGACCAATTCTGGATAGATTTTTAAGAAAGCAAGGCCCACATCGCGAGTAAAAGCATAATCAGCATCAAAGGAGCCAGTATTGATATAATCGTAGAAAATTCCCCCTACTCCTCGTGCCTCATTACGATGCGGCAGATAAAAATATTCATCGCACCACAGCTTAAATTTTGCATAGTAATCGGGATTATGGCGATCGCAAGCTTCTCGGAAGGCCTGATGGAAATCTCGAGTATCTTCAGCGAACTCAAAAGTCGGGGTTAAGTCTGCTCCGCCGCCAAACCAGGTTTTATGAGTCACGATATGCCGCGTATTCATATGAACAGCTGGGACAAAGGGATTTAACGGGTGAATAACTAAAGATATACCACAGGCCCAGAACGACGGATCTTCTTCTGCACCCGGGATTTCTTTGGCGAATTGCTCGGGGAATTGTCCATAAACTGTAGAAATATTAACGCCAGCTTTTTCAAAGACTCGGCCCTTAAGGATGGACATGGTCCCACCGCCGCCGACACCATTCTGCTGGCTTTTATCGTGCCGTTGCCAAATCTCCCGGCGGAACTGACCTGGAAGCAGATAATCATGATCACATTCTTCTTCCAGTTTCTCAAGCTCAGCACAAATATTATTCCGTAGTTGCGTAACCCAGCGCTCAAATTCCGCTTTCTGCTCTGGCGTTGTCATAAATGTCCCCTCGCTTAAATCCATTCGTTTGCCTTAATGCTTCCCCTAGAACCATCGCTGCCGCAACAGCGACATTCAATGATCTTCGTCCAGGGAGCATGGGAATAATAACGCGGTCGGGTATCGCCTCAAATACAGATTCTGGAACACCCACGCTTTCTTTTCCCATTAAAAGGATATCATTTTTTTGGAAGCTAAAATCGAGAAATGATGTCGCAGCTTTGGTATCCACTAAAATTAACCGTTGAGGAATATTGGCTTTAAAAGCCTCAAAGGAAGCATGGCGCTGAACATTCGCAAGTTCAATGTAATCCATGCCAGCACGTTGGAGTTTTTGATCCTGCCATATAAAGCCACAGGGCTCAATGATGTCCAATGGAACCCCAAGGCAAGCGGCTAAACGCATTAGTGTCCCCGCATTTTGGGGAATTTCTGGCTGGTATAAGGCAAGTCTCATGACTTTGCCCACCACCATTCTGGAATATTTGTGCCAACGTCTTTAGTAATTTCTGGATGAGCGAGGCGATCTTTCCAGAAGGCAATGCATAATGAGTTATCGTATACCCCGGGGACCATATAATACATTCCCATAACGGCCCGGTCGAGAGCTTTGACGCTGGTCATTAATTCATCCTCATCCTTTGCAGACGCCACTTTATGGGCGAGTACGTAAATAGCTTCATTCTTAATGCCGATGTAATTGGAACTTCCGGGTTGATCGGCCATTTTAGGATCAAAATAATAAGTCTGTTCAATTCCAGGGGATAAAGAGTTAGCCCAAGTATGAAGGATCACATCGAAAGTTTTCTCAACAGACTGTTTTTCGTATTGAGAAGTATCGACTTTAGCCACCGTTATATTAATCCCCAGCGGCTTTAAGTTCCGTTGTAACTCAAGAGCTAAGCCTTCGATCCGCGGATCCTTCACACTGAAGGTAAAGGTCAATGGTTGTTTGGTTTTTTGGTTAACCCTAACTCCTTTTTCTATAACCCAGCCCGCTTGCTTCAAAAGCTGATCTGCCTCTGTTAAAATCTTGCGGCGATCGCCTTGCGGAATTTTAATGGAATCCTTAAATATTTCTGGGTCCAGATGGTCTTTAAAGGGTTCCAGCAGAGCTATTTCTTTTGCTGACGGTTGTCCGTAAGGAACGAAGTGAGTATTGGCAAACAAGCTCGTCATAGGCTTAAAGGCGCCATGGTACTGTGTCTTATTAATTTGATGGACATCAAAAGCCATAGCAATTGCCTTACGAACCCGCCGATCCTCAAACACGGGGTTTTTCATATTAAAAATTAAGGCTCTAACGGCTACAGGTCGAGCATGTTCAAGCTGAAGCTTGACAACGTCGCCTTTCCTGACAGCCGGAAAATCATAGGCCGTATTCCAGCTTTTCTGATCCGCTTCCATATAGACATCGATTTCACCGGCTTTTAATGATTCTCTTAAAGTGTGATCACTTTTGAAGTATTCAATACTGATCTCATCGAAGTTGTTCGTCCCTTTCATCAAGGGAAGATCCTCTGCCCAATAGTTCTCTACTCTTTGATAAACAACTTTGCGTCCTAATTCATGCTGCTTAATTTTATAGGGACCTGATCCTGGTATCTCTGTTAGAGTTAAGGACGCAAAATCCTTGTCTTCCAATAAATGTTTTGGCAGAATCACAAGGTTACCCATAATAATCGGTAACTCTTTATCAAAGTTTCCTTGATCATCCGGCTTAAATTTTAGCCTTACTTTTAGATCATCAATCACTTGAATATCGTCAATACGACCATAAAATTTCTTATAACGCGGCAACCCTTTATCGCGCAGAACTTCAATAGAGAACTTTATATCTGCAGCAGTAATAGGCTGTCCATCATGAAACTTAGCCTTTGGATTGATATAGAATGTCATCTCTGAAGCATCTGGCGCCAAATCAACTTTTTCAGCTACCAACCCATACATACTATGCGGGTCATCAGCTGCGCGCCGCATCAAAGTGTCATAACACATTAATAGACCTTCTGCTGGAAAGCCTTTTATGACAAATCTGTTAATAGAGTCAAAGCTACCAATGTTTGCCATCCGCAGCCGTCCTCCTTTAGGAGCCTGAGGATTAACATAGGGCATAAATAATTCCTTGTCCGAGTGTTTGGGGGAACCAAATCTGGAAATAGCCCATTCAGGTCTGGCAAACGCGGAACAGTTTAAAGCCAGCAGCAAAGTAAGTATTTTTTTCATAAGAATTTCTTTTTAAATATTTAAGGTTAACAGTTTAATATTTCACATCTATCAAAAAAACCCCTTTCACTCAAGAAGCATTTTATGCAATTAATCAATCAATTATCACCTTGATTTAGAACAATATTTCTATTTATGAAAATCCTTGGTTAACAGTTAACTCTAATATCCCTTTCCTTTGACAATGATTAGAATGCTTTTAGCTTTTATAAAACGTATAAGATAATGTAATGGTTTGGACGTCATCCATAAAGGGATCATCTGCAAAGGCAGGATCAATATAAAACATTACTGGCATATCCACCCGTTGCCGCGGCATTAGTTGCTGCTCGTCAAAGCAAAAACAAGCAATTTTAGAAAAATATTTTCCCGCTTTATCAGGGGTAACATTGTAGATAGCTATGCCCGTAAGAGGTTGAGGAGAATAATTATAGGCCTCATAAAATGCCATAGAGTTTTCGCCGACATGGACTTTTATTTGGGTCTGTTTAGGTCTAAATTGCCATGATAATTTTGAGTCTATATTCGCATTAAATCGCACGGTGATGATCCTATCCCGGATGCCGGCAGAAGGAGATATCGCCCGTTTCGTGGTTCCCCCAAAGCCAGTTGCTTGGCAAAACATGCGGTACAAGGGAACTGAGGCAAAAGCTAATCCTAACATTCCCAAGGCAAGAAACCCTAGGATAATGGCCAGGTTATTACGCCGCGCTGCCATATTTTAATAGAAACCCGGATAACGAATTAATGCTACTGCATACAGAGTTATGGCTGTGATCAGCAGAACCACTAACAAGGCTTTATTTCTTTGCTTGAGATTTTGATCCATACTTACCTCACTAACGAATCCAGCATTAGGCTTAAGAATATGAGAAACAGGTACAAGATGGAATAGCCAAAAAGCCGCATGGCAATAACTGTAGTATTTGATAAGCGCAATTGGATGGCCATCCCAACAAAAATTAATCCCAAAGCCCCAGCAAACCAACCATATATAAATGATGACATATCAACGTATAAGGGCAGCATCGTAGAAATAACGGTTAAGACAGCATAAACGATAATCTGATTCTTAGTGGACTTTTCGCCTGCGACAACTGGCATCATAGGAACCTTTGCTGCCACATAATCCTGATTGCGATGTAAAGACAAAGCCCAAAAGTGAGCTGGTGTCCACATAAAAATAATCAGAAATAAAATCCACGCCTCAAGAGGCGTTGTTCCTGTAACCGCGGCCCAGCCGACGACAGGAGGTAAAGCCCCGGCTGCTCCGCCAATAACAATATTTTGGGGTGTTCGCCGCTTGAGCCAAAAAGTATAAATGAACACATAAAAAAATATGGTAAAGGCTAACCATGCAG
Source organism: Candidatus Odyssella thessalonicensis L13 (assembly GCF_000190415.1). Lineage (GTDB taxonomy): Bacteria > Pseudomonadota > Alphaproteobacteria > Paracaedibacterales > Paracaedibacteraceae > Paracaedibacter > Paracaedibacter thessalonicensis. The sequence continues at coordinate 372,637 of NZ_AEWF01000001.1, forward strand.
CTGCAATCCAATTTACTGCTACACCCATAATTAAAACTGATAATAGGGATAAAATGGTGCCAAAGGCTAAGGCATTATCGGGATTAATCTTATTTTGGGGTAACGGCCGATTCTGGGTGCGCTGCATAATGAGGTCTATATCCCGATCGTACCACATGTTAAGCGCTCCTGATGCGCCGGCACCCACAGCTATGCATATGACAGCAATTAGTGCTAATAAAGGATGGAGCTTGCCAGGCGCCATAAGCAGACCACACAGCCCTGTAAAAACTACAAGCGACATAACTCGGGGTTTTAACAATATAATATAATCTTCTAATCGTTCAGAGTGATGGTATGAAGTATCTATTTGAGAACTAGCAGTGATCATGTCTGTGTACACTAATGAGGTATATAGCCTATCTTTAACAGAATAAATAAAAATGACAAGCTTGCATCTGCACAAAATTGAAGAAATTATTTAAAATTTATCTCTTATAGAACTAGTTTCAGCCCCTAAAGGATAACAGGTAGAGTTAAGCTTGCCGTTTTCTCTCTCTTATTAAATGGATCCGTTCAGGGGGTCAATAATATTATTCTGATCTAATCGCGCAATTTGAGAACACTCTGCCTTAACACCCTCAATTATTTAGGGGCATAGCTTCCGTTTACTCCTAGCGCGCTAATTTTCGGCTTTTACAATTCCCTTATTTAAGGATATATCATAATTAAAAAGCCCCTCTTTTAGAGGGGCCTCATTTTAAGCTTTTTTTACTGCCACTTCTGGAGCTGGGGTGTCTTCCCCTCGCTTAAGATTTAAATAAAGCAGCAAGGGCGAGGCAAGAAAGATCGAGGAGAATGAGCCGATCATAATACCAATAATAATTGGCAAGCTAAAACTTGAAATCACGCTTCCCCCGAAAAAATACAAGGCAAGTAAGGAGGTCAGCGTCGTAGTGGCCGTCAATACAGTTCTTGACAATGTCTCATTAAGACTTTTATTGATCAAGGCCCCTAGCTCCATTTTTTTATACTTGCGAAGGTTTTCACGAATCCTATCAAAGATCACAATGGTGTCATTGATCGAATAGCCTGCAGTAATCAAAATTGCGATAATTGCGGTCTCATTGAATTCCAAGGGAAAAATAGAGAATAGTGCTAAGATCCCGATGGTATCGTGAACAAGGGCAATGATACCGCATACGGCAAACTGCCACTCAAATCGGGCCGCAATATAAATAAGCATAGCTGCTAAAGCAAAAAGTACTGCCTTCATACTGTTTCGGACAAGTTCTTCACCTACTTTGGGTCCAATTGTTTCAACACGACGGTAATCTTGATCAGCTCCTAAAAGTCCTTTAACTGCATCAATTACCTTTTGTTGCGATTCAGTCTCATTGCTGCCTTCATTGGCTTTCTTTTCAACACGGATCAATACATCGTTCTCAGCGCCGAACTTTTGGATTGCAGTTTCTCCCAATCCAAGAGACGCTAATTTATCTCTTAATTCAGGAATATTAGGCTCCTGATTTAAGCGCACTTCAAAGATGTAGCCCCCTTGAAAATCAATTCCATAATTAAGGCCTTTTGTGCATAGGGTAATTAATGTGGCCGCAATAACAAGAGAGGAAATTAAAAAAGTGACAAAGCGTAAGCCAACAAAGTTAATATTAACATTATGCGGTACTAAGCGTAAATATGCCATAGGTATAACCTCTTTCTATATTGGCAATGATGTTAAGTTACGTTGGCGACGTGCCCAATAGATAACAATTAGACGCGTTAACGACAATGCTGTAAATAATGAAATCACAATACCTAAAGCTAAGGTCACAGCAAAACCACGGATAGGCCCTGATCCAAATTCAAACAATACCGCAGCCCCAATAAGGGTAGTAATGTTGGAGTCTAAAATTGTCATTAACGCTTTGCGATAACCTATATCAATTGCCATTACAGGTTTAGCATTATGCCGTAATTCTTCTTTAATACGTTCATATATTAGAACATTCGCATCTACTGCCATACCAATTGTCAACGCGATACCAGCAATACCTGGTAAGGTTAAAGTCGCCCCTAATAATGACAATGCCGCAAACAGAAGAATCATATTAAAAGCTAAAGCAATATCTGCAAATGCGCCAAACAATGAATAGTTCAGAATCATAAACACAGTCACAAATATGAAGGCAAAAATGGTTGCTCTTTGGCCATCTTGGATTGAGTCAGCGCCTAAGCTTGGCCCTACTGTTCTTTCTTCAATAACATTCAAGGGCGCAGGCAGAGCACCTGCTCTTAACAATAATGCCAGCTCTTGGGCTTCTTTAGGAGTGAATCCCCCACTAATAAATGCGTGACCATCTAATAAAGGTTGTTTAATGTTGGGATGGCTAATAACTCGCCCATCCAAGATAATAGCAAATTGACGATTCACATTATTAGCTGTAATCTCAGCAAATTTCTTTGCACCGACTGAATCAAAGACAATAGAAACGCCGGGTTGTGCTTCATGAAAGTTAAACTGTGCATCAACAAGGCGATCACCCGTGATAGCAATCTGCTTCTTCACAACAACAAAACCTTCACGGTTTTCATGTTCTGTAGCTGGTAAAACTTCTGAGCCCAAAGGTATGGCGCCTTGAGGACGACCATTAGCATCAATATGAATCCCCCCGGCATCATGATCAACCAGACGGAATTCCATTTTTGCCGTTTTCCCAATAAGATTTTTCACCTCAGCTGGGTTATCCACCCCAGGTAGCTGTAGAATAATACGATCACTACCTTGGCGCTGAATTAAGGGTTCTTTGGTTCCTGTTTCATCCACACGTCGGCGAATAACTTCAATTGATTTTTCTAAAGCCTTAGTTTGAATCTGATCGATCTTTTCGTCGGTGAGAGAAATTACTACCCGTCCTGAAGTTTCAAATTCACTATTTAAATCAGCAACGACCTTACGCAGAGCCTTCTTGGCGCTCGTAATTTGACTCGGATCACGGAGCATAAATGTGACGCCTTTGCGATCTGAGGCTAGAGATAGAGACGTGTAACCAAGTTTTTCTGCACGAAGGGCTGTCCGCACTTCATCAAGAAGATTATCGGAATAATCTTTCATTACGGCTTTCATGTCAACTTCAAGCTGTAAATGAGAACCGCCCTGCAGTTCGAGTCCTAAATTAAAGGTATGCTGCAACCAATCAGGCAATTTACTCCGTTGCGCTTCTGACAACATATTAGGCACTGAGAACAAAATTCCCAGAGCACAGACCAGCAGAATTAGTACGGCTTTCCATCGTGCAATTTGTAACATAGATTAGTCCTTCTTATCAGCAGTTTTAGCTTTTGCTGTCCTCTTGACAGGAGTTTTCTTTTCCTCGGGCTTTGCCACCACACCTTGTGGTTCATCTGAGTTGACAGCTTCAGTCTTTGATAACACTTCAGCAATCATCGCTTTTGCAATCCGAACCTTTACATTTTCAGCAATTTCCACCAATACTTCTGTATCAGAGGTAACTTTTGAAATTGTCCCGATTAAACCGCCATTGGTGACAACTTTATCACCCCGCCGAACAGCCGATAGCATCGCTTGATGCTCTTTCACCTTTTTTTGCTGCGGACGAATTAACAAGAAATAAAATATTACAAAGATCATAACCAGCGGCATAAATGCTGCTATATCAAAACCACCCTGACTCATAAAATAACTCCCATCTGTTTGAGATTTTAACTTCTAAATTGCAATTTCTTATCCTAATCTAGAAGCTTAGTAGGATCAATTGGAGTTTTTCCTTTGTTAAGTTTAAAATGAAGCTGTGGTTCCTTAACATTTCCCGTCTTTCCTACTGTACCGATTTTCTGTCCTGCGGCCACCGTATCGCCCCGCTTTACAAGAATTTGATCAAGATGCGCGTAAACGCTGATGAATCCATTTTGGTGGCGGATTAGAATGACTTTGCCATAGCCCGGTATTTGCTCGGTTCGACTGACAACTCCATTATTCGCGGCTTTAACGGGGGTTCCTTTAGGAGCACTGATGTTGATCCCTGTATGACCTCCCTTCGTTGAGGAAAATGCTTTTATAATTTTTCCCCGAACTGGCCATGTATAAAAAGCAGCTGCCTTTGGAGCCTCATTTAAAGGCTTATATGTCTTAGCCTCTCTGGCCGACTCCTCCCCATGTGTCTCCTCTTCCTGATGGGAGGCTAGTCCGCCTTCAGTGTGATCTGTGTCATCCTCACCCTCTTCATCCGCTTCTGAATAGGGAACAGTTGCACTTTCTTCCTCAGTCCCGGGCAATGGAGCAAGCTTAGAAACTTTGACCTCACCCACATGAGGCGCATCTGCTCCAGGTTCATAATGGTCATCATGCTTTGTGCTAGCATGAGCGCCCACTAGTAATTTCTGGCCCACAACAATGCGATAGGGGGACTTCATGCCGTTTAACCTTACCAATTCTTTCTTGTCAAGATGATACTTCTTAGCAATGCTTGCAATTGTATCGCCTCGCCGGACAATGTGATACGGGCTCTTATATGAATCATATTCTACATCTGCAGGTCCGCCTCGTCGACTATTACAGCCCACAAGAATACTGGCTGCCATAAGTATTATTGCGAAATTACGCAGCTTCATCTGTCTTATCCTTCAAAAATAATTGATTCAGTCGATTAAGTGACTTTTCATGAGTATAATTAAGCGTCAAGGGAGTGACAGAGATAAAGTTATGATTAATAGCTTCTAAATCTGTCCCCGGAGCGCCAGAACCGTCATGGTCCACAATGCCAACCCAGAAGTATTTCTTGCCGCGTGGATCGATACACTCATGAAGTTGATCCTGGTAAGTCCGCTGTCCTTGACAGGTAACCTTTATGCCATTAATAGAATTAATGCTTGCATTTGGGATGTTGATATTTACCAACGTATAATGGTCCATAGGAACAGAAATTATTTGTGAAATAATAGAAGGCATAAAATGTTCCACTGTTAGCCATTGCACGGAGTTGCCTTTGTCAATGCACAGACTTATAGCAATCGCGGGAACATGCAATAATGAAGCTTCCATTGCCGCTGCCACTGTTCCGGAATATGTAATGTCTTCAGCTAAATTAGCACCATAATTAACCCCGGATAGGACGAGGTCTGGAGCCTTGTCCTTCAGTAAATGATTAATTCCGAATAATACGCAATCAGTCGGTGTACCAGATAAAGCAAACTTCCTATCGGAGATTTCTCGCATGCGCAGTGGATCGCGCAGCGTTAAGGAGTGACTAGCGCCACTTTGGTCGAGCTCAGGTGCCACAATCCAAACATCATCGGATAACTGACGGGCGATGGACTCCAAGACTTGAAGGCCTGGAGCATTAATACCATCATCATTACTTATAAGTATACGCATAATAATATTTTATTGTTTTTTAGTTATGACTTCAACGCCTCCCATATAAGGTCTTAACACCTCAGGGATTTCTATGCTGCCATCAGATCTTTGATAATTTTCCAAAATAGCCACAATTGTCCGTCCTACCGCCAGCCCTGAACCATTTAAGGTATGCACAAACTCAGGCGCTGGTTTTGGGGTTTCAGGGGTAGCCATAGGGCGATAGCGCGCATTCATCCGGCGAGCCTGAAAATTGCTACAATTTGAGCAACTTGAAATTTCACGATAGGTGTTCTGGCTCGGCAACCAAACTTCTAAATCATAGGTTTTCTGAGCTGAGAACCCCATATCGCCTGCGCACAGGGCCATTACCCGGTAAGGCAACTTCAATTGCTTGAGAATTTCTTCTGCGGCCATGGTCATGCGTTCATGCTCAGCCTTTGACTCGCTGGGATGGGTAATGCTTACCAGTTCCACCTTTCCAAATTGATGCAGGCGAATCATTCCGCGCGTATCACGGCCAGCAGCCCCCGCTTCTGCCCGAAAGCAAGGAGTATAAGCTGTGTACCGAAGCGGTAACTGCTCTTCTGCTAAGATAGCCTCCGCCACTAGATTCGTTAATACTACTTCTGCGGTCGGGATAATCCAATGGCCTGTCGTTGTTTGAAATTGATCTTCACGGAATTTTGGAAGCTGTCCCGTTCCATACATCGTTTTTTCGTGGACGAGGACAGGAGCATATACCTCTTGATAGCCATATTGAGAGGTATGGATATCAATCATAAACGCTGCTAGAGCCCGTTCTAAACGGGCTAATTCACTGTATAAGACAACAAACCTTGAACCCGAAAGTTTAGCTGCAACCTCAAAATCCATTTTGCCGAGATCTTCACCTAGCTCATAATGGGGCTTTGGCTGGAAGCTAAAGTTTGAAATCTCTCCCACTTGACGTATCTCTAAGTTCGCCGTTTCATCCAAGCCATCTGGAGTATCGTCAGCAACCAGATTAGGTATCGTGGACATTTCATCCATAAGTTCTTGATTAAGTTGGTTCGCTTTAACTTCTAAGTCGGCAATAGAAGCCTTAATCTGCTCAGCTTCAGCAGCTAACCCTGTTGTATCTTGGCCCGTCCGTTTGGCTTCACCAAATGATTTAGCTATTTGATTGCGTTTCGTTTGTAATTCCTGCAGCTCAGTTAAAGCTGAACGATAAGTCTCGTCCATAGCAAGCAGTCGATGAGCCAACGGTTCTTTACCACGGCGCTTTAATGAGGCATCCAAGATTTCAGGATGGCTTCGGATTAATTTCAGGTCAAGCATGACTGGGTTTCTTTCTTCTTGCGGGTCTTTTCAACTTTAGAAACAGCTAAAATCGATAGCCCATAAAGCAATACCAAAGGCGCTGCAAGTCCGACCATACTAAGGATATCAGGAGGCGTAATTACAGCTGCCACTGCAAAAATACTTACCACAGAAATACGCCATTTTTCAATTAGTGCTTTTTTATTGACAACACCTATCCCTGCTAACACGGTTAGTAACACTGGCAACTGAAAACTAATGCCAAAGGCCATAATTAGACGCATTACAAAGCTTAAATATTCTGAAACTCTCGGTTCTAATTGGATAGGCATAGCTCCCTGTCCCCCTAAACTTTCAAAACTTAAGAAGAATCTATAAGCATTCGGAAAGATGACAAAGTAAGCAAATGCAGCCCCGATGCAAAAAAACAGCGGTGTTGCTATTAACATTAACCTTAAGGTTTTCTGTTCATGCTTAAATAAGCCGGGAGAAATAAAGAGCCATATCTGAATGGCGAAATAAGGAAAGGTTAAAAAGGCGCCCGTAAACATAGCAATTTTAACATACGTCAAAAAGGCCTCTGTTAGTCCTGTATAGATCAGCTTGCGATCAAGCCCAAGTTCTGCAAAAACTTTATGCAAAGGATGAAGAAGAATTTGAAAGATATGGTTGGAAACACAGTAACTTAAAATGGATGCTATAAAAAAAGCCAAAAGGACTCGAATAAATCTTGCCCTCAGTTCTACTAAATGATGCACAAGAGGTTGAGCCTGGTCATATTCTGGCGCTGTCATCGGGTTTACTCACTGTTTGATCGTTTTTATCTTCATCTTTGCGTGCAGTATCCTCATGGGCAATGTGCTCAATATACTCTCGCCATTCTCCGGTCAGACGACGAAGACGCCCTGTCCACCGGCCAATAAACCGAAGGACAGTAGGGATTTCTTGGGGCCCCAAAAGCACAACCGCAACAATTAAAAGCAAAGCATAATGTGACCAAGCAAAATCAAACATTGTTTAGACTTTATCCTTTTCATCCTCAGAAGGCTCTGCGTCTTTAAGGCCAGCTTTAAAGGCACGAATACCTTTACCCAAATCACCCATCACTTGCGGTAATTTACCAACCCCAAAAACTACTAAAACAACCAATACTAATAAGGCTAAATGCCCGAAACTTAGTCCCATATTCTTCTCTTCATCCTAGATTAACTTTTAATTTACCCTAATCTATCCTCTATTAAATTGCAAATTTATACCTTTTGACTTTATTTCCTGTCGTGACACTTTACAATATTTCAAGCATTCAACGAACGTAGCGAACTTATTAATTATGCTGACCTTATATACTATAAAGTCTTTTATATAATAGAGTATGTTCTTAGAACTAATTAATTCCTGCAGCAGCTAATATAACCCCCATAAATGTTTTAACAGCAGGCATCATAATGCTGCTTAACAGATTTATCCCCAATAGATTGGGTAAAAAGATCAAACCGAACAAGATTAGCATTCCATAAGGCTCTAGCTGGCTGTACTGCATAGCCCACTGACGCGGCAATAAACCATTGAGAATTCGCCCCCCATCTAAGGGTAAAATCGGTAATAAATTAAAAACCGCGAGAACGATATTAATTATGATTGATTTGACGAGAATGTCATTGCCAAAAGTTTGCTGTGTTGGATTAACATGCAGTAATAAAGCAGAAACAAAAGCCAACAAGAAATTTACTGCTGGACCTGCAAAAGCCACAAGTATTTCCCCCAAACGCCTTGGTTGTAACCTTGAAAAGTCCACCGGTACAGGTTTAGCATAACCAAACAAAAATGGTGCATTAGTTAAATACAATATTCCTGGCAATATAATGGTCCCAAATAAATCGATATGAGAGATGGGGTTAAATGTCATCCGTCCCATCATCTCTGCGGTTCGGTCCCCAAAAGCTTTAGCAACAAAGCCATGGGCTGCCTCATGGGTCGTCACAGCTAAGATTAAAGCAATAAGTGAGGCGATAGAGAGTATCAAATGATCTGTCATGCTAGCGGTTTAAATCCTATTGTTGCGTAAATCTTTATCGTTTTTTATATAAATACTCCTTCTTAAAAAGATAGTATTATATGAGATGTATAAAAATAGTTCAGGCTTTAAGCATAAGGCTTATACAAATAACTTGCTGACCCTATGATCCTAATTATATAAGTTTATACATCAATTTTATAACAATTCTTACCTGTGAATGCTACCTAATAATAGGCTAAATTCGATTTAGAAAGAAGCAGATATAATAGTTTCGAGGTACCACCCTGAACTGTCTTTACCAGCCTGACAACCTGTTTAATTGCCAGCATTATATTGAGCAAGTCTATCTCTTGATCATTTATTTGGAGAAAGACAGTTTAAGAATAAGCATCTTTCCTGGTAACCCATTTTCCCGGCGTTTGTGAACCATGCTGATACTCCTCTGAGGAGCAATTATAATACTCATGCGATCTTATTGTCTCTCTCTAATGAGAAAGGTTTACACAAATTAAAGGTAATAAATATGTTAGATCTTGCCTTCAAGAGCGATAAATTTTAGGCTTATTTGCATGCCAACTTCACAGAGCCAATCTGCTTACTTAAGGGCATAAAATCGTAAGTTTCAATTAGTCTCAAGACAAATTCTACCATCCTAGAAGCTGGCCACAAACACAAATAAAAAAGATATAGGCACTTAAGCAGAAGGCTAAAATAATTATTTCACCTTATAAATTTTCTGAACCTAATTATCTAGCAAGCCAGATATTACATGATCTGTCGGGTGACACCACCCCAGTATGGCTTAAGATAATAGTTAAGCTGTGACCATAACACTTCATCATCTTCTGAGCGCAATCGATGCCCAGACAATTTAGAAGTTTTTAGCCTTTCTAAAGATAAGGATGACATTGGCTTTAAATGGGCGGCAATGTCCAACATTTCATTCATATTACCACTGCAATGGAGAACGGCATCACAGCCAGCCTCTAAGGATTTAACTGCTCTCTCTCCCATGGTTCCGCCTAAAGCTTTCATGGTCAAGCAATCTGTAATAAGAAAACCTTTAAAGTTTATATGCTTGCGTATGACCTTATCAATAACTGATTCAGAAAGAGTCGCTGGAGTGTGACAATCAACCGCTTCATAAACAATATGTGCGGTCATACCCCAAGGCTGTGAAAGATTTTCTTCATTAATGACGGTGCAAACCTGACGAAAAGCCAAGAAATCACTTTCCTGTAACTCACTGAGATCAGTTGTTACAATAGGAAGACTTTCATGACTATCAACTAAGGCCCGACCATGGCCCGGCAAATGTTTTAAAATAGGAATTACTCCCGCCCGTTGTAAGCCACGGATAACACTCGCCGCCAAAGGAGCAACAACATCAGGGTTCTCATGGAATGCCCGATCACCAATGATTTGATGAGCATTCGGAATCAATAAATCCATAAGTGGTGCACAATTTACGTTTATCCCTAACTGAAGCATTTCTATCCCCATCAGATAAGCGTTTGCTTCAGCCGCCCAACATCCTAAGGTCAAGTCTTCTTCTGCCAGCTGGCCAATAACGCCGGCAGGGGGATATTGACGCCAATGCAGATTATTCAGGCGTGCAACACGTCCACCTTCTTGGTCGATGAGAATAGGCACAAATTTATGAGATACACAGGACCTTAAATCCTGCACAAGTTGTTGAACTTGATCGGGGTTATCGCAGTTTCTTGTAAACAATATAAAGCCAAGCGGCTGTACTCTTGAAAAGAAATCATACTCAGATTCCAAGAGGTTAGTCCCTTGGCAGCCAAAGATCACGGGTTTGGGTGCTGTATGGGGCATAGATCCTACTTTCTTTATGATAAGTTGATGCTATTTTGACACGCGTCGCCTGAAGCTTCAACCTCTAAAGTTAGACGCATCCCTTGCAAAGCATAAGACTGGCAAGAAGAATTGCTATCTCTAGGCTGCTGACTTGATTACAATTCCATTTAGACGGTGAATTTTCATTCTATTCTTAAAGGTTGTTGCTGTATTAGCTGTGGGGAAAAAACCAACCATAACTTTATAGACTGCATTACCTGTAACAGAAGAACTTGATTTCTGAATGATAAACTTTTTTCCCGTAAAAACGGAATGGTCTAACCCCTTTAGACGTCGCACTTCATTTTTTGCTTCTTTCTCTGTAGAGAAGGAACCTAATTGTACACGATATGGCCCCTCACCAACCAGTGCCTTAGGAGAATCTTTCTTTGCACCCCGCCCTGCAGAGCTCGGAGAGGCAAAGGGAGAATCATTATTAAGGGATGCTAGCTTTAATTTTGTGGATCCAATCTTCTCAACCATATTTGCTTCAGAGCTCACAAGTTCATCGAGAGCATCCCTTACAGGTTCTGCAGTATTCTGCACCTTAACACTTTCAGACTTTACTTCCATTACAGATTCCTGATGAACAGAAGGTCGTGGCTTCAGCATTTGCTGCGGAGCTTGCGCCGGCATGTAGGCAGCATTAGCATAATTCATCTCAGGGCGTGCATCGTTCACGGGCGCAGGTCCATACTGGTTACCATAAGGATTACCTTGATCGTGGGATTGGGCAACCTGAGGAGCTGTAGGTTGATATTGAGGAACTGGTTGAGGATTATACCCTTGGTTTGGATAGGCTTGTTGCGGATAAGCTTGAGGAACATACTCTTGGGATTGGGGAGACATTATAGGTTGCTGGGGCGCATAAGCATGCTGCTCCGGCCCGATTGTAGGTGCTGGATGATACGTCTGCTGAGAGGGAGAAACTTCCGCGTATGAAGGAGAAGATTGAAGCTGCTGCTGAGGATCCTGAGATGGATAACCATTATTTGGTGAACCATAAGCCGGCTGGGTGTAATGTTGCTGATATTCAGGTAGCACTGGCTGCTCTGGCTGAGGAAGCAATCGCTCTGGAGTGGCTTGGCTTTGGGGCGTAATACGGCCATATATCAGTTTATCTTGATGTGGAATCGATATCCCTCCTGGATGCTCAGGCCGAACTTTATAAGGGGACTCATCTGCCATTAACACGGGTGGCGCTTCATTATAAGAATTATTAAACCATCGATAGCCAAACCAAGCTAGTACCACTAATATAATGATCAAGCTAGCTAAAATAATAAAGTTTAAGGGGGAATGACGCTCATCCCAGTCTTCCGAAGAAGCCTCAGATAGACGCTCATTATTATGCATAAACTTGAGGCGATGGATCTGATCGTCTCGCTCGACCTGACCAAAGGTGGCTCTAACCTCTCCTAAACGAATATCCCGGGGTTCATCCTCTGAGTATGCACTCCCCCACTGCTGCTCTTTAGAGCGCAACCTTGCTTCAGAACGCTCTTCAGATTCCTGAAGCTTGCGGAAAAAAGGTGTCATTAACGCATCTCCTCAACAGGATTAACCCCTAACAGGGTCAATCCTTCAGCAATAACATTGGCAACAGCCTGAACCAGGGCTAAACGAGCAAGAGTCAGCTCTTTATTATTTGGATCAATAAATCTGAGCTCAACATTATCCTTGCCTTTATTCCACAAAGCATGAAAAGTGGAGGCTGCCTCATAGAGAAAATTCGCTATTCGATGAGGCTCTCGTGAAAGAGCAGCTACTTCAACTTGCTTTGGGAACTGTGTTAGTATCTTTATCATCGCTAACTCAGCTGCATCGGTCAAGGGGCTCTTATCAATTTTAACAGGATCACTATTGCTTATATAGTCGCAGCCATGCCTTAATACCGAACGGGCACGGGCATGAGCATACTGAACATAAAAGACCGGGTTATCTTTAGTTTGCTCAACCACTTTCGTAAAGTCAAAATCGATAGGCATATCTTGATGACGCGTAAGCATAATAAATCGAGCGACGTCACGTCCGACGCGATCAACCACATCCCGCAAGGTAACAAAGGTCCCTGCCCGCTTAGACATCCGAACAGGTTCTCCATTTTCCATAAAATTGACTAATTGAGTGGTTTTAATGTCAACATCAACCTTTCCAGCTGTCACGGCCTTAGTGGCAGCTTTAATCCGCTTAACATATCCCGAATGGTCCGCCCCCAAAATATCAATCATTTTATGAAAGCCGCGCTGATATTTGTCATAGTGATAAGCAATATCCCCGGCAAAATAGGTCCAACTACCATCATTTTTTTGCAAGGGCCGATCCACATCATCACCATATTTGGTAGCACGGAATAGGAGTTGGGGTCTTGGCTCCCAATCATCGATATCATGCCCTTTGGGCTTTTCTAAGACGCCTGTATAAATATCTCCTTGCTGTTGCAAAAATTCAACTGCACTTGAAACACCGCCTGCTTCGACAAGCGCCCGCTCCGAAGTAAATACGTTCATCTCGACGCCTAAGGCTAAGAGATCATCCTTGATGGAGATCATCATCTGTTCAATGGTGACCTTGCGGAACAAATCCATCCATTCTACTTCGGGCGCATTTAAATACTTGTCAGCATATTTATCTTTTAAAAGTTGACCAATTTTAACTAAGTAATCGCCAGGATATAATCCTTCAAATTTAGATTCTTCAACTGTATGACCACATGCTTGCAGATAACGCAGATAAGCTGACCGTGCCAGAATTTCTGTCTGCCCACCTGCATCATTAATGTAATATTCACGGATAACCTTGTAACCGACTTTTTGTAGTAATGAGGCAATCGCATCCCCTAACACCGCTCCCCGGCTATGGCCCGTATGTAATGGCCCCGTCGGATTAGCAGAAACAAACTCAATGTTTAGCAATTCTCCCTGACCTAAATTAGTGGCACCATAAGTTTGGCAATGCTGGAGCATATCAGATAGCTGTTCTAACCAGAATTCACAAGATAGCGTGAAATTAATGAAACCAGGACCGGCAATATTTACCTGAGTTACATAATTTATAGTGCCCAATTGGGCAGAGATTTTCTCTGCCAAGGCACGCGGATTTAGACCTGCGGCTTTAGCAAGAACCAGGGCAGCATTTGTTGACAAATCACCATGACTGGGATCCTTAGGCGATTCTATCACGACACGAGAAAAATCAGTGGACTCAGGTAAGTCTTTTTGAGCCTTAAGATTTTCCAAAATAGCAATTATTTGCTGATGGAAATGAGTAAAGATATTCATAATTTATTAAAATCCGCTTTAAACGTGCTTCTTTATATACATAGCTTAGGTGTATAGCATATCAAAGACAAAATTTTGAATGTTTTGTTAAAGATCATAAGCTTGCCCTAAAATTACCAATTATTAATTTCCTTAATAGTATGCTATAATACCAATTATTATAATATGGAGAATACATTATCATGTCTGAAATAACTCTGATCATTTTTGCTTTAGCTATTGTTTTCTTTATTTCAAGAGCCGCACGAATTGTACCTCAAGGATATGAATATACTATTGAAAGATTCGGCCGCTATATCCGCACCTTAACTCCAGGATTTCATCTTATTATTCCCTTAGTTGACCGTATTGGCGCCAAAGTTAATATGATGGAATCAGTGATGGACGTCCCCACGCAAGACGTCATCACGAAGGACAATGCGGCCGTTGCTGTTGATGGCATTGTTTTCTATCAAGTTTTAGATGCGGCGAAGTCTGCTTACGAAGTAGCACGTCTTGAGCATGCCATTCTAAATTTAACAATGACCAACATTCGTACAGTTATGGGGTCGATGGATCTTGATGAACTTCTATCAAATCGTGAAGTGATTAATGCTCGCCTCTTACAGGTTGTCGATGAAGCCACTCACCCTTGGGGGACAAAAGTAACCCGTGTAGAAATCAAAGATATCCGCCCCCCTCGTGATTTGGTTGATTCAATGGCCCGACAAATGAAAGCCGAGCGTGAAAAGCGGGCAATGATCTTAGAAGCTGAAGGAGAACGCCAAGCTGCCATCCTTGCTGCCGAAGGGGAAAAGCAGTCAAAAATTTTAAAATCCGAAGGTGTTAAGCAATCTATGATCTTAGAGGCGGAAGCAAGAAAAGAAGCCTCGCTTCGAGATGCAGAAGCCAGAGAGCGCCTAGCAGAAGCTGAAGCCTTTGCTACCGCAGAAGTATCCAAAGCCGTTAAGGAAGGCTCAAGTCAAGCAATTAACTACTTCGTGGCTCAGAAATATGTGGAAGCATTTAAGGCCTTGGCTGAAAGCCATAATCAAAAACTTGTTCTGATGCCGATGGAAACCTCAAGCCTTGTTGGTACCATTTCAGGGATTGCTGAGATTGTTAAAGACAGTATGGGAGCCTCAAACCAAACCGGTTCTAAGAAAGGTTAATAAAGCAATGATTAACCTTTTATTAAGTGAATTAACTTACTGGCACTGGGCCTGTTTAGGCTTAGTGCTCCTTTGTATAGAAATGGTATTTCCCGGAAGCTTCTTTATTTGGATTGGTTTCGCCTCGCTCCTAACGGCAGCACTGACATACTGTTTTGACTTTATGTTACCGGCTCAGATTACAAGTTTTGCCATATTCTCAATCATAGGGGTTACAATCGGAGCACGCCTTTATCGTAGCTTAGAGATCTCAAAGGGCACCTCAAGTTTAAATCGACGCGCCGATCAAATGATTGGTATGACTTTAACCTTAAGTGATCCTATTGTTAACGGCGTTGGTCATATTGTTATGGGGGATTCGCGGTGGCGAGCAATCGGCAAAGATATGCCTGCACACACCCAGGTGCAGATTGTCGACGTTAACGGCAACAGCCTAATTATTGAAGAGATTTCCCCACGCTCTTGAAAGTAGATCTCTCGACAATAGGGCTTGTCTTTAACACTTACTTCTTGTCTAAATAGCTGTTATACCATAGGCAAGAAGCTTTTTTAAAGAGAGCCTTAAGCATTTTCCTCCCTGCGCCTTAAGCAAGAATATTTAATAGCTCTCCTTATTGTCTAGGCAACTGAATAGCTTTTAAGAATTTAACCTCGCTATATAACCACCGTGCCAAGCTATCAAGATAGATGCTAAGTCCCACATCTGCATTGGCAGCTGCTCCTGCTGTTTCACAAGCAGGACTAGGCACCATAATTTTCTGCTCCGCCATCACTTCTCTTAAAACAGCATCCTGATAGCCTATGAAAGGGTTATTGGAGATAGCAAGACAGCTCCTAACTGAAGTTGACGACTTCAACCAGTGCCAAATCGTATCCCCTGTATTTGCATGGCGTTTTTGACCCGTTGAAGCATCCAAGGGATCAGGTACAGTTAGAACCGTAAGTTTTTGCTCTCTTAGATACCTATTAAGAATAATTTGATCCCATACTAATCGCCCTACTTCCGTTTGGTTAGCAGGCATATGAGCTGGCGGCTGCCAGCCAGGAGCAAAGGGATAAGGGCAATGAGCCTGATCAAAAAGGGCTGTACCCGTTTCCACCTCTGGGTTGAGGGGGCGTTGACCAGCAACCAGGATAATGTCATCAGCACGTAGACCTTGCTCCCATAGAGCATCCAAGAATTTAAGTCTTGGCCGTAAATTAAAAAAGATGGTGCCATGAATAAAAATGGTTTGATATTTCTGCTGTATTGGTTGCTGAGGCCCTCTAAGTCCCATTTTCTCTAATAACGGCATTAATTGTGATGCTTTATCTTCATAAGGAGAAGCACCTACCTCCCAGCGCCATAAGCCGGCCGGACGCAATAAATGTTGCTGAGCCAAGGTCGAAAAAGTAAATATATCGCCTGCTGCTGGTAGCTGTATAATTTTAAATATTTCTCTTAGCGCTGGAGAAGGTAGAAAATTATCAGAAATTAATGCAGAAGAAAAAGATTCGTTTAACATTTTATCAGAACAGTTATGAAGTTTTAAATGTAAAAAATTGATATCAGATTTATTTAAATTATCTTAGATTGTTCCTGCGGCCCAATTTATGAATAAAGTATCACAGTATTAATATAATATAGTGTCCTACTTGGATAACAACGTTATCAAGCGGGCTTCTTTAACCCTTAAAATAGGGTTTACATTTGAATTTAAGGATCTGAGCACTATATTTAAAATCATACTCTTTATTAATCTAAGTAAGACGACAAAGTGTCAAATATTAGTGAGAATATCAAAAAGCTTAAACAGTCTCACTTCGATGAGATGGACACATTCTTGGCCGTTTATAATGACACCTCAATGTTCTTGAGGAGTAATGTCCGCAAGGGTGGCTTCACGTTAAAGCAAGGGCAAGCCTACAGTGCCGACTATTATGGTTACTTTGAAGAAGGCATCCTGCAGGGCGTTGTTGCTTTATGTTGGAATGGATCACTTTTATGCCAAGTCGCTGATCCTAACATCTTGTTTAAGCTTATCCCCTTTACCCAAGCTCAAACATTAGGATTTAAAATGCAGCAGATTTTAGGTCCGCATAGCCACATAGCTATCATCTTAAAGATTCTTAGGGAAGACGGCCTGTTAACTGAAACGGATATCAAATTAAGGATGCAAGACAAGACTTATGAGCTGCCATTAGATAACTTAATCATCCCCGAATCCTTAAACTCAGGGAGGATAAAATGCCGCTTAGCCAACATGGATGACCTACCGGCCCTCATTCCTTGGGAACAATATTACAATTATGAAATTTTCAGAACAAAGATAGAAGAACTAAAAGCAGAGCAAGAAGTAAGCCGTTTAATTAAGGAACAAGTTATTTTTGTTTTAGCTGCGGAGGGCCAACTCTTAGCAAAAACTATTTTTAATGCCAGTGTGGAGGATGTGGTCCAGATTGGGGGTGTCTGGACCCCTCCTCCCCTACGCAATCTGGGCTACGCCAGAGCGGCTGTGGCCGGTGCGCTGCTAGAAGCCAAACACAGAGGAGCTAGATATGCCACATTATTTACTAACAATCCTTTTGCAGCGCGCGCTTATGAAAGCTTAGGATTTCGTCATAAAAATCTTTACCATATAATTCTCTTCAAAGAAGCTATCGGGATAAAAATATAGACCTCAATCAAGAAGATGATGCAAAATAATATTTATAGCGGTAAGTGCATTTGGCTATTTATCTCCCGAGCTCTTTTTTCTCAAGGAAATTGTAAGACAAGCATAACTGCTCTTAGTCAGCCGACGATTTAAGGCTCTATTTGATTTAAAGAATGATTTTCTTAAAAATTTGATTAGCTTTTAGGAGAGAGAATTCTGAAGGAATAGCAGCTAAAGGTTTGGTGACTTTGTTAACCAAGATGGTATTGATATATTCATCAAGCATAACAGCTCTTGGGATGGCATCCTTTTCATTAGCTACGGCTTTCATGCTGATGATTTCACCCATAATTTCTCGCAGCTGAGGTCTAAGTAGCAACCCTTCACACAAATTATATATATCCATCGGCGGCACCTCTTTGAAAAGTCGCAACCAAGCGAGCATAAGGGCTGGCCTCAAAGCATAGCAGTAAGTCTTAGCGGTTACGAGATCGTCATTTTCTGTTACCTTTTCCCAGGCATGGCGGGCAAGCCGATCATAATGGTACTCTAAAGAAGCTAAGCAAGCACAACTCTTAGAAAATTTTAATAAGTTTGCGATAATAGCTTCATCGCCCATGTAGTTGAGGGGTGACTGCAGCCACTCTAATACAACGGCATTAGACCTGAGAGCAAGGAACAAAGCTTTCCGTATATCCCATCCATTTAAGTCGAAAGCTACACCGAGGCATTCATCTTCCATTATTGGTGTTTCTAGAACATCCGGATATGGGTGAATAGACAGATAATCATCGCGCTGTCGATAATAAATAAAGCGCACATCGAAGTCACTATCTTGAGAAGGAAATCCCCAGGCGCGGCTGCCCGACTCAATTGCAGTAATAATTCTGATATTGTGCATCTCAGCAAATTTGATGAGTTTATTGCGAACGTATTCTTTATGGTCTAAGCGCAGCAGCGATGGCTTAATCATACCTTCTCCTTAAGAATATGCTGGTAATAAATATCAGCAATAAATTCATTGATAAGTTCAGGATCATAACCATCTGGCAGAGTAGAAGTTAAGGAAGCTTCCTCTACCCGGGTGAGTAACTGTTCTATTTCAATAGCAACCTCTTGAAAGGGAATCTTGCCCTGCTTAATTGCAACAAGGTGCAGGGCTTCTGGGCGAGGAAAAGTAATTTTATGATCCGTCAAAAATTCGATAGCTTCATACCCTATACGCACAGCATGTGATAAGGCCTTCCAATCCACATTTTCATTTCTTTCAGCGGCCAAAGCTCGAGCACCGTATTGCCCCACCAGCTTGTGAACAATTTCACAGGCTGTCTTGATCGAGGCTGAGAATAAAATCTTTTTACCACATATTTCTATATACTTGGCCGCAATTCCTTCTAAGTTTACCATGTTGCCAAGCTGGATAAGTTCACTCTGCATCGATAATTTATGAAGCTCTGGTTCTAATAAGTTAAGCTTACTCCTTGCAGGATACTGCTTTAAAGCCTTCTCAAGAAGATTCTCTGCTTGGCGAGCCGCCGCAACCCTACACCCTTTTAAGCCATACTTACTTGCTTGTTGACGACAATAACGGACAAATGATGCGGCTTTCTTATTGAGAAGTTTATACGCTACACCCTGGATTTGTTCCCAAAGCGGTGAAGGAGGATCAATAAAATACGCCGAGGGAGCGAATAGCATATCTAAGGCAACAATCTGACCTTCTGCGAGTAGCGATAAAAATTTATGTGGGCTATAAGCTTCAAAATCTATATCTTGGCAGGTATTCTTCTCCCCTGCCACCTTGTCTCGGCCCACCACAATAGCCGGTGATATGGTCTGAAGGAGAATATCGCGGGCACGCGGCATATATACAGCCTTAACATCTAAGTCAGAATCTGCAGTTGCAGTACCATACAGATGAGAACCAAACTTAAGCTTAACAATAATTTCCAAGGGGGACACTGTGGAGAGAAATGGATAATTAGATGTCATTGTACTTGCTCTAGCGCCCTTCAATCAGATCACATTATAATAGCCACTTAGGAAATATATCTCAAATATACCTATAGGTGTGTAAAAAGTTATCACAGCCCTGGGATGATAAAACATAAAATCACTTATTTCTCAGAAAACAGGCTCCATATTGGTAGAGCTTATCTGTTTATAGTACAGAGTAGAAACTCTGTTCAGGCAAAAACAGCTATATAAAAAACGCCTAACTCAGTAATTTTATAGATTTTCCTAGCCGGACCAAAGACCCTTCTAAATTAGTAATAAGACGATAGCGTTAAATTTAACAAACAATTATAATAGACAACCACCTTAGAACTTTATAATTATTTAATATATAATCTTATATACTTAAAATATATCTCACAATTTTGTGACTTAACTGTTTATCAATAATATTTTAGAGAGGAACCTAAAATATGTCTTCTGGGATAGAGTTAATTGGGTTAAGTGCAGGAATGTTAACAACACTAGCATTCCTACCACAAGTTATAAAAGTGATAAAAACTCATTCTGTTAAAAATATCTCAGTTAGTATGTATATAATTTTCTGTTTGGGATTAATCTTATGGATAATTTATGGCATTTATCTAGACTCTACTCCGATTATAATTGCCAACACTATAACTCTGGTTTTAGCTGCCGCCATTTTGATTATGAAGATTATATGGGACAGACGCAGCCCTTAAGAAATTATATATAGACAGGTATCTGTTATCTCCTGTGCCTTTACTTATAATTCTTATTTAGACCTAGTTGTAGCTTCTAACAGCAAACAATCTGCTCTCTATAAGGTATGACGTCCCCTCCCGCCTGATACAGGTAATTAATTTAATAAAATAATTTTCGCTTGCACACCTTAAATTAACTGTATTTAATTAAATAAGATTGTTTTCTTCTGAGGGTTGACATGAGTCCAAGTACAGAAGCATTAAATGAGGATATATACGAAGAATCCGTTTACGCGAAAGTTGGCGCACTTTTTAAAGAGGCACGCGTAAGCAGAAATATTTCGATTCAGCACGCCTGTCAGGAGCTGCATATTCGCAGTGTTTACATTACTGCGATTGAACAAGGTAACTTGTCAGCCTTGCCAGGACATGTTTATAAAGTAGGGTTCATCAAAACCTATGCAAAGTTCTTAAATCTTGATGCGACACAAATTCTTAAGGATCTGGGTCTTCAGGAAGAAATAACTCCTGATTATTCTAGCTTTAATTATTCCATTCCTGTGGAGCAACAAAAGAAACCCAACCTTAAAGTCATCTTAGCCGCAACAACGCTCTTATTTATTGGCGGCGGCATCTTGTATGTCTCTAACAATAGTTATCAGCATGCTGAAGATATTGTAGTTTTAAAAGACCTACAGGAAGATACTACACTTTCTTCCACCTCTGCCCCACCCGATAATGCCTCACTTTCAAGCCTTTTAGTACCAAACAACGATATAGGAATAGCGAATATTGCGACATCAGCGTCCACATATCATCCTGATTCGGCAAGCTCTGCTGAGACAGAAAACCCAGGGATACAAGTGGTCGCTATAAAAGATGCTTGGGTGCAAATTGTTGACGAAAACGGTAAAGCTATATTTGTGCGTTTAATGCGCACGGGAGAAACTTATTCCGTACCAGCAACTGGAAAATACCAGCTTAATACGGGTAATGGTGCTGGTATTAAACTGATGGTTGGAGATAAATCTACGCCTCCTCTAGGTGAGAATGGAAAAGTAATTCGGGGCATCAGCTTGGCCAAAGAGAATATTTCTTCCCTTCTTAAAGAGTAAAGCTTCCATTGTTAGGAGCCTTGGCACGGGCTCCTCTTGCCTTTATAATTTCTGCGTCTATTTCCTTTTTAATTGCGCAGTACGTCTCCCGCTGAAGACACATCAGCTTTTAAAATCTGTTAAATAAAGAATTCTATCACCCCGAATTGTTTAAGATACTTTTAATTTATTAAACCAGTCACTTGCAAACATATTTGTTTAATAATTTAATAAAATTATACATAAATAATATAGGGATTATACAGCAATGACTACTTGGAGTTTTTTGGGCACATCTGCCTTACTGTGCAATCTCTTCGCAGCCAATTGTACAAATTCCTTAGAGCCAGAAATTAATCAGCACTCAATGACCCTACCCAATGAGCTGATTATGAAAATTCTAAGTTATGTTCCTGTGGCTGACTTGGCTACAACCTCACAAATTGATGAAGGTTTTAGGGAAGTCTCAAAGTATCTTTTGAATCGGATCTCTTATGAAGATATATTTGAGGGCCTATGGGTATGCCCCCTTGAATATTCCCATTTGATTCCCTTTATGCTTACCTCTTATCAGGCGTGGACTCAAGAAGATATAAACAATTTATTTAAACATATAGCGCGCAATATTACCGTACCAGAACATTTAAAGAAAAAATTACCCTATCACTTTATTCGTTTTTCTAGAACCCAAGACATTAACTATTGGCTTACATTAGGCGTGCTTTATGAGGAAGTGCGAGATTATCATAACGCAATAGAGCTTTTAAGAACAGTGTATGAGGAAAGAGAAAGCTCTCCAGATCTTGATTCTCACAGAATGCTAGTCAAACTGATGAAATATATTCAGCTTTACGGAAATCCTTCACTTCAGTCTGACTATTCTGGCCCTAAATACAAGCAGGCCAACCAACTGGCGCGTGCCAATATTATGCTTTCTGCTCGCTATGGAAACTTTAATCCAGCATCGGAAAAATACTATAATGGTGTTCTTAGAAAAGGAGCCTACCGAACCTGGGACATTGCCGAAGCTCGATCCTACCTCAAAGAGCTTAATGAGGCAGGCTATGAGGCAGCATTCATGCCGTACTTATTGAAAGGCAACGCATCAGCAGCTACATTGCGCCCAATGGCACGCAGCGAAGATATTAAAGCGCAATATTATTACGGTTTCTATGGCCTTGAAGACGTTATTTACGCCCCAGAAGTCGAATGTCAAATGTATCTTAGCAGTGCAGCCCTCCACGGACATACTAAAGCCCAAGCAATATTAGGTGTTTATCATTGGAAAAAAAGACATCCTACACTAGCTGAAGATTATTTGCTTCGGGCTAGCCGTAAAGGCAATCTAAGAGCCTATTATAATTTGGGATGTATTTATCTAAAGTTAGCAAGCTGTCCCTTAAATACTGAGCAAACAGGCAAGATTGCGAAAGCCTACCAACGGTCAGAAGATGCCCTGAAAATCTTTAAAAGGCTGGCCGATCAAGATTTTATTCCCTCTTATAATGGTCTTTTAAGCTTTTATTGTAATTACCTTTGGCTTGATACTAAGCCTGCCCAAAGAAAATATACCCAAGCACTCTATATTCAAGCTGAAATATTATATAAGACTAACCGCAAAGAAGAGAGCATTCCGTTATTATTACAAGCTTGTGAAAGAGGTTACCCTAAAGCTTATTTATATCTTTCACAGATTTACGCGGGTAAGCATCAATTTAACCAAGCTTTCGCACAATTCGAAATATTGTTCAGTTTAAATAGGGAACAAAAATTGACCCCCTCTCTTCATAAATTTCTGCGTGAGTACAGTGCGAAGAAAATGGAAATATATGCTTTTTATTCCACTTACTTAATACAAACGGGATTAATTGATGAGGGAATTAATTTTTTCAGAAAGCAGCTTCTTGTTACCAAGAAACAGTCCTCTATAAATCCGCAGCTAATTGTTACCGATGAAATTAAAGAGCTGCGTCAGCACCTGAAGAAGTTTAAAAGTTTCAAGAGAAGTAAAGGCAGCTTTCTTTTTCACACCTATAATCCTCGCGAAAACTTTTTATTATCTCTATCTAACCCTTAAAAACTCACTATTCCTGCCAATAAGCTTAGCTATCAGCACAATTGCAAATCCGCAGGCGTCATTACAAAGCGCCAAAGTTTGTCTGTCGCTTTACTAATTCCAATTCGGGGAGTTACTAAACAATCTTTTATATCTATACCAGAAGTTAAGTACATGTAATCGTTTTCCACCAGATCCAGCCCATTATATTGCTTATTTATGCCTAAGTGGCAGCAAAGCTTTCCTGGTCCATTGAGATAAACATTGGATGATTTTAAGCCGCGGATCAGAACAGCACTTGCTTGTCCCGCTGGCTCTGTTACAATATTAAGGCAATAATAGACTCCATAAATAATATAGATATAAGCATGCCCGGGTGAGCCAAACATAATAGCCGACCGTTCGGTTTTCCCTCGCGCTGCATGGGATGCTGCATCATCACCACCACGGTAAGCTTCAGTCTCTGTAATAATACCTTCCACAGCCCCACAAACGAGTCTTTTTCCAATCAACTCCCGTGCCACATCGACAACATGACGGTTATAAAATTCATAAGGTAGCTTCATAAACACTATCTGCTAATTGAACTCTTAGGTTAAAGCTTTACCATAAATAAGTAGGCTTCGGAGTGTTGAATTTATAGCTCTATTTCATCCTCTTTTAAATGCCTGCTGTTTTAGTTTAATTAATTCTGCCCCAGCAGCTCATGAGCAGCCTTCACCATTGCTGCGAAAGATGCTATCGTCTTCATATACGGTTAAAGTATGAGGGGGGTATATAGATGACAAGTACGTTTACAGGCAATCACGGATTACAAATAGAAGAACCCCTTATCTTTGAATTAGATACTCCTGGTTTATCTGGCACTGATTGGCCTGAAGCTTCGACAGAGACCTCCTATCTGAATGGCTTAGAGCGGGTGCAAATTGGACTCCCTGGCTTATCAGAACCTATGGTCGTGCGCCATTATACGCGCCTTAGCCAGAAAAACTACAGCATTGATACCGGATTGTATCCTTTGGGGTCTTGTACCATGAAACACAATCCGCGTCTTAATGAAAAGGTGGCAAGATTCTTTGGTGATCTTCACCCCCTGCAGCCAGTCACCACCCTTCAAGGGGCCTTAGCAGTCATCCATTCCCTCGCAGAATGGCTAACCCGTTTAACAGGCATGGCAGGGGTAGCTTTATCTCCAGCGGCGGGGGCGCATGGTGAACTGTGCGGAATTATGGCCATCCGTAAAGCCCTCGAAGCTCGCAATGAGCATCGCCCCATTATCCTTGTTCCCGAATCTGCTCACGGCACTAATCCGGCGACGGCAGCAGCCTGCGGCTTTCAAGTCAGAACAATTCCTGCGGCTGAAGATGGCCGCGTTGACTTACCAGCCCTGTTATCACAGATTAATGATGAAGTTGCTGGCATTATGTTAACAAATCCTAATACCTGCGGGCTTTTTGAGCGCGATATTATTGATATTGCCGAGGCTATTCATAAAGCAGGAGCATACTTTTACTGTGATGGTGCCAACTTCAATGCCATTGTTGGCAAAACGCGCCCCGCCGATCTAGGTATTGATTGTATGCATATTAATTTGCATAAGACTTTTTCTACCCCTCACGGCGGGGGCGGCCCAGGCAGCGGTCCTGTTGTCTTGTCAGAACGGCTGATCCAATACGCCCCCCTGCCCTATGTTATCAGGACAGAAAAAGGCTTCGATCTCATTGAATCCTACGATCAAGCTCCCGCCTCTTTAGGACGAATTAAGGGATTCCATGGCCAGATGGGCATGCTGACCCGCGCTCTGGCCTTTATGATGAGCCACGGACGCGATGGCCTAAAGCAAGTCGCCGAGGATGCAGTCCTGAACGCAAACTATATCCTTGCTCGCCTTAAAGACCATCTCTCCCCAGCCTTTGTAGGCAGCTGTATGCATGAAGCCTTATTTGACGATACTTTTCTAGATGAGACAAAAGTTTCTACGCTCGATTTTGCTAAAGCAATGATTGACCAAGGTTACCACCCGATGACGATGTATTTTCCTTTAGTAGTATCCGGAGCCTTGTTAATGGAGCCCACCGAATCAGAATCTAAAAGATCGCTAGATGAATTCTGTGATACGCTAATCCATTTAGCGCAGCAAGCCAAAAGCGGAAATACTGAGCTCTTTATCCAAGCACCTCAACTGGCGCCGCGACGACGTTTAGATGAGACCCGCGCTGCCCGACATCCTAAATTACGCTGGGTTAAAGAGGTAAAAGTGTAGCCTCTCTCCTTTTCCTCTTTACCTTTGCGCTAAAACAATTATTCATAAAAACAACAAAATATAATCATTTTTCATGAATTATAAAAGTTTTTCATGATATGCTGTTTACATATCATATTACCCGACTATCTAATAAATTTTCATGGAAAACTACAGTTCTAATCATTTTTCATACAAGCTAAGCTTTTTTCAGGAAAGAAAACTTCCCGAGGCGGCCACTTTGGCAGGTTACTCCTGCTTAATCCATTCCTTAAAACTTCAGGTTCCTCTCCCTCTTAAGCTTTATGCCATTAGTGACCGCCATAAAGTTTATGAAAAGGATAACTGGAAGGTGTTAACACCTCGCCATATGCCCGCCCCTACTTTAGAAGACCATTTAATTTTCGCCCTAAAATACGAAGGCTTAGACCTTGCGGTGTTAAAAGCGGTGTTCGAAGCGATTAATCCTGAAGAGATAAAACAAATTGTCATCCAGAAACCCACCAGCAGTTATTCAAGACGCCTTTGGTTTCTTTATGAATGGTTACTAGAGACACCGCTCTCTTTAGAAAATGTCATCACTGGGAATTATGCCAATGTATTGGATACAGACATCCAATATGGTAGTAAGGGTACAAAATCACCACGCCATCGTGTCATCAATAACTTACCAGGTTGTAGAGATTTTTGTCCGCTAGTATTTAAAACAGAGATCCTCGAAAGTTATCGCAGCAAGAATCTGGATGAAAGAGCAAAAAAGATTATCGGTAAGACCTCCGCTAGCATTCTTGCTCGTACTGCCTCCTTTCTGTTACTGAAAGATTCCAAATCGAGCTATGCCATTGAAGGGGAAGAAAAATTACATACTCGCATCCAACGCTGGGGACGCGCTATTGGTGAAGCGGGCAAGCAGCCACTTAATTTGGCTGAGCTTTTACGGTTACAAAAAATTGTTATCGGTGATGATCGCTTTGTAAGATTAGGCCTGCGCGATGAAGGGGGCTTTGTAGGGGAACACGAGCAAATCACTCGGCTTCCGTTACCGGAGCATATCAGTGCCCGCCCTGAAGACTTACCTTCGCTTATGCAGGGACTCTTTTCTTTTATTAACACTTCAGGTAAAGAATTTGATCCAGTCATTGCCGCAGCGTGTGTAGCTTTTGGTTTTATCTATATTCACCCTTTTGCCGATGGTAATGGGCGGCTACATCGTTATTTAATTCATCACATCCTCGCTGAGAGACAATTTAGTCCGGCCGGGCTGATATTTCCCATTTCTGCAGCCATTCTGGAAAGGATTGATGATTATAGAAGCATCTTGGAAAGTTATTCGAAACGCTTATTACCTCTTATCGAGTGGGAGCCAACATTAAGTATGAATATTGAAGTCCTTAATAAAACTGATGACTTTTATCGTTACTTTGATGCGACCCCTCATACTGAGTTTCTTTATGCTTGTGTGGAAAAGACGGTCACGGTCGATCTTCCGCAAGAAATTGAATTCTTGCAGCGTTATGATACGTTTAAGCAACAAATTAATGCCTTTCTAGAATTACCTTCATCTAAGGTGGATCTATTATTCAACTTCCTCAAACAGAATGATGGAAAACTCTCCAAGCGGGCCCTCCATAAAGAGTTTTCGGCACTGAAGGAAGCTGAAATTACCCATATAGAAAGCATATATGCGGATGTATTTATAAGTGATGGTGCCTCTTAAGAGAGACACCTAATCCCCACTCGCTAAACTAATTTTTCCACAGCTTCACGGATTCGCAGACAAGCTTGCTTTAAGACAGCGTCTGAAGTTGCATAGGAAATGCGGAAATAAGGCGATAACCCAAAAGCATCACCGCTAACAACGGCAACAAACGCTTCTGCAAGGAGATACTGCGCAAACTGATTATCGTTCTCAATGAGCTGGCCGCTTGGGGTCCGCTTTCCTAGAATTCCCTGACAATTAATATAAAGGTAGAAGGCCCCTTGGGGAATCCGGCACGCTAAGCCAGGAATATCATTAATCAGTTGTGCGGTTAGATTACGCCTCGCAGCAAAGGATTGACACCAATCCTTCAAGAAACTGCGATCACCATTGATCGCAGCGATAGCTGCAGCTTGGGTAATAGAACAAGGGTTGGATGTACTTTGCGATTGCAGCATTGTCATAGCTTTGATTAAAGGCTTAGGACCTGCTCCATAACCAAGACGCCAGCCCGTCATGGAATAAGACTTGGAGACTCCATTGACAATAAGACAGCGTGATTGCAGCCCTGGACAAACTGAAGCCAGTGTCATAAATGGTTGGTTATCATAAACTAAGTATTCATAGATATCATCACACATCACCATAATGTGAGGATGACGCTCTAACACTTTTCCTAATGCTTCTAGCTCTTGCTGTGAATACAGCTCCCCTGTTGGATTTGAGGGTGAATTAAGGATTAACCATTTAGTATTTAGTGTAATTGCTGATTCAAGCAGGGCGGGTGTTAACTTAAATCCTGCTACTTCCGGGCATTGGATAATTTTGGGCACCCCTCCAAAGAGATTAACCATGTCAGGATAAGAAACCCAGTAAGGTGCAGGAATGATAACTTCGTCGCCTGGATTTATTGTTGCCATCAACGCATTGAAGATAACTTGCTTGCCGCCGGTGGCAGCCATAAGTTGATCAAGATCATAATCTAAAGAATTATCCTTCTTAAACTTGGCTTGAATGGCTTTCTTTAAATCGGGTAAACCATCAACAGCTGTATACTTAGTCAGCCCTTTATCCATCGCAATTTTAGCAGCCTCTTTTATATGGTCAGGCGTATCAAAATCTGGCTCTCCCGCACTTAGGGCAATTACATCTATCCCTTCCGCTTTCATCTGGGAAGCTTTGGCCGTCATTGCTAAAGTCGGGGACGGTTGAATTAAAGAAAGTCGCGTTGCTAAGTAGGACATTTGAAGTCTCTTTTAAGGTTGAATACTCTTCTGTCATACCAAGGGCAAACGGCGAATGCAATTAGCAATTTACGGTTTAGACGCTTAAATATTTCTTTACTTGTTCTAAAGTAAAATAGAAGCAAATTAAAGGGGAACCAGGAACTTGGCTGACGAGATTAATATCGGCTCACAGGGCGTACCAGATTCAGTATCAAGTAAAATCCTTGAAGCTTTAGCACGCTTGCAATCTGATGCCTCAAGCTATCGGGCTATCTTATTCAATGTCAGCAAATTAATGCCTTGCCATAGAGGAAACGATCAAATCGATCAGTTGTTTGCTGAAGCAACCCGAATCTTTGCTACCATTAAAGGCAAAGTATTTAAATTAAAAAACGATGATCTAGTTTGTTTGATTAGAAATGAAGCTATAATTTCTTCTGAACGCTGCATTAGTCAGCTTAAACGAGGACTTTCAAATGACCCTCTTCTCGCTAACAACAATAAAAAGGATCTGTTTTGCACGATTTATGAGCTAGGAGTCAATTGGAAAAGCTTCTATAATTATGTTTATGAAATCGAAACTGATCCTTTATATTCAGATATTAAAGCAAGATGCGATGGTTCATCAGCTGACCTTCTGAATAGAGGAATTAACTCAGAGACCCTCTCCAGTATAGAGAAGATTCTGTCCAATTCTACCTTACTTCCCTATATTAAACGCCAATCTATATACTGGTATGATGGAATAGAGCCACCGCGAAAAATCTCTAGTCATATCTTTCTTTCCATCCAAACACTTCAAAATGCCTTAGCCCTTAACGATTCTCTTATAGCGAATGCTTGGCTGTTTAAATACATTACCATCTTACTGGATAAACAATTAATCAGCCTTTTACCTGACTTACTGGCCCAGAAGAATTTAGAAAACATCCACATGAGCTTAAATATAAATCTTCGCTCAATTATTACAGCTAACTTCCATAGGTTTCTTCGCAGCTATGATAAGCAAACATCTATCTCCTTTTGCGTCGACATTATTGATTACATAGCCCATCCGGAAGCACTCATTTATGCAAAAGAGCTATTAAATGAGAAAGGATTTCGTCTTATCCTCAGCGGTATTAACGCAAGCCATTTAGATATAGTTAATCTTGCAGCCATCCCCGTACATACTTACAAAATAAATTGGTCTTCCGGAATTCATGACAAAGAGGCGACCTTCAAGGCCTTAATCGAAAAGATGGGCCCCTATTGCTGTATCTTACATAAGTGTGATACAGAAAAAGAAGTCGACCAGGGGTTGACGTGGGGAGTCCGTCAATTTCAGGGCTTTGGCATCGATCAAGCATCCAAAAAACAAAACAAGTAGGTAAATGCCTTAATTTCTTTATTTTAGATACTTATCTTAAGGTGAAAAGCTAGGTCAGAGTTAAGGCTTAATCGTATTGATTTTAAAATCTTTATCCAGAAGTTCAACTTCAATAATACGATCCGTTCCAACTTTCTGGCGGTGCGGCCCTGGGGTCGCATACCGACCAAATACCCAGATTCCTACCGAATTCACATTTGAAGGTTCGATGACCAAAGGATCATTTTTTTGCCCGGGCACAACCTCTGCTGTAAATACTTCAAACTCACCTGCATGATCAGCATTCAAATTAGCTTCTTGTTGGAAAAAGTCAGCTGCTGTCAATTTTCCGATTTGCTTATAAAGCTCATCTTCATGAACAATGACCACCTTTACCGTAACAGGAGAGTTATTATTCATATTCTTACCAATTTTAAACTGCACCTCATGCAGCCAGACCTTAGCTTTCGATAATTTTGCAGCCGAGGTTACGGCATCAGGCGCACATCCCAACAAAACAAAAGCAGAAGAGGCAATGGCCAACGAAACGGCACCCAATAATTTCTTCATTTCAATATTCCTTCGATCAGCTTAGCTAAGGTTAGGTCTTTGATCGTTATCCCATTTACAGCATGGGTAGTTAAACGGATATCCACTTTATTATAAACATTAAACCATTCAGGATGATGATTCTGGCTTTCAGCAATTAAGGCTACCCGTGTCATAAAGGCAAAGGCTTCCGAAAAATTTTTAAAAGTGAACTTCTTCGTAATTGCCTGTCCATCATTTGATAAAATCCATCCATCAAGCTTCTCCAACTCGACGGGCAATTGATTTTTTTCAAGAATATCGACCATTTATTAACTTTTATCCACTAAATTTGATCTATATCTAGATTGCATACTTTTTGATAGGAATTCAAGTAGGAGGAGCCGGATGGCTGGCAAGAAAGTAAAATTATCAATTATCAGTCGACGCAATGAAACTGCTGAAATGCCTGATCTTGCAGATCTCTATACTATGGCTTACAAGACATTAGCTTCGCTCCCTGAAAAGTATAAACCCTTCGTTAAGAATCTGCTCGTTAGAGTCGAAAACTTTGCCGATGATGAAACTGTTAAAAGTCTTAACTTAAACGATAAATATGATTTACTAGGACTATATCGGGGCGTCCCGCTTCCTTTAAAGGCAACTCCCGCTCGCGGCAACCTGCCGGATATTATTTATTTATACCGCTGCCCATTAATAAAGTATGCTAATGAGAACAATGAAAAAGTAGACCAAATAGTCTATCACGTGATGATCCATGAAATTGGCCATCATTTTGGATATTCTGATAATGATTTGGATTGGCTTCAAAAGCTAGATGATGGTGGTCGCAACAGGGATTGAACCTGTGACCCCTACGATGTCAACGTAGTGCTCTACCGCTGAGCTATGCGACCATCAAATGTTGTTATATTATTGCCATAATTCGCCTCCTCATTTCAACAGAGAAATGAGGAAAGAGAACAATTTTTTTAAAGTGCAGCAAAAAGTTCGCGTCCGATCAGCATGCGACGGATCTCTGAGGTTCCTGCGCCAATTTCATAAAGCTTAGCGTCTCGCAATAATCGCCCTGTCGGCGTTTCATTAATATACCCCATTCCCCCAAAGATTTGAATAGCATCAAGGGAGACTTTCGTTGCATTTTCAGCAGCCAACAGGATGGCCGCAGCCGCATCTTGCCGCGTGACTCGTTTGCGGTCGCATGCTTTGGCCACAGCATAAACATAGGCACGTGAAGAATTCAAAGTGGTATACATATCGGCGATTTTGCCTTGAATTAACTGAAACTCACCGATAGGTTTACCAAACTGATGCCTTTCTCGCACATAAGGCAAGCAATAATCGAGGGCGGCACTCATTATCCCTAAGGGTCCACCGGCAAGCACGGCCCGTTCATAATCTAGCCCACTCATAAGAACTTTAACGCCTTTATTGAGTTCTCCCAGAATGTTTTCTTCAGGTACAAAGCAATCTTCAAAAACGAGTTCACAAGTATTAGAACCACGCATCCCCAGCTTGTCGAGTTTTTGGGCGGTTGAAAACCCTTTATATCCCTTCTCCACCAGGAAAGCGGTAATCCCTTTTGAAGCCGCTGTGACATCTGTTTTCGCGTAAACCACTAATACTTCTGCATCTGGACCATTGGTGATCCACATTTTATTGCCATTCAAAACATAACCGCCGTCTACCTTCTCCGCTTTCAAGCGCATACTGACCACGTCTGACCCTGATCCTGGCTCACTCATGGCCAAGGCTCCTACATGTTCGCCAGATATCAGTTTTGGCAGATACTTCTTTTTCTGCTCGGTATTGGCATTTAAAGAGATCTGATTGACGCACAAATTGGAATGGGCACCGTAACTCAATCCTACTGATGCCGACGCCCGCGAGATTTCTTCCATGGCAATAACATGCTCAAGATAGCCCATACCGGCGCCCCCAAATTCTTCTGACACCGTTATCCCCAGTAAGCCTAGCTGTCCTAACTCTGGCCACAAGTCCCGGGGAAATTCATTAGTGTGATCAATTTCTGCAGCTCGGGGGGCAATCTTTTCCTCTGCGAATTGGCGCACCATATCGCGTACACTATTGGCTATTTCACCCAGATCAAAGTCAAAGTCGCTCATTATCAGCTCCTGTGTTGTAGATAAGTTATTGTCCTAATATTTCTTAAGGCTGGCATCAATTAAATCGGCAAGTTTTTGCGCCGAATCTCGGTGGCTAAATTGATAGATGTTCTCAGCTAACGCGTGGCGCAACGGCTCATTTTCTAAAAGCTGCTGCAATTTATTAGCGAGCATATCGGGTGTAAAATCTGTCTCTAAGATGACTTCTGCCGCGCCCGCCTCTACCATCGGTTTCACATTCCAAAATTGATGATTATCCATGGCAATTTTCAGGGGGACAAAAATTGCTGCCCGCCCTATCACCGAGACTTCACTCACCGTCATTGCCCCAGCTCGGCAAAGAATTAGGTCTGCTTGACTGAGCTGGTTCGGCATATCTGCATAAAAAGGAGCCAATGCCTCTATTTTGGCTTTAGTCTTCTCATATGCTTGGCGTGTTTGCGGTAATATTTCTTCACGGACTTGATGAACTATAGTTAATCGTTGTTGTAATACTTCAGGGAGCAAAGCAACAGCCGCAGGGACGATGCGCGCAAATAAATCTGCACCTTGGCTGCCCCCAAAGATAAATAGTCTTAGGTTATCCGTGGTTTGCTTTAGCTGTTGCGCTTCTAAAATACTGCGGCGAACAGGATTGCCCACAAATACTGA
The DNA here is from genome assembly GCF_000190415.1 of Candidatus Odyssella thessalonicensis L13. Lineage (GTDB taxonomy): Bacteria > Pseudomonadota > Alphaproteobacteria > Paracaedibacterales > Paracaedibacteraceae > Paracaedibacter > Paracaedibacter thessalonicensis. Next base: position 405,912 of record NZ_AEWF01000001.1, read on the forward strand.
CCTATCAGGGTTAGCATAGCGGGTTACCGGCATTCCTAAGGCGATCTTTTTAGCAAAAGCCCCCATCATTCGATTAACGCGCCCTAAAACAGCATTCTGTTCATGAACAATAAAAGGAATACGTAACCCTAGGGCTGCGAGGATCACCGGGGCAGATGTATACCCGCCAAAGCCGATCACCATAGCCGGACGTTGCCTTAAAAATCTTCCCCCACAACGGAAAGCTTGCCACACAATGCTTAAGATTTGTCTGATTTTGCCTATGACTCCCCCGGCCTTAGGAAGCTGAATAATGTGGATACCATTAAAAGCTTTAGAGTCTTTGTAAGAAGCGCCCCGCTGGTCGGTGATAAGTTCGACCGCGTAACCGCGCTCTTTTAGTTCATCTGCAAGACTCAAAGCGGGAAAAACATGTCCGCCAGTACCGCCCGTGGATAAAATAATTTGTTGGGTCATAAATGGTCAACAACTCCATATCGTTTTCGAGTTAATGCTAAAACCATTCCCATACCTAAGCCCAAGGCTAGCATGGAAGAGCCTCCATAGCTAACAAAGGGCATTGTCATTCCCTTCGTGGGAATAATATGAAGCGTAGAGGCCATATTGACTAAAGATTGCATTCCAAACTGAAAAGCAATACCAGAGGTTGCTAGCATGACAAATAGACTTTGCTCATTGACGACCCTTAAATAAGACCTGATAACAACAAAACCAAACAGCCCTACAATTAATAAACAAACCAGTACTCCGAACTCTTCACCAGCAACAGCAAAGACGAAGTCAGCATGGGCATCGGGAATATGCTTCTTTACCACTCCTTCTCCCGGACCTCGACCAAAAAGCCCGCCATGTTTAAAAGCTTCAAGAGACTGAGTAATCTGATATAAGTCATGTTTAGGATCACCTGAGCTGGGATCTAGAAATTGATCAACACGACGGGTAACGTGCGGTAAAAATAGATAGGCGCCTAAAGCCCCAACCAGGCCGACACCTAAGACCAGCGCCATCCAAAATAGCGGGATGCCAGCAATAAATAGCTGACATCCCCAGGTGGCAACGGTTACAATCGTCATTCCAAAATCAGGCTGTAAAATTAGAAGGATGACATATAAAGCCATAAACATAAAAGATAGAGAAATGCCGGGAAAGTTAGGGTGCCTTAATTTTTCTGCCATCATCCAGGCACTAATAACGGCTAAGACGGGCTTTACAAATTCTGATGCTTGAAGAGAAAAGCTTCCTAAATTAATCCAGCGGCGCGCTCCTTTAACCTCGGCGCCGGTCAAAATGGTTGCCACCATCAGCATTAAGCTAGCACAGTAAACGAGTACGGCTAACCGCCGAATATTTCTAGGCATTAGTAAAGACGATAAAACCATCACAATTAGAGCGGGAATAATCATAATCATGTGACGTTTAACAAAGAAAAAGCCCCCGAGGCCCAGACGATCGGCTACGGGAGGACTGGCTGCAAAGCTTAACAACACTCCCACAATCATAATAATGATAATGCCACCTAAACTCCACCGATCAACGGTCCACCACCACCGTCCCAAAACACTATTATCACGCCTTGAAAAACTGTGTTTGAACATATCTTGCTCTTCCCCTCTCTCAGAGCCCCCAACCTAGCGCCAATATTTTCTCTTTGTGCTGGAATGGGAAAACAATTACTGGGTAATTCCCATCTGCACAGCAATAATAGCATTACGGGCCAAGGCATCAGCATGTTCATTTTGAGGATGCCCAGCATGCCCCTTAACCCATTGCCAGCTAATCTCATGCTGAGTTAAAAGCTCATCCAGCTTCAACCATAAATCTTGATTTTTGACTGGTTTTTTATCTGCCGTTTTCCAGCCATTCTTTTTCCAATTAACCATCCAGCGGGTTATGCCATCTCTTAGATACATGCTATCAGTATACAAGGTTACTTTGCATCGCACGGGCAATGCCTGGAGAGCAAAAATCGCCGCCGACATTTCCATGCGATTATTTGTAGTTTGGGCTTCCCCTCCACTCAGATCCGTAGTTGCAGCCTGATATTCCACCAATGCCCCCCACCCTCCAGGGCCCGGATTGCCACTGCAAGCGCCATCAGTATAGATACTAACAGCTGGTAAGTGGTCTGAGTTTAAATTTGATAAAAGCTCAAGGGCATCAATAGTTTTTGGTAACAAAGCAGATTTCATTCTTAAAATATCAATTAAAACTTTTCTTCAGAATGCCTACATCAATTTTAAACGTCAAGATTGGAATTTAGCTTCAAGGATAGCTGAGCCGCAAAAATACAGTTTGAGAAAAATCCTATGGAAACTGCTGCAGCGAGTAGCTATGTTAAAGCTATTAAAAAGTACATTTAAGGATCCTCTATGATGATCGAGATTGATTATAATATAGACTTGGCAGATTCAGCATCTGACCTTTCGACCTTGCGTCAAGATTTGACAAGCTTAAAAGATGAGTTGCCTTTATTTCGCCTGGTGCGTCAACACAGTGATATTAATATTCTGGAAGAAACAACCCAAAAGTTCAGAAATTTTAAAGACGTCATTATTTTAGGCACGGGCGGTTCTAGCCTTGGAGGCCGAGCCATCTGCGAGTTATCCGAGCAAAGTCTTCCCCATTTGCATTTTTATGATAATATTGACCCCCACTCGTTTAAAAAACTTTTCAAAACCATAAACCCTGAAACAACAGGGGTGATTGCAATCTCTAAATCTGGCGGCACGGCGGAAACTCTCATGCAAATGCTCGTCTGCATCAAGCATTGGATGACCCACTCTGCGTCAATTAAAGACCATTTTCTGACCATCACTGAACCTACAGAAAATGCTATGCGTGAGCTCGCCTCTGCTCATAGCATTAATATCTTGGAGCACCCAACGGATATTGGTGGCCGTTTTGCTGTATTCACCCTAGTCGGTTTATTGCCTGCGATGATTGCTGGCCTGAATGCTCAAGAATTTCGCCGTGGCGCCCTTAACTGCTTAGAAGATCTCGATCAGAAATTGCTGGACCATCCTGCCGTCCAAGGGGCACTGCTCCAGTATAGGCTCCTGCAGCAAGGGAAAAGCCTATCTGTCATTATGCCGTATATTGATCGCCTCAATACTTTCGCGTTATGGTACCGCCAGCTATGGGCTGAAAGCCTAGGCAAGAATGGTAAAGGAACGACGCCGCTGGCAGCGTTAGGCACGGTAGATCAACATTCTCAACTGCAGCTATTCTTGGACGGGCCCAAAGATAAATTTTATACCGTTATAACATCAAGCCATTGTGATCCCGAATTTAAAGTATCGGCGGCTCTCACCCATCCTAATATCGCTTTATTAAATGGCAGAACCATGGGCCAGTTATTAGAAGCCGAACAACGGGCTACCATTGACACTTTACAAAATAATGGTTGTCCGGTCCGAGTAATGCATCTGCCAGAAATTACCGAAGCTGCGATCGGATACTTGATGATGCACTATGTTATTGAAACCTTAGCCATGTCAAGCTTGCTTCGGGTGAATGCTTTTGATCAACCTGCCGTTGAAGAAGGCAAGATCTTGACGCGTAATTATTTAAAAGCCGCCTAAGGCGGGGCCCTTTAATTGGGGTATCACTTAATAGCTTTTCACCATAAAATTAAAAAAGCACTCAAGAGAGTGCTTTTTTAATTATTAGGACCAGAGTCAGAAACTATTATTTCTTAGCTTCTTCTTTCTTTGCCTTAGCTTCGTCCTTCTTGGCTCCCTCATGAGCAGCTCCTTCGTGCGCAGCTTTCTTCTCTTCAACTGCTGCTTTTACTTCCTCTTTATGAGCGTCTTTTTCTTCTTTCTTAGCGTCTTTTAGCTCTTCTTTTGCTTTCTTTAGGTCTGCTTCAGCTTTAGATTTATCAGCATCAGCTTTGGCCTTATCAGCATCAGCTTTGGCTTTATCAGCGTCAGCTTTGGCTTTATCAGTTGCTGCAGGTGCTCCATCTTTTTTAGCTTCTGCAGTGGCAGCTTCCGCTTTTTTTCCATCTGTTGCATGATTATCGGCGTGGGCTACTGCAAACATTGCTAACAAGGCAGCAAGTGAAATTTTTGTCATCGATAACTCCATAAATTGATCAATTCAAAGTACTTTCAGAACTTAATTTTGTTCTGGCACTAAATAACTATAATAATACTAAATTTTTAGCGTCAAGGGGTTTTAAGATGGTTAAATTTTTTCTAGAATGGATTAAAGCAATGGTTTTATTAAGGCGAATAGTATGTCTCAACAACTTCAGCTAATGTATTTAATGTGCTCAAGATTCTGTCATGATTTGGCTGCTCCGCTGGGGGCCATTGCTATTGGCTTAGAAATGCTTGAGGACGATCCTGCTCCCGATAGCCCCCAATCTCTTCTGATTCATAGTGTCAAGTCTGCCATGAATAAACTCGAAATGATGCGCTGTTTAAGTGGCTATGCCACTCAGCTCAATCGCCCCACCTTAGCTGAGGCTCAGTCTATCCTTGAGAAGTGTATTGATCCAGAAAAGATAAGCATTAAATGGCAAGCCGATGGCGGCGATAATATTAAGGGCACTCCGGCTCGACTGTATGTGGCCTTAATGATGATCACCGCAGAGGCATTACCGCGAGGCGGAGAAATTATCTTGAATAAAGATTATAGTTTAACGGTCAGGGGCACCTTGGTTAAGTTTCATGAAAGCGTTTTAGCAGCAATTGCAGGCACACTTCCCCTTGAAGAGATTGACTCCCGCAATGTGATCGGGTTCTTTATCAAAACTTTAGCAGATGAGTTGGACACTAACGTACTAATTAATTTTGACAAGCCCAATAATGTGCGCATCAGTTTTAAATAGAATTTTAGGCTACCAAGGGAAAAATTCCCTAACGCGACTATTTAAGTCGTCTCCCCACTTTAAGGCTTGATCTAAGCTAGCCATAGTGGCAGAAAGATCAAAGCTCGAATCCTGAACAAAGCTCCGAAAAGCGTAAGCGCACGCTCCGGTGATAACCAGCATCTCTGCCGTTGTTTTCACTCTCTCCGCTGGTAAATAACGCTCACAGATGAATCGGATAAAATCAGTAAAAGCAGGAATTAATTTCAGCAGCAGATGCGGATGCCAGCCCACTTCCTGATAAAGCTTATGAATCGTCGCTTGATAAGGTTGAGCCTCATCAAAACAGAGCATTACTGCCTCAAAAATTTGGTCCCGTGGTGACAACCGTTTATCAACTTCTGGCAAGCTAACATGGTGCTTGATGTTCTCAAGCATTGCTAACAGTATATGATACTGCTCAGGAAAAAGGCGCTCAATCTCTTGAGGCTCGGCTCCTGATTGGTTGGCAATGACTTCTGGCGTAAGCTGAGCTAAGCCTCTGTTTGCAACCATCCATACACAAGACATAATATGGGAATAAAACTCTGATGTCATTTTGATAACTCTTGGGCGCGTTGAAAAGCAGCTTTAGCTGCCTTAAGAATAGATTGATTAAGGTTTTGCTGCTCAAAGGTTTGTAAAGCGGCAGCTGTGGTACCTTGCGGGCTGGTAACCTGAGCCCTGAGCTCACTAACTTCCTTATCGGGAAGCTGCGCCAAAACAGCAGCTGACCCTATAAATGTTTGCTGGGCTAACTCTTGAGCAACTTCAAGAGGCAACCCCAACGACTGACCGGCTCTGGCTAAGCATTCAGTGAAATAGTAATAGTAGGCTGGTCCGCTGCCACTGATTGCCGTAATGGCATCAATCAAGACTTCTCTTTCTACCCAGATAACTGATCCCAATCCTTTAAGCAATTTTTCCACGACCAGACGCTGGCGGTGAGTAAGCTGCGGGGCATAAGCGCCAATCACTCCCTGGTTGACGGTTACCGGCAGGTTCGGCATCAGACGAACCACACTTTCTCCTAGCCATTGCTTGAGGCTAGCCAGCGAAATCCCAGCAGCCACTGAAACAATGATAGTATGCTCACCTATCAGAGGCTTATAATCGGCAGCAATACTGCTTAGCACCTGGGGCTTAACAGCAAAGACAATAAGATCCGGCTTATTGGGAGAAGGAAGGTCGCCTAATTGATTAAAGAAATTGGGGTGCTTGGGACTATGGGGAGAGATAACAGTTAAAGTTAAATCAGACAAGCTTAACCATTGTTGAGCCAAAGCTTGCCCCATTCGCCCATATCCTACCAGTAAGATTTTCACCTCTTTATCCCTCTTGCGTAATAATCGCATCCATTTATTAAATGCTGAATCTTTAATAAAATAAGACCCCTCTTAAGTCTCAATTTAAATATTATTTATTTTTCTCATTGCAACAAAAATATCTCTGCATATATGGTTACTAAAAAATTAGTAACAACAGATAAATAGGCAACTATTTTTGTTTACTTTATATAAAAAAATCAGTATATTGCTTTTAATATTTTGAGAAAAAACTCAAAACATTGTAAATGAGAAATTGCTGTCTGAGAAAAAGGACCCCCAATTTTTTTCATGACAATTAAATTAATTTTAACCAATTGTGGCTAAATTGGTAATATAAATCAAGTTTTACAGGTGTGGCATGAAGGATTCTTACTTCAAATCAGTGGTCATGATCGAGCGGTTACACAGATTATTCCTCGATGTAGTCCGAACAGAACTCGATCGGTTAGACATACGGGATATTAATAACGTTCAATGTTTAGTTCTTTATAACATAGGCAAAGGACAAGTTACCGTTGGCGAATTAACCAACCGAGGTTATTACCTTGGATCAAACGTTTCTTATAACCTACGCAAAATGGTGCAAAATGGGTATCTAGTACAAGAACCATCTGCCCATGACCGTCGTTCCAGCCATGTTAGATTATCTGCCAAAGGTATTGATCTTCACAGCAAGCTCGACTCTATTTTTAAAACTCATGCAGAAACGTTGAAAACGGTAGGTATTGAGGATAACCATGTAAAGCTTCTTGACGAGACTTTACATCGTCTTGAAACATTCTGGACAGGATTAATGAAAGGTGAAGCTTCACACCGTTAACGCCTACCACGAAGAATCATGATAAAAAGGGGGGGGACTATTCTCCCCCTTTTTACTGTGCGGTGTGATAATTTTATTTCATCCATACCCTTAAAAGAAAAATTTATTCACAGCATTTTTTTCTTGACACCTTTATAATTCAATCCTTTTCCTTTAAATCCTATAATTTAACCAAAATCCTTATTTTCTGCGCCTGACACGACCCTGCTCAAAAAAACAGCAACGTGTTTTTAACCCAGTTCATCCCTCATATCTCCCATCCTCCCAACAGCATATCCACAAAGTTATCCACAGCTTTAGTGGATAAACATTAACTCTTTGTTAATATTTGAAAAAAGAAAAATTCTCTTAAATTTATATCTAAATTGCGCACAATAAACATAATTAGAGCCCTTTCTTATGCTGGATGCAGAGAATTGCATCAGCGCTTAAAGAAGCTGCAATTAAGACCGACCGTTCGTATATAACCAAGGAGATTTTCCCCGATGAGATTACCGAAAAATTCAAAATTACGAGCTAATGCTCATCAGTTTCGCTGTCGGTATTTGTTATTAATAGTGGTCACCTTCCTCTCAAAAAATGAGATAACCATTCCTAGCTGCCAGGCAGAAGAAATTGATACGCTTCCTCTTTCATTATCATCTTCTATCCCGGAAAAAGCTCAAGTATTGCCGCTGAGTAAGGGAGACTATCAACCTATTCCCACTTACCTTCCTAACTTCGATCCAGAAAGGTCATGTGAGACCTATATGACCGCTATTAATTGTGATGAAACTGATTATTTTACGTATCTGTGTGCTAATAAAAGGCTAAAAGTTCAGGATTGTCTTAAAATACTGCAGTATTTAATCTATTACCCCGATCGGGAAACTTGCTTTCTACCGCTGTATCTCCACTATAACCCTAAACTTATTACACAAGCTCTCCATCAGATGGTAACTCTAAAGCATCATCCACAGTTCACGTCAATCTTAAATGCTTTTAAATCGAAATTTTCCACTTGCGATCTATTTTCACTATTTATAACGGCTATGAATTATAAATCCGATCAACTCATCACTGAGCTGTTGCAACAGCCATGGGTACTAACTCCAGAATTTCTGGACCAAGCGGCTATATATAGCGCCTACGACGGTCATATAAAGTTCTTTTCTTGGTTATTAAAAACCGGACAGCTTTCTTCGAATTGTTTACATTCGATTTTTAGCATTCTTGATTTGATGAATAGGCAGCATAGGGCCTGTTACAGAATTGCATACAAAGATTTTAGCAAACTTAAGGACCAGGCTACCTCCTTCAGCTCTCCCCCTATTTTCAATCATATCAACAGCCAAGAGTTTCTTGGTAAGCACAATGATTTACTTTATTACAATGATGCACTTTATAGGCTAAAGATACACCTCAGCATGGTCCCTTTTGTACCACCTTATCCGCTCGCCCATGATATGGAAGAATTATGCAGCGATATTAAGCTAGATAAGCTTTTCATAAAGTCGCCACGTCTGACTCTTGCGCAGAACTATGTTTATGATGCTGAGGGCGATACTGAAGAGGAAGACGATCGAGCCCATGAAAGATCGCATGCAGAAATTTTTGGCACTAGACATCAAATTAGATTATATATTGAGCTCACTCCTGAACTGGAAACAACCGAGTTAAGGGAGAAACTTCCCTATGCTACCATATGGGGGCTGAATGAGGCTTGTGACCACTTCAGCCAATTATTCTGGCCTGACGATTTGCCCCCACTTAAGCTTGAAAGCGCTGGGGCGCCTTCACCAGCAGAAATAAGGCCTGAATGAGATGGATTGGGTCCGGATGAGCACCGCGAGCTAAATCTACCATTTGGGAAATAGCTTGGTGCACCTTTATCCAATGCTGAGGAGGCGCAAGCCTAGACAATGCTTGCAGCTTTTGAGAGAGCTCATTTTCTTGGACCACTTCCACTGACGTCAGTACAAGTTGGCGCGATAACCATACCAGCAAGCCGGGAATCAGCTCCGTTCGCAGGTCCTTCTTTTCGAGGGTGGCACAAAACGTTGTCATGGGTTGGATTCTTCCTTGACACACATGGAACGCTAAATCAGTCAGGGTACCAAGAAGCTCTAGCGCGTTAATGCTCTGTAACGCTAACGATTGACCAATACTCCCCCCTGACAATTCGGAGACTAAGGCTGAGTTCTGCACCACTCCGGCAGCCGCTAAATCATAGGAAGTCAATTGCTGTAAAGATAGTAAGCAACAACGCGACCTTATTGTCGGCAAAATGGATCCTATAGAATGGCACACCATTAGAAATAGCAACTGGCGGGGTGGCTCCTCCAATATCTTTAAGATCGAATTAGCAGCATTTCGATTCAATTCATCAATGGCATCAATTATTACCACTCGCCAGCCTGGTAAAGCTGGGGATTGACGAGCAAAGTCAGACAATCCTCGCACTTGATCAATCTTAATTTCTGCGTCTACCTTTCCATCCTCGTCAGCTAATCTCTCAAGAATAAAAAGATTAGGATGAGCATTTTGATCAATCAAGGAATTATAAAAAGCTGAATTTTCTTGTCCGGCGGTAAGGACATGGCGCGCAAATTGGTACGCCAATGTCGCTTTACCAATACCTTTCTGCCCGCTCAGTAACCAGGCAGGATGAAGGCGTCCACTTTGATATTGCTCAGTTAATTGCTGCATGGATGCAGCGTGCCCGATGAGCTCAGTTTGTAAGCGAGGCGTGCGGGACAAATCTATTGGCATGTTCATAATTCCTTAGGGATTTTATCCTTAAAATAGACGCATAAACTTATGGAGGCAAGCATGTGGTTTGCTATTTTGTTGATATCCTTATGCCATGCTAAAAAAGAAGAGTCATCTTTAAGCCGTGAAGATTGCCGTAAGCTTATCGTTAACCACAAAGCAGATGATTCTGTAGAATACAAAGCCGGTGTAAGTAGTGAGGGCAAGCCTGTCGTCCCCGCTGATCTGCCCAACAATAAAAGCTATGGGCTGGGTGATAAAGTTGTTATTCCACTTGAAATGCCTTTAAAAGATGTAGCTCCTTCCTTTCCAACTGGCGGTAATCCGTATGTAGACTCAATCATTGACAATAGCAAAGTCTATGCTGGCGTTATCGAAGTCGAAAAAAATGGATCGGCAACAATTAATGGTCAACCGGTTCAAGATGATGAAGAGGAACAAATTCGTCAAGAATGCAAAGAAAAATTCCCGGACTTAATGCTGTAAGAAAAAAAAGTAGCGATTTAAAGTGCGACTTCCTTTAAATTCGGCAGATTTATTAAGGGCATACCCTATGCCCTTAGCAGTTTTGAATTTAGCGCTGTTTTACTAAAATAAAATTAAAATATTTGTAGTTGCTTAATAGTTATACCTTTGCTTTTATAAAATAAAACAATTAACTAAATAAATACTACATGATCCCCTCATTTTATGCTGTCCTGGTTAGGCTTATTTCAAGTATAACCATTTTAACTATGTTATTCTCATTCTGCTTTTCTATGGAGATACCGGACAAAGAGAGCAAGGACTTTGAAAGCACAAAAATCAAGCTCCAGGAAGAATTAGAGGCCTATGCCCATTATGTTGCAGATGCTAATCATTATTATCAAGATCTCGGCAGAGTTTTCAGTTTAGAAGAAGGAAAAAAGCAAAGCATAACTCTTAAAAACTTTCATGCCAAAGAAATGCTGTGCATAAGAAAACTTGATGGTATGAGCCCTTATGACAAAAGTTTTCTCTTGCAAGAATATGAGAAAATGAAAAGCGCTTCTCGGGATAAAACCAATCAAATTAGGGCTTTTGCAGAATGGCGGCTGACCACAGGACTAATTTTAAGCAAGAAACAGCGAACTATAACGGCCTTACTCCCCGCCTTAAAGAAAATTCTGAATTGTTTAAATGAAAAGAATCTGAATTCCATATTTTTAGCTCTTTTAACTCATCATGGAATATTTTTAAAAAGCCGCGTCGATGTTTTACGCACTGATCCTGCACCAGTGTTTTCAGTAGCGGGCGCTCACGACAATTTCCATGAGCAGCGCAAGATTGCCATTGAAGAGACAAAGCATAATATTATTGTAGACTTTTTAGGATGGTTATACCCCTTTATTCAGGATAAAGATAAACGCATTCAGAAGCTTCTTAGCTATTTCCCAGTGTTGTCCCGTTCTCTTGCTGAACCAACTAAAACCTTTTCCTTGGATGAATATGTTCTTGATGGCGTCATTTTTGATAAATACGGTGGTTATATAGACGCACCGGGTTTTAAAGTGAGCCACCATGAAATAGATAAAATAACCTCAGAAACTATCTCTTCTCTAATTATTGATGCTAATTGCCTACAAGACGTAAGAGACCCCACCTTTGCCTTGGAAAGAGAAGAATGGATAGATTTCTATAAAAAGAGATTCGCCCAAGTTTTACCTCAAAGCCCCATACCTGAGGATTACCTTAAAGGATTAAAGAATAGAAAAAAAGACAAAGACACAAAAAGAAAGCCACACCTCATTCTGCTGAGAGCCAATTACAACAAACTGAAGAAAAAGCCTTAACAGAGAGCAGCTTGAAAATTGCACAGTCAGAAATGGCTGCAGCAAATCTTGAAGATCAAGCAATTCACACAACTTATTTGCTAACTTCCCCCTCGCCTGAGTTCGCTACGCCCCTGCAGCCAACAAAAGAAAAGGGATTGAGTACAGAGCTGTTGTCAACCCCTTTGCCAATTTCCGAGCCTCCTCTTTCCTTAATCTCCCAGGAAGACTCGCCTCTTCTTACTGAGCAAAGTTCAACCACTGCCGAAGAGTCCAACGTTGCAGCTGTTGAGTGGAATCAGGAAGCCACTGAAGAGTATTTTTCTCTTTTAAAACGAGAGGCAAAAATAAAAGCCAAAGTTGAAAGGGAACTCCGCGCGAAAGATAAGAAGAAAGCTGAACATGTACAACAGATGGCAGTCCTCGCTGTCGCTAATCCTCATCCGCTGCTGCCTCAGAATGCTAGATTTAAAATGAAGACAAATCATTATGAGCTTCTTATTTCTCTTTTAAAAGGAGAAGCGCCCCCTACGACCTCTTATAATATATTTGTAAGCGCTCTTGCAGAACTTAAGGTTAAGCTTATTGCTCGAGGAAACGGAGATAAGCGGACAATGGTCATGCCGAATGGGCGAAAGGAGCTAATATTTCGCCCCGCAACCTCCGAGGTAGGCCATCATTTCATAAAGAAGGTTAGAAAAGCCCTTCAAGAAAAATGGGGGCTTAGGGAGGAACATCTTTATTAAAAAGTGTATGCTGATAAAAAGAGAGCCTTATTTTATCCCCGCTAAGAAGTCTTAACTTACTGAACAGGAATACTCCCTCTCTTTCCTTACAAAAGCTGTGCCTTTATCTCGGCAATTATGATGACGCTTGCGTCAATATTGTAGATAAAAAAGCTTTTATCTTATCATCCACAGCTAAAATGTTGCAATCTAGCCAGGTGAGCGTATAAAGTGTTCTCAGAATTAATTACATGGTAAAAATTATGCGATTATCACACTATTTTATTCCAACTCTCAAAGAGACGCCAGCAGAAGCCCAAATTGCTTCCCATCGTTTAATGTTACGGGCCGGCATGATCCATCAGGAAACAAGCGGTATTTATACCTGGTTGCCTATGGGGCTAAGAGTTCTTGAAAAAATTGAAAAGATAATCTGCGAGGAGCAAGATCGCATCGGATGCCACAGAGTCTTAATGCCAACCATTCAGCCAGCCGAATTGTGGAAAAAGTCTGGACGGTACGAAGCTTATGGCAAAGAAATGCTCCGTCTTACAGACCGACATGAGCGTGAAATGCTATATGGTCCTACGAACGAAGAAGTCATCACCGATGTCATTGCTCAATTTGTCAAAAGTTATCGAGCCTTGCCGCTGGTTTTATACCAAATTCAGTGGAAATTCCGTGATGAGATCCGCCCTAGATTTGGCGTTATGCGTGGACGGGAATTCTTAATGAAAGATGGCTACTCCTTTGACTTAAACGTTGAGGCGGCCACTGAAACTTATAAGAAAATCTATGAGTCTTATTTGAGAACCTTTAGGAGAATGGGATTGACGGCAATCCCGGTTAGAGCCGACACCGGGGCCATTGGGGGCAACCTGTCCCATGAATTTCAAATTGTGGCGCCTACTGGAGAGAGCACCATCTTTTATGACGGGAAGTTTGACAGCCTATCTGCTGAAGAGATGACGTTTGATGTGGCAAGTAATCTCTATGCTGCAGCTGACGAAATGCATAAAGAGGATGACTGTCCGATCTCTGGCAGTGATCTGAAAACAGCCCGCGGTATCGAAATCGGCCACATCTTTTATTTTGGTACCAAATACTCTGAACCTTTAGGGGCCAAAGTCACTACCCCCGATGGAAAAAGCATCCCTTTAGAAATGGGATCCTATGGCATCGGGGTATCGCGTCTGGTGGGGGCGATTATTGAAGCCTCTCATGATGATAAGGGAATCATTTGGCCTGAAGCTGTGGCCCCTTATAAGGTTGGGTTGATTAATCTAAAGTCTGGCGATGCCAAAGCTGATACCTTGGCTGAAGGACTCTATACGCAGATGCAGAACCATGGTCATGAAGTTTTATATGATGATCGGGATGAACGCGCCGGTACGAAATTCGCTGATATGGATCTTATCGGGCTGCCGTGGCAAGTTGTTGTCGGCAATAAGACCATCGAATCAGGAACTGTGGAAGTGAAAAACCGCAAAACTGGCGATAAGCAAGAGATTGCCTTAGATCAAGTCTTAAAACTGCTTAAATAACCTTTTCTGGGGAGGCTCCCTCCCCTTACTTATAAACTTAATTCTAAGCGGTTACCCTTTTACCAGACAAATAAAAGTATAACAGTATTAATTGGTTCTCATTGTATCGCCAGCATGGCGTTGAGACTACTTAAGTGATGATGGCAGGACAAAAAGTGCGCTTTTGAACAACGCAATGCCATTAAGCCTCCCCTTGATCACATTAAAAGCATGTGGTCAGTCTTCTATTAAGGGGATATGCTGTGAAGAAGGTAACCTTACTCACTTATCAGCACCTTACCTTCCATCACTGGGATAATGCCTACTATTTAATTATGGATAGGCTTTTCTTACCCTTTATAGCACTGCCAATATTTATAATAATAATAATATTAACCCATAACTGTATAAATTTATTATCATATTGCTTTTTGTTTCCCTAATGATTATCTAAACATGTAGAGATTATTTTAGCCCTTCTGCGAAAGCCTCCAAAATAAATTAATAGTTATGGAGAAAGAAAATAAAATGAAATATCAGTTGCTACTCGCTTGCACTCTTTTAGGGGGCATTAACACAAATGCTATGGAATATCCTTTTGAAAGAAAACCTCAACCCTATTCTAATGGTGGGCATGTGTTACATAACACGTAGCAGGAACTTAGAGAACAGAGTCAACATGCGACAAGAAATTTACAAGCTTCTACACCCAACCAACAAGAATTTTCCCCAATTACAACCTATGAGCAGTATGTAGAGGTTGGAAAACTAGCTCTAGAGGCTTTAAGAAACCAGAATTTAACGAGCTTCCAAAATCATTATTTACGCCTTATACAGGCAAAAAAGTTCGCCTATTCTAACACCATTAGCTCAGATTGCCTTGAGTATTCTATTCAAACCAGCCAACTGGGAGCTATGTATTGTATGTTGGATAATGATCCTCAACTTGGCTTGCATATGCGTATAGAGAACCCAGAGGATAGCTCCTTCTATTCATTAGTACAGTACGCAATCATAAACCATCAACCTGAAGTGGCTATTTCTCTTATAGAAAGAGGAGCGCCAGCTTATACGGTGGGACAGATACGAGATAGAAGGAAAATAATTTATACTTTTAATCTGGCTTTTGAATTTCTTAACCAAACCCTTGAGTCTCAAGACAATAAAAAAATTGAGCTAGCGCTTAAGCTAATTCACAACATGATTCTAAACGTAGAAAAATTTGATTTGGAAAACGGACCTCACCCGGAGAACTCATATGTCTATCTTAACTCTTTAGCGCAAGAAATAGCTAAATTAGAGAAGAGAGTAAGGATTTATAAAGAATATTATCAAACAAAAGACGATGAAGCGCTAGGAATGATAATCCTTATAACGAAGCTCAAGGCCGAAGAACAGCGTGTCCTTGCTTATAAAGCGGTTCAGCAATTTATGCAGCAAAAACTGCAACGTGAAAGAGAAGAGAAAGAAAAAGAGCAACGAACAAATAGTTATTCTCACAGTTATGCTCGCTCTTAATAAAAAAGGCGTCCCTAAAAACGCTTTTCTTTGCTTACAGTCTATATAAAGCTGCGCCAGAGAGTTAGGCAAGGTGGATTCTAAGCCTTTTTAGCCGCCTAAGGCTAGAAAGGCTTGATATTCCTTCTTATCTTCACGACAACTAATGGCAAATACTGGGCTATACTTATTAAACCACGGGATAGCTTTTCCTGGCATTTGTCTAATCCTGTGATAGTTACCCTATAGCCGATCCGTCAGATAAATCCATATCATACACCACCTTATTTACTTAAGCTCCACTATACGACTTAATTTAGCATCTACATTATTCGTCGATATGTTCCTTATTATTCCCCTCAGCTAAATAAAGAACTTTCTTTACACCATAATTTCTCTGTAGTTTTCATTTCAAATTTTTACATTATATTAACCCAGCAAAAATATAATAAAAACAAATATAATGGCCATGGGTTATACAATGCAGCGTATTTTAGCATTTATTTTGAAATGGGTTAAAAAGTTCGTCCAGCAACGAAATTTGCGATTTGATATTCTATCAAGTTTCTTTGTGATCCAGATCTTAACAGCCAGTTCCATTGTCTATTATACCTATACGAATAATTCTAAATCCATTTTAGAATTAGCCCAGAAAATGATGGAAGATTTAAGCGAATCAAAAATTGATCGCATTCGTACGCGTTTTGATGGAGTTCAGACTTCGGTTCTCATGGGATCCTATATTCTCAAAAACCCTCAAAGCATTAATACTCAGAACAAGATCCTATTAGACTATTCTATTGCTGTAGTTCGCCAATATCCGTTTGTCGAGAGTATTTTTATCGGCACAGAAACAGGCAACTTTTTACAAGTCAAGATTTTGCCGCCGAATTCAACTTATCGCTCTAATCAGCGCTTACTTCCTAAAAAGGCTAAAATTGCGGTGCGAATGGTTGAGCGAAGTGGCCATGATACCCGCGAAACCTGGTCCTATTTTGATGATGATTCCAAAATTCTGGAAACAGAGGAATTACCGCCATCCCAAGTGCTTTATAACCATAAAGTTAGAGAATGGTATCAAAGGGCCCTCCAAACACGTAGCCAAATATGGACCAGCATCTATATCTTCTCAACTACCGGTTTACCTGGGGTTGCTAATGCAACGCCGCTGAGCACTTATGAAGGGCAGTATTTTGGTGTGATCGGCTCTGACATTCCCTTAGATGGCTTTACAGAAATACTAAAGAATATCCATTTTGAGGGCTTGTCGCTGATCTTAACAAAGAAAGGTGAAATAGTTGCTTCTCCTTTTGAAGAACGACCGGCCAGAGTCTCTTTTACAGCAGCTGACACTCAACTGAGGACTGTTAAGGATCTAACCAATAAACTGCCCGCAGAAGCATTCCGCCTTTATCAAACTAATAATTTGGACAAATTCATCTTTACTTATGAAAATCAGACTTATATTGCTTCATTTAAAGAATACGATACGGCGACCTTCAAAGATTGGATTTACGTCTTTATTATGCCTATTGATACGCTAATCGGTGAAATCAAGCAGACTCAACAGGATACCCTTATTATCAGTTTTGTTATTTTCATTCTATCGATCATCTTCATCACCTATCTGGCGCATCGGATTTCACGGCCCATCATACAACTGTCGCAACAAGCAAATAGAATTTCTTCTTTTGACCTCTCTTATCCAGAACAAGTTCATTCAGGCATCAAAGAACTTCAGCAATTGCAACAGTCAATCAACACCATGAGGACCAGCTTAGTGTCATTCGGGAAGTATGTTCCTAAAAAACTGGTGCGCACCCTGTTAGATAAAGGTGAAGAGGTTAAGATTGGCGGCAAGTCTAAGAAAATTACCATTATGTTTACAGATATTGCTGATTTTACAACTATTAGTGAAACTTATCCTGCCGACAAGCTGGTTAATCACCTGTCTGAATACTTTGAAGAATTGACGCAAATTATTGACTCTGTCAATGGTACTGTTGATAAATTTATCGGGGATGCGATTATGTCATTTTGGGGGGCTCCTAATATTGATCGGGAACAGGCCATGCATGCTTGTACAGCTGCTCTTCTGTGTCAAAAGCGTTTAAATGACCTTAACCGGAAATGGAACTTTGAGAAGAAGCCTCTTCTTAATACGCGCATCGGTATTCATTGCGGTGAAGCTATTGTTGGCAATATGGGCGCAAGTTGGCGCATGATTTACTCAGTCTTGGGAGATAATGTTAATCTTGCAGCGCGTTTAGAAGGACTCAACAAATATTATCATACTTCAGTCATCATCAGTGAAGACGTTTATCATCAAATTCAAGATGATGTCGTCGCCCGTCCACTGGATATTGTTGCGGTCAAGGGGAAGAAAAAAGGCATCAAGATTTATGAATTAATTGCGCTCAAAAACAGCAATTCCCTATTATTGCCCTGCGATAAAGATATTACTTTTTGTGCTCGTTTTGATCGAGCTGTTTATCTTTACCGCGATAAACGTTGGGACGAGGCCATCGAACAGTTTATGCTGATCGAACAAGAATACGGCAAGGATTATACGGCACAGCTTTACATTGATCGCTGTAACTATTATAAGAAAAACCCTCCGCCCCCCAATTGGGATGGTGTCTTCATTGCTAGCGAAAAATAGATAAGTTTTTTAGAGTTTCTTCTTGACTCCCGCCCCTGGGAAAAGGTAATAATATGGATATGTGGCGGGAATAGCTCAGTTGGTTAGAGCGCAAGATTGTGGCTCTTGAGGTCGCCGGTTCGATCCCGGTTTCTCGCCCCATCTAATTCCTCCTAATTAATGATTCCTCCCCTTTCATAATCCGTCGAATATTGTCTCTATGGGTCCAAAATATTAAGAGATAAATTGCAATCCCTAAGATGGATACTTCTATCGAAGTTCTTAAGGCGGCAGTATAAATAGGCGCCATAAAAAGCGCAATTAATGCTGCCAAAGAAGAAATTTTAAACACCTTTGCTACAGCCAACCATGTCAAGGCAATACATAGACCTAATAAAGGATTGATCGCCAGATAAACCCCTAGGGCAGTGGCCACTCCTTTTCCACCTTTGAATTTAAGCCAAACTGGAAACACGTGGGCAATGATCACCACAAGGCCTGTCAGAGCCAAGGTGGTTTCGTCAAGCCCCACATATTTTGCCGTCAGGATAGCGAGCGCTCCTTTGAGCGCATCTGCCAAAAGGGTACACGCAGCCAAAACTTTGCTACCGGTCCGTAGCACATTGGTAGCACCAATATTACCAGAGCCGATATCGCGAACATCACCCCGTCCTGAAAGCTTAACAAAAATAAGTCCAAAGGGAATTGAACCTAAAAGATAAGCAAACCCGAGAACAAGATAAGAGTGCATTATTGATCCCCTAAACAAATTCCCAGCCCACGAGCCGTATGAACCAAGATATCATCCAGCTGTAGACTTTGATACCCGTTGATGGCCACAGATACTGGCACATCAACAACTTTACGATTTTGCCAAGCCACCATCCGATCAAATTGCCCATTTGCAAGCAGATCGACAGCATGAACTCCGAAAGCTGAGGCGATTATCCGATCCAAAGCATTTGGTTGCCCACCACGTTGAATATGCCCCAGGGAGGTTACACGGACATCCGCCCCCGTGCCTTCTGCTATTTTATTGCCAATATAATGCCCAATGCCGCCATAACGGATGCGTTCCCACTTTTGCGAAACCACCACGGGTTCGCCACCTTCATCCTTTACGGCTTCAGCCACAATAACCAAGGCAAAATTACGTCCTTGTTCCTGCAAACGCTTTATTTTATTGCAAATATTTTCGATCTTATAAGGTATTTCGGGAACGAGAATGACATCGGCTCCGCCGGAGATTCCCGCTGCAATAGCAATATGCCCTGCATCTCGTCCCATGACTTCTAAAACCATCACCCGTTGGTGACTGGCGGCTGTTGGCTGCAAACGGTCCAACGCTTCCATGGCAACTTCGACGGCCGTCGAATAACCAATCGCATTTTCAGTAATCCCCAAATCATTATCAATGGTTTTAGGAATGGCCACAAATTTGATATCTGCTTTCTGTGCCAACTTGTGCAGAATTCCAATACTGCCATCACCGCCAATACCGATGAGAGCGTCAACACCTAACTCGCGATATCCCTCCACAAATTCATCCGAACGATCAACAGCCTGCCCTGACATCGGAAAAGCAAAAGGATTAGCTTTGTTGGTTGTCCCGAGCATGGTACCGCCGGCCCGCAGCATGGTACTATCACACATCTGGGGCGTCAGCTGACGATATTGAATGGGGCGATTAATTAATCCAGTCGTGCCATTGCATATCCCATAAACTTCCCATCCATAACCACAAACTGCCCGATGTACAATCGCTCGCACAGCCGCATTTAAGCCTGCACAATCCCCACCACTCGTTAGGACACCTATTTTCTTAATCAAGAGACACCTCTGGGTTTAAAGTTAGATCAGACTACACCTTAATTATAAAGCAACATCCTTCTTATGCCTCCGCCCATAGCGTCACAAGCTTCAGCCCTTGAGAGTGGAAGCAACTTTCTACCTATGATAAATAGCAGCTACCAAACCTTAGTAATTATACGGATCTTTACGAAGAATGATTGTCTAAGGGAGCGTCCATCCTGTTTTAATCAATAGAGATATTATGCCAGCACTTAACCTTGAGAAAAAGATAATAATATGTAGCCAGAGGATAAAAATTAGAATAAGTCTCGAGAATGGATAGCTTCTTTTTATAAAGTAATCTTATAAGCAGCTTTATCCCATTGGGAAATGATTAAGGCTCTTGCTATGCTAGCCTTTCATTTCTCCGGGCATAACACTTATCAATAAATCATACGAAAGGTCAACTAAGCAAGAAGGCATCAGCTTGCGCCTTCCCCTGAAGTTTCTCAGGGGAAGGCTCTTATATCACCAGCTCAGCCGCGTTTACATAGTCGACATTTAAATCGCGCGCAACAAGTGGATGAGTAATATTTCCTTTAAAGACATTCAAGCCATTGCGCAAATGAATATTATCCCTTAAGGCTTGACGGGGCCCTTTTTGCGCTAGGGCAATAATAAAGGGTAAGGTTGCATTATTCAGCGCCTGAGTTGACGTCCGCGCCACTGCTCCCGGCATGTTGGTCACGCAGTAGTGAACAACCCCTTCTTCAATATACACTGGATCTGAGTGCGTGGTTGGCCGGCTTGATTCAAAGCATCCGCCTTGGTCAATGGCCACATCGACTAACACGGAACCTTTTTTCATCGCCTTTAACAAGTCGCGGTGTACTAACTTAGGCGCAGCTGCACCCACCACTAACACGGCACCAATCACTAAATCAGCACGCTTTACATAGTCTTCAACGCTATCAGAGGTCGAGTAAATTGTTTGAACGCGCCCCTTAAACATCCAATCGAGCTCATTTAAACGCCGAGGATTTTTATCAATAATGGCAACTTTAGCGCCTAGTCCTACAGCCATCTTAGCGGCATTAGCGCCGACCACGCCACCCCCCAGAATAACAACATTTGCGGGAGCCACGCCAGCAACGCCACCCAGTAAGATCCCTCGCCCTCCTTTTTCCTTCTCAAGATACGAGGCGCCAGCTTGAATTGACATTCGTCCTGCCACTTCACTCATAGGCGCTAATAAGGGTAAGCTACCAAAGTTATCTGTTACCGTTTCATAAGCTATTGCTGTACATCCAGAGCGCATCAGTCCATGCGCTTGCTCGGGATCTGGGGCCAGGTGAAGGAAAGTAAACAGAGTTTGCTCTGGCTTAAGCCTCTGCCATTCAGATGGTTGAGGTTCTTTAACTTTAACAATAAGCTCTGATTGAGCAAAAACTTCCTCAGCCGAGCCGACAATCGCAGCCCCTGCTTTATGATAATCCTCATTCGTAAAGTCTATGCCCGCTCCAGCATTGTTCTCGATAATAACGGTATGTCCTAGTTTGACGAGTTCTTTGACGGAGGCAGGTGTCATACCGACGCGGTATTCGTGGATCTTAATTTCTTTGGGGACCCCAATTTTCATGGATTACTCCTTATCGTTTACCAATTAATTCTGTAGGAAAGTTTATATTAATGACCAAATTATCAGCAGAGTCATTTACCGTATTCCTTCTGCTGTCATCGTTGGTGCGGCGCGAGTAGTGCCTATTCCTAGAAATTTCATTAAAGCCATAATATCTTCTGGTGAAGAGCCCATCTCATTTAATATATCAATCATTGACTTATTTTGCCATAATATTACCCGATGCAGCAAATGTGAGGCAGGGCTATGGGGCTCAAGTGTCTGTAAAAGAGCAGCAATCTTAGAGAGCTGTTCATAAGCCTGCTCACGGGTTTGCACTTGTATCTCTGCAGCAAATGCCGCTTGGTTCTGCGGGGAGATTTCACTTAAGGGTGTGGTGGAGATAGAGGATTCTTTGTGCAGTGAGATACCTTGCCCCTCTTCTCCGACGGATCGCTGCTCAGGGCTAGCCGTCTGCGCCTCAGCGGCAGTAGTGCTTTCTGGGACAGGACGATTAGAGATTTCGGCTTTGTAAATGCGGATTAATTCCTGAAAGTTACTTGTTAATCCCTCAAATGCTACTGTGTTATCAGGAAACTGGGCGTCGAGTGTTTTCTTTAATGCAATTAAGGATGCCTCTGCAGATAATAAATTTTTAAGATAAGCCTCACCATAAGCTGTCGACACCATCGATAAAATTGTTTGGCATTGCTCAAAAGTAATCTGCCCTCGTTCTTCAGCTTTTCTGGCTAATCTTTCCGCATCAGGAGCTCTTTTTAGGACAGAATCAAATCTTTGAGCTGCCAACCAACTTGCTAAAGTAACCCCTTCACCAAATTCATCAGGGGCAAATACCAATTTCACCAGTCGGGCGGCAAGCGTTGTATCCAACCAGCTATAAAATTGTGACCGATATTCAAGGTCATCTGAGGCAAAAGCGGGATAAATCGTTTCCCAAAATTTTTCTGTCAATCCTGTGATGAGTTGCAAGCCGTGAGCTAAGCCTTCTATCCCTTCTGATATGGTCCAAGCTTCAGCCAACCATCCGGCAATTTGTAAATCTTTAGTTTGGTGCTGCAAAGCGTCTAAACACAACGATTCAACGCGTTTCCAATCAGCTCGTTTTAATTCATGCTGCCAAATACCATAAGACAAAGAATCATCATCTTCACGGCGTGCTTCACGAATTTCATCATAAATGCGCTCATATCTTAAGGGCCTCCCGCTAGGATTCTCACCTTCTATAGGGCTAAGCAACGCTTCAATATTTATCAAACGATCAGGAGCCTGAGATTCCACCATTTCTTATACTCATCAATTACCAAATGGCCTTATTATTAAGATCCATTTCAACAGCTGCTAAGATCCATAACACAGTTTTCAGCAAATAAGGATCCGCGCATTTCCTCTTGTGTCTTTCAATTAATATTTGCATACTAAAAAGGAAACGTAAATTTTTAATTAATTTTTTAAGGATTTTGATATGAGTCAGAATTTTCCTTTAGTACCAGCCATTCAATGGTACGAAGGAATGTTGCTTTCTCCGCAACACTTTCAACAACTTGAATTAAGATCTCAGCAAATTCTATCGGCTCATTTAAAAAGTCTGAGCCCTCATCATTGGGGAATTATTGATCTTCAACTCGATAATGTGACGCTTCCCACTGGGCTGCTAACAGTTATCGAACTTAAAGCAATTTTGCCTGATGGCTTAATCCTTGATTATTCTGCCCGGCCTGACAATATTCAGCTACAGCTTGACCTTAAACCATTCCAAGCCAGCCTCGCTGAGCACGCCCGCACCATATATTTATGCGTTCCAGAGTTAATGCAGGGAATTTCTCCGATTACTGGGGAATGGCCGCGGTATGTGGCCATCGAGGGGGATGAAGTACCGGATTACAATGCGGCAGATAATGTCGTTCATATTCCTCGCTTGCAACCCAAATTATCGTTAATCCTAGCTGATACGCCACCGCCGCGCTATGTTAGCATTCCAATCGCTAAGGTTGAGTATATTGATAATGTATATGCCTTAGCCAGTTATATCCCTCCGTGCTTTAGCATAAATGCCTTGAGCCCCTTGGCGGAGAAATGCAGCCAGTTGATCCGTCGTTTTCGCGAAAAAGCAGCATTTTTATCTGAGAAATGGCAAACCCAGATTGGCACCCCCTTACTCGGGGAAACAGCAGCCCAACTTAAGCCTCTGCTTGAAAGCTTACCCTTATTAGAGCCGCTTTTACAATCAGGACAGCCACATCCTGCTGATTTACATCAGGCGCTTTGCCAGATCGCGGGAAAGCTATCGACCTTACGCTTAGGTCAAATCCCACCAGTATTTCCCCCTTATCAACACAATGAAATATTGAACAGTTGTTTACCATTAATTGAATGGGTATCGCTTATCACAGATAGCTTAGAAAAAGCTTTCAGTATTATGCTCTTTGCGGCCCGGGATGATTACTTCTCGATAAAATTACAACCCGAGATTTTAACCCAGCGTTTGATGATTGGGCTTAAGAGTAATGGTACCTTAAGTGAATCAGAACTCATTGAATGGATGAAAGATGCAATTATTGTCAGTGAGCCGATGCTGGAGTCCGTGCGGGTGCGACGAATCTTAGGGACCCCACGACAAGTTATGGATAACTCTGATATTATTGATTTAATGCCTGGCCGAGGGGTGGTCCTGTTTAATATTAAAACAGATAATGCCTTCATTATTCCCAATGAGCGCCTTTATATATTTAATCCCGCCGACACCAAAGAAAAGCGGCCCGCAGAAGTCATTTTATACCTGCGGCATGCCGAATTGGGGCGAGATATTGTGAATTACTTGCAGAGAAGTGAAGAAGCATGACGATTGATTCCTCCGCTATTACCGCTAATTTTCTCATGCAAAACTTCCAAGATTTCTACCGGGAATTACTTATTCAAAAGGAAATCGCTCTGCGTACTTTAGAGGACAGCCGCGACATCCCTTTAAAAAACGCCCCCAGTCAATCTCCAGTTGAGGCGTCACAAAGTGATGAAAGTTTACTCAATGAAGCCACCAACACGCCGGTCGAATTAGAAAGTATTACCGATAAAATCCAGCATCAATTTCGTCTGATGTTTGAGCGATTTTCCTTAAATGCCCAAAATCAAGTGGGTGAGTTTGCTGTTACCCACTTCCAAGATACTCTGTATGGGATGGCTGCCCTTCTTGATGAGACCTTTTTAGCCTTTTCTTGGGTTGGAAAGAATCGCTGGGAGCGCAATCTAATGGAAAAGCAGCTCTTTCACACTCAAGTTGCCGGTGAGCTGATCTTCAGTAAAATTGATGATCTTCTAAATGCTAATGATCCGGTCAGGAATGATGTGGCGACCATTTATATGTTAGTTCTATCTTTAGGATTTAAAGGTAAGTATCGCGGCGAAAACGCTGATCCTCAGATCCTGTGGTACCAACGTGAACTATATAAAATGATTCACCGACACTCGCCTGCCTTATTTACGACAGGCCGAGAACACTTAATTCCGGCGTGCTATGACCATGCAATTTCTTTACCTGCCGGTAAAGGTATCCCGGATGTCCGCAGTTGGTTTACGGCTTTTGCGGCGATCCTTTTCATCTTTATCGTTATCTCCTCATTCCTATGGTTCAAGCTTGTCCGCGATATGGATGATGCTTTAGGACAAATTCTGACCCAAGCACAAAAGTTAGGCTTATCATGAAGACCATAATGGACTTTATTTCAGGACTGAACGCATATCTTCACCTTATTGTCATCTCGGGGGCAATTATTGCTTTACTCTTGATGTTACTGTTTTTATATGTAACATCTCGTAAGGTGCAAACTGAAATTGACAAACGTGTGCCGCCCGGATCCGCCAAAGCAGCTGAAGATTTGCTACCACCGGAAGATAAAACGCCACCTTGGGGGGGATTCTTCTCCCGTTATCTGACCCTTCGGGGATATTTTAAGGTCGGCGATTTGAGTCTTATCTTTCTGCGAGCCCTCAAATTATTACGTAACCGTCTAGATACTGTAAATTACAAGTATTTCTTGCCCTGGTATCTTATGATTGGCCCGTCCAGTTCTGGAAAAAGTAGTTTAATAGAGCGTGGTGGCGTTGCTTTACCGCTGGGTAAGCCCACCTTTGGCGTTCATGAGGATAATCCTGGCTTAAAATGGTGGTTCTTAAATCGCGGCGTCATTCTCGATATCCGCGGTGATTTGCTGATTAGATCTCGGGGCACAGAGGCTGATGAACGCGGATGGCAAACAATTGTTAATCTTTTAGCGCGCTATCGTCATCGTCGCCCGGCGGACGGGATCATTCTGACCATACCCGCCACTGAATTATATGGTAAAAATAAGCTCTCGGCCGAGGAGATTGGGGATCGCGCTCGCTTTATCTCGCAGAAATTGATCGCTGTCCAGAATTATATGGGCTTAAGACTTCCTGTCTATGTAGTCATCACTAAGACGGATGCGATACCTGGTTTCCAACAATTCTGCAAATGTATTCCTT
This sequence comes from Candidatus Odyssella thessalonicensis L13, assembly GCF_000190415.1. Classification (GTDB taxonomy): domain Bacteria; phylum Pseudomonadota; class Alphaproteobacteria; order Paracaedibacterales; family Paracaedibacteraceae; genus Paracaedibacter; species Paracaedibacter thessalonicensis. The sequence goes on from NZ_AEWF01000001.1 coordinate 431,769, forward strand.
ATAATAACCGCCATAATATGATTGGCTGGTCGTCGCCCTATCTGCCAGGGACCGCTTACTCCGCGGCTTGGATTTCTGAAGCATTTGGCTCAATAAAAAACACTCTAACCCGCCTAAAATTAGAAATACTCGGCCAAGGCACCGATGAATTATCTCGCGATGGCGTGTTTGTATTCCCTTCTGAGCTGATGCATCTCCAGAAGCCGCTCTCCATCTATATGAACCATATTTTTAAGATTACCTCTTATGATGAATCATTGCTGCTTCGGGGCATCTATTTTTGTGGTGATAGTGGGGCTCATCTTAATCCGGAACAGTTAAATATTATGGCCCAAGAGGATGAGCCAGAATCGGTAATCACCACCCCGATTGGGGCGTTGGAAACGTCCCCTGAGAAATCAGACGCCCAAACCCCTATCTTCTTCTTGAAAGATATTCTTGAAGCTAAGATTTTTAAGGAAACGGGTCTGGCGCAACCTATTCGCCAGCGTCTAATCTCAGCCAACAAACATTTGAATTACGCCAAAGCTGGAATTGTTGGGTTTATGGGTATTGGCACGTGGGGCATCTTAAAAACCTATGACAATTTTAGCCAAAATCGAGATTACTTGTTACCGGTACTTGGTAAAGTAAGTTCAATTCTGTACCAGATCCCTGCAACACGCTTGGACCAAAACCGAGTTACCGCCCAAATGTTTGATGAGCAGACGCGTCAACTGCTCGATATGATGGATAATTTGCAAAAGGCTGATTTCTTTTCAATATTTATGCCTTCGTCCTGGTTTAGTCCCATCAGCGATAATTTGAAGACATCGCTTAAAGTATCCTACGATCAAATCATCCTCAGAACAGTTTATATGGATCTGCTTTTAAAGGCGCGCGATATGCTCACATTTCGAGTCGGGGCCGACGATTATACGCGCGCTCTGGCGGATATGTTAACGCCCGTGAATACGGTGGAATACCAACTTTTCAAGAGCTATGTGCAACGCTTCATTGACCTGAGCAACCATATCGACAAGTACAATCGCCTGCAAGAAAGTGCCGACCCTGAACTGTTAAAAGATGTGGTCCAGTATACTTTAGGCATTGAACTTCCTAAGGAATTCTTGAAAAATTACTCGAGCTTTCGTCGAGTGTTAAAAGATGTGCCTTATCCTAAAATTGATCTCAATCCCTATCAAGGCACGGCCAGAGAAACTTTAAACCATCTTTACAGCCACTTTATTAATAGTATGTTCTCGGCCCGGACTGAGAATTCGATTATTGGTAAACTAAAATTGATTACTCGGGCCTATGGCAAAAGCCCCAAGGAAGAAGTTCCCTCTCTTGATCCTTTAAGAGAAATTGCCCGGGATCTCCGCCAAGCTATTCCTCACCTTGGTGAACCAGGTAAAACCTGGATGGACGGCGATTATTTTGATGCAGGCGTGGATTTTTCAGAATTGATGGGACAAATAAGCAGCTTTAAGCTATTTGGGCCAGATATGGTCCATCTTTTTGCAGCTGCAACAGCAACTGGCTACCGTCAATTCCAGCAAAGCATGTTAGAGCTTAACAATATGCTAGCACCGCGCAAGCCGATGGATGACCCTAAAAGGGCTCGCCCTTCTGACGGCTTGATTAATCTCGAAAAAAGCTTAACATTGCTCTTCAATCAATCCTTTATGACGGAGCCTACCGGAGAGATGTTTGTCTCGAAGATTCCGGAGACCCACGTCGTATTCTGGAATTCGAAACTGATCGATTTTGCCACGGATGAGGTTAAAAGCTATGAGCAATATATGGAGCAGCATTTTGATGAATTACCACCGGGAATCCGTGGTACCCTTAAGGAAAGTATACGAGCCAACCTTCAGAAAAACATTGTCAGCTTAATTGCTAAAGCGCAAACCATCACCCCACGCCCGTTATCGCAGTCAACAATTGCAGCAGCTGAAGAAACCCTGCGAAATAAAATTGATGACGTTAAAACAATTGTTCCTAAATTTATTAAGCTATTAGAAGTGATGAATGATGGCGGCGTGGGCACAGGCTTCGTCGAATTAAGAACGCTTTTAGGAACGCTCTCGACGCGTCTTTTAGAGCAAGTGGATCAACTGTTAGAAGGCTACGGCCTTTATAAAGTTAAAGAAGACAATTTCAGCTGGTGGAATGGAATCTCTTCGCCTATTCTTGATGGATATAATGTTAAAGACGCCATTGATTTAGGAAATTATCTAGAAAAACAAAGGGCGCTGCTTCGCCGCCTAACCCATGAATACGCCACATTTATGGTGCAGTTTCTAGCCGCCCCAATCCTTAGGGAGTACGCCGGTCAAGATGACCTTGTGTTCAAATGGAAACGCTTAATTGATGATGTGGATGGTTATGAAAAGAAAAAGCCAGGCAATTCCTTACAGATCCTTGAGGAAAGCCTGAGCAAGGATCTAAGTGATATCGACTTACAGAAATGCTTTACCAAGATTCCCCTTAAGGATGTGCGCAGTGGCTCCGGCGATTACCTCTTAAATCGCCGGGATGAGATGAAGCGCGGCATCCGAGCACAATGCGAGATTTTACGTCGCCAACAAAGCATCAGTAATTATCAGCGCCTTGCCGAATACTTTAATGACAATATTCGCGATAAATTTCCGTTCCTGGCCAACCCACAACCTGACTCGCCTGAAGCAGAACCGGATAACATTAAAGAATTTTTCCGCATTTATAAAGATTTAGGAAATGATCCTAAAGTAATCTATGATCAAGTTTATCAGCTTGGCGCTGAAGCGGAAGATTCCTTTACCTTCCTTACCGCTATGGAAAAACTTAAGGTTTTCTTTGAAAGCTTTCTAAAATCCCCGGTTCCTGCTGAAGTTCCAACCTTTGATATTGAAGTCGCTTTCCGTGTTAACCGTGAGCGGGAAATGAGATCTAATTTAATTATTGATTGGACGCTCACACCTAATGATACGCACGTTATTACCAATCATGATAAATCTAAAGTGGGTCAATGGAGCTTTGGTAATGAGATCCAAGTAAGCTTCCGCTGGCCGCCCATGGCACGCATGCAGCCCTATAAAGATCCTAATCAAGCCAATATGGAAGTGGAAGAAGGCACCGTTACTTATCGCTATCCCGGCCGGTGGTCGCTGTTCTGGATGATCCGCCAACAGCAAGCCTTACAAAGTGAGTACAGTGCGTTAGCCGAACCAACGCCTTATATTCTGAAGTATGAGATTCCCAATGGCCCAGAAGATAAAACTCTTGCCTTTATCCGGGTAACCATTCTCTCGCCCCGTAAAGGTCGCCAATCGGGTAAACCGGTTCGCATCCCGCCCTTCCCGACTTTGGCGCCTGATTTACCAGACTCAGTTCTGCAAAAAGCTAACCAAGCAGTCTTAACGTTGGGTAATCAACGGCCCACTGAGCCCACAGAGGATCAAGAAGAGCCGATTCCCCCTACGTCAGCAGACCAAGCAACCGAAAGCCCTCCGGCTCCTGAAGCCACCGCTTCCGCCGACCAAGAATAAATTTTTTCGGTTCACAATGGCGGAGGCTAACTGGCTAAGGCAGCCTCATCTAAAACTTAAGATTTTAAGCAGGGAAAAATGATTTAAACCATTTGACCCTTCTGTGTCTATTTGTTATATATAGTAAAATATAAATTTGTGTTTAGACAACACATCATGGAGATTAGATATGGCAAAGGCCGCAACAATCGCAATTAAAATGTTGAGCACTGCAGACACAGGCTATTTTTACGTTGCTAAGAAAAATCCACGTAAAAAGCCAGAAAAGTTTGAGTTCCGTAAATACGACCCAGTAGCTCGCAAGCACGTAATGTTCAAAGAAACAAAGATTAAATAGTCTTGTGCTTTAAAGACATTTGAAAGCTTCCTCAGGGAAGCTTTTTTTATATAGTTTTATCCTTGGCAAATTTATTGAATCTTATTGTTCCTTGACTAATACTACCTATGAGATCTCAAAAGCTTCTTTATTAACATGCCCTTTTCATAAGCTGTAGATCCTAATGCCTTAATTATTGCTGCGCTGCTAAGAAATGATAAGGTGCTCTATCACTTATATAAGCTAATTTATACCTTACTTATTGTGAGATAAATTAGGAGCCCCTCTGAGAATCATGAGACCTGCAAACGCTGAGAGAAATGAGGCACCAATAACGCCTAACTTCATCTGGTTAATATAGGCGATCTTTTCAAATGACAACAACCCAATAAATATACTAAATGTAAAGCCTATGCCACATAAAATGCTGGTCCCATAGTATATTCTCCAGGACATATTATGAGGAAGCTGGCAGATGTTTAAGCGGATAGCAATATAAGAAGAAACCATAATTCCCAATTGTTTACCGACAAAAAGACCGCCAATAATCCCTAAGCTAATTGGAGAGAAGAAATCTTTAACTGCTAATTCTTGAAAATTAATTTCACCATTAAGAAAGGCAAAAAGAGGAAGTATCACGAAAGTCACAAGGGGATGCAAGTAAGACTCCAACCTTTTCAAAGGCGAAGCGTTTTTATCCCCATACTTTGAGTTATATAATGGAATAAAACTACCTAATAACACCCCAGCAATTGTGCCGTGGATCCCTGCTTCCACAAGTGCTAACCACAACACAGTGCCGAATAAAAGATATAATGATAAATTACTTATCCTCATCGCATGTAAGAGCCCCAAAATTAGTAAACATATAAAGGCAACCAATAAGGGCATAAAATGTAATGTATTGGTATAAAATACAGCTAATACAAGGACAGCTATGAAGTCATCAATAATAGATAAAGCAACAACAAACAGCCTAGCAGATAAGGGAATTTTGTTAGAAAAGAAGGCTAAGATTCCTAACACAAAAGCTGTATCAGTGGCAATTGGGATCGCCCAACCTTTTATAAAATTGGAATCTGTAGAATTGATAAGATAGTAAATCAGAGAGGGTATGATAGCTCCACCACAAGCAGCCAGAAAGGGCAAGGCAAAAGCTGCTCTCGATTTGAATTCCCCTTCCAAACAGTGAAACTTTGCCTCCAAGGTTAACAGTAAAAAGAAAAGAGCCATTAATCCGTCATTAACCCACTTGATAAGAGGCTTATCCAGATATAAGTCACCAAATCTAATACCGATAGGCAATTGAACTAGCGCTTGATACTCATCATATAAATTACTATTACTAACCGCTATCGCAAGGAGCAAACTGACCAACAGCAGTAGTCCAGAAACTATCTCTAATCTTATAAAAGATAAAATTCTTCGCTTAGAATGGATGGACATCTTTTATCCTGCAAACGTTTTGCTAGTATAAATTATGTCATCCTTATATAAATTAAGTATTAATACAGCCACTACCGCCCTGTTCCTTTTCTGCTCGTAGGGTTGAGTTCTTTCATGGATTGCCAATATTTCTAGTGTAGGCACCTTCTCATCTTACCCTTTTGCTTCAGAATATGCCTAAGGGCCAGCAAGATCTTCTATTTTTAAGGGATTAAGGAAAAGCACACAGACGGATTCTCTAGCAGACCTAGGTCTACTAACGCTTAAGATAGAATCTCCGCTCAATAGTTTAGGGTCAACCTTATGGACAACGTCGCCTACAAGTTATTCCCGTCACTTACTATAAATTAATGGATAGTGGTAATTATAGCTTAATTATCACTGACGCGGACGATACAGTCCAATAATCTGAGAGATCATGGCTTCGCTGATGACATCACGATGATGCCGCGCTAAGAAACGCCTAATACTACGGATATTAGAGTCATAAAGCTCGCGTCCACCGACGGATGACATATCAAAGCTCAAGAATTTACGGCGAAAATTTGCTGCTAAATCTTTATCCATCTTATATTCACCACAATCGTGGCAATGTACTTCAACATACTTATCTTTTTGAGATTCTTCATGGCGATGGAGTTTAAAATTGCAAATCGGGCATGGGTTTGTCATCTTAGCTAACCTTTCGGACAATATTCTAATTCCAATTTATCATCGACATCTTAATTCTTTATTAAAAAGCAGAACTTTTCAGAAAGTTATTCTTAACGATCTTTCACGATATTAGCTTAGTAGCAAAACATTCATAGCAATCATGATCCTGAGAATGTTCAAGGTATAAGCAAATAGTGAATAAATATCTGTAACCCCTGATCCTGTCTGAGATTATGGGGTAAAAAATCCTCCCCTAAGGGGGGATGATTTTAGAGGTCTTTAACAGACTCTAAGATACTTACTTATATATATGTGAAGCTGGAGATTCACTTGAAACTTTTAACTTTTGGCAATTTTGTTTGAACAGTGTATATATCTTACCCCATACAAATTCCCTCAATTTGTCCTTTAGGGCATAGGTGCTAAGAGGTAAAGGAGAGATGTGGGGTTCGTTGCTGTTTAAAGCCTCTAACCTTAATTCCATTGACAAGATTCCTTCTACCCCATTAATGAGAACAGAGTATGCCGAACTAAAACTATTTAGTCTGGATAAACTATTAATGTAATCATTAGCTAGGTACTGTGGCCCTACACTACTACCCTCTTCTTCCTCACGCTCTCGCTTTATTGTTTGAGCGTTTCTTTGGATCATATGCTCAAAACCACGGCAAAATTTTTCTATATCAATGGTTTTCTGCATTACTGATTCAGTTAACGATTTAGGCATCGCATAATCAGAATGGTTTAAAGTCTCACTCGATTGCAATACTGCTAAGAGATAATCCTCTTCTTCTGAGTAAGATTGCTTATCAGAGCTCTTTGCTTCTTCCTCTTCTGAGTCAAAAATTCTTCTTTTCTTCTTTGCCGGTGACTCCTTGCTATCCGATAAAGCTCGTTGCAAATCTTGATATATTTTTTGCAACATCGCCTCATCACTCAGAGCAATAATCTCTTCAGTGGCGCCTGTTTTCTTATTAGGTAGATAGCTCACTTCAAAAACAAATGCTTTGCTAGAACGTTGTGCATTTAGTTGCTCTAGCTTCAAGGACTCCTTGGCTTTTAGCTCTATTCTATTAGAAGAATCAGCATTTATTTGTGGTGCTATCGATAGTGATTCTTTTACCGATTCTGCTATAGATGGTGGCGGCGGAATTTCATAAACGCAACGGTAGTCAAAACCTTCTTGAATAAGACGCTTACCATTTACCGCATGTGTCATCATTTGAGCAATGGTAGGAACTGTCGAGCTTTTAGAGGATATTATAGCTAATCTACTACTTGGAGCGTCCATACTCACCGAAGGTATAGTGATTATAGGAAGAAAGAAAACTAATTTCTTTAGCAATTTATTACAGCTCTTATTTACCGGCATTGCAATATTCCTTAAATATATTATTTAACTTTAAATTCCTGCACCAGGAATTATTTATAAACTTCTTCATTTATTAATCCCAAATCATATATCTATCAATTTAAAAAATCAAAAGAAAATATTTTTACTAATATATACTCTTAAAAGCAAATGTTAAGGCGATATTGAGCAGAATAAATTGATCATTTTCCAGTCGTCAAATTTTATAGGGGCATATAATACCTAATTTCTGCCTTATATTGGCACTAGAAACTTATCTTTCTTGATAAGTATTCCCCTTCCTCAAAGCATTTCTTTAAGTTTGTAGCTAACCAATATTAACGGACTTTTAACCACTGTACACCGCCTTAAAACAGATTTTATTCTGTAATTGTTAATCATTTTATTGAGGTTTTTATGTTCAAAAAATCCTGTATTGACTTAGGTATAATTAGCCTTTTCTTCTTAACTCAGCTCATCGCTATGGAAAAGGAAGGAAATTTCAATGATCAGCCAGTTAAGTTAGCCGATATTATTGTTTCTAACCAAACTTGTGGAGAGCGCATAGATTCTGACTTTAGCACCCATATGGCTATTGATGGGGATGGTTTTTTCATAACCAGTTCTGCTCCGGAGGATAATGAGAATCTTTTATTTACACGGGTAGGCACATTTGTGCCGGACAAAAATGGAAACTTTGTTAATCATGAGGGTCAGTTTTTGAAAGGATTCCCTATCGACGCTTCTGGGACATTAACTGAAAAGGCATTAGAACTTAGCAACTTACAGACGCTTTCACTTACAAATTTTGAAGCACAGGCGGCCAAGGCCACAACAGCAATTTTTATTGATGATACAACGCTGCCCTATAAGTCATATCTTAACAGTGAATATGTTGAATCATTTAAGATTAATGATGAACAAGGTTATGCCTACGGTCTAAATCTTGTTTGGCAAAAGGTAGCAGTCAAACCAGAAACTTGGACCCTTAAAGTACAAAGCCCAGAGAACAATCAAACTTTCACCATTGAGGAGCCGTATCACTCAGGGATCCCACTTAGCTTTAATAAATGGGGCTACTTAACCACAATTAATGGTAAGCCTATAGATTTTCACATTAATAATGTCCCTCCTTTAACCATAATCTGGAAGAACAGTGAAGCTGTTAGCAATATTACAATAAATTTAGGGGGAAGAGAGGTCAACAGAGGCGTGCGGGCTTGGGGTGATAAATTTATGGCAACAGCTGTGAGAGCCAATGGCAATATGGGTGGATATCTTTTAAAATGTGTTATTGATAAATACGGTAGCTTAGTTGGTGTTTATGATAATGGCCACTGTCAAGCTTTTGCCCGAGTTGCCTTAGCGAATTTCCCGGCACCCCATAAACTCAAAAAAATAAGATGGGGCCTATATTGTGAAAGTGAAGATTCCGGAAGCTGCCAACTCTCTTTACCCGGGTCGAGGGGAAGCAGGATAAACCCTAATGTCATTGATCCCTTAAGCTTTAATAATGATTGGGATGGACACAGGAAGTTTGCCTGGGAAAATAAGAGGGCAGATTAGACTTTAGCACCTGCCCGAAATTATCAAAGAGTTTCCTATAAAAAAGCAGCTGTAAGCATTAAGCTTCAGCTGCTAATTTAATTACGGTCCTGATAATGATGCTCTCTTACCGGATGTAATCCAGAAAACTTCTGTACGATCAATCGAACTTTTTTAAAGCTTTATAGAAAGTAGCCAGAATGATTGGCTTTCTTTCTCCTGGCATTAATCTTTTCTATCTGTTTATTATGTGCTGTAATAAGTTTTCCTACTGACCACTGCTGAAGGTGATAGCGGAAATCGACCAACCTTCCAGGCAGAGAATAGGTCTCGACTGCAGGTTGAATGTCTTGTAAGGAGAGCTCAACTGTTAAAACCCCATCCTCGCCGTTAATTAGCGCAGAACTCCTAATGGTGAAATCCTCATGATTGCTTAAATAATTCTGATAATCAGTTATATACTGATCCGTAGTTGCATATAGGGTTTCTTCGTGTCGCTTGCGCTTAAGTTCTCTTTCCTTCGTGATAATTGCTGCAGTTAAACCAGCAATAAATTTTTTCTCCTCTATGCTTTTTTCCATAATCTTAATCAGCCGAGCCTCAGGAACTGCATTCCTGATCCGCTCCATAACTGACAGGGTCGCCTCGAAATAATCTTCATCGGATTCCGCTTCTGAATCTTCTTCATCGGAACTGGCATCTATTGCTTCTTCAGGTTTCGTCCCCTCTTCATCACCACTTTCCGAGTCGGGTTGGTCTACTTTAAAAATTCTTGGCTTCTTGGCATCAGGATACGTTTTCAGAGGGCAGCTCATTAATATATTTTCTAAGCTTTGGAATAAAGCATTGAACATTTCGATTTCGCCAAAGGTTAACACTTCATTAGAGGCATGGTCAGGGTGGTAATAAATTTTAAAAGATGAGCCCCCTCTCCTTTGCAAATGGTCCTGGGTTCAGCACTTCGCCCTTTTCAAGTTCACCCAACTCTTCGGCTAAGTTGAAAGACTCCGCCTTGAAAAAAGGGAGCTTATAGATTTGCTCAAAGTGAAAAGCTTCCTTAACAATACGCTCACCATTATGGCGATCAAGCATCACCTTGGCGAAGCAAGATAAGCGGGCAGACGGCATAGACACCTCCATGGTTGCTCCGTTGACAATCCCTCCCCATTGGCTCATACAAAAACTAATTAACGCTATCTTAATGACTCTGTTCCAAAACACCTTATTTGCCCCTCTGACATATGCTTTTAACTAAAGATTTATAATATGATGCCAGAAGTTGCGTAAAATAAAACTAAAATTTTACTTATGAAAAATGCTACAAAAGTATCAATATGTTTGCTTATATCAGTGCAAGTAATTGATTCTTAGTCAAAAGTAGTATTTAGGGCTTCCCCTAACCGAGAGCGGTAGTTAGGCATGATTCCGTTAAAAAAGTACTTTGCCAGAAAATAGCCACTCAATTGCAAGGCCTTCTTAATTTCTGCCACCGGCAAGATTGCCTCTGATTCTGTAAGAATAAATTGCGGGATTTCCAATAATCTGTCCGCATAAGGGAGTCCAGCTTCGCGGCTTACTGCGCGTCCGGATTTAGGAGAAACGAAGGCTAGATCGGTTTGCTGTCCGGTGGCAGCACATTGAGAAAAATCTAAGCCATATCCTAATATCTCTAATATTTTTATCTCAAAGCTTGCATAAGCTTTAAGCCATACGGGACCCCCTTCTGTCGCTAGCTGCTGCATGAGATCATAGGTCATATTATAAATAGAGGGATAAAGATGCCGTTCAGCTAGAAGACGGTCAAGCGTATTTACCAAAGAGGTCATCGCTGTTAAACGTAGCGAATCTGCCATAATGCGTGCAATCGGAGATTGGATCAGTTCTAACTGAAAGGTACCCAAGTGTTCTGGTAAGCGAGCCGACCAGCTAGCCTGCACATAATTTCCGGGTTGGATCACCGGTCTACTTTTAGAAGAAACTCTGACGAGCCCGCCATGGCGTCCATGACTTCGGGTCAGTAAGGAAACGACAACTGAATTCTCCCCTTGTTGTCGCACACTTAAAATGATCCCTTCCTCTTGCCATTTCATGCGTTAAAATCAAGCCCCATATTACGATAGAACGCTGACTTTTCTGACCAATTTTCAGCAACTTTGACATATAAATAGAGATGGACTTGCCGCCCTAATAATGCTGATAATTCAGTCCGGGCCGCTTGGCTAATACTTTTAATCTTTGCACCCTTTTTACCAAGAATAATGGATTTTTGATTGGGACGGCTGACATAGATGACCTGATGAATCTTAACGCTGCCATTTTCAAATTCTTCCCACGCTTCGCTCTCAACAAATGTATCATAAGGAAGCTCTTGATGGAGCTGATGATAAAGCTGTTCACGGGTAATCTCTGCCGCCCACAATCGCTGCGGCATGTCGGTGATATCATCTTCGGGAAACATCCATGGTCCTTCAGGCGCCTTATCAGCGAGATAGGCGGCTAAATCGCTGACCCCATCGCCGGTTAAGGCCGATACCATAAAGATGTCTTTAACTTGCGTATAGCGCTGATAGCTCTCAGCTAACTTTAACAAGCGAGTTTTATCGACCGCATCCACCTTATTGAGGACCAGAACGATTTGACGGTTCTCAAGGCTGGCTAAAATCTGCTCACTAGGTGACTGATTTTTCTGACTCGCATCCACAATCAAGATAATTTGATCTGCTTCTTTACCGGCCTCCCAAGCGGTGGCGACCATGGCACGATCTAATCTCTTCTTAGGAGTAAAGATGCCCGGAGTATCAATCAACACCAGCTGTGCTTGGTCAACCATGGCAATTCCTAAGACGCGCTGACGTGTAGTTTGCACCTTAGGGGAGACAATTGATACCTTTTGCCCAACCAATTGGTTTATAAGTGTTGATTTGCCTGCATTTGGCACACCGATAACAGCAATAAATCCGAACTTTGTCATTATTTTTCCTTCAAAATTTCCCTAATATTAGCTCAGGCACCTTAAAAATTGCAACAATACAGAGCATTATATCTCCACGTGAAATCTTAGAATTTCTTTAGCTTGTTGCTAAAACGATTTTCTGTAATGATAGGGATATTATGGCAGGAACACCGATCCCAACAGATTTAAAATTTAATTTCCGTTATATGAAACGGTTATGGCCCCATTTATGGGCAACCGATACCCCCGTGAAAGTTAGGTTCGCCATAGCACTGACGCTTCTTGTTGCCAGTAAAATCTTACTGCTGTATGTGCCTTTCCTTTATAAAAAAGCCGTCAATTTCCTCTCACCCGAGTTGGGAGCCCACACTGTAGTGCCAATTTTTATTATCCTTGCCTATGGTGGGGCCCGATTAACCTCACAATTATTCGCCGAGATTCGGGATGGCGTATTTGCTGAAGTTGTCCAATCGGCCATCCGTCAAATTGGATTAATGGTTTTCAAACATATTCATGGGCTTTCGCTGCGTTTCCATCTTGAGCGCCAAACCGGTGGCTTGAGCCGCGTTATTGAGCGGGGCACTAAAGCTATTGAAACGTTGCTCACCTTCTTAACCTTCAATATTATTCCAACGTTTTTGGAAATCATCCTTGTTGCCAGTTTATTTGCCTACGTCTATGGCTTAAGCTTTGCTATCGTCATCATTTTTACCTTGGCTAGTTATATCATCCTGACACTAATGATTACCGAGTGGCGCATTAGTTATGTGCGAACAATGAATCAAACTGACAATGAAGCCACCACAAAAGCGGTTGATAGTCTGCTTAATTATGAAACAGTTAAATATTTTAATAATGAAGAGCATGAATCTCAGCGTTTTGGTGATGCGCTTGATAGATATAAAATTGCGGCAGTTAAAAATCGCTTAGGACTGTCCCTTCTTAATTCTGTTCAAGCGGCTATTATCACCGTGGGGTTAGTTGTCATTATGTTAATGGCTGGTTCAGAAGTAAAAAATGGCCATTTAACAGTGGGCGATTTCGTGGCCCTCAATGCCTTTGTTCTGCAAATTTACTTACCTCTTAACTTTTTGGGCTTTGCTTACCGTGAAATTAAAATCGCTCTAGTTAATATGGAACAGATGTTTAGTCTGTTGGATGCGCCCCGGGAAGTCCAAGATCTCCCTAATGCTTCTGAGCTTATCTGCCATCATGGCGCGATTAGTTTTAAGAATATTTCTTTCCATTATGATGATCGCCGTCCCATTTTAAAAGACATCAACTTTGAGGTGCCCGCCGGTAAAACTGTGGCAATTGTCGGTTCTAGTGGCGCAGGCAAGTCGACCATTAGTCGTCTGCTGTTTCGGTTCTATGATCCGATCGCTGGACAGATTTTAATTGATGGCCAAGATATTAAAACTGTAACTCAAGATTCATTGCGACGCTTAATTGGTATTGTGCCTCAAGATACGGTCCTGTTTAATGATACAATCCGTTATAATATTGCTTATGGTCGGCCATTGGCTTCTGATGAGGAAATTATTGGAGCCGCTAAAGCAGCCCAAATTCATGAGTTTATTTTATCTCTTCCAGAAGGATACAGCTCCATGGTAGGAGAGCGCGGCCTTAAACTGTCAGGGGGTGAAAAGCAGCGCGTGGCAATTGCTAGGACCTTCTTAAAGAAACCTAAGATTTTCTTATTCGACGAAGCGACTTCAGCCTTAGATACCCGCACGGAGAAAGAGATTCAAAAGAGCCTGGAAAGCTTGTCGCAACATCATACCACCTTAATTATTGCGCACCGATTGTCAACCGTCGTCCATGCCCATGAAATTCTGGTCTTAGAAGGTGGTCAAATTGCTGAACGCGGCTCCCATCAACAATTGTTGGCGCAAGGGGGACTTTACACCACCATGTGGGAACGCCAAAGCACCCAGTCGCCCGCTGTCCCCGATAACAATCCTTCGTCGCGTTAACTCCCCAGCAGCACGAAAAAACAAACTTGGAGCAGTATCCCCTCCTGTTTAGGTAAATCGGGCACTCTTGACAGTTGCTCTCGGTAAATTATTATGAGCAAGTGTTTCTGAAAAAACAATTTATATAAAGGATAATACTAAATGCTTAATTTTTTTAAAAAGATTCTATTTACTAGCTGCTTAGTGCAGTTAGCTGTTAGCATGGAAACTCCTGACTCCTCTTCTTCCTCAACCAGTGACTCTATTTTAGAGGCAGAGATTGTTGAAGGGCAGGCTGCTGAAGAAAGTGTCGTTGGACAGAAAGGGTTTTATGGCCGCCTGTTAGCGTCGACTAAGGATTCCCCTAAAAGCAAAGAAGAACTGCAAGAAGAGATGATTGAATGGGCCACAGTAGCTTTAGCCTACAAAAAAGATTTGATCAATTTATTTATGAGCCAACTGAAAGAAGCAACCTTTGAATATGAAGGCGAAGAAAGGAAGAAATCTCGAGGCATTCTTAACTTCCTAAAGTATAAACTGGAAAACAGTGATCTCAAACTCGAAATCTTTAAAGATTCATTTAATCGCTCCGAACATACCAAAACAATGAAAGATGTCGGCATCGGCAAGTTTAATTGCGGGGATGAAGAGACTCAGAGAATGCATGCTTTAAGGAAGTCTAATCTGTATAAGCAAATGCTAGCGTTTATCCGGGCGACAGATCTGGTAAGTTTTAAGGATAATCCTATCATTGCCACCACCATAGCTGAAATGACAAAGACTAACCTTGAAAATTTTAAAGGATGGAGTGCTAAAACAGGCAATAAAGCAGCAAAACATTATATTTCAGAATTTGTCCGCTCGCTTAAAAAAATACCTACCCACCTAGATGACGCCAGCATATATGTGAAAAACGAAAGTATAAGTGGTTTTGGTGGTCATTCAAAATGGATTTGTAGAGATTACGCTAGTGATGCAAAAGCGAATTTCACGCCTGAGCACCATATAAAACTAATGACGGGCGACCCTCAAGCTTATTTGATGGCCTACCCTATCCCTTCTTTAAGCCAAAGTCTTGATAAGCAAGAGCTTAGATTTGACTACTGGCTCGAAAATCACCAGACCAAGTGGGAAGAGCGCTACTTAGAATTAGTTAAACCAGACAATATTATTGAAACTCTTACCCTTTTACTCTCTGAACAAGCTCAAGTTGAAGAAGACACTGAACAAAGCGCGAAACAATAAATCAGTATCTAATCTTTGATAAGAAAGTTCAGCGCTAATAAACTTAATCTCTGAAATACAGTCTCAGAGATTTTATTTTTTTGACGTCAGCTTTCTCATAAAGCACACCCGTTGGTTTGCAGAAGGAGCTCTGCACAGAGTTAATATTTTATCTTCTTAACCTTCTGTTAAACCCTTAAGTTTTTGTTTGCTTCTTTGCCGCAGACTTGATTCTATAAAACTATTACTAGATACAAATTTAGAGGAAAATTATGCCGGCTCGTGAAGTTGTAATTGTTTCTGCTCAACGTACTCCTATTGGGGCTTTTCAAGGGGCTTTTAATGACGTAAAAGCAACCGCTTTAGGTTCTGCTGCTATAAAAGGCGCTTTAGATACCATCAAGTTATCCCCAGATGCTATCGAGGAAGTTTACATGGGATGCGTTCTGCCAGCAGGACTTGGGCAAGCTCCTGCTCGCCAAGCGGCCATTCACGCCGGCATCACCAAACACACGCCCTGTGCAACGGTTAATAAAGTTTGTGGATCAGGCATGAAGGCAATTATGTTGGGTGTCGACCAAATCCGTGCTGGGGACACAAAGACCATTGTCGCCGGTGGCATGGAAAGCATGACCAATGCGCCATACCTGCTACCGAAAGCTCGTAATGGTTATCGTTTGGGTCATGGCAAGATCATTGACCACATGTTTCTCGATGGCTTAGAAGATGCTTACACCGAAAATGGCGTGATGGGACTTTTTGCCGAAGCCACCGCTGAAAAATACGGATTTACGCGCGAGAATCAAGATGACTTCGCCAAAGAATCTTCTTTAAGAGCCATCAAAGCCGTTCAAAGTGGCGCCTTTAAAAACGAGATTACTGCGGTTACTGTCAAAGATCGTAAAGGCGATGTCATCATTGGTGAAGACGAAACCCCAGGCAAAGTTAATCCTGAAAAGATCCCCTTATTAAAGCCTGCCTTTAAAAAGGATGGAACGGTTACAGCTGCAAATTCTTCCTCAATTTCTGATGGAGCCGCTGCCGTGGTGTTAATGGATAAAGACCATGCGGAAAAGGCTGGATTTAAAGCTTTAGCCACCATTAAAGGCCATGCGTCATTTGCTCACGAACCAGAATGGTTTACAACCGCTCCCGTGGGTGCCGTTCAAAAACTGTGCAAGCAAATTGGCTGGTCTATTGCTGATGTGGACCTCTTTGAAATCAATGAAGCCTTTGCTGTAGTGACCATGGCTGCCATGAAAGATCTCAATATTCCTCACGAAAAGGTTAATGTCTTCGGCGGCGCTTGTGCTTTAGGCCATCCGATCGGAGCCAGTGGAGCGCGTGTTGTTGTTACCTTAATTCATGCGTTAAAAACCTTGGGCAAGAAAAAAGGCATAGCAACTCTGTGTATCGGTGGCGGCGAAGCCGTCGCGCTGGCCATTGAAATATAGAGATCTTCGCACTTTATTCTTAGTGAATCAATATAGCCTGAAAGTTATAAAAAGGATTTATAGCTTTCAGGTTATTCTCTTATTAGGAGATGGCCACCATTTATGCCCCATTTCTTAAATTAAAATAATTATTCTTCCCCTTAAACCGCCCTTGAGAAGCAACTAAAAAAAGGATAAGATGTCCAGGAATAGAGAGGGTTTTCCGTGAAGAATATTTTACTTGTCATTGCAACATCTGCATTGCTTGTGAGCTGTACATGCAGCCCGCCCTCGAAGGCTGCCAAAGAAATCTGCACGGGTACGAAGAAATCTTATACTATTCAAGGCAGAACTTATCATCCCCAAGATCACTATGATTATGAAGAGGATGGCATTGCCTCCTGGTATGGACCAGGCTTTCATCAACGCCCCACCTCGTGTGGATCAATCTATGATATGCATTCCTATACAGCGGCCCACAAAACCCTTCCCATCCCCTCAGTTGTCGAAGTTACCAATCTAGAAAATGGTAAAAATATTAAATTAGTCGTCAACGATCGGGGGCCTTTTGTTGATGACCGTATCATTGACCTTTCTAAAAAGGCAGCGCAAGAGTTAGGGACCTTTAATAAAGGGCTAGTTCGGGTCCGAGTTAGAGCTATTCCTGACGAAAGCCATGCCTTAGCTAATTATTTAAAACGTTATGGTCGCTATGGAATTGATCCTTCTGGGCGCAAATGGGACGATATTTACTTCCAAGAAATCTCTGGTAAAACCCCGCAAGAAGAAGTTATGGCTGAAGATCCGGAAGTTATGAAGGCCGTTATGCGCAGTGATGCAAAACACCAACCGACTATTCACCAAACCGTTATGCGCAGCAACCGTCCTCAACCTAAAGTACAACAATTAACCTTTACCCGAGATGACGAGATTATTTTCGAAGAGCTATTAGATACAGCTAGCCCCAAAAGAAATAAAGTGGCTGCCAAAGTACGCGCCACTTCCCCATCAAAGGGAGGCCATTTTATCCAAGTCGGCAGCTTTGTGCAAAAAGGGAATGCTGAACGGCTCAAACGACAGCTCCAACGTCATGGTACCTCTACTATTGTGCGCGACAAAGCTAGCGGCAATATGTACACCATCAAACTTGGCCCCTATGCCAACCGCCAAATCGCCAAGCAAAAACTTTCCAATGTTACCAATGAAGGGCATTACGGTGCTCGCCTCATCATAAATTAGCAACCAGGAGTACTCTCGTGAACAAGAAGGCTATCTTAAGCTTATTGCTATTGTCTTTAGTTTTTAATGCTGAAGCTAAACCTAAAAAACCCAAGCCCCAAGCAGAACTGCCAGCTAAAGAGCAGGTTCCGCCCCCTCCCCCTCCTTTGGAAATTCCCGGGGTATCCCCTGTTATTGCAGCGTCTTTGGGAGTTGACACTATTGCCGAGCAAGCGATTGTCATGGATTATTATTCTGGCAAAGTCTTATATGAGAAGAATGCGGATATGCCGATGTATCCTTCATCCATGACCAAAATTATGACCGCTTATATGGCTTTCGAGAAAATGCAAAAAGGTGCAGTACGAGCCGACACACCTGTTTTTATTAGTGAAAAAGCATGGCGCACCGGTGGTTCAAGAATGTTTTTGAACGTTAACTCACAGGTCACTATTGATGAACTTTTACACGGGGTTATTATCCAATCGGGAAACGATGCCTCCGTTGCCTTAGCTGAAGGATTATCAGGTTCAGAAGAAATTTTTGCAGCCGAAATGACGCAAAAGGCTCAAGAGTTTGGCTGTGTTAATACGACTTTCAAGAATGCGAGCGGCCTACCTGATTCTGACCATAAGACCACGGCGCGCGACCTGGCTAAAATTGCTTATCGTGTGATTCATGATTACCCGCAACATTATGGTTTATTCGCCCAGACCTCCTATACCTATAATGGCATTAACCAACCGAACCGCCACCCATTATTGGATAAAAATATTGGCTGTGACGGACTTAAAACCGGTATGACAGATCTAGGCGGTTACGGTTTGGTAGCTTCTGTCAAGGAAACTGATCCGGTAGGCAATGATAAACGATTTATCGTCATCATTAATGGCCTTAAAACCAGTAAAACGAGAGCAGTTGAAGCTTTAAAGCTTTCGACCTGGGCTTTGAAGACTTTCACAACCTTAACCTTAGCCAAAAAAGGTGTGCCTATTCAGAATGCCCCGGTCTATTCAGGCGCAGAGAATATTGTGCCTGTAGCCGCAGCCGCGGATGCTTTTGTTACCGTACCAACGGTGGTAAAAGACCAAGTTAAATATGAGATTAAGTTTGATGAAACGGTGGTAGCTCCCCTTAAAACCGGACAGACCTTGGGCAAGCTTATTGTGACTGCCCCCATGTATAGCCAACCGCTAGAATTTAATCTCGTATCCACAAAAGATATTGAAAAAGCAGGAATCTTTAAAAAGATCTGGCGGTCGGTGACTCATATCTTTGGAGCTAAGTCATGAGTGCAGGCAAATTTATAACTTTCGAGGGCGGTGAAGGCACCGGCAAGTCCACCCAGTGCCAATTATTGGCCGACTATTTACGCCAACAAGGTTATGAAGTAATTCTAACCCGTGAACCGGGGGGGACAGATGGGGCCGAACTGATTCGCGCCCTGTTGGTGTCCGGCGATGTTAATCGGTGGTCCGGCGTTACTGAAGCCTTGTTGCTGAATGCAGCGCGGGTTGATCACTGGGAAAAAGTAATTTCTCCGGCACTCAATCGCGGCGCTTGGGTTATTTGTGATCGCTTTGCGGACTCCACCATTGCTTACCAAGGCTTTGGGCGGGGGCTTGACATTGATTTTCTGTGGAATCTGCATAACTCGGTTCTCCCAGGCGTCCAACCAGACCTTACGTTTGTCTTTGATCTCGATCCCGCGATTGGCATTAACCGAGCTTTGTCGCGGCGTACCAGTGAGGTCAGGTTTGAAAAGATGGATATTGAATTCCATAATCGGATGCGCCATGGTTACTTAGAAATTGCCAAGAATCATCCCCAACGCTGCCGCCTTGTTGATGCCGGCCAAGACATTAATACGATTCACCATCACCTTCAACAAATGATAGCAGGCTTATAAACCTGTTATCTGATTGTAGACATTATATCTGTTATAATATTTATTATTCTCCCGCTAAAAGATAGAAAGGGTTGCCACTTTTATATCCCCTCATAGAGAGATATTTCGACCTTACACCCAACTGTTTTTTGATTTGTTTAGGGTTAGCCTACCAATGTGTTCTCACAGTTTTTAAAAAGTGCTAGAAATTAGGGGAACGCTCAGAAGTGAGGACCTAATCAAAATTCGGCCATTTAACAAGAAAAGTCTTGAATATAAAAATATTAATATGTATACCAGAACAAGATATTTTTTATTGAGTTAACATGTTGAGATGAAAGTTATATTTATCCGCCTTATTAATGCCCCTGTTACCCTACTATTCATAGCAGCAACAGTAACAGGATGCGCCTCAGTGACTTATGAAGAGCCCAAATCTGGACCGGTCGCGCGAGTCAGATTCGTTACAGATACACCATACATAACTGTTATTCGAGGATACAGTTCTAAAGAATGTAATGATGAACATGAAATGATGAGACTCAGAAATGGCTTCTTGTTTAATAGTGATCCGAGGAGCCTTGGCATGCCTTTAGGAGGCTATCATAAAAATGCTGCAAAAGAATTCCTTATCACTGCTAATATCCCTCAAGTTTATATGTTTGAACATACTGAAGCTACAGGGTACTATTCTTATAAATGTGGAGTCGTTATACAACAAACATTTGAAGAGGGTAAAGATTACGAATTGAGCTACCATTGGAATAAACCTAGCTGTAATATAGAAGTTTTCGAGCTCAAGAAAACTGGCTCAGATAACATTGAAAAGATTTTATTACAAAAAAGGGATAACAAATTAATTTCTGACTTTTCACACTCTTGTTTGACAAAGTTCAAGCAGCCTCGTTTATATTAAGGAGTTTATTTAGGTCGACTCTTAGCTTTCAGAGTTCAGAAGATAAGCATCTGAACGCAGAGGTTTTCTACCTAAGCCCTTTAGTAAGCAACCTAAATCTGGCATCTTTCTGCACCTCCTCTTCTAGGGTCAGACTTGGTGATCGCTAGCTACAGAGGGGGAGACGCAACAAGAGAGTTTCTGTTTTGCTTGTCTTTATCTTCCTCTGAGCTTTATATTTCCAACTAATAAGTCATAGCTATTACTCTCTTATTAGAGGGGGAACACCTGTGTCCCAGTCATTTTTTGTAGTCTTAGATACTCTTCAGCTTATTCCCCATATAAGAGCTATCCATCTATTTTAAGATTTGCAGACGCCTGCAGATACACCTCTTCGGCGGCCTGACCTTTTTCAGCCATCCTCTTTAATCTTGCAACGGCTTTCCTATTGCCATACTTAAGAGCACTTTGATAATTCAGAGACTTAAAAATACCTTGAAAATATAACTCTCCTAAAGCGAAGTAAGTCTCTCCCAGCAAAGTTTCGTCTTTAACGTGTTATCTGTGTTAATGTTAATAATTTTTACGAGTCTGTTAAAATCTTCTACATTCTTGTGGGCTACCACTACTTTTTGTCCCTTTAGAGGCATATTTGGCCTAGGGCTAGAACTGTGTCATTAAAAAGGGAATAGACTAGCCGTAATTGCAGAAGCTCTTCATTGGTACTGATAGCAAATGTATGATCTAAAATCTTCTCAAGAATATTCCTCGGTATTGCGGACAGAGACCAAGAAAAAGCAGGATCATAATCCCGGTGCGACTTTTTTAAAGGGGGCTGGTCTGTCTTCAGAGCCAAGGATTCCTTGAGTGTCGCCTTGCTCTTCCGATGCATTTGCAGCTAAGTTCTCCATAATTTGGTAGCCCCTTTTATAACCTACGGCTGAGATCATCTCTTCTTCCCCTGCTTGACTCAAGGAAAATAAAATTGCCACACACAAGTGAAGGACTAGTACTCTATAAATTATTATCATTATTTTACCTTAATTACAGAATTGATATTAAATAGATATTTAGGCATAAGTAATTTTTATTAATTCTTGGAGTTTTATAAATCACTCAAATAGAAGGGTCAAGAATCAAACATATTGTGAGAGTTTAAAAAAACTAAAGATTTTAACTCTTCTCGGCTTATACTCCGATTCATCACGAAGGACGTGCAGATACTTTCTCCAAGCAGAGCTGCTTTCTCTACTCCTGAAGTTCTTGTACGCTTGTCACTATTTATCAGAAGTTTAGTTTATAGAGTTTTAAACAGTTATTGTGAGGCTTAATAAAAATATAAAAGGATAAGCATAACTTATCCTTTTAGTTTCATTCTTCAGGTAGAGCATCCTTAAGCGATCTTATTGCTGACCCCAATTATCATTGGAGTTTTGTCCATAACTACCTAATACATTTCTCTCTCACTTATCTGTTTAAGGGTGCTCTTGGAGATACGTCCTTCTGCCACCATAACATTTAATCTCCTCTGCGCTTCTTCATTCCCGTCCTCAGCTGCTTTTGCATACCAATATGCAGCTTCTTTGTTATCTGTCTCAATACCCCTGCCCCCGTTTTCATATATATCACCAAGATAAAAGCCGGATTTTTTTGTTGGATAGCATTCTTTTAAATACTCTACTGCTTTCTTGAAATTCTTTTCTCCAGCTGTCCCCTCGTAAAAGATTTTTCCTAACAGAAATGTAGCCTTACCCATATAGAAATCTGTCATATCTCCTACACTTTCATCTATTACTTCATCTGCAAATGCTTCGGGTGGAGTATTTTTAAACCTCTCAAGGAATTGGATAGCCATTGTGTGATTTTTTTCTATGCCTTTGCCGTAATAATACATTATTCCGAGGGTATAAATGGCCTCTATTGATCCTTCTTGGACAGCTCTTTGCAACATTTCAACTGCAATCAAAGGTTTGTTGATTTCCCCCAACATCTCATGTGTGCCATTGTGACCGTCTCCTAAAGCTTCATAGGCACCATAACGGGGATGGAATGGTCCCTTTTCGCACAAGACCTGGGCTTCATCCTCATTCTTTTGGACCCCTAAACCATATTGATACATTAAAACTTGTCTTGCTAAAGCTGCTTTGGATCCATACTGACAAGCTTTAATATAGCACTTAAGAGCATGTTGGTAGTTAGGTATATTAAATATATCATCTAGATACAATTCTCCTAGATGAAAGTAAGCACTTCCTATTAAAGTTCCCCAAGAGGTTTTGTCATCTTCACTAAAATGATGCACTTCGTCTTTTTTTCTATCTTTATGGGCTATAATGAAATCTGTAATTTTTTTAAAAATCTCAGTATTTCTATTTGCTATTAATCTCATCTTCCCTTCATAATCTCGACAGAATTGGCCCTGCGACAATAGAGTGCTATTAAATCTTGAGCAGACCTTTCGCAATTGGAGCAGATGGTTATGGCTTTCTCTTTGTGAGGCATACTTCAAGATCTCTACTAAAATTTCTTCTGGCAGACTTAAAATTGAAAGAATCTGTCGGGAATTAGGAGTCGTATCAAGCTGGCTACTTTGCTGAGCAATCTGTTCTTGCTCACCAACAGAACCTTCCTCTACGGAGGATAATACGTCACTAACTTGCTGATTTCTTGCATCGCTTGCATTTGATCTGTCTTCTTGCTGCTCCATAGCCAGACTCAAAGAAGAAATAAGTGCAGTCCACAGAAAAATTGACAATATTTTATAAATTTTTATCATTTTTATTTTAATCCTTTATTATCGAGTTCTTATAAAGATTTACTTATTCCTCTAATATAGAGCAAGACAAATTATTAGATGCATGTAACACATTTATGTCACCTGAGCAAGAGCTTAGAAGGCTGTAAATTGCAAATAATTTTAAGAGGATTACCTTAAGAAGAGCTCTTCTGGCCTTTACCAGAGTCATCACATGGACCTAGGATATAGTCCCCCTATAACACATGAAGGGCCGGAATCAACTTAGCATCAGAAGACCTTTTTGGCGATAGCGACTAATTATAAGAGTTAGGATCAAAAGAACCTAACTCTAAAAAGACAGTCGACTTAATCACCCGGACTATGGCTTATGTCTTGAGCCAATTTAGAAGTATAGGCCAAGAAGAAAGCTGAAAATAAAAAGACGGTGTGTATAATAACTTGCCATAAAACTTCGCGATCTGGAATCTTATGAAGGTTAATAAATGTTTTGAGCAGATGAATTGAGGAGATTCCAATCAGGGCTAATGCTAGCTTAATCTTCATAGTATTGGCATTGACCTGGGACAGCCATTCAGGACTGTCTGGATGCCGGTCCATTCTCAAGCGCGAAACAAAGGTTTCATACCCTCCTATAATGACCATAATAAGGAGATTGGAGATCATGACCACATCAATCAGCCCCAAAGCCACGAGCATAATATCGTCCTCTCCCATTTTACTTATTTCATTAAAGAGCTGGTGGAGTTCTTTCAGAAATTGATATAAATAAATGCATTGAACAAATATTAAGCCAAGATAAAGCGGCGCTTGTAACCATCGGCTTGAAAAAATCGCAAAAGCCAATATTCGATGAGAACTATTGCTTAAAAAACTCATGGCCTTATTCTCCGCTATCAACCCAATTTTTACATAAAAAACATCTACATAAGTATAATAAGGCTAATAACAATTTATGACAAATCGTAATCAGTTCTTAATTTATGATTAACCGTTCCACAAGCAAGGCAGCCTTCGCTGAAGCATTAGCAATATTGATGAGCTACCAAACAGAGAATTAGCTTCCTAAACCATGTTAAGGGTGAGCTAAAATTGATTACATTGCAGGGGTAATCTTAGATACCGACAGAGGCATTGAACAATTTGAAACAATTCTTAGATGTGAATTAAATGAGGGATGAGAGAGAGACAAGAAATAAACGTGATCATTAATACGTTTTTCTAATTTTTGTCATCTCTCGTTATTGCTAAGCTTTAAACCAACCAAGCATATGTAGAGTATTTGTTCTCCCCTTGGTTGGTTTTAATCCTTTATTGTGCAGTTGTAAGGCGTATCTCCATCCGATGGAGCGGTGCCATCAAGGTTTGGCTGCCTGCAACCCCGTTAAGCTTGGATTTTAGCGTGTTGAGACTTACTAATACTTTCGCCTTTTCTTGTTCAAATTGATCAGCATTGTGCTGCAATTTCCCTATAAGCATTGAGAAAGCTGGATTTGATTGTTCAATAGAATCCAGGACTCCAATGATAGTATTAGCCTCTATTTGGAGATTATCCAGAGTTTTGAGCCCTTGCATGAAAGCTACAGTTGTTATCTCTATATCACTTTTCACATTTTGAGGAGCCGATAAAGATTGTAAACCTTGTGAGAACTTAGTGGCCGCTTCTTGAATAATTGGATCATTGGTATCCGCTGCATATAAGAATTAGATTAACAGTAATGGGGCAAAAAGCTTTTTAAGAAACATTGCAAACTCTCCATCAAATAATTAAGACGGTTATTAATTTAATAGACGTCCAATAAATTAGATTAGAGAGCCTAATTTTCAATTAATGCTCTAAGCTGCCCCCTCTTCTACCGCATACAAATCATGGATTTTAATCTAAGATCAAGAAACAGGTTATCTTATTAATGCTGATTCTTAGGCGATGAAATGGCAGCACTTTGATAAAAAATTATTCTATTAGAGTACAAGCTAATATTGGAAAAGCTATATCTGAAGTAGCTCTCCTCTTTATCCTCATCCCCTCTCTATTGGAAAGACAGCGTAAGCTTTTACGCTAGAGCTTCCCTAGGCTTAGAAAGCAAGACTGCCCCTATGCCAATCAATGAAATAAGAATAATATAAAATGCGGGCATGATTTGTTGGCCTGTCCAACGGATAAGTATAGAGCAGATCATCGGCGTGGTTCCCCCAAATAGAGCAATGCCTATGTTATAGCTGAGAGCTAACCCACTGTAGCGGATTTTTACAGGAAATAGCTTTGCCATATAGGCATTCATTGGCGCCTGAAACCATGCTGCGAGTAAAGCAAGACAAACTTGGACTACTAAAGCTTGATAGAGAGTCTTGGCCGATAAAAGTGTTAAGAATAAGGGATATATACAAATAAGGGTTGCGAGCGCTCCTGTGAGCATGACCCGCTTATTTCCGAACCTATCTGCTAGAAAACCGGCGCAGGGAACAGTGAGAATATATACAATGGTTCCCAAACTCATCAAAAAAAGTGAATCCGATAAGTGCCACTCCGCATGCGTTGACAGGAATACACTTGTATAAGAAAAAGAGATGTTATACATTGCGCCGGAAAAAGCGGCAATTCCTATCGTACAAATCATTGAGCGATAATGTTGTGTAATAGCTTGGTAAAGCGGTACCTTGGGTCGGACTTCATTATTCGCTCTAATTTCTTGTAAACTATTATCAGGTAGCTTTTTCCTCATATATAAACCAATTCCGCCAATGACCCCCCCGACTAAGAAAGCTAATCGCCATCCCCATGTGGGCATGAGGGGTAAGGTTACAATGCTTGAAACCACATTCGCTGAAAGCCCCCCAATAGCGCTAGATATTGTAATTAGAGAGCCAAAAAAGCCAGCTTTTTTGATGTTTACATTTTCGACCACATAGATTCCTGCCCCATTGTACTCTCCTCCGGTACAAAATCCTTGTAAAAGGCGGAGCAGAATTAGAATAATAGGCGCTAAAATTCCGATCTGTTCATAGGTAGGGAGGAAAGCTATTAACACGGTTGGAACCGACATCAATATAATCGAGAAGCTTAAGGCTCTTTTACGCCCATATTTGTCGCCCACGTACCCGAAAAAGGCTGCCCCTAAGGGACGCATAAAATATCCAACGCCGTAAGTAGCGAGGGCGGCAATCAGCGAAGTTAAAGGATCAAAAGCTGGAAAAAATAACGGAGCTAGAAGCGGGCTTAAAAATCCGAAAAGCGTGAAATCGTAATACTCCAATATATTACCGATCATAGAGGCTGTAACAATTTTGCGTGGCGCAGTTTGCTGCATCTTCTTTATCCTTGTTTATTATATTATGGTTTTACTGCAATCACTCCAACATGTTCACGACCATCTAACCTCATATCGTCAGGATGCAAAGAAGTAGCCCCTGAATAACCAATCTTTTCAATGATAAAGCCCCTATTATTGACCAGTAAGCTTACTGTTTCGATATCAAGAAGGTTAATGAAATAAGGTAGATCCTCTGCTCGCTCTGGAACGTACGCAGGTATATTTTTTAGAAGCCCCGGCCAAGGAGCATTTTTTGCTTTATTTTCCCAATACTCCGGAAGGAAGCGGAAAAAGTTATGCATGAAAGGAGAACCCGCGAGGAAAAAGAATTTGCCTCCTGGTTTTAAGCAATTATAGATTTTCTCGATGGCATAAGGTAGGGTATCCGGTTCCACAAAGTTTAAGACGCGCGAAGAGAGGACGGCTCCGATGGTATTATCTTCAATGGAAAGTGCTTCTGGGAAGGCACCGGGTATAAGAGTTAAATTTGCCCTCAAATCTTCGGGAGTATTCTGCCAAAGGATATCTAAATGATCTTTCGACAAATCATTTGCAATAATTTTTGCCCCTTTTTTTAAGGCAGCAATCGCCGTTCTCCCATAAGCAGTTCCTATTTCTAAGCAGGGAGCAGGAGATTGAGCTGAAAATTCAATGAACGCCTCATTATAAAATTCTGGCTCAGTATTCATATAGCCCATCTTGTTAAGAGTAACAATAAGGCCATCTATTTCTGGGGGGGTATGCTTCATTCTTAGCTTCCTTTTTTATTTTATTTAATCAGGGTTATAGGTTTTCTTAAACATGGGAATCATGTAATTTTCGAAAGCCTGAATCCGTTTCGAGTTTTTTAGATGTTTGGGGTATATAATATAGATATCGATCGCCGGTCCGGTGATATGTGGAAGAACTTGAACTAAATTCATTTTATCTAGTCCTGGGTGCTCTCTCGAGACAGCCGCGATTCCTAAGCCTTGCTCGGCTAGAAAAAGCCGTGATTGGGGAGAACTGATTGAGATGTAGGGATTCCGGTTGCTCTCGTCCGCTACTCCCAAACTTAAATGCCAGTTCATTTCCATAAAGCCTGGGAAATCTCCAATCCCAATCAGTTGGTGGTGATCTAAATCTTGGGGATCCTGAGGCGTCCCATGCTTACTTAAGTATTCAGGACTGGCAAACAGAACCACATGATTGGTAATGAGATGCTTCTGTTCCAAATCCTTTCGTAACGGATTAGGTGGGCACAGAGCTATATCAGCATACCCATGATCAAAGTCAGGGATAACGTCGCGCGCAAAAATACTTAGATTTATTTCCGGATAAAGCTTCTGAAATTCTGGTAGGAAAGGTGTTAAATAATAATTAACCATCCCTTGAGTGGCTGAAATTGTAAGAGGTCCTTTTGGAACAGCCTGACCTTCTAATATCTGGTTTTCAGCTTTTTCTATCTCAGAATAAACCGCTTGCGCAGTCTCAAATAATGTCTCGCCCGCCTGGGTCAGCGAGATCCCCGTGGGATGGCGATGAAACAGAGTGGTCTTTAATTGATGCTCAAGAAGTGAGATGCTGCGGCTAAGAGCTGATACAGCAACGCATAATTCATCAGCCGCTTTTCTAAAGCTTTGGCATTTTGCCACGTAGTAAAATGTTTTTAGCCTATTCCATTCCATAAATTTACATATTCCATATGGCTTGTATTTATCTCAAAATATACGCCTTATTAATTTAACACGTCCTTAATAGCACCAAACATTCATTGATTGTTTTCTATTTTTAAGAAAGGTGTGTTCTCATTTCTAGAACACAGACCTACAGTGCTGCTGTTGAATTGTTTCCAACCTAAATTAACCTTGCCACTTTATGCGAATGATTCCCGTTCTTTAGAGAACCGCACGGCGCATATTCCCACGATTGCCATCACAATTATATAAAAAGCAGGCATCATTGACGACCCCGTCCAGCGAATAAGAAGCGAACAAATTAAGGGTGTACTTCCTCCAAATAAGGCAATACCAATATTATATCCAAAGGCCAGACCACTATAACGAATATTTAAAGGAAAAAGCTTTGCTAAGTACGCTGTCATCGGCGCTTGGAACCAAGCAGACAATAAAGCCAGACATATCTGGATTGCCATCGCCTGATAAAAAGAAGTCGCAGAAAGAAGGAGAGAGAATAAAGGATATATACTTAATAATGTCGCCCACGCGCCGGTTAGTTTTACTCGCTTATTTCCATATTTATCAGCCAGGTATCCGAAAAATGGAACCATAAAGATATAGACAACCGTACCAATGCTCATTAACAGAAGAGAATTTGATAGCTGCCACTCCGCATGAGTCGCCAGGAAGACGCTAATATAATAAACAGATAAGTGGTACATTGAACCCGCAAAGGCTGCAATGCCAATTGTAGCTAATATTTGAGGGTATGCTGTCTTTAGGGAATGGAGCAAAGGCGAGGTCGTAAGTCTTTTTTCTTCAACTTGAGAATCCACAGGAGTCTCAATGAGCTGACGCCGCATATACAATCCAATTATCCCCACGACACCGCCCAGCATAAAAGCTATTCTCCAGCTCCAGCTAGGCATTCCAGGTAGCGTAGCAATACTGGAAATACAAGACCCTAATAGTCCACCAATTGCTGTGGAAGAACTGATAAGTGATCCATAAAAACTATTCTTCTGCTGGGTATTCTCTACAACAAATATCCCGGCCCCATTAAATTCTCCGCCTGCACAAAAACCTTGAATAAGCCGTAAAATGATGAGAGTTAAGGAAGCAGTTTTACCAATTTGGGCATAGGTGGGTAAAAAAGCAATCAGTAAAGTGGGAATAGCCATTAAAATGATCGAAAAACTTAAAGCGTATTTACGCCCATATTTGTCACCAAGATGGCCAAAAAAAATGGCCCCTAAAGGCCTCATAAAATACCCGACTCCGTATGTGGCTAAGGTAGCAATAAGAGATATCAATGGATCGGACGCAGGAAAGAATAAGGGAGCTAAGATAGGGCTCAAAAAAACGAATAAGGAGAAATCATAAAACTCGAGAGTGTTTCCCACCATTGAAGCCAAGATAACTTTTTTATTTGACAACTTATTTGCCATTTTATTCTCTTTCTTGTTTAAGATTTAATTGCGATTGCGCCCACGTGCTCTCGTCCATCAAACCTCACATCTAAGGGATAGCGTGAAGAGACAGGCGAATAACCAATACGCTCAATATGAAAGCCTGAATTAACCAGTAATAAAGCTATATCCTCAATGTCGAGCAAGTTCATAAAAGAAGGTAAGTCTTCCGCACGCTCAGGCACCGTATTGGCCATATCCTTTAACAAACCAGGCCACGGTTTATTCTGAGCTCTAGCCGCTAGGTAATGGGGGACAAATTCTTTAAAGTTGCCCATATATGGTGAGGAGACTAAGACAAAGAATTTACCCCCCGGTCTTATCCATTTAAAAATCTTATCTATTGAACTTGGCAAAATTTCTGGGTCTAAGAAATTCAACATTCGTGATGAAAGAACGGCTCCTAGGCTGTTGTCCTCAATTGATAAGGCGTTGGGAAATGCCCCTGGCATCAAAGTCAGATTATTCTGCAGATTTTCAGGAGTATTTTGTAGAACGATGTCTAAGTGATCCTTTGATAAATCATTAGCAATCATAGTGGCTCCCTTTTTTAGGGCAGCAATGGTTGTCTTGCCATATGCTGTTCCTATTTCAAGACACGGATGCGAACATTGCCCGGCAAAATCGATGAAGGCCTCGTTATAAAATTCTGGTTCAGTATTCATATAACCCATCTTATTAAGAGTTACAATCAGCCCGTCTGTTTCTGGGGGAGTATTAATCATTTTATTTCCTTTTTAACTTTATTCATTAGCCCTCGCCATATGCTTTATGAAATCTCGGCACCATAAAATGTTCAAAGGCTTGGACACGCTTTGATTTACTTAGGTAGTCTGGATATATGAGGTAATTATCTAATATAGGAGCTTCAATATGCGTCAGTACAGGGACCAAGTTCATGTCCTTAAGCCCCGGATGCTCCCTAGAGGCTGCCGCGATACCAAAACCTTGCTCTGCTAACATTAGTCTGCCATTTGGGGTATTAATCGTTACATAAGGATTGCGACTCTCATTTCTTTTACATCCTAGGCTTAGATGCCAGTTCATTTGATGGAATCGATGCAGTTCATCTCCTATTCCAATTAAAGCGTGATGCTCTAAATCTTCAGGAGTCTCAGGCGTCCCGTATATTTCTAAATATTGGGGACTTGCATATAATTGAATATGATTCGTAAACAAATGCTTTTGTATGAGTCCTTTTCTTTCAGGAATAGGCGGACATAAAGCCACATTGACGTTTCCATAATCAAAATCGGGCAGTGTATCCATTCCGAAAATGCGTAAATTGATATCAGGATAAAGCTTCATAAATTCCGGTAAAAAGGGTGACAAATAAAAATTCACAATTCCTTGAGTTGCAAATACCCGCAGCTCCCCTTTTGGAGATTTATGCTCCTCTAAGATCTCATTTTCAACTTTTTCTATTCTTGAATAAACTAATTGTGCCATATTTAGAAGAGTCTGCCCTTCCTTTGTCAAAGAAACGCCGGTAGGATTACGATAGAAAAGCATGGTTTTCAATTGATGCTCAAGAAGAGAAATGCTCCGACTGAGCGCGGAGATAGCAATTCCGAGTTCTTCTGAGGCTTTTTTAAAACTTTGATACTTTGCTACATAATAGAATGTCTTTAATCGATTCCATTCCATAAGCTGTAATGGCCCTCCTATTTGCCGTCACTATACTCTAAATAAGAGTATTTATAAACCCTGCGCTGCTATTAGTAGCACTAACCACTGAGTGAGTGTTTTCTATTTTTGTTAACACCTATTATCATCTTTGAAATTTACATTTATAGGATCCGATATTATTCCTAATAATGTGGGTTTATAATATATTTTTTATCTAAAAACCAGAGTTAGTAAAATTTATATATATAGATCTATGACATAATAAATATACTTTACTATTACACTATATTTTTTTGTTTCTGATTGCCGCTTAAGTTCTTTTGAAAAAATAAGGTTAAAAACAACAATATAACAAAGGGTAGGAACCCATAACCTCAGTTCACAGTATAAGCGAGGCGAGAGTATATTGATGTCTGTTTAACGGTATTACTAGGAGAGAGGGTTGTAGACATGGGCAATACTTTAAATTTAAATTTACAGACTGGATTGAAGGCTTACATTAAATGCTGGAAATCAGAAGAATTGCTATTCTCCTATGGGTGCAAAGTAGTAAATACCGCTAAACAGACAGTTTTTCACCTCCATCAACTGGGAACAAATTTATCTATTGAAATGGGCCTAGAAGAACATACTGAGTGTCTTCGATTAAATAGTTTTCTTATTAAAGATAACGAAAGCTTGGAGAGAACTAGTGAGTCCTTGTATGATGCGGCTCTCATTGAACTGGTTTTACAAGCTCTTGATGTTATCTATTTCTGTGCTCATTATGGTAGCAAGCCAGAAGTTGCGTTCTTTTTGACCAAACAAGAAGCTGCCCAACTTGATTTTTATAGCTATCTTTTCTCTGAAATTTCTATCATCAGTACTGCGGAAGGCAGAAGAAAGTTGTTAATTCTGCCTGCGTCAAAATATCATTACGAAGAATTTCTGGATGAGAAAGAGGATATTGAGAGCCAAGTCCAAAGAAGAATGTGGGTACAACAAAAATCTGATCCGCTTATCAGGCAATATTTACAGGTTGCTCGCTCCCACAAAGTCAGCTTCCTAAGTACTCTTTTAGAAAGAAAAGAGAAATTATCTGTATCTGAAAGCAATGTTGTTTCCTTTCCGCGACAATCCTTTTGTTCATTAGCTTAAAGAGCCGATGATTGATGCTGTCTTAAACATAGGACTGAGCCTACCTAGGTTTAGGATTGTTTGCACCTAGATACCTAAAAAGGTGACCTTGTAATGAGTGATAAAGCCTCCTCTATTCTAGAAACTTATATGGGCTTAAAACTTAAAAAAAGCCGAGAAGAATTAAATATTAGGCAATATCCCTTAGCTTCACTAGTGCAAACTGCCAATCACCAGCTTGGTGAGCATGAACTCGGAAAAGATAAGATTCCGCCTCACTGCTTAATTAAGTTATGGCGAATTTTAAGGGTTACCCCTAACTACTTTCT
Source organism: Candidatus Odyssella thessalonicensis L13 (assembly GCF_000190415.1). Classification (GTDB taxonomy): domain Bacteria; phylum Pseudomonadota; class Alphaproteobacteria; order Paracaedibacterales; family Paracaedibacteraceae; genus Paracaedibacter; species Paracaedibacter thessalonicensis. The sequence goes on from NZ_AEWF01000001.1 coordinate 464,426, forward strand.
TGATGACAGTGCTCTGGAGATTCTGCAATGACCAACTTCCCTTACTGCCTCTTCCCAACTCAGGTCATTTGTCTAACTAATGATGAAGCTTTTCTTGATGAGTTACATTCTCATAACCCTCAGCATACGAACACTTGGCATCTTATCACAGAGCCGCAAGCAGCCCTGAATTTCTTAAATTCGTCGAGCAAATCTAAAATTTTATTTGATCGGGTTCTCGAGAGTTGTGAACCCTTCTTAGATTATAATAGTGCCGGCTATCTTTATGAAGAGATTTATAATTTAGACCGATTTCAAACAATCTCTTGTGTGCTGATTGATGAGCAAGTTCAAGGGGTAAGTGGACTTGATATCTGCCGTCAGATCACAGATCCCAACATTCAAAAGATCTTCCTTAACAGCACCTTAGAAGCGGAAACTGTTATAAATGCCTTCAATCACGGATGGATAAATTATTGCCTTCCTAGGAAAAGTTCTAATTTTCGAGATCATTTACAGCAAGTTATCAAACAAGCAGTATATAAATACTTTGAGAAAGTAACTGAAAAACATATGGAATCTTTACTTAAGCAATGGTTTCTAGACTCTCAGGAGATTTCTGCTTTAAAAGAGCCCTGTTTTAAAGATTATCTGAGTTCTCTGCTAAAAAAACACAATATTCAAGAATACTATCCCCTCGATTTAATGGGGAGCTTCTTACTGCTTGACATTCACGGACAAGTAAGTGCCTTATTAGCGTTTACAGATAATTCTCTGGCTCATCATATGCAAGATGCGCGATCAGCGCTTGAGAAAGAGCTAGATTTATGGGAGAGAGTTAGCCCGAACATCTTACCCTCATCTTTTTGTATACCTGCCCTTTATCATCCGATTTTTCATGATTTAGAGCCTTTTGTAGTGCCTGTCTATTCTCAAAGTTTTGGGCAACAGCATTACAATCTCGCCCTTGTCTCTCAGATTGGAAATCCGACTCCTTCTCTGAGAGACTTGGAAGTTCTTCACTTACAAGAAAGGAATCAAGAATGAAGAAACTTATCACTAGCTTATTATTATCTACAACACTTAGTCAAGCGCAAGCCCTTGATACCAATACTGCTTGGAAAGCACCCAACGTTTGGTCTCTCCCAAGACTCGAGCAAGAAAATCCTGAATTCCGAGCTGCCAAAGAGCAAGGGTTTACTGTTGTTAATGAGACGCCTGCCTTATCAAAGACAGACAATACAACAGTAACCGTGCAAGAGTTGCCTTCAGCCAATCAAGCTGAAGAAGTACCCTCAGCTTCTAGCGGCATAATCTCCGCAATCAAATTAGGCGCTGCCGGTGCTGGCTTAGCCGTTACCTATATGTATGGTCCCGCTGCACTTTTATGGGGAACCTATTATGGGGCTTCTTATGCTTTAAATGTGATGGGTATAAGTGGTCTCACTGGTATTGCTGCGGCAACGAAATTGGGCATGATGGTGTCTCAATCCACCGCCGCACAAATGACTCTTGCAGCAACGGGAGGCTATATCGCCCAGTATGGAGCCGAGGCGGTGATTAAAGCTGGAAAATTGTCATTAGCTGGGGGCAAATATACGGCATCCAGCACTTGGTCGTTGGGCAATGCTGCTTATAATTACTTCTGGGGCAGTTCTTCTCCAAAGAAGGTACAGCAGGATGAATCTGTTGAGATGAGACGCAATCGTCATCTTACAGCTGTCAAAAATCGCTTAAATAAAGCAGCGACAGCGGCCTAATCCCCCTCTGTAGAAACTCTCTCATGAGAATTTCTCTCCATAGAAGGGAAAACAGATAAATCGCTAATTTCCCCACGCTCTCGGTACCAAAATTCTAGTTAGGAAATTGAAATCCGCCTTCCCTTTTAATCTAAGATTCTCAAAACCGTATCTTTTGTTAGAAACTTTAACCTTGATGAAGAGTATCATTATAAGAATACTCTCAAATAAAATAAGGGGGAATAGATATGAATAAATTATTAAATAAATTTAAGAGAGCTGCTTTTCTTTGTGTCTCCTTAACAACTGTTAGTCTAGCGATGGAACGGCCAGAGCCTGTCTGCCCAATCGTGAACGAAAACCAATTATTTGAAATGCTATTTCAAGCACGCGATAATCAACAGCCTCAGGGCCTAAACATTTACCAAGAGCTCCCTTCCGGAGGAGAATGGAGATTGGAAGATCTAGGTTTAACGCGGGAGGAAGTGCTTCAAAAGTTAGACTCAGACAGAAAAACCCATTACGACGTTAATTACCTGATTGCAGATATAGAAGAATTAAAGTTCTCAGAGCTTCTAGTTCTAAGTCCGGCTTTGGCAAATTATGCTAAGCAGATCCGAGACCAGGAATTCCATAAAGAGAATCCAGCTCCTCTATCTTATACATGGAGTGACGATCACTTTGAATTAAAGTACCCTTTTCCAGGCATTACTGGTAGAAGATATACGAATCTTTTTGATCGTGCTAATCATGAAAAAAAAGACACTCTTAGATCTAACTTGCTCAAAGCTGCATTAAGAGTTGGACTACCCCCTTTAAATCTCAAATTTGCTTTAACTCCTAAGCTTGAAACTGGCAAAAGGGTGCGCATCGAGCTTCCGAAATTAGATGAGCCCACTCTTAGCGGGGGCACGCCACCTACTCCATCTCATCAGCAAGACAGGCTAGAGGGTGCCCACGAAGGTCCCGAAATTACTAAGCAGAGGCCAGCAGAAGAAGCGCATCAACCCCCTAAGGAGGAAATAAAGCAATTACGAAAAGAAGGAGAACGCTTAACTCAAAATGCCGTAGAAGAAATTAAAGAAGAAAGCAAACGGCTGCTAGAAAAAGGAATCAAAGCAATAAGAGAAATCAGGGAAAAAACAGCAAAAGGACTCGCTGAAGAGATAGAAGAGTTGAAAGTACAGCTAAATTCGGAAACGGAACTGTTGACTCATGAGGAGCTGGCACTTCAACATGATGAGAAAGTGGAGCCTCAAGACAAAGCCGAAGAAAAGCAGCTGGCTGAGAAAGAAGCTTGGCTTGCGAAAGAAGAGCTCAGACTTAAGGTGGAAGAAGCTCGTCTTATAGACGAAGAACGTAAACTTAAGAAAGAAGAAGCTCGTCTTATCGAAGTAGAACATAAAATCACAGAAAAAGAAGCTCACCTTGCTATTGAACAAGCCCGCGAGCAACAAGAAGAAGAGCAACAAGCTCGGGAAGCAGAACGGGCGCGTCAGGAAACCCTTGCCCTGCAAGCCCGCGAAGAACAAGAGCGCCTTCGTAAAGCTGAAGAAGACCTACGAGCTGCTCAGGAAGCAGAGCGTATTCGTCAGGCGACTCTTGCCCAACAAGTCCGCGAAGAAAACGAGCGTCGTCGTAAAGCTGAAGAAGACCAACGGGCTGCTCAGGAAGCAGAGCGGGCTCGGCAGGCGACCCTTGCTCAACAAGCCCGAGAACAAGAGCGCCATCGTAAAGCTGAAGAAGACCTACGAGCTGCTCAGGAAGCAGAGCGTATTCGTCAGGCGACTCTTGCCCAACAAGTCCGCGAAGAAAACGAGCGTCGTCGTAAAGCTGAAGAAGACCAACGAGCTGCTCAGGAAGCAGAACGGGTGCGTCAAGAGACTCTCGTCCAGCAAGTCCGCGCCGAAGACGAGCGTCGTCGTAAAGCTGAAGAAGACCAACGAGCTGCTCAGGAAGCAGAACGGGTGCGTCAAGAGACTCTCGTCCAGCAAGTCCGAGAAGAAGAGCGTCATCGTAAAGCTGAAGAAGACCAACGGGCTGCTCAGGAAGCAGAACGGATCCGCCAGGCGGCCCTTGCCCAGCAAGTCCGAGAAGAAGAGCGTCATCGTAAAGCTGAAGAAGACCTACGAGCTGCTCAGGAAGCAGAACGGATCCGCCAGGCGGCCCTTGCCCAGCAAGTCCGAGAAGAAGAGCGTCATCGTAAAGCTGAAGAAGACCAACGAGCTGCTCAGGAAGCGGAGCGTATCCGCCAGGCGGCCCTTGTCCAGCAAGCCCGCGCAGAAGAAGAGCGTCATCGTAAAGCTGAAGAAGACCAACGAGCTGCTCAGGAAGCAGAACGGATCCGCCAAGAGACTCTCGCCCAGCAAGCCCATGAAGCGCATGAAAGTCTAGGAGCAGTAGGAGCAATACAGCTTAATATGCACTCAACTGATAATGATAGACGGCAAGTTTTGTCATCTATTTTTTTAAGAAGAGGTTAAGTATTCTTCAAATTATGGGTAGTAGTTTATACAGTAGCCACGCTTTGCTTTCTACTACTATCCCAGTAGATCCTTGTAAATTTTCAGAGAATTTATAACGTTAATAATAAACAAACTAACAAAGCAACACAGATATATAACAAATTAGTAAAATTTTATTCAAATTCATTATTAATACCAGAACTTTATTGTAATAATACAGAAATTATTTATTAGACAAATTGCAACAATTGATACATATTGTTTTCCGGAGCATGGAATCAGTGTGGAATTTGTTAGCGTTATTAATGCCCTAACGCTTCTCATCATCAATACATGGTTAGGTCTTTTCTAGCGTAGCTCAATAACAGTGGCTTACAATAGAAGGCTTGCACCGGGGGAGTTTGATGAGTCTCTATAGAATTGATTCTTAATGCTGAAGCTTTGATAGGTATAAAGTTTGATAATTAATAATAGGAGCTTATAGATGAGGAAAATTTACCTTACCTCTGCTTTACTAATGTCTCAGGTATGCAGTATGGATATACCTCAGCAAGAATTTAGAGGAAATTGGACAGAAACCTTTCAAACTACCATAGGACCAATTATTCATACGCCAAACCATGTACAGTATGCTTACATGACAGGGGGAAGAGGAATTAGATTGGCTACCCCTAATGTGAATGGCGTACCCCTCCGTGATGCTTTAGACGTACAGACAAATTCTACGCGCGAAGAATTTACTGAAGCGCTTATGAGGGCGGGTATTTATGGTAATCCTGGGGATTATGAAAGGATTGTGCAGCAAAGAGAAGCAGCTCAACGTCAAGAAGCACAGCAAAGAAATGAGGACCTATTAAATCTGCTGCAAAGCGCCCTGCAAGAAGCTGTCACTGAAAGAGCCGCAGAGACTTCTAGCGATTCTGAAGATGAACAATCTGAAGGCGAAGAGGAAGTCAATCTAGGTGATTTTGAAGAACTTAGGCAAGGGCTGGATGAAATTGTAGAAGAACTTCAGCATCAACAGCAGAACAATCTTGCCGTAGAACTCCAACGGCCAGAAATTAATCGTCTTGCTGCGGAAGCTGCAGAACGGCGACGTCAGGGGGCGGCTCCCGCTCTCACAGTACAGCCGGTGACAGTGCTAAATTCGAATTCAGCTAATGAAGACAGACAGGGCCGGGTTTCAGGGTGGTCATTAAGAAGGCGCTAAAGAGCAGTTGCTAGAAATGAAACTTAAATATGGAAATCTTTGTTCTTATAGGAGTTTTCGTAACTTACAGAGAATGCTTAAAGATTTTCATAAACCAAACATACAAAATTTAAATTAAAGAGGATTATTATGCATAAATTCTATAAAACAGTGTTTGCTTTAGGTATCGCATTTGGAGCAGCAAATGCTAAAGGTCTACAAGGGTTTTATGTGGGCGCTGATTTAGGAACAAGCTATTCAAGTGCTGAACTAGATTTAAATGATGGCCCATCCACAAACATACATAGCACAACAAAGAATAATATTGCGCAACCAAATCTTGGATTATCTTTCGGATATGATCATGTGTTCACTAATTCTATGCTTTTAGGCCTAGAGTTTTTTGGAGATTATAGTTTTGGCGGTAGCAAAGAAATTGCCAAAATGAACGTTGACATACTAGCTGCAAAAATTAAAGGTTCACGTAAAGGCCTAGGATTAGGAATATTAGCGAAGATTGGAGCTAAGATTGGTCAGACGACAATCATGTATATTGGCGGCGGGTTTAAATCTATAAAGCATACCTTAACCTATGAGGATGAGGTTGCTCCACTCAAATTTAATTTTGGAAAGCGGATGGTAAGACCACTAGTCCAAGTTGGCTTACAAGGTCTATTCGGAAACAGTGATCAGTTTGGCTGGAGAGCCACTTATAGCTATGTACCTGGAAAGAACCTTACAGTAAAAGACTTCCCAAGATTTGGTCAAGCTTACCTAGGCAGCACGGATAGATCAATCAATGTGAAGGCTAATGAGCATTCAGCTAAGCTTGGTGTTTTCTATCGTATCTAATTAAAGCGCATCAGCTAACGCTTAAAGCAGCGTTGAAAGTGAGGGAAATGATCTAAGGATCACTTCCCTTTTTTATTGCTGCATAAAGATAAGGACGCATAAGATGAAGTACAAATTGCGAAATACCATTACTGAGATGAAGATCGAGCAAAGGATTGTTAACTTGACGAGGTATTTCCATTCTCACTTTAATAAAGAGAAGATTATCAAGTTAATAGAGACTCACATTCCAGAAATAAAGTCACTTTACGTTCTACAATGGATTGATTATGGACAAGGGGATAACCAATACCTTTTATTCATTAATAAAGAATGGCTTGTAAATATTGAACTTGATGACGATGAAGAAGAGCCTCTTTTACTCTTAATTGATAAGATAGGCGCCCCTTCTGAAGCAGGACTGGATGCTCTTATAGCACTGGAACTAGAAAAAACAGGAGCTTATTTTCTCTTATAAAGTTATTACCTATCCCTCTGTTAAGAATGGAAAAGGATGGGAAAAATTCCTGTTACTTCATAGTAAAACTCATAGCAATCGGGCCCAATTTACACCTTCTCTTAATCCCTCAAGAATTCCCTTAGCCCTAATTGAAATGAAGAAAACGTACACCGAGCGCAGGGAAAGACTTTTCTTTAACCTTGACTCTGCAGGCTTTAAAAGAAAAGAGAGTCAGTCGCGCAATGACATGCATCGCACTAATTATTGGTTAACCGGATCTAAAATCCTCATAATTTATAAGTGACCATTTTTTAATTGGAAACCTTAATATTTAGTCCCTATATATAGCTTAAGATTTGTGTAGAGAAGATAGCGTAAGGGCACCTAGTCCAAAAAATCTTACTCTTTATTAAACACATAGTAGAGCTTATATGCAGCTCTATAGAAAACAATAAGAGGAAAATAATAATGATAAAAACTATGCTTGTTTTGAAAAATAGTATCTGCCTTTTAGCACTTACCTCATCTCTGTCTCTATGCTACGCAGCTGATTTTACTGATCCTTGTGAAAATGAAGAGAAGCATCCAACCAAAATAAGGCGCCGAGAAAGTGATGTGCCTACCACAGCCCTAACTTCTTTACCAGAAACTAATGTGTCTTTGCTAGATAGAGGTAGATCCTCTGTCCCTGCTGTTGGTGATGACAGAAAAAGGAAGAGAGATATAAAGAAAGAGAAGGAAGCTGAGGGGATTGAAGTGTTAATGTCACTACAAGAAGCGACTATTCAGCAGCATCCGACCGCAATCAACCCTTTAGCAGAACTCTTGGTAGCAGCAACTCCCATTAAGGATGAACCAGAAGATAATGAAGCAGAACAACAGATGCCTTCAATCTCTTCACCACCCCTAGGAGAAGAATTTTTTCAGCAAGCAACGCCTTCCCAAATACTAGATGGGTTACTTTCTCGAAATAAGACTTATGAAGATTTTAGAGAAGCGCTTGAAAACGCAAGCCTCCCCTATGAAAAGCGTGCTCAAATAAAATTATCGCTAGCTTATGAACGCATTGCTAATAAGATTGAAATTGTTGATGATACGACAGCCTATCATCTTTTAGAACAACTAAGCCAAGATCGTTTTCTCTCTCCTTACACGCGGGCTTATGCAGATTTGTATAGAGGCATGATGGGCACTACGAAAAGAGCACCCGAATTAGCCAATGATCAAGCGTATCAACTTCTCCTTCAAGCAAGCCAAGATCAACGTCTCTCTGCTCCAGATCGTGCCGTTGCTGATCTTTATAGAGGTGTGATGGGGGCAACGAAAAGAGCACCCGCATTAACCAATGATCAAGCTTATCAACTTCTCCTTCAAGCAAGCCAAAATCAGCTTCTCTCTGCTCAAGATCGTGCCGTTGCTGATCTTTATAGAGGTGTGATGGGGGTTAAAAGAATGGCACCAGAATTAACGAATGAGCAAATTTATGAGATTTTACTCCAAGCAAGCGAACAACAAATTTTAGATAATGAGAAACGTGCTATTGCAAATTATTATAGATCTGTAATGGGATTGAGAGGAAGAACGTCAAAATTAACGGATGCCCAAACTGAAGAGCTTTTCTCTCAAGTAAGCAAAGATCAGTCTTTACCTGCTTTAAAGCGCGCTCGTGCAGATTATTATAGAGGTGTGATAGAAATTCAGAGGAAGGCCGCCAGATTAACGGCTGCTCAAATCATGGAGCTGCGCTCTCAAGTCAATGAGGAGCAGTTCTTATTCGCTTTGCAGCGCGCTGAGGCAGGTTATTATAAAGGCATGATGAGAGCCGAAGGAATGCTAGGATTAACGGATGACCAAGCTTACCAACTTCTTCTTCAAGCGAGTGAGCAAAATCTTCTAAATGAAGAAAAACGCGCCATTGCCAATTATTATAGAGGGGTAATGGGAGCTCAGGAAAGAGTGCCAGCACTAACGGATGCGGACACTTATGCTCTTCTCCTTCAAGCAAGCCAAGAACCACTTTTAGATGCGGTGAAGCACGCTATTGCGAATTATTATAGAGCTGTGAGGGCAGTTCAAGGAAGAGCCCCCACATTAACGAATGCTGAAATCTATACTCTTTTCCTTCATGCAAGCCAAGACCAAGCCTTAGATGAGGAAAAGTGTGCTATTGCAAATTATTATCGAGGCGTGATGAGAGCTGAGAGAAGGACGTTAGAATTAACCGATAATCAAGCATATCAGCTTTTGGCTCAAGTCAGTGAGAATGTTAAATTCGCAAAAGAAATCCGTCATAATGCTCTAATTCTTAAAATTAAAATGAAGTTAGACGGTCGTATAGAGATTAATGATGAGATGAAAATCATCGATGATGAAAAAGATATTTCATCTCTTACTTCTTTTATCGCAGACAGCTCTATGAATAGAGCACAAAGAATTCAAGCAAGCGAGCTATTAACTGCGCTTTTAAGAAATTAAGTTATGGGGCTAGAACCCCTATCTAAATTAGGGTGTACAGTAATCAGAGCCACACAATCTAATTCTAAATAATTTGGTCAATGATAATATCAGATGATACTATCAAGATTATGAATGTACGCCTCCTTTTAAAATAAACCCTCTAATTTTAAAGCTCTGTCAGGGTTTTAGTCGAGAATTAGGCCTAATCATAGGTCGTCAGCTAGCAGATACTCCTCTTCCTTTAAGACGATCAGATAATATTAAAAGTATTCAGACCTCTTTAGCAATTGAGAGAAATACCCTCTCTCTTGATCAAGTAACCGGCCTTATAGAATGTTTTAGAATCCAACTCTGCATAACTTTACAGTAGCGTTGATAAGATCAAATAATTATCGCCTTCAAATCTTATAAGAAGCTACCATGGCCTTGCTAAAGGTGATCCATTCTTTGTCATCCCCTCTTCTTTTCTCCTTTGCTAATTTTTGATTTAGTTGAGTGGTACTCCTATTGCATTACTTATCCCTCGAAGTTTACGCTTAAAATATAAAGTTCATATCCTTAGACAGGGGAAAATTTTGAAAACTGAATACGACCATGGAAGTGTTTAAGATTTTATTTATGTGCTCTCCCTGGGCAATGATCTCCCCCGATAATGAGGTTCACGATCCTGATCGGCTTACTCTTCTCGATCTTCCGACCGAGATTCTCGCCAGTATTGCCGCTTCTTCTGATGCTGACGCAAAGTTAGCTCTGAGAGAAACCTGTTTTCTCACCAAAGCGTGCGTCGATGACTTTTATCTATTAAATTTGAAGAAAAACTTTTGCCAGTAACACCTGCACTTCCATCGGAAATAATTTTCTCCCCAATTGTCGCAACCTTACTTCTATTGATACGCGCGAACTATCTAATGTTACTTCTATTGGAAATAGATTCCTACGTTATTGCAAAAAGCTTGTTTCTATAGATATCCAAGGACTATCGAATATCGTATCCATTGGAAATGGTTTCCTTGAGGGGTGTGGCAGTCTTGCATCTTTTGATACCAAAGAACTATCCAATGTCAGATCGATTAGAAATGGTTTTCTGTCGAATTGCTCCAACCTTACCTCTATAGATACGCGCGGACTGTCCAATGTCATTTACATTGAAAGTGATTTTCTTTCCAACTGTGACAAGCTTATCTTTATAGATACGCGCGGGCTATCCAATGTCACTTTCATTGGAAATGATTTTCTCCAAATGTGCAATAATCTTGTATCTTTTGATACTCAAGGATTGTCCAATGTCGATTTTATTGGAAATGGTTTTCTTTCCTACTGCGACAACCTTACTTCTATAGATACTCAAGGACTATCGAATGTTGCTTCTATTGGAAATGGCTTTCTCCAGGGGTGCAGTAATCTTGTATCTTTTGATACTCAAGGATTGTCCAATGTCGCTTCCATTGGAAGTGATTTCTTCTCCTATTGCATAAATCTTACTTCATTAGATGCCCGGGGACTGGCTAATATCACTTTAATAGGAGATTATTTCCTCTATAATTGTAAAAACCTTACTTTTATAGATACGCGCGGGTTGCCGCCCAGAGCACTTATTCTTCTTACCTCTAAAAAGTGTTGTTGCTGATCAGGTGCATAATGACAATGTATATAAAATGCCCGCATAGGGTGTAGGCCTGAATGCGGACATTATTGTAAGAAAAGTATAATAAGTTCTGGACATATACTCAGCTTATTTACGAAGAGATATTATTCTAGCTTTAAGGAAATACTCTATCCCTTCTTGGCAGACGCCAGATAGGTAATAAAGCTCGAGGTTTCTAGCGGGCCTAGAATAAAAATGCGCCTCTATAAAAAGCTTCTTTCAAGCCTTCAACCGCCCTGTCGGTGTCGCTGATGCTGAAGAAGCATTCAATATAACCTGGCCTCAGAAGCTATGTTACAAGATAGCGGCTCTCTTTTTTAGCTTCCGTAAATACCACAAATAAAGTTAAAAAGTTAGCCGTTTTCTGAAACGATAGCCTATAATTTTTAAAGTTATAATCGTTATAAATTAAATGGAGAAATTAAATGATAGCGCCTCAGTTGAAAGCCTTTAACGGCTTTATCAGCGTTCTAATCGCAATTAGTTCAATAGTGTTTTTGGTAGCCGTTATGCCGCAAAGTATAGCCTTTTTTACGGTACTATCTATCATTTTGATGATCATAAGTCTGCTCTGTGGAAGCAATGTAATTCAGCCTAATCAAGGTCGCATTTTCTTATTTTTTGGTAAATACATCGGAAGCTTAAATACCCCTGGATTTTTCTGGGTTTGCCCTTTATTTACTTCTAAGTCGATAAGTTTACGCGTCAAAGCTTCTCACAGTGCTCAGCTAAAAATGAATGATAAGAAGGGAAATCCAATAGAAATTGCAGCAATATTGGTTTGGCATGTCAATGACCCTTATAAGGCGCTATTGCAGGTTGAGGATCATGAATCGTATGTTACCACCCAAATAGAGTCAGCGCTACGGCATCTAGCTTCCCATTACCCCTATGAGAATGCTGAAGAAGAATCTAAATCGTTACGCTGTGGAGGTGAACTGATAACTAAGGAATTCCAAACTGAGCTCGAAGCAAGGATGGAACTTGCAGGCATTAAGGTCGTAGAAGCCAGAATAAGTCATCTTGCTTATGCTCCTGAAATTGCAGGTGCTATGCTACAAAAGCAACAAGCAGAGGCAATGATCGCTGCACGAGAAAAAATTGTCGAAGGAGCGATTGGCATGGTTAGATCTGCCCTTACCTCTTTAGATACTCAGGAACTTTCTTATTTTTCTGAAGGGCAAAAGGCCTCTCTTGTCTCCAATCTGCTGGTGACTTTGTGTAGTGATAGAGGCGCCTCACCTGTTATCAATATCAGCTCTGATAGCTAACAAGACTCCGCTTTTTTTGCTATGCCCATGCTTTAATTAAGAGTAAGAGTTATAAGGCGACTCTTTTCTTTTGGTCTAAAAGCTACTGAGCATCTGCTGGAAATTGTGCATAAGGGCTGAGAGGGCGGCAAAGGGCTTGGTGAGTGAGACCAAGCTCTTTGCCTTCACTTATGATTTTACACTGGCTTGAGAGCTGGTTTGCTTTAATATATGGAAGAAATGAGCAGCTTCTTCAACGCCGTTTTTTGCAGCGCTTTGCAACCAATGAATGGCTTTCGGAAATTCCCGCTCATCACCTTTTTCAAAATACATAATGCCTAGATTATATTGGGCACTGGCATGTCCTTGCTCTGCTGCCGCCAAGTAGAAAAGCTCAGATAATCTAAGATTCTTCTTAATACCTTTCAGATCTTGTTCATACAGCATACCTAGATAAAATTGGGCCTGGGCATATTTTTGCTTAGCGGCTTGCTTTAACCAGTACTCCGCCAAAATGTTGTCCGCCTCAATACCCCGACCCTCTTTATACATTACCCCCAGGTTGCATTGAGCCTCTTTATGGTCTTGTGCAGCTGCAGCTTGGTAACACAACACAGCTCGGGCCTCGTCCTTAGCAACTCCACTTCCTTCTCCATACATCCAGCCCAGGTTAAATTGAGCCTCTCGATGTCCTTGCTTCGCTGCTGCCTCGTACCAGAATACGGCTTGAAGCCCATCTTTAGCAATGACTTTCCCATGCTCATGCATTGCCCCCAGCTTAAATTGAGCATCTGCATATCCTTGCTTAGCGGCTTTCTTGTACCAGAGTTTAGCCAAAGCACCGTTTCTCTCAATACCGTCCTGCCCATTCTCATATACTACCCCAAGATTATATTGGGCCCCGGCAAAACCTTGACCACGCCGAGCAGATTCGATGTAATAGTACATAGCTCTGCACATATCTTTCTCAGTACCATCCCCCTTTTGATACATCCATCCTAAGTTACATTGAGCCTCTGCATGTCCTTTTGCAGCTGCTTTCTTATACCAGAACACTGCTTTACGGCTATCTTTAAGAACTTTAGTACCCTCGTGATACAATGTCCCTAAATTATATTGAGCCTCTGTCACATCCTGCTTAGCAGCTTTTTCAAACCAATATACAGCTAACCTATAATTTTTAGGAATACCTCGACCCTCCATATGCATCATCGCCAGGCAATACTGGGAATTTGCGACCCCTTGCTCGGCGGCTTTCTTAAACCAGTGAGCAGCTTGGACATAATCTGCCGGAGCTTGAACGCCCAAAAAGTACTTTACACCCAGCAGGAACTGTTCGTTTGAATCCTGCAGTTCAGGTTGAGGATGAGAGGCAAAAGCGACTTGAAGATCAGTTAGAGTAATGCCTTTGTCTTTTAAATACTGCAGCATTAAATCATCCTGATCGTCACTTTTTTCCTTTCTTACCGTCTCATTCATGGCGGCCGCAGTGCTATATTGCTTTAAGTTATTTCTTCTCAACCCGCCGGAAATTTTTTTTAGAATCCCGCTCGAAATATTTTTAACGTCCGTGTAAAGGAGTTTTATCAATGATGTATTCTTTTGTTTGCCATTTTTATACTCGAGCAAGGCACCAAAGCTAGCAAGGCCTTCTGCCGTAGTTTGCGTGTTGGTTATCTGTAAGGTTTGAAGAGATCTGTTATTCTTTAATGCTTCTGCAATGGCTTTGCTTCCCTCGTCTTTAATGGGATTATTGTCTAAGTTAAGCTCAGTCAGGGAGGTATTTGATTTTAACGCTTCTGCAATCTGGGCCGCATCTTTAGAATTAAGACCTAGCTTCACAAGAGAAAGCACCTCAAGCGTGCTCCCTAGAAGAGGTTTTAACCTACTTCCCAATCCACTAAGAGAGTAATCTTTTATAGTTAACATAAGAGCCTGAGATTGAGAGACATGCTCTGTAATAAAGGAGAATCTGCGAACCATGGTGTCTTTTGATTTCTTGTTCAGATTCCCTATACCTGTATTTTTGCCAGGACATATCACAGCAGCATTTAAGGCATACAGCTGATGAAGGATATGCGACATAGCGCTAGGGAATACTTCTCCAAGCTGCTCACCGTAACCTATAAAGGTTAATACAGACCCCTCTTGCTTTCGTTGAAGAATTTCGGCAACCTTACTACTTAATCTTTTTGAGTAGGCTGGAATAATATACTTCTCTAATAACTCTTTAAGAAATTCTTTTTCGTTGATCCGTTCTTTAAGATTTTTGAAATATAAAAAGCTGGTCTGGTTTAGCCCGTACCTTTCTTCATACTCAGCTGTGTACCCATTATTAAAGGAGGGGACCTGAATCGCCACAGCGCAGCTAACATACTCTTGACCAAGGTAACCTAAGAAAGACACTTCAGCTTCTGCTAAGATATCGTCTTGGTTTACTTTTATCTTAAGCTTCCTTTGGGCATGAAGATCAAGAACAGACGTAGGAGTCAAGGCATAAAAATCCTGCTTTTTCAATAAGGCAATGTAGAGTTTGCCAAGATATTCATTTTCCGGCACTCCTTGAGCATTATAATTAGGGCGGAGAAACTCTCCGACCATATACTTAAGGCCTAAGGCATATTTAAGGGCATGCTCTGGCCCCTGAGAGAAAGACACAAAGCAGTTCCGATGAATACCCTTCTCATTTATACTTCCAAGCTTATACTTAGGGTCTTCAGCTTCTTCGAAAAAAATCTCTTTGTAAGCTTTAAATGCCTCTAATTCTGCTGCAGTAATGTTGGTGGAGGCGCCTTTTTTATCTGGGTAGGTTTTATCGCCCAGTAATGTATGAAATCTATAATGATTATTGGTGTACGTTTGATGGAAGAGGTAATAATGCTCAGGATGCTGTTCCTTATACCTTTTAAGCGTATTGTGAACTAATTCTCCACTTCTTAATAAAAGAGCTGGGTTGTCAGGATTTGTTAGATAATTAGCTCCTATAAGCGTTCCTGCTGTGGAGGAGAATAGAGGATGACTATTCTGTTCCTGTTCACAGCTATTGATAGCGCGAGTTATATCTGAAGGTGCAAAAATACCTTTAAAGAAATGAATTCCCCGATATAGAGCAATATATTGAGTTTGAGGGGAGTCGTCGGCAGCCAGAGCCCAATAAGGCAATCCTAAAAAGAACACAAGCGCCGCAAGTTTAGTATGAAGATAGGTCATTAATTTACCCTAATAATTATAATATATTATTCTTATCGTATAACTTACAGATAAAATATACAGTTGAATAGCTAATGTTTTTTATTCTTAGTTTTAACTAGACTGTTTATAGCAAGCCTTCGTTTTAGGAGCAAGAACAAAAGTCTGCGCTGTTTCAGGCTATCGCCACGTAACCCGCATGTCTCACTGACCGACCTTGCAATCCTTAAGAGCATTTCTTACTGACAGGCCAAGGCAGGTCCTAGTAAATCCTTCGGAGAGAAATTGAGTATTTGATGATTACTTTGCTATGCTAAGGCAAACAGAACAATAATTCTTCAGAGAGATAAATGAACAAACTATTATTAATACTTCTCTTAGCTAATACTGGCATGGCTTATGATGACTTCCTTACCGACTTACTTGAAGAGAGTAATGAAAGTTTTGACCTTGCAACTTATTTCGCGACGCCCGACCATAATTTATTTAACGATAAATCTGCGGCCCTGGATGAAATAGCTACAGAGGAATGTAGTAATAAATCTTTATCAGAAGTTCCTGATCACAAAGCACCCTCAAAACCTGAAGTCGCTATTGCCATCTTGGAGGCAAGCCTTAGACAAGCGGAAGAGATACCATCCTTTTTAGCTAATACGGACAGTGCTTGTGATGATTTCCTTACCACCTTAATTAAAGAAAGCAATGAACATTTTGAGCTTTTAACCTCTGTTGGGAGGTCCGATTCTAATTTATTTAACGATAAACCTAAAACCTTGGATAAAATAGGTACGGAGAGATGTGATCACCAATCCTTAGCAGGAATTACTGATCACAAACAAACCTTAAAACATATTAGCGCTGTTCCCATCTTAGAGGCAGATCCGAGATCACCAGCCAACACCTCGTCGTTTTCTGCTGCAGAACTACCAACCAAGAGAAAGATGCTAGAAAATCCTACTCATCCTATTGCACTTCCTACCTCATCTCAGCCCCTTATAAAAAGACTTAAAGAGCAAGCACCTGTCTTGGCAGCAGCCCCCTTAGCACAGCCCTGCTTTAACGCTCAAGATCCAACAGATTTATTGAAGGAAATTAACAAAGATTTTTATCCCAAAAGAGTTTTGGAAAGAGCTCAAGCAGTTGGGATGACTGTCACCTCAGAGCTGGAAAATATTGTTCAATGCATTGGCAGAAATTTTCAAAAACCTGTGGCGGTAAAAAGCAAGGAGGCCTTATATCTTGTCCAAGCATTAAAAGACTTTTTTAAACAGAAGCCGGACCTCTATAAATTACTCAAAAATTCAGTAAAGGAAGAACTCAAGCCGTGTAAGCCTATGAGAATGGATAAAACTGAGCAATTCTACTTTGATGTATTAGCTCTCTGTTTAATAGAATATTACAATGGAGGTACAATATATGACTACCTAAATCAATATATAATTTTTAGTCCTAAGGAAGCAATGCTTCAAGAAGTCTTAATAAGACTAGGAAGAAGGGCCAACACTTTACAAGCCAAATTAAATGCTAAAAAACTCTATCGGTACCCTATTTTAGGCACTTTTCCTGAATAGGATTAAATTTTAGAAGACGGCCCTGGGCCCTCTTCTATTTATAGCCCCCTCTTCATAGGTATAAAGTGTTAAACGATGGAATTGAACTGATTTAATTTTTATCTACTCTGTGTCTTACTGAGATAATTAAGCTGAAAGATTTGCCCTTTTAGCTATTTATCAGTAGGTTTCTATGTACGAAAATTCTTTGACAAGAAATACTGCCCTCTAGGGGGATCTTTAATCTCTAATACGCCCATTTGATGGACAAGCACATTTGAGTAACGATTATAAAAACACGAACTATAAGCGCTTTTTTTCTTGTAAGGAAATCATCGGCATCAGTTCTGAATAAATGTCCTTATCAGAGCTCAAGCAGAGCTCTTCCGGATGCGCCAATATTTGAGAAGTGGCACCTTGAGAGTCAATCACTGTTGGCCGTCTGGAACGCTTCTTTATGATAGAGCGAGCCTTATCTTTGAGATAAGTAGCGACCACCCTCAAAGGTGTTCGATAATACCTTTCTTCTAGTTGTGCAATATTGGTCCGCGTCATCTGATCATACTCAGTATAAAGAGTATTAAGACGCCTCTTATACTCTATGTACGCCTCGAAGCTTGCAGGGGACGCAGGATCATTAGGGGCATTCAATAGAGTGACAAAATTTTTCTTTATTTCCGCGTAGGTGGCAGAAGAAATTCCCCGATATTGACAAAAGGATTTCTCAGCTAAATATATTCGGTGTAATTCTTTTAAGCTATCAGCTATATAAAAACTTTCAGCAAATATTAGATAGGGAATGGCTTCCTCCCCCTTTCCATCCCTCAGCAAGCTCCCTGCTTTTAAGCAAGCCATGTGGGCTCTATTAAATTCTTCAAAGTTATGAGGCAGCTGATGGTGGACAAATAAATCATCTACACAATATCCTTGCACAGCTTCTTCTATTTTTTTCCAGTAGATGCTATCCGCTGGAGACATATTATCAAAAGCCGCCGCGATTGATAAAAACGTTACAAGAAATACGGTAAAGCTTTTACCGCTTAGTCTTGCTAGTTTCTCTATCATCAGTCCCTCCCTACTGGTAATAACAGATACTGTTTATTATGTTGACTTAATAGTCCACTCAGAGTTCTACTCTCTACTTCAAACTGATCTAATATAAATTTTCGGACCCTATTAATATAAGACCTTTGGTTTAATTTTCTAATGTCATATGCCTTATTTAGCACGACACAGAGAAGGGCAATAAGGTGAGATTGCAGAGATATTTCATCCTCGCTATAAGAAGACGGCAAAAGTTTTCCTTTAAAACCCCAATCCTGATATTTATAAACTAAGTTTGTGATGTAAGGATAACTCACCACTGATACTATTATTCCTATGATCGCTGCAGCAATTTGTGTGGAGCCAATAGTGTAATAAGGAATCTTATTTGGATTGTCGTTCACAATATTAATTATTTCTTGCGTCATCAGTACGGTCGCCACACTTATCGTGCTTAGAATAAAGAATTCAACAATGCGCAAAGGTGACTCTTTTTCCTTTCTTAAGATTAGAGCGCTTTTAAGCCTTTTTGCTAAGTTACGGTAAACTTTTAAATATTCTTCAGGAGTAGCAGTATTATACAATAAAATATTTTCAAGAATTTTTAAATCATTCCAGCTTGTTTCACCTTTTATAGCATGGGTTTTTATATAATGAAAAAGAGCTTCGTCAGGGGCCGCTATAATATCTCTGCGGATTAATAACTGATTTCTGTCGACCAGTGTTTTTTGCCACTGAATATTTTCTAAAAGAAAATTTGTCGCCCGACTGTAGAGTTTTTGACTCGAAGAGTCTAATAGATTACAAATAATACGATGATACTGAGTATTATAACTTTCCGGCTGAATCTTTTCTGCTAATACATACCCTAGGAAATAACTTGCAAACGCGTTTTCTTTATTGATTAATTCTTTCCACAGCTGGGATAACTCTTGATAGACGGCTTTTCTTAACTCAATATTCTCTGACTCAAATAATTCCTGCCTGGAATTACCAGAATAAGAGAGCAAATTATCCTCTCCGTCAGTTTCAGTCAAAGCTGCTAAATTATCACCTTTTATAATCTGGTTAATATAATTTTCGTAACCTTTGAAAAACTGAGCCTCATCGTCTGCTTTAAAGGTGGGGCGACTTGTATTCCAAATGTTTAAGAATTCATCCGCCTCTTGTTGTAGCGGTGTTTTAAATGATGCAGCCGAGGAACTAGAGGAAGAACTCCCAACTTGTGTACTGGATATATGGGCTGCTTGTGATAATGTAAAATTTAAAAATAAACAGGCACCCCAAAAATAAACTATTTTTGACAACTTCATCATATACTTCTTCATTTAAGTTAAAACTTTGTCTTATATATTCGGAGCTGCATTATAAAGTAAGAAATATTATTAAGATTTTCTGCCCGTTTCTCTCTTATTTATTGCTTACTGTTATAAAATATAGGTTTTAAGAGGCTAATTTTAGAAACTTGAGGGTATACAGCACCTAATCAATTGTTATAGATCAAGACATAATTTGTTGCTGTCTAGGAAAACCTCACAAATTTTACATGTACAGAGATCAATTTTTCTTGTTAGCTCGTTTAGGAATATTGCTAATTTGCTAGCCTATACTATTTTCAGCGGTAATTTAAGAATTTGCAGCGTCATTTAAATATTCTGCCTTCAAGGCGGCACCGTTTCTCCCTCGCATCTGTAACTCTAGTATAGCCATGCTGATAGCCTAATTTTTCCCCTTAACCCCATCAACCAGTAACTGCGTTACCTGATCACCCTTCTCGCGGACTTAGAGGAGCTTTAAGGGCTGTAGGGTGAGTAAGGGCTTGTCTTCACAAGCTGAAGACATTTATTCTAAGACCTGAGGGAGAAGACTACTGTGGAAATAGTTCTCCTCTTTTCAGGATTTATTTACGAACGGCGACAAACTCGGAAACTGATTCAAATGCTAAGGCTTCTTCCTCATACACAGTGGCCGCCAACGTTAGACGAGCCTTGCCTTTGCGATTAAAAGTTTTTAAGAACATGTCAAGATCTTTACCGGTGGGGGCTAAACAGGAAACCTTAAAATCAGAAACAACCGGAGTTGAAAATCGTGTCTGACTTGTATGGATGAAAACAATCGCTTCCTGATTATGGCGCTTTAACAAAGAGTCAACAACAGCCCAACTGCATAAGGAGGCTATGCTAAATAAACTTCCTCCAAAAGCAACACCTTTATCATTGATATTCGCTGATAAAGGTGCCTTCAGGGTTATACCCTGTTCCGAAGCTTCAACAATTTCGATATTCATAGCTTGGGCTACAGGAACTTTTTCAGCCATAAACTTTTGAAAAAACTGTTCATACGACATGATATTGACTCCTGATCATCTGTTTGGATATTCCACATCATTGTCATACCATACCCCATAGCTGGGGTGAATTTCTAGTCATTCTTCACGTAAATTAGGGGGCTTATTGACGCAGATTGTGCGTTATCACCCCATCCTCTATCTTTTTAAGATTATCCTAGGCCTCGTGACTTTCTTAGATAAGAATTAGCTCTTTTGCGCCTAGCTCCTTGAAATAAGCCTTGACTTCAATATCGTCGACTTGGCTAATGTGGCTCGGCTGCCACTTTGGCTCGTTATCCTTATCGATCAAGAGCGCTCGAATCCCTTCAAAAAAATTATAATTGTCGACAAAGCTTTGGCTTAAGCGAAATTCAACGGGTAAGCACTGTTTTAATGATAACCCTTTATTATTCTGTAAAAGAGTAAAAGTGATAGCCATACTTAAGGGGCACTTCTTGCTCAGATTGCGCGCCCATTCATAAGCTTTGGCATTTTCACTTTGATATAGCTTTGCAAGAATTTCATGGAGCGAGCTCTGGCCAAAGATGTCATCAATTAATTGCTGATGTGTCGATAAAGTCGCAATAGCCGCCACCTCATTGACAGAGGTAAGAATGGCATCAATCTCAACAGTTGATTGTGCCTGGGTTAATGCTAAGCGCAGGTCTGCCATTTTAGTGGACGACAGATAATGGGTGGCAATGCCACAATAAATAGCATCTTCACCGCTAATTTTCTCACCGGTGATGGCCAAAAACATTCCTATATAACCCGGGCATTGGTTCAAAAAGTAGCTGGCTCCGACGTCAGGGAAAAAACCAATCGTTGTTTCCGGCATCGCCATAACTGTGCGCTCTGTGACAATACGATGAGAACCATGAGCTGAGATTCCTAAACCACCCCCCATACAAATTCCGTCAATTAAAGAAATATACGGCTTAGGATACTGGCTGATATAATAGTTAAGCTGATACTCCTCACGGAAAATAGCATCATTATAGTCTCTATTTCCTTCTAAGCGGGCTTGATAGACAGAGCGGATATCACCGCCAGCACAAAAAGCCTTCTCCCCTACTCCTTCTACAATGACACAAGCAATAGCGTCATCCTGCTGCCACTGTTTCAGGGCCTTATGAATCTCGCGAATCATTGTTAAGTTCAATGAGTTCAACGCTTTGGGGCGGTTCAAGGTAATAATACCGGCGTTTCCTTGAGTGGAGATAAGAACTTCTGATTCTATATCTTCTAGTCGTGCTACAGCTTCCATGTTCTTTCCTTTATTTAGTCTAATACTTTACGAGCGATAATATGCCGCATAATTTCATTGGTCCCCTCCAAGATCTGGTGCACCCGTAAATCACGCACTAAACGCTCAACCTGATACTCACGAATATACCCATATCCGCCGTGAAGCTGTAACGCTTCATTTACCACCTTAAATCCGACATCCGTCGCAAAACGCTTAGCCATGGCACAGTAAAGGGTTGCCTCGGGATCTTTTTGACTTAGCATAAATCCAGCTCGATAGACCATGAGACGAGCGGCCGATAATTCCGTCTCCATATCAGCAATTTTAAATTGCAAGGCTTGGAAGTCGGCTAATTTCTGCCCAAACTGGCGTCGTTCTTTAATATAAGCTTTGGCAAGATCCAGGGCCCGCTGTGCTCCTCCTAAAGAGCAAGCAGCAATATTGATGCGGCCCCCATCTAGCCCGGTCATGGCAATTTTGAAGCCATCGCCTTCATTGCCTAAGCGGTTGCTAATGGGGATGCGGCAGTCATCAAAATTGACAACACAGGTTGGCTGGGAACGCCACCCCATTTTTTCTTCCTTTTTCCCAAAACTAAGACCGGGTGTTCCCTTTTCAACAATGACAGCGGAAACGCCCTTGGCCCCGGCGTCACCCGTGCGTACCATTACCAGATAGAGATCACTGACTCCGCCCCCAGAAATGAAAGCCTTTGCGCCGTTGAGCACATAACAGTCGCCATCTCGTTCCGCTTTGGTTTTTAAGGATGCCGCGTCAGAACCACTGGCAGGCTCAGTTAAGCAATAACTGGATAACCACTGCAGGGAGGAAAGCTTAGGCAGCCATCGCTGTTGCTGCTCCTTAGTCCCAAAACGCTGAATCATGCCTCCGACCATATTATGAATGGAAAGGTAAGCTGAGCTAGCAACACAGCCTTGGGCTAAGGCTTCAAAGATGAGAGCTCCGTCTAAGCGGGTTAGATTACAACCACCGAATTCTTCCCCAATAAATAGGCCCGCAAACCCTAAGGTGGCTGCCTGACGCAGGGTGGCGACAGGGAAAAACTCTTTAGCATCCCATTCGGCTGCAAAAGGTTGAAGATGCTCAGCAGCAAAGGCTTCTGCCATTGCCTTAATTTGTGATTGTTCTGAATTGAGATAAAAATCCATGGTGCATAATTAGATAAAATTATATAGGATTAGCTTAACCACTGTTAATCAAAAACAAAAGGGTGAATTTATGGTCATAGGAGCATTTCCCAATACCCGCTTAAGACGCTTACGCCAATCTGCTTGGATGCGAGATTTATGCTCAGAGAATGATTTAACCCCCAGTGACCTTATTTTGCCCATCTTTGTGCGCGAGCCTGAAACGTCGCCGCATATCCCGAGCATGCCGGGTGTTCTGCGATTAACCTTAGATGAATTGATTGACGTGGTCCACCAGGCCGCCGACGCAGGGATTCCCGCCCTCGCCCTCTTCCCGACCACGCCTGTCGAATTAAGATGTCCCGACGGCAGTGAGGCTTTAAATCCAGACAATTTAATTTGTCGAGCCATTCAAACTATTAAATCTCTTAATTTGAATATTGGTGTTATTACTGACGTGGCCCTGGATCCTTACACAGATCACGGCCATGACGGTGTTATTATTAATGGACGGGTGGATAACGAAGCCACCATTGAGATTCTCCAGCAGCAAGCTTATATTCAAGCTAAAGCGGGTGCAGACGCTTTAGCGCCGTCTGATATGATGGATGGTCGCATCCTGGCGTTGCGCCACTATCTAGATGATCGGGACTATGCGGACTGTCTTCTCATCAGTTATGCAGTTAAATATGCCTCTAGCTTTTACGGCCCTTTCCGGCAAGCCGTCGGCGTTCAGCAGCTGAGCGGCCTAAAAGATAAAAAGACCTATCAAATGAATCCCGCTAACAGTGATGAAGCTATGCGTGAAATTGCTCAAGACATTCAAGAAGGGGCCGATATGATTATCATCAAGCCCGGCATGCCCTACCTTGATGTAATGCAACGCGCAGCAGCACAGTTTAACATCCCCCTCCTGGCCTATCAAGTCAGCGGCGAATACGCGATGATTAAAGCTGCAGCTCAAAATGGCTGGCTGGAAGAAGAACGGACCGTATTAGAATCATTGATTGCATTTAAGCGCGCGGGGGCCCATGGCATATTAAGCTATTTTGCCTTAGAGGTTGCCCAGAACTTGTCCGCATAAATGAGATAGCGCTTGAATAAGCGCTAAAACCCTATACCCTTCCTCCTTAAAGATTCTAGAACTTATCTTTCTAGATAGAAGTAGGAGAGAAAGTTTCCTCTTTAGCCATCAATTTTCGTTCCAGCAACGCTGCAATTGAATCAAAGTTGAGTGAGCGAGCAATATCTATGATATTTCTTCCCTGTTTATCGCGATGATTAATATCTGATCCCCATTCTACTAACAATACAATGAGCTCGTAAGCTTTATTCTCTACCGCTTTAAATAGCGGTGTTTGACCATCCTTATCTTGTTGATTAATATTCGCTCCTCCCGCTATTAATAACTCAGCACTTTTTATGTTATTGTTAATAGCAGCAGCGAACAAAGCGGTAAATCCCTTCTCATTGGTAGCATCAATTTGAGCATTTCGTTTAATTAATAGCTCAACCAAAAATTTAGAATCATGATAGGCTGCCGCCATTAGTGGCGCTACCCCGTTGCTGTTTCTGTGGTTAACATTTGCTCCTCGTGTTATTAACAACTCACCAATCTGATAAGCGTCTTTCTCTGCTGCAATAAATAGTGGTGTTTGACCATAATTATCTTGATGGTTAATATCTGCTCCTTTGGCAATTAACATCTCAGCAATTTGTAGGTTATTGTTAATAACAGCACAGAGTAGAGGGGTCAATCCATCTTCATTTGCAGCATCAATTCGGGCATTTCGCTCCAATAATAATTTAACAATAAATTCAGAATTATTATAGGCTGCGATCATTAAGGGTGTTTGACCATAATTATCTTTTGCATCAACATCTTTGGTTTTCTCAAGAAGAATTTCTACGGCACTTTCTGCATTTTTCATAATTGCTATACTCAACGGCATCCATCCAGAGGTATCTCTTGCATCCACTTGTGCCCCATTAGCAATCAAAAGTTCAACCGCGTCGACCGCATTATAACCAGCAGCCATATGCAATGGTGTTTGCTTTATAAAATTCTCATCATTAATATTGGCACCTATATCAAGTAGCCTTTTTATAACTCTTGTTGCATTTTCCGTACACGCTCTGAAAAGAGCCGTATTTCCTTTCGCATCTCGATGATGAATATTAGCACCTTTCGCAACTAGCCTTGTAAGCGTTTGCAGTGAATTTGCTACTGCAACATTAAATACAGGGGTTTGTTCATGAGAGTTGGGAGGGTTAACCTCAGCCCCATAGTCTAGCAGCATTTCAATGGAGGCAGGCTGGTTTCTTTCAGCCAGAATATGAAGAGCGGTATCGCCATCTTTATCCCGTTGATCAATTTCAGCACCATTCTTGAGTAATAATTGTAGTGCTTGCCGGGCATCCTGTATCGCAGCTATATGTAATGGTGTTTGAAGATCAAACATCTCCTTTGCATCAATAGCTGCTCCTTTATCAAGAAGCAATTGAATTATCTGAGCATTATCTGTTGCTGCAGCTAAATGGAGATAGGTTAAGCCTCCTTTGGTAAAATTTGTCTGATTAGGTTTGACATACTCAAGCAATTTATCAATTTTTGGATATTGCCCCATAATAGCCCAGTCAATCGCTGTTTGTCCCCAATTGTCTAGCGCAAAAGAAGAGCATTTTTGCTTAAGGAGTTTTACAATAGACCAGGGTGCGCCGAAGTAGACAGCCACCATGAGCAAGGTGCGTCCATATCTATCTGTTTCAGATACAAACTCTGTTTGCTTAAGACTTTGCTTGAATAGCTTTTTTGTAAGGGGTGCAAATTTTTGCAGTTTTGCTAGGGCAAAAAGCAATCCCTTATCAGAAATTTCTGGATTAGCATTATGGGCAAGCAACAATTCAACAATTGTACTTTGACCTGTCTGAATCGCCAGCTCAAGAGGAGACAATAAGAATGATGCCTCTAAGGAATTAAGCAGAGAGTTCTGGCGGAGATCTTTGACAGGGTTATTTACCACAGCCGGCTCAAAACTTAAGATCTTTTCTAAGGATTTGGAATAACCGCGAATAATAAACAAGGAAATAAGATTTTCTAAATCAAATAGATTTTCAGCCACCCGTAGATCAATCTTATTATCTTGCAAACTTCTCGCTTTAAGATCATCTAACTCTTGCTGTCTAAAATTCTTATTTTGCCTTAGGTAATTATTAATGCTTTCTAAGAATTGTTCTATCTCTGCTTCCTTAAAGGCAGCCTTAATATCCAGAACACCGCGACCAATCTTGAAGCCTAACTTATCATTCTTTCGCGCTGAGCGTAAAAGTATATCAATATACTTCTCAGGCGTATATCGCCAAGCTGGAAAAGCCTCCATTAATAAGGCTAGAGCCCCAGAAACAATGGGGGCTGAAAAGGAAGTTCCAGTGTGGGCCTCTCGCCTTGAGCCTGGTATACCGACCAAGATCTGACTTCCTGGGGTACATATAAAACGATCAAAGGAAGGCAAAGAATAATTACTACTGCTGGCTAATTGTTCATAGCCCTGACTGTAATCTAGATTACCAATAGCAATCATTCTACCTTGCGTCTCTTCTTCAATGAAACGCTGTAAGCCTAAAGAAACTTCTGTCCCCCTATTACCAGCCGACTTAACAATTAAGATGCCTTTTAGGGCAAGTTTTTTAACTTCTTGGGCATAAGAATCATAAGCCATATGATAAGTATCCCAATCAGAATCCTTTTGCTTAGATTTACTCGCGAGAAACCCGCTTGAAACATTTAAGATCTCATATTGACCACTCAAAGAGAGCCTTCGATCTTGAAAACGAAGCTCTGAGGCTGGGGCTACTGCATGAATTACACTTGTTACTGCGGTACCATGCGAGAAATCCTTCCCCACCTTTAAGAAGTTCAGCTTCGCACCATCTGCTCCAAATAAATCATGATTCCAATCAATACCAGATTCCAGAATTCCAACGCTTACTCCTTTACCTGTTGCTTTGCTATGAATTTCTGGAAGTGAAAGAAGAAGTTCAAAGTCGACTATTTGCTCTGTCTTTTTATTCCTATCAGTATAGGTGCCCAGAAAAGGGTACTCTTGGCTTACATTCTTAAAGCTATTATGGCGCCCCAATCGCTTTGATCTAAGGACTACGGCCTGGCTATTTCCCGAAGAGGAAGACATACTTTCAACTGGCTGTTCCATTGCATACATCAGATTGGTTTTTAAGATGCTGACAAGAAACAGTAGTTTAAAGGAATTTACTTTCAAGATTATTTAACCTATTTTCGTAGAGCTTACACTTTTATCTCTTGCCTGATAGATGGTCACTGTTTTAATATTTTCAAGTAATATTTCAAGTCACGGCCTGTCTATTTATTTTTATAAAATCTGCGCCGACCCTATTACCTGTAATTAATGGAGCTTCTTAGCAATTTTATTGCCTTATTTGGTAAACCAGTGCGCCCTCTTTGGCTGCCATACATCAAAGTTTAAGAAAGACTCAGGCTTATATTGGGTTAGGTAATCTTTATAGTGCTCAGCGTGATAACAGAGAAGCATTGCCCTATTTTGAAAAGGCTCTCGAAATTAGCCTAAGTGAGAAATGGCGCAGTTTAGCTTCATGTTTCATTCTCATTTAAGAGATTTAAAATTATGGTTGCTTGCAATAAAGCGTCAGGGCTATTCTGGTCCTCTATCTGGCACAATTCAAAGGTTGCTTTCCATAAAGCCCACGCCCGAGCTCGAAGCCAAGTATTTGCATCCAATCCCATCTCCTTTATGAAAATCTCACGTGCTTTCCCCGCTAAATAAGTCCAAGCAATTACAAGATCGCCGGCAGGATCACCAATAGCGATGCCCCCAAAATCAATGATCGCAGAGAGTTTGCCATTATTCATGAGTATATTTCCGATGGTAAGATCCCCATGAATCCATACCGGCGGATTGTTCCATTGCGTAGCGCAAGCTCGTTCCCATAAATTAAGAGCTTTATTACTATCTATAATTCCTCTTAGCTTTGCTATCTGTTCACGGGCGTCTTTATCGTAAACACTCAAGTGGTCACCGCGCCAGCAGTTATGCTGGCCAGGTGCTGGTCCTGGAATATCTGTGATGACCTGAAGTTCCTTTAAAAAGATGGCTAAGTCAAAGGCAATCAGCTCCTTCTCCCTCTCACTTAATGTCAAAAGGTTGATACTTTTCCCAGGCAACCATTTATAAAGGGAAAATGGATAAGGATAGCTTGTGGAAGGAGTTCCCATCCTAAGGGGAGCTGGGATGCTAATACTCAGGTGTTGCGCTAACTTGGTTAATAGCTCTTGTTCCTTAGGAACTTTTAGCGCATAGCTCTCTGCTGTCGGCATGCGGATAAGCATATTATCCCCAAGCCTATAGGTACGGTTATCATGACCTTGCTTTTCAACTTCACTTACAGGCAAATGGGCATATTCAGGGAATTGCTCGATAATAAGCTGATGAGCAAGCCCAACTGTTGGGATGAATCGTTTAATAATCATCATTATTGCATCTTCCTCACTATGCCCGTCTGAGGTTTGAATTTATTGATGCGGATTCTCTCCCATCCGAGTCTTTGGTAAGACGTCTGAAACTAAATATTGATAGTGCCTCAGAATTAATGAAATACCTCAACAAATTTAATGATTCTATTTTCATTGTTAAACTGAAGATAACCAGAAATCTTATGATCTCCTTTTTTATCATCAGCCTTAATTAGTTCTGCGTTGCATCGCAAGATGGCAAGATCATCTTTAATAATTTCCTCAGTGACGGGTAAAATAAAGAAGGTTCTTGTTTTTGAGGCATCCATCCTCTCATACGTTTCGAAAAACTCTTGAGTGTTGTTGGCGATGGTCTTATCATTTACAATCAAGAGCGCATCTTTAGCAAAAAACTTTTCTATATCAGCAAGGGTGATGGTTCTCATCTTATCTCTCAAAATAGTATTATGCCACTAGAGAAAATCATTGATTATAACTTTCCTTGAAGAGAGGTCTTCAGACGGAAGTTGAGTACAATTACTTAAAGCAAGAATCAAGCTTAAAGGGGCAAGGACGTTAGAAAATCTCATTTAGCTATTCCTTTAACGCAGCAAAATAATGCTTCTCATTATAAGAGCTTTAATAAGTAAAACACCGGCTATATTGCTACCACCATAACTTTTGTTCGGTCAATTAATACATAATCCAACATTATTTTTCTGACTCAATTATATCCCAATGCAAGCTTGCTTAGATGACCTTGAGCATGGCTTTTAACTCATTTTATCACGTTCGACTCTATCCGATGCAAGCCTTAAACCATACTAAATGGTTAAGCAGTTTAATGCTTGCTGTATATCGGTCATCCCCTCTTTTATAACGAACCTAAGCAAGGCGAGATATGTTTAAAATTAATCTCCCCCGCTGACAGCAAACCAGGTCCCTCGGTAATTATCCAAGATTTTTAGTTAAATTAACCATCTTTTAAGGTGAAACACTTTAAAATTGTGATAGAAAATGGAAAAGGATCCAGACCATGAATAAGGTATTCGCATTATTTATCACAGTAATCCTTAGCTCCTGTCCCTTAAGTGCGGCTCAGTTTGGGCCTGGAAATGTTGGAAACGCTCAAGGCATGGGGGGCGGAGGATTTGGGAATGGCGATGGATTCGATCAGGGCAGTGATAATGGCGGGGGAATAGATGGTCCAGATGATATGGATAATCTTCAACCGCCCGCTGGTAATAATTCTCCGCCCTCTAACATGCCTCAAAGAGGGGGACCAACCTCAAGGCCGCCCGTTGGCATGGATGGTGGAGATTATGGAGATCCAAACGATCCCAGCGGCATAAATGATGATGGCAATGATTTAAATAATGCCGGCAGCTCAGCCTACGCGGCTTCCGCTCCAGGCGCAGGGCCCAATGCTGCAAATCCGCAAGGCGGCAGCCATCAACAAAAGTTAAAAGGGATGGATTACGTTCGTCAGTTGCAAAATGCCCTCCTGGAAGGTAATAAGAAAAGCTTATGTGATGAAGGCGGAGTGTGCCGAAAGAATTTTGGTGAAGGGTGCAAAAGCTCAAAGAACTTTCTCTCGGTGTGTGCGACAATTTGCAGCGATATTGCCGAGTTCCGCGGCTCCCATTGCCTGAGTGGCGGCGCGAAACGTTACAAAATGAATCCGCAGACCATGGTTTACAACGCCCGTCCAGATAAGCAGAAACCTGCGGAAACCACAGCACAACATATTGCGATCCAACTTCGTGAGGGCCGTAAAGCCTTAAGGGATGACAAGCGTCTATTCTTCAATACCTTTTGCACGCCTCCCGCCGTTCAAATGATTCCTGACAATGATCGCACTGAACTTGCTTTAGCATGCTTGGACTTCCTTTATAATGGCTATCCGCCAGAGTCAGCAGTGACTCAAGTAAAAACTAACGCTTTTGTTCAAGCGCCCCAGGCTCCCACAATGTGCCCAACGGTACAGCCTCAACCAGCACCACCCCCGCCGCCTCCCGCTCCTCCACCTGCTCCTGCCCCTGCCACTAATGATGATGTGGCCACCCCCCTAGGGGGATTAGCGAATGCTGGGGTTGATAAAGGAGCACAATACGATGGGAAGCTACCGGCAATTGTCGAGGACAAGGAAGGGGGAGAAGAAGATTGTGATGAACCTAAAAAAAAGTAAAGAAGAACCCCGTAAAACGTAAAGCAAAGGGGAAGAAAAAACCTGCCTCCAAACCAGCTGCGTCAGCACCTGCCCCTCAGCCTAGTGGGGCGCCAGCATCCCCTGCGGCGGCACCAGACAGCACTTCAACTCCCCCTGAGCAAGCCTCGTCAGATTCCTCTGCAGACGACTCAAAAAAACAAGATGATGACTCGTCCAAGCCAGCTGCGGCAGAGCCTCAACCAGCAGATGCGGCATCCCAAGCAGAGACACAGCAGCCTGCCCAGCCCGATAATAAGAAAAAGAATTTATTATCAGCTATCGGCGGGAAAGAAGGAATTGGCAATCTACTTAATAAGATCACCAAGAAAAAGCAAGCCACCCCTCCAGCAGATAGCGATCAAGAAGGCGGTGATGCTGACGCACCTGCTGATAACAACAATAAACAAGACAAGATTTCCGGCGCAGTTGGCAAATTCTTGAAATTTTAACACTGCCTATATTTAAAGCAATTAAAGCTGATGCGGATCAGAACTGGCTTGAGTGAGAAATATCTTAATACTGAGAGAAGATTTAGGTGGCTGGGGTGCTAGGATTCGAACCCAGGAATGGCGGGACCAAAACCCGCTGCCTTACCACTTGGCTACACCCCAAAACATATATAAAAGATAACAAATTTTTTTATCAAAGGGAAGAGTTTTTTTGGAAAAATAATTCCTTGTAAACATTAATTTTCTTGAATTTAACTTCCGGAGCTGTCAGCTAATTTTTCCAAATTATATATTTTTTACCTTCACAAATTTTCTGTACTCCTTATAATGCATGACTTTTCACAGCCACGTGAAATATCATAAAATTTTATCTTGAAAATTTCTTCTTTAATGTTTTATAAGATCATAAGTTATTTACATAAAAGTTGAGCTAAATTTTTTAGTTATTAAATGATGATTAGAAATTTCACATCACAAGAATTAAGGCTAGCGATTTTAACGAATCAATTAGCCATTACGCTGCAGCCTAAGGTATGTTTAAAAACCTTTCAAGTAATTGGCTATGAAGCTTTATTGCGTTGGAATCATCCGAGGTATGGGTTAATTCCTGCTAATCAGTGGATCCGCATTGCGGAGGAAAGAAAATTGATCAACCATTTAACCTCTTGGTTAATTTCACAGATTGCCACATTTTTATCGCAATCTGACTCCCCGCTTCCCATTGCGATTAATATTTCTCCGGCAAGTATGACAATCCCCTATGTTAACCAAATAATTGCCATATTGCGATACCATAAGGTTCCCAGTCACCTTATCACTTTGGAACTGACGGAATCTTTAAAGGTCGAAAACTATAACATTATAGCTGGCAGCATCAACATGCTCCGCCGTGAAGGCATCCGAATTTCCTTAGATGACTTTGGCACCGGTTATAATTCCTTAAAGACCTTAGTCGAGTTAGAAGTTGATGAGATCAAGATTGACAAAAGCCTTATTCAATCTGATCACCCTAATTCTACCCTCATTCTGGCAACCTTAGCCAATCTTGCCAAAGAGATTAATATTGATATTGTGTGCGAAGGTATTGAAAACAATACTCACCTAAATAGAGCCATTAAAATTAATGCCCAGGTAGGACAAGGATATCTATTTGGTAAACCTGAACCAATTAACCACCCTCTTCCCGCCTCGGCTGCAGCCAAACAATTTGCCTAGCTTCCGTTTTCAAGAGGGGTAAGCCTCTGAAAACGGAAAGAGGGAAACTTTAAAATACATAAAACCACCTCTATTAAGAAACCTCAGCTTCTAAAAATTAGATGCTTTAACAATTTTCTCAGGTGCCCGCACCGCCTCCTCCTAAATTGCCAGTCCATAAATCAACTTCTGATTATTGTTACTATTTGTATTAAGGTCTCAAAAAGGTCTAAAATTAATTTGAGGCTCATTTGAGCTGGGCCTAAATTCTATTCCCAGGGGCATCTTATAAGAGACTCTCGACTTTTTCTTTTTACTTTCTAATTGCCTAAAATAATTAGAAACTTTTAATTCCTTTACCTCCGTTAAAGTAAGATCGTAGATCTTTTCTAGTGTCTCAATCATTCTTATATGCCTTCTTAGTTTAACAGTTTGCTGGAATCTAAATTTGAAACGTTCTAAATTAGGGATCTTCCATTCTTCTAGCTTTTTAATTCCCTCATTAATCTGGAAGAAGGAAGCTTCATCTAATTGAGGCCCTTGGAATTTCTCCAATTGTTTAACGGAGGTAACCTTATAACGTCCTCCATCAAAAATAGAGAAGACCGGAGAAAAATGATATGAGCTGAAACAAGTCGAATCTTCAAATAGCGGTAAAGACAAGCTGAAAGAAACAGATACCTTAGATGCCAAGTGAAAAGAACCCATAAATGCTTTATCCTCTAATAAATTAAAGGGTAATACCTTATTGTCCTTAGCTAATCTTTCCTTAAAGGTGCAAGACAAAAGCTCAAGCTTTTCCTGAGAAATTTTTCTAAGCCCTTGACACATAAGGCTAAGATTAGCCAAATCTGTAACA
Source organism: Candidatus Odyssella thessalonicensis L13 (assembly GCF_000190415.1). Classification (GTDB taxonomy): domain Bacteria; phylum Pseudomonadota; class Alphaproteobacteria; order Paracaedibacterales; family Paracaedibacteraceae; genus Paracaedibacter; species Paracaedibacter thessalonicensis. The sequence continues at coordinate 497,167 of NZ_AEWF01000001.1, forward strand.
TTCTGCCCTAGAAAACTTACGATATTTTCTAAAAGCTCATTAGGTAAATCTTCAAGGCTACAGGAGGGCTCACCCCTTATATTTCCTTCTCTCTCAAAAAACTCTTGAGCTTCCATAGCGCCCAATAAGGTGGGCAGACATAAGGTAACAAAGTTAAAGATGCTAAAACCATACTTCATAAAATCAACCTCTCTATTAAATTACATTTCTGTATTATTTCTAATTCATATACATATATGTATCTTTTTAAAGATCTCCAACAGGAAATATTCTTTATTTGCTTACAATTTCTGCCTTATTATCGCTTCTATATAGCTTATCAATAGTTAGAATTTGCAGTGATTGGTGATTGCCTTTTACAGCTCAGATTGTAAACATTATTATTCCATAGAGTTTTTAAGCTCATCTCCTTAGCCCCCGAAATTTACCAGTAAACTTTTATTACCATTTTGCAGGACCTTAAGCTGTTAAAGAATAGTATGAGTAAAACAGAAATAAAAGATGCTTGCTTTTATATTGTTTAGCTCGTATGGTAAAATTACAAAGTGGCGCGGATCCTTTTAATGGTGCGCCTTAATGCGCCAACAACCAACTTTATTGGTTAATTAACTCATCAGCGCTTCCGCTAAGGTAATCTTAGCCCCTTATAGCCCTTCTCCTTAAGCCTTTCTCTAGGGAATCAAACGATAAAACGCCCACAGGAAAAATCATCATAAATTCTCTTATCTAACCTTTATTGACAACCATATTATGGTTCTGGCAGTATTTAATATGTTAATCCTTTGTTAATATATTATTCTGTTTTTTATGTAAGTCTGTATAGGAGGAACAATTGGCTGGCCTAAATAAAACTAATATTATTGCTATCTCAACAATCTTTCTGGCCTCCTCCATTGCTTTTCATAGTTACCTTTCAGACTCCAGCGATCCTAGCAAGGTGCTGCCGTCAGAAGCAAATACCCAACCTATCTCCAATAATTCTTCTGGTAGCGTCATCATTAACGCTTCACCCATAGCTTTAACCGAGCCAGTATCGCGAGAACGCAAAACGACCTTTTCTCTCGGTAAGAACGAAAACCTGATGACGGTGTTAACAAACTTAGGATTTGACAGAAAACATGCAGCCCATGCGGTTTCTGAACTAAGAAAGGTTTACAATCCAAAAGCTTTAAAGCAAGGACAAGAGCTTTCTATAGAATATAACGCTGCCGAGGGAACAGAGTCAGCCAAGTTGAAGACACTCAACTTTAAAACTTCAGCTGGCAATTCTATCGAATTAAAATATGATAATGATCAATTTACAGCGCAAAAATTCGAGGTCAAGCTTTTAAAAAGGCTCTGCAAAGTTGAAGGCCACATTAATTCAAGCTTTTATTCTGCGGCTCTTAAGCGGGGTGTTCCTGCGAGTATCGTAAAAGACGCAATCTCTGCCTTAAGCTATGATATTAACTGGCAGCATGATCCGCAGTCCGGCGATGAATTCAAAATATTATTTGAGGTCTTTGAAGATGAAGCTGGGAATATTATCAAGACAGGCGACCTGAAATTTGCTGCTTTTGCCCCCCAAGGGAACTGGAGAAAAATCTACGCCTTTAAAACCGCCAGTGGCGCAGGTTTTTATAATGATAAAGGCGAAAGCGTCATCAAAGGTTTGCTCGCCACACCGCTAGATCCTACAAAAATGCGGATTACGTCTCGTTTTGGTCGGCGTACCCATCCTATTCTTGGCTTTTCGAAAATGCACAAAGGCATTGATTTTGGCGCCCCGATTGGCACCCCCGTTGCTTCAGCTGGCGAAGGCGTAGTAATAAAGGCCGGCTGGAATGGAGCCTATGGGAATTATGTCTTAATTAAGCACAACAATCAGTACTCGACAGCTTACGCTCATCTCAGCAGAATCAACGTTAAAGTCGGCCAAAGAGTGCGTCAGCGTCAAAATATTGGCTCCGTTGGCACCACTGGTCGCTCTACTGGCCCCCATCTGCACTATGAAGTCATCTGTAATGGCCAACAGGTAAATCCTTTATCGGTCAAGCAGTTACCGGCGATCCGCTTAAATCCTAAAGAATTGGCCCAGTTCCAGCAAGTTAAGAGCCAGTGTGATACCGATATGCAGACCGCCGCCCCAGCAGCTCAGCTGGCCTCTTTAAAGATGCCAGTAAGTATAGGTTAGGTAGTCGATTCTGAAGAAAAGTTCCTCGAGAAAAGTCCTTTACTGCGCTCAGTGTACTTTTCTCCAATTTATGTTGAGTTTGTAAGGCTTGAAGCGGTTCTGCGCCTTCCCAACAAACAGAAAAAGATTTTTGAAGGCAGCTTTTTTGCAAGTTCACCTTATTTAATACTAAAACCTTGCAAAGTTATAGGGGGACTAAATTCTATATAGTCTATTTATTTCAATGAATTAATTAATACTTCAGAGAGAAGTAGGTAGATTAAAAGAGTCCTATTGCGCTTAACTTTATTAGCTTTAAACAGCAGTATCTTCAAAAAACTGATAGGATAGGCACTCCCTCACCTCTTCTTCTTAGAGCGTAAAAGTAGTGAGATTAAGCTCTGCCTTTACGTAAGCAGGGCTTTTTCTTATTGCTACCTCTTAAGTCGACGTCAACCGGGTCCTTTCCTAACTGATCTTAATCTATAGTCACAATTTCTATTAAAAGCGAAGATGAGGAAGATGAGAGATTAATTCTTTCTTTTCAGAGAAGAAGAAAAGCACGCTGAGCCCATTAAGTGACCTTTCTTCCAGGTATACAAACAAGTAACAATTATTTCTTTAGGGATGCCTTTTTATAGATCCATTTGAATTGGTCAATTTAAAGCATCACTGTTTTATGGCTTAGTTACTCCCCTAAGCAAGGATAGATTGATTTGAGAAGTTGGTTACGTTCATAAACACCCTGATATAATATATCAAGAAATCCATTTTTAATATAAGCCACAATAGCGATTTACTCTTGAAGAAACTCAAGGTTTGCGCGTTGTGCTGTCATTGTTTGCTCTGGCGAGTCCTTGCGTTGCAGCCTTCATAAACCACTCAAAAGCTAAGGTCTCATTCTTCTCAACTCCTTTGCCTTCTAAGTAACATTCCCCTATAGCATACTGGGCTTCTGGATAACCCGCTTCTGCCTGAACCATAAGTTCATCAAAACTAAACCCCAAATAACTATGATCAGTGTTCTCAGCGCCCTTTTCACAACTACTTTTCTCTTCGGGGGATGCGGCCTGCTCCATTAAGCCTTCACAAGAATTAGCTTCTTCTCTACGGATATCAATATTGTTATGTAATAGGATGTCAGGGGCGTGAAGTTGCGTAGTTCTTGTTCGCAAGCCCTCGCTGCTTAGGGGGATGTCGTTTACTGAGACTTTGTCTACGACACAAGCCAGAACTATGCTACTTGCTAGCAACAATTTTATAAGTATCTCCTGCATTGAACACCTTATTGGCAAATAAACACTAATATTTTAATTAAAATCAATATATCTACCACAATTTACTGCACAATAAAATCTAGAAGTTATCTCATCTGCTATTTTTGCGAAGCACATCTACAGGGAGCCTATTAAGGATAATTAGAAAGGTTAAGGCTTATAAACGGGTTAGTCTTAGGCAGTAAGGGATCCAATTCTAAGAAAATAGCTCCCGCTCTCTTCTTTCCTCTATATTAGAAGCTATTTGAAAAGGAGGTATGTAAATTTACTCTAGAAAAAATGTGTGGCAGCTGTATTTTGTTGAATAAAATTGCTCCCACAAGAGAATGATAAGGATAACAGAGAAAATTGGAAGCATAGCAAGAATGGAAAATTAATTCTCCCTTCATGCACAAGAAGAAAAGTGTAACGTTTCTTTTGACACTTCACAGATAACACTTGAATTGGAATACTCAAGAATTCATAGATACACGCTTAACTCAAAGCGTACGGAAAAGTTCAGTTCTTTAACTCTTTAAACATTTAGGCCCGTTAGTCGGGGATCGACTACTGGCCAACTAAAGATCTTTGAGAGTCTTTAGCTATTTTCAGGCTTAGGGTCTTTGGTTTGCAAGGTGCGAGAGCCATCTTTTTTTACCGTTGCTTTAGTTACCTCTTGCACTTGCTGCTCCTTTACTTTTAAAGAAAGCTGAACAGCACCGGATAAATCGCTCTCCCTACGATGCGCATCTAAGATATTGGCTGACGTAAAGAGGTGCAGATTGAATGGATATTGCATACTTGAATCCTCCGTGTAAAGACTGTGCTCTACCCTTTATAGATAGGAGTTTTTTTATGGAGTTCAAGACTTGACGGTAAAGATTCTGTTAATAATTTTAATGAGAAAAGATATCAAAATCTTCGCCGGCCAACAGATCCAAGTAAGCACGCGTTAAAATGAAATGAAAACATTCTTGTGCCAATTCCAGACGCCCCTCTTTTTCAAGGCGTACATCCAAGATCTTTTTCAGCTGATGCAAATAAAGAACATCAGTCGCCGCATACTTTTTCTGGTCCTCAGATAAGTCATCCGCCCCCCAATAGGAGCTTTGCTCTTGCTTAGAGATCTCGACGCCTAACAATTCTTTACACAGTTCCTTGAGACCATGGCGATCAGTATAAGTGCGCACAAGTTTGGAGGCAATCTTAGTACAGTAAATATTGCTTAGGGAAATCCCAAAAGTATGCATCAGCACAGCAACATCAAAGCGAGCATAGTGGAAAATCTTCTCAACCGTATCGTCGCTCAATAAAGCAATAAGATTCTCGGGATAAACCTCACCCGTAGGGTCCATTTGCACTAGGTGACAATTGCCATCCCCCGAAGACAACTGGACCAAACATAAACGGTCGCGACTGGGCTTCAGGCCCATGGTTTCTGTATCAATCGCGACAGATTGGCCCAAATCAAGATCAGCTGGCAGATCATTCTTGTAGAAGAAAATTTTCATGAATGTCTGCTCCTTAAACCTGATTAATGTGTTAGATGGTGCCCAAAAGAAGACTCGAACTTCCACGGGGAAACCCCCGCCAGCACCTGAAGCTGGTGCGTCTACCAATTCCGCCATTTGGGCATAGTTCTTATGTAAAAGATCCGTCCCTAAACTGTCAAGGTCTTTATATCAACCCGATGTTACTAAAATTTTAGTTATAGGCTTAAAAAATTGACCACAATAGTTAATACAGCGTAATAACAAAGGCTTCGAATAAAAGAAAAAATTTTAAATACCCTAGTGCAATGGTTTTAAAACCATGATACTGTGACATTAAAGTCTATTGATGATGAGACGGGGGAAATGGAAGGGTATCTCACTAATTACTTGCCAATCCTTGTATTTTTAGGATTAGCAGCAGGCTTATCGATAGCATTGGTTGTTATATCGTGGCTCCGCGGCGAAAATAAGCCTGATCCAGAAAAACTCTCCTCCTATGAATGTGGCTTTGAGCCCTTTGGCGAATCGCGGAGTAAGTTTGATGTCCGCTTTTATCTCGTCGCAATTTTATTTATAATTTTTGATCTTGAAATTGCCTTCCTATTTCCTTGGGCGATTACATTAAGCCACATTGGCTGGGTGGGATTTTGTTCAATGATGGCCTTTCTGGCAGTCTTAACAGTTGGATTTATCTATGAATGGCGCAAAGGAGCACTAGATTGGGAATGAAAAATCACCAGCATACTAATTATGAGACTATTCGTAGTACGCTTCCTGCCGACATGCAGGACGAAAAGCTTCTCTTTCAGTCACTCAATGATGAGATCAATTCTAAAGGCTACATTTTAACTCAAATTGATAAAGTCGTTGGTTGGGCCCAAGCCGGGTCGCTGTGGCCTATGACCTTTGGTCTGGCCTGCTGTGCTGTTGAAATGATGCATACGGCCGCCAGTCGCTATGACTTGGATAGATTTGGGATGCTTTTCCGCCCTTCTCCCCGACAATCGGATTTAATGATTGTCGCCGGCACCTTGACCAATAAAATGGCACCAGCGCTACGCAAGGTTTACGATCAAATGCCAGAACCGCGGTGGGTATTGTCCATGGGAAGTTGTGCGAATGGGGGCGGCTATTACCATTACTCTTACTCTGTAACTCGCGGATGCGATCGCATTGTGCCTGTGGATGTCTATGTTCCCGGATGTCCTCCCACAGCTGAAGGCCTGCTTTATGGCTTGCTTTTATTACAGCAGAAAATTAGACGTCGCGGCAACATTGTGCTCTAGGTGAAAATATGGAAAAACTGGATCATTTAACTACCGTTGTCCAAGAGGCACTTGGACCTGACTTAATTAAAGCTCAGCAATATAAGGATGAATTAACGATTGAAACCTATGCAGGATCTATCGTTCGCGTTCTCACTATCTTAAGAGATCACCCCAACTGCCTATTTAGAATTTTACTCGATGTGTGTGGCGTTGATTACCCGGATGATCATAAGCGATTTAGAGTTGTCTATCATCTGTTAAGCATCGAACTTAATTTAAGGATTCGGGTTAAAGTTGCTTTAGTTGAAGGCATGGATATTCCCTCTGTGAGTGGTGTCTATAACTCAGCCAACTGGTATGAAAGAGAAACCTTCGATTTATATGGGATCATCTTCTCTGATCATCCTAACTTGCGGCGACTATTAACGGATTACGAATTTCAGGGTCACCCGCTGCGCAAAGATTTTCCGTTAACAGGATACGTTGAAGTTCGCTACAACGAAGAAAAACACAAGGTAATCTACGAGCCCGTCTCTCTAGCCCAAGATTACCGTAATTTTGATTATTTAAGTCCTTGGGAAGGTATGCTTCACAAGAAAAACCCACTGCCTGGCGATGAGAAGGCGAGCTCATGAGTGATAAGAAAACCTATACCTTAAACTTTGGTCCTCAGCATCCTGCGACCCATGGGGTGTTAAGATTACTATTAGATTTGGATGGTGAAGTAGTTGAACGCGCTGATCCCCATATTGGGTTTCTGCATCGTGGTACTGAAAAACTCATTGAATATAAGACCTATTTACAAGCGCTCCCCTACTTTGATCGGCTAGACTATGTGGCGCCGATGAATCAGGAGCATGCCTATATCCTGGCGGTGGAAAAGTTATTGAATGTTAAGGTACCAAGCCGGGCTCAATATATCCGCGTCCTTTTCTCTGAGTTAGGACGGATTACCAACCATCTCTTAAATATTACGACCTTTGCTATGGACGTGGGGGCGATTACTCCGCTCCTCTATGGCTTTGAAGAGCGTGAAAAGATTATGGAGTTCTATGAACGGGTATGCGGGGCTCGTCTCCATGCGGCCTACGTTCGCCCCGGTGGTGTCCATCAAGATATGACGCCAAATCTTATTGCTGATATTTATCAGTTTGCCCAGAGTTTTCCGAAAGTGATCGATGACATTGAGGAACTTCTGACAGAAAACCGTATCTTTAAACAGAGAACCGTTGATATTGGCGTAATCTCCGCTCAAGATGCTTTGGACTGGGGCTTTACGGGACCAGTGCTGCGTGCCTCCGGCGTGCCATGGGATTTGCGTAAATCTCAGCCCTATGAGATCTATGAAGAGCTTGATTTTGACATTCCGACGGGTAAGTACGGCGATTGTTATGATCGTTACCTAGTGCGGGTGGCAGAGATGAGAGAATCTGTTAAGCTGGTGCAGCAATGTATCGACAAAATGCCGACCGGACCGATTGTTACCGATGATCGCAAGGTGACACCACCGCCGCGCACCGAGATGAAACATTCCATGGAAGCCTTAATCCATCACTTTAAGCTTTATACAGAAGGGTTCCATGTTCCTGCAGGAGAGGTTTATACAGCTGTAGAGGCTCCTAAAGGAGAATTTGGGGTCTACTTAATTTCCGATGACAGCAATCGTCCTTATCGCTGCAAAATTCGGGCTCCTGGATTTGCCTTCCTGCAAGCAACAGATTTCCTTTCTCGCGGCCATATGCTCGCTGACGTAACAGCGATTGTAGGGTCCCTCGACATTGTTTTCGGAGAGATTGACCGGTGAAAAACATGACAGCAAAACCCAACGAAGACCAACCTCAATTTATTTTCTCTCCTGAAAATATGGAGAAGGTAAAAAAGTACATTGCCAAGTATCCAGAAGGACGCCAAGCCAGCGCGGTTATTCCCCTCCTTGATTTAGGACAGCGTCAAAATGGGGGCTGGGTCTCTCAAGCCGTTATTGAAGAAGTGGCGCGCCTGTTGGCCATGCCGCCAATGCGCGTGCATGAAGTTGCGGCTTTTTATACAATGTTTAACTTAAAGCCGGTGGGCAAGCATCACATTCAGCTGTGCGGCACAACACCTTGCTGGCTAAGAGGAGCCGCAGACCTTAAAACTGCTTGCATGGACCACCTTAAAATTGCAGAGGGTGGAGTTTCGGCTGACGGTAAATTTAGCTTGATGGAAGTCGAATGTTTAGGGGCTTGTGTCAATGCCCCGGTCGTGCAAATTAATGACGACTATTATGAAGACTTGAGTCCGGCCACTTTTGTAAAGCTTCTTGATGAGTTAGCTCAAGGTAAAGAGGTTAAAACTGGTTCCCAGATCGGCCGCCAATGTTCGTCGCCGGCCCAATGTGCGACAACAACTGAAGCTCCTGAAGCTAAAGCCCCCAAGACACCACGCAAGAAGAAGGTGAAAGATGCTGAGTAATCAAGACAGAATTTTCACAAATCTTTATGGATATGAGCCCGCTGCTTTAGCCAGCGCTAAAAAGCGCGGTGATTGGGATAAAACCAAAGATTTTATTGCCAAAGGCCGCGACTGGGTTATCGAGGAAGTTAAGAACTCAGGTTTGCGTGGCCGCGGTGGGGCCGGCTTCTCAACCGGCTTAAAATGGTCATTTATGCCTAAAAATGATCCGCGTCCGTCTTATCTGGTCATCAACGCGGATGAGTCTGAGCCCGGCACCTGTAAAGATCGCGATATTATTCGTAACGAGCCCCATAAGCTTATTGAAGGAGCGTTAATTGCAGCCTTCGCCATTGGCGCTCACAGCTGCTATATCTATATTCGTGGTGAATATTATCGTGAAGCAGAAGCCTTGCAAACAGCCGTTGACGAAGCTTATGCAGCAGGCTTATTAGGTAAAAATGCAGCTAAAACCGGTTGGGACTTTGATCTCTATGTCCACCGAGGTGCGGGCGCCTATATTTGCGGTGAGGAATCAGCTCTGCTTGAGAGCCTGGAAGGACGCAAAGGTTTTCCACGCCTAAAACCACCGTTTCCGGCCATGGCCGGCTTATACGGCTGCCCAACAACCGTGAACAATGTTGAAAGTATTGCTGTCGTTCCCACTATTTTAAGGCGCGGCGCTGCGTGGTTCGCAAGCTTTGGCCGCCCTAACAATAGTGGCACCAAGGTTTTCTGTATTTCCGGCCATGTTAACAACCCGTGTAATGTGGAAGAAGCTATGAGCGTTCCTTTACGCGAGCTGATCGAAAAGCATGCCGGTGGCGTGCGAGGCGGATGGGATAATTTGAAAGCAATTATTCCCGGTGGCTCGTCGGTCCCCCTTCTCCCCAAAGAGATCTGCGACAGCGTATTAATGGACTTTGATGCTTTGCGAGAAGTGCGCTCTGGATTGGGCACCGCAGCGGTGATTGTCATGGATAAATCAACCGATGTTATTAAAGCCATTGCACGGCTATCCAAATTTTATATGCACGAAAGTTGCGGTCAATGTACGCCCTGCCGTGAAGGAACCGGCTGGATGTGGCGGATGATGGAACGTTTGGTCAAAGGCCAAGGTGAGATCTCTGATATTGATAAGCTTGAAGAAGTGTCGCGCCAAATTGAAGGACACACCATTTGCGCTTTGGGTGACGCAGCTGCCTGGCCCGTCCAAGGCTTGATTCGCCATTTCCGTTCTGAATTGGAAGATCGCATCCGTGCTTATGCTAAGAAAAATGCAGCTTAAAGGAAAATAGTTATGCCGAAATTGACCATCAATGATAAAGAAATCGACGTCGAAAATGGCCTGACCGTGCTGCAAGCTTGCGAGCAAGCCGGATTCGAAATTCCTTACTTCTGTTATCATCCGCGTTTATCGATCGCTGGTAATTGCCGGATGTGCTTAGTGGAAATGGAAAAATCACCAAAACCGATTGCAAGCTGTGCCATGCCAGTGGCGGAAGGAATGGTTATCCGGACCAATACGCCGCTTGTGGAAAAGGCGCGTAAAGGGGTGCTTGAGCTCTTGCTTATCAACCATCCTTTAGATTGCCCCATTTGTGATCAGGGCGGCGAATGTGATCTTCAGGATTTAACTGTAAGTTATGGCCCCTCCACTAGTCGCTTCGATCTCAATAAAAGAGCGGTAAGTAATAAGTATATGGGGCCCTTAATTAAGACCATAATGACACGGTGTATTCATTGCACCCGCTGCGTGCGTTTCGCCACTGAAATTGCAGGCACCCCAGAAATGGGCGGCATTCATCGCGGTGAACATACTGAAATTACCAGTTACTTGGAAGGCGCTTTAAGCTCTGAACTATCTGGCAACCTAATCGATGTTTGCCCGGTGGGAGCGTTGACCAATAAACCCTACACCTTTCATGGACGGCCGTGGGAATTAACCAAGACAAATAGTATTGATGTTATGGATGCGGTAGGATCTAACATTCGCATCGACACCCGTGGTCAACAAGTTATGCGGGTGCTGCCGCGCCTTAATGAGGAAATCAATGAAGAATGGATTAGCGATAAAACCCGCTTTTCCTATGATGGCCTAGCCCGCCAACGCCTGGATAAGGCCTACATTCGCAAAGAAGGTAAACTAACGGCTGTTCCTTTAACAGAAGCGATTAATACAGTGGCCCATGTGTTAAAGGCGACGCCTGCCAATGAAATTGCAGCATTAAGTGGCGACTTAGCAGATTGTGAATCAGTTACCGTTTTAAAAGAGTTAATGTTAGCCTTAGGCTCCCCTCACCTAGACTGCCGCGTTGATGAAACAGTTCATGACGCCAGCAATCGGTCAACCTATATCTTTAACAGCACCATTGCCGGCATAGAAGAGAGCGACTTCATTCTCATTATCGCTTCCAATGTTCGCCATGAGGCACCGTTAATTAACGCCCGAATTCGCAAAAGATATCTTCAAGGTGGCTTAAACGTTGCCGCGGTGGGACAAGCCTATGATTTAACCTATCCTTATACGCATGTCAGTGAACAGGCGCCGGTGATTAAGGAAATCCTGGAAGATGCACATCCGATTTGCGCGCAACTGAAAGCAGCCCGCAAGCCGATGATCATTATTGGCCAAGGGGCTCTCAATCGCCGTGATAGCCGTGAAATTCTTCGCCTTTGCCAAGAGATCGCTGAAAAGTATAATATGATTCAGGATGATTGGAATGGCTTTAATGTCTTGCATACGGCCGCAGGCCGTGTGGGTGCGTTAGACTTAGGATTTGTTCCTCAGGATAAAGGCCTAAATGTGCATGAGATTCTTGTGGCCTGCCAGCGTGGACAAATTAAGACCATCCTGTTGAACAATGTTGATAATATTCCGGGAGGCAGTTTTGGTGAGGCGTGTGTGATCTACATAGGGCATCATGGTGATGAAGGGGCGCACCGAGCCGACATTATCTTACCGGGCTTGGCTTACACTGAAAAGTTTGCCACCTATGTCAATACAGAAGGCAGGCCGCAGCAAACAGAAAAAGCCGTAGCTAACCCTGGGGAAGCTCAAGAAGACTGGTGGTTACTCAATGAAGTGGCAGTGAAATTAGGCTTCAACTTTAAATTTGAGACCCGCCAAGATATCATCCAGAAAATGATTGAGATCAATCCCATTTTTGCCAAGCTCAACCAAGTTAGCGCTGCGCCTTGGACTAAAATTATCTCGAAATATCCTGAAACATTGAGCCATATTTCTTTTAAATCGCCTATCGTTAACTTCTATATGACGGATCCGATTAGTCGGCATTCCAGCATTATGGCAGCATGTATGGCGGAAATTGTTGGCAGTGGCTGCAGTAAAAAATGCGCATAGGAGGGCACATGGATTTTGCAATGATTTATTCCCAACTTCAAACCTATGCCATTGACATGGCGACAATTGCTATCAAATCACTGCTATTAATTGTGCCTCTTATTTTAGGAGTGGCTTATCTAACTTATGCAGAACGGCGCATTATTGGGCTGATGCAGATGCGCAAAGGCCCGAATGTAACAGGATGGTTTGGCCTCTTGCAACCCATTGCCGATGCTCTCAAGTTAATGCATAAAGAAAACATTGTCCCTACCCTTGCCAACAAGTATCTTTTTATCTTGGCCCCGGTGATTACCTTTACGCTATCGATTGCCGCCTGGGCGGTGATTCCCTTTGATTATGGCTGGGTTTTTGCTGATATCAATGTTGGCGTTTTGTACCTCTTTGCCGTGTCTTCTTTAAGCGTTTATGGCATTATTATTGCGGGCTGGGCCAGCAACTCACGCTATGCCTTTCTCGGCGCTTTGCGCTCCGCCGCTCAGATGGTATCGTATGAAGTTTCGATCGGACTGGTTATTATTTCCGTGTTATTATGTGTGGGCTCCCTTAACCTAACTAAAATTGTCGAAGCACAAAAAGGTCTATGGTTTGCAATTCCACTATTGCCCATGTTTATCATTCACTTTATCTCAGCCTTGGCAGAGACCAATCGCAATCCCTTTGACTTACCCGAAGCTGAATCAGAGTTAGTGGCAGGTTACCACGTCGAATATTCTTCCCTTTCCTTTGCTCTCTTTTTCTTGGGTGAGTATGCGAATATGATTTTACAGAGCGCAATTTCTGCCCTTTTGTTCTTAGGGGGATGGTTACCGCCCATGGATATCTTTCCGCTCAATTTAATTCCTGGCTTTATCTGGTTTATCTTAAAAATATGCTTTTTATTGTTTATTTTTCTATGGGTGCGTGCTACCTTGCCGCGGTATCGCTATGACCAATTAATGCGACTCGGCTGGAAAGTATTTTTACCTTTTACTCTGGTCTGGGTCGTCTTAAGTGCAGGATTCTTAATGTTTATGGGCTGGCTGCCTAAGATATAGGAGGAATAGATGTCAACCTTATTTAAACGCCTTCGTCATTGGGCCCTAGTCGAAATTGCCAAGGGAATGTGGCTTACTTTACGCTATTTATTTCGCCCCAAGGTGACAATTAATTATCCTTATGAGAAAGGATCGTTAAGCCCGCGGTTTCGGGGCGAGCATGCGTTACGCCGTTATCCCAATGGGGAAGAAAGATGCATTGCTTGTAAGCTGTGTGAAGGCATCTGCCCAGCCCAAGCCATCACTATTGAAGCCGAAGAGCGGGAAGATGGTAGCCGCCGCACCACCCGCTATGATATTGATATGACCAAGTGTATCTATTGCGGCTTTTGCCAAGAAGCCTGCCCCGTTGATGCCATTGTTGAAGGTCCTAACTTTGAATTTTCAACCTTTACTCATCCTGAACTTTATTATGATAAGGAACGCCTTTTAGCAAATGGCGAACGGTGGGAAAGAGAGATAGCAGACAACTTACGTAAAGATGCTCCGTATCGCTAGGATAAATATTGTTGTATAGGAATCAAAAATGATTGGTGAAGCCTTATTATTTTACATGTTTGCTGGCATTTTGATTATGTCAGCCTGTGGGGTCATTCTAGCCCGCAATCCCGTGCATTCGGTGTTATTTCTTATTGTCTGTTTCCTTAATGGCACGGGGCTTTTCTTGCTGTTACAAGCAGAACTATTAGCAATGTTACTTTCTATCGTTTATGTTGGTGCCGTAGCAGTACTGTTCTTATTCATTGTCATGATGTTGGATATTGATTTCCAAGAACTGCGGCAAGGCTTTTCTAGATATGCCCCCTTCTCGGCTTTAATTGGCATCATTCTGGCGGCAGAACTGGCCTTGGTGATGTGGACTTGGCCGGCAACCAAGCAACTGACTAAGACCGTGGCCTTACACAGCTCAACGATGACCAATACGCAAATGGTTGGCAGTGTACTTTATACCGACTATATCTTACCCTTCCAACTCGCTGGTTTGATCTTATTGGTGGCTATGATTGGAGCTATTACTCTTACACTGCGTTTTAGGCCAGAAACACGCCGCCAGGATCCGAATCAACAGATGCGCCGCCACCCATCAGATACATTGACACTCCATAAAATTGAATCTGGCAAAGGAGTCTCCCTATGATATTAGATCAAGCGCTTACCATTGGATTAAGCCATTATTTAGTGCTCGCCGCGCTGCTGTTTACAGTTGGTATTATGGGGATCTTTCTGAATCGCCGCAATGTGATCATCATCTTGATGTCCATTGAATTAATCCTGTTATCTGTAAACATTAACTTTGTAGCCTTTTCTTGCTATCTTCAAGATCTAGCAGGGCAGATTTTTACGATTTTCATTTTAACGGTTGCTGCTGCTGAAGCAGCCATCGGCTTGGCAATCTTGGTGGTGTACTTCCGTAATCGCCACACCATAAAAGTTGATGACGCTTCGCGTATGCATGGATAAGCACTTAACACGAAGACCAGAAAAAGGATCAGTATTAAGGGGGACAAATATCTTGTCCCCCTTTTTAATGATAAGCTTAAGAAGAAGCTTTCTTAATAAATAATTTTCTTTCTGCTACGGTAAATTTTATCTTATAAGTTGAGCTTTTGGAGTTGAATACAAAGTTCATCTGCTGTAGCTAATAATAATGCACCCACAACAGCGGGACCGAGAAAGTGGCTAACAACAACTGCATCTTCTACCCGATCTCCCTTATAAGCCTTAGCTTAGCTGTCCTAGCCTCTGAGCAAAACGTATCGCATACATCTGAGCAAGGTGATGGGCACGCTCCCATGCTTAATCAAGAGATGTCTCCCCTCACCCCTCCGTCCTGGAACAAATTATTATCGACCGCTATTTTAGCAAGAGATGCAGAACAGTTTTTGCCTTGCCCATCTTTAGCTGCTGCTGCTTATCAGTTATCAGTCTCAATGGAAGATTTGGAGCGTGATGCTCACAAGGGAAGGATTCAAGCTCAGCTTTATTTAGGACGCCATTATCTAACTGATGCGTGTTATTTACCAAAGTCGATTAATTGGCTTGAAAGCGCAGCGACCCAAGGAAATAGCGAGGCCGCCTTACAGCTTGCTCTTATTTACAAGAATAATTGCCCCAGCAAGCAAAGTAAGAAATTATCTGAGTATTGGCTAGATCAATATCTAGATAATTCTCGTAGACACTTAAGACAGCAGCCCTAGACACCTCTTAATGCTCTTTCATTAAGCACAGAGATTTCTTCTTAAGCTTAAGAATTATTGTTTGGCTCTGCATTATTCACAATATTATCAATCCACGACTTTAAATGGGTCACATCGGCTAATGCTTGAGCTATATACCATTTTTTATCTTTATCTGTTACCTGAAGAGAACCGTGATAAATCTTCCATAATATCTCTCCGCCTGGCAGATGCTTTATCTTTGCCAGATCAAAGTCTTCTTGTTCTAGAAAGCTATGGATAGTTTCAAATACGCCTTGTACTTTACCTGAACAGGAAACACCAACTAGATAAGGTTTACCTTCTTTTACAACAAATGCTCCCGAACCACTCTCTCCGGCCCTGATCAACCCAAAACCTTCGGGAGCGTTGGGATAAACTTCATTATGAATAAAATAGCGTTTATTACCCATAATTTTTAAGAATGGTCGGTTAAACCATAGCTTTAAGTTATTTGGATAAGCTGGCAGACACTTAAAGCGCTGTCCCGCAATTCGCGGAGAAAAAACAAACTCTGCCCTATTCTTACTAAAAATTATTGTCCCTCCAGTTAAAGAGGTGTCAAAGGTATCCGCGTATCTGTTGCCTGCAATTCCGACGACATGAACCAGAGGCCTGTCATCATTTAATGGTTCAGATATTTCTACGGGCAAAAGTTTATGAGGCTCTTGACATTCAAGGAGAGCAACATCAGGGCCAACTATATGTGCGATTCTTGATACGGTCTCCCCTTCATTTATAAATTCAGTTTCCCATCCATTAGCAGCATATTCTTCTGCACTGTGCAGACCATACTCCAGATTTTCTACAAGGGTTCGCAGGAGCCCCTGCAAATTTGACATTCGGGGTTCAGACTCTCCCATTTCACGAATCGAAGTTTGCGTGTGTATATGCATACGAGAAATAATAAGTTCCCGGAAGGATGAGGTCTTATGATAATCAGGAACATAGCAGCCATTGTCCTCTGCATTAACAAATAGTTCCCTTAAAGGAACTCTATATTCTGGCTGATAGGACGCTACTGCGAAACATCGAACTTTAGCATTATATAACACTGCACCAGTAAGGTTATGCGCAGCTGTCAGAATAAATTTATCACTGATGGCGACCCCACCACCCCTCACAGTTCCACACTGCACCACCACAGAACTCTGGACAAGTTGCTCCTTATTCACCATATCCGGTAGCTTATAGAGGGAAGGCTGGCTAGAGAGTTTGGCGGCCCTAGACCTGGAAGAAGGAGCTTCCATAGCGTGGGCACAGCAAAATAAAACGCTTATAAAAGCCGAAAGATAACTTTTTTTCATGGTAAATTTACGCAGAGTGCGCCTTTTATTCTATATTCTTGTTATTCCTCTTAGCTTTATATGGCTTTTATCCCCAAATTTTCAATGTAAATTTAAATCATAATTTTAGAAGTTATAGTAAGTTTTCAGTGGCTTACGCTGCATCGTTAAAGCCACCTTAGGAAAACATCTGTGGAATAGCAAGATTCTTATTAAAGCGGTAAATCTTTGATGAGCACTTTCCTGTTCCATTAATGTTATCCTTTTACTCCTTATTTAACTTGTTTGAAGGCAAGGGCGAAACAAAAGCTTACAATTTATTATTGAGCACGGTTATTAATTAGCAGAGTATAAAAACTGCACTCAAATTCCCCCTCAAATAAATCCTTTTGCCCGCAGATCTATTGCTTGGGCATTTATCCTACCCCTAAATCTATTGAATTATTGCAAACGATTAACTATAACCTATTTTAATTGTGACCTGCTCAGGAAAGATAATAATCATGACAATCTTGAAAGTTCTAGCTGGTGCCTTATTGATTTTCTCAACATCTAACAGTATGGAGGATAATTCCCCTCCTCCCTCGCCTATTAGGGAGATCTTGTCGCCAGAGATATTAGTAAGAATTCTTGAGTATGTTCCTGAGTCAAATCTACAGAGCCTCCCTGCTGTCTATCAAGATTTTGAAAAGGTACGTCTAGATATTCTTAGTAAAACTCATCAAACAGTAATAAAAAATTGTCAGGACTTAGAGAGCTATTTACAGATCTCCCCTTGCTTCAAACTACGCCATGTAAAGCTACAATTTCATCCGAATAAGGAACAATTAGATCGCCTTAAAGCCATCGGCGGTTTGCAGATTAATATTCCCGCTCCCATCCATTATAATAAGGTGAAAAAAGCTATAGAACTGCTCAGTTGCGATAACATCACCTTGCAGCTTACGAGACCTTCAATGCAACCGCTATGGTCAATCCCGGAAATGAAGGACTTATGGAAGGGGTTAGATGGCCTTTCCGAAATTAGCCGCGATCGGACGCAACAGAAAGTCCGGCAAGCCCTCAAGAGCTGTACACAGACAATAAATATAGAGACTAACATGCAAATACAAGAGGTATTGCCTTATATGTCGCAGTTAGAAGTTAAGATATATGACACGCCTGAGACAGAGACACTCCAGAAAGCCTTCAACCTTCCTCCTCATCTTATATCTTTAACAATAGAGGATGTATGCATGGACGCAGCTGAAGCATTATGTGTGTTAAGCGGTAAGATAAGTACTCATGAGAAATTACGCTCCCTAAGAATTTTTAGAACACCAATTAACTTTAATGCGCCTAATAATATTAATGTAGCAGCTTTTCAAAAGCTTACTTCTTTGACTCTGAAGACCAATAAGCTCGGAGATAGCGGAGTTATGGCAATAGCTGAAATGCTAACAACTAATCACTCTCTTGTATCGCTTACTTTGGAGCATAATGAGATTAGTCCCCAGGGCGTAGAAGCATTAGTAACAGCGTTGGTAACTAATAAACACCTTACACTATTAGACTTGAGCCGTAACAAGATAAACAATCAAGGAGCAGAGGCGCTTGCTATGCTGATCCAGAATAACGCAACAATAAAAGCTTTAGAATTAGGGAGGTGCGGGCTTACAGGTGAGGGGATTATGTCAATTTCTGCATCCTTAAGGAGCAATTCAAGCTTAACGAAATTAAATTTAAACCACAACTCTATAGGATATAAGGGAGCTTCAGGGCTTGCGCAAGCAATACAGCTTTCGCCCCCTTTACAAGAGTTAAAATTAATGTTTACTGAGATTGGGGAGGATGGCCTGCAAGAAATTGCAGCCGCCGTAGCTATTAACAGTAAATTGACTTCTTTAGACTTAGCTTTCAATAACTCTGAAGACAGAAGCATTACAGCATTTACTAATACGATAAGCACTAATAAAACTCTCACTCACCTTAATTTAAGATCTCTTAACCGCTTTTCAGATGCTAAGGTCTACCTAGAAGCGATAAAAGTACTAGCAAACGCCATAAAGGTTAATACATCGCTCCTCTCTCTGGGCATTTCCACATCGTGGCTTGAAAACTTGGAAGGAGAGAAAATCCTCGTTTCTATCTCACAAGAGATAGATCATAGGAGCGAACAAGCTGCTTTACCTCCTAAGAGAGTATTATACTCCATCCAAGAGATTGCTGAGGTTTCTTCCTCAGAGCAGAATTAGAAGAGGTTAACTGTTACCTAAGGTGCTCTGAGTTCAGAATTGAAGTTAAACAGAGGTCCCTTCTTTAAATGCTAACCTCAGCCTTTTAGTGTAGACTGGTTCCTTGTTTGTCAAAAAAAACTTGATAATCTTCGCTAAAATACCACATAGTGTAGGAGGCCTGAAAATCCTTAAATCAGCCACTGGATAGCTGATCCTCTTGCCCGCTTTTGGGCCGGTTAACTGTGATTGCTAAGTTGGCAAGTGTTCTTAAGGCAATACCGCGACGATGCAAGGCCGATAAGGTTTTAAATAATAGCTAAAACAAGAAGATAAAAGTTATGAAGTTTCTCGATCAAGTCAAGATTTATGTTAAAAGTGGTAACGGCGGTAATGGATGCTGCAGTTTCCGACGCGAGAAATTTATTGAATTTGGTGGTCCCGATGGCGGTAATGGTGGCCGCGGCGGCGACATTATCATTGAGGCGGCTGATAATTTAAATACCCTTATCGATTACCGTTATCAGCAACATTTTCGCGCTCCCAATGGCCAAGGCGGCTCAGGCCGCAACCGCACTGGCGCTGATGGTGAAGATTTAATTTTAAAAGTTCCTGTGGGCACCCAAATTCTGGATGATGACAAAGAAACCCTTATCGTTGACATGGTGGAACCAGGCCAACGGTATACCTTAGCCCGGGGCGGCGATGGTGGCTTTGGCAATGCTCATTTTAAAACAGCGACCAACCAAGCACCACGTAAGACTATTCCGGGTTGGGAAGGAACTGAGCACTGGGTATGGATGCGCTTGAAGCTCATCGCTGACGCCGGGCTGGTCGGATTACCGAACGCAGGCAAATCTACGTTCTTGTCTGCGGTTTCACGAGCCAAAGCTAAAGTCGCTGATTATCCTTTTACTACATTGGCGCCACAATTAGGGGTCGTCTATATTCATGAGGAAGAATTTACCTTGGCAGATTTGCCCGGCCTTATCGAAAACGCTCATCAAGGAGCGGGTCTGGGAACACGCTTCCTCGGGCATGTGGAGCGCTGTGGCGTTATCCTGCATCTCATTGATGGTACCCAGGAGGATGTAGCGCACGCCTACACCACAATTCGCGGTGAATTAGAAGCCTATGGCTATGGTCTGGAAGACAAGCCAGAAATTGTCGCCTTAAACAAATGTGATGCCCTGACGGACGAAGAATTAGCCGAGAAATTAGAGCAGCTTAAATCTGTTGTCCATCATGAGAATCTTTATGTTATCAGCGGTGTCACCAAACAAGGAATTACGCCTGTCTTAGCAAAGACATTAGACTATATTCATCAACACCGACGAAGCAACGTTGCCGTTGCAAATGAACAGAAACCATTCCACCCCCTAGATTAATCTATTTATAATAGAAATACTTTATCTAGCAATTTCTTCGATAGTCTTTTTCCGACAGCTAGGGAGAAAGTTGCTAGACATCCATCGACTATAAAGGCAGAAAGATGAAAAGAATTTTACCGATTATTGGCGCCGCTCTTTTACTGATTGGCTGTAAAAAAGAGGAAACTCCTGCTTCCTCGGCGGCTAACAAAATTATTGTTGGCTTATCAGCAGATTACCCTCCTTTTGAATATTTTAAGGATGGCAAGATTGTTGGATTTGATGTTGCCTTAATGGAGGCTTTAGCACAACGCATTGGTGTTGACGTCGAATTTAAGGATATGAACTTTGATGGGATTATTGGTGCTCTTCAAAGCAAACGTATTGATGCCTCAATTTCTTCGATCACCGCTACGGAAGAGCGGAAACAGGCTGTTGATTTTACCGCCCCCTACTATGCAGGGTCCATTTCTTTAGTATGCACAGCAGACGCTCTCATTGCTACAGCCAATGAGTT
Organism: Candidatus Odyssella thessalonicensis L13; assembly: GCF_000190415.1. Taxonomy (GTDB): domain Bacteria; phylum Pseudomonadota; class Alphaproteobacteria; order Paracaedibacterales; family Paracaedibacteraceae; genus Paracaedibacter; species Paracaedibacter thessalonicensis. Next base: position 517,772 of record NZ_AEWF01000001.1, read on the forward strand.
AAAAGGCCAGACCGTTGGTCTGCAAACCGGTTCTATATATGAAATGTATGCAACCCAAGAGCTAAAACCGAAAAATCCTGAGTTGGTCATTAAGGGGCTCCCTAAAGTTCCAGACTTGATCCAAGATTTAAAATCGAAGAGAATAGTTGGCATTCTTATGGGAAGCACTGAAGCAAAACGTTTGCTGATAGAACAACCTACCCTCAAGGTTATTCCTGTTGATGGGTCAGAAACAGAGCTGGCCATTGCCCTGCCTAAAGGGTCGCCTCTTAAAGATAAGCTTGATCAAGCGCTCGCAGCCATGAAAGCTGATGGCAGTTTAGAGAAAATTACTCAAGAGTGGCTTCAATAAGCAATGGTAGAGCGCTACTCTTTTCCTAAGTCTTGAAGAGAAGTAGAGATTTGAGTAGTGATCTGGCCCTAGCCTACTGAATGAAGGAAACCGTTATGCATCTTAACTTTGAAGCAATTATCCCCTCTATCCCGGTGATTTTAGAAGGATTAACAGTTACCCTTAAATTCACTCTATTATCGCTGCTGTGTGGATTACCTTTAGGCATTGGCCTGGCGGTAGCTAAGCTGAGCTTCAAGCCAGTGATCCGTAGCCTGGCAAGCGCTTATACTTCGCTTTTTCGTGGCACACCGTTATTAGTCCAATTAGGGCTGATTTATTACGCAACGCCACAATTAACGGGCTATACCATTTCGGCCTTTGAGGCAGGAATTTTAACTTTTGCGTTAAACTCAGCAGCTTATTCGTCAGAAATTATTCGCGCCGGCATCCAGTCGGTGGATAAAGGCCAGTGGGAAGCAGCCCAAATGCTTGGCCTTAGTCGCCGCCAGACGATTTTTGGCATTATTATGCCCCAAGCGATTCGCAATACGTTACCGGCTCTCGTTAACGAAATGATTGATCTCCTTAAAGAATCCTCTCTCATTTCCACCATTGGAGAAGCTGACCTGTTACGGCAAGCACAAAAAGTAGCCAGCGAGAAGTATTTATATTTTGAGCCTTTAATCTTAGCCGCGGCATGCTATTATATAATTGTAATGTTTATTGCTTGGTTGGCAAAACGCCTGGAAAAGAGGTTAGCTTATGCTTAAGATTTCTAATTTAACGCTTACGGCCAATGGAAGTCAGATTCTAGATCACATTAATTGCAGCTTTAATGCCGGTGAAATTACTGCTCTGCTAGGACCTTCGGGCAGTGGCAAGACCTCGCTTATGCGCTGCATTGCCCGCCTCGAGCCCACTGATCCCGGCTGTATTACCATGCAGGGTCGGGCAATCCAAAGCCTAAAGCCCACAGAGATTGGTATGGTTTTTCAGCAATTTCACCTCTTTCCGCATATGACGGTGCTTGAAAACTTATGCTATTCCCCTGAAAAGTTAGAGTTGATGACTGATTTAACGTGTCATCCCAAAGCCATGGAGATGTTGAAGCAATTTGGCCTCGAAGACAAAGCAAACATGCAGCCCCACTTATTATCGGGGGGGCAAAGACAAAGAGTGGCCATCGCCCGTGCTTTAATGATGGAGCCCCGGATCCTATTATTTGATGAGCCGACGTCTGCTCTTGACCCTGAAATGGTTGAGGATGTGGCAAAATTAATTAGCACCCTCAAGTCGCCTGAGCGTATCGTTATTATGGCTACCCATGAATTAAAAATATGCCGTATGATTGCGGATCGAGTCCTTTTCCTCGAGCAAGGTAAGGTCTTAGAAGATACCACCGCCCAAGAATTTTTCTCAGCACCAAAGTCCGAGCGGGCTCGCAGCTTTATCCAGCGTTTATCATAGCCTGGTCTCCCTTGACCCAGTGCTGGATTTAAAACCTGTAAAGCTGCTAACTCCATGCTTTAGAATTTAATTCTTCTGATTTATATTAAGACCCATGGATACTACCTACGTTGCTAATTTAATCTTATGGTTGCAGGGATCGAGTGTTGAGCTCGTCTCCCTGTATTTGTTTCTTAGCAGTGTCTTTATAATTCTTGTTTTATTGAGAACGTTAGGACTGCAGGGCTTGTATGCCTATAATATTATTGCCACCATTCTTGCCAATATTCAGGTCCTGAAAGCATCACAGTTTTCCCTGTCGCCGGAGCCGGTAGCTTTAGGGACAATTACCTTTGCGACCATATTTCTGGTCAGCGATATCATCACTGAACATTATGGCAAACAGGCGGCACAGCGGAGCATCTGGCTGAGCTTTTCCAGCCAAATTATTGTGACGATTCTGATGGTTTTGACCTTAGGGCATGCCCCCCTTCCCCATGATTCGGTGCAATCAGCCCTGGAAATCCTGTTTTTACCCTCACCGCGTCTGGTGCTGGCCAGCCTGATTTCTTTTGTCATCAGCTTATTCATTGATATCCAAATTTTCAATGCCATCAGTAATTATACAAACCATCGCCATTTATGGTTAAGAACCAGCTTATCAACCCTCGTGGGAGCCTTTGTCGATAATATAATCTTTAGCATGTTGGCATGGGTGCTTTTGGCACCTCAACCAGTTTCCTTGCAAACATTAATCTTTACCTATATCCTAGGAACTTATATTGCGCGCATTTTAATTGCCCTTGTATCAACCCCTGTTCTATACTTAAGTTATTGGTTTAAAAATAAGAATGAGCAAATTTAGCTTTACATATCATCGCCCTGATCCCCACCAACGGGCCCGCCTTGGTCGTCTTGAGACCCCGCACGGTACTGTCGAAACGCCAGCCTTTATTTTTTGTGCCACTAAGGCGGCCATTAAGGGAGTTACTCCAGAGCAGATGAAAGCCGAAGGCACACAATTTATCTTATCCAACACCTATCACCTTATGCTGCAGCCAGGGTCTGAGATTATTCAAAAGGCAGGCGGGTTGCACCGATTTATGGGCTGGCGTGGCCCCATGCTCACCGATTCTGGCGGCTTTCAAATCTTCAGCCTAGGTCACGGTTCTGTGGCTGAAGAAATTAAAGGGCGCCGCACCTCTTCCCGTCCGCGTACCATGCTCAAAATTACTGAAGAGGGCGCAAAATTTAAATCCTATATCAATGGTCAAACCTATCTGTTAACGCCGGAACGTTCTGTTCAAGTACAGCGGGAATTAGGACCTGACTTTGTAGTGGTATTAGATGAATGCACGCCCTTCCATGTGGATAAACGTTATACAACGCGCTCAATGCATATGAGTCACCGTTGGGCAATTCGTAGTTTAGAAGAGTTCCGCCGTCATGATGATGGAACACAAAAATTATACGGCATCCTGCAAGGTGGTGTTTACGAGGATTTACGCCTAGAAGCATGCGAGTTTGTTAATAATCAAGATTTTTTCGGTCATGCCGTGGGTGGCTCATTGGGCGCTAGTAAATCACAGATGTATGATGTGGTCGCAATGACGATGGAAAATCTACGCGAAGATCGGCCGGTTCACCTGCTCGGCATCGGTGGTGTCCAAGACATCTTTAATGGCGTTCGCCATGGTATTGACACCTTTGATTGTGTCCACCCCACCCGCCTGGCGCGTCATGGGGGAGCCTTAGTGCGCCCCTGCCATAACCCTAAGCCCAACCGCGAACATATTGTTCTGACCAATAGTCAATATAAGCAAGATTATAGCCCCATTGAGCCTGATTGCACTTGTCACAGTTGTCAGAATTATAGCAAGGCTTATTTACATCATTTATTGAAAGCCCAAGAACTGTTGGCGTATACTCTAATTACGCTACATAATGTTAACTTTATGAACCGATTATTAGCTGCTGTACGCCAAGGAATTGCGACAAAAACTCTAGATGCAGTTGAAAAAGAATGGGTTCCTGAAAAAACTTAAGCTTAAGGATGGATAAAAGCGTTAAAATGACTGCTGAGATTATTGCGTCTTACCAAGAACCAACCGCCTTTTCAAGCTTACCGCTTTATGCCAGTCGCATTCAGGCCGGCTTTCCTTCGCCCGCCGATGATTATGTGGAAACGTCCCTAGATTTAAATGAGCATCTCATCAAGCATCCCTCGGCTACCTTTTTTGTCCGCGCTACCGGCAATTCTATGATTAATGCTGGCATATATGCGGATGATATTCTGATTGTTGACCGTTCGCTGCCACCCAAAAATGGTAATATTGTCATCGCTGTTGTGGCCGGCGAGCTTACGGTAAAGCGCTTAAAGATTGCCAATAATCAATATATTCTCGTCCCCGAAAATCCGGATTACCAGCCTCTGATTATTGCATCTGACATGGATTTCAGTATCTGGGGGGTGGTGACCACCGTCATCCACCGCGTTTAAGATGATCGGCTTAATTGACTGCAATAATTTTTTTGTATCGTGCGAGCGCGTCTTTCGCCCCGATTTAAAGAATAAACCCGTCATTGTTTTATCCAATAATGACGGCTGTGTCATTGCTCGCTCTAATGAGGTAAAAGCACTGGGCATCCCAATGGGAGTCCCTTTATTTAAGATTAAACACTTAGTAGAGCAGCATAATATTACTCTCTTTTCATCAAACTTCTCATTATACGGCGATCTTTCAGTACGGGTGATGCACACCCTGGGTAACTTGGTACCTTCTCTTGAAATTTATTCAGTTGATGAAGCATTTCTAGACTTGGCTGGCATTGAGGACATTATCCTCTTTGGCCAAAAAATACGCCATACAGTCGAGCAACATATTGGCATTCCGACAAGTCTGGGAATAGCGTCGACTAAAACTTTGGCTAAAATAGCCAATTATTATGCGAAAAAGGATGCCCTTTATAAGGGTGTGTGTCTACTGCAAAGCGAATCCGATGTCATTAGCGCCTTAATGGACCTTCCTGTCAATGAAATCTGGGGAATCGGCCGCAAGATTACTGAATCTTTATTAAGGCTCAGAATTCGCACAGCTTGGGATCTATACCAAGTGGATCGAGCTTGGATGCGCCAAAAGTATACCGTTACCGGAGAAAGATTATGGATGGAGCTTCATGGTATCCCTTGCCGCCACATTGAGGAAGTCGCTGCTAATAAGAAATCTATTCAAGTAACTCGAAGCTTTGCCACCGCCATAAGCACCTTAGAAGAATTAAAGCAAGTCATCGCTGGTTACGCGTCCCGAGCAGGCGAAAAATTACGGAAAACCCAGCAACGGACCCGCACCTTAATGGTCTACTTGCGGACCAACAAATTTCGTCCTCAAGATCCCCAGGTATATCGCACCGGCTCCCTCACTCTTCCCTTTCCGGTCTATGATAACCTATCTTTGACCACCGCCGCCTGTAAAATCCTGGAGCAAATTTTTGAGCCAGGCTATAAATATTATAAGGCCGGCGTCATGTTGATGGATTTCAGTGCATTAGACACTATCCAACTTGACCTCTTTACATCGTCGTTAACCCCTCAACAGGAAGAAAAAACGCTTAATCTAAGTAAAGCAATGGATAGTATTAACCATCGCTTTGGCAAGAGTACCATTGTGCATGGCTCGTGCGGCCTTAATCTTCACTGGAAGGATCGCAAGCAAAGGGTGTCACCGGCCTATACGACCCGCTGGGAAGATTTGCCCCTAGTAAAATAAGCATCTGTTTACTTTTTCTTAGGAGTCTTATGATAAAGGTTGTATAATTGTTTTCACAAGCGTCCAGCTAGGTTATCTTGATTAGAATAAATAAACTTCTCCCAAATAACATGATCGCAACAATGCTAAAATCCGTAGATACGACTATTATACGTATACTTGCTCTCGGTTTTGTGAGTGGGCTACCCTTTCTCTTAACTTTATCCACCCTCAGCTATTGGCTAGCCGAACAGGGGGCCAGTAACACGGCTATTGGCCTTTTTATGGCTGTCAGCTTGCCCTACAGTTTTAAATTTGCTTGGGCTCCACTCCTGGATCATATCACTATTCCCTTTTTAACACCACGAATGGGCAAGCGCCGCTCTTGGTTGCTGATCTCCCAAGTATTGCTAACCCTCAGCCTTTTTACCATGGGCCTGTGTAGTCCGACTAAGAGCCTGATCATTCTGGGATTTACCGCTACTCTTGTGGCCTTCTTCTCGGCGACACAAGACATAATTATCGATGCTTATCGCATTGAGACAATTTCCACTCAGAACTGTGGGACAGCTGCTGCCTTTGAGACCATTGGCTTTCGCTTCGGCATGTTGGTTTCCGGCGCCGGCGCTCTTTATCTTGCCCATATTCTGTCGTGGCAAGCGGCCTATCATATTATGGCTATCTTAAGCTTTTTCTCAATTGGACTAACATTTATTATCCCTGAACCCGCATCAAGTAACCTGGTGAAAACTGACTTTTCTAAACGACAACAGAATTTTTTCAAACGTTTAGGGTCTTACTTCATTTTGCCACTTAACCAATTCGGCCATAAAGATAAATTATGGTTGATTCTTGGCTTCATCTTTTTTTTCAAAATGACCGATACGGTTTTAAATTCGATGAGCGCCCCGTTTCTGTGTGATCTTGGCTTCAGCAAGGTTGAATTTGCTAACGTTTCCAAAGTCTTCGGGATTACCTTAATGGTTGTCGGTGGACTGCTAGGTGGGATCATGGTGCAACGTCTGGGCATCTATCAAGCTGCAGTCATGTGTGCCTCTTTGCAGGCATCGTGTGCCTTAATGTTTACCATTCAAAGTTTTAGTGGCTATGATCCCTATATTTTAATGATCACAGTTGGATCTGAGAGCTTATGCTCAGGGATGACTTCAACCATATTTATTGCCCTTTTATCCGGTTTCTGCTGTCAGCCCCATACCGCCTCTCACTTTACCTTACTCTATTCTTTCGGATCTCTATGCCGTGTGGGAACCTCCGCCTTAGCGGGTTGGTTAGCAGACGAGATTTCCTGGCCTGTGCTATTTTTATTTTGTTTCGCCTCTTTAGGGCCCTCGATCTGGTTTCTTAATAACATTTTGGGTAGCACTGGCGTAAATGGTGAAGAGGCAGGAAATGAGGGGATCCAGGCCAGCCACGCCTAGAATTAAAATTTACTAGAAATTCTCTAAGCATCTATAAAACACATGACAAACTCTTAAAGGAGCTTCACAATAATATAAAATTTCTTATATTAGTCCATGGAAATGCTAGAAAATTTATTTACTTCTGCCTCAGCCGCTGCAATTAATCTGGTTCTATGTACCCCTAAAATTCTAGAGGATATCTTTAATAGCAAACCTGAGTGGGTCCAGACTTGGATTCAGCAGCATCAATTTACAGCGGTTCCAGGCCAAATGCTCTCAATACCCAGCGAAAACGGACAGATAAAAGAGGTCCTCTACGGCAGTGATGGGTCAACGGGCCAGTTTGCTAGAATTGCCCAGCAACTACCACAAGGCGTCTATACAGTTGCGGATTGGGGTGACTTAGATAAACAGCAAGCGTGTTTGGCTTGGGCATTGTCTTCTTATCAATTTACCCATTATAAAGAGAATGATGCTGCTGTTAAGGCGCAATTGGTATGGCCTGAATCTGTAGATCAGCAATGGGTAACCGTTGCGTATGAAGCGATCGCCCTAGTCAGAGATCTAATTAATATGCCTGCCAACGCTTTGACCCCCGCAAAGTTAGCGGAGATAGCCAGCAATGTTGCCGCTGAGAACGGTGCTACGTGCACAATAGTAACTGGCGAAACCTTAGAGAAAGAATTTCCAGCCATTCACACGGTCGGACAGGCAGCTGCGGTCGCCCCGCGGTTAATTGACATTCGTTGGTCCCATCCTAATCCATTGAGAACAGTTACAATTGTCGGTAAAGGCGTATGTTTTGATTCCGGAGGATTAGATATTAAGCCTTCTGCGGCTATGTTGACTATGAAAAAAGATATGGGTGGCGCCGCTCACGCTCTCGCCTTAGCCTGTATGATTATAAGGTTGAATCTTCCTTTACACCTACGCTTACTGATCCCTGCCGTTGAAAATGCAATCAGTAGCAATGCGATGCATCCTCTTGACATTATCCGAACGCGCAAGGGTTTAACCGTTGAAGTCGGTAATACTGATGCGGAAGGGCGACTTATTCTAGCTGATGCTTTATATGAGGCTTGCCAGGACACCCCCCATCTTATTATTGACTTTGCCACTTTAACCGGTGCGGCACGGATAGCTTTAGGAACGGAATTACCGGCTTTATTCAGTAATAACTTAGATATTGCCAATAAATTACTGAGCTGTGCTAATCAAATTAATGATCCCTTATGGTTAATGCCTCTCCATAGACCTTATGAGAAATATTTAAAGTCCTCTGTTGCGGATTTAAGTAGCACGGGAAAGTCCTCCTATGGTGGGGCGATAACGGCGGCCTTGTTTCTAGAAAAATTTATTACTCCCTCTATTGATTGGCTGCATATCGATCATATGGCTTGGAATCTCGCCTCGGCTCCTGGCAAGCCGGAAGGAGGCGAAGCAATGGGTCTTTTAGCTGTTTTCGAATTTTTATCGAAAGAATTCACGTTAACTATTTTTTAATAGATTTGCTAAATTGGGTAATTTTTAATAAATTTATATATATATGCGTTTTACCTGGCGTTTTTTATGAGTAAATTTATTAAATATCTCCTAATTACAGCTACCATCTGCGTACCTTTTGCCGCAGAAGCAAAAAAATGCAAAAAGAAAGCCAGGCCAGTTCAACACAAGAGTAAAGTGTTAAAGGCAAAGAAAGCCAAACCTAGAGCTTCTAGTCCAAAAGCTCACGCTTCCCCGTCAAGGGCTCACCCGTCAGGCTTTGGAAGCCACAATAAGGTCTCTGATCTTGAAGAAAGAGTTAGAAAACTAGAAACTGCTGCAGTGCTCGTCAATAAAAAAGATCTTGCTGCAGGGAAACTTCCTAAACCCTTCGTCGCCTCAGGCAATCCAAAAAGTTCAGTTGCTTTAAGTGGCCAGATTAACCGTCTAGCGGCTTATCGTACCAATGGTAAAAGGAAGCGCTTAGAACATTTAGATGCCACAGCTAGCTCGAGCCGCTTTAATATGACTGGAACGGCACATATTAATCCGCAGTTTCAAGTACAGGCTGTTGTTGAAACAGAACTTTCTGATGCGGTTCAATCTTTTGCCTCAGATGTAGATATTGGCAACGCCGCTGTCGGATCAACATTCGCCGATACTGCCCCGACAATACGTAACCGTCGGATCGAAGGAGTCTTTAAACACGAAAAGTTTGGAACCCTATATGTCGGTAAAGGCCATACCTCGAGCGATGGAACCTCTGAAGTGGACTTTTCGGGAACCTCCGTTGTCAGTAATGCTTCAGAAGGGGGTAATAACTTAGGGGGCTTCAGATTTTATAACAAAACCCGTCATACTGCTGCCAGCCAAAGAGTTGCTTCGGATGCCTTTCGTAACATGGATGGCCTTCAACGGGCCAACCGCATTCGGTATGATTCTCCGTCCATGGGTGGTTTAGTTTTGGGCTTCACCCATACGAACACTGATCAATCTGACCAGAGCATAAAGTATGCTGCTACCTTTGGTAAAACGAAAGTCGGTGTTGCAGTGGCCCACGCTTATCAACCCTTTACAACAGCTACAAACGGCACGATCACCCAATCAAGACGCCGCCATACTTATAATGGATCTTTTGGCATCTATAATGCGGGTTTCAGCTTTGGCGCGGCCGGTGGTATTGAACATTATAAAATCAAAACAGCGCTATCTTCTACCGTTCAACGCTACCTAAAACGTAGGGACGCTACCTTCTGGTTTGTTAAAGCAGGATATCAGGCTAAATTTATTAATTGCGGTAATACAGCTTTTGCCATTGATTTTGGTTACTCACGCGCCAATGCTTTGGGTGAAACAGATTACTACATCAGCAACAATGAAAAAGCTAAAAGCTATGCTCTTACAATTGTTCAGAATTTTGATTCTGCAGGCACTGAAGTTTATTTCGTGGCACGTCAATACACGTTCCAGCAACCTTTGAGTTCTTATAAAGACGCTATTGTTATTGTGGCAGGTACCCGTGTTAAATTCTAAATTCTTATTGATCCTTCCGTTTATTTTAACAGCATGTTCTGGTCCCTACCAGCCAGAGTCTCTTCCGGAACCTAATGCTATGAAAGATGGCTCTGGTCTATTTTCGGGCAGTGCGGGTAAAATAAACCTTTATACTTCAGATGAATATGTCTCACATCCACCCCAATCATCTAAAAGCAAGTATGATAAATAAAGTAACTCCTTAAACAGAGCTGCCCTTGAAAGCTTGTCCTCTTAGACAACGGGCCACCCTTATAAAACTCTAATTAATTTTCATAGGCCGCTTTCTACAAGGCATGTAACGGCGCACCACCTATTCCAGAAGCATTCATCACCAGCGGCAAGAGCAGTTTGCTTTTCTTCACAGTGAACTTCCTAGAATTCAAAGGGAATGATAGCTTACCTAATAAATCCCCCCCTCTTAAAATGAGGTCATGTTACCGATTCGTTCGCTTATATCCTTTGGCTATTTTGTCTCTTTCTATACCGCGCACAATCTGCTACGGCGATATCCGTCCTGAGTCAAGCTGGGAAAGGAGCAGTTTGTTATGCTACTCTTCTCAGAGGGGCGGAAGACTGGGATTCAACCGCATGATGCTTACTGAATTGATAGATTGATGTCAAATGTATAAGGATCGCCAGAATCAAGAAACCGGTAATTCCCTCTATGCCAAGATATTCTCCGATAAATACACAACCATAGGAGGTAAGGACTGTGGTGACGATACGGGAGGTGGCATAGGCTAGAGCTGCTTGAGTATAGCGCCCAATAGTAGGAAATGCTTTTAAGAAAAGCGCATGTGCAGGGGTGACCCCCTCACCTAAGACTAATAAGCCACACTGTATCAAAAATAATTGGAAAGGATTAGCTGCATTGCCAATAAGTGTTGGTAAGAACAGAGCGAAAGCTAAAAATAATAAACCCCGGACTTTTAAAATGTTTAACGGGTAAACCTTCAATGCCAAACGACCATACATCAAGATTGCCAAAGCTTCCACTGCCGAGATAAAAAGATTATGTTGGATGACTTCGGCGGCACTATAGCCAAAGTTATTGCGTAAAAACTGGCCTAAGTAGATAAAGCTGAAATAGAAGTAAAGCGGGCGCAAGCATTCTACCCCCAAGTAACATAGAAAATATTTTTTGGTCTGGGTATTGGGCAATAACTCTCTCAGTTTAGGGGGCTGATCTAACTTTTGCTTCTTTTCCTGTAAGAATTCCGGCGTCTCTCTTAACTGAGTCCTGGCCACGGAACCGACAACAGCAATCGCTGCACCAAAAAAGAAAGCGGTCCGCCATCCCTCTGCTTGATCAATCATCAGAAAAACAGAACCAACCAGTAAGGCGAAGGTACTGCCTAATCCTGTAAAAAACGCGACAAGGCTGGTATAAAAATAGGAATGAGGCGGCTTAGTAGACTCGGCCACATACGTTAGAGCGCCGATAAATTCACCGATTGATGAGAATCCCTGCAGCATCCGACATAAAATCATCACAATTGAGGCAGTGATGCCAATTTTTTCATAAGTTGGCAATGAGGCAATCATAAACGAACAAAATGCCATCAATGAAGTGGTGATGATAATTGTCGATTTACGACCATAATTATCCCCTAAATAGCCAAATACCAGCGCCCCAATAGGACGGAGGATATAGGTTGAAGAAAAGGTAAAAGCAGCCAACAACGAGGCGGTATAGGGATCTGTTTTGGGAAAAAATAGATCATTTAGAAGGACAGCCATATGAATATAAAGATAAAGATCAAAATATTCGAGAAAAGCGCCAATCTGAATAAGAGCAAAAGATTTCTTTTTAGTGGAATTTAATGTGCTCATGGTAATCAATTATTTTTAATCTTTTCCATAAATAAACCTCAAATAGAATCTTTTTTATAGTTAAGTTTTTGCAAAAATTTTACGCTACCGTAAAAGAAAAGGAATGATATAGTTCAGTTTAATCCCTATTAATTAGTCAGATCCCCCCTGACCTAACTTAATAGGGATTCCTTGTTTTAATTAAAGTTTTATAGTTACCTTGAAAAGCTTTGCCTCTCCAATAATATTATTGATAAAGACACTTATCAGCCCTTCCCCCTTGCTTTCTCAGTTCGCTCTTTACCTTGGCCTCTCAATATTACATTGCCTGGCGATAGATGGGCTTGTTCAAGGAAATTACGGAAAAGCTGCTGGCGACCTTGCTGGGTTGGGCCATGATGGACTGCATCCATAGTTATACGAAACTTACCTTTAATATACTCACGCTTTGAGCCATCCAAGGAGCCACTAATCTCAACCCCCAAAGCTGCAAGCATGGCCTCAATTTTCCTTAAGGGGATCTGACACTTCTTACTCCACAAATCCTCAAAGGTCTTGAAATGAGCAGTACGTTTGATCTCCACTGGCGCCTCTATGTCGTCAGCTTCTTCCTTACCCTTCTCCTGATCTTTAGCAGTTGGAGCGAAAACATTTACTCCAAGTTTAGTCCATTTTTTCGAAAAGTACGCTTTGATATTAAATTGGTCATGGTTCTTAAGAGGGGGCGTTAATTTTTCCGAGTCTTCCTCTGCTCTGCCAACCATACTGCTGGTTGGTTCTTCCTCAGATGGCGATAAATCAATCTCATCTTCCACTGTTTGTACGGTAGAAGACTTAATTGCTTCGATATGGGACGCTGCTTTAACTTCATCGTCTTCCTCAAAAGCGACTCGGGCTCTAAGATATGAGATTAAAAAGGAGGTAGAAGCATCTTGTTCTTCAGTAGCAATTAACATCTGTAGCAGGCACTCATATCTTTGAGCCCCTTCACCTTGCAACGCAAGATTTACATATGTTGAGAATAACCATTGCTTAAAATAAGATATCAGTTCCGGTTTATCCTTAAAAGTTGCTGTTTTAATAATATCCTCTAAAATGGCTGACAACTCTTTAAATTCCTTTAAATCGTGTAAAGTAAAAGCTAGCTTAACCTTTAATGCCTCAGCCTCCACTTCATCTTTTAATAGAGTAATCATTGCAAAAGCATCTAGACAAGCTTGCCTTGCCTTAGCATAATTACCCAGGCGATAATATGCTTGTGCAGCATGATCATAAAGCGAGACAATATTAATTATTGTAGTAACTTCTTTTTCAGTCAGCATAGCCCTACTCTTCTTGATAAGTCTTATAGCTTGATTAGGAGCATTATTGACGACGAGCATAGCGGCTCTAAATAAACAGGCATTAACAATGTGTCCTTTTAAGTAGGGATGTATAGTGACTGCTGTCTTAGCTTCGTGCTCGTATTCATCAATTATTTTTCCAACCTGTTGCAAACTCTGAGAAGTATTAAATAGAAATCCTATAAAGAATTCATAAGTTTCTAAAAGGAATTGGGATAAATCTCTATCAGAAGGACGTACTTTATAGCCGTGCTTACCGGCCTTTAAAGCTTTCCGGTAATAGCCTGTAATCTTTTCTAAATCTGGCTGACTTTGATTGAGTTCTTCTTCAATAAGTTTCTCATAAGAATATAAAAAATTTAAAGATATTAAAGGAAGCTGACTTCTATCAATACAAAACTTGAGAGCCTTACGGCAAGAAGCTATGGCTTCTTGATTTTTCCCCTCTTCCATTAAAGTTTGCGTGTATCGAGTATAAATAGGGGAGATTAGGTAGGCCGTCTGGGTAATTCTTTTCAAGTATTGCTGGCCATAGCGAGATTGATGAGACTCTAGGAACCTTACAGCTTCCTGGTAATTCTTCTGATCCCATAATTGTTCTAAATAAATATGAAGCGCACTGCCAAAATCCTTCACACAGCTATCAAACAGAAATTGTGTGCTTTCTTTTAATCCTTGTACGGATTTATTGTGCTGTGGTAGGAAACGGGGAAGGAAATCAAGAAGTTCTTCATAAAGCTCACAGACCTTTTCTCGCTTGTCTAAGGTTTCTGTAAAATGCAAGTTAATCCATTTAAGTGATATCATGTATTTATAAAGAATATTCTCCTCATATGGAATAAGAAGATCGCTTTTGTATAATTTTCTGCATAAACCAGCTATAAGGAATGGTGATCGCTTTTCATCCAGATTAATAATCTTCTGCATTAAATCTTTAGCTTCTGCAACTGTTAAATTTGGCTGGTTTCCACCAATTTGACAGTTACTAGCTTTATCTTCCTTAGGAGGCTCCATACCTTTGCAATAAAATACAGTAAAAGATAGGGCCAGCAAGGTTCTTAGAAAAGGCATAGACGTCTCCTAAAATGATTATAATAGCAGAATTTTATACTTAGGGAATTTATTCTTATATGGGCCTTATTTAACAAAGTTCAAGGTTATAAATAAAAGAGATATAATTCTTTTTGGTAGTGTCGAGATTAAATTATTTGTCCTCCAAGAAGGACAGCACCTTATATAAGTAAGAGTAATGGTTTGTTTATAAGTTCTCAGATTTATAAAGGAACCGACCCGAAAAAACCATTACCCAGCTTGCTTTAAATACCTTCAAATGATGCCGGGAAGAAAAGAGCTAAAAAAGCCAAAACAAAGAAGGTCTTCTAAATAATCCCTAAGGCTTTGAAGGAACAATGCTTTCCCTTGCCAATGATGATATGGTCATGCAGTTTAATGCCTAAATCGGTGCCAATGCGTTGAATTTTTAAGGTTAGGTCAATATCATCGCGAGAAGGCGTCGGATCACCTGAGGGGTGATTATGTACTAAAATCAAAGCAGAAGCGCCAACTTCAAAGCCACGCTTCATGACCTCGCGCGGATAAATAGGGGTGTGATTAACAGTTCCAGTCTGCTGAATCTCATCACATATAATCTGATTTTTCTGATCTAAGTAAAGGACTCTTAATTGCTCGCGCATTTCATCGGACATAGTGAAGCCACAATAATCGATTACTTGCTGCCAACTTTGTAAAACACATTTACCATGAATCTCTTTTTGTAAGGCTCGGCTATAGAGGGCATGATGAAGTTTAAAAGCATGAATGACAGAGTCACCCACCCCTTTTACATCTTTAAGCAAATGATCGGGCGCTCCAAAAATAGCCGAAAGGCAGCCAAACTTTTCCAATAATGCTTTCGCAAGAGGTTTAGTATCAGTGCGTGGGACAATTTGAAAGAGAAATAATTCTAACAATTCGTAATCAGCAAAGGCAGCTGCACCGGCACTGGCAAATCTATCTTTCAGCCGTTGCCGATGCCCTTGATAATGAGGCTTAGCCTTAGTTTCCGGAGAGGGTAAAGATTTCATAACCATCCTTGGTCACCGCAATTGAATGCTCAAATTGGGCAGATAGGGATTTGTCTCGGGTTACCGCTGTCCACCCATCTTCCAAAAGCTTCACTTGCCAATTCCCAGCGTTAATCATTGGTTCAATGGTAAAAAACATTCCCTCTTTTAACTCTAATCCCTGACCAGGCTTGCCGTAATGTAACACATTGGGTGCACAATGAAAAATCTGACCAATCCCATGGCCACAAAAATCCCGCACCACAGAAAATCCTTGTTTTTCAGCATAAGTTTGAATCACATGGCCGATATCACCTAGAGTGGCCCCAGGACGCACCACTTCAATGCCGCGCATCATTGCTTCATAGGTAGCATCGATGAGCTTACGAGCTCGCAGCCCGACTTTACCGACAGAAAACATACGGCTGGTATCCCCATACCAACCATTAAGGATGACGGTAACGTCAATATTAAGGATATCGCCATCCATTAATTTACGGGAGCCTGGAATACCATGACAGACTACATGGTTAATAGAAGTACAGATAGACTTGGGATAGCCACGATAGCCCAATGGTGCCGGAATAGCGCCATGCTGAAGGATGTAATCATGACAAAGCTTGTCTAATTCTTCGGTGGTGACGCCAATTTTAACGAAGGGAGCTATATAATCTAATGTTTGTGCCGCAAGCTTGCCTGCTGCACGCATTCCTTCAAAGCCTTCAAGGCCGTGAAGAATAATTGTCGTTGCATCAACCTCTTCATCGTCATGATCGTGATCACAGCAACCATCATGATGATGATGGTGAGACGGATTATGAATAAGCATAGTCGTAGCCTTTAAAAGTAAGATTTTTTCGTAGATATGTAGATGGGATCTATGTGGATCTCCCCTACAAAACTACTCATTTCCAGTCGATTTTTCAAGCATTCTCATCTCTTGACAGACAAGGTAGATAATTTGTTAGCAGCTTCATATTTTTGTAAAGCTGAAGCAGCGACCTGGACATCATCAAAGGGGATAACCTCATCCTTAATGATCTGGCCAGTTTCATGGCCCTTTCCAGCAATAAGCAGGATATCTCCAGGACTCAGTTGTGCTATGGCCTGTTCAATTGCTTTTACTCGATCGCCAACATCCTGTCCGCGTGAACAATTGGCCAGGATTTGCGCTCGAATAAAAGAAGGATCTTCAAACCGAGGATTATCATCGGTCACAATAATAACATCAGCAAAATCATTGGCAATTTTGCCCATTAGCGGGCGCTTGAGAGCATCTCTATTGCCGCCACAGCCAAATACCATATGCAGCTTATGGCCGTCTTTGACATGCAATCTTAAAGCCTGAAGTGCCCGCATTAAAGCGTCAGGCGTATGGGCATAATCCACATACACAGCTGCTGCGCCCGATTTAAGCCCAACTAATTCCATGCGGCCACGCGCACTTTTAATATAGGGTAGAGTTTTTAGAACATCTTCCAGGGGATATCCCATGCCCATCACCATTCCCAGGGCACAGAGAATATTTTCAACCTGAAAAATTCCCGCTATTGCTATTTCATGCTGGCCATAATCCTTCTCGCCATAGGCAATGTTAAATTTAATCCGGCCTGATTCAAGATGTATTTTCGAAGCCGCTAAATCTGCGGTCGTGCCCACAGCATAGGTAATAACTGAGATACCTTTCTGGCGCAACATTAATGCTAATGATTTACCATAAGGACAGCCAACATTGACAGTAGCTGTTCCCTCTACTTCTAAGACCTCAGTAAAGAGCCTAACCTTGGCATTAAAATAGGCTTCCATGTTGCTATGGTAATCTAAGTGATCTTGGGTCAAATTGGTAAAGCCAGCACTTTTAACCCGCACTTGATGCAGACGGTATTGATCTAACCCATGACTTGACGCCTCGAAAATGAAATCGGTAATGCTCTGCTGGGTTAACTGATGCAGTAACTTGTGCATAGATAAAGCATCAGGTGTTGTTAGCTTTGGCATAGCAATAAAAGGGGCTACTTGAGCATCAGCGCTGACTTCTAGGCCAATGGTCCCAAAACTGGCCGTGCGCCGGCCCAGTTGCGCTAAAATCTGATGGACAAAAGTCATCACTGAACTTTTACCATTTGTCCCCGTTACCGCATATATACACGTGGGCTGGTGTGGATATAAATGAGAAGCCGCGGTAGAAAACGCCTCCCGGACATTCTTGACCGGTAAAAATACTTGGGAGGGGTAATCCTTGGCAATCTGATCATGAATGGAGGCGTCTAGCACAATGGCCACTGCCCCCTTTTTGATGGATGACCGTATATGCTCCACCACTGTATCACAGGGAATGGCAAAGAATACATCACCTGCGGTAATGACGCGAGAATCATTGGTAATCGTCTTGAAATCTAGCAAACCTGTAGAATTATTAGAAACATGAGGCAGTATATCATTAATCTTCATAGCTGTCCGTAAGGGTATGACGAATGGGAATGAGGCCATAATCATCACTTATAGCACTATTTTCTGTAGGTTGCACGCCCATTAGTGATGCTAAACGTGCAATAATCTTTCCAGCTGTCGGGGCGGCATTCCATCCTCCAGTCGCATAACCATAGGTCTCCTTTGTTGGCTTGGGACTATCTAGAAATACGGCCACAATATATTGCGGATTATCTTTTGGAAAGGCGCCGACAAATGAGGTAATCCGGTCGGTGTTATAGCCACGCTTACCTTGGTTCTTGTGGGCCGTACCCGTTTTGCCAATCACTTCATAGCCAGGAATGTCAGCTTTTTTAGCTGTTCCTTCGGTGACAACGAGCCTCATTAATTCACGAATAGCAGCTGCTGTTTTATCAGATACAATACGGTGCTCTTCAGGCGCAATTAAGGCCGCATCGTCAACACGCTTAAGGACAGTCGCGGGATATTTGCGATAGCCCTTAATAACCGCCCGTACAGCTTCCACTAACATTATTGGGCTGATGGCAATGCCATAGCCATATGACAGTGTCATGGTAGCAACTTCAGACCATTGTTGAGGCAGCATCGGGGCGGCAATTTCAGGAAGCTCTAATTTCGGGGTTTTCAATAACCCCAATTTCTGGAAGTATTCCCGTTGGATACGACTTCCAAAATCGAGCGCCATCTTGGCAGAACCTATATTGGAGGAATAGATAAAGACTTCGCGGACTTCTAAAGGACGGTTTTTCCCCTTAAAGTCAGTAATTGATTTAGACCCAACTTTTATAGGAGTGGAAGCATCATAAATACTATTAATTTTAGCGCGACCACTATCGAGAGCAATGGCGGTGTTAAAAATCTTAAACGTTGAACCACACTCATAAACGCCTAAGGTATTCCGATTAAAGGTAGCCTCAATAGAATTTTGATTCGGTAAATTCGGATCAAAGTCTGGTAAGGAGACCATCGCCAAGATTTCTCCTTCACCGGTCATTACGATGCAATTCGCCCCCTCAGCCGAGAATGTTTGAATGGCTTGGGCTAATTCTTCACGCACCAAGTGCTGGACGCGCATGTCAATTGATAGCTGCAGTGGCGTCGCCGGATCTTTACGAAGCCGCGCATCAAAGTATTGCTCAACGCCACCTAAACCATTGTTATCAATACCACAGTACCCCAAGACATGAGAGACCAGATTACCATGCGGATACACCCGCCGTTCATCCCTTTGCAGGTATACACCGGGTATCCCTAAATTATTGATCTCATTTTGAAGCCTAGGGGAGATATGGCGAACAATCCAAATAAAGCCACGCTCAGATTTGAGTCGTTTCAATAAAGTCTCATAGCTTAATTCGGGAATAACCTTATGGATTTTAAGAGCAGCCTCTTCCGGGTTAATAATAACCTTTGGATTTGCATAGACAGAACCTGTTACCAAGTGGGTAGCCAGTATTTCACCATTACGGTCAATAATGTCCGCCCGCTTTGATAACAGCTGCTCCACGCGGGTAATTGTTGAGTCAGTTTCAGGAGAATGTCCTTGTAAGATCATGACGTCAACTAGGCGTATACCGATGACGGTAAATGCTAATAAGAAAATTCCGCCCATGGCTAAGGTTCGATTGCGGGCGGCTTCCAAAATCTTATGGTCATGCATTAATTTTTGCCAAGAGTTCAAATGATAAGCAAGAAACTCTGCAGGTCGGCTGATAAAACGCTTCATGACTCTTAACGCTTCCCTTTTTTAGCTGCCGTATAAGAGATCTCTTTAATAGCTTCATCGAGAATCATTTCTAATTCTGAATCGGGCGAGCTGGGCGCTGGGATAATGGAGGCTGGCGTAAGGGCAGCTCCCCCGCGTGGCTTAGCTAAGCGTTTAAAGGAGATAAGTTGTTTAGAGGTTACCGTATCCACCTCAAGATGCTTTCTGGCCATATTTTGTAAGGCTGAAGGGTTAGTCAAGTGGGCCCATTCTGCCCTTAACACAGAAATGGATTCTTCACTTAAGCGAATCTCACGGTTTAACTGGCGATACTGACTTTCTAATGTCATCACTTCATATTTCAGCTGAAATAATCCAAAACCAATTACAGCAGTCAACAACCCGACACCAACTGTGCTCTTACGCATGGCTCTCTCCATCCTTATGGGCAGGCAAGCGCACAGCAGCACGGAGTCGTGCAGAGCGGGATCGCGGGTTCGCTGAGATTTCTGTCTCTGAGGGCGCTATTCCTTTGGGGTAGAGGTCATGAAAACTTGGTGGAGATGGGACTTTCTCCCCTGGCAACAACCTCGACTGCTTTTGTTTACGCACCGATTTCTGTCGCAAGAAACTCTTCACAACCCTGTCTTCCAAAGAGTGAAATGTCACTGCAACTAATCGCCCATCAGTACTTAAAAAATCTTCAGCGAACTTTAAACCACGTTCAATTTCTATTAACTCATTATTTACTTTTATCCGCAAGGCTTGAAAAGTTAACGTTGCGGGATGTTGGGCATCAGGCCGCCCGCCAACCCTTGATTTGATTAGGTTTGCCAGTTCTAACGTTGTTTGAATAGGCTTAACCTTTCTTAATTCGACAATGGCGCGCGCGATCCGGCGAGAACGGTACTCTTCACCATAGGTATAGATAACATTAGCTAGATCTTCTTCAGAATAAGTATTGACGATATCTGCGGCACTTTCCCCCTCGCCTGACATGCGCATGTCAAGGGGACCCTCAAAGCGGAAGGAAAACCCTCTTTCGGGCGTATCAATTTGATAGGAGGAAACGCCAAAATCAAAGACAACACCATCTACCTTTTCAACGGGTACCTTTTCTACTATGCTCGGCAGATCCGAAAACACACCTTGAAACACAAAAAGACGATCAGGATATTGAGCCTTTAATTGCTCCGCCCGCTGGATAGCCTCAGGATCACGGTCCACAGCAATCACTTGGCAATTGGCTTGCTCTAAAATGGCACGAGTGTAACCACCCCCACCGAAAGTAGCATCGATATATAAAGCTCCGTCTCGGATAGCCAGAGCCTCTTGCATTTCCTTTAACAACACGGGAATATGCATTAGCCTTGCCCTCCTTGCTGCGCCATTAATCGCTGACGTCGGTCAATATGATCTTGGGCAAAAGCGTCAGGTGACCATAACTCGAAGGTAGGCCCCCGCCCCACAAAAGTGATTTGCTCTTTAATTTGGGCATGGGCGAGTAAGTCTTCAGGGATAGAGACACGCCCTTCAGCATCAAAAGATAACATGCGGGCTTCAGCAAACATCATTGCCGTGTAGTCATGATGAGCACTGGGCATAAAATCACCCGTTTCTAATTGTTCACTGAGACGCTTTAAGCGATCAAAACCACAGCCTTCAATGATGCAGCGGGTCAGGGACCTAAATAAAACTATTCCTTGAAAACTTTGATCTGCTAAAACGGTACGAAAAGGCGCAGGAATCGACACACGTCCTTTTTTGTCTATCTTATTCGTAAATGTCGATATGAATAATGCCACATGCCCCCCTAATTTATCTATATATCATGGGCTCTTATGGGAAGCAATGGGATTATATGGGAATTAATAGTCAGTTAATGGGGAAATCCTATTTTTTAGAACCTTATGATTATTTTGCAGGGGTGGCCACAGATTTAGCTTGCTATATTCTTTAAAAAGCGCTATAAAATGATATCTATAATGTCTCCTTCGTCTAGAGGCCTAGGACACCGCCCTCTCACGGCGGCAACACGGGTTCGAATCCCGTAGGAGACGCCATCCTATATCTGTTTCTTCGGCTTTGAATTTGTAAGAACTTTCTCTAGTAATTTTCTGGCTGCTCGTTAGCGTTTCTTGAGTGATCTATTTTTTTAGATCTAATAAGCTCTCAGTTGAATTGAAAACAATTTATGTCCTTGGGCCAAGTGCCGGCACAACTCATCGGCCTTAAGAAGAAGTTTAATAGTAAAGAAACTTAATAAAATGATATTTTTATTCTTGCTTATGTCATCTTTCTTTTTACATGGAATTTTTAAAACAAATTCTTAAATAAACGCAAATAGTGCCTAAGAAAAAGTAATGTTGATAAGTCGTTAACGCCCCAGCAAAGTCAGGAAATAGCAGAAATCTTCATATTTCTCAATAAGAGGCAGCAGAGAGACTTTTAAGGAGCGGCGAGCGCCCTTTTCAGCGCTATAAATTAGGTAAGGTCCTGCATAGCTAACCTATGAACACACTTTTGCGTATTCTGCGCAATCACTCTGAATTACTTAAGGAAATCAGAGAAAAAAGGTGATGATTACCAGGGGAAAGAGAAGTGACACAGATCCATCCTCCCTCTTCTATTCATCTCAATTTTTCTTAATAGATCTATTGTTATATCTATTGGTTATTTCTTTTTTTATTCTTTGCAGCAAATCTAGGCGAAGAGATTGATCACTTACCAGGATAGCCGGTTCATTAGCTTGCTTGCGGATTTTGAATGTCTCCGGGAATGACTTTTTGTAAGCTTGAGAAAGGGATAAAACATGCTCCTGAAAACTTGCGTCTTTAACAAGATAGCTATATTTACCCTCCTCAAAAGCATCAGGATCCTTTAGGTAGTAATCAATTATTGTATGGAAGAATCTATCTTCTAAGTTATTGTTCTGAATCATGCTCTTAAATATTCCAAGCGTAGCCCCATCACCTATCAAAGCTGATCTTAAATCGAGATCAGCTTTCTGCCTAAGCATTGCGTCAGTTAGATCTTCTCGACCTTTATAAGCATACAACAGTGCTAATTCACCTAATTTTCTGGATAAATCTTGTTCCTCACCCCCTCCTTGCTTTTGGATATCCTTTACTTCTTTGAGAAGTCTAGTTTCATAAAGCCACTCCTTTTCTTCTTCTGTTAAATCTCTAATATTAGCGTCAGGCCCTATTTTTTCAAATATAGCCTCTGCAATTCGGTTGCTTTTATCAGGCTCATTTAAATATGAAATGAAATCGTCTGAACTGAATGCAGTATTAAGATTCATGAACATACTCATAATTGCTATTGGTGTTGATAAATATTTCATTTTAAAAACTCCCTTAATAAGAACTTTTATTGTTATAAATTTGCTTTATTTGCAGCCATTAAAAAATGAATCTTGTCATCTTTCTGTAAACTAATTGCGTCTAAGTAACTCTCATGCGGCCTTTTTATTTTAAATTCATCAAGACCTGAATATAGTATAACTTTTGTCAAAGCTGTACTTTTCTCAAACTTTAATCCTTCTAAAACAGGGTCATGAAAGAATTTCTTGTGCTCGATTGCTTCTAGAAGAAGAGTTCTACAATTGCCACAACAATCGTTCCGAGACACTACACTTAATATACATACTTCTGGTACTACATTGCCTGGAAGTTTAATCCCCTGTATTATTTCACTAAATGTAGGAGATAAAAGGTTATCATCAGCCTTTGTTGCAGCTTCTCCTAACATATACAATATTAAAGGTTCTTCACTATGTAGCCAAAACTGAAAAGCGTGTGAACTGCTTTGGGTTAGGGAATCTTTTTCTGCGTTTATCAATTGAGAGCTTATTAAATCATGTTCAGGGATTCTGGTAAAGAGAGGCTTGAGTTTATCTCGGATTGGTTCATAATTTTCTTTCCAAAGATGCCGCCACTCAAAATAGCTGTCTATAGGGATACAAGGGTCAGTTGTTATAGAAGCTATCCTTTCTTGTAGATCCAAAACATCAAGCTGAGCGCTTTTATTAGTGTACCCACTTATAAATAAAATGGGAATTGAGGCTCCTCTTATTTCATATAACTGCTCCTTCTTATATATGATATCAATTCTCGATCGAAGATAGTTGGTTGTATCTACTTGAGGATCAAGTTTAGCCATGATTTTCTTAATCTGAGCTCCCATTTCTAGGTGCCATTTCTTAATTTCTTCAGAGATTAGGGTTCCTTGATAACTTAACTGAAAATTTGCTATGCCATTTTCTTTATCACCCACCCACGTCCCAATATCAGCAGCTTTTGTAATGGAACCTTCTAGAGGGATGGGATCAGAGGGTTTAGACTCTATCTCTTCCTCTGTGGGCTCTCTTTCTTCTTCATCTTCCCTCTTTTCAGCTCTTTGTTTTTTCTTAGGAAGTGCTTCTGCTGGTTTTTCAGCTTCGTTCTCTGACTTTACTAGCGTGTCTTCAATAGGTCGTTTAGTAGCAGTCGTCTCATTGCTCAGAGTAGAAGTTATTGAGAAGACAGAAAGAGATAAAGCGAGAATGCATTTATAGAGATAAAATTTAAGCATTTGAAACCTATATAATAAGAAAACCTGCAAAGCAGGCCTCCTTAGTTATAAGTACACCTTAATAATTTTCAAGAAATTAAAGGTTAATTTTTTGCCCCTAGCACAAATTTAAACTCTTAATTAGAATGAGCTGCTTTTTTTACTTAACAGCAGTTTTTCAATAATTTAACCGTGGTCTTAAGTGTTACTCGGGTTGAATAATCTAAAACTGGCCCATTGACGGCAAAGGCTTAGATATGGCATTGATAAGCAACTCAATAAAATTTTTGCTAATTTTGATAAAATAATATATTAAAAAGACGTTATTAATGGTAATATTACAAAAACTAAACCTTAGCCTATGAAATTTTTAAAAGTAAGAATTTTCACCACCCTCTCAGATCTTAGGGGTTAGCTCCAGTGATATAAAGCCTTTACAATTTAACAGGCTATAGCTTGATCTGAGCTGTCACAAGAAATCAGCAAGTGTGCTGATCCAACTTTAAAAAAGGAAGAACGTAAATGATTAAACATCTCTGCTTGCTCTCAATTACGGTTGGTGCATTCACAAATATCTCTCTCGCTGCAGACTTTAGAAGGACCCACGCGTCTGACATACTTCTGCACGCCCCAACTGAAGAGGATATTGCAAGATCAGAAAGTGAGTCCTCGCCTAGGAAAGAGATAAATGATAGCACATTAACCAGCTCAAGCACAGTGTATAATCCCCAGCGTAAAGCTTACCGCGATCTAGCTTACCGCGATCTATGGGATGGGATTTATGGAAATCCAAGCGAAAATTCCTGGAGGTCTGCCCCTCCTGCGTGCACTGATGAAAGCGTTGCTGTTGAAGATAAGCAACCCACAGCAACTTTTCAAAGTTGGCCTTCTAAGATTTTTAAGTTCTTTGAGGATATGGTGCAAAATATTGATACTGATGAGTTACCTATAGGCTAACTTCTTAGGGGATAGCGCTTATTGTAAGGACTTTTAGCCCTCTCAATTCCAGCCTTCATTCTCGCAGTTTGCTCTTTCGTACCAAGTGGTAGCAGCTGCGAGTAGCTATTTGTCCTCTTTTTACCTACTCAGATTAATTTCGTTCTGCTTTTACTTGCGGCTTCTGTTGCCCTCGTCCTTTGAAAAGTAGACGTATAGACCAGCAACAAGTCGGGATATAAGGTTAAAAATACATGTAGAACTTTTCAGAGTTCATGGTCTGCGTTACATCTTGGGAACTATGCCATTGCGAGCTATAGCTATTATAACCTGGCGCAGAGGTTGAGAATTCTCGAAAGTTACTGTATCCATCGACATCTGTATGTATTTTCTTGCGCTTCCAAGTTTTCTTTGTCTGAGGTCTGTAAAAGTCAGCTTCATAAGAATAATCAGGTATGTCGGCTAAAATGTCCTGGTAGGCATTATACCAGGTTAAATCGTCTCCCATATAATACTGATTAGGGTGATAAAAACCACCAGGGATACATCCAGGCAAACTAGCCAGCAAAGGCAACAAAGCTAAAATAGACTTCTTCATGTTAAACCTTATTAATTTCGGCATGGCTTACAACAGCTACCTGGTATATGGTGTCTGTAAAAAAGAAAATCAATGCCTATTTTACCTAGAAGACCTTATTCGATCGCTTGTTTTTACTCTGCGCCTATCGCTGTTTAACGAGTTAATATAGCTTATATTATAGTCTTATAAGCTAAAGGCGAATTTCCAAAAAGTAGCTTGTAGCCAAGTAAAAGCTCTGCTGTGACTATATGAGTAAGTGCTTATCTACTTCCAGGAGCACGCCTACCAACCCACTACCTTATATGTCAGAATAGGCGCAGGTGAATGGCAATGCCTGAAAGCCAAGCATCAAGAACCACCTTCCTAAAGAAGACCTGTTGTAGCACTAAAATATCCAAGATGATCACAGAGCCCTCTTAATAAAGACTTAGCCCTATTACTCTGTAAGCTGCCCACACTCAGGCTGGCATTATAGATAGGTAATCTCAGAACTTCGCACCAGATACTCATTACCATCATCGTCACAGATAACAACTGCACCATCCGAACTTAGGGTCAAAAAGCGGCCATAAATTTCAAAGCCATTTTCTGCCCGCGCTGAAACTGGCTTTCCTAAACCGTAAGATAGGGATAGCCATTCACTGCGTAGTTTCTCAAATCCGTCATAAAGCCATACATTATAACAACGATTAAACTCGTCAATTATATTGCGGGCGAGTTCATCTTTGTCTGGCAATCCATTAATATAGTCGCGCAAGGCACAAGGAGGAAAAGCGACCATTTCAGGAGAAGAGGTAATATTGATGCCAATCCCGATGATGCATGTCGCATACTCGCGACCAGGGAATTGTTCAGTTTCAATGAGGATGCCCCCTAACTTCATTTTATTTACCAATATATCATTGGGCCATTTTAGCGCAATCTGGGCTGAGCTGGGAAGTAGTTTAGAGATGACATGGTGAACTGCGATCCCGGTCACTAAGGAGATTTGCCCTAATGCGGCAGGATTAATTGCTGGAGTTTTAGAAAATGAGAAATATAAATTACCGGGAGGCGAATACCAACGGCGGCCTCTACGCCCCCGCCCCCGCGTCTGCATATCAGCTATAACAACGACATCCTGTGAAGAATCTTTGAGGATAACGTTACGGACTTCATCGCTGGTACTTTCAACCTTTTCAAAATTCAAAAACTTGTATGTCATTGGCCTGCAAACAGCGATGCTGCTGCCTCTGATGCTAATGGGATAAATAAGCTGGGCTTTATAAAGAACAAGGTTAAGGCGGCGGCAATAACTAAGATGATCAGGGTTGCCGCGGCATCCCGTTTATATCCCTCTGTCCCTTGCCATTTATGAGTATCTATGGGATCCATCATAATAACCTTAATGAGCCACAAATAATAAGCGGCTGAAATCACCGAGGTTAAGACACCTATTATTGCTAACACATGGTGGCCGGATTTAATCGCTTCATTAAATATATATAATTTTCCTAAGAAACCCGCTAAAGGAGGAATTCCTGCCATAGAAAACAACAGAAAAGTCATAAAGAAGGCAGTGCCGGGATAAATGCGATTAATGCCCGCCAAATCATTAATATTTTCACACGGAAAGCCCCGCCGATAAAGGTTGGCCAAGCAGGTAAAGAACCCAAGCGTCGCCACCACATATAACAGCACATAAATTAGGGTTGCTTGAGCCCCACTCTGGCCCCCTGCTATTAATCCTATTAAGGCATAGCCTGCATTACCAACTGCACTATAAGCAATAAGTCGCTTAATACTTTTCTGATTTAAAGCCGCAAAGGCTCCTAATGACATAGAAAGTATGGAGATAACCATTACAATCATTGTCCAATTCATGGCTATCCCAGCAAAAGGCCCCACTAACAACCGGATAATCATGCCAAAAGCAGCAATTTTAGGAACAGTGGCGAGGAAGGTGGTAATACTGGTAGGCGTTCCTTCATAAACGTCCGGAGTCCACATATGGAATGGTACCGCTGATATCTTAAAGATTACCCCCGCCAGGATAAAGGCAAAGGCCACATACATGGGCAAGTTTGAGCTGTGCTGGGAGGCAAGAAATTGCATAGTATCTGCATAAATCAGACTTCCTGTTAAACCATAGACAAAGGAAATGCCATACAATAACATCCCAGTTGAGAGCGCTCCTAAAGCAAAGTACTTTATTGCCGCCTCAGACGAGCGGCCATCATCCCGTTTTAAAGCAGTAATAATATATAAAGATAAGCTTTGCAGCTCTAGCCCCATAAATAGGCTGAGATACCCGGTGGAGGATACCATTATCATCATTCCTATCAGCGACAGTATGATGAGAACAGGATATTCTGACTGATAAATGTGGTCTGAGTATAAAGTAGAGCGGGTACTCATCAGCACCAGTACTGAGCAGACCAATATAGCAATTTTTAGATACTGGCTAAAGATATCATTAGACAATTGGCCAGAAAATAGAGAAACCGTGTGGGTCGAGGAAGGAAGCAAAATCCCAATAGTAAACAACAGCAATATCGCAGCAATGTTGACTGTATTGATGACCGATAATTGGCGCCGCAATACGCTGTATAAGAGTAAGCCCATGCTTCCCAGGGTGAGGAAAAGCTCTGGCAGAAGGTACATTAAACTGGATGCAATCATGATTCCCTCACATATTTAACTGAATTAGCGGAGGCTAACTGTATAACTTTTTCTCGCATGGCAAGCTTACGCTCATATTGAGAGAGTAGATTATTTACGGATGGAGTAATGATATCGGTAAATGTTTTAGGGTAAATCCCCATCCAGATTACAGCAATAACTAATAGGGTAAATGAAGTGCTTTCCCGCCAATTGAGGTCTTTTAAAGCTTGAACGTCAGCATGCTCTATTTTACCAAAAATAATTCTTCGATAGAGCCACAACCCATAGGCCGCCCCTAGAATCATGCCCACTGCAGCGAGAGTGGCAAATACAGGACTAATTTTAAAGGTGCCTAAGATAACGAGGAACTCCCCAACAAAGCCACTGGTCCCGGGCAAGCCCACAGATGCTAAAGTGAACAGCATAAAAAACAGAGCATAAAGCGGCATTACAGCAGCGACCCCGCCATACCGGCTGATATCGCGCGTATGGAGACGATCGTAGACCACACCCACACATAAAAAGAGAGCAGCCGAAATCAAGCCGTGGCTTAACATTTGTATCATCGCCCCTGTGATCGCCTGGGAGGTCAGCACGAAGATCCCCAAGGTGACAAAGCCCATATGAGCTACCGACGAATAGGCAATCAGTTTTTTCATATCCTTTTGCACTAAGGCGACCAAGGACGTATAAATTACGGCGATCACACTTAAAGCCATAACATACGGGGCAAAGGTTAAGCTTGCCTCAGGAAATAAGGGGACAGAAAACCGTAAAAAGCCATAGCCACCCATTTTCAAAAGTACACCCGCCAAGATCACTGAGCCGGCAGTGGGCGCTTCAACGTGCGCATCAGGTAACCATGTATGGACAGGCCACATGGGAATTTTTACGGCAAAGGAGGCAAAAAATGCCAGCCATAACCAATGTTGTAAGGATGCAGAAAAAGTATGATTACTGACCCCCATCAGATCCGTTGTACCTACCTGCATATAAATTGCGATAATTGCCAACAACATAAAAACTGACCCTAGAAAAGTATAGAGAAAGAATTTAAAGCTGGAATAGATGCGGCGCTCACCGCCCCAGATTCCAATAATTAAGAACATGGGGATTAACACACCCTCAAAGAAGACATAAAACAGCACTAAGTCTAGAGCGCAAAACATCCCGATCATCAGGGTTTCAAGGAATAAAAATGCCAACATATACTCCCTGACACGTCTTTGAATTGCTTCCCAGCTGGCGAGAATACACAGCGGCATTAAAAAGGTTGACAGCAAAATAAAGAGGATGGAAAACCCATCAACGCCAATCCGATAAGAGATATTCATTCCCTTTATCCACGTCCGGTGCTCCACAAACTGGTAGCCGGTTTTCATGGGATCAAAGCCTACAAAAATTAATAGACTTAGCACAAAGGTCAAAATGCTCGACCATAAAGCGACCAGACGAGAATTACGAGCGATGGTGGCCTCGTCTCCCTTAATGAGCAGAATAAACAGTGCACCAAAAAGTGGGAAAAAGGTTGTCAGTGATAAAATCGGTAATTGTTCTAACATTCGTTACCCCATTTGGCCCTTTATGTACCATGTCAATAATAATAAGACCCCCAGTATCATGGCAAATGCATAATGATACACGTAGCCTGTTTGCAAATAACTTACCAGCCGTGACAGTCCCAAAGAGACCCGGCTAATTCCATTGGGGCCTAAGCGGTCGATAAATCCGACATCACCCTTTTGCCAGAGCATTTGACCAATGCCAAACGCACGATTCACAAACAGAACATTATAAAGTTCATCGATGAACCATTTACGGTAGGAAAAGGTATAAAGAGCGGAAAGCTTTGAGGCTATAAGCTGGGGCACAGTCTGCGATTTACTATAGAAAAGGTAAGCTGTAACAATCCCAGACACAGCGGCTACAAGAGGAGAATACACCACCCACGCCGGTAAATTTGAATGGTGATGGTGAGGTAAAGCAATCGCACCATTCCAGAATTCTGCCATTTTAGTCCCCACAAACCAATCATGAGCTAAATAGCCGCTAAAAATAGCGCCTACAGACAATACAAATAAGGGCAATAGCATCACAAATGGCGATTCATGAACATGGGCCATAACCCGATCATCGGCTTTAGGACTGCCATGGAAAGCCAAGAGTAACAAACGCCAAGAATAGAACGCTGTTAAGAAGGCAACGAGGAGGCCTATCCAGAAAGCATAATCCCCGGCTCCAGTTCCTGTCAGGTAGGCAGATTCAATAATGGCATCCTTGGAATAATAGCCGGCAAACAAAGGAATCCCTGCTAAAGCCAAGCTCCCAATCCACATGAGGACGTAAGTGGTGGGAATTAGCTTATAAATTCCGCCCATTCGATTAATATCTTGCTCATCAGACATAGCATGAATGACGGAGCCAGCACCTAAGAACAATAAAGCCTTGAAGAAAGCGTGGGTTACCAGATGGAACATAGCCGCCCCATACGCCGAACATCCTGCAGCAAAAAACATGTACCCAAGCTGGCTACAGGTGGAATAAGCAATAACCCGTTTAATGTCGGTCTGAGTTAAGGCAATGCTGGCAGCAAAGAAGGCCGTAGAAGCGCCGACAATAATAATCATTTCACGTGCAACCGGAGCCACTTCATAGACTGGCGACATACGGCAGACAAGAAATACGCCGGCAGTAACCATGGTGGCTGCGTGAATTAATGCTGATACAGGGGTGGGACCTTCCATAGCATCTGGAAGCCAGGTATGTAATCCTAATTGCGCTGATTTACCCATGGCACCAATGAATAACAAGATGCCCAACAAATTTATAGCATCACACTCGTATCCCCAGAAGTTAAGAGAAGGCCGTTGAGCCGAAGCGATCTGAGTTACTGTCGAGATAACACCATCAAAATCAACTGTGCCGGTGAGCAAGAAGGCAGTGGCAATTCCCAAAGCTAATCCCACATCGCCAACACGGTTAACGATAAAGGCTTTCATTGCGGCGGCACCGGCACTTTGACGTTCATACCAGAACCCAATCAACAGATAAGAAGCCACACCCACGCCTTCCCATCCAAAAAACATTTGGACTAAGTTAGGAGCGGTGACCAGCATCAACATGGTAAAGGTAAAAAAGCTCAGATAGCTCATAAACCGGGCGATTGATTTATCATGGCTCATATATCCGATAGAATAGATGTGCACTAATAATGATACTGTATTAACAACGCCAATCATGGTGGTACTCAATGTATCGAGCTTAAGTCCCCAGTTGGCTTGGAATTCTCCGACATTAATCCAGCTCAATAGCTCAATCACCGTATCTTTGCGCAAAAACACAACCTCGTAAAATAAGGTTGCCCCCGCAACGGCAGCTATTAGCATCAACAAGCATGTGATAAATTGCGAAAACCGATCTCCAAGATAACGAATTCCTAGAGACGACAGAATAAAACCTAATAAGGGCGCAAAAACTGCTATTGCGCTTAGGTGCATAACACTCATAATCCTGCCCTAAATATTTAAGACTTTGTTAAAACTTATCATGGTTTTATGCTATCCACCAGTAAGAATTTTCTGTCGCTGTAAAATACATTATTGCTTTTAGGGACTTGCAATCATCTGTAAAGGTAAGAAAGGGAAGCAAGTTACCGTATAAGAAAATTTCCGGTAAGCCAGCGTTTATGAAATGTTTCTAGCCTAAGAGACAAGGAGGAAACGTGCTGCCCTTCCCAGCCAAGAATTGTAAAAATTAACTTAAATCATTCCAATTTTCGTCAATCAATTTGTTAATTTTATCCCAAGGGTTCCCTTCCTCCAAAAGGGATTCAATTAACAAAAGAAGTTGCGATGGCCCCAAACGCATTTAAGCTCAACGATTCCACTTTTAAATTAAACAAATGGGATACTGTGTCAGCATCCCTTCTCTCCACCAGAAACCAGCGCCAGCATACAAATAAAGGCGACCTTTTAAAGCCGCCCTCGCCTTTGCTGTAACACAGTCCAGCGATCTTCTTGCTAAAGCATCAAGCCCTAAGAAAGGGCTCGAAGATTGCTTACCACCAGTTTAAGGGATTAATTTTTTTACCAACGCTTTTCGCTCGATCCCAGAAACCTTTATGATTGGTATCAAAGGCAACAGCTTCACGACTGCGTGCATCCTGCTGAATAGTCCCCATGGAATGATTTTGTAACGAGAAAGAATCAACCACACCATTCAATTTAATTGATGTACCAATATGCTTAAACCCAGTGGCAAAACCTCCATCAACCGCTGTCCCCAGGGAGACGGCTGCGATAGGATCATTAGCACGCCACACACGTAAGACTTGCCCTCCGGCCAGTACCCTCTCAGCTTCCGCGGCTCCGTGGGCGTCAAATACTCGTGGTGAGGAGAAGGTGACCAGATCTAATCTAGCCTTGGCGGTAATGGTTTTCTTAAGATCAACAGCGGCGATGGTACCTAACGCTGCTCCTAAGCTGTGACCTGTTACCACAAAGTTTACTTGGTCCGCCCTTAGATTATGGGCATCAAGAATCATTTGGATGGCATCAAACATAGCTTCCCGGCTTTGCATATAACGTTTATAGAAACCGCCATGCATATAACCATTAGCAATTATTGATTTATCGGATTTCTTCCAAGCATCGAGGTCTGTACTTAAATCCCGATCATTTTCCGTACCATGATATGCAAGCCGGATTATGGGTTGACCATCTTCTACAGAATAAGTAACTAAACCTGCCGGTAGCTGTTCTTCACCTGCCCCCTCTCTACGGGGCATAGTGGCATTGAAACTGATGACTTCTTTACCTTCAGCAATTAATCTTTCAC
Source organism: Candidatus Odyssella thessalonicensis L13 (assembly GCF_000190415.1). Lineage (GTDB taxonomy): Bacteria > Pseudomonadota > Alphaproteobacteria > Paracaedibacterales > Paracaedibacteraceae > Paracaedibacter > Paracaedibacter thessalonicensis. Next base: position 550,660 of record NZ_AEWF01000001.1, read on the forward strand.
GAGCATCCTGGTGATATTGTTCACGATTAGGCTGCGCTTTAAGACTCACAAGGTCAGTATGGTTATAAGCCGCATCAGCAATTAAAGCCGCATCAGCAATTAACTTACTACGATCCTTAGAAACCATATGAATTTCTTGGAAGTCCTCAAAGTCACTTTTATTCAGATCATTTGGTTCATCAACGACCACGAAGCCATCTTCAGTTAGGTCATTGGTCGTTTTTCTTGATGCCTCAACGTTCTGGATTGCAGGAGAGCTAAGTAATGCTGTTAAATCAGCCTCCTCAACCCTGATTGAATCTGTCATGACATTGATTGCGGCATGGGTCTGTATCCCCGAAAAGACCGATGATACCATTAATATTTTTGTAAATTTGTTCATTAAACATGCCTCACATATATAAATGCGTAATAAAATACAAAACTGATATGGGAACGATTCAAAAATATTCAAGAAGAAAATTATTACATTTGAAAAATATTGATGCTGTCTTCAGGACAACGATTTTCAAATGATCAACTCTTTAGATTATTGAAAAAGATATTTATTTAGAGTCAGGATTTACCATTAAGGCTATTTGGGGAGCATTTTTATTGCTATCATTTCCGCTAGCCTTAACCGAGGTCAGCTAATCTTAAAAGCCTGATCGGCATATTCTTAGACTGAGCCACTGTATACAACAGATCATCGTTAAGCTGATTTTGTTCGAGAAAGAAGCCGTTACCTTCAAATTCTATGAATAAGGCAAGCTTTGGGTGTAGGGCATCAAGATAAGGACTTAGATCAATAGCCAGCGCCTTGCTTAACCCTTTGCCCTGGCATTTTGCTAATGCTTCTTTAGCGGTCCACAATTTATAGAAGCCCATCTGGCCGTGCTCGAAAACAAAGCGCTTTTCTTTTTCAAAAAATGCATAATCAGCTAAATTATTATAAGCTCGGGAAACTGTTAAATCTTCCAAATCAATACTGGCAGGCGCTTGGGGATTTGAAAGTAAACAGGCAAGCCATGGCCCCGAGTGACTGATACTGATTGCAGGTAAATCGACAGAGTTATTATCTTTTGCATAAAACAGATAAGGACTTCCAGAGGCCAGTCTACGGACCTCAACTTTTTTCACCTGGGCAGAAGAGAGAATATTTAAATTACAAAGAAGACAACGTGCCAACGATAAAGCGACTAGACGCCGCTCCTGAACTGAAAACCGATAAGGCAGCGATGGGCAGTAAGAAAAATCAGCTATGTTGGCATAGCTTTTTACTACCTCCTTGATCGCCGTTGAGGGAAGATTTACAATGGCGAGTATATTTTCTTTTAACAACATAAAAATTTAATGCATTGATTTACCTTAAAATATATTCTAAAAATGTTTACTGTCAACAGTAAGTATTATTATAAAAAATTAGTAAAATTTTAAAGAAAATATTATGGAGTATAAAATGAATTATCCTTCTCTAGTTTTAGGAACGGGAATGCTTGTCCTTAGCTTAACCGCTTGCTCACATAATGAGCCTCTTTATAATGTGGATCATCATCCCTTACCGCCTTATGCTCAAAAGTTATCGTTAAATGAGATAGAGACAATTATTAGCCAAACAGCATCCCGCCGAGGATGGGAGTGCCATCCGAAGAGCTATAATAAGATGGTATGTAATGTTAAAAGAAGAAATCATACCGCAGTACTTGAAATTAATTATACTAATACTTATTTCTCTATTGTAAATTTGAATGCTTATAATTTAAATTACAAAGATGGCAATATTCATCCTAAGTATAATAAATGGGTAAGACTTTTAGAAAATGAGATTGAAAGCTCAATTAGTCGCAAGGCATCAGCAAGATAAGGTTTCTCCCCCTAACGGGCAAGTGAACAATACTTATCTATGCCGTTGTTTTTGGCAAGTTGGCAACGTTTCGGGCACATGGCCAGAAATGGAACTAACTTCTGGCGATATTCCTGCTTCTATGCGTCGGCGTTTAACCTCTTTGGGACGCCGCGCTATTACTATGCTTTATGCGGTCCTGGCGTCTTTAGATAATAAAGATATTGCTTGGGTGGTGTCGTCGCGCCATGGAGATACTGACCGTATGGCTAACCTTTTAACAGGGCTCAGTCAAAAAGAGTTACTGTCGCCAACAGATTTTAGTATGTCAGTACACAATGCAATTATGGGAATGTTTTCAATTGCGACTGGAAACACCCAGATGCAGACATCTTTATCAGGCGGCGCCTTAAGCTTTGAGACAGGCTTGCTTGAAGCCTTGGCGTTACAGAAAGATAAGAATAGCACCGTTGGCTATATATATTATGATGCGCCGCTTCCGTCGCACTATAATAGTATTTATAAGAATAATGAATCAGAAATCTGCACAATCATTATTCTTAAGAGTGATAAAGGGCAAGCTGATTTTAAAGAGAAGTCTCGTGCCTTTAAGATAAATTTTATTCGAGACAGTGCAGCATTTTTCGAGGGGCAGGCTGGGGGAGCCTTTTCATTCCTGAATTTTATTCAGAGCAATGAAAATAGTTTTTCATTGCATGTGCCCGGTGGGGCAATCCATGTGGAACAAATTTAAACTTAGAATTGATTACATAAAGCGCTTAATTGGCACAGCGATTGGTTTTTCTCTTTTCGGCCTAGGCGGACTTCTACTTTGTCTGACTCTATTTCAAATGATCAGAGTCCTGAGCAGAGGCAGTACGCAGCGGCGGGCACGCGTACGCTCATTAATCTGCTATATTTTTAGGGGTTATTTAAAAACTTTAGAAATTCTAGGAGTTATAAAAGTTGAGGCTCGCAGCTTGGAAGAGTTGCGTGGCCTCAAAGGCACCCTAGTGATCTGCAATCACCCCAGTTTATTGGATGTGGTGATCCTGATGTCCAAGCTTAAAAATGTCCAATGTGTGGTTAAAAATGAGCTGTGGCGGAATCCGCTTATCGGCGGTGTGGTCCGGTCTGCAGGTTATATTCGTAATGATATTGATCCTGAAAGATTTTTAAAGGACTGCAAGGAGCAGCTTGACCAGGGAGAGAATATTATTATTTTCCCAGAAGGAACCCGGTCAATTCCTGGCCACCCTATCCATATGCGGCGCGGCTTAGGGAATCTAGCATTAGCTGCTGATGTGAACATTCAAACGATTCTTTTAGGTTGCGAGCCGGTTTCACTGACAAAGTCAGAAAAGTGGTATCACATCCCGCCGCGACGCATTAATTTTAAAGCTCACATTGGAAAGTTGTTCCTCATCAGTGATTACCAAGGGGACGCGCCTCGTTCCTTGAGAGTAAGAGCGCTCATGCGCGATATTCAACACTATTATAATAGGTATTTAGGATATGAATAATTTAGAAACTGAAGTCAAACAGTTAATTATTGACAGCTTAAATCTTGAAGATTTAACAGTTGACGATATTGACAGTAATGATCCTTTGTTTGGCGAAGGATTGGGATTGGATTCCATTGACGCTTTAGAATTGGGTATGGCTCTTCAAAAGAAATATCAGCTTAAGATCAGCACCCAAAATGAGGATCTAAAAGCTCATTTCTACTCCGTCAACACACTTGTAGAATTTATTAGTCAGATCAAAGGAGGAAATTAATATGACCAGAGAAGATATTTTAGCAGAACTATCAACATATTTGGAAGAATACTTTGAAGTGTCTAAAGAGGCGATCACCTTAGACTCTAAACTTTATGAAGAGCTGAATCTCGATAGTATTGATGCGGTGGACCTTATTGTAAAACTGCAAGAAATCACCAAGCAAAAAATTGCTCCTGCTGATTTTAAAGAAGTTCGAACTGTCGGCGATGTCGTAGAGAAAGTTTATGCGCTCATTCATAAATAATAGACTTATAGGCATGCTCGCTGCTGCCTTATCTATCGGCTATCCTCTGGTTATCTATTGGGGCGAAGGTAAGATTTCAGCAACCACCTTGATGAGTGGCATGCTCGGGATGCTTATTTTGCGAGCCGGTCTCCCTTTACTGACTAAGAGAGGAAGTATAAGCTTTCTGGAAAAAAGCTCTGTGATTTTATGCAGCTGCGTCACCGCAGTCATGATGCTGCTTTACCGCTGGAATCCAGAACTCGCCCCTTTCCTGTATCCCATTGTTATGAGCCTGGCCGCTGCCAGTCTGTTTAGCTATACCTTGGCCTATCCACCTAGCATGATTGAACGTTTTGCACGATTAATGACGCCAGATCTTGAGCCAAAAGGAATAGAATATACCCGAAAGGTAACAATTGTGTGGATGCTTTTCTGCATAATTAATGCCAGCATTTCGCTGATGACGGTGATCCTTGATTACCGTGACCTGTGGGCCCTTTACAATGGCTGCATTTCCTACCTGCTCATGGGTACCCTGATGGGCGGTGAACTCTTGGTGCGTCGGCACCATAAATCCAACAATTGAACGAAAAGATTTCAGTGATGGCGATACATTCCTTAATCCCTGTTCATAAGCTTTTAACAGAACGCGACGTGGCAACGTGGTCCAATTACTGGCAACCTTTAAACGATGAGGATTGCACTGTAACTTCACAGTATTGTCAGGCTGTTGCCACGGTTATGGCAAGATTCCACCACGACAAAATAAAGAGGATTTTCCTAATTCATAAGGATCGCGCTTTATTTTTGGCAGGTTTTTTGGCAGCACTCCAAGTGGGCATCCCGGTGATTCTGCCGCCAAGTGATGCGCCTGGCCTGTTAAAGGATTTAATACAGCCAGAGGATGGGTTATTGACCGATCAAGTGGAACTCTTACCCTTATGTTCCACCACCTATGTGCTAAACAGCCTAGCAGATTTAAATAATTTCTCGGAGTCGCCGTCTCTCCTGTTCACTGATTTTGATCCGTTAGAACGGTCAATAACTTTTTATACCTCAGGGTCAACCAATACGCCGAAGGCCATTAGTAAAACTTTACGGCAATTAGAAACCGAGATAGCTGCTTTAGAAAAAAAATGGGGAACCGTTGTTTTAGAATGCCAATTTTTCTCAACAGTTCCCCATCATCATATTTATGGCCTACTGTTTTCTTTACTATGGCCAGTTTGTAAGGGGTACCGCTTACAGCGGCAGACTTTTAGGTGCTGGGAAGAGATTGTCCCCCATATCAAAGCAAGCGATTATCTTATTTCCAGTCCATCGCACCTGGGGCGGATGCCTGATTTTGAGAGTAAGGACAACTTAAGATTACAGTATGCCTTTTCTTCCGGCGGTGCCTTATCTTTTGACGCCGCTCAAGCAACTAAGAAAGCTTTAGGGGTTTTACCTTGGGAGATACTAGGCAGCACTGAAACAGGTGGGATCGCTTATCGCCAACAACATCATCCTGCCCAATCATGGACAAGATTTGAAGGCATAAAGCTTATTAAAGGCGAGAATGAGCAGCTTTATCTTCAATCTTCCTATTTACCAGACAACTCTATTTATGAAACCCAAGATCGCATTGAGATGCTGGATGAAGACCACTTCCACTTACTCGGGCGAGCCGATCGGATTGTGAAAATTGAGGGCAAACGCGTCTGTTTATCAGACATCGAGCAGAAACTAGTCGCCTCGGATCTTATCCAACAGGCCGCTGTCATTCCGGTGGATACACCAAGACGGCAGCAGTTGGGGGCCATTGTTGTGCTCTCACCCGCTGGCCAGCAACAGTTGCTTGCTCAGGGTAAGACTTATTTCCTGCGCGAGCTTAGGACCTATTTGCGCGATTATTTTGAAGCGGTTGTAATTCCACGGCGATGGCGTTTTATGGACGTGATTCCCAGTAACAACCAGGGAAAACGCCCCTATCACCTTTTACAAGCATATTTTAACTCCAAGGAGCACAAACAATGTTAGGCTCGCCTCGTTATCCAGAATTTGTAGAACGTTGTATTGCGCAAAATCACGCAAAAATCAGCTTCAAGCTCCCAGCTGATCTGTCCTACCTTGACGGGCATTTTCCAGAATTTCCTATCCTTCCCGGGGTGGTGCAGCTTCACTGGGCAGTCGAACTCGCTCAAGAAATCTTCGGAATTAACAGCCTAGTATCCCACGGTAGCCAAATTAAATTTAGCAATGTCATTACTTCTTCTGAGGTAATCTATGAGCTAAATCTAGTTTACAATTCGGACAAAAACATGTGTTCCTATCGTTATAAAAGCCAGGAGAAAGTTTATTCTTCGGGGAATATCCATTATTCATCACCTTTAAAAACAGGTGATAAATAAAATGGCTTATAAGATCTGTGCTATTATTCCAACCTTTAACCATTACTCTGCTTTACCAGGAATTCTCCAAAGACTCTCAAGGCTTGGGTTAGAAACTTTTATTATTAATGACGGCAGTCGCCCAGACATCCAAGAAGCTTTGCAAATCCTCGCGCAACAAATGCCGAACATCCACCTGATTCACTTGGAGGACAATCAAGGAAAAGGCAAGGCAGTTTACGCCGGTTTTAAGGCCGCCGCACAAGCAGGCTACACCCATGCCTTTCAAATCGATGCGGATGGTCAACATTCATTAAAAGATCTGCCTCAATTTTTAGAATTATCGCAGCGCAATCCTCACGCCCTTATCAGTGGTCAGCCTATCTATGATCAATCTATTCCGCTGGCTCGTAAGATTGGCCGATGGTTTACTCATATTTGGGTTTGGATTGAGACCTTATCCTTACGCATCTCTGATAGTATGTGTGGCTTTCGGATTTACCCTGTTTCGGCCAGCTTGGCTGTCATGAATGCCTACCACATTGGCATGCGCATGGATTTCGATACTGAGATTATGGTACGACTATTTTGGCAAGGCACCCCGGTGATCATGAGTCCGGTTGCCGTCTCTTATCCCCAAGGCAATCTTTCTAACTTTGATGTTTTTCGGGATAACTGGCGCATTACCAAGATGCATACGCGTCTGTTCTTTGCGATGCTCAGAAACTTACACCATATTATCTTCAAGCGGCCCAACTATAAAAATTTATATTTACCCACGAATGCGGTCTATTGGTCCAGCTTAGCTGAGAGAGGCTCCTTGCTAGGATTGTTTTTCTTTGCCTGGTGCTACCGGTTATTGGGGAAAAAAGTGTCTCGGCTTATCGGCGCTCCCGTTGTTTTTTATTTTTATCTTACCAGCCAAACCCAAAGGCATGCATCAAAGCTCTTCTTTGAGCGTCTCGCAGCTTATAATAAGCAACCTTCTAAGGCATCGTTCTGGAATGGGTTTAAGCATTTTATGGCTTTCTTTGATATGGCACTGGATAAATTTGCGGCCTGGGCCAGCCCTAGCCGTGTCGATGCCATTGATCCTGATAGCCAAGACCGCCTTTCCCAGATAATGGCCAGTGGCCAGGGAGGCATGTTGCTGGTTAGCCATTTAGGCAATATGGAATTTTGCCGGGCAACTTCTGTGCCTGAGCATAGAAATCGCCTGCATGTCCTACTCCATCAAAAGAATTCCCAACGGTTTCATCAACTCCTGAAAGCGTTTAATCCCTTATCTACAATCAATATTATTGAAGTGACGCAGATGGGGCCGGAGACAATAATTTATTTAAAAGAGCAAATCGCTAAAGGGGACTGGGTCATTATCGCCGGCGATCGTATTCCTGTTAACAACTCTCAACGGTTGAGTTATGCCTCTTTTCTGGGCCATCGGGCCCCCTTTTCCCAGGGTCCTTATATTTTAGCTGCTTTACTCGAATGCCCTGTTTACACTGCTATTGCCGTTCGCCAAGACCACCATTACCGTGTTCACCTTGACCTTTTTGCTGAGAAAGTCACCCTTAACCGCCATACGCGGGCAGACGATCTGACAGGTTATGTACAACGCTATGCCCATTATTTAGAGGGTCAGTGTAAAAATTATCCATATCAGTGGTTTAATTTCTTTGACTTTTGGAAACAGGATCCCCAGATATGTAACATCGAAGGGGGAAACCATGAATAAACAATCACTTATTGAAGTCGGCCTTGACCGAATGATAACCATCGAAGAGATTGATCTGATCGCACGTCGAGAAGCAAGATTGGTTCTCTCTCAGGATGAAAATTTTCGAGCTCATATTACTAAGGGCGCACAATTTTTAAAGGAAAAGTTTCAAGCCGACGGCTGTATTTATGGTGTTACCACCGGCTACGGTGATAACTGTGTCAGAGCCGTACCGTTAGCTCAGGTTGAAGAATTACCCTTACATTTAACGCGGTTCCATGGCTGCGGGCTGGGAGATTTCCTCTCTTTGCCGCAAACGAGAGCCGTTCTCGCCGTCAGACTTATTTCGCTTTGCCAAGGGTTTTCAGGCGTAACAGTTGACCTGTTGGAAAGACTAGAAATGTTATTGCATCATGATATTCTCCCCGTCATTCCTAGTGAAGGATCGGTGGGGGCGAGTGGGGACTTGACGCCGTTATCCTATGTGGCGGCTGTCATTGTCGGCGAACGAGATGTCTGGTACCAAGGAAAACGGCGCGCAACCGCTGAGGTTTATCAAGAGCTGGAAATTCAAGCTTATAAATTGCAGCCAAAAGAGGCCTTAGCCATCATGAACGGGACAGCTGTTATGACAGGCTTAGCAACAGAAGCTTTTTGCCGCGCTAAATATCTGGCTCGTCTCTCAGCTCGCCTCACCGCGATGACTTCTTTGGCGCTTAAAGGCAATCCTCAGCATTTTAATGCTTACTTATTTGCCGCCAAACCGCATGTAGGCCAATCGCATATTGCCGCCTATATCCGTTCAGATTTGGAAAATGCGCCCCAAGATTTTCCAATTGGGCGCTTACAAGATCGTTATTCTACCCGCTGTGCGCCGCATATCATTGGGGTCTTAGAAGATATGCTGCCCGTCTTTAAAAAGCTGATTGAAACAGAAATCAATTCAGCGAATGATAATCCTTTAATACACTTAGCCGAGAATGAGCAAGAGAGCAGCATTTTACATGGCGGCCATTTTTACGGCGGCCATATTGCCTTTGTTATGGATAGTTTGAAGAACTTGGTCGCTAATATTGCTGACCTGCTAGATCGGCAAATGGCAACTTTGGTCGATCCTAAATTTAATAATGGCTTGCCAGCAAATCTTTCTGGCGCTCACGGGACAAGAGCCCCCATCAATCATGGCCTTAAAGCTCTACAAATAGGCGCCTCGGCCTGGACGGCTGAAGCCTTAAAGAATACAATGCCCGCGAGCGTTTTCTCACGCTCAACCGAAAGCCACAATCAAGATAAGGTAAGTATGGGAACGATTGCCGCTCGCGATGCATTACGGGTACTCCAGCTGTCTGAGCAAGTGGCCGTGGCGCAGCTGATCGCCGCTGTACAAGCGCTACGCCTCCGTCAGCAGGAAGGCGCCCTTGGACGGCAGAATTATTCCTCGGATATGTGTTTATTCCTGGATATGGTTAATGATGACATTCCGTTTATCGCCGAGGATCAACCTTTAGAGTCCTATTTGCGCGCCCTGCTCGATAAAATTCAGAACCGCCGCTGGGCTTTATATGGAGCAGCAAAATGATTCCCTTATTGACAGCTTCGCAGGTAATTGTTATCCAATTTAATGATCTCGATCCGATGAACGTGGTCTGGCATGGCAATTATTTGCGGTATTTTGAGGCGGCTCGCTCTGAGCTGCTAAATAAGGTGAATTATAATTATGGTGAAATGCAAGAGTCAGGCTATATGTGGCCTATTGTGGATGTTCACATTAAATATATTCGCCCTTTACGCTTACATCAACGCATCAGAATTGAAGCAACCCTGCTTGAATATGAAAATCGCTTAAAGATTGGCTATAAAATTTATGATGACCAGACTAATCAGCTTTTAACTAAGGGATCTACCACACAGGTAGCGATCAATCAGAGCACCTCGGAATTGGAGTTCAGATCTCCTCCCCTCTTAATCGAAAGAGTTGAAGGAACAATACAAGGACCAATACAATGAGAAAGCTTTTATACCGTTATATATTGCTTATTCTAACCCTTGTGACTGTTGCGCCTGCGACGGCAGACTTTAAGACTGTCTTAACCCATCTCCCTAAGGGTGGGATGTTAAAAGCTAAGTTTACCCAAAAACGCTATCTATCAGGCATACCCCAACCAATAAAATCGACGGGTAACATTGTTCTTTGGAACGGCAAAGGCTTACTTTGGAACACAGTTGAGCCATTCGCGAACACCATCTTATTAACTGCTCAGGGGATTTTTCAAGTTGAAGATGGCCAAAAAACGTCATTAACAGCCAATCAAAGCAATCATAATCAAAAGGTCCTGTTAGACCTGATCTCTCATATCTTAAATGGCTCCTTTGAAGATATTGAACAGTTTAAAGTAGAACCTTTAGCCGTCTCAACACCGAGCCAATGGAAAGTAAGGCTCTTGCCACCCCAAAATATAAAATCTTTTATCTCTTCTATTATTGTAGAGGGCGGAAATTATATCACCGGCATTACTATAAATCGCCCTAACGCTGATAAAGATGAAATCACCTTAACACAGCATACTCTCATTAATTCTCAAGACGTAAATAAGGTGATTAACGCGCCGATGCGGAGATTATTTAATGAATAAGATCCGATATCGCTTCCATGCTATCCTCAGTATGGCTTGGTTGATAAGTCTGTTAGCCTTAGCTATCTATGATTACCAGAAACTTTCTACCCCGGGCAAAATACAGCATGATCTTTTAGCTCTGCTGCCAGCAAGCCGTACAGAGGCTATGACAGATATCAAGCTTTTCATGGAAGATATCAACTTATCGAAGCGAGTAATAATTTTATTAGGCCACCCCGATCCAGCAATAGCTAAAGCCGCCCTTAATGAGCTCCGCCAACGCCTGTTCGCTGCTGATCTAGCTCTCAAAGAGGCGGATACCAGCTTGGTTGCAGAACAATATCACCATTTCTTTAAAGAACTTTATCCTTATCGGGCGGGATTCTTGTCAAATCAAGACCGATTGTCGCTGTTAAACGGCCAAGAGGAAAACTTAGCCAAGCGAGCAATGGCCACTCTCATGCAACCTTTTTCTGTGCTGGGTGGTGTCAATATTAAAGAAGATCCCTTTTCTCTTTATTCCAGCTTTATTCGGTCTATTCAGTTCAATCTCAACTTTCAAGCGGATGAAAATGGGGACTTATCTATTGCAACGTCGACGCACACTTGGTCCCTCTATCAAGCCAACTTCCGTGAATCAAGCTTTTCCTTGCCGGCCTTAGAAAGCATTTCGGATCAACTAATTCCTATTCTCGACCATCTGCGCCAGCAGTATCAGGTGAAAGTTTTAAAAACAGGGGTAGTTTTCTATGCGGCTGAGGGTTATAAACAAGCTAACTTTGAAATTTATTTGATAAGTATTATTTCAACTGCAGCCATTGTCCTGCTGCTATTAACCTTTTTTCGCTCGGTTATCCCGCTTATCTTTGCTCTGCTTATCATTGCCAGCGGCGTTATTGGGGGTATCTTTGCTTGTTTTGCCGTATTCGGCAGCATCCATATTATTGCGTTGGTTTTCGGATGCACCCTCGTGGGGGTTACCGTTGACTATGCTTTACATTATTGCTGCGCCAGTTATCGACAACAGATCCCTGCAACGCAAAACCGCTTTGGCGTCTTAAAAAGTTTAATGCCTGCCCTGCCCTTGGGTGTATTATCCTCAGCTTTAGGCTATGGCTTACTATTTCTAGTGCCTTTTCCGGGTATTCAACAGATGTCAGTTTTAGCCTGCAGTGGCTTAATTTTTGCTTTTATGAGTGTTTGCTTGTTTGGGCCGTATGTTATTAAGCCCTTATTGCATGATACCCCGCTTCCTGCTCTATATTTTCAGAACTTTCTAGAAAAGTTAGCCAGCATGGGCAGCTCCCCTTCCTTCAAGCGGGCATTACCTATTGCAGCTTTAACCATCTCTGGGAGCGGCAGCTTATTTCTCGAATTTGATGACGACATCAGACATCTTCAATCCCTTAACGTTAAATTAAAAGCAGAAGAAGACCAGATTAAAGCTTTAATGCAGCACGAAACAGCCGCCACCTTTTTCAGCGTGGAAGCAGCTGAACCCGAGCAAATATTGCAACAATTGGAAGCCATGGAAGAAGAGCTAACTCAGCTACAACAAGATAAAGTTATAGCTGGCTATCGCAGCCTTTGTCACCTTATTTCCTCGGCTGCCCGCCAGCGTCATAATCGTCGACTCATCGAGCAAAATCTCTACCGGGTGTATTGGCCTTCTCTCGCTCAAGCTTTAGCAATTGAGCCAATGATCACCTTAAAAGAATGGGGGCTAGACTCTCCCCTCCTCTTACTTGATCAGAATCGCATAACTAAGCTTCCCGAAGGCTGGCAGCATCTTATTCATGTCTTGCCCCAGGGAACAGTCAAAGGTAGAATTATGGTCAACGATGTCCGCAGCGCTCAGCCCCTTCAAGCCCTCGCCCAAAGGCATAAAGGTGTCACCTATATTGACCCTATCGCAGAGTATACTCAATTATTAGCTACTTATCGCTATACTTTTATGGGATTAGTCCTCGCGATTTTCCTGAGCATTGCTGCTGTCGTAGGACTGCGTGAAGGAGGAAAAGCCATGCTCTCAACTGTCACCCCCGTGGGCCTTGCTATTCTTACCACAGTTGGACTGTTGGGCCTGTGCCAAATTCCCTTGACGCTGTTTCATACGCTAGGCCTTATATTAGTACTCTGCATTGGCATTGATTACTCTCTATTCCTGCGTTTTAAGCCTCAAGAAAACAGCTCAGCTACCAGTGGCAACCTGTTATTACTCGGCAATGCTTTAGCCGCTTTTACCACCCTTTTCTCTTTTGGACTGCTTGCTTTCAGTAAAACAGCTGCCCCCCATGATTTTGGAGTTGCAGTTTCGCTGGGAATTACTATTTGTTTTATCATGACCACTATTTTGCTGGCTAAAGGATCTCACTCAAAATGAAGACTTTTAAATTAAGCCCTAAGATTCAGTTTATCTCACTGTTGGCACTTCTTGGACAAGCGCTCTTAATGCTGCCTGGCTGTGTATCAACGCCGGAAAATTTGCAGCAATCTAATGGGCTGCAAGAACAGCTCTCTGAGGTTCCTGTCAGCGAGAACGCTTATCTAAAACTGGACTCCACTTGGCTTTTACCTGACCACGGCACCTATCTGCAGCAAGTTAAAGCTACGATCCAAGGCCAGGACTATAAGTTTTCCGTCCATGTAAGCTTTGAGAATAAAAGACTCTCTCTCGTTGCTTTTAATGATCTGTATGGTCGTTTATACCAGCTAACCTGGGAACCGGGCAGCCTTAACTGGACGACCTCGGATAAGATCCCGCCGGCTTTAAAGCCAGAAAATATCATTGCTGATTTCCTGTTAGTTCATTCCGCTTTGGCCCAGTTGAACTCTCATCTGATAGGAGCCACGACTGAAGAAGACAAGTCTTCTCAAAGCTTGATGCGAACAGTTAAAAGCCAAGCAATCCTATTAAGAAAAATTGAAGGCACCCAGCCTGTCGGAGCTCTATGGCAAATGATTGTCATTAATAACCCTCAAGCCGGTTATAAGCTTGAAATACAAACGGTGCCCCTTTCATGAAACCTATCAATTCTTCAGCTACACGGACGTTCCTACCCGCCCTCGGGATTGCTTGCCCTTTGGGGTTAGGTAAACAAGCGGTCAACAAAGCTTTATTTAGCATTAAAGAGTCACCAATTCATATGAAAGTGTCTCTGCTTTCAGGTAAAGAAGTTCCTGTGGGTCGCGTCCCCTTTGAGGTACCGGAGATAGGTGCAGAATTTCAAGAGTTGCGTTCACGCAATAATGCCCTTTTGCAGCTGGCATTGGATGAAATTATCCCTTATGTCGACCAAGCTAAAGCTTTATATGGTTCGCACCGCATTGGGGTGGTTCTGGGTACCAGCACCTCAGGGATGTTGGAGGGAGAACAAGGGTTTTGTCACAAACAGCATACTGGCGAATGGCCAGCTAATTATCTTTACACTCAGCAAGAAGTGGCAAGCCTCTCTACCTTTGCCGCACGCTTTTTAAAGTTAGGGGGGCCTGCTTATACAATTTCCACAGCCTGCTCCTCAAGTAGTAAAGCCCTGTGTTCGGCTAAACGCTTAATCAATGCTGGTATTTGTGATGCTGTCATCACCGGCGGCGCTGATACGGTGTGTAGTTTAACACTAAATGGCTTCGATTCCTTAGAGCTTCTATCGGAGAAAATATGCCACCCTTTCAGTAAGAATCGCCAAGGCATAACCATTGGCGAAGGCGCCGCAGTATTCTTGATGACCCGCGATCCCTTATCGTCTGAGCCCCTAGTTGAACTTATTGGTTATGGCGAAAGCTCAGATGCTTATCACATCAGCTCGCCTGACCCAGACGGGAATGGTGCCGAAGTTGCCATAAGGGACGCCTTGAAAATGGCAGCTTTAGATGCGACAGATATCTCTTATATCAATCTCCATGGAACGGGAACCCCTTTAAATGATGCTATGGAAAGCAGATGCATTGCGAGGATTTTCGGAAATCAGTTGCCTTGTAGTTCTACTAAAGGACTTACGGGTCATACACTGGGAGCAGCTGGGGCTTTAGAAGCCGCCATCCTATGGCTTGCCTTAGCCAGTGAAGAGAAAGGCTCCCTTCCCTTGCCGCCCCATATCTGGGATGGAGAAAGAGACCCAGAGTTGGCGCCCCTTCACTTGGTAAAAGTGGGTGAACGCGCCACCATAACAGATAAGCCGATTGCCTTAATGAGTAATTCGTTTGCCTTTGGCGGCAGCAATGTCAGTGTGATCCTTAGCAAAGGTTTTGATGAATAAAAAGCTAGAGAAGATGATAAAAATGGATACACAATTTATAGATATTCCAGTTGCTGATCTGTTACCCCATAAACCGCCGATGGTTCTGGTTGATAAGGTTATCTGTTATCGAGAGGACTTTATTCACACCCGCCTTAGCATCCATAAAGACGTGCCCTTTTTCGCCCAGCAAGGCGTTCCCGCTTATATTGCAATCGAATATATGGCACAAACAGTGGGGGTATGGAATGGACTAATAAGGCGCCAACAAGATAAAGAGGTAGCTATTGGCTTCCTTTTGGGCACCCGTAAACTTACCCTAGAAATTCCCACCTTTTTAAGGGGAGCGACATTAGATATCTATGGCTGCCCCAAATATAGTGATGGCGAAATCGCTTGCTTTGAATGTTGGGTTGAAATTGACAACCAACGCGTTGCCCATGCCATCTTAAATGTTTTCCAGCCCCAAAATGGTTCTGATTTTTTAGCTCAACAATGAGAGTAGTCTGAGAGGAATTTTTTTATGTCATCTAGTAAATCGATATTGATAACAGGCGCCAGTAAAGGCATTGGCAAAGCCATCGCAATCAAGGCTGCCGAAGCGAGTTATGAAGTCATTGTCCACTATGTCAAAGACAAAGCCGGAGCTGAGGCAACCTTAAATCTTGTCAACCAAGCCGGAGCTACGGGTCGCCTTATTTGCTTTGACATTGCCGATCGTGAAGCTTGTCGCTTAGCCTTAGAAACCGATATGGCAGAGCACGGGACTTATTACGGCGTTGTTTTGAATGCAGGTATTGCGAAAGACAATGCTTTTCCAGCTTTAGAAGAAGGTGACTGGGATCAAGTGATTCATACCAATCTTGATGGGTTTTATAATGTCTTAAAACCAGTGGTGATGCCCATGGTAAGACGACGTCAGCCGGGGCGCATTATCACGTTATCCTCGGTCTCAGGACTAGCCGGCAATAGAGGCCAAGTTAACTACAGTGCTGCTAAAGCGGGGATTATTGGCGCCACCAAGGCCTTAGCTCTCGAGCTTGCCAAACGCAATATAACGGTGAATTGTGTGGCGCCGGGTGTTATTGAGACCACAATGACCGAAGACATTCCGCTTGACCACATTTTACCGATGATCCCGATGCAGCGGCTCGGGCAACCCGAAGAAGTAGCAAGTGTGATCAAGTTCCTTTTAAGTGAAGAAGCGGGCTACATTACCCGACAAGTTATCTCTGTAAATGGAGGGCTGATCTAATGCGTCGCGTTGTCGTTACAGGAATGGCCGGCATTACCTCGTTAGGTCATAGCTGGAAAGAGATTGAGCAAAACATGCGATCCGGGAAAACTGGGGTCCGTCATATGGCTGAATGGAGTGATATCGAGAATATGAACACTCAGCTGGGCGCCCCTATTCTCGGGTTGGACTTGGAGAACCGTTGGTCGCGTAAAGCAACCCGCGGCATGGGACCTGTGGCTTTGTACGCAACCTACACAACAGAGAAGGCTCTAGAAGCAGCTAATCTTTTAGGCGACCCGTTGGTTCAATCCGGACGTCTGGGTATTGCTTACGGCTCAAGTTTTGGAAGCACCGCCCCCATTGAAGGTTTTTGTGATCTTCTCTTTCACCGCAGTTTAAAAAAAGTGACGGCGACGAGCTATATCCGCATGATGAGCCATACTACTGCCGTCAATATTGGCCTGTTTTTTGGGATTAAAGGACGCATTATCCCGACCTCGACGGCGTGTACTTCTGGCAGCTTAGCCATTGGTTATGGCATGGAAGCTATCCGTTATGGCATGCAAGATATAATGGTTGTGGGGGGTGCTGAAGAACTGTGTCCCTCGATGGCCGCTGTTTTTGATACCCTCTATGCCACCAGTATCCGTAACACCACCCCTGACGCAACACCGAGCCCTTATGATGTGTCTCGTGACGGCCTGGTCATTGGCGAGGGAGCTACAACCTTAATCCTGGAAGAGTATAATCATGCGGTAGCTCGAGGCGCACCAATTCTGGCAGAAGTCGCGGGCTTTGCCACCAATCTGGATGGCAATCATGTCACTCAGCCATCAGCGCCAACCATTGAGGTAGCATTACAGATGGCTCTTGACGATGCCAAGATTAGTTCGAGTGATATTGGTTTTATCAATGGCCATGGAACTGCTACTGAATATGGCGATATTATTGAGACCCTGGCAACGAACGCTGTATTCGGTGAAAAAACGCCGATCCATTCCTTGAAGAGCTATTTTGGGCACACGCTAGGAGCCTGTGGCGCGATGGAAGCTTGGCTGGGAATAGAGATGATGCGTCAGGGTTGGTTCGCCCCCACGGCAAACCTTAAACAAGTTGATAGCCGCTGCGCCCCGCTTGATTACGTTATGGGTGAAGGCCGGCCGCTTGAAATCGACTATTTGATGAGTAATAACTTTGCTTTTGGCGGAATTAATACCAGTCTTATCTTTAAACGCCTTTAAATAAGACGCTCACGCTAGCTAGTCATGCTAAAGTATTTATTCTGATACTGAAAGAAATAAATTAAGTAAGCCCTATTTGCCGGTAATCTTGCAAGGTTTTGCCTTAAAATACGGCGAACTTTGCAAAATTGCCACCTTTAACCTCCCTTTCTGAGCTGTTTCTCAAACGCAGAACTGCTTTGATCCTTAGAAGCTCCCTATAAAATTGCGGAAAGGATACTGAGCTCAGCGAAGAACTTTTCTATAAAATTGATGAGATGGCTCTGCCGGTGCCTTTGGCTAAGATGCAGCAGCAACCAATGCTGTTTTGAGCACCAATAATAATTTTTTCAAAAATCTGCATGACATCCATATTACGAAAGAGTCTCGGCAGGGAGTTTTGCTTATAAGCTTCCTGAGCTTATCAAGAAATATGGACCTGTAATTACCATAGATTACCATCAAGAAGTTGAAAGGCAGTTGCAAGAGAAATAATTGCCCTTCCCCTTGAATATTATGATTGAGTACTTATTTGTACGGAAATAAGCCTCTCTCTTACTAACTTAAGCATCTCAATCCTTAAGACTTTATCGTGAATGATGTTAAGGTTCGAGTTTATGGAAAGATTGTCTCTTTTCTTCATAGTAATCCTTAAGAAAGACTCTAAGCTTACCTATTAACTTTTTCATCACAGCTGTAATACTTTTATTCCGTTTAAGCCGCTTTTCTAAGTCATGGACAGCCCTGTCTAAACTCTCATACTGAGAATCTTTAATCTTATTAATATAGCCCAGTTCCTTTGCTCTCTCCAGTTCGTGACGGGCATTAGCTATCAAGTTCAGCGCTGTACTTTTATCCTTTTCCTGTTCCCTTTCCGCCTGATGCAGCATAACATCAGCGTTAATTAAAGGAAGTGGGATAATTTGGTCAATAATAATTAAGGTATTAAGGGCTCTTAAGAGTACTGCTTTCGATTCATTGGCTTTTTTCTCCTCCAATAGAGATGCTGCTTTTTTAAGGGCTCTAGAATAAATCGCTAAGGGCAAAGAATAGTTACGGATATGAATTTCGCTTCGTAAGATACTAAGGAATAAGCGGCCATCTGGATAATCCTTATGCCTTACCGCCTTCTTTGCAGTTTTGCTGATCTCCTTAATTGTTTCAATATCGATGGGGGCTAAATCGATGACTTCAACACTAAAATCGGCGGGCAGCCAAGCTTCTTCCGGATGGTTAGCTAATAGGACGTCAAGTTTCCCAATAGCCCGCTCAATCGCCTCTAAAGCTTCCTGATGGTGCGCTTGGTGCAGTTCCTCTATCGCAGATCGAGTTTCTTTGATAGCTGTTGCAGCATTAGGCACAAGCATTTTCTGAGCCTTCTCTTCTACCTTCTGACGCTGGCGTTCACGTTCCTGAACGGTACTCTGTGAAATGGAGGCTTGAGCACTCGCGGGAAGTGACGGGGGATGAGAAGCATAAGCTGCCGAGATATAAATAACTAGATTTAGTCCAATATTAAGCGCTTGTCCGTTGGCTATTATGCCTTTAAAGATGGATTTGATATGTACCATAGCAAGTTCCCTATTATTAGATTTATCTTATGGAGTTGAAGCTGCTGATCTTTATCTATGAATGATCGGCAAAACTTTCTCGGGGATGTAATAAATTGTTGGTTAGATTGTGTAGCTTAAAAGCTAGAAGGGATAAGATGATCCCTGATGCGATAAAATTAGCACCAATAAGCCATCCTAGTGTTATTAAACTAATAAGCGGCTTAACCCACACTAGCACTAGGATAAGGATTCCTAAGATTGTGGACACGGTGCCATTTAAGGCCAGTAATCCCTCATGGGGAATTTCGCGTCGCAAACGGAGACCAGCATTAATTTGGCCAAGGCCTGTCGCAATAGACCAGATTGCTGTCATGGCTCCAAAGAAAACCGCAATACTTAGAGAGGCAAGCTGCGGCATAATCAGCACCGTCAAGCCAAATAAAATCCCAATTACGCCGTTTAAGACTAAAGCGCCCCATCGTTTATCTTTGGTCAGTCGGTTAATGCCGGAGATAAGAGAAACCGCACCATCTACGATCGAGTAGGCCCCGAAGATAATCGTCATTGCCACTACGGTCGTCACGGGCATACAAATAGCTAAACTTCCAAAAATCAAAGAAAGAAGACCACGTATAGCAAATGCCCACCAATTTGCTTCTAAGGAGGAAGCGCTGTTCATATAGGAAATATTGTTATAATGAGAAGTATTTTGTAAGTGTTTTCGCATGCTATACCTCCTTCATTCTAATTGTAAGGAATTTATTTCCTTCTCCTGCATTTTATGCATTAGGATAATCTGCCTATTGCAGGTGTCTTCAGTAAAGTTGAGAATCCTATCTTCACGGTGACTCTCTTTCTTCCCATTCTTAAAACAATTAAATTTAATTATTAAGACTGAGAAGCTGAGGTTAACTTGTTATTATTATATGTTTGACGCTTTATTCAGATTTATTAAATATAAAACAATAAACTACAAATATGACCTACTTCTTTACAGAGATATTTTCTCCTAACCTCATCTAGATAATCTTTCTAAAGTATTTTCTTATCCAGGTAAAACTTCTGCTCGTTTTATCTAGTACTAATAGCTTAAAAACTGATTAATTAGCCGTTACTCCTTAAGAGGTATTCATTACGCTTCTCAATTCATCCCTGCTAGGGTTTATAAGGAAAAATAATGCCTCTCTATAAATTTGCAAGATTTTACCCTAAACCGAGAACAAGGTTTTACCACTGTCCCCCTTCCGCTTTTTTTCTCTCTTAAAGCTAATCCCCTCCCGAAGCGTCTTCCAATCTTTTAAAGAAGCGGTTAATGGTGCTCACCTCCTTCACCCGAGCAATTTTGTTCCCTCCCAAGAATACTACTGTTCTCTCTTAACCTACTTCTGCAAGACCAGCAAGCAAACGCTCAGGATTAATTTTACAATATCCAAGCGATGGCTGCCCTAAACAGCTTTAAATAGGGCGTCTTTAAGACAAAGATTCCCGCTATTTTGCAGATCTCAATTTTTTGTTGAGCGATTGTGACAGGCCTGCGCTTCAAGCTGACGCTTTAACCTGTCAACTGAGAGCTTGAATTGTTCAAAAATAATATGGGCAATATCATTGCCTATTAGAGCGTAAAGGAGATGCTCAGCATCAATTTTATGGCGCCCTGCTTCCCTGGCCATATAGGCAGCCGCCTGTAATACTTTTTCAGCCTCTGTGCTCAGCTGTTCATTTAAATTATCTTCTAACTGACCGACTGAGGCGCCTGCTCGATTCCCAGACAGAATAGCAGCCCCCTTCTCTTCTATGGTTGCTCGTGTGCATCTCTTGCTAAAAGGACTGGGAAAGAAATTCTCATCAAAGAGACCGTCAAAGATGTTTAGCTCCTTGCTAGAAAGAGAGCTTAAAGGTGATTTTGCCTTGCTATAACGATCCACAAGTTGAAAATAATGGGTATCACATAATTCCATCTGCCGTGGCCACCCATTCATCACCACTTGTGTCCCTACTGTAGCCGGCTTGTTACATACTTCGCAAATATCCTCCATCATATCACAAAACTCCTCCTCTTATTAACAAACAACCAACCCAGCTAAAGAATTTTATTCACTGGTATGGCCATACATTTTATTAAGGATTGAGAGATTCTATCATCCCCTCGATATATTTAGCTCCTGCCCTCCCTTATTATTATCAATAATAATGGTGATCGCTTTTATTGCTAAATGATATAACTTATAATTTTCCCGGGGTAAAAAAAGCCTCTAACATCTATATTATGATAGGTTATTACTTAATCTGTAGCTCCATATATTTATGAAGATTGAACGATTGTTACTTTAGTGAAAGTACATCCCGATCATAGAAGAGCTCTCGTTAGAAAGAAGGTGCCTGGCTTAATGCTTGGTGCTATTTTTGACAGAGTAGAGATTGATTAGGAATATTTATCATCTGCTCGATGCTTAATAAACTAAAGATCAATAAAACCAAGAACGAATTATAAAAGCCTGTGGTGGCAGTTAATCGTTTCTTTCCTGACAGGTAGATTTTAGTTATTTCTCTCTTGCAAATAGGTGTAAATATATTATTTACTTCAAAAGAACTTATCATCTTAAAAGAACATACAGTCTAAATATAAATTTATTATAATTTTTCTATATTATGGGCGTCGGTATCTAATCAGATGAGTCAGTTTTAAAAACTTTAATAATATTAATGAGGAGAACCCTTAATGAAGAGCATCACTAACTTAATTCTTTGCTTTTTATCCTTGCTTGCAGTACCAGTCTCTGCAACAGAAGCCCCTTATGTGGTGGTCCAAGCATCTACTCCTAAATTGTCCCCGGTAGGATTTGGTTTACAAGTCCAGTTCCCTGGTACTGATCTGCAAAGTCTGCCTCAATCGATTGCTCAAGGGCTTTTTGATCGCACTAAAGCAACCGGCTATACCTTTAACACTCGCTTTCACCGTCTCCGTCAATCACAGTCGGGCAAAGTAGGAACCCTTGTCCTCAATGCGTATTCCCGTGAAGCAGCAACTTATGCTGATGGAAGTTTTGCCCTGCATCAAAATCACGAGCTATCAGTTATCGTTCTCTGTGATTTACATAAGAAAGTTGAGAGTGAAGGAAAAACTTATATTGCTGCAACCTTCCAAAAGATTGTCCATATGCGCGATAATCCGTGGGGCATATCAAAAAACGAAGAAGAGAGGGAGATATTTGAAAAAGATGCTCATGCTACAGTTAAGGCTGAAATAGAAAAAATATTACAAAAATAGCATTTTTTGGTGAGTTCTCTCAACTTGCAAATACAGCAAAGGTAGGGAGAAATCCCTGCCTTTAGTTGCTGATCTTATAGAGAGTGACCTATAATAAGCGAGCTTTTATTGAGCGTATAGACCTACTCTTGAAGGATGTGGAAAATAAAGGCTGACAATATGCTGGCAATCATTCAGCATCCTTATTCCTGCTGGGATTTCACGTATAACAATCGGGGCGAGGTTTCTGTAACTTTATCGACTTCTGCTTTATAACTGGAATAATCCGTTACCCAATCTGCGTCAGTATAGGTTAATTCATAATCTTCCTGATAATTATCTTTTGTACTTCTTTGATTTAAAAGGATTAACTTTTCACCTTTGACCTGATAATAATACTCTTTTGAACATTTACCTGGCCCATACCCTTTCGTGTAACGGTATAAAACCTTCTTAACAGGATCAAAAGCAAACTGTCCTAGCACCATACCTTTCTGGTTTATTGTCTGAGTCTCTGGATCATATTTAGGAATTGGTAAATTTATTATTTTATAGCCGTCTTTTTGGTGCTTGATTAACCAGACACTATATTCGTTATTATGCGCGCCCGCTGCATGGCCATAAACGAAAATATAATCGGTGTCTGAAAGGTTATAAATAGCAGAGGATAAACGTGCGGTAACATAGATATAGCCGTCTTGCAAATCCGGAGTCTTAAACGTTGGCAAGAAAAAAGTCGTATAACCATCAATTAGAAAAGTCAGCTGTAAAGGAATATAATCGTTAGGAATTGCATCAAATAAATGCTTTGCATCATGGGTAAAATGACGAATTTCCTTATCATACTTGGCAAAGAAATCCTTAAGAAAAGGTTGAAGAAGGCTGGGATCAGCCACAAGTGTATGAATTCTTTTAGCGTAATAATCTTCTAAAACAGAAGCGTCTTCAGGGCGCTGTTGCAGCCACTCTTGTTGCTCATGCTTTATTTTTCATTATTGAATCTCTCTTTCAAAGCTATACCATAGATTGAGTGCAGTATCTTATCGAGAGAAGCCAGATGCGGATTGTTACATATTTCTTTCTCCACCACAGTTTTTGCCTTTTTACAGTCGAAACTTGGTGCTGAAGCTAAAGCGACTGATAACGTGCTTAGCAATGAAAGCCGTAATATTTTTTCTAAAGTTTTACGAGTCCATTCATTCTTTATAAGCATGCTAATCTCCTCTAATCTCTGCCCTCATAGTAACAGTTAGGCTTTAAAAGTGGCTAGTTAATCCTGCTCGTCTTTTTATGCAGCTGCCATTACCCTTATCACTCTTCTCTGTCACTTTTCTTTCGACGCATAATTGTCCAGGGCTTGACTAACTTGGAGCGCCAAGAAGACTTTGCTTGCTGCGATTGCTGAAGTTCAGGCTTTCTTTCCTGTCCAAGCTTCATCGATTTTTTGTCCTTCGGCCGTTTAGCAACATAAGGCTTATCTAAGAATTTACGCAATATATAGGCTTTATGAGTTAATTCCTCATAAAGTCGCCAGTCAGAGCCAGTAAATGCGTCCTCTTCTTCTCTTAGATCGTGGTGAAGACGCTTAACCTTCTTATCAATCGCTAGCAGATTACTGACAAGCATTTCGTTCTGGTCAATAAGAAATTTGAGGTGAGTCTTATTAATAAGCTGGCAAATTTCGCTCGACATTTGTTCAATGCTGGCCGTGAAGGCGTCAGATTTCAAAAGCAGTACCGTTTCTTTATTGTGAAGATTTTCATTGAGCTGCCTAATAACAGCATCATTCTGCATAGCCTGATTAATAGTAAAAATGCCCGCCATAAGCAGATCATTGAGCTCAATTAATTGTTGCTGTATAGAAGTTGCTGACTCTTGCCGGCTATGTTCCGGTGCCTCCATTGCCCTAATACCGGCTAATAATAATAGTAAGGTAACCAGGCGACCATATCTCGCCACTTTAAACTTCATGCATAGCTCTCCAATTAATTTAGTTCCTGTTGTCTAAATTTAGAAAAACTTAACTAGAATTGCAAATAGGCATGACCTATTTCTTTTTCTCTATCTCTTTTCTATATAGGATACGAGGTAAGGCATTTTTTAAATCTGTAGGCTCCAAAAGTTTTCAAAGTATTTAAGCTGCCAACTCCGCTCCATGATCAAGAAATAAGATTCTCTTATAGCCGATCTCATTTTCAAAATCTCAGAGGCAGAGAATTTAATAGCTCAAGAATGTCACTGTGCTCTAGGATGCTCGATCTCTTTAAATAAAGGCAAACAATGCCCTACGCCTCTTTAAAGGTTGCCTTAGCGCTCTTCAGTGAGTGGAAGGTCAAAGCCAGCTTGATCAAACGTTTCCGCTTTCTATAGTCCCTACCCTTCGCTCATGCCTCATTTCTTTAAGATTACGGCAGCTAAATCGATAGCGTCAATATCAGTGTGTACAGTGCAAAATAATCAACCTGCTAAAGCAACACTTTCAGGCATAACTCTTCATTACAAAACTCTATCTTCCTAAGTCTTACTAGCTGCAGTTATCCTTATTAGGCTTTAAGTGCAATGGGTCCTAAGCTCTGGAAAAATATGAGGAGAAGAAAGTTATTTTTAAGGTTATATACACTTCAAACTCCCAATCAACTATTATAGAGGGAAGTAAGTGGGACATAATAAACTCCTTTAGGGTTAATAAATAATGGGTATCCCAGAAGAAACGGCTTCGGGCAGGAATCATAGACCTGCCCAAAACTTATTTTGTCATGCTTTAATATGTAAGAAATATTAAGGATATCTTTTTCTATTAAACTTTATTCTTTTAAAGCTTTTTCATAGTTATTCAACATAGAGGTATACTGGGTATGATACCAATCCCCTATCTTGCCGAATGTAGGATGCCCATACTCAGGTAGAGCTATTAAAGATGTCCCAAAGAATGACTCAACATTTTCTTTTAATTTAGTGTTAATAATTGCAATAGTTTCGAGTGCAATTTCTCTAGCATGAATCGGTTCTACTGGAAGCGGAGGAGCTGACCATTCTTCTCCGGCCCATTTTAAGCTTTTAAGATTGCTCAGAGCATTCGTATATTTATGATACAGCGTTGGAATAGAATAATAGATTTTTTTCCCTGTTTTCAGTGTTAAAATGACATCGATAAAACGTTTACTTCGTATTACTTTGCCATGTTTTATTTTATCAATGTTATCCGGGTAAACATATGCATAATTTGTTAGATATTCTTCACTCTCCTCAAGATTCCCTGAGATTTTCTCAATGATCATAGCATCTGTTAAAACAGTCGTTCCATCAATCGGAGAGGTTTCTAGCAAATCAAAAGGATTCTCCCACGCGGAGTGGCTATCGAGGTTAGAATGAGACTGGTTTTTAATATGATCTAAAATATCCTCGAACCTTACATGTTTGAAGGTATCCATAAACGCTGTCGGTGTTTCATGCAAAATCCAGAAGAAACCACTTAGAAGGGTGCGGTAGTCTTCTTTGGAAATTTTATCTGAGACTGCTTGGGAATCAATAGAGCTAAGTAAGGCAGCCAAGCTACTATTCAAGATTTGATAATGATGGGCAACCCGAGTCGCAATAATAGGGATTGCTTTCTCATAATCGATCCCGTTCTCATCAGCTTTATTCAGCAACTCAATCGCATACTGGTGTAAGGCACGACGACGATAATCTATTTTGTAATGTAAATAGTCATGAACGGTAAACCCGAGCGGGGACATGTTAACGCCATGAGCGCTTCGGCTCTGATTGGGCTTTGGAATAGCAATGAGAAAGCGGTCAGCCAATAAGCTTTCAATCATATAATGCAGTCCGAAATAATTAATTCCGAGAACAGTGAAATAAATCTGTTGAGGTAAAGCCGCTTCAAGGGCGTTATAGAGATCCTGATAAACCTCATAGTCAAAATTTGAATTAATAACATCAATATAAAGATCATCAAAAGATTTCTTAGGGGTAGGATAATGAAATTTATCAATTTGAGCATAGGCTTGGATATCTGATCTCCAAGCCTCATTGATTAATATACCATCAATAAGTTCTTCAGCTGGGCGAGGTAAATGGCAATAGAGATCTGATTCTTCCTCAGTTTTCTCACTCATGGAGGCTTGGGCTCGAAGTAAAGTGATTAAAAGAGCGTGAATAGAAACTTGTTGAGTTTCTATATAACGTTTAAGATCGCTAATGATTATGGTCTTGCCTGAGAAATCAAGTTCTGACAGATAAGCAATGATTTTCTCAGCGTAGGGAGTTAAAAATGGGTAAGGTTTAAACTGTGTGTATGCTTTTTGCGAAGCATTTTCCTGTTTTTTTGCTTCTTGTTCTAGAAAGTCAAAAAGCTGAGTTTGGTCTTCTCTAGTCAGTAACTTAGTCTCTTCTCCCTTAAAGAGCTCAGGATATTTTTTTAGTACTTGTGATTTCGTTGCTTCAGTGAACGCCCCTTCTAGAAGACCAGTACTTAAGGTATTTTCCGTTTGGGACGATCTGGAAGAAGAAGATTGTGAATTTGTTACATCTTTATCGGCACCAATTGCCATAGATATAAGGCAAGAACTTAATAAAGCAATAGAGAACGTTTTATTGAAGAAATATTTTTTACACATCTAATTATCCTCATTTTATTATAAATATTTTTTTATTTTATGTAATTACAATTATATAGAAATACAATAGTGCTCCATAAGCAAGAGCTAACTTCACTAATATGATCCCAATTCGAATAGGGTCAAGATTAAAACTGAACTTGGGCTGTATTTGGAAAGCAAGTGATTGGGAGCGTGTACTTGCTTGCCTCCTGCTTTCTTCGGGAAAAGGAAAAACCTTTAACGTTTGAATTTCTCAAGTTGGCTATTGATTCCAGGGGGGTATGTTATCATATACTAAGGATGACATTGACATAACTATAGAGCAATAATCGTGACCAAATCTGCCGAAATTATCAATGACGTTCCTTTTGAAAAAGCTTTAGGGGACCGTTACTTATCGTACGCGCTATCAACGATTATTTCTCGCTCTTTACCGGATGTGCGTGATGGCCTGAAACCGGTGCACCGCCGTCTGATTTATGCGATGCAACAGTTAAAGCTTAATCCCAACACCCCTTTCAAGAAATCAGCCCGTGTCGTTGGTGATGTGATGGGTAAGTTCCATCCTCACGGTGACCAAGCTATTTATGATGCTTTGGTGCGATTGGCTCAAGATTTCTCTGTGCGTTATCCCTTAATTGATGGCCAAGGTAACTTTGGTAATATTGACGGCGATAATGCTGCGGCCATGCGTTATACTGAAGCGCGGTTGACTGAATTAGCCGTGATGCTAATGGAAGGCATAGAAGAAAATGCCATCGATTTTCGTCCCACCTATGATGGTGAAGCTGACGAGCCGCTGGTATTCCCCGCCGCTTTCCCTAACATCTTAGCCAACGGTGCCAGTGGTATTGCAGTGGGTATGGCGACCTCAATTCCCCCCCATAACTTGGCCGAATTATGCCATGCGATGATGCACATGATCGATCATCCGGGGTGTACCGTTGCTGAACTGATGCGTTTTATTCCTGGACCGGATTTCCCTACGGGTGGCATTCTCGTTGAAACACCTGAATCCATCCTACGCTCTTATGAAACGGGACGCGGGAGTTTCCGCATGCGAGCGCGGTGGGAAACTGAGCAGCTTAAAGCTGGTAGTTTTCAAATTATTGTCACACAGATTCCCTATCAGGTTAGTAAATCCAAGCTAATTGAAAAAATCGCTGAACTGTTAACTGCTAAAAAACTTCCTCTTCTTGACGATATCCGCGATGAATCGGCTGATGACATTCGCGTGGTATTGGTCCCTAAAAGCCGCAATGTTGATCCCGAAGTCTTAATGGAATCTTTATTTAAAGCAACGGATCTGGAAGCGCGATTTTCCTTAAATATGAATGTCCTTGATGGTGGACGTACGCCGCGGGTGATGTCGCTTAAAGAAGTCTTAAAAGCCTTCCTCACCCATCGCCAAGAAGTTCTAGTCCGTCGCTCCAACCATCGTATTGAACATATTAATGCTCGCCTTGAAATCTTGGAAGGCTATCTCATCGCTTATCTCAATATTGATGAAGTGATTCGTATTATCCGCGAAGAAGATGAACCCAAAACCTATATGGTGGAAAAGTTTGGCCTTACTGATAACCAGGTTGAAGCGATTTTGAATATGCGCTTGCGGGCTTTGCGTAAATTACAAGAAATTGAGATCCGCAAAGAGCATGAAGATTTGTGCAAAGAGCGGGAGGATCTGTATAAATTGTTGGCCACCGAGTCTTTACAATGGAAACGCATTAAAGCAGACATTAAGTCTATTGAGAAGAAGTATAGCTTAGACACCGTGAGTGGGAAACGCCGAACAACTCTAGAAGAGGCGCCGTCAGCGATTGTTATCCCGATTGAAGCGGTAATTGAGCGCGAAGATGTGACGGTGGTTTGCTCACAAATGGGCTGGATTCGCTGTATTAAAGGCCATGCGGTTAACCCGGATGACATTAAATATAAAGAAGGCGACTCCATGGGCACCATTATCCAGGCTGAGACCACCGATAAAATCTTAATCTTTGCCACAAATGGAAAATTTTACACCATTGGCGTCGACAAACTGCCAGGTGGCCGCGGTCATGGTGAGCCCATCCGCATGATGATTGAGCTAGATAACACAGAAGAAATGTTAAATTTATGTGTTATTAAGCCTGACCAGAATAAACAGTTCTTACTTACCTCCAGCGATTCCCGTGGCTTTATTGTTAACTCCGATGATGTTATCGCCCAAACCCGCCAAGGCAAACAGGTGATGACCCTCGGCGATGAAGGCGCTAAAGCCTTAAGTTGCATGGAAGTCACCGGTGATATGGTTGCCTGTATTGGCGAAAACAGAAAACTCTTAGTATTTCCGATTGCGGATGTACCGAGCCTATCCCGGGGTCGCGGCGTGATTCTGCAGAAATACCGCCAAGGTAATCTCAGTGATATTAAGATCTTTAAAGCTGAAGAAGGATTAAGCTGGATTAGAAATGGCAAAAAGGTAACTGAGAAAGATCTGTTGATGTGGAAAGGCCGCCGTGCCACTCTCGGGCGTCTCGCGCCCATCGGTTTTCCGCGCAGCAACAAGTTTGAAGCTTAAAATCTCGACTTTGTGTTTAGAAAAGTGAGAGCTTTTAACTGCTCTCATTAATGGATAGATCCTATAGCTTTATAGGGAACTAAATAAGGCTAAGACAGCAAGCTAATCACGCGTACCATCCACAGTTCCTTAGGTGCTAAGGATCTTGAATCGGCTGAACTTTTTGGCTAACACGTCTCTTCTATAATTAGACGAAAATTAGTATATGTCTTCTTTCATATCAAAAAGGAGATTTATATTCTGCTAAATAAGAATCTAAAGATTTAATTATTATCCCAACGAAAAAGCTAATCTATGTAAAATCCTAATAGCTGTGCACTTTGCATAGTATTTTTTATAGCATTCATGAGCCTAGTTTTCAAATAAGGTTCGCCAGGGATTGATAATGAACTTCCCTTTATTAGTCCGTGCTATTAAAGGAATCTGTGCATATTTTTGCTGAGGACTATTTTTAAAACGTGCCCACATATATCCGTTCTCATCAATGGTTGTTCCCTCATATATCTTGGCTTCACGCCCATCAACTTCGGGGAGAGGTAGCTCAACTTCTTTTGTTACACAACGCAAACCGTCATCTCCCCCAATAAGACCAAAGTTTATATAAATTTCTGAAGCTTTAGCGTCGTTATCCCAACAAATTATAAGAGTCGGTGCAGGAAAATTTTTGATTTCATTAATACAGGATAACAACCCGCTCCTATCGAACTCTAATTTTACACCCAGATCATAAGGAGGAACAACACAAGCTTCCCCAGAAGAAGCTATTGAAACTGTCCATTGCCTAGGCATAATAGCTGTACATGTGTAAGTTATCTTCAAGGGATGTCTTATACCTAAAGAATCAACAACAGAAACTTGAGTAGTATGTTCTGTTCCTATAGGTGCAGCTTGGGGAAGAATTCCTTTAACATATATATTAGTAGTGGGCTGAGCGCCATCGGAGAGCCTAGTCGAGGAAGCTACCTGTAACAGATTGCCTAAGGAAGTCTTATTAAGCAGAGAAGGATTTTCTTCATTTAAATAGATAACATTTAAATACTGACCTAAGTGATTACGGAAGAAACCTTTATTATCTTCCTCCCAGGTTCCTACGGGGGACCAAGCCAGTTTTTTACCATTTTCTTCAGGCGTGTCACTGACAAGAAAGTATTCAGATCCCTTTATTGCAGTATGAGTTTCAATGCCAGTGTAAGTACCTATGCCAGCAGTTGCTTCCATAGATTTTACCGCAAGGTTTAAACCTGCTGCATTTATAAGACCCCCTAAAAGAATTACTTTTGAAAAGTTCTTGTCTACTTTTAATTTAGAAAGCATTATCTTTCTCCTAGTCATCAATAATCAATTGGAAACCTAAATGAAGACCGATCGCCCCCTATTACGCTCCCTCTATTAAGGACACTCGGTAATAAATCAGCCAGAATTTATGGCATGCCTCTAATTTATGCTAACATTAACTTTACTTTTTTAAAGTTTTATAAAAATCCTTAACGAGAGAAACCATTAGTCATTAGGTAGGATACTTGCTTACATCTCCCTTTTTCTTGCTAGGCAGATCAACAGAGCTAATATAAAATCTGGTGGCGTTCAAGGTAATCGCTTAAAATTAACATAAACAATTTTGCATCTTGAATAATGTTATCCCCTCAAGCCTTTCCGAATCTAATATAATGCAATCATAGAAGGTCAAAAGGGTTGATATTTACTAGCAGATCAGCTAGACATGACATCAGTATACTAAGATTTTAATTTGAATTGTATTAATGCCCCTAATAAGAAAAATATTACCATATATAATATGTAGCGTCCTGTCTATCGCTTCAGCATCAGATGACTCAGATGAAAATGATAATCTCTCTGAGCAGACCCGGTTTCCAATTTATATTCCTCGGACTGTACTGTCTGAGGCTGACCAAGCGACTCTTTTCCATGCCCCGCTCTTGGGATGGGAGGGTAACTACAAGGCTGTATGGAGAAAGCAAGCTCTCCCTACTCCCACCTTCAGGAATTCACCTCAAGATGAGGAGTTGCCAGAAAATGTGATGGTATTTCCTTTTTTAGCTTTGCCGAATGAATTATTAGCACAAATACTTTACTTTTTACCTTCCCAGGATTTCCTTCATATCAATGAAGTCTGCCAAAAGTTCTACAAGATTAGTACTAATAGTTCCGACATTAAATTACATACCCTGACTGTCTTGAATCGGATAGATCCCTATGGCATTACGGCTCAGGAGGTATCTCAGCGTTTCCTGAGCTTGCTAGACCACGGTAAAAAAACAATAAATAAGGATGACCGCAGAGAAATTCAAGCTTTCTTACAAGAGTCGGAATCCTATCTAAGCACTTTGTACGAAAACATTAAACATTTACTTCCTCTCTACCGACGATTAGGAGGCTATAAACCTAGCCAAGAATGGATACGCTTAAAAGATAATTTATCAGAATCACCATTGACCAAATATTATTTGAAATCTCGAGGGATAATTCATACTCTCACCTCAGAGGAGAGAGAAACCTATCGCCTACTAAGAAGATTAAGTAAGTATAATGGAGGGCAATCAACCGATAAAACTGATCCAATCTTATTAGACCTGATCAGTGTTGCTCCACGTCATTTTCCATGCATTCCTTATGAAAGCTTAAAAAGGATAAAACAGAAGGAGTTTAATCCATTTTCACGTTTAGAGGTCTTAGACCTTTATCCGAAGATAATAAATTATACTGAGGTAGGATTTGAGGATATTTATGCATCATATGCAACTTTTCTCAATTCTACGCTTGAGCTTTTCAGAAAGCCTAGAGTAACTAATCTGTTATCACCTGATGGCTCTTATTTTCCAGAGGATGAATCTTATTGGGAGCTACGTCTACCTTTAACTGATGTCCAGGTTATATGGCGAGGTACATCGCTTGAATAGGTAAAGCATTCCTCTTCAAGGAAGCCTCCCCTCTTTAGGGAAGGCAGGCTGGGTGCGTCTACTCTTCCTGGCCATTTTAATACCAAGCAGCATGAAGTACCGCATGGGCTAAGTAAATGGGGCTCAATAACCCTGAAGACAGTTTGCAAAGCAAGCCCTCTTCCCCTGCGCTGATAGCTATCAACTAAGGGGCTGGCTTTGCTAAAGCAATTGCCAAGTAGCTCCTTCTACGCCTCTATGCCTTCGGCCAACAATTTTACTTTTATAGCTTGATCAAGAATGTGCTTATATCTTCTAGCAGTGCCATAACAAGTTACCTTTAATTTCTTCAAATTAATATGGCTGCAAACTGTCGCCACAAAATGTTCAAAAATTTTTGAATCGTACTCACAAGCAGCTAACTTAAGTTGAAGAGAAGCAAGATAAGGTAAAGAACGGATGACCTGTGCTACCCTCTGAAGGGTATCATTATCTGTTAAGGGGTTATTAAACTCCAGCTCTTGGAGATGTATTCGATCTTGAAGAGCAAGAATTTCTTGAGCATTTAAGGGATTGCTGAGAAATAATTTTTGAGGGTGAAGATCTAGAACTTTTACTAGTGTATAGCCATCTGGCTCCCACTCAGAAGTATCAAAATAGAGCCTTTGCAGCTGCTGCATTAAATCAGCCCTAATATTACTGTGATGTTCTTCATTAAATAAGTCTCGAAGAGTAAGCATATAAGGAAGCGCACTAGAGGAAAGTTGCAGCTTTTTAAAATTAGGATTGGCGCTCAAATTCTTAACAATCGCGATTATGCTATTACGCTGTGAGGCATCCATAAAAGGATTGAAGGCGAAAACCTCAATATTCTTATTAACTTCACAGATCTCTATTAAATTCTGTAAATTGCTATTGAGAGCATCGGAACTCCGAGTGCGTAGAATTAGCCCTCTGAGATTATGGTGGCTGGATAATACACTTAGATGATGGTTATCCAATACATCATCAATAATAAAGTGATTAAAATTTAGGTCTAATAAATGCTGAAGATCTAAACCAAGAGACTTAATCTTTGAAAGGCCAAGGCCCCAATTGTTTGTAACTCGCAGCAGCTCTAATACCCTTAAGCGTAGTTCTTCCTCAAGAGGGGATTTCAGTACGATCTCTATCAGTCTTAGGACCTCTGAATGAAAGAAAACTTGTCTGCCCGGCGGAAAGCTTGCTAACATTGGAGCCACTGCCACAAAGGTGGCTGGATTGAAAAAACCAGCCCAGTGTATACGCTGTAACGTTAGATTTTTAGCTAAATCAATAATTATTTCCTGAAATATTTCATCTGTTAGTTCCGGACTTAGATCATAACCAGTATTATGTAGATGAAGCTCTGTCAGATGAGTGTTATTTTGTAAAAGATGGAGATAATTATAAGCAGTAACTACCTTTATACGTAAACGTCTAAATGGTCCATCAAATATCTCTTCCACGGTAAATTCTTCTCCCTGAAGCTCATCACCATATAGATACTTAGAATCTAAACCAGGTCGCATTTTATTAATTAGCCGCTTTTTGTCTTCGTCATCCTGAAGCTGATTAATATAGCGCCAAAACTCTAAAACTCTTCTGGCTGGCATCCCCTGAAAAACGCTCTCACACAGCTCCTCAGGTAGTCTCTCCAGAAGCCACTCTGCTAACCTGTCAAATTCAACCTTCTTGGTAATTAATTTTAAACATATATTTTTTAAAGAGTCCCTTTTAATAAAATTCTCAGGCAAACCAAAATCAAAATACTCTTTAGCTTCTAAATCTTGCTCTTCTTCAGAGAGAGGTAAAGCTTCAGCAATTTCACTTAAGCTAACAGTTGAGTTTTCGTCGTCTTCTCTTTCATTAGTCTGACCTATGGATAAGGTTAAACATGACAAGAGTATAAATACGGCTGTGTTCAATAATATTCTGTTCATTTTCTCTTTCCTCAGTAGCAGTGTTTATAACAATGCTTGGCGGTATATTTAGTGCCAAGCATCTATTCTCTACCTCACTACGCCTTCAGCCAACAATCTTGCTTTTATTGCGCGGTCAAGAACGCGCTTATATTCTATAGGAGCCCCCCAGCAGCCGACAGATAAATACCTCAAATTGATCTTACTGCAAGCTGTTGCTATAAAGCCTTCAAAAGTCTGTAAATCACATTCTAATTTGCTACATTGCATTGAAAAACACTCAAGATTAGGCAATGAACTGATAACCTTAGCAATATCTTGCAGGGCCTTATTATCTGCTGAACCCATCCAAACTCCCAACCACCCAATATGGGACGCATATTGCAGATGCGAGATTTCCACGTCGGTTAAACTGTCCTTAAAATTTAATCCCCAGGAATGAAGCTCCATAATTTCTATAAATTCATAGCCATTAGACTTCCACAAGGAAACATCCGCGGTACTCCCTTGTATTTTCTCTATTATACCCTTTCTAATAGTGCTGTGATGTTCTTCATCGAATAAGTCTCTAAGAGCAAACATGCCAGGAAATATTCCTATATCAAATTGTAGCTCCTTAAAATTAGGGATGCTGTTCAAATTCTTAACAAGTTCGATTATGCCCCTAGGTTGAGTCTCATAACTAAAAGAATTGAGGTGAAAGTATTCAATATTTTTGTTAACTCTGCACACCTCTATTAATCCGTTAATATTGCTAGCAAGGTTATTATTGCTAAGATAATTTAGGCTTACCCCTCTCAGGTTGGGATGAGTAGCCAATATGTCCAAAGTATGATGATCTAAAACACAGTCGATAAGAAAGTAACTAAAATTTAGATCTAATAAACGCTGAAGATCTAGACCATACTCAATAATTTCCGAAAGTGGAAGGACATATTCATTTTCAGGATGGACGCCTGCACGCAGCAATTCTAATACTCTTAAGCGCACCCCGTCCTCGAGAGAGGAGTCAAGGATGGCTTTTATCATTTTTGATGTTTGTGAATAAAAGAAAATATGTCTGCCTGGCGGAAACATTGCTAATATAGAAGCAGCTGCCACAATGGTGTTTGAATCAGCAAAGTCAGCACCACCCCAATATATACGCTGTAAGGTTGGATTTTCACATAGAGCAATCATTATTGGCTGAAACATCGCATCTGTTTCTTCTGGGGTTATTCGGGGCCTTTTATTAAATATATGAAGTTCCTCGAGATGCGTGCTTTTTTTCAGCAACGGAAGGTAATTAAAGGCATCAGCTGGCTTTATATCTAAACCTCTAAATGGTCCCTCAAATATTTCTTCCGCACTAAATCCATGCCTTAGCAAAACCTCAAAGTGGCAACAATCGAAGACCAAATCTAAACTGGGTCGCATCTTAGCTAGCAACTGCTTTTTCTTCTTGTCATCTTCAAACTGATTAATATAGCGCCAAAAATCTAACATTCGCTTTTGCGGCATAACATCGCGAATGCCTTCACAAAGTTCTTCAGGCAAATTCAACAGTTGAGATGCTAAACTATTAAAGCTAATACGTTCAGCAATTAAATATAAACATCTATTCCTCAAGGAGTTTCTTTGGAAAGTATACGTAGGTAAGGTAAAGTGGAAGGATGATTTATGCTCTAAAGAGTTCTGTTCTTCAGATAAAGGCAAAGCTTCAGCAATTTCGCTTAGGTTAACAGTTAAGTTTTCGTTGTCTTCTCTTTCATTAGTCTGACCTATGGATAAAGTTAGATATGAAAATAATATAAGTGCAGCTGCATGCAATACTGCTCTGTTCATTTTTCCTCCTTTTAAAAACTCTGAAGCTTAGTCTTAAGACGTAATTCGATGTTAAGTTTTTCTCGACTGCGATTAACTAGCTTATTTCTAACACAGTCTAACGTTCAATTTTATTAAATTTTAACATATATTGTTATTCTCGAGAGGGTCAATATTTGATACAATTCGCTTACCATGCTTTAAGCAGAGAGGATACCATTTCCTCAGCTGAAAGCAGAAGTTTCACGCCAACTTCCACGAAATCTTTGGCGAGCTAAATCCTTTCAATGTGAAACCTTATGTTTTAGGATATGGAAGCGTCCTAACCTTATCCAGAACGCCCCCATGAATAATATAACTAAGTTTAGGTCCATCTTTAAAAAGGAGAAAAACAATTATGATCACTGGATTAATCAAGAAATTTAAAAAGATAATGATGCTTCAGTGCCTACTCTCTAGCTTTCATTTAGGCGCTATGGAGCAGCCAAACCCCCAAGATTTACCTAAAGATAACTTATGGCAGTCCTTTATTGGCTTAGATTCATCACTGCCGATTCTAAAGCCGGTGACCATGGCGGTTGTAGAAGGAAGCTATGATATTGATATGGCTAAAGAAGGCTTTGATATCACTTATATCTCACCTCTGGTCCACCCTAAACGTTATAACTCCACCACCAAAGCATTTATCCAAAGACCGGTGCAGATGTACGATGTCAGATTAGTTGTAAACAATGTCCAGGATATTCAAGAGTATATTGACCACAATGAAAACAGAGCAGAAAGTTGGCTGAGCAGCAAGTTTATCGCCAATTTGAGAAGTGTTGCTGCAGATGCCGACCTAGTAGAAGGCGATCTTACCTCAGATTCTTGGCATATCTCCTCCGAAGAAATGAAGGTGACTCATTATGGTATTATTTTTAGCCCGACCGCCGAGAACCAATTGGTAATTACACAAGGTGATATGCTGGCAGAGAAGCCAGCTTTCATCGATAAAGCTAAAGCGCTTATTGATCGGATAGAAGCAGAACAGACTCAAGAAGAGAAGAAGTTTATTGAGCATTCAGGCTCTATTTTAGAAGTATTGAGAAGCACCTTTCCGGGTCAAGGGTTAAAGATTAAATTATTCCATCCTAGTGAGCTGTCAACCATTGCTGCTGATCCTGACGTTGACATCGTCAGCTGCTCAAGTTACCTGATCTCTCTCTCCGACAATCAAGCGAGCCTAGAAGCTTCTGAAACAAGCGGCAATTTCTACTATGATTACAATGCCTTTAATGGCAGTGGCAAAATCGTGGTTATTGCAACTTCTAATGATCATCATCAGCTGTTAGGAGAGGATAATACCGGCCTTATGAAGAT
Source organism: Candidatus Odyssella thessalonicensis L13 (assembly GCF_000190415.1). Taxonomy (GTDB): domain Bacteria; phylum Pseudomonadota; class Alphaproteobacteria; order Paracaedibacterales; family Paracaedibacteraceae; genus Paracaedibacter; species Paracaedibacter thessalonicensis. The sequence continues at coordinate 587,843 of NZ_AEWF01000001.1, forward strand.
CATAAGCAATGCTCAAGGTTATTTTCCTATCTTAGCTTCAACCTCATGTAGCTATGGTGAAAGTTTGCTGGGTAACTGTGGCGATTACTTCTTTAAAGGCCAGATTGATTACAGTTATCCCTATATGACAGCTCCTGGCTTCTTTGTTGATTTCTTAGAGGATAAGATTTATTTTGGCTGCTCACTTGCGGCTCCGTTTATTGCGGCCGGTGCTGCAAGATTAAAAGCTGCACTTCCTGATTTGCCGTTAGACCGTGTAAGAGAGTTTTTAATTCAGGCTGGTCGCAAGCCTGCGGATCATCCTATCTCGTCTCCTATTATCTCTCCAGAACAGAAGCAGAAGCTGATCCTTGAAGTTCAAAGCCAATTAGACCGTGACACCTCTGAAGAAAATAGTTCCCTCCAAGAACTGATCAATATTGAAATAGGGAGTGTTTCAGAACCTCTCATCGATGCCGCTTATAATACTGCCTTAAATGAAATCCGTGAACAGCATTGTTCGCGAGAGTTTTATAGCCTGACTATAAAGGATCCCCTTCTCCGTCAGCACGTCTGGGAAAACTTTGACATTAACAAGTATTATAACCACCTCGATATTGCGGCAGCTTATGCGTTAGCAAAAGAGCACGCATAACGCCTTCTTTATCAAGATCTAAATTGTTCTTAAAATATAAGAGCCCTTTAAAGGGCTCTTTTTTAAACACTATTTACCAGAGTTTTAATTGTTACTCTGTGAGCAATTTATGTAAAGCTAAGAGCTGTGCAGCTTTTGGTGTCTGCGTAGGAACTTTAAGCGAAGCAAGCTGCTGTTGCTTTCTTTCTAAATTGCTTGTTGCTATTTGCACCTTATTTTCCAGCGCCTGCTGAGATTTTAATGCATTTGCATAGCTGTAATAACCAAACGCTACCGCTTGCAATTTCTTGGCGGCCTCATAAGTTTGGAAACTGCCTTGTGGCAAGTTTAAGCATTCTTCAATCCTTCCACATACAGCATTATGGGGATGATTTAAGAGGTTAGAAGTGGTGGAGCTACCGACTTGAGCGCGAGACTCCTGACCTGCATAACCGATCAGAATGCGTAATAACTCAGCCCTTTTGGTATCGGCTAACCTGGTTCCTTGTCGCCGCTGATATTCTTGAAATACAGAGGTTATAACATCATTAGCAAGAACCTGAGCCGCACTTTTTATAGTCGCGCTTTCATGCTTTGTAGCTGCAAGCTTTGTGCGAACTTGCCCTACTTCCTGTAAACAAAGTTGTACATCTCGTTCACCCTCATTTATCTGCCCTGATTGGGACGGAGAGATAAGCTTCTCTAGAGCAAGGTCAGCGATTACTGCAAGGTCTGCTTTAATCTCTGGATCCAGCCTCTCTACGAATTCTTGCTGAGCCTGGACAGTAGGAAGCTGTGTCAGCCCCTTAAATGTCTCGAGGCGTTGCAGTGTCTCAGGGTCGCGTAGATCGGATGGCAGAATATTATCCAAATCCATGGCAACTGCACTGGTAATAAGTAAGGCTAGAGCTGCTAAAGTATCCCTCATTTTATTATTTCCTGTTATATATTCCTAGAACTTAACATATAAGAACTCATCTACCCACTTTCAAGGTTAATATTTTTATACTTGCTTCAAATATTGCCTAAGAATTTCCCAATTTTTGATAGAGTCCGGAAAGTTGGCATAGAACCTATCCGAAAAATCATGAAGTGATTTTTCTATAAATGGTGATAGCCGAAAAGAGATCTAGAAAAGCTTGAAAGACACTAATATTTTATCAAATCTGATAACAATTGGCGCGCTGGTTTCATCCAAGCAAAGAAGCGTGCGACTACTCAACGCTTGCTATATCTTCTTAAAGTTCTTCCATCTTGAGTTTTATTTTTTACTTCGGTTGTGCCACGAAATCATAGTAATCCCTTTATCTTTTAGGGCCTTAATACACGATAGTTTCCAGTATTAACCGGTTTGACCACTTAAGGGGGCGGCTCCTTTTGTTGCCAGTCCAAAAAATACTTTCAAGGGGCTTCCAATTTTCATCCTCTATCTTTATCATTCTCTTTGGTGAGGGTTAATTTTACTCAAGAATATAGTTGTTCCACCTTTTTCAAAATTAGACGCTAAGCCTCATTTCATTTCAATATTAATAAGGAATAAAACGCTATGAATCAGAAAAAATATTTATATTTATTGGCCAACTTAGCCTCAACTGTTTTTGCTATGGAACCTTCTTCAGAGCAGAACTCAAACCCTCAGATGGTACAAGAGAAAGATTATCAAACGGAGGCTAAGTTATCCCTTGGTACAATACAAGAACTGCCGCCAGAGATTTTGAAGAAAATATTCGATTATTTACCTTTAAACGATCTATTAAATTCAATGGAAGTTAGTAGAACCTTCTGCAGTGCAGGCTATAATGCTCGCTTCCAGGAGGCAATTAAAAAAGCGATTTGTTTACCAGAAAATGGGATTGATGGTCAAGGTTGGCGACCTGGTGATAAACGAGAACAAATAATTTCCCACTATTCAGAAAAATTATTTACCGGCATTAATGATGATGCCAAAAATACAATAACTAAAATTTTGAATCACTTAAAAGTTGAGCAAGTGTATGTTATCAGTAAACACATTGATAAGTTATTTTATAATTCTTTAGATGCTGCAGACCGACAATTACTTATCGAGGCAGTGGCAGAGCTTGAGGCTGAGCAAATTTACAGTATTCTTAAAAACGCTGATAAATTTTTTGATAATCTGAATGATCCTCTTGATCGCCAATTAGTTGTTAGCGCATTTGCTTGCCTTAAGCCTGAGGCAATTTTTAGTATTGCTTACCATGCGGATGCATTTTCTTTTAATAACTTTAAAATGCCAGAACGCACATCTCTCATCAGGGCATTTGCTTGTTGTAAGCCAGAGCAAGTTAAGTTTATAGCTGAGCATACTGATAAGTTTTTCACTAGTACCATGGATGGAAAGGGTCAGGCACAAATTATAGAAAATTTATCTTTTTTTACAATTGAAAAGCTGCATCTTCTAATTGAATACGCTGACGAGTTTTTTAGCTATCTTAAAGATGAGTGGAGAAGAGGATCAAGCTTCAGAAAGTTAGCTCCTTTTACTGCTGAACAATTGCAACTTATGAGTGAATATGGCGACAAGCTCATATATCGAAAAGGGGCCAGTGATTCTTGGCTGTCAGGCGCTAATGATCCTCATGATAGTTTTCGTTCCCTTACAGCCGACCATATAAAGCTTATAGCTCAACATGCCGATATGTTTTATAGCAAAAAATTACCCCTTACTAGTTTAGCATCTCTTACAATGGAACAATTGCAGATTATAATTGAAGATATGGATAAGATTTTTATCAACAATATGGGATGGCGTCATCATAAAAACATCATCAACCAATTGGCATCCCTTACTGCTGAGCATATTCATCAGCTGGCAAAGATAATTGATTCTTACTCCGACAAGCTTTTTTCCTCTTTAAATAAGGCTTATGAAACAGCTGACATTATTTTGACCTTGGCTTCTGTTAAAAAAGAGCAGCTGCCGCTTATGGCTGAGCATATAAAGGATAATTTCTTTCCTAATATGACACTTGAAGAATGGTCAGGAATGATAGAAAAGTGGAATAAAAATCAAGAAATGCTTTAAGGAGTCAGAGTTCAGCCTGCAGTTATTGAATGTGCTGCTGTTATAATGGGCATCGGCAACTTAACTAATAGCGGCTAGATGGAGGCTAGAACTGTCAACTTTAGACGCAAAAAGTTGTAAAGCCGCCTCAAGCTGAATGGGCTGGGCGGCTGAAAAAGTAAATCGTTGAGCTGAAGATTTATTCTTGTACTGACCAATTTCTATCGAAAAAATAGTACGAACATTGCTTATCTGGGACAATAATTTCTGTATCCCGGGCCTCGATCTAAAGCTGCAACTGAAACGATGGTAAAGCCATATGGTGGACCTAGTTATTTATACTTTGAAGATAAGAGCTGATTCTTATACTTTTAAATATTAAAAAAAAGTGAAGATTTCTCTGTAAAATTGTTTATGTTAAATCTAACTATTCCTTTTTTCGGATAGCTTCTAAAAAGATTTAAGCTTCACCAATACGCACAATTTCCCAGTGCAGATCATGACCACTGTTTGCCTTAACGCGGGCGCGGACGGTTTCTCCTAAGGTCTCGAGATCGGTGGCAGTACAGTTATCCGTATTAAGCAAGAAGTTACAGTGTTTTTCTGAAACTTGCGCTTGGCCGACCTTTAAACCACGGCAGCCTGCTTCATCAATAAGATTCCACGCACTGAATCCTTCTGGGTTTCTAAAAGTACTTCCGCCTGTGCGCCCTTTAACTGGTTGAGAGGCTTCCCGTTCCGCCAGCAGCGTCTCAAGTCGGCGCTTGATCGCTTGCGGATCACCCATTTCACATTTAAAGCGGGCACGAGTCACAATTTGATCGGCTCTGATATTACTATGGCGATAGGACATAGCCAACTCAGCGGCGGTTAGGCGTTGCACCTGTCCGCCCAGGTCAACCACATCTGCCCAAATCAGTCGATCTTTGGTCTCTGTGCCATAACAGCCTGCGTTCATTTTGACAGCACCGCCAATAGTCCCCGGCACCCCCACTAAGAATTCTAATCCCGATAAGCCCCAGTCGCCACAGGTTAAGGCAACTGTCCGATCAAGCGCCCCTCCTCCAACCTCAATTTCTAAGCCATCGCGTTCAATTGTGGCAAAGCCGCGTCCTAAACGAATGACAACGCCGCGCAGCCCCCCATCTCTGACAAGGAGATTAGAGCCGGCACCAACTATATTGATAGGAATATCGGTGGGACGCTGTTTTAAGAACGAGATCAAATCCTCTAAATCGACCGGTTTAAACAGAACATCGGCGGGGCCGCCTACCCGAAACCAAGTTTGTTCGGCCATCGAAGCTTTGAAAGTATAACGACCGCGAACAATTGGTAAGCTTTGACACCAATCGTTCATGCCACCCCCTCAGCGATGGCAATCTGGTCTTTTCCCAAGGGTAAAATCTCATCAAGTTGCCCTGGAAGCGCCGCAGCCCACTGGGTAATACTCCCCGCCCCTAAGCAGATGACCATATCGCCTGACTCGGCAATTGTGGCAACGAGAGGCGCTAGCTCTTCCGCCTCATTAATGGTATAAATTGCTTCCTTACCGGCGGCACGTACAGCTGCGGCTAAGGCTTCTCCTGTAACCCCCTCAATAGGGGTTTCACCTGCAGAGTAAACTGAAGAGATAATAATTTTATCAGCATGATTAAAGCACGCCGTAAAATCATCAAATAAATGCTTCAATCGAGAATAGCGATGCGGCTGCATAACAGCAATAATTTTTCCTCGGCAAGCTTGGCGGCCGGCTTCCAGCACGGTATTAATTTCAACAGGATGATGAGCATAGTCATCAATCACGGTAACGCCATGGGAAACGCCAACACGCGTAAAGCGACGTTTCACGCCTTTAAAACCAGCGAAAGCTTGACGCACAGCATCATCATCGACGCCCAGCTCTTGGGCAATGGCAACAACGGCCAAACTGTTCTGGACATTATGACGACCGACCATAGGTAAGAAGATATCCTTTATCCGGCGCGGCAGCGCGTGAATCTTACTATTTGAGGTTTGGGTGATGAGAAGATTATTGGCAACAATATCTACATCAAAAAGGATTCCTTCGGCCGTTTCACGCAAGTTTACGGCTCTGACGTTGGCATCTTCTGAATACCCATAGGTAATCAAACGTCGATCATTAATTTCGGGCACCATCGACCTGACCACCGGATGATCGACACACAACACCCCTAAACCATAAAAAGGGATACGTTCAATAAAGGTTACAAATGCATTTCTTAAACTGTCAAAATCCGCATAGAAATCCATATGCTCAGAATCGATATTTGTTACCACAGCAATGGTCGCGGGCAGCCGTAAGAAACTGCCATCTGATTCATCAGCCTCAACAACAATCCACTCCCCTGCTCCTAGGCGAGCATTGGTTCCATAAGAATTAATAATTCCGCCATTAATGACGGTGGGATCTAACCCTGCCGCATCAAACAGCGCAGCGGTCATGGACGTGGTCGTCGTCTTACCATGGGTGCCGCAGATGGCAACAGATTGCTTTAAATGCATCAGTTCCGCCAGCATCTCAGCGCGTCGGATCACCGGAATACGCAAACGCCGCGCTTCCATAACTTCAGGGTTATCAGCTTTAACTGCTGTTGAGACCACGACAACTTGAGCACCCACAACATTTTCAGCCGCATGGCCAATTTGAATGCGCGCCCCTAAAGACCGCAAGCGTTGTACGTTCGGATTTTCACTGACGTCGCTCCCTGTCACCTCATACCCCAGGTTCACGAGAACCTCGGCTATACCACTCATACCTATACCACCAATACCAACAAAGTGAAGCTGCCGAACAGTTTGAGGAGGAACGCGCATATTAATCCATAGCTAAAATGATTTATTGTGATAGTCTAACAAACCCCTTTCAGATACTCAAGTTTATCGTCAAGGGAATCTAAGGTTAAGTGATTATGGTTGCAAAAGATATCAGTTCATCCCTCACAGAAATTTCATATTTTATTTAAAATTTCAATTTAAATGTATCAATATAATAAAAGTATCCTGATCTATTATGGAGACATAACCATGTTAAAATTTTTATTACTGGGGTCAGTTCTGTTAACTTCCACGCTAGCTGCTGACTCTAAAGCAGACCTTGAGTTCACAATGTTGCCGGGCACACCCACCTTACAGCGGCCAGGAAGTCCGGATATCCCCCGCCATTCATACGAGCACAACACTTATGAGCGTCTAAATTCCGCCTTCTTTAAAAGTAATGAAGAAGTGAAAAAACTTAACGACCGTCTAGAAAACGCCGAAAAGCAGATCCTAACGCTAGAAGGATTGGTAGCGTGTAGCAATGCCAATCCGCCATTTTACAAGAAGATAATTCCGGCTGATAAAATCTTAGCTACCTCTTTCATCTTTGCCGCAATCTCCTTTTATGAAATGTATGCCTTTAGTGGCAGTACAGTTTTAGCAATGGGGACTTTTATGTCGACAATGTATTCTTGCTATTGCTTTTTAAAGCTTACCCGTAATGCTGCTAGTGTTGCCGGGAATTCACAGATTATGAGTCGAATCGGATAAAATCGATGAAATAAACTTTACTTTTTCGGAAGATAAAAATGGAACCATCCCCCTCCTCTACTGTCGTATCTGTCATTACTGGTATTATTCAAAGCTTGAGCATTGCCACGACCACCTTAAAACCCCCACCCCCCGACTTTCAGGCTGAGCCGTATGAATCTTATATTTATGAACTTGATTTGTCACCGACTGAAATTGCCTCCATTCCAGAAGAAATTATTGCGGCTTGGAAAGACCATATTTTTCGCACGCGCAATACCTTTAAGACCCTAATACCTGAGGATTCTTTGGCCGGTAAGCTTATTGAGTATGCCAAGAAACCAATAAGTGAGATGGAAGATAAAGTTACTAAGAATGTCTGTGATTTCTATTTCAATCAGACTGACGAGGTAGACCGGATAGCCCTCAATCAAATATGGTCAATTTTCCGGTGGAGCTGGCGAAGAGTGGGCGATTATGTGGCCCATAACTTAGTGGAAGGGGCATTTTTAGGCTATAACGATCAGGAAAACTTTGAGCGCGCCACCCGCTTTAGCTTTCAACGCATGATGCATCACGCGGCGCGTACTGACGCCTTAAGAGAATTAACTTTTCATCAAAGCCACCTATATTTCGTGCGCGACCGCCTCCCCCACATTGAAAAGATGGTCAAACAGCAATCAGAGAAGCACAAATTGTGGCGCTACCGCTGGATGACGGCAGAAAAAGTAAACATTCTTAATGTCGTGCTCAATTTTCAATTAGAACTTTATCAGCATATCTTAGCCACCCTTCCTGACAATAGTTCTAATGAGTTGCGTTATATGGTCCTAAAGAACCATCATAAATTAAATCATATTCTAGCAGAGATTAAGGCTTCCTATTTTAACCAAATGGTTAAAATTAAACCCAAATCTTGGGCAGACCAAAAATGCCAAGACGCTGTTAATTGGCTCGCAGATCGCTTAACTGCATTGAGTACCGAGCCGATTATCTCTTCCCGTCCTTTCTTAGAAGTTTATGCAGAAGCACTTAACGTCATCTGGGAAGTTTATGATCAACTGCTACCTGTGACTTTAAAAGAACGTAATTTTAATGACGCGTTAAGCGATTTCATTAATGCCATCTCAGCAGATAATTTTATTCAAGCTAAATGGATATCCTTAACCACCCTTACCCCGAAAACTAGCTTTAATTGGCTTGAGGAAGCAGCTAACTTTGAAAACTACAAGCGCGCTATTGATCGGCTTATCCATATCCAGAATCAAATGGATGAATTGATTACGCATCTGCATCATATTAATGACAAGCTATTTCAAGCTAATATCGATAAAAATCTGGACTCAAATTCGCTTTACATAAAAGTCAATAATTTAATCTACAGTGTTTGGGATTTACGCAACAAAATTGATGAACTGCGAATTTATTATCGGATGGCCTATTTAAAAAAACTTCGCACAACCGTTAATCTCTGCAGCAAGGATGTATGGGAAAGAGTAAAAGACTCAATTATCAACAAAGCCACCCGTAAAATCTTAGAAGGTAGATTCTTTGACCAAACCGAACAGCAAGAAGAAGTGGTGCGTCGATTAAGAGGGATTATACAGCACTATGAGGAAAAGTTATCGCAGATCAAATTACTGATAAGCGAATTACCCTTTGCCAAAGATTCGCCAGATGCAATTCCGGTAGAATTACTGGTCCCTGTTAATCGAGGCGAAGAATTCTATCCTGTTTTTTATACTTACAGTGCTTATAAGAAAGTCTTTGCCGATAAAAGGGTTATCACAGCTGAAATCATACAGCAAACTTTTTATAATCTTAAACGTATTTGCCGTTTAATGCCGCAGGACGAATTCTGGCAGCAACAACGGCAAGAAATAGAAAAGTATATCCATCTTGACCGTCAATTTGAAAAGTTATCTCTTCTAGTTAATATCTATAGCCAGATGCCAGGCGAGCATCCATTGTCTGAAAATTATAAGTTACTCAGTCATATTCGCGAGACAGCAAAACAATGCCGAGAAGACATGCCCTGTTATTTCCATAAATATGTTACGTCAGAATGGAATCGCCGCACGTCACTTAATTTGGAAAGAGTAACAAGTAGCCTATCTAATAAAGCTTCCCGCCTTAAGGAGGAAGGAAAGCTGTTTGATGACACAAAAGAGTTTACCGAGATTTACCCAGAACTTATGGAAACTCTCGACCGCCTGGCGCGAAAGCTGGAGGATAAGATCAGTCTAAGTTATCAGAAATGTGACGGGATTATGGTTGGCAATATTTTGCTGCCTGTTCCTCCTCAAAATTCTCAACCCTCTACTCGAAGCAAACGACGTGATAAGCGTTCCCGTAGCTTACTTCTTCTAGAGCCTAAAGGCGAGGAAAAGATATCTTAAGATTAAAAGGTATATCGTCTTAAAGAAGATAAGGGGTAATATTTTATAAGAAAGGGGCTACTTAAAGAAGATTACCTCTAATTACCATACTGCTCAATAGAGGCAATAGAGACTTTAAAAGACAACCTAAGGAAAATAAGCAAGATTTTTTACGACAATTATAAAAAAGAAAGGTAGTAGAGTTTTAAAATCGACAAAAGGAACAACTTAGCCATGACAGTAGATATTAACTCTTTATATGCTTACCTAGTTGGTCATTGCAAAGTTTCATTACATTTACTTGAAACCTTACAACTTAATTGCTTATAGATAGTGATATTGAAAACGCTATTTATGCTTCGAAGAGATATCCCTTACTATTTGGCCCTCACCCCATAAGCCCTCAAGCGGAGTTTTAATGACACTAAATTATTTGCCTAATTAATATAACAACTGATTATCAAAATATACCAACTAAGAAAGTTAATAATGACAAAATTACTTTGCAAAATATATTATAATACCGCATCAATTTTTGCCTTATCCTTTAGTCTTGCCGCAGCTATGGATGTGGGCCCGCACCAAGAAACAAAAAAAGAAACTGATTACCAAACTGAGACCGCTGCTACCCCGAAGGTAATCTCAAGCTTAGCTAAAGCCGGGGTTGAGCCAATAAAAGCCCAAGAAAGTCAAGACGCTCCCACAGCCTTATCAGATGCTAAAGGACACCGAGATATTAACAACTTATCTATGGAAGACCTACAGACTGAAGCTGCGGCCGGCAACCCTGAGGCTCAGTTAAATTTGGCAAAATGCTATGAGAAAGGAAAAGGCATCCCTGTAGATTTCAATACCGCCTTTATGTGGTATCACCAGGCTGCTGCACAAGGATATGCACCTGCTCAATATAAAATAGGTTACTTCTACTGGGAGGGCAAATATATTGCTAAGAGTTATGAAAAAGCCATCGAATGGTTTTTCAAGGCAGCACAAAAAGGATATGCAAATGCTCTATGTTTACTAGGTATGGCTCATTGGTTAGGTAAAGGTGTAGAGAGGAATGAAAAGAAAGCCATTGAGTTTTTAACGCAGGCTGCTGCGCAGGGCCATAAAGAGGCTCAATATAATTTAGGCGTGACTTATTATGAATGTAAAGATTTACCTAGAGATGAAAAGAAAGCTGTTGACTACTGGCTCAAAGCTGCTGCGCAGGGATTCGCCGGTGCTCAGCGTTGCTTGGGAACTTGTCACATGCGTGGCAGCGGGGTAGCTAAGGATGAAAGCAAGGCCATTGAGTACTGGTGCAAGGCTGCTATTCAAGAGGATTCACGCGCTAAAAAGAAGATAACTCTGCACTTAGGGAAATTGCAAAATATTGCTGCTACCCCTATTGGCACAGCACAACCGATTCTTGAAATTCTGCATCAGTTGGCGCTCACTCTTAAAGATAAAAAGGATGCAGGCCTGATTTCTAATAAGGAGTGCTATATTCTAGAGCAGGTCAATAATCTAGAATCAATTATCCTGCAAGAAAAGATGGCAACATTTGCGACAGAGCTCTCTGAGATTATCTTAGCCTTTAACAGTCCAGGGTTTATGGTTAAATTTAGCAACCCAAAGAAGATTGCTGATTTTACCGAGATGAACAGTGAGCGAGAAATCCAAAGATACAGCCGTCTTGATGATTTAGTGTGTTGGGGACAGAATGCTGTTAAAATCGCTGATCTTTTACATCAAAAACTATTTGAGGAAAATAAAAAGGATTCACTTAGCTTTGCTCAAATGGAAGATCTGATAGCGGACAGATTAAATATAATCTCTCAAAGTATCACCTCCCTTAGAGTCGTCAGAGAAACAGTAAATGCCCTCATAAAATCTTATAAGCCCGATCGTAATGATGAAGAATTCCAGCAAGAACAGAAGAGAGATCGAGGTGAATTGATCAAGTCTTACCGAGGAGAGGATGAAATAATCGCTACTACACTGGAAAATATCCTCCTTTTTGAGGCACCCAGCGGAAGTCGCAATTCTATCCTAAGATATTACGTTGATAGACTGATTTCTATTAACCGTGCTTTAGAGGAGCAGCAAGTGACTTATAAGTTTTTTAAAACGCAGAGTAATACAATTAACTTTCTTAAATCTCAGTTACTAGCAATTCTTAAACAAGGTGTAAATGAGCGCAACAATCGCTTAAAAGATCTTTGCCCATGGTTAGCTTAGGCTAACCCTCCCTTCTTACTCAGCGCCTTAAAAGGCGCTAGCTTAATCCCCACAAAGGTATTTAATGAAAAATGGACAGCAAGAAAAACATAGAAAAGTGGAAGGGAAGCTGTTTGATGAAACAAAAGAGTTTACCGAGATTTATCCAGAACTTATGGATATTCTCGCCCGCCTGGCGCGAAAGTTGAAGGATAAGATCAGCCCAAGTCATCAGCAATGTGACGGGATTATGGTTGACAATATTTTGCCACCTGTTCCCCCTCAAAATTCTCAACCCTCTACTCGAGGCAAACGACGCGATAAGCGCTCCCGCAGTTCACTTCTTCTTGAACCTAGAGGCGAGAAAAAGACATCCTAAACTTTGAAGAATCAATTGATTAGGTGTACATGCCAGCATGTTTACTGCCAACCTTTATAATTCATATTGACACTATTATAAAATTTTACTTAAAGTGACTTGAAATTTAATTTAAAGGTGATAAATGCTTAAATCTTTCCTAAAATTCAGTTTATTATTGGGAATTTTTCCAGTAGCGAGCGCGGAGTATCTTATTAATGGTAACTCAGTTAAAAATATACTAAGAGGAACCACCCCAGGCATCCATACAATTCATGCATGTTCAGGCTGCGACGACGATGCAGCTATTATTACCATGGACAATAATTCTATTGAGATCAGGTGGGATCAAGTCAACTGTAATTATAATGATTTCGGCCAGCGAAAGCTTGAAAGCAAGAGCGGAGTCTTAGCTACCTCTATCCTTAAATGTCCCTCTTTCCAAGATCAAGGCGGCTTGTTAGGCAACTCAAATACTCCGGTAGTTACCCTATACCTGAAAACAGCAGAGTTTATGCAAACCTCTCTTAATTTTAAGGATTCTCTTAAAATCTTACCTATTAATTCTTCCGCGGCCTTTCAAGGAATCGAATTAACCAAAAGAAATGGCACTATTTATCCTCTTATGGATGGTCAATGGGATTACACTACTCCCAACAGTGTTATTAAGAGTCTTAGCCTAAAGGAAGGCTTTCTAATTGTGGGATGTGATATAGGTTTCATCTTTGATACCACCCGCCTCAAGGCGTAGCTAGACTTATTAAAAGATATCTAATAAACAAGGGTGCATCCCTTCTTTTATTAAAGAGGAAGGGCTGCATCAAATTACCATTCATTTAGAGGACTCAGTTATAGTTTGTCTTTTACCGCTTAAGGGAATTGAAAGCCCTGATAATATTAATACCCTTCTGGGAGGTAGGTCTACTATTCCATTCTCTGACTCTCTCATCATAGTATATATGCTTTAAGACCACTCTGCAATCTCCCTTACAACAATAAGTGGATAAGATTGGGGCCGCTTAATACCATCATTAATGACCTCAAATCATCCTTAACAAAAGTTCTCCTAGACCTTTAAGGTGAAACCGCATAAACTAGGCGCAAATAATTCTATTGAAACGACAGAAGAATGGACCTTAAGAACACCGTCTTTTTACCTAAAACTGACTTTCCCATGAAAGCAAGCCTGGCGACCCGTGAACCTGAATTACTAGCCTATTGGAAAGAAATCAATCTTTACCAGAAATTACGTTCACAATCCCAAGGCCGGAAAAGGTTTATTCTTCATTTTGGCCCCCCTTATGCCAATGGCCACATTCATATTGGTCATGCGTTGTCTGAAACCTTAAAAGACGTCATTAACAAGACCTACCAAATGAAAGGCTTTGATGCCCCCATGGTTCCGGGTTGGGATTGCCATGGCTTGCCCATTGAGTGGAAAGTTGAAGAAGGCTACCGGGCAAGTGGCCGCAATAAAGATGAAGTTCCCATTCTCGAATTCCGCGCTGAATGTCGCGCTTTTGCAGATAAATGGATCCCTATTCAAAGCCAAGAGTTTCAACGCTTAGGGATTATTGCCGACTGGGATAATCCTTATATTACAATGACGTATGCCGCCGAAGGCCGCACCGTTGAGCAGCTAGGAAAATTCCTCTTAAATGGCAGCCTCTATCGCGGCCTAAAGCCAGTGATGTGGTCGGTTGTAGAGAAAACTGCTCTGGCTGAAGCGGAGGTCGAATATAAGGATCATACCTCTGATTCGATCTATGTTTCCTTCCCTATTGTCCAAGCTAACCATCCAGCCTTGACAGATGTCTGTGCGATTATCTGGACAACAACACCGTGGACATTGCCAGGCAACCGTGCCATTGCTTTCGGCCAGGATTTTGACTATGTCATTATCCAGAACAATGATTCAGGCAAGAAATATCTCCTCGCTCAAGCATTGAAAGAAACTGTTTGTGCGGCCTTGGAATGGTCAAACCTTCAAACGCTTACCACCTTAAAAGGAAGAGATCTGATAGGTACTCAGGCTCACCATCCTTTACATGGAAAAGGGTATGATTTTGCTGTACCATTTATTCACGGTGACCATGTAACTACCGAAGCCGGAACTGGATTAGTGCATACGGCTCCCGGCCATGGGGTCGAAGACTTTGAGGTCGGCAAGGCCAATGGTATTGAAATTGCGCAGCCAGTAGGTCCTGATGGTATTTATTATGACCACGTGCCGTTATTTGCCGGTCTACATGTTTACAAAGCCAATCCTAGTGTAATGGCGGCACTCACTGAAGCCGGGCATCTTCTGCATGCTGGTAAAATTCTGCACAGCTACCCCCATTCATGGCGCTCCAAGGCCCCTCTAATTTTCCGGGCCACTTCACAATGGTTTATTAGCATGGATAGCACTGGCTTACGCGATAAAGCGCTTCAAGCCATTGAGACCGTCGAGTGGTATCCCGGACAAGGTAAAAACCGTATTAAGTCGATGGTTGAAGGACGGCCTGACTGGTGTGTGTCCCGACAACGCGCCTGGGGAACGCCGATCACCTTGTTTGTGCACAAGCAGTCAGGTGACGTGTTGCGAGATCCTGAAGTCTTAGCTCGTATTGTTGAAGCTATTCATCAAGAAGGTGGTGATGCGTGGTTTTCCAGCTCCCCGGAAAGGTTCCTAGGAGATAAATACAATGCCAACGATTACGAACAAGTTAAAGATATTCTTGACGTATGGTTCGACAGTGGCTGTAGTCATGAATTCGTTTTGAAAGATCGCGCTGAATTGTCTTGGCCCGCTGATCTTTATTTAGAAGGATCAGACCAACATCGTGGCTGGTTCCAGTCTTCCTTACTGGAGGCCTGTGGTACAGAGGGCCAATCGCCTTACCGTAAAGTTTTGACCCATGGCTTTGTTCTAGATGAAAAAGGCTACAAGATGTCAAAGTCACTCGGCAATGTGGTCGCGCCTGAACAAGTCATTAGCAAGCAAGGTGCTGACCTATTACGCTTATGGATTGTCTCGGCCGATTATTCGGATGATATGCGCATTGGTCCAGAGATTCTCAGACAACAAGAAGATATTTATCGCCGTCTACGCAATACCTTGCGCTATCTATTAGGGGCGTTAGAAGGTTATAGTGATGCTGAACGGATTGAAGTTGCCGCTATGCCCGAGCTGGAACAATGGATCTTCCATAAGCTGGCCGAGTTGCAAGCCTTGCATGACCGCAGCTTAGAAGAATTTGATCTGACCAGCTTTTATTATGCTCTGCATAATTTCTGTGCCTCAGATTTATCTGCTTTCTACTTTGACATTCGCAAAGATTGCTTATATTGTGATCCTGTCTCTAGCGGGCGCCGCAAGGCTACCCGCACGGCAATGCATTATATTTTTGAACATTTAGTTCATTGGTTAGCCCCTGTACTCAGCTTTACGGCCGAGGAAGCCTTCCTCACCCGCCATGGCAAGACAGGCTCGAGCATTCATTTGCAGGTGTTTCCTAGCATAGGCGAGAGCTGGCTTAACCCTGACTTAGGAAAAAGATGGGATAAACTTCGTCATCTGCGTCGGGTGATTACGGGTGCTTTAGAAATTGAAAGAGCAGCCAAAACAATTGGATCAAGTTTGCAAGCGCATGTAACAGTTTTTGCTAACAAAACTCTGGCCAGCTTTTTGGAAGAATTTGATTTAGCAGAGCTCGGGATCACGTCAGGGGCAAGCATCACTATTGCTCAGCCTCCAGCCCAAGCTTTTACATTAGATGATGTTCCGGATATCGGCGTTATTGTATCTTCGGCTGAGGGGGACAAGTGTGTCCGCTGTTGGCGAGTGTTAGAGGAAGTATCAAGCCACGATAACTCTTTATGTCATCGCTGTGATGAGGCGGTTAGCCTATGAAGTCCTTAAGAATTATTGGCCTGATTTGTGCGTTCGTGCTGTTGGTCGCAGATCAAGCAAGTAAACAAGCTGTTCTCCACTGGTTTTATAATGGGGGACAGGCCCTTACGGTAACCCCATTCTTTAATATAATCTTGGCATTTAATCGGGGCGTCAGTTTTGGAATGCTTCATGCGGATAGCCCGTATGGGGTTTATGCATTACTTACTCTGGCGGTCATCTTATCCTTTCTGGTGGGGAACTGGTTATGGCATGCTGAAAACAAGATTCAGAGCATTTGCTTTGGAATGATCCTAGGCGGAGCTCTGGGGAACATCTACGATCGCGTCGCCTATGGGGCTGTTGTTGATTTTCTTGACTTTCATGTCCTGGGGTATCATTGGTATACTTTTAACATCGCCGATTGTGGAATCGTGATTGGCGCGATATTATTACTTATAGATTTGGTCTTTTTAACCAAAAAAAGGGATTCTAATTAATGAATAGAAAGATTTTATTGCTTAGCCTTAGTATAACAACAATTTTCATCCAAGGCTGCAGCTCCATAAAACATAACCTTGGCTTAGATCACTATCAAGCTGACGAATACTCCATCCCAACAACCCCCCCCTTATCTATGCCACCGGATCACAATTTACGGGCACCTGAGATTCAAGCCCATCCTACAGGCTATATCCCGACTAAAAAGCAAGCTCAAGCAACCTTAGGGACAACTTCTAAGAGTACCTCCAGCGAAACAGAGCAAAGCTTTATAAGGAATATCGCAAAGGGCCAGGAAACTGACCCTAATATCCGGGCGACCTTGGACGCAGAAGCTAAAACTGAACAAGGTGCTCTTGAGAAGATCAGCAATTGGGGCAAAGAGGCTGTTGAGAACATTCGAGGCGACAACAAAGCTTCCTCCCCGGCTTCCAGTGCCAAGAAAAACCCAGCTCAAACCAGGTAATTATGCTTATGATTATGACTGCGCCTGCAACAAGAAATTATTTTTTGACAAATAAATTTGATTGCCTTGATAAACACAGGCGCAGTTCGGCTTTCGGGATAATAGCTTTATCTCTCAGCCTGTTGATAGGAACCCCTTTTATGACCCAAAACATTTCTGCAAAAGAACACCTTGAAAACGTTCGTCCACCTTCAGTAAAAGTGCTTGACTATAAAACCACTCTTGGCATTAGTGGCTGGCATGTAGAAGCTATGGATATCCCAGTTCTAACCATCTCAGTATGTTTTCGCAATGCCGGGGATAAGAACGATCCAGCAGGTTTGGCAGGGTTAGCAGAATTCTTATGCAATATGATTGATGAGGGGGCGGGCGAGTATAACTCCGTCAACTTTAAGGGATTATTGTTGGAAAAAAACATTCGTTTATCTATTTCTCAAAATTCAGATTCCATTTTTGTCAATTTACGTAGCACCAGGGATAATATTAAAGACTTGTTTGAGATTCTAAAACTGATCTTAACAAAACCACGCTTTGATGATGATGCTTTGGCCCGAGTAAAAAAGCAAATCTTAACCAGCTTGCAGCAGAGCCTGCATTCAGAGAATCAGATAGCATCCGATAGCTTTAATCAGCAAGCGTTTCCACAGCATCCGTACGGACGTAGCACCCAAACCGAAATAGCCGGCATCCAGAAAATCGCCAAAGCGGATCTTCAAAGATATATGAGAGAAAGATTAGCGCTTGATCAAATCCGGATTACCTCAGCAGGCAGTATCTCTGTCGAGGATTTAAAGGCTTGTATTGATACGGCTTTCAAAGACTTGCCTGCGACAGCGGCTCCGAGCACAGTGCAGGATATTGAACCGACTTACACGGGACAAATTAACGTTGTTGATATGGATATTCCTCAGAGTGTTATCCTATTTTATCAGCCGGGCCTGGCGCGAAAAGATAAAGATTTTTATGCAGCGTATGTACTGTTAAAGATTTTAGGAGACGGTGGCTTTAAGTCTCGCCTTTGGGACGAAGTGCGTGAAAACCGCGGCCTGGCCTATGGAATCGACAGCGATCTGCGCTGGTCGCAACATAGCTATTATACGATAGGATCAACCGCCACCGCTAATGCTAACGCCGGCCAAGTTGTTGAGATTATCCGCAAGGAATGGGAAAAGATTAAAGACAAAGGTGTTACCCAAAAAGAGGTCGACTTTGCCATTGAGCGCTTGACGGGTGCCTTTCCTCTCGGCTTTAGCTCTACTCCTCAGATTGTTGGATTACTCAACAATTATCAACAAGATGGCTTAGATACGGACTTTATTAATCGCCGTAATGATCAAATCCGTAAAGTAACAGTCGACGATGTCAATCGAATGGCTAAAACTCTGATTCAACCTGATAAACTTTCGTTCATTATCGTGGGGAAACCTGAAGGCCTAAAAAGTCATAAAAGCGCATCAATAAAGGGCGCTAAATAATGGTTAAACTTTCTACAATAGGTATGTCTTTAATGCTTGCACTCTCGACCCCGGCCGTATCTGAGATTTTTAAGCCCAAAACAGCAAAACTTGATAATGGCATGGAAATCGTTCTTATTGAGAACCATTTAGCCCCTGTCGTCTCAGTGGCCTTAGTTTACAAAGTAGGTACGGCTGATGATCCTGTCGATATGATTGGCTTGTCCCATTTCCTTGAGCATCTGATGTTCAAAGGCACCCATAAGGTTCCTGCTGGGGCCTTCAAAGAAAAAATTATTAGCAAAGGCGGGTTGATCAACGCTTACACGACCCAAGACGTTACTGTTTACAGGTGCGATATCGCTGTTGAGAATGATCTGGGCAATTTGGACATGGTTCTGGGGATTGAAGCCGATCGCATGGCAAACTTGATCTTCGATGAGAAGGAAACAAAGGCCGAACAAAAAGTTGTCATGGAAGAACGTCGGATGCGTTTAGACAATAATCCTCTGGGGGCTGCTTATGAAACCATCTTACGGTCTCTATTTAAGTACCATCCGTATGGTATCCCCACCATTGGTTACCCGCAGCATATAGAAGCTTATACCAACGAGGCTGCTAAAAACCATTACCATAAATGGTATACCCCTAATAATGCAGTCTTGATTATCTCTGGGGATGTGACGTTGGATAAACTTCTACCCATTGTGCAGAAGCATTTTAATGCGATTAAAGCAAGACCGATACCGCAGCGCAAACGAGTAAAAGATCCTGTTGATAAAGGCGTTACCCAAGAGATCCGCATTCAAAGCCCGCGCATTAGCTTTGTCAACTTTGATTGGTATTATCGTGCGCCCAACCATAACAGCAGTAAAAATGAGCACTATTACCCTTTAATAGTTTTATCTCAGATCCTAGGCGGTAATGCTAATAGTCGACTTTATAAAGAGCTTGTTGACAAGAGTGGAATTGCCTTAGAAGCAAGTGCCCATTATGAAGATGAATCCATTGACCCCAAACATTTTGAAATTACAGCAACCCTTCATCCGGATTATCAACCAGAAGAGCTCAAAGCAGCGGTTGAAAAACAAGTCAAGCTGCTGCTTGATAAAGGCATCACGAAAGAAGAATTAAAAATAGCGCAACGGGACCTCCTGGCCGGCCTTGCCTTTGCCCGGGATGGTAATAGTGGTGCGATTAATGCCTTTAAACGCCTGGCTTTTGGCTTTACTGTAGCTGAGATTGAGCGCTATCCAGAACTTATTCGCGCTGTAACTGTTGAGCAAGTAAATGCTGCTGCCAAAGCTATCCTCGGTGGCGGGGCCTCTGTCTACTCCGAAGTTCACCCTGAAAAAAGTTAATTAGCCTTTCTAGGTGGCAAAAGAGGGGAAAAATCCCCTCCCCTTCCTTTAACTATCTAAAAACAAAGCACCAGAGCGTAACAGCAAGCTTTTCTCCAAACGCAGGAAGTGCTACCTCTTTTACACAGAGCTATCTTTGAAGAGTACCGTAAATAAAGGCAACGCTTAAACCTGTTATTTAAGCTGGGCGGCGCTAGCTATCATTTATCCCTAAAGAGTTCTTTTAGAAGTCATTATTTTAAGTTATGTATTTATTGACTCAAGTTAGCCATTGAGAGCAGCTTAGCTGGCTCATCATTTTAAGGTTTATACATTAGCGAGTTTAATCCTAATAACTTTAAGCAACACATTATTTTTTATGGTTTTTCTGATTGTAATTTTACGTAGAACCCCCATATAGAAGCTAGATAGATTAAATCAAACCGTAAATCAAGTAAATTTAAAATGAAGAAAACTATGAAAAGCCATTTATATCTCTCATCTTCCCTAATTCTGAGCCTATTTGCCCCCCTGCCATCTTCAACAGCAATGGAGGCACCTGCTGTAATAGGAGGTCCCGTACCAGAAATCGCCGAAAGAGGTGCATTAGAATATGCAGAGTTTATATCCTTATTTGAGCAGTACCCTATTAATGTTCAAGACATTACAGAGGCAAGAGAACAAAATCATGCAGATAATCCAAACTCTGCTGCTCAAAGCCAATTGCTGCCTTTAATGGACAAAAGATTAATTGATATTCCTGAATTTAGGAAATTTTTTATAGGTGCTCTTGGAAGTGGCGAAGTGTCTAAATATATAGAAAACCACCTATTCTCAACTCCTATGATGCAGTACTATATTGAGAGGGTTGATGCAATTTTTAGAGAGACGTTTTTGCGTCTTTATCAAATGGCGCAGGATGATCTGCAACAAACACGTTTAGCCTCGTCCTTTTCAAAGTTATATTTTATCAGTTTTATTTCTTATCTCGCTCCAGGTTATGATCAAAGATCAACGACCTCTTTATTCTCTGCTCTTCTATTGCATGCTAATAAAAAACAGATATCTTTCGCGCGGTTCTTATTAAGCAGCCCTAATATTAATGTAGTTTACAATTATCTTTATAGTGAAGGTATAACAAAAACAGGATTGGATGTTGCTAAATATAATGATGTTCTAGAAATGCTTCAAGCTGACTGGGATAATGAAGTAAGGAGTAATCGCTCTAAAGAGCCTGGAAGAGCGCTGAACAATAAAAGACAGAGAGAGGAAGAGATAGAAAAGGATAGGCAGCAGCCAAATGGTCAAGATCACCTCCCTCAACCAGCCCATAAAAAATTAAAGGTTCCTTCGCCCCAGCTATTGGCTCAACCTGGTGGGATTCCTGTTCCTCCACAGCCGACACCTGCTGCGCTACCGCCCGTCCCTCAACACGCTCCAGCTCATGAGCAAGCTCCAGTTATCATTCCTGATAATATAGACCCGCGCATCGTTGAATATCATGAAATTAAGACTCTGATAAAAAAGCAGCGGGTTGAATTAGCGGAATCTCTCGGTATAGTTACAATTCGCAAGGAGCGACTTCTTGCTTTAAGGCGATCCAATGCTAAACGGGGAGATATAACATGGACGATGCTACAGATAAGCTCGATGGAGGGAAAGATACAGGAGCTACAGCAAAAGCTTACCGAGAATATTTCTAAGCGACAATCTCTTAAAGAGATGATTTCTCAGGATTCTACGCTTACAACGCAATATCAACAATTATGTAGGGCTCAAAAAGGAAACACACCTCAGCCCCAACGTGCACCATCACCCCCTCAGGTTCCTGCAGTCGTTGCGCCGCAACCGCCTAAACCTGCGGCCATATCTCCAGCCGCTGCCCGACAACCGTCAAGAAGTTCCACCATGCCTCGCGCTGGGGGACAGCAAATAGCTCAGATTCCCCAAATGAAGGATCAACGTCCTCTCTTGCCGGCTCAGGTTCCCCAAGTGACTGTTCCGCGACTACCGTTACCGCCCTTAGTTCAGCACAGGAATGCCCAACAGTTACCTCCCGCTCCCGCTGCTCCACAGGCAGAACCTTTTGTTTGGCTGCCTCCTCTGCTGCAACTTGTTCCTTTCCCGGACCGTCAACAACCACCCCAGGCCGCTGCCGTGGCGCCCGCACTACGCCCACAACCACCCCAGGCCGCTGCCGTGGCGCCCGCACTACGCCCACAACCGCCCAAAGCTGCTGCCGCTGCGCCAGCACCCCGCCCACAACTGTTTCCAAGGGCCGCCGTTCCTGCTCCAGCCCGGCGCACACAACCACCCCAAGCCGCCGCCGTTCCGCCAGCCCCACGCCCACAACCGCCCAAAGCCGCTGCCGTCCCTCCCGCTGCTGCACAGCAAATACAAGTTTTGGGTGCCCCCCCGCAAGCAGTCTCAGCTGCAACAATAGCTTTAAGTATTGAAGTAACTAGAAACGCTAAAGGGGAAGTATGCTTCATCAATAAGTTCAATAATACAAGATTTTATGGTGATTATTTGCCAGCCCGTTCTGCAAATGAGCAACAGCGCCAAGAGTTAAGGGAGATAATAGAGCACCTCTTTAGTTTGGCATTCGCTAAAAAGATCTCCCAAGAAAACTTTGCCATTGCCTATAATGTCATTGATGTCATTGGTACAGCTCTTAAAGAAAACAAGGAAATTTGCCAGGATCTTTATAACAAATTCATAATTGGTAAGAATTATTTACAATATACCAATGATCCGCGGATTATACTTCATTTTGAACTAAGTGATATGCAAGCGCAGGATCGTATCCCTGCTATCTATAACACGCTGAGCCTAGCTTATAAATTTGCCCTTGAGCATAACTTGCTGGAAGACTTTTTCACCCATGCATTTCTTGAGAAAATTGAAGGATACGGCTGTTTAGATGCTGCTCAGAAGTTTATCATTAATTGGTTAGAGACAACCATGGAGAAGATTAAGCGCCGCACTGAAATTAACATGCAGCCTGAACCAGCAACTGAAGAGATGATTTACAGAACTATACAGGAAGTTTATGAGGCAGCAAAAGTACAGAACAATCTTGATTGTTTAGGAGGGAAGACCTTTGCTCAATATGAACAAGAATTGAGAAGAAATTACTCCGATACGAAACCACAAGAGCTAACATTACAACTAGAGGAAGCTAAAAGTAAAATGATTGCCAGTTTGAAGGAAGTTTTTAAGGCTAAAGTATTTGAGCAGCTTGAAGAACTCAATTACATCCCTGATCCGAAATTAATAGAAGACTGTTGGCAAACCATCTTCCCTGAGTAAAGCGTAGCCCGCTTAGGGTTTAACGCGCTCCCGCTGATTACTAAGTTTGCTCTGAAGATCAGATTGCCAGGAGTCTCCCAGACTCCTAGCCGCATTCTGCCTTTCAGACTTATCTCAAGTTCAACCCCTCTTATTTATTCTAGCAGAATTTTTTTCCACTTTTTAAAATAAATTCTCCCCCCTTATTATAAGTTTATAAAAAAATAATATTACCAAAAAATACTTGAATTTATAAAAAACCTTCCCATATCTAAGTCATCAAGAGTTAACACCCCGAGAGGAACTGAGATGAGAAACCCTTTTAAGATTGCCTTATGTGCCCTATTAATCAACACTGCTGCCACCGCTGCTCCTTTATCTATAAGCAGTGATGACTATTTTACCACTTCCCCAGCCCATCAATTTGGAGACTTACACGAGAGTACTCCAACCTTGGCAAAGCCTGCCACTGCGCAAACTATCGAAGCGTTAATGGATATGGTTAACACCACTGAAGTCCAGAACCTTAAGCAAGTCAAGAATCAGGCTGATCAGGTGATTTCTGTTTTAACGCCTTATACCAATGATGGATTCCAAGAAGCTGTAACGGATTTAGCGAGCGGTGCCTATCATACTGGCAAGGCGGTGCTTCAGACAGCAAAGGTTGCCGCACAAATTCTGCCCCCGGCCCTTGGAGTAGCAGGAGGAATCATGGCACTAGATGTTTATGGAGTCTATAATTCAGGCAAGGCTCTGGTTTATACAATTCAGGACAATATTGACCAAATCTATTCCGTAAAGAAGAATTTCGTCAAAGGTATGGGCGAGCTTTACTCAGGCACAAGTTACTTCTGGAATGCCGGGGTGAATTATTTTTATGGCAGCTAAAATGGCCAATGCCGGTGGCTAGAGGAACTCTCACTCCATTCTCGCAGAGTCGGCGTTGTCAGCACTTACTACCAATAGATCCCTTGATAAATTCGGGGGATCTTTTTAATTTCTTGGAAGGCTGCTAAAACATCCTTCTCTTTCTTTACAGACAGGCGAGATTTGTGAGGTATAACCTTATTCGACGCCGCGTAAACCATTAACAAAGTTGGTCAAGCCAATCTGGCGGCTGCGTCTCAACCGTTCAGCAGTAATGATAGCTTGTACTTGAGCAACACTATTATCTAAGCAATCATTGACAATAACATAATTGTATTCTGGCCAGTGGCTCAACTCTTGTGCTGCCTCAGCCATACGCGAGCGGATAACATTATCAGGATCTTGAGCACGGCTACGTAAACGTTGCTCTAAGGCCTCGACAGTAGGAGGCAGAATAAAAACACTCACCAGGTCAGCACGGGCAATATGAGACAATTGCTGAGTCCCTTGCCAGTCAATATCAAAGAGAACATCTTTACCCGCCTCTAAGGAATCGAAAACAAATTTCTTAGGCGTCCCATATCCATTACCGAAAACTGTTGCATGCTCTAAAAGATCACCATTAGCGACCATCTCCTTATAGTCATCAGTTGAGACAAAGAAGTAATCTTTTCCATTGACTTCGCCAGGACGCATAGGGCGGGTGGTCACAGAAATGGACAAAGTCGTATTACTATCCAATTGCAGAACACGACCACAAATCGAAGTTTTTCCGGCGCCCGATGGCGAGGAGAGACACAACATAAAGCCGCGTCTGGGAATATTAACGTTGGTCATTAAGAAACGGTCCAGATAATGTTTGAATGTATTTCTTAAACTTTATACTAAACGCTATCCCCAATACAACTGTTCACAAACATAGGTAGGAGCAATTCCATAATGCTGATAAAGAGATGACAAAGAAACACCTATGTGGATTTCATGACTATGATAACCCGACATAATAAATAGGCTATCTATTTTCAAGTTTGCAGCAGCA
Source organism: Candidatus Odyssella thessalonicensis L13 (assembly GCF_000190415.1). Classification (GTDB taxonomy): domain Bacteria; phylum Pseudomonadota; class Alphaproteobacteria; order Paracaedibacterales; family Paracaedibacteraceae; genus Paracaedibacter; species Paracaedibacter thessalonicensis. Next base: position 612,779 of record NZ_AEWF01000001.1, read on the forward strand.
TGGATATCGGTTACCAGCGAGTCACCAATTAATAAGGCAGGCTTACCAGCATGAGCCATCATCACTTCTTCAAACATAATCGGATGGGGTTTACCTACCTCAATAATTCGTCCGCCCATCTTATGATATAGCTCACTAAGCAGACCTACCCTCGCCTTCTTATGTTCGTTCTGAATAATATATTTATCCGGATTAGCGCAAACTAAGGTGAGATTACGCTCAATTGCATGGCAAAAAAGCGGCATATATGGTGTTACATCCAAGTGGCTCTCATCCATATGAGTAGCCAGTATTATATCTGCCTCCTCAATCTCATTGACACCAATTAATTGAGCCTCCTCAGCCCAACCGCATAACTCCCCGTGGTCAATAAAGAAGGTCTTCAGCGGGCGCTTTTTCTCTGGCTCAATGATGCGCATTTTGAATAGTTCTAATGTCTTTTGACCAGCTGTTATTAATTCAGAATAAAGATCTGGCGTGATTCCTTGCTTACTAAGAAATTTTATTCCATCAGGGCGTGCTCGGGGATTATTTGTGGTCAAATAAACGATTTTTCCCTGATTCCTTAAATTCTTTAAGGTTTCAAGAGCGGGCTGAAAGACTTCTTTACCGTTATAAATAACGCCCCAAAGATCGATAATGAAGACATCATAATTACTGACAATATCAGATAGACCTGCCAGATGTTGGCCCATCAACGGGGCACTTAATATGGGTGTATTCCTATTCATACTTTTAATTATAAGAGCAATACCTTAACAAATAATAAATTTCTTTATTCAATTTTTAAATGAATTCCTTTAATTATTTTTTAATCGATTAAGAATAAAAATAGATTAAATCAATTAAAGAGTGTAAAATTATGAATTTAGCTCAAATAATAGATAAGTCCTCTTTTTTGTCACGGTTATATCCCACTGAAAAAGCCGACATTATAAGTGCAAGTGAAAAGGTGGAGATTCCGGCTGGCCGAACTATATATGTGCAGGATGCGCAAGGAGAATTTGTCTATTTCTTGAGTTCCGGTGAAGTCGATGTTTTTACTGATAACGATCACAAAATCAAGGGGCCTGGAGACAGCTTTGGTGAGGAAGTTTACTTTGGCTCGGGAAAATACTTAACCACGGCAATCGCTAAAACAGATTGCGAAATTTACATGGTGCCCAAAGTTAGTTTTAAGGAAATTGAAAATAATACTAAGAATTTGCCAGAAGGATTCTTTTCGTCCTTTAGTCAATTGATCAGCAAGGAAGAGATCATTAAAGAAACAGCAAAAAAAACTGAGAGCGCCCAATCCACCAGCCTGAATGAAACGTTTGGTTGGTTTTTTACCGTTATTGCGCCTCTGGTTATGTTCAAAATTCTGGCAATGGCGGGAATTTCCCCTGAAAGCCGGTGGTTTTTAACCTTTTTAACGTGCTCTGTTTCCATGTGGATGTTCCGTTTATTCCCTGAATTTGTCCCTGGTGTTTTCTTAGTTATGTCGACCTTAATGTTCGGTCTGGCACCGCCCAGTGTGGTCTTAAGTGGTTTATCTTCGGAAACGTTTCTTCTTATTATGTCTGTCTATGTGATCAGCCTTTTGGTTACCACCTCTGGCCTGACCCACCGAGCCACCATTTACTTAATGAAGTTTGCCTCGAATTCTATGTTGGGTCTTAATCTTGTTATCTTTTTCATTGGCACGATTTTAACACCGATGGTTCCTTCAATTATTAGCCGTTGTCTTTTGATTACACCCCTCGTCTCTAAAATGCTTCATAACTTTAGAGTCAGCAACAAAAGCCTCTTAAGCGTTCAATTTGCGGCCTCGATTTTTTATGGCTGCTCAATTTTTGCAAATGTAATCTTATCTAGCTCGCTAATGAATTTCGTTGTCTTAGGATTGCTACCTACTCAGGAACAAGATCAGTTTCAATGGTTCGGTTGGTTAAAAGCAGCAAGCGTTTATGGCGTGGTTATTGCTATCGGTTATTTTACTTTTATGCTTATTACAATGATGTTTACTGAAAAAAACTACCCCCACGCAACACCTTTGTTGAGCAATCGCAGGCTTTGGGAGAATTCAGACGCGAAGAAATTGTCGGCCTTCTGGGGGTTATTCTTGTCACCATTGGGCTGGTGACCAATAGTTATAATAAAATTCATCCTTCTCTTATTACTCTGTTCGTTATGTTCTGTATTTTTGGCTTTGGATTCATTTCAAAGATTCAATTCCAACGGGAAGTCGATTGGCCGTTTCTAATTTTTATGGCCTCAGCTGTCAGCATTACCGCCACAATTAAATATCTAGAAATGGATGCCTGGCTGTCTGGTTATCTCGCGGTTATTACCTCTTATAGCACGTCGGGCGTCATGTTCTTATCTCTGATCTGTGGTATCACCTTAATCGCCCGCTTCTTCTTACCCATTGCGCCGGCGGTGGTGTTATTAAGCACGATATTTATCCCTTTGTCGGTAAAACAAGGGGTGAATCCCTGGCTGGTTGCGTTTATCATTCTTGTGGCAGCCGATATGTGGTTTATTCCTTATCAAAACTCCTTTTATATCATCTTTGAAGAGGCGGGATTAATCAACAATCAGCTCTTTTATAACCGCGCCAAGTTTATTGTCTACAACTTTTTTATCGGTCTTATCAAAATAGGGTCATTCTATATCTCGATTCCCTATTGGAAATCCCTGGGCTTGCTATAAGGAGGCACCAAAATGAAGAGAAGACTTAAAAATATACTTTTATACATATTCATTCTGGGGTTTATTAGTACGGCTGTCATTTATAACGTGCATAAGCCAATCGTCCTGGTCTTACACAGTTATAATGCTGATTACTCGTGGACACGCGATGTTAACGAGGGCATCAAAAAAGTGCTGGTATCAACAGGGTACTATAATGTGCGTTGGCATTATATGGATACGAAGAACAACCCCTCTGACGCCCATAAAAGCAGAGCTGGCTTAATTGCCCGACGGGTTATCGACGAAATTAAACCTAACATTATTCTCGCCGTGGATGATGATGCTCAAGAATACATTTCTAAATATTATGTCGATAATCCCCAGATTAAAATTATATTTTCCGGTGTTAATGCGACTCCTGAAGCTTATGGATTTGAAAGCGCTCAGAATGTCACCGGGATTCTGGAACGGATCCCGCTCAAAGGCTTAAAAGACACACTTGAGCAGATTCGAAATATTAATCCCCAAATAAAAGATATCCGGATCTTGCATTTATCGGATGATTCTAATACGGTGCAGGCGGATGATGAATTTATTCATACTTTTGGTTCTGAATGGGGGGAGGTCAAGGTTCTGCCTTCCATCTTAGTGCACACTTTTCGGGATTGGAAGAAAGCCGTAATGTTGGCACCGACTGAAGTCAATTTCCTTATTGTCTCAAATTACCGCAAAGTCTATGATGACGATGGCCGCATGGTACCACCGGCTGAAATTGTTAAGTGGACTGTGGAAAATTCCAAGATTCCTGTTATTGGCTTAAACGGCTTTACCGTTGAAGACGGCGCTAAGTTTGCCGTGGCCACCTCCCCCTTTGAACAAGGAGAGGTCGCGGCCAAAATGGTATTAGACATTCTCCAAAATGACAAGAATCCTAAAGAAATTCCCATCACCCAAACCAAGCAGTTCATTATTTATATGCGCGGCAAATTTGACTTACATGTGCCCGCCATTTATGAAGCTTTTGCGCGCGCTGCAAATAAATATTGGGAGAAGTAGTGAAAGGAAAAGGGGCACCCTGAGCAGCGCCCCTTTTTTCCTTCATATAACTCTTCCCATCTTAGCCAGCAAAACCTTGCCATTATAATACTATAATGACGTTCAACCATTTTAAGTCTTACTTAATCAAGCCCAGAGAAAGAGGTCGGCGGAGTTATATTCTCTGTAAGCATCAATACCACCCTATTCTTTAAAAGGCACTTTTAATCGGATTCATCATAAAGCCTGGATATATGTTACGAGTTCATTTATAATGTTATCAGATTAAAATAGTAAGTGTCGTGGCTTTACTAACTAGAATTTAAGAATACTGCCTATGGCTAAAATATCAATAAAATATGTCTGTCAAGAGTGTGGCACCATCCACTCCAAATGGGGAGGCAAGTGTGAAGGCTGTGGCGCTTGGAACACCCTTCATGAAGAAGCCTTACAAGTTTCAAAAAACACCCCAGCACAGAAACGGAGCTATCTGGAATTTGTGTCTATTGAATCGGAAACGCCAGGGGCCGACCGCTTACTGACAAACATGCAGGAATTTGATCGGGTTTGCGGGGGCGGCTTAGTTCCCGGAGCAGTATTATTGGTGGGCGGGGATCCAGGAATTGGCAAATCGACTTTGTTGTTACAAGTAGTCTCAAAGTTCTCCCAAAGCTATCGCTGTGCTTATGTCTCCGGTGAAGAAGCCGTCGGCCAAGTACGGATGCGAGCTAAACGTTTGGGCGTTGCTAACTCGGATAATTTACATTTAGCCTCCGCCACCAATGTGTCTGACATTTTAACCGCTTTGGATAATCTCGAGCATCCGGTTAACCTGCTTATTATTGACTCCATTCAAACAATGACCAGTGCAGAAGTGGATTCTGCGCCCGGCACCGTTTCCCAAGTCAGAGTATGCACCCAAGAATTAATCAATTACGCTAAAACCAAGGGTATCATTGTTATCCTTGTGGGCCATGTAACCAAGGAAGGGGTTATTGCTGGTCCGCGGGTGCTCGAACATATGGTCGATACGGTTCTATATTTTGAAGGGGAACGGAATTACCATTACCGGATTCTGCGATCAGTAAAAAATCGTTTTGGGGCGACGGATGAAATTGGCGTCTTTGAAATGACAGAACAAGGCCTGCAAGAAGTCTCTAATCCTTCGGCGTTGTTTTTAAATCAGCATGATTACCCGGTCAGCGGCTCAGCGATCTTTGCGGGCATGGAAGGGACCCGCCCTATCTTAATAGAGATTCAGGCTCTCGTCGCGCCGTCTCACTTGGCTACCCCGCGGCGGACCTCTGTCGGCTGGGATAGTAACCGCTTGGCTATGATTATTGCAGTTCTGGAATCTCGGTGCGGTTTATCTTTTGCCAATAAGGATGTGTTTTTAAATGTGGCCGGTGGCTTAAAGATCACAGAGCCAGCCTCCGATTTAGCAGTGGCAGCTGCTCTTACCTCCACCTTAAGCAATACTCCCGCTCCTGTAAAATCAGTGTTTTTTGGAGAAATTGGGCTTTCGGGTGAAGTCAGGGCCGTGAGCCAGTCAGAACTGCGACTTAAAGAGGCCGCAAAACTAGGCTTTGAGCAAGCTTTTTGTGGTAAAATGGCCAAAGCTGGCTCCAATAAAGAGCTACAGATGACCTCCCTTAACTATCTAATCGAAATGATGGACATTTTCCCCCGTGGCGCTCATAGTAAAGTTAAACTTGTCTAAATAAAGGCTTGAAATGAATACAGTAGATTTTGTGATCCTTGGTATTATGGGCTTATCCTGTCTTATGGGTATAATTCGTGGCCTAACAAAAGAAGTGCTGAGTTTATTTACCTGGGCAGGCTCAGCATTAGCAGCTTATATCCTGTACCCTAGTGCTTCGGGATTGATGCGTTCCCATATTGCCAATCCGATGATTGCGGATGGGGTTACAGCAGCCGCCTTATTTATCATCTTCCTTATTATCTTTGGGATTATTACAGTTGCCATCTCTAATGCGGTCAAAGACAGTATGATGGGGGGATTAGATCGCTCCTTAGGCCTTGCCTTCGGGATCTTCCGCGGCATCTGTGTCGTCTGTGCCTTGGAAATTATTTTCAGTTTATTTATTGCGCGGGATAAACAATCGCCGACAATACAGCAGGCACGCTTTATTACAATGGTTCGCAATGGTGCTGATGAGATTGTAACAATGTTGCCAGCGAGCCTGCGTGATATGATCTGGACCCAAACGCAGAAGATCCAAGGTATTGCTCCGCTGGCCGGCGATGTTAAAGATTTAATTTCCCATCATGACAAAGGATTGAAGAAGCCTTTTGAGCACCTCAAGCAACCGCAAAAACATCTTCCTGGCCTCACTCCTTCAAACAACCATAATCAAACCCATTTTAAAGATGAACATGTTGATCCAGAAAAGACAATGGAAGGGTTGTCCTCTTTAAAACCTCAAGCCACACAGTTGAAATCAGAGGGTGTCTATGATAACAGGCAACAAAGAGAACTTGACCGTTTGATTGAGACCTCGGATTAGTAGGGCAAATAAATCCGCATAACTACGGTTTTAAATGTATTGTTTTTATCAATTAAAATGATTAGATTTAAGTTTAGTTAACATATTAAATTTTCAGGACCATGTATGTGTAGAGTTCTACGCACTTCTCTTATACTCTTATTAATGACAGGTGCGTGGGCAGACTCTTCTCCAAATCCCACCTTATGGCAGTCATTTAAAGGATACCTTTCCGGGAGAAGCTCTTCTATAAATGGTACCCCCAAAACCATCAGTGCGGCCACACCGGACAATAGCGTTCAAGTCGACAACCAAGAAGCAAAAACCGATGCCCCAAGTTTAGGTGTATGGGGCACAATTAATCGCTTCTTTCAGGCCCAAACCTCGACGCCCGAAGAACCACTCAAGACAACAGTTCCCAAAACTGAAAAGCAAGAAATCATGGCTAAAGTGGACCCGATTCCGGCGAACGAAGTATTTGAGCATAATACGCCTGAGAAGATTAAAGAAGCTGAGCATGCCCCTGAGCATACCATCACGCCTCATCGTGCCCGATATGTAATTACTCTTGAAAAGAATTATGGGGATGACATTTCGGATGCCACAGGGGAAATGACGATCAATGTTTATGACACTGGCGACGGTTTAGTGTTTGAGCAAAACTCTAGCCTCATTATTTATAATGGCGACGGTGAAGGCGAGCGCATTCTTACCAATCTAGCCACCTGGCAAAATTATGAAGGAACACGGTATCGATTCAATTCGAGAACTGTCCGTAATGGTGAACAAGAAGAGATTATTAAAGGTGAAGCCTTAAAAGATCCTAAAGAAATGGTTACCCGGGTTACCTATTCTCGCCCTTCCGAGTCTGAAATTACCACCCCTTATGAAACTGTCTTCCCGCTTCATCATCTGATTCGCACTCTTGAGATGGCTAAGGCTGGTAAGTCTGTGGTCTCAGATGTCGTCTTTGATGGCAGCAGCGAAACCCATGAAGCAGTCAACGTTGACACTTTACTGGGAGCCCCGAAACCCTCTGGCCTGAAAATCAAAACTGACAAAGAGGTTTTAACAAAGAACCAGTGGCCTATGCGGCTTGCAGTTTATGCCCCCGGGAGCAAAGGGCCTGAACCGGATTATGAGATGGTCCAAAAAGTTCTTGATTGTGGTGTGATTCAGGAAATGACGCTGGATTATGGTGCCTTTCAGGTCAAGGCCACTCTTGAAAAAATTGATTTCTATGACTCCAATAGGTAGTTTGCATGTCAGGTATTGTCAAGAAATCGGTTGATCTGTTTGGCCATGCCACTTCTATTACCCTGGAGCAAGAATTTTGGGATGCTTTGAAACTGATTGCAACCAAGCAAGATAAATCAATTCGTCAATTGGTGCTTGAGATTGATCAACGTCGCCTTGAGAATCGCTCACCTCATAATTTATCCGGCAGTTTAAGGGTTTTTATTCTGCAATATTTTATGGAATTAGGTGTATTACAGCTTAAGGTATCTGAGGAAGCCGGTAGTTAACCCGCCCCCCTTTATCAACCACAGCTAGAGACTCAAGACGAGGGCAACACGATCTCGTCTCTTATAATCTACCCTATATTTAATGAACCCAACTTATCTTGATACAAGAACCATTAATTCTAATAAATGATGGCAAAAAATAAGGCTCTCAGTTAGAGAGCCTCTCTTATTAACGCCTTAGGCATAAAATTATTGAAGTAACCTTATCGCTGAAGTTATTATCCTTGCGACATTGAAGCCGAGCCTATAACAGGATTATTCTCCAATGCCAAAAGCTTGTCGCGGAGTTCAACCAGATCTAAGCGCGGCACGCGAGCATAGAATTTATAGAAAGGCTCGCTCCCGGTATTGCTGGGCGTAAAACAAGCTCCGATTTGAGTGCTAAGCATTCCCGTAAACTCTAGACCATTTTCGCTTACCCATTGTATACTCTCTAGTCCTAATTGATAACTAAAGGGCAAGGAGTAACTGCCGCTTTGGGGAATAAGCCCATACTGGTTAAGAACGCCATAGACGTAATGAGGGCGACCATTATACCAAATAATATTATGAGCTACACTCCTGTTACACTCATTTTCGGGTGATGGCCAAATATTTAAACTGCCTAGGATAACTTTCCCACTACTATTAATGGCATGAGCACTCAGACGAAGCTCCCTTAATTTGCTACTATCTGGTTGTGCAGCTGCCACAGAAGCAACCGTTGCCACAGGGGCATCCTGCTCTCCTAGAGCGCCATCATCCTCTACTAATTGTGGTAGCTGTGCTTCAGCATCGGTACTCGCTATTGCTCCAGCTGTTAATTCCTCAAGAATCATATGGTCATCTGAAAGATTATCTGCCTGGCCAGGAGTGTCAATAAGGTTAGGCTGCCTTTGAAGATTAAAATCAGAACCTATAGGCCTAATTAAAGTCTGATCTGCCGCGGCCCGCGCTAAATCCGGGAGATCCAAAAGCTGAGGATTCCCTCCTTCGCGGAGATTCCATAAGCAAGCCTTTTCCTTAAAGTTTTGGTCAGAAATCTCAACATAGCCAACCACTTTCGTACCTGAAGCATTAATGCCATACGCCCCACTTTGCTCTCGTCCCTGAGGGTCGCCGATATGAAGAGAATAAATCTGATTGACATTTTCAGACCTAAACCATACGAAGGCACGATTAGTATCTCGTAGATCTCCGGAACCAGCACCCGCTCTTCCAACAATAATGCTGGCATTCCAATTCGCAGCTGCAGGTTGGGACCATTCACTCCCGTGGCTAAAGACGGGCGCCTGCATTATACCTTCATCCCGAGTAAATACAGTAGCGGGCATATCTCCGCGAGGAGCCGGCGCTGCCACTTGACCATAAACTGTCCTTCCATCATCACTCACACCATTAAAGGAATAGACTTCTAATTCATTTTCGTCGCCATCTAGCAGATATGTCTCGCACTCATTCTGACAGAATGCATAGTTTTCATTTCTTATTTTATAAACCAGAGATCGCGGCAGTGAATGGGATCCAAAATTAATCTTTTGCTCTAGATTTTCATCATTAAAAACGGTATGTCCGTTAATCTTAACCATATAAACATTATTGTCAAAGTCTTCATCCTCAGGCCAGTTTTCCTCCACAAACTCTTCGTCATAGCTCAGCGGCATTTGATATTCATCTTCCACCATCCTAAAGAGATAATATAAGCCAGTCTGGTCGTTGGGAAGGAGATAAAGCTGAGCATAAGTGGGATCTAAGAAAGGAAGAACTTTCTGCTGCATCTGAGTCAAAGAGGGCACAGAATAAGCGGCCTGTCTAGGAAAGATTTCAACATAGAGTTTCTCAAACCACCACCGACGTAATTGATGGGCACGTGTCAGCGCATACCAATCTCGACAGACTAGAGTTTGAGCGACCTGGGTAGCTGGATCCGTCCTCTCTAGAATAAGAGAAAGAACTTCCACCGGAAGCATCTCAATAGATGCTGTAGCAGTGGCACCCTGATGAGTGCCAGATTGGGAACCGTCAGTAGCTGGGTGACTAGGAGCTGCGTCTTGACTATAGGTGGCCGTACTCATTAATAGACAGGCGAACACAGAATGCATAAGTTGTGTAAATTTCATTTATTTTTATTCTTATTTATTCTATTACCTTACAAAGTATAAACTTTAGAACCATCAATCAGGAAAATCTCCTTTAATTTCAATTATAATTCATTTTCTAAAGTAAAATATAGTTTCTGGTTCATCCTCCCCTTTAAGGAGTGTCAGAAAAAAGCAACATATGCAAACAGAGTGCTATTCTATAAAATTGTAAACTAGAATTTAATAAAGATCCCGTATAGTATCCCTATAAATAGGACACTAAGAAAGTAGAATAGTGTGACCCATTATCCTATCCGCAAAAAAATCGGCGGCTTCAAACGTAGAGCCCTCCGATATTACAAGCTATTTAAAACCCCCATTAAATGGTTCACTTTTATTATTACCCTTGCCATTGGCTACAAGCTTATTCCCGTGGTCATCCTGTCTAATATGAAGCCGCCCGCCATGGCTGTTGCCGTTGAAGAAGTCCGAGAAGAAGACTGGGCGGAAGAAATCAATTCTATTGGCACGATTGCTGCGGTTCAGGCTGTGATGATTTCTCCGGAAGTGGGTGGCACTGTGGTGGGCATTCATTTTGAGTCCGGCGACAAAGTCCACCAGGGGGCAAAGCTGATTACCTTAAATGATGCGGCGGAACAAGCCGACTTAGCACGGTATAAAGCCCAACTTGAAATTGCAAAACTGACGTTAGATCGCTCCAAGCAATTAACAAGCCGTAAAGTTGAATCAGCTGCAGAGTATGATCAAAAGAAAGCTAAAGTCGATGAAGCCGAAGCTTTAGTTGCCCAAGCCACAGCAGTTATTAGTAAGAAGAATATTGAGGCGTCCTTCAGCGGGGTTCTCGGGATCCGACAAGTTAATATTGGCGACTATTTACAGCCCGGAACGCCTATTGTCACGTTAACGAACTCTGACAAGCTGTTTATCAATTTCAATCTTCCCGAGCGCTACAGTCATATTGTTAAAACTGGCCAAAAGATCATTTTCACCGTGGACGCTTATGGCCAAGAGGAATTTGAGGGCACTATTACTACGGTCGATCCGCAAATTTCAAAGGATATCCGCAATTTATCGATCCAAGCCTCAGCTGTAAACCGCGACAATAAACTTAAAAGCGGCATGTTTGCTAATATTCGCATTATTTTACCTAAGGAAGATAAATCGATCACGGTTTCTGAATCAGCCATCGACTATGGCCTCTATGGCAGCGCAGTTTATGTGGTTGACCAAAATGAAAAGAAAGATTTTATTGTCCGCAAAGAATTTGTCAAGACAGGCATTTATCGCAAAGGGCGCGTAGCAATTTTAAGCGGCGTTAAAGCAGGAGAGAGAGTGGTCACTGCCGGCCAGCTTAAGCTGAATAATGGTGCCATGATAACAATTAGCGATGATAAAGGACCACCGCAGCCTTCATCACTGCCTAAGCCCTAGGGGACCCTTATGAAGTTTACGGATTTATTTATTAAGAGGCCGGTGCTTTCCGGGGTAATTAGCACTCTGATTTTATTGCTTGGCTTAAAGGCGATCGCTTCCTTACAGGTTCGTCAATATCCAGAGTTAACCAACACGGTTATCACCGTAACCACCGCCTATCCTGGCGCAACCGCGGATTTGATGCAGGGGTTTGTCACCAATCCGATCCAGAGATCCATTGCGGCTGCAGAAGGGGTCGATTATGTGACTTCAACCAGCCGCCAGGGCATAAGTGTTGTAAGTGCCTATATCCGCTTAAATTTTCCGCCCGACACTGCTTTAACAGAGGTGTCAGCAAAGGTTCAAGAGATCATCAGTGAACTTCCTCGGGAAGTGGAATCGCCTATCATTAAGAAAACCACAGGGGAAGCATACGCAATCCTATATGCCAGTTTTTCCAGTGATCAATTATCAAAAGAGCAGATTACTGATTATATCAATCGTCAGATTCAGCCACGCCTTGCCACCGTATTAGGGGTTTCGCAAGTGGAAGTCATCGGTGGCCAAACCTTTGCCATGAGGATTTGGCTTGATCCACAAAAGATGGCGGCGCGAGAGATCTCGGCGGCCGACATTGCTGCAGCACTAGAACAAAACAATTACCAATCTGCCCCGGGTGAAACTAAGGGCTATCTGGTTATTAAAAGTGTCAATGCCAACACCGGCTTGAGCACCCCCGAACAGTTTGCCAAGATCATTGTAAAAAGCAAAGGCGATGCCATTACCCGTTTGCAGGATGTGGCGGATATTGAACTGGCCGCTCAAAGTTATGATTCGGTTGTTAAAATGAATGGCCAAAAATCAGTATTTATCGGCATTAAAACCTCACCTACGGCCAATCCTTTGACGGTGGTCAAAGAAGTGCGCAAAACCTTAGACCTATTTTCCCCTAACTTCCCCCCATCCCTTAAAATGGAAATCGCTTATGATGCGACTAAGTTTATCCAAGCCTCAATTGATGAGGTGGTTAAGACCCTGTTTGAAGCAAGTTTGATTGTTATTGTTGTCATTTTCTTATTCTTAGGCAGCCTACGCGCCGTCTTTATTCCGGTAATAACTATCCCCCTCTCGATTATTGGAGTGGCAACAGTTTTATTAGTTCTGGGGTTCAGTATTAATATTTTAACCTTACTTGCCATGGTCTTGGCCATTGGCTTAGTGGTCGATGATGCGATTGTGGTGGTAGAAAATGTTTATCGCCATTTACGTGACGGAAAATCGCCCCAAGAAGCGGCCCTGATCGGCACCCGGGAAATTGCTGTCCCGGTGATTTCCATGACCATCACTTTGGTCGCTGTTTATGCGCCTATTGCTTTTATGGGCGGATTGACCGGCACTTTATTCCGTGAGTTTGCTTTAACATTGGCAGGATCAGTGGTTATCTCGGGAATTATTGCTTTGACCCTGTCGCCAATGATGTGTAGTAAGATCTTGACAAAAGAATCGATGGAATCAAAATTTGCTCACAAGGTTGAGGCCTACTTTGATAATATCGCTAAAGCTTACGAAGCCAGACTGACAAAGGTCATCCACAATCGTCGATTTATTGTTTTCTGCTTCGGCACGATTCTGCTATTAACATCTTTATTTATGCCGCACATTTCCAAGGAACTGGCACCTCAAGAAGATCAAGGTATTGTTATGATGGCCACGAAGGGTCCCCAAGATGCCAATATCGATTTTATGGAGTACTATTCGGATCAGATCATCAAACAGCTCATGAATTATGAAGAAAGAGATCTGCTATTTACAATTGCCGGTATGGATACGGTAAACAGTGGTTTTGGGGGGCTTATTGTTAAGCCGTGGAGCGAGCGCAAACGCACGACTCACAAGATCCAGGAGTCCGTTCAGGAGGACCTTAATCACATAACCGGCGTTCGCGGCTTTGTGTTTCAACCCTCGCCATTACCTGGTAATGCCGGCGGCATGCCGGTTCAGTTTGTCGTTAATAGCTTAAGCGATTATCAGATTATCTATAAACTCGTTGAGGATTTGAAAATCGCTGCCATGAAAAGTGGGCTCTTTATTGTTGTCGACAGTGACCTAGCTTACAACCAGCCCGCCATCCAACTTGACATTGATCATGATAAAGCCAATGAGTTGGGGATTAGCATGCAAAGTATTGGCAGAACCTTGTCTACCTTTATGGGGGGTAACTACATTAATCGATTTAATCTGTTGGGACGAAGCTACCAGGTTATTCCCCAAGCTGCCCGCGTTGAACGTTTATCAGAGCAGTCCCTAAAAGATTTTTATGTCGCAACAGCGTCCGGCAAACAGATATCCTTGGCGACAATAGCAAAATCAAAAATTATAGTGGAACCTAATCTCTTACCGCAATTCAATCAAATCAATTCCGCGACCTTTCAAGCAGTGCCAATGCCATGGATAAAATTGGGCGATGCGATTAGCTTCCTTGAAAAGTATGCCAAGGAAAACTTTCCTCAAGGTGTCACTTATGATTTCTTGAGTGAATCCCGCCAATATATCAAGGAAGGTAATGCCCTAATCCAAACTTTCTTATTTGCCTTGATTATTATTTTCTTAGTACTCGCAGCTCAATTTGAAAGCTTACGCGATCCTTTTATTGTCATGTTGAGTGTGCCGATGTCGATCTTTGGCGCCATCTTAATGCTGTTCATCGGCTTTAGTACCATGAACATTTACTCCCAAATTGGCTTAGTGACTCTCATTGGTCTTATTACCAAACATGGTATTTTGATTGTCGAATTTGCCAACCAACTGCGTGACGAACACAATCTATCTAAACAAGAGGCCGTCATCCAAGCAGCCATGATAAGATTACGCCCGATTATGATGACCACAGCCGCCATGGTGGTGGGATTACTGCCGCTGTTGACGGCCTCTGGGGCTGGATCAGCAAGCCGTTTCAGTATTGGCATTACGATTGTCGCCGGCATGTTGATTGGCACCTTCTTTACCGTATTCGTGGTCCCCAGCTTTTATGTTATGATTGCAGCAGACAAGCGTGCGAAAGTTGAATAGACGAGAAGAATAATGAATCAAGATTCTAAAAATCACCACTCTGGCCTGCTTAATCGAGTAAAACTTTGGTTGGAGAACCTGCTGACCGACATGGCAGCTGAATGGGCCGCCCGCGCTATCCTCTATGGAGCCGTTATGATAATTGATAGAGAGGACGCCTTTATAAGGGACAAGCAGTCTATTTATCCTCTGTTAAAGGCAGGCTAGGAGGCGGGTTTTTCCTTTGCATTCCTCTTCTTCATTCCTTTCGTACTTTTCTTGTAGATTCTTTATTGGCCAAGCGCTTTCCAAGATAATCAGTAACCATCCCTAAGAGCACGGACACACCTACCTTGTCGATCTCTTCTTTATATGAAATGGCGTAAATAGTCGAACAGCTCCTAAAAAACTCTTCCATAAACAACCTTCTGTTAACAACCTTCACCAAGGCAATAATATTAGAAAGTTTAAAGGAACAAGGTTCTTAATAATAAAATATTGTCGGCCTTTTTATACCCTTAATCGTAACAAGAAAAGAATAATATTTTATGGATCTCAGCCTTAAAAACATAGGTAAATTTGTTGATTACTTTATACTGTAGTTATGCTTGCCTAGCCGCTGTGTCTATGCTTCTATAAGCTTGTCAATTAACTGAGACTTATTAGAAATTTTTGAGTAATGGCACTCAGAGTTAAGATATTATTTATAATATAAACGGTTTTATAATGATGCTTGATAACAAATATGAGGAAGACCCTAAGAACCCTGATTCGCTTCCCTCTTTAAACCCTTTTCTTAATAAAAAGCTACTTGAGACACGCACAGTACTCATTTTTGGTGAGATTAATATGGAGCTGGCGCAGCGCGTGAGCAGTGAATTACTCATTCTCGCTCATAGCTCGCCTCAACCCATTAATGTGATCATTAACTCGCCGGGGGGCCATGTCGAATCAGGCGATACTCTTTATGATTTCTTACGCTTTATCGATGTTCCCGTGAATGTCATTGGTACCGGTTGGGTGGCAAGCGCTGGCGCATTAATCTTTCTCGGCGGTAAAAAGAATCGGCGTTTCGTGCTGCCCAATACCCGATTTCTTCTTCATCAACCCCTCGGTGGTATGCAAGGCAAAGCTTTAGATATTAAAATTCAAGCAGAAGAAATTATCAAAATGCGAGAAAGAATTAATTCTATCATTGCTAAAGAGACCGGCAATCCCATTGAAAAGGTTCGAGCCGAAACCGAAAGAGATTTTTGGCTATCCGCAGAAGAAGGTATTCAATATGGTCTGGCACATCGCGTTATTACCTCTTTAAAAGATTTGCCAAGCGTATCCTAATTCTTATTCCTTACACTTAACCTTTGCAAGTTAGCCAGAATTTATTTCTTTGCCCCCTATTTATTTAAGGTTATTTTCCGCCCCTGTTAAGGGATTTATGGAGGTCTTATTATCTTCGAGGATAACTTTAAAGGCCACCTAAGTTAGGCATAATCGGTAATCCCTTAGCAGCGTAGAGTCTAGTAATTTTATTTATTCCCCTGGCTACAGGTTCACCAATTCATACTTATTAAAAAGGTTATGATTAAATGCTAAAATATTTTAAATTTTTACCCTATATAAGCCATCTTTCTTTCTCCCTTATGGCCATGGAACAAAGTTCTATCTCTGCTCCATTTCCTGGACACGCGCAAGAATTTAGACGAGCAGATCCTTTTGCTAGTGAACGACAACAGATGACAGATGATGACTTTGTCAGACATTTGATCACCTTAAATTTAAACAATAACGGTGAGGCTCAATATGAACTTTTCAGGATATTCTCCCAGGGTGAGTGTGGAAGATCTGCAAACCCCAAAACGGCAATTAATTTTGGCTTGAAGGCTCGAAATCGTCCTGATCCTATTCCTGAGATCTTAATAGAGTTGCCACTTTTTGCCTTTAAAATGCACGAAATTTTAAAATCGCGAAATGATGGCTCTGCAGCAGATTATCTGTTTATTGCCCTTAACTTATCTCCAATTACTTTTTTTCATGGCCTCTTTAAACCGGAAGAAATAATTAATAATTTTGCAACCTCTGGCCCTGCTATGCGACCGATTGATTTCAGAGGGTCCATTTTGGCACATAAAAACAAAAAAAACCGACTCTCTCTTATACAAACGGTCATATTTTAACACACCTTGACAACACTCAAGGATATACTTCAGAAATTTTTGATTGTGTAGAGAAATATGTTACAGAAGTGTATGGTGTACTCGAAGAGACCGGCGGAATTCTAACGGCAAAAAGAGTACGCTTAAGATATTTATATTGGATTAGGATTGCCTTAGAAACGGTTTGTAATGCCGAGTTTTATCCTTTCTTTATGCTCAACCAAGTAAGAACACTCTGGATGGACCACCGCCTCCGGGAAGCTTATCTAAAATGCTTCTCTAAGCCTGAAGACCTAGCACTGCTCAAATCATTTGCCTCAAAAATGGGGAGTCCAGAATGGGATCCCTCTCAATCTTCCGCTGATAAAGATAGAAGCGGTAAGGCAATCGAACGGGCTTGCTATCAAATGATGTTAAATTCTTATTATATACCTGCTTTAGCTGAAAAGGCCTCCCAAGAAGAAAGTGAGAACCTCCACCAAGCTCTGGCTTCCTATCTTACTCTTGCTAAATTTAGCCCAAGAGATTTAGCACTCAATAATTACTTATTCCATCTCCAAAAAAAAGCGACAACAATGGTAGGTAAGCAATTGTTCCAACAGGCATTGATCTCAATTCTGCCCATTTACTTGCAGTTTGCTCGCTCTAATGTTTCTGAGCTTCGTCTACGCGGGTTTAATAGGTATTTAATATGGATACAATATCGAGATGATGTCTCAGCCATTCAGCAAGCCGAGAAAATAATTGAAGCAGCATTATTAGAATTTCCCAATGAAAAAACTATATTGGGCAATGCAGGTAGAATTTACTGTTTCTTATTAAATAATGTAAAAGGCTTCGATCTTCTACAGCGATTAGTCAAAGAAGAGCCTTCGGTTGGGCCGTTTATCGCATTAGCTGAGGCTTATTTTTATTTCGGATATAAAGTTACAGATGCTTCTGAATTGGAAGCTTTAAAATGGTATCTACGTGCCGCAGATTCGGGAGATCCCGTGGCGATTAAGCTTCTAAATGACCTCAAGTCACTTATTAGATCATCCTTATCTCCACAGAAGGAAAAAGAGGATCAAAGTGAATGGATACCTCAGCATTTAAAGCAAAAACCTAAAGCTAGAGATAAAGGTAAACATAGAGCATCCAAGCCTTCCACTCAAAAAACTAAAAATCCAGAAAATACCAATCATAACTCATTTCCTGAAATGTTAACGATTGAAGAACCTTCAGAGGAATTGATACAACAATTCCAACTTCCTCTTCATGATCCTGCTAAAGAGGCCGTTACGGAAGAAGAAAAACTTGAAAATGATTCTTCAGAAGATAAAGCGTCTAGTAAAGCTGAACTCGAGGAGACAGCTTCTCCGGATGAATCTGTTCCTACGTGGCAGCTTTATAATAAGTCTAAAACAAATAATCCAAAAACTATGCGCGAAATACTCCGTAGAATGGCTATGTTAAGCTATCTCCAAGAAAACGCTAATAAGACAAGTGAAGAATTCAAGCTTAACCTTAATAATAATCAAAAATTAACTCTTGCAAAGATTTTTGATCTAACAAAGCCAACGATTATGGAGAAAGAATTCCTCCAGTTTGCAAATGCTGCATGCTTCCATAACAAATTTAGGCTTTTCAAGACCACCAGCGGCTTCGCCTTAACCGCTATTAATGGACTTATTGCTGAGCAAGAAGAAAGATCAGCGGGCACCCACTGGTTGCATGGCAGCAAAAAAGATGGCTTAGATGGGAATTTTGTTGCTAAAGTTAGAAAGGTCTTAGACAACCTTAATATAAAACCAGACTTAATATAAACAGCCCGTATTTTAAAGGATGAGGCAGTCTTATAATGGGCTGCCTCAAAGATTTTTAATAGGCGGATGTTTAGAGGAATGTAAATATTCTTTAAGCACCCTTAGTATTTTTAGAATGATTTTCTCGCCTATTTCATAAGAAATATAAGGCGAAGATCCCTGTCGGGGACGAAATGATCAGAGATTATCGAGGGATCCTAGAGTTGTTGAGGTTAAAATAGAACACTATTTTTAACCTATTTATTTTGGCGCTCTGTCTTCACAATTAAAACTAATTCTCCAGCTATCGAAAAGGAGATCTCTTATAAACAAGGAGGCAACCATGAATATGCAAGAAAGATTAGATTTTGAAACTAAAAATTATAATCCCTTGACCGACCCTAACTATATGTCGTTGCAGATGTTAAGTTATTTTACGGATCAACTTAAAAGCCTAGAGCATCGCTACCTTGCCAAAGAGCAAGAAATTTCTACAAGCACCTTAGAGTTACCTCAATTAGAAGCTGACCATGTTGACCGCGGCACCCGGGAGGAATATAACTTTGAGCAATTTTCCTTCCAAGACCATGAAGATTCCCTACTCAAAGAAGTCCAAGCGGCTTTAAAAAGGATTGAAGAAGGAAACTATGGATATTGTGAGGAAACAGGGCAAGAAATAGGGGTCAAAAGGTTGCAAGCCATTCCTTACGCCCGTTATTGTGTTGAAGTCCAATCACAAAAGGAACAAGCAGCTAACAGATAAATCTGTCTAGCTGAGGGTATGTATTAAGCTGCCATATGAGTTTGCCTTTTTTGTAAGGAACCATAAAAACAATTAGTAACAGTAATTAAGTTTAAGAGCAGCCTCATGGTTGATGGCTTTACTGTTAACCTTAAAATTGTACAGCATCTTAACTGTTAGCCCTGCTGGCATCTCTACCTGCACACCGCCTCCCACTACAAAGGTATGACGGTTTAAGGTATCGCCGCGGGTAAAGAAAGCTGTGGCAGAATCAGCAAACTTTGACCATTGCTTGTTGCGCCCCATACTGGTACTGAAATCATATTGGACTTGGAATAAAGGTGACCATGTCCCCTTCTCCCCTGGGAGAACACCGTCCCAATCCGCGTGAAGACATAGGTTGAATTCTGGCCTTTCACCGTTAAGTTCATGCTGCTGGCACCGCGCTCGGTATAGCGTTTATAATGGCTTTTGAAGGTGCTCATGCTCATAAAGGGCTGAATATCCAGACCGTTCACCTTCATGTCCATGCCTGCGGTCAGTTGCATGCCCCCTTCAATACCATTAATATTGCCTTTGGCCTTGCGACGGATATCCGAAAACCGCAAGTAGCGCTTTGAGTCCATCCGATCAAAGCCCCCCAGCACAATACCTTCTAAGAAATATTGCTGCTTTGTCCAGTAGCCTGATAGCCCCATAATATAGTGATCAGTTCTAACTTTCCCTTGATCTTTGGCCCATTCCAAAGCGGTCTGCCCATATCCGATTGTTACGCCTACTCCCCAATTATCCTGCAGCGGCAAATGGATACCCGTTAATACAGCACCGGCATCTGAATTATAGCCTAAGTATTCTTTCTGCATACGTTGCCGTTGCAGATTAGCAAAGCCGGCCACCCATAAGGGTAATGCTTGCCCCGAAGCAGTTAATACAGGACTATCAAAGTTGATAAAATTAGTGGATATGTCCCTCTTCTCAGACGACAGTAACAGCGATTTACGATTCGACGTCGGAACGTGTACTAAATCCTGCACTGTCTGGAATTTAGGCTGACGCGGGCATAAGGGTAAAGGCTTGCTATGCATGGAAATCAAGTCCGCTGCTTGACGGTATAGATTATGGTTAGCAATCGCTAGCGAATGATTACGAAAAACATGCATCTGGCTGAGAGCATCAATGAGATCAGGATTTGAAAGAGGATTTAGATTGGTAAAAATGGTTTCCAAATCTGAGCCGGGAGCCGCTTGTGTGTGTTCTAAGTCGTAAGCAACCCGCCCTTCATTAGTATCGGGGTCAACGAGACTGGTATATCCTGCCACTGAGCTAAGTAGCAAGAGCTGCACTTCATTAGCCATCAAATCATATTGAACAGCCACATTGAATCGGAAACCCGCAGCAGGAATAACACCCACAATACCGCCATTATTGATGACAAGCGGGTTTGCAGCTCTGACAATTGTGTACCGATCGCCTGCAGCATAAGTTCCTAATAAATCTGGAATTAAGCGCACATACCCTTGATCAATAGTTGCTGTACCTGCAACGTTAATTAAGTTTGCATCTAAGGGTAAAGTTCCGTGAGTAGTAAACTCAGCATTGATATAACCGCCCGCATTTAAATTAAAAGTAGCCACATTTAACTGGCCAATCGAGTTGCCGGCATACACCGAACCACCGCTCATAACGGTAGCCGTTCCATTAATTGTGCCGGTACCGCCTAAGATGCCACCATTATTAACGGTCGCTGTGGTTGCCGTGGTCGTACCATTAATATTTAGGCGACCATTGTTAACAATTACATCCCCTGTGTGCGTATGATTCCCCGTCAAGGTCAGGGTACCTGCCCCCTCTTTGGTTATATTGCCGGCGCCAGAAAAAGTAGTGGTATAAGAAGTATTAGTCGGCTGATCGATGATAACATTAGCACCGCCGGAAACCGCAATATTCGCTCCCAGCAAGCTGCTGACATTTCCTCTTAAGGTACCGTTACTCACCGTTGTTGTTCCCAGAAAGCCAGTATTGTTGCCTGTTAAGGTCAACACCGCATTTCCCGTCTTCTGGGTAACGCCACTGATATTACCGGAAATATTACGAGTAAAAGCTCCATTTGAAGTTTGGGCAAAATTAATCGTGGCATTATTGACAATTGTTCCCGGCATACTGTTGGCCGATCCTATGATCTCGCCGGTGGTGACGGTGGTTGTTCCGCTAAAGCCTGTATTATCGCCTGTTAGGGTTAATTTACCATTTCCTTGCTTATTAAAGTTACCATTTCCCGTTATATTATGAGTGTAAGAACCATCTGCCGTTTGATTAAAGGTAACTGTTGCATCGTTTTGAAGGGGACCTGGAATTGTCGTAGCGTCGGCAATGAAGGCACCATTTTGAACTACAGTTAATCCTGTGTAATTATTAGCCCCAGAAAACTCAAGTGTGCCCCCACCATTTTTAACGACACCACCGTTACCGGTGATCACCCCTTGGAAATTACTAGTACCTCCTTGCATAATTGTCAAAAGGTAACCGGCCCCCCCGCCGGTATCAATATTACCTTGGCCTGATAAAGTACCAATTGTTTGAGCAGACCCTAATTCGTAAATGGCCCCTGAGGCAACTGATAAATCTGTGCTAGAAGGCAAAGTTCCAATCAGAGTTCCTGTACTGACCGTAGTTGTGCCTGAATAAGTATTGGCCCCTGTTAATCTAAGGCTCTTACCTACTCCTGCGTTGACAACTAAATTGCCAGTGCCTGTTATAATGCCATTAAAGGTGGAATCTTGAGTAGTGCCATCATTCTTTCCAAAGGTTAGGGTATGGCCTGCTGTGGCAATTTGCCCTCCTGCATCACTGTCCATGCGGGTATAGACAGTATTGGCTTCCAGGGTAATGGTACTGTTTACAGTCGGATGCGCCGTTGAATTAATATAAATTTGATATGTATCAATTTTACGGATAGCACCATTATCGCGATCAGCTATATATAATGAACCGGTGGTAGGATCAGTAGCAATTTGCCAGGGTGCATTAAATCTTGCCGCTGCCCCAACACCATTCACAAAGCCAGGACTATTAGGTACATCAATGCTCGCAAGAAGCACTGTTGTGCCATCTGGATAGGTTTTATGAATACAATTATGACCCGTATCCCCTATATAGGCAACTCCCAAGCTATCAACTGCAACACCGTAAGGATTATAAAGATTATAGTTAGTAGTAGTGTTCTTGTTTGTGAGCATACTTGTATTGCCACCATAAATCTTGCGAAGCATGCTATTGGAAGTATCAGCCACGTACACTGTCGTCCCCCCAGCATCCACAGCAACGCCATTAGGTCCATTAAAGTCAGCAGAAAGATTGGAACTAGTCGTGTTTGGAAGACTGCCTCCACCACCAGCAAGGGTAGTAACCACGTTACCAGGGGCTATTTTACGTATACAATGGTTTAGAGTATCTCCAATATAAAGATTACTAGAACTATCCACCGCTACGCTCGTAGGATAAGCAAATCTTGCAGTCGTATATGTCCCATCAACATGAGCATTTAATGCGCCTGGACTACCTGCGACTAATGAGGTTACCCGAGTTGAGGTATCTATTTTACGAATAACGCCATT
Source organism: Candidatus Odyssella thessalonicensis L13 (assembly GCF_000190415.1). Classification (GTDB taxonomy): domain Bacteria; phylum Pseudomonadota; class Alphaproteobacteria; order Paracaedibacterales; family Paracaedibacteraceae; genus Paracaedibacter; species Paracaedibacter thessalonicensis. The sequence continues at coordinate 635,358 of NZ_AEWF01000001.1, forward strand.
CTGGCTGTCAGCCACATAGACTGTCGTCCCCGCTACATCTACCCCCACCCCTTCAGGGTACGAAAATCTTGCAGCAGTACCTGTTCCTTCAGCATAATCTGATACCCCACTACCTGCCAACACTGAAACAGTACCGGCTGGAGTAATCTTCTTAATGACATTATTATTGCTATCTGCAACATACACCGTTCCCGAGCCATCAACCGCTACGCCGCTGGCAAAATTAAATCCACCGCTAGCAAATGTCGACACAATATTCCAGGGCGTTAAGGAAGTATTGGCACATGCAGCGGAGTGCATCAGCAATCCTATCGTTGTTGCATAGTTGATTGACTTAGCACTGAAAATCTTACTCGAAGCCATGCTGATACCTAACACCTAACCTGAACATCAAATCTTCTTATATTTTAAACATTTCCTTAATAAAAACTTAAATTTTAATATTAGTTAATATTTGAAGTTTTAGCTTGAATAATACAAACAACTTTCTATGATCATAGGATTGTTAGGAATCATCTTGAGATCTGAGAGCGTTGAAGGGGCTATCTTTCTCATGCTTCAGAGGTGATATCTACAAAACAGATATCCTGTACCAATTAGTAACAGTAATTAAGCTTAAGAGCAGCCTCGTGGTTGATGGCTTTACTGTTAACCTTAAAATTGTACAGCATCTTAACTGTTAGTCCCGCCGGCATCTCTACCTGTACGCCACCTCCCACCACAAAGGTATGACGGTTTAAGGTATCGCCGCGGGTAAAGAAAGCTGTAGCAGAATCAGCAAACTTTGACCATTGCTTATTGCGCCCCATGCTGGTACTGAAATCATATTGGACTTGAAATAAAGGTGACCACGTTCCCTTCTCCCAGACAATTTTTTGAGAGAATACGGTCCCGATCCGCGTAAACACATAGGTTGAATTCTGACCTTTCACCGTTAAGTTCATGCTGCTGGCACCACGCTCGGTATAGCGTTTGTAGTGACTCTTAAAGGTGCTCACACTTATAAAGGGCTGAATGTCCAGACCGTCTGTTTTTATCTCCATCCCTGTGGTCAGTTGCATCCCCCCTTCGATACCATTGATATTGCCTTTGGCCTTACGGCGGATATTCGAAAACCGCAAATAGCGCTTTGAGTTCATGCGGTCAAAGCCTCCCAGCACAATGCCTTCTAAGAAATATTGCTGCTTTGTCCAATAGCCTGAAAGCCCCATAATATAGTGATCAGTTCTAACTTTTCCTTGGTCTTTGGCCCATTCTAAAGCGGTTTGGCCATATCCGAATGTTACTCCTAATCCCCAATTATCCTGCAGCGGCAGATGGATCCCTGTTAATACAGCGCCGGCATCAGAGTTATAGCCTAAGTATTCTTTCTGCATACGCTGACGTTGCAGGTTAGCAAAGCCGGCCACCCATAAGGGTAACGCCTGCCCCGAAGCAGTTAATACAGGGCTATCAAAGTTGATAAAATTAGGGGAGATATCCCTCTTCTCAGACGACAGTAACAGCGATTTATGAGTCGAGGTCGGAACGTGCACTACATCCTGCAGCGTTTGAAATTTAGGCTGACGCGGGCACAAGGGCAAAGGCTTGCTGTGCATGGAAATCAAGTCCGCTGCTTGGCGGTATAGATTATGATTAGCAATCGCTAGCGAATGATTGCGGAAAACATGCATCTGGCTGAGAGCATCAATCAGATCAGCGTTAGAAAGAGGATTTAGATTGGTAAAAATGGTTTCCAAATCGCTTAATGGAGAAGCTGGCGTATGCTGAAGGTCATAGCCCACTCGTCCTTCATTGGTATCAGGGTCAATTAATTCACTATATCCTAATATTGGCGCCAGAAGATGCAGTTGAACCTCATGCAGCAGCATATCATATTGCACGATGGCTTTCATTTGATAGCCTACAGAGGGTATGACATCTATAATACCACCATTATTGATGGTAAGGCCGGTACCGGCTCGAACAATTGTGTATGTGTCGCCAGCTTTATAGGTGCCTGCTAGGTCTGGAATTAAGCGAACATATCCTCTGTTAATAGTCGCACCATTTGTAACATTAATCAGGTTAGCATCTTGCGGCAATGTACCCTTAGTCGTAAATTCTGCATTTATATAGCCACCGTCGTTTAAAGTGAAACTCGAAACGTTAAATGTTCCAATTGAATTGCCGGCATGAATGATACCACCATTTCTCACCACAACTTGCTGGTTAGTTGTGCCCAGTCCACCAACAATCCCCCCAGTGCTAACATTTATGATACCTGCATAGATACCATTAACATTTAGCCGCCCCTGGTTAATATATAAGTTACCTGTATGGGTATGATTACCAGTTAACGTAAGCGTTCCTGGACCATCTTTACTTATATCGCCTACGCCTGAGAAGGTCTTAAACGTAGTAAAATTAGAGGTCGCAGTGACCTTTAAAGAGGCCAAATTGTTAACCATAACATTAGTTCCGGGTAAACTTCTTACCTCTACACTCAGACTGCCATTCCCAATTACTGTTGTACCGTTGAAAGCAGTATTATTACCGCTTAAGGTCAATTCTGCTGACCCAAGCTTGCTCAGAACCCCATTTCCCGAGATATTATAGCTAAAAGTCCCCTTTACCGTTTGATTAAAATTAACTGTCCCATTATTTGTCAGATTGCCACGAATACTGGTGGTATTTCCCGTTAAAGTGCCTGTTGTAACTGTGGTCGTACCCTGATAGGTATTTACTCCAGTTAGTGCCAAAGTTTTTCCTGCACCGGCATTTATTATCAAGTCTCCGTTGCCTGTAAGAACGCCATTAAAAGTTGAATCATCCGTAGTACCATCATTCTTACCGAAGGTTAAATTATGGCCATTTAATTCGATCTGGCTACCTGCTTCACCATCCATACGCGTATAAACGGTGTTCCGTTCAAGACTGATGACACTATTGGTATACCCTACTGCTGCTGGATTGCTGGGATTGATATTAATTTTATTTGCATCTATTTTGCGAATAACATGGTTGTAGGAATCGGCAATATATAGGGAACCGTCAGCATCCTGCACCATACCACTAGGACCATCAAATAAAGCGGTGGCGCCACTACCGTTAACCAGTCCCGAATTAGGGACGCGAGCCGATCTATCGGCATCCAATCCACCAGCAATAATATCGCCAGTTGAGTCATTTTGAACTTTAATAAGAAAGTTAACATTTGCATCTGTAAAATAAGCCGTACCGTAAGGATCGATGACTATCCCCGCCGGCTGAGATAAAGGGATCTGGATAGGAACATTAGCACCAACCAAGGAGGTTACATTTCCTCCAGTAACTATGCGAAAATAGCAATGGCCGCGATCCCCGACATAGACCTTATCCCCAGCCGCATTCAAAGCAACAGACATGTTGTATTGAAATCTTGGTCCATTTTGAGGTCCATCTGTGGCATCACTCATGGTGGTTGAAACAGTACCCGCAAAGGTCGTCACTTGGTTTGTTGAGGGGTTAATGCTTCTTATTCTCGCCATATCGGCAACATAAATAGTACCATCGGGGCCAGTAGCCATCCCCATAGGCCAAGTAAAGGTTGCTCCTGCGGCGGCACCATCCGTGTAACCTGAACTCCCGGTGCCAGCATAATCACTTGTTTGAAAGCCATTACCGGGATCAACAAGACGAATACGATCATTGTTAGTATCGGCTACCAAAAGTCGACCGTCATTCATCACAGTTATTCCTTGAGGCATATTGAATTGGGCACTGCCTCCTGGACCATTGGTATGTCCTGGCGTACCTGTTCCTGCCACCGTCGCTACGTAGCGCGTATTTAAGTCCAATCGCCTAACAGCAGAATTGATAAAACCATTCATAAAACCCTGGCCTTGAGTAATATAAATATATCCCCCTCCATCATAGGCGAGCCCCCATGGATTGGCCAGCTGGGCAGCAGCACCTGTTCCATCCACTAACCCAGCAGTCCCACTACCAGCAAAGGTAGTGACGATATTCCAAGGCGTGAGTGATGTATTGGCCCAAACACAGGAATGCATCAGCAATCCTATAGTTATTGAGCAACTGATTGAATAAGCGCTAGAAGTCTTATTAGAAGCCATAAAAATGCCTTAATCATAGAAATAAATATTGCGTCTTCTTTTATTTTATATAATTTTTTAATAAAATTTTAATATTTTAAATTGGTTAATTTTTAACTGGGCATTATTATACAGAAGAGCAAGATAAGTCATATATTATTGGCCTAATAAAAAACTTAGACAGAAATAAATGATTGAGCACCTGAAATGCATATCTAGGGAATGAATATAAAACAATAAATAAAATCATCGCACGCGCTTATAGCTAGCGGACAAACCAGCAACAAAGAGTTTCCTAGTAATTTTTAAAATAGTCCCCATATATAAGGTGTTACAATCGTAGTCTCTAGCAGGAGAAAAGCATGAATAAGGCAACTTATAAGATAAGCTTCAAAGAGTCCCTAAGCTTCTCATGGTCAATTTTATGGAGAAGCTTATCAATGGCTCTGGATGTGAGTGCAATCTTACTTAGTCTCGGTATAGCTGCAGTTTTCCTCTTTGGGGTACTGTGTGCCGTGAATGGTACACCTTCCTCTTTTTTTGCTTTTCTTAGTCACCATAATATCTTGGCAAATGACTTTAATCTTTTTAAAGATCATCCCTTAACAATGTTTATTGCGACCATTGCCCTTATTACCTATGGCACATTTTATGCCTCCCGAGAGGTGATAAAGAGAAAGAATTACAAGCGATTTCTGTTGGCGCAGGCTTTACATCCTAGAAATCTTCTAAAGATTTCTCTGGGCGTCGCTATCATATGGAGCATCATCAATTGGGGTGCACAGAAAATAACTGGCTATAATTTGTGGACTTTACAATGGGAAGGATTTTGGATAAGCGACCTGCTGATTCCTGCAGTTTTCCTTATTATTGCTGCTGCATATTATATGCTGATCATTAATAAAGGATCATTTGGCCGTAATTTGCCTCCCGTACCGCAGCAATAAGCGCTGTTAAGTACAAGCTAGTATAAAGTATGGAAATGGCCAGAAAGCAACCTTTATTCATTGTCTGGTCTCCTTAAGAGTCACTTATAGAAATCTACCTATTTAGAACTATATGATAGTTTAGGAAGAATATAAATTAATGGAGAAAGTCACAATGTTGGCAGATTATTACAAAATAAATATGTTAGAGGCATTTAAGGTTACCTGGTCCATCACCTGGAGAAGTTTATTCTTTGCTATAGGCTTGGGAATAATCTTAATGGGAGTGTTTTTTGTAAGTATGCTCATCTCCGGCCTAATCGCTTGGGGAACAGGAACCCTCTCTAATTTAGAGGCTCTTCTTGCCCTTAGAAAATCTTTTTTTGCGGACTATCCAATAATTGAAGGCATATTAAACTTTGCCCTAGGTCTATTTGTAACATTTAATTGCTTAAAAAGTGTTGTTCAGCATGTCCATTTCAAAGGGTTTAAGTTTAGCGAGATGATAAAGCCTGCTACAATCTTTAAGGTAACGGTTATTCATACTATCCTTATCTCTCTTATCGACGCAGGTATAATAGTCTACTCATTCTTCTATTCACCGTCGTTAATGCAGCAATGGTATTCTATAGTAGGTATAAGCTTACTCAATTACAGCCTGGCAAGTTGTTATTATATGTTTATCATTAACAAAGGGGTCGGCAGCATTCACTTGCCCACCATTAAAAGCGAGCATGACCCAGCTCTACCTTACGAGCACGCATAGCAATAATGCTCGTTACTCTGTAGCTAAAAGTTGAGGCGAGCATCATAATCGCTGTGCCTTACCCATAAAAAAAGCCGACAATGAGTCGGCTTTTGCCATTATAGTAGTTCTCTACTTTAGTGAGAAGCAAACCATTGCGCCACATAGGTCTAGAAATAGGCACTTCGTTCACTCCCCCACTTTTCAATTTCTTCCCCACCAAACGTCCCGCTTGGAAACTGTGGAGCCCCGGCTATTTCATAGCCATCCCCTTTAATAAAGTCGTGTCCTAAAGTCACAATATTCCTACTTTAAAAACAAGCAAGCTAAAGCTTATACTCAGACCCACCACCCAATAATCCTGCGACTAAAAAAAATTGGAGGTAATTTATGCTATTTCCCCGCAATTTTATTGATCCAGGTGTTGATTTCACCTGCAAAACATCCCATATTGAGAGCAATGATAAAACTCTTTGAACTCTACTCGTAATTATGGCAACAATGACAAAAGTAACTGTGCTTCCGAACACCACTCTGAATCCACATATTTCTACCGCGCGCGACGTTTTAACCAATGAAGCCGAAGCCCTGAGAGAAATGGCGAGTCATCTTGACTATCCCTTTGCAGACGTGGTCGACCTCTTGCTCTCTATTAAAGGTCGCATTATCACCACTGGTATGGGTAAAAGTGGTCATATCGCCCGCAAGATTGCCGCCACCTTTGCCTCAACCGGGCAACCTTCTTTCTTTGTTCATCCTGCTGAAGCGAATCATGGGGATATGGGCATGATTACCACTCAGGATGCGGTTATTGCCTTGTCAAACTCGGGGGAGACCGGTGAATTAGCCAACATAATTGAATTTACCCATAGGTTTAATATTCCTTTAGTTGGTATTACCCGCAACTCCGAAAGTACACTTCATAAATTATCAACCCATCCTATCTGTTTACCGCGCTATCCTGAAGCGTGTCCTATGGGGTTGGCACCCACCACCTCGACCACGATGATGCTAGCTCTAGGAGATGCGCTCGCAGTTGCCCTATTAAATGCGCGGGGCTTTACTGCAGCCGATTTTAAGACTTTTCATCCCGGGGGCTCACTGGGCGGAAAACTGAGAAAAGTCAAAGAATGCATGCATACAGATAAGCGTTTACCTCTGGTCAAAGCCACTGACAGTATGAGCCAAGTCTTAATCACAATGTCTGAAAAAGGCTTTGGCTGCGCAGGGGTCATAAATTCTCAAGAGGAACTTATAGGCGTGATCACTGATGGTGACCTACGCCGGCATATGCAAGCAAACTTACTGGATAAAACAGCAGACGAAATAATGACGTCTTCGCCGTTGACAATTACAGCTGATACCTTAATGACTGATGCGTTAGCGTTAATGAATCATAAAAGGATTACATCTTTATTCATCGTAGTAGATAATAAACCTATCGGCATAATCCATGTGCATGATTTCCTACGTGTTGGCATTCAATAACTTTTAATGTGAAGATTGGTAATGATAAACTCGAAACAGAATAAACGGCGCAGCAAGCTGAAGTATATCTTGCCCACCCTTACGCTACTGTTGATTGTCATCATTGCTTATTGGCCCCACATTCATCGGTGGATCAGCCCGCCCCCACCTCCAAAAATTGTTCCTAATTTACCCCCCGTCTCTTTAGAAAAACCCAAAGAATCTGTTGTTAATGAGGCCCGCGAGATCCATTTCGATGGTGTCGACAAAAGCAATCAACCTTACACATTGACAGCCGAGCAAGGTACCGAGTTTAAGGAAGGCACCATAGAGCTAATTAATCCTAAGCTTCAGTTAAGGCTTAATTCAGGTCAATCCGTAGCCTTGATAGCTGATAAAGCCGTTTTCTATAAAGAGCAGCAAAAGATTGAGCTAATTAATCATGTCAAGCTGACTCATACAACAGGTTATGAGTTTATCACTGAAAAAGCTTGGCTTGATATGACAAGTTCGACCGCCTTTGGTCATGAACCGATTAGTGGCAAAGGACCACAAGGTAAAATCTTTGCCAAAAAAGGATTTAAGCTAACCGATAAAGGTGAAAAGATTTCCTTTATGGGACGTCCTGAATTACTGATAGAAAAGGAGAGCAATTAAATGTTAAATCTAACCACCCTTTTATTGTTTATCTCTCCCACCTATGCCGCTATTGAAAGCAAGCCAGCCATTCGGATTATCGCAGATGAAATGGAATGCGACCAACAAAGCAGTGTTTGCACCGCTAATGGCAATGCTTTTGCTGAACAACCTGAAGATCCAGACAAACGGACGATAAGGGCAGAAAAATTTGTAGCTCATTTTTCTAAAGATCGTAACGACGCAAAATTAAGCCAAGGTCAGGCAGGAAAAAATGATCTCAAGACCCTGGAAGCTTATGGTCATGTCGTACTTACTAATAAAGATAGTGTTATCCGTTGTGATAAAGCAATTTATGATCACGCCACTGAAACGGTCGAATTGTTTGATAATGTTAAAATAACTAACGACCAAAATCAATTAAACGGATCCTATGGTCATGCAGATTTGAAAACTAAAAAATATCGTGTTACCAATAAAAACAGCCAAGTTGAAGGGCTTTTTATCAACTCGCCTAAGAAAGATAAATAATGAGCACCCAGAAAGAACTCGAACAATTTCCTGGCCTGTGGGCAGAGATGCTGGGAAAATCTTATCAAAAACGCCCCATTCTTAGGGGTGTAAGTATCTATGTCCGCCGCGGTGAAGCTGTTGGACTTTTAGGTCCGAATGGGGCTGGGAAAACCACCTGTTTCTCGATTATGTGCGGTCTTATTCACCCTGACACCGGCTCTATCTTATTAGATGGCGTGGATATAACTCATATGCCCATGTATCGCCGTTCCCGCCTGGGGATCGGATATCTTCCTCAAGAGACCTCAATATTCAAAGGCCTTACTGTTGAGCAGAATATCCGCGCCGTGGCAGAGCTCTTTGTGGAGGATTCAAATGAACAACTTATGCTGGTCGAACGCTTAATGGAAGAATTTTCGGTGACGCATTTACGACAATCGCCGGCGGTAGCCTTATCGGGCGGTGAACGTAGGCGCGTTGAAATTGCACGAGCTTTGGCAGCTGCGCCTCAATTTCTACTGCTAGATGAACCCCTCGCTGGAATCGACCCTATAGCCGTTAACGAAATCAGAGAGTTAATATTTCATTTAAAAGAAAGAAATATTGGTGTTTTAATTACAGATCACAATGTAAGAGAGACTTTAGAAATTGTGGATCGGGCTTACATCTTGCATAATGGGCAGGTTTTGCTTGGGGGAACACCAGAAGAAATTATTTCTTCAAAAGATGTACGTCGCGTTTACCTTGGAGAAAGGTTTTCTATGTAAACTGAGTATATGAAGACTCAGTTACATACACATCTAAAACAAGCGCAGCAGCTTAACTTATCGCCGCAGATGCAGCAATCCTTAAAGATTCTGCAGTTGAGCACGATTGAGATCCGAGAGCTGATTGATCAAAGCTTGCTAGACAATCCCTTTCTAGAGCAAGAATCGGGTCACGTTTCCTTATCCTATGAGGAAAATCACGATGGTAATGACAATCCCTATACCAGCTACTGGAAAGAGCAGCAATCGCGGTCAGACGACTCTGATATGGTGTATGATACGAATGCGCAACCAAGGGACTTAAAAAAAGAGTTATGTGAACAATTCTTTATTGCCACACCCCTACCCCATTTAAGGGAGGTTGGCACCCATTTAATTGATTTAATTAATGAGGATGGCTATCTAGTTTTATCAGAAGATGATCATTTGTCGCAAAAATTTGACCGCCAGACAATGGAACAAGCAATTAACATTATTCATACTCTTGCCCCCGTGGGCATTGGTGCGCGTAGCCTAGCTGAATGTTTGATGCTCCAGCTTAAGGACCAGGATTTATATGATCCCATTTATGAAGCCATTCTGAATAATATCTATCTCTTGACAGAAAAAAGTCCTGCTGCCTTGGCAATGCGGTGCGGCATTAGCCTTGATACGCTGCGGGAAAGGCTGAATGTTATAAAGTCATTAAATCCAAAGCCCGGGTCAGAGTTCACCGCCCAAGACCCCATCAATTACGTTACCCCTGATCTTTTATTTATTAAATATGAGGGTAGATGGATGGCAGAACTTAACAAGGAAGCTTATCCACGCTTGACGATAGATGAAAAATCATTCTTTAATATTGCGGAAAAATGTAAAGCAATGGATGAGAAGATCTATATTAACAAGCAGATCTCCTCGGCGCAGTGGCTGGTTAAAAGCTTAGAGCAGCGAGCAATAACAATGCTGAAAGTTGCCCATGCGATTATTCGCCATCAAGAAAAGTTTTTAACACGGGGCCATCACCACTTAGTTCCCTTGAAATTAAAAGATATTGCCCGTGAGATTGATGCGCATGAGAGCACGGTTAGCCGCGCTGTTACCGGTAAATATGCGGCGACTCCCTTTGGCGTTATTGAGCTTAAGTCTTTCTTCTCCACAGCCTTGAATGACAGCCAACCGACTGTTTCTAATAAAACCATTCAAACTCAGATCAAGAAATTGATTGATATGGAGCCCAAATCAGCGCCCCTATCTGATGATCAATTGGTAACTACTTTAAAGAGTATGGGCATAAATATTGCTCGCCGCACTGTGACCAAATATCGCGAAGCCTTGCAAATTCCCTCATCTTATGAGAGAAAAAAAATGGCGAGGGCCATTAATTTTTAATGAAATCAGATTATATTATTAAGTGATATACAAGGAATGGAGGCCTAAATGGAGATAATAATTACTGGAAAGCACCTTGAAATGGGTGATAGCCTCAAAGCACACATTGAAAAAGCAGTTACCGACATGGTTAAAAAGCATTTCGGTGATGTTTTAGAAGCGCATGTCAATTTATCTAAAACCCCAGCCCACAATTTTGAAACCGATCTATCTTTTCACATTAGTCGCCATTTCGCTGTCAGAACGAAAGCAGAGGATTCTGACCCCTATCGCTGTTTTGACCACGCTTTGGAAAAGATGTATAAGCGTACTCATAAATATCGTGAACGCCTGCGTGATACTAAGCGTCATGAAAGTGCAGTTGAAAAGGAACACCTTCCTGCCTTGACCTATGTTTTAAATGCTGAGGCTGAAGACACCAATCAAGATAACACCCCCATTATTATTGCAGAGATGAATTCCGTAGTACCAACTGTCTCTGTTAGTGATGCGGTTATGCATATGGACTTAATGGATCAGCCAGCCATGATGTTTAAGAATGTTAATTCTGGCCGCATGAATGTGGTATTTCGCCGTCAAGATGGCAACATTGGCTGGATTGACCCTAGCTAAGTTTATCCCCTTTTAAAGGAGCGCTAAGGCTCCTTTTTATGGGTATAGATCGTCTCAGTCAAGAAGTTCAGCCTGAATAAGAGGTCCCTCGATTCATTCTCCAGGCGTGTCTATGATGCCAATTGAGAACATGAAGTCTATTATTTTAAAATTACTAACATTTGTGTTCCACACACTCCGTTCAACGGCACGCGCTAATCTTTCAGCATTTTGAGTTTTCAGTCTTATGAGCGGGTCAAAGCTTATCCAACATTCTGCAAAAGAAAATATCAGGTCTCGAAGGGCAGCTGTGCGTTACCACTGCATGGAATATAAAGATTCCCTTACGCCTTTCTAGTCCTAGGGTGGCTTTTGGCTCACTCTATATACTTAGATAAAAACGTAAGGGATCATCATGGAAGTAAGAATATTATCAATTTGGTCCCTGTATAGCTGCAACTTTAGGGGATGTGGCAGGAGCATTAAGAACGGAAAGATCAATATCCTTTAAGGGGCCTAAAATAACATCATTTGTTTTATTGTAAACCATAACGCAGACGATTTTTGCTGTAATATCGCTTACAAGCCGTATGGCTATATTTGCTGGGATCCCATATGCTTGACAACCGCTATTGAGTGCAAAGACAGTCAATTTATAAGAACCGGCACCTAATATAGCTGCTGAGGATTGCGCTGTAATCTGGATATAATTTACTAATATTTGCGTAAACGTCTGATGGGCGGAGCTAAATAAAGATTTAAAAAAGGTATTATTGGAAGGTTGCCCTAACTCTTGAGGTACAGCATATGGCACTTCTGACTGTTTGCACGGATCAATACAAGTGTTATCACTATTATTGATACAAGCGTCATCACTATTACTGTCACCTGGCAGTAAGACAAATTCATCCATAAAATCTTGCAAATCTTCAGGACTGATCTGAATCGACCCGTCCATAAGTTTTAAGCTTTCCCCCAATCCCTTAAGCTTTTCAAGTTGCTCACAATTAAGATTGATTGATAAATTTATCTCCTCAGAGGTATCTGTTCTACTAAAGCTTTCAAGCCTTACATTTTCTGTGTTGGTGGGTCCAGCGTCAGTAGCATACGTTAAATTAGCAATCAATAGGGAACAGAGAAAAACTTTTATTGTTTTCATTCCAAGTAAAGTTTGTCGATTCATTTTGTAAATTTTCCCTCTTGTCTTGGTCAAGCTCATGAAGGCTGGCTAAGTTATTATTAGAAACACTCCATGAGCCAGCGTTGTATTATGCAGCAGCAGCCACGGTTTCGGGTGACAGTTTTGTAAAACCGTCTAACTCGTTTTCAAGCTCTTCAAATTTATAGGCAGAATCAGACTTATCCGTAAGAACATCTTGCTTCCATTTATAATTGCCATATAAATGTTGGCCATAATTTACGGCAACTTTAGTTGTTTTTGCTACTCCGTAAGCAACAACCTGACTGGCCGTTACCATAACCGGCAGAGCTAAAGCTCCCACTGCTGAACCATACGTCATTCCATATACTAAAGCTTGCTTCTGCGCCATCACATACAGCGGATTAAAAACGCTGGGAAAAGGGATACAGGGAGCCGCAAACTTTTGGAACAATACATTAGCCACATGGGGACCATAAATATTACCTAGTAAGCTACCAATACCCGACACTGTGCCGTATTTCAGAGCAACTCCACTTACATAACTGATTACCGCGCTTTTAATTCCTTCCTGAGACGGAGCAGCAGCAGTTGGGTTAGAGGGTGCGACAGTCACCAATTGTGTGGTTAAGTTTGTTACCCCCTTTGGGGTCTCTTCCGTTAAAGATTCCGCGCCTATGCCATTGCTAGCTGTAAGTGATGCTACCGATACTAATAACATCGGCATAAAGTGCTTATACCTGGTGGTCTTTCTCATTGATTTTCCTCCTCGATTATGTTGTTTTCTGAGAGTGTTGAGACCTATTTTCCAAGGCCACATTAGGAAGTGGCTGTCTTAATCACAAAGTGAAAAGCCCCATAAATTTCTCACCTACAACCCTCCTTTAAAATCGTTTTCACATTTATAAGAAGGCTAGCTGAGACTCGCTTTTTTCGGGATAATTGCATCTATTTGTTTGTCTTGTAAATTTTATACTTTTATGGGAACCTTCTTCCTTTTACTACTCCGCTGTTCCAGCAAATAACTATTCAGGCTCTACCTTCCACTCTTTTAACTCATCAGTAGAGACAGCTAAATTTTTTCATAGATTGATAATATTTTTATTGAAAATAAGACTATTATTACTGTAAAATTAAAGCAATTTTTATTAAGTAGGGGAAATAAAAAGATGATTAAAAATATTTTTTTGGCGATGTTGGGGCTTATTATTAGTATAAACTCAAGTGGCGCCCAAGAGGTGGGTTCCTCTGCCGCTCAGGATATTCTTTATAAAGAAAATCTTATGAGCCGCCAAGATCTTGACACTGCCTTAGAAGTTGTTGCCAGCTCACAGAATTCTGAAACGGATAAGGTAATTCTATCGAAGGTATTAGAAAGATACTATTTATATGGTTTTTATCCTTTAAAAATTTTGAATACACCTGCTAGCCTTGTCTTAGAGAATTTTGTTTATCAGCATGCAAAAGATAACTATCTTATCGCTGAGCTTTTACCCCTCTTTAATGGGTACTTTGACAAGCTTTTTCACTCCCAACGGTCGCAAGACTCGATACAAGATTTGGTAAGGACAGAAAAATTTAAGCAGATTGACTATGGCAGTCTGGATAAAATCTATAAAGACACTGCTTTCGATAAGTACTATCACCATCTTATGCTTCCCTTTCAAGCTCGCCATCGCACTCGTGAACTTTTAGGCCACTTTATTAAGAGAATTGGCCAAAGATTATTGAGCAGGAATGCCATCAAATCGATGTATTTTACTTACCTATACCTAAGTGAGGTGTCTCCAAACTTTAGAGCAGAAGAAGAGTATCTCTTTTATCCAGCTCGAGCCGGCTTTGCTCATGCCCAGTATGCATTAGCATATGCCCTTTATTATGATTATCTGCGCAGCCGTCCCGAAGATCAGACCGAGGAGCGTAGAGAAATAATTAAGTGTTGGGTAGCAAAAGCTGCCGCACAAGGGATGTCGGAAGCTCAAGACACACAAGTCTTGCTTAATGAGAAGGGGTTTTCAGCAACAGTTAAATTTGTCGAAATTCCAATTCCGTAAATGATAAAAGAGGCATTCCGATTTAAAAGTAGACAGATAAAACTTTCTATTCATCAGCCACTAGGGCAGTAGACAATTTGTCAAAGGTCTATTTATCATCTCGCTGCCGACCAACTGTGGACACATACCTAATCAGCCATCGATGTTTACCGATGACTGATTTGTTTGTGTAACCATAGATTCTTTAATAATGGCTCTGAAGACCTTTGTCCGGTTATTCAATACCGTAGCGCGTAGCTGAATACTTTATCATTTCTTCCGCTGGACTAGAGGCTTGGCGATAAAGCTTTAGCGTTGCCATCTTGCTATCCGTGGAAGCATTATAAATGCGCTGCATATATCCATAGCGTTGCAACTCTTGTCCTAAGACTGATTCTTCAGTTTCGCTTAGAATACCATAATTATAGAAATTTGTTTGCACGATCGGATTTTGAGTCAGATTATTAGCAATATTTGCTACTGTAAGGGAATGCTCTGGGGATTGGCGAATGAATTCTTCAGCAGCTGAACGATAAGCTGGGTTTTTCATTGCCTGCTTAAATGATTTTAAAACATCCCCCTGCATCTCCCATCGATTTTGGATCTTATTGATCACCTCATCTGCTAACATTTCGATTAATGTTGTGCCACCACCCTGCATATCCAGGCCATCGGTCATCCAACTATAACGGGAAGATTTCAGGGCTTGCAAAGCAGGATTCTCGGCAACCTCTGCTAAGGCGGCGTGGGCGGGCACGGCCATCGAAATTCCAAAAAGAAGGCCAGAGATAAATAATGTTTTCATTTTATCCTCCATAGATGTTGGATGTTACAGTTCTTAATATAGAATAAGAAGTTAACATTCCCTTAACAGCAGGTTTATATAGCTGACAATATTATTTAAGTTAGGGAGTTTGATTATGGTAATATTGCGGCAATGACTTTATTCATCATTTAACAGTGATGACTGTTGCTGAGATGTACCTTGCAATATTAAAGGATCTAACGCTTATATTTAAAAAAGATTTTATAGCGATCTGATTATCCATTTATTTGATAGTCAGAACCAATTTGAAGCATTATAGTGGACTTAGATAACAATAAATAACCTTATCTTCTGCATTGGTTTGCCACTGATGAATCTTAAATCGTTAATAAAGATATGGTTCGCCATTTTCTGGCGTATTATTCTGTACTCTTGGACTGTTTCCTTTTATTTCGTATCAATTGCAAGCTTAATCTTATTATATTGTCTTAATCACGGCCTGATTGATGATCTGCGGGGCTTAGTATTCGCCGTCTTTGGCTTGTCTTCCTCGGCTCCGATTGCTAAGTTTTCCTATGGGCGCCTTATAATCTCCGAAACCCTTAACGCTGTCTTTAACTTTCCATTGCTTTACCTGGCATTAAAACGTCTTCCCGCAATCCCTTTTAAAAATTTCTCAATTAAGTATAAATCTTTAAAGCAACCCTGGATAATCTTAGGGCCTATCAATTTTCTTTGTTATCTTGCCCTTTATTTAGGGGTATGCACCTTTCTGAGGAAAGAAAGTGAGATAGCTCAGTTTCTGCTGGCCGTTTTAATGGTTTTCACCTTTATTCCTATCGCTTTTAAAAATTGCTTAAGCCAGAATGACCGTTAACCGCTAAAGCGGCTGATTGTAAAAGAGAGGCTTTAAACAGCCTCTCTTCTTAACTAGAATTAAGCACCTTATCTTCCTTTTTCCTTCGTTGCTAGGATTCGAAATAATAAGACCCTTAGCTTTCAAGCTTTCTTATCAATAATCATCGTCGTCTGAATCCTGTAGCAGGTCATCAATGTCGGCAAATGAGTCAGATCCCCCATATCTTTTTGAAAGCTCCGCAAGTCGATCAGCGCTACTATAGGGCTGGGAGTGTCCCTGATTACTTTGGGAAGAGCCCCTATAATGGGGATTCCTGTTCACAGAGAGACCACTAGCACCTAAATCAAACAGTTCATGCTCCTCACTGGCTGGAGGCTGAATTTCTGGTCTTCTTGCAAACGACAAGAATTGCACCGCATCTTGGCGTCAATATTAGGGATATCATTTTTAATAGTTACCAGCTTACCCCAGTGAGTATAAATTGCCGTTCCAACCTCCCAAGATAAAGGCAAGAAAACAGTATCAGGGGTAGGTGCAATATAGGGGTTTCTATAAGTTTTTAATTTCTTCTGTTCTTTTCAGAAATCGCAGAGTTATCTTATGAACTTTAATGGAAAGAGAGGCCTAAGCCTCTCTTATGCCCACTTCACAGGAGGAAAGCAGGAATGGGTTATTACTTTTTGCAGCTCTGATCCGTTTCTGATCCCGGAATTTTAGCATATTGGGTGGTACGGCGCCATTCTGAGGTCCGTCCAAATAGCTTAACACCGACGTAACCGCGCAGATTTAATTGATTCTCATTAACCATTTCAATACTACCGTTGTAGGTTTTACCTTCTTTGGGATCGCGAACGGTTCCATCTTCCCATGTATTGACATCAGCGGATTTAAAACCTTTGACAATTTCCAAACCAATTGTTGGCACGTTGGTTTCAGCATCAACTTTTGGTTTACCGTCGCGGCATTTTTCCTTCAAATCGACAATTTTACCACAAAGCTCCTCACCACACTTATAAATCTGAACTTTGGCATCATTATCCTTTGTTAACCAATAACCCTCAGGATTAAACGCAGCACATGCTAAGCCCGGCATAAGAAGTGATAATAGGGCAAACTTTTTCATCTTTCCCTCCATAATTTTTAAAGCACAGTCATTAATTAAAATAGTTTATCTATTTAAAAAGGCGACCGTAAATTGATAAAACAATAAAAAACCCGGGGTCAACCCGGGTTTTTCCTAGCAAGCAATAATGCTTAGAATTTATAATTGAACTGAGCAGCGATCAGATCAACATGGTTCTTAACGCGACCATTCAGAGTCCCTTTTACAGGATCTGTTAGATTAATCTTGCCCTTTTTAAAGAACTCATGACCATAGCTCAAGGTCATAGACATTTTTGGCCCAACGCTGTAGGTGGCACCGACGGCAACCCAGTGCTTATCGCAATCTGGAATGCTGGCAACACGGGTGGCATCGCGAGATGGCGCATTATCAAATGCATAACCAGCCCGAACAGACCAACTGTCATTGATTTTATAGTTACCACCAACGCTGTAGAACCAGGAGTTTTTCCATCTTAAAGGAATAACATCCTGAGCTGTTCCATTCGTATTGGTAAAGCTGGTGACTGTAATGTTTTTGACAATATTCCAGTGGGTATAGATCACATCCACATAGGCTGTCAACTTGCTGGTCAGATCATAAGAGGTACTTAAAGTGGTAATTGCTGGGAAATAAACTTTTGCTTTGGCCGCAAAGTTATCAACAAGAATTCCGGTTAAGGTTCCAATTTCACCTTGGCCGGTAATGTTGCAATCCATTTTAGATTTATAAGATAAACCGACTTTCCAAGCTTTAGTAATCTGAGCAAAGATGCCAGCCATCCAGCCCATGGACCAGTTATTGCCATTAACACGGCTGTAAAGCGTCCCCGGTAAGCCGAGAGGAGAAATAGTAACCTTTCGTGCCAGCTCAACGGTTGTATATTGTAATTGCAAGCCTGTTCCAACACTTAGCCAATCAACCAATTTAAGAGCTAAAGAAGGAGTCAGGTTCATTGCTCTCATCTCAGCGCGTGTAGAATGAGCTTTGGTGATTGAATTGTTACCATAATTGAATTTTAGACCAAAAGGCGCATGGACCATCATCCCCAGCTTAAGACGCTCATGGGCGTTGGCAACAACACCAAAAGATGGAACGGCTACCTTTTTAGCAGCATTACGCGAGGTCCCACTCTCATTCAACTGATTCTTACCACTAAACTTAGTCACGCCAAATACGCCAGTTAAGCTACCGGAAACTTGATGGGTGTTATTTTGAATCATGGCGGCTGGGTTAGCATAAATGGCTAAAGGATCATCCATAACACCGCTACCGGCATTGGCCATACCTTGGGTCCAGGCATTTTGCAACTTGACACCATAGCCGCTTGCCATGGCGGAAGATGCTGCAAAAACAGTGCTAAGAGCAAAGATAACTTTTGAACTCTTTGAAATCATTCTCAATTTCCTAGTTGGTTTAATCATACATTATAACTTTATGTAAAATTTTTGTTAATTTAAAGTCGGTTTTTACTGAAATCGTATTTTTTTATCGACCTGTTGCAAAAAAACCTTTGTCATTTAAAAATGCTTATGCTATACAATAAATATGTGATCCCCGATAGCTCAGTCGGTAGAGCAAGTGGCTGTTAACCACTGGGTCGGCGGTTCGAGTCCGTCTCGGGGAGCCACATTTTAGAAATCAATTTCCTCCTCACCTATTTATAATCCTTCAAAATAAAGTCTCTGACGACAGATACCACCTTTAGCTTTGATTGCTTACAGGCTATCAATGTTCATTATCACGTGCTTCGGGAATTGCGGGGAGGCGGGCTAAATTTTAAAGAATTAGGCATTACCCTTTCTTAAGAAAGGACTTTTTAGAGAGATATTCAGAGGAATTTATAGCCCCCTTCTCTCTTCCTTAGATCTGCCTCAGACTTACAGATAACATTAGCCCTGCTAACAAGAGCTAACGACCTGGCTGGCCGCATCTAAAACTTAAATTGTTGGCCGCATAGCAACCAACAATTTAAATGCACGCCTTGTCAAATCATCTTTTATAAACTAGGCATTTACAATGCTTACTTCTTGAGGTGTCAGCTTCGTTTTGAGTTCCTCGTCTAGAAACAGCACTTCACACCCCGACCGTAAGAAAAGACTGTCCAGTTGGAACCACTTGCAAAGTTTCTCTTTGAGATATGTGCTTTGTCCCACTAATTCTTCACTTAAATTACTAACAGCATCTAGTCGGGCTAATAAAGCTACAATCCAAGCTATATCATAGTGATGTGTAGTTTCTAAAAGTAGTCGATTAAACTGTTCCGATTTCATTTTATCAACAGCAGCCCACAGGCTCTCATCATTCTTTAAACCATCTAAATTATCCCGATTAATCTCTATTAAGCGGATTAATTCCATCGCTTCTCGAGCCAATAACCGTGGAACATCTTTCTCGCGCCTTAAGATTTTACTCTCAGGAATTGGAGCAAACAGGCAGTAGGTATGGTAAAAAAGAGACCGCAGATCGGCCATACCAGCCTCCTCTGGCTTTAAAAAGGTTACTTCCTGACCGGCGTGATTTAAAACTCTACCAAATAAAACATGAGTCATTCCAAAGGGCAATACCGGCAAAGCGAAACTTTCAGGTTCAAAACGAGCATCAAAGCCATAATGGGTAAGCTGCCGACCGACAAAGTGACTTGATTTCGCCATTCTGCTGTAGCCAATATTACTCCCCCAAAGGTTATAGACCCCATCACTCAGTTCTTCAGATTTAGTAACCCCTGCACAATAAACGGTTAAATTCTCCAAATAGTCATGCAGCCTGCGATCTTTGTCCTCAATAATAATGGCCCCCCGATTAAACTTGTCACCTTGTTGCCAGGATAATTCTACCAGGGCCCAAACAATACTAACAAACGTCTCCACCCGCGCTTGCAGGGGCAAGTATAGTGAATCCTCCGCATTTGCGGTAAAGGCTCCTGAGATCCAACTACACAGATTGGTCAGTGTTAAGCCGTTTTTAAAATAGTAAATGTTATGCTTATTATAGTCCTTAAATACAGCTAATTCATGCTGATCAGCCTCAGGCCGCCCCGCGAGTATTTCACTCAGCTTTTGTCGCCCCTTTGCCGTTAGGACTTGCAAGTCTTGGGGCGTTAGGGTGTAAGCATGGCCAAATTTGTAATTTGAAAGACAGCCAGGCGCACTTGCGTCCAAATCATACAATCCCGCCGCAAGTCCAGTTTGAGATTCAAAGCGCGGCTCCATTGCCTCTGCTATCTGGAAAGAAAGCAAACCGCAGGTTATAACCATATGACAAAGATGTTTTACGGATATCATTTACATATATTCCTGGAGAATTAGTTAATAAATGATATCTAGCCTGAGAAGAATCGACAATAAATAATTTAGTAAAATTAAATTATAATTTATATAAAATCTTAACAGTAAGTTGATTTTTTATTAATTTTTCCTATTTCTTATAATGTAAGAGGGAGGTTAAAATGACAAATTTTTCTGGAAATGATAAGCATCCAATGGATTGTAAATGTCCTTGGAAGATGTGTTTCTGCCACATTCATTCAACTTGGCTCGCCTTTATGGGATTAATGGTCCTAAATTTTGGCTTTCTGTATGTCATCCACAAAGTTGTGATGCATTTCGCTGGCAGTCACGCTCACGCCGAGGCAATATTCTTTGGAGTCACCGCCTTTATTGGTGCGGCTATAATGATCTATCATAGGAAATGTAGCTGTTGTTGCCACAGTTCCTGTGATAAATAAATTGATTTCAGCCTCTCGGCGCATGTTTTGCAAGAATGCGTTGCAGCGTGCGCCGATGCATTCTTAATCGTCTGGCTGTTTCTGACACATTATTGCCACATTCACTAAAGACCCGTTGAATATGTTCCCACTTAACGCGATCCGGGGACATAGGATCTTCTGGTAAAGCTAGTTCTGATCCTTCACGCTGACGCAATGCATTATCAATCATATCCGCATCGGCAGGCTTAGTTAGGTAATCGACCGCTCCATGCTTAATCGCTGCGACTGCGGTGGCAATATTACCATAGCCTGTCAACATAACAATCCGCATATTATCATTAGCAGCCTTTAATAGATTCACTAAGTCAAGACCATAGCCATCACCTAATTTCATATCCACAATCGCGAACTCAAAGCTATGATCTGATAAGATAAGTTTGGCTTCTTCTAAACTTCCTGCCAAGCTAACAGTGTAACCTCGACGCCCCATAACCCGCCCGAGTTGCTCACGAAGGGGTTGATCATCATCAATAATGATAAGCGACGCATTATTGGCCAGGGTTTTCATGGGTTACCTCTACTGCTTTACGGGGCAGATTAATTTCGCACACTGCTCCGTTTTTATTGTAAAAATACATCATACCGCCCTTTTTTTCTATTAGAGTCTGTGCGATAAAAAGTCCCAACCCCAAATGAATGCCATCGGTTGCGTCTTTGCGAGACGATACATACGGCTGCCCTATACGTGCTAGCACAAATTCAGGGAATCCCGGACCATCGTCGGCAATCTTAAGGGTCAGTTTTTCCTGTGACCACCCACAGGTGACAAGGACTTGAGCATCAGCAAATTGCAAAGCATTAGCAATCACATTTCCCAGGGCATGCTGCAGCTCTGGACTCAAATTAATAAGCGGTGCTTCCGCTGCGCAAATAATGCGAATATGTTTACCAGGCGGCACGCCATGATTGTTGATAATGACGTTCAAAGCAGCTTCAAGGGGCAACATCTTAAACGGCAACACATGATCTTCCCTGAAGTTGCGCGACAATCCTTGAAGAATTTCACGACAGCGGGTCGTCTGGTCATCAAGCGTCTGGATATCCTCTTTAAGGTGATCGGGCAACAACGTCTCTTTTTTCATTTCACGGATTACCAATATCACGGTCGTTAATGGAGATCCAAGTTCATGAGCAGCAGCAGCGGCCAGCGCCCCCAGAGAGGCTAATTTCTGCTCGCGCGCTAATGCTAACTCCGTTACTTGCAAAGCCTGCATGGTTTTCAGGTGATCCGAGGCAACTTTACTCACATAAATAGCAATAAAAATCATCGCACAACTTATGGCCACCAAAACCGCAAAACGTAGCAATTCAGGAAGAACCAACCCCGCTTCAAACCAGGGCAACGGGAAGGCAGAAGTATACAAGGTTACGGTCGCCAATAAACCAAACAAGGTTACAACCGTGGCATCACGACGTCGGGCAAACCCGGCAGCAATGATGACGGGCGCCAATAAAAATACAGCAAAGGGATTATTCAATCCTCCCGTTACATAGAGCAAGGCTGCAAGCTGACCAATATCGTAGATAAGATAATAACAAAGCTGGCTGGCCGGGATTTTAGGCTTAACCCGATGAGTTAGAGTTAAAACAAAGTTCACCATAACAGACAACCCAATAAGCGACCAGGTCAGCACTTTGGGATAACGTATATGGAATCCGTGATCAATTAACAAAAGCGTCGCCGATTGTCCCGCCAGAGCAATCCATCGCAGACTAACCAATAATGCAAAAGAGATACCTGCCCTTAAATGCGACACTGAATAACTTTGCACACTGATTTCCCTATGGTATGGTTTAAGTTAACTTATGGTAACAAACTTAAAGAGAAATCACATGAATTTTCGTTTACTGCGTCTTAGTATTCTGGGGTTAGCAGTCGGTTTGGGTGCCTTTGGCAGCATTGCTTATTATATAAAGCACCAAGCGATCAATTTTAATCAGGACATCCAGCGTCAACTTCCTGAACTCGGAGGCCCTTTCACCTTGACCGATCAGTTTGGCGCAATTCGCACGGACGACGAGTTTCGTGGTAAATATATGCTCATCTACTTTGGTTATACCTTTTGTCCCGATGTTTGCCCCCTTGGTTTACGGAATATTAGCAATGCTTTACAGCATCTTGGCCGAGATCTTGACCAAGTCGTCCCTATTTTTATAACCATCGATCCGGAGCGTGATGACACTGAAGCCTTAAAAAGTTATGCCTCCACTATTCATTCTTCGTTTGTTCTCTTAACAGGAACTCCCCGGGAACTAGAAACAGTTTTTAGGGCTTATAATGTCTATGCAGCTAAGGCAAGACCCGATGGCACCATGGCTGATTATCTGATGGATCATAGTTCTTTAATTTATCTTATGAACCGGGAAGGTAAATTGGTTGACTTTTTCCCTCATACCGCTACCCCACAAGAAATCGCAAAAAAATTCATCAGCATCTTATTCATGAGAAAAGAGCTCCTAACCCGAAAGAATAAGACGGCGCTTATGGTCAAGTTTTTAAAACGAAATTGAAGTAAAATGTACAAGCTCCTCATTTCTCTCTTAACTGTAACCTGTAGTTGGTCCCACGCTGATCTTGAAAGCTATGTTAACAGCCACCTACCTCTGGTCGGCAGCAATGTTCGTCGCATTCACTGGCAGGGACAACATTACTGGATTAAAGTTGCGGATCCGCGTAAAGGCTGGACTTCATGTTGGGGGCGAAAGCTTAGCTCAGTTATTGTTCCGGACAAGATTATTGCCCCTACGGATGTTTGTCAGAATGAGATCCTGGAAACAGAAGCACGTCGATTAAGGGAATGTGAACAGAGACAAGGGGCATGTGCACGCCTTATTTTAGCAACTAAACACTATATTGTCGTCAGTGACGCCGGTATCAGCTTCGAGACCTTTATCCAAAACCTTCCTTTAGAGCAACGCCTTGCCTATTTGGAAAAAGGGCTTCAAGCTATTCTTGACCTTCATAAGCACTACCTTGTGCAAGGTCGAGCCAGCATCAAAGACTTAACCATTAATGAGAATAAAGCTATTTCATTTATTGATCTAGCGGAGGACCCCGAAGCATCCATGGGTTTTGAGGAAGCACGAACGCGGGATCTTATCGCCTATTTCATGACATCCGTGAAGGTTCTTGAGGGTGATGAAAAACTACAAAATCAATACGCTGACCTATTTAATGATTCTATTCCTTTAGAACTCAGACCTCTGTTCACACGACTTATGCGTAAAACGGCGTGGTTAAGCACAATAGCTCACTTTATTGAAGACTGGGGCGGCAAAGATATTAAAAGTTTTGCCACAGCGCATCGCCTGCTAAAGCCTTATTTTCTGAATTAGGTAGCTTTAAAGCTCGTAGCAGCTTAGTTTAAATGGATTTCCTTTTATACGCGAGTCATCTATTGCTGCTCTAAGACCTTATAAAAATATTATTAGCTTGGTACAAGCGTTGGAACATTGAATATTTTTTACATGTGGCAAGTTTGTCGCCTTTGTCCTAATCTGTCTAATTTAAATATCTTCTCAGAGTATGCTGTAATAAATTTTACTTGCAATATCAAAGTTTTATACTTAAATAAGGCATGTATCTCTGAGATGACTCCTAAGTAGGAGAAGTGTTATTAGGTTTATCTTTATTTTTTAGATCCCTGAATGAGCTTTAAATAAATTTATCATTTAGAAAAAGTCTCATGCTCTAAAACAGGACCATCCAGATTTTTAGTATAAATAATAGAATCTTAGCCAAGTGAAGATTCACCATTTACTTTTAAGGAATATAATATGATCAAGAAAGCAGGATTAATTTTATCCATTATCTGCTCTACAGCATTTTCTATGGAAACTTCAACTTCCGCCCCTCAGCCGCATACACTGCAAGATTTAAGGCGCATTGCACACTATTATGGTGCCCCTATTCAGGAGTCAGATCCAACGGTTACAAGCATTATCGATACTATGAAAACGGCAAATGTTTACGAGAATGTGATCGCTTGTTTAGAAAGCGGCAAAGAGCTGTTAGAGATGGCAATAAGCTTAGAAAAAAGCGCTCAACAGAAAGGATGTACTTTATGGTGGCGGTATACCAATTCAATTGAAGCCGACATTGCTACAGGCAACAATAAAAGCTTTGCCCGCACTCTCCTCGCTGGTTTTATCAATGATGGAAGCCAACACTTTAAAGCCGGGGTTTTTGGTTTTAACACGGCATGTACCTATGTTTATTGGGCAAATGCTCATTATTTTAAGTATGGTTACTTACCTGATTATTTGAAGGTTATCACCGAGGCAGAAGAGTTTGTTACCAACCATGCAATCAATATCGACACTAGCGCCTTAAAGAGTACAAAGTCTCAAGTCCACCGTTTTATTAAGAAACAAGTATTGGATTTCAATAAAATTAATGAATTCCACATAAATAGCCGTCCTCTTAAGAGCACGTTTGCGCTTATCGAAGAGTTAGTTCAAACACATAGTGAAGCGACAAGAAAGCAAAGTGCTAAATTATATGCAACTCGCTCAAATTTATCCGAATTAGCAGCTCGAGAAATTAATGGGGCTATCAACGGGGCTCTGGTTGCCCTCCCTCTTACCGATGCGGAAGAAACAATCTTACTGCGAGACTCTCATAATAAGGAAGTCCTCTCCTACGAGGAGGGAGTGAAAGGTCATGGAGAATATTTCCATCCGCGCTTGACAACCAGTCAATTATCGAAATTTTATGAAAATGGCCGCTTAGTCGACGTTTATTCTCAAGGCAGGCTGCTGGACCCGGAGCATGTCAAAGAAAGCTTTGAGCAGCAGCTTGAGCGCCTTACCCATAAATAGGAAAAAGCCACCTCGTCATTATGACTTTCCTCATAATGACGATTCCCTTTTCGCAATAAACACGATTCTTTTTCTTTGACGGCGATAAAGAAATCAGGTATAAACAAATCAAGACAGAATTTTTATGTATTTTTTTGAGGACAAATAATGGCAAACCATCGTAACGCAGAAAAAGCTGCTCGCCAAGCTGCTCGTCGCACCCTAACAAACCGTGATCGTATTAGTCGTATCCGTACTTTCATTCGTAAAGTTGAAGAAGCTATTACCAGCGGCTCCAAAGAAGCAGCTGTTGCGGCAGCACGTGTGGCTGAAAGTGAAATCATGCGTGGCGTTTCTAAGGGAACTCTTCATAAGAACACAGCTTCCCGTAAAGTTGCGCGTTTAACAAAGCGCATTAAAGCGATTGCATAAGGTTTATAACTGAATCAAGTTACAAGAAAACCTTGCCTTCCACAGGCGAGGTTTTTTTATAGCTTTTAATCTAATCATTATTTAAGCTAGTCACGCTACATAAGTAATTATTAGGGAATAAGGTACACTATTAATGTGGGAAGAGTGGAGAGGAAATAGCAGACCATCTATCCTCCTGCCTCATAAATTAGAGCCTACTTTTTCCCGTAAATTCTTCTTAAGTAGATAGAAAATTAAATTGGTCTAAAAAAGCATATGAGGTGCAGCATGATACATTCCACAGATGTCGTTATTATTGGCTCAGGCCCGGTCGGCCTTTTTTCAATCTTTGAATGTGGAATGTTACGTCTTAAATGTCACGTGATTGATGCGCTTGACGCTATCGGAGGTCAATGCGCTGCCCTTTACCCTGAAAAGCCCATCTATGATATTCCGGCCCACCCCCAAATTACGGGCGCCGATCTTATTTATCATTTAGAGCGTCAGATTATGCCTTTCAGCCCCATCTTTCATATGGGCCAACAAGTCACGAACATTGAGCAATTAGATCAAGAAGGAAAGTCCTGGAACATCAAGACTTCAAAAGGAATCGAAATTAATTGTAAATGCATTATTATTGCCGCAGGCGTCGGTGCCTTTGGTCCGAATCGCCCTCCGTTAGCAGGCATTGAAGACTATGAAGGAACCGCCGTCCAATACTATGTTAAAAGCCGTGATACTTATCGAGGCAAGAATGTAGTTATTGCCGGTGGCGGCGATTCGGCCGTGGACTGGGCTATTTCTCTGAGTGAAGTTGCCAACCTTGTTAGCGTTGTTCATCGTCGCCCCAAGTTCCGTGCGGCTCCTGAAAGTGAAGCAAAATTAAAAGAGCTCGCTGTTCAAGGTATCATTGATCTAGTAACCCCGTTCCAGCTTGAAGGCTTAGAAGGTAGCAATGGTGTCCTCAAAACCATCACTGTTAAATCTCTTGACGGTGAAGTAAGGCAGCTTGAGGCAGACTATCTCCTACCATTTTTTGGCTTATCCATGAACCTAGGACCGATTACGGAATGGGGCCTAGGTATGGACAGAAGCCATATTCAGGTGGACCATTTTACAGCCGCAACCAGCCGCCCTGGGATCTATGCAATTGGGGACGTTGCCACTTATCCTCATAAACTTAAGCTGATCCTGACCGGTTTTGCAGAGGGCGCCCAAGCGGCCCATTCCATCCGCCAGTTTTTATACCCTGAAGAAGTGCTGCATTTTGAATACTCAACCACCAAAGGGGTTCCCGGCCAGCAAGATCAAGCAGCTTAAAGGCAGCTAAGTTTTCTGCATGAGCTTTAACTCTGGTCAGCTGCAGTTAAAGCTCCCTCTACCTTCTCAGCTTCCTTTTTTAATGTACTCTGTAAAGCCTATTTTCAGACTTAGATCACACCTCTTTACAGATAAACCTAACAAGGCAGTTTCTCTTTTTTAAACATTCTAAGCCTTTTAGGCCACCTGGCTGGCATGCACGCATTCCACAACAAAGTCAAGCATGACCCGGGCGGCAGGCTTGAGATGATCAGTGGGTGGATAAAAGGCGTAATAACTTACCTCTGGCATCGGTTCATGCCTCAAAATACGTGTTAATTGTCCATTTTCAATCAAAGGCTGAGCTATGAAATCATAATGGTAAGCAATACCTAAGCCATCGACAGCACAGCTAAGAAATCCTGTATGACTATTAACAGATAAACTGGGGCGGACAGTGCAGCTTGGACCTTCCTTAAATTGAAGCTTCAACGGTTCTGGTCGATTGCTATGGCAGATGAAGTAATGTTGGTCTAGATTGTCCCGGCTTAAAGGTTCCCCGTATCTTTCTAAGTAACTTGGGGCCGCCAATAAAACAGGCGCTGCTGTTAAGAGCTTCTTCTGAATAAGGTTTGCATCCCAATGCCCCGCCAAGCCTAAACAGAGATCTAATCGTTCGGCGGTTAGATCAGGAATCCTATCAGCTAATTCCAATGTTAACAGGATATTTGGATATAGCTCACGGAATTGCTTAAGATGCGGAATGATAAATATTTCACCAAAAGCAATACTGGATAGTATTTTCAGCTCGCCGCCCGGTTCCTTATTCCATATTGTCATAAAATTCTTAAGATTTTCCGCCCCTTGTAAAAGAGGAAGACACTGCTGATAAAACAACCTACCAATCTGAGTCACCTCAAAGCGTGTTGTTGTCCGCTGTATTAGTTCAACCCCCAGGGTTCTTTCCAATTCTTTAATCTGCTTACTAATAGCTGTTGCTGATAGATGCAGCTGACGAGCCGCCGCGCTAAAGCCTCGACTCTCCACAGCTTTGACAAATATCTTTAGCTGGTTCAGATTCATCCTGCCTCTCCTTACTATACCTCTGATCTAGCTTTGAACCAGAAGTTTAAACCTATCAACCTCTACCCTACTTCTCACAGAGCACGATAAAAGGCAAGTTAAAAGCGTAATAACCAAGGAGAATTGACATGAATAAACCCTTAATTAAATTATTAACGTTAATAACCGTAAGTTTAAACTGTGCTGCAGCCTCGCAGATACAGGATCTTGATTATAGCAATACGAAGAGCCATATGGCCTTGCCGGTCGAAGATATAGAGGTCGCTAAGAACTTTTACAGCCAAGTTTTCGGCGTAGAAGCGATAGCCAATAAAGCTCCTAACGGTAAGCCCGTCTATGCCTTTCAGATTGGCCCGATGGTTTTAGCGCTGAATGAGGTAGATCATGTGCCGATGTCGGCCGCCAATACGATTCTGAAAAATGACACAAAGGCACTTGCACGCGCTAAAAGCGAGCACTTTATTCCCTGCCAACACTTTGGCCTGTTCGGATTGAGCTCAACGACGTTTAGCACGCTTGTAGATCGCTTAAAAGCGCAAGAAGTAGAATTTGTTTTAGAACCGACAGCATTAAATCCCGGCACGCCTCAGCAGCAGCTCTTTACCTTTGTGTGGGACCCACAAGGATATATTATTGAGCTTAGATCCTCCAATTTTGCCAGAGGCTTTCAAAGTCAAGAATATGCCCAGCAAGCCCCAGACAATATAAAAGCACCTGCGGATTCAGAAAAAAGAATTGAGGTAATCTTTGATGAATCATTGAAACTGCCTGATAAGGGGTACACCACGGTGCCGCCCTATCGGCAGCTTTCGCCCTAACTCTTCCTTAAGATTGTGCAGAATAAACAATAAGAGTGCCCTTGCCTGCGCCGTATCTCAAAGGCTCATGGTATTTCACTATATTTAAACTTTAACAGATAATTTTAAATAAATACTTATTTTACTTAAGATCTTGCTTTCTTTTGATTAGTTCTTATATATAGCTAAAAGTTAATACATTTTAGGAACCATACTTTGAAGAATTATTTTAAAAAATCGTTGGTATTGGGCTGCATTCTATCTAGCTCAGTTTTTTCTTTAGGTGCCATGGAAAAAGATACCACTCTTGCATCAGATTCTCTTGATCAAGAGATGCAGTCTCTACGTGATATAAGAGAAGAGTGGGAAAGTTTTCCTTGTGAAAAGTATAGAGTATTTGGGGATAAAATTCTTAAGCTTCTTGACCAGAGCCCGCAAGTAGACAAGGAAGAAGTAGCGCTCATTAAGCAACAGTTTGATCTTCTTGAAGAGGTCTACTTATATGACATTAATTGGATGTCAGTTCAAGCAGCCATGGCTTTGACTCCCCCCCATAAACGTGAGAACCCGACTTCTGATCTAACAGGCGGCATACCGAAAGTCATTCGTCAGTTAAATAAAATTGTGGATGGTAAAGAGCTTTGGAAACATGACATGAATAAAGTGACAGAGGAATGCGGCGAGATAGATAATCTTCTCAATTTAAACGAGTATATGTATTTAATGCCTTATATTGATTTTCAAACAGGCGAAAGTGCTTTCTCAAAACAAGACTTCCTTAAAGGATTTGCTGGCATTAAGAAGGACAGATACCCAATTTCGCATCAAATATATCTCTATAGTCTGAGTGCAGCTAAAGGAGCTGTTCATGGCGGCATTTACCAGACGCCGATTGAAATTCTCCTCCATGATTGGGCCCATTTTAGAAACCTGGTGGGTGGCGGTGATGAGAGTCCCATCCTGGTCCGCCTCAGAAGAGGAGAGACCCTTAAATTTTATGGGGAAGTGGTGCAGGATATCCTTGGTGCTGCTAAAGCCGCAAGTTTTAATGAGAGTGAGACAAAGAAAGTCATTACCCTATTATTTTACGCTCTACATGAAGTGCTGGAACCCATTGAAGATCGCGCCAAACATTATGTCTACGGTGGCACAGGGAATAGGAGTATAAGGGCCATGAGGAACTTCCTCAATGACTGTCAACGGCACATTGAAGATTATAACAGCACATTTTCCTTATATCACCTTCAAAAGCAGCAGAAAAATGATTTAGAGCAGTATAAAAAGCTAAAGACCTTCTATAGAGATGTGGCCTGGGATTTAATCAATGATCAATTCTTAACCAAAGAGCAAGTCTTAGCGCCTGGAGCAAAAGTTTTAGGTACTACCTATCAAATGGAGCCAATACACACTGTTTTATTAGAAATGATTACCTGGATGCGTCAAGAATTAGAAAAGGGTGGACGTCTTTATGATGCGATGATGTCTGCGAAGGCTCTTTAAAACAAAGCCAAGCGAAGAAAGGTTAAAGGTGAAACAGACTGCAAAGCCCCCTTTCTTAAAGCGGCTTTAAGCATATGAAGAAGGTTGCTATTGCGTTTACCCTCCTCGCTCTCCAGCATTTAAGGTTTAAGAGTTTACGGTTTTAAAACTGTGATCTCTTGTTGCCATTGGTAAATAACCCCTAGATTATGGAGGAATTTTTCAGGGGCTATTTCAATAATAAAGGCTTTATCTTGCAGCCGCGGCTCTTGCAGAAAATATTTCAAGCTATCATTAATTTTTCCCTCCAACAGGCTGGCGTGACGGTCAATACCGCTGGCAAAATCCGCCCGCGAATCATTGAAATGAATAACCGGGATCCGCTCTAAGCCAATGAGAGCATCAAGATGATCTAGAAAAGCTTGAGGGTCTTCATGGATCGGATACCCTGCCGCAAAAGCATGGCAGGTATCCAGACACACGCCCAACGTCGTATTTTCGATTAGTCTGGCGATATCTTCAAATTTTCTTCCCAATCTTTGATCACCGCCGGCTGCATTCTCTATCAATAGTGTGGCTGTGCTGGGGGATTGGTGCAGGGCCTCAAAAATGCCGTTTCTCACGTGATCAATATTTAGAGAGCCGGGATGGAGGACAATATATTCAATGCCCAGCATATGCGCTTTATCAAGGTCATCCTTTAGACTTTGGATACTTTTTTGCCACAGCTCTCCCTCTACCCCTAAATTAATCAAATAGGATGAATGGATCGCACAGGTGCGCAGCTGACTTAGAGCACGGGCGGCCCGAAAGTTTTCCGCTTCTAAGGGCTTTAATTCTCGAGTTCTCCAACAGCGGGGGCTCTTGGCAAAGATTTGCATTGCTGTCAGGTGAAAGCGGTTGGCTTCTATAATGGCATTTACATAACCTTTAGAACCACTTATGCTGCAATGAAATCCGATATCCACGCCATACCTCCTCAGAAAAAGACCTTCTGTTATCTCCCCTGTACAAATGCTACTTTCGTTTAAAATTACTGACTTATATTTCAGCATTAATAGGTTAACATTAATTGCATCAGCGCTTAAAAACCAGGTGAGTTCTCGAGAGGTTTTTCCGCTTCAACGTTCTGGCTGCAATGATTCGCCCTAAGTAACAATTTTAGAAGCTTAACAGCTCCCTAAAATGGCCATCTCTCGTGAAAAATTATCCTTTATGGTGCAGGTCATTACCAACTCCACCGAAGTAACATCCTAGATAGGCGGTAGTAAGTCACCCTGTAGACACCTTAGCTGCTTCCTGCTGTGCCCCCCTTCCCTACGCCGATAGACTGAGCTGCAGTAACGCCTCTCAATCATGTTTCTGTCCGCTTGGCATTTACGATGCTGATCAAGACATAATAATCGTAGCAGGGCAGCCGCTAGTGCAGTCTAGCCAATTAATTCTTATAAAATTATAAGTATAATTTAATTGTAGCATTAGAAATATAAGTTAATTATTGTGAAAAGGATCTTAACCATTTTTTGAGAAATTGGAGAATACCTCTCATGCGAAAATATATCTCAAGTTTATCGATCTGTCTGGCCTTTATGCAGGGTGTAAGTGCCATGGAGGCTCCTGAAGAAGAGTCCCAGTCCACCCGTGTTTCCCATCTGTTTTTATTAAATAAAGAAGATCCAGCAGAAGTTAGAGTTGGCCTTTTTACTCCCTCTGCAGCCTCCTCCCCCGAACTTCTGACCTGTGGGGTTAAGCTAAACAAATTTACTGATGAGGCAATTCTGGAGCATGCAGAACACCATCTTGGCATCACAATTCCTAAGGAAGCTATTTCTTTAATCGGACGCCTTGAGGTTCTACCTCACTATAAGAAACAAAAATCTTGGTCTTTTCTGACGACAATAGCTGTTATTCTAGGAATGCCTGGCGACATTAAAGAGGAGGAACGGTTACCCCTTCCTGCACAGAAAACGACTCACTTTTATTACAGCGCTGCTTTAACAAAAGAGGCTATTGGAGAAGTTCAAAATGTAATCTGGTATTCAGCCACCAATGCACCGGCTGATGTGCAGTCTGCATTAAAAGTTATGAACCGATTATATGCTCATGAAGAGATCACCACTCATGCGCATGCGCAAGAATTAACCCAGAACTTTGCACCGAAGAGTCTACTTTCAACTCTTGAGATTTTCTTTCCCCCTCAATATATTGATGAATATTTCAAAAATTGTCTTGTTCTTCAACAATTTATCAAAGAGGAACATAAGAAAGAAGAAAGCAGAGCACAAACTGCAAAAGGAGTGATGTTTGCTTTAGCAGCAATAATTCTCATCCCCAGTGCAATTTTCTCGCACTAATTTTACACTCATAGGAGATTAATTATGAACTTTTGGAAACTAGCTTTGTTCTTCATTTTAGCACAAAGCACAACACTTACCCACGCTATGGAAACTAGAGAAATTGAAGACCGGAGCCACAAGATTGTTGTTTGCCTTGTTTCAACAACGGATAGCACATATCTTGCTAAACTTAAAAAAGGCAATGCCTATGTTTTACCTGAAATATATGCTTCGTCCACAAAACCTTTAGAACAAACTGTTCGTGAGTATGGTCAGGAAGAATTCAACCTTTCTTTAGAGCATATTTATCCTCTCTTTCATATTGAAGCTCGCAATAAATCTGGCCTTTGCCACACTTATGATTATTATGTGGCACTTGCTCCTGAAATGATTAAACGTCAAGATCTAGAGTGGAAGGAAGAGGAGATTCATCAAAGATATCAACTGGATTATCAGTATGAAGCTACATCAACTAAGCGTGCTGCTTGGACGCTGAAGATTATACGGTTTGCTAGCTACGGACAAAAAGATGATCACATTCAAATCTCCAGTGTTTTTGGAAAAATCTTAGCAACCTATGGCGATGCTACAGGCTATATGACTTGTGTTCCAGAGGTTCTTAACTATTATTTTAAAAAACGGGCCGTCAAGGAAGCTCATGAGGGCATCGATCATTCATGCATTCTTTTTTAAACCTAACAGTTAAATAAGAGACCTGCATAATAAGAGAGGTGATAAGTGGATACAATGGAAGGTAATCTAAAAAGGTAAGAAACAAGTAGGTTTAAATAGTAAGACCTATCTAATCATTAAATTCTCTCTATTTTTCTTTTTATTCTTCTACCCTTTTTTATCCTTTATGCTAATTTTATTCAGCAAACAAAATAAGGAAGTAAAAATGGGTAATAAGAAGATTAAAACCTCTCGCTACATCTCTTTTGCCTTTTTAGGGATCATTAGTCCTTTCATTAACTTGCTTCAAGCAAATGAAAAGAATCTCCTAGAAGAAGAAAGAGAACCCGAACTTTACCACCTCTCTTCTGCAACCTCTTCAGATAGGCATAGCGAGCAGCCAGACACTGATATTTGTGATCTGCTAAGCTGTATAGCCAAGAATTATTCTTCTTCCTTGGATGAGATTGTTCCTCTGCTAAAGCCTTTACTTACCCCTTCTATGAGCAAAGCGGACATCTCTTCT
Source organism: Candidatus Odyssella thessalonicensis L13 (assembly GCF_000190415.1). GTDB lineage: Bacteria > Pseudomonadota > Alphaproteobacteria > Paracaedibacterales > Paracaedibacteraceae > Paracaedibacter > Paracaedibacter thessalonicensis. Next base: position 669,538 of record NZ_AEWF01000001.1, read on the forward strand.
CTCATTGATTTTGCCTTGAAAGTGCCTTCGAATGAGCTTCCTCTTATTTTTTCTTTAATCAAGAGCGTTTGTATTGAAACAGAAGGAACTTCATACATCAAAAAGTTAAGTGAATCCATTTTAGGGATAGCGCCTGAGCAGCGCGAGGGGACAGTTGCAAATGCTCAGCATTTATTTACTCCGCATATAGACAATTATGGACGTGCAGAGATATTGACTGCTGTCAAAAAAATTCCTTTCGCACACCAAGCGAACATCATTCAATTAAGCTTGTATTTAATACAGCCCCAGATGAATTGGCTTGATCGCAAAGAAATATTGAGGAAAGTTTCCGAAATTCCCTCCAATTGTCGTCTACGTACCATTAAGTTAAGCTTATCTTTAATACAATCCGAGATGAACGGCTATGATATAGTTAACCTGCTAAACTGCATTAACCAGAATTATTCTCCCGCCCTTGAAGAGATTATTCCTCTATTAAAGCCGGTACTTACCCCTTCTATGGACGGAGCAGATATTTCCTCTCTCATCGATTTTGCTGTAAAAGTACCCGCGAATGAGCTTCCTCTTATCTTAGCCTTGACTGAGAGCGTTTGTACTGAAGCAGGAGGGCTTTATTACTTTGTAACGTTGGCAGAGATCATTTCAGAAATAGCTCCTGATCAGCGAGAAGTGACAGTGGAAAATGCTCAGCATTTATTTGCTCCAGATATGGGAAATTATGAGCGCGAACAGATGTTGAAGGCTGTAAAAAAGATTCCCTTCGAGCAGCACGAAAGTGTTATTCACCTAAGCTTGCGCCTAATACAATCCGAGATGGATTGGGTTGGTCGCAAAGAACTTTTGAAGAAAGTTTTCAAAATTCCTTCCCCACGCCGTGAACCTACAATTAGACTAAGCTTGCGTTTGATACAACCTCAGATGGATTGGGTTGATCGCATACTCATAATTGATGAAGCCAATGAGATACCTCTTCTAGATCAAGAAAGGGTGATAAGTTAGCTAGAACAGCTAATGGTTCCCGAAATGAGAGTCACAGAGGTCATTAGCCTGCTTCGTAAATTCTCTTCTTCTGGCAGTGCACAATAGTTGGTGAATCTATTGTCTTGAAGAGGCTTGGGGAGGGGATGGGATCTTCATGCCGCCCCACTCTCGGCTGCCCTCGTCGCTTTCGTCATTGGAGCGATCAGGGCTCATTTATAGGAGGGCGAAAGACGCTGTTAGAGATTTTTTATGAGAACAAAGAAAGTTGCATGCTGGTTTTATGATCGAGCGTTTGTCCGCACGGTGGGGGAAGGTAAGCCCTATGGGGCTGAGCTAAATTGGCAAAGGAGCAAAATTATAGTGATTGTCGACGATAAGTCATGTCATAAGAATGATAGGATTTTTACTAAGTTTCTCTGTCTTTTTATCTTTAATCTCGTCTAACGGCGGCCCTACCCCCTAGATAACCCACTTACTTATTAATAATTTATTTGCCTATCAAGGGCAGAAAATAATCTGTTTTACCCCTGTACTTGATTTTTGAGCCCATCTAGGATTAAAGATCTAAAGTATATCTATTGTTAACGATTTTATGGCAAACTAACTGCGAATAGCTAGAGGCCAAGGGACAATCAAATGAATTCATTACTATGCTGTTATTTTCCAACAAAAGTTATTTTTGTAGACGATAACTCAAGTATTTTAAAAAGCTTAGCACTAATTATCGATCATAATTTAGCTACCTACGATTTCTTTGATAATCCTTATCAAGCATTAGAATTTGCCAACAATTGCCAGGCTATTGATTTTTTGCCGTCCGCCTTTCCGATGCGAGAGCATAAAACTGATGAAATTTATAAAGCAATTTTCTCTTTTCAGCGCTATGAGGAAGTCTCAACGGTTATTGTTGACTACGAAATGCCCAGTATGAAAGGGTTAGAATTCTGTGAAAAACTTCAGAATCCCTATATTCGCAAAATATTATATACGGGCGTTGCAGATGAAAAAATTGCAATCGAAGCATTCAATACAGGTCTTATTGATGGCTATATTCGTAAACAGGACGAAAATGAAAAGCAAGCCTCTATTCTTAACAAATTTATTGCGCAAAGCCAGCTGAAATATTTTAAGGCGATTACCGACATTTCCCTCGAAGCCTTAATTAAGAAAGATATTGTATATGAAGATCACAGAGAGTCCCCCCTTTACGATCAGAGCTTCATACAATACTTTAAGGAGTTGGTAGAGAAAAATCATATCACTGAATATTACTTTAACCAAGACACAGGTGGATTTGTGTTCTTGACTGCCAAAGGTAAAGTCAGTGCCCTGTATGTGTTAAGTAACGAATTTTTCGATGATGTACAATCAGGATATATTATGACACTTGAGCAAGAAGTTTCTCAAGACAAGGAGCTTTCCTCTTTAAGAAGCGCCTTAGATGAAAATCTGAAAACCCTGTGTTTTCCCTTTCATGGCAATAATAAACATCCAGATGTTAATAATTGGGACAAATATGCTTATCCAATTCAGGTGGTGCAAGGGAAAAATAGATATTTTGTCGCCTATGTGCCAGACGTGGATTATATCAGCGCTTCAGAAGTTTTCTCTTTTAATAGATATCAGCGGAAAAGATAGGAAGTAAGGATACGAGCACCTTTCCAATTAATCTGCCAGACTGTTAGAGAAAGTAGATGCTTATCCCTCTTAAATCCCGTCAAAGGCTTACTCTTTAACCACAGGAAAGCTCAAAGTAAAGTGAGTAAATTCCCCTTCAACTGAGTCACAGGTAATGTCTCCGCCGGATTTCTGCATGACCATTTTACAAAAAGCAAGCCCGACCCCCGTACCATGATCGGTATGACTATAAAATTGGTCGAAAATATGCGGGAGGATATCTGGCGAAATACCTTTACCGGTATCTTTAAAGTGGAGGGTATTGAACTCTTCACCTTTTTCACTCCAAATGCAGATCTTACCTTTTCCAGCAGCTTTAACATAATGAAGTGAGTTCTTGAGCAGATTAAAAAAGACATGCTTGAGTAAGTGAGTATTTGTCTCAATTTCAAAATTCTCAACACTTTCAAACGAGATTAATTCTTCTTCTGCATCAGTTAAAGAATAGGCTTTGAGAGCAGTTTCTACACAATCTAAAATCTTACATCGCTCAAGAACAATTTTTGAGGGGGCATCTTGGAGGTTCAAGAGAAGTGTATCAATGACCGTAAAAGCACCTCTCGACACTCTTTCTAATTCAGTAGGGACCAATTTAAGAGGCTCTAAAATCTTATCACTGACGTAAGGTAGACTCTCTTCCTTTTCTTGCATAATTTGCTGGGTCTCTATAAGAGTAGGCAAATACTTTTTTAACCCTGTCGCCATATTAGCCACAGCCGCTAAAGGGGTACGCATCTCGTGCGCTATCGCAGCTGCTTGCATTCTGAGTGACTGCTGTTTTTCTTTTTGAATGTGCTCTTTATCATAAGAAAATAAGCCTCCGATTATTATTGCTCCAAAAATCGTGAAAATAAATTCATACAAACTAATAGAGCCTACCTCGAGATAAAAAGGAGCTAAATAAAAGTAGAATGCTATATAACCTATACTAGCGCCAATAATAAATATTGTGAGAGCAGTTAAGAGATTCAACAGCAAAAATAGAAAGAAGAAAGATGACATGAAGTTCATCAGCCATACAACTGACGCATGGTATTTAAGCGTCATAAAAGTAAAGAAGAATGGCAAGCAAAAAGTAACTGTGAAATACCAGTATAAGGTAAAAATGCGTTTATACTTTAGCCTCCATAAATCTTCACATACAAGGCCTAAGCATAATAGAGTTGCACAAAACCTTAAAATAAAGTCAGTATAATTACCATCTATAGCTATCCCCTTATTCCATATTATCCAGTATAAGGGGTAATTAGTTGCCATTACTGTTCCAAATAGTTTTATGCTACCTTGGGAAGGTTCAACTTTCATAGGATCTCCTCAAAGCCTTTATCAAGAAACAGCAGCAAAATATTATTTTTCTATATATTGGAATATGGTGTCTGATAAAGTCTGCCACATCTTTAACTGATGTTCGCCTATAAAAGTAAAAGAATCCTTAACATAGGAAGAATTTTCTTTCCAGATAGTAGAGAGATTTCTCTCTGTTGTACTAAAATGTTGCGCATTTAGATGAACTTTAAAAAACAACAATCCCTTTCGAGGTGTATTTAATGAACTGGCTAGCTCTGCCAAATATTTATAATCCACATTATCTAGCCTTTCATACGCTGAAAACGCAGCAAATCTTTCTTCCTCACTATGGTGTGCTAACCATCTAAGATGGCCTTTATTATACTCTTGGATAAACGGAAGGTGAGTCTTGTTTTCTATAATTTCCTCAGTTAGATCCGCTCCATGACTAGACGCAAAATCAATATACATCTGCTCATGAGATTTAGCAGAACTGTTAAATTCTTCTGCTATATTAGTTAAAATGATATCTTTGATCAATTTGCTGGAGGCATGATTTCCAAGAAACCAAAGGAAGTCATGAAAGTGACCCCTGACATGATAAAATAATCTAGCAAAATATGTCTTCTGCGCTTGTGTCCACTGAGAAGTAAGAAGGGGATTAAACAAATCTATTTTTTTTAGAGAAGAAGAATAGTTGTGGTCCCATTCACATAAAAAATGTAATAATTCTTCTTTGCCCACAGAGGCTTCTAAAGCTATTTTCATCTTATTGACTCTTCATTTTCGTTGCTTGTTTATTATTTTTCTCAATATTTACTTTTAAATTTAAAAGATATGGTTGAGATATCCTTATCCTATCAGGATATAATTATCGATTACCATCTCTTCAATACCTATGTTTGAAAATATCTACTTAGGGTTGATAAAAAGAGAGGAAAAAAGATTATATTTTTGAGTTAAGCTTAAGAAGCTAAAAAGCTATTTTATTGTTTAATTTAAAGCAGTTCAGAAAGAGACCGTAAACATTCATAAAGCATGGAAGAGAAGATAATTCTACTCTATATATAAAGCCAAAAAATTTGAGCTAAGGATAGAATATCCTTAACCTTACTTCTATCTTATAGGAGAATGGCAAAGTAAGATCGAGATTTCCTATAAGAACACCTTGAGCGATATTAGTTGACTGAGCCTCCCCCTCCCGGTCTTTGATAACCAAGGCATTTAAGCGAGCAGCTGTTAAGATGCCTGCACTGTCAGCGACTGCTGTTCGCGTTCCGCGACACATCCCCCGACGGCTCCGCCGCCAATGGTTGCACCCTCCCCGCTAGCATCGGCAGCCGCAACCCGAGGGAGAAAATTACTATCATTACATCTTTTTTGACAAATAATCGTCCTATCTTTTCTGCCACTCTTTTTGCTATAAGGTAGGGAGACTGGTTGATAGATAGTCTCCCTAATTGGTTTAATGGGGGGATCCTAAGAAATTACGCGTTTTTTTGAAACTTTCTTAACTTATTTGATGTTATTCCTAAGGGTAGCTTTCCCCTTTCTAAGGTTTAATAGACAAGCTAGCTAATGGAGGACTGATTTGACTGGCCCCAAAATAACTGCGCTCGATTCAATTAAGGTTACCCTGTCTATGGCATGGCGAGCAGCCATTATTGCCTTCGGGTACATTATTGTCTTAAACTGGATAAGTTTGCCAACGTTCTTGATAGCCAAAATAGTTGAATTGTTGACCGGCCATAATTTTGTAGATGCCGTTTTCCAGCAGTTGAGCAATCATCCAGTTATCGATTCTGGAGGCACATGGGTTTTTATCCAGGCTTCCATATTAATTGTCCTGGCGAGCATGACGCGGGATACCTTAAATACCGCCTCTTATAAAACATTTAAGTTTATGCCGGGCATCTCTAAAATCACTAATGTAAAATATATCTTGCTTCTTTGGCTGGTGTTTTTTCTTATCCCTATGATCTGTCACATTCTGTGGCATAAATTGGCCCCGATCCTCCAGACGTTACAGTATGGAAACGGAATCGCTGAGCCCGGCTGGGATCTTAAAGAGAGATTTCACTGGGCTTTCACCGTTTTAAATTTCGTTCCTCTTAGCTTACCGGGATTTGTCAAATTTCTGATTTGGGCCCTTTTAAACTATTATGTCATTACCCGTGGGCTGTTTGGCATTCACTTTCCGACCACACAACCAGATAAATATGACTAAAAGGGATGAGGTGCTTCTTTAATTTAAACTTTTCTTACAAATCTTCTAAGCGCTGATCGGCTACTCTCAGCGCCACGGATAGATATAAATGAGTAAAGCAAAGCCGCTTTAGCGGCTTTGTCCCCTTGACTATTAAAGTACTCCTACTTCGTTGGTTTGCTTAAACATTACTCTTAAAGAAATTTTAGAGGCTTTGCCAATCTTTTTCTTGCGCCTCAAATTCCCATTTTGCCTGATCCATAGCTTCTTTAATATTTGAGTGGAAAGTATCCGTAAGTTCCTCTCCCTTATCATTTAAATATATGAGATAAACGCCCTCATCTTCAGGATATCTTACAATTTAGAGCTTATGAGGCCTCCCTATTACTTCACCATATAACTTATGGATGGTCTTGGAGATAGATTTATGATTCTCTGATAAGATTAGTTCTTTAAGAATAACATAGTTCATCAATTTCCCCCTGGTATAGTTTCTACTCCAGTATCTCAGATAATTCCTTCTCCCGCCTTTATCCAATAAAGCTGTAGCGTAGTGCTCTGATAAGAAGCAAGAGAGAAAAACTTACGCTAAAGGCAATAAATTTCCAGCAAATAGCCCCCCTAAATTCCCCAAGATGAAAATGGTTCACTTATTATCGTTGCTGTTTTTTGTACACAAGTTATATTAACTATGATAATTCAATGATGAGAATTTTAATAATATAAAGGAATTATACCATGAGACTATCTCTATTACTTTTAGGTTCAGTTTTAACAGTGGCCCAGGCTTATACCCCTTATGGAGGCGAAGGTGGCGAACAAAATCCTCAGGGTGCACCTTTACCCGCAACCACCCAAACAGATGTACCTCCAGCAATTATAGCCGATGATGCGATTGCCCAGCATCAGCAATTATACGCACAGTTAGATGAAGCTCTAGAGGCACTTATTGCGCATTTAGGAGATGAATGTGCGGATGAGATAGTGGAAAATTACGATAAAGAAATACAAGCAAAGCCATCTCAAAGCGGATTAATAGGCATGCGCACTCAAATACTAATGAGTATGTATAATTCCCCAGTGATTCAGAAAAAGATCGAAGAGGATTTGACCAGCCGATTGAAGCAAAAGGTTGAACAGGAAGTTCCCGCTGACCAACGCGAAGCTAAGAAAGTCTCTCTTGACAAAAAACTTGAACTGGTAGTTCGCAGCATGAAAGATCATGTTGTTCGTCAAGTACAAAATGTTATTGAGGGCAAGAGTGTTGAGCAACGAGTAAAGCAAGCTGGTAAAAAAACTGAAAAAGAAGCCAAGCGAGTTGCCAATGATGTGAATGAAGCAATTGAGGAAGGTAAAGTTGAACGTGAAGTAAAAAAAGGCCTTGAGAAAACCGAAAAAGTACTAAACCGAGCTGCAGATGACATTCAAGAAGCAATTGAGCAGGGTAAGGTTGAACGTGAAGTAGAAAAAGGCCTTGAGAAAACTGAAAAAGTACTAAACCGAGCTGCAGATGACACTCAAGAAGCAATTGAGGAAGGTAAAGTTGAACGTGAAGTAAAGAAAGCTGGCAAGAAATTTGAAAAAGAAGGAAAGAAGGGGATTCAGAAGCTAAAAAAGAAGTGGAGATTTTAGGAAAATTGAGAGCAAAGCTATAGCTCTTTACTTTCAAAGTCTTCGACGATCAGCAGTCCAGAGGTTTTCCTCTGGACCTTTTTATTTCATTAGATACGCTATTTTTAGCTAGACGCTAAGGTTCTTGCCTTTCCATAGTTTGGTCTCAATTACCTAAACTCTTGCTGTCTAAATTCTTACAAAGCAACAAACATGCAACAGGTAATTCTACTCTATAATTTTATTATTATAATAGGCTAAGCCTCCTTCTACATAATAAATATCAATAATAAAAATTATCTATACCATTTTATATTAGGTTATTTTTCACAAGTTTTTTACTCTTTATGCAACATTTTTTCTTAAAAGTGTGTATTTACTGCATCTTAACTCTCCACCTATGAAAAAAATTCATAACATATTATCTTTCTTTCGATTGGGTAAATATAACAAATTTGTATATTGAGACAGGCAGGGAATATTTAATAGAGAGGTTTGAGATGTTACTCGTTAATAAGGAAGCTTTGATGCAGAATTTGAAATTTTATGTAAATTCCTGGGCACATCAAGAATTAGTTTTCTGTTATAGCGTGACATGCTCAGCCAGCTCCACCGGAATACAATTAACACTTCATCAGAAGCAAACGGGGTTTTCTCTAAAGTTAATATTACAAACCGCCGCCGGATGCTTGCGTATTTGCGAATTCAAGCTTGAGGAAGACCCCCGCTTAAGCAGGAACTCTGCGTCCCTGTATGAAGCTGCCCTTATTGAAATAGTCCTGCATAGTGTACTCCTAAGCATTTATTGTGCCCAGCTGCAGCATAAAGAAGAGGTCATTTTCATGGTTACCCCTGAGGATGCGGCTGATTTGATGCCAATTGAGGATCTGTTTGATTCCCAGTCAAGCTATCTAACGGCCTTTGGCAAACGTCACATCTTTACTTTATATACTAATAGTTTCTATCTAGACGATTTAATTGACCATGTTAATAGTATTAAGGTAATGCTGGGGCAGCATCTGTGGTCATGCCAAAGAACGGACCGAGTTTTGAGAAACTATTTACAGCATCCCAATCGCAGGGAAGAGTCACTTTTATCCAAGCCGCGGCCACTTTATCCTCGCCCAAAAGTACATCTCGAAGAAAATGTCATATTTTTTCCGCGGGTCTTAACCCTATAGTCGGCACTAACTTTTAGATATGTATATCTGGGGGAAGCCATCAATGCCCCGCTAAAGGTTAAACTCAAGTAAGAGTAATGAGAAACTAGTTCAATGACAAATAAGCCATCGCTTCATATTCAAACTCATATTAGCCGGAAATTGAAAAGAAGGCGCGAAGAATTAAATCTTAAACAAAGGGAGCTGGCCCGCTTATTAGGAATTACGCCCCAGCAATTCTCAAAATATGAACGTAAGGCTGATAATATACCCGCGCATCGCTTATATCAGCTATGTAAGATTCTGGCAGTAACACCTAATTATTTTTTCGATGGATTAGAAGAAATCTCCTTATCGTCTTCGGACCAGAGTTTCTGGCTGTCCTGTGAAAATATTATTGGCCAGCGGGTACACCTCGAGATGGCAGAAATCTATGGCACCATCCGCACAGTTAAAATTCTAAAGCAAGAACCTTAATCCTCTTTCTTTAGCCTTGCTATATTAAGCGTTCAAGTCTTAAGCAATACCTTGTATCTTTCAGATTCTCCTTTAATTGTGAGAAAGAGAACCAAGGGAGCGACAAGATAACAAGTGGCAGAACTAAAATATATAAATTTTGTTTGTGGCCTCTCTTACAGTTTTACGGCGTTAATACAAAAGTAACCATTGCCACGAACTTTATCTCCTTAAGATAATTCTCTAAAATAAATATAAGTATTTAAGTTCTGTCTAAGAGGGAAAAGTAAATTGCAAGTCAACGCCCAGACACTTAACAAGTGGTATAAGCAAGCAGTGAGCCTTCAAAGTGACAAGAAGTATCACCCCGCTATCACTTACTTCGAAAAAGTCATCAAAGCTGTCCCGAATCACTTTGCTGCCTGGAATTTACTTGGTTACTCTTACCTTAAAATGAAGCAAAAAGCTAAAGCCTATGAGTGCTTTAAAGAGGCCCTAAAATGGTGTCCTGAGTTTTTTCCTGCAGCTGTTAATCTTGCCGAATTAATGCTACAGGACAACCATGTCGTCCAGGCTAAAGAGCTAATTATACACTTTCTCAAGCTTCATCCACAAGTTGCCAAGCTTCACTATCTTCATTACACTCTTGCAAAAAAGGATCTCAATAAAAGAGAAACCGATCTGGCTTTAGCAAACTATATAAAATATCTAAGTTCTGAAGATACGGATAATATTGAGCGTGACCGCTTAAACTGGCAACTTTTACTGGATTTAGAACTTGAAGAGTTTCTCGATAACTTAGAAAGTGAGAAATCAGCTCTTTGTCACCTTCACCATAACGTGCAAAATTGGATGAAGAAACAGCAAAGCACTCAAGGCTTTCCTTCGACTGTCCCCAATTGTTTATTTTACTTAGCCTATTACGACACGCCAGCAAAAGAGTTACTGCAGGATATCGGAACTATTTATAGGAAAGTATTCCCCCAACTGACATGGACTAGCCCCCATTGTATCAATACAACCATGGCCCCTCATCGGAAACCCAAGATCGGTGTTCTCTCCTGTTATCTTGATAAATTTCATGCGGTTAGTTTCTCGCTGGCCCCGCTTGTTAAAGCCCTCAATAACGATGACCAGGAAATAATTTACTTTCGCCTTGCCTCTGGGGGGAGCAGCATGCATGAGGTTAATTATAAAGAAACACTAGGAAATATAAAATGTGTTGATATTCCTAGCTCTATTGAAGAAGCTCGTCATATTATCGCCAAACATGAGGTAGATATTCTGTGGTATACGGATATCTGTATGACGCCGCAAACGTACCTGCTTGCTCATGCACGCTTAGCCCCTATTCAGTGCGTCTCTGGCGGCCATCCCTGCACCACCGGTCTTGATACAATCGATTACTTTTTCTCCAGCACCCTTCTCGAGGATAAAGATTGCCAAGAGCGCTACACAGAAAAGGTGATTCCTTTACCAACCTTCCCCGCCATTTATGAAGACTTTATTCATAAAGATGTTCCCCATAATCGTGCTGCCTTTAATTTGCCAGAAGATAAGAATTTATATTTTTGTGCACAAATGTTGTTCAAGGTTCACCCGAAGATGGATACTATTTTTAAGGGGATTCTTGAAGCAGACCCAAGGGCTGTTATCCTATTCTCCTATGCCAATACTCCGATAGCAGAACGGTTAAAACAAAGACTTAAGCAATCTCTGGGAGACTTGAGTGAGCGTTGCCAATTTATCCCGAGTGTGCCTCAGCACCAATTCTTCTTCCTCTTAAAGCAGGTGGATGTCCTTCTCGATACATTCCCCTTTAGTGGCGGTAATACCTTAATGCAATCCATTTCTATGCTTGTCCCCACTGTCACCCTGGTCTCTCAAGAATTGCGTGGTTCAGTGGGCACGGCCTTGTATCGTCTAATGGGAATTGAGGAATGTCTGGCCTGTGATCTTCAGGATTATATTCACAAATCTATTACCATAGCAGGCGATACGGCCATCAGAGATCAGATAGCACAGAAAATACGTGACAATAAATATCTTGTTTTTGATCAAAATGAGTCCATTCTCCAAGCCTATCAGGATGCCTTTGCTATGCTGCAGCAGAAATTAAATGAAACTTACCTCTTAGAAGAAACAGCCCGCAAATATGGAACAACAGACTAAAACCATAGCAATTCACCAGCCCTACTTCCTACCTTATTTAGGCTATTTTCAACTTATCTGTCAGGCTGATATTTTTGTTTTATTAGATGATGTTACCTTTATTAAACGGGGATGGATTAATCGCAACACCATATTATTAAATCAGCAGCCCTTCCTAATCAGCCTTCCTGTTGAAAAAGCAAGCCAGAATAAGCTGATTAACGAGTCTTATTTTTTGTTAGACCAAAGATTCTTAGAAAAGAACCTAATGACCATTGAGACGGCTTATAAAAGAGCCCCTTACTTCAAAGAAATCTTTAATCTATATCAGCAAGTCTTGCTCTACGAGAATAGGAATATTCCTCTCTTTATTAAGAATAGTCTTGAGCAAGTTCTCAATTATCTGTCCCTTGAGAAAGAGATCAAACTTTCCCATGAAATTGACCACGACAAATCGAAGAAGCGGGCTGATAAGCTTATTGATCTGACAGGCAACTTACAAGGAACTCATTATATAAACTCGATCGGAGGGCAAAGTCTTTATCAGCCTGATGCTTTCCTGCACCATGGGATCAAGCTTTCCTTTCTTAGACCAGAGCTTCGCCCTTATCAACAGTTTAATCATCCTTTCGTGGAAAAGTTATCCATGTTGGACGCTTTAATGTTTAACTCCCCTGCAGCGATTAAGCACATGCTTTTAACTCAATTCACCCTAATATAAATCTATAAAAAGTTCTTGCCTCCCCCTTAAAGCTAGATGAACACAGATCTCACTTGTTCAGGAGTAGGTATATGTTCAGCTTTTAGCTCTCTATCAACACTTCGTCGGTAAGCGGTAGGATATAATCGTGAGACAAAAAAGGGATCCTCGGCGTTATCATAGCGAAAGCTCAAAGCCGCGCGCAAAGAATCAGGCCGTCCTTGCTTGCCGGTGCGATGCACCGTAAAAGCCGACATAAAGACGACATCACCCATCTCAACTTCTAAAGGATAAAACTCCGAGTCGTCATAATGATCAACGGTATGATAATGATGGGAGGTGACTGCCTGTGCTAACAAACCAGCTTGGTGGCTTTGGGGCACAATTTCTAAAGGATTAGTATCTAAATGGATATTGCTTAAGGGAATCCAAGCAATAACTGCGTCCAAACTCCCTTGCATGGACGGCCAATCCTGATGTGCTTCTAGGCCCAAGAAATTATTCTTTGTGCTCATATCAGCCGCAAAAATATTAACGATAGGACCGGTGGGAATGAGAAAGTTCTGAATATTGAGAGCTTGGAGGCTTAGAGTGAGAGTTGGATGAAATTGTAAAAGCTGAACACTTGGTAGGCGCGAAATTACCCCTGTCATTTTAACAAATTCGCCGTAAGCCACAGGATCATTTTCAAACAAGGTCTTCAAAAAACTATAAAGGCATTGCTGTTCCGGTAAGGCTTTAAGGCGGTGCTGGAAATAGTTTTTAAGAAGCCTCTCAATGTCGAACAAGATGCTTTCAATAGAAGCTAAAGGAAGCAACTGCTTCGCAACATAGTAGCCTTGCTTGTTATAGAAGTCTCGATCCATTTAAAGTCACCTATGTTTAACAGCTAATCCTAAACCGCTTTTGCCAAAATCATTGCCATTATAAAATAAGTAAAAGGCGTCTTTCTGAGGCAGCATAAAAGGATAAGCAAGCATAAAGCTATCCCAACCTTGCTCCGACAGGCTAAGAATATCTTCTTGCCGTTGCCAACGAAGGCCATCTTCAGAGATTGCATAACCGATCTTATAACTATTTAAAGGATTGGTATGATAATCAAAGGGTTTACGATAGCAGAAGACCATATGATAAAGGTCATCTTCTTTGAACACACTGCTAACAGAAAGCCCATTACCTTCTTTGTTAAAGTAATCTAACGCCACTTGGCCAGAGCGGTGCCAATCAATACCATTATCAGATTCAGCATAATGGATCCGATAAATTGCTTCTGGTTTCTGCCTGTGATTATGCCAGCCGGTACAGCAAGAATACCACATCCGCCACTTATCTTCTTTCAGGACGGTGGCAAGACCAACAAAGTATGGTTCCTTATAAGTGGAAGCCAAAAGCGGTCCTTGGGAAAATCTTTGAAAAGTTTTACCTCCATCCTCACTGATGGCAAGGCCAATAGAATTGTGATAGGGGACAGTATTTCTCACATTCCAACCGGTATAATACATTAACTTACGTGACCCTTGATTGATGATCGCGGTTGCCATAACACCACAATCGTCAAAGGTGCCGATTTCCCCCAGCTCTAGTAACGGCTCAGGATGGCAATAGAGGACTTCTAAAGGATTATGGGCATTGACCTCAATATAAGTCGGTCGACTTCTCCCTAAATTATCCCGGGTGGAAAAGTAAATACGCCATCTATCAGCATTAACCACTTCGACCAGGGGAACCTGCGTATGTGTCTGCATAAAGGGGTATTGCCCTTGAGCTTTGAAAATCAGGCCTTTTTTAACCCACCCCATTTATAGACCTCTAAGCCGATGGCTACTGCGCTCTGACAGGGCCTCACTTTTACGGACAATCAAGGAATGGCCCCCTACTCCTTTAAGCACCATGGCTCCTGCTCCCACAACTGTAAAGTCACCAATTTTAAGGTTATCACCAATGGTGGTATTAACGCCAAAGAAGCAGTTTTTACCCACCTGAACACTGCCGGAAATAACCACATGGGAAGCTATAAATGTATGATCATCAATATGACTGTGATGACCAATATGGTTGCCACTCCAAAGGATAACATTATTGCCAATGGTCACCCCGGGCTGCAAAGTGTTTTTATCAAGAATAAAACAATTTTCTCCCACTGCTTCTTGATATTGCAAACAAGAAGAATGAATATAGCTAATAAATGAGTACCCTTTGGCTTTTGCTTGAAGATATTTTTTTCGCGTAATTGGTTAAGCTTATAATAGCTTATCGGAATAAACATCTTAACCTGGCCGGGGGGATAAATTGATTCAATTGATTCAAAGGGAACCACCGGTAATCCCATAAAAGTGGTTGACGTCATATATTCTTGATCTACCGTAAATGCCACAATTTTATGGGCTGTGTCACGTGTCAAATATTGAAAAGCAACTTCGGCCAATTGACCAGTTCCAAAAATGATAACCATAGCATTCACTTAACTGTGGGCATTTCTTATAATTCTAGCCTAACAGACGATAGATTAAAATTATGTAAAATGTTAAATAACTGTAATTACCGTGAGAATTATTAGCCAAGAAGCCAACTTGCTGCAGGAAGAAAGGAGCCCCTCTTGTATTACCTTTTGAAGCCGGCCATACTATTTATTAGCAGTAATAAAAGGACTTAGTTAATGACCCTTATCCAGGAAAATGGTTCGCCTGCGGTTCTGGTTCAACATTATGAAAAGTGTTTCCAACGCCACGGTTCGACAGCACAGGGTGTCGATTGGCCCAATGCAGCAGATACCTTGCTGCGTCATAAGATTATGGCGGAATTATGGGAAAGTAAGGGCGTTAACCCGAGGAGCATTGTCGATGTGGGCTGCGGCTATGGAGCCTTTTTAGACTATTTATTAACAAACAGCAAGCAGGCTGCAAGAGGTTACAGCGGCATCGACTTATCAGAGCCTATGATTGAGTGGGCCCGTAAAGCTTACCCATCCCATCCTTTCACTTGTCAAGATATTCTTAAGACACCCCTTAATGATAACCAATTTGAATATGGCGTAATGAATGGCGTCCTGACGGAGAAGCTTAACTTGAGCTTTGAGCACATGGAAACCTTTGCTCACCGAATAATCAAGACACTTTTTCAAGCCTGTAGACATGGCATTGCCTTTAATGTGATGAGCAGTCATGTGGACTGGCAAAGGGATGACCTTTTTCATCTCCCCCTTGACAGGCTCGCTGATTTTTTAACCAAGAACTGCAGCCGCCATTGGCAGATTCGGCACGATTATGGCTTATATGAATATACCGTATACGTGTATCCTCAGCCTTAATTTGAGAGCATCTTTACAGCTAGGTGATGGCAAATAGTTACATGTATTATTAAGGAAAGAAATGATGCTTTTAAAGAAGGAAATACTGAACACAGCAGAATATCGCCGCAACTATTTTCTTGAAGAATCGCGCCAGATAAATATTCGCAGTAAAGTTCTAAACTTATATACCCCTAATTCCATGCTAGATTTTTTTGCCACCTGGGGAGAGAACATTGAGCCTGAACTCCTTGACTGGATAGACAGCCTACCGTCTGGCAGCACTTTTTTCGACATTGGTGCTTCTAATGGTTTCTTCGCCCTCTATGCTCATTTAGCAGGCTTAGAAGTTACCGCCTTCGAACCAGACGCCCTAAATTATTGTGCCTTGGAGATCAATAGATTCTTGAATAAGGCTGACTTTGGCAGCTTTAACATTGCCCTAACCGATCACACCCATATAGGGGAGCTATATATTAATACCTTTGGCTTTGGCATGCATAATAAGGTCCTGGATGAGAAAGCAAACCGCGATGGCATCCCTGAAGCTTCGATAGAACATATCCAAAAGGTGATTACCTTTACCCTCGACGATTTCGTGCAGATCTTTAAGGTACCATCGCCTCGCTTTATTAAAATTGACGTCGATGGCTCAGAGATGAAGGTGCTACAAGGTGCCGCCACTCTCTTATCTAACGCAGAACGATTATTTATTGAGCTCTCGGACCTTCGCCCAGACTATCCCGTTATTCGCCAGACTCTTGAAAATTCTGGCCTTTGCTTGCAGCAACGTTTTCCCGTGCGTCACCACAAAGGCGGACACTATGAGGGATTATATAATTATATTTTTAAGCGAGACTGAACACCCTTTCTTTGTAACCAATTCTTGGCCTTATAGGATAGGGGAGTTGAATTGGCTTTCCGCAGAAGAATGTGCTCTTAAAAACCATTAAGCTGAGATGGTATTCCCTAAAAAATTTAACAATTAATCAGGAAACTTCTTCTGCCTTTTAAACTGAATAATAATTCCGTTAATGTGGTCTAGCTCCTGTTTCTCCGCATTGACCTGATGCATTAAAGGATCCAAAGCACCACCTAAGTCATAATCTAAATTTTGGCAATCAGACTTGAGTTTTTCGATATCTCTCAATATTTTTCCAATTTTCTGCCGGCGCGGCAATAAATCATGACGGCGTTTAAGGAGATCAATATAACCTAAAAATTCACTGCTTAACCGCTTCCTGTCCACATTTCCTAAAGGATCCGCCCAGGACGGCAGAGGTTCTAAGATATACTTGACATAAAGGCGGATACGACCCAGACTCTCAGCGATCTCATAAGCGTCTATAAGCATCCTTATTGTCGTAGAGTCATCATTAACTCTAATATACGCTTCTAATTCTTTTAACGGATGTAGCATTTCTTCATCTTCTTGGAACTGATTGTTTAAGCTTGCCAATAAATTGGCAACTGTATTGCTCTTTGTGAGCGTGCTTGCGCTTGGCATGGCTTCATAAGCTGACCTTACCGAAGAATTGCTCCTCTGTTTAACTGGTTCACCTCGCTCAGCTGCTTGACTATACTCTTCCGCAGGAACTAAGGCAGTTTCCATGAACACCTGAGAAGAGATTAAAGTATTTCCTTGAAGCCTGTGCGGTAGGCGAGGTGGAAATTGCGGTGCATCTGCCCCCACAGAGTGAGATAAAGGTGGGCTAGTATGAAGGGAGCTGGCGGCCCTCATCTCAGGGGTAATTTTTAATTCATCTGGCACCCACAAGAGCGACGATTGATAAGGATTCTCAGTTTGAAGTTGCTGTTCTTTTTCCCCACGAGAATCTTCCCAAACACTGCCATTATCCCTAAAGCATTGCTTTTTAGCCGGGGGATTATCTGGATATTGCGAGGCAGCCGGCAACAAAGCTGCCTGGAAGGCGCTGCTATTCTCTAATGGGGCAAACAATTCCTGTGCAAGCGCTCGATACTCACTCCCCTCTTCCTCCTCGCCCCCCCAGCCAGCATAAATTGCTTGAGAGTTTTCCCTAGAGCTGCTAGGAAATGGCGGCATACATAAAGGTACCAAACCCGGATGCTTAGCAGTCGAACTCCTCAAAGTTGCCTGCCCACCTGTGCTGTTACTTGCTGCTAGCTTTAATGTATTTGATTGTCCTCCCTGAGAGAGTAAGGATAAGGAGCTACTGAGATAAGCCCTGCTACCGACAGTTGTAAATTCTTGTATTGCTTCCGGATTATCCCCAGGAGAGCAGCAGGATAAGCAAGATGCGGAATCACCATAAAAACTGCCAGAAAAGAACCCAGGACGATATAAATGATCTTGGATACTGTGGGGAGCTGATGGAGCCCAATGCGAGACCCTGCCCTGACGCCACGGATGGGAAAGCAATATTTCCGTGCTTGGCTGTACAGGAAGATGAGGATAACTTTCTTCTGGCGCTCGGGACAGAGATTGACGATAGCAGTTTCCTGCAGCATCCATACCTGTGGGGCAATGGTAAGTCGAACACGCTTGAGAAGACAAAGGAATTCTTGAGGAGCTTCTCACAAGTGGGCCAGTATATGAAGAAATGTAGGAAGGCAATATTATACTTGAATCTTGCGGTGCTGCATTATTACTCCGAACCTGGCCCTGATTCCTTACTTCAATTTTTCTCCTTAAATGAGAGTTTTTCCGCACAGATAATGCAAAATCATCAGCCGCGTAAACACACAGAATCTGACAACCGACTAATAAATATAGGATTGATTTTTTAATCATATTAAAGATGGCTTTATCCAAAATTCTTATCGTTAATTATTAATTTGTATGCTTAGTCATCAAAATTATTAGCAGTTTCAATAAACATTAATCTTGATAGCTTGAGAGTTTCTTAATCGAACTGCATCGACAGCATAATAGTAAATATTGGCATCATTTGCATCTAGATTATTGATTCGCCTGATATCTCTTAGGCTTGTCAGATTTAAGCTAATGACTTATTTGATTTCTTTATCATGTGAGCCATTTTGAGAAGCTCCCCTACTCCTAGTTTTTTCTAAAAACACAAAGCTAGCAGCTAGGATTGTTTAATCTATAGCGGATCTAAGAAATTTTTTAAACTCCGCCCTAAAATTAGCAGTTTCCGAGAAATTTCATCAATTTTTATCAATTGTTCTCTTCTTACCTTCTTTGTAAATAAGTCAGTATGTTACTGGACTGATTTAAGAAAAGAGATTCTTATATGTAAAAACTCCTTAATTTAAATTCAGAAGTTTCCAGGTCCCTTTTTTTAGTATGAAACTATTAAACTCAAGGGAGATTATTAGCAACTATATTTTCCAGATAAATAAAAGAGGGTGCTTATGCCTAAGACAACACCAAAATGTAAGGAAATCTCCTTGTTTTTTACATCCTTGACAGCTATTACCTTTGCCATGGATGCCCCCGAGCATGCTTGCCCCATAACCGATGAAAATAAATTGATCGAGGTTTTATATAAAAACTCAGATAATGATTACTTTCGTGGACCGATTGCTTTCACCGTCTCTGAAACTAAACAAGAATGGCTATTAGAGGAAGTTGGAAAAACTAATGAAGAATTTACTGACCAATTAAGCCATTTCTATGACAAGTCTACCATGGAAGAAAAGTCTATCATCCATGTTCATGCCCATTTCAAGGAATTAAAGTTTTCAGAGCATTTATTTTTAAGTTCCGCCCTCCATAATTATGTCCTTGGTATTCGTGACTGCGGCTTTGCTAAGAAAGAACCAATCAGATTAGCCACTCGATGGGAAGATAATAAGTTTCACTTATTGTACCCTTTTCCGGGCATAAATGAGCAGAGATATAGATCTAAAATTGATAATGATATCGTTGCTAGGTCCCAAGAGACCGTAGAAGGTAGAGCAGAAAAAGCTCGATTAGTAGGCGAAGCCTTAGAGGCTGGATTCCCAGCAGTGGAAGTAAGATTTACTTTGACCCCCTTAATAACCGATAGGAATCAAGCTGAAAGTAAAGATTCTGAGCACAGGGACGGGGGAAAGAATAAAAAGGATTCTAGATGGGAGCATATTGATCTCCCTCCCCTTGAACTCACCGAGAAAGTTGCACATAATAGTTCAGAGTCAGAAATTGATGAAGCAGACTTCGAGATAATTGTTATTCCGAAAGAAACTGACTTAGAAGCAAGTCACTCCATCGTGTTGTCAGACTCACCCCTTCAAGAGGAACCTCAAGACAGTAAAAGTCCTGATGTAAAATTACAGCCAGAGGTGGAGCAACATGAAGCTGAGCGGCAACGCCTGGCCCAGGAAGAACAGCAGCGTCAGGAAGCTGAACGGCAACGCCTAGCCCAGGAAGAACAGCAGCGCCAGGAAGCTGGTCAACGTCTGGCCCGGGAAGAGCAACAACGCCAGGAAGCTGAGCGGCAACGCTTGGCCTATGAGCGAGATGTACAATTAGTGCTAGGGGCTATAGCAACCCTTTTAAATAAAAGGCCAAGCTGAATTATTTATTGTGACTAGCATATTGAGAAAAGGCTAAATGCAGGATAACTTGCTAATGATGAAGGTAAATCATACTTGAAGATTCTAGTTATCTTTCTGGAGTTTCAATAAGTAATAAGTCAGCCGAAATTTTTTATAGCTTTATCTGCCAAAGGTAAAGCTAAACCCTATATTCAGTTCATAACAGAGCTATTATGAATAAGCTTAACAATTCAATTCTCATTTTAGGCTTTACCATAGAGTTTTTTAATGCAAGAGGCTAGGCCCCCTTCTCAAATGTTTAACTTAGCCTAGCAATGGAAGTATTTCGGAGCATACCTCTCCTGGTTCAAAGTCAAGAGGAGGAAGAGAAACAGATGAGAAAATTAATGGTGATCCAGAGATAGGGGAAGAGTTCTTCCCGCTCTCCGTCAAGGGTAAATGTTGGTCGATAATTGGTGGGAGGCCCAATAGTTCAGAGCCATCCCAGGTCTCAACTTCTAGTTGTGACCCTGCCGCTGCTAAAAATTGCTCACCCCAAATTTCTTCCAGCAATTCTGTGTCATAAGGCAGAGGTGGGGTTGATAATGGGAGCATTCCTAATTCTTCAGAATTAAGAAATAACTGCTTCTGCACAGAAGATTGGCTAAGAGTTGACTCCGCCCGAATAAGGTGAGAAGTAATAGGAAATGGCGCCTTAGGAACGTTAGCAGCGGTAGCCGCGTTTGCCATAATTGGTAAACCGGAAGCAACAACGGGCTCTTGCGCTACGGTTGCAAAAATGTCAAGGTGTCCGGCCTCTGCTTGAAGCCTCAATTCTTCTAAAGATTTTATCTCTATTGCTTGCTTACCTGATTCAGCTTCCTGACGCGAGCGTTTAGCTGCCCTCATTTCGTATTCTAGAGCTGCATTAGCATTAGTGGTCCTAGGAGCTGTCTCTAAGGAGGGAGGTTTTAGAGAAGGACGTTTCTTTCTTTGCTTAGACTGAGTAGATGGCACTTCCTCCTCTACTGACGGAGACGGCAGTGTCTCTTCTGTAAAGACTTGAGGAGCTTCAGGTCTCCATTGCTTACGTGTCTCTGCTTCACTTTCACCAAAATAAAACTTCTCTTTAATGGTAACAATATTCTCGAGAAAGTGGTCATAACCCCCATTTTCCCTAATCAGCCTTTTAAGCTTATTGACCATATTTAAAAGCATATTAGTCATACCGTGAGATTTAATAAGATTATTTATCTGTTGATGGTCCATACGCTGCAATATCTCTCTCCATTTCAGAATTCCCCTAGATATCGAGCCAAACTCTTTATTTGAGATGCTCATAAAAAGTTCTTCTGTAGTAATCACAAACCGCATCATAGATTCCTGTAAGGTTAACATTATTGTTGATTCTACATTCGGCAAATTATATAGACTCATAAAGCTTCTGGTTGCTCTTCGAAAGCCTTCCAGGATATCCGCTTCTCCAAGCTCTTCTGTAAGAGTTAACACTCGACCATTAACGAATAGAAGATCAATTCTTGGATCAGGCCTAAGGGAGGTATGGAGAGTAACTCTATGACTAACTCCTGGGGTTATTCTTGTTAACGAGATGGGTATAGAAGGAGCTCTAAGCTGTCCTTCCTCGACGGCAGCATAAACGAGTGGCTGACTTTGCGGGGGGATTATAGACGACACCGATAAGGAAGAATACTCAGCAGCATGAGGAACTTCAAGAGGGGTGGGGCTATCATAGAATGGTGCCAAAGGAGAAAGAAACTGTTCAGAAGTTAAAGCAACAGGAGCAGGTATGGGAGTTTCACAACTATCTCTTGCTGACCCCAGACTTGAGTGTAAGCTTAATACTATAGTTAGAGTTACTTTTTTTAGCATCATTATTGTGGCCCAGAGATAGATTTTATTTTTAAATAAGAAGTCTTTTTATATAAGCAAGTTTTTTTAGGAATTCCTAGCGGAGTTACAGCTAACAGCCTTAAAATTTGAGCTATTTTAACATACATAAAATCTGTCGAAATAATTAAGTCTCTTTAACCTTTTCACTTTTATAAGTTTTTATTTTGCCCCTTTTCTCTCTGGAAAATTGAACGGAATTCGGCATCCCTGAGTATCAGCAGGCCTGTAAAAATACATAGCTCTATAGAGTTCTTTATAACAGAGAATAAGGTTTAGGATTTATTACTCTCGACAACACGCTAAGGAATTCCTATTTATAAAAATAAAGCGAAGGAATATTAACGTGTATCTAATTCAACTATTATTATGTGCTATAATTGCGTGCAAGCTATTGAATAGCCAACCGGCTTACGCTTCAACCGCCCTTTCCTCCTCAACGGTTCGAGAAATTCTTGCGAAGAATTTGAAAGAAACTGAGCCAGCTGAGAGTGCCGTCTACCATGAATTTGCCACCAGAAATACAGCACTCATCCAAGAGCTACAAAAGCAGATAACCGAAAACCAAGATGCTGCTCTAATTGTAACAAGCTTAGCTGATAAAGTCCCGGCATCCATAAATGCTGACAACATTAACAGGTTTACTGCCTCCATTACCAAAGAGGTATTTAGTCTTTTCCCTCGGTTAAAAGGCTCTTATCATTCCTTAACAAGGCAAGCGCTGTTTGAAGATAGCAATTGTTATAGTCAGCTTATAAAAAAGGCCTATAAAGATCCTACACTCTATCACAGTATACTGTTCAGCTTTTACATGAACGGCGGAAAGCATTATCTCAAAGGTCAAGCTTATAGTAACGCCACTAGCTGTTTCTTACAGGCCTGTGAACAGGCGATCCCCCTCGCTCCCATTAATCCCAGCTTATTTAATGAACGGTTCCATTTGATTTTGACGAAGTTAGATACTTCGCAAAGTTTAAAAGAGGAAGAACGCTTACAATTAATTTCTTTCTATAAAATGACGATGAAAGCAACCGGGATAAGTTATAAAACTAATGAAGCCGGCATCAGTTTATTATCAGATCTATATATTAAGACCACAAGATACCATCAAAGAATAAAGTACACCTCTCTTTTCTTGGATCTTATGGAGATCGCTCTTCAGCAAGAGCAGATCATGTTACCTCCAGTTTCACGTGTTAAAGAAGATTATGGGATTAACGATCTTAGATCTGCTACCCGGAGCACCGACCTCCTGATGATTGAGAAAGTATATGTAGACCGAAAGGATTTATCTCTACCCTTTAGGAAATTCTTGTATCAGATAAAATATTATAATGGCTTAAGCAGCCTCGCTGAAGCTTATTATCACTTAGGCGATTATAAGAAGGCTCAACCTATTTTAGAAAGCCTGACCAGTTTTTTTATCGGAAATATCGAGTCCAATACTGTTTACAATCACGTATGGCTATCTTTACTCTATGCTAAACAAGACAAATGGCAAGCCTCCTTTGAGCAGTTTGAAAAAGCTTATGCAATAACCCCTTTCTGTTTTGCTGAGGGATATTACCCCGAAGATTGTTTACTAATAATCGAGGTTCTTCTACGTAATAAAAGAGGAAGAAGTAAATTTATAGATGCGATCTTTGACCTAAAAGTGAGTTATAGAGAGGAATTAAAATATGATATTGAGCGTGTTAAAAAAAAGATAAGTGAAGAAAGAATTCAGAGCTTTCGGCAAAAATACTTAACGAAATATATTCAAGGGCTTATTGAACAAGCCAAGCAAGAATATGCAGAAATTGATAGGGGCTATCAGGATTACTGGCATAAGCATTCGTGCCAGAATACCGCCGGTGAGAGCGACGCTTTCGAGAGAATTGATAAATATTTTAAAACTGCCCATGAATTTTATCTGACTTTATTATCTATTGACCTCAGTCAGCAGCCAACGGCTAGCTCAGTTACCCAAGCGCGCTCATATTTCCATAATCTAAAAGGGCTAAAACAAAATATTGCCATTGAGGTCAAGCTTTTCAAGGCGCGTCGTTCCCTTTTGATGCAACAGAGATTCTGGGTCAAGCTAGCCTCAAAGTCAGATGTCATTTTTGCTGACACTACCTCTCGTGAAAAAAGTAAAAGCTCGACAGTGGCTTCTTATCGAAAGGCTGCCAGAAAATTAGAAGTTCTGCCCAAAAGCCAAGAAAAAGCTATTACTTCTGCTCAGCAAGCAGAGCATGAAGCAATTAATTCTAGCATAAAAACAGAAGTTTACCCTCCTCAAATTCGTTCCTTTAAAGGTGATATGGTTAGCCAGATCTGGCTAACCCAAGATGCAGGAGAGCTTCCTGAGGGTACCTTGCATCTGCTTCAAGCCCTCAATCGCGCCACAAGCATGTATCATTTACGACAGATGGTGCCCGTGCGTGCCAACTTGGAAATACTCAAGGGCGACCGTAAAGGCCAGCTAAGCTTAAGAATTAATGATAGGTTGCGACTGTGTTTCAGATGGGTTACCGGTCACGGGGCTTTTGATGTGGAAATCACAGACCATTATGCTCCTTTCTAATTCTCCCGCCGCCCGCCTAGTCCTACTAAAGTCTTAGGGGAAAAGCTCTTACCTCTATTCTTAGGCTCAGCTAAAGCCTTTCGTAAAGGTTACAGGATTGCTTGTTCAAATCTTTTATAAGCCTCGGCGGGGCTGAGCGTGAGAATGGTTGGAGTCTCTTGTAGGACCACCATAAATTTCTGGGGGCTGTGTTGATACCAGGACACCAGCTGGTTTTGTTTGGCGTCAACAGCGTCTAGAAGTGTGCTTTCTCGACAGTAAAGCTTAAAAAGGATCCTTCCATCTTCGGGAGTCATGGCTGCTAAAAGTTGCGCCATCGCTCTGGAAGGTTGAAAGTGATGCCAGTCTATAGGGTCATTCCAGCCCCCGCCCCAAACTTTAAAACCATATTGATAAAAGATCTCCCTTATTCCTTCATTCTCCACCATACCCGGACGAACATGTGTGCGATTCAGATAGTTTATACCTGCTGCAGGCATAACCACTACCTGGGCCTGCGTTGTCTCTTGGCTCTTTTTCGGAGCCATAAAAGGGTTCTGCAAGGGATTAATGTCTATGGCTAAGCCATAAGAATGGATAGAAGGAGCACCGCCGCCCGTAATTTGGCGACAATTGAAGCAAACGGTATTATTAGCGGCCATTGAAAGTTCATCGTTTCCTTGATACGTCTCAATCGGCTGCGCTTGAGCAATGGGAAACTGCCTATCATACAACGTCCGAAAGATATGGGCCGTATCTTCTGCCACCACATCCAGGACAACGATACGACCATTGAAATGAGTTTGTCCTTCAAAGTCAACATATTTGAAAGTGACCGTGCGCAAACGCTCTAGGCCCACAGGACAACTTTCATTCCATACGTTGGTTGTCTTCATCTCGGCAATGGTAGCAGCAGACAGCTCCTCAATTCCATCACAATTTAAAGTCATCGAATTTATTCCCCCCCATAGTAACATAGTACCCCATATACGTTTTAGAGTATTCATTAGCATACATCCCTTTTACCATAAGATTAGTTTTCATAATGCGGAAAAGTCTATGGTGGGAGAATTTTGAATAACTCAATAGGAGAAAATAATAGGCAAGTCATCAGTTTTACGCATCAAAGGCAGTAATCTTTATTAATAGGAATAAAGATGAGCGGTAGAAGCACACGTACGTAATGAGAATGGCAAAGCAGAAAAAATCTTATAAAAAAGGGCGACTATCTTTTTCCGATATCGCCCTTTTAGATTTTCTAGAATTGCATTATTCTAGCTCGTTTTGTCTTAAAGAATCCTCTATATTAGCAGACTGGGGTTGGGGAGCATCTTTGGAACGCCGGAAGAAGCCGGTCACTTTATTTTCAAAGGCCACTTTCTTATTGGCTACCGCCTCTATTCCACGGCGTGCCTTCCCCCGCCAACCACTGTTTGCCTGCAATTGATGCTCGTAGCCTTGGCGTAATAATTGCTCAAGCGGTGGTGCGGATTCTAAAAGATCAAGGCTGGTTAAGGCACTTCCTTTTTCAATAGCGCTTTGATGGTGGATGCCACCATAATGTAAGGGAGCGACCAAAGCAGCGGCACCACGATAGCCAACAACTTTTGCCGTATCCTTCAAATCTTGAGGAGAGCGAACGTCTTGCAGATCTCTCAGATTAGTACTGACATAAGCTTTAGCTTCTAGCCGCGCCATACGAGCATACACATCACTTGCTTTATCGCCAGCCAAATATCCCACTGACCTTACGCCGGCGCCCACACCACTACCTCCTGCATACTTCTTAGCTAATCCTTGCCCAGCAACAGGAATTGCTTTCAATACCGAGGTCATGGTTTTTCCAGGAGACCCTACAGGAACAGGATCGTTCGCCAATCGGCCGACAACATTTTGGCGGATTGCATTCTGCTTACCAATAATATTATTAAAGTTATGCAGTGCCTGCTCATCGCCTAAAACGCGCGGAGCTGAGAAGATAAAAAGCTGAATGGTATTAGTTTTAAGGTTATCAAAGGTTGTGCCTAATAAACCCGGAGCTTTTAGATCTTCAGCGATCATCTCAGAAGCAATAGTCGCTAAAGCCGCCCCTTGGCTATGACCGGTAAAAAATATTTGCATAGATGCTTTCTGTTGGGGACTTAATTGGCTAAAGATACCGTGAATAATCTTAACAATATGTGGCATTGAATACACAACCTTTTGATAGTAACCACGATGCATTTTCCCCAACGGTGTATCAATTATTCTGGCATCCATATTAACTTGCCAATCTGCGGACTTAAAGCCAAAGAAGCGGACTTTTTTATCCGTGGGACGCTGACCTGTTTTACCGGTATTATCTGATCCCCTGAAGCTGATAATCATGACATTTTGTTGGTTATTGTAAGCCACCATACCTGGCATATCGCCAACATCAAAGCGTTTGCCGGACCGCCCAATAAAGGGGAAAATCTTCCAACCTCTTCCTTCAAACTCGGCACGCATCTCAGCCCACACAGGATCATTTTTACGCATTAAATAGACAGCTTTGGTCATTTTCTTGATGTCAGGGAGCACAGCGTGCATGCGTGGATTGACCTCAAATTCCCCATCGTCTTTCACGGCAACTAAGGGATGAAAAACTCTTAAAGGCAATGGTCTAGGATTGGCAAAGGCTGAATCATTAGTCGCCGACAGGCTTCCTCTTGGCGCCCTGGTGTTGGCCTCCAGCTCGACACCCTCAGCCCCCTTTTGCGACAGATAGGCATCCATTCCGACGGGACGCCGTAGTGGTATATAAGTTTTTGCTTGTTTAAAGTCATTAACAGACCCCTGAGCATCAAGCTGAGTTGACGCAGGGCGAGGATTTATTCTTGCCGAAGAGCCCATTTGTGCTGCAGCTAAATTTGAAGAGGCCATACTAAGACCAATGAGGATAGTATAAATATTGATAAACCGCATCTGAAACTCTCCACAACCCAATGTTTTCTATAAACATGGCGCATATCAGTTAAAATCAGGTTAAAATAGAAGAGATTTTTAGATTAAGTTATGGTTCTGAACAAAATTAAATGTCAGATTGATTAATCGCAGGCGGCAAGAGCCTCTTTAAGGCCGGGGACATTGTTCTCTTTAGCAATGGTATCAATAATTCCTACCTTTTGCATCTTGGTAACTACCCGTTCATTAGCGCCACACAGGATTACTCGAACCCCCTTTTTGTGGAATTTTCGGATGGCTACTTCTAATGTTTGAAGGCCTGTCATATCAATAAATGGCACCCAGCTAAGCCAGATAATAAGAATACGCGGCTGCACCTGCGCGCACCGCAGTGTCTGCTCAAAACTTTCTACTGCTCCAAAAAAGAAGGGCCCTTTAATACTGATCACCTGGACACCGTCAGGCAAGTTATCGATTCCTAAACAGGCGAGTTCCTGACTGAGATCTTGCTCTGTTGCCAGCCTGACTTCAACGCTATTGGCCATACGCCGCAAGAAATGTAAGGTAGCAACAATAATCCCGATATTAACGGCAATAATCAGATCTGCAAATACCGTAAGAAAGAAAGTCGTCAGCAAGACCATTACATCAGCCTGCGGGGCTTGCCGTACGATCCGGATAAAGCGTTTAGCTTCGCTCATATGCCATGCCACAACAAATAAAATTGCAGCCAACACGGCTAAGGGAATATGGACCGCCAAGGGGGCAAATACCAGTAATATAAGCAAAACAGTTATTGAATGGATTATACCGGCTAAAGGACTGGTAGCCCCATTACGGATATTGGTGGCGGTGCGAGCAATGGCGCCCGTAGCTGCAAAACCGCCAAATAAAGGAGCCGCTATATTCGCTAGCCCCTGACCAATTAATTCTTGGTTAGAATCATGATGGGTTCCTGCCATATTATCCGCCACCACGGCTGAAAGCAGTGATTCAATGGCCCCTAACAAAGCAATGGTAAAGGCTGGCCCTATTAATTCAATAATCTTTGCCCAAGTGAGGGGTGGCACTTGAAAAGATGGAAGAGCGTGGGGAATCCCTCCGAAAGCACTACCAATTGTTTGTATGTCTTGCCAATTGTACAATCCTTGACATAAGGTAGCTACAACCAGGGCTACTAACGGCCCAGGAATTCGCTTAATTACTGGCAAGCGCGGCGTATAAATGATCAGCAGTAGAGATAATAACGCCAGACTCATGGTCGGAACGTGCACGTGAGGAAGAGCCTGTAAAAGATAAAACAGTTTGCTATGAAAGTGTTCCCCTTCTATCCTGGGTAAACCAAAAAATGTTTGCCATTGGCTGACCCAGATAATAACAGCGATCCCAGCAGTAAAACCGACGATTACCGGATCAGGAATAAATTTGACAATCGACCCCATCCGACTTAAGCCAAAGAGCACCAAAATAACTCCTGCCATGAGAGTGGCAATCTGCAAGCCCTCTATCCCATACTTTGAGGTAATTCCTGAAAGGACAACAATAAAAGCACCGGTCGGACCGGCTATTTGTAGTCGGCTCCCCCCAAATATTGACACACAAAATCCTGCCACAATAGCTGTATAAAGGCCCTGTTCAGGCTTAGCTCCCGAAGCAATAGCAAAAGCCATCGCTAGAGGTAATGCGACAATTCCAACAATTATCCCAGCAATGGTATTTCTTAACCAATGCCATCTTTGAAATAATCCCGCTTGATAGGCTTCAATAAATGCTAGCATGGTTACGATTACTCGTCATAAGAACTTTAATAGAATTATATCCTTATCCTAATGATTTTTCTACGGTGATCTGTGCTGCTTGAAAATCCTTCTTTTTCGTTAATTATTAAATTCAGTGCAAAATATTGACAACGAACCTAGACAATAAAAAAGCTTCCCAAGAATTCTATGAGAAGCATGAAAGTGACCCATAAGAAAGATAGGTAGTCTAGAAGCGAGCTTAAAAAAATTGGTCCTTTATGAGGCCAGGTGCGCCTTATACTGTTGCAATGCCTCAGCACTATGAAAATAGGTTTCAGGCATATGCCCTTCCCATTTTTCAGCGGTTATCCCGAATAGCGCTAAGCCCATAGCACCTAAAACTCCCCCTTGAAAATGCGTATACTTTCCAATACGTTCCTTAAAATCCTCTTGCTGGGCTGCGGAAAAGCGGATATCCGTCCCGCCTCTATAAAACTGATGCCCGAATCTTTTTTCAACAAGGTCGACCACACCATCTTCTTCACAAATAAAGTTGAGATGATTAGCAAGCTGAAGACGGCGGTTATATTCCTCCTTAGCCCACTCATTTAAAAAGGGTAGTGGCGCGTAGTTAAGAACATACACTCTTGTGTCTGGCTGCTGCATTTTCATATTAAAGGCGATCAGAGAACTTAATGCCGCTCCACGGCTTTGCCCATGAAAGATCACGCGTGCATCCGCTTGCTGGACATGGGCTTGAGCTTGATACATCGCTATTTGATTGAGGACTAATTCTTGAACCCGTTGCGCGGCCTCACTGAAGCCTTTATGGCCCAGTGATTGTTCCTCTTTAAAGCCAAACGAGTCTAAGGGATCAAAGCTAAAGTTTAAATTGCTTAAAAACTCGGTTGGATTAGACAGGGTAGCGCGAAAAGCTATGTCAATTTGTTGACCATCAAAGCTAACTTGACCAATGTTCTCATGGGTAATAGGATCCTCGATGATCTTTGCACCTGATGCATAGTTGTGACAGAAGACTTTATGCACTAAAGTTGAACTATGATGAATATCGTCAGCAGTCAGCAATTCCAGAGCGGTTTGCCCACTCCAGCTTGTTTGAATGATTGAAATAGCTGCTAATATCTTATTTAAGGCAGACTTATACATGATTAACTCCTTCCGCGATAAGAAAAATAAGTATCGCTTAGAGATTCTCAGGACTGCCTCAAAAAGGAATAGGTTAAAAGGAAAGAGTATTTACCTGTCAATTTTGAACTTCATGCGGCTTGATAGCAAGCCTGTCCTATAAAGGGTCTTTAATAGCTGGGAAGAAAGTGCTAATTAAAAAAAGCTTGGCATGTTTATTAGGAACCGCGGTTATTCTATAAAATGGTCAGCTTTCGCCCCCATCATTACCCGACGTCATCTAAGTTAAGCAAGCCTAGACATCTCCTCGCGCGCAGAAACAGTTTACAAAGAATAAGGAGACTACTATGAAACATCTTCATTTATTTATTAACCTAGGTATGGGGATGCTAAATCTGAGTGCTATATATGCCTCTGATGAAGAAACCAATGCCCCTACCCCTTTATCGTCCCCGCTGTCAACGATCAACGCTATCGATTTATCAAGAAACTCGATCGAGTCCTTAGAAGAGAAAATTGTCTTGTTAAGACTTGAGCAAGAGCAACCAAATACACAAGCCCCACCTAGAGTAAAAAAGAACAGAAGCCGGCGCTGGAAGGCTCTACATGGGCCCCATAGTAAAGATAAGGCCCAGGTAGCGGAAATGGAGGATCCAGGCATTGGCTACCGTACCCTCCCTAAGAAGTCTCAAGAGCAACAGCAGACATTATCCTTGGAAGAAGGGCAGATTACAGTATACGCCAGAAAAAATAAGCCTTTCCAGGAATCTTCTTCTCTGTCAACTTCTCCTATAGACGATACTTTTGATGAGAATAACTCTTCCATATTAATGGAGCTGCCTCCGCCTGCAAGTCC
Organism: Candidatus Odyssella thessalonicensis L13; assembly: GCF_000190415.1. Lineage (GTDB taxonomy): Bacteria > Pseudomonadota > Alphaproteobacteria > Paracaedibacterales > Paracaedibacteraceae > Paracaedibacter > Paracaedibacter thessalonicensis. Next base: position 700,636 of record NZ_AEWF01000001.1, read on the forward strand.
TCTCGGTCGGTTTATTCCTCAGATCGGCAGCCCGCGCTTACCAGACATTAAAGATCCGATACATAACTATCACACCTTGAGAAAGGAATACCTGAAAAAAAGTCAAGAACTCACTGAAGAGGATATTGAAACAGTAGTCATCAATCCTGTATATGGACAAGAAGCTGACGATTAAGCTGGGGTAAGGACAAAACGACGCGCGCTCGAGCAGGCGCTAAAAGACTATTAACCACTAACTACCCGAGCTCATCATCTTTAATAATAATCTCATCCTTATAGGCAAAGTTAAGCTTTTCCTTAGCTTGCTCTTCAAGCATATCCGTATCTAAACTATCGGGACGCAGTAAATGGACGCGCTGTTCTAAGGCATGCTGTTCCACTTTGACTACATTTAATTTTTGTTCTGCGACAACAATCTGTTGCTTTAAATGACCCCATGCCAATAAACCTCTCTCGCCTTGGATTAAATGGTAAACGAAATAAAGCAAAAGGCTTACAGCTATAATCGGACCAATAACATATTGGAAGCGTGTAGCCAAATCATTCTTCACAGTAACTCCTCTTCTTAGTCTTAAGATAGCTCTTTTTCATATATGATACTCAGCTTTGCGAAAACGAACAACAACCTTTAAGGATTTAAAGATACTCATTCAAATCTTTGAGAATAAAAGTCCACCTCCCCAGAGATAATAATATAAGAGTTTAAGAAATCTGCGCTTTACAGCTCTATCTCCTCTTGTAAAAAGATCAAATAGTTCTTACATAACTGAGAACTATTTCTACCCTTTTACTGAAAATGAAATAGGAAACCAATTTTTATAAAAGCAACAATAAATCAAATTAAAGAAGATGTACTCATATAATTTCCTTTTACGGGTTATCCCCTGCGCCACCTTAGTATTAATCCTAGCAACTCCCAACGTGGGAGAAGCTTATGAGAAAAGTATTCCCTCTCCTCATCCATACTCCGCGCGCGCAATTATAACTGACGACTTAGATAAGGCTACAGAAACGCCTGATGAAGGGGCGGCCTCTGCTTATCCCTTTCAAGCTCAGCCTCACATTTGCTTAGCAAGTCCTGTTGCTAAACCAATAGAAATTGATAACTCTGAATTAGCCATTGTGCAGCATTTTATCGATTGTCTTCGGTTAGCCGATGATAGTAGAGCTACAACCCTTTTAAGCAGCTATCCAAAAATCTTAGACTTTGGCTATATTCTAGATGGCGACGATGAGGGCCTATCTTTTGCGCATGTTGCGGCAGCCAACGGCAATCTTTCAACATTAAAATATATTCTTACTCTAAAGCCTGAGCTTACCTATCAACGCACTCAAGACAATGAAACAATTTTACACCAAGCGACCCTCCATAAACAGCTAGCCACAGTGAAATTTTTATGTAAGAAATTTTCACCATTAGTCACAGAAGTCGATTATGAAGGCAATACAGCGCTGCATACTGCCGCCAGTAACGGCATTGTGGAAATCTTTAATTATTTAAGCACCCGTTTTCCAGAACTTCTCCTTAAAAAAGATGATTACGGCTATACACCTTTATTAGCAGCTGCCTACGATGGACAGTTGGCAATCATTAACCTCGTTCTACAAAACTTTTCTTCTCTGATTGGACTAGAACGTAATAAGTTTGGACACACAGTTTTGCATTGTTTATGTGGCTACTATTCACAAAATATCCATTTTGAACCAGAGCTACCTAAGACAATTAATAATTTTTGTCGACTTTATCCAGAAGCCTTAACAATTAAATCGACCAAAGATTTAATCGTGAGCTATGAACCCGGACAAGAGTTCACTATCAAAGCTAACTCTACGCCCTACCAGCTTGCCCAACAGAGGAGGCATCATGGATTAGCTTTAATTTTTAGGCTACAGCATGAAAAGTACCGTTCTGCTATTACGGCACGAAACTTAATGCCTTAGACTTATAAAGTTTTACAATTTAAAGCTATTTTTAGGGGTCCTCTTCACAGAGCCCCTTTTAATCTTCTCTAACTGCTGCTGCCAAGGATAGACCAAGCGACAACTGATTCTCGCTCCTCTCTTTTATCCATAAGTTTCTTGATTGTTAATGCGGATTATGGCGCAATAGGCATATCACTGGTGGTGGAGAAAACAATGCCTATTCCTAGAGCCCAATCATTAGCCGATTATCATAAATTTTATAACTTCTCGGTGCAACACCCTGAAGAGTTTTGGTTTGAAGAAGGACAGCGCCTATATTGGTCGAAGCCTTATACGCGCGCTCAGAACTATTGTTTTTCATCTGATCAGCATTATATTAAATGGTTTGACGATGGCGAACTGAATGTCAGCGAGAACTGCTTAGATCGCCATCTCGCTCAACGCGGCGACCAAACAGCAATCATCTGGCAAGGGGACACCCCAGAGGAGTCTAAGAAGATTTCTTATTCCGAGCTCCATCAAGAAGTGTGCCGCTTTGCCAATGCTCTTAAGACCTTAGGCATTGGTAAAGGTGATCGCGTTGTTATCTATCTTCCGATGATTATTGAAGCAGCGGTAGCGATGCTTGCTTGTGCGCGCATTGGCGCGATCCATTCCATTGTCTTTGGGGGCTTTTCGCCAGAATCTTTAGCCAGTCGAATTGAAGACTGTCAGGCAAAATTGGTTATAACCAGCACAGTTGGCTATCGCGGCGGCAAGATTATTCCGCTGAAAGACAATGTGGATCAAGCTTTAACATCAAGCACCACCGCCTGTGTGCAAACAGTGGTTATCGTTAAAAGAGGAAGCGAAGGAACACACTTAACAGCTCGCGAAGTTTGGTATCATGAGTTGATACAGCAAGCCGATGAAATGTGTGCCGCTGAACCGATGCCCGCCGAAGCTCCGCTATTTATTCTTTATACCTCTGGATCGACGGGAAAACCGAAAGGGGTCGTTCATACCAGCGGCGGCTACCTTTTATATGCGGCCATGACCTTTGACCATATTTTTGCTCCTGACTCCAACACCATCTTCTGGTGCACCGCCGATGTGGGCTGGATTACCGGCCATTCTTACGTGGTTTATGGAGCCTTAAGCAATGGCTGTACCACCTTGATGTATGAAGGTATCCCCAATTACCCTGCAGCAGATCGGTTTTGGCAGATTATTGATACCTATAATGTCACACATTTTTATACGGCCCCCACGGCTATTCGCTCTCTTATCCGCGCCGGGGATGAGTATCTCCAAACCACTCCTCGTAATTCTTTAAAGGTGCTGGGCAGTGTCGGTGAACCCATTGATCCTACTTCCTGGGCATGGTTCTATGACCATGTCGGCAAGGGGCGCTGCCCCATTGTTGACACTTGGTGGCAAACTGAGACCGGCGGGATTCTTATAAGCCCGTTGGCCGGCATAACGCCTTTAAAGCCTGGCTGTGCTACTCTGCCCTTTTATGGCATTGAACCCGCTATTGTTGATGTTAACGGCCAAGAAATCAAGGGGGAAGGGTCGGGCAATCTGGTCCTAAAAACTTCCTGGCCTGGGCAAGCTCGCTCTCTTTTTAAAGATCATCAGCGCTTCATTGAGACTTACTTTTCAACTTATAAAGACTGCTATTTTACTGGGGATGGCTGTCATCGCGATGAGGAAGGTTATTATTGGATTACCGGCCGAGTGGATGATGTCATTAATGTCTCGGGTCATCGGATAGGCACAGCCGAGGTGGAATCCGTTCTCAATGAACATCCAGCTATCGTGGAATCGGCCGTAGTCGGTTTCCCGCATGAGATTAAAGGGCAAGGTATTTATGCTTATGTTATCTTTGATCCGCACTGCCCCACTCAACCCACGGCAGCAGAGATCAACCAATGGGTTCGCCAGCGGATTGGTGCTATTGCTACCTTGGATAAAGTGCATATAACCACCCATTTACCCAAAACCCGCTCGGGCAAAGTCATGCGGCGTATCTTGCGCAAGCTTGCAGCTGGCGAGACGGAAAATCTCGGGGATCTGAGTACGCTGTTAGATCCCACTATTATTGACACCCTTAAAGCAGAAATAACAAATTAGCAGCAATCGGATAAATTCTAAACATTAAGCTGATAAAAGTGCAAAAGATCGTTCATCAGAGTTTTAGCGCCTTATGCTCAGATTGACCATTAATGATGAGCTGTTTTAAAGAGCGAGTGATTTTATTGCCATCTATCTTAGAGTAATTTTGTGCATCCAGCATCAATTTGACAATTTCAACATTAAGGCGATGTTGATCAGGCAATAAGGAGTAACGGTTCCAGTGCCTCGTTTCCTGAAGGAATTCCGTGGCAGAAAGCGAAGATTCAGGCCCAATTGATCTCCTTGATGAGTGAGCTGGCAAATCCACATTATAGCTCATAAAATAGACATAATTTTTGAAAGTGGCCTGTTCTTCGTCACTGACTTCTCCGCCCCAAAAGTAAGACCGTTCTAAAATATGGTGGGCACAGATATTCCCCTCAGTTTGCACATAATATAGCAAGGTTTCAAACGGAACTGACTCAAATTTATCAGAAGCCTGTAAGAGCGGCAGAATATTTATAGCAACAAGATCACATATTTTCTTAGTGGAAGCTCCTTTAGCTACTGCTTTCGGAATGAGATAAGTTCTAATGTAATCGCTAAATTGGTGAACATCAAAATGATCAATAAAATACTTTATGTCGAGAAATTTAATGAGCTCAATGGTACGATCATGTAAGCTAAATTGGTTATCCATATAAAACTTGACGCGGCGTGGAACAGCTGCTAGGTTCCTACCTTTATGGGTCACGTCTTGCGATACCAAAGTTATGGTTTGATAAAATGAGGACTTTTTAGCGAGCTGAGAAGCCAGCTCTTTGACTGCGGTAAGGGCTTTCGTTCCCATCCCTTGCCCTTGATAGGCGTCCCGAATGTAAAGGAGCTCTAAAAAGAATTTTCCTTTATGATCGAGTTCTAAAGGATTTTCAAGAAGGGTAATTTTACCTACCTTAAGAGTTTTATGCCCTTGACCAAGGTGCGGCTTTACGATAGCGTTTTGTAAGGCAAGCCTTGGATCAATAATTCTTAAGGTTGTCTCGCGCTGATTATCCTCATGATTAATAACAGCCTTCAATTGCAGATAGACCCCTGGATCTGTCGCCGCAGCAACACTTCTCTCTCGACTGGCAATAGGGGAATTGGCCAAGACAGAGCTGCGGTAAAACTCATTAATAGTTCGGATGTAATCCGCCTCCTGCAACGGCAGTGCAGAAAGATGACTCTGGCACTCTTGCTTATTAATTTCAGCAGCTTCCCCACAGCTCAGGAGAAATGCGCATCCAAAAGCGGTCCCAAACCAGTTCTTTAGCCTCATAAATCTTCCCTTTTAAATACATAAGCGCTTAATTTTATCACTAAATTAAGCTTAAGAATAAAACGATTATAGTTTGTATATGGGAAGATTTTTTATTTTTTAAAGACTTGACAAGATAAAATTGTAAAAAATTAAGTATTGGCTTCTATTTAGTTTTCAAAATAAATCTTTTTTATAAGTCAGTATTATTTTTTTTATGGCTCCAGTTTTAAAAGAGCCTTATAGCTATAAATAAGAACCAGGCTAAGTGAGATTCTTCTTTAAATACAATCTGCGTTAAGATAAGCATTATTTTAGGTAGTGCGGTGCAATAAATGATAGGCTATCAATAATTAGGGACGACCTTATAAGGCTCTATCAGTCAGGATAACGAACCATCTTTTAAGCTTTCAAAGTCAATCTCGAAGTTTGACGCCAGAATCACCATATAAAAAGTATTACAATAAGAAATAATAGTTTTACAGAGTTTCTTCATGAAAAGAATAATTATATCTTCTTTACTATGCAGCGCTTTATCCGCTACTTCGCCGGCCATATGTGCCGAAATAACCCACGCCACTTCCTGCTTCCCTGACCGAACCATTGAATGGATCGACAATGAAGGTAGAAAGTTCCTAGAGTTTTATCTATCACGCCGCCCCAATGAAGAAGGATTTTGTGCTTTTAAGACAGACAGAGTAACAGCCATTAATCAGCTGATCGAAAAGATCTCCGTAACGCCTCACTCATCAACCCTTAGAAATTTAATTACAGCCTCGATCATCAATGAATCGCGAGAGACCCTTGACACCATCTTTAAAGAGGCCATTCCAAAAGATGAAGATTTTAAAGCCCCAACGATTCAACTTCAGTACTTGAATTACTACAAAGACTCTTTACAACCTCTTAAGTGTGTGCGGAATAACTTCGAAAAGAATCGTGTCGCTTCTGTTTATACGCTTCTAGATGCTCTCGCTTACCTTAAGGAGCACCATTTAATCATTTACACCAAAAGTGCACACGGTCAGCTTGAGCTTTTCCATACTTTCTCTCTCAAGGGAAAGGATAAATCCATTTTAAAACTTCCCACCCTTTATCTCTGCCTTGAAAATGGCCATCTCAACCACCTTGTTTTAACACAACATCTCAAAAAATAAGGGAAGCTTCTTGGCGTGAAGAACTTTATAAGCGAGATATAGTCGCTGTCCTAAACGATAACAGAGGTAACCAACTGCCTGCAATTGCTTCAACAGCTCCTGCTTCTACGCCGACTAATGATATCGAGGAGGCCCTATTCCCTGAAATTGCTTCTTCACCGTTTAATTCTGAACTGTCAATCGACCTGCCACCAGATCTTATTATTCGGCCTATCAGAAGATCTGACTTTGAAGACGATTCTGAAGACTTTGACGAATCTTCTACTCCAGCAGCACAGGGGCACCCCCTGGTGGCTGAGAGATTGAGCCATGGATTTCAAATAGCGGACGATGACATAAGTGGCCTTGATCTTAATGATGTTAGCCCGATCAGTTCACCTGTTCGCCCTGAGCCGCAATCAGCGTTTCCCGCAACAGGTAACCAAAGTTTGCGTCTGCTCGCTGACTCTTTTAAAATGAGAGTTTATCCCGGTGAAGAGGAAATGGAAGCTACACCAGCCGAGACCTCGCCCCCTGCTCTCTGCCCCATTCTTCCTCATCATTTCTCTCCGTCTGCCCTTAACTTTATAAGCCGTAGTCAGTCAGAAGATAGACCCTTTCATTCCTCTCTGGCTCGGGAAATCAGACGGGGCACCATGAGACGATCTCAGTCCGTGGATCACTCTTTGGCCCCATCGACTTCAACTTTGACGTCAAGGCCAGCCCCTCAAACGGTTACTCCCTCCCGACAGTTCGCCTTTAATAAAGACCAGGTAGTACACTTTATCGATAAAAAGAGAGGCCGCACACGTTTACCAGGAACAAAGGATTATCAAGACTCCCTCGAGCAAGCCTATGCTTATCTTGAACAAGAGGAAGAAATATTCGCTGAGCATACCCCGGATAAAGTAGCGTTATTGCAAGCAAAGATACGCTTAGCTTTCAACCATCATTTTACCCCTGAAACAACAGATCGGACTGCCTTTCTAACTAACCTGCTTACAAGGCTTAACCAATATATTCAGACTCATCAGAACACGGCTGATCGCACCCATCGCCTTTTGCTCAATTATTCATACATGTATAAAGGAAAGATCTTAAGAGCTCTCGGTCTTTACAGCGAAGCTTATCAGGCATTTATGGCTATTGAGGATGGCTATAGCACGGCTTGGCGCCTTGATCTAGCAGAAATGATTATAGACGATGGTTTCCGCCCTGAGACAGTAAGAGCTACTGCCCTTCCTGGCTATCTTCAAACGCTGCTGCAGTCAACTACCAAATTAAGAAACCAGCCTACTCGCAAGAAACAAAATCTTAATATTGATAAAGAAGATTATAAAGAGATCCGTCAACTGGCACATCCTTCCTATAGTCATGTATCGGACCTACGGAAACGCAAACAAGATTTGATACAGCGGCTCAGCTTTGATAACAATTTGCCAGCCACAAGTGGAGAACCTTTATACCTTTCCTTAACTCTTCAAGAGAGTGCTGGCGATCAAAGCACGGCTTCCACCTCAATTATTCAGACCTCTGTTTCCTCTTCCCCAAAAAGGAGAAGGATTATAGATCCAGCGTCCTCTCCTGCGAGAGTGATGGAAGGCCAAGACTCTCTACAAGCAAGACTAGCTTCGTCTACTACCAGTAGCCATAATGCTGCAGCGCTTGATTTGTTAGAAAACTCACACCTGGAAAAGCTCTCAGAGCAGGACAGGGAACAACAAATCGATCTTGAGCAAGAAGCAATATCTGTCCCTTCTGTTAAGCGCGAGAGGGAAGAAGAGCTATCCGATGCCTCTAAAAAAGGCAACGGAAGGAAACTCGTAGGTCCTCACCTCATCGCCCGCCTCACGCTTCTGACTTTACTCAGAGCCATCAGGATATTTGGGAAGAGATTTATCTTAACTCCTCTCCTGATAACTCTCCGCATCGATCTCCCTTTCTCCAGGAAGTCAAAGAGGAAAAGAGCACAAGATCAGAGAGTGAAACTCAAGATAAGTCCGAGATAATTGTCTCGGTCCCCGCTTCTACTGCTGAAACATCTATTACAGATAAGCCCGCAAGCACATCCTCATGGACGAGTATAATCTTACCAGAGCATGCAAACTACCTTATCAGCACCATACATTTGGCTGAGGAGAATAATCTACATGATGAGTTAAGAACTCTCATGCTGGAAGCTAAAACTCATCGCTTTCCCGAAGCCGCTTCCTATTATCTTCGGATCATTGAGTTATCCCAACAGGTTAATATCCTAGAGAAAGAACCTGGTATCCTAGAGATAGAAGCTCAAGCTTTTATTGAAGTGGGACGCAATCAGTACACAACCGCGGAATATCCACTTTCTTCCGTGTGGTTTTTCAAAGCCCTTAATATTGCGAAGATTTTGAAGGACAGAGACTTAGAAGCCAAAGCTTATGTCGAGCTCGGCAATAGTCGTTATACCGATGACTCTCATACAAGGTACGAAGACTGGTTTCTTAAGGCTCTCGATACCTTGGACAAAGGTGATCGGTCACCACTGGCAGCTCAAGCTTATTTAGGCCTTGGGATAGCAGGCTATAAAAGTAGACCCGGGTATCCGCAAGGTACTTATTGGTATCTAAAAGCTTTAGATATTCTAAACCTTGTTCAGAATAGACATCAGGTTTATTTTAAAGCCCAAACTTACATCGGTTTAGGAAATGTGAAGTATTGTGATAAGAGTCACTCTAAAAGTGCTTACTGGTATCTTGACACCTTAAATCTGATCACAAATCGTCGGTATCCGCAGCTGGAAGCCCAAGCTTATATAGGCCTTGGAACTTCTAGCCTGACCAACCATGAATGCCCGACACCAGCCCATTGGTACTATAAAGCTTTGAACTGTCTGAAAGGGAATCGGAATAGCGATAATATTAAAGCTCAGGCTCACCTAAGACTGGCAGACTATTTCTACTCAGAACGTGACGATAGAAAAGCGCTTAAGCATTATCGAGAAGTTCTTCCTTTACACACCCTTGAGACAAGAAAAAAGGAAGCAACTCGCATGATTAAACGGATTGAGGGATATTTGTACTCCAGCCGCAAAAGTTAACTTCAAGGGGCCTGCAGGGGCCCCTTATATACCACCAGACACAGTAGCATAAATAACAGCACGGGGGCCTGGTTTGCTCTGTGAGCTTTGATCCCGGTCTCTCTTTTCCCCTCGACATTATTAGTAGCAGCAGTTAAGAGCCCCTCCCTCTATGACACGACCAGTTTATAGACAATAAAGAAATATTAATGAGAAATCAGAAATAACATTCATGTTTAATTAAATATTAGATCCATGTATAAGTTTGTAGATAAAAATTTTATTAGAATAGCGATTTCTCAAATTTAACAAGAAACAATAGAAGGAATAAATGTGATGAATATAAATCCTCTTAAAGCTCTTAGAATATTTACTGGCATTGCTTTACTTAATGTGAGCTTTATATCGAGTCCTATTTGCGCCCAAGATTCTTACCCGCTTTGTCCAGATGTATCAAATGCGCTTTACAAGCAATCAGTCGAAAAAAATCTATCGGATATAGAATTATTTACAGATGGTCAGGATCACTACATTCTTCAGACCCGTGATAGAAAAATTTTCTGGGGCGACGGTTTAAAGTTTTATCCGCTAAAATCTCTTGGGGAGAATAGTTCTTGGACAAAAGGTAAAGGGATTAAGCAGAAGATACATTTTGAAGATCCACGGGCCCCGGAAAAAGCCATGCTCCTCCGCCAGGGCAATACAATTAAAGTAGCAGATTACGCACGAGATTATACCTTGATAAGTAATCCGGCAGAGGTAGAGGTGCTTATGTATGGAGCCCAATTTATCTCTCTCCCCAAGGTTCGTCAGAAAGAATATCTCCTAAAATTTACAGATAGGGACGAATATATCTTTGTAGATTCGTTAGACAACGAAGAAGACTATTATAATAGTTTTCGCCTTTTTAAAGGCTCGTTAGGCGCGATGGTACAGCTTGATCTTCCTGCCGAGGAACCTGATAGCTTTCCCCGCGTACTACGCAGCAGAGATGGAGGCACAACTTACATCTATTTAAGTGACGGCAGTCAGTTATATGTGCCATCTGTTAGCAGAATAAGACTTCTAGCAGGGGAGCCCTATTGGCAAGTAGAGGAGCCGTATTGGCAAGATAGCAATAAAAATAAGTGGCCGTTAAAAGAGTTAAAAACGGATAACTTTGATTATCGGAGACTTGGCCTTCCTGATTTTCCTTCAGAAAATAAAGTCCTTCATACCCCCCTTGACTTAGTGTTTGGGACATCGTCAAATTAACTTTATTAAGCTGGACAAAGGTATGATCTACCTTAACTGGTTGAGTTTAAAGAAGCAAAGATATTAAAAAAGCTGGGACATTTAAGATGTTCCAGCATTATTTAGGTTTATTCCCCATAGGTCGCTCTTAGCTAGGATAGAAATCTTTGATAAATATCTTAATGATTGGGCCCCCTTCCAGGGGAAAGCAGCCAAACTGAGATCAAGCATTCTCTCTTTATATAATAGAAACGATCCCTTACCTTTCAGACAGAAAACTTTTTGATAAAGCTGATAAAAAACTAGCCTTAATGATGTAAAAAGGAACACTCAGCAGCTTCCCCCTTCCAAATCATGTTTAGGATCATTGCTTTAAAGCTAACTATTTATTGCTTGTAACTAGGTGGCATTCAGGCATTTTCTCGCCCGCTAACATAAATGTTGCTCGTTTTCCTTTGGCCCAGAACTCGGTACTCAAATCAGTCTTAGCCACATAACGCTCGCCTGAGGCTGCTAGCACTCTTTGGAGGGCATAAACTGTGCCGTTAACATGGAGCTCTACTTCTTTATTCTTATGGATCAAAAATTTTACGAGCTGAGTGCCGCATTGAAAGGAAGACTCTAAGGTTTTAAGATTATCTTCCTTTTCAAGCTTGGTAGCATGAAGATCGTTCGTGCAGGAAGTAAGGGAAAAAGTAGCTATCCCCAATTGACCATAAATTCGCCAATTCCAGGCCATGATTAACCTCCTTACCTTGCACGTATGAATAACCCCAAGCTTATCAGCAAAGCTCTCTTTCTCTCTTATACGATCACCTTGAATACTGTTATCGTATTTATCTAAGTGAGTAGGTGTCTTAATTATTCATCGTTATACGTTGAAGCGGAAATGGAAAATATCGCCATCTTTCACAATATAATCGCGTCCTTCAAGGCGCATTTTTCCAGCTGCCTTAGCCCCGGCTTCACCGTTACAAGCCAAATAATCATCATAAGAGATGGTCTCGGCACAGATAAAGCCACGCTCAAAGTCAGTATGGATTTCGCCGGCTGCTTGCGGGGCTTTAGCCCCCTGATGAGTCGTCCAGGCCCGTGCTTCTTTAGGACCAATGGTAAAAAATGTCAAAAGATTAAGCAACTTGTAGCCTTCACGAATGACCTGTTTCAGTCCTGTTTCTTGTAATCCTAAGCTCTGTAAAAACTCTAATTGTTCGGCCTCAGACTCAAGGGAGGCCACTTCAGATTCAATAGCTGCACTAATAATGACAGCGCCCCGGCCATTCTGTTGAGCATATTCTGCAACCTTTGCGGTATGGCTATTACCACTCACCGCTTCCTCTTCACTGACGTTACAAACGTAAAGGATAGGTTTTGACGTTAATAGCTGCAATTGATCAAAGATAGGCTTCTCATCTTTGGTCACTTCGACTGTGTTTGCCATGTGGCCGGCCTCTAAATGCTTGAGCACCTTTTGCCCCATTGCTAACAAAGCTTTAGATTCAGCATCGCCACCCTTGGCCTTCTTTTCTAAGCCAGCCGTACGGCGTTCAAGGCTTTCCATATCGGCAAGCATTAATTCAGTTTCGATAGTTGTCAGATCGCGCAGCGGATCAACACTGCCATCCACATGGGTAATATCATCATCTTCAAAGCAGCGTAGGACATGAATAATAGCATCGACACTGCGAATATGCCCCAAAAATTGGTTCCCAAGTCCTTCCCCTTTAGAAGCGCCGCGGACTAAGCCAGCAATATCAACAAATTCTAATTGAGTAGGGATAATTTTTTGCGATTGCGCAATCTTGGCTAATTCATAAAGACGCGGATCTGGGACGCCGACTCGCCCTGTATTGGGTTCAATTGTGCAAAAGGGATAATTTGCCGCTTCAGCTGCCGCTGTTGCTGTTAAAGCATTAAATAGAGTTGACTTTCCAACATTGGGCAGGCCCACGATTCCACAATTAAATCCCATATTCTGATCCTTTGATTTTTAATAGTTTAGCTATAGTTATACAGCGTTTTAGCCGTCGAGGGCAAGGAAAGACTCAGCCGTCCCTTAAGGTAGCAGTAAGGTACTGTAGCAGGTTTTCTTTAGTCAATTTATACTCACTCGCTGCCCACTGGTATTCAGCGTCATTTAAAGCTTTTCCTAAACGCGCCCCTGGTTTTATACCGATAGTTATCAAGTCTTGGCCATTTAAGGGAAAAGGGGGAATGACTAACGATTTAAACTCAAGCCAGCGCTTACTCTCTTGCCGCACTAAAAATATGTCCAAGATTTCTGGTAAGCCATATTTATAAGCCAGATAAAAGAGGGAGTGCGAGGACATCTCTGCCTCAAGCAAATTTAGGGCAGCCAAGTATTTACTTTGCTTATTAGAAAGACGCAGCTGGTGGCTAGAGCATTTCAAGGCGTGAAACCGCCGCAAAGCACTCGGAGCAGCACTGACACTCATCTCCATGTCCAGCAGCAATTTAAGATTATCTAGCTCATAAGATTCTAAAAACTGTGGCAGAATTTGACACTCATCCATAATACTCAGTTCAAGAAGTGGGTTTGAACTTTCTAGCAACAGCAGAAATTCCTTTGTTATCCGTTCGGCAGATAAGGTTTTAATCTGAGGCGAAAACTTCTGGAAGATAGCTTTCAACTCACAGGAAACCGGCTGCTTTGAAAATCGCTGATGGAACCGGAAAAATCGCAGAATTCTTAAGTAATCTTCTTGGATTCGATCGGCCGCCTGACCAATAAAGCGCACCGTTCCTTTTTTAAGATCTTGTTGCCCGTTGGCATAATCATAAATAGTGCCATCGAAATCCATATACAGGGCATTAATAGTAAAATCCCGTCGTGCTGCATCCTCTTCCCACTTATCGGTATAAGCAATCGTCGCGCGTCGGCCATCAGTGGCCACGTCACGACGTAAGGTGGTGATTTCATAAGGGACCTTATCTATAACTAAGGTAAATGTACCGTGCTCCATACCCGTCGGGATCACGGTATAGCCTTGCGCTGCTAAAAGGGCTAATCCTTGTTCGGGCGGCAGTGGCGAGGCCAGATCGATATCATTAGGCGTCAAACCTAATAAAGTATCACGGACGCACCCGCCAACAAAACGCAAAGGAAATCCAGCATCATCATAAATTTTTTTAATGGAGAGTAAGGGAGAAATATTTATGGCCATTAAATCGACCAGAATAAAATGGCGCGCCCAAGAAGAGTCGAACTCCTAACCTTCAGATCCGTAGTCTGACGCTCTATCCAATTGAGCTATGGGCGCGTTTAAGCAAACTTGATAAATGTATTTATAGCCAAACCTGCAATCCGTTTGCAACAAGTTTTTTTATAAAAATTCAAAAAAGATAATACTGACATCACAGCCCCCCTTCCCCCTCCCCTTAAAAAATTAACGCATTTTTAAGGAGTTAATCGCCCTATTGCCATATTTATTGTCGCCCACTGATGATGGAAGAGAGAAATGAGAAAAATTTAGGGAGGATCAGGATGCAAAAAAACGTTATATTGTGTAGCTTATTAATAACAGCAACTTTTCAGCAAGGCTTAAGTTTAGACATGACTAAAGAAAATAAATTATCTGCATCCACTCCTTTCACTACTATGAGCTCTATGCCGATTCCTCAGGCTGAGAAAAGGCCAACTTCTCGTACCATCCATGGTGCTACCTTGGCCGATGATTATGCTTGGCTAAGGGATCCTGAATGGCACGATCCTCAAGATGGTGTTAAAGACCCTGAAATCATGGCCTACCTTAAGGCGGAAAATGCTTATCATGATGCGTTTATGACACCTTTGCAAGCGGAACGTGAACGCCTCTTCCAACAGCGGAAAGGTTATATTCCTGATGTGGATGAAAGTGTGCCCTCTAAATATGGCGACTATTATTACTATAACCGACAAACAAAAGACCAGAATTATCCAGTTCGCTTACGCAAAAAGGGACTAGACGGCACAGAAGAAGTTTACTTCGATGCCAACAAGGAAGCTACCGATTACAATTTTTATAAAGCCACAGGCTTAAATGTTACCCTGGATGGTCAGTTTTTAATTTACTTAGAAGATACCACCGGCAATGAATTTTACGCCCTTAAGATTCGCAACCTCTTTACTGGTGAACAGCTAACAGATACTATTGACAGTGTCGCGTCCACGGCTTGGTTGGACGATAACAGCGGCTTTTATTACAGTCAATACACCCCTGAATGGCGCGTTAAAAAGATACTCTTTCATCGCCTCGGCACCGATGCAGCCTCAGATCAGTTAATTAGGGAAGAATCCGAGGATATCCGTAGTCTAGGTCTGCATAAATCCTTTGACAAGCGTTACCTTTTTATCCAATCCAGCTCGAAAGAAGATGATTCTGTCGCTTATATCGACTTAAAAGACCCGGAGCGCAAACTCATCCAGTTATTAGACGCTGTTGAAAAGCGCCATTTAGATATTGATCACCATAAGGGATACTTTTATATCCTGACCAATGATAAAGGCGAAAATAAACGCTTAGTCCGGGTACTGGTTAGCCAAGAGCAGCCTACATTTGAGGAAATTATTCCCCATGACCCTGCGGCCTATATTACAGGCTTTGTCCCTTACGAGAGCCATTTCGTGCTCTCCTTCCGTAAAAATGGCTTGGAAAGAATTGCCGTGATGGAGCCGACGTCACAAGAACTGAAATTCATTGAGTTCCCAGATGCAGCCTATGATGCCGATATTGCAGCAACATTTTACGAGGATACTACGTTCCGTTATTCTTACTCCTCTCTGGCGCGCCCGGCCTCTGTCTTTGAAGTTAACTTTAAAGACTTAAGCCAGAAGTTATTAAAAACCCAAGAGATTGGCAGTGGGTTTGATCCAGAGCTTTACCATGTCGATCGCCTCTGGGCGGAGGCGCGTGATGGCGTAAAAGTGCCTATTTCTTTAGTCTATCGTAAAGATAAGTTTACACCAGGAAAGGATAACCCACTACTGCTATATGGCTATGGCTCTTATGGGATTGCCATTACACCTTATTTCAATTCCCGCGCTTTACATTGGATGGATAATGGCTTTGTCTACGCCATTGCTCACATTCGAGGGGGCGACGATTTAGGCTATAATTGGTATTTAGACGGTAAATACCTTAAGAAGAAAAATACCTTCCATGACTATATTGACTGTGCAGAAACGTTAATCAAACTAGGATACACAGCTCCGGGCAGTATCGCCGCCATGGGCGGCAGTGCGGGGGGAATGCTGATGGGCTATGTTGCCAATCATCGCCCTGATCTTTTTAAAGTCATCCTCGCCATTGTCCCCTTTGTCGATGTCGTGAATACTATGTTGGATGACTCTCTTCCCCTCACCCCCGGCGAGTTTAAAGAATGGGGCAATCCGATTGAGAGCAAGGAATACTTTGACTATATGCTGAGCTATTCTCCCTATGATAACATGCAGTGCCAAGCTTACCCTGCCATGTATATTGCGGGAGGCCTTACTGATCCAAGAGTAACCTATTGGGAACCTGCTAAATTTATGGCCAAGCTGCGAGAGCTTAATACTGGACAGCTTCCAGCGCTTATGCGCATGAACATGTCAGCTGGTCATGGTGGAGGCTCGCGCCGCGATGAAGGATTAAAGGAAGAATCTGATTATTTAGCCTTTGCTCGCCAAGTTTTTGGATTGGTTGAATAATCTCGCCTATCCCTATACCTTAAAGAAAAGTATCGTCTCGAGCGGAGAAGACTTTTCTTAAGGCTATTGAACCACCTTCCCTCCACCTAAATAATAAAAGGTTAACTCTTATAGCGCCTCTATAGAATAGCCTGAACTGGCCTCAGAAAATAGCTAACCTTACTCTAGCTCCGGCTGATACTTCTTTACTGTTTGCTCTCCGTTTCAGCATAGCCATGTTGTTAATAATATAAAAATTTAACTTGATTTTAGGAAAAAAGAATAAAAAATTAAACTAATATAATCAATTATTTAAATTAAACTTTGAATATCCTCTCCTTTATGTTTCATAGAGATTTCAGACTTAAGAAATTAAAACCTTTCGCTATTCTTCCTTTTATTCGATTTATATGTCGACTTAGTACTATAACAATCTTAAGTGTATCAGCAATCAATGCCTCCTCTACTTTCACTGTAAGTAACAGTAATGATTCTGGAGCGGGCTCCCTTAGGCAAGCAATCATAAGCGCCAATGCTGCAGCTGGATCGAGCACAATTAATTTCACAAGTGCTGTAAGCACAGCAATCACTTTAGGTTCTTTTCTTCCTCCTCTTATTGGCAATATTACCATTGATGGAAGCGGAGCCAATACCGGTACAGCAACTATTAATGGAGCCAACTTATATCGTATTTTCTTTGTAGGAGGCCTGGCAGCAAACACTGTCACTTTGAAAAATCTTGTCCTACAGAACGGCAGAGCTAAAGGGGGTAATGGTGGCAGCGGAGGTGTTGGTGGTGGGGGCGGACTGGGAGCTGGAGGAGCCCTATTTGTTAACAATACAGGCTCTGTCGTCTTGGATGGGGTAACATTCACTAATAATGCTGCTGTTGGTGGTACCGGAGGGGCTGGGATGGGAGGCAATGGTGGCGCTAATGGCGGCGGCGGTGGTGGCGGTTTAGGAGGCAATGGTGGTAATGGTAGTGTAGGTAATACCGTACCTAAAGGGGGTGGTGGTGGCGGTGGTGGCTTAACCGGCAATGGTGGTAATGGTGGGGCTGGCAATGTGGCAGGTGGCGGCGGTGGTGGCGGCGACGGCGGCGCAGGTGGCAATGGTGGTGGGGCAAGTAGCACTGTTGGTACAAATGGATCCGGTAACTTCGGCACTACCGCAGCAGCTGCCGCAGGGTCATCAGCAAGCGGCGCAGGAGGCGTAGGCGGTGGTGGCACAGGAGGTAACGGTGGCCGTGCCGGAGGTAGTTCGGGTGGCGGTGGTGGTGGCGGCAATAACGGCGGCGGTGGTGGTGGTGGCGGCTACGGGGGTGGTGGTGGTGGCGCCGACGCCAGTGGTGCCAATGGCTATGGGGGAGCTGGCGGAGGATATGCGTTCAATTTTGATGGGTATTATGGCGGCGGCGGTGGCGGTGGCTACGGTGGCGGTGGCGGCGGTGGCGGAGATATAGGGTCAGACCCGGTAGCATATGGTGGCGGTGATGGAGGCACGGGCGGAGCTTTTGGCGGTGGTGGTGGTGCTGGGTGCACCTGGGGGGCAGGCGCAGGCAGCCTATTTGGCGGTGGCGGCGGCGGTGCCAACCCTAATAGAGGCGGCGGTGGTGGCGGCTTTGGCGGTGGCGGTGGCGGTAAAGCTTCGGGCGGCCAAGGTGGTGGTAACGGGGGCAGTAGCTATGGTGCCGGCGGCGGTGGCGGTGCGGCTTTGGGGGGAGCAATATTTGTTCGTCAGGGTGGCAGTTTAACAATACAAGGCTCCTCTTCAGAAAGTGGCAGCACCACCACCGCTGGCACGGGCGGCACGAATACTGGCGGAACTGCCGGCGCAGCTGGAGCACGTACAGGCGACGCTGCATTCTTCATGGCAGGTAGTACTGTTACATTTTCTCCTGCGTCAGGCAACACTGTGACCATAGCAAATTCGATTGCAGACGATAGTTTGAACTCTTTACCATCGGGCAATAATTATGGTGCCGGTAGCGGCAGCGGTACTGCATTAATTAAGAATGGTAGCGGTACACTTATCCTTCAAGGAACCAATATGTATGCGGGAAGCACCACTATAAATCAGGGAATTTTATCGATCGCAAATAATAATAATCTGGGAGTCACCACTGCAGCACTAATCTTTAATGGTGGCACTCTACAAACCTCAGCCGCTTTAACAATGGCAAGAGCGATCACCATGACGGGAGCTGGCACCATTAATACTAATGGCTTTGATGTGACGGCTTCAGGCGCTTTTACTGGCGCTGGGAACCTTACTAAAGCCGGCTTAGGAATCCTCACCTTATCGGCCAATAATACAGCCACTCATACAGGGACCACTCAGATCGGCGCCGGAGCTCTAAGCATTGGGGCGGCCAATAATCTAGGTTCCGGCAATCTCATCTTTAATGGCGGCACCTTACAGACGACAGCTGCCTTAACCTTGGCGAAGGCAGTCACCATGACTAGCACGGGCACAATTAATACTAATGGCTTTGATGTGACTGCGTCGGGTACATTTACTGGCGCAGGCAATCTAATTAAAGCTGGCTTAGGCACCCTCACTCTATCGGCTAACAATGCGGGCACTCATACAGGCGCTGCCCAGATCGACGCCGGAGCTCTAAGCATTGGAGCAGCCAATAATCTAGGTTCCGGCAATCTCATCTTTAATGGCGGCACCTTACAGACGACAGCTGCTTTAACCATGACGAATGCGGTCACCATGACTAGCACGGGCACAATTAATACTAACGGCTTTGATGTCACTGTGTCGGGGGCACTTACTGGCGCAGGCAATCTAATTAAGGCGGGCTTAGGCACCCTCACCTTATCTGGAAATAATGCTGCTGCTCATACCGGGGCTACCCAAGTTAATGCAGGTACATTAAATATAGGAGCTACAAATAGCTTAGGAACAGGTAATTTCATCTTTAATGGCGGCACCTTACAAACCGCAACTGCTATAACTCTGGCAAATGCGGTCACGATGACCAGCTCTGGCACAATTAATACCAATGGCTTTAATGTAACCATTTCAGGCGCACTCAGCGGCACGGGCAATTTAACTAAAGCCGGCCTGGGCATTCTAACCTTATCCGGTAATAATGCCGCAGCTCATACGGGAGCCACCCAGATCGACGCTGGTGCTCTAAGTCTTGGTGCGGCGAATAACCTGGGCACAGGCAATCTAATATTTAATGGTGGTGCTTTACAAACCACAGCTGCTTTAACTCTGGCGAATGCGGTCACGATGACCAGCTCTGGCACAATTAATACTAATGGCTTTGACGTGATCGCTTCGGGGGCATTTACCGGCGCTGGAAACCTAACTAAGGCCGGCTTAGGAACCCTCACCTTATCGGCCAACAATGCCGCTGCCCATACAGGCACCACCCAGATCAACGCTGGAACGCTAAGCATTGGAGCAGCCAATAATCTGGGCACCGGCAATCTTATCTTTAATGGCGGCACCTTACAAACCACAGCTGCTTTAACCCTGGCGAAGGCAGTTACTATGACTGGGATTGGCACCATTGACACCAATGGCTTTGATGTGACTGCGTCGGGGGCCTTTACAGGGACGGGCAATCTAATTAAAGCTGGCTTAGGCACCCTTACCTTATCGGGTAATAATGCTGCTGCCCATACCGGGGCTACCCAAGTTAATGGAGGTACATTAAATATTGGAGCTGCGAACAGCTTAGGAACAGGCAATCTCATTTTCAATGGCGGCAGCTTACAAACTTCGGCTGCTTTAACCCTAGCGAATACGGTCACCATGACCAGTTCCGGCACGCTTAATACCAATGGCTTTAATGTAACCATTTCAGGGGCACTCAGCGGCGCGGGCAATTTAACTAAAGCTGGCTTAGGAACCCTCACCTTATCTGGCAACAATGCCGCTGCTCATACGGGAACTACCCAGATTGATGCCGGATCTCTAAGTCTCAGCACTGCCAATAATCTGGGCACCGGCAACCTTATCTTTAATGGTGGCACTTTACAAATCTCGGCTGCTTTAACCCTGGCGAATGCGGTCACGATGGCGGGAGGAGGCACAATTAATACCAATGGCTTTGATATGACGGCGTCTGGCGCTTTTACCGGTGCTGGGAACCTTACTAAAACTGGCCTTGGTATTCTGACCTTATCCAGTAATAATGCTGCTGCTCATACCGGCGACACCCAGATCGACGCTGGAGCTTTAAGCATTGGGTCGGCCAATAATTTAGGCACAGGCAATTTCATCTTTAATGGCGGCACCTTACAAACCACAGCTAACTTAACCTTGACAAGAGGAATCACCCTGACTAGCGCTGGTACCGTTGACACCAATGGCTTCAATGTGGCTATGTCCGGGGCATTTACGGGGTCGGGCAACCTAATTAAAGCTGGCTTAGGCACCCTTACTTTATCTGGAAATAATGCCGCTGCTCATACCGGCGCTACCCAAGTTAATGCAGGTACATTAAATATCGGAGCTGCAAATAACTTAGGAACAGGTAATTTCATTTTTAATGGGGGAAGCTTACAAGCCACAGCTGCTTTAACCCTGGCAAATGCCGTTACCATGGCCAGCTCCGGCACGCTTAATACCAATGGCTTTAATATGACCATTTCAGGAGCACTCAGCGGCGCGGGCAATTTAACTAAAGCCGGCTCAGGAACCCTCACCTTATCCGGCAACAATGCCGCTGCTCATACGGGAGCCACTGAAGCCGCTGGAGGCACCTTAAGTATTGGTGCAGCTAATAATCTGGGAACCGGCAATCTCATCTTTAATGGTGGCACTTTACAAACTACAGCTGCTTTAACCCTGGCAAATGCGGTCACCATGGCCAGCACAGGCACCCTTAATACAAATGGCTTTAATGTAAGTATGTCTGGA